>NZ_CANMBY010000013.1 GCF_947496195.1 uncultured Polaribacter sp. | reverse complement strand
GCTATAGGTGTAAAGGCAGTAATGTCATAGCCGAGTAGTACTAATAACCCATAGACTTATGTACGCTTCCCGGTCGATAGACCGGGAGACACTCTTTTAAATATTTTGATTATTACAATATTATTTTATCATATGTTAACTTATACAGTTAAATATTTTTAACTGAAAAATTTAGGGTGGTTATAGCATTGGGGCTCACCTCTTCCCATACCGAACAGAGAAGTTAAGCCCAA
>NZ_CANMBY010000012.1 GCF_947496195.1 uncultured Polaribacter sp. | reverse complement strand
GCAGAAGGAGTGTATACATTTACATATACCATTGCAGATGCAAGTAATGATCAAGATACAGCTACAGTAACAGTAACAGTAGGTACACCAGCATCAACATTATCAACACCAACAGCAGTTGATGATACAGCAAATGCAGTTTCCACAGTTATAAGTCCAGCAACAGCACCAGCAGCTGTAACTATCAATGTTTTGGCGAATGATATTCCAGGAACAGATGGTTATATTATAGACGGTTTACGTATGCCAAATGGTACTTTTTCAGGAGCAAGTGCAGAAGGAGGGTTACTTACTATAGATACAAATAGTACAACACTTACAACAGATGATAGATTCATATATACGCCACCAGCAAATTTTGTAGGAACCGATACTTTTGATTATACGATTACAGATGGTACAGGCGATGCAGCTACAGGAACTGTAACAATTACAGTAACAGATGGTTCAGCAGTAGTAAATGATCCTACAGCAGTAGATGACACTGCAAGTGTTGCAGTAGATGCTACAGTTAGTATTGCAGTATTAGACAATGATACAGCAGGAACTGAAGGATATGCTACACCAGCAATTGTA
>NZ_CANMBY010000011.1 GCF_947496195.1 uncultured Polaribacter sp. | reverse complement strand
ACAGTAACAGTAACAGTAGGTACACCACCATCGACATTAACAACACCAACCGCAGTTGACGATACAGCAAGTGCAGTTTCCACAGTTATAAGTCCAGCTACAGCACCAGCAACAGTTAGTATTGTAGTACTTGGGAATGATAACTTTGGAGTTGCAGGACCAAATGCGACACATCCATTAACATTCAAGAATGGTAGTACTTCAAGTGCGAGCGCAGCAGGAGGAACAATAGTTGTAGGAGACAATGGCACTTCAGGGAATTTAGCAGATGATGTAATTTTATATACACCATTAGCAGGATTTACAGGAACAGATACGTTTACATATAAAATCACGAATTCAACAGGTTTTGCTGATGAGGCAGAAGTAACGATTACAGTAACAGATGGCACAGTAGTAGCAAATGATCCAACAGCAGTAGATGATACAGCAAGTGTTGCATTAGATGCTACAGTTAGTATTGCAGTATTAGACAATGATACAGCAGGAACTGAAGGATATGCTACACCAGCAATTGTATCAACTACGAATCCTACATCAGGAGTAATCGCAATCGTATCAGATGAGATTACCTTTGATGCAACAGGTGTTGCAGAAGGAGTGTATACATTTACATATACCATTGCAGATGCAAGTAATGATCAAGATACAGCTACAGTAACAGTAAC
>NZ_CANMBY010000010.1 GCF_947496195.1 uncultured Polaribacter sp. | reverse complement strand
GGGGAAGGGAAGAGAGGTGCAGAGCTTTCGTTCGTATCATCGGTTTCGACAACGTTCGTCAAGTTCAATGCATCAGTTTCATTGCGCACACACCAGAATCCTACTGAGTTTGAGTATTATGGCATTGGGAAAACTGTTTTTCTTGTACCATTTGTTGTGCTTGTAATTTACTGTGTTTTTTATTCGGTTTTCGCTATCGAACTGTGAAATGGAAATGGATGGAGAAGAGTTAATGAATGATATGGTCCTTTTGTTCATTCTCAAATTAATATTATTTGTTTTTTCTCTTATTTGTTGTGTGTTGAATTTGAAATTATAAGAGATATGCAAACATTTTGTTTTGAGTAAAAATGTGTCAAATCGTGGCCTCTAATGACCGAAGTTAATATGAGGAGTAAAACACTTGTAGTTGTACCATTATGCTTATTCACTAGGCAACAAATATATTTTCAGACCTAGAAAAGCTGCAAATGTTACTGAATACAAGTATGTCCTCTTGTGTTTTAGACATTTATGAACTTTCCTTTATGTAATTTTCCAGAATCCTTGTCAGATTCTAATCATTGCTTTATAATTATAGTTATACTCATGGATTTGTAGTTGAGTATGAAAATATTTTTTAATGCATTTTATGACTTGCCAATTGATTGACAACATGCATCAAGCTTGGCGTAATCATGGTCATAGCTGTTTCCTGTGTGAAATTGTTATCCGCTCACAATTCCACACAACATACGAGCCGGAAGCATAAAGTGTAAAGCCTGGGGTGCCTAATGAGTGAGCTAACTCACATTAATTGCGT
>NZ_CANMBY010000009.1 GCF_947496195.1 uncultured Polaribacter sp. | reverse complement strand
GGCAGAACACTTGGAGTTGGAAGCAAAAGAGGCATACGAACTTGCAGATAAACACGCCCAGTTGCGAAAATTAGAAAGCAACATAACCTTGCAGTTAGCCGTAGAAATCCTTAATCGATGTGCTAACGGTGAAAAGATTTTCCTGCTGTTCGAAGTGAGCAAGGGCGAGGAGCTGTTCACCGGGGTGGTGCCCATCCTGGTCGAGCTGGACGGCGACGTAAACGGCCACAAGTTCAGCGTGTCCGGCGAGGGCGAGGGCGATGCCACCTACGGCAAGCTGACCCTGAAGTTCATCTGCACCACCGGCAAGCTGCCCGTGCCCTGGCCCACCCTCGTGACCACCCTGACCTACGGCGTGCAGTGCTTCAGCCGCTACCCCGACCACATGAAGCAGCACGACTTCTTCAAGTCCGCCATGCCCGAAGGCTACGTCCAGGAGCGCACCATCTTCTTCAAGGACGACGGCAACTACAAGACCCGCGCCGAGGTGAAGTTCGAGGGCGACACCCTGGTGAACCGCATCGAGCTGAAGGGCATCGACTTCAAGGAGGACGGCAACATCCTGGGGCACAAGCTGGAGTACAACTACAACAGCCACAACGTCTATATCATGGCCGACAAGCAGAAGAACGGCATCAAGGTGAACTTCAAGATCCGCCACAACATCGAGGACGGCAGCGTGCAGCTCGCCGACCACTACCAGCAGAACACCCCCATCGGCGACGGCCCCGTGCTGCTGCCCGACAACCACTACCTGAGCACCCAGTCCGCCCTGAGCAAAGACCCCAACGAGAAGCGCGATCACATGGTCCTGCTGGAGTTCGTGACCGCCGCCGGGATCACTCTCGGCATGGACGAGCTGTACAAGTGAACTAGTGTCGACCTGCATCTCTCTCCTTCAGATCGGAAGAGCACACGTCTTTT
>NZ_CANMBY010000008.1 GCF_947496195.1 uncultured Polaribacter sp. | reverse complement strand
TACTCTCTATTAAAATCATTCCATACAAAGTAATTCTGAATAGAAGTAAATTTGCTATCAAAGTCTAAGCCCCAGTTACCATCTGCATGATAAAAGGCATCTTCTACCTCACCAGCTACTTTTACTAAAGCATCATACTCATAACCATCTGCAACATCTATTCGTAATTCTTGCTCTAATTTTGTGCTCACAGGATTATATCTGTGTTTAACATTATTAGCAGTTTCAGAATAAATCTCTTCCATAGTAACCTCTGTCTGTAAACCTTGCTCTGTACTTCTTAATAGAACAACCAATTCGTTTTTATCTCTAGAAATTTTAGCAGCATAAGTTCTTGGTACTTTTTGAACTTCTACTTGGTTTACAGGAATAAATGATTGTAAGTTATCTAATATATCTACCACTAACTTTTTAGTATCTTTTGGGTTTGTTGTCCAAACCTGGAAGTTATACATGTCATTATATTTAATGTAGTTATTTACATACCAGTTTGTTTGAACTGTATAGCTATCATCATTATTGTTCTTAGCAGCAGCAAAAGAGATTGCATATTCTACAACACCATTTCTTTGCTTAATACCTTGCATTAAGAAATTATAACCTGCTAATTGCACTGGTATAACATTTAATATTTCTGCACCACGTAATCTGTCACAAGAAGCTTTGGTGTGATTATACACTTTATCTGAAGTCTTAACACCTAATACTACTCCTTTAGTTTTACCATCTATAGAGAAATCTACAGATAATACTTCGTCTGCAATAGTATAGTCTAAAATATCTGTTGGAGAAGTTACATTAGCCACATTTCCTGCAATTAATTCTGTTGGAAACATATCTAACATGGTTTGTCCTTTTCCTTGATAAGGCTGCTTTGCTTGTAATAAAGACTTATTATATAAATTAGATTTATCTTTTACAAAAACAGTAGGTACTGAGTTTTTCTTTCTACCCACATAAATCTTAGAAATTGCATCTCCTAAACTCTCACTCTCTACACCTCCTGAATTTCCGCCTGTTACTTCACCTGAAGTTA
>NZ_CANMBY010000007.1 GCF_947496195.1 uncultured Polaribacter sp. | reverse complement strand
CCGCAAATTCAAATATTTACGTTGGTTCCCGTATTTTATTTTGGTCATATGAGGGTGAGAATGCGAAATGGCGTGGAAATGTGATCAAAGGTAATAAAACGTCATATCTATGCTACAACATTCCAAAATTTGTCCCAAAAAGTCTTTGGTTCATGATCTTCCCATACAATTGCCTCAATGTCTCTTCTATCGGAATCGATGTCGACATCTCCAATCTTCCAAATAAATCTGCATCTGAATATGCATTGAAATAAGATCCAAACAGCTAAGAACAGGAAAATAGAGATATAGGCGGCAGCAAAGCTAACACCATTGAATTTTGGTGCAAAAGCCGTGAAACCTTGAATAATGATAATGATCGTCATAAATGTGGCCGCATAATAAGCCAAGCCGGGCATTAATTTAGCTTTAAATGGTAACTCGTCACGAGAGATGCCACGGTATTTCAAAGCTTGCATAAATCTGATGTGCGAGATTGAGATAAATAACCATGCAAAAAAGCCTGCAACACCAGTGATATTTAATAGCCATTCGAAAACTTTGTCACCACCAGTAGATGTCTCCATGTAAGCCAAAGCGCCAAATGCAGCAGTAACGAAAACTGCAATGTATGGAACACCACCTTTGGTGGTCCTTGACAGGAATTTAGGAGCCAACTTGTTCTTTGATAGACCAAATAAAATACGGGAACCAACGTAAATATTTGAATTTGCGGCAGAAATAATGGTTGTTAAGATAACAGCGTTGAAGATATGTGGCAAAACCTTTGTACCAGAGTTCTCAATAGCAATAATAAAGGGAGAAGTAGAAACGTAGGAAGTAGATTGTGTTAGTTTAGGGTCATTGTATGGAACTAAAAGTCCAATGAATAATAGAGAGCCAATGTAGAAGGTTAAGATACGGAAAACAACTTTTTTGATGGCTCTTGGAACGGATTTTCTGGGGTTTGCAGCTTCACCAGCAGTGATACCAACTAGTTCAGTACCTTGAAATGTGAAGGCAGCGTTAATCAAAGAGGAAACCCAACCTAAGAACCTCCCTTCGTTTTTATCCTTAGATATTATACCTGGACCCCAGGCACCTGGGTTTCTCCAATAACGGAATCCAACTGGGCCGGTAACCCCAGCACCACAAACCATACAAAAACAGTATATTAGAAACCCGATAATGGCTAAAACTTTGATGGAAGCGACCCAGAACTCGAATTCACCGTAATATTTGACAGGGAACAAGTTCATTATTGTGATAATTACCCAAAAAATACTAATCCATGCCGCCAGTGGAACTTTGTACGTCCAAAATTGAATGACTTGGCCAACTACACTAAGTTCCAGGGCAAAAGTGATTGCCCAAGAAAACCAATACATGTAACCATTGGCCGCACCAAATGCTGGAGAAAGGAATCTTTGTGAGAAAACTGTGAAAGAGGATGTAACAGGGATGAATGTAGCCATTTCACCCAAGGACTGCGTGACAGAATATGCCAAAGAACCCATAAATAAATATGATATAAGAGCGCCCACTGGGCCGGCGTTGGTCAGAGGTGTGGATAAACCAATGAAAAGACCTGTACCAATAGTACCACCAAGGGCAATCATACCAATATGTCTTTGCTTAAGCTCTCTCTTCACTTCAGCGTTCTGTACTTCTCCTTCATCTTCATCACCTATGCCATCCTCCATAGAGAACGTATCCTCGCCATTTACTCTCGTCGGGAAAGAGCGCAATGGATACAATTCTTTACTTTTCTCATCTTTCAATGGTATTGACCCACGTCTGTGGTGTGTTTGTGAAGCTTCAACGTCGTGAAAGAGGGTTGTGACCGGCTCATTGTACATATGCTTCTCCTCTATGTCGGCGTCTTCTTTTGAATTTGTCATTGCTATGCCTTTTTTTTTTTTTGTTTTTACAGGAGTTAAGAAGTCTGAAGAACTCTGAAATAAACTTTCGATTGACGACAGATTAAAAACTGGATCCAACTATAAGTATAATAGTAACTTATATATTTCTGTTCCAGATATATACGTAAAAAAAAGAAAAGGATAATTGATGTTTTTGCAAAAAGGGATTCCCTGATTCGGTTTACTCTGTTCGCAACCACTCTT
>NZ_CANMBY010000006.1:0-2500 GCF_947496195.1 uncultured Polaribacter sp. | reverse complement strand
TTATTGTACTTTTTGCTGTAGTATTTCTACTACAACGAGCTCTTTTATATTTTTATAAAAATTGTTTAAAATATTTCTATTTTAAACTCTCTATCTTTTTGATTCTTACGATATCATTTTACCAATATGTCAATGAACTTTTATCAGAATAAACTGATTTGTGGAGAATATCGGAGTCGAACCGATGACCTCTTGCGTGCAAGGCAAGCGCTCTAGCCAGCTGAGCTAATCCCCCATTTTCTAGTGATGAGCAATTAACTTTGAGTGAATTAGTCTTCTAACCACTCTCACCCAACTTCTAGAATTTCCTTTAATCAAACTATTGTAGTCTCGGGCAGACTCGAACTGCCGACCTCTACATTATCAGTGTAGCGCTCTAACCAGCTGAGCTACGAGACTATAAGATCTTAGTCTAATTATTATATTTTAAAATTAACAGCAAAGAATAGAACTTCCTTTGTAACTCACCATCTTTCTCTAGAAAGGAGGTGTTCCAGCCGCACCTTCCGGTACGGCTACCTTGTTACGACTTAGCCCTAGTTACTAGTTTTACCCTAGGCGGCTCCTTGCGGTGACCGACTTCAGGCACCCCCAGCTTCCATGGCTTGACGGGCGGTGTGTACAAGGCCCGGGAACGTATTCACCGGATCATGGCTGATATCCGATTACTAGCGATTCCAGCTTCACGGAGTCGAGTTGCAGACTCCGATCCGAACTGTGATATGGTTTATAGATTCGCTCTCTGTTGCCAGATGGCTGCTCATTGTCCATACCATTGTAGCACGTGTGTGGCCCAGGACGTAAGGGCCGTGATGATTTGACGTCATCCCCACCTTCCTCTCGGTTTGCACCGGCAGTCTCGCTAGAGTCCCCAACTTTACTTGCTGGCAACTAACGACAAGGGTTGCGCTCGTTATAGGACTTAACCTGACACCTCACGGCACGAGCTGACGACAACCATGCAGCACCTTGTAATCTGTCCGAAGAAAACTCTATCTCTAAAGCTGTCAGACTACATTTAAGCCCTGGTAAGGTTCCTCGCGTATCATCGAATTAAACCACATGCTCCACCGCTTGTGCGGGCCCCCGTCAATTCCTTTGAGTTTCAATCTTGCGATCGTACTCCCCAGGTGGGACACTTATCACTTTCGCTTAGTCACTGAGTCTAAACCCAACAACTAGTGTCCATCGTTTACGGCGTGGACTACCAGGGTATCTAATCCTGTTCGCTCCCCACGCTTTCGTCCATGAGCGTCAGTATATACGTAGTAGACTGCCTTCGCAATCGGTATTCTGTGTAATATCTATGCATTTCACCGCTACACTACACATTCTATCTACTTCCGTATAACTCAAGTCAACCAGTATCAAAGGCAGTTCCATAGTTAAGCTATGGGATTTCACCTCTGACTTAATTGACCGCCTGCGGACCCTTTAAACCCAATGATTCCGGATAACGCTTGCACCCTCCGTATTACCGCGGCTGCTGGCACGGAGTTAGCCGGTGCTTATTCTTACAGTACCGTCAAGCTCGGACACGTCCGAGTGTTTCTTCCTGTATAAAAGCAGTTTACAACCCATAGGGCAGTCTTCCTGCACGCGGCATGGCTGGATCAGGCTCTCACCCATTGTCCAATATTCCTCACTGCTGCCTCCCGTAGGAGTCTGGTCCGTGTCTCAGTACCAGTGTGGGGGATCTCCCTCTCAGGACCCCTACCTATCATAGCCATGGTAAGCCGTTACCTTACCATCTAGCTAATAGGACGCATAGCCATCTTTTACCGATAAATCTTTAATTAAAAGTTGATGCCAACTCTCAATACTATGAGGTATTAATCTTCATTTCTAAAGGCTATCCCTCTGTAAAAGGTAGGTTCTATACGCGTTACGCACCCGTGCGCCGGTCGTCAGCGAGTGCAAGCACTCCTGTTACCCCTCGACTTGCATGTGTTAAGCCTGCCGCTAGCGTTCATCCTGAGCCAGGATCAAACTCTTCATTGTATATTTTTAATATGTTAATGAATAAGTTTCAAAAGAATTTTTACTTCCGAAGAAGTGGTTATTCTACTCTTTGTTTACGCTGTCAATTTCAATATTTTCAATGAACTTGTTGAACTAAAATATAAAGTCTTTTAAACCCTAATCTTAAATCTCAATCTTGTAGAAACACTAGAATCGAACTAGTTGATTTTTCCTCTCAAATCATTCCAAAATCTCTCTGAACTTTTTCGCTGTTTTTGTTAGCGGGTGCAAATATATAAACTATTTTTATTCTAACAACTAAAAATTAATTTTTTTTTAAATTTTTATTCTAACACCCAAAAAAAACAAAGAACTTCCCCGAAAACGGACTGCAAAGATACTACACTATTTCTTTATCAACCAAATAAAATTAATGAAAAAATTAAAAAAATTAAACACCTAATATCAACACTTTTAAAATCAATATCTTAAAACCAAAAAAAATATTAACCAAATGAAAAATATAGCTGATTTAGTT
>NZ_CANMBY010000005.1 GCF_947496195.1 uncultured Polaribacter sp. | reverse complement strand
GCAGAAGGAGTGTATACATTTACATATACCATTGCAGATGCAAGTAATGATCAAGATACAGCTACAGTAACAGTAACTGTAGGTACACCAGCATCAACATTATCAACACCAACAGCAGTTGATGATATCTATGGAGAGAATGAAGGCTTTGACAGATATGCTTGGACAAGTTCAGACCCAGTAATCACTTTAGATGTATTAACTAATGATAGTTTTGGATCTGATGGAGCTATGACAGCCCACAATGCGTTGAACTTAATCAATGGTAAGTTAGATGAGTTTAGTGCAGAAGGAAGAAGAATACGTATTTTAGATAATGGAACACCACTTGATTATTCGGATGATAAAATAGCTTATTATGCAACTGGTAATTTAAGCGTAACTACAGATAGTTTTACGTATACCATTACAGATAATACTGGAGATGCAGCAACAGCAACAGTAACGATTAATTACTTTGACACGCCAACTCCAAAACCAGGTGATCCAAATGGAGACAGTACAGAAGATACATTGTCTGTAGCGAATGAGTTTAGTTCTTATCCAAATCCATCGAATGGAAATTTAACAACGACTGTTTTCAGTACTCAAGCTACAAAAGCTACTTTATCTTTATTTGATATAAAAGGCATGGAAGTTTATAGAGGTCAATTAGATTTAAAAGCTGGTAAAAATGTAATACAAAATAACTTCAATGTAAAAGCAGGAGTTATGTTTTTAAGAATTACTAGTGCTAAAGATAATTACGGAACTAAGAAAGTTATATTTAAATAATAAACTTTATAAATTATAATAAAAAAAGAGGCTTTTAAGTCTCTTTTTTTTATTTACTAATTATTTTATACTTTTAAAAATATAATTATTTGTGTATGAAACTTTTGGTAGAAAAAAGAAGTAGCGAAATACATTTAAGACCCAGGTTTTCTTTAGAAATAAATTATGACTATGAATTTTTATTAAATTTATTTAGAATCGCATCAGAAAATAATAATTCTAAAATGATTATTAAAATAGTAGATCGCCATATTTTTATAAAAATACCAAAAGAAAAAGAACATTTTTGGTCTCCTCAATTACATTTAGAAGTAATAAAAAATACAAAAAAAACGGCTATATTAAAAGGTTTGTTTGGTCCTAAACCTCAAGTTTGGACATTATTTATATTTATCCATTTTTTATTAATAACAGCTTTTTTAGGTTTTTTAATATTACTCTATACTAGAATAACTTTAGAGGAAGATATTTTTTTTCCATCAGCTATGTTAATAGTTATACCTTTTATTTGGATTTTACTCTATTTTTTAGGTAAAATAGGAAAAGATACTGGAAGAAAACAAATGAAAGAATTACATGAATTTATGTTATCTATAATAGATAGTCATTAATCTTTATAACCAAATCGTTTCAATTGATCTTTATCACTTCTCCAGTTTTTATTTACTTTAACATATAGTTCTATAAATACTTTTTTCTGAAAAAATCGTTCTAAATCTTTTCTTGCTTCTGCACCAACTCTTTTTATTGCAGTTCCTTTATGCCCTATAATAATACCTTTTTGAGTATCTCTTTCTACCATAATAATAGATCGAATTCTTATTATAGAATCTTCTTCTATAAAGCTTTCTGTTTCAACTTCAACAGAATAAGGAATTTCCTTTTTGTAATGAGTTAATATTTTTTCTCTAATTTTTTCATTTACAAAAAATCGTTCAGATTTATCTGTAAGTTGATCTTTAGGATAAAAAGGTGGGCCTTCTGGAAGTAATTCAATTATTTTGTAAAAAACAGCTTCTACATTAAATTTTTCTAAAGCAGAAATCACATAAACAAAAGAGTTAGGTACTTTTTCTCTCCAATATTTTATTTTTTCATCAACTTCTTCTTTTGTTGATTTATCAATTTTATTTAATAATAAAATAACAGGTATTTTACTGTGAATAATCTTATTAAAAAATGCCTCATTCTTTAATTCTTTTTCACCTACTTCTACCATGTAAATTAAAACATCAGCATCATCAAATGCAGATTTTACAAAATCCATCATAGATGTTTGTAATTCGTATGCTGGTTTTATGATTCCTGGAGTGTCAGAAAATATGATCTGATATTCTTCATGGTTAACAATTCCCAAGATTCTGTGTCTTGTAGTTTGTGCTTTTGAAGTTATAATTGATAGTTTTTCACCAACCAATGCATTCATTAATGTTGATTTTCCAACATTTGGATTCCCTATAATATTTACAAAACCTGCTTTGTGTATCATTCTACAAAGATACTTGGTTTATTGAATTAGCTGAAATTAAACTAAATAAAAAATAATTAGTTTAAAGTTTGGAAATTACTTTTAATGTATCGTATATTTGTAGTCCAAATCGCGGGATAGAGCAGTAGGTAGCTCGTCGGGCTCATAACCCGAAGGTCACTGGTTCGAGTCCAGTTCCCGCTACAAAATAAGAGTAATCAGAAATGGTTACTCTTTTTTTTTGATGCATATCTAGCTATGCTTGGGTTTTTAAAAAACCTACTTCATTTATTTTTTCATATAAAGCTTAAAATTAACAATCAAATTAGGTGTACATAAAAATAAAAAGGTGTACATGTTTTAAAATATAAAACTATGAATATTAATAAATTAACTATTCTATTCTATATTCATAGAAATAGAGTAAATAAGAAAGGCTTGTGTCCTTTAAAATGTAGAATAACCTATAATAAAAAAAGGAAAGATTTCTCAACAGGATTATTTATAAATCCAGATTATTGGGATAATAAGAAACAAATAGCATTTACTAAAGATGATAATTATATAAACAACCAAATAGGTCTGATTAAAAATAAAATTAATCAGGTTTTTTTATATCTAAAAGTAAATGAAAATGAATTTGATGTTTTTGATATTTATTTAAAGTTGTCAGGAAAAAATACTAAGGCAAATAAAACCATAATGGAAGTATTTGACTTACATAACAATAAAATGAAAAAATTGGTTGGGAATGGCTATGCAAAATCTACATATAATAAATTTTTAGAAGCCAAAATGCATACTCAAAGCTTTATCAAGCATTCCTATAATAGAAATGATTTTATGCTAGAAAAGTTGTCTTTAAAATTTCTTGACGATTTTGATTTTTATTTAAAAACAACTAAAAATCATAAGCAAGTAACCATTAATAAAACAATTCAAAGAGTTAGGAAAATTATTAAGGTTGCTTTATCAGAAGGTTATTTAACAAAGGACCCATTTATATTATATAAGCCTAAAAGAGTAATAAATAAGCTGGTTTATTTATCATCTAATGAATTGTACAGAATTGAAAATTATGTATTCAAACAAAAACGATTACAACTTGTTAAAGACCTATTTATTTTTTGTTGTTATAGTGGATTAGCATATCAAGAAATGTCAACTTTGTCAACTATCAACATTAAAAACGATGAGAATAATAACTTCTGGATTGAACTCACAAGAAAAAAGACAGGTAAAGATTTATATGTTCCTTTACTACCTAAAGCTCTAGATATACTCAAAAAATATGATATGAAGCTACCTAAAATTTCAAACCAAAAGTTTAATTCATATTTAAAAGAAATAGCTGATATTATTGGAATAAATAAAAGATTAACACACCATATTGCTAGAAAAACATTTGCAACAACTGTTTTATTGAATAATGATGTGCCGATTGAGGTGGTTTCAGAGTTATTGGGTCACTCAAGTATTCAAATGACTCAAAAACATTATGCAAAAGTTATAAAATCAAGAATTAATAAAGAAATTAAAAACCTTAGATTAAAGTTAGAATAAATACTTAATTTTACGTGTAGAATTATGGAGAAAATAAAAAAAATAAGAGTAGCTGAATTATTTGCTGGTGTTGGAGGTTTTAGAATAGGACTTGAAGAAGCTAGTAAATACAATGAAAACAATAAGTTTAATATTGTTTGGAGTAATCAATGGGAACCATCTACCAAAATCCAACATGCCTCAATGGTTTATGAAAATAAATTTGGAGAAGAAAATCATTCAAACGAAGATATAGCAAAGGTTAAAATAAATCAAATACCAAGTCATGATTTATTAGTAGGTGGGTTTCCATGTCAAGATTATTCAGTTGCAACAACATTAAAAAATTCAAAAGGTCTTAAAGGTAAGAAAGGAGTTCTTTGGTGGGAAATTTATAGAATAATTAAATCTAAAAAACCTAAGATAAAATATTTGTTTTTAGAAAATGTTGATAGATTATTAAAGTCACCTTCAACTCAAAGAGGTAGAGATTTTGCTATAATGTTAAAATGTTTAGATGAATTAGGTTATGCTGTAGAATGGAGAGTAATTAATGCTGCAGATTATGGAATGCCTCAAAGAAGAAGAAGAGTTTTTATCTTGGCATATCATAAATCTACAAGCTTATTTAAGCAAATCAATAAAAGAAAACTTAAAGATTGGATATTAGATGAAGGTGTTTTAGCAAAAAGTTTTGAAGCTAATAAGTCAGGAGATTTCATTGAATTAAAACTAGATGAAAGTATAAAAAACATATCTGATAATTTTAATAAAAAGGGTAAGGTTTCACCTTTTCAAAATTCAGGATGCTTAAAAAATGGTAAAATTTTAACCGTAAAAACAGAAGCCTATTATGAAGGAGATAAAATGGTTTTAAATGATGTTTTAGCTGACGACTCTGAGATAAGTGATGAGTTTTATTTAAGTGATTCATCAAAAGATAAATGGAAGTATTTAAAAGGTCCAAAAAAAGAAATTAGAACAACTAAAGAAGGTTTTCAGTATAATTATACTGAAGGAGGAATGATATTTCCAGACCAATTAGATTCGCCTTCAAGAACAATTATCACGGGAGAAGGAGGCATAGGGCCATCAAGATTTAAACATGTGGTTAAGTCTAAAAGAGGCCTTAGAAGGCTAATACCAAAAGAATTAGAGAGGCTAAATATGTTCCCAGATGACCATACAAAACTAGATGGTATAAGTAATACTAAAAGAGCTTTTTTTATGGGAAATGCTTTAGTTGTAGGAGTAATTGTTAAGATTGGAGAAGAATTATTAAAAAGGATTAAATAATTGTTTTCCAATCCCTTTTTTAATTAAATATTCTAATTTCAGCTGAAGGTTAATTGGCCTTTCATTTAGTTGATGAGAATAAAATAGGCAACCTTCAGTTTCAATATTAAGTTCATCTATTTTAAATTTCTTTTTTTTAGAATTATTTTGCCTAATACTATCTTCATAATATTTCAATCTAGTTTTATTTAAACCAATATTTACTAGATGCTGTAAAAGTTTTTTTCTATTCACACTTAGAATTTTACATTTTTCAAAACCATTTTTTATATTATAATCTTTAGCATAAATGCTTGTGATTAGAAAGTAATGTGTTGTAATTTTTTTATTGTCAAATAACCATCCAAGTTTTTTTTCTTTTCCTTTAAAATATGATAATTCAAAAGTGAATGTTTTTAAATCTTTATTTATATAACTCAATTGAGCTTTTTCATCTATGTAATAGTCTTTATTTTTATAAATAAAAGTAATATCTACTCCTTGAGCTTGTAATTTATTATCAGAATCTCTTCTAAAACTTAATTTTAAATATTTTGAATAAATCTTATCTAAATGAGGTCTTAAAACAACCTCTTTTGCAATGTCTCTGTTAAAAAAGGAGTTGGTCATCTTGTTTTCTCATTATTACTCTCCCTATAGTTTTTCTTGGAGCAGGGTTATAATGTTCAATTTTAAAACTTTCTGGAGCAGTTAAACCAATTAATAAGATTGGTACAGTAAGTAAATTTTGTAAAGGAGGAAGATAATCTAAAAATTTTTCAAAATAACCAATAGCACCATCAAAACCTCCATCTTTTTTCATGTCTTTAGTTACAGTTATTATAACTCCTACTTTGGTTTGAATAGCTTTTTGTACATGATTTAATTCACTAGCCAGAACAGGTTTAATTAAATTCCAAGCAATAACAGTAGAGTGATTAAATGCTACTTCAACTGAAATATCTTGTTTTGCAAAATCTAGCCTCCATGTATCACCCGTATATTCATCTTGTTGAAAAATACTCGATTCAGGTTTCCACCCTTTTGAAGAAAACCTTTCTTTTAGTAAATCATTTATTGCTACAGATATACTTTTTGGAGTTTTCTTTAAATAAGATTGATGAGTATTAATAATCTCACTTTCAGTTATATCTTTTATTACAGATATTAACTCTTTATACTGCTCATTAAATTGAGGTTCATTGAGAATGACTTCTGCATGTCTAAAGGAATGTGTAACAAAATTCATAGCTTTAAATTTTAATGTAATATAAAAAATTTTTTTTATTTTAAAATGAATGTAAGTTAATCTACAATCACCCCCAACGCCTTTCAAGACTTGCGGGATACCCCCGTGTTAAAATTATTTATTAATCTAAAAATTTAAAAGACCATGGTAAAAATTGTGGATTTTAAGACTTATCAGAGAAATGATGGGTCAGACTTTTGTGCATTAGTTGTACAGGGTGGAATTGAGGCAGTAAAAAGTAAAGAGTCAAACAGATTGTATTTTACTGCAAGAACTGTAAATGTACCTTGTACATTTAATGAATCAACTTGTAAAGCTTTAATTGGAACGGACTTTCCAGGAAGTATAGAAAAAGTTGAAGTTGAGCCTTATGATTACGCTATTCCAGATACTGGAGAAATTGTAACACTTACACATAGTTATCAATATATTGATGAAAAAGAAAGTATATTGAATAATAATGTGGTCAATAAAGAATTGGTTTTATAACCAAATACTTTTATTTAATTAATAGAGAGTTCCAGAAATGGAGCTCTTTTTTTTAGTCTTTAAATTAAATTATAAACTATAATTAAAAAAATTATGAAACTTCAAAAAGCAAAAAGACACCAAGTAAAACTAAGACTTGGATTATCAGGAGCAAGTGGATTTGGTAAAACTTATTCAGCTTTATTATTAGCTTATGGCATTACAAATGATTGGACTAAGGTAGCAGTAATTGATACTGAAAACAACAGTGCATCATTATATGCACACCTAGGTAATTTTAATGTGGTGTCTTTAAATGAACCATACAATCCTGAAAGGTATATTCAAGCTATAAAATTATGTGAAAAAGAGAATCAGGAGGTAATTATTATAGATAGTGTATCTCATGAATGGCAAGGTAAAGGAGGTTGTTTACAACTACATGAAAAATTAGGAGGTAGATTTCAAGATTGGGCTAAAATTACTCCAAGACATACTGCTTTTATAGATGCTATTCTTCAATCAAAAGCTCATATCATTACTACTACTAGAAGAAAAATAGATTACTCATTAGACCTAGGACAAAATGGTAGAACTAAAGTTGTTAAACATGGCACTAAAGAAATTACTCGTGAAGGATTTGAATATGAATTAACAGTAAATTTTGAGTTAATCAATGATAAACACCTTGCTAAGGCTTCTAAAGATAGAACTGGGTTATTTATGGATAAACCAGAAATAGTTATAACAAAAGGAGTTGGAAAAAAATTAATTGATTGGTGCAACCAAGGTATATCTATAGAAGAAGCTAAAAAAGAAATTGCAGAATGTACAACTTTAGAAGGATTAAGACATCTATATCAGAAATATTCAAACTTTAGAAAGGAATTAAATGACTTGATTTTAAATCGTAAACAAGAAATAGAAACTTTAAAATCAATGATAATAGAACAGAAAGAAATTATTCAACCTAAAAACATGTCTCAAAATGGAATTAATAGCTAATCAAAATATTAAAGAATTTGTTCAAGATGATAGAAAAATAGTACATAAATCATCTAGTAAGTTTATTGAAGCAAATACAATTGAGGTAAATCTTAATCACTTAAAGAATGATTGCATAATACCAGTTTATGCTAAAGATAATCAAACTGCCATGTCACATTATGAATTTATAAATTCAACTAGGGAAGTTGCTCAAAAACGCTTCAAATCAAGTGCTTTAAGACCCTCTATAAGAGTTTCTCATCAAATTAAAGGAAGAATTCCAAGTGCTATGGGAAAGCCTGTAAAAGAGCTTTTAGAACATGAGAAAACTATCTATTATGAACGCATGATGTTTCTAATTGAAATTCCAAATCATCAGATAACAATTAATAATCAAGTATTGAATTTAACTATAGGTGGTGTAAGAAGTTTTAATCAAGAAAACTTGTATGCTAAAAAGTCTATTGAAAAGTTCAAAGTTTTTATAGGGTATAAAAATACGGTATGTACAAATCTTTGTATAAGCACAGATGGTTTAAAATCTGAGGTTAGGGTTAGTAGTTTAGTTGAATTAAAGGATTCTATATTTCAACTAATTGAGGATTACAATAATGAGATTCATCACCATAAACTAGCAAGCCTTAATAACTTCAGTCTTAATGAAAATCAATTTGCTCACCTTATAGGTAAAATGAGGATGTATCATTTTTTAACTAAAACTGAAAAGAAAGGTAAGTTTCCAATACAATTAACAGATTCTCAAATAGGTACTGTGGTGAAAGATTATTTTAATGATAGCCATTTTAAACAAGATAATGGAAGTATTAACTTATGGAATATCTATAATTTATTTACTGGAGCTAATAAATCATCCTACATTGATTCTAACTTAGAAAGAAATGTAAATGCATATGAGTTTATTCAAAATATAGGTAATTCTATAAAAAATAAAACTCCTAATTGGTTCTTACATAATTAATATTATAGCTATTTATTGAAATTTAGTAAAAATGAATGATGATGAAATAGCAGATTTAATGAAATATTGCTCTCCAAATGAAATTTATATTGTCAATAAAAATGATAGAATAGATAAGTTAAAATGTCCTTTTAGAGTCAAAGTAAAATATAATATTGGTGAGTTAGTTAAAGATGAGATTGTTTTAGTAACTAAGGTTAAAATCACTAAAGACCTTATATCTGCTTATGTAATAAACAATCAAGCTTATTATTGTCATCATTTTATTATTTTATAAGCAGTATACTGTATTTTTATCCTTTCTGAGGAGTTTTTGAGATGGTCTGCTATATCAAAAACCACTGAAAAATTTGCTAGCGGATATATGGCATATTTTTATATGCCATATATATCAACTTTATTAAGATTTTTACTTATATTTGCTGTAAAGAGTGCTACGTCTTAAACTCAAAGACAATTATACAATCTCTAATTATAGAGAACTGAGCCATCTGAAGTGTATAATTCACGATTATCTTTGAAACTCTAAAATCCACTAATTTATATGTAATTTATGTTGCGCAACTTGCGTAACTTATCTATTTGTTGGATAAAATCCCAAGTACAATATTTTATAAACGAGTTGTAGGTGACTTGGGTTATACAACTCAAAATGATGATAGACCATGAAGTATGAAAAAAAATATAAATAATAATGAAAGAAACATAGAGGATGTAAAAAAACCATCTGAGCTAATTAAAATTTACAAAGAGCAACCAGAACCAATATTTAACTGGGGTGGAATAGAAGATGTGTCATTTGGATACATTTTTGGACCAAGTAAAGTTGGTAAAACAATCTTTAGTGAAAACCTAGCTATGAATTTGGCAATTGGTAAAAAATCGTTCTTTAATGAAGATATGATTGGAACGCCAAAAAAAGTATTTATGGCTGCCATGGAAGAGGACTATAGAAATAGGACTCGAAGAATGATAAGTCAAATAAGAAAATTTGATAATAATGAATTAAACTTATTGGATAAATATTATGTATTAGCTGGAAAAGATTTTCCTAGATTTTTACATACAAATGATGATTGGTTAAATTTTGAAAAACAAATTTTACAAATCAATCCTCAAATTGTTATCATTGACAGTTTTACAAGAATTTTGAATTGTGATATTACAAATCGAGAAGAATGTAAAAAAGTCTCTGGCAGATTGAGAAATTTTGCATATGATAATGATTTGTGTCTGATTATAATTCATCATGCCACCAAAATGAGTGGTAAGCATATGACCATGGATAATATGGCTGGAAGCTCAGTACTTTCACAAGAGGCTGATTTTTCTATTGGAATGAATAGAAATGAATTAACTAATACTAGATATTTAAAAGAAGTATTCTATAGATATAAACCTTCAGATAATTTAGTAACTAGATATGAAATTGATGACTTCAATTGGATACAGCCAGGTGAAAAAGCTAATGAAAGCTCTTTAGTAATAGAAAATTTAGAGGAATATTCGTCTAATTATGATAAAATAGTCAGGTTTTTAGAAAAAACAGGACTTGAAAAATTAGATGAAGATGAGTCCATTAAATCTTTTAAAATAAAGACAGCAGAGTTGAAAAAAGAGTTTGTACATACTAATAAAATTAAAGAAAGAACTCTCGAATATACTCTGAAAAAAATTACAAAAGATAAGTTATTAGTTCAGGATGGGTCTCAAGGTAATTATGTTTATGATTTAACTCATTTACGCAATTTACGCAACATAAATAATGATGATTGTGAAAACTAATTACATTATTTATAAAGTAGAAAATCTTATTAACAAAAAGATTTATATAGGTTGTACAACATGTAGTTTGAATAGACGTAAACTTAATCATGAGAATGATTCCTTAAAAGAGAAAAAAGTTAAATTTCATGAAGCAATCAGTACTTACGGTGCAGATGCTTTTATATGGACTCAAATTGATACTGCAGAAACTATAAATGAATTAGCAAAAAAAGAAAAGAAATATGTTTTAGAATATAATTCAAAAGTAGATGGCTACAATTCAGATAATGGTGGTGGTATTAAAAAACATGTTTATCAATATAGTCTTAATGGAGACTTTCTTAAAATGTTTGATTGTTTGGAAAAAGCAGGAACAGATGTTAATGCTAAAAAACAACAAATAAGTAGAGCTTGTTTAAATAAAAAGACAAGTAAAGGTTTTTTTTGGTCTTATGATTATGTTGAAAAATTTGAACCTGCTAAAGATTATAGAAAGAAGGTTGTTCAACAGTTTACTTTGGACGGAAATTTTGTTTGTAAATATAATTCAGTTGCTGAAGCATCAAAACAAACAAATTGCAATACTTCAAGTATAGCTAAAGTTTGTAGAGGTGAAAGGAAAACAGCAGGAGGTTTTAATTGGGCTTACAGTTCATAGAAATAATTAAAAGGTAGTGTAAAAGCTACCTTTTTTGCTTTTGAAACTAATATATTAATTAAGTTTTACTAAATTTATTTTTTAAAAATTGTAAAGCCAACCAATTTTAATGAATTATACCAAAGAGCAACATTCTGCTATAAACACTATTAAAGATAACCTACAAATCATTGCTTGTGCTGGTGCAGGTAAAACTCAAGTTATAAGTCAGAGATTAGTAGAAATCTTAAAACAAGAAGATGTTGAACCTATAAATGTTATTGCTTTTACTTATACAGAAAAAGCTGCTGCAGAACTTAAAACAAGAGTTTTAAAGTTATGTAGAGAACAGCTTGGTGACATCAAAGGACTTGCTGATATGTATATTGGCACAATTCATTCTTGGTGCTTACAGGCAATCCAGGATAACATATTCAAGTATCAAAGGTATTCTATATTAGACGACATTAAACAAAAGTTGTTTGTAGATAAGTACTATAACTTTATAGGAATGGCTTCTGTTGGAATGGACAGGTATAAGGATACAGGTCGTTTTCTTGCAATTATGGCTTTGTTCAGAGAAGCTGAATTAAATGAAGGTGTTGAGTTACCAGAAGAATGGGAAGAAGCAGTTAAGAGTTATGAAGAAACTTTGCATAATCATTCCTACTTTGACTTTACAATGATTATGACGGAGGTTATAAAGAACCTTAAATCAAATAAAGATTTTCAAGATAATGTATTAGGAAATCTTGAATATTTGGTAGTCGATGAATACCAGGATGTAAATCCAGTCCAAGAAAACTTAATAGAAGAGTTATCAAAGTCAAATTGTAATATATGTGTTGTTGGTGATGACGACCAAACACTATATGAATGGCGTTTATCAGATGTAAAATACATTCAACATTTTAAAGAACGCTATAAAGATGTTTCTTATATCAAATTAGAAGATAATTTTAGGTCTTCCAAAGGTATTATAGATTCTGCCCTAAAGTGTATAACTAATAATACAAAACGATTGCCTAAAGTAATGAATGCTAAAGGTCATCAACGTTTTAGAGATGGTGATATTATTTACAATCAATATGAAGATGTTGAAAGTGAAAATCAATTTATAGCAGAAACAATTCAGAAATTAAGAGGTAAAGAATTTCAAGATAGAAATGGAGGAGCAAAAAGAGGTTTAGACTATTCAGATTGTGCAATACTCTTAAGAACCTGGAAAAAGGCATCATCTATAATGGAGATGTTAGCAGAACATAATATCCCTTTTGTTGTAAGTGGTGTAAATAATCTTTTTGAAAGACCTGAAATAAAAGCATCTAAAGCTATCTATCAATACCTAAATAATGATTTAGAAGAAGATACACTAAAAGCATATTGGGAAGCTGTATCAGAAAACATTAAAAGTGAAGATATAGATTCTGCTATTGAGGCTATTAGTAAAAAGAAACCTAATCCTAAAATGTACTTTAGTACATTTAATATCCAGGAAATATTTTGGATGTTCATTGAAAAAGCTAAGCTATCAGAAGAAGTTTTTGCAGATAAAGAACATGAAGGTATTGTAGGTAATGAAATTAATGAGGTTATCTATTACAATTTGGGAATGTTTTCTCAAATTATCAATGATTATGCTACAATTCATTTTAAAGACAAGCCTATATATAAATTAAAAGGTTTTTTGAATTTTTTAAACTATTCTGCCGATGGTTATTATCCAGAAGGTTGGTTAAACAATAGTTACAAAACACCTAATGCAGTTCAGATAATGACTGTATATCAATCAAAAGGATTAGAATTTCCTGTTGTTTTTGTTCCTGGATTAAATAAAAACTACTTACCTATTAAAAGACCTGGTGGTAAACAAATTTGGCACTTTATTGAAAGAGAATGGATTAAAGACCAACACAGGTTAGAAGTTAGTGAAGAAGCTGAAAGACGTTTATTTTATGTTGCTATAACTCGTTCTCAAAAGTATCTTTTTATTACTCGTAGTAAGGAGAATAGACTTTATCAAAAAGAGTCACCTTTTGCAAAAGAGATTAGTAATTCAGAATATATAATATCAGATAAAAACCCTGATTATTCACATTTAGAGAATCTAACACCAACACCTAAAAAAGAGACAGGAGCAATACAATTAAATTTTTCAGTATTAAAAGCATTTTTTGATTGTCCTTATCGTTTTAAACTCATTAGTCTATATGGTTTTGTGTCACCAATTACAGAACGTATGGGATATGGTAATTCTATCCATAATGTGTTAATGGAAATGCATCGAAGACATTTAAATGGTGAAGATGTATCTAAAATAAATATTGATGAATTAGTAGAAAGCCACGTACACATTCCCTATGCTACTACTATTGTGTTAGATAATATTAAGCAAACTACTAATAATGTTGCAACTGCATACCTGGAAGAGAATCATAAAGAGTTTGATGATATTGAATATGCTGAACAAGAGATTCAAATTGATTTAGGTGATGGCATTATGGTAAATGGCAGAATGGATTTAATCAAGAAAATTGATTTAGATGGTAATGAAAGTACCACCATAATTGATTTTAAGAGTAAAAAAGAATCGCAAGACCAGGATATTACAATGGAGCAATTGTCAATGTATGCACTTGGGTACAAAGAATTAACAGGTAAAACAGCAGATAGACTTCAGATATTTAATTTAGATGAAGACAAAAACTCTAAACATACACAGCGTTTAGATAACTCAAAAATTGACGAAATAAAAGAGCGTATCATTACTTCTGCTAATGATATAAGAGATAATAAATTACAGAAATCTTGCCCACCAACAACTTGTAATACGTGTTGGCAAAGGCAGTTATGTTCAGGTGTAAAAGCAAATTAAAATATGGCTAAAAAATATAAAGGTTCATTAACTCTTGAATGGTTTAATAAACAAAAAGCAATAATAAATCTTAATGAGGATAGCATTAAATCAGCAAATGATATTCCAGCACCTCATATAAATTGGGTCAATAAAGAAGATGCTTTGTTTTATGAGCTAACAAAAGATGGAGTTGGTAATAGTCCTTTTTGGGTAAATAGAGATGATATTCGTGTAAAAGAAGCAAGACCTTTAATATTTCAAAATGGGTACAAAGCTATCAAGAATGATAGTGATGAATATGAGGTGAAAATTATAAGTAGTGAACAAGAGACTAATGATATTGAAAATATGCTAATCAAAGGGGATAATCTTTTAGCACTGAACACCTTAAAAAAACATTTTGATAATCTTCCTGATTCTGAAAAAATAAAATGCATTTATATAGACCCACCATATAACACCGGTAAAGCTTTTACTCATTACGATGATAATTTAGAAGTTTCTACCTGGTTAACATTGATGAGAGATAGAATAAAAGTTTTAAGAGAATTACTAAAAAATGATGGTATTTTATATATACAGCTTGATGAGAAATTTATCTTTCATTTAAAAGTTATGTTGGATGATGTTTTTGGTAAGGAAAATTATGTAAACTTTTTTACTGTAAAAACCTCTGACCCTTCAGGTTTTAAAACAGTAAATCCATCACCTTATGATTCTGCTGAATATGTTTTAATGTATGCTAAATCTAAAAGCGAATACAATTATGAAACACTTTATGTTCCTTCTGAACACGATTTTGGGTATAATAAGTATATCAAGAATATTGAGGATGAATATACCAACTGGGAAGTAGTCGGACTAAATCAATTTATTGCAGAAGAACAAGGTTTTGAAAATACACGAAAAGCTAAAAAAGAACTTGGTGCAGTTGTATTTAATACTTTAGTTTCAGAGTTTGCGATGAAAAATTCTAAATCTGTTTATCAGGGAACTGCTATAGGAAACGATGCTGGTTCTGATATGATTAAATTAAGAAATGACTCTAAAGAAGATAGAGATAAGTTTATAAAATTAATTAGAGATAATGGTAAAACAGAATATGCTTATAATGGACGTCAAGTCTATTTCTATTCAAACAAAATAAAAAACATTAATGGTGTTGATACACCAACTAAACAGTTAACTAATATCTGGAGTGACATTCCTTACAATGGAATTTCAGGAGAAGGAAACGTTAATTTTACTGAAAGTAAAAAACCTGAACGATTAATTAAAAGATTATTTGATATTGCTAATGTTAGTTCGGGCGACTATGTTTTAGATAGTTTTAGTGGTTCAGGAACTACTGTTGCGGTAGCAAATAAAATGAATGCAAAATACATTGGTGTAGAAATTGGAGACCATTGTGATACTTTAATTTTACCAAGATTATTAGATGTGCTTTCTAATAAAGATTTAGGTGGTATAACTTCCGATGTAAATTGGCAAGGTGGTGGTTCTTTTAAATATTATCATTTAGGAGAATCTATAATTAGTATAGATGAAGAAACCAAAAAGGGCGAATTTAATTGGTCATTAGGTAAGCAGTTTATTCAAGAATCATTATTGCAATCTTATGATTTTGTAGTGCAAGATATAAATGTGTTTCCGGCTCAAATATTCCAAGATGAAGAAAACAAACCAACTGTTGGTAAAATAGTTGGTTCTTCTAATAAAGCAGTATATGGTTTAGCTTTTTTAGCAACACCACAAGAAAGTAATTTAACTATTACTAACGAAGAGGTTAAAACAATATATAGCACATTAAAGAAGCAATCAGACTTTCAATCATTGGTTATCTACAGTAATAAAGGTATAGATATAGCACAAGACACTATTCCAGAAGATTTAGCTATCATAAAAGTTCCTCACGCAATATTTTCAGAATTAGAAAGATAAACTATGCCAGTAATTAAACCATATTACCAAGAGTTTAGAAAAACATTAAATTCTAAATTAGAAGATATAAAAGGTAGAATAGATTCAAGTGCTGGAGATATATTTGGCAACCTTACACCAGAAGCATCATTCTTAAAAGATTTAGCAGAAGGTGTTACTAAATATCCGTTTAGATACTACCAAAAAGAAGCTATATATACATTACACTCAATATACAAACAAGCTATTGATGTATGTAAATCACCAGACGACATACAAAAGAACCTATTACGTCAAAAAGGCTATAAGCATATAAAGCCATTATTAGAAAAAATTAATAAAGAAACAGGGCAATTAGCACCTTTTATTGGCTATGAAATGGCAACAGGTTCAGGTAAAACAATGCTTATGGGAGCAACTGTGTATTACTTGAATAAATACCATAATGTCAAAAACTTTTTAATTGTAACACCATCATCTACAGAAATCTATAAAAAGACCATTCGTAACTTTATGAAAGGTACTAACGAAACAGTATGGAATGATGAAGTACCTTTTAAGTTTAACTTAATAACAGGTGATAATTACAAAGACACAAAAGACCTATTTGCAACAGATACAGATGCAAACATATTTATATTCAACATAGATAAATTTGGCACAAACGCTACTCAAACTAAAAAGCAATGGGAAGGTTCAGATTGGAAAGATAAAGAAGGTAATACTATTAGTTTGTTAGAATTTCTATCTCAAAATGATTTAGTAATTATTACAGATGAAGCTCACCACGCTCAAAGTAGAAAAGCAAAACAAGTTATTAATGCATTTCATCCTTTAGCTGTTATAGAGTTCACAGCAACAGCAGTAGAAGCAGAAAGAAGTCAAGCTAAAAAGAATCAAACTATTGTATATAAATATGATATCAAAAGATTTTTAGAAGATAAGTATGGCAAAAAAGTACGTGTATTAGCATTACCTGGTCAAGAATCAAAAACTAAAGGTAAAAAGACTGAACTATCAGATTTAGAAAAATATAAGCTACTCACATTCTTTTTAGTGCATTTAGTAAAAAAGAAAGCGTTAAATAGTGATGTTAAATGCAGAGACCTAAAACCTATTGGTTTTGTTAAGGTAAAAAATGAAATAGCATTTGCAGAAAAAGTAGAGTTATATATTAAAACGGTTTTAGCAACTGACACAGATATACTGCAAGTAATATTAGAAAAAGCTAAAGTAGAAGATACAGAAACAACAAATCTAATCCTGGAAATGTTCGAGTCTGATTACAATTCAGATACTTCAGCATTATTAAAAGGCATAGATAAAGTAGCTCAAACATCAATATTACTACATTCTAAATCAGATAAATTAGTAAAAAAACAATTTGATGACATCAATAAAAATGATGTTGAAATTGTAATTTTTATTGATATGCTAAACGAAGGAATAGATATGCCTAACATCTATTCTATGGTAATTATTAACGACACACCTTCAGAATTTAAAACCTCAGTTAAGCAAATAGTAGGTCGTGGTGTAAGATTAAATAAACTACAAAGAGATTATGATGAGGTTGAAGATAATGACTTATTAACGCACACAGAAAAATTACATATAGTTTGTGATAAAGGGGCTTCTTTTGAAGAAGTAGTTTTACAAATACAGCAGGAGTTTGGCTTAAATGATAAAACTTTTGCAATGGAACGAGGTGCAGAAGAAGTGATTGAAAATCCTGTAAAAACAGAAAAATTAAAAGGCATTCAGATACCTAAAATAACTATTGATTTTAAACGTAAACAAGGTGCTAACATCCAAGATGTAATTACGAACTATGACAAAATCATCAAGGATTTTTTAGCATCAAATTCTTTTAATAGAGAAATAGCTTCAGAGAATAAAAGTTTTCTAAAATACACACCAAATAGTTTCTTTACAGAAGTAGATTTATTTACAGATGAAAAAGTATTTCACAAGTTAGGTGAAGACCAGGATTGGAATTTTGATACTTTAGAAATATCAGAAAAAGATATGAAAGAAGTGTATGGTAGGGTTTTAAAAGAATTACAAGCAATACCAGATATACCAAAAACATATACCACATTCCAAGAGTATGGTAAATTATTAAATGAAGTTGGTTTTTATTTCTACAATTTAGATGAGGTAGATTATAAGTTAGCTATAAACAGATTTAAAGACAGTTTTACATATTTCTATATACATTATGTAGAAAATGAATACTTTGAGTTAGACCTTGATACATTAGATTCAGAATCAAATACTTGGTTGTTACAGAACGAGTTTAAAACAGAGAAAATAAAAATTCGTACTAAAGACAAAAACAACGATTCAAGAAATATTACAGATAAGGACGAATTAATTGCTCTTATAAAAAATGGATATTATTTCTATGGCTATGAAAATTCAGCTTATGATTATGATAAGTTTGATTCATATCCTGAAAAACAATTAGCAGATTATGTAAATCATCTTATTGAATTAGAACCAGATAAGACTGCACCATTTTGGTTAAGGAATGAACGTAATATTCATTTTAAGTATGGTACACATAAGTATTTCCCTGATTTCATATTCTTCTATAACAAAATAATTTACGTTATAGAGATTAAAGGAGAAGCCTTTTCTAATGTAAAAAAAAATAGATTATTACTTGAATTAAATAATGTTGAAGGTATAGGTAAAGTAGACAGTTATGTTGGTATGGTTGTCTTTGAGGTTCAAATGAAAAACCTAAACGATTTAACAAAATCATTTGACGAGTTTATAGCTGAAGCGGAAGAATATTTTAATCAACTACAAACCAAATCAGAGGTAATAGCAGATGATGAAGTTCCTACAGAATTAAAGTACAAAGAGTATGTTCCTGCTTATGAGGCAAAACAAGCGTATTCAAAGTTCATTTTACACAAAGAACCAAAATCTTTAAAATGGTTAAAAGTAAAACCAGGTGATTATTCTCAAAGTATATTCGCTACAATGGTAAAGAATGATGATTTAGGTGAAGAGTTCAAAAACAAATGGGTTTTATTGGGTAATTCACCTCTTAAGCCTGAAGAATTAGAGGGTAGATTCATCTTAGCTTATCACCCTACAATTGAAGATGATTCTTATGGCAGAAAAGGATTAGTTTTAAAAAGGTTCAGTTATCAAGAAATAAAACGTCAAGTGGGAATGTTTGACGAATTAATACGGACGATAGTACTCTCTGGAGAAAATGATGAATCAATAACTGTTGAAAATAAGATTGAAGAATTTAAAGTAATTGGCTTTAAGAGATAAATATGATTGATTTGGATAAGCTTATTACAATAGACCCTTCAAGTCCTAATATAAAAGAGTTAATTCCAAAGGAGAAAGGAATATATTTTTGGTTTGATAAAACGACTGATGAATTAATGTATATAGGAACTGGGTCAGGGGTTAAAGGATTATATAATAGAATTATTGGACAGCATTTAAATCCAAAGTACATTGAGTATAGAGCTAAGGTTCATAACAAGGAAAAAGATAAGTTTCAGCTTGAAAATCCAATAATTAGAGAAAGAGATGGGGCTCCAGGAATTGACCAAAGTGCATTTAGAAAAAATATAGGTAGGACTTTTAAAATTAAACCTGGTATCCATACTGTCAATTATATTAAAGAGAACTTAGTTCTAAAGTATAAGTTGATTGATGGCAGAGAGGAGCTTATGATACTTGAGAAGAAATTGATTTTGAAACTTAAACCTAAATTAAATATTAGCCATAAATACAAAATTTCTAATAAATTATATTAAGCTGTCTTGTAATGACAATTAAAAACACATTAAAAAAAAATAAAAAGTTCAATGAGTTTTATTGATAAAGCAATTCATTCAATAAGCAATAAAATTTCAAAAAAAAGTAAAAAATAAAGTATAAATCCCAAGTTAAAAATTTAAATAAATCTGCTATGAAATATATTCACGAAGCAATAGTCAATCACCTTAATATGAAAACCACTGGAGCATTATTGTTGACAGGTGATTGGGGAAGCGGAAAAACTTATTTCATAAAAAACAAAGTTTTTCCTTTTATAGAAGATAATACTGAATTTACACCCTTAATTGTTTCATTATATGGAGTCTCAAATAAAAGTGAAATCGGACAAAAAGTACTATTCTCCTATTTTGATAAAAAAGGTGAAAATTCAGATATTTCTACTGGAACAATTGCAAAGAATCTGAAGAATTTGACTGATGCAATACCAATTATAAAGAAATACCTAAATGTTGAGAAATTAATTACTGGAACAGGAGATAACTTATTCAAACTTTTGCCTCACGATAAATTGCTGATTTGTTTTGATGATTTAGAAAGAATGAGCAAAGATTTTAAGGTGAATGACTTTTTAGGATTAGTTAATGGACTAGTAGAAAATAATGGATGTAAGATTTTAATAATTGTAAATGAAAATGAAATTGATGAAGGAATAAAGTATAAGGAGAAGACAATTGAAAAGACCATATATTTTACTCCAGATTTATCTTCAATTATAGATTCAATAATACAGTCTTATGGTGATAGTGATTTCCAAGATTATCTCAAGAAAAACAAGGACTTTATACTAGAAACCTTAAATCCAAATATTAAAAATCCAGAATTTAAACAGGAATTAAAGCAATCCTTTTCAAACATTAGAACATTAAAGTTCGCGATTGAACATTTTAATTATGCTTTTGAGATTCTCAAAAGGAAGGGGAATTTATCAGAAGAGTTGGCAAGTTTGCAATTAAGAAATATATGGGTTTTTACATTAGCAGTTTCAATAGAATCCAGAAAACCTAATAACATAACATTTGACAATAGAAAGGAATTGGATAGACAAACATCTACAATTGATGAGTTTGATATAGATATTGGGAATTTTAAAATTGAAAATTTCACAAATAAAACTGAAGAAAAGAAATTGTCTTTTTCAGAAAAATTTAAGGAGCTTTATTTTAATCGAATATCTCAGAATTATATATTTCATTCAGAAGTATATGATTTAATCACTGCCAGTAAAAAAATAAATGAGTCATTTTTTTTAGAAAATTTAGAAAAGAATTTTAAGATTAAAGAAGGAGATATTCATCCAGCTCATCAATTATTAAGCAGATTTATGACCAGATATTGGGACCAAACCAATGATGAATTTAAAGAAAATTTAAATTCACTCCTTGAATATGTGAATAAAGGAGCACTTTTGGATTTAACCTCTTACTTAAATTCGGGCGTATTTTTATTGAGTTTTTCAGATTTATTTGATTCCAATAAAGACGAAGTTAAAGAGAAGATAAAGGAAGGAATAGATTCCTTTTTAAGAAATACTCCTTTAAATCCATTTATGATTTCAACATTTCAAATGGTACAAGGTGATTTTAAAGATGACAAACTAATCGAATTAGTGAAATTTGCGAATGAAAGAATTTCTGAGATTGAAAATGAAAAAAATATTCAATCTGCCAAAAGATTAAGTAACTTAATCATGGAAGATACTTCTAAATTTGTTAAAGAGTTTATTCCTGGAGATTCGAGTTTAAAATTTCCAACGAAATCTTTTTATCATCAGTTAGACTCTGAGAAAGTTAAAAAATCAGTATCTAAATGGGATGGAAATACCATAATGGATATATATCAATTTTTAGAAATAAGATATATTAAAACCAATTATAATGATGCCTTAATTGAAGAAATGGAATTTTTGGACAACCTGGAGAAGGGTGTAGAACTTTTAGATTTAAATGAAAAGAGCCTGACAAATTATTTGATTTCTTCAAAGCTCGTTCCAATGATAGAGAAATGTAAACTTAAATTAGAAACGTAAAAAAGTCAAAATTAATTTATTGCTCAATATCAATAACCATAACCATAACTTATAGTTACGTAACCCGGGTTAAATTGATAGCTGATTATCAATAATAAAGGTGCAGTAAATCATTATTTGAGTTTATTGGTTGATTATAAGTAAATTAAAAGAATAGGTTCGAGTCCAGTTCCCGCTACAAAATGTCACAAAGCAGTTTAGAATATTCTAAACTGCTTTTTTTTTGATTAAAACTAAAAATTATGCTTCTAAAAAAATAGTATCTTTAAGTCATTAAAATTATTTTTATGAAACTAACTAAGACACTTTTTTTTCTATTAATTTCTCTCTCAATAAACTCATTATTTTCTCAAACAGAATCGAATAGTGAAGGCCCTTTTAATCAATTAATTATTAGGGGAGTTATGTTAATTAATGGAGATGGCTCACCTCCTAGAGGTCCTGTTGATATTGTTGTAGAAGATAACAAAATAACTAAGGTTCAAGTTGTGGGTTACCCTGGAGTAAAAATCAATGAAAACAGAAGACCTAAATTAAAAAGTGGAGGAAAAGAATTAGATGCTGAAGGTATGTATTTATTACCTGGCTTTGTAGATATGCATGGACATATTGGAGGTTCTTCTCAAGGCGCTAGTCCTGAATATGTTTTTAAACTTTGGATGGCTCATGGTATTACAACTGTAAGGCAACCTAGTGGAATTAATGCAAAAGAATTAAAAAAATTAAGTGCAGCCAATAAAATTGTAGCGCCAAGAATTTTTGATTATGTAGGGTTTGGTAGTGGCGCAAAAAATGGAATAAATACTCCTGAAGAAGCAAGAGAGTGGGTTAGAAGTAATGCTAAGAATGGTGCAGATGGCATCAAATTTTTTGGAGCAGAACCAGAAATTATGGCTGCTGCTTTAGAAGAAAATAAAAAATTAGGTTTAGGTTCTGCTTGTCATCATGCTCAGTTAAGTGTGGCTAGGTGGAATGTGTTGCATTCTGCAAGAGCAGGGTTAACTTCTATGGAACATTGGTATGGTTTGCCAGAAGCTTTATTTGATGATAGAACTGTTCAAAACTATCCATTAGATTATAATTATCAAAATGAACAACATCGTTTTGAAGAAGCAGGAAAGCTTTGGGCACAAGCTGCAAAACCTTATTCAGAACATTGGAATAATGTGATGAATGAATTATTAGATCTTGATTTTACTTTAGACCCTACTTTTAATATTTATGAAGCTAGTAGAGATTTACACAGAGCAAGAAGAGCTGAATGGCATGAAGATTATACTTTACCTTCTTTATGGAAGTTTTATGAGCCAAGTAAAATATCACATGGTTCTTATTGGCATGATTGGGGTACAGAACAAGAAGTAAACTGGCGTAAAAACTATCAACTTTGGATGACTTTTATAAACGAATATAAAAATAGAGGAGGCAGAGTAACAGCTGGTTCTGATTCAGGTTTTATTTATCAATTGTATGGTTTTGCATATATAAGAGAATTAGAATTATTAAGAGAAGCTGGTTTTCATCCTTTAGAAGTAATTAGGTCAGCAACTTTAAATGGAGCAGAAGCTTTAGGTTGGGACGATAAAATAGGTTCTGTTCAAGTAGGTAAGCTAGCAGATTTTGTTATTGTTGATGCCAATCCTCTTCAAAATTTAAAAGTTTTATATGGTACAGGAGCTATAAAATTGACTAAAGACAATGAAGTTGTTAGAGTTGGTGGAGTAAAATATACCATTAAAGACGGTATTGTTTATGATGCAAAAAAGCTATTAGCTGAAGTAAAAGCAATGGTTGATGCAGAAAAAGCAAAAAATAACTGGAAATTAAAACAACCTGGAATAAAAAATTAATTACAAAAAGAAAATTAAAAAATGAAAACTATTAGATTAATCGTAATTTTTATATCAATTTTCTGTGTTTTTAATTCAATTACTGCACAAGATTATTATTTAAAAGGTAAAGGTCCTTTTAATGAAAAAATTCCCACACCAAAAGAATATTTGGGTTATGAGATTGGAGAACATCACACAAGACACGATTTAATTGTTGGGTATTTAACCCAATTAGCTGAATTATCAGATAGAGCTTCTATAGAAGTTTATGGAAAAACACATGAACATAGAAAGTTGGTAATGTTTGCTGTTAGTGCAACCGAAAATTTAAAAAATCTTGAACAAATAAAACAACAACATTTATCTTTTGTAAATACCAATAAAAATGCAAAAAATTATGAAGATGTTCCTGTTATTATCCAATTAGGATATAATGTTCATGGTAATGAACCTTCTAGTGCAGAGGCTGCATTACTAACAGCTTATACTTTAGTGGCATCTAATAGTGCAGAAGTAAAAAACTATCTAAAAAATGCTGTAATTTTTATAGATCCAACAATAAATCCTGATGGTAGAGATAGACATACTCAATGGGCCAACCAATATCAGTCTAAAAATTTGGTGTCAGATAATATTGATGCTGAACATAATGAAGCTTGGCCAAGAGGAAGAACAAATCATTACTGGTTTGATTTAAATAGAGATTGGCTGTTAGCAGTGCATCCAGAAAGTAAAGGAAAATTAAAATGGATGCACGAATGGTATCCGAATGTAGTTACCGATTTTCATGAAATGGGCACCAATAGTCATTATTTTTTCGAGCCTATGAAACCAATTGGCTCTTGGGATCCAATAATGCCAAAAGAAAATTACACCACTTTAAATGATATGTTTGCAAAGTATTATTCAAAATCTTTAGATGATTTAGGTTCTTTATATTATACTAAAGAATCTTTTGATGGTACTTATCCAGGTTATGGGTCTTCTTATCCAGACTTACAAGGTGGTTTAGCAATTTTGTTTGAACAGGCTAGTTCTAGAGGTCATGTACAAGATACAGATTATGGGAAAATTACATTCCCTTTTACAATCAGAAATCAATTTACATCTAGTTTTGCAACCATTAAAGCTGCAGTCGAAAATAAAAGTTATTTAAGAAAATACCAACAAGATTTTTTTAAATCAGCTATAACTAAAAAAGCAAAATCTGGTTTTGGTGGATATGAGTTTTCTGTCGAAAATGATAAAAACAGAGAAAAAGCATTTGTAGATTTTTTATTAACACATAAAATTAAAGTCTATAAAAAAGGTAATAAATATACTGTTCCATTAAAACAGTCACAACATAGAATGGTGCAAACGATGTTTGAGACCTACAATAAATATAGAGACAGTGTTTTTTATGACGCTTCTGCATGGAGTGTTGCGAACTTTTATAATGTAGATTATAAGGGGTTAAAATCAGTAAAGCTTGGAGATGAAGTTTTATCAACAGTATCAATTATCAATAATAAACCCGTAGTTAAATCTAATTACGCTTATATTTTAGATTGGGATGATTATAATACACCAGCAGCTTTATATTATTTACAAAATAAGGGTTTAAAGCTAGCGTCTGCATTTAAACCTTTTACTATAAAAACTGTAAACGGAGATAAAAGTTTTAATTATGGTAGTTTATTATTACCAGTAAGCAAACAAAAAATGAATGCTGAAAAGGTGTTTCAATTGGTTCAGTTAGCACAAGAAAAATTTAATATTCCTGTATTTAGTACAGAAACAGGCTTTAGTATTTCTGGGATAGATTTAGGAAGTAATAATTTTAGAGTTGTAGAAAAACCTAAAGCTGCTATGCTAATTGGAGAAGGTGTAAATTCTTATGAAGCTGGAGAAGTTTGGCATTTATTAGATACTAGAATTCATATGCCAATTACTAAAATTAGAATGCAAAATTTTAGAAGAGCAAATCTAGACAAATACAATACCTTGGTTATGGTTTCTGGTAGTTATAGTCAAATTGATTCTGTTCAACAACAAAAACTAAAAAATTGGATAGCCAAAGGAAATACATTAATTACCATAGCAAATGGAGCAAAATGGTCCATTGATAAAAAATTAGTAAAAGAACAATTAACTAAAAAATCAAAAAATAAAAAGGATTCTATTAAAAGATTACCTTATGTAGATGCCTCAGAACATTTAGGAAGAGAAAGAGTAGGAGGAGCTATTTTTCAAGTAGACTTAGATGTAACACATCCTTTAGGTTTTGGTTATCGTAATTCTAAATTACCAGTTTATAAAAATAATATGGTGTTTTTAGCACCAAGTAAAAATCCTTATTCTACAGTAGCCAAATACACAGAAAATCCTCATATAGACGGTTTTGTGTCAAAGAATAATTTAGAACATTTTATAAAACCATCTGCTTCTGTTTTGGTAAATGGTTTTGGAGATGGAAGAGTGATTTTATTTGCTGATAATCCAAACTTTAGAGGAGCTTGGTATGGTACTAATAAACTGTTTTTAAACGCTTTGTTTTTGGGCAGTGAAATTAGAGTGCCTAGATAAAAAATTAAAAAGGGTATTTTAAAATAAAATACCCTTTTTATAATTTTCTTTTTTAAGAAAGATGTTTTTTGAAAAAATCTATAGTTCTTTTCCAGGATAAATCTGCTGCTTCTTTATCGAATCTTGGAGTTGTGTTATTGTGAAATCCATGATTTGCATTTGGATAAAAATGTGCTTCATATTCTATGTTATTTGCCTTTAATACTTTTTCGAAAGCAGGCCAACCAGCGTTAACTCTTTTGTCTAATTCACCATATTGTAATAATAAAGGCGCTTTTATTTCTGCAGCCATTTCATCATTAGGTTGTCTTCCATAATAAGGAACTGCTGCACCTAAATTAGGTACTTGTACAGCCATCATATTAGAAATCCATCCTCCAAAACAGAAACCTACTACACCAACTTTACCTGAACATTTTTTATGATTTTTTACATAATTGTAAGCAGCAATAAAGTCTTCTAGCATTTCTAAACGATCTCTTTTTCTTTGCATAGCTCTACCTTCATCATCATTTCCAGGATAACCCCCTAAAGGTGTTAAAGCATCTGGAGCTAAGGTTATAAAACCTTCTAAAGCAGCTACTCTTGCAGTATCTTTTATATACGGATTTAATCCTCTGTTTTCATGAACAACTACAATGCCTGGTAATTTGCCTTTTGCATCTTTAGGTTTAGATAACAACCCATCAATCTTATTTCCTCCTTTTGGAGAATCATAAGTAATCATTTTAGAATCTAATCTTGGATCATCTTCTGAAACAATAATAGAATCGATATAATTGGGTGATATAAAACTCAATAAAGCTGGCAGTGTAATTGCGCCAACTGCATACATAGATAATTTTTCTAGAAATTGTTTTCTTGTAAGTTTATTGTGAGCATAATCGTCATATAAATCAAATACTTCTTGACTTATATCTTCTTTTTTAAGTTCGATCATAATTGAGGGTTAAAATTATTAATTCCTCTAAGATAATTAAAAATAAAAATTTTAAAGATCTTTTTTAACTACAAACTTTACAATCTTCTTTTTCTTGAATTTCTCCAACTAGATTTCCATCAGCATTCAATTGAAAACCACAGCAATCTATAAATCCTTTTGCAATGAGTTTTCTAGCACGTTGTATTTGTGATTTTGTAGTTGATAATGTTTGGTTAACTTGCTTTGCAATTTCTTGCTGTTTTAATCCTTTTATATCAGATAGAAATAAGGGGTCTCTATATTTTTTTGGTAGGTTTTTAAGAATACCTTGTAAACAATCTTTTTCTGTATGAATATTTTCTTCTATAGTTTCTTCATTTTCAAAATTGATGATTTCAAATGTTTTGTTTTCTGATTTCCAATAATCTAAAATAGAATTACGAGCAATTGTAAAGCACCAAGCTTTCAGTTTTTTAATATCTTTAAGTGTATGTAATTTGGTATGGATTTTTATAAAAGTATCCTGCAAAATATCATCAGCAATAGTAGTATCTTTTACTTTGCTGATGATAAATTGTTTTAAATCTTTAGAATAAGATGTCCAAACTTGCTTTGTGGTCATTACTAACAGTTACAATTTTTACATGTACAATTTTCACAAGTACAGTTTTTGCAATCTTCATTTATACAAGCAGCACAGCCACAAGTACAATTTGTGTTTTTAAAAGTTTTCATAATATAAATTTTTAATGTTTATATAATAGACTTACAAATTGTTAAAAAGATGCATATGTTTTAAATTATTTTGTTTTTGCACCAACAAATTGATCTGATTTTAATTTGAACAACACATTAAAGGTTGTTAAGCTTCCATAAATTCTAGTAATATATTGTTGCAAGTCAATTTTATCTTGATCATCTAGTGTTTTACTAGAGTTAATTTTTTGTTCCATAACTCTAATTCTATCTCTAACCATCACTATTTTATGGAAAAATGTATCAATAGGAATTTCTTTAGAAGCTAAAGTTGTATCTTTAGGTTCAATTATCAATTTACCTCCTTTCCAACGATCTGCAATTGGAGAAATCTGAGTAACATCAGACCATTTTTGTAAAATTTCTTTTAGAGATTTTTCTACTTCATAAAAACTTACGCTATCTACTTCGTCTTCAACAGCTTCAATAATTTCAAATTCACTGTCAATATCAATTGTTTCTAATCCGTTTTCTAAAAAAGTTACCCAATAGTGTTTAGCAGTAACATTTGTTACTACCCCTTTACCATATGTTGAATGCTCTATTCTTGAGCCTATACCTAATAATTTCATAATATATATTTATACTAAAAATATATATTTATAAAATCAATAGAAAATATTTCTAAGAAAATATAGAATTTAATCTATTAAGCGATTTTAAGTTTAATCCTTCTTAGTGAAACCATATAAATTTTGACCAACAAAATCTTGTGGAAACTTATCATCACCTTTAAAACCAATTTCTATAGTACCACTATCTTCAGGTACATAATTTGTTTTAAATATATAATCCCATAGACTTAAACTTATTCCATAATTCATACCATTTCTACCTTCTGGTACATTATAGGCATGATGATACAAGTGCATTACTGGATTATTAAATACGTATTTAAAAATACCCCAAGTAATTTTAATATTTGCATGGTTAAAATGCCCAATAGCTATTGTTATAAAGTGAACTATATAAGCTTGTTCTGGTTCAAAACCTCCAATAATCATGACACCAAAGGTTTTTAATGGTTTGTATAAGATGTTTTCCATCCAATGATATCTTAAATGCGCTGCAAACCCCATTTCTTTAACACTGTGATGTACTTTATGAAACCTCCATAAAAACTCATATCTGTGTAATAAGACATGTGTAAACCATTGCACAAAATCTAAGATGATAAAAAACACAAGTAATTGAATACCCATGCTCCATTGAGATATATCAAATAATGCAAGAGATTTTGCTGTTATATTAAACTCACCAAATAACAAACCTAAAATTTTATAAACTCCACTAATTACTATAGAGAAAACAAAGAAGTTAAAAAACATGTAAAATGCATCTAACCAAAAGTCACGTCTAAAAATAGACTGGTTTTTACGCCAAGGAAAAGCAATTTCTAATCCCCAAACGATTAAAGAAATTACAATTAATCCCCAAAAATAATTGGTATACCAAGGAACTTCAAAAATGATAGATTTCCACGTCCAGTCTACGGTTCCTGTAAATGCATTTACAAATGCGTCTAAATATTTATTCATGATTATTTTTTTTTAGTGTTGTTGAACTTCCTATTACATGAGGTAAATTGTCAAAATGACTCCATTCTGTCCAAGAACCATCATAGTTTTTTACATTTTTATAACCTAATAACTCTGTAAGTATAAATGTTGTATGCGCAGAACGCACTCCACTATGACAATACAAAATTATCGAATCATTCTTTCTTATATTTAATTTACTATAGATTTTTTCTAATTCCTCTATTGGTTTTATCAATTGATTTCCATGAAAATTAATTGCTTCTGCCCAATCAATATGTATACTATTTGGAATTCTACCTGGTTTTGCAGCTCCTTTTTTATGATAATCACCATAAAACTCTGCTATAGTTCTAGTATCTAATAAAATAGTATTTGTTTTTAGAGCTTTGTATACTTCTTCTTTTGAAATAAATAGATTCTTTTTATTAGTTTGAGATAGTTTAAATGAAGTTTTAGAGAATTTCGGCTCTATGTTAGAAACATCTCCATTTATAGTTTTCCAAGCAGTAATACCTCCTTGTAATAATTTTACATTTTTAAAATTATAAACTTGAAGAATCCACCACAACCTAGCAGCTTCACACAATCCTTTATCATCATAAATAACAACAGTGTCTTCTGATTCTATACCTAAATCGCTAAATAATCTTTCAATTTGTTGAGATGAAGGCATCATGCCACTATAAACATAATTAGGATTTTCTAGATCTGATCTCCATATTTGAATTGCATTTTTAATGTGTTCTTTTTGGTAATCTTCTTTTTTTCTAAAATCAAGAATTTTAATTTTATTATTAGAAGCAATTTCTAATAATTCATTAGCATTAATTAAATAATTAGATTTCTTAGAATAAGATTTTTCTACACTTTCTTTTTTACAAGAAAACATCAAAAACATTATCAAAATTAGATTAATCTTTAAGTTCATACCAATCTATGTTTGAAAGAGTCAATCTTCTTCCTACCTGATTTACTGGATAATTCTCAACCAAATAGTTTACTATTATTTCTTGGTTTTCTCCTAACTGCCAAAGGTTTTGTTTTTCTTGCATCCATTTGATGGTTTCATTCCATCTTTCAGCATTCATTCTGTTTTGTGTTACTAGTTTTGCTGAGTGACAATTAGTGCAATTATTTACCACTGTCATTAATCCTTTACCATCTTTTAAACCAGTTCTTACGTGAATTCCATTTTCTATCCTATCTTCATCAACTACAACTTCTTCATACAATTTCTCTTGACTATTAAATATTGATAATGTAGGATCATAAATACTTAACAATAATAAAATTGTAGCTAGAGAGGTAAAAAACATAGCATATTGAGCAGTTTTCTCAGCTTTTTTAATTTTTTTAAAGAATTCTTCGTCACGCTTCATTAGCTAACTTTTACTGCAATTCTATGACAAGCATTATTTAAATAACCTTTTGGATTCCATCCAGGAACTACCATTGGCTGAGCAACTCCATTTGAATCAGTAGCTTTTGCCCAAACTTCATAATATCCGATTTTAGGAAATTGAATAGTTGCTGAGAAGTGTTGCCAAGCTAAACGATTTGTAGGTTTTTCTAATTCACATTCTTGCCAAGTTGCACCAAAATCTATTGAGTATTCTAACTTTGAAACCTCTAATTCTCCTGCCCAAGCATGACCTCTAATGTTTAATGATTTATTCTTTTTAATCATTGCACCAGATTTTGGATAGGTAATTAAAGATTTAACTGGCATAGACTCAATAATGCACATGTCTTTATCTTCTACCCTTTCTCCTGGGGCAACATTTTTACAAGGCACTCTGTATGCAGTACCTGTCATTTTTGGTCCATCATGTACAATGTTTCTTACACTTATGGTGTTTACCCATTTACCTGAGACAGATGCTGGCCAACCACCAGCAACTAAACGTAAAGGATAACCATGTGCTAATGGAATGTCTTTACCATTCATTTGAAAAGCCAGTAAAGTTTCTTCTTGCATTGCTTTAGAAATTGGGCATCCTCTAGAAATTGGTTCTTTAGAAGGGTCTCCACTTAAATGTGTGTCAGCAGAATGATAAGCAATGTAAACAGCATCACTTTTTATTCCTACATCTTCTAATAAATCTTTTAAACGTATACCTGTCCAAGAAGCACAATGTACAGCACCAACAGTCCATTGATTTCCTTTGGCAGGTGGATTAAATTCACTTCTACCATTTCCACCACATTCTAGAGTTAGTTGATAAGTATAATGTTTAAATTTAGATTTTAATTCTTGTAAGGTATATGTTTTTTGTTGTTTTACAGATTCCCCATTAATAACTAATTTCCAATTATCAGCGTTTATATTTTCTGGAATTTTACCATTATTCCTAATAAACATTGAAGAGTTTGGTGTTACTTTGTCATCTAGTAGATGAGCTTTTGCTTCAATATTCCAAGGCTTATCATTCAAAACCACCATTTCATTATTTTTTTTAAATAATTTAAAAGGGTCAGGTTCTTGAAGAGCAAGTGGTGTATAACCATCTATCATATTCGATCCAAATACAATTTCTGCACCTACAATTGCAGCAAATGAACTTAGCACCGATTTTTTTACAAATGATCTTCGATTCAGCATGGGATTATTTTATTTAAATGCACAATTTACAACCATTACAGTTTTTGTTGTGTAACATTTGTTACCAACTGCGATGTAAATATGTTCTAATATTACAAAATTTTTAAATAATTAATCTATTAAGGAATGAAGAAAAGTTTTGAAACAAGTTTTACAGGATGGGCATTTGTATTAGCAGCTATTTTGTTATGGTTTGGTTGGGTATTATCACCACATCATATAGGAGAATATATTGTAGCATCCGATTTTACTAAAATAGGAGAAAGTGTTTGGTTTTGGATATGGATGTATCGTTTTCATATTTTTGGATGGGTAACCATGGGGATATCAATGTTTGCATTATTATCTATAATTACAAATAGACCCTACAGAACAGTAGTTTTACCTGGTATAGGAATGATAATTGTTGGTACGTTTACATTAGCTATAGCTAATGCATTTTATTATAATTTTGGAGCTTGGGGTGTTGGAAAAACAGCTGGATTATCAGCTACAGAAATTCAGGAATTTATAGATGATATTTTGTTTACAAATCAATATGTTACTTGTTTTATTCGATTTGGTAGAATCTTTTCTGGAGTTGGTTTTGTTTTATTAGGAGCTGCATTTCTAAAATGGAATTTAGTAAGCAAATGGTTAGGTTGGTTTACAGTTTTATTTGGGTTAGCAGCTATGGGAATTATTTTAGGAATCCCAGATAATTTTGAAATATATAAACCTCTATTTCATGTTAAAGTACTATGGTTATTAGTAATGGGTATCACATTATTAACAAAAGGAATTAATTTACCAAAAGAAGTAGCTTAATAGCTTAAGAGGTTAAAGATTATTTTATAGTATTATTAATCGATTGTATGAATTATTTAAAAGTATAATTGATAAAAATTTACAATTTTTTAAAAAGTAAAATCCGCATAATTTATGCGGATTTTACTTTTTTGTTCTATCTGAAAATAACTAAAAAGTTATAGATATTTATTTTTTATATAAAGAGAAGTTCTTTTTCTATTTACATATTTCTTCTATACTGACCACCTACTTTAAATAAAGCTTCTGTTATTTGCCCTAAAGAACAAACTTTGGTAGCATCCATCAGTTTATCAAAAAGATTTTCATTTTGAATAGCAGCTTCTTGTAGTATTTCTAATTGTTTTTTAGAATTATTTTTATGAGCCTTATTCAAATTTTCTTTTGTTTTTATTTGATTTTGCTTTTCTTCTTCTGTAGCTCTAATTACTTCTGCAGGTAATACTGTTGGTGAACCTTTAGAACTTAAAAAAGTATTTACACCAATAATTGGGAATTCTCCTGTATGTTTTAATGTTTCGTAATACAAACTTTCTTCTTGAATTTTAGAGCGTTGATACATAGTTTCCATGGCTCCTAAAACACCACCTCTTTCTGTAATTCTATCAAATTCTTGTAAAACAGCTTCTTCTACTAAATCTGTTAATTCTTCAATAATAAACGAACCTTGAATTGGGTTTTCATTTTTAGCTAACCCTAATTCTTTATTGATGATTAATTGAATAGCCATAGCTCTTCTAACAGATTCTTCTGTAGGTGTTGTAATAGCTTCATCGTAAGCATTTGTATGTAAAGAATTACAATTGTCATAAATTGCGTACAATGCTTGTAGTGTTGTTCTAATATCATTAAAATCAATTTCTTGAGCATGTAAAGAACGACCAGAAGTTTGAATATGATATTTTAACATTTGTGCTCTTGGATTTGCACCATATTTATGCTTCATTGCTTTTGCCCAAATTTTACGAGCTACTCTACCAATTACTGCATACTCTGGGTCTATACCATTTGAAAAGAAAAATGATAAATTCGGTCCAAATTTATTTATATCCATTCCTCTAGATAAGTAATACTCAACATAGGTAAACCCATTTGCTAAAGTTAATGCCAATTGTGTTATTGGGTTAGCACCAGCTTCAGCAATATGATAACCAGAAATAGAAACCGAATAAAAATTACGTACTTGTTTTTCTATAAAATATTCTTGTACATCACCCATTAAACGTAAAGCAAATTCTGTAGAAAAAATACAAGTATTTTGAGCTTGATCTTCTTTTAAAATATCTGCTTGTACAGTTCCTCTAACCTGTGCTAAAGTATCTTTCTTTATTTGTTGATAAACCTCAGAAGGTAAAACTTGATCTCCAGTAAGTCCTAAAAGAAGCAATCCTAGACCATTGTTACCTTCTGGTAAATCTCCTTGATATTTTGGTCTTTCTAATCCTTTTGCATCGTAAACTTCTGCAAGTTTAGCTTCTACTTGAGCTTCTAATTGATGTTCTTTGATGTATTTTTCACAATTTTGATCTATAGCAGCATTCATAAAAAAACCTAACAACATTGGTGCAGGACCATTAATAGTCATAGAAACTGAAGTCATGGCATGACTTAAATCAAATCCTGAATATAGTTTTTTTGCATCATCTAAACAGCAAATAGAAACTCCAGCATTACCAATTTTTCCATAAATATCTGGTCTGTGTCCTGGATCATTTCCATATAAAGTTACAGAGTCAAATGCTGTAGATAAACGCTTTGCATCCATACCTAAGCTTACATAATGAAAACGTCTGTTGGTTCTTTCTGGTCCACCTTCACCTGCAAACATTCTTGTTGGGTCTTCACCAGTTCTTTTAAAAGGATATAAGCCAGAAGTGTAAGGGAATTCTCCAGGAACATTTTCTTGTAAGTTCCATTGTAATAAATCTCCCCAAGCTTTATATTTTGGCAGGGCAACTTTTGGAATATCTGAGTGAGATAGTGATTTTGTATGGGTCTCAATTTTAATCTCTTTATCTCTTACTTTAAAAGTATAAATTGGGTCTTTGTATTTTTTTACTTTATCATCCCAATTTAAAATGATTTCCCAATTGTATGGATCTAAGTCTAATTTAACTCTATCAAATTCTCCAATTAATAATTTTATAAATTGAGAATTTTCTTCAGTTTTAGTTAGTTTATCAGTATCAATTCCAGATTTATCTAAGCTTACTTTTGCGCCTGTTACACTCTCTAATGTTTGATAAATACCATATAATTTTTGAGCAACATTTACTTGTTGTTCGGCTTTACTGTCATAACTTCTATTGTTTTCAGCAATTTCAGATAAATAACGTACTCTTTTTGGAGGAATCACATATATCTTTTCAGACATTTCTTTTGTGATTTCCATTTTAGAGACCAAGTCTGCATTTGTTTTTTCAACTAATTTATCCATAATCGCTTTGTAAAGCGAGTTCATTCCTGGGTCATTAAATTGAGATGCGATGGTTCCAAATACAGGCATATCATCCATATGAATATCCCATAAATTATTGTTACGCATGTATTGTTTTTTTACATCACGTATAGCGTCTAAAGCTCCTCTTTTATCAAATTTGTTAATGGCAACTAAATCTGCAAAATCTAACATGTCTATCTTTTCTAATTGTGTTGCAGCACCAAATTCTGGAGTCATAACATATAAAGAAGTATCTGAATGCTCTATGATTTCTGTATCAGATTGCCCAATTCCTGAAGTTTCTAAAATGATTAAATCAAACTCAGCTGCTTTTAAAACTTCTACAGCTTCATTTACATATTTAGATAAGGCTAAATTCGATTGACGAGTTGCTAAAGAACGCATATAAACACGTTCGTTATTAATAGCATTCATTCGAATTCTATCACCTAATAAAGCACCCCCTGTTTTCCTTTTTGATGGGTCTACAGAAATTAGACCCACTGTTTTATTTGGAAAGTCTATTAAAAAACGACGCACTAATTCATCTACTAAAGATGATTTTCCTGCACCACCAGTTCCAGTTATTCCTAAAACAGGAGTTTTAGAATTTTTATTTTTTTCATGAATTTTAGCTAATGTATCTTTTGCAACTTCTGGAAAGTTTTCTGCAGAAGAAATTACTCTTGCTAGTTTTCTGGCCTCTTTTTGTTTTAGTTCTTCAATATTAATGTCTAATTGGTCTCCAATAGCAAAGTCAGATTGTTGCACCAAATCGTTAATCATACCTTGTAATCCCATTTCCCTTCCATCATCAGGAGAGTAAATACGAGTAATTCCATAATCCATTAAATCTTTAATTTCTTCTGGTAAAATTACTCCACCTCCACCACCAAATATTTTAATATGTCCTGCACCTCTTTCTTGAAGTAAATCGTACATATATTTAAAATATTCGTTATGACCACCTTGATAAGAAGTCATTGCAATAGCATTTACATCTTCTTGTATTGCACAATTAACTACTTCATCTACACTTCTATCATGTCCTAAATGAATGACCTCAACACCTGTAGATTGTATTATTCTACGCATTATATTTATAGCAGCATCATGTCCGTCAAAAAGCGAAGCAGCAGTTACAATTCTAACTTTATGTTTAGGTTTATAAGGTTTAATTTGTTCCATTCGTAAAAAAAGTATGATTTATGGCTTGCAATTTACGGATTTTTCAAAAATTGATACTAATCTTTGATGATTATAAAGTGTTAATAAACTCTCAAAAAGAATATATTTGTGTACTACTTTAAAAATCAACCTTAAAAATGACATTTAAAGAAAAGATTAAGCAAGGAATTCCTGCAAATTTACCAGAAAAAAAAGTGTATGATTCATCTAGAAATCATGCCCCAAAAAGAAAAGAAATTTTATCTGATGAAGAAAAGAAGCTAGCTTTAAAAAATGCACTTCGTTATTTTGATGATAAACACCATGCAATATTATTGCCTGAATTTGCAGAAGAGTTAGAGAAATACGGTCGTATTTATATGTATCGTTTTCAACCAGATTATAAATTGTATGCAAGACCTATAGAAGAATATCCAGGAAAATCTGAACAAGCAAAAGCTATCATGCTAATGATTCAGAATAACTTAGATGATGCAGTTGCTCAGCATCCAGATGAATTAATTACTTATGGTGGTAATGGAGCAGTTTTTCAAAATTGGGCTCAATATTTACTAACAATGCAATATTTATCTGAAATGACAGATAAACAAACATTAGTGATGTATTCTGGGCATCCTTTAGGTTTATTTCCTTCTAATAAAAATGCTCCAAGAGTAGTGGTTACCAATGGAATGGTTATTCCTAATTATTCAAAACCAGATGATTGGGAAAAAATGAATGCTTTAGGTGTTTCACAATATGGACAAATGACAGCTGGGAGTTATATGTATATTGGACCTCAAGGGATTGTTCATGGAACAACAATAACAGTTTTAAACGGATTTAGAAAAATTGGAAAATCACCAAAAGGAAATTTATTTGTAACTGCTGGTTTAGGGGGAATGTCTGGGGCTCAACCCAAAGCTGGTAATATTGCTGGTTGCATAACAGTTTGTGCAGAAGTAAATCCTAAAATCACTCAAGTTCGTTTAGATCAAGATTGGATAGATGAAAAAATAACTGATTTAGATGAATTAGTAGAAAGAGTAAAAATAGCAAAACAAAAAAAAGAAACTGTTTCTATTGCCTATTTAGGGAACATTGTTGAGGTTTGGGAAAAGTTTGATGAAGCTGAGATATTTATTGATTTAGGATCTGATCAAACTTCTTTACACAATCCTTGGGCTGGAGGTTATTATCCTGTTGATATTTCATTTGAAGAGGCTAATAAAATGATGGCTGAAAATCCTACTTTATTCAAAGAAAAAGTGCAAGAAACTTTAAGAAGACATGCTAAAGCAATAAATAAACATACAGAAAAAGGTACTTATTTTTTCGACTATGGAAATGCATTTTTATTAGAAGCAAGCAGAGCAGGAGCAGATGTGATGAATCCTAACAAAGAATTAGGTCGTGAATTTAAATACCCAAGTTATGTTCAAGATATTATGGGGCCAATGTGTTTTGATTATGGTTTTGGACCTTTTAGATGGGTATGTGCTTCAGGAAATTCAGATGATTTAAAAAAGACAGATAAGATAGCATGTAAAGTCTTAGAAAAGCTAAAAGAAAAATCACCTAAAGAAATTCAGCAACAAATGGTAGATAATATCCAATGGATAAAAGGTGCGCAAGAGAATAAATTAGTGGTGGGTTCTCAAGCTAGAATTTTATATGCTGATGCAGAAGGTAGAATAGAAATTGCAAAAGCATTTAATAAAGCTATTAAAAAAGGAAAAATAGGACCAGTAGTTTTAGGTAGAGACCATCATGATGTTTCAGGAACTGATTCACCCTACAGAGAAACATCTAATATCTATGATGGCTCAAGATTTACAGCAGATATGGCTATCCAAAATGTAATTGGAGATAGTTTTAGAGGAGCAACTTGGGTTTCTATACATAATGGAGGTGGAGTTGGTTGGGGAGAAGTTATAAATGGTGGATTTGGCATGCTTCTTGATGGTAGTAAAGCAGCAACAAAGCGTTTAAAATCAATGCTTTTTTGGGATGTAAATAATGGAATTTCTAGAAGAAGTTGGGCAAGAAATGATGAAGCAATTTTTGCAATTAAAAGAGCTATGAAATCTGAAAAACAACTTAAAGTTACACTCCCAAATAAAGTTGATGAATCGCTTTTTGATAGTTTAACATAAATATATCTCTTATGAAAAAAGTAATTTTATTAATATTTGGCGCCATTTTAATGACATCTTGTAATTCATTAAAAGTAACTACAGATTATGATACAGCTGTTAATTTTACTAATTACAAAACTTTTGCTTTTTTTAAACCTGGAATAGATAAAGCTGATATTTCTGATTTAGATAAGAAAAGAATTTTAAGAGCAATAGAGGCAGAACTTACTGCTAAAGGTTTAACAAAATCTGAAAATCCAGATATGCTAGTTAGTATTTTTACTAAGTCTAGAGAAAGGGTAGATGTAAATCAAAACAATTTTGGCTGGGGCTGGGGTTGGGGTTGGAACCCTTGGATGTGGAATAATGGTATGAATAACGTAAATGTTTCTCAATATACAGAAGGTACTTTGTTTATAGATTTTATAGATAAAAATAAAAAAGAATTGATTTGGCAAGGAGTTGGCACAGGTGCTTTAAAAATTCAAAATAGAGAAAAAAAAGAAGAAAGAATTAAAGAATTTGTGAAAGAAATTATTTCTAATTATCCTCCAGAAACAAAAAAATAAATGCATAAAAAAAACTCCGAAATTAAAATTTCGGAGTTTTTTTTATCAATAATTAAATCTACTATACGTCTGCAGATTTTACAGTTTTTATAATTCTTCCTGCAATTTTGTATGGGTCTCCATTAGAAGCTGGTCTTCTATCTTCTAACCATCCTTTCCAACCTTTCTCTACAGTGATAATTGGAATTCTAATTGAAGCACCTCTGTCAGAAATACCATAAGAGAAGTCATTTATAGAAGCAGTTTCATGATCTCCTGTTAAACGTTGGTCATTAAACTCACCATAAACAGCAATGTGTTCTTTTACAACTGGTCTAAATGCTTCACATACTTTTTCGTAAACTTCTTTAGAACCACAAGTTCTTAATAAAGTATTAGAGAAGTTTGCATGCATACCAGAACCATTCCAGTCCATTTCTTTTCCTAATGGTTTTGGGTGATACTCAATATACCAACCATATTTTTCTGTTAATCTGTCTAATAAATAACGTGCAACCCAGATTTCATCTCCAGCTTTTTTTGCACCTTTTGCAAATAATTGAAATTCCCACTGTCCAGAAGCAACCTCTTGGTTAATTCCTTCAAAATTTAAACCAGCGTCAATACATAAATCTGCATGTTCTTCAACTAAGGCTCTACCATGTGTGTTTCTACCACCAACAGAACAATAATACATTCCTTGAGGAGCAGGATAACCACCAACAGGGAATCCTAAAGGTAACTGAGTTTTTCTGTCCATAATAAAGTACTCTTGCTCAAAACCAAACCAAAAGTCATCATCTTCATCATCAATTGTAGCTCTACCATTAGAAACGTGAGGTGTACCATCTGCGTTTAAAACCTCAGTCATTACTAAATAACCATCTCTTCTTGCTGGATCTGGATATATTGCAACAGGCTTTAATAAACAATCTGAAGAACCACCTTCTGCTTGTCTTGTAGATGAACCATCAAAAGACCAAATTGGACAATCTTCTAGTTTTCCGCTGAAATTCTCTTCAACTTTAGTTTTACTACGCATGTTTTGAGTTGGAAAGTATCCATCTAACCAAATGTATTCTAATTTAGACTTACCCATAATATAATTTATTTATGTTTTCTTAATTTAGGTACAAAAATGATATAATTTAAATACATATCAAAAAAAAAGGGGGTAAAAAAATAAAAAGTAATTAAAAATAATTTTATCCCTAATTTTTATAGGGTATCTTTGTAATAAAAATAAAATATACCATAAAAAAATCATATTATGTCAACAATTAGATTTGCTGCATTACAAGAAACCTTAAAAAGAAGTCCAAAAAAAATTGTAGAAAAAGAAAAAAGATCTTCATTATTTGGTAAAAATGTTTTCCATAAACATGCTATGCAACAGTACCTAACTAGATCTGCATATGAAAGTGTAATGAATGCAATTGAAAAAGGAACAAAGATTGATAGAAAAATAGCAGATCAAGTTGCAGTAAGCATGAAAGATTGGGCAATGTCTAAAGGTGCAACTCATTATACACATTGGTTTCAACCTCTTACAGGAGCCACAGCAGAAAAACATGATGCGTTTTTTGAATCTATAAATGGTAGTTTAGCTATGGAGAAGTTTGATGGAGAACAGTTGGTTCAACAAGAGCCAGATGCATCAAGTTTTCCAAATGGTGGTATCAGAAATACTTTTGAAGCAAGAGGTTATACAGCTTGGGATCCAACTTCACCAGCATTTGTATATGAAACTACATTATGTATACCCACTATTTTTGTTTCTTACACAGGTGAAGCTTTAGATAATAAAACTCCATTATTAAGAGCATTACAAGCTATAGATACTCATGCAACAGCTATTTGTAAATATTTTGATAAAAATGCATCTAAAGTAAATGCTACTTTAGGTTGGGAGCAAGAGTATTTTTTAATTGATGAAGCACTAGCAAACTCAAGACCTGATATTATGTTAACAGGAAGAACTTTGTTAGGACACACATCTGCTAAAGGTCAACAATTAGATGATCATTATTTTGGAAGTATCCCTACAAGAGCAATGAGTTTTATGCAAGATTTAGAGCAAGAAAGCATGTTGTTAGGTATTCCTGTAAAAACAAGGCATAATGAAGTTGCTCCAAATCAATTTGAGTTAGCTCCAATTTTTGAAGAAGCCAATTTAGCAGTAGACCATAATTCATTATTAATGGATATTATGGGTAGAATTGCAAAACGTCATCAATTTAAAGTGTTGTTTCACGAAAAGCCATTTTCTGGTATAAATGGTTCAGGTAAACATAATAATTGGTCTTTGTCTACTTCAGATGGAACTAACTTATTGAGTCCAGGTAAAACTCCTATGAAGAATTTACAATTCTTAACCTTTTTTGTAAACACAATTAAAGCTGTTTACAAATACGAAGAATTGTTAAGAGCTTCTATTGCATCTGCAAGTAATGATCATAGATTAGGAGCAAATGAAGCACCACCATCAATTATTTCTGTTTTTATTGGTAGTCAACTTTCTGAAGTTTTAGACGAATTAGAAAATGTAACAAAAGGTAAATTATCACCTCAAGAAAAAACAGATTTAAAATTAAATATTATTGGTAAGATTCCTGAAATTTTGCTAGATAATACTGATAGAAATAGAACTTCACCTTTTGCCTTTACTGGAAATAAATTTGAGTTTAGGGCTGTAGGATCTAATACAAATTCTGCAATTCCAATGACTGTTTTAAATACTATTGTAGCTAAACAATTAAAGGAGTTTAAACTTGAAGTAGATGAATTAATAGATAAGAAAAGTCTTAAAAAAGATGAGGCTATCTTTAATATTTTAAGAGAATACATTAAAGATTCTAAAAAAATTCGTTTTGAAGGTGATGGTTATGGTATTTCTTGGGAAAAAGAAGCAAAAAAGAGAGGCTTAAGTAATAATAAAACAACTCCAGAAGCATTAAAAGTAAAGATTTCTAAACAAGTTTTTGATCTGTTTGAAGAAATGGATGTAATGAACAGAATTGAACTAGAAGCTCGTTTTGAAATTGATGTAGAAGAATATACGAAACGTTTACAGATAGAAAGTAGAGTTTTAGGAGATATTGCAAGAAATCATGTAGTACCTACTGCTATAAACTATCAAAATACTTTATTAGAAAACACAAAAAATCTAAAAGAAATATTTGGAGAAGAATATAAAAAAATTGCAAAAGAGCAGATAGAATTAATCATGACGATTTCTAATCATATCACAGAAATTAATGCTTTAACCTTAAAAATGATTGATGAACGAAAAAAAGCAAATCAATTAGAAGGTTTAAAATCAGCAGAAGCTTATTGTAATAAAGTAAAGCCATTTTTTGATGAAATAAGATATCACTGTGATAAATTAGAAACTATGGTAGATGATAATATTTGGCCTTTAACAAAATACAGAGAATTATTGTTTACAAGATAAAATAAAACATCCTACTTTACAGTAGGATTTTTTTTTGAAAACCCTAAATTTGCAGTTCAACATATTACCATGAGTCAAGAAGTTTCTAAAAGATATGCGCAAAGAGGTGTTTCTGCCTCTAAAGAAGATGTACACAATGCTATAAAAAATATAGACAAAGGTTTGTTTCCAAAAGCATTTTGTAAAATAGTACCAGATCATTTAACAAATGATGAAGACTATTGTTTAATTATGCATGCAGATGGAGCAGGTACAAAATCTTCTTTAGCTTATATGTATTGGAAAGAGACAGGAGATTTATCTGTTTGGAAAGGTATTGCACAAGATGCATTAATCATGAATATTGATGATTTATTATGTGTTGGAGCAACAGATAACATCATGCTATCTTCAACTATAGGACGTAATAAAAGTAAAATAACAGGCGAAGTTTTATCAGCTATAATAAACGGAACAGAAGAATTAATTGATGATTTAAAAAAATTCGGAGTTACCATTCATTCAACTGGAGGAGAAACTGCAGATGTTGGTGATTTAGTTAGAACTATCATCGTAGATTCTACTGTAACTGCTAGAATGAAACGTTCTGATGTTATAGATAATGCGAATATAAAAGCTGGTGATGTAATTGTTGGGTTAGAAAGTTTTGGACAAGCAACCTATGAAACTGAATATAATGGAGGTATGGGTTCTAATGGATTAACTTCTGCTAGACATGATGTTTTTCATAACTATTTAGCAGATAAATATCCAGAAAGTTTTGATGCAGCTGTACCCTCTGATTTAGTATATTCAGGAAATATAAAATTAACAGATGAGGTTGAAGATTCACCTATTGATGCAGGTAAATTAGTGTTATCACCTACAAGAACTTATGCACCAATTATTAAAGAAATTTTATCAAAATACAATTCAGAGCATATACATGGAATGATTCATTGTAGTGGAGGTGCCCAAACTAAAATTTTGCATTTTGTTGATGATTTGCACATTGTAAAAGACAATATGTTTGCAATTCCACCTTTGTTTAAATTGATACAAGAGCAATCAAAAACCGATTGGAAAGAAATGTATCAGGTGTTTAATTGTGGTCATAGAATGGAATTGTATGTATCTCCAGAAATAGCTGAAGATATTATTGCTATTTCAAAATCTTTTAATGTAGATGCTAAAATTATAGGTAAAGTTGAAGCTTCTGAAAAGAAAAGACTTACAATAAAAAGTGAGTTTGGTGTTTTTGAATACTAATTTTCTTTCTCAAAAATAAAATCTATTCTAAAATCATCATTTTGTACAATAGCTTTCAGTTGATTGTTATCAATTAAATAAGTTATTTTTTTGGGGAATTCATTTTGTGGGTTTTCACATACAAAAGAAGTATCTGTTTGCTTTGTAAATTTAAATAGTGTTGGGTTTTCATTAACGCCAACTACTTGTAAATGTAAAGTATCATTAATTTTAGTAATACTTAATTGTTCGCTAAATGTAGTTTTACCATCTTTTATAGTGTAGCCCAGTCCTTTAAAATCTGAATTCCAATTTTCAAATGTTTGACTCCCAGGTTTGTCATTTAAACGTTTCCAATTACCAATTAGAAAAGCAGGATTTTTAGTTTTTTTTGTATTATTATCACAAGAAACTATACAAAGAAAGCAAATAGATAAAAGTAGTAATCTCATAAAAAAAGGTTGATCTATCCAAATATAGCTATAAAAATTGTAAATTCGCAAACCAAGAAACGAGGATAAGATGATAGAAAAAATACAAATTGTAAAACAACGTTATGATGAGGTTTCTGACCTTATTATTCAGCCAGATATTATTGCTGATCAAAAGCGTTATGCACAATTAAGTAAAGAATATAAAGACTTAGGAGATGTAGTAAAAATTGGTAAAGAATATCAATCTTTACTAAATAATATAGAAGAAGCTAAAGAAATTATAGCAGATGGCTCTGATGCAGAAATGGTAGAAATGGCTAAAATGGAAATGGATGAAGCCAATGCTAGAATTCCTGAATTAGAAGAGAAAATTAAATTCATGTTGATACCTAAGGATCCAGAAGATTCTAAAAATGCAGTTGTAGAATTAAGAGCGGGTACAGGTGGAGATGAAGCAAGTATTTTTGCTGGAGATTTATTTAGAATGTATTCTAAATATTGCGAAAGTAAAGGATGGAAAGTTTCTACTGTAGACTATTCTGAAGGTACTAATGGTGGATTTAAAGAAATACAATTTGAAGTTACTGGAGAAGATGTTTATGGTACCTTAAAGTTCGAAGCTGGTGTGCATCGTGTACAAAGAGTACCACAAACAGAAACACAAGGTAGAGTACATACTTCTGCTGCAACATGTATGGTGTTTCCAGAAGCAGAGGAGTTTGATGTAGAAATTAATCCTAAAGATGTAAGAATAGATTTCTTTTGTTCATCAGGGCCAGGAGGTCAATCTGTAAATACTACTTATTCTGCAGTTCGTTTAACGCATATACCAACTGGTTTAGTAGCACAGTGTCAAGATCAAAAAAGTCAGCATAAAAATAAAGAAAAAGCTTTTAAAGTTTTACGTTCTAGATTATATGATTTAGAATTAGCTAAAAAGCAAGCAGAAGATGCTGCAAAACGTGGTTCTATGGTTACCTCTGGAGATAGAAGTGCCAAAATTAGAACTTATAATTATCCTCAAGGTAGGGTTACAGATCATAGAATTGGTTTAACATTATATGATTTATCTAACATTGTTAATGGCGATATCCAAAAAATAATTGATGAATTAATGTTAGCAGAAAATACAGAAAAACTTAAAGAATTAGGTGATGGTTTTTAACCATTTTACTATAATCAAATTTAAAGCCTCATTTTTGAGGCTTTTTTATTTGAGTTAATTTTTAAATGATATGGGTTAAATGAAACTGTATTGCTTCTTTACCTTTGTAATATGAAAAAGAAAAAATAAAGAAGTGTTAAAAATAGCTAAGAAAAAGATTAATTGTTATGAATTAGAATTGCTATGAAAAAAATCAGTTAGCTAAGAAAAAGAAATTTAGGTGGCACAAAAAAATTAAATTTCCCCCAACATCTAAAACAAAAAAAGTCTCCATTTTGGAGACTTTTCTATTTTTTAACATTATTTAGTTATTCGCCAAATAAATGTAATTCTGTAAATTCTTTATTGATAGTTAATGTGTGTTCTTTAGAATTTAATCCATTTAAATCAATATCAACATTATCAATTTGTACCTTTTTAACAGTAAAAGGTAAATTGTGGAATTTTATTTTAAAGTTAGAGTAAGGTGCATCAAATTTACCTTCTTTGTGTTGCTGTAAAATAAACTCTTTCTTTTTACCTGTTAATTTAAAAGTTCTTAGACTATATCTACCTTTTCTGTAGTCATATCCATCATGTGCATCATCATATAATTCTGATTTTTCTTTGCCTATTTTGTAATAAACATCTAAGGTAATTTCATCAAAATTTTTCTCTCCAACATATTGTTGTACTGGATATTTAGGAATAACAGCACCTTCTTTTATAAATATAGGCATGCTATCTAAATCTGCATCTACCCACATTTCTTTACCACCTTCAACAACTTCATCTGTCCAGAAATTATACCAATTACCTCTTGGTATATACATTCTTCTACCTTTAGCATTTGGTTCTTGAATAGGGCAAACTAAAATATGTTCTCCATAAACAAATTCATCACTTCTGTAATGTGTATGAGGATCTTCTTGATCAAATAATACTAGAGATTTTAAAATTGGAGTACCATTATTAATATGTTTCCAAAAAGCAGTGTATAAATAAGGTAATAATTGATATCTTATTTCTACAAACTTTCTTACAATATCAGTTATTTCATCACCAAAAACCCAAGGTTCTTGATCTCCATGATCTCCTGAAGAGTGTACTCTACAAAAAACATGAAAAATACCTAATTGAATCCACCTTGCAAATAATTCACCTTGTGGCTGTTCTGCAAATCCACCAATATCTGAACCAGCAAAAGAAAAGCCAGACATTGCCATTCTTTGTGCTTGATTGTTGGCAATTGCTAAATGTTCCCAAGTGGCAACATTATCTCCCATCCAAGTAGAAGTATATCTTTGTGTACCTGAGTAAGCTGCTCTTGTAATTACAAAAGGACGTTTTGGGTAAGAGTATTTTTTTAATCCATGATATGTAGCTCTCGCCATTTGCATACCATAAACGTTGTGTGCTTTTCTATGAGAACATGGGTTTCCATCATAATCATGACGAACATCATCTGGAAAAGTTTTATTAGGAACCTCCATAACAGCAGGCTCATTCATATCATTCCAAACACCTTTAACTCCAATATCTTCTATTAATTCTTGAAATAAACCAGACCACCATTCTCTAACTTCTGGTTTGGTATAATCTGGAAAATAACATTCTCCAGGCCAAACTTTTCCTTTCATATAAGGTCCATCAGCTCTTTTACAGAAATAGTCTTTATCTAAGGCTTCTTTAAAAACATCATATTCTAAATCAATTTTAATACCTGGATCTATAATAACTACGGTTTTAAAACCATCATCTTCTAATTCCTTAACCATTCTTTTAGGTTCTGGAAAATGTTCTTTATCCCAAGTAAAACATCTAAAACCATCCATATAATCGATGTCTAAATAGATGGCATCACAAGGTATTTGTAGTTCTCTAAATTTGCTAGTTACTTCTTTTACATTACTTTCTGGGTAATAACTCCATTTACATTGGTGATATCCTAAAGCCCATAAAGGAGGTAATGCATGAGGTTTACCAGTTAAATCTGTATAGTTGGCAACAACATCAGACATTTGAGGTCCATAGATAAAGTAATAATTCATTTCACCACCTTGTGCCCAAAAACTGGTAACATTCCTTCTTTCTTGTGCAAAATCAAAATGCGTTTTAAAGGTATTGTCAAAGAAAATACCATACGATTTATTGTCGTGAATAGACGTATAAAAAGGAATAGCTTTATAAATTGGGTCTGTATTTTTACCAAACGCATAAGAGTCTGTTACCCAATTTTCGAAGCGTTTACCTTTTAAATTTACATCTACAGGTTTATCACCTAAACCATAATAACTTTCTGCTTTTTGAGAGATTTTACTCATTTTTACAATGTCACCTCCATATTGATAGCTTTCTTCCCAATGAAAACCAATTTCATCTTGGTTAATTAAAACCATGTCTAAAGCATCATAAATACTAACTTGTAAGCTAGATTTTTCTACTTTACAAATTAGTTTTTTAGTAGCAACTATATAATGAGTTTCATCTTCTGTAACTTTTAAAAAACTATATCCTCTTGAAGCATGTACTGTAATTCCATAAGAAAAATCGTTGTCGAATTTTCCTGTAGTAGAATATCTAAATCTGATAACACTGTCTCTAACAACAGTAAGCTGTAAAACTACATTATTGCTTGTAGTAAAATATAATTTATCTACATCTTTTTTATAGTTGATTATTTTTGATGGAAATAAATTTCCTTTTTGTTCTAACTCTGTATTTACAATCATTTTGCGATACTTTTTAGCAATGTAAAAATCGTAAAAGTTTGTTTTACAAAGAAATATAAAACTTGTTTTTTACGATAACGTTTAAGTGCAAAAATAAGTGAATCAACAAACATAAACTGCTAATTAATTAAGCATTTTCATATAATTTTTGATACCATAAAAAAAGATGATTTTTTTTCTTTTATTGAGAAAAAAATCATCTTTTTATTACTTACTTATGCTATTTTAATAATATAAAATATTATTTGTATTTAAAAGCAATCATACTTAATGGAGGTAAAGTTAATTCTAAAGAATGTTGTCTATTATTCCATTCTTTTTCTTCTGATGTTAATTTTGTGTTTTTATACTCTCCTGTTCCATAATATTTTTTATCATCACTATTAAAAACTTGTTTTAATGATCCTGATTTTGGTAAACCTATTCTATAATTTTCTCTAGGCACAGGAGTTAAATTTAAAACTATGATTACATTATCTTTTTCATTTTCTCCTTTTCTTATATAAGATAAGACAGAGTTTTGATGATCTCCATGATCTATCCACTCAAATCCTTCAGGTGAAAATTGTTTTTCGAATAAAGCCTTTTCTTTTTTGTAGAATTTATTTAAATCTTTAACTAGACTTTGAGCACCTTTATGCACATCATATTGTAATAAATGCCAATCTAAACTCGTTTGAAAATTCCATTCTGATGTTTGCCCAAATTCACCTCCTTGAAATAATAATTTAGTTCCTGGATGTGTATACATAAAGCTATATAACAATCGTAAATTTGCAAAGCGTTGCCACTCATCTCCAGGCATTTTATCTACAATAGCTTTTTTACCATAAACCACTTCATCATGAGAAAGAGGTAGCATAAAGTTTTCTGTAAATGCATAGTTTAAGCTAAATGTTAAATCATTTTGATGATGTTTTCTGTAAACAGGTTCTTTAGCAAAATATTCTAAAGAGTCATGCATCCAACCCATCATCCATTTCATGCCAAAACCTAAACCACCATCGTAAATTGGTCTTGATACTTTAGAAAACGACGTTGATTCTTCTGCAATGGTTTGCACATCAGGAAAAGAAGCATATACTTCTGAATTCATATCTTTAATAAAGTCGATAGCTTCTAAATATTCGTTACCACCATAAATATTTGGCTCCCATTGACCATCTTCTCTTGAGTAATCTAAGAATAACATTGAGGCTACAGCATCTACTCGTAAACCATCTGCATGATATTGGTCTAACCAAAAAATAGCATTACTAATTAAAAAAGCTTTAATTTCATTTCTACCATAGTTAAAAATTAAACTTTTCCAATCTTGATGATACCCTTTTCTTCTGTCTGGATGTTCGTACAAATGTGATCCATCAAAATAACCTAAACCATGATCATCTGAAGGAAAATGAGAGGGAACCCAATCTAATAAAACACCAATTCCTTTTTCGTGAAATTTATCTACTAAATATTTAAATTCATCTGGATAACCAAATCTTGATGTTGGCGCAAAATATCCTGTTAATTGATAACCCCAACTTGGATCATAAGGATATTCCATAATTGGCATAAATTCTACGTGGGTAAAATTCATTTCAGCCACATAATCTACTAATTCATCAGCTAACTCAACATAGCTTAAAAAACGGTTTTCTTCTATTTGTTTTTTCCATGAGCCTAAGTGAACTTCATAAACAGAAAAAGGTGCATTTAAAGCGTTGTTTTTCTTTCTATTTTTCATCCACTTTTTATCTTTCCACTCATAATCATCTTGCCAAACTACAGATGCTGTTTTTGGTGGATGCTCACATCTTCTAGCAAAAGGATCTGCTTTTTCTGTAGTTACATCATTATGTGAACTTTGAATTTTGTATTTGTAAATGTTGCCTTTTCCAACATTAGGGATAAAACCTTCCCAAATTCCACTTCCATCCCAACGTACATTTAATTGATGTTCGCCAGCCAACCAAAAATTAAAGTCACCTACTACAGATACATTTTTAGCACTTGGTGCCCAAACTGCAAAATAAGTTCCTTCTTCACCATCTACATTAACTATATGAGAGCCGAATTTTTCGTAAAGCCTATAATGTTTACCTGCTTTAAATAGGTTAATATCAAAATCTGTAAAAAGACTAAATGCTTTTGTGTTTGCCATAGTTTATGAATTCATAATGTTTGCGATACCTTTTAACGGAATAATAGTCCATTTAGGTCTTGAATTAAGCTCGTAACCTAACTCATAAATTGCTTTTTCTAACAAGCAATATTTTAATAAATATACTCTTTCGTTTGTATAACCAATAGATAAATTGGCTTCTTGTGTAACTGCTCTGTAGGTTTCTAAAAATACAGAGATAAAATATTTGTATAATAACCCTCCAAATTCAAAAAGTTCTTCTTTGTCTTTAGAATATTCTTCTTGATGATTAAAAATGGTAGAGTAAATAGCATAATGAAAAGATCGAAATAAACCAGCTACATCTTTAAGTGGCGGTTGTTTTACTTTACGATCTCTAATGGTACTTTCTGGTTCTCCTTCGAAATCTAAAATACAGAAATCATCATCTTGAACTAAAATTTGCCCTAAATGATAATCTCCATGAATTCTAATACGTTCTCCTTTTAATTTTGTCCAATCAAAATTGACTAATCTTTTACGGATAAGATTTTTATTTTCTAAAAATTCTTTTGCTAGTTTTAAAGAATAATCATCTAATTTATGAAGATTATTTTCTGTTAAGTTTAGTCTGTTTTGAAATTGATATGTTAATCTATTTTTTAACCAAACAGTATAATCACCATTAAAACGAGTGGGAGTAAAAGAAGTATCTGCAAATTCAGAGCCTAAAGCTATGTGCATTTCTGCAGTTCTTTGAGCTAGTAATTGTACTTTAGTAAGTAAATTTAAACCCACCCAATCTACAATTTGTGGAGGTAAATTAACAATTGAACATCTTTTAAAAAGCTCTATATCTGGTAAGTTTTTAAGTTCTATTTGTTTGTTATCAATAGATAAATAGATCTTATGAATTTCTTTTAAAAAGTACTCCCAAGCATCACCTTTATTAGGTACTAATTCTTGCATTAAACCAATAGTTATATTGGTGTTTTCTGAATCTACAATATTTATAGATCCTAAGTATTTTGGAGTATGTTTAAACTCTTTATTATGAGATAAAAAATGACTCATTTCATAATCAGGATTTTTATCTGCATAAATTCTTCTAAAGAATTTTAAAATAAAGGTATCATTGTAGATGATAGAAGTGTTACTTTGTTCTGCTCCTAAAAAGTTTGATGATTTATATTTTGGAAAATTAAATGTCTCTGATTTATGATATTGAACAGGTGTTTTATCTACAGGAAGTGCATTACTAATTCTTTCATAAACCACTTTTCTAAAAGACTCTAAATACATAGCATCTATGATGTAGCCTTCTTGATCTTTTAATTTTATAGGTAGAATTCTGTTTTCTTTTGCAAAATTTTCATCAGAAACAAAAGAGATTGGTAAAAAATAATGATGATAAAAAGCCTCTGTAAAATTGACTTCTAAAATCAAACCAAAATAAACTTCATCTTCTTGCTGAATTCTAAAATACTCACTTAACTCAATATACTTTAGCTGGCTAGATTTACCTCCATACCAACGTTGTTTTTGAATGTATTCTTCTAAAACTTCAGATAAAAAAACGTCAATAAAATCTTTACTTTCTATTAATTCTTCCCATTTTTTATTGGAAGAAAAAGTAGTTTTAGTAGATTTTATTTTTGCGTTTTCCATTACTTAAATACTATTTATTGATTTTAAAAATATGAAATGGTAAAGTAGGATGCAACTCAACATAATTCCACTCATGATACCAATTGTAAGAATTTCTGGTCACCAAATCTAATACTTCTATTTTATGTCCATGATGAATGCCTAAATCATGTAAAGGAACTTGCACTGAACCAGATTGTGAGTTGTAAGCGTCTAAACTTATAACTGTTAGTGTTTCATTAGTTTTGTCTTGATTCCATTTGTAGAATGCAATTAATTGATCATTACCTGTTTCTAAAAATTTGATATTGTTAGTTTGCTGATAAGATTCATGTTCTTTTCTAATTGCATTTATTTTAGAAATTAACGTGGTAATTTTATTTTCTTTAAACCAATCATAATGACAAAGTTGAAACTTTTCTGACATGTAATATTCCTCTTTTCCTGCAATAGGTGTATCTATTTGTTGTTCGAAAACAGGACCATAAATTCCAATATTAGAACTTAATGTAGCAGCTAAAGCATAACGCAATATGTACATACTTTCTGGAGCGCCTTGTAAATGAAAGGGATTAATATCTGGTGTGTTTGGCCAGAAATTTGGTCGCATAAATTCACGTTGATTTGTTTGCGTAAGCTCATTTACATACTCCATAATTTCATGTTTGTGAACTCGCCAAGTAAAATAAGTATAACTTTGAGTATACCCTTGTTTTGCCAATTGATGCATAACTTTTGGCTTTGTAAATGCTTCTGCTAAAAATAAAACATCTGGATGTTTCTTTTTTACTTCATCAATAATCCATCCCCAGAAATAATAAGGTTTTGTATGAGGATTATCAACTCTAAAAACATGAATACCACATTCTTCTATCCAATAAAAAAGTGTGTCTAAACACTCTTTCCAAAGGTTTTTATAATCTTTACTTTCCCAATAAATAGGTAATATATCTTGGTATTTTTTTGGAGGGTTTTCAGCATATTGTACAGTTCCATCTGGTCTCCATTTAAACCAATCTGGATGATCTTTTACCCAAGGATGATCTGGAGCTGCCTGTAAAGCATAATCCATGGCAACTTCTATACCTTGATTTTTTGCTTCTGCAACTAAGTTTTTAAAGTCTTCTACAGTGCCTAATTCAGGGTGAATGTCTTTATGACCACCATGTTTAGAGCCTATTCCCCAAGTAGAACCAACATCACCTTCTTGTGCAACAGTGGTGTTATTTTTACCTTTTCTGTTCACTTCACCAATTGGATGAATAGGAGGAAAGTACAAGGTGTCAAATCCCATTTTAGCTATTCTTGGTAACAGTCTATAACAGTCGTTAAAAGTACCATGTTTACCTTCTTGTTCTGATGCTGACCTTGGAAAAAACTCATACCATGTAGAAAAACGAGCTTTTTTACGGTCTACATAAACTTGAAATTCATTTGAAGTTTGCGTTAATAATTTTTCTGGATTATCCACAAAAATATCATGTAATCTTTGAGAAACAGCTTCTTTTATTGCTTCATTATATGCTTCTGGATTTTTAAATATATTGATAAGATGATCTAAGTATTTTTTATCATCACCTTTAATATTCTTTATGATATTAGATAGAAGCTCAGCACCTTCTAATAATTCAGAATTTACATGTTGATAATCATCAATTTTTCTTTCAATTCCATGTTGCCAATTTAAAGCATAATCTACCCAGCCTTCAATTTTATAAGAGTAAAAACCTTGTTTTTCTGTTACAAAACTTGCAGTATATTCATCGTTAAAAGTAGGTTGCATTCTAACAGTTTCCCATTTTCTAGCAGATTTATGTTTATACAAAAGATCTGCTTGTAGAACATCATGTCCATCTACTAAAACATCTGCAGTAACATTTACAATTTCGTCAACTACTCTTTTTATAAAAATTGTTCCATTATTTATTTGTGGAGCAACATTTTCTATAACAATTCTACTTTGGTTTAGCATTGAAATTTATTTGATTTTTTAAATTTTTATTTTGATTATCCTATGTTAGTTCCTTTAGGTATAGTTGCATCTTTCTTTATTACAACAATACCATCTTTAACCATGTAAGTATCTGTTTCTATATCTTTTATATGTTTTCCTCCATTGATTCTTACATCATCTCCAATTCTACAATTTTTATCTATAATACAATTATGAATGTAGCATCGATCTCCAATACCCATCATAATTTCTATTTTTTCTTCTGCAACTTGTTCTAACGTTTCATAAAAATCATTACCCATCATATAAGTATTAGAAATTAATGAATTTTTACCAATTCTAGAACGTATACCAATTACAGATCTTTCAATTTTTTCTGCTTGAATAATACAACCATCACCAATAACAGCTCTGTTTAAAATAGAACCAGAAATTTTTGAAGTTGGTAAAATACGTGCTCTTGTATACACACCTTTTTCATTATATAAATCAAATTGAGGAACATCGTCTGTTAAACCAATGTTTGCTTCGAAAAATGAATCGATATTTCCAATATCTTCCCAATAACCTTCATATTGATAGCTTAAGGTTTTGTGTTTTTCTATAGCTTGAGGTATAATTTCTTTTCCAAAATCGTTGGTGTCTGGATTCTCCATTAACTTTTTAAGAAGATCTCTATTAAAAATATAGATACCCATTGAAGCTAGATAGTCTCTACCTTGAGCTTTCATATCATTACCAACATCAGAAGTCCAATTTGGTAATAATTCAGCACCTGGTTTTTCTATAAAAGAAGTAATTATATTCTCATCATTCGTTTTTAATAATCCAAATGAAGTGGCGTCTTTTGCAGTTACAGGATATGTTGCAATTGATATTTCTGCACCACTTTCTTCGTGTTTTTTAATCATATCATTAAAATCCATTTGATATAATTGGTCACCAGAAAGAATTAATGCATATTCAAAATCATTTTGTAAAAAATGGTGCATACTTTGTCTTACAGCATCTGCAGTTCCTTGAAACCATTTATCACTTTGTATGGTTTGTTCTGCAGCTAATACATCTACAAAAGCTGAACTAAAAAAACTAAAATGATAGGTGTTTTTAATATGTTTATTTAAAGATGCAGAATTAAACTGAGTTAACACATACATTCTTTTTATATCAGAATTTATACAATTAGAAATAGGAATATCAACTAATCTATATTTACCTGCAATAGGTACAGCAGGTTTTGATCTATCTTTAGTTAATGGGTATAGTCTTGAGCCTTGTCCTCCACCTAAAATTATTCCTAATACTTTGTCGTTTATCATTTTTACTTGATTAATGTTTTATATAATTCTTCAGTTTGTTTCGCAATTGATATCCAATCGAAATATTCTTCTACACGTTTTCTTCCTTTTTTAGCCATAGATTCTCTTAACTCTTTATCATCTATAAGTTTGTTAATTCCATCTGCTAGATCTTTGGCAAATTTATCTGGATTTACAGGTTCGAAAGGAGCTGTTTTTTGCTGTTCAACAGGTATTAATATTCCAGTTTCACCATCTACAACAACTTCTTTGATACCACCAACTGCACTTGCTACAACTGCTGTATCACAAGCCATAGCTTCTATATTTATAATTCCAAAAGGTTCGTAAATAGATGGGCAACAGAAAACATCTGCATGAGAATATAATTGAATAATTTCTTCTTTAGTAACCATTTTATCTATCCAAATAACATTATCTCTTGTCTTTTGAACTTCATTAACAGCATGTTCCATTTCTATACCTATTTCTTTGGTATCTGGAGCTCCTGCACAAAGAACAATTTGAGTATCTGGACTTATATGTTTTATAGCATTAACTAGATGTATAATTCCTTTTTGTCTTGTAATTCTTCCAACAAAAAGAACATAGGGTTTAGATTTATCAACTCCATAAGTATCTAAAGTTTCTGTTGATGAAGTTTTGATGTATTGTTGTAAGTTAATACCATTGTAAATTACTTTAACTTTATCTTCATCAACATCAAAATATTTTAAAACATCCTCTTTTGTTTCTTCAGAAACTGCAATTAATGCATCAGCCATTTCAATTGCTGTTTTTTCTATCCAAGAAGATGCATCATAACCATTACCTAGTTGTTCTCTTTTCCAAGGACGAAGAGGTTCTAAAGAGTGCGTTGTAATAACTAAAGGAATGCCATAGCACAATTTTGCCATAATTCCTGCAAAATGAGCATACCAAGTATGACAATGCACAACATCTGCATCTATAGGATCTGCATTCATGTGAATGCCAGTACTTAAAGTTTGTAAAACAGCTTTTAGTTTTGGGTCTGAATTATCGAAAATAGAATTTTCATATGGGAAGCCTTTTACAGTTAAATGTTCATCTTTTACATCTTGATCTCCAAAACTTCTAACAGCAACATTAATTAATTTAGCAAGTTCTTCAGCTAAATATTCTACATGCACACCAGCACCACCATAAACATAAGGAGGAAATTCTCTTGTAAAAAATAAGGCTTTCATAAATTTAGTTAGTGTATTTTAATGAATTGATAATTTATAAAATACGGACAAAACTACAAAATTTAAGGGAAGCTTTTTTTTGTTAATATATTATTATCAGTTTAGTAATAATTTAGTAATTTAACAGAAGAACTATGATTATTATTTACTTTTTTTTAAGTTAAATAAATAATTTGATAATTTAAAAGAAAAACTAAATTAAGAGTTTCTTTGTTTATTGATTTCATCTTGTAATTGTCTTCGAAGTTTTTGCTCTCTTTCAAGAGATTTTTTTCTGTGTACTTCAAATTCTTGTTCTACATCTTCTAAATCTTCTTTAGCCTTTTTTGTAAGAATATTACTTTTAGAGAATTTAAAAACAAAGAAAGCTAAAGCTAAAGCTAATGAAATTATAATTAACCAAAGTATAAGGTTGTATGTAACTTTACTAATTTGAAATCCAAATAGAGAAATTGAATTTTCTTTTTCCTGTGCTTTTTTTAAATCTTCTTTAGTTTTATTTAATTCTGCATTTAATTTAACAACATTATCTCTTTCGTTTTTTAATAAAACTTTTTGTTCTTTAAGATCTTTGTTTGATGCTTTTATAGAATCTAAAACGTTATTTTTTAGTTCTTGAAATTTATCTTTACTAATAACTTTATAAGTTTGATAAGAAGTAGATATTCTATTAATTTTATCAAACTGACCTTCTAATGTTTTGTCTTCTATAACTACGTTATTGTTTTCTTGAGAAAAACTTGTATACTGAATGAATAAAAGAAATAATGTAAAAAAAAGGGATTTCATTTTTTGTTATAAATTTTTGTAAATGTAATAAAAAAACCCAAACAAGATTGTTTGGGTTTTAGAATAAGTAAGTATTGTTATTTATTTAATTTTCTCTACAACTGCCTTAAAAGCTTCTGGGTTGTTTACTGCTAAATCTGCTAAAACTTTTCTGTTTAATTCGATATTGTTAGCTTTAACTTTCCCCATAAACTGTGAGTAAGACATTCCGTTTAAACGAGCTGCTGCGTTAATACGCGTAATCCATAAAGAACGGAAGTTTCTCTTATTGTTTTTACGGTCTCTGTATGCATATAACATACCTTTTTCAACCGCATTTTTTGCTACTGTGTAAACGTTTTTTCTACGTCCAAAGTAACCTTTTGCTGCTTTCAAGATTTTTTTTCTTCTATTTCTTGAAGCTACTGAATTTACTGATCTTGGCATAATTCAAATTGTTTTTTTGTAGTAGGCGATTCATTTAAGAATACTTTTTGTTTTTTGCCTAACTCCATGGTTATTAATATTAATTCCCTTTTTAAACTTATTTTAAGTTTAATTGTTGCTTAATGTTAGCCTCATCTGCTTTATGTACTAAAGTGTCATGAGTTAACTTTAATTTACGTTTTTTAGACTTCTTTGTTAAGATGTGACTTTTAAACGCGTGCTTTCTTTTTAATTTTCCAGTACCTGTAACTTTAAATCGTTTTTTAGCACTAGACTTTGTTTTTAATTTAGGCATTTCTCCTTCTATTTAAACTACTTACTTATTATTTTAAATTCTGGTTTTAGCAGAATATTTATTTTGTTTTTTTAGGAGCGATAAACATAATCATACGTTTACCTTCTAATTTTGGTAATTGCTCCACTTTACCATATTCTTCAAGCTCTTGAGCTAATTTTAATAATAAAATTTGACCTTGTTCTTTAAAAATAATAGATCTACCTTTAAAGAATACGAAGGCTTTTAATTTAGCTCCATCTTGTAAAAACTTTATAGCATGTTTCTTTTTAAATTCGTAATCATGCTCATCTGTTTGTGGTCCAAAACGTATTTCTTTAATGGTAACTTTAGTGGCTTTTGCCTTTAAAGCTTTTTCACGTTTTTTTTGTTCATATAAGAATTTCTTATAATCGATGATCTTACAAACTGGTGGTTTAGCTTTTGGTGATATTTCAACTAAATCTAAACCTTGTTCTTCTGCCATTTGTTTGGCTTGTGCTATAGGGTAGACACCAACTTCTACATTTTCTCCTACAACTCGAACTTCGTCAACATATTTTATTTTTTCATTAATTCTATGTTGATCTTCTTTGATTACTCTTAATGGTCTTCTTGACCTACTTCTACGTATTGCTATAACTTCTAAATTTTAATTAAACTTATTTTTAAACTAAAATATAATAAAAATCTTTATTTATTTAAATTTTTTTATTGTTTTCTTTTCTTCGTCTTTAATCATTTTTACAAATTCTTCTATTGTAAAAGTTCCTAAATCGCCATCTCCATGTTTTCTAATAGAGACAGTTGCTTCATTTTCTTCTTTTTCACCAACAATAACCATATATGGTATTTTGCTTACTTCTGCATCTCTAATCTTTCTTCCTGTCTTTTCAGACCTGTCATCTATGAGGGCGCGAATTTCGGAATTTTCTAGCGATTCTAAAACTTTTTCTGAATAATTTTGATATTTCTCACTGATTGGCAGGATAATAACTTGCTCTGGAGTTAACCATAAAGGGAAATTACCACCTGTGTGTTCTAGTAAAACAGCAATAAATCTTTCCATAGAACCAAATGGTGCTCTATGAATCATTACAGGTCTGTGTAATTCATTATCTGAACCTTTATAAGTTAAATCGAATCGTTTAGGTAAATTGTAATCCACTTGAATTGTTCCTAATTGCCAACTTCTACCCAAAGCATCTTTAACCATAAAGTCTAATTTTGGTCCGTAAAAAGCTGCTTCGCCTTCTTCAATCACAAAATCTAAACCTTTGTCTTTTGCAGCAGAAATAATTGCATTTTCTGCAATTTCCCATGTTTCTACATCACCTATATACTTATCTAAGTTTTCCATATCTCTGATAGAAACTTGAGCAGTAAAATCTTCAAATCCTAATGAGCCAAAAACATAAAGCACTAAATCTATTACTTCTTTAAATTCTTGGTCTAATTGATCTGGTGTACAAAAAATATGAGCATCATCCTGTGTAAATCCTCTTACACGTGTTAAACCATGTAATTCGCCACTTTGCTCATACCTATAAACTGTTCCAAATTCTGCAAAACGTTTAGGTAAATCTTTATAAGAATATGGTTTAAAGTTATACACTTCACAATGATGAGGGCAATTCATTGGTTTTAATAAAAACTCTTCATCCATTTTTGGTGTTTTAATAGCTTGAAAACTATCTTCTCCATATTTTTCATAATGACCTGATGTTACATATAATTCTTTTTGTCCTATATGTGGAGTCATAACCATTTCGTAACCAGCCTTCTTTTGTGCTTCTTTTAAGAAATTTTCTAATCGTCCTCTTAAAGCAGCACCTTTAGGTAACCATAAAGGTAAACCTTGTCCTACTTTTTGAGAAAATGTAAATAATTCTAATTCTTTACCTAATTTTCTGTGATCACGTTTTTTTGCTTCTTCTAACAATTCTAAATACTCTGTAAGCATTTTTTGTTTTGGAAAGCTAATACCATAAACACGAGTTAGTTGATTGTTTTTTTCATCACCTCTCCAATAAGCCCCAGCAACGTTCATTATTTTTACAGCTTTAATAAAGCCTGTATTTGGTATGTGTCCTCCTCTACATAAATCAGTAAAGTTACTGTGGTCGCAAAAAGTAATTTCTCCGTCTGTTAAGTTTTCAATCAACTCAACTTTATATTGATTGTTCTCTTCTTTATATAATGCCAATGCATCAGCTTTAGAAACTTCACGCATTTTAAATTCGTGCTTCCCTCTTGCTATTTCTAAAAACTTTTTTTCTAAAGAACCAAAATCTTTTTCAGAAATTGTTTCTTCTCCTAAATCAACATCATAATAAAATCCATTATCAATAGCAGGTCCTATAGTTAATTTAGCTTTAGGATAAAAACTTAATATAACTTCAGCCAAAACATGTGCAGAAGAATGCCAAAAAGCTTTTTTACCAGCTTCATCATTAAATGTATATAGTATTAATGAGCCATTTGAAGTTAAAGGGGTTGTTGTTTCAACTGTTTTGCCATTAAAACTAGCAGAAATAATATTCCTTGCTAAACCTTCACTTATGCTTTTAGCTACATCAAAAGGAGTGCTATTTATTTCAAACTTCTTAATACTACCATCAGGTAAAGTAATTTCAATCATTTAATAAAAATTATTTAAGGGTGCAAAGATATTAGAAAACAATTTTTAATACAATATAATGTTATCTCAATTTGTATTTAACAATCTAAATATAACTAAATCAGCTATATTTTTCATTTGGTTAATATTTTTTTTGGTTTTAAGATATTGATTTTAAAAGTGTTGATATT
>NZ_CANMBY010000004.1 GCF_947496195.1 uncultured Polaribacter sp. | reverse complement strand
AATATCAACACTTTTAAAATCAATATCTTAAAACCAAAAAAAATATTAACCAAATGAAAAATATAGCTGATTTAGTTTAAATCTAAGTTATTTGTTTTTCTTTTTCATACGAAGTTTTGCAAACATCTGCCTATATTCATCTACATTAATTTCTGCTTTTTTATCGATTATAATTTTTTGGAAATCAAAATTTAATTTTGAAGATTGTTTTTTTAGTATATCTTTTTGAAAAGCTTGCTGTAGAATATATTCTATTAAAAAATCTTCATTTACTAATTGAGGATTATATTCATCTTTTAAAGAAAGTTTAAATAGATTAGCTGTAGTGTTGTACCAAAAAGCTTTCCAACCACTTCTTAATCCTCTAATATTATTAAAAGCAGTTTTACCTGTTTGTCTATGAATTAGTTTAATTAAAATGCGACCTTCTGTTCTGGTCATTTTTTTCATTTGATCTGTAAACTCACCTTCTATGTATTTTTGAATAGTCTTTGTATATTTTCTTTTTTTTCTTTTTGAAGGAATTCTTTCTAATCTAGCATTTAAAGTGTCTAATCTTTCTGAAGCTAATTTTGCATAAGGGTATGCTTTAAATACTTTTCTTCTAAACCATAAGTAATAACGAACATCATCTGAAATTCTAAATTTTGGTTTGGGAAGTAAGGTGATTTCATTAAACTTTACTGTTAGGGTATCTCCAGGTTTTACAAAAACATAATCTTCTAAAGTTTTTGGTAAAGAGTCTAAAACTTCCTTTTTCTGTGAAAAAAAAGTAAATGAGTTTACTATTATATATATGTAAAGTAATTTTTTCATTAATTTAGATTCTAAGATAGAATTTAATAGTAAAGTTTATTTACAAAAATATTGCCAAAGATTATTAACTAATCTTATCTATAAAGTCTTGTTCTGATATAATTGGTATACCTAAACTTTCTGCTTTAGAAAGTTTTGAAGACCCCATATTATCACCAGCTACTATAAAATTTGTTTTTTTAGAAATAGACGAACTTACTTTACCTCCATTATCTTCAATTGCTTTTTTAAGTTCGTTTCTATTCATTTGATGAAATACCCCTGACACTACAAATATTTGCCCCTCTAATTTATTAGTTTGATTTGCTAAGTTTTCTTGAGAAACTTCTAATTGTAATCCATAAGACTTTAAACGATTTATCAATTGTATATTACCTAAGTTATTAGAAAAATCAATGATACTTTGTGCAATTCTATCTCCTATTTCATCAACAGCTACTAAAGTTTCGAAATCTGCTACCATTAAATTATCTATAGATTTAAAGTGTTTTGCTAATTTTTTAGCAATTGTTTCACCTACGAATCTAATACCTAGGGCAAATAATACTTTTTCAAACGGAATTTCTTTAGACTTTTCAATACCATTAATCATATTCTGTGCAGATTTTTCTGCCATTCTTTCTAGAGGAATCACTTGCTCTACAGTTAAATCATATAAATCTGCATAATTTTCTATTAAACCTTCCTTACGTAATAAATCTACTGTTTCTCCACCCAAACCTTCTATATCCATAGCTTTTCTGCTAATGAAATGCTGAATGCGTCCTGTAATTTGTGGTGCACATCCAAACTCATTTGGACAATAGTGTTTTGCATCACCTTCTGTTCTAACCAATTCAGTATTACATTCAGGACAATGAGTAGCATATAAAGTAGGCATAGAATTTAATGGTCTCTTTGTAAAATCAACACCAATTATTTTAGGTATAATTTCCCCTCCTTTTTCTACGTATACAGTGTCATTTTCTCTAATATCTAGCTTTTCAATTTGATCAGCATTATGCAAAGAGGCTCTTTTTACAGTTGTACCTGCTAATTGTACTGGCTGTAAATTTGCAACTGGTGTAATTGCACCTGTTCTACCTACTTGATATGTAATTTCGTTTAACACTGTAGAAACCTGTTCAGCAGCAAACTTATAGGCAATAGCCCATCTTGGAGCTTTAGAAGTATAACCTAATTCTTCTTGTTGCTGTAGATTATTCACTTTAATTACTATCCCATCAGTTTCGTATGGCAAATCGTGTCTTTTAGCATCCCAATGATTTACAAACTCGAAAACCTCTTCAATCGATTTTGCTAATTTTATTGTTTTTGGAACTTTAAAGCCAACTTTTCTTGCACTTTCTAAACTTTCAAAATGTGTTTTGTATTTTCTTTCTGATGTAACCACTTGGTACAACAAACAGTCTAAAGGACGTTTTGCAACTTCAGCACTATCTTGTAGTTTAAGACTTCCACTTGCAGTGTTTCTTGGATTTCTATATTCTTCTTCTCCATTTGCTACACGTTCTTCATTCATTTTATTAAAACCATCTAATGGTAAAATAATTTCTCCTCTCATTTCAAACTCTTGAACAAAGTCTTCTTTGATATTTAAAGGAATAGAACGAATTGTTTTTACGTTATTACTTACATCATCACCTTGAAAACCATCACCTCTAGTAACTGCTTTAATAAACTTACCATTTTCATACGTTAAGTTAATAGAAGCTCCATCAAACTTAAGTTCACACGTATATTCCGTTTCTGTAGTACCTAAAATCTTTTGAATTCGCTTTTCCCAATCTTGTAAATCTTCTTTAGAATATGAATTATCTAAAGAATACATTCTGTTTTTATGGGTAACTGTCTCAAAGTTTTTGGTAATAGCACCTCCTACTCTTTGTGTTGGTGAATTCGCATCGAAAAATTCTGGGTGTTCTTCCTCTAGTTTTTGTAATTCTTTTAGCTTGATATCAAACTCAAAATCGGATATAGTTGTATTATCTAAAACATAATAATTATAATTATGCTGATTCAGTTCATCACGAAGTGATTGTATTTTTTGCTTAATAGTCTCCATAAATGCTCAAAAATAAAACAATATTTATAGAATTTAATAGTAAAAAAGGTTAAAATGTAACTTATGTTACATAACAGAAATACATGACTTTTGTCATAATTAGAGAATTACATTTTAATTAATTTTGATGTATAAATCGTTAATTATGAAAAACTTAGTCATTTTAGGAGCAGGGACATCAGGAACAATGATGGCTAATCATTTAGTTTCTAAATTACCAAAAAAAGATTGGAAAATCCATATTGTAGATCAATACAAAACACACTATTATCAACCTGGCTTTTTGTTTTTGCCTTTTGATATTTATAATGAAAATCAAGTAAGAAAAGAAGGTAAAAAGTTTATTCCAAAAGGTGTTGAATATCATCAATTAAAAATAGAAAAAATTGATGCAGAGAATAATTTAGTTGAATTAGAAAATGGAGTGCTTTCTTATGATATTTTAATTATTGCTACAGGTTCTAAAATTGCTCCTCAAGAAGTTGAAGGGATGCACAGCAAAGCTTGGAGAGACACCATTTTTGATTTTTACACATATGAAGGAGCCTTAGCTTTAAGAAATAAACTAAGAGAATTTAAAGAAGGTAAGTTAGTTGTACATATTACAGAAATGCCTATAAAATGTCCTGTTGCACCTCTTGAATTTGCTTTTTTAGCTGATTCTTATTTTGATAAAAAAGGAATAAGAGATAAAGTTGAAATTACTTATGTAACACCTTTATCTGGTGCATTTACAAAAGAATATTCTTCTAAAAAGTTAGGGTATTTATTAGAAGAGAAAAACATAAAGTTAGAGACAGACTTTGCTATAGAACGAGTAGATTTCGAAAATAAAAAGATTGTAGATTATATAGATAAAGAAATTTCTTATGATTTGTTAGTAACTGTACCAACAAATATGGGAGATGAAGTTATTGAAAAATCTGGTTTGGGAGACGATTTAAATTTTGTTCCTACTCATGAAAAAACATTACAATCTTTAGAACACGAAAACATATTTGTTATTGGAGATGCCACTAACGTACCAGCATCTAAAGCAGGTTCTGTTGCTCATTTTCAATCAGAAACATTAACAGATAATATTCTTTTATACATTAATAACAAACCTTTAAAAGAAGAATTTGATGGACATTCTAACTGTTTTATAGAAACTGGAAAAAACAAAGCACTTTTAATTGATTTTAATTACGAACAAGAACCAGTAACTGGTACTTTTCCAATAGCTGGCATAGGGCCACTAAAATTATTAAAAGAGAGTGTTCTTAATCATTGGGGAAAATTAGCCTTTAGATGGGTGTATTGGAACTTACTATTAAAAGGAATTCCAATACCATTTGTAAGCAGAAATATGAGTACAGCAGGAAAAAATATTAACAAATAAAATTTAGAAATCATGATAAAAACAATAAAACAAATAGCAATCAATGTAAACGAAGAAGGATACTTAACAGACTTTAGTCAATGGACAAAAGAAATTGGAGAGGAAATTGCTAAAGAAAACAATATAGAAATGACAGATAAACATTGGCAAGTAATTTCTTGGATACAAGAACAAGTTACTGCAAAAAAACCACTTTCTATAAGAGGAATTAAAAAAAGTGGTGTGATAGATATTAAAGAATTCTATGCATTATTTCCTGGTGGACCATTAAAAGTATCTACCAAAATTGCTGGAGTACCAAAACCAAAAAGTTGTATTTAAACCTTAGAAATTATGAGCAAAACAAAAGTTAAAAAAATGCTTTTTATCTTATCAAAAGCAACAATAGAAAATGTATATGCAGCATTTATTATGGCAAATGGTGCTAGAATGGAAGGTATAGAATCTGAAATCTTTTTTACATTCTTTGGTTTAGAAGCAATTCAAAAAAAGAAATTAGAACATTTAAGAGTAGCAACTGTTGGAAACCCAGCAATGCACATACCAACCATGTTAGGTGGGCTACCAGGTATGGAGGCTTTAGCTACTAAGATGATGAAAAAAGAGATGGAAAAATTAGATATGCCTCCTGTTGGTGAATTTTTAGAAATACTTTCTGATTCTGGTTGTAAATTATGGGCATGTAAATTAGCAGTAGAAATGTTTCATTTAAAAAGAGAAGATTTAATTGATGAAATTGAAGATATTATTACTGTAGGTGATTTTTATGCTAGAGCAGATCAAGAAAACACACATCTGCTTTTCATTTAATTTTAAAAAAATAATTTTAGTTTAGTTGATTTTTTAAACAAAAAAAAAGCTCAAAACTTAGGTTTTGAGCTTTTTTGATTTAAATTTAAATATACTACTAATAGTAAGTAAACCTTCTTACTTTAGCTATATGCTTTGCAAGTCTCATAACTTGATGAGAATAACCATATTCATTATCATACCAAACATAAATTACAATAGTTTCTGCGTCTGTAATTGTAGCTTTACTATCAAAAATTGATGGAGCTGTAGAACCAATTATATCAGATGACACTAACTCATTATCTATAGAATATTTAATCTGCTCAACTAAATCACCTTCTAAAGCATGGTGTTTTAAAGTAGCGTTTACGCTATCTGAAGTAACAGGTCTTCTTAATTGTAAACTTAAAATTGCTAAAGATCCATTTGGAACTGGAACTCTAATTGCATTAGATGTTAATTTACCTTCTAAAGCTGGCAATGCTTTTGCAACAGCTTTACCTGCTCCTGTTTCTGTGATTACCATATTTAATGCAGCAGCTCTACCTCTTCTGTATTTACTGTGCATATTATCTACTAAGTTTTGATCATTTGTGTAGGCATGAATGGTTTCTAAATGACCTTTTTTAATACCATAAGTATCTTCTAAAACTTTTAAAACAGGTGTAATTGCATTAGTAGTACAAGAAGCTGCTGAAAAAATATCTACAGTATCTGGGTCATATTTTTTATGATTTACACCATGTACAATATTTGGTATCCCTTTACCTGGTGCAGTTAATAACACTTTACTTGCTCCTTTAGCTTTTAAGTGTCTAGCTAAAGCAACATCATCTCTAAAAGCACCTGTATTATCTATAATTAAAGCATCATTAATACCGTATTTTGTATAATCTATATCTTCTGGATTATTAGCAGAAATCATATTAACAGTAGTACCATTAATAACTAAAGCTTTATTTTCTACATCTACTTGAACAGTACCTAAGAAATCTCCATGAACAGAATCTATACTTAATAAAGAGGCTCTTTTTTCTAAAACAGTTTGGTTAATTTCTCCTCTAGTTACAACTGCTCTTAAGCGTAATTGAGAACCTTTACCCATTTTAGTCATTAATTCTCTTGCTAACAATCTACCAATTCTACCAAAACCATATAAAACAACATCTTTTGGTTTTATATCTTTAAACTCAGTAGCATTTTTTAATTGCTTTTTTACGAATGCTATTTTGTCTTCACATCCTTTAGGGTTTAAATGACATTCATAAGCCAATTTACCAATATCTAATTTAGAAGATGGTAAATCTACTTTTTGTATAGCTTTTGCGATACTTAAAGCATCTTGAATTGTAATTGGTTTGTTTACAAATTCTTTGGCATAGTTAATTAAGTTTAATACCTCACCTGCTCTTTTATCTACAAGTGGATTTCTAAATAATACCAATTCTATAGATCTATCATACCACAAATCGTTAACGATATTAATAAATTCTACAGTTTGTCTTCTTGTTTTTGCTTGTTGTGAAACTTCTTTTTCGTAATCTAAAGATGATGACATAGCTAACTAAATAATTTAAAATTTTTGCAAAAGTATTTCTTTTTTTAAAAATACGAAATCGATTTCGTTATAAATTTTAAAATAAAAAAATCCTGATAAAAATTATCAGGATTTTTAATATAATTTAATACAGTTTTTATCTAATTGCGTAACGTTCTATTTCTCCTTTTAAATTTATTAACTCTAAGTAAATAGGATTACCATTTCCAAAACTATTATCAATAACTCTTTTAGCTTCTGCAGCAGTTAAAACTGGTTTTTTATTGATTTTAGTAATAATAAAGCCTTTTTTAACACCATAATAATCTAAACTTCTATTGATGTTTTCTATAATTTTTGCACCACCTTTAACATCATACTTTTTCTTTTCTTTATCAGATAAATCTTTTAAAGAAACACCTAAAGCTCTAGAAATATAAGTGCTTTTCTTATTTAATAATACTTTTTTAGTAACCAATTCACCATCTCTTTCAACAGTAATATCTACGTATTCTCCTGGTCTTTTTGCTACTAATTGACCTCTAAGTTCAGAAAACTTAGTAATTTTTACATTATTAACTTTCTTAATAATATCACCTTTCTTTAATTCAGAAGTTTTAGTTCCTTCTTCATAATATACCTCACCTATTTTAACACCTTCTTCATCATATTTTGGATCAATTGCAATACCAAGAATAGCTTCTTGTACAGCTCCAAACTCAAGAATATCATCTACAATTTTCTTTGCAATATTAGAAGGTACTGCAAATGAATAACCAACAAAAGAACCAGTTCTAGATGAAATTGCTGTATTTATACCTACTAATTCTCCTCTAGCATTTACTAAAGCTCCTCCACTATTTCCAGGATTTACAGCAGCATCTGTTTGTATAAAAGATTCTATATTTCCATTACCTTCTAAATCTCTACCTTTTGCACTTACTATACCAGCAGTAACAGTAGATGTTAAGTTATAAGGATTACCAACAGCCAATACCCATTCACCTATTTGTACATTATCTGAATTTGCAAAAGATGTAAAAGGTAAATCAACGTCTGCATTAATTTTTAATAATGCTATATCATTACTTTTATCAGCACCAACTAATTCTGCTTTATATTTCTTTTTATTGTTAAGTGTAATTTCTATATCATTTGCAGATTCAATAACATGGTTATTAGTTACTATGTAACCATCTGCAGATATTATAACTCCACTTCCTGTACCAACTTGTTCAAATTTACGAGTACTATTGCCTCCAAAGAATAATTCTGCAAAAGGATTATTTTGCGTTCTGATGGCAGTATTTTTAACATGCACTACAGAGTTAACTGTTTTCTTTGCTGCTAATCTAAAATCAATAGAAATAGCATCTGCACTTGATGTTTCATTGGAATTGAATGCAGATTTATAACTAGTCTGAATAGTTGAAAGCGTTTCTGGCGAATTTTGTTTAATTATAACTGGTTCTTCAATTAGCATTTTATAGCCTCCTAAAGTAACTGCACCTCCTAAAATTGCCATTCCTAAAAATCCAAAAAATTTCTTCATAATTCTAAAATTTAGTAATCAAATATACAATTTTAACATTTTACAAAAATCTGTTTAACTAGGTTTTAACGGTTTTTAACCACAATTTAACAGCACTTATTTACTAGCAAAATCACTACATTTGTATCATGAATTTAATGTTTTTTAAATATCAAGGTACAGGAAATGATTTTGTTATGATAGATAACAGAACAAAAACCTTTCCAAAAGAAAAAACTGACATAATTTCACAATTGTGTGACAGACATTTTGGTATTGGTGCAGATGGTGTAATTCTAATTGAAAATGATGATGATTTTGATTTTAAAATGATTTACTACAACCCAGATGCAAGTGAAACCTTTTGTGGAAATGGTGGTAGATGTGCTGTTGCTTTTGCAAAACAATTAGGAATTATAGACTCAAAAACACATTTTTTAGCAGTTGATGGAGAGCATTTTGCAGAAATTAATAACTCAATCGTTTCATTAAAAATGATAGATGTAGAGGAAATTAAAATTCAAGAAAATTCAGTTTTTGCTTATACAGGTACTCAGCATCATGTAGAATTGGTAAATGAGTTAAAAGATTTTCCTGTTTATGAAAAAGGAAAAGAAATTAGATACTCTTATGCTGAACCAGGAAGTAATGTAAATTTTGTTGAGCAACTTAACAATGATACTTTTAAAGTTAGAACCTATGAAAAAGGAGTTGAAAATGAAACTTTAGCTTGTGGTACAGGTGTTACAGCTGTTGCTGTTGCAATGCACAAAACAAATAAAACAAAAAGTAATCATATTTATTTACCAGTTGAAGGAGGAAATTTAGAGGTAAGTTTTAAAGAAGAATATGGTATCTATAATAATATTTTTTTAATTGGACCTGCTCAATTTGTTTTTAAAGGAAATATTTTAATTTGATGAACACACTTTTAGGCAAGAATATTAAGCTAAGAGCTTTAGAAAAAGAAGATTTAAATTTTTTATATCAAATAGAAAATAATGAATCTTTTTGGCAAGTTAGCCACACTCAAACTCCATTTTCGAAATATATGCTAAAGTTATATTTAGAAAATGCTCATTTAGATATTTATCAAGCAAAGCAATTGCGTTTAATTATTGAAGAGAATAATACAAACCAACAAGTGGGTATGATAGATCTTTTTGATTTTAATCCAAAACACAAAAGAGCAGGCATTGGTATTTTAATTCACCCAGATTTTCAAGAAATAGGATATGCTTTTGAAGCATTATCTTTGTTAATTAATTACACTTTTACACATTTAGATTTACATCAGTTATATGCTAATATTACTGAAGATAATAGCAAAAGTATTTCGCTTTTTGAAAAAAATAACTTTGTGAAAACTGGTATCAAAAAAGATTGGATTTTCACTAACAATAATTACAAAAGTGAAATTTTATATCAATTAATAAATAAGTAATTTTACAATTTAAAATAAAGAAATTGAGTAGAAAGTTTATTTATATCATTACCACAGTTTTATTTATCACTGTATTAGCAATTGGTTTAAATTTTTATTTTAAAATTTTTGGAAATAGCACCATAAAACAAGGTGATTTATATATCACATCTACAGATGATTTTAATTCACTTTCAAAAAAACTAAATCCTTTTGTAAAAGATATTTCCAATTTTATTTGGGTCGCTAATAAAAAGAATTTTAAAACTCCAAAATCTGGAAGATATGTAATCAAAGAAAACATGTCTAATAATGAATTAGTTAATTTATTAAGAAGTGGTAATCAAACACCTGTAAAAGTATCTTTTAATAACCAAAATACATTATACGATTTTGCAGGTAGAATAGCAGAACAACTAGAAGTTGATTCATTAACTATTTTACAGTCTTTTACAAACCAAACATTTTTAAAACAAAACAACTTTAATAATAAAACTGTTTTACAAATTTGCTTACCAAATACTTATGAGTTTTATTGGAATGTTTCTGCTGATAATTTTAGAAAAAAATTATTAAAGAATTATAAGACTTTCTGGAACACAAATAGAATTCAAAAAGCAAAAAAATTAAACTTAACCAAAAACGAAGTCATTACTCTAGCTTCCATAGTTCAAAAAGAAACAGCTAAAAGAGAAGAAAGACCTATTGTAGCTGGTTTATATTTAAATCGTTTGCAAAAAGGATGGCCCTTACAAGCAGACCCAACCATAATTTATGCAATAAAAGAAGTTAAAGGTCGAGATTACATTGTAAAAAGAGTTTTAAAAACTGATTTAGAAATAAACTCACCTTATAATACGTATAAGTATAGAGGATTACCTCCTTCACAAATAGCAATGCCAGACATTAATACTATTGATGCTGTTTTAAATGCAGAAAATCATAATTATTACTATATGTGTGCAGATATTGATAGAATTGGGTATCATAAATTTGCAAAATCATTAGCACAGCATAATAGAAATGCTGCTAAATACCAAAATTGGTTAAATAAACAAGGAGTTAGAAGATAACAAGCAACATCAAATTCTGTTAAAATTCATTAATTTTTTTAAAATTTCACAATAAGAAACGTTGTAGTAGTTCATTAATACTAATTTTTTTACGTTTCATATTGTTAAATCGTAATTTCGACGAAATTAATACACTAATTATCAGTTATTTAAAAAACTAGATATAACTTTGCATCATAAAACAAAAAGATTAATTATGATCAAAAGGTTTTTATTTTTAGCTGTTGTTTTCTTTTTAATGAGTGCAACAACTACTTCTTTAAAAAAGAAAAAGAACAAAACTGTTCACTATCCAGTAAATGTAGATTACAATATACCTTATTTAGATAAAAACTTTGTTGCTTTTAAAGAAGCTGTTGCTTTTAAAGAGTCACAAGGAAAATATTCTGTTGTTAATACTTTAGGTTATTTAGGTAAATATCAATTTGGTAAAAACACTTTAAAAAGAATTGGTATTTATAATACAGATGCTTTTTTAAAAAATCCTGAGTTACAAGAAAAAGCTTTTGTAGCTTATTGTAAAGTAAACAAATGGATATTAAGAAAAGATATAAAACGTTCTGTTGGTAAAACTATTAATGGTATTAAAATTACTGAATCTGGTATACTTGCTGCAGCGCATTTAGGTGGTGCAGGCAATGTAAAAAAGTTTTTAAGAAGTAATGGAGAAACTATTTTCGAAGATGCTTATGGAGCAACCATCTCTCAATATTTAAAAAAGTTTTCGAATTATAATGTCGCGAACATTACAGCTGATAGAAAAGCAAAAGTCTAATTATTTCTGAATTATAAAAATAGCTGGTCTTTTATGTAAATCTGGCTGTTGGTATTTCCAATCTTTAATTGATAGCGTTTTTATATACTCTGAGCTTAAAGTTATGTCTGCTGCAATACATAGATTTGTTGTAGGTGATAATGTAGCTTTTAAATCTGCTAACATTTTTTCATTTCTATAAGGAGTTTCTATAAAAATTTGAGATTGTTTTTTATCAAAAGAAATCTTTTCTAATTCTTTAATAGCTTTCTTTCTTTCAGCTTTATCAATAGGCAAATAACCATTAAAAGCAAAGTTTTGCCCATTCATTCCAGAACTCATCATTGCTAATAAAATAGAAGATGGCCCTACTAATGGCACAACCTGAATCGCTTTTTCGTGTGCTAACTTTACAATACTTGCTCCAGGATCTGCAATTGCTGGAACACCTGCTTCAGAAAGCAATCCAACATTAATACCTTGTTCGCAAACATCTAAATATTTTAAAGTTTCAACTTCTTCTGCATATTTATCTAACTTTTTAATGGTTAGTAATGGTTGTTGTTTTTTAGGACTTATTTTTTTGATAAACCTTCTTGCTGTTTTTTCATTTTCTACAATATAATAATCTATCTGCTCAATTACTTTTTTAACAGATAAAGGCATTACCTCTAAAGGTTCTGTTTCTCCTAAAGTAGTTGGTATTAAATATAATTTGCCTTTCATTATTATAGCTTTTTACTAATCACACCACATGCTTCATCTAGCATTTGATAAACCTTTTCAAATCCTTGATTTCCTCCATAATATGGATCTGGAACAGATTTATTTTCAGATGGATATATTTCGTTTAAAATTAATCTAACCTTATTCTCATCTTCCTCACCTCTAGCCAACATTAAAATGTTTTGATAATTACTAGTATCCATAGCATAAATATAATCAAACTCATCAAAATCTTGTACTGTAAATTTTCTTGCTCTTTGGTTGGTAATATTTATTCCGTAATTACGAGCAACGTCTATTGAACGTTCATCAGGTAAATTTCCTACATGATATGCAGCAGTACCAGCAGAATCAACAAAAACTTTATCTAAATTTACTTTTGATTCTAATATACCTTGAGCTAATGGAGATCTACAAATATTACCCAAGCAAACCATTAATACTTTTACCATAAATAAAAAAGCCTCGTAAACGAGGCAAAATTTAAAAAGTTAGTTTTTTAGTTAAATCATCTACATATTTACGAAACTGCTTATCTGTTTCAGATAAATTATCTACAGTTTTACAAGCATGTAAAACAGTGGCATGATCTCTTTGTCCAATTTGGTTTCCAATACTAGCTAAAGATGTTTTAGTTAATCTTTTTGCAAAATACATAGCCAATTGTCTTGCTTGTACAATATGCCTTTTTCTAGTTTTAGACTGTAATGTAGCTACATCCATATCAAAGTATTTAGATACTTCTTTCTGTATGTAATCTATAGAAACTTCTTTCTTCGTATTTTTTACAAACTTATCTACAATCTGTTTTGCTAATTCAATAGAGAATTCTCTTCTGTTAAAAGAAGCTTGAGCAATCATTGAGATGATTACACCCTCTAATTCTCTAACATTAGACTTTATGTTCTGTGCAATATATTCTATAATTTCTTCTGGCATTTCTACACCATCTCTAAACAATTTATTTTCTAAAATAGAAATTCTTGTTTCATAATCTGGCGCTTGTAATTCAGCAGATAATCCCCATTTAAAACGAGATAATAAACGCTGTTCTATGTCTTGCATATCTACAGGCGCTTTATCTGATGTTAATATTACTTGCTTTCCATTTTGGTGCAAGTGATTAAATATATGGAAAAATACATCTTGTGTACCAGCTTTACCAGAAAGGAATTGAACATCATCAATAATTAAAACATCAATCATTTGATAAAAATGAATAAAATCATTTCTAGTATTCGATTTTACAGAATCAATAAATTGTTGTGTAAACTTTTCTGAAGAAATATATAAAACTGTTTTATCTGGATATTTATCTTTTATATCAACTCCAATAGCATGAGCTAAATGAGTTTTACCTAAACCAACACCACCATAAATTAATAATGGATTAAATGATGTTCCTCCTGGCTTATTTGCAACAGCCATACCTGCAGAGCGTGCTAATCTATTAGAATCTCCTTCAACAAAATTTACAAAACTATAATTTGGATTTAATTGAGACTCTATTTTTACTTTTTGTAAACCTGGAATTATAAATGGGTTTCTAAGTTCTCTTTTATTAGATTCTAAAGGAACAGTTACTTTTTGAGATTTTAAAGGATTTCTATTAGAACTTGGAATTTTTACAGTTTGTGGTCTATTACTACTGTAAGTATTTTCCATTCTTACATCATAAATCAATTTAGCATCACTACCCAAATGTTTTACAAGAGCAACTCTTAATAATTTAATATAATGCTCTTCTAACCATTCATAAAAAAATTTACTAGGTACTTGTATTGTTAAAGCCTCTCCTGAAAGTTTCACTGGTTTAATAGGTTCAAACCAAGTTTTAAATGCTTGTGGTTTAATGTTGTCTTTTATAAAAGACAGGCAATCATTCCAAACGGATTCGGCTGTGTAATTCATTTACTTTATAGGTAAATTTTGGATTATTAAATTTAGTTGTTTTAGGTTAGATAACCTCTTTCTCAATAGCTCTACAAATGTGTGAATAAAATTCATTAAAAAAAAATGAATTTGCTATTGATTTATAACTTTTTTTTGCGTAAAATTCGAATGAATTAAACAAAAAATTGAACTTGAACAGTCATTTATCCTCATTTAGAGTACGTTATGGAGAAACTGACCAAATGGGGGTAGTTTATCACGGAAATTATGCACAATATTTTGAACTTGGACGTACTGAATGGCTTCGTTCTTTAGGGATTACATACAAAGATATGGAAATCAGCGGAATAATGCTTCCTGTTATCTCTTTAAAATGTAATTTTATAAAATCTGCTTTATATGATGATGTTTTAACAGTTGAAACTAAACTTAAAAAAGAGCCTTTAGTTAAAATAGAATTTGATTATGTAATACGAAATAAAAATCAGGAAATACTATGTACAGGAAATACTGTATTAGCATTTATGGATATGAAAACAAATAAACCCATAAAATGCCCAGATACACTTTTAAAAAAATTAGGATTCTAATGCTTCAATTTCCACTTTATACAAGTTTTTAAAAAACTCTAAAATAGATTTTGATTCTTTTTTACGAACTGCAATAATATATTCACAATTCAATTCTAATTTTTGCTGAATTATTTCAATATTTTTTTCTTTTAAAATTCGAAGTACTTTACTCATCATATCATACTCAAAAATAATTTTAAAATATACTTCAACCGTTTTTTCAATTATTTCTGAAGATTCAATTGTAATTTTTGCTGATGATCTATAAGCATTAATTAAACCAGAAACACCCAATTTTGTACCACCAAAATAACGCACAACAACAATTAAAACATTTGTAATATCAAAAGATTGAATTTGTCCATAAATAGGCATTCCTGCTGAGTTATTTGGTTCTCCATCATCATTTGCTCTATATAATATATCCTCTACTCCTATTTGATACGCATAACAATGATGACCTGCATTTGGATGTATCTTTTTTACTTTTTCTAACTCATTTTTAACTTCATCTTCATTATTTACAGGAAATGCAAAACCATAAAACTTACTGTTTTTGTCTTTAAAAAGTGTTTCTTCTGAAGCAGATTTTATGGTTTTAAAAATATCTATAATCATGATGCGAATGTTACCAATACAATACCTAATATTGCTAAAATGATTCCTAAAATATTTTTTGAGGTAAGCTTTTCTTTAAAAAGAATTACTCCAATAATTGTTGAAAATATTACAATACCCACATTATTTAAAGTGAATAATGTAGAACTCTCAAAACCTTCTACTTGAAGGGCTTTTATTAAAAAAATGATAGAGTAATAATTTGGTATACCTAAAACAATACCTGCTATGATGTTTTTAACACCAAAAGCTTCAGGTTTTTTAATAGTTTTTAAGGCCAAAATAACGATTCCGAAAATTGCAGCAATACCAAATAATGTCCCTGAAAAAATTGAAACATCTTCTTTTAAAACATAATTAGTTTCTATATATTTTAAAAAAGTATCTATAAAACCAGAACCAATAAAAAGTAATGCAGGAAATAGTAAATTAGACTTTCCTTTAAAAACATTATCATTTTTTACTGATGCCAAATAAACAGCTATCAAAGCAATTATAATACCAGATATTTTTAACAAGGTAACAGTTTCATTGTAAAGGAAAACTCCAAAAAAAACAGGAATAACCACAGACATTTTACCTGCTACTGATGCCACAGAAACTCCATTTACTTGCGATGTTTTTGCCATAACAAAAAAGACACTTACAAACATAGCACCTAAAATTACTGCTCCAAAAAACCAATTTTGATCTATAATTTCAGCAACAGAAAATGTTCTATTTGCATTTAAAAACCCAAATGTTAAAGCAACTAAATAATTAACCACAATTGCTTTTAATGCATCTATTTTATAAACCCCAAAAAGTTTAAAAATAATAAATAAGCCCGAGGAAAAAAGTATGCTTAATGCTAAGTAAATCAATTTAAATTGTGTTTTAAAAATAGTTCTGTTACATCTTCGTTTTTTGGATTTAAATTCCAAACATGTATTCCTAATTTAGAGGCTGCATCTGTGTTTTCTTTTGTATCATCAATAAAAAAAGTTTCATGTGCTTTTAGTTGATTTTTAGTTAAAACAAACTCATAAATATCTGCATTTGGTTTTCTAAAATGAATTTCATGAGATAAATAAAATTGTTCAAAGCAATTTTTAAAATCATTATACAATTCTAAACCCCAATTCTTTTTTATCCAAGAAATATGCAAATCATTTGTATTACTCAAGAGAAACAACCTGTATTTATTTGAAAGCATCAAGTCTTTTAAAAAATCAAAACGTTTTTTTGGGAAATCAAGTAAAATAGAATTCCATGCAGTTACTAAAGCTTCTTTGTCTATATGATAAGTTTCATGAAAATAAGATAAAAAATAATCTGTTGTAACTAAGCCCATTTCATATTTATGAAATATTTGAATTACCTCATCTTGATGTTGTGGGATTCCTAATTTTTGTATTTCTTCTGCAAACTTAGCTTTATCTAGATTGATAAAAATATCTCCAAAGTCAAAAATGATATTTTTAATCATTATAATATGTTTTTAATTTGTCTCCTTTTATATTTAGTTCAGTACTAATTTTTGCATGAAAATTAGGAGCTTTAACACCTTCTCTAAAACATTCTTCACCTTTAAAAACAAGAGCTTCATCCCATAAATTACTATCAATAAAAGTTTGCAATGTTTTTGCACCTCCTTCAATGATAACAGATTGAATATCATGTTTTTTTAAAACATCACAAACTTGTTTTGCAATATTTTTATTAAAATCTATGTTTTCAAAAACAGTATTATTTATTGTACTTATCTTTTTAGTTTCAGTAACTATAATTGTTTTTATAGAAGAGTCATAGATAAAAGTATCATTAGGTATTCTTAAATTTTTATCTAAAACAACTCTAACAGGATTTTGACCTGACCAACTTCGTACATTTAATTTTGGATTATCAGCTAAAACTGTATTTGTACCTACTAAAATAGCTTGTTCTTTAGCTCTTAATTTGTGTACTAATTGTTGTGAATACGTATTCGAAATCCAAACTGGTTTTTGACCCTCTTTGTTTTTAGGTGCTATAAAACCATCTTGAGTTTCTGCCCATTTTAAAATAATATAAGGTCTTTGCTTTTCTTGATCAGTAAAAAAGCGTTTATGATGCTTTCTACATTCTTTTTCTAAAACACCTGTTAACACTTTTATTCCTGCTTTTTCTAATCGTTTTATACCTTTACCAGCAACCAAACTATTAGTATCTAAACAACCAATAATTACCTTCTTAAATTGATGTTTTACAATTAAGTCTGCACAAGGTGGAGTTTTGCCAAAATGTGAGCATGGTTCTAATGTGACGTAAATTGTTGCTTCTTTTAAAAGTGATTTATCTTTTACTGCATTAATAGCATTAACCTCTGCATGATTGCCTCCAAAAACAGAAGTAAAACCTTCTCCTATAATTTTATTTTTATAAACAATTACTGCACCCACACTTGGGTTTGGTCTTGTTAGCCCAATTCCGTTTTTTGCAATCTGCAAACATCTATTCATGTATATTTCGTCAGATGTCATAAAAAAACTAGAATTTAATTTTTACTTCTTTAGTTTTATCAACAAGAAATTCTTTTTTAAATCCAAAAACAACATATTCTAAATTTCCTTTTAAACGAACTGTTACTTTTTTTGTTAAAAACGAATTTAATAACCCACCTAAAACTCCATTTTTATTTGTGCTCAATAATTTTTTTACAGGTACTTTTGCTTGTAAAGGAATTGCAAATGCTCTTTTTGCTGGTACTTTAAATTCTTCAGAGGATACTTGTGCAACTTCAATTCCGTTTGCAAGTACTTTAATTTCATCTGTAGAAATTTTACCTCCAACATCATTTGGGTTTTCAAAAAAAGCTTCTGCTTTTAATCGAATTGTATCAGATGATATACTGGTAATTTTAATATTATCTACTTTTATAAAAACAGGTTGTTTGGTTACAGAACATCCTATTAGAATGAATAAAATTATTAAAAGAAATAAATTATGCTTCATAAAATTCTTTTGAAAAACTGTAACTTGCAGTTACAAAAATACAGTAATAAATGACAAGTAAAGATTTTATTATAAGAGAAATAAAACCTACTGATAATAAGGAAGTTGCTAAAATTATTAGAAGTGTAATTTTAGAAATGGGAGCACCTAAAGTAGGTACAGCTTATGAAGATAAAGCTACTGATACTATGTTTGAAACCTATCAAAAAGAAAAAAGTAGTTATTTTGTTTTAGAACATAATAATACAATTGTTGGTGGTGCAGGTATAGCTCAATTAGATAATTATGATGGTAATGTTTGCGAGCTTCAAAAGATGTACTTTCTACCCATTGCAAGAGGCAAAGGGTTAGGTTCTAAATTAATTACCATCTGTTTAGAAAAAGCAAAAGAATTAGGTTTTGAAACTTGTTATTTAGAGACACTACCTTATATGAAAGCCGCAGTTAAATTATATAATAAATATGGTTTTAAAAACTTAGATAAACCAATGGGTAACACATGCCATTACAACTGTAATGTTTGGATGATTAAAGAAATTAATTAAATGATTTACTATGTTTTATTAGCAATTCATCTCATCTTATTTAGTTGGGCATTTTACAATATTTTATATTTTGGCGTAAAACCATCTAAATCTTTAAGTTGGATTTTAATTACACTTCTATTCCCTTTTCTTGGTGTTTTTACCTTTATTTTATTTGGTATTAACAGAAGAAAAATTAAGTATTTTGAACTAAGAGAATCTAAAAAAAGAAAAAAGTATTTAAGAGAGAATTTAAAAACTGAATATAAAAATGATGTTTCTAATCTTGAAAGCGAAAAAGCTAAAAAAATATCGAATCTAATTTTTAATAACACCAAAGCTGCATTAAAAGAGGGTAATAAAATCACCATTTTAAAAAGCGGTAAAGAAGCTATTGATGAGCTATATAAAGCTCTTAAAAATGCTAAAGAATTTATTCATTTACAATATTACATCATAGAAGATGGTAAAGTACTTTCTAACATAATAGATATTATTAAAGAAAAAAGAAAAGAAAATGTTGAAGTTAGAATATTATATGACTTGTTAGGAAGTCATGAACTAAAATCATCAACAAAAAAAACTCTAAAAGAAATTGGTGTGGAAATATACCCAGAAACACCCTTTAGATTTGGAAGTTTTTTGTTTTCTGTAAACTATAGAAATCATAGAAAAATTGCAATAATAGACAACAAAGTCGGTTTTGCAGGTGGTGTAAATATTTCTGATAATTATGTAAAAGAAAAATCTGACTTAGGTATTTGGGAAGATGCTCATATAAAAATTGAAGGTTGTGCAGTACAAAGCATTCATAAATCTTTTTTAAAAGACTATTATTATGCCACAAATAAAGATTTAAGTAAAGAAGAAAAATACACGAAAACATATGATACAGAAGGTAAATCTAAAGTGCAAATAGTATCAAGTGGTCCAGATTACGAACAATCTGTGGTGATGCAACAATATCTAAGTTTTATAATGCTAGCAGAAAAAAGTGTTAATGTTTTAAACCCATATTTTATTCCTACTTTTTCTATTCTAGAAGCATTTAAAACAACTGCATTAAGTGGTGTTGAAGTAAACTTAGTTTTACCAAAAAAAAGTGATTCTAATATAGCAACATACAGCATGTACTCTTATTTTGAAACACTTTTAAAAGCAGGTGTAAACATATATTTACGTGATGATTTTTCACATAGCAAAGTTATTTTTATAGATGATGATATCGTTTCTATAGGCTCTACAAATTTTGATTGTAGAAGTTTTGAACACAATTATGAATTAAACTTAATTGCATTTGATAAAGAAAAGGTTAAAGAAGTTAATAGTGAATTTGAAAAGCAAAAAAATGATGCAACAAAAATAGTTTTAGAAGATTTTTTAAACAGATCTAATAAACAGAAAACACTAGAAAGACTTTCTAGATTTTTAAGTCCTTTATTATAATTTTTTATGACTCTAAAAGAATTAAAAACGCATTATTTAAATAGTCTTTCTAAACTATATCCTAAAACAGAAATCAATACTTTTTTCTTTTATTTGATTGAAGAATATCTTGATTTACAAAGAATTGATTTTAGTTTGCAACCAAATAAAACAATTGAAAATACTGATTTTTTAAAATTTGAAAAAGCTCTTAATCAACTAAAGAAAGAAGAGCCTATTCAATATATTTTAGGTAAAACTGAGTTTTATGGTTATCCTTTTTTAGTGACAAAAGACACTTTAATTCCTAGACCAGAAACAGAAGAATTAGTAGAATGGATTTTACAAGAGTTAGAGTTTCAAAAAAAGAAAAAAACTTCAATTCTAGATATTGGTACAGGCTCTGGTTGTATAGCTATTTCATTAGCTAAAAAAAATAAAAATTTATCTGTTTCTGCTATAGATATCTCAAAAAAAGCTATAGAAATTGCAAAACAAAATGCTAAGTTAAATGAGGTAAATATCAATTTTATAGAAAAGGACATTTTATTAACTAAAGAATTAGAAACTTCTTTTGATATTATTGTATCAAATCCACCTTATGTTAGAGAGTTAGAAAAAGTGGAAATAAAAAATAATGTTTTACAAAATGAACCTCATTCTGCTTTATTTGTTAGTGACTCAAATCCTTTGATTTTTTACATTAAAATCGCAGATTTAGCAAAAAATCATTTAACTAAAAACGGTTTACTTTTTTTTGAAATCAACCAATATTTAGGTCAAGAAACTAAAGAAATGTTATCTAAAAAAGGTTTTAATAATATAGAGCTACGTAAAGATTTGTTTGGTAATGATCGAATGATTAAAGCTAATCTATAATTTATTTAAAACGAATTGAATAACTTACACCCAAAGAAGTATACACAAAATAATCTCCTTTAGCAAAAGGTTTTTCTTCTCTAAAAGCACTTACATTAAAAGACCATAAGTTTTTCTTGTTTTTTGTAGAAAAAAAGTAGCCTAATACTAATGCTTGTGAATCTAATTGAAAAATCTCATCTCCTGTAAAACCAGGTGCAAATCTATCTAAAGCAGGTGATGCACCAAAACCAACTTCAAAAGTCCAGTAGTTATCTGCATCACTTCTATATTTTCTATAAATTAATCTTCCAGATTTACTTGCTCCAGGATCTCCAGGAGTTATATATGTTCTAAAAGCCCAATAACTATTACCTGTGTACCATCCTAAAGAACCTGTCCAAATGGTAGTTTCTGTAGAAAATTTAAGCCATCTAAAGCCTGCAGACAATTCTAAACTCGCAGGTAAAGATTTAAATAATTCGAAACCATATCTTTGTGTTGGATTTAAGGGACTATTAGAGAAACCTCCACTTACGTATGCATAAAGTCCGTTTGCTATTCTTGGATATAAGTCTAACTCAAATTGATAGTTATCTGTTTCAAATCTATTTGAGTAATTTAATTTAGCATTTATACTTCCGAATTTGGTTTGTCTAGAATAACTTAAAGTACTGTAATACATATTTGCTCTACCATTATTTTTATCTAAGTCATAATAATCTAATGACACACTTAGCCCAATTGTATTAGTACTTAAATTTCTTTCTAAAGAAGTTTTATAATTTAGTAAATCTTTATTCTCTGGATGAATTAAAATAGCCTCTTCAATCGTTTCTAAGGCATCTTCTTTATGACCTCTATTAAATTGAGACTTCCCTTTTAGCAATAGAAGATCATAATCATTTGGGAAAATTTTTAGTGCTTTTTCTGATAATTGCAATGCTTTATAATACTTCTCTGCATACTGTTCATTTTTTATGTAAGCTATCCAATCTGCTTTTCTATTTTCATCTTTTTCTAATACATATTCAAATTCTTTTCTTGCTGAATTGTAGTTACCATCCCAAGAATATGTACTAGCCAAAAAGGCTCTAATATCAAGATAATTGGGGTATTTTGTAAGTATTAATTTTAAAGAATCTTGTGCTTGTTTTCTTTTACCATTAAAAGCCAATTCTCTAGCAACTTTAAAAGCAGTATCTGGGTTGCCTTTAAATTCTTTTTGTTGCGATTGAAGTGAATAAGCAGTACAAGTAATAATCAACAAAAAAATTAAATTAATTTTTGAAAAGTGTATCATTTTAATGAATTTTTAAAGTTGATATATTGACTATTATTTGGATTCTTTTTAAGAATACTATCCATAATTTTAAGAGCTTCATTATTCTTATTCATAGTTTTGTATGCTCTTGCCAACTTAAAAGCAATTTCATCATTATTTATATCTCTTTCTTTTGCTTTATTAAAAATATCTATGGCTTTTTCATTTTGAGAAGACCACCAATACACATCTAACAAAGCTAAATAAGAATCATAATAATAAGGAGATCTTTTTAAAGCATTTTTAAGCTCTTCTTCTGCAATAGCATACTGTTTATCCCAAGCTAAAGTTCTTCCTTTTAATATTCTAACATCTATATAATTTGGAGAAGTTTTTAAAATATAATTACAAATTAGCCTAGCTGAATCTCTTTGATTGTTAAATGCTTTTTGTCTTGCTAACTCAAACATTTGATCAGGATTCATATCTGCTGTAATTTTTTCTAATCGTTCTTTTTCTTCATCAGAAAATTTATACCTTTTTAATACTGCAGTATTTGTGTTCTCTGATATTATTTTATCATTTTTAGTAACATATGCATTCAAATTCTTAAATGCTTTTAATTGTTTTTTTATAGTATCTAAAACTTGTTCATCTGTTACCTCAACTGTATTAAAATCTTCTTTAATTTTATATAATCTTCCATCAGAAAACATATATTCTTTGTACAAATAATCATTTATTGTTCCTTTATAACGCATTAAAGGTATATTATGTTTGTTGGTGAAATTTGCTGTGGTATCTATACCTTCTCCAATCCAAGCTACTTTTTTAGGCAAACTAACATCATAGTTATTCGCTAAGAATGCTAATAAAGTTGGAGGCACATCAAAATGAGAATTAATAGATTTCATTTTCTTAGCCTCTTTAAGCATAGGACTATAAATAATAAAAGGCACATTAAATCTGCACAACTTGTCTTTTTGTGCAATTGGTATTACTCTATGATCACCTGAAATAATAAAAATTGTATTCTTATAATCTGGTCTCTTTTTGTAATTATTCATAAACATTTCTATACTATTATCAGCATATAAAATGGTTGCAAATATATTTTTATAGCTACTTAACTGTTTTTTTGATGTATTAAATTTCTGATTAGAATTAAGTAGTTTATCAATTTTTTTCATGTATTCCTCTTGTAAAGGAAACTCAAATGGTTCATGTATGGTTTGTGTGGTAATTAAATCAAATCTTGGATTAGGAATTTGATCTATAGTTGCCAATGTTTTTTGAAAAATCTCATAATCTGAAAAGCCCCAAGAAAAACCTGTTGACTTATTTACAGACTTTTTATAAGAACTCTCATATTGATTTTCATCAATAATATTTTCTACATCATTATATTCTAAGAAATTTATTTTTTTATCAAAACTAGACTGATCTCCAGAATAGAAAGATGTAGAGTAACCATTATTCTTTAAAATACTAAATAATGAATGATGAGAAGGCGTTTCTTCTAGTTCTAAAAAACCTTTCTCTCCAAATGGCACAGAAGCCATAATAGAAGGTAAAGCTCCAAAAGTTCTACCTGTGTTACTTAAAAAATTATCCCAAAAAAGCGATTTAGGTATTAAAGAATTTAGGTAAGGCGTAAATCCGCTAAATTGTCTATCTCCAACAAATTCTGAACCTAACCCTTCAACAAGAATAAATACAATATTTGGTTTTTCTGTTCCTAAATTAAAGTAACTACCTAATACATCTTCATAACTACTAGAAGCTTTTAAAAGAGGGTACTCTTCTCCCCCATTTGCTATTTCAGCATCAATAGCATTTTTTTCGATTTGAACTCGTAATACATCAGCTATAAAAAAGTATGTTTTATTTTGATAAATTGCATTTGAAAAATCTTTATTGGCGAATTTCATAACAACTACTACAAGAGTTAATGTTATAAAAACACGACCAGAATATTTAAAAAACATTGATTTTCTTAAGAAAAAACAACTAGCTAAAAATAATACTGGAAATATTAAAAAAGGCAAGTAACTTAAAAAAGAGGCACTTTCTGATGAAGTTACAGTAAGCATGATATCATCTAAAGAATAACCTAATAAATCTGCACCTAAATTAAGTAATGTAGTTAAACTATATTTTGTTAATGCTAATTCTGATAATATAAGTAATATAAAAAGCACCTTTATAGTTATAACTGCAATGTTTAGTTTTTTTCTACTTAAAAGAAAATAAATAGGATAAAATATTACAAAAACAAAAAGTATAGTGAGTAAATGATTTAAAAACTTAAACCCAATAACTTTTAATAAGCTTGGTAACTCTCTACCAATAAAAAGCATCGAAAAAACTTCATATAAACCAATTAACCAATAACATAATAACAATGAAAAACATATAATTATGTAGGTCTGTAAATTAGAATTAAACTTTTTAAAACTCATAACTTCTGAAGGATTTTAATCATTAAACTTTATGACTTTGAGAGCCCTTTTCTTACCATGACTCCCCATTTTTTCTTTTTATTAAAATAATAATCGTAATTACCTCTCATTGCAGCATAAAGCACTAATGGATGTAAAATAAATGGCTCTAAAAAAACAGTTAATATTAATTTAAAACCAATACCCTTTCTTTTATATTGATGATATGTAAACTCTTCAGTAAATATAGCTACAAAAGAGAATAATAAAGAAAATAAATAGACCAAGAGAAATAGCCCTAAAATAAAAGACCAACTTAAGGGTTGATAAATTATTAAGAAAATAAAATAAATCATTCCTAAGACTTCTACAATAGGTGCATATCTTTCGAAAATCATCCAATAAGGATAACTTAACATACCTAATACTCCATAATTAGGATTCCATCTTATTTTTTTATGGATCTTTAAAACTTCTATGGTTCCTCTTGTCCATCTATTTCTTTGAGAAATAAATATCTTTCTATTATCAGGAGCCTCTGTCCAACATAAAGGGTCAGGAATATAAGCTACTTTATAGGGTAACTTTTCTTCTTCCATATATCTTCGCATACGAACAATAATCTCCATATCTTCACCAACAGTTTTGGTATCATAACCCCCAACTTTTATAGCTATTTCTCTATCAAATAATCCGAAAGCACCAGAAATTACAAGTAAGCCATTTAACCTTGCCCAAGCCATTCTGCCCAATAAAAAAGAGCGTAAATATTCTAAAATTTGACAACGCTCTAACCATTTATCTGGATAATTTACTTCTAACAGCTTTCCATCTTCTATTTTACAGGAATTTGCGATTCTAATAACACCTCCAGAAGCAATTACTTTTCTGTCTGTATATTCTAAAAAGGGTTTTACCATTCTTTGAAGAGAATCTTCCAATAACAAACAATCTACATCTATACATGCTAAATATCTACTTTCACTTATATTTATTCCACAATTTAGAGCATCTGCTTTACCTCCATTTTCTTTGTCTACAACTATAAGTTTTTCGAATGCTGGATTTTTAGATTTAAATACTCCTGCTCTTAAAGGCTTTGTTGGTACTCTTTGATTTATCAAATACTCTATTCTTTCTAAATCGTAAGCTTTTATAAGTTTTTCTAAACTATCATCTTTACTTCCATCATTTACAATAATAACATCATAATTTACATAATGTGTAGAAAGAAGAGATCTAACATTTTCAACAATATTTAAACTCTCATTATAGGCTGGTGCAATGATTGAAATAGAAGGAGCTACATCAGAAGTAAGTAAATCTTTATAATTTACAAAACTATTTTTTTTAAGGTACTCTATTGTTTCTCTAGATGAGAAAACAGCCAAAATAACATAAGAACCAACTATTAGTACAGTAAATACTAAAAAGAAGTAATGAAAAACAAGTACAATATTTCTTATGATATAATCATACTCCATAACTTACATCTAAATAATCGATTATTCTATTATATTCAGCATCTTCAGAGTTTTTTTCTAACTTATTATATAAGTTTACGTCAACTCTTTTTAAAATTTTTAAAGCTCTATGTTTTATTTCGAAATTATTGTTATTTACATGTTCTATTAAAAACATGGCATCCTCAATTTCGGCTACTTTTTCTAAATACTTAAAAAATGCAACTTTTTCTTTATCAGAAATTTCACTAAATCTTTGAATAATAAATTCCTTGGCTTCTAAAATTTCAAAATGAGTAATTATATCTATTGTTTTTATTCTAATTTCTGCATTTTTATGCTGTAACAAATCAATTAAAGTATCTTTTGTTTCTAACCTATTAAATAATTTTACAATATTTAATACAAATAAAACAACGTAATCATTGTTAGATTCTAACCATTTTTTTAAATCTAACGTTTCATCATATTCAAAGTTTTCTACTTCACCTAGTAATAAAATTTGATCCCATTCAGACAATGGTACTTTTAAGTTGTCTAAGAAATTTAAACCCTCAAAACCAAATAATTCTATAAAATACAAATGAGCTTCTCTTCTTACTTCTTCTCTGTGGTGGTTTATTAGTTTAGAAATAGAACTTCTTACTCTTTTTACTTTAAAGTGCCTTAAATCTTTAATACCAATAGCTACAATATGCCATTGTTTACTTCTTAATTTTTTAATTGCATAATTTAATAACCCAATTTTTTTATAAAGGCTATTCATTTGCTCTATCATATGACCTGCTACCTGCTGATCTAATTGTAAAAAAGTTTCTGTAATTATTATTCTTTTTCTTTTACTTACAAGTCCTTTTTTAAATTGTTTAATAATTGCTTTTTGCTTTTTACTAAGTAACTCACCTTCTTCTTCAGCATAAATATATTCGATAAGTAATTTTTCAATTTTTTCGCGATACTTTATATTATTCTTCTCTTTAACCCTAATATTGCGTCTTAGTATTTTTAAATAGAAAATAAGGATGACTATTATTATAGCTAGTACTATAACTAAAGACCAAATTACAGCTTCAAATAAAGTAAATTGCATAAATCATATTTAAAGAAGCATTCTTTTAACTCTTATAGATAGCTCATTAGGACTTAAAGGTTTGCTCATAAAATCATTAGCACCTAAATTAAATGCTTTTAAAACCATCTCCTCTTGACCAGAAGAAGAAAAAACTAAAATTGGAGTTTTACTTTCTAATTTATTTCTAACATGACTTATAACCTCTAATCCGCTTACGTAATCCATCATTATATCTGTTAGAATTAAATCTGGATTTTCATTCTCTATAAGTTCAATTGCTTCTTTACCATTTTTAGCCATTAAAAGATGATGCCCATCTTTTTCTAACCTAAATTTTAATAATAGGGAAAGTACTGAATTGTCTTCGGCTAAAACTATTTTCTTTTTGCTCATATTTGGGGGTAATTATAAAACTCGTATCAAATTAACAAAAATAGCTTGATTAATTTATATTTGTTTTAATTATATTTACACATCTTTGTAAGATATCTCATATTACCCCCAAAATAAAAAAAAATATGGAAATAGAAAGCGTATTAGAAAGTAATGTTGTTGATCTAACATCATTAAAAACTTTTTTTGCATCAGATAAAGACGCTTTAATTCAAATTATTCAAGTCTATATCTCAGATACAGAACCTAGAATAAAAACTTTAGAGGAAAGTCTTACTAATATTGACTACACTGAAATTAAGAGTATTTCTCATTTCTTAAAATCATCTTTTAGTTTAATGGGTATAAATTGTTCAGAAGAAATTGCTGAACTAGAAAAAATGGCAGACAGAAAAGAAAAAGATTCTCTTATTAAAGAAAAACTAAACTACATTATACCTATTTGTAAAGAAAGCATTGTAGAATATAAAATTATTCTACAAAAACTTGAAGCTTTATAAAAACAAATTTCTTCAAAATAAATAATTAGAATTAAAATCAATTTTTAATTCTTTAAACCTATTTTCTAAAACATTTAGAACACAATATCTTATAAAGTAAATAAATATTATACGTTTCATGTTTTAAATACTTAATTTTACATCAAAATATGGATAATAAAATACTTATTGGTAGAAAAGATAAAGCAGATTTTCCTGAATTATCTTTAAACGATATTGATATTAAAATAGATTCAGGAGCTTATACTTCTTCTATACATTGTACAAACATTAAAGAAATTGAAAGTAATAATGAAAAAAAATTAAAGTTTACTTTATTAGATCCAGAACATGAACATTACAATAACAAAGAGTTTACTACCAAAAATTACACTTCTAAACTAGTAAAAAGTTCTAATGGTATTTCAGAAATACGTTTTATGATTAATACTACCATTATTATATTTAACAAAGAACTTCCAATCTACCTAACTTTGAGCGAACGAAAAGAGATGAAGTTTCCTGTTTTATTGGGAAGAAAATTTTTAAATAATAAATTTATCATAGATACCACAAAAACAAATCTTTCTTACAGATTAAAAACAAAATAAATGAGAATAGTTATACTATCTAGAAATCCAAAATTATATTCTACTCAAAGATTAGTAGAGGCAGCTACTAAAAGAAAACACGAAGTTTTTGTGGTTGACCATTTAAAATGTAATATAGAAATTGAAAAAAGATCTCCAAAAATCTATTATAAAGGTGAATACCTTACTAATATAGATGCTATCATTCCAAGAATTGGTGCTTCTGTAACTTTTTATGGTACTGCAGTAATTCGTCAATTTGAAATGATGAAAGTATTTACTTCTGTATCTTCTACAGCGTTAACAAGGTCAAGAGATAAGTTAAGTAGTTTACAAATTTTAGCAAGAGCTGGAGTTGGTTTACCTAAAACAGTTTTTACAAATTACACTAAAGATGTTGAACATGTTGTAAAATCAGTAGGAGGCGCTCCTCTAGTTTTAAAATTATTAGAAGGAACTCAAGGTTTAGGTGTTGTTTTAGCTGAAACTAAAAACGCAGCAACTTCAGTATTAGAGGCATTCAATGGTTTAGGAGCTAGAGTTATTGCTCAAGAGTTTATTAAAGAAGCAGGAGGTGCAGATATTAGAGCTTTTGTAGTTGATGGTAAAGTTGTTGGAGCTATGAAAAGACAAGGTAAAGAAGGAGAATTCAGATCTAATTTACACAGAGGTGGAAATGCAACTGTAATTGAACTAAGTGATGAAGAAGAAAAAACTGCAATAAAAGCAGCTAAAGCTTTAGGGCTTGGTGTTGCTGGTGTAGATATGTTGCAATCTTCAAAAGGCCCACTAGTATTAGAAGTAAATTCTTCACCTGGTTTAGAAGGTATAGAAAATGCAACTGGTAAAAACATTGCTAAAGAAATTATACGTTACTTAGAGATTCATGTCGAATAATAAACTTACTCTCTTAGGGAAAGATATACCTGAAGGGAAAAAGACAATTCTAGATTTAGAAATTGCAAAATTACATACTAGAACAACAGTTAAAGTACCTGTAATTGTTGAACGTTCTAAAAACCCAGGACCTATAGTTTTACTAATGGCAGGTATACATGGAGATGAAGTTAATGGAGTAGGAATTATTAGAGAAATCATCAATCAAAAAATAAACAAACCAAAAAACGGGACAATTATTTGTTTGCCCGTTTTTAATATTTTTGGGTATTTAATACACACAAGAGAATTTCCTGACGGAAGAGATTTAAACAGAGTCTTCCCTGGTAATGCAAATGGCTCTTTAGCTAGCCAATTTGCCTATCAATTTACTAAAGAAATTGCTCCTCATGTTGATTATGTTTTAGACTTTCACACAGGTGGTGGAGAGCGTGATAATGTTGCACAAATTAGATGTCATAGTGAAGAAGAAAGCACACTTAAATTAGCAGAAGTATTTAACCCACCTTTCATTATTAGTTCTAACTATATTGCAAAGTCTGTTAGATACACCTTAAACAAAATGAAAAAAACGGTTTTACTTTTTGAAGGAGGCAAAACCAACGAATTAAACCCTGAGATAATTGCACATGGTGTCAGAGGTACCAAAAATATACTAACTCATTTAGATGTTATTGATGGTGATATAAATTTAACTCAAAAACCAATTTATATTAATTCAGCTAGATGGTTGAGAGCATCTCATTCAGGAATGTTTCAAGCAACTGTAAAAAACGGAACTTTTGTAGAAAAAAAACAAGTTTTAGGACATATTCAAGATCCTTTTGGTGAATTTAAAAAGAAAATATTTGCTCAAAATGAAGGATATATTTTCTGCATTAATAGAACACCAATCGTAAACAAAGGAGATGCTTTATTTCATTTGGGTATTAAAGAATAATTTGTAAAAAAGAGATAAGTAAAAAAATATCAAAAAACTACTAGCATTTCAAAAAATATAAAAACAGATTCAGAGCTACAAGGTATTACACATCTAATTGTTGATGCAACTATTGGCGTAACAAATATTGTTGAAGAAATGCATCAACAAATAGTTCACCCTCCCTTATTACCTTCAACAGAGATTCAAAAATTAATTACAGGCATAACAGGTATCACATATAAAATTATTAGGTGGAACACTAAGTTTTTTGGCAGTACTATTTCAAGCTTTTTAAAATTATTACCTTCTATAGTTAATAAAATAAAAGAATCTGATAAAAAAGAGGTTATTTTATCAATTTTAAATGGAGTAATTGGCGATTATTTAGAAGAAAAAAACAATCCACTTCAACTTGGAATGGAGTTCCGCTCTCAATCGAAATCTGTACAACTTAATGCTAAAAGTTTAAAGGAAAATTTCCCCAATAATTCTGGCAAAATTATTTTAATGATTCATGGTTCTTGCATGAGTAGTTTACAATGGACTCGTAACAACCATAATCATGGAGAAATTTTAGCTAATGATTTAAACAAAACATTATTATACCTTAATTATAATAGTGGCAGACATATTTCAACAAATGGTAAAAACTTAAATAAACTTTTAAAAACACTTTCTAAAAACTGGCCTGTTCCCATTAAAGAAATCACAATTATAGCTCACAGTATGGGAGGCTTAGTTACCAGAAGTACTTTATATTATGCTAAAAAACAAAATCAAAATTGGGTTAAATCATTAAAAAAAGTTGTTTTTCTAGGTACTCCTCATCATGGATCACCAATAGAAAAAATTGGAAACTATTTAGATTTAGTATTGGCAACTGTACCTTATGCAAAGCCTTTTGCAAAATTAGGTAAAATTAGAAGTGCAGGTGTAACAGATTTAAGATATGGTAACATCATAGATAAAGATTGGAAAAACAAAAATCGTTTTGAATTAAGAAGTGATGACAGACAAACTATTCAATTACCAAAAGAAATCGAATTTTATGCTATAGCTGGAGTTTTAAGTAATAAATTAAACAATCTATTAGGAGATAGCCTAGTAGATTTAAAAAGTGCTTTAGGAAAACATAAAAATCCTGATAAGAAATTAAACTTTTTAAAAGAAAACACTCTAATCCTTTATGAAAACAATCATTTAGATTTGTTAAGCAACCCACAAATAACAGACAAACTAAAAGTTTGGTTGTCTTAAAAATTGTTTTTTTTTATTATGAATTCTAGGTTCTAAAAACTAAACAGGTTTAATTTTGTTATTACATCTATAAAACAGATTTTAAAACTCAACAAAAAACTTACATTTGCAAAATGCGTATAGATATTATTTCTGCTGTTCCAAAGCTTTTAGAGAGTCCTTTTAATCATTCTATAATTAAAAGAGCAAAAGAAAATGGATTTTTAGAAATTAAAATTCATGATCTAAGAGATTATGGCTTAGGTAATTACAAACAAATAGACGACACTCAGTTTGGTGGTGGTGCAGGTATGGTTTTAATGATAGAACCTATTACAAATTGTATTAAAAAATTACAATCAGAAAGAAAATATGATGAAGTCATTTACATGACACCAGATGCTAAAACATTAAATCAAACAACAGCTAATACACTTTCTTTAAGAGAAAACATACTAATTTTAACGGGTCATTATAAAGGAATAGACCAAAGAATTAGAGATAAATACATAACCAAAGAAATCTCAATAGGCGATTATGTTTTAACTGGTGGAGAGCTAGCTGCAGCTGTTTTAGTTGATAGTATTGTAAGACTTATACCTGGTGTTATTGGTGATGAACAATCTGCACTAACAGATTCTTTTCAAGATAATTTACTTTCTCCTCCAGTATATACTAGGCCAGCAGAGTTCGAAGGCATGAAAGTTCCAGACATCTTATTAAGTGGTAATTTCCCTAAAATTGATGAATGGAGAACAGAAAAAGCCTATGAAAGAACTAAAGAAATTAGACCAGACTTACTAAAAGATTAGTACTTACAAGGCTCAAAGTAAAATAATTAGAAATAATTGAATTTAAATTTTACAAACTAAAAATTATTACTAAATTTGCACTCGCTAAAATAACCTCTGACGAAATACGTGAATGTTGTTTTTGTTAAACTATAATTTTTAAGATATGGAATCTTTAGTAAAATTTGTACAAGACGAATTTGTAACAAAAAACGAATTACCAGAATTTGCAGCTGGTGACACAATTACAGTATACTACGAAATTAAAGAAGGTAGCAAAACACGTACTCAGTTTTTTAGAGGTGTTGTTATCCAAAAAAGAGGTACAGGAGCTTCTGAAACATTTACAATCAGAAAAATGTCTGGTACAGTAGGTGTTGAAAGAATTTTTCCATTAAACTTACCATCTATTCAGAAGATAGAAGTAAACAAAAAAGGTAAAGTACGTAGAGCTCGTATTTTCTACTTTAGAGATTTAACTGGTAAAAAAGCAAGAATTAAAGAAAGAATGAGATAGACATCTCAACTTCTTTTAGAATATTAAAAAGCATTGTGTTATTCACAATGCTTTTTTAGTTAACAAATGTTAATAAACATGGTTCATATCATGTTAATTTAAAACTCTAAAAAAAGTTTGTAAAACTAAAAAACAACATTACATTTACATCAGTATTTAATGAAATATAATATCAATATAATAAATTATATAAAGTATTATTGATGATTAAATAATTTAAAGTAACGTTCTTTAATATATTGTTATTTCAATATTAGTACTTTAAAAAATGTTTATTGAAAATTAAACATATAAAAAACTAAAATTAAAAACTTAGTTTAATAAATGCTAATTATAAATAACAATAGATTTACTAATCAATTCAACCTACAAAATGTAAGTTCATTTGAAAAGTATTTCAAAAATGAAATAGTAAAATATAATTTCTTTAAAAAATAAAGAAATATAAGATTAGATTCTTATTTATTTTGCAGCAATGCAAAAGAGTGTAAAAGACTATTTCAAAGAAGCCATATCAAGCAATTTATTTGTCTGATATGGCTTTTATTTTTATTTCTGAATTATATAAAAAAACCTAAATAATTATTATTTTCTCAATAAAGTAGGTTAATTAATGAATATATGACACTATAAATTTCATACCTAATTCTTACATTTGCAATCGCTTATTTCATAAGCAAAATTATCATTACAATTATTTTTTAAATAGATTTCAAAACTTCATTTATATGGCTAAAATTATATACACAAAAACTGATGAAGCTCCAGCTTTGGCTACTCGTTCTTTTTTACCAATTGTAAAAGCTTTTACAAAGTCTTCAGGTATAGAAATAGAAACCAAAGACATTTCTTTAGCAGGTAGAATTTTAGCTAATTTTTCTGATTATTTAAAAGAAGATCAAAAAGTAGAAGATGCTTTAGCTTATTTAGGAGATTTAGCTAAAAAGCCTGAAGCAAATATTATAAAACTTCCAAACATAAGTGCTTCTGTTCCACAATTAGTAGAAGCTATTAAAGAATTACAAGTTAAAGGATATGATTTACCAGATTATCCAGAAGAGGTTAAAACTGATGAAGATAAAGCAGTTTTAGCATTATATAATAAAGTAAAAGGTTCTGCAGTAAATCCAGTTTTACGTGAAGGAAATTCAGACAGAAGAGCTCCAAAAGCAATTAAAAATTACGCTCGTAAAAATCCACATTCTATGGGTGAATGGAGTTCAGATTCTGAAACTCATGTAGCTACTATGACTCAAGGTGATTTTGCTCATAATGAAAAATCAATCACTATAGGAAACGCAACAAAAGTTAGCATTCAACATATTTCAAATACAGGTGAAACCACTTGCTTAAAAGAAGGATTATCTCTTTTAGATGGTGAAATTATAGATGCTACAGTTATGAGCAAAAAAGCATTAATTTCTTTTCTAGAGAAAGAAATTAAAGATGCTTCAGATAAAGGAATTCTTCTTTCATTTCATATGAAAGCTACAATGATGAAAGTTTCTGATCCAATAATTTTTGGTCATATTGTTAAAACATATTTTAAAGAAGTTTTTGAAAAACATGGAGAAACTTTTACTAAAATTGGAGTTGATGTAAAAAGCGGATTTGGTAATTTGTTAAGTAATTTAGATGAACTTACATTAGAAAAGAAAACAGAAATTTTAAAAGATATTGATACTGTTTTTAAGGCTAAAGCAGATTTAGCTATGGTAAATTCTGATAAAGGGATCACCAACTTACATGTACCATCTGATGTTATTATTGACGCTTCTATGCCTGCTATGATTAGAACATCAGGTAAAATGTGGAATAAAGAAGGTAAACTTCAAGATACTAAAGCAATTATTCCTGATAGCTCTTATGCTGGTATTTACACAGCCACTATAAACTTCTGTAAGAAACATGGTGCATTTGATCCTACAACTATGGGTACAGTACCAAATGTTGGTTTAATGGCACAAAAAGCAGAAGAGTATGGTTCTCATGATAAAACATTTGAGATGTCTGCTGCAGGTAAAGTACAAGTTATTGATACTGATGGTACTATTTTATTAGAACACAATGTAGAAGAAGGCGATATTTGGAGAATGTGCCAAACTAAAGATTTACCAATTCAAGATTGGGTAAAATTAGCAGTTACAAGAGCAAGAGCTTCTAAAACTCCTGCTGTATTTTGGTTAGATGAAAATAGAGCACATGATGCTGAAATCATTAAAAAAGTAAATACTTATTTAAAAGACCATAATACAGATGGTTTAGATCTAAGAATTCTATCACCAATTAAAGCAACAGAATTTACATTAGAAAGAATTATAAAAGGTGAAGACACAATTTCTGTTTCTGGTAATGTATTAAGAGATTATTTAACAGACTTATTCCCTATTTTAGAAGTGGGCACATCTGCAAAAATGTTATCTATAGTTCCATTAATGAATGGAGGTGGTTTATTTGAAACTGGAGCAGGTGGATCTGCACCTAAACATGTAGAACAATTTATAGAAGAAAACCATTTACGTTGGGATTCTTTAGGAGAATTTTTAGCCTTAGCTGTTTCTTTAGAGCATGTTGGTAATACCACAAATAATTCTAAAGCTCTAGTACTTGCAGAAACTTTAGATGAAGCTACAGACAAATTCTTAGACACAAATAAATCTCCTTCTAGAAAGGTAGGTGAATTAGACAATAGAGGTTCTCACTTTTATTTAGCTTTATATTGGGCAGAAGCTTTAGCTAATCAAAACTCAGATAAAGATTTACAACAAGAGTTTTCTTCAATTTTTGATCATTTATCAAAAAATGAGCAAAACATTGTAAATCAATTAAATGAAATTCAAGGCTCTAAAGTAAATATTGGTGGTTATTATATGCCAATAGAAGAATTAGCTACAAATGCTATGAGACCTAATGAAACATTAAATAAAATTTTATCTTAATAAATTTTTAAGAAACATTAACAATAAAGAGTGCTTTTACAGCACTCTTTTTTATTAGTTTTGATTTCAATCTAACTAATATTTAATGAATAAGAAAAAAATTGCTATTATTTCAAGTGTTGTTATTGTAGCCCTATTTTTAGCCTATTACTTTTTTTCTTCACCAGCAGAAGGTGAAACATATTTAACTACTAAAGTAAATAAAGGAAATTTTGTCAGTGAAGTTATTACTTCTGGAGAAGCACAATCTACTAGTTTAAAGAAAATTAATGGACCAAGTAATCTAAGAAAATTTAGATTAAGGGATATTAAAATTCAAGATTTAGTGCCAGAAGGAACTATCGTAAAAGTGGGAGATTATGTTGGAAGATTAGATCCAACAGACGTAAACGAACAAATTATTGATGCTCGTTTAAATTTAGAGACTGCATTATCTAAATTTACTCAACAACAGTTAGACACTACCTTAAGCCTAAAACAAGAAAGAAATACCATTAAAGATTTAAGCTTTAGTATGGAAGAAACTAGACTAGAATTAAAACAGTCTATTTACGAACCACCTGCAACTATAAAAAAATTAGAAATAAATCTAGAGAAATTAGAAAGAGATTTAAAAGAGAAAAAAGAAAACTATAACATTAAAAAGAGACAAGCCAATGCTAAAATGGTAGAGGTTGGTACTGAAGTTTCTAAAATTAGAAAAGAATTAGATGATCTTTTAGATCTATTAAAATCATTCACCATTTATTCTGATGGTGAAGGAATGATTACTTACGATAAAAATTGGGATGGTTCTAAAAAGAAAGTAGGCTCTACTATAAGTCCATGGAATCCATCTATTGCAAGTCTACCAGATTTAACTAAAATGGAATCTAAAACTTATGCTAACGAAGTTGATATTAGAAAAATTAAAAAAGACCTGCCTGTAAAAGTTGGTTTTGACGCTTTTCCTGATGTTGTTATAGATGGTATTGTAACAGATGTTGCTAATGTTGGTGAAAATAAAAGAGGTTCAGATATTAAAGTTTTTCAAGTAATGATAAAACTTAATGGAACAAATGAAAATATTAGACCTGGTATGACTACTTCAAACAAAATACTAACTTTCGAAAGAAAAGATGTTTTAAGTGTACCTCTAGAAGCTGTATTCTCTAAAGATTCTATTACTTACGTCTACAAAAAATCAGGTTTTTCTATAGCTAAAAAACAAGTGAAAATTGGTGACTCTAATAATGATGCTGTAATTATTGAAGAAGGTTTAGCTGAAGGTGATGTTGTTTATTTAAACAAACCTAAAGGATATGAAGCTACTCAAATCGCTAAACTTAACTAGTTTTTTATGTTTGATAAAATCTATATAGAAAAACTAAAATCTAATTTTAGTGAAGCTGTTCGTGTAATTCTTACCAATAAAATTAGAACACTTTTAACCTCTCTAGGAATAATTTTTGGTGTTGCTGCTGTAATTACTATGCTAGCAATTGGTAATGGTGCAGAAAAGGAAATTTTAGCTCAGTTAGAATTAGTTGGTGTAAACAACATTGTAATTACTCCAATTCCTGATGAAAAAGAAGATCAAAATCAAGAAGAAGATGAAGATGGGGCATCAGAATCTAAACGTTTTTCTAAAGGTTTAGATATGTTAGATGTAGAAAGTATTGCTAAAAATATACCATCTATAAAATCTGTTAGTCCAGAAATCATTTTAGAAACTTATGTTATTAAAAAAGGAAGACAAAATCCAGTAAAATTAATTGGAGTTTTCCCTGAATATTTTGCAAGTGCAAATATTAATATAGAAAGTGGTAAAAACTTTTCTGAAGCTCAATCAGAAAGTGCTTTGCCTGTTTGTATCATTGGTAAAAAAATTGAGAAAAAATTATTTACAGGTGAAAGTGCTATTGGAAAAAATATAAAAGTAAAAGATGTTTGGCTTCAAGTTGTTGGTGTTATAGAAGAAAAATTTGTTTCTGAAAATGCACAAGAAAACTTAGGGATAAGAGATATGAATCTAGATATTTATATTCCAGCTAAAACCTTTTTAGTTAGATACAAAGATCGAAAAATCATAAGTGATAAACCTATTGATTTTGGTGGTGGTGGAGTTATTTTTATGGGAAACCAACAAGGACCTAAGAAAAAAATTCCAAGAGGTAATTATCATCAAATAGACAAACTAATTGTACAAGTTAATGACTCTAAAGAGTTAAATGCAACTGCAGATGTTTTAAGTAGAATGCTTAAAAGAAGGCATAATGATGTATTAGATTTCGAAATTTCTATACCTATTCAGCTTTTAAAACAGCAACAGAAAACAAAACAAATATTTAACATTGTACTAAGTATTATTGCTGGTATCTCTCTTTTAATTGGTGGTATTGGTATAATGAATATTATGTTAGCTTCTGTTTTAGAAAGAACAAAAGAAATTGGAATTATAAGAGCCATTGGAGCTACACAAGAAGACGTTATTCTTCAATTTTTAACTGAATCTGTTTTAGTAAGTATTGGAGGTGGAATTATAGGAATTATACTTGGTGTACTTGCCTCCTATATTTTAGAAATTACAACAGGTATAGAAACCATACTCTCTTTAAGTTCAATTTTATTATCATTTTTTGTAGCTACATTAATTGGGTTAATTTTTGGAATAGCACCTGCAAAATCAGCAGCTAGCAAAAGTCCTATTGAAGCTATTAGACACGAATAACTATGAAAAAATACTTTTTTCTTTTTACAATTTTATTATCTATTTCTAGCTATTCTCAAAGACCAATTTCTTTAGAAGAAGCTATAAGTATTGCACAAAAGAACTCTCCAGATTATAAAGCTTTGTTAAACCAAAATCAAGCTAGTTATTGGAGATATAGAAACTTTAAAGCACGTTTTTTACCTCAATTAAGGTTTGATGCTACTTTACCACAATACAGAAACTCTGTTAACAGAATTATTTTAGATGATGGTTCTGATGGATTTAGAAGAACAAATCAAATTCGTTTTGATGGAACACTTTCTATTAATCAAAATATTGGTTTAACTGGTGGTACAATTTCTGTGAGTTCTCAACTAGAAAGAGTTGATGTATCTGAACCATTTTCTGCAACAAATTACGCTGTTATTCCTTTTTCTTTAAACTATTTTCAAAACTCTTTATTCTACAATGAGTTTAAATGGTTAAAAGAAATAGAACCATTGTTATATGAAGAAGCTAAAAGAGAATTTATTGAAAGAATGGAGCAAATATCTTTAAATACGTGTAGAAGATATTTTGCTTTATTAAAATCTCAAGTTCAAAAAAGAATAGCCAAATCTAATTTTTCTAATCAAGACACCTTATTTCAAATATCAAAAGGTAGATATAAAATGGGTAAAATTGCAGAAAATGATTTATTACAAATAGAACTTTCTGTATTAAACTCTGAAAATGAAGTAATTACTAACGAAATCAATTTCAAAAGAGCTTCTCAAGATTTATCTAGGTATTTAACACTAGATACAGAAGATATTTTATTATCTACTCCAAAAGAGTTAACAACGTTTACTGTAACTGTAGAAAAAGCCTTAGAAGAAGCCAAATCTAATAGAAAAGCAGTAATAGAGTTTAGAAGAAGACGTTTACAAGCAGAACAAGATGTTGCTGAAGTGAGAGGAAATAATAGATTGCAAATGAGCTTAAGAGCTAATTTTGGTATCTCTCAACAAGGTAATGACATTAATAATTTATTTCAAGATTTTAATCAACAACAAAGTGTTTTACTTTCATTAGGTATTCCTATTTTAGATTGGGGAGTTTCTAAATCTAGAAGAAAATTAGCAGAAGCAAACAAAGATTTAGTAAACACAAATGTTGAAATAGATCAACAAGAGTTTGAACAAGAAATTTATTTACATGTCTTAAACTGGCAAAACCAACGTAATTTTTTAAAGACTTCTAAAAAAGCTCAAGAAATTGCTTTAAAAAGATACGAAATTGCTAAAAAGCGTTTCGTTTTAGGAAAAATAACAATCACAGATTTAAACATTGCTCTTCAAGAACAAGACAGATCTGTATTATCTTATTTAAATTCTTTAGAAAAATTTTGGGTAGATTATTACACCTTAAGAAGATTAACCTTATATGATTTTATAGAGAATAAAAAAATTGAGGTTAATGACATTATCTACGATTAAAAAGCTATTCTTTTTAACGTTTTCTTATCAGTATATAATTGTATTTTTGTTGAGTTAATTTTTAGATAATTTAAACAAAAATGAACCCTTCAAAATATATTGCTTTTCTTTTTTTATTTGTTGCTCAAATATTTTTCTCCCAAGAAAAAGTAACTATAAACGGAACTGTTTACGATAATAATTCTAATGAAACTTTAATAGGAGTTTCTGTATATTTTCCAGAATTAAAAACAGGAACTACTACCAACGAATATGGTTTTTATTCTATAACTGTACCTAAAGGTAATTATAAAATTCAAATAAGTTATTTAGGTTTTAAATCGATAATAGAAAACTTAAACTTAACTGTAAATGTTACCAAGAACTTTAAATTAGAAGAAGAAACAGAAAGTTTAGATGAAATTATTATTGAATCTGATATAGAAAAACTAAATATTAAAACACCTCAAATGAGTGTGAATAAACTTACTTCAGCTACTATAAAACAAATACCTGTAGTTTTAGGTGAGTCAGATATTATAAAGTCAATTATTCTTTTACCAGGAGTTACTAGTGCAGGTGAAGGCGCTTCAGGATTTAATGTAAGAGGTGGTGCTGCAGATCAAAATTTAATATTGTTAGATGAAGCTATCGTTTTTAACTCTTCACATGTTTTTGGTTTTTTCTCGGTTTTTAATCCAGATGTAATTAAAGATGTAAAATTATATAAAGGAGGAATTCCTGCTAGATATGGAGGAAGATTATCTTCTGTTTTAGACATATATCAAAAAGAAGGAAACAGTAAAGAATTTAAACTTACAGGTGGCATTGGATTAGTCTCAAGTAGATTATTAGCAGAAGGACCAATAGAGAAAGAAAAAAGTTCTTTTTTAATAGGTGGTAGAGCTTCATATGCTCATTTATTTTTACCACTTTTTGACAACGATAATACTGCTTATTTTTACGATTTAAACAGTAAAGTTAATTATAGATTTAATGAAAAAAACAACTTATTCTTATCAACTTACTTTGGAAAAGATGTTTTTGGAATCAGTGATAACTTTGTAAATAAATATGGAAATAATGTTCTTAATTTAAGATGGAATCATCTGTTTTCTGATAAGCTTTTTTCTAACCTTTCTCTTATATATTCAGATTATTTCTATGGTTTAACTCTTGATTTTGTTGGTTTTGAGTGGGATTCTGGAATCACAAACTTCAATTTAAAATACGATTTTAAACACTATTTAAATAATACTTTCACTTTAAATTATGGTATTAATAATATATATATCAAATTTAATCCAGGAGAAATTATACCTAATAGACCAGATTCTGGTATTCAACCAGAAAAATTAATAGATAAATATGCTAATGAATTTGCAGCCTACATAGATGCAGAACACAGAATAAGCGATAAACTTACTTTGCAATATGGACTTCGTTTTAGCAATTTTACTAGACTTGGTCAAGATGAACTTAATGTGTATGCAAATAACGAAGCTGTAATTTATAATCAACAATTTAAAAAATACGAATCTGCGACTCCAACAGGTACAGAAAGTTTTAGTAGAAGCGATGTATTAGCAAGCTTTAATAATTTTGAACCAAGATTTTCGCTTTCTTATTTATTAAGTGACGAATCTTCTGTAAAACTGAGTTATAATAGAATGGCTCAATATTTACACTTATTATCTAACACAGCATCTCCTACTCCACTTGATGTATGGGCACCTAGTGGACGATTTATAAAACCACAACAATTAGATCAATTTGCTGCTGGCTATTTTAAATCTATAAAAGGAGGTGATTATTCTTTAGAAACAGAAGTTTTTTACAAAGACATTCAAAATAGAATAGACTATATAAATGGTGCTAATTTAATTGCTAATAACGAAATCGAAACTGTTATTTTAAATGGACAAGCCAGAGCTTATGGTTTAGAAGTATTATTAAAGAAAAACGAAGGCAATTTTAAAGGATGGTTAGCTTATACTTTATCTAGATCAGAGCAACAAACACCTGGAAGAAATGCTAACGAACCAGGAATTAATCAAGGTAAATGGTACAGCACACCTTTTAATAAAACTCACGATTTATCTTTAAATGCTAGTTACGAATTATCAAAAAAATGGACATTTAATGCAAACTTTTTATTCCAAACAGGGCAACCTACCAATTATCCTGTTGGTCAATATGAAGTACAAGGTTTAAATGTTCCCATTTTTGATGATGATAGAAGAAATGCAGATAGATTACCTGCTTATCACAGATTTGACATTTCTGCAACCTTAACTCCAGAAAAAAACAAAAACAGAAAATGGCAAGCAGAATGGGTTTTTGGCATCTACAATTTATATGGTAGACAAAATGCAGCTTCTATTAATTTTAGACAAAATAGAGAAACATTAAGAAACGAAGCAATACAAACTTCAATTTTTGGTATTGTGCCCTCTGTAACTTATAATTTTAAATTTTAAACTGATGAAAAAGATATATATATTACCCATTTTATTGATGTTCTTTTTCTCAAACTGCGAAAAAGTAGTAGATGTAGATGTACCAAGTATTCCTCCTAAATTAATCATAGATGCTTCTTTTGAAGTGTTTTTTGATGAAAATCCAGTTACTGCAAATACAGTAGTTAAACTCAGATTATCTGCAGATTATTTTGATGATGTTATTCCTGCTGCTTTAAATGCAACAGTATTTCTAACCAATTTATCAGACAACTCTGTAATTAATTTTTCTGACACAAATGCTGATGGAGACTATGAACCAATAAACTCTTTTATTCCTGCTGATAATGTAACTTACGAACTTACTGTTATTTATGATAATGAAACTTATAAAGGTACAGCTACAAAAATAAAGTCAACGCCTTTAACCTCTGTAACACAAGGAGATGAAACTTTATTTTCTGGTAATGAAACAGAGTTAAAAATTTCATTTAAAGATGATGCTAATGAAGAAAACTATTACTTATTTGATTTTACAAATAATTTATTTTTAGCCATAGAAGATCGTTTTTTTAATGGAGCAGATTATAACTTTTCTTACTTTTATTCAGAAGATGATTTAAAAGTTCCTACTGCTGTAAAAATTAAAATGTCTGGTATTACTAAAGAATATTTCACATACTTCAGAGTTTTAATTAATCAAAGTGGACAAAATGCAGGTGGACCTTTTGAAACAGTTCCTTCTTCTTTATTAGGTAATATGATTAACACAACAAACGAAGAAAATTTTCCTTTAGGCTACTTTCATATTTCTGAAACAGATACATATACTATATTTTTAGAAGATAAGAATTAGATAACTTTTTTCGGTTTTCATTCAAACATATGATAAAAAATGTATTTTTGAATGATGACGTTTACAAAGACTACAGAGCAAGATTCTAAATACAATCATCTAGAAAAGATGACTGTAAAAGAATTATTACAAAACATTAACAACGAAGATAAAACAGTACCCTTAGCTGTAGAAAAAAGCTTGCCTCAAATAGAAGCGCTTACTAAGCAGATTGTAAATCAATTAAAAAAAGGAGGTAGACTTTTTTATTTAGGAGCAGGTACTTCTGGTAGACTTGGTATTGTAGATGCTTCTGAATGTCCACCTACATTTGGTGTACCACATGAATTAGTTGTAGGGTTAATTGCTGGTGGAGATTATGCCATTAGAAAAGCTGTAGAGTTTGCAGAAGATTCTAAAAGCCAAGGTTGGTTAGATTTGCAAGAACATACTATTTCTAATAAAGATGTAGTAGTTGGTATTGCTGCATCAGGAACAACACCCTATGTTATTTCAGCACTAGAAGCGAGTAATAAAAAAAATATTATAACAGGCTGTATTACTTGTAATAAAAATAGTCCTTTAGCTAAAGTTGCACAATATCCTATAGAAGTGGTTGTTGGTCCTGAATTTGTTACTGGAAGCTCTAGAATGAAAGCTGGTACAGCACAAAAACTAGTTTTAAATATGTTGTCTACTACTGCTATGATTCAATTAGGAAAAGTAAAGGGTAATAAAATGGTAGACATGCAACTATCTAATAATAAATTAGTGGATAGAGGAGAAAAAATGTTAGTAAATGCGCTAAATATAGACAAACAAAAAGCAGCTGTTTTATTAGAGAAATATGGTAGTGTTAGAAATGCAATAGAAAATTATAAAGGATGAGTACAAATATTAATTTATTAGGTAAAGGATTAATTAGATTAGGGGTTTTATTGTTACTTTTTATTGCTTCTCCTATCATTATAACTATGGGGTTTAAAGCAATAGATAAATTTACAGAAGCTCCAAAACTTTATTTAGCATATGTTCTTATAGCTGCTGGTTGTTTATTACTTATTTACACAATTTACTTTGCTTTTAAAACTTTTAAAGTAATTAGCAATTCTATTTTTAATTCTAAGTAACTTTTGAATATAAATAAATTACATAAGATTTTAAATTGGGAATACTGGCCATCATCTATGTTTTATATTCCAAATCTACCTTATGCATTTTATCTTGCAGCAAAAGCAAAACATGCAGCTTTTTTTAGTGCAGCAAACCCTTCTATTAAAAGTTCAGGAAATGGAACTGAAAGTAAATTCACTACTTTAGGTTTAATACCAGATAAATACAAACCAAAAAGCATATTACATGTTGCTAATTCAGAAATAAATAACACTTTACTAAGCTTAGAAAAAGCTGGATTATATTTTCCACTAATTGTAAAGCCTGATGTAGGATTTAGGGGTTTATTAGTAAAAAAAATAAATGGTATTGATGAGTTAAAGTTGTATTTAAATAAATATCCAGTAAATACAATTATTCAAGAATACATACATTACAAAAATGAATGTGGTATATTTTATTCAAGAAACCCAAATGATGAAAAAGGTAAAATAACATCGATAACTTTAAAAAAATTTTTAACGGTTAAAGGTGATGGAAAATCTACTTTAAAAGCCTTAATTGCAAAAGACTTAAGAGCTAAATTATATATTAATATCTTAGAAGAATTACATCAAACAACCTTAAATAGTGTTCCAAAAAAAAATGAAGAATTACTTTTATCTGTTATTGGCAACCATTGTAAAGGCACTCAATTTTTAAATGGTAATCATTTAATAAGCAAAGAATTAGAAGAAACTTTTGATGATTTAAGTAAATCTATACCTGGTTGGTTTTATGGTAGAATAGATTTAAAATACAATACATTTTCTGAATTAGAAAAGGGAGAAAATTTTAAAGTTTTAGAAATTAACGGAATTATAGCTGAACCTACACATATTTATGATACAAATAGTTCGTCTTATTTTAAAGCTTTAAAAGCAATTAGAACACATTGGAAAAGTTTATATGATATTGCTATAACAAATCATAATCAACATAAAATTCCTTATAAAAGCGTTAGAAAATTTATTGCTGAAATGTTTGAGCTCAGAGCATATACTAAAAAAGTTAAGATGTACTCTAAAATTGTCTAGCTAGTAATTAAGAATTCACTTTAGATAAATTCTTTTTGGGTGTGGTTGGGTTAAAACCAAAATCTGAATCTGGCAACTCAATACCTAACTGATAAATAATATACCCAATACTAGCATAATGATGTATTGCATGACTATGAGCTTGCATTAAAATTGCCCCTAAAGTGTAATTTACTGTTGTTTTTCCTAAGCCTAAATCATCTGTTACTTTTATATTTTGTAATAAATCTTCTGGCTTTAATAATTGCAACTGTGCTATAATTGTAGAAAAATATTTTTCACAAACATTAGTATCTAATTCAGCACTAATGTCTCTTTTTCTTATAGTTAAATCTATATGATTATTCTTATATCCTTCTAAAACACAAGAAAAAACATCTAGTATATGTCTCATATGACATCCTATACTAGAGTAATAAGGTGCTACTGAACTATCTGAATATTGTTGGTTAGAAATTTTTGTTATTAAATGTTTTCCTTTTTCTAAATTTTTCTCAATTGCTTCAATCATTAATCTTATAAAATTTTCTAAGTTTTATAAATATAATACAATTTACTTTCTTAAATCGTTTTATTTTAAATTGGTTTTAAAAATTATATATAACTGATTAACAATTGTTTAAAAACAATAAAACAAGCTATTAAAATTTTGGCACGCTCTTTGAAAATACTAAAACAAATGCGGAAGCCGAAAAGCAAAAGAGTAGGCAAAACCCTTTAAACCATATATTATGAAAAGAGGATTATATTTTTTAGTAGCAATGTTCATGATGGTTTCTTCTGTAGAAGCCACAAATGGCTCAAAATTAACAAACAGATATTGGGTAAATAATTATTCTTATAACAACGCAGTTAATTTTTTTGAACGAGGAATCGAATTTTTTGTATTTACAAATGGAGATTTTGATTTCGATACAAGTTTTAATAATAGAGGTGTAAGAATAGATAGAGATTTTAGAGGAAGAATTCGAAGAGTTGGTAATGTCTTTATTAACTATGATTTTAGAGGAAACGTAACTAGAATTGGTAATGTTTTTATTAATTATCGAAGAAATAGGTTATTTAGAGTTGGTAATTTAGAAGTTAGATATGACAGATGGGGTTATCCTATTTTTTATGGTGATGTAAGAGACAATTATTACGTTGACAATGGTGTAAGAATAAATTTAAACATAGGTAGAATATTCAACTTTAACGATCGTTTCTTTTTCAGAAATGATTTCAATAGAAACTATACAAGATTTAGAGAAGATAGAAACTTCTATTATTATAGAGCTAATAAAAATGCAAGGGTTGGTAAAAATGACAGAGTTATTAGAAGACGTAAAGCTGCTTCTGATAGAAATAAAAGAATTGACAATACTAGAAGAAATAGAACGAATAGAAATAGTGAATTCTCTTATAGAAAATCGAATTCAAATAAGAAAATCAATAAAATAAAAAGAAATACTAAAAGAGAAACTGTTACAGAAAACAAAAGAAGATCTCCAGTAAAAAATAATAGGGGTAAAAAAGTTGAGAGAAAAAGAAGGAATTAATAGTTCTTTATTAGACACCCATTTTTAAAATGGGTGTTTTTCTTATTTATTTAAGGGGTTTTTCCTTATAAAATATATAATAAAAAAGATTAAATTTATACAATAATAGTATTCCCTCAATAATTGTTTCCTTGAAAAAGGTAAATAAAATCCTTAGTATAGTTACTAAGGATTTTTTTTATCTAATTAACTTTTTATATTTAATACGTTTAGGCATTAAGTCTCCACCCAAACGTTTCTTCTTATTTTCTTCGTAATCAGAGAAAGAACCTTCAAAGAAATATACTTGACTATCTCCTTCAAAAGCTAAAATATGTGTACAAATTCTATCTAGAAACCATCTATCATGACTAATTACAACTGCACAACCAGCAAAATTTTCTAATCCTTCCTCAAGAGCTCTTAGTGTATTTACATCTAAATCGTTTGTTGGCTCATCTAAAAGCAAAACGTTACCTTCTTCTTTTAGAGTCATTGCTAGGTGTAATCTGTTTCTTTCTCCACCAGATAAAGTTGACACCTTTTTATTTTGTTCGCTTCCAGAAAAATTAAAACGACTTAAATATGCTCTAGAATTTACCTGTCTTCCTCCCATCATTACTAAATCTTGACCATCAGAAAAGTTCTCCCAAATGGTTTTATCTGGGTTTATGTCTGAATGTGCTTGATCTACATATGCAATTTTTGCAGTTTCCCCTACTTTAAAATTCCCTTTATCAGGAGTTTCTTCTCCCATAATCATTTTAAAAATAGTTGTTTTTCCTGCTCCATTTGGACCAATGATACCTACAATACCAGCTTGTGGTAAATTAAAGTTTAAATCTTCGTAAAGCAACTTATCTCCATAAGCTTTAGAAACCCCATTAGCTTCGATAACATTAGTTCCTAAACGTGGTCCATTAGGAATGTAAATTTCTAGCTTTTCATCAACTTGTTTTTGGTCTTGGCTCATTAATTTCTCGTAATTCTTTAAACGAGCTTTTTGTTTGGTTTGCCTTCCTTTGGCTCCTTGCCTAACCCAATCTAATTCTCTTTCTAAAGTTTTTTGACGTTTACTAGCTGTTTTGCTTTCTTGCGCCATTCTTTGAGATTTTTGATCTAACCAAGAAGAATAATTTCCTTTCCAAGGTATACCCTCTCCTCTATCTAATTCTAAAATCCAACCAGCTACATTGTCTAAGAAATATCTATCGTGTGTAACTGCAATAACAGTTCCTTTATATTGTGCTAAATGATGCTCTAACCAATGCACAGATTCTGCATCTAAATGGTTGGTAGGCTCATCTAATAATAAGATTTCAGGTTCTTGTAATAATAGTCTACATAATGCAACTCTACGCTTTTCTCCTCCAGATAAAACACCGATTTTCTTATCAGAATCTGGAGTACGTAAAGCATCCATTGCTATTTCTAATTTAGTGTCTAATTCCCAAGCATTGGCAGCATCAATCTTATCTTGTAGTTCTGCTTGTTGGTTCATTAATTTTTCCATCTTATCTGCATCAGAATAGACTTCTTCCAAACCAAATAAGTCGTTAATTTTATTGTATTCGTCTAAAATTGCAACTGTTTCTGCTACTCCTTCTTTTACGACTTCTAATACTGTTTTTTCTGGATCTAATTGTGGTTCTTGTTCTAAATAACCCACTTTATATCCTGGTGAAAAAGTAACATCACCTTGATAGTTTTTTTCTACACCAGCTATAATTTTAAGTAAGGTAGATTTACCAGAACCATTTAAACCAAGAATACCAATTTTAGCTCCATAGAAAAAGCTTAGATAAATATCTTTTAAGACTTGTTTGCCTGTAGATTGATAGGTTTTAGAAACCTTATTCATCGAAAAGATTACTTTCTTATCATCACTCATTTATTGTAGTATTTTAAAAATTAAAAAGAAAAATTTTATTGAATGTAAACTTTTAAACTCTACCTTTTAAAGCATTAAATACCCAGGCAATACAAAAAAAGCCAAAACCAACTGTTGCAAAACCCCAGCCTGCTACATCATCATACCTGTAAGCACCCATTAATATTAAGATAACACCCATTGCAATCATTAAAAAAGTAGCCCATCCTAAGACTGTATTTTTATTCATACTCATAATATCATTGTTAAATTAGTAAAAGCAAATATCGATAATTTATTTTGATTTTTTTAACATGTTAAAAACTAATAAATGTAACAATACAATAAGTTTAAGCGTCTCTATTATATGAAAAGAATCATCAACCTCATTATTTTTATTTTTATTAGTCTACAAACATTTGGTTTTAGCTCTAAAAATGATTTAAAACCTTTTCCAGAATTACCTCTGCTATTTAATAATGCAGAAAAAATTAATCAATTTACAACAAGAATTCCTTTTAAGCTTGTAGATAGATTAATTGTAATAGAAGGAGAATTAAATGAACAAAAAGGAAATTTTATTATTGATACAGGCTCAGAAACTTTATTATTAAATAAAAATTATTTTAAAACGTATCCATTTAATTATGCTAAAAAAGGAGAAACTTCTGGGGTTACAGGTAGTGTAGAAATACCCATAGAAAAAAGAATTAAAAGTCTAGCTTTTAAAAACTTAAATTTAAAAAATAAAAATTCAGATGTAATAAACCTTTCTCATATAGAAAAAAATAAAAAAATTAAACTTTTAGGGATTATTGGCTATTCTATTCTTAAAGATTATGAAATTTTTATAGATTTATTTCTAAACCAAATTACACTTACAAAGATTGATAAAGATGGAAATAGGCTTGGAAAACAAAACTATTTAGAAGAAATAATAGATACTTTAAATTTCAAATTAAAAAAGCACGTTATTGTTGTTGATGGATTTATTAATAAAGAAAAAGTTACCTTTGGTATAGATACTGGTGCTGAATTTAATCAATTAAATTCTAAATTATCTAAAGATGTATTTAATAACTTTTATCCTAAAAAAAGAGTTGAATTAATAGGTGCTAGTTCAAAGAAAATTGAAGTTTTATATGGCAATTTACATAGACTAAAACTTAACGATCAAATTTATTTTGGGCCAATGAAAACTATAGTAACTAATTTGCATAATATGAATAAAGCATTTGGCACAAAATTAGATGGTATTTTAGGACATGATTTCTTTGCACAACAAAGAGTAATTATCAATTATAAAAAAGAAAAACTGTATTTTATTAAATATCCTATTTTAAGAAATTGATAAAAAAAGTATTACATATAATTTTTCTTTTCTGTTTTATAACCACAGCATTTTCACAAAATAATGCTGTAAAAGGATATAAAATAGAAGGAGATTATATTGTTTTTACCTTTGATAAAAGAGATTATGAAAAAGCAACATTAGATAAAAATGATACAAGATTAGATTTTTCTGATTTTGATATAAAAAAGGTAGTTGTTGCTGGTAATTTTAATAATTGGTCTCGAAAAAAATGGGTAATGAAAAAGGTTGATGACAATATTTATCAACTTAAAAAAAAGCTTTCAGATTTTAATGAAGATTTTAATTGGGAGTTCAAATTTGTTGTTAACAATAAACTTTGGGCAGAACCAACTGAAAATACACCAAATAAAATAGTAGCCAAAACACCTTATGGGCTTCTGCTAAATAGTTATAATTTAAAAATAATACCAACTCAAATAGCAGAAGATGGCAATACTACCTTTAATTTAGAGGGATTTAAAGATGCTAAAGAAGTAATTTTAAGTGGTTCTTTTAACAAATGGAATGAGTATCTGTACAAAATGATTAAAACCAAAAATGGTTGGAAACTTACTTTACAACTACCTCCAAATTATTATGAATATAAATTTATTGTAGATGGTAAATGGATTGAAGACCCTAAAAACCCAAACAAAACACTTAATGAATTTGACCAATACAACTCTTTCATAGACATTAAAAAAGAAGTTACTTTTTTGTTAGAAGATTTTAAAAATGCTAAAGAAGTAATTTTAGCTGGTTCTTTTAATAATTGGTCTGAAACTGATTATGTAATGACCAAAACCAAAAAAGGTTGGATTTTTAAAACAAAACTTTCAGGTGGTAAATACCATTATAAGTTTATAGTTGATGGTAAATGGAAATTAGACCCCAATAATCCTATAAAAGAATATGATTGGGATGGCCATATTAACTCTGTAAAAATGGTTAAATAGTTAGAATCTTCTACGACCTATACCTCCCATTCTATTTCTTTGCATCATACCACCATTATTACGACTTTGATTGTTTTGAGGTGGTTTTGGAATCAATTTATTTTTTTGGCTAGTTTGGTAACGTAACCATTTTTTTAATTGCTTGCTACTTAAAACTTCTTCTAATTTTTTATTAAGGTTTTTTTCCTTTTTTAAAACAGAATCTCTTACTGGTATTACAGTATCTTCAATCATTTTTCGAATCTTACTTCTTAGGTCTGGATTTTTAAATGCCTGTTCTCCAACAGAATTAATAGTTAATTCAACATCGTTTAACTTTGGACCGTTTAAAAATGAAATATTTTTAATATCGTTATTGTAGTTTTTTATAATTTTAGAGAATACACTAATTTTCTCTTCTTTTTTAAGTTTAATTTTTTTGGCAGCTTCAACAGCATCATAGTAAAATATACCTGCAGCATTTTTTGCTTTATACTTTGGCATTTTTGGAGGCTGATTTTGTCCAAAAATTAATAATCCATTAAAAGCTAGAAAAAGAAAAAATAGTTTTCTCATTATAAAATATTTTCTACAAAAATAATAAAAGATTATAACTCTGCTGCTAATCTTGCTCCTTGATTTATAGCTCTTTTTGCATCTAATTCACTAGCAAAGTCTGCACCACCAATTACATGTACCTTCTTTCCTGAATCTAATAAAGGTTGATACAAATCTTTAAAAGGAACTTGACCTGCACAAATAACCACATTATCTACTTCTACTATTTTTTGTTCTTCATTTTGAGTATAATGCAATCCTTGATCATCAATTTTATCGTAAGAAACTTCACCAATAAATTGTACATTCTTCTTTTTTAGATTAGATCTATGAATCCAACCTGTAGTCTTGCCTAAATTTCCTCCAAACTTACCTTTACTTCTTTTAAACATAAAAATTTCTCTAGAAGCTTTATGAAAATCTGGTTGCATGCCTTCTATACCACTTCTAGCTTGTAAAGACTTGTCTATACCCCATTCTTGTAGCCAAGCATCAATATTTTGTGAAGTAGACTCACCTTCATGAGTTAAATATTCAGAAACATCAAAACCAATTCCACCTGCACCAATAACAGCAACTTTTTTACCTACTGGCTTTTTATCTTTTAAAACTTCTATATAACTCAACACTTTTGGATGATTTATACCTTCAATTTTAAGTTCTCTAGGCTTTATACCTGTTGCCAAAATAATTTCATCAAAGTCAGATTTTTGCAAATCTTCTAATGAAACTCTTGTATTTAATTTTACCTCTACTTGATGTAAATCAATTTGTTTTTGGAAATATCGAATTGTTTCATAAAACTCTTCTTTACCAGGTATTTGTTTTGCCATATTAAACTGACCACCAATTTCTGAATCTGCATCAAATAAAGTTACTAAATGACCTCTTTGTGCAGCAATAGTAGATGCAGCTAGTCCTGCAGGTCCAGCACCCACAACAGCTATTTTTTTCTTTTGGGTTGTTGGATTATAATTTAACTCAGTTTCATGACAAGCTCTTGGATTTACCAAACAACTTGCTACTTTTTTCTGAAAAGCATGATCTAAACAAGCTTGATTACAAGCAATACATGTATTAATTTCATCATCTTTTTCCTCTGCAGCTTTATTTACCCATTCTGGATCTGCCAAAAAAGGACGAGCCATAGAAATCATATCTGCATGACCTTCTGCTAAAACTTTTTCAGCAGTTTCTGGCATATTTATTCTATTAGATGTTACTAAAGGAATATTGATTTCTTCTTTCATTTTTTTGGTTACCCAAGTAAATGCAGCTCTAGGTACAGAAGTAGCAATGGTTGGTATTCTACTTTCGTGCCAACCAATACCTGTATTAATTATGGTTGCTCCTGCTTTTTCTATAGCTTTACCCAAGGTTACAATCTCTTCCCAAGAACTTCCTTTTTCTACCAAATCTAACATAGAAAGTCTGTAAATAATGATAAAGTTCTCGCCTACAGCTTTTCTTATTTTAGTAACAATTTCTACTGGTAAACGCATTCTATTTTCATAGTCTCCTCCATATTTATCAGTTCTATTGTTGGTTCTTTTTGCAATAAATTGATTAATTAAATACCCTTCTGAACCCATAACTTCTACTCCATCATAACCAGATTCTTGGGCTAATTTTGCACAGTTTACAAAATCTCTAACTGTTCTTTTAATGCCTGAAGAATTTAATTTAAAAGGTTTAAAAGGATTTATTGGTGCTTTAATTTTAGAAGGACCAACATTAAATGGATGATATCCATATCTGCCTGAATGTAAAATCTGCATACAAATTTTACCATCTGCATCATGTACAGCTTTGGTAACTTTTTTATGATTCTTTACATGTCTTCTTGAGCTTAATCTTGCAGAAAAAGGTGCTGTCCAGCCTTGAACATTTGGAGCAATACCACCAGTAACTATTAAACCAACTCCACCTTTTGCACGTTCTGCAAAATAAACAGCCATTCTATCATAACCGTTTTTTTCTTCTTCTAAACCTGTGTGCATAGAGCCCATTAAAACTCTATTTTTTAAAGTGGTAAAACCTAAATCTAAAGGCTCAAAAATATGCTTGTACTTCATTGTATTCGAAATTAAATTTATTATGCATGCATAATACTTGCAAGATAAACTTATTTTCTCAAACAAAAAAAGCCAAAGAAATACATTCTTTAGCTTTTTAAAAATTTATTTGTTTTAGTTATTGCATAGGAACATCTACTACTAATAACTTACTATTTTTATTAGCTTTAACTGTTACTTTTTCTGTTTCAATAATACCTACTGCATCTCTTTTTTCTAGAGTTTCATCTGCTATATTAACTTCGCCATCAATTAAGAAAAAATAAGCACCGTTTTTTAAATGATATTCAGTTTCTACATTTTCATCTAAATCTATCATAGAAATATACCCTTGTTGATGAATTGGTAATGAACCCTCTACAAGATTTGTTCTTGGTGAAACTAAGGTTTGAAATTTATTTTTTCTGTCTGCTTCTTTAAACTCTTTTTGATTGTAATAAGGGGCTACTTCTTGTTTTTCTGGAATAATCCAAAGTTGTAAAAAGTTAGTTTCATTTGTTTTAGAGTCATTAAATTCTGAATGTGTTAATCCAGTACCTGCACTCATAACTTGTACTTCACCCACTTCTATAGAACGTTTGTTATCCATACTATCTTTATGCGATAATGCTCCTGAAATTGGTATAGATATAATTTCCATATTCCTATGAGGATGTGTACCAAAACCCATTTTAGGTTGAACAACATCATCATTTAAAACACGTAACATTCCAAAATTCATTCTTTCTGGATTGTTATAACCAGCAAAACTAAATGTATGATAAGATTTTAACCATCCATGATTTGCATAGCCTCTTGTTTCTGCTTTGTGAACTATTTTTTTCATTTTTTTATAGTTTTTTTGTTAATATAAATATCCCATTTTTCCTTGTTGAAAATCACGCATTGCTTCTAAAATTTCAGTCTGCGTGTTCATTACATATGGGCCATATTGTGCAACTTTTTCATTAATTGGTGCTCCTGATAAAATTAACAACGTACTCTTCTCTGTTGCTTCAAATTCTATTAAATCACCATCTGTATTAAAAGTAACCATTTGATGATTTCCTTTTTTAAGAACTTGTTTAGCATTGACTACTATTTCACCTTCTAAAAGATAAATTAATGATTTATGATGCTTAGGAATATCAATCTCTATTTTACCTTTTTCTTGAGCAATAGCTGTAAATACATTTACTTCTGTTTGCGTGGTTATATTCCCTAAAACCTCTTTTTGATGACCTGCAACAATATTTAATTGTACTTTTTTATCTTCAGAAAATAATTTCGGAATTTGTTCATCTTCTAAATGCTGATAATTAGGTGTCATCATTTTATATTTTGCAGGTAAGTTTAACCACAACTGAATTCCTTCTAAATCTCCTCCTCTTTTCACAAACTCTTTAGTGGGAGCTTCTGCATGTATAATACCTCTACCAGCTGTTGTCCATTGAACTCCACCAGCTTTCACTGTCATTTCATTTCCTAATGAATCTCTATGAAATTGTTCTCCTTTAAACAATAAGGTAATTGGCTCAAAACCTCTATGAGGATGAGGACCTAGATCAAAAGGATTGTTAAATTCAGAAATTGCATAAGGTCCATAATGATGCAGTAAAATAAACGGATCTACATTTTCTAATCCTTGAGTTGGTAAAGGTTGGCGTAAACGAATGGGTCCCATATTTACTAAAGGACTTGTTACGACGTTTTCTATGGTTTTATAATTTTTCATAATTTCTTTACTTTTTAAATATTTTCCTTGGAAAATATTTAATCAAAAAAATAGAACTCTATTTTTTTTTCTTTTTTATTTGTTATGCTTAACGTATTTTATCTAAAAGATTACTTAACGTTATTGCTTCTTCTTCTGTTAATTTCTCTAGAAATGATAGATTTTTATTTTCATCAATCATTTTTAACAACTCTAATCCTTGATTTGTAATTTTTACATAAACTACTCTTCTATCATGTTCACAACGTTCTCTTTCTATTAGACTTTTATCACATAATTTGTCCATTAAACGTGTGGCATTTGGTGCTCTTTCTATCATTCTATCTTTTACGATTTGTACTTTTACTCTCTCTTTTGCACCACGTAAAATTCTAAGTATATTATACTGTTGAGGCGAAATACCATAAGGTTTAAAGAAATCATTTTCTTTACTATTTAACCAATTTGAAGTATATTTTATGTTTATTAAAGCTTTTACTTTATTGCTTTTAAAACTAGATTTTATGTCTTTAGAAATATCTCCCATGTTTTAATGTTTGGTATTTTATGCTAGTTGATGGATATGTGATGTTTGTTGTTTGGTGAGAACTTCAAACTTCCTACTTCTAGCTTCAAATCATTTTTTAAGCTCTTAATTTTAAATCTTGCATTATCTTATTAAACTCTTCTGTTGTAGGTGTTAAATACACTTCTTCATCTACAAATAAAGTAGGAAATTTTGCAACTCCATTATATAACTTTTTACTATGTTCTCTGGCATCAACATCTTTAGAAATGTCTTTATAGATATAAGGCACATCTGTTGAATTTAAAAAATTTTTAAAGGCAACAGTGTATGCATGTCCTTGTTTACCATATAAAGTTATTTTCATTTTTTTCTTTTTAAAATAATACGTCTTTGTAATCTTCTTTTTTATCCATTATATACTTTGCAAAAGGACATAAAGGAAGAATTTTAATATTTTTTGCTCTTGCAAATGCAACAGCTTTTTCTACCAATTTATAACCTACTTTTTTACCTTTTAGTACTTCGTTTACTTCTGTATGATCAATAATAATTTTGTCTTGACCAGCCCAAGTATAGGTCATTTCAGCTTCTGTCTTTCCATTTAATTGAACGTAAAAAACTCCTTTTTTACCATCATCATTATGTAAAATATCCATAATAACTAAGCTTTAAAGTTTATTTCTGAATGTGCTCCATCACAAAATGGTTTGTTGTTAGAGGCACCACATCTGCAAAAGGCTGCTGTTTTTTTTCTTACTTCTACCTCTCCATTAGAATGGGTTATTTCTACATCAGATTTTACCATTAATGGTCCATTTTCTAAACACTGCACCTTTATTTTACTACTATTTTTCTCTGCTTCATTTTTTTGCATGTATGATAAAGCACCTGAAGGACATTGTTCTACCTGATCTTTAATTCGTTTTGTAGTAGCTCCATCCATATTTATCCAAGGTCTGTTTTTAGGATTAAATACTTGTATCAATCCTTGCCAACATTTTTTAGAATGAATGCACATATCTGGTTTCCAAACCACAGTGATATCTTTATTACTGTACTCTTTTACTACTTCTTTTTGATCAGCCATAATTTTATATTTAAATTGATTTTTCGAATTGAGTTACAACATCAATCAAACTATCATTTAAATTATTATTAATAATTTTTCCGTCTTTAAAATTATCATTAAAACTTGGTAATGAAAAAGAAAAAATTTCTTTTGCAGCCATATGTGGAAATTTTGTAATGCCATCTTGTAAAACAGACTGTCCTCCTCTTGCTCCTGGAGAAGTTGCCATTAATAATAAAGGTTTGTCTCTAAAAAACTTTCTTTCAATTCTAGAAGACCAATCAAAAATATTTTTAAATGCTGCTGCATAAGAACCATTATGTTCTGCTAAAGACAAAATAAAACCATCATAATTATCTAGCATTGAAGTGAATTTTTTTGCTGCTTCTGGAAAGCCCTCTTTTTCTCTGTCTACACTATATACAGGTAAATCGTAATCTCTTAAATCTATGACATCAAATGCTGTATCTTTTAAATTTTCTGCAGCATAAGTTGCTAATTTTTTATTGATAGAAGTAGAACTTGTACTTCCTGCAAATGCTAATATTTTTTTCATAACTTTTATTTTTTAAGCGATTGCTGCTATTACTTTATGTGCTGACTCAATTTTAGGTTCACTACCAAACATTAATTGATCTAACTTTACAAACTCTACATCTGTAATACCTAAAAATCCTAAAAAATGTTTTATGTAATTACCAGCAAAATCTATATCACTGCCTATCTCTGTGCCTCCACTAGAAACCACTATATATGCCTTTTTATTTTTTAATAAACCTTCTGGCCCATTCTCTGTATACTTAAATGTTAACCCAGCTCTAGCTACTAAATCAAAATATGCTTTTAAAGATGCTGGCACAGAAAAATTATAAATTGGAGCACCAATAACTAAAACATCTGCTTCTAATAACTCATTAGTTAACTCATTAGAAATTGCTAAAGACTCTTTTTGTTCTGGTGTTTTTTCTTCTTGAGTAAATAAAGCACTTAACATTACATCATCTATAAATGGTAAATTAGAAAAAGTTGTATGTCTTGTTTTTACAGTTGCATCACTATTCTCTTTTACTAATTTAGCAACTACTTTCTCTGCAAAATTTGTAGATGTTGAAGCTGTTTTATTACTACTTGAATTTATATTTAATATTTTCATCTTAATTGTCTTTTTTAATTATGTAACAAATGTACAACAATATATTTTATTTTCCAAGGAATATATTATCAAGGAAATTAATTTAGAATGGATGTTATTTTTGTCTCGCTTTTAATCATTTTTGCAACTGGGCACTTACCAGCAATTTCTACTAACTTCTCTCGTTGTTTTGATGTGACTTCTTTTTCGAAAGAAATGTCTTCTACTAATGACTTTCTAATTCCCTCTGTTGTTAATTCTTCTTTTTGTGTAACATTTACTTTTATTTTACCTACATCCCAACCTTTTCTCTCTGCATACATTCGTAATGTAATTGCTACACAACTCCCTAATGCTGTAAGTAAATATTCTACAGGTGTTGGTCCATTATCATCACCTCCTGCACTAACTGGTTCATCTATTGTTAAAAAATGATTTCTAGTTTTAGCTTCTGCTAGATAATTTTTGTTTGTTAACATAACTGATGATGAAACCTGTTTTGCCATTATTGTATTTTTTTGTTAGTAAAATAAGATGTTAATAATAAAATAGTAGCTACTAATGCTCCCATTTGTTCTCCATCTCCTATCATATAATGTGCAAAAAAAGCCAGAACAAAAGCAAAGAAGAAACCTGCATATGCCCATTCTTTTAAAGACTTGTTTGGAATAAACCAAATGGCTACTAAGCCTAATAATTTAATTGCACCATAAGGATAAATTAAATAGGTAGGATACCCAAAACTTTTAAATGCGCCTTCTATAACTTCGTAGTTAAAAAAATATTGACTTACAGAAAATAACATTAATAAGGTTAGTAAACCAGTTGCTATGTAATAAATAATTTTTGTAGTTTTCATAATGGTTGATTTTTAATTTAATAACAAAGTTACAAAATAAAAATATATTTACCAAGGAAAATATATCCAAGGAAATATATTGAATAAAATATATTAATAGAAGGGTGTTCTACATGTTGACTTTCTGATAAAAAAAAGCGAACTTCGCTAACAACGATTATAAGTCATTAAAACGACTCCATAATCGTACTTAAGTTACCCAACATTTGAAAGAAACTTTTGAAATAGAATTTGCTGAAAAAAAAAGTATCAATAAAATAGGGAAAAGTGTCCTAAGCTTCGGATTCTTTCTCTTTTTAGTCTTTTTATTATTTGTTTGGCCTGCTAAATATTTGCCTTCAGAAATTGCAGCAATATATCTGATTGAAGTAGTAAACAGGAATGTATACTATGTATTTGCTGGTTCAATGGTTTTTTTACTTATTGGAGATTGGGTCAATGGAATGAGAAATTATGAAAAAGCGGAATTGGAAATTCAACCAGACCAAATAATACTTTTTTCTAAGACAAAAAAAATAGAACTAAAGTATGACAATATTAAAAAAATTCATGGTGTTATGAATATTACTCATAATTTTAAACGACCAAATTTTAAAATCATAACCAACAATAATGAAAAGCACGAAATTCGAGCTCATCAAGATATCTTTAACGGATTGACAGACTCATTTCCTGGTAAGAATTAATTAAAAAAATAAAAACGTTGGGTAACATAATGTAAAAAACATTGCTTACTTTAGTTTAAGCCAAAGGTCGCTGCAGTTTTGTAACATCTGATTTTCCTTCGGAAATTACTCGCACACAAAAATGCAACTTTCCATACACAAAACTGCTATCGAAAAAGTAAAATACTCCCTAAATCTCTATAAGTTTTAAAACAAGTTTAGCATTAATTATTCATCTTAATAGAATCTATCTGTTTTTGTAAACGCTGAATTTCTTTTAGGTTTTTTTCTTGTTTAGAAATCAATTTTATAGAATCTAATATTTGTCTGTTTTTTTCTAAGATGGTTTTTTCTTTTTCGAAATAAATATTTCCGTTTTCGCTAGTTCTCCAAGCTTCGTTTAATTGTTTATAAACCTCTTCATTCCAAGTACTAGGTTTTTTAGCATTAATCCACACTACATCTCTGTACTCACTATCAACCAAAGCTAAATCTGGTGTTGCAGCACCATCAAATTGTTCAGGATTATCTGAACTTATGGTAGACACTGTACCTAAGAAAAACATACGTTTTTTTCCTGCAATGTTTTTAATGTAAGGTCTAAATTCTACAGGAGCATTCGCATTCCAATCATATTCTTTTTTAGATTCTTGAACTTTTAAAGGCATAGCTGAAACGCCTGCATAACCTTGTTTTTTTGAAGCATGATCGTAATAATACAGTCTATCTGTACCATCTGCTGGAATAAACACACTGTAACTTAAACTAGTTCTTTCATCACCTATAGGTTCTAAACCAAACCAATGATACAAACCACTATAAGCACCTACTTTAGTGTCTGAAAAATCGAAATCAGTTACATAAGGTTGCTGATTTTGATCTTTGGGTGCTAACGGAATTTTCACTGCACTTTTCATATTCCAAGGTAAAGGATCAGAAAAACCTCCTAAAAACTTTAAGCTTTCTGCTTGAATTCGTGAAACCTTTTCAGCCAAAGTATTTTGCCTTTTTAAATACTCGTAATTTTTCATTTCTTCTGGTGCAATAAACGTTCCTTTACCAATGGTAATTCTTTCTAAGTAATCTGTAAAGTCATGTTCGCCATTTTCTACAACCATTACTCCACCAAAAGTTGGATAAGGAAAAAAGAAACCTTTCCATTTAATTAAACTCACTACTTGTACCCAAGCACCATTATCATTTTTCATATAATAAGTATCACTTGGTTCGTAATTGAATAACATCAAAGGATTTAAACGTTGTACAACTGCATTGTAAGTATTTCTACTAAACTTTAAAGATTCACCTATAGAAAATGTAACAGGAATTCTATTTTCGCTCGAAAATCGAGGAAAAGGTGTTGTACTCGAAACCGAAAAAACCTCTTCTGTATTGTCTTTTAAGCCTTGCCAATAATACTTTTCTGTGGGCTGTATAGCCATTGTCCATTGATTGTTACCATCAACTCTAACCAAATGTGGCAATGAAACATCTTTGGTTTCTCCAACAGATTCATTTGCCATAGAAAAGATATTTCGTAAAGGCTGAATTCTTTCATTTTGTGTAAGAGGTAATTCTACAATTTCAAAACGATTTAGATTGTTAAACACATTATAGGTTTTCATGTAATCGTACATGTTATAATGCCAACCCACAAAATACAATAAGCCAAAGAAAGCTGACAACATTAATAAAGTAAGTATTCTTTTTCCTGAACTTGCTAATCTTCTAAATCTTCTGATTCCAAAAAATAAAACTGTAAATGATAACAGAATTACAAATATGTATTTTCTAAAAAACAATAATGCAGGTTGATAGTCGTCTCTTAAAAAAAACAATAAACCCAATAGTATAACACTAAAAAAGATGACTCTTTTCTTTTGTTTTGCACCTTTATTCCAATAATTTTTTAGCATAATTTTACTTTAAATACCCTTTATCTTTTAAACGCTCTCTAGCACTTTTCTGATTTTCTTTTGATGTTTCTTTAATTTCTTCTTGAGCTTTATCTATAGTAGCTGGTTCTTCGTTTTTTAAATCATCTATGAGTTCTTTACCTTTTTCGATTACTTCTTGAAATGTATCTTCTAAAGACTCAGATTGTTCTTCGATAACTGCAGAAGATTTAAATATAATCCCAGCTAAATATGTACCTGCAAAAGTGCCAAAAATCATAGATGCAAATAGTGAAATCGTAGCTAAATCAATAGGGATTAAAATACGCGTTACTACAATACCTATTAAAAATAAAGACGTAATAAAAACCAATCTTAGTAAAGGTGATTGTTGATACACAAATCCTTTTTTATCATCAGCTTTCATTTGCAATTCTTTCGAATTCATTAATTTATTAAAAAAACGAAATACTTTATTGCTTTGAGATTCTCTCCAAAAGATAACAGCTCCAAATAAAATGGATGCTATAAATATGATGATTTCTAGTGTCATGGTTTTGTTGTTTGATGTTGGGAGCAGGAAGCTTGATGTTTCTTACTCATATTTTTTTTTAATTTACTTTAACTTATTTCTATAGGCTATTGTCATATTCATTAGGTGATAACATTCACTATAATATTTTTGAAATTCCTCTTTTGACAAATACTCTCTTCTAATTGCTTTATGTAAGCAAGTTACCACCTCTGCTAAAGAACGAATTGAATATCCTAAAAACTTTCTGTATTCTGCATTCGACTGCAAAATAGCGCCTTCAGAAATATTTAAAGCCACTGAATCAGAAGCTCTTCTTAATTGAGATGATAAATTATAAACTTCTTTTTGAGGAAAATTATTCGTTAACAAATTCATTTCTTCACCTAAATCCATCGATTTTTGCCAAATAATTAAGTTTTCAAATTTAAAACTCATTTCTTTTTCTTTTCTTTTTATAAATATACAATTTTTACAAATTCATGTTTTTTATTTCTAAACTCAATTTCAGTGTTCAAATTCAAATTGCGCAATTTCAACATCTTCCATCCTACTTCATTCTTCCAACCTAAAATTCACTCTTAATTGTGTCTATCACCCAATCTTTCATAGATTCATCTAAGTTTTTAAATAACTCGAAAAATCGTTCTTTATCGTACCAAAAGAGAAAAAGCACATCTTTAGGAGCTATACTTACTAGTAAGTTCCAAATTAAATCTTGATGACTAGGCTTTAAAGAAGAATGAGGTTTATGCATAGCAACATAAATGTTTTCATCTATACTATCTTTTGGGTTTATATTTTTAGAAACCTTCTTTTTATCTAAATAAAGCTCTACCCCCATTACTTTTTTTCTTGCTGATAGATCAATCTTATTTAAGTAACTTTTAAATAAAATTGGGTCTTCTAAAATATCTTTTATAGGATGCTTATGCTCTTTTAAGAATGTAGAAAAAACATATTTTTTAATACGTTCGTATCTTTTTTTAGTAGCTTCTTCTTCTAAATCGCATTCAATAATTTTATGACTATTTAATTTATCTATTAATTCTGCATGAGAAATATGATACATTAACACATCATGAATAGTGTCTTTTATAGCTTCTTTATAAGCCTCTTCTTTTTCGAAAATAAGTATAGGTTCTATAAAATCTCTTAAAACATAAATACCACCAAAAGCTTTTGTGTAAAAAGAATCTGATGTAAAATTAATATCTTCTAAAACCACTTTTCTATTTCTTAAATCTCCGTGTTTTTTAGCTGATGCTAATAGTTGTTGATGAATGTTTTCGTTAATAAAATTATTATCGGTATTAAATACTTCTATTAATTTTAGTTGCTCTGCTTTAGCTTTCTCTAAAGCATCAATTAAATGGAATTTAATAACAATATCTTTGTAGCGCAAAACATCTAAAGGTTCGTAAAACACATCAATTTTCTGATCAAAATCGATACAAATAGCTGAATCTCTAGTAATATCATTAATAGTTTCTTGATGTGTCTTAAACACCAATTTCATTAATGCTCCATCAAAAGAATGAAAAGGATTGTAAACTGGTACAGCTTTTTGCTTTGGTGAAATTAGAATTGCGTGAGTATTTGCCTCACCATTATTTAAATAAAATGAGTTCTTTTTTTCTTGAGCAATCTCAGGACTCCAACCTAAACCATCAATAGAAAATTTTGTGAGTTTTGTTTCTTCAAAACCCATTTTTAACAAGCACTTATTATAACGTTCCACTAATTTTCCACTAACAGGAATTAGTTCGTTTCTATATAAATTGGCCTCTTTTAGTTTTTTCATTTACTATTTATTAATCGTCTTAAATCGTTTTTAAAATTTTATTAATAAAATAATTTATATACTTTTTTTGATCTTTTTAGACGTTTCATTTCAAAATTGAAATAATCTATTATTTTTTTTCTTCTTGGATGATTTTTATTTAGACAATTTTCTCCTTTTTCATCAAAAATTATAAAACATGTATAATAGTCATTCATTGTCTCTGTTCCATCTGTAATAACAGTAAACTTTTCTTTAGAGCCTTCAAATATTTTTAAATTTTCCCAAACTATTCTATTCATATTAGCTTGATGTTTTCCTTTTATCTTTAAGTCCCATTTACCAAACTTATTGTACATTAAAACAGAGGCGTCTATAGCGCTTTGAATTTTATAAAACCTTAATTCATTTAAAATTGTAGTGTCTTTATCTTTTTTTATTTTAATATCTACAACTGCATATTTTAAAGATTTTTTATCATTCTGATTTTTTACTATTGTACAGCCAAAGACAATAAATAAAAATATTCCTATTGTAATAGCTCTCATTTTAGCAGCTTATTAATCTGTACATACTGCAATAGCATTATTGTTCTTGCATCTATAATTTCTTCGTTTTCTATCATTTGTAAGGCTTCAGAAAAATTAGTTTCCAAAACTTCTATTTCTTCATTTTCTGCAGCAACTCCTCCCCCATTTTTTGTTTTATCATCAGCTGTATATTCACCAACAAATAGGTGTACTTTTTCGTTTACAATACCAGGTGATAAAAATACTGTACTTACCTTTTTTACACTTTTAATTTTATAACCAACCTCTTCTTCTGTTTCTCTTATTGCAGCTTTTTCAGGTGATTCATTTTTATCTATAGCACCACCAACAACCTCTATTGAAAATCCGTTAGAAATACCATGCATATACACAGGTGCCCTAAATTGTCTCGATAAAATTACTTTATTACTTACGGTGTTATAAATTAAAATTGCAACTCCATCACTTTTACCATAAATCTCAAAAGTTAGGTTTTTTGATGTTCCATTCTTAAAGGTATAATCAAAATTTATATCTTCTAATTTACCCCAAGCACTAGATTTTACTTTAGAAGTAACATTATTAATTTTATGTTTAGTTTCCGTTTTCAAAGTTTCTTCTTGCTTCTAAATCTATGTTTAATTGATTTACTCTTTCATCTACTTTACGTTTAAAATCAGTATCTGCAATTGTAGCAACATTATCTAAATACCTTACTACTTCTTGTCTTCTAATTTCAGAAAAATCTAATCCTTTCATATTCGCTTTCATCAACTCTTGTAACATATTAAACTTTGTTTCATAATCTTTTTTAAAGTAAACTTCAGGATTATCAAACCAATCTTGTTCTAAATCAAAATCTGTTAATCGTAAAGAAATTGCAGACTGTATATTTCTAACGTCTCTAGATGAAAAGAAAGGAAATATTTTTTGAATTTCTTTGTATAATGTTGCAAAAAACAAATGCTCATTCGTTTTGTGTTGTTGCGCTGCTCTGTCATAAGCTTCTAACACTCTTTCTTCTGATGGTTTTTCTATGGTATTTAAAATATCTCCCATACTTTTAGCCAATCCTTGATCTTTTAAGAATTCATATTCAGCAGGGTTTTGCATATTCACAAAATTTGGTATCGTTTTTTCAAACTTTTTCCACCAAATGTAATCTTGATCTAAAAAGTCGTGTGCAGTTCTTGCTCCATCAATTTTAAAACGACCTTGTACTCTAGAAATCACAGCTTTATCTAACATTTCTGGTAGGTTTGTAAATAAACCTACAGAAGAATTACCATAATTTACGGCATAAGCACCTTCTGTGTATCTTAAAAAAACACCTATTACTTCTTTAACTCCTGCAGAAACACCTTGTGCTGTTCTTTCTTGTAAATTGTTTTCTGCATCATCTATAGGTGCAAAAATTATTTTTGTAGGATCTTGCATAGGCTTCATCCACTCCACCATTTTTTCTGCAGAACCTCCTTGAAACGTAGAGATTAATGTATCTGGCATTGGATGGAACAAAAAAGGGATATCTAAATTATCACAATGTTCTTTTAAACGTGTGGCAATGGCTGCAATTAGCATCGATTTTCCTGTACCAGGAATTCCATAACCCATAAAAACAGGCATAAAACCTCCTAATTCTTGAAACGGATTTTTCTGTGCTTCAAAATCGTAACTCAACATTCGCTCTGTTAACCTACGTGCAAAATGTTTGGCATCTTTATTACCTACAATCTGCTCAAATTGAACCTTATTAAATTCAACACTTTTGGCTGTACCAGCAAAAACGTTTTCCCATCCAGAAATTGCAAAATCTGAATTTTCTAATTTATAGGTTCTATCTAAAATGGTTTCTGTGTATTCTAAGCTACTTTTACGCAATTGAATTTCATCAATTAAAGCTTCGAAATAAACAACCGTAAAATCGACAACATCTTTGTCTGTTTTTATGATATCTGGATGACTTAAATATTTATCAAAATAAAAAAGTGAACAAGCAATTCCTTTTAATGGAGATAACAGAGATACTTCTGGAATACCTGCAAACTTTTGTTTCATCACAGATAAATCATCAGAAGCAAATGGTTTTAAATCGTGTAAAGTTTTATAGGATGTTGCAAACAATTGAAATGCAGTTGCTGTTTGTAGTTTGCTTTCAAATTCTCTTTTCCCTGAATGATCTAATGCTGATTTACGTTCGTTTAAAGAAGATAAACCTGATGCATCATAAAAGGCATCTTTTATCCAAATCCCTAATGTTAACCCTTCTTGAATTGCAAATAAAGTTTGATTTAAATGAACTGGAATGGCTATAGAATCTGGCAACAATCGCTTTTTTAAAGCCAAAATAGTTTTAGAAACTGATGTTATAGAAACATTGCTTCCATTATTTGCTCTAGATAAATAGAGTAAAATAGAATCGTCTTTTGCCTCTTTTTCTCTACTCTTAGCTTTATTACCTTGCTCCCATTGAATAGATTTAATATAATCTGTTGCTTCATCACGAAGCATATCTAATTCGTTTTGTTTTATTGGAAAAGTTGAATTGTGTTCCATAAGCCCCTTTGTCTTTCAGACATTTCCCCAAAGGGGAAAAATTGATTGTTTTTTAATTTTTACTGTTAATTAGTTACTGCAAACTGCTAACTATTTTTTTATTTCACTCATTTCTATAGGCTGCTTTGCTAATTTAAGCAGCACTTCAGGTGTTCTATTATGTAACAACTGAATAATTCTATGAGGCGCAAAAATGTATTTTTGAGAAATAACTTCGCTCCATTTTTGAAATGTTTTTTTTGAGAAAAAATTACCCTCTTGAAAAGTTGCTCCAGAAAAAACCTCATCTATTTTTAATGATAAAGCATAAGATTCTAAGGCAATATCTTTATCTGCAATTGCTTTTAAAATGGCATGTGTAATATCATTTTCGTCTTTGGCAAAAACATTATGTAAAGGACCTAAATCTATTCTTTTTATATGCTTTGGCTGTAAATCTGACAATCTTCTGTCTATAGTGTAAGCCATTGCATCTAAAGACATTTCTCTATCTGCACTTTCTTTTAATACCTTATAAATTTCAGACCTATCATTTTCTGCGTCTTTTCCATCATAATCAAAATACATATAACAAATAAAAGGCCTGTTATGTGCAACATCATAAAAACTCCAACTTGTTACATACTCACCTTGACTATTTTTTGGTGAAACTAAAATTTTACCTTGTACAAATCTGTTGAAAATATATTTTTGATTTACAGACTTGTAATACACTAATGAAGCTGCTTGAAAAAGCTTACTTCTTTTTATAGGTTGTTTTTTTATTAATAGTGTATTTAAAAAATCTTCTTTTAAACCATTACTATCTGTTAACTTATGTATATATTGATTTTTTAACTCTAAATCATTATACAAGTATCTAAATTCTAGATAATTAGGAAATCCAGATTCTGTTAAATCTACTTTCATATTATCTTCTTCATCATACATATATTTAATACGCATGGCTTCTATAGAATATAAAAGCAAGTCTGAATATTGTTTAAAAAGCAACAATTCTTGATGATTAAGTAAGTGCTCTTGCTGAATACTTACTATTAATTCTTTTAGAACAAAATCTACCATTTTATGGTAAAAAACATATTGTTCTTTAGAATTTAACTCAGCAGAATCTAAAGGTGTTGTAATCATATATTAATATTCTTACTTACTATAAAATGAAATTCTCTTTCTATCTCTTTTTTTAAATCTTTTATTGATGATTTTAGCAAATAATAAGGGATACCTATCATAAAAAGTGCATGTATTATTATAAAAATAACTGGAATATATGTGTTTTCAGTAAATTTCACATTTAAGAAAAAACCAAAAATAAAAATAGTGTAAAAGAGTAATAAAAAAGCAAAGAAAAAATACATAAAATTACTCCATGCTTTAATGTATCCAGATATTTGAAGTTTTTCACCTTTCATATCATATTGCCCAATAGCTTTTGCTAAACCAGCTTTCCTATCAAAAAATCTCTGTCTTTTTTTTAGACTAAATTCATTAAAACTTACACTCCCTTTTAAAGTGTTTTCACTTTTTTCAAAAACTTCAAACATCGTTGAAAACATACCATCAATGTCTTTTAAGTCAACATTTCTTCTAAGGTTATTTACAAAGTCTGTTTTATTAGTGTTTAAGTTAAAAGAAAATGGTTGTATTAAATTTATTCTTTTTAAAAAATTATCCATTAGTAAATATTATGACAATAAATCATCATCAGAAGTATCCGCTTTTGGAGTTGACTTTTTAGGCTCCTCCGTTTTTGGCTCTTCTTTATCTGCTTTGTAATAATCTTCAAAAATTTCTTTCATATCAATACCATATCTATCTGCAAAATTCTTTTGAATATCTACATCTTTCTGACGAATTTCTTGCAATGCTTCTGCATAAGAACTGTACACCCCATTCATTACTTTTTCATGCACAGGAATATTGTCCATCATTTCTTGACGAGCTCTAGCACTTGCAGAATGCATAGATGCTAATGTTTCTCCTATATGTTCATCTGTCTTTACACCTAAGTGTTCTAAAATGGCAGCAAATTCTTGATCTGTTCTTGCTTTTAAAGCCACTACATAACCATCATAATACTTTAATCTTTCTTCTGTATCTGATTTTAACTTAGCTCTATGAGTCTGTAAATTAGAACGTAAAGAAGTTAATACTTTAATAGTTAAGTTGTGTTTATGCACAAAACTATCTTTACTAGCCGCTAATGTTGTATAGGCATTTTTTAAACCTTCTAACTCTTCTACTTTTTGTTCAATTCCAGTTACTTTTGCAATAGCCTCTGAATACTCTGTAGATTGTTTGTCTGCAATTTCATCTAACTCTTGACGTGCTTGTTTTAACAATGCATATTGCTCTTCTAATTTATCTTCTGTTTCTTTCTTTTTTTCTAAAGCTTTCGTATGATTTTTTGAAGCCTCAACAATTGCATCTTTTAACTTTTCTTCTACTTCTTTTATCTCTACTTCTCTATTTTTAAGACGCGTAACTGCTGCTTGAGATTTGTAAGAAAGCTCTCCTAAAAGGGTTTCAATATCTGCACTTTCAATTCGTTCTTGAAACATGGCTTTTGCTTTATTATCTGCTTCTGAACGAACTTTTTCTGCTAGTTTAAACTCTTCTTCTTCTCTTTTAATTTTACTTTTTCTACCCCAAAGATTATTCCACCAAGTATCTGGTTTATTTTGGGCATCTTCTAATTCTATTCTTGCTCTTTCTAATTCTTTTTGAGCATCATCTATTACTTTTTGTTCAGTTTCATTTAAAGAAGAAAATCTTTCGAATAAAATACCAACTTCATCTTGGTAATCTGTTAAGTCTTTTATAGCGTCTAAAAGGGTAGTTCTATCTTGTTCTGCCATATGCACTACATCATCTAATGTAGCATTTAATATTTTTTGACGAGATTCTGGATCATCTTCTTGAGCTAATTTAGATTTCATAGTATCTATAGCTTTACCCCAGTTTACATCTACCTTTTCAGTTTTATCATTAGAGTTTGTTTCTAGTAAATCAAATTCATCTGCCATTGTTGATTAGTTTTTTAAGAGTTGTACAATTTTTGAAAAAAGCAATTTCGTTATTTTTTTTAAAATAATCGACATATAACTTTAATAATATGTAGCATAATTTATGATTTTGTTACAAAAACTTTAATAAAAAAAGAGTCTCTTTACATAAAATTAAAAAGACCCTTTATCACTATTAAAATAAATCTGAAATACTAACTAGCCAAGGCTACTACTTTAGCTTTTGCTTTTTTGCTTTCATTATTGGTAACATCATCAAACTGATTTGAAGTATTTTTTTCTCCACTAGCTTTTAACGCTTTATCACCTGCAAAAAATGTTTTATGGTCATCACCTAAATCTGAACCAGCCATTCTTTGGTGTTTTACACAAGCCACCCCTTTTCTAATTTCTTGTCTTTGCACTCCTTTTACATATGCTAACATACCTTCTTCTCCAAAATAACCTTCTGTTAAATCATCCATATGTAAAGCTGTTGTATGATAAGTAGGTAACGTAATTAAATGATGAAACACTCCTGCTTCTCTAGCTGCATCTAATTGAAAAGTTCTAATTTTTTCATCTGCACGTTTAGACAAATTAGAATCATCATATTTTGCATCCATTAAATTTTTAAAATCGTAATGCATAATATCTAAACCTTCTTTACGCATTTCTTCATAAACTTGTTGTCTAAAGTTTAAGGTCCAGTTAAAAGAAGGTGAATTATTATATACCAATTTAGCAGTTGGCACTACTTCTTTTACTCTGTTTACCATATGTGCTATTTGTTTTACATTTGGTGTAGGTGTTTCTATCCATAATAAATCTGCACCATTTTGCAAACTTGTAATACAATCTAAAACCACTCTATCTATATTAGAACCTTCTTTGAATTTGTACAATCCATTAACTAATCTAACTGGTCTTACTAATTTACCATCTCTTTTCAATAAAACATCATCTTCTTTTGCATCTTTTATATTGATAGGCTCTGCCTCTACAAACGCTAAATATTGAGATGCTAAATCTCCTGGTTCTTGACTTACTGGAAGTTTTTGAGTTAAACCTGCTCCTTCAGAATCTGTTCTTGCCACAATTATACCATCATCTACTCCTAACTCTAAAAAAGCATAACGAATTGCATTTAATTTCGCAATAAAGTCTTCATGAGGTACAGTTACTTTTCCATCTTGATGTCCACATTGTTTCGCGTCTGAAACTTGGTTTTCTATCTGAATAGCACAAGCACCAGCTTCAATCATTTTTTTTGCTAATAAATATGTAGCTTCTTCATTACCAAAACCAGCATCTATATCTGCAATAATTGGCACAATATGCGTTTCAAAATTATCTATTTCTGCTTGTACTTTTTCTCCATTTTCTAACCTTCTATATAAGTCATTTAACGCTATAGCATCTGCTTGTTTTAGAAAATCATAAATTTCTGAAATTAAAGAAGGTACTGCTGTTTTTTCATGCATAGATTGATCTGGTAATGGTCCAAATTCTGAACGTAAAGCAGCAACCATCCAACCAGAAAGATATAAGTATCTTTTGCTGGTTGTTTTATGATGTTTTTTAACGGCAATCATTTTTTGTTGTGCCACAAAACCATGCCAGCAACCTAAAGATTGTGTATAATTTGATGAGTCAAGATCATAGTCTGCCATATCTTTTCTCATAATAGCTGCAGTGTATTTGGCAATATCTAAGCCTGTTTTGAAACGATTTTGACTAATCATTCTAGCAGCATTTTCTGGAGTAATTGTTTTCCAGCTATCGCCAAATTTTTGTTTTAAACTCTTTACTGTTTTAAGTGCATTAGCATAATTAGATTGAGCTAAATTTTTCATAATTTTGTTGTTTAGATTATTAAGATTATTTTTTAATTTTAGTAACAACTCGTAACTATTGCAGTAGTTGCGAGTTTTCTTTTTATATGTGTTGGTAAGCAGGTAATGTTAAAAATTCTTTGTACTCTTTTGTTAATACCAAAGCATCAAATAATTTGATAGCTAAGTCAAATTTTCCTTTTAAATAAGCTGTTTCACCTATCATATTTTTTATTTTTTGAATTTCTTCTTTCTTTAATTGTTGATACAACTCTTCTCCAAAAAAACGACCATCTTCTATTTGAACATTTTTATGTAACCAAAGCCATACTTGTGTTCTTGAAATCTCTGCTGTTGCAGCATCTTCCATTAAATTATATAGCGCAGCTGCTCCATTTCCTCTTAACCAGCTTTCTATGTATAAAATTCCGACGTTTATATTTTTACGAATTCCGTTTTCTGTAATAGATCCTTTAGGTAATTCTACCAAATCATTAACTCCAACATTAATATCATATCTTTTAATGTGTAATTGATTTTTAGTAATCATATGCTTGTTAAAAACATCCATAGCAACAGAAACCAAACCTGGATGTGCAACCCAAGTTCCATCATGTCCGTTTTTTACTTCATTTTCTTTATCAGAAACTACTTTTGCAAAAGCTAAATCATTAGCCATATCATCTCCTTTAATCGGAATTTGTGCAGCCATACCACCCATAGCATGAACCCCTCTTTTATGACATCTTTGAATTACTCGTAAAGAATATGCTTTCATAAATGGCGAATTCATGGTGATTTCATCTCTATTAGGCACCATAAAGTTTTTATGATTTCTAAATTTTTTAATGTAAGAAAAAATATAATCCCATCTCCCACAATTTAAACCAGCCATATGATTTCTTAATTCATAAATAATTTCATCTAGTTGAAAACTAGCAGTTATGGTTTCTATTAAAACAGTTGCTTTTATTGTTTTTTGAGGAATATCTAAATACTCTTGAGCAAATACAAAAACGTCATTCCACAACCTTGCTTCTAAATAATGCTCTAATTTTGGTAAGTAAAAATAAGTTGCAGAACCCTTTTCTTGTAATGATTTTATATTATGAAAAAAGTACAATCCAAAATCTACTAAAGAAGCAGAAAGCTCAACACCATTTAAAGTAAAGTGTTTTTCATTTAGGTGCCATCCTCTAGGTCTTACTAATAAAGTTGCAACCTCTTCATTAAGCTTGTATTCTTTATTTTTTGTAGAATTATAATATGTAATAGTACCATTTACAGCATCCCTTAAATTTATTTGACCCTGCAAAACATTTTGTATAGATGGTGAGTTGCTATCCTCAAAATCTGCCATAAAAGTCTTTGCTCCAGAATTAAGCGCATTAATTACCATTTTACGATCTACAGGACCAGTAATCTCAACTCTTCTATCTAACAAATCATTAGGTAATTCTGCACAAACCCAATTAGAATCTCTAATATCTTTAGTTTCTTCTGGAAAACTCGGAAAATTACCAGCATCAAAAAAAGCTTGCTCAACCTCTCTATGTTCTAATAGTTTTATTCTTTTTTCATTAAATCTTTCTTGTAATTCTATTAAAAATTGACAAACTTCTGTAGTCAAAATCTCTTTAAATTCATTTTTATCAAATCCTTTAAAAACAATTTCTTTTGTCATGAGTGAAATAGCCATATTTTTTATTTTTTAAATTTCTACTATGCAAGTATATAAAATAATTTTATTCTCTACAAGCGAACGTTCGCTATTTTTACAAAAAATATTAATTTTCTTATATTCGCTTTAAAATATTTACCTTTGTTTTATGGTTATAGAAGATGATTACATTCGCTTAATATTTGGTTTAAAGCTTAAACAGATTAGAACAGACAAAAAACTTTCTTTATTTGGTTTAGCTAAACTTACAGGACTTTCTAAATCTTATTTAAACGAAATAGAAAAAGGTAAAAAATACCCCAAACCTGATAAGATTGTTTTATTAGCTGAACACTTAGAAGTACCTTATGATCATTTTGTTTCTTTAAAACTTGATAAAAACTTGGCTCCTGTTGGAGAAATATTACAATCTAAAATTTTAAAAGAGATCCCTTTAGATTTATTTGGTATTAAAGAAAATGTACTGATAGATATTGTTGCAAATGCCCCAGCAAAGGTTAATGCATTTATTAGTACTATTATAAAAATTGCTCAAAACTATAATTTAACACGAGAAAGTTTTTTTCTTGCCTCTTTAAGAAGTTATCAAGAAGCTCATAATAATTATTTTGAAGATATAGAAGCAGATGCAGAACGATTTGCAAAATCGTATCAAATTGACACTACAAAAAAAATTACCTCTTCTGAACTAGAAGAAATTTTAATAGAAGAATTTGGCTACACTATAAATGAAGACGAACTCTCTAAACATAAAAATCTAGATGAATTAAGAAACATTTTTATTCCAAAAAAGAAAATTCTATTAATTGATAAAGATATTTCTGAAGCACAAAAAACCTTTATTTATGCTAAAGAAATTGCCTATAATTTTCTTAACATAGAAGATAGACTTTATACTTTTCCATGGATTAAGTTCGAAAGTTTTGACCAAGTTTTACATAATTTTATTGCCTCTTATTTTGCAGGAGCTTTAATAATACCAAGAACAATTATTACGCAAAAACTTACAGATCTATTTGCAGAAAAAACATGGAATTCTTTGCATCTACACAAAATCATAAAACAGTTTAATTGTTCTCAAGAAACTTTTTATCAAAGACTAACAAACATATTACCTAAGTATTTTAATATAAAAAATCTCTTCTTTCTACGTTTTACACACAACCAAAATTTAGAAAATTTTAGATTGAGTAAAGAATTACATATAACACAACAACAAGCACCTCATGCAAATAGAAATCATGAGCACTATTGTAGAAGATGGATTTCTATAAAAACTATAGAAGATTTTAAAAAATCATCTAAAAAAAGAGCCACATTTGGTATACAAATTTCTTCATACGAAAATGAAAACAACGAATATCTAGTACTTTCATCAGCAACTTCAGATCCTTTTAAAAAAGACATACAAAGAAGTGTAAGCATTGGTATGCTTTTATCTAACCACTTAAAGAAGAAATTACAATTTTTAAAAGAAGACACTTTTACCAAAAGAACAGTTGGTGTTACTTGTGAAACTTGTAGTGTAAAAAATTGTACTGAAAGAGCTGCTAAACCAACTAAATTAGAAAAGAAAAATAGACACAAAGAAATTGCAAATACAGTTGATGAAATTATAGCATCTTACCATTAAATTTTCTTATTTTTACAAGACTTATTATACACTATTTTTATGGACATAAACTTCAACAAAAACGAAGATTACAACAAACTTTTAGTTTCAGATTTAAAGAGAAAATTCGCTAAAGTAAAATTAGGTGGAGGACAAAAAAGAATAGATAAACATCATGAAAAAGGAAAGATGACAGCTCGTGAGCGAATTGATTATCTTTTAGATGCCAAATCAAAATCTATAGAAATTGCAGCTTTTGCTGGTGAAGATATGTACGCAGAACATGGTGGATGTCCTTCTGGAGGTGTAGTTGTAAAAATTGGCTACATAAAAGGCAAACAATGTATTGTGGTGGCAAATGATGCTACTGTAAAAGCAGGTGCCTGGTTTCCTATTACTGGAAAAAAGAATTTAAGAGCTCAAGAAATTGCCATTGAAAATAAATTACCCATTATTTATTTGGTAGATTCTGCAGGTGTTTACCTGCCAATGCAAGATGAAATATTCCCTGATAAAGAACATTTTGGACGCATTTTTAGAAATAATGCAGTAATGAGTGCTATGGGTATTACCCAAATATCTGCAGTTATGGGTAGTTGTGTTGCTGGTGGAGCGTATTTACCTATTATGAGTGATGAAGCGCTAATTGTAGATAAAACAGGAAGTATATTTTTAGCAGGAAGCTATTTAGTAAAAGCTGCCATTGGCGAAAGTATTGATAACGAAACTCTTGGAGGAGCTACCACACATTGTGAAGTTTCTGGAGTAACAGATTACAAAGCTAAAGACGATAAGCATGCCTTAGATACTATTAAAAATATTGTAGATAAAATTGGTGATTTTGATAAAGCTGGTTTCAACAGAAAAGAAGCATTACCACCAAAAGAAAAAGAAGAAGATATTTTTGGCATTTTACCTAAAGAGCGAAATGCGCAATATGACATGTTAGAAATCATAAAGCGATTGGTAGATAATTCAGAATTTGAACAATACAAAGAAGGTTATGGACAAACTATTTTAACAGGTTATGCCAGAATTGATGGTTGGGCTGTTGGTATAGTTGCTAATCAGCGTAAATTAGTAAAAACTACAGCATCTAAAACCAAACCTACAGAAATGCAATTTGGTGGTGTAATTTATAACGATTCTGCAGACAAAGCAACACGTTTTATTGCCAATTGTAACCAGAAAAAAATCCCTTTAGTGTTTTTACAAGATGTAACTGGCTTTATGGTTGGTTCTAAATCTGAACATGGAGGAATTATTAAAGATGGTGCTAAAATGGTGAATGCAGTAAGTAATTCTGTTGTACCTAAATTTACTGTTGTTATAGGTAATTCTTATGGAGCAGGAAATTATGCCATGTGTGGTAAAGCTTATGACCCAAGACTAATTGTTGCTTGGCCAAGTGCTGAGTTAGCTGTTATGAGTGGTAATTCTGCTGCAAAAGTTTTATTACAAATAGAAACTGCCTCACTTAAAAAGAAAGGCGAAGAAATTACTCCTGAAAAAGAAGCTGAATTATTTGATAAAATAAAATCTAGGTATGATAAGCAAATATCACCTTATTATGCTGCAGCAAGAATATGGACAGATGCAGTTATCAACCCTTTAGATACAAGAACTTGGATTTCTATGGGAATTGAAGCAGCAAATCATGCACCTATTGAAAAGAAATTTAATTTAGGGGTCTTACAAGTTTAAAATTTACTTAGTGTTATGAAAAAGAAATTCCCCTTAGTTTTATTAATTTTTATAGGCTTTACTTTTAGTTTAAATAGCCAAAAAATTGAAAGAAAAACTAGAAAAAGAGTCTACCTAAAAATTTCTGATTACAAGAAAAAATACCCTAACAAACCTATTGAATTTGTAAAAGGAAATTACCAAATTTTTGAAAACGACACTCTTATTTTAATTGATAATGAAGAGTTTTCAAATAGAATTTCTGTTCCTTACGAAGAAAAAGATTCTACATTTTTAGAAATTTATAAAGATGTGGTTTACATGAAGTACATCAAACCTCAAGCAAAATTTAAAACTAAAATGAAGCTTTGGAAAGATGAAATCAAAATATTTTTTCCAAAAAAAACAGATAAAAAAATAAAAAAATCTTTAATTAAATTTAGTAAAACTTTAAGCAAAGAAGTTGATTCTTTAAAAATTAGTGTGGTAAAAAACATAGAAGACTCTAATTACATCATTTATCAATTAAATGATAAAAATAATTTTAAATACGAACCTAAAATTAAAGATTCTATTATTGGTTATTACACGTATTGGAATAATAAAGGAGAATTAAACAACTGTCGTTTACAAATAGACTTGAGAAAATATAAAAGTCTAGATAAAGCAATCGAACTTGCTAAAAATTATTTTTTTAGAAGTCTAGGCTATTTTAGCAGTACTAGATTATTAGACAAAGAAGCTTTACTTTCTTACAAGTATGCATCAAATAAAAAAATAACAGAAATAGATTTAGAAATACTAAAGTATCATTACTCTTATGGTATATGTAAATTTACAGATTTAAAGACATTTGAAGAAAATCATAAAAGAGCTAAAGCAACATTAAAAAAAGGCCATAAAGCCATGTTTTCTCATCATTATTAATTTACTATAAATTAATTATGACCAAAATCACTTTTGGTCATTTTTTTATCACTTATTTTTGCATAAAATTCAACACTAATGAGTAAGTCAATTTACATTACAACCATAGAATCCGATAGTGGAAAGTCTTTAATATCTCTAGGTATTTTAAGAATGATGCTTACCAAATCTTCTAAGGTTGGCTATTTTAGACCCATCATCAACAAAAAAAATAATCAGGTAGATAATCATATAAATACAGCCATTTCATTTTTTGATTTAGACTTAAAACACGATGATTGTTATGTTTACGAACAACATGAAATAGCTGATTTACTAAGTGAAGGAAAAGAGGATAACGTCATACACAACATCATAAAAAAATACAAAGAATTAGAAGAAAAATTCGATTATGTTTTAGTAGAAGGAACAGACTTTTCTGGTGAAGGAGGGTTTACAGAAGTAGATGTAAACTTAATGATTGCAAAAAATTTAGGAATGCCTGTGTTAATTGTTGGCGCTGGTAATGGTAAAAAGAAAAAAGATTTTATCAATACCATGCAAATTACGTATAACTCATTTATTAGCAAAGAAGTAGATGTTATTGGGCTTATTGCCAATAAAATTGAAAATGACGAAATAGATTATGTTAGAGAAGAATTGATTAAATCTATTCCAACATCAATACAGATCGATGTAATTCCGAAAATAAACTTATTAGCTTATCCAACAGTAAAAGAAGTTGTAGATACTTTAGAAGGTAAGGTTTTATTTGGAGAGCAATTTTTAAACAATTCTATTGGTAGTTATAGTACTGGTGCAATGCAGTTAAGAAATTACTTAACTCGTATTAAAGAAAATGCATTGGTAATAACTCCAGGAGATAGAGCAGATATTATCTTAGGCGCATTACAAGCTAACGCTTCTAGCAATTATCCAAAAATTTCAGGAATCATTTTAACAGGTAATTTAATTCCTGAAGATTCTATATTAAAATTAATAGAAGGTGTACAATCTACCATACCAATTATTTCAGTTGATGGTGGCACATTTGGAGTTTCTAACAGAATTGGAGCAGTAAAACCAAAAATTTACGCGAATAACAATCAAAAAATAGTTTTAGCCTTAGATACTTTTGACAAGTATGTAAACCAAGATGGCTTAACTAACATATTTACCAATTTTAATTCTGATAAAATAACCCCAAGTATGTTTCAATACAACTTGTTGCAAAAAGCAAGGCTTCATAGAAAACATATTGTATTACCAGAAGGAAATGACGAAAGAATTATTAAAGCAGCAGCTCGTTTACAATTGTTAGATATTGTAGACTTAACACTTTTAGGTAATAAAAAAGACATTCAAACAAAAGCAAATCAACTAGGTATTCAGATTGATTTTAATAAAATTAAGGTTTTAAACCCAGAAGACTCTCAATATAATTCATCCTTTGGAAAAAGCTTATTTGAAGCTAGAAAACACAAAGGGATGACAGAAACCACAGCTTATGATTTAACCAGAGATGTGTCTTACTATGGAACGTTAATGATTTACAATGGTTTAGCAGATGGTATGGTTTCTGGTGCTGTTCATACTACTATGCACACTATTAAACCAGCCTTACAAATTATAAAAACAAAACCTGGGGTATCTGTTGTATCATCTGTATTTTTTATGTGTTTATCAGATCGAGTTTCTGTTATGGGAGATTGTGCAGTAAACCCAAACCCAAATGCAGAACAATTAGCAGAAATTGCTTTATCTTCTGCTGCTTCTGCTGCTGCTTTTGGTGTAGACCCAAAAGTGGCCATGTTATCTTATTCTTCTGGAACTTCTGGAAAAGGAGAAGAGGTAGAAAAAGTAAGAAGAGCTACAGAAATTGTAAAAACAAAAAATCCTGATTTAAAGATAGAAGGCCCTATACAATATGATGCAGCAGTAGATATGTCTGTTGCTAAAACTAAAATGCCAGATTCTGAAGTTGCAGGTCAAGCATCTGTATTAATTTTCCCAGATTTAAATACAGGTAACAATACATACAAAGCCATACAAAGAGAAACTGGAGCCTTAGCTATTGGACCTATGTTGCAAGGTTTAAACAAACCTGTTAACGATTTAAGTAGAGGGTGTACTGTAGATGATATTTTTAATACTGTATTAATCACAGCAATTCAAGCAAATCAAAATTAATATGAAAATTTTAGTATTAAATGCAGGTTCTTCATCATTAAAATATCAGGTGATAGAAATGCCTTCTCAACAAGTAAAATGTGTAGGATTAATAGAGAGAATTGGTTTTACTGATGCTATTTTTACTCATGAAAAAAATGGTGATAAATCTACTGAAGTCTTACCCATAGTTACACATAAAGATGGATTAAAAAAAATAAGCAAGACTTTACTTGACCATAAATTAGGTGTTTTACAAACAGTTGATGAGATAAAAGCAGTAGGACATAGAGTGGTTCATGGAGGAAGTAAATTTGCAAAACCCACTATTGTTACTCAAGAAGTTAAAGACAGTATTCGTAGTTTATTTGATTTAGCTCCTTTGCATAATCCTGCAAACTTAACAGGTATAGAAATAGCAGAAACTATATTTACATCAGCAAAACAAATTGCCATTTTTGATACTGCTTTTCATCAAACTATGCCCAAAGTAGCTTATCAATATGCAATAAAAAATGAGTATTTAGAAGAACAACATATCAGAGCTTATGGTTTTCATGGCACCAGTCATAAATATGTTTCTGAAAAAGCCATTGAGTTTTTAGGGAAAGAAAAAGCAAAAAAAATAATTACCATTCATTTAGGAAATGGTTGCAGCATGTCTGCCATTAAAGAAGGAAAAAGCATTGAAAACTCTCTTGGATTTGGGCCTATGAATGGTTTGGTTATGGGAACTAGATCTGGAGATATTGACCAATCTGTTATTTTCTTTTTCATGAAAAAATTAAATAAAACTGCAGAAGAAGTTGCCAACTTATTAAATAAAGAATCTGGCATGTTAGGCTTAACTGGTTATTCTGATTTAAGAGAAATTTCTGAAAAAGCAGCACATGGAGACATAAACTGTACACATGCATTAGCATTATCTGCCTATAGAATTAAAAAATACATTGGTGCATATACCAGTATTTTAAATGGTTTAAATGCTATTGTTTTTACAGCAGGAATTGGAGAGAATTCAGCATTAATGAGAAAACTTGCCTGTACAGATTTAGATTTTTTAGGTATTGATTTAGATGATGAGAAAAACGAAATACGTGCTTCAGAAATAAGAGAAATACAATCTAAAAATGCTAAGGTAAAAGTTTTGGTTATCCCAACAAACGAAGAAATTGAGATTGCCAAACAATCGTATCAATTACTAAATGAATTAAATTTATAAATCAGAAATTTTAAAATTGTAAAACTTATTACTAATTTTTACATTTGTGAGCATTTAAAATAAATCAACAGAAATGGGTAGAGCATTTGAGTTTAGGAAAGCAAGAAAAATGAAACGTTGGTCAGCAATGGCAAAAACCTTTACTAGAATTGGTAAAGATATTGTAATGGCTGTAAAAGAAGGTGGTCCAAATCCTGATACAAACTCACGTTTAAGAGCAGTTATACAGAATGCAAAGGCTGCAAACATGCCAAAAGACAATGTAGAGAGAGCGATTAAAAAAGCATCAGATAAAGATACTGCTAACTACAAAGAAACCTTGTTTGAAGGTTATGCACCACATGGTATAGCTATTATTGTAGAAACAGCTACAGACAACAATAACAGAACAGTAGCTAATGTTAGAGCTGCATTTAATAAATGTGATGGTAATTTAGGTACATCTGGTTCTGTAGTTTTTATGTTTGATCATACCTGTAATTTTACTTTAAAGAAAGATGATATCGAAGATTTAGAAATGCTAGAACTAGAGTTAATAGATTTTGAAGTAGAAGAAGTGTTTGATGATGAAGAAGGTGTTATTATTTACGCTCCTTTTGAACAATTTGGCGCTTTACAAAGCTATTTTGAAGAACATAATATCGAGATTTTATCTTCAGGTTTCGAAAGAATACCTACAACTACCACTAAATTAACAGAAGAACAACAAGAAGATGTAAACAAACTTCTAGAACGTTTAGAAGAAGATGATGATGTACAAAATGTTTATCATTCTATGGAGGAATAAAAAATTATTCATCTTTTTTAGTTTTTAATAACGATACGTATTTCAATTATGAAAATAAAATTTTTAATTCTATTAATTTTCACCTCTTTTTCTTCAATTTTATATTCACAAGCTACAGGTAAGATTTATGCTACTATAAAACAGGTAAAAAAAGAAAGTAAAGACCTAAGAAAATATATAGAAAAAATAGCTTCTTCTGAGACTTATAAAAACAGAAATTTATATGTTAGTAAAGTTGAGTCAAAAACAAAAAAATTTATTATTGTTTTAAAAAAAGCTCAGAAAACAGCTATAACCTACCAAAGAAACTTAAAAGAAAATAACAAACCCTTTTACGAAAAATTAAGACAACCTCTAGCTGATTTGCAATATTTACTGTATAGAAGTTTTGACATTTTAGATCAACTGACCATCTTTACGAATAGATTTAAGAACACAAAAAATTATAATACTAGAAAAAAATACTATAAAAATATTAGAGAAAATTATAATGGGTTTGCTTCAAATCTTACAAAAGCTGAAAAAAAGCTTGTTGATATAATTAAAGCTAGAAGTTTGTTAATTTATGAAAATGAAAAAAATCATTAACTAAATTTTAAAAACGGTTATCACCATCTAACATATCTCCTAAACCTCCTAAAACAGAAGCTTCTCCTCTACTACCATTACCAGTTTTTGGAGCCATAGCTAACACTCTTCCTGCTAATCTACTAAATGGTAAAGATTGTACATAAACGGTTCCTGGGCCTTTTAAAGTAGCAAAGAATAAACCTTCTCCTCCAAAAATGGTATTTCTTATACCACCTACAAATTCTATATCGTAATCTACATCTTGCGTAAAACCAACTATGCAACCTGTATCTACTTTTAAAATTTCACCAGGTTGTAGTACTTTTTTTGCCATAGTTCCTCCTGCATGAATAAATCCTAAACCATCACCTTCCATTTTCTGCATAATAAACCCTTCACCTCCAAATAAACCTCTTCCTAATTTTTTAGAAAATTCAATTCCAATAGAAACCCCTTTTGCTGCACAAAGAAAGGCATCTTTTTGGCAAATAAACTTACCTCCAAACTCAGTTAAGTCAATAGGAACTATTTTACCAGGATAAGGAGATGCAAACGAAATTTGTTTTTTTCCTAAACCATCGTTAGTAAAAACAGTCATAAATAAACTTTCTCCTGTAAGAATTCTTTTACCTGCAGAAAATATTTTACCCAAAATACCTTTTTCTTGATTTGAACCATCTCCAAAAATAGTATTCATTTTAATTTGGTCATCCATCATCATAAAAGTACCAGCTTCTGCAACTACTCCTTCTTGCGGATCTAATTCAATTTCTACAAATTGCATTTCTTCTCCAAAAATCTTGTAATCTATTTCGTGTGCATTCATATTTTTTATTTTACCTAATTAGTTAAACTAAATTTAAAAATGTTACAAAATAAAAATAAAAAAAGTCGTGATAAAAAATCACGACTTAAGTCAAATTGTGTTACGTAATAATCATCCCCCAACTTTTATTACATAAATCTTTCAATTTATCTAACAAAGATAAGAATGTTTTTTGAAATTCACCTATAATAGGTACAACTAATCTACTACAAATTAAAAAATATCCTTTTAATTCTACTATATTTACACAACTAACCATTAAAATATTTTCATTATGAAATGTATGGGTCTTTTAAAATTATCTTTTTTACTATACATTTTTGTATCTGCATCTTTAATACAATCACAAGAAATTATAATTAAAACTGGTGATAGCTGGCAATATTATGATCAGGGATATTTAGATGAGGAATGGATGAAACATCCTGAAAAAATTACTTGGAAACAAGGCTTTACTCCAATTGGTTATGGAGATGATAAAATTATTACTAAAATAAGTTATGGTGATGATCCTGAGAATAAAGAACTTGTAAAATATTTTAAGAAAGAATTTACTATTAAAAAAAATGATTTCTTGGGTTATGAAATTAGATTATTAAGAGATGATGGTGCTGTAATTTATGTAAATGGTAAAGAGCTATTTAGATCTAACATGCAAGAAGCAGTGATTACTAATAATAGTATACCCAAAAACACAATTGATGGTAATGATGAAGACACCTATCATATAAATGTATTTGACAACACCATTTTTAATGAAGGTAAAAATATTATTACAGTAGCTGTTTATCAGATAAGACCAACATCTAGTGATTGTATTTTTAGTTTTGAATTGTTAGGACATGATTCTAATGAAATATTATCTAAGGTTATAAGGAATAAAGAGAATATTAATAAAGACTTAAAATATCAAATTAAAGATTTAAACAATAAGTTTGATTTTGAAAAAGCAAATTCACAAATTAAAATTCTTGAATTTTCTAATTATAACTTAAAGTTATTTCTTTTTATAATTTCTGCCCTTTTTATTCTTTCATTAATTATTTTTTATTTTTTATTAGATAATGTAAAAAAATCTAAAAAGCAATCTGATAACTTATTAGAAGAAAAAAATAAACAATGCTCTGAAAAAGACAAAGAAATGGTATATATTTCTTCTAAGCTTTTAACAAACAAACAATATTTTAAAGAAATTAAAGCAGATCTTAAAGGATTAAAAACAGAAGATAAAGCAATCGTAAAAAATATTATTTCTGACATAGACATACTTTTAAAAACCGAAGAAGACTGGAATATTTTAAAGAAACACTTTAAAGCTGTTTATTCTGGGTTCTATGATAGACTTCTAGAAAAACACCCACAACTCTCAGAATCAGATTTAAGACATTGTATGTTTATAAAGCTACATATGCAAACTAAAGAAATTGCTAAAATATTATTAATAGACCCAAGATCTGTTCAAACTACTAGGTATAGAATTAAAAAGAAAATGAATTTAGATGAAGAAACAGATTTAAGAGAGTATTTATTAAACCTGTAAAAAAGAATGAAATATTTAACACCAGAAATAGAAGCCTTATCTAAAGATTTTAAAGATTCAAAATCTTTAATTTTACAAAATAATTCTTGTGGTATTTTTCAAAACATAGTTTATAAAGACAACACTCTAAAGCTAGAGAGAAATAAACAAACTTAACTTACTTTACTTTTAAACTCCATTGAAATTTAAAACTAGACACTTTAATATTGTCTGCGTTTATACCTTCTGAAAGTAGTGTAATGACTTGCCCTTCTCCTGTTTCGATTGAACGCTGTAGGGCTTCTCTAATTTGACTACCCCCTTTGCATGTAAATAAAATCTTACCTGTAGCTTTTTTAAAAAAATCTCCTTCTTGGTGAGTAACTAACATAGAGACATTGCGTTTCGATTTTTCTATTTCTTGCATTACTAAAACACCTGTACTCATTTCTGCAGCCATACCTTGTGCAGCCCAAAACATACTTTTAAAAGGATTTTGATTTATCCATTTATGCTTAATAAAAACTTCGCAAGTAGTCTCATTTAGCTTTTTTACACGCATACCAGACAACCAAGCTAATGGTAATTTAAAAAACATGAAAGCATTAATTTTCTTAGGTGCAATCTTCATTAGTCCTTTATTTTATTGGCAATTTAAGACTTTTTAAACAAACTTTTACAAGAAGATACATGTTAATAAAATGTTAAATAAAGGTACTATGTATTGCATAATACCTTCTTAAAGACATATATTTGCATAAGAAAGTATTATATCAACCAATAATTATGAAACAAAATAGAGAAAACACTAACGCTTTTTTAATTCATATTTCTGCATTTGCAGGCTTTATGTTTCCTTTTGGTAACATCATTACGCCTTTAATTGCATGGCAAACCTTAAAAGATAGAAGTTTGTTTTTAGATGAACAAGGTAAAGAAGCTGTAAATTTTAATATTAGTTATACACTGTATGTATTTTTAATATCTATCATATTTGTACCTTTTGCTTTGGGTTCTATATTTAGCAGACACAATAATTTTTTAAATAGTAGAAATTTTAATTTAAGTTTCGATTTAGATTTTCCGAATCTTTTTGGCTTTATAGGTTTGGGTTCTGTTGCAGGTATTATTTATGTTATTGGTATTGCACTAGTAATAATTGCAAGCTTAAAAGCTAAAGAAGGAGAAAATTACAAATACCCACTTACAATAAAATTTATAAAATAAATGACAATATATGAAGATTGAAAACACAAAAGCACAAATGCGAAAAGGTGTTTTAGAATTCTGCATTTTATCTATCTTAAAACATGGAGATGCTTACACTTCTGAAATATTATCGACATTAAAAGGTGCTGAAATGATTGTGGTAGAAGGCACCATTTACCCATTACTAACTCGTTTAAAAAACGCAGGTTTATTAACCTATAGATGGGAAGAATCGACTTCTGGACCACCAAGAAAATATTACGTTTTAACAGAAAACGGAGGTATGTTTTTAAAAGAATTAAGTAAAACATGGAGCAATTTAGTAAATGCAGTAGACCAAGTAACTAGTAAAAAATCAACTACAAATGAATAAGACTATAAACATAAATTTAGGCGGATTTTTCTTCCATATAGACGAAACTGCTTATCAAAAACTAAAAAGATATTTAGAATCTATTTCTAGATCTTTGAGTGATGATCCTCAAGGAAAAAATGAGATTATTGCTGACATAGAAGCTAGAATTAGCGAACTTTTATCTGAAAAAATCACAGATGCAAGACAAGTGGTTAACGAAGGTGATATAGAAGATATTATTAGAATTATGGGGCAGCCAGAAGACTATGCTGAAGCAGAAGAGTCTTATGACCAATCTTCATATTCGTATCAAAGAAACAGCTCTTCAGGAAAAAAATTATTTAGAGATGGAGATGATAAATTTCTTGGTGGTGTAGCATCAGGTATTGCACATTATTTAGATATAGATACCATTTGGATTCGTTTAGGGCTATTAGCTTTATTTATTTTTGGAGGCTTTGGAGTATTACTTTACATTATTCTTTGGATTCTTTTACCAGAAGCTAAAACTACTGCAGAAAAATTACAAATGCAGGGAGAGCCTGTTAATATAGATAATATAGAACGTAAAATTAGAGAAGAGTTTTCTAACGTTTCTGAAAACGTAAGGGATGTTGCTAATAAAGCATCAGAAAAAATTAAAGAAGGTGCTAATGAGTTTTCTGAAAAAATGACACAAACTTTTTCGGGAAAGACAAAAAAAAATAACGGAGCAAGTGACTTTTTTGACACTATTGGAAAAATAATCTTAGCGATATTTAAGATCATTGGTAAGTTTATCGGAATCATTATCATATTTGTTTCTGCTGCTGTTATTTTATCTCTAATTATTGGAGGGTTTTCTGTAGGTAGTTTAGAATGGTTAAATGTAGATGGCGAGTTTTTACAGTATCCACCCTTCTTTTATGAGTCGGTTTTACCAAAATGGTTATTAACGCTATTTGTATTTTTATTAGTTGGTATTCCTTTCTTAGTCTTATTTATACTAGGGTTAAGAATATTATCTAGCAATGTTCAAAAAATAAACAAACCTACATCTTTAACATTATTAGGTATTTGGTTAGTTTCTTTGTTAGGGTTGATTTTTACAGGATTAGAGTTTGGAACATCGCATACTGTGTATGGCCAATCTTCTCAAAAAAATAACATAAATGTTGTTGCTAATGATACTTTACAACTTAAAATGATAAATGATGACAATTTATATTATCGTCATAATTTAAGAAGAACTACTTCTAAAGAAGAAGTTGAAGTTGAAGGTAAAAAAATGACTTATGGAAGCTACATTAAAGTAGATGTTAGAAAAAGTAATGCGAATGAAAACTACTTTATTGTTCAAAAAGAGTCTAGAGGTAAAAACAAATCGAATGCAAATAAAAATGCAGAAAACATTAAGTACAATTTTAAAATAGAAGATAACACTATTGTTTTAGATGCCTATTATTTATCTGAATTTAAAAATATCTGGAAAGATGAAGAAGTAAATATCATTTTTTATGTAACAGAAGGTGTCTATGTTTATTTTGACAACAGCATTCGTAATTTCTTATACAATGTAGATAATTCAGAAGACATTTATGATAAAGACATGGCTAACCATTATTTTATTATGACAGATGATACTTTAGAATGTACAGATTGTAAAGAAGAAAAGATTGAAGAAAAAAAAGAAGTGAGTGAAGTTATTATAAAAGAGTCAACTACAATTTTAGAAGATAAAACAGAAATTGATATTTAGTAACAACTCAGTATAAAAAATCGACAATTCAGTAACCAAACTTTTAAAATTGGCGTCTTATTAAAGACATTTGAACCATAAAAAATAAAATCCGAATGAAATCAACAACTAAAAAACTTCTTGCTTTACTTTTTGTTTCAGTTTTAATGAGCTCTTGTAACGTTAATATGTTTAACAGAGTAAATGGAAATAGAAATGTTGTCACTGCAGATAGAAGTACGTCTCAAAAATTCACAAAAATTAAGGTGAGTACTGGTTTAGACTTGTATTTATCTCAAGGAACTAAAAACAAAGTAACCTTAGAAGCAGATGAAAATTTACACGACATTATTATTACAGAAGTTAATGATGGTGTATTAAAAATTTATTCAGAAAAGAATATTTGGCAAGCAAAAGCTAGAAAAGTGTATGTAACCGTAAAAAACTTAGAAGGCTTAACTGCCACAAGCGGATCTGATGTGTATACAGAAGACGTTTTAAAGGTAGAAACTATAAAAGTAAGTGCTACTAGTGGTGCAGATATTAGAATTGCTTTAGATGCAGATACTGTAGAAACAAGTGCTACTAGTGGTTCTGATATTAGAATTTCTGGAACTGCTAATAACCATACATCTAGAGCTAACAGTGGTGCTTCTATAGAGGCTTATAAGCTAATTAGTAAAAATGCTACTGTAAATGTTTCTAGTGGTGCAGACATCAATATTTATGCATCAGAAAGTATTAATGCTAAAGCTTCTAGTGGTGGAGATATCGATTTTAAAGGCAACCCAAGAGAAATCAATAAAAAATCTTCTTCTGGGGGCAGTGTTTCTGCGAAATAAGAATTCAAAACAACAATCAATCAACCAAAAAAAATCAATCAACCAAAAAATTAACCAACCATGAATTCATTTATTCAAGCTTTTAGAGATTCTATACTTATTACAACTGTAGTAGCTGTAGTCATGTCTTTATTTAATTTTTTAAAATTTTTATTAGAATAGCTAACTCTAATAATAGTACTAATACTTGGTTTTATTAGTTTACTTGGTAACTCGTCGTTTTGCAAAAAACGACGATTACTTTTTTATAAAACCAACTACTTCTTAGCTTTTAAGTGTTCTTCTATATCTTCTATATGATGTTGTAAAGCCTGGGTAGAAATTTGTATTTCTCGAATAAGTAAGCCTAAAGAAATTAACAGTAAAACCAAAGCAATTCCAAAAATCCAAATAGCTATCACTTTGTATTCTACATAAATTAAGAACATGGTTAACACACACAATAACAAACTAGTAATACCAAATATTTGCATCCATTTGGTTAAATACAATCTTGCTTTTAAATTTATAATTTGTCTTAAAAGCGAATCGTCTTTTTCTTTTAAATACTTATCGTGTAAATTTCTAATTACAGCTGCATAGGCTAAAAAACGATTGGTATACGCTAGCATTATTAAAGAAATTGCCGAAAACAATAAAGCAGGTGTTGTAAGTGTTAATTCTTCCATAAAACAAAATTACTAATAATAGAACTATTATTCTTTTCTTATTTTTGAGTTATGAAATATTTAGTTGTCATTTCTTTTTTTCTTTTTACCATAACTTATCAAGGGCAAAATAACACTATGCCTAAAGATTTTGTTTATTTAGATGATATAGATAACACCATACAAGTTGAGTTACGCTACTTTGGTACTAACAATTTTATTGGGCAAAAAATAGACGGTTATAAAAACAACTGTCTACTTGTAACTAAAAAAACTGCTTTAGCTTTAAAAGAGGTGCAAAAAATACTATCTATTAAAGGTTTAAGTTTAAAAATTTATGATGGTTACAGACCTCAACAAGCTGTAGATCATTTTGTTAGATGGGCAAAAGAGGTGAATGACACACTTATGAAAAAACAATATTACCCAAAGGTGCCAAAAAGCGAACTGTTTAAAAGAGGTTACATTGCCTCTAAATCTGGCCATACAAGAGGTAGCACAGTAGATTTAACTATTGTAGATTTAACTACCAACAAAGAGTTAGATATGGGAAGTCCTTATGATTTTTTTGGTGAGGCTTCACATCCTTTTTATAAAGGCATTAGCAAAAAGCAAAAAGAAAATAGAATGTACCTTAGAGAAATTATGCTTTTAAATGGGTTTGTACCTTATGATAATGAGTGGTGGCATTTTACATTAAATAATGAACCTTACCCAAAAACTTATTTTAACTTTTCTGTAGAATAAGCTTTTTAACAAAATCTAAAGTACTTCATTTAAAATCGGCATTATATTTGCACTACATTCTTTTAGAATTAATTACGTAACATGACAATTAAAAAAACCACCTTTTCTTTACTAATACTATTATTAAGTAGTATAACCCTATCTGCTCAATTAGATTCTAATAAAGGAGGTAAAGAAAAAGGCAAAAAGAAAACCATACTTCTTAATAATGCCAAAGAAGCTAAAAAGCCAAACTCAATTGAGTTAAGTGGTGCTAGTGGTTTTGAAAAAGCATATGAAAAAGAAAAAGAAAAACTAAAAAAGAAACAACAAGAAGATAGTGCAAATAACAAAGGCATACTGTCATTAGCCAAAATTAACGAACAGCGCTTTTTAAAATCTTTTAAAAAAATAAATGGGCAATACATCATTCCTAAAATAGACCAAGACTTAGGAAGTGTTAGAACCAATTCTGCAAGTGTTAATATTATTTGTAGAGATTTTCAATACCCTGATGGAGATAGAGTAACCATTTATGTAAATGATATACCAGTTGTGTATAATATTACATTAACCACTAGCAATCAAAAATTTAATATTCCTTTAGATGTAGGTCTTAATAAAATCTCTTTTGTAGCATTAAACCAAGGAAGTTCTGGGCCTAACACAGCTGCTTTTAAGGTGTATAATGATGCTGGTATGTTGCTTTCTTCTAATGAGTGGAATTTAGCCACTGGCGCAAAAGCCACATTACTAGTAGCCAAAGACAAATAAAAACCTGGCGAAAACGATTGCGCTAAATTTTAAAATAACGCGTTTTTTTATTGTCTATAAAACCGTTATTTTTGTATTCTCAGTTATTTTCAATTTGATTATAAACTAAACAAACAACGATTATTTATAATGAAAAAAATTACCAAAGAAACCTATTTAGATTGGTACAAAGACATGCTATTTTGGCGCAAGTTCGAAGATAAGTTAGCCTCTGTTTACATTCAGCAAAAAGTTAGAGGATTTTTACACTTGTACAATGGTCAAGAAGCTATTTTGGCAGGTGCATTACATGCCATGGATTTATCTAAAGATAAAATGATTACTGCATATAGAAATCACGTACAGCCAATTGGTATGGGCGAAGATCCTAAAAAAGTAATGGCAGAATTATATGGTAAAGCTACTGGTACCTCTAAAGGTATGGGTGGTTCTATGCACATTTTCTCTAAAGAATTTGGTTTCTATGGTGGTCATGGTATTGTAGGTGGTCAAATTCCTTTAGGAGCTGGTATTGCTTTTGCAGACAAATATAAAGGTAGTGATGGTGTTACGTTAACGTGTTTTGGTGATGGTGCTGCAAGACAAGGTTCTTTACACGAAGCTTTTAACTTAGCCATGCTATGGAAATTACCAGTGATTTTTATTTGTGAAAATAACGGTTATGCTATGGGTACTTCTGTAGAGCGTACTGCAAACCATACAGATATTTGGAAATTAGGTTTAGGTTACGAAATGCCTTGTGGACCTGTAGATGCCATGAATCCTGTTAAGGTTGCAGAAGCTGTAGATGAAGCTTTAGCAAGAGCAAGACGTGGAGATGGCCCAACGTTCTTAGAAATGAAAACCTATAGATATAGAGGACACTCAATGTCTGATGCACAACACTATAGAACTAAAGACGAAGTTGAAGAGTACAAAAAAATAGACCCAATTACCCAAGTAAAAGATATTATCTTAGAAAAAGGGTATGGCACTGAAGAAGACATTAAAGCAATGGATAAAGAGGTGAAGAAAATGGTGAAAGAATGTGAGCAATTTGCAGAAGACTCTCCATTCCCAGATCCTCAACAATTATATGATGTTGTTTACGAACAAGAAGATTATCCTTTTATAAGTTAAGATATGGCTACAGTTGTAAATATGCCGCGTTTAAGTGACACCATGGAAGAAGGTGTTGTGGCAAAATGGTTAGTAAAAGTTGGAGATAAAATTGAAGAAGGTGATATTTTAGCAGAAATTGAAACTGATAAAGCAACCATGGAATTCGAATCTTTTCATGAAGGTACGTTGTTGCATATAGGTGTTCAAGAAGGTGAAACTTCTCCTGTAGATCAACTACTAGCTATTATTGGTGAAGAAGGCGAAGATATTTCTGGCTTATTAAGTGGCGCTTCTGAAACTAAAGAAGAAGAAACTAAAGAAACACCAAAAGAAGAAACTACTGCTAACGATAGTAATACAGACGCTTCAGAAACTGTTGCTATACCAGATGGTGTGCAAGTAGTTACTATGCCACGTTTAAGTGATACTATGACAGATGGTACTGTGGCTTCTTGGTTAAAAAGTACAGGAGATGCTGTAGAAGAAGGAGATATTTTAGCAGAAATAGAAACTGATAAAGCTACTATGGAGTTTGAGTCTTTTTACGAAGGTACTCTTTTACATATTGGTGTTAATGAAGGTGAAACTGCACCTGTAGATAGTTTATTAGCTATTATTGGTCCAGAAGGTACAGACGTTAGTGCAATTGTGGCTAATGGTGGTGCTACTGCAAATACTTCTGAAAAGGCAGATAGTAAAAAAGAAGATAAGAAAGCAACAAAAGCTGAGCAAAAAGAAGAAACTACTGCTAAACCAGCACAAAATACACAAAACACTTCTGGAGGTCGCATTTTTGCATCTCCTTTAGCTAAAAAGATTGCAGAAGATAAAGGTTATAATTTAGCTGATATTTCTGGTTCTGGAGAAAATGGTAGAATTATAAAGAAAGATGTAGAAAACTTTACACCTTCTACTACTGCTACTGCTCCAAAAGCAGCAGCTAGTGCTACACCTGCTCCTGCTATGAGTTTTATTGCTGCTGGCGAAGAAAAATCTGAAGAAGTTAAAAACTCTCAAATGCGTAAAGCCATTGCAAAATCTTTAGGGAATTCTAAATTTTCTGCACCAGACTTTAGTTTAACTATTGAAGTAGATATGGATAACGCAATTGCATCTAGAAAAACCATAAATAGCATACCTGATACAAAAGTATCTTTTAATGATATGGTGGTTAAGGCTTGTGCTATGGCATTACAAAAACACCCACAAGTAAACACGTCTTGGAACGATAATGCTACACTTTACCACAAACACATACATGTTGGTGTGGCTGTAGCTGTAGACGAAGGTTTATTAGTACCTGTAATTAAGCACACAAATAGTTTAAGCTTAACACAAATTGGATCTGCTGTGCGTGATTTAGCTGGTAAAGCAAGAAACAAAAAAATTACTCCTGCAGAAATGCAAGGCAGTACGTTTACAGTATCTAACTTAGGTATGTTTGGTATAGACAACTTTACATCTATTATTAACCAACCTAACTCAGCCATTTTATCGGTTGGTGCTATTGTAGAAAAACCAGTAGTTAAAAACGGACAAATTGTTGTAGGTAATACGATGAAATTAACCTTAACGTGCGATCATAGAACTGTAGATGGTGCTGTAGGTGCGCAATTTTTACAAACCTTAAAAACGTATATAGAAAACCCTGTTACTATGTTAGCATAGGTTTTAAATCATACTATTAAAAAGGCGCTATAAAATAGCGCCTTTTTTTATGTTTTTATGTTTAGGTTAAACCCTTCTACCCTCTTTATAAGTATCTACACCTGCTTTTAAACGTTGCTTTAATTTCTTAGAGGGTTGATAGTTTATATGGTATTTTTTAATGTTACGTTTAGGGGTTAATGTAGTAGGGTCGTTACTAGCAGTACCGCTAAAACCCATTTTAAAACGACCAATATCACCTAACTCTACTATTTTACCATCTGTAAGAAAAAATTCTAGTTTTAAGCCCAAAGCAATTAAAACTGCTTTTACATCAACTTCATGCAAGCTACACTCATTACTAATTAGTCTACTAATATTATCTAAATCTATGGTACCCGTATTTACAGCTTGCAAAATATATTGTTCTGTATTGTTTTTTATGGAGTTATTTCTTTTAGTAATTCTATAACGTAATGACATATTTAGGTATTTTTTTGTATATTGTAAGTAGCTTATTTAGCCTTCAATATATACAAATATATATTTTTACTACTATTTATTTATTTTTATTCTAGTATTTTTAAATATATATTCTAGTATTTTTTATCTAATTTACTACATTATATTTTTACTTTCTCTTTACGAATACTAAAAAAGTAAAGCAACTTTACCATAAAATCTAAGTTACTTTTAAACAACATTTACTTAGCTAGTAACTATTTTTTACAAAATTCTATTTTTATGATAGCAATATTTTTTGTAAGTTTATTTCGCTTTGAAAAAGATTAGTACATACCCTCCTATTACAGTGCTCTCTAAGAAACATAGAGGTATACAACGTCTTTGTTTATATTTTGAATATCACGATCCTTTAATAACCATTGTAAAAAAATTACCCAATGTAAGGTGGAGTAAACAGCTATCTTGTTGGCATTTACCCTTTACAAAAGAAAACTACCTATTAGTTAAAGAAGAGTTAGTTAAGATTACCGATGTTAAATTTGAACAATTTACCCCTACAACCACTTTAAAAATTAAATTAACAGAAAAAGAAAGAAGCCTATTAAATGGGTTTTACACTTACTTAAAAGGAAAACGTTACAGTGCTAGCACTTTAAAAACTTATACCTATTTAGTAGCAGATTTTATACTCTATCATCAAAAAGAAACGATTGAAAATGTTAGAGAAATTGAGCAATATATTGAAGCTGATTTTATAAAAAAGAATCCATCTATTAGCACACATAGACAATTGATAAGTGCTTTAAAACATTTTTTAATATATACTAAAGCTAATTTTGAATTAGATTTTAAAAGTATTGCACCAAGAAAAGATAAAAAATTACCAAGTGTATTATCTAAAGAAGAAGTGATACGTTTAATACAGGTCACAAAAAATTTAAAGCACCGCGTTTGTATTGCTTTATTGTATTCATCTGGTTTACGAATAGGAGAACTTTTAAAATTAGAGCTTAAAGATTTAGATTTTGAAAGGCAAATGGTAAGGGTAAGCATGGGAAAAGGTAGAAAAGACAGGTATGTACCCATAGCAAAAAGTATAGTACCCATGTTGCATAATTATTTAACCACCTATACACCTCAGCAGTATTTAATAGAAAACGATAGCAAACATATACCTTATGCTGCCACATCTGTTCGAAGTTTTTTAAAAAGAAGTGTAGCAAGAGCTGGTATACAAAAGGTGATTACACCACATACGTTACGACATAGTTATGCCACACATTTATTAGAGAGTGGTACAGATATAAGATACATACAAGCCTTATTGGGGCATAGTAAACCAGAAACAACTATGGTATATACTCATGTACAGAGTGATGCTATAAAAAAGATAAATAACCCATTAGATTTAATTGTAGCTCAATATAAAAATTCACAAAAAAGTGCTACATTTATTTCTGATAACAACGATAAAAATACGTCGATATCCGGAAAATAAACCCTAAAAACGACGTATTTTGTAAACATATAACCAGTTGGCAACAATATAAAAGCAGAAACCGATAAAATGATTAAAACAGGAAAATTAAATAGTATTGACTTTTTTACCTTGCTTCTGATATTGACATATTATTTTCTGTTTTTTGTAACTATTCCTATTGCCAGAGACGATAAGATGGGGATTGCTACAGGTGGTGCTTATATAACGAATATTTTCCTTGCTACTTTAGCTTTATTTGGAACTATCTATTGTTTAACTGAATTATTAAATAAGAATAAAAGAAAAATGAGTCGAATTCTTATTTTAATTGCAACCTTGATTATTGGATTAATATCTATTTTTAGTGATTTTGAATTTGAAATTGCTATTGTTATTCTTGTAATTGCTTTTATAATACTTATTTTCAGTCAGACCTTTATCTTATGGAAACTCAAAAAAGATAAAATATTATTTTTCATATTTAGTATAATAATTGCCGTTTCAACATATATAATATCCTTAACAGATTTAAAATATGAAGGGAAGTATGAAATAGAAAATTGGGAATACAGTAAGATTTTTGAAATAATGGCGATTTTGAATATTATAGGATTTATCTACATTATAATAGAGAACAGATTTAAACAAAGAAGGCAAAGACAAAATGAATAAAATACAGTTGCCAACAAAGTATAAAAAAAATTGCTAGCTTTAGGCTTTACCTAAGTGCGTTGCTCCTTTTGCCAACTTCTGATTTTCCTGCGGAAAATCCTCGCTGACAAAATCGCAACTTTTCTTATACAAAACCGTTAGGCAAAATTATGAAATCGAAACTTCAAATGTTATTAAGTATACTAATTTTGACTTTTAGTTGTGTTCAAAAAAACGAACAGAATAAAAGTGAAAACGTAATTAATATTGAAGAAAAAAAAGAAATAATTTATCCTAAAAAAGAATTTAAAAACAGCTTTGAAGTTGACACGACACTTGTTAAAAAGAATTTCTTTGGGGATTTAAAAATATCAAATTCAATAAAAGAAGATAGTATAGTATCATTATGTCAATGTAAAAAGTACAAGAAAGATAATAGAATAAAAATACAACTTAAAACTGCTATTCCAACAAAAAAGGAATTAGATACTATGAGTGAAAGTTTTAAGAAAAGAAATAGATTTTTACAAATTGGAGATTTAGGCTATTTGAAAACCATAAGCGGACAATTTAAGTTTTTAACTATTGTACTAAAAGATAGTACTGTCGAAAGTATAAATTTGTATTCTAAATCGACCGAAAAAGAATATAATGGAATTGATTTTGATTCACTATCAATAGAAAATTATAAAATAAATATTTCAAAATTCAATTATTCAATTGCTTCAAATGTTTACGGAAATTTTGAACTTCATCTTAAAAAAGAATTTGGTTTTTTTGAGAACGATACTATTCTAAAAAGTGGTTTTTTATGTAATAATTGGGTAATATCAGAAAAGAACGAAATTAAAAATTGGAATATTAAAGAATATTTTGAAAATAGACATAATGATAGAGGATTTAGAGTTATTGAATAAAACTTTGCCTAACACCGTGTATAATTAATTGCTTTGGTCGTTGCTTATTTGGAAAATTCCTTCGGAATTTTCTCGCGTTCGTTTTTGTTTACTAAATTAGTTGCTCAAACACGCAACTAACCATACACAAAAACGTTGTACAACATTTACCTAAACAATGAAAATTGGAATTTTAACGATATTATTTCTTGCTTTTTTAAGTTGCAAAGATGTAACTGAAAGAAAACCCAACGAATCGAATTCGGACAGATTTGAATTGCTTCCTGAACCAGATAAAGCTGAAAAAGAAAAGTATCTGAAAAATCAAAATCTGAATTCTTTACTTGAAAATCCAATTGATTTACAAAAATTTAAAAAATCAAAAGACAGAAATTACACTACTACTGGTGTAAGTAATGGAACAGATTACTACTTTGAACCAAAAATTAAAGATTCAATATTCTATACTTATAATTATCCGACTGAAAATTTTACTGACTCAAAAAGAATTGACCAAATAGTAGTGTTTAAACACGGAAAGAACAAACACACTTACGAAGACGAAACTGAAATTCTGATTGAATTAAGAATTTTTAATAAGGATTTGGATTTAGGGAAAGCTAATCTCGTTGGACTAACAAAGACGGAATTGGAATCGGAATTCGGAGTAAACTATCTGAATTTTGAGAATGGAATTGCCTACTCGAATAAAAACAGAATTTTGATTTTGGAACTTGAAAATTCTAAAGTCAAATCCTATCGATATATAAAACTGAATACCGAAAAAGTCAACAAAGATTTAATCGAAGAAATAATGAAATAAAAAACGTTGTACAACACCGTATATAATTTATTGCTGGCTTCTCGCCTACTTACGAAAGTCCTCGCGGACTTTCTTTGTCCGTAATTATTTACTAAATTAAGTGCTTAAACCACGCAACAAACCATATACAAACACGTTGTGCATAATGACCCAAAACCGCAGAAATCAATGAAAAACCTGAATGGAACTTGGTTAAAGATTAAAACAGGAGACGACTATTGTCGACCAGAATTTATTGAATTTAATAATGACCAAATCATCCATTTTGAACTTGAATTGAAAAGCGGAAATGAATTATCAAAAATCCGAACTGAATGGAGCGAAAAACTTTCTGAATCTAAATATCAATTCGTCAATGACAACAGAATTAGAATATTTAGAATGGGAAAAACTCACACTGAGTTGAGCGAAACTGAATCTAAAACAGAGGATACTGAATTTGCGACTGACTATGAAAGAATTGAACCAACAAAAACGGAACTTGAATCTAAAAAAATTGAGACGCTCGAATTCAAAGCACAATGGAATAAAGAGAAAATACCATTAACGTTCAACAAAATTTTGGATAGTCCAGTAATCCAAGAACTGAATAAAAGAATGAAAAGAAATGGACGGAAATTAATATTAGAAAATTTGCAAGGAACTTATTTCGTATCAATTTTCGAAAATGACGAACGAGAAACACTAATTGGAATAAAGGAAATTGACGAGGAAAAAGCAATTCTATTTGGATTTCCAGAAAAACCATATGAAATTAAAGCTGAATAAAAAACACTATGCACAACAACGTATATAATTTATTGCTAGTTCTAGCCTACTTACGAAAATCCTCGCGGATTTTCTATTCGGTTTGTATTTGCTAAATTAGTTGCTTAAAACACGCAACAAACCATATACAACAACGTTGTAACCAATTTGAAAAACTAAATGAGCCCTGAAGTTCCAATAATAATTTTCATAATTGCAATCCCAATATTTTTCATATTACGTTGGATTTTAAAACGATTTATTCAAAATAAAAAAACTTGGAATTTGACTTCGATTGCGGGAACTATAATTATCGCACCGATTTTATATTTAATATTAATTTTCGCTTTTTTTAGCTATTTATTTTACGAACCACAATATGACTTTGACAAAGAAAAATGGTTTGCGGACAAACATTCTCGTCACGAAATGAGAGATGACATTGTAGAAAGCGGAATACTCAGAGGAAAAAGTCAATCTGAAATAGTTGAAATCATTGGAAAACCTGAATCAAACGATTCGACTAATTTATGGCAATACGATTTAGGAATGTCTGGTGCTGGATTTGGTTGGCAGTTTAATTACTTGAAATTGACATTTGAAGACGGAAAAGTTACTAACGTAGAAAAAATTGAAATAGTTGATTAAAATACTGGTTACAACAATGTATAACCACAATTACGGCGGATTCGACTACGCCCGAATCCACTCGAAATTGCTCACGCTAGTGAATAAAAGAAAAAACAACTAATTTAACCCGTAACTGACGGTTATACGAGACCGTTGTAATGCATTTGACTAAACCAATAAACAGTTTCACAAAACAAAAAGAATACTTCACTCATTTACACTTTTGAATCATTAAAAAGTGAAATAAATTAGTCAAAAATCAACCACAATGAATAAGACAATCCTCATAACCTTTTTACTACCTTTTTTCTTTTCAATTTCTTTTGGTCAACAAAAGGATACTATTTATGGAAAAGTAAAATCAGTAAGAGAGCAATTAAATTTCCTCGACAAAGACCGTCAGAATATGAAATTATTTAGCACAGAAGGAGATTATGGTCATTATGGATTTTCAAGCGCTCGTTTCACAAAAAGCAGGTTTCATAATTGGTGGTACAACACACCTTTTGTTCATTATTCCAACTACTATAAGGAATTCAATAAAAAAGGAAAACCAACATCTGAAATATGGTTTTATAAAGATGGAGATACAGTAACGACCTATAAATACAAATACGACAAGAAAGATAATCTAATTCAAGAAAAAGATATTTTTGAGATTGAGGATTATACTTGCAGAAATTACACTTATGATTATAAAAACAAAATAAGGTCTACAATTTACTACGCTTCAGAGGACCCAAATTTATACTCGTATACAGCATATGTCAGAGATTCAGTATCAAATTTAATTGAAATCAAAAGATTTGATGAAGATGGAGAACTTGCTTCTTGGAAATACAAATACGACTCAAAAAATAGAAAAATATCTAAATCAATTCACAAACCATATGTTTATATCAAAAAAGGAAGGTCAACAACTTCCAGAAGAGATAGTATAGGACTCGATAAAATCTGTGAAAAATACTTTTATGATAATAATAACAATCTTTTAGAAACTCATTACTACAATTATGATTCATCGGATAATCTGCCTTCAAAACTATCAAGAAAAGTAAAAAACATTTATAGAAATGGACTTTTAGAAAAAGTCGTAAACATAAGAGATACAATTAATAGTTACAGAGAATATAAATATAACGAGCAGAACAGAAAAATTAAAGAGACTGTTATTTCTACAAAATATCCAGATAACAATCGTTCATCGGAATATTTCTATGACAAAAAAGGAAACATTATAAAACTAATTTATACAGAAAAGAACAAACCTGTTGTTGTCGAATTTAAATACAAGTTTGACAAACATAATAATTGGACAAAACAAATAAAATCAGTTAATGGAGAAAAACTATTTGTTTGGACAAGAGAAATTGAATACTACGAATAAAAACGCATTACAACACCGTGTATAATTAATTGCTTTGGTCGTTGCTTATTTGGAAAATTCCTTCGGAATTTTCTCGCGTTCGTTTTTGTTTACTAAATTAGTTGCTGAAACACGCAACTAACCATACACAAACACGTTGTGTGCAATTTGACCAAACCAATGAAACATATTTTTCTAATCATAATTCTTTCTACTTTTTGGGCTTGTAATTCCAAAAAGGACAATGCGGTTTCTAAAATCAAAAACCCAAATCCAGAGAAAGTAATTCAGAAAAAATTAAGCGGAAAAGAAGTCGTTGCTGAATTGGAAAAATTAGGTTATTTCAATCTGACCAGTAAAACTGAATTAGATACAGTTAAAACTGACTTTGAAAAAGCATATTCTGACTTGAATTTCTTTCAAGGACCAATGCGAGGAGAAACGCTGGATTTTATGGACAATCGCTATCATTGGGTAGATTGTGAGGAGCTTTTTGAGATTGGAGGATTAACAGAATATTTAGCTCAAGTTAAACCGACTTTTGAAAAACTAGGACTGGAATTAGAATACGCAAACGAAAAAAGCGAACAAGACCAAAATAGTTGGAAACACACAATCGAATTGAACGGAATTGAATACACAGCGTTTGACGGACAATTTTCTGACCTAGATTGGGGAATTGCATATATCAATTTTATAGAGATGTTAAATGCTGAATTAAGAAGACAAAATTCGGACGAACAGTTTTACCCAATTAATTGCGGAAATGATGGAATGTTTGTTTTGCTAACACCAAAACAGTTGGATTTTGTAAATCGGAATTATCCTATCGACAATGAACATCCGACAACAATTAGTAATTGGAAAAGTAGAAATGGAATATAAAAAACTGCACACAACAATGTATAACCGCAATTACGGCGGATTCGACTACGTCCGAATCCACTCGGAATTGCTAAAGTCTGTGCCAAACCGAAAATTAACGCATATAAACCCGTAACTGACGGTTATACGAGACCGTTATGCTCAAGATAAAAAATGGAAAATAACTTAGAAAAAATATTATTCAAATACCAAAGCAATGTATTGGATGAAATTGTTGTGGAAACCATGTGGGCTGAAATAATTGATAAAGAAAAAGGTATTTACAAACTTGACAGTATTCCATTCTATGGACCTCTAATTGCAACAGACGATGAATTCTATGCTGAATATGATGAAAGTGAAGAACGCATTACGTATCGAGAAACAACCAAACATTCTGGAAATTCAATAGTCTTAATTAGTATCGTGAAGGACAACTATAACAAAGAAATATTAAGAGATGAATTCAAAAGTTTAAATTGTACTTCCGAAGGTGTCAACGATTCATATTTCTCTATGGAGATATTATCAGAAACAAATTACAAAGGAATTAAAGCCAGATTAGATAAGTATGAAGAGGACGGATTAATTGAATATGCTGAACCTTGTCTTTCTTCAAAACATTTGAAAGACATAAACAATTAATTATGGGTCATAAAAATGTCTGTTTCGATTGCAGAAAGTCTCAGAACTTAGGATCAGATTTTGATAATATTCGAGAATCCAAATGCCCTGAGTGCGGTGTAAAAATGAAACTTATGCCACATAGGTTTCGACCGCCAAAAAAACAAGATGAAAGGAAATGGAATGTGGTTAAATATTTTGTAAGTGAAGGTTTTGAATATCAACATATATATGACGATGAAATAATAAATACATATGTACCTTATCCTGAAACGATGAAACAAGCAAAAGAATTTGTAAAGAAATATGCAAAGCAAAGAATAAAATCCTGAGCATAACAATAGATATCAGATCATATCTCTTCGTTCCTCAGAGAGACGATCGATATCATCATCCGTTGGCAATAATTATGAAGAAGAGAATTACTCCTTTAATAATCCTATTATTTTTTTTTAATTGTAAAAAAGAAAATCTTAAATCTGACTTTATTGGGAATTGGAGCACAATATCAAATTCTATTGACGACCTTGAAATTCAATTTTTTAATGATTCAATTGTATATGACTATTATTCAAATAAATATTCTACGAATTGGAAAGTTCTAGAAAATAAAATTGAACAAACCTTAATTCATAATTTACTTTCTAATGAAAAAGGGACTAAAAGCACGTTAGAATTTAGTTTTAATAAGAAAAAAGACACCTTATTCTTAAATAACAAAAAAGACTCTATATCGCTAGTATTTAAAAAGATAAACAATTCTTTCGAATATTTTACAAATAAAATCGGAATAGATATTGAACTACCTTCTACAAATGAAAAGATAGTTCCTATTTCAAATAAAGACTTTGGAATCAATATTTACATAGGAAAACAAAGAGATACAATTTTAATTAAAACAGATGAATATTTGAAACGATTTGGAGAACTTAAATATAAAATCGGAAATTTTTACTTCTCCAATGATGAATCTAAAATTGACAGTTTAAGACTGAATTTATTCGTGGATAAAGAAGTTAGTGATTCTGAATTGGATTCTATAAAAACAATATTGAAAGAGTACCAAATAAAAAGGTTTTTCAGAATTTACAACAACAAGGAATACATTAAAAAAGATTGGAAGGCTGAAATAAATTGGTTAGGAAAATATGAAAATTAACTATTGCCAACACTGTATAAACTTTATTGCTGCTAAATTTTTCCTTCGGAAAAATACGCAGGCACAAAGTTGTTTAATAATTTGCTTATTTTTAGCATAACAAAAACGCATCAAAACTTATACGAGAAACGTTGTAATGCATTAGGATGAAAAAAACTCTACTAAAAATTAAATACAAACTATTATGAAAAAACAATTACTGTTTCTTTTAACATTATTAACCATTGTAGTTAGTTCTAATTCATATGCTCAAGCAAACAAGCTTTCAGAACAAGTGAAAGGAGACTTTAATATGAAAGCAACAAAAAAAGCATTAGATGGTTTTTATTATGCTGCAATAAGTGACAAAAAAGGTAGAATTAAAGACAAATCAAAAAATCTAAAAGCTCAAGCAGAATTAGTTAAACAACAGAGCGGATTAGCTTATAATAGAACTAAGCAGCTGATCCAATGGCTTAAAGATGATAATTTATTTTTATATGTCAAAAGTCTGGAAAAATTGAAAAGCGATTTTTATAGCCTTAATTATGCCGCAAAGGCTATGATTGATGTTTGTAATTGGACAATTAGAAGTCCAAAAAATGCACGTAGAAACTACAAAAGTGTTGAAAAGGCCTTTAATAAGATGGCAGACAAATTTAACAGCATACAAAAAAACAAACATAATATTAATAATGCCAATTTATCTCTACGGTATGCAAAAAATTAAACAACGCATTACAACAATGGCTATAAGTAATTGCTTGTTCTCGCCTACTTCTGAAAATCCTCGCGGATTTTCAGTTTGGTGTGTACTTGCAAAGTTAAGTGCTAAACCATACAACTACTCATAGCCTAGACCGTTGGCGTGCATTACAGAAAATATGAAAATCGATATAATTAACAGAATAAAATCTGACTTTGAAAAGGATTCAAATAAAGCTTTAGAAATTCTAAAAAATAAACTGAATGAATTGGAATATCTAAACAATGACAGAATTATTCGATGTATAATTTATCTATCAAAAGGATCAATCAAAGAACTAAATAATTTTATAAATGTAGCTCAACAAGATCCAAGAGATGTAATGATGTTAGCTGAATATAAAGAAGGAAGTAATTTTGAAAATTTTAAACGATTACGAGATTTCAATAAAACTTTTGACGAGTGTGAAAAAAACGTGAAAGAATAAAAAAAAGAATTAGGAATTTTATATAAATGGAAAAAACTAATTTGGAAAAAATCGCAACAGACGAAAGTGGCTGGGAAACTCTATTTTTCAATAAAAAAACGAAAAAATATTGGGAGAAAACTTATCCAAATAGTAAAATTCACGGTGGTGGAAAATCGGAATTAAAGGAAGTTGAATTGAATGAAAACATAAAAAAGAAATATAAAATTAAATAAACGACACGCCAACACCGTATAAAATTAATTGCTGGTATACGCCTACTTACGAAAATCCTCGCGGATTTTCTATTCGGTTTGTATTTACTAAATTAGTTGCTTAAACAACGTAACTAATCTTATACAAACACGTTGTGCGTAATTAAAACCAACCTAAAAGAGAAAATAACTAAATGTGGAAGTCCTTCAAAGAACAAACAAGATTTGTACAGTTCGCTATCATAATTATTATAATTGGTCTTCTGATTTATCTCTTCGCCACGACCATCAAACCATTTATTGAAGGTCTTTATTTTTGGAATAAAACTGATTATGAACAATCTGGTCAAATCGGAGATTTTGTTGCTGGTGTAGTAGGAACACTTTTTGCTTTTGCAGGAACGATATTAATCATCTTAACATTTCGGGAACAAAATAAAGAAAGTAGAAGAAAAAGATTCGAAGAAGTTTTTTATGAGATGATTAGAATTCATAGAGAGAATGTTTCTCAAATGACTTATGGAAAACGTGATAAGAAAACTACTCGAGACATCAACAATAGACAAGTAGTAAAAGAAATTGTCGATGAGTTTAAAGAACTTTATGGAGATATTAAAAAATTAACTAAAAGATGGAATTTTGAAAATTACATTAATGAATCTTATAAAACTCACATCAACGAAATTATCGCGAAGAACAAACTGAATACAACAGTTTTGGAAATGTGTATCATTGACTTTACCTATTTTGTATTGTTTTATGGATTGGGACAAGAAGGAAAAGTGATAGTAGAAGGTAAATTCAAAAGAATAATTGAACCAAAAATTTTGAAAATCGTTCTATTTTACCTTCAACAGAAACCTAAAAAATCAAACAAAAAAAGATTTGCATTTTGGAAAAAACTAAAAGAATTGGAATCAAAACAAATCTTAAATACAGTGCTTGCATCTTTCGATGAATTGGAAAATGAAGAAGAATTTGACCAATCTATGGCCGAACAATTAGCCCAAAACCGAAAGAAAAAACTCAAATACAAGAAATATTATGGAGGACACCAACATAGATTAGGTCACTATTATAGAAATCTTTACCAATCATATAAAATGTTGGATAGGTCTGATTTAATACCAGAGGACACCAAATATGAATACAGTAAATTATTAAGAGCTCAAATTTCTACTTACGAACAAATATTACTATTCATTAATAGTTTGTCATCGCTTGGTATGAAATGGCAATTAGTAGCAGATACAGATAAGAAGAACAATTTCATTGAAGATTATCACGTGGTTAAAAATGTACCAGGAATTCAAATTTATGATATTAAATATCGGAATTTCTATCCAAATGTCGCTTATGAAACATTAGAACAATAACTACGCACAACACCGTGTATAATTCATTGCTAGTACTCGCCTACTTACGAAAATCCTCGCGGATTTTCTATTAGGTTTGTATTTGCTAATTTAGTTGCTGAAACACGCAACGAAATCATACACAAACACGTTGTAACCAATTTACCATATGAGACGCATACTATTCGGAATTGGAATAATTTTATTCATCGGAATTTTAGTTTTACGATGTGATATTCCTATGACAAAATATAGTGTCGTTGGAATTTATGCAAATACCAATTACGGAAATGAACCTTGCTGTGTGGAAACACCTCACAAAGCGGACACGCTGAATTTAAAATCTGACGGAACATTTTCGAGCGAATTTTACGGAGAAGGAACTTATGATGTAAATTACGGAATACTAAACTCTGAAATTGAACTACATTATGAGTACGAAATGGGAAAAGCAGGATATTATACGTACTTCAGCAATAAGATTTTTGAAAAACCGAAAATTATTCTGAATTACGATTTGAACCATTACTATGAAAAAGTGGAATAAAAAACTGGTTACAACAATGTATAACCGCAATTACGGCGGATTCGACTACGTCCGAATCCACTCGGAATTGCTAAAGCTTGTGCTAAACCGAAAAGTCTATGTATATTAACCCGTAACTGACGGTTATACGAGACCGTTGGCAAACATTTAAATAAAAAATGAAAAGATGAAAAAACTAATGATCTTTATTCTATTACTTGGGTTAACTCAATTCACTTATTCTCAAAATGGATTTGATGATTTTAAAAACATTTCGAATGAGAATTTAATGGATTCTCTTAGAGAGCACGTAGAATCAATGGGTAAAGGAGAATTTTGTAAAATGAGAAAATATTCAGAAAAAATCTTAACCCACATTAATAATTGTGGAAACGATTTGAATAAAGTGATGAACACTTTTGATTTCAATGATCCAAAACAAAAAGAAAAAATTTCCTTGTATAAAGATTTTGTCCATTATTTGTCGAAGAGCTATTATCAATCACAAGAGATTGTAAAAAATTCCAACGCTTTATGCAGTAAAGACTCTTCTTCCTTAGAAGGAAGTAAAGAGAAAATAAGAACAAATTATTCGTTACTTAGGGATAATATAATCATATTAAACGAATCTTTGGAAAAAATTGAGTATTTCTTAGACAACGAGTATGAGGTAAAATATAGAATATTAGAAGTTAGAGCAAACTGTCCTAGTCCAGATATTCAGATAAGTTTTAAAAATGAATTAAATTTAAAAAATGAATGGGAGCTAATTGAAAGCTATTACACCCCAATTGGAGAAAGAAGTGGAGGCGCTAACGTTAAATTTAAAATTAAAAAACCTGGTTACTACAAAATTGTTGCGTCACCAGACTCAGATTGGGAGCTTAAGGAGGCTACAGGTATTGTTTTAATCGGCTTTGAAAAGAAAAATATAATTAAAAAAACTCTAAGCTGCCATTGATAACGCATAAAACGATTTGCCAACACTATATAAAATTAATTGCTATTTTATGTGCTTAATCAAAGTTAGTTGCATTTTTGCTACTTCTGATTTTCCTTCGAAAAATCCTCGGGCACAAAAACGCAACTAATCTTATACGAAAACCGTTTGCAGTAAGCTAAAAATGAACGAAACGCATAAAAAACAAATTCGGAATAATTCAATATTAATTTTAATAGGAATATTAATTATTATAATATTTGGAAATGAAACTTCTTGGTTAAGATATTTTAATGTTTTAGCAATCTTAATAATTTTAAGAAGTTTAATTTGGTTTATTTCTAACTCTGAAGAATTATTATTTTACATCTTCCCAACAAAAACAATTCGTGAAAAAAAACCAAAACTTAAAGATAAAATCTGGAGTCATATTTCTATGGTTTTATTTTTTTCTGGTTTAGTATTCTTAATATTTCAAATGAACAATATTGAGAATATAATTGAGGAAACAAGTTTTTGGAAAAATTTTGGAATTTTAGGATTTAGTTTTAGCTTATTTGGACTATTCTTTCTTTTTAAAATTCGACCTTCAGTATTTAGCGAAAGTGGGAGAAGATATTCTGTAGTTTTTGGCTTTATTTTAGGCTTAACAGCATTAACCATTTCTACAGCAAGTTTTCTGAATAAAAAAAATGCCGAAAAGGAAACTGTGACTTCTGAATATATTATCAGTAAAAAAGGAACCGGTAGTGGAAATAAAAAAAAATCAAATTGGATTTTCATAAAAATAGGAAAATCGGAAAAAAGATTTAAAATAAAAAGGGAACTTTGGAATGAATTAAATGCTGGTGATAAAGTTTTAATAAAAACACAAATGGGAAAATTTAATTATGAATTTGTAACTGAAATAAAGCCTACAGCCAACACTGTATAAACTTTATTACTGCTAAATTTTTCCTTCGGAAAAATACGCAGGCACAAAGTTGTTTAATAATTTGCTTATTTTTAGTATAACTAAAACGCAACAAAGCTTATACCAAGACGTTGTGCTTCATTATAACCAACCGATAACCAATGATAAAATTCTTTAGAAAAATTAGACGAAACTTACTTTCTGAAAATAAATTCAGTAAATATTTAATTTATGCTATTGGTGAGATTCTTCTTGTGATTATCGGAATCCTTATAGCGGTATCTATTAATGGTTGGAATGAAGACCGAAAGCTAAAAAATGCAGAGCAGTCTATTCTCAAAGACCTTAAACAAGAAATGACAATAAATCTAAAAGCTTTGGAATTTGCAATTGTGGAAAACGAAAAATCCTTTGAAACCGCAATAGAAATGAGAGCGCTTTTTAAAGATAGAGCAGCTTTTGATAAAATGTCGGATAGTTTGTTTTTTGAATCATTCAGAAAATTGAATTGGAACGTCACTTATGATCCGCAAAATGGAATACTTAATTCTATAATCTCTTCAGGACAAATCAATCAACTTTCTAATAAGGAGCTAAAATATTTACTGGCATCTCTAAAGGAATTGACAATAGATGCTGTAGAAAACACCCGAAAAATTGAAGCCCAAAGAGATGATTTGATAAAATCTGCTTGGACTGATGCCATGATTATTAAAGATGGAAAAAATGTAGGACTTAACGTAAAATCAATGTATGAAAATCCAGAATTTAGATGGGCAACGAACCATCTTTTTTATTTTCAACGAAAAGATGGGTTAAGAGAAGAAAAGAAGCTAACCGCAACTTTAAAGAATATTATTGAACTTATTGATGAAAACATTAATAAATAACGAAAGCACAACACCGTGTATAATTCATTGTTAGTTGGAGCCTACTTACGAAAGTCCTCGCGGATTTTATTTGTCTGTAATTATTTAATAAATTTACTACTTAACCACGCAACTAACCTTGTACAAAACCGTTATGCTTCATTATAACCAACACTAACCCATGATTAAATTTTTTAGAAAAATTAGACAAAAACTGCTCTCTGAAAATAAATTTAGTAAGTATTTGATTTATGCAATTGGTGAAATTGTTCTTGTGGTTATTGGGATTTTAATTGCGCTTCAAATTAATAATTGGAATGAATCCAGAAAGCTTGAAAGTAAGAAGCAAGAACTAATAATAAATCTTATAAATGATTTTGAAGGGAACATCGAGCAGTTACAACCTGCTATAAAGGAGAGTGACACTTTATCGTTCAAAATGAAAGCATTCCTAAATAATGCCTATTTGCCAAATCTGACAATTTCAGTTGATTCACTCAAAGTCTTGGCTGATGGATTCTTTAGACCTGTTTATTTCTTTCCGTCTATAGTATCCTATGATGAAGCCAAATCGAATGGGAATTTGACACTGCTTAAAAATAAAGAACTATTTAAAGATTTTAATGCATTTCATGAAGAATTATCTAATTTTCAAAATCTACAAAACGATAGTAGAGAATCTTATTTTAATGGCCCTATTTGGGAATTAAAAAAATTAGCAGGTTCAGGTGGTATATTTATAGGATTTAAAGATCATTATATCAAGAATAGTGATGACGTATCTTATATAAAATTGATTAATCTACCTTTGGCTACTGCTGTTTTTGAAAATGAAGCTACCCTAAATTATAACGTAAATCTACATTTAAAGAATATGGAATTCCTTTCAAACAAAATCGTTCAAACCTTAATAGAAATGAAAAAATAACTGGGTACAACACGTTGTAAAATTAATTGCTTTGGCTAGTGCCTACTTGGAAAATTCCAAAGGATTTTTCTCGCGTTCGTTTTTGTTTACTAAATTAGTTGCTGAAACACACAACTAACCATATACAAAACCGTCGTAGACAAATTGAGAAAATGAAGAACTTTCGATTAACTTTAATTACTGAAAATCAAAAATCTCTTGAAAAAGGGAAAAAGTTTGCGAATTTGATATGCGAAACTCTGCATTGTGAAAACAGATTTGAAATCTCAAAATATGAGAAACTGAAAAACTCATACCGAATTGAAATCGTTGGAAAAATAGCTGACCAAAATAACTCGATTTCTGAATCAATTGAATTGACAGACAGAATTTGTTCGCCTTGGATTGTGAATTTTGAACGAACCGAACATGAAGTAGAATTGATGTTTAATAAATCTGAATTAACCAACTATCGGAATGAAAATTTTAACACTCTGAATTGGGCAAATTTCTTGATAGAAAAAGAATAAAAACTGACTTCAAAAACGTATCTAAAAAATTGTTTTTGTTGCGCTTAATCAAGGATCATAGCAATTTTGCTGCGTCTGATTTTCTTTCGGAAATTCAACTCAAGTCAACCTGTAACTTACCATATAAAAACACGTGTGTAAAGTAAATTGAACAAGATAATATGAATCTAAACCAAATAACAGTTCCTTCATTAGATTTGACAAAATCAATCCCCTTTTATGAAAAATTGGGACTTAAATTAATTGTAAAAGCACTACCCTATTATGCACGATTTGAGTGCCCTAATGGAAACTCAACTTTTTCAATTCATCAAACAGATAAACTACCCAAAGGAGATGGAATCTATATCTATTTTGAATGTGAAAATCTTGACGAGCAAGTTAACAGCATAAAAAGTAAAGGAATTAAATTTGACCAAGAACCAACCGATCAAACTTGGTTGTGGCGAGAAGCCAGATTAAAAGACATTGACGGAAATCAATTAATTTTATTTTATGGTGGAGAAAACCGACTTAATCCACCTTGGAGAATTAAAAACTAAAAGAGAAATTGAATAAAACACGACACACAACAATGTATCATCACAATTATGTCGTATTTAACTATGTCCTAATCTAATGAGAATTGCTAACACTAGTGAATTAAAGAAAAATAATAACAAATTTAACTCCCAACTAAAGTTTTTACGAAACTGTTAGCAAATCAGCTATATGTTAACCCAATTTTTTCTCTAACATTATCTAGAGTTTGTATTAAGGTTTTAGAGAAATCAAAAGTCATTAAATTACTTTCTATTTTATGATTTCTTAGCAATTGGTTAAAGTGCTCTATTTCGTAACTATAGCCAATGGTTTTATAATTAAAGTCTTTAGTTTCTGTAGTATTAGCTGTAACTATACTCATTGTAGTAGGTTCATGAAAACGTGTATGAATTGTTACCACAGCTTTTTCAAATGTAAAAATAGCTTCTGTTGGTGTTTCTGCTAATAATGTACTATGTAGTTCTGCTTTTGCATTTTTATAATTAAAAGAGATATCACAACTTGAATCTGCCCCGTTTTCAAAAAATGTGGCATTAGCATTTATACTTTCTGGTTTTCCTAAAGTAGATAATGCAGCAAAAATAGGGTAAATACCAATATCTAATAAAGAACCACCACCTACTTCTTTTTTAAACACTCTACTTTTAGTATTGTAGGCTGTGTAAAAACCAAAATCTGCTTTTAATTGTTTTAGCTTGCCATATTTGTTTGACTTTACTAACGCTATAACAAATTGATAATGTGGTAAAAAATAGGTCCATAAAGCTTCCATTAACAACACATTATTTTCTTGAGCACAAGCAATCATCTCTTCTACTTCTTGTAGATTCATGGCAAAAGGTTTTTCGCACAACACTGCTTTTTTATGCTGCAAACACAGTATAGTATGTGGTTTATGAAAAGCATGAGGTGTAGCTATATACACAGCATCTACTGAAGTATCTTTTGCTATATCTTCATAAGAACTATAGGCTTTAGTAGCTTTATATTGTGCTTTAAATTCTTTAGATTTTAAAGCATTTCTAGAAGCTACTGCATACAACTCTGCATCTTGAACTTTTGCTAAATCTGAAGCAAATTTATGAGCAATTTTACCTAATCCTAAAATTCCCCATTTTATAATTTTAGCCATTTGTTAATGTTTGCTTTCTTGTAAAAGATTGTAGTAAAACAGCAATACTCATTACTAAAATACAACCTAATAAATTTAACCATAAATAGGGCAATACATCTAAATACCAGGTAATAATAATTATGGTTTGAGTTATAATTGCAGCAATAAATACTGCATTACCTTTTACATATTTTATGAAAAATGCTAGTAGAAAAATACCTAATACATTACCATAAAAAATAGAACCTATAATATTTACTAACTGAATTAAATTATCAAACAAATTGGCAATACAGGCTACCAAAATGGCTAAAATACCCCAAGCTAAAGTAAACCACTTAGAAGCTTTTACGTAATGTGCATCTGACTTTTCTTCTTTTATATTTCGTTTGTATAAATCCATAGCAGTTGTACTTGCTAATGCATTTAGTTCTGAGGCTGTAGAAGACATTGCTGCAGATAATATAACCGCCAACAATAAACCAATTAAACCTCTAGGTAAATTGTTAAGAATAAAATGAATAAACACATAATCTTTATCATTAGACTCTAACTTTTCTATCGCTGTTTCATCAATCTTATCAATAATTACTCTTGCAGATTCTTTAAGTTCTAAATCGCGTTTGTTTAAGGCTTGTATTTGTGTTCTTTCATTATCTTGAAAACCATCTGCCAATAATATCTTTTTCTTGTTTTCTATCTCAATATGTTCTGTTTCTAGACTTTTATATTGTTCTGCATATACAGAGTTTGCAACTTCATCTTTTACTTTTGGATTAAAATTTAAAGGTGATGCATTAAATTGATAAAACACAAAAACCATAACCCCTACTAACAAAATAAAGAATTGCATAGGTACTTTTAACAAGCCATTAAAAATTAAACCTAATTGACTTTCTCTAACAGATTTACCAGACAAATAACGCTGCACTTGACTTTGATCTGTACCAAAATAAGATAGCATTAAAAAAGTACCCCCTATAAAACCTGTCCAAACTGTATATCTGTTATTTAAATCGAAAGAAAAATCTAGCACTTGCATCTTATCACTAGCACCTGCAATAGTTAAGGCTTTAGAGAATGTAATATCTTCTGGCAACTGACTCAAAATCATAAAAAATGCAATTAGCATTCCTAAAAAAATCACAATCATTTGTTGTTTTTGAGTAACATTTACGGCTTTTGTACCTCCAGAAACTGTATAAATAATTACTAAAAAACCAATGATGATATTTAGTGATAATAAATCCCAACCTAATACTGCACTTAAAATAATAGCTGGTGCAAAAATGGTTATACCTGCTGCTAATCCTCTTTGAATTAAAAATAAAATAGCTGTTAATGTTCTGGTTTTTGCATCAAACCTACCTTCTAGAAATTCGTAGGCTGTATACACTTTTAACTTGTGGTAAATAGGTATAAAAACTACACAAATAACAACCATTGCAATAGGCAATCCAAAATAGAATTGCACAAAACCCATACCACTATGAAAAGCTTGACCTGGAGTTGATAAGAACGTAATTGCACTAGCTTGAGTAGCCATAACAGACAAACCAATGGTCCACCATTTTGTATCATTACCACCCTTTATATAATCTGTAACATTAGAATTTTTACGTGTTACATAAGTACCATAAACCACGATAAACAATAAAGTTATCGATAATATTATCCAATCTATTTCATGTAATTTACTGGCTATTTCCATAGATTAATTTGTAAAATGATTGGTAATTAAGTAAAAAACAATTAAGTAAATAACATTAGCCACCAAAACAATGGTATATTCTTTTTTCCAAGTATATTTTTCTGGTTTCATTATTTGTTAATTTCTGATTTTACTTCAATTTTTTCTTTACCCACAGAAAGCATGTTCGCAAATAATTTATAAGCCCCTGAAACACCTGCAGGTAATTCTCTAAAGAAACTTAAGCCTGTGTAGATGTAATTTCCTTTTCCATATTTAGCTATTAGTAAACTACCCATCTTTGGAGTTTCGCCTTTATCATTCATAGCAAAAACAGGGGTGTATTGCTCACTCCAAATATTTGGAAAATACAAACCTCTTTCTTGAACCCAACCTTTATAATCTGTATCTGTTATTTTATTCGGAAAGTTTAACAAAGAATTATCTGGATCTAAAACTGTTATTTCTGCATTTTCATCTGTAACTCTATCTCTAGATAATTTTAAGGTATAAGGTGCTTGTACATCTACATTTCTATTGGTATTGTACTGCACAATCATATTACCCCCTTCTTTTACATAATCTAATAAAAACTTCTGCTTAAACTTTAGTTCTTTTACCACATTATAGGCACGAATACCCAAAACAATAGCATCGTATTTTTTTAAATTACTTTCGTTAATCTCTGAAGGATTTATAGCTACAACTGTATATCCAATTTGTCGTAAACTTTCTGGCACAACATCTCCAGCACCTTTAATATAGCCAATATAATTACCAATTTTTTGAATGTTTAAACGAACAATTTTGGCTTTAGATTTAAGTAAAACAGACTGTTTTGGAATATGATTGTAATTAATTTCTACTAATTCTTTTGTGTATTGTTTTGCACCAACAGAAGCTACAACTTCTAAAGTGCCTTCAGATTCATTTTTTGGAGGAGTTACAGTAAAAACAACTTTTTGAATATCTTTTCTTTGTGCAATATTAAAAGGAATAAATTCAGGTGATACTTGCCAACCTTTAGGTGCTTTTAAACGGACTTCTCCATTAATATAATTGGCTCCTGCCCTAACTTGTACCTCTACTTTTTTAGCAACACTATCAGAAAAAATAAGTACTTTATTTTTTAATCTTGTAGTTACTTTTGGTAAAATTTCGAAAGGTTCATAAATTTCCCCTTTATCACGTTCTGCATATCTTCTAACCATATTTTTAGTAATGGTTACAGGTACATTATTTATGATTAAATCAAAATCTACTTTAGTTTGTTTTTCAGTTTCTGGCTTACCAATTAGTTTTTGATTATCGACTTTATACATTCCTAAAGACCATTCTTCTTTTAACCAATATGGGTCAGAATATTGATTTGTTTCTAACTGTATACTTTCTTTAAAATTAACTCTTTTATTAGGCTCTAAGTCTAACCCTTTAAATACCTTTTTATTATTAATTTTTGATGTGATAGAAATTAATTTTACTGGAGTTTCATTTCTATTTAAAACCTCAATATTCACATTAATTTTAGAATTTGGGATGGTAAATGAGCTTTCTGCTGAAACCTCTAAATATAGACCTGCACAAGCTTCAATTATTTCTAAAATTTGCTTCTTTTTGATGGCTTTCCAATAATCATCATCTAATTCATTAATTAATTGATAAGCATCTAATAGTTGTGGTAAATGTTTAGAAGGATTTACAAAATCGAAATTCTCTTCTACATCATATAAAATGTCTCCAATTTTTCCTCCACCCTCAATACGATTCCAAGTAGTATTAATTCCAGAAAAAATATCGTTTTTATCTTTTAATGCATCACCTTTTAAAAACTCTAGGTATTCGTCTTGAGAACCTCTTGTTGATAATCTACCAAAACCTTGACATAAATGTTGACTACTTGCTATGGAAGCTAACTCGTTATTAGATAATCCTTTTAAAGGATAATAAACACCCACGTCTAACTTTGTAAAGTTTTTAGAAGCTTCTAGAAACTGAGTTCTATCTCTAAAAAACCAAGAAGAAGTATTAAAAAATAAACGTTTTGGTTGCCATGTTTTGGTGAAAGCTAATTGACTTTTAAATTGGGTTGAGTCTCCTACTTTATCAAAAGCTTCTACACTTAACATAGCAGAACTTGTATGATGACCATGTGTAGAACCAGGAGTTCTATGATTAAATCGATTTATAATTACATCTGGCTTAAAAGTTCTAATTGCCCAAACAACATCACTTAATACTTTTTGTTTATCCCAAATTTTTAATGTTTCATCTGGATGTTTAGAATACCCAAAATCATTTGCTCTAGTAAACATTTGTTCTCCACCATCTACACGTCTTGCAGCTAATAATTCTTGTGTTCTTATAACACCTAATAATTCTCTTATTTCTGGACCAATTAAATTTTGTCCTCCATCTCCTCTTGTTAAAGACAAATAACCTGTTCTTGCTTTTGTATTATTTGCTAAATATGCTATAAGCCTTGTATTCTCGTCATCTGGATGGGCTGCTATATATAAAGCTGTACCTAAAAAATTTAGTTTTTGTACTTTTTCGTAAATCTGATTAGAGGCTAACTTTTGAGGCTTTTGAGCCAAACTTGATATAGAAATCAATAAAAATGAAAGGGTAAAAAAATATATTTTTTTCATTTGATTGGTTTAATAAGTAGTAACAAAAGTAACTTTTTTAAAGTCGAAATAGTGGCTTTAACATAATTATAACGTTTCTGTTTCATCAACAAAATGCTCATAACCTGTTAATAAATTAATTTTAAAAATCACTTATTAAACCTATATTTGTAATACTAATTTATAGAAATAAAAATCAATGAAATTTATTGTATCTAGTTCGCAATTGCTAAAACAGTTACAAGTTTTAGGTGGCGTAATAAACAACAACAACACTCTACCTATTTTAGACAACTTTTTGTTTGAACTATCTGAAAATCAATTAAAAGTTTCTGCATCAGATTTAGAAACTACTATGAGTTCTGTAGTAGATGTAGAGAGTGATAGTTCTGGATCTATAGCAGTTTCTGCACGTTTATTATTAGATACTTTAAAAACTTTTCCTGACCAGCCTTTAACGTTTAAAACAGAAGGTGATAGCACAATAGAAATAAGTTCTGACCAAGGTAAATACGATATGGCTTATTTTGGAGGTGATGAATTTCCAAAAGCTGTAAGTTTACCAAGTCCGAGTAAAACAGTAGTACCAGCTCATATTTTAGGTACTGCAATTTCTAAAACAATTTTTGCTGCAGGTAATGATGATTTGCGCCCAGTAATGAGTGGTGTATTTTTTCAGTTTAGTTCTCAAAGCTTAACTTTTGTTGCTACTGATGCACATAAATTAGTAAAATACTCTAGAACAGATGTTACTGCAGACCAAACAGCAGAATTTATTATGCCCAAAAAACCTTTAAATTTATTAAAAGGTATTTTAGGTGGTTCTGAAAGTGAAGTAACTATTGAATACAATGATGCTAATGCTAAGTTTACTTTTGACAATATAGTTTTAGTATGTAGATTAATTGATGGTAAATATCCAAATTACGAAGCTGTAATTCCTAAAGAAAATCCAAACAAATTAACAGTAGACAGAGCTTCTTTTTTAAACTCTGTAAGACGTGTTTCTATTTTCTCTAGTAAAACTACACACCAAATTCGTTTAAAAATGGCAGGAACAGAATTAAATATTTCTGCTGAAGATTTAGATTTTGCAAATAAAGCTGACGAACGTTTAAGTTGCGATTATCAAGGAGATGATATGCAAATTGGCTTTAACTCACGTTTTTTAAGTGAAATGTTAAACAACTTAAACTCTAATGAAGTTTTAATTGAAATGAGTTTACCAAACAGAGCAGGTATTTTAACTCCAATTGATGGCACAGATGAAGGAGAGAAAGTAACGATGTTAGTAATGCCAGTTATGCTAAACAACTAATTTTAAACAACCAATATAAATAGTAAAAACCACAACTTTTTAGTTGTGGTTTTTTTATTTCAACTATTTAAAAATAAAAGAATTTTTATCAAGGCCAATTCAATCTTTTTTTTACTTTTACTCTAATCAGTTAACCACTTTAATGAAAATACATTTTGCTATTGCATTGTTTTTTTCAATGTCAATATATTCGCAAGTTTCTAATGAAACCAAAGCTGCCTATAATTTATATGATGAAATTATAGGACTCGAAAACACAGCTTTAAGTTATGGTAAATATTACTCAGAAAAATATAGAACGCTTGATAACAATCATCAATATTTTGTAAAAAATGATTTTGTAAAAGGTAATGTTACTTATCAAAATAAAACCTTCTACAATGTCTACTTAAAATACAATACCTCTGAAGATCTTTTAATTGTAAAAAACAAAAATCAAATTGCATTAGAGAATGCTTTAGTTAGCAATTTCGAATTGTATAAAAAAGATTTTATAAACTCAGAAACACTTGGTTACTTAGAAGTTATTTACAAAAACGAACAATTTAATTTTTTTAAAAAAAATAAAAAAAATAAACGAAAAAAATTAAATGAGTCTTTTGTGTACTATAAATTTTTAGACAAAAACACTTACTATCTTAAAATTGACGTCAATTATTTTGAAGTTGAAAATAAAAAAGATATCATCAATCATTTTCCTGAACTAAAAAAGTTAATTAACAATACCTATAAAATAAATAAGAAGTTATATAGAACTAATACAGATTCATTTTATAAGTTATTAGGAAATGTAATTTCTAAACACATAAAAAACAAGATATGAAAAAGTGTATCTTATTAGTTTTGTGTGTTTTTACATTACAAATTCAATCGCAAAATAAAGAAGATTTAATATCTATTTCTTTTACAGAAAATACTTTAAAAGAGGTTTTTACTTTATTAGAAAACAAAACTTCCTTTCAATTTTTCTATATAGATTCTTGGTTAGAAGATGATAAGCTTACCAAAGAATTTAAAAACAAAAACATCGAATTTATTTTAAAAGATATTCTAAGAAAAACATCTTTAAACTTTACAATTATCGATGCTAAAAAAATTATTTTAACGAAAGGAAATTTAATTCATAAAACACTTTATGAAGAAAAAAATGAACTAATTGTTGAAGAAGATTTAGAAAGACCTATTTATATAGAAAATGTAGTTGATGAAAATAATGAAACTATAATTATTGGTAAACAAACAGTAGGTAATAAAAAGAAAAGCTATACCATAAAGGGTATTGTAAAAAATAAACAAACTAAAAATCCTGTAGAAGGCGTTGTTGTTTTAGAAAGAAATAAGAAAATATCATCTACAACAGATTCTAAAGGCGTGTTTTCTTTAGAATTACCTTATGGAAAAAACACAATAGAAACACTTTTATTGGGTTTTACACCAAGCTCTAAAAACTTAATTGTGTTTGGTGATGGATCTATAAATATTACTATAAATGAAGAATCTGAAATGTTAGATGAATTGGTTATTAAAACCAAAAAAGAAAGTAATGTAAAAGAAGTAATTTCTGGTATAACACAAATAAACATTGAAGAAATAAAAAATATTCCTCAAGTTTTAGGTGAAAGAGATATTTTAAAAGTTGCTACCACTTTACCTGGTATTAAGTCTGCAGGTGAAGGTGCAGAAGGCGTAAATGTTAGAGGTGGTAAAGTAGACCAAAATTTATTTTTACTAGACGAAAGTGTTATGTATAATCCTGCACATTTTTTAGGTTTATTTTCTGCAATAAATCCTTTTACCACCAGCGATTTAAAAGTTTATAAAGGAAATATACCAGCAGAATTTGGTGGTAGAATTTCTTCGGTTTTTGATATCGAAACAAAAGATGCAGATACCGAAAAATTTAAAGGAGAAGCTTCAATAGGTGTAGTTACTAGTAATGTAAGCCTAGAAATACCTATTGTAAAAAAGAAATCTGGATTATTGGTTGGTTTTAGAAGTACATATTCTAACTGGGTCTTAAAATCTTTAAACGATAAATCTTTAAATAATAGTAGTGCATCTTTTTTTGATGTTATCGCAAAATACAATCATCAATTTAATGAAAAAAACAGGTTGAAAATTACGGCTTATCATAGCAATGATGATTTTAGAATAGCATCAGACACTACAAACACATATGGTAATACATTAGCTTCTATTAATTGGTCTCATAAATTTAATGATAAAAATCATGGAAACTTAATACTATCATCTAGTAATTATGCTTTTAATATTAATTACAATAGTATTGGAAATAACAATTTTGATTTAAAATACACTATAAATGAAATTGGTGCAAAACTAAAAATGCATTATTCTCATTCAAAAAAACATAGTTTTGATTATGGCATTTCATCAAAATTATATAATGTTTCTCCAGGAAGACTTTCACCATCAGACAATAACTCTATTATAACACCAATTACAATAGAAGATGAAAGAGGATTAGAAAGCGCTGTTTTTATCTCTGATAATTTTACAGTGAACAAAAAATTATCATTTAACTTAGGTTTACGCTACTCTGTTTATTTAGGTCTAGGAGAATCTACGCAACGTTATTATGCAGATAATTCTCCAACAACAGATGCTAATCTTATAAATTCTGAACAGTTTAAAAATAATGAAGTGTATCAGACATATCAAGGATTAGAATATCGTTTTTCGGGTAGATATTTTTTAAATCCTGAGTTGTCTTTAAAAGCTAGTTTAAACAGATCTTTTCAATTTATTCACAGATTAAGCAACAACACTACTGCATCTCCTACAGATGCATGGAAACTATCTGACGTAAATATTAAACCTCAAGAAGGGATACAAGTTTCATTAGGAATATTTAAAAATATTAATGTTAACGAATATGAGTTAAGTATTGAATCTTATTATAAAGATTATAAAAATGTTCTAGACTATAAAGTTGGAGCCGAGTTTTTATTGAATGAAAGAATAGAAACTCAAGTTTTACAAGGACCTGGAAAATCTTATGGTATTGAGTTTTTGGCTAAGAAAAATGTTGGTAGATTAAATGGTTGGATAGGTTATAGCTACTCTAGATCTTTTATAAAATTAGATAGTCCTTTTGATGAAGAACGTGTAAATAATGGCGAGTTTTTTCCTACTAATTTTGACAAACCTCACGATTTTAATTTAATCGCTAATTATAAATTAACTAAAAGGTTTAGTTTGTCTAGTAACTTTACTTATCAAACAGGAAGACCCATTACCTACCCTACAGGTAAATATATTTATCAAGGTAATGAGTATGTTTTATATAGTGACAGAAACCAATATAGAATACCAGATTACTTTAGATTAGATATTGGGTTAAACATAGAAGGCAATCATAAAATTAAGAAATTTGCTCATAGTTTCTGGAATATCTCTGTGTATAATATTTTGGGGAGAAATAATCCTTTTGCTGTATTTTTTGCAACTGAAAACGGAACTGTAAAAGCTTATCAAAGCTCTATATTTTCTACTCCTATACCAACAATTACTTATAATTTTAAATTCTAAAAATGATGAAATTACTAAAAAAACATCTTATAAAATTTCTGTTTTTAGTTACCTTTTTGGGTTGTGTAGAACCTATTGCTATAGAAACTATTAGCTATGATAACTTTTTAGTAGTAGAAGCTACCATTACAAATGAATTAAAAAAACATACTATAAAGCTTTCTAGAACTTTTGAAATAGATAAAACTGATTTTAATGCAGAAACAGGTGCACAAATTATAGTATCTGATAATCAAAACAATACGTATTCTTTTTCTGAAACCTTACCAGGAACTTATGTATCTGACTTAAATTTTAAAGCAATCCCAAATCTAGAATATACCTTAAAAATTGCAACGAACAATGGTAAAGTATATACGTCTAAACAAAAACTTACAGTAAACTCAACTATTGAAGAGTTAACCACTAAAGTAGAAACTTCTACAGAAGGAGATCAAGGAGTTTCAATTATAGTACATAGTTTTAATCCTAATAATAATTCTAATTATTATAGATATACTTTTGAAGAAACCTATAAAATATCTCCGCCTTTTTGGTCTGATAGTGAATTAAGAGTTGTTTCAGATACTAGGCCTTATGAGGTTGAAGTTGTACAAAGAACTGTAGACAATGAAAATTGCTATAAAACACTTTTTTCAAACCAAATATTAATTACCGAAACAAAATCACTTTCAGAAGATAGAGTTAACTTTCCTATTCGTTTTATATTAAATTCAGATTTTATAATCTCTAAAAGATATAGCATTTTAGTAAAACAACATGTACTTACTGCAGCTTCTTATAATTATTACGAAACTTTAAAAAAACTTTCTGGTTCAGATAATGTTTTTGCACAAGTACAACCTGGTTTTATAAATGGTAATATTACTTCAGATACAGATGTAAATGAAAAAGTAATTGGTTTTTTTGATGTAGTTTCTGTAGCTGAAAAAAGATTGTTTTTTAATTATGAAGATGTTTTTCCAAATCAAACTTCATATTTTCCATCTACTTGTGATTTTGTAGCTCCAATTTTATCAGATCCTTTTTCAGGAGAATCTCCTTTAATTGATTTAATAAAAGACAATACCCACACTTATTATAAAGAAAACGATACTGGACAAAGCCACTTAGAAGGCAGGTATTTATTAGTTCCTAAAATATGTGGAGATTGTACAGTTTTAGGCTCTAACATAAAACCCTCATTTTGGATAGATTAATAGTTATTATGAGTAAAAAAATATTTTATATCTGTATTATTTTATTGTATTCATCAACTATTATTAGTCAGAATACCATAGAATATCAAAAAGAAAAACTACCTCAAGAAAATCTATTTTTACATGTTAATGGAAATTTATTTTTAACAGGCGAATCTCTTTATTATACTATTTATTGTTTAGATGCTAAAAAAAACACACCTTCTTTATTAAGTAAAATTGTTTATGTAGAGTTAATAAATAGTGATCAAAAAAGTATTTCTAAACAAAAAATTAACTTGAAAAAAGGAATAGGTTTTAGTGATTTATTTTTATCATCATCTATAAAAACAGGCACATATAAATTGATTTCATACACTCAATGGATGAGAAATGAGCAACGCTTTTTTGAAGAAAATATTTATGTTGTAAATCCATTTGCTGATAAATTAGAACACGTAAAAACTTTAGATTCTATAAATACTAAAAAAGCTTACACTTTTAAAAACACTCAATTTTTAAAGCCAAAAACAGATAAAAACACATATTCTAAAAGAGAAAAAATAAAACTATTTTTTAATAAAGAAGACATTGAAAACATTTCTATTTCAGTAAAAAAGACAAATGATATAGAACTGCCAACAACACCAAAAACAAGCTTTTTAGATGCTAATTCTATAAAAAATAATAAAATCTCTAAAACATTTTATATTCCTGAATTTAGAGGGGAGTTAATTCAGGGTAAAATTAGTTCTTCAAATAATTTAGAAGTTGGTAACAAAAATATTGCTATATCTTTTGGTGGTGAAAACTCTTTAACAAAAATAGTCACAACAAATAAAAATGGTATTTTCTACTTTTCTATTGACAAACCTTACTCTGCTAATGAAGTTGTTGTAGAGGTTTTAGATAATAACCAATATACCATTTCTTTAAATGAAGATAAAGGTTTACATATAACTTTCTCTAATTTTGATAAATTAGAACTAACTGAAGCATTAAGAATTTACATAAAAGAACAAAGCAAATACATACAAATAGAAAATGCATATAACTCTGTAAAACAATCTAGCTATTCTAAAGAAAATAAAAATAAGCCAGTTTTTTACGACAATTCTAATACCACCACTTATGTTTTAGATGATTTTAAAAGGTTTAAAACAATTAAAGAAGTTGCTGTAGAAATTTTAAAAGATGTTTGGATTGTAAATGAAAATAACGAACAACGTTTTCGATTAAGAGATGTAGATTTAGTCTCAGAAAAAAATTTAGAAACGCTACTTATTGTTGACGGTTTTATAATAAATAATCATTTAGATTTTATTGGCTTTGATGCCTTAAAGATTAAAACCATAAAAGTAATTCAAGAAAAATACTTTTTTGGAAATAAGCTTTATCAAGGAATTATAGATATCAAAACATTTGATAAAAATTACCAAAACAAATCAAAAAAATCTCAAAATTTTTCACTTTTAAAACCAGAGAAAGAAAAAAATTATTATCACCCAAATTATGAAGTTTTAAAAAATAAAAATATTCCTGACTTTAGAACTCAACTACTTTGGTTGCCAAAAATTAATAAGAGTACTAAAGAAATATTCTTTTATTCTTCTGATATAGTTGGAAAATTTAAAGTAGAAATTCAAGGGTATACAAAAAGCGGACAACCTATTTTTGAAGAACACTTTTTTACAGTAAAATAAAATATTCTTGGCTTCTTTTTTATTACTTTTAGCCAATGAATTTTCTTGCACATTTGTATCTTTCTCAGAATAATACTAATATTATGATTGGTAATTTTATTGCAGATCATGTAAGAGGAAATCATTTTGGGCACTATCCAAAAGAAATTCAGCTAGGTATAATACTTCATAGAGAAATTGACACCTTTACAGACACTCATGAAATTGTAAGAAAAAGTAAACGAAGACTTCACGAACGTTACAGACATTATGATGGTGTTATTATTGATATTTTTTACGATTATTTTTTAGCTAAAAACTGGGCAAATTACTCTGCTATTCCATTAAGTATCTATGCAAATGCTATAAATCAATTATTTGAAAAAAAATCTAGTGAATTACCTGTAAAATCTCAAAACTTTATTAAATACATGATAGACTATAATATTTTATATAATTATCAATTTAAAAAAGGTATTCAAAAAGTTTTAAATGGGATGAACCATAGAACAAAAGGGAAATCTCAAATGAATTTAGCTTTAGAAGATTTAAATAGTTTAGAAAAAGAATTAGAAGAAGATTTTACATTGTTTTTTAAAGATTTAATATTATTTACAAAAGAAAAATTAAACCATTTACTTCATCAATAAAATGCTTAAAAAATTCATAATTATTCTAATCACATCTATTCTTTTTATAGGTTGTAAAGAATCAAATGTAAAAGGCTTAATCACTGAAAAAGCAATGGTTGTTTCAGCCAAAAAAGAAGCTTCAAAAGTAGGATCAGACATATTACAAAAAGGCGGTAATGCATATGATGCAATGATTGCTACTCATTTTGCTTTGGCTGTAGTGTATCCTGTTGCTGGTAATATTGGTGGAGGTGGTTTTATGGTTTACAGAGATAAAAATGGCAAAAAAGGAGCATTAGATTTTAGAGAAAAAGCACCAATTACCGCTTATAAAGACATGTATCTAGACTCATTAGGTAATGTTATTAAAAACAAAAGTGTTTTAGGTGCTCATGCAGTTGGTATACCTGGTTCTGTTGCTGGTATTTTTGAGGTGTATAAAAAGTTTGGAAGCTTACCTTTTAAAGAATTAATTCAACCAGCAATAGATTTAGCTAAAAACGGATTTACAATAACCCCAAAACAAGCAGAAGATTTAAATAATGCTACTGATAAATTTAGAAAAGTAAATAATTATAAAACTATTTTTGATAAAGAATGGAAAGCTGGTGATCTTTTAATTCAAGATGAGTTAGCTAAGACTTTAGAACGTATTCGAGATTTTGGTAAAGATGGTTTTTACAAAGGAAAAACTGCTGATTTTTTAGTGAATTATATTACAGAATTAGGTGGTATTATAACTCATGATGATTTACAGAAATATGAAGCAATTTGGAGAAAACCCATTGAGTTTTCATACAAAGATTATCAAATTACTTCTATGACCTTACCTGCAAGTGGTGGAATTTGTTTAGCTCAGATTTTAAAATCTATAGCACCTTTTGATATCTCTAAAATAGAACATAATTCTACAAAATACATCCAATTACTTACAGAAGCAGAAAAACGTTCTTATGCAGATAGAGCTCATTATTTAGGTGATATTGATTTTGTGAATGTACCCATAGACAGTTTAACAGCTACAAGTTACATCAACAAAAGAATGGAATCTTTTTCTTGGGATAAAGCTACACCATCATCAGAAATTTCACATGGTAAAATCTTAGGTTACGAAAGTGATGAAACTACCCACTACTCTATTGTAGACCAATTTGGTAATGCAGTTTCTGTAACCACTACTTTAAATACTGGATATGGATCAAAGGTTTTAGTAAAAGGTGCTGGTTTTTTCTTAAATAATGAAATGGATGATTTTTCTAGTAAACCAGGCACACCAAACGTTTATGGTTTAGTTGGCTCTAAAGCCAATGCAATAGCACCAGAAAAAAGAATGTTAAGTTCTATGACACCCACAATTGTAGAAAAAGATGGTAAATTATTTATGGTAGTTGGAACTCCTGGAGGTTCAACTATAATCACATCAGTCTTACAAAATATTATAAACGTAGTAGATTATAATATGGGCATGCAAGAAGCTGTAAATCAGCCTCGTTTTCATCATCAATGGTTACCAGATGTAATTAGAATGGAACCCCATAGTTTTTCTGATGCTACTAAAAAAGAATTAGAACATTTAGGATATTCTATTTTAGAAAGAAACTCTTTAATTATAGGTAGAGTTGATGCCATTTTAGTATTACCAGATGGAAAATTAGAAGGTGGTGCAGACCCAAGAGGAGATGATACTGCTGTAGGATTTTAATTAAAGAATAAATATATTTAACTAATAATTTCTTTTATAAATTTCAACTAAAAACCAAAAACTAACAACTAACAACTAACAACTAACAATGATACAGCCATTCCATTTAGCCATTCCAGTTCAAAACTTAGAAAAGTGCAGAACCTTTTATAGAGATGTTTTAGGATGTGAAGAAGGTAGAAGTGATACACATTGGGTAGACTTTAATTTCTTTGGTCATCAATTAGTAATTCATCAAAAAGAAGATTTTAAAGCAGATAGAATTTCGAATCCTGTAGATGGTCATGATGTTCCTGTGCCACATTTTGGTGTTGTTTTAACTTGGGAAGATTGGCATACTTTAGCAGACAAACTTAATGCTGTAAACACAAAATTTATAATTGAACCCTGTATTCGTTTTAAAGGGAAAGTTGGTGAACAAGCTACTATGTTTTTTAACGATCCAGAAAATAATGCTTTAGAGTTTAAAGCTTTTAAAGACATGAGTCAGTTATTTGCTAAGTAAAATCTTCTTTTACATTTAAGTTGATTTTCTTTACCTTTAAAGAATAAATCAAACTTATTTTACATGAAAAAATTAGTCATATTATTTTCATTAATCTTAACCTATAACAGTTTTTCTCAAGGTACAAGATTATTAAGACAACCTACTTTATCAGATAATCAAGTAGTTTTTGTACATGCAGCAGACCTATGGAAAGCTCCAGTAACAGGTGGTAATGCTGTTAGACTTACTAGTGATGAAGGTTACGAATCTAGCCCTCATTTTTCTAAAGACGGAAAATGGATAGCATTTACAGCTCAATATGATGGAAATACAGATGTGTATTTGGTAAGTATTGAAGGTGGTGAACCTAAAAGGCTAACCTATCATTCAGCTACAGATATTGTACAAGGTTGGACACCAGATGGAAAAATCTTATTTCGTTCTAATAGAGAAGGTAAACCTACACAAACTAATAAATTTTATACAGTTTCTGTAACTGGTGGTATGCCAGAAGCTTTTGATATTCCAAGAGCTGCTTTTGGTGAAATTTCTAATGATAATAAATACATTGCCTATACACCTATTACAAGTTGGGATGCAGAATGGAGAAATTATAGAGGAGGACAAGCAATGCCTATTTGGATTGTTAATTTAAAGACTAAAGAATTAATTAAAACTCCACAATTAGATGGAGAAAGACATGTAAATCCTGTTTGGTATCAAGGTGATGTGTATTATATTTCAGAAAGAGATTATACTGCAAATATTTGGTCTTACAACTTAAAAACAAACAAAGAAACGCAAATTACTTTTCACAAAAAGTTTGATGTAAAAAACATAGATGCTAATAAAAATGGAATTGTTTATGAGCAAGGTGGTTTTTTACACATGTTAAATCCAGTAACTAAACAAACCAAACAAATTGTTATTCATGTAAAAGGTGATTTAAATTATTCTAGAACAAGATGGATGAATGTTTCAGGTAGAAATTTAACCAATCCTAATGTTTCACCTAAAGGCAAAAGAGCCATTTTTGAATATAGAGGAGAAATTTTTACAGTACCAAAAGAAAACGGAACTTGGCGAAATTTAACTAATTCTTCTGGAGTTGCAGATCGTTCTCCTATTTGGTCTCCAAAAGGAGATCAAGTTGCTTGGTTTTCTGATAAAAATGGAGAGTATGAATTGGTTTTAGCAGATCAAAATGGAGATAATCAACAATATATAAAACTACCAAATCCTACTTTTTATTTTCAACCAGATTGGTCTTCAGATGGTAAATACATTGCCTATACAGATACTAATTTTGTTATTTGGATGATTAATTTAGAGACAAAAGAAATTACAAAAGTAGATGCAGATACATTTGCTCATCCAAATAGAACAATGAATCCTAAGTTTTCTCCTGATAGTGATTGGATAGCTTATGCAAAACAAAATGATAATAGTTATAAATCTGTTTATGCCTATCAAATAAGTACTAAAAAAATTATTCAAATAACAGATCATATAGCAGATGCTATAACTCCTGTTTGGGATGCTTCAGGAAAATACATTTATACTTTAGCAAGTACAGATTATGGTTTACAAACAGGTTGGTTAGACATGAGTTCTTACGACCCAAGCGTAACAAGAACCTTATACACAGTGGTTTTGTCTTCTAAAGACAAAGCTCCAAATCTTCCTAAAACAGACGAAGAATCTTTACCAAAAGAAAATACAGCCGATAAAAATAAAAAAGAGTCTCCCAAAAAAGAAGCATCAAATAAAACTATAATTGATGAAAATGGTTTGTTTGATAGAGCTGTAGCTTTAAAATTACCTGCAAGAAATTATGTTGGTTTATTAAAAGGACCAAAAAACAAAGTCTTTATTGCAGAATCTGTTCCAAATAGCAGAGGATTAACGTTACACAACTATGATGTTACTAAAGAAAAAGCAACTGTTTTTGCAAATGGAGTTTCATCTATGACAGCTTCAGATGATAGAAAATCGATTTTAATCTCTAAGGGAGGCAGTTGGAGCTTAAACAATACAAAAGCACCTAAAGCTGGTAAAGAAACATTAAAAACAAATCTTAAAATTAAAGTAGACCCTAAAGCAGAAGCACATCAGATTTTTAAAGAAGGATGGCGTTTTATGCGTGACTTTCTTTACGTAGATAATGTTCATGGTGCTCCTTGGGATGATATTTACGAGTGGTATTCTCCTTGGATAAACGATGTAAAGCATAGAACAGATTTAAATTATGTTGTAGATATTATGAGTGGAGAAGTTGCTATTGGACATTCTTATGTTTCTGGTGGAGATTTCCCTAATTTAAATAGAGTTGGTGTTGGACTACTAGGAGCAGATTTAGAGGTACATAAAGGCTATTATCGTTTCACAAAAATATATAAAGGAGAACGTTGGAATCCTAACATTTTTGCTCCTTTAGGTTTACCTGGCATTCATGTAAAAAAAGGAGACTACTTATTAGAAATTAATGGAGTAACATTAACTTCAGAAATAAATCCGTATCAATTATTAGAACAAACTGCTGGTAGAGAGATTTTTATAAAAGTTAATGATAAACCATCAGAAAATGGTGCTAGAACCATACTAATAACACCTACTTCTAGTGAAAGAGGTTTACGAAGTATAGATTGGGTAGAAAGTAATCGTAGAAAAGTAGATGAATTATCTAATGGAAAATTAGCATATGTATATGTACCAAACACAAGTAATCCTGGTTTTACATCATTTAATAGATACTACTTTTCTCAACAAGATAAAAAAGGTGTTGTTATAGATGAAAGAAATAATGGTGGTGGTTCTGCTGCAGATTATATGATAGACATTATGTCTAGAGAAGTCATTGGTTATTTTAATAGTAAAAGTGAAAGTAGAAAACCTTGGACTACACCAATGGCTGGTATTTGGGGGCCAAAAGTGATGATTATTAATGAAAGAGCTGGTTCTGGTGGAGATTTATTACCTTATATGTTTAAAGAAAAGAATTTAGGTCCTTTAGTAGGTACTAAAACTTGGGGAGGATTAGTTGGTACTTGGGACACTCCAAGATTTATAGATGGAGGAAGAATGGTTGCACCAAGAGGTGGTTTCTATGATGTTAATGGAAAATGGGCTGTTGAAGGTGAAGGTGTGGCTCCAGATATAGAAGTGCATCAAACACCAAAAGAAGTTTTACAAGGTAAAGACCCACAATTAGAAAAAGCAGTAGCTGAGGCTTTGCGTTTACTTAAAACACAAGAGTTTTTCCCAAAACCAGAACCGAAAGCCCCTATTCGTTCTAAAAGACCTAAAGGTTATAAAAATGATAAATAAACTTTTAAATAAAAAATCCTGCAAAAGCAGGATTTTTTATTTAACTATTAATTGATCAATAGTGTTTTTTAATCTAAAAATAAGTTCTTTAATTTCTTCTTCGTTAAATTTAGCAAAACCAACTCTTATTGCGTTATGTTTATTCTTTGCTAAATCATAACGTTGCCACTCACCTATTTCTAGCTTTTGTTTTTTTGCTAATTCTGCAATTGTACTCCATGAATATTTTTTATCGAGTGTAAGCCAAACAGCCATTCCTCCAATAGGAACTTCAAAAGAAAAAATAGTCGAAAAATGTTTTTTTAAAAGACTACAAAATAAATCTCTTCTTGCTTTATAAATCTTCATCACCTTTTTAATATGTCTATCTAAATCTCCAGATTTAATAAACTCTTCAAAAGTAATTTCTAATAATGCATCTCCTTGCCTATCTATATATCTTCTTAAGTTTGCGGCTTCATTAACAAAAGATTTAGGAGCTATTAAGTAACCAATTCTAAAAACTGGAGCCACAGTTTTACAAACAGAACCAATGTAAATAACATTACCATTTGTATCATGACTAGCTAAAGGTAAAATTGGGGAATGATTGTAATTAAAATCAAAATCGTAATCATCTTCAATTATGGCAAAATTATATGTCTTAGCAAGATTTAATAAATGGATTCTTCTTTCTGCAGATAAGGTAACTGTTGTTGGGTGATGATGATGTGAAGTTACATATACAGCTTTTACAGTATTTGTTTTACAAATATTTTCAATTTGGTGAGTTTGTAATCCATTTTCATCTACAGTTACTCTTTTTAAATTGGCTTTTTCATTTAAAAAAGTTATATCAGCAGAAATATAATTTGTGTCACCTACTATAATGATATCTTTTTCTTTTAATAATAATTTAGCAGATAAATGAATTCCCATTTGACTACCTCTAGTAATTAATAGTTGATCTACATTTACATCTAAACCACGAGTATTATTTAAATAATTTACTAATGTTTTTCTAAGTTTTAAATTGCCTAATGTAGTGCCATAAGACATGTCTTTATAAATATGTTTTCTATTGCAAATTCTTCTATAGATTCTTGCTAAATCTTCTATTGGTGTAAGTCTTGCATCAGAAACTCCATCATCTAAATACATAAAATCTTGTTGTATAGCATTGGTTTTTCTTTCTAAAATATCATTTTTATAAAATGAAAACCCTACATAATCTTTTTTTAAAAAATCATTTTGATTTCTATAATCTTGTAATTGTAATTCTGGCAAATTTGCATTTACAAAAGTTCCTTTTTTAGGTATACTTTCTACCCAACCTTGTAACAATAACTCTTCATAACAAGCTACAACTGTTTTTCTATGTACTTTTAAAACTTCTGCTAAACTTCTGCTGCTTGGTAACTTTGTATTAGGTAATAATTTTCTTGTTTTTATAAGCTGTATAAATTGGTTTGCTAATTGTAAATACAAAGCTTGATGAAGAGTTCTATCAATATTAAAAGTAGATATAAATGGAAACATTAAAACTGGACTATTATTTATTTTTATTCTGGACGATTACAATAGTCCATAAAAATACTAATTTTGATTTAAAATGATGCAAATGTTAGAATTAAGACCAAATTGCGAACACTGTAATAAAGATTTACCTAATACCTCAACTGAAGCAATGATCTGTTCTTTTGAGTGCACATACTGCAGAACTTGTGCTTTAGAAGTATTTGATGACGTTTGCCCAAGTTGTAATGGAAATTTTACAGAAAGACCAATTAGACCAAAAGAAATGATTAAGAAATATCCAGCATCTACAAAAAGAATTTATGAACCAAAAGATTTAGTAAAAACTAACTTAGTTTCTAAATTATTCAAAAATATTAACCCTTTAGAAAGATAGGCATGATTGAAATTCTTAAGGCTAAAAGAACTCATGTTCATACCATTATAAATTTAGGTAAAACTACATTTATAGAATCTCACAGTATATATATTAAAAATAAAAAAGATGTTGAAGACTATTGTAATAATGCTTTTAATGAAGAAAAAATAAAACAAGATTTAAGTGATAAAAACATCCTGTTTTTAATCATTTATTATAAAAAGCAAGCTGTAGGATTTGCAAAAATAGAACTCAACAAAACTACAAATAGTATTCAAGAAAAGAATGTTTGTAAACTAGATAAAATTTATATTCTCAATGATTTTATTGGTAAAAAACTTGGTAAAAAATTACATGAAACAATTATAGAATACGTTAAAAAAATGAAATTCAATTATATATGGTTAGTAACTTATATTTATAATTACAATGCCATTTCTTTTTATGAAGCAAATCAATATAAAAAAATTGGGTTTTACGACTTTGTAGTTGCTGGCAAATCCTATAAAAACCATATCATGTGTAAAAATTTAATTGAATGAAAACCTACCCTCAATCAAAAACAAACAGAGTAAAGAGAGGCCAAAATAGAGCTTCTTACAATGTAGAGACCATTAATAACATTTTAGATGCAGGGTTTTTATGCAATGTTGGGTATATCTATGATAATTATCCAATATCTATACCAATGGCTTATGCCAGAAAAGAAGACAAAGTGTATATTCATGGCTCAACAGGAAATAGAATGTTACAGGGCATTCTGCAAAGTGGTAAAACATCTATTTCTGTGAATCATTTAGATGGATTAGTTTTAGCAAGATCTGGTTTACATCATTCAGTTAATTATAGATCAGCTACACTTTTTGGTACTGTTAAAGAAATAAAAAATGATGATGATAAAACAGAAATATTAAAGCTAATTGTAAATCAAATGGTGCCTAATCATTGGCAATCTTTAAGACCTATGCTACAAAAAGAATTAGATAGAACTTTAGTAGTTGAATTTACTATTGATACAGCTTCAGCAAAAATTAGAGCAGAAGGCGTAAATGATGAACCAGAAGATTACAATTTAGACGTTTGGGCAGGTGTAATCCCTATAAAGCAAGTTGCAGAATACCCAATTGCAGACAAAGGCAAACTAGAGAAAATGGAGGTTCCAAAACATATTTTAGATTATTATAAAGCAAACCAATAGTTTCTTCTTCTAAAAATTAATATTTTAGCTTTTGAATTTAATCGTTTAAAATGAAGAAGTTTTTAAAAGCATTAGGCTTATTAATGGTCTTGGTATTTCTATTTGGAGTTGGTTATTATTTTTTAAATAACGAAAAATTACCTGAAGGCAACAAAGGAAAAGAAGCAGATGCTTTAGCCATTAAAATGTTTAATGCCTTAAACCATGAAGCATTTGAAAATACTGAAGTAATTGAATGGGATTTTAGAGGTACAAATCATTATAAATGGTATAAGCAACAAAATAAAGTAGAGGTTGTATTGGGTGAAGAAAAAATCATTTTAAACTTAAAAAATACTTCAAAAAGTAAAGCTTCATCACCTAAATTAATTCAAAAAGCAATAGATAATTTTAATAACGATTCTTTCTGGTTAGTAGCACCTTATAAAATATTTGATAAAGGCACAGAAAGAGCAATTGTAAAATATAAAGGCAAAGATGCTTTATTAGTTACATACACTTCTGGAGGTTCAACTCCTGGAGATTCTTATTTATGGATTTTAAATGATAAGTTTTTTCCTGTAGCTTATAAAATGTGGACAAGTATTATACCTATTGGAGGTGTTTCTGCTACTTGGTCTGATTGGAAAACTACAGAAGCTGGTATAAAACTACCAACTAAACATAAACTTTCTTTGTTTGGTTTGGAGCTAGATATGGGCGATGTAAAAGCTTACAATAAAGAAGCCAATAAACTTGCAGATAAAATTTTAGCGGCTATAAAACATGAAGCTTATCAAAAAACAAAATTTATAGAATGGAGTTTTGGTGGAAGAAGAAGTTTTAAGTGGAACAAAAAAGAAAATATTGTAGACGTTTCTTGGGAAGACTTTAGAGTAAATCTTTATCCTCAAGAAATAGATAAAAGTACAGTTTATTTTGAAGGAGAAAAACAAGAAGATACAGACGAGAAAATTGTAAAAAGAGCTTGGGACATTTTTAATAACGATTCTTTTTGGCTTGTTGCTCCTCATAAACTTTATGATAAAGGAGTTATAAGAAATATTGTTGATGTAGAAGGTAAAGATGCTTTAAAAGTAACTTATACTAGTGGAGGCACAACTCCTGGTGATGCTTATGTTTGGATTTTAGATTCAACTTATATACCAAAAAGCTATAAAATGTATTTAAAAAATGGCAGAATGAATGGTACACCTGCAACTTGGGAAGGTTGGATAACCACAGAAAGTGGAACACTACTGCCAACAAACCATAGTTTTTCTAATGGTGGACAATTGAGTATGGGAGAAGTAAAAGCTTATAATTAATGAACTCAAAAGCAATTGCAAACGGAATTTTAAGAGCGGTTAGCATTTTGCTAGGTGTACTTTTGTTATTATTTTTTTTATATAAAATTCAATCTGTAATTGTTTATATAGTAATCGCAGCAATTTTATCTCTAATTGGTAGACCTTTAATTCTTTTTCTAAGAAAAAGATTAAAAATGCCAAATGTTTTTGCTGTAATAACTACTATGATTCTTATGCTTGGTTTATTAGTAGGTATCATAACATTGTTTATTCCTTTAATAATGGAACAAGGTAAAAGTTTATCGCTTCTACATATAGACAAATTAGAACAAGATTTAGAAGATATTTTTAATGAAATTTATATCTATTTTTCAAGCAAAGGAATAGATTTAATAGACGAATTAAAACATTTAGACATTACATCTCAATTTAAAACAATACCAAGCTTACTAAATACACTTTTAGAAACACTTGGTTCATTTAGTATTGGTTTATTTTCTGTGTTGTTTATCACTTTTTTCTTTATGAAAGATAGTAGATTATTAAAGAATGGCTTATTAACAATAATACCTAGCAATACCGAAAATAGATTTTCTAAATCTTTAGAAACTATAAATGATTTATTATCTAGATATTTTATTGGGTTAATTCTTCAAATCTCAATTCTATTTTTTATTTATACTATTATTTTATTAAGCTTTGGTATTTCTAACCCAGTTGTAATAGCGTTTTTATGTGCCTTATTAAATCTTATACCTTACATAGGTCCATTAATAGGAGCATGTGTTATGTTTATTTTATCTATGACAAGTAATATTGGTTTAGATTTTCAAAGTCAAATATTACCAACATCTCTTTGGATTTTATTTTTTTATTCTTTAGCTCAATTGTTAGACAACTTTGTGAGTCAGCCTTTAATATTTTCTAAAACTGCTAAATCTCATCCATTAGAAATATTTTTAGTAATTATAATTGGAGGATTACTTTTTGGAATTCCAGGTATGATTACAGCTGTTCCTTGCTATACCGTTTTAAAAGTAATTTTAAAAGAATTTTTATCTGATAATAAGATTGTAAAATCTCTTACTAAAAATATTTAATCTTTTGAATTTAGCTATTTTAAAGCCTGAAGTACAAGAATTTATTTCTAAAAATTTAAAGATAGAAATTACTAAAATTATTTTAAAAGGCAGTCCTTTCGAAGATATTGATAGCAAGGAATTAGCGAATCAAATACTAGCAAAAAAAAAATCAGAAAAAAAATTACCTACTTGGTTCTCTAGTAAAAACATATACTATTCAAATAAAATTTCTATAGAGCAAACCTCATCAGAAATAACTGCAGCTTTTAAAACTAAATTAGTAACAGGAAAATCAATAATAGATATTACTGGTGGTTTTGGTGTAGATAGTTTTTATTTTTCTAAACAATTTAAAAAAGTAATTCATTGTGAGATAAACTCAGAATTATCAACAATTGTAAAACATAATTATCAACAACTAAATGCGAAAAATATTGAAACCTATGCTATTAACGGTTTTGATTTTTTAAAAGAAACTAATGATACTTTTGATTGTATATATGTAGATCCATCAAGAAGAAGTGATGTAAAAGGAAAAGTTTTTTTATTAAAAGATTGTTTACCATATATTCCTCCAAAAATTGATTTCTTTTTTACTAAAGCAAATCAAATATTAATAAAAGTTTCTCCAATTTTAGATATTACAAATACCATTAATGAATTAAAAAATGTAAAATCTGTACACATTGTTGCTGTGCATAATGAAGTAAAAGAATTGTTATTTTTATTAGAAAAAAATTATGCAGAAAGTACAAATATTATAGCAGTAAACATTGGTAAATCTAAAACTGATGAATTCAGTTTTGAATATCAAAGTAAAGAAACTTCAAATTTTTCAGAACCACTCTCCTATTTATATGAACCAAATTCAGCTATATTAAAATCTGGTGGGTTTCATCAAATTTCAAAAAAGTATAATGTTCATAAATTAGAAGAGAACTCTCATCTTTACACTTCAGAAAACTTCATAGATTTTCCTGGAAGAGCATTTAAAATAGTTGATATTTTATCTTATGATAAAAAGAAATTAAAAAAACGATTCTCAAAATCTAAAGCAAATATTACCACTAGAAATTTTCCAAAAACAGTAGCCCAAATTAGAAAAGAAATAAATATTAAAGATGGGGGTGCAGATTATTTATTCTTTACAACTACTGCAAACAAAAACTTAAAAGTGATAATATGTCAAAAATGTTAATAAAAAAATATCATTTTTATAACATATATTATAATTATTAAAAAAAATTACTATATTTGACCTAGCTTTATGTATTTTATTTTTAGGGGTATAAGATACTAAAGACAAGTCTCGGTTTTACATCGAGACTTTTTTTATACTACAAGTTTTTTTAATTAAGTTTGTAAGAAGAGTAAAAAACGCTCTATTAAATATGCAAACTTTACAATATCAAGGTTTAAAGGTTATCTCAGAGACAAATCATCTTTTAGAAGATAATTTAGTTGTAGAAGCTCCACTTCAAATAAATATAAACCAAGAGTCTTACACTGTTGTAATGAGAACACCAGGTAATGATTTCCAATTAATAACTGGGCTTTTATTTGCTGAAGATATTTATAAAAAAAACACTCCTATTTCTTTCGATATTGTAAAAAAAGAAAATAATATTAATGCTATAATTAATGTTACCATTTCTAAAAAAGATTTAGGTAAAGGATACTTAAACAAAAGAACATTACTTTCTGTTTCTTCTTGTGGTATATGTGGAAAAAAAGAATTAAATCATTTAAAGGTAGAAGGCAAATATTTAAATAATAAACAGCAATTTAATTTATTAGAAGTTTCAAAAATGATGGAAGCTATGCGTAAAAATCAAAAAGTTTTTGAAAAAACTGGTGGCTTACATGCAGCTTCTATTTTTAATCATCAAAAAGAACTTTTAACTGTAAAAGAAGATATTGGCAGGCATAATGCTGTTGATAAAGTAATAGGAGAATTGTTAACAACTGACGCTTTACAAACAGCTAAATATTTAGTAGTAAGTGGTAGAGTATCTTATGAAATTGTTACAAAAGCTTTTATTGCAAAAATTCCTGTTATCATTGCAGTTTCTGCTTGTTCTTCATTAGCTGTAGATTTTGCTAAAGAATTTGGAATCTGTTTAGTAGGTTTTACTAGAGATGATAAAATGACCATATACTCGAATCCAGAATATTTTAAAAACATACAATATGTTTAAAAAAACTGATGCACAACCCCCTGAAAAATTAACTGGAATTGAATTAACAGAAATTCCTAAATCTGCTGTTGGTGTTAAAGCAATTAAAACTGCTTTAAACCATGTTACAAAAGAAACTGGTGTTTTAAAAGGAATTAGTCTTTTAAAAAAAATGAATCAAAAAGATGGGTTTGATTGCCCTGGTTGTGCATGGCCAGATCCAGATGAAAAAAGAGCTTTTTTAGCAGAATATTGCGAAAATGGAGCAAAAGCAATAGCAGAAGAAGCAACTAAAAATCTAGTAACCCCTCTTTTTTTCTCAACATACTCAGTAGAAAAATTATCAAAACTATCAGATTATGAAATTGGCAAAAAAGGTAGAATTACAAATCCTGTTTATTTACCTGAAGGTGCAAATCATTATAAAGAAATTTCTTGGCAAGAAGCATTTTCAATCATTGCTGATGAGTTAAACTCATTAGATTCACCAGATAAAGCAATATTTTATACTTCTGGAAGAACTAGCAATGAAGCTGCATATTTATATCAACTTTTTGTAAGACAATTTGGTACAAATAATTTACCTGATTGTTCTAATATGTGTCATGAATCTAGTGGTGTTGCCTTAACAGAAACTTTAGGTATTGGTAAAGGTTCTGTAACGTTAGACGATTTTAACCATGCAGATTTAGTTATGGTTATTGGTCAAAACCCAGGAACAAATCATCCTAGAATGCTTACAGCTTTAGGAGAAACGAAAAAAAATGGTGGAAAAATAATTACTATAAATCCATTACCAGAAGTGGGTTTAATAAATTATATAGATCCTCAAAAACCCTTAAAATGGTTTGGTAAAGGACAAGATTTAACAGATTTATTTTTACAAGTCAAAATAAATGGTGATGTAGCTTTATTAAAAATTATTTTAAAATTGATGAAGCAAAGAGAAGAAGCAAATCCAGGATCTGTTTTTAATCATCAATTTATTCAAGAAAAGACAAAAGGTTTAGATAGATTTCTTGAAGATTTAGATACTTACACAATAGAATACTTGTTACCACAAACTGGTTTAGAACTATCTGTAATTGAAAAAGCAGTCGATTTAATTGTAAATAATGAAAACATAATAATATGTTGGGCTATGGGTTTGACTCAGCATAAAAATGCTGTAGATAATATTAGAGAACTTGTAAACATATTATTATTAAAAGGGAGCATAGGCAAAAAAGGTGCAGGTACATGCCCTGTTCGTGGTCATTCTAATGTTCAAGGAGATAGAACAATGGGTATTTGGGAAAAACCTAAACATGAGTTCTTAGATGCTTTAGAAGAAGAATTTAAATTTAAATCTCCAAGAAAACATGGATATGATGTTGTAAATGCTATTGAAGCCATGTATCATAAAAAAGCTAAGGTATTTTTTGGTTTGGGAGGTAATTTTATTTCTGCAACTCCAGATACAGAATACACTGCAAAAGCTTTAAAAAATTGTGATTTAACTGTTCATGTTTCTACTAAACTTAATAGAAGTCATTTAATACATGGTAAAAAAGCATTGATTTTACCTTGCTTAGGAAGATCTGAAAAAGATTTTCAAATTTCTGGAGAACAATTTGTTTCTGTAGAAAATTCAATGGGAGTTGTACATTCATCAAAAGGACATTTAAAACCTTGTGGAGAATATTTATTGAGCGAAGTTGCTATTGTTGCAGGTTTAGCAAAAATTACCTTAAAAAAATCTTCAGTAAATTGGGTAGAGTTAGCTTCTAATTATGATTTAATTAGAGATAAAATTGAAGCAACAATTCCTGGTTTTGAAAATTATAACACAAGGGTTAGAGAAAAAGGAGGCTTCTATTTACCAAATAACGCAAGAGAAAATAATTTTAATAATACACCAACTGGTAAAGCCAATTTTTCTATCAATAAACCTTCAGGTATTAAATTAGATGAAAATCAGTATCTAATGATGACCATTAGAACTCACGATCAATACAACACCACAATATATGGATTAAATGATAGATACAGAGGTGTTTTAAATGAACGTAGAGTAATCTTTATGAATAAAGATGATATGCAAAAAGAAGGTCTGAAAAAATTAGACCTAGTTAACATAACAAGTCATTTTAAAGATGAAGTAAGAATTGTAAATGGTTTTTTAGTAATACCATACGATATCCCAAAACAATGTACAGCTACTTATTTTCCTGAAGCAAATGCTTTAGTTCCTATAAAAAGTACTGCAGATTTAAGTAATACTCCAACTTCAAAAACAATCATTGTTACTGTTAAAAAACAAAAAAAACAAGCATGAAAAGAATAGTATTAATTCTCTTACTATCATTTATTTATCAATTTTCTTTTTCACAAAATGAAAATATTGAGAGGAAAACTCAAAAAGGTTTTGCAAAATTAGATTTCCTATCTATTGATATGCCTATTACAAATGTTCCTAATGAAAAAAATATGGGATTTACAGGTATTCATTACAACTTAATGGTTAATGATTGGTTGTATGGAGGGCTAGGAATTTATGGAGCTGTATCTGGTGATAGAGGTGGTTTTTTTACCTTAGGTGTAAATGCAGGTGTAAAAAAATTTTTTGGAGAAAATTTCTATGTAGATACTGGGTTTCATTTTGGTGGTGGAGGTGGTGCTTCTGCTCCTGATGGAGGTGGTGCATTTATACTACCGCATTTTAATCTAGGATATGAATTTGATAATTTCTCTATAAATACTGGGTGGAGCTATGTTAACTTTTTTGATAGTGGAGAAATAAAAGGAAATCAATTTAACATTGCTGTAGAAATTCCTTTAAATTTCGATTATTCAGATTATAAAAATCGTGAACAAGATTATGATTTTAAATCATTAAATAATTCTGGTTGGGACATCTTTTCAAAAAGAACTTCTTTAATGTTTCATCAAAATAATTTAAAAATAAAAGGTAGAACTCAACAATCTGGAGGTGCTAAATACAATGGAGAAACAATAAGACTTGCAGGTTTTGAATTAGCTAGTTACTTTTCTAATAATTGGTTTGGATTTGTAAAAGTAGATGGTGCTTTTGATGGAATTAAAGCGGGCTATATGGATGTTTTTTTAGGCGCAGGCTATTTACACTCTTTCAATAAAAATAGAACAAATTTATTAGCCAAGTTTGGACTTGGTGCAGGTGGTGGAGGTGGAATAGATACAAAAGGTGGGTTTTTAATTTATCCTGATATTTCTATAGAGCAAAAAATATTTGATGATATATTTTTTGCTATTAACACAGGTTTTGTGATGTCTCCAAATGCTGATGTATTTACCCAATCTTATGGATTTGGTATAAAATATTATGTAGAAAGAAATGGTACAAAATCAATTAATAACAACTTTACCTCAGGCAAGTTTAAAGGCCTAGAAATAATAACAAAACACGACATTTATTTTGATGCAGACAGAGATACAAACACAAAAGAAGATATGCATCAAATATCATTACAAGTAAATTTCGATGTAAATAAAAACCTATTTATTGCTGGCCAAACATCATTTGCTAATTTTGGAGATGCAGGTGCTTATGCAGAAGGTATTGTAGGTTTTGGTATTAAAACAAATCCATTGTTTAATGAAAAATCAACACTGTTTTTTCAAGCTTTAGCAGGTGCAGCTGGTGGTGGAGGAATTAGTACTGGTGAAGGTTTAATTATAAAACCAAGTGCTGGTATCAATTATAAATTAAACAATAAATTAAATCTTAGAACCTCTGGAGGTTATGTAAAAGCTAAAGGAGGAAGTTTAAGTAGTTTCTTTTTAAATTTTGGTATTTCTTATAATATTTCTATTTTAAAACTAAACAAATAAAAAACAATCATGACCATAAAGTCTCTTTTTTTACTATGCTTTTTAACAGTTTTAAACATTACTAATATAACTTCACAAGAAATACATATAACTCCTCGTCCACAAAAACTAATTATAAAAAGTGGGGTTTTTAAAATTAATAATGAAACACAAATTGTATTTAATGATTCAAGTAAAAAAATTGTAAAAGATTTACAAAATTACTTTTCTAAAGAATTTAATATAACTACTAAAATAACAGAATATCAAAATCTTAAAAATAATTTTTTAGCTTTTCAAATTGATGAGAGTTTTACAGATGAAGCTTATGATTTAACGATATCTGATAATAATATTATTATTTGTGCAAATTCTAAAAAAGGATGGTTTTATGGTTTACAAACTTTAAAACAACTTTGTTCCTTTAATGCTTACTATTCTAAATATGAAAAATATATTGAAGTCAAAAATTTAAAAATTGAAGATAAACCAAGTTTTAAATGGAGAGCTTTTATGCTAGATGAAGCTCGTTATTTTAAAGGAATAGAACAAGTAAAAATGCTTTTAGATGAAATGGCTTATCTAAAAATGAATGTATTTCACTGGCATTTGGTAGACGATCAAGGATGGAGAATAGAAATAAAAAAATATCCAAAGCTTACAGAAATTGGATCTAAAAGAAAAAGTACTCAAATAGGACCTTTACAATGGGAAAGCCCTATACAATCAGCAGAACCACATGAAGGCTTTTATAGCCAAGAGCAAATTAAAGAAATTATAAACTATGCTGCTGATAGACATATTACAATAGTCCCAGAAATTGAAATGCCAGGGCATTCTACAGCTGCAATAGCTTCTTATTCTTGGTTAGGTACCTCAAAAAAAGAAATCGAAGTTCCTATTAAATTTGGTGTTGGAAAAGATGTTTACGATGTAACAAACCCTAGAGTATATCAATTTTTAACTGATGTTTTAGATGAAGTAATCGCATTATTTCCTTCAAAAGTTATTCATATTGGCGGAGATGAAGTAAAATATAACCATTGGAAAGCATCTACTTCAGTTCTAAAATATATGAATGAAAAAAAATTAAAAACCCCTGCAGATTTACAAGTTTACTTTACCAATAGTATTTCTAAATATTTACAAAGCAAAGGAAGAAGAATGATGGGCTGGAATGAAATTATGGGACATAATTTACATCATTATCAAGATAAGAAAGACACAGAAACCTCTCAAAAATTAGCTAAAGAAACAATTATTCATTTTTGGAAAGGTGATGTTAACCTTGCAACAACAGCTGCTAGTAATGGATATGAAATTGTAAACTCACTTCACTCCTACACCTATTTAGATTATAAGTACAAAATCTTACCTTTATCAAAAGCGTATTCTTTTAATCCTATCCCAAAAGACTTAGATAAAAAATACCATAATAAAATTATTGGTCTAGGGTGCCAAATGTGGGGAGAATGGATACCTACTAATGGTAACATGCATTATCAAACCTTTCCTAGAATAGCTGCTTATGCAGAAATAGGTTGGACAAATATTGATAGAAAAGATTTTAAATATTTTAAATATTCTTTGAAAAACCTTCAAAAAAGATGGACTCATAAAGAAATTTATTTTGCTTCTGATGAATTTGTTGAAAAAAACAAATAATTTTTTAAAATACTAATCCTAAGTTAAATACAAATATTTATTAGATACAAAAAACAAAAAAGCCTTACTAAAAAGTAAGGCTTTATGTGATCGCGACAGGATTCGAACCTGTGACCGTCTGCTTAGAAGGCAGATGCTCTATCCAGCTGAGCTACGCGACCAGTAACTCTAAAATGTCGGGGTGGCAGGATTCGAACCTGCGACCTCCGCGTCCCAAACGCGGCGCGATAACCGGGCTACGCTACACCCCGAAAGCAATTTGCGGAGAGACAGGGACTCGAACCCTGGCGACCAAAAAGGTCGACAGATTAGCAATCTGCTGCATTACCACTCTGCCACCTCTCCTTAAATTTCAACAAATAATTGATGAAATAAAAATTGCGAGTGCAAATGTAAGATTACAATTACAATTTAGCAAGGTTTTTTTATTTTTTATTCAGGATATTCTACTCTTAAATGATAAATATTCATCAATTTTTTCTTAATCACTTTTCTAATAATATTTATTTCTCTAAAAGTAATATCTGAGTTTACAAATTGGTTATCGGAAACTTGCTTACTTACTATCTTGTCTATTAAATCGTTAATACTTTGAGCTGTTGGATTTTTTAAACTTTTAGAAGCAGCTTCAGCAGCATCACACATCATTAAAATAGCCGTCTCTTTTGAAAATGGTATAGGACCTTTATATTGAAATTTTTCTACTTTTACTTTTGTATCTGGATTTAACTCTTGTTCTTTTCTTAAAAAATAATAAGTCGTACTTGTTCCATGATGTGTTCTTATAAAATCTATAATCCTATCTGGTAAATTATTCTTTTTAGCTATTTCTACACCAAGAATTACATGATCTATTATAATTTTTGCACTATCTGAAGGTGACAAATCATTATGAGGGTTAACGCCAGTAGTTTGATTCTCTATAAAATACATAGGATTAGCCATTTTACCTATATCATGATACAATGCTCCTGTTCTTACCAACATAGAATTAGCTCCTATTTCATTAGCTGCAGCCTCTGCTAAATTTGCAACTTGCATAGAATGCTGAAATGTTCCTGGTGCTTTCTCATTAAGTTCTCTTAATAAAGGTGTATTTGTATTTGATAATTCTAATAAAGTTACATCAGAAACTAACCCAAAAACTTTTTCATAAATATAAATTAAAATAATCGACAAAAATGAAAGCAATCCATTAGCAGCAAATAGCATAAAATAATCCCAATTAATCTGAGATGCATTACCTTCTTTTATAATTGAAAAGGCAAAATAAGTTAGCATGTAAATAACAGTAATCTGGGCAACAGAAATAAATAAATTTGCCCTTTTATATAGTTCTGAAACCGTTAAAATAGTAACAATACCAGCAATAATATGTAGATATATAAACTCAAAACTATTGGGTACAATATACCCTAAAAGCAATACTGTAAGAACATGAGCAAACAAACCTAACCTTGCATCAAAAAATGCTTTTAAAATGATTGGAAGTATACTTAATGGTACAATATATAAGTAATCAGAATTATATTTTATAACTAAAGTCTGAATAAATATTATTGCAAAAATATTAAAGAAAATAAATGTTACTTTATTGTTGTTGTTATAGATTTCAATTCTATATTTATGTAAAAACAATAATAACATCAAAAGTGCTAAAGAGACTAAAATGGTATAACCAAAAACAATCCAACTGTAATTAGACTCAGACCAAATTTGAGACTCAGATTCACTTTTAAGTGAATTTAATATGGCTAATTTTTTACCTTCAACTATGTCACCTTTTAATATGATAAGTTCTCCTGAAGAAACTTTACCTTTTGTATATGAAATACCATCAATACTCTTTTCTATGATTTTATTTGTAAGCTCATTATCAAAAGTAATATTAGGTTTAATAATACCTGCTAACTCATCTAGCAATAAGTTACTTTTATATTGAGATTTTATTGTTTTTAAATTAGAATTTATAATGCTTAACACTTCTTTTGAAGTATTTAGGTTTTTAAAAGGTATATCTTGAACTTCATTTTCTTTTTTAATAGAAATGATGTCATTTTGGTCATCTATTCTACTTTCACTTACAGATTCTAAAAAACCATCATTATATACTTGGCTAATTATTGTAGACCCTAATTTTTTAAACTTTTGAACTTCATCAATAGTTAAAGAATCGTTTGTTTTAAATTTTGATAAACTATTTTCAAAATCTTGTTTTACTTTTTCAACTACCTCTTTGTTATATTTAAAATATAGTTTAGCATTAACTTCTATTTCTTTCTTTTCTATCGTAATTTCTTCTTCAGATTTTTGAATAGCAAAATCAAAAGGCGCATACAAATTATCATACCTCCATAATTGACCATTATTAAATTCATATTTAAATTGACCACCTTTTGGAAACAGATAAACAATAGCGATTGTACTAACAAGAAATAAGATTACCTTATAAATAATGGTATTATTTCTATAAATTTTATTTACAAACTCACTCATAAAAAAGTATCTAGATACAACAAACTTACAGTAAAAAAACGAAGCTTTAAAATTACGATTCTATTAAGAAAAGCTTTTGATATAATTTGGTTATTTTTGTGCTACTATACACACAATAAACATTAATAATATTTAAGGATGAAGGAAGTTGTAATTGTTTCAATTGCTAGAACACCAATAGGTAGTTTTATGGGAAGTTTATCTAGTATACCTGCAACAAAACTAGGTGCTGTTGCTATAGAAGGTGCACTTAAAAAAATAAATTTAGACCCAAAATTAGTTCAAGAAGTTTTTATGGGAAATGTAGTTTCTGCTGGTTTAGGACAAGCACCTGCTAGACAAGCTGCAATACATGCAGGTATTCCTGACAGTGTACCATGTACAACAATAAATAAAGTTTGTGCTTCTGGAATGAAATCTATAATGTTAGCTGCCCAAACAATAGCTTTAGGAGATGCAGACATTGTTGTTGCAGGTGGTATGGAAAATATGAGTAGTATTCCTCATTACCAACATGCAAGAATGGGCACAAAATTTGGGCCAGTTACCATGGAAGATGGTATGCAAAAAGACGGATTAGTGGACGCTTATGACAAAGTAGCTATGGGTGTTTGTGCTGATGCATGTGCTGTTGAATATGATTTCTCTAGAGAAGACCAAGATAATTTTGCAATTGAGTCTTATAAAAGATCTCAAAAGGCTTGGGCTTCAGGAAAATTTGCTGATGAAGTAGTTCCTGTAGAAATACCTCAAAGACGTGGAGAACCAATTATTTTCACTGAAGATGAAGAGTATAAAAATGTAAAAATGGAGAAAATACCTTCATTAAGAGCTGCTTTTACAAAAGATGGAACTGTTACTGCTGCTAATGCATCAACTATTAATGATGGTGGTGCAGCTTTAGTTTTAATGTCTTTAGAAAAAGCAAAAGAATTAAATGTAAAACCTCTTGCTAAAATTACAAGTTATGCAGATGCTGCTCACGAACCAAAGTGGTTTACTACAGCTCCTGCTAAAGCATTACCAAAAGCATTAGCAAAAGCTAATTTAACTATAAATGATGTAGAGTATTTTGAGTTAAATGAAGCTTTTTCTGTGGTGGGTTTAGCTAATATGAAAATATTAGGTTTAGATAGCGCAAAAGTAAATGTAAATGGTGGTGCAGTTTCATTAGGACATCCTTTAGGGGTTTCAGGTGCTAGAATAGTTATGGCATTGACTTCTATTTTAAAACAAAATAATGCTAAATTTGGAGCAGCTGCTATTTGTAATGGTGGTGGTGGTGCTAGTGCAATGATTTTAGAAAATATTTAAACCTAAGAATTTGTTTTACGGAATTTGTAATCTTGGTATTGTGCCTTTACGCAAAGAACCTTCTCATCAGTCAGAAATGACAAATCAGGTTTTATTTGGTGAGCATTTTACAATACTCGAAAAAGATAAAGAATGGAGTAAAATAAAGTTAAGTTTTGATAATTTTGAAGGATATATTCATCATCTACAATTTCAAGAAATTTCTGAAGATATTTATGAAAGAATAGTAAATGATGAATATACCCTATCTAATGAAATTATAGATTTTATATCAACAACAAACAACGATTTAATTACAATACCCTTAGGAGCTAACCTTCCTTTTTATGAGAATAACAGTTTAAAAATTAATACTTCTATCTTTAATTTTGAAGGTAAAATATCAAGAGGAACTTTAGATAAAGACAAAATAATTCATAAAGCATTTACCTATTTAAACACTCCTTATCTTTGGGGTGGTAAAACTCCTTTTGGAATTGATTGCTCTGGTTTTTCTCAAATGGTGTATAAACTTTGTGGTTACAAACTTTTAAGAGATGCTAACCAGCAAGCTACACAAGGTGAAGTATTAAGTTTTATTGAAGAAAGTGAACCAGGAGATTTAGCTTTTTTTGATAATGATGAAGGAGAAATTACACATGTTGGCATTATTTTAAATAACTACCAAATTATTCATGCTAATGGTAAAGTTAGAATTGATACCTTAGACCATAGTGGAATTTATAACGCTGAATTACAAAAACACACTCATAAACTTAGAATAATTAAAAGAATAATTTAAAATGATAAAGTGGATAAAAAAACATAGTCTAATTCTAAAGGATGCTTTTTTATCAACACTTTTTTGTCTTTTTCTTACTTTTCTTTTATCATTAATTATTTTAAATCTAAGCTTTTTAAATCCTTTTAAAGAAGCTTTTAAAGACTTTAGTTTTAGTGATATTTATTATGCTGAACAAATACAGGATAATAATGTAAATAAAGATATTGTCTTAGTTAATATTGAAAATAAAAGTAGATTAGAAATTGCTTTTTTACTTGAAAGTTTAATAGAAGCTAAGCCAAAAGTTATAGGCGTAGATGCAATTTTTAGAGAATTAAAAAACGAAGAAGAAGATAAATATTTATCGAAATTTTTATCGAATTCATTAATTATAAGCGCAATTAATTTTGATAGAGATTCTGTAATTAGTAATCACCCAATTTTTAACTCCAAAAATAACGGTTTTATAAACATCAACTTCAATGGAGGTAGTGTTATAAGAACTACAGATTTTATTTATAAAAAAGACACATCATTTGCTGCCAAAATAGCGCTTAAATTTGGTAAAAAATTAAATTTTAATGAATTAAAATCTTCAAAACGAATTAAATATTCTGGGAATTATAAATCATTTATTCATTTTGAATTTGATGAATTTATGACTTTAAAAAACAGAGATATTTTTAAAAATAAAATTGTTTTACTTGGTTATTTAGGTCAACCACTAGGAAGTAAAAATGATATTGAAGATAAATTTTTTACACCCTTAAATCTTAAGACATCAGGTAAATCTTATCCAGATATGTTTGGTGTAGTTGTACATGCAAATATTTTAAAAATGTTAATAGAAGATAGTTTTATAACTGAAGTTTCTTCTTTTTGGTTATATACATTTACTTTTATTTCTGTTTTTATTTTTATGATATTCTTATTAAAATTAGAGAGAAAAGGAGAAATTTATAATAGAACTTTTAAGTGGTTAGTACTATTTATTTATACAGTTGTGTTGCTGTACTTTCATTTGTTATTGTACAATTATGACATATATTTAAATGTTTTTTATATAACTGGTATTACTGTTATATCTTCTAATTTATTTATTTTTTATGTGCATTTGATAAAATTTATTAAAACTAAAAGAATATGGAAAAGTTATTTAGATTAAAAACCAATTTATTTTATTTATTATTATTTATTTCTATACTTACTTACAGTCAAGATAAACTTTGCGTTATAGAAACTACAGGAAACCCTCATATTCAAAATAAAACTGAATACAAAAGTATTAATAAAGGAGATGTTTTTAATAAAAATTTAATTTTACAATTAGAGAATGCTGAAGCTATTAAACTAATAGATGAAAAAGGTGAGCTATATCAACTTGATGCACCAGGAAGCTATACTCTAAATAAAGTATTAGAACATAAAAAAATAAATGAGAAAGCAAGTGTAACCAAAAAGTACTTTAACTACTTGTTTAAAAAGATGATGAACGATGTTGAAAAAAACTCAAATGCTGGAGTAGTATACAGAACCAAACCAGTAGGAAGTATTTTACAACCTTTACCTAAAACTCAAATTTTTAAAGAAAAAATTTATTTTGAGTGGGTTAATGATAACCACATTAATTTGACTTTAAAAATTATTGATTCTAAAACAAAAAAAAGTAAAGAAATAGAAACAAATGGCAGCTTTTTGACTCTAAATGTAGATGGTATTTTCTTAAGAAAAGGAGGTAATTACACATGGTCTTTATCAGACGCTAATCATCAATCAGATACTACTAATTTTAGTATTTTAACAGATATACAAATAACAAACCTTAAACAAGACATAAAAGTTTTTAAAAAGGAGTTAATTGATTTAAATTTTAAAGAAAATGAAATTAATAAATTAATAGCTGAGAAGTTTACTATTCAGTATTAACTAACTTTTTTATTCTCATAAAAAAAACCGAAACTCTTAAGTTTCGGTTTTTTTATACTATTTGATAAGCTTATTGACCTCTCATTTTTTTATAGATAGGTCTTAATTTATCTGCTTTATCTTCCATTAAAAGAATATCATAAATATTTAAAAGAGACTTAACAGTATCTTCTGATCTTTTTATTTCATCTGCTTTTTCTAAGTAAGGTAAAGCTCTTCTATATAATGCTTTTTGTTTCTCTTCTAACTCTTCATATTTTTTAAAGTTAGATAAGTTTTTATTCATTTCATCAACTATAGCTTTTTCTCCAGATAAGATAGCTACAGCTAAATTCATATAAGCATCACCATAATCTGGCTTTAATTCGATTGCTTTTTTGTAATACCCAATAGCCTCTTCTGTTTTATTTTCATTTTGGTTAACAACACCAAGGTTAAAAAATAAAGTTGGGTTATTTGGATCTAACTCAATAGCTTCTTTCATTAACTGAGCAAACTTATCCATCTTCTCTAATTTAATGTATAATTGAGCTTCATTAAGAATTAAGTTTAAGTCTTTAGGGTTTGTTTTTCTCGCTTCTGTTATTGCAGAAATAGCTTCTTGCGTTTTACCTTGACTAATATATATATAACCTATATTTTTTATAATATCACCTTGTTTAGACTCAGTGCTTCTATCTTCTGGTTTCATATATTGACCAGATTTAATCATAAAATCTCTTTGATCTTTTGTACCTAAATTTTCTACTACACCTGTTTCTTTGTTAGTAGCGTAATATTCTGTAGTAATACCTGTATAACCAAGTTTTTGTAACTCTTTATAATATTCTAAAGAAGTATCATATTCTTTAGCTAATGAAGCACTAACAGCTGCATTATATAAAAAACTTGTATCCTTAGGGCTTAACTTATAAGTTAAATAAAAGTCTTTAGCTGCATTTTTAAAATCTTTATCATTGTTATACAAGTTAATGGCTCTTTGAGAAACTTTTTGAATAACAGACATTAACATTGGTTCAGCTTCTTTAGAATACCTTTTTTTACCTGTTTGTTTTTCGTAATCAAATAATTGATTAAATGCTTCTGCAGCTCCTTGTAAATCATTTTTACCACTTAATACTTGAGCATTTAAAAAATAATATTGCGATTTATATTTTTCTTCCATATCTGCAAGCATTCCTTTAACAGACTCTAAACTAGCCATAGCTGTTTTGTAATCACTTTTACTTAAAGCTTTTTCAGCTGCTCTTAGTTCTTTTTTTTGCGCAAACGTTACAACCGACATAAATCCAACAGCAAGCGCTAATATTTGTTTCTTCATTTTATTTGTTTATTAATTTAATTCTAATTTTTAGTTTTCGTTATTACTGTTTTCAATTTCCGTGCCATTTTCTGTTTCATCAGTGTCATTATCTCCTTCTTCATTAACTACTTTAGCAACAGCAGCAATACTATCATCATCTTTAATGTTAATTAAACGAACCCCTTGAGTTGCACGTCCCATAACTCTTAAATCTTCTACAGACATTCTAATAACAATTCCAGACTTATTAATAATCATTAAATCGTTATTATCATCTACATTTTTAATGGCTACTAAATTACCCGTTTTTTCTGAGATATTCAAAGTCTTTACACCTTTACCTCCTCTATTGGTAATTCTATAATCCTCTAAACTTGAACGTTTTCCATATCCTTTTTCAGAAACAACAAGAATATCACTTTCAAAATCATTTACAGAAACCATACCAATTACCTCATCATTTTCGTGTTGTAAAGTAATACCTCTTACACCTGAAGCTGTTCTTCCCATTGGTCTAGTTTTCTCTTCTTCGAAACGAATTGCTTTACCAGACTTTAAGGCTAACATTACTTGGCTATCTCCTGTTGTTAGTTTAGCTTCTAACAGCTCATCACCTTCTTTAATTGTAATAGCATTAATACCATTAGTTCTTGGTCTAGAATATTGCTCTAAAGAAGTCTTTTTAACTTGACCTTTTTTAGTAGCCATAATCACATAATGGCTATTAATATAATCTTCGTCTTTTAGGTCTTGCGTTACTAAGAATGCTTTTACCTTATCATCTTGTTCAATATTAATCAAGTTCTGCATTGCTCTTCCTTTAGTGTTTTTACCACCTTCAGGAATTTCATAAACACGCATCCAGAATACTTTACCTTTTTGAGTAAAGAACAACATGTATTGGTGGTTTGTACCCACAAACAGATGTTCTAAGAAATCTTCATTTCTTGTTGTTGCTCCTTTTTGACCTCTACCTCCTCTATTTTGAACTTTATATTCATCAAGATTTGTACGTTTTAGATAACCTGCATTAGAAATTGTAACTACAACTTTATGATTAGGAATCATATCTTCGATTCTCATATCACCACCAGCATATTCTATAGTAGATCTTCTTTCATCACCATATTTTTCTTTAATATGTAAAAGTTCGTCTTTTATGATTTGGTAACGTCTTGGCTCATTTTCTAAAATATCTTTTAAATCAGCAATCGTCTTCATGATTTCTTCAAACTCAGCTCTTAACTTGTCTTGTTCTAGACCTGTTAACTGACGTAAACGCATTTCTACAATCGCTTTTGCCTGAATTTCTGTAAGCTCAAAACGTTCTATTAATTTTTCACGAGCTTCATCTGCATTTTTAGAACCTCTTATTAAAGCAATTACTTCATCTATATTGTCAGATGCTATAATTAAACCTTCTAAAATATGAGCTCTAGCCTCTGCTTTTTTAAGCTCATATTCAGTTCTTCTTACTACTACCTCATGTCTATGTTCTACAAAATAATGTATAAGTTGTTTTAAATTTAATTGCTCTGGTTTACCTTTAACTAATGCAATATTATTTACACTAAAAGAAGTCTGAAGCTGCGTGTATTTAAAAAGTTTATTTAAAACGATATTAGGAATCGCATCACGTTTTAAAATATAAACTATACGCATTCCATTTCTATCTGACTCATCTCGAATATTTGCAATACCTACTAATTTTTTCTCATTAACTAAATCAGCAGTTTTCTTAATCATATCTGCTTTGTTAACTTGATAAGGTATTTCTGTAACAATAATACATTCACGTCCTTTTACTTCTTCTATATTGGCTTTTGCTCGCATTACAATACGACCTCTACCAGTATGAAAAGCATCTCTAACACCATCATAACCATAGATAATACCACCTGTTGGAAAATCTGGCGCTTTTACGTGTTGCATTAACTCATCAATCTCAATATCTCTATTATCAATATAAGCAACTGTACCATCTATAACTTCTGTTAAGTTATGAGGGGCCATATTTGTAGCCATACCAACTGCAATACCAGAAGCTCCATTTACTAATAGATTTGGTATTCTTGTTGGCAATACAGTAGGTTCATGTAATGTATCATCAAAATTTAAGGTATGATCTACAGTTTCTTTTTCAATATCTGCTAACATTTCTTCAGATATTTTCTGCATTCTCACCTCAGTATAACGCATTGCTGCTGGTGAATCTCCATCTACAGAACCAAAATTCCCTTGACCATCTACCATCATATAACGTACACTCCAATCTTGAGCCATACGTACCATAGAATCGTAAACAGATGTATCTCCATGAGGATGATACTTACCTAATACTTCACCTACAATTCTTGCTGATTTTTTATACGCTCCAGTAGCTTTAATTCCTAATTCGTGCATACCATATAAAACTCTTCTGTGAACTGGTTTTAAACCATCTCTTACATCAGGTAATGCTCTTGATACTATCACTGACATCGAATAATCGATGTAAGCAGATTTCATCTGCTCTTCAATGTTAATTGGAATTAACTTTTCTCCATCTGCCATATATATTCTCTATTTGAATTAATTGATTTTTTTAAAACAAGGCAAGATACTATTTCTAGCACTTTTTACAAAGGTTTTACCCTTAGTAAAGCCTTAGAGTTATTAACATTTTTTAATAATTTTTAACAGCAAATTATTTGTTTGATTTCATAGAGTTTTCTACCTTGTAATGGTAGTCAAACTGTCAGGTTTTAAGCTTGGCACTTTTTTTGTAATTATAATGAAGAAAAAAGGACTAAATTTATAGCATTATAGAAAGAAATATGGACGATAATTTTTCACCAAAAGTAAGAGATGTAATAACTTTTAGTAAAGAAGAGGCATTACGATTAGGACATGAGTTTATTGGTACTGAGCATTTGTTATTAGGATTAATTAGAAAAGGCGAAGGAAAAGCAATAGAAATATTAACAGCGTTTGATGTTGATTTAGCTTTGTTGCGTAAAAAACTAGAACAGTTAAATCCTGCAAACCCATCAATATCAGAGAGCGCTGGTAAAAAAAGTTTGCATTTAACTAGACAAGCAGAAAAGGCTTTAAAAACTACTTTTTTAGAAGCAAAACTATATCAGAGTGAATCTATTGATACTGCACACCTATTATTATGTGTGTTAAGAAATGAGAATGACCCAACCACAAAGTTAATTCAGAAATATCATGTAAATTATGATGAAGCTAAGGCTTTATACAAACAGTTACATGTAGATGATGCAAATGTAGATTTACCTTCAAACCCAATTGCAGAAACACCATCTGATGATGAGTATGCATCAGACAAGCAAAATCCTTTTGAGCAAACTCCAAAATCTAAAGCTAATAAAAAATCTAAAACTCCTGTTTTAGACAATTTTGGACGTGATTTAACAGCACTTGCTGAATTAGATAAGTTAGACCCTGTTGTTGGGCGTCAAAAAGAAATAGAGCGTGTTTCTCAAATTTTAAGTAGAAGAAAAAAGAACAATCCAATGTTAATTGGTGAACCTGGTGTTGGAAAATCTGCCATTGCTGAAGGTTTAGCTCTTAGAATAGTTGATAGAAAAGTATCAAGAATTTTATTTGACAAACGAATTGTTTCTTTAGACTTAGCAAGTTTAGTAGCTGGAACAAAATATAGAGGTCAGTTTGAAGAGCGTATGAAAGCTTTAATGAATGAACTTGAAAAGAATGATGATATTATTCTTTTTATAGATGAAATTCATACTATAGTTGGTGCAGGTGGTGCCACTGGTTCTTTAGACGCATCTAACATGTTAAAACCAGCTTTAGCAAGAGGAGAAATACAATGTATAGGTGCTACTACTTTAGATGAGTTTAGAACAAATATCGAAAAAGATGGTGCTTTAGAGCGTCGTTTTCAAAAAGTAATTGTTGACCCAACTACAGTAGAAGAAACTATTCAAATTTTACATAATATTAAAGGTAAATACGAAGAACATCATCATGTTAATTTTACAGATGATGCTATTGAAGCTTGTGTAAAATTAACGAATAGATACATGACAGACAGATACCTGCCAGACAAAGCTATTGATGCTTTAGATGAAGCTGGTTCCAGAATTCATATCACAAATATTGTTGTTCCAAAACAAGTATTAGAATTAGAAGCCCAATTAGAAATCATCAGAGATAAAAAAACCAAAGCAGTAAATGGTCAAAAATATGAAGAAGCTGCTAAGTTACGAGATGATGAAAAAAATATGGAAGCAGCATTAAATTCTGCTCAAAAACAATGGGAAGATGATTCTAAACTAAATAGAGAAATTGTAACTGAAGATAATGTTGCAGAAGTAGTTTCAATGATGACAGGTATACCTGTAAATAGAGTTGCAGAAGCAGAAAGCCACAGATTACATGAATTACCTAGTATGATTAAAGGCAAAGTTATTGGTCAAGATGATGCTGTTAGTAAAGTAGTAAAAGCTATTCAAAGAAACAGGGTTGGATTAAAAGACCCAAACAAACCAATTGGATCATTTATCTTTTTAGGTCAAACAGGAGTAGGTAAAACACAATTAGCAAAAGTATTAGCAAAAGAATTATTTGACTCAGAAGATTCTTTAATAAGAATTGACATGAGTGAGTATATGGAGAAATTTGCTATATCTCGTTTAATTGGTGCACCTCCAGGATATGTAGGTTATGAAGAAGGAGGACAATTAACTGAAAAGGTTCGTAGAAAACCATATTCTGTTGTTTTGTTAGATGAGATAGAAAAAGCACATCCAGATGTGTTTAATATGTTATTACAGATTTTAGATGATGGTTATATTACAGATAGTCTTGGACGTAAAATTGACTTTAGAAATACCATAATAATTATGACTTCTAATATTGGTGCTCGTCAATTAAAAGACTTTGGTGGTGGAGTTGGTTTTGGTACATCTTCTAAAGCAGCACAAGCAGATGCTCATGCAAAATCTGTAATCGAAGGTGCTTTAAAGAAATCTTTTGCACCAGAATTTTTAAACAGAATAGATGATGTAATTGTATTTAATGCACTAGAAAGACAAGACATACACTCTATTATTGATATAGAATTAGACAAACTATTAAAACGAATCTTAGATTTAGGTTATACACTAAATTTAACTGATGAAGCAAAAGATTATATTGCTGATAAAGGTTTTGATAAAAAGTATGGTGCAAGACCTTTAAAAAGAGCTATTCAAAAATATATTGAAGATGCCCTTGCTGAAGAGATTGTAAACTCTAATTTATCTGAAGGAGATAGTATATTTATGGATTTCGATACCAAGAAAGACGAACTCACCATAAAAATTAAAAAAGGTGAAAAAAAACCTGAAACTAGAACTGAAACAGAATCTTAAAAATAAAAACCCAAACTAAATTGTTTGGGTTTTTTCTTATCTATTTAAAGCTAGCTTAGCTTTAAATATTTATTAAAATCGAACCTGAATTTGATTTGAAAATAAAAAAGCTCAGATAAATCTGAGCTTTTTTTTATTAATTCAAATGATTATTATTTAAAAATCTTGGTTTACATCCCAAGCTTCTAAAGTTTCTTTTAATGTTTTTATAAACATACCTCCTAATGCTCCATTTACTACTCTATGGTCATAAGAATGAGATACAAACATTTTTTGTCTAATTCCAATAAAATCTCCTTCTGGAGTTTCGATAACAGCTGGTACTTTTCTAATAGCACCTAAAGCTAAAATAGCTACTTGTGGTTGATTAATAATTGGAGTACCCATAACAGAACCAAAACTACCTACATTAGTTACAGTATAAGTACCTTCTTGAATTTCGTCTGGTTTTAAAGCATTATTTCTTGCTCTATTTGCTAAATCGTTAACAGATTTAGTCATACCCACTAAATTTAGCTGATCTGCATTTTTTATTACAGGTACTATTAAATTTCCATCTGGTAAAGCAGCTGCCATACCTAAATTTATATTCTTCTTTTTAACAATACTATCGCCTTTAACCTGAATATTAATTAATGGATACTTCTTAATAGTAGAAGCAACAGCTTGCATTAAAATCGGAGTAAAAGTTAATTTTTCTCCTTCTCTTTTAAAGAAAGCATCTTTTACCTTATTTCTCCATTTAACAATATTAGTAACATCAATTTCTATAAATGATTGTACGTGTGCAGAAGTCTGAACAGAATCAACCATATGCTTAGCAATTAATTTACCCATTCTGCTCATTTCTATGATTTCATCACCTCCATTAACAGATACAGGTGCAGCTTTAGCAACTGGTTTTTGTTCATTTTTCTTAGCCTCAACAACTTTAGGCTTCTCTTGTTGAACTGTTGGAGTCTTTGTAGAAGAACCTCTATTCTCTAAATAACCTAGAATATCATCTTTTGTAACTCTGCCGTCTTTACCAGAACCAACTATAGCTTCAAGCTCATCCATAGAAACACCTTCTGTTTCAGCAATATTTCTAACAAGAGGTGAATAAAATTTACCAGAGTCAGAAGTTTTAGCTATTGGTGTCGCTTTTACTTCTACAGCTTTTTCAATAGTTTTTTCTACTTCTTGGATATCACTAACCTTAACAGTACCTTTAATCTCAGCTACCTTTTCTTGCACATTATCTTCTGAACTTCCTTCACCTTCTGTCTCTATAACAGCAATAGTTTCACCTACACCAACAACTGCATCTTTTTCAAACAAAATTTCTACTAAAGTTCCTTCTACTTCACTAGGCACTTCAGAATCTACTTTATCTGTTGCAATTTCTACAACAGCCTCATCTAATTCTATAGTGTCTCCAACTTCTTTTAACCAAGAAGTTATAGTTGCTTCAGCAACACTTTCACCCATTTTAGGTAACTTTAATTCAAATCTTGCCATTTTACAGTCGATTTTTTTGAAATGCAAAAATACTAAAATTTAGCCTCATTTAATTATTTAAGTGTTTTTTTTAACAAAATTAAAACACTATAGATTTACATTATCAATAAATATAAGGGTTTTTCATTATCATAATCACATTCTAAATTACTCATATGGTAAAATTATTATGAATTATTCAATAGAAACAAGTCTTAAAACTTTAAAACATAAAAATTGATTATTTCTAAAACTCATAAAAATATAAATTACTCAATATCATTATTTTAAAATGATATAATTCTCTAAACTTCTTTATAAAACAGAATTATGACAAATGTCATAAGCTAAGCTTACAATGCTTATTAATTTTACTTTAAAATAAACTACAACAAGAAAATGAAAACTTTAAAATTAATTCTTTTACTTTTTTTCTTAGGTATTTTCTGTAATACTAATTCACAAGAAAAACAAAGAGATCTAGAAACTTTAGATATAAAACTACCTAGTATAGTTAAGATTATTGGAACATCTACTTTACATGATTGGGAAAGTGATGTAGAAAAAACAGATGCAGCTTTAACATTTACTGACAATACAAAAACAAAAATCGAAACTTTAAATGTTGTTGTAGATGTGTATAGCATAAAAAGTGGAAAAAAGACAATGGATAGACTTACCTATAAAGCCTTAAAAGCAGAAGAATATCCAACAATAAATTTTGTGTTTAAAAATGCAAAAGTTATTACACAAGACGAAAACTTTTTAAACCTAGAACTTAATGGAGATTTAACAATTGCTGGTGTTACAAAAAATGTTACTGTTATTACAAAAGTTAATAAAAAAGGAAATGATGTTTACTTAACTGGTAAGCATAAACTTAAAATGACAACTTATGGTATAACCCCACCAAAAGCTTTGCTGGGAACTATTAAAACTGGTGATGAGATTACTATAGATTTTAGTCTAAAATTTTAAAACCCCTTAAATAATATAAAAATCAAACTAAAAAATGTAAAATTATGAAATCAATTAAAAGAACTTTATTTATTACACTATTAGTATTATTAGGTTATAGTGCTAATTCTCAAGACATACAGTATTTTAGACAAGCTGGTTTTGATGGATTAAATGTATTTGAAACAAAAAAATCTAATGATGTAGAATTTAAAAAATTAAAAATAAAAGTTGGTGGTGATTTTGCGATACAATTTCAAGGTTTAGATCACTCAAATGACATGAACAACCTTACTGCTATAGGTAGCAATGTAAACTTACCAACAGCAAACTTAAATTTTGATGTGCAACTTGCAGATGGTGTAAGAATGCATTTAAGAACCTACCTGTCTTCTAAACACCATAATGAAACTTGGGTAAAAGGTGGTTATATTCAAATAGATAAACTAAACTTTATTAAAGAAGATTTTTGGAAAGGGATGATGGACATAGCTACTATTAGAGTTGGTGTAGACCAATTAAATTATGGTGATGCTCATTTTAGAAGATCAGATAATGCAATGGCTATTTACAACCCATTTGTAGGTAATTATTTAATGGATTCTTTTACTGTAGAACCATTTATTGAATTTGTTTTTCAACCTAAAGATTTTATTTTAGTTGCAGGTATTTCTAATGGTTTACTAAACCCTACAGTAGATAAAGTTGTTACTCCTTGGGGACAATCTACCATTGTTGGAGAGAAAGATTTAAAAGCTACTTTTTATGGTAAACTTGGTATTGACAAACAAATAAGTGAATCTTTAAGAGTTAGATTTACAGGATCTTTTATTAATGAACCAGGTTTTGGTAATGGTAACCATTTATATAATGGAGACAGAGCTGGAAGTAGATATTATAATTTATTTAACTACAACAATAATGGTAATTTAGTTGAAGGTGGAGACTTTGCTGGACGTTTTAATCCTGGATTTAATAAAAATTTCTCATATCAATTTAACCCATTTATTAAGTACAATAATTTTGAGTTATTTGGAATATATGAGGTAAGTAAAGGAAGTAAAGCTGAAGGAAATAATGACGGAAAGTTTACACAATTTGGAACAGAAGTTATCTATAGATTTGGTACAAACAATCAATTTTATTTAGGAGGTAGATTCAATTCTGTAAAAGGAAATAGAGATTATGCTTCTGGAGCAAATCAGCCAAATACACAAAAAATAAATAGAACTAATTTTGGTGCAGGTTGGTTTATGACAAAGAATATATTAATGAAATTTGAAATGATGAATCAATCTTACAATTCTGACATGGGTGCTTGGTCTCCAAATGCTTGGACACCTGCAGTTTTATCTGGTGCAGATGTAAGTGGTTATGTTTTAGAAGCTGTTATTAGTTTTTAATCTATTTCATCATAAAAGAAAAAGGCTACATTATTGTAGCCTTTTTTTTTATATCCAAACTTTAGGTTTTTTAAGCACTTGTATAAGTTTTGCTTCTTCAGAATTTTCTTCTGGATGATGATTGTATTTCCATTGTACAATTGGTGGTAAACTCATTAAGATACTTTCTATTCTTCCATTAGTTTTTAAACCAAATAAGGTGCCTCTATCATGAACCAAATTAAATTCTACATACCTACCTCTTCTTACTTCTTGCCAATCTTTATGTTTTTTGTTAAAAGAATTGTCTTTTCTTTTTTCAACAATAGGTACATAACTTTCTAAAAAACTATTACCAACCTCTGTTACAAAATTATATCTATCTGCTATAGAAAACTCTTCAGTTTCTTTTAAATAATCAAAAAACAAACCACCAATTCCACGAGCTTCATTTCTATGTGTATTCCAAAAATAGTTATCACAAGTTTCCTTAAATTTTGGATAAAATTCTGGATGATGATTATCACAAGCATTTTTACAAACTTTATGAAAATGAATTGCATCTTCATCAAACAAATAATAAGGTGTTAAATCTTGACCACCACCAAACCATTGTGTAACAATATTTCCTGCTTCATCATACATTTCAAAATAACGCCAATTTGCATGAACTGTGGGTACAAAAGGATTTTTAGGATGCAAAACTAAACTTAAACCACAAGCAAAAAAATCGCCTTCTTTTACCCCAAATTGTTTTCTTAAAGGTTCAGGCAATTCTCCAAAAACCTTAGAGATATTTACCCCTCCTTTTTCAAAAACTTCTCCATTTTCTATGACTCTAGTTCTACCTCCACCACCTTCTGCTCTTTTCCAAATATCTTCTTGAAAAGTTGCTTTACCATCTACTTTTTCTAATGTTGAGGTTATGGTATCTTGAAGACTTTCTATATATGAATAAAATTTATTTTTCATAAACTAGTTCTGTTTTTCCATGAATTAATTTTAATGTCTTAGTAGATGCAGCTGTAACAGAAAGTGGTAAAACAATGATGATACCCACAATAGGTATTAACAAAAACAACATAAAAACAATTCCATTACCAATTGCAAATCCTTTATTTTTAGAGACAAATTCTATACTTTCTTTATACTTTAAATGGCGCTCTAAAGTATAATCTATATTTCCAAAACCTGCATAATAAGCTTGAACCAAAAACAATAAAAGAGTTGAAAATATATTTACAATTGGTATAAATTTTAATAATAAAATAGGTAAAGAAATAAGTAACTCTTTAATTAAGTTTCTAATATTTAATCTTAAACCTCTTATTAATTGTTCTGTATTAGTTGTATTTCTGTGCTTATAAGAAACATCTCCATAAAAATGTTTTTCGATTTTTTCTGAAACAGGACTCATAAAAGGTGCAGATAAACCCATTACAATATGCTTATATAGAATTAAACCAATAATTAAAACAATAACACCTCCAATAAAGTTACTAATACTTGTAAAAGTTTCTTTACCCCATTCCCAAATCCAAGCTTTTGAAATAAAACTGCCAACATTATCTGATAAAGCATAAGCTTCTACACCAATTAAAATTGCGGTTACAAGACTTATTATCATAGGAATAAAAAAGTATTTCCAAAGTTTAAGTTTAGAAATTAAACCAAAAACTCCACTATATTCTTTTATTCCTAAAATGATATTTTTAATCATACTATTATTGAATTAGTCTTCCAAAAATACCAAATTCTCAATTTGATCAAGATTGTTAATCTTTGATATTTTCTTTGCATTAGATAATTCTACTTTTAACAGTTTTATCAGACTTTCAGTATTTTGATCTTTCCAAGCTACAAATAACTTTCTACCAATTGCATTATTATGTAAATCCATAAATCTTGGTAGATCTTTGTTTTTCACAAAATCTTCATGCCAATTTGTAAAAGTTGTTGTCCAATTCATCACTTTTGGTAAATGATTACTAAATTTTCTACACTTTTTTGCTATGAGTACATTCCATAAAGCATGTCTAAATGCATTTGCTTTATTATGTTTACCATGTATACCTGGAAACTCTCTCTGAGCAATTCTTATCGTTATTAAAGTAGCATAAACAGTAGCTAGTAAAAAGAAAGGATGTTTAAAAAACCAAATGATCAATTGTTTTACTTGACCCATTTTTATGGTTTTTATCAAATCCTTAAAAGACATGAATTTAGACTTTATATTCTTTTACAGCATCTACAAATGCTTTCGCATTTTCAACAGGAATATTTGGTAGAATTCCATGACCCAGATTAACAATGTATCTATCTTTACCAAACTCATTTATCATTTGTGTCACCATTTTTTTAATTTCTTTTGGTGATGAAAATAATCTTGATGGATCAAAATTACCTTGTAATGTAATTTTTCCTCCTGATAAATAACGAGCATTTCTTGCAGAACAAGTCCAATCTACTCCCAAAGCAGAAGCTCCTGATTTAGACATTTCATTCAGCGCAAACCAACACCCTTTACCAAATGCAATTACTGGAGTTTCATCTTTTAAAGCATTAATAATTTGCTGAATGTATTGCCAAGAAAACTCTTGATAATCTGTTGGAGACAGCATACCTCCCCAAGAATCAAAAACCTGAACTGCATTAACTCCTGCCTTAACTTTTTCTTTTAAATAAGCAATTGTTGTGTCAGTAATTTTTTGCAATAATGAATGTGCTACTATCGGATTTGTAAAACAAAGTTGTTTTGCTTTATCAAAATTCTTAGAACCTTGACCTTGCACACAATAACATAAAATTGTCCAAGGTGATCCAGCAAAGCCAATTAAAGGAATTTCATCATTTAGCTTTTCTTTGGTTGCTTTAATGGCATCCATCACATAACCCAAAGAGTCTTGTATATCTGGAATGATAACTGAATCTAAATCTTTTTGATTTCGAATAGGATTTGGCAAATAAGGACCAAAATTTGGTTTCATTTCCACTTCAATATTCATGGCTTGTGGAATAACCAAAATATCTGAAAATAAAATAGCTGCATCCATTCCATATCTACGAATTGGCTGCACTGTAATTTCTGATGCTAACTCAGGAGTTTGACAACGTGTAAAGAAATCATATTTTTCTTTAATCTCCATAAATTCAGGCAAATAACGACCTGCTTGCCTCATCATCCAAACAGGAGGTCTATCTACTGTTTCTCCTTTTAATGCTCTTAAAAATAAATCGTTTTTAATCATAATATTCTGTCATTCCCAACTTGATTGGGAATCTAGTTTTTTGGATTCCCTTTTTCATGGGAATGACATTAATAATTTACATTTTTGAAACAGCTAACATTGCTTTATTTGTTGCCTTTTCAAATATTTTTATATCCTTTTTACTTAATGCTGATGATAAAAACCAAGCTTCAAATTGACTTGGAGGTAAAAACACTCCGTTTTTAATCATCTCCCAAAAGAAAACTGCAAATTTTTCTGTATCAGAAGTTTGTGCTTGTTCAAAATTTGTAACCTTAACATTCGTGAAAAATGGATTCATCATAGAACCAAATCTATTTACAGATAAATCAACATTGTATTTTTTTGCTGCATCTAAAAGAATCGTTTCAATTTTAGATCCCATTTCATCAAAAAACTCATAAGGATTTTGTCTTTTTAACTCTGTTAATGTTGATATTCCTCCAGCCATTGCTATAGGATTTCCAGATAAAGTACCTGCTTGATACATTCCTCCTAATGGAGCCACATTTTCCATAATTTCATTTCTTGCTCCATAAGCCCCAACAGGAAAACCTCCACCAATCACTTTACCTAAACATGTAATATCTGCTTCTACTCCAAGTACTTCTTGTGCTCCACCAAATTTAGAACGAAAACCTGTCATTACTTCATCAGCAATTAAAACAGCTCCGTTTTTTTTACATAATTCTTTTAAATCTTTTAAGAAATTATTTTGAGGAATTACAACTCCCATATTTCCACCTACAGGTTCAATAATTACTCCTGCAATGTCATCGTATTTATCAAAATGCGTTTGTACACTTGCTAAGTTATTATATTCTGCTATTAAGGTATTTTTTACAGCACCTTCAGGAACGCCCTTAGAACCAGGCAAACTTAAAGTAGCTAAACCAGAACCAGCTGCCACCAATAATGCATCTTGATGTCCATGATAACATCCTGAAAACTTAATGATTTTATCTTTTCCTGTAAAAGCTCTAGCCAAACGTATTCCACTTAAAACAGCTTCTGTTCCTGAGTTTACAAAACGAACTTTATCCATCCCTGGAAAAGCATCACATACTATTTCTGCAAGTGTAATTTCATTTTCTGTAGAAGCCCCAAAAGAATAGCCATTTTTTAAAGCTTTTTTTGCTGCTTTTTCTACAGATTTATGTCTGTGACCTAAAATCATTGGCCCATAAGACAAGACTAAATCTACGTATTCATTACCATCTACATCTATAATCTTACTACCTTTTGCTTTTTTAATAAACAACGGATTTCCACCCACAGAAGCAAATGCTCTAACAGGTGAATTTACAGCACCAACTAAATGTGTTAATCCTTTTTGATATAGTTTTTCTGATTTTTTAAAGCTCATTCTTCGCTAGTTGTTATTCTTTAGTTTTTAGTCTTTAGTACTCTTGCAGCTTCTTTTGCAAAATAGGTGATGATGATGTCTGCACCTGCTCTTTTCATTGACAGTAAACTTTCCATCATTACTTTTTCACCATCAATCCAACCTTTTTCTGAAGCTGCTTTAACCATTGCATATTCTCCACTTACATTATAACATGCTATAGGTCTATCAAAATTATTTTTTAAATCTCTAATAATATCTAAATAAGATAAGGCTGGTTTTACCATTAAAATATCTGCTCCTTCTTGATAATCAAAAGTAGCTTCACGCATTCCTTCATCTCTATTAGATGGATCCATCTGATAAGTTCTTCTGTCACCAAAAGTAGGTGCAGAATCTGCTGCATCTCTAAAAGGGCCATAAAAAGCAGAGGCATATTTTACTGAATATGCCATTATTGGTAAATTCGGAAAACCTGTATTATCTAAAGATTGACGAATCATATCTATAGTGCCATCCATCATTCCTGATGGAGCAACCATATCTACACCTGCTTTTGCATGTGAGATGACTTGTTTTGCAATATTTACTAAAGTTGCATCATTATCTACGTCATTGTCGTGAATAATTCCACAATGCCCATGTGAAGTATATTCGCAAAAACAAACATCAGTTATCACATATAAACTTGGGTAATTCTTTTTAATAAAACGAATTGCTTGTTGCATGATGCCATTATCATTCCAAGTTTCTGTGCCTTCATCATCTTTAGTTGAAGGAATACCAAATAACAATACAGCAGGAATATTTAGAGCTACAACCTCATCTAACTCTTCAGAAATTCTATCTAAAGAAAAACGATGAATTCCAGGCATAGAAATAATTTCTGTTTTAATATTTTCACCTTCTTCAATAAAAAGAGGATAAATAAAATCATCTACAGACAATTTGGTTTCTCTAACCAATCTTCTAATTCCATCTGATTTTCTTAATCTTCTTGTTCTAAACATTTTTTAAGAATTATAATGTGTTTTTACAAGTTCTAGTAAGCTTTCAACACTTGGTAAGTTTGCAACTTGTACATCTTCAAAATGATTTCTTGCAGCTTTAGCTGTAGTTTCTCCTATACAAAAAGCAGTTTTATCTGTATTATTTTCTTTTAAATAACTATCAATTCCAGAAGGACTGTAAAATAAAACTCCAGATACTTCATCATCTATTTTTTCTGGACTTAACATGGTTTTGTAGGCTTCAATCTCATTTACAACAATATCTTTCATTTGTAAATACGCAGGTAAAATATCTAAACGCAGGTCTGAACAAAAATAGGTTACTTCTTTGTTTTTAAGATTTTCTGATAGGTATTCTGCTAATTTTTTGGCGTTTTTAGCAACGTGAGTTACCTTACCTATTCTACTTTCAATCAGTTTCTTAGTTCTTCTACCAACACAATAAATATCTTTGAATTTAATCTCATTTTTAGTAAAAGAATTTAAGATAGCTTCTACTCCATTTTGGCTAGTGATGATGACATTTTCAATTTCACCTTTCATAACCTTAGGAGCTATTCTATTAAATCGAATCTTAATAAAATCGCTATCCTCTACTCCAATAGTATTTGGTAAAATATCTTTTTGAGCTTCAGATAATTTTTTTGTAGAAAATATTTTATGGTTGATGTTAGACTCACCTTCCATATCTGATAACATCATTTCTTTGCCTCCTCTATTAATCACATAATCTGCACAATCTTTTGCCAAATATCTGTGACGTCCCATTTTTGCAGTTTTGGTAACTGTAATTTTTTTAGAGCCATCTTTTTTAAGTAAAACGCCTTTAAAATTAATTTCTTCAGTCTTTTCATCAACATAAGCTAAAGCACCTATTGGAGCTGTACAACCACCTTCTAATAAATTTAAAAACTCTCTTTCTATACCAACACAAACCTGAGTTTCATAATGGTTTAGTTGCTCACAAGCATCTTTTACATATTGATCTTTTTCTAAACAAGCGACCATTATTGCGCCTTGTGCTGGTGCAGGAATCATCCAAGATAAATTGATTGCACCTTTTGGACGTTTACCAATTCTTTCTAAGCCAGCAGCTGCAAAAACAGCTCCATTCCAATCATTATCTTGTAGTTTTTGTAATCTTGTATTTACATTACCCCTTAAATCTACAACCTTATGGGTTGGATAACGATTTAACCACATGGCTTTTCTTCTTAAACTACCAGTTGCAATAACTCCATTTGGTTGCCCAAAAAACTCCTCTGTATCTTTTAAAACTAAAATATCATTATAATTGGCACGCTTTAAAACAGCACCTTGAACTATACCTTCAGGCAAAACTGTTGGTACATCTTTGAGAGAATGTACAGCAATATCAATATCGCCATTTAACATAGCAATGTCTAAATTCTTTGTAAAAACTCCAGTAATACCTAACTCGTAAAGTGGTTTATCTAGAATAATATCTCCTGTAGATTTAATAGGAACAATCTCTGATTCGTAACCTAATTCTGCTAATTCTTTGCGCACTTTATTGGCTTGCCAAAGAGCCAATTGGCTTTCGCGAGTTCCTATTCTAATAATTTTTTGCATGAATTTATTTTAGTGTTGAAACACTTTATTAATCACCTGAATACTTTCTGAAACTTCAGTATCATCAGCTTTTAAATGTTTTACAAACTGTGTTGTAATCTTTTGAATAATGCGTGAAGTTAAAATTTCTGCTTGATCTTCATCAAAATTATTAATTTTCTTTTTTTGAAAATTAATTTCATCATTCTTTATATTTTCTAAAGACTCTTTTAAAGCAGCAATTGTAGGAGTAAATCTTCTAATATTTAACCAATTGTTAAACTCTTGTTTATGAGTATCAATAATAGCTTCTACTAAAGGTATTTCTTGTTGACGAATACTTAAAGTTTCATCTGTTATTTTAGAAAGTTCATCTACATTAATAATAGTCACATTTTCAAGTTCTCCTACTTTTTTATCAACATTCTCTGGCATTGATAAATCAAGTATTAATAACTTTTTATCTTTAGCTACATGATTTAAAGTTACTGTAGGATTTTCTGCTCCAGTAGAAACAATTAGAACATCTGAGTTTGCTATTTCTTCAGATAAATTTTCTATAACAGATTTACGAATAGTTGCATGTTCTTTTACAAATTCTGAAGCTTTTTCTTCAGTTCTATTGATTAAAGAAACTTGTTTATTCTGGGTATATTCTGCTAAGTTTTTACAAGTGTGCTTACCCATTTTACCTAAACCAAAAACTAAAATGTTTTTTGAATTATAGTCAGGTAAATTATTAATTAAATATTGCACAGCAGCATAAGAAACAGAAGTTGTACCAGAACTAATCTTTGTTTCGTTTTTAACTTTTTTACTAGCTTGCAAAACACTATTAACTAAACGTTCTGAATAGGCATTTGTAGTGCCTACTTTTTTAGCAATTTTAAAAGATTGTCTTAATTGACCTACGATTTCATAATCTCCTAAAATTTGACTTTCTATACCTGTACCAATTCTAAATAGATGATCTATGGCTTCTTGATTTTTGTAGACAAAAGAAATTTTTGAGAATTCTTGAATTGTACCTTCAGAAAATTCGCATAGCAACTCTATGAGCTGACATGGTCTTTCTGCAAAACCAGATATTTCTGTTCTATTACAAGTAGATAAAACAAAAACACCAGTAAATGATTTTTCTTTTGCTAATTCTAAAAGTGCTACTTGACTTTCTTTAGATAAAGAAAATTTACCACGAGTTTTTGCGTCAGCCTTTTTGTAACTAACACCAATGTTGTAAAAATCTAATTGCTTTTTTTCTTGCATAGTTTTTAAGAACGGTCAAAAGTAAAAACTTAATAAATAAAAAAATATCGCTAAAAGTACTTTTTATAACGGTATATGTTTTTTAAGGTTTATTTTAAGATAAAATTTGCAAAAAGTCTTATTTTTGCTGTATTAACAAGGTTTTTGATTAATTTTATATAGAATCATTCTAAATAAAAACAACTTAAAAAAGTTATTTTAATATGTTTAAAAATGTCGGAGAAAGTACTTTAGATGAAATTACATTAGAAAAAGGGTTTTATGTGCTTCATTTTCAGAACGAAAGTAAAGATGTAGAAGTTTTTGAAAGAGATATAGATAGCACCTTTATTCAAATGCATTTTTGTATTAGAGGTAATTCTAAATTTTTATTTAATAATGGTAACTACTCATTTGACGTTTTAGACAATAGATGTATTTTATTATACAACCCACAAAGAACCTTGCCAATTCATTTAGAAATACAACCTAAAACAACATTAATATCATTATTGATATCCATAGAAAAGTTTCACTCTTTATTCTCAAAAGAATCAGGATATATTCCTTTTTTAAGTAACGAAAATAGTAACAGAAAATATTATGATGATGCAGAAATAAAACCAACTGTAGCTATTGTTTTACAACAAATTATAAACTCTAATATAAACAGTTCTATAAGAGAATTATATGTAAAAGGTAAAGTTTATGAATTGTTGAGTTTACATTTTCAAAAAGATGAAGCTACAGAAGGTGAATATTGTCCTTTTTTAGTTGATGAAGACAATGTCTTAAAAATTAGAAGAGCCAAAGAAATTATTATCTCAAGAATGGCTGAGCCACCTAGTTTACAAGAATTAGCAAATGAAATTGGCTTAAATCTAAAAAAGTTAAAAGAAGGTTTCAAGCAAATTTATGGTGACACTGTGTATAGTTTTTTGTTTGATTATAAAATGGAGCATGCAAGAAGGTTATTAGAATCTAATAAATTTAATGTTAACGAAGTTGGTGTACAAATTGGGTACAGTACTGCTAGTCATTTTATAGCTGCTTTTAAAAAGAAGTTTGGTACTACACCAAAAAAATATGTAATGAGTTTAAATAAATAAGTTAAGGTTTGAAACAACTTACACATTATGATATTGAAAACACCCAACAAAAGTTTCCTATAACTATTGTATGTGATGCTATTAGAACTCCAGAAAATATAGGAATGTGTTTTAGAATTGCTGAAAGTTTTGGAGTTCAAAAAATTTATTTTCATGAAAATTCTCCAAGTTTAGAGAATAGAAAAGTAATTAAAACAGCAAGAAATACAATACCACAAATTCATCATGAAATGTATTCTGATTTTAATGATGTAGTCAAAAATCTAAAAGAAGAAGGCAATACAATTATTGGCATAGAAATAACTGATAAAAGCATCAATATTCAAGATTTTGATTTTAAAAATCATGAAAAAATCGTTTTACTTTTGGGTAGTGAAAGAAATGGAATTGCAAATATTTCTTTAGTTGATGAAACCATTGCAATACCCATGTATGGTCGTAATTCTAGCATGAACGTAATTCATAGTTTAGCCATAACTTTGTATGAAGTTACAAATCAGTTAACAGTTAGCAAATATCAATTATAAACCAACAAACAGTTTAATTTATAAATCTTGAATTTTTAAAAATGAAAGGAGTTTTACTAGTAAATTTAGGGTCACCAGATTCAACATCAACAAAAGATGTAAAAAAATATTTAGGAGAGTTTTTAATGGACGAACGTGTTATTGACGTTCCATATTTTTTACGTTGGATTTTAGTAAAAGGAATCATTTTAAACTTTAGACCAAAAAAATCTGCAAAAGCATACAAGAAAATCTGGTGGGATGAAGGTTCTCCTTTAATTGTTTTATCTGAAAGACTACAAGAAAAAATACAACACAAAGAAGATATACCAGTTGCATTAGCAATGCGTTATGGAAATCCATCAATAAAAAGTGGTTTACAAGAATTAAAAGATAAAGGTGTTACAGATGTTTTAATTGTGCCTTTATACCCTCAGTTTGCAATGGCAACCACAGAAACTATATTGGTTTTAGCAGAAGAATTAAGGCAAAAACATTTCCCAGAAATGAAGTTTACAGATATCCCTGCATTTTATCATAAAGAAGAATATATAAAAGTTCTTGCGAATAGTATCAAAGATTATTTGGCTGATAAAGAATGGGATAAAATTATGTTCTCTTATCATGGAGTACCTGAGAGACATATCAGAAAATCTGATGTAACAAAAAGTCATTGTAATCCATCAGACCAAAATTTTATTTGTTGCAAAACCAAATCTGAAGCACATCAATTTTGTTATAAACATCAGTGCTATGAAACTACAAGACAAGTAGTTGAGTATTTAGATTTAAAACCAGAACAATATTTTACTACCTTTCAATCTAGATTAGGTAATGATCCTTGGTTACAACCCTATACAGATAAAACTATTGAAAAATTTGCAGAAAATGGTGTTGAAAATTTAGCTGTAGTTACACCTGCATTTGTTTCTGATTGTTTAGAAACTTTAGAAGAAATAGCTATGGAAGGTGGAGAAGAATTTGTAGAAGCAGGAGGAAAAAACTTTTATGCAATACCTTGTTTAAATGACAATAATGATTGGGTAGATGTGATGGTTTCTTGGATAGATGATTGGAAAAACAATTAACAATTAACAATTAAAAAAATTAAATACACTTTTAAACCAAAAACTAACAACTATGGACTTCCTTTACATAAAAGCTTTACACATCATTTTTGTAGTGACTTGGTTTGCTGGTTTGTTTTATATAGTCCGATTATTTATTTACCATACAGAAGCAGAAACTAAATTAGAACCAGCAAAGTCAATTTTACAAACACAATATAAATTGATGAGTAAAAGATTATGGTATATAATAACTTGGCCATCTGCCATTTTAGCTAGTTTTTTTGCTTTTTGGATGCTCTACGAATCACCATTTTACTTATCTGAATCTTGGATGCTAGTAAAGCTAGCTTTTGTCTTTGGTTTATATTTTTATCATGGATTTTGTCATAATATTTACAAAAAATTACAAGACGATATTATAAAATACTCTGCCTTTAAATTGAGATTATTTAATGAAGTGTCTACTATCATTTTATTTGCTGTAGTGTTTTTAGTAACTGTAAAAAACGCAATAAGTTGGGTTTGGGGTGTTGTTGGTATTGTATTTTTTGGTGTTTTACTGATGCTTTCTATAAAATTATATAAAAGAATTCGTGAAAAAAAATCTTGGGACAAAGCTGAAAAAGAAGTTTTAGAGGAGGTGAAAACTCACGATAATTCTTCTCTCGGAGAAAATAACGAGTAATTTTTCTTTTCTTTGCCACTCATTTTTATCCATGAGAAAAAATAAAAAGCAAGCAGCTTTAGGTTTCATATTTATAACTATGCTAATAGATGTTATTGGCTGGGGAATTATTATTCCTGTAATACCAGGATTAATAGAAGAACTTATTAATGGTGATATAAGCGAAGCTGCAAAAATTGGTGGCTGGCTTACTTTTACGTATGCGATTACTCAATTTATATTTGCTCCATTAATAGGGAATTTAAGCGATAAATATGGACGAAGACCTATTATATTAATTTCTCTTTTTGGATTTACCTTAGATTATATTTTACTAGCCTTTGCACCAACTATTTTATGGCTTTTTATTGGTAGAATTATTGCAGGTATTACTGGTGCCAGTATTACTACAGCCTCTGCTTACATAGCAGACATTAGCACTCCAGAAAATAGAGCTAAAAACTTTGGAATGATAGGTGCTGCATTTGGCTTAGGATTCATCATTGGTCCTGTAATTGGTGGATTATTGGGACAATATGGAGCTAGAGTACCCTTTTATGCTACAGCTGTTTTATGTTTTATAAACTTTTTATATGGCTATTTTATTTTACCAGAATCTTTACCCAAAGAAAATAGAAGAGCTTTCGATATTAAAAGAGCAAATCCAATTGGAAGTTTTATTGGATTAAAGAAATACCCAACATTAATTGGCTTGGTTTTATCTATGTTTATTTTATATGTAGCATCACATGCCATACAAAGTAACTGGAGTTATTTTACCATGTATAAATTTAAATGGGATGAAAAAATGGTGGGGCTATCTTTAGGAATGATTGGACTTTGTGTTGCATTAGTTCAAGGTGTATTAATTCGTTGGATAAACCCAAGATTAGGAAATGAAAAAAGCATTTACTTAGGTTTCTTTTTATACAGTTTAGGCATGTTGTTATTTACATTTGCAACAGATAGTTGGATGATGTTTATCTTTCTAATTCCTTATTGTTTGGGTGGTATTGCAGGCCCAGCTTTACAAGCTGTTATTTCTATACAAGTACCTAATACAGAACAAGGTGAAATACAAGGCACACTAACAAGCTTAATGAGTGCTTCTGCTATTGTAGGCCCACCAGTAATGACAGGAATTTTCTATTACTTTACCAAAGACGATGCTCCTTTTGAGTTTGCTGGCGCTCCTTTTTTATTAGCTGCAATTTTGATGATAATAAGTGCTTTTATGGCTTTTTACTCGTTTAAGAAGAAAATAACCAAAACACATAAGTTAACAGAAGTATCTATTAAAGAAAACTAATCAAATAAGGTGTTTAATTCTGGATAATACACAGGCTTTAAAATCTCTTTACTATTAGTTTCTCTTTTACTGTGCAAATCTTTAGAAACTGAATGTGCTTTAAGTTCTTTTTTAGTAAAGCAACTAGTAACTAGCTCTTTCACTTCATTTTCTTTTAGTGAATGATTTAACCAATCTTTTTCAAAACTATCATCAATAATAATAGGCATTCTTTTTTTTGAATTATGAATATTAGCCATAAATGGGTTAGCACTTGTAGTAAGTATAGAAAAATTTATAGCTCCATTATTTTCATAATTATAAATGCCTGCAAATGCAAAAAGACTATTCTTTTCTAAATAAATATAATGTGGAAATTTTTTACCATTAATATGTTTACTTTCATAAAAACCATCTGCCAAAACCAAACATCTCCTTTTAATAATGGGCTCACTAAATAAAGGGCTTTGAAAAACAGTTTCAGATTTAGCATTTAAAGTATTTAAATTAAATACCTGATGTTCAGTAAAATTTTCTGGTTTTAAACCCCATTTGGCTTTATCTATTTGATGATTTTCTGAAGTTATTATAAAACCATTTGCATTGCTAAATCCATTTAAGTGATAGTAAGGCTCAAATAAATCTGGATTCTTAAACGTAGTTTTAAATCTATTCTGAATTTCTGGCTTTGATTTAGTTAAAGAAACATGATAGCACATAAATCAATTAATTTCTTAAACTATTCTCAAAAGGTATTCTATTTAAAATACTTCTTCCTAAAGTAACTTCGTCTGCATATTCTAATTCATCACCAACTGCTATTCCCCTTGCAATTGTAGAAGTCGTAATTCCAAACTTTTCTATTTGTTTAAAAATATAAAAGTTAGTGGTATCACCTTCCATTGTAGAACTTAAGGCAAAAATAAGCTCTTTAATTTCTCCTTTAGAAACCTTATCTACCAAAGAATCTATTTGTAAATTTTGAGGTCCAATACCTTCTATAGGTGAAATTTTACCTCCTAAAACATGATACAAACCCTGAAATTGAGCTGTACTTTCTATAGCCATGACATCTCTAATATCTTCAACCACACATACAATTTCTGGATTTCTTTTTGGATTTTGGCAAATATCACACAAAACAGTATCAGAAATATTATGGCATTTTTCACAGGTTTTCACTTCGTTTCTTAAACTTAATAAAGCGTTTGATAAATAAGAAGTATGCTCTTTAGGTTGCTTTAATAAATGAAGTACTAAACGTAAAGCTGTTCGCTTACCAATTCCTGGTAAACGTGATACTTCATTGACTGCATTTTCTAAAAGTTTTGAAGAAAAATCCATAAAGCAAAATTACAATTTTAGTTTTTAGATTACAGATTTTTTTATCTCTAAAAACAGCCTATATTCGTAATTTAAAAATCGTAATTCGTAATTTACAAACATGCAACCACTTCATATTGTCTTACTAATAGTTGCTTATTTTTCTGTATTGATTTTTATTTCTTACATCACAGGAAAATCTGCTAATAATCAAACTTTTTTTAAAGCAAACAACTCTTCTCCTTGGTATTTAGTGGCTTTTGGCATGATTGGGGCTTCGCTTTCTGGAGTTACTTTTATATCAGTTCCTGGTTGGGTAGAAGCACAAAGTATGAGCTATATGCAGATGGTGTTAGGTTATGTTGTAGGTTATGCAGTTATAGGTTTAGTTTTACTTCCACTCTATTATCGCTTAAATTTGACTTCTATTTACACCTATTTAGAAGACAGGTTTGGTAAAAATTCTTATAAGACAGGAGCTAGTTTTTTTCTTTTATCTAGAACTATTGGAGCTGCGTTTCGTTTATTTTTAGTTGCCAATGTTTTGCAATTATTATTGTTTGATGAATTTGGCATCCCATTTTGGGTAACTGTTACTATTACTATTTTATTAATATGGCTTTATACCTTTAAAGGCGGAATTAAAACAATTGTTTGGACAGACACTTTGCAAACTTTATTTATGTTACTTGCAGTTGGTATTTGTATTTATACAATTTCAAATGAAATGCAAATCAGTAATATTTTTACATATGTAGCAGATAGTGAACTGTCTAAAACATTCTTTTTAGATGATGTAAAAACAGGAGATTATTTTTGGAAACGTTTCTTAGCAGGCGCTTTTGTTGCTATTGTTATGACAGGCTTAGACCAAGATATGATGCAAAAAAATCTAACTTGTAGAAATCTAAAAGATGCTCAAAAAAATATGTTTTGGTTTACTATTGTTTTAGTAATTGTAAACTTTTTCTTTTTGGCATTAGGAGTTTTACTTACAGATTATGCTCAAAAAAATGGAATAGATGCACATAAAGATGAACTCTTTCCTATTATTGCAACTAAAGGCAATTTAGGACTAGCAACAGCTATTTTCTTTTTATTAGGTTTAATTGCTGCAGCATATTCAAGTGCAGATTCTGCTTTAACATCTTTAACCACTTCTTTTAGTATAGATATTTTAGAGATTAACAAAAAGAAAGATCAACAAGCACAAGAAAAAACAAGAAAGAAAATTCATGTTCTATTTTCTTTTGTATTGATTGCAACTATTTTAATTTTTAAATATTTTATTGCAGACGAAAGTGTAATAGCAAAAATATTCACCTTCGCAAATTATACATATGGACCTTTATTAGGATTATATGCTTTTGGATTATTTACTAAATACAAATTAAAAGATAAATGGGTGCCTTTAGTTTGTGTTTTTTCACCTATTGCTACTTATGTATTAAATACTTCATTACTTAAATATTTTAATTTTGATTTTGGTTTTGCTTTATTAATAGTTAATGGATTATTAACATTTTTAGGACTTTTCTTACTAAAAATTAGAAAAATATAATTAACTGAATATCAGTTACTTAATAATTAAAAATTAAAAAAACACATCATTTCAACAACTTTTATTAGTTTTTTTAATATAAATTATTAGCTTTGTGTGCTTATTAGAGTATTTTTATTTCATTGATTTTTAACAAATTAATGTTTTCTTCCCTCAAAAAAATTGTAATAAGTAAGTTGTATTTAGATTATTGTTAATCATCGAAGTTAAACTTCCTTTAATCGAAAAACAACAATCCCTAAGACCAATATAAAATATATTTGTTCTTGAAAGTAAGTATTTAACCCTAATTAAAAACTTTTTCAATAATGAAAAAAAGAACCCTAAACCTACTAAATTCACTAATTCCTTTAGTGAACAAACATCAAAATTATTTTTTAAACAAATCTAAATTAGATTTAAACTAAATGCTTTAAAGCTAAAGTTTTAGTTTTTCTATTTGTATTTATTTACAAATAGAAGAATCTGACGAAGATGTTCTACCCTTAAGTTTACAAACCCCCTTGTATCTTTCTTTTAGTGGAGAATAAAAGTTGTTAACCCTAATTATAAACTTTTTCACAGAATGAAATCAAGAATTACCTATCTATTATTTTTTGTAAGCATATTAATTGCAAACAATTTATTTGGTTCTAACAAATTAGAATCAAAAGAAAATATTATTGAAAACACAAATAATTGTGGCATTTCTAAAAACCATGCAGGAGGATGTTGGAATACTGAAATTACTTCTGTAATTGAAAACAACGGAAAATTTGACATAGAGATATTGGTTACCTATGTAGGTCAAGGTGGAGGCAGAAATGGATGTAAAGAATTAAGTCATTTTTCAATAGATGTTCCAGATAATACGTATTCAATTATTGGTTGGACCCCAGTTTCAGGTAACCCAACTGGTAATATGGTTTCTGGTACAGGTAATAATGATCCATTTAATAAAAGAGGATTTAAATTAGACAATGTTAGTGGTATAGGTGGTAGTAGTCAAGGTTCTTTTAAAATTTCTTATACCTTAGATAAATTACAAGATCAGCAATTCTTAGCAAAAGCTGGAAATGATTATTCTCAAATAGCTATTTTTGAGGCTAAGGATTTTGGAGATGTTAAAGACTGTATTACTCCTCCATGTGAAACAGCAGATAATACAACTTCTACTGCTTCAATTACTGAAAACGAAACAAAAACATTAACAGGAACTCCTGCTGGTGGAACTTTTAGCATCGTGTCTGGTGGTGGTTCTATTACGAATGGAGTTTATACTCCTGATAACATCAACACAAATACTGATGTAACTATTAAATACACAATTGCTGCAGATGGTTCATGTGCAGAAACTTCTGAAGATATTACTTTTACAGTTACTCCTGTTTGTGATGTAGTTGCAGATAATACAACGTCTATAGCTACAATATTAGAAAATGAAACAAAAACATTAACTGGTGCACCTGCTGGAGGTACTTTTACAATAGTTTCTGGTGGTGGTACTATCAATAATGGAGTTTATACTCCTGATAACATAAATACAAATACTGATGTAACTATTAGATATACAGTTGCTGCAGATGGTGATTGTGCTGCAACTTCTGAAGATATTACGTTTACAGTTACTCCTGTTTGTGACGTAGTTGCAGATAATACAACATCAACTGCTTCTATAACAGAAAACGAAACAAAAACATTAACTGGTGCTCCTGCTGGAGGTACTTTTACTATCGTTTCTGGTGGTGGTTCTATCAATAATGGAGTTTATACTCCAGACAATATCAACACAGATACCACTGTAATAATTAGATATACAATTGCTGCTGATGGTGACTGTGCTGCAACTTCTGATGAAATTACATTTTCAGTAACTTCTATTTGTACAAATCCTATAAATACTGTTCCTGGTAATTTAACTACACAAGAAGATACTGAATTAAGTATCCAAAATATAAGTGTAAGTGATGATGATGATGAAATAAAAGATTTAAGATTAAGAGTTTCTAATGGTACATTAAAAGTTGTAGTTAGAATTAGTAGTGGAAGAAATCCTGTGACAGTTAATGGACCTGGTGATATAACAATCACAGGTACTGCAAGAGTAATTAATTCACACTTGAGCACTTTAACATATACTCCAAACCCAGGTTTTTATGGGATTGATACTTTGATAATGACATCTACTAACACTTGTTTTTTAACTGATGTAGATTCTTTTAACATAACAGTAACTCAAAATTGTGAAATAGCTGATAACACAACGTCTACAGCTTCTATTACTGAAAATGAAACAAAAACATTAACAGGTGCTCCTGCTGGAGGTACTTGGTCTATCGTTTCTGGTGGTGGTGGTTTAATTAATGGAAATATTTATACTCCAGATGATATCACTACTAATACTACTGTTGTAATTCGTTATACAGTTGCTGCTAATGGTTCTTGTGGTGCTACTTCTGATGATGTTACTTTTATAGTTGAAGCAGATATTAATTGCTCTCAATTTAATCCAACCAACCCTGCTAACGGATTTAATGTATTTACATTAAACGATTTAACTTTAACTACTAATGAAACAGAAGGTGCTATTGCAACAGGTGGTAATCTAACTATTGCAGGCAACTATCAAATAACTACTAATGATCCTGGTACTTTTACAGTAAATAATGTGCCTGTTGGATTAGTTGTTGGTGGTAGAGTTATTTATCAAAATGGTAATTCTTTACAAATAAACCAAAATACATATGTGAAAATTGGAGAAAGTAATGGATCTGTAGTGTGGTATCAAGATCAAAATAATGCTTTTGCACCAATTAGAATAACTAAAAATTCAAGCTATAATTCTTCTCCAAGAATTATGATGCAAGCAAGCTCAAATCAGCTAAATGTTTCTTCTACAAACAACCCTGTTTTTCAACAAAACGTAGTTGATTTTGCTTCTGCATTTCAAAACTTACAAACAAACTCAACTGCGTTATCTCAAAAATCGAATAATGCTCAGTTAACAAACCCTAATGGACAGTCTATTTCAAATACTAACTTACCAAATCAAGTAAAAATTAATTTACAAAATGGTATTAATTATTTAAATATAACTGGTTCAGATTTAAATAACGTAAATGTATTTACTTATAATAATAAGCCAAGTGCTTCTAGAGTACTAATAATTAATGTAGATGCTTCTGGCACTTTTAATTGGGATGTTTGGAATCAAGCTGGTGTTGGACAACAAGATGCTCCTTATGTTTTGTATAATTTCTACAACACAACTACTTTAAATATCGAAGGTAATTCAACTGTTGTAGGTTCTATTTTAGCTCCTTTTGCAGACATTAACAAGACTGTAAATCAATCTAACTTAGAAGGTCAAGTAATTGGTAAATCTTTTGTTCATGCAGGTGGTGAAGTACATTCTGCTAATTTTAATGCAAATATTGATTTTTGTACTACACAAAATGGAGAGTCACCAACTTCTTCCTTTAATTTTACTGGTGACAATTGTTTAAATAGTAACTCTTTTACATTTACGAATACTTCATCAACAACTAACTCACAACCAAATTATCCAATAACTTATTTATGGGATTTTGGTGATGGTACTACTAGCACAGATATGAACCCAACTAAGACTTATAGTAATTCTGGTACATATAATGTTACTTTAACTGCTACAAACTCATTTGGTACTGATATAGTAACACAACAAGTTGAAGTTTTAGCACCAATTAGTGCACCTGTAATTAGCAGTACTTCTACCAACAATGGTAATGGAACTGTAACATACGAGTTTACATTAGATAATACCAATTCTTTTGATACTTGGTCTTGGGAAATACCAGGTCAAGGAACTGGTTTATTTGTTGATCAAAATTCAATTTCTGTAGATTATACAACTGTTGGCTCTTTTAACGTAACTGTTACTGGTACTAAAAATAGTTGTTCTCAATCTGAGTCTATTTCAATAAATATAACTTCAGGTGAAGTAACAGGCGGAAATTCAGGAGGTGTAGAGAGTGAGAGTTTAGGAGATGCAATTTCTAAGATT
>NZ_CANMBY010000003.1 GCF_947496195.1 uncultured Polaribacter sp. | reverse complement strand
AATCTTAGAAATTGCATCTCCTAAACTCTCACTCTCTACACCTCCTGAATTTCCGCCTGTTACTTCACCTGAAGTTACTGTTATTGGAACAGCAACAGTTGTAGTACAATCGTTACTTGTTGCAGTTATAGAAATATTAAATACTCCAGGATCATCAAACTCGTAAGTAATTGGGTTTGTATTCTGCAATTGACCTGGTCCACTTTGAGTTCCATTACCAGGTAAAGTCCAAGACCAATCTGAAAATGAGCTTGCATTATCTAAAGTTAATTGCTTTATTATTTTTCCAGATGGTGAAGGCAAATTAACCACACTAACAATAGGTTCTAAAACTGGAAGAACTGTTACTTGTTGTGAAATTGAATTTGAACCGTATATGTTTGTTGCTGTTAGGGTAACAGTATAATTTCCTGGATTTGCATAAGTTTTACTAGTAACATCCATATCAGTGCTGGTTGTTCCATCTCCAAAATCCCATAAATAAGTTATAGGTGCTTCTGGCTGTGGAACTCCAATAATTTGAGTAGTATTTGAAAAAGCAAAATCATTTGCAACAAAACACTGAGGATTAACATTAATATCAAATCCTGGAGTTGGTGCTACTCCTGCAAAAGTTGGACATGTACTTGAAGCAGCAAACTTATTACAATGTATTACGCCTCCATCATGATTAAGCGATTTAGCTATAACTTGACCATAAATATCTTCTTTATTATTAACTTTTCTAACTGTTGATGAAGGAGCGAAAACAGTTCCATAAATGGTTTCACTACCTTTAATGTTTACTTTATCACTATTATAGAAATTATATAAGATATATGAGCTTTCTGTTGCAGTTATGCCTTTTTGTTCCCAAACGTTCCAATTAAAATTACCTGGAGCATCTACATTTATTATTAAAACTCTAGTTGCTGATGGTAAATTCTGAAAAGTAAAACCATCTACACTATTTAAATCAGCACCAGTTACATTTAAATAATTTACTCCATTTTGTAAATTGATTTCTGTTTGAGGTGTTAATGTTGTATTTGTAATTGAATTTGAATTATCATCTTCTAAAACAGCATTGTTTGTGTTAGAAGACATATTCGTTGCATTTGCTCTTAAACTTTGAAAAGCACTAGCAAAATCTAATAAATTATTCTCAAAAACTGGGTTTGTTGATGAACTTACTCCATAACTTGGAGAAGTATTATTCATTTGTATTCTTGATGATGAATTGTACACTCCATTTGGAGTAACTCTCATGTTAGCTGGTGCATTTAACTCATCAAAATACCAAGCTACAGAACCATTGCTCTTTCCAATTTTTGTATAGTAATTTGGGTTTACTACAGTTAATAATCCGTTATTAGAACCAGGAACTGCTGGACATGTTCCTGTAGTAGTTTTTGTTACTTCGAAATTATCTACTAAATTACCATAAGTTAAGTTGTTATAAGGTTGACTTGATACAGATTCAAAAACAAAATATACAGTATGTTCTCCAGCAGGAACTGTATAAGAACCAGTATAATTTACCCAAGCATCTTGGTCTGTACTCATCACCTGTTCTGTAGTAGCAGAGTTTAATGTTACTCCAATTTTTACATTAGCCACATCTACTCCACGTCTTCCTCTATGCCAAATAGACCAGTTTAATACAGAACCTGGTTCTGCACATATAACTTGATATAAAGAAGCTCTTTGATTTGCATTTATTTCAGCTATATAACCACCATCTTGTGCTGTTTTTCCTAAAAATCCTGATTTCCAAATCTCTATTCTATTGTCTGTAGCTGTTGTATACCAACCAGGAATACTACCTGCATCTACTGAAGCCCAAGTATTTGGTGTTGCTCCAATTTCAAAGCTACCATTATTTACAATGGTTGGATCTCCACAATTACATTGATCATCTGTTGTATTAATTACTGTATTTAAAGGATAATTAACTCTATTACCAACTAATAAACCAGTTTTTAAACCATTTGTATCAAAATCGCCACAATCATCAGTGGCTACATTGTAATCTCCTTTAATATTTAGATTTCTTCCAACTGCAACAGCACCTCTGGTTTCTGTTGATTTTACAGTCATATTTTTTTCTACAAATACATTGAAACCTTGTGCAGGTAAAGTAGGACTATCATTACAATCTACTGTTGCTGTAATTGTAATATCTACTGTTGCTGTTGAAGTTTCTCCATCTGCATCAGTAATCGTATATATAAAACTATCTACACCTGTATAACTTGCAGCTGGTGTATATACTATTTTATCGTCTGTTGGATCATTTGGAGTTCCTCCATCATCTATAGAAACAGTTCCCCCATTTGTTGTTGTTAAACTAGGCAAAGAAATGGTTCCTGTATTTGGACCATCATTTCCAAAAGAATCATTATTTAAAACATCAAAACTATTATTTATACTGTTTTCATTTGCATTAAAAGTATCATTAACAGCTGTTGGAGTATCATTAACAGAAAGTGTAAAGATTACTTCTTCTGGACAATTGTTATCAACTCCAATTATTTGTACTGTATAATCTCCAATATCTGCAATAGCTGCTGAAGTAATATCTAGTGTTGTAGCTGTTGATAAGATTGTTGCTGGTGCTGAATTCTTAAACCATCTGTAAGTTAATGTTCCAGTTGTATTTGTTCCTGGTGGAATTGTATAATCTGGTGTTCCTATATTAAACGTTGTTGTAGAAACTGAAGATGCACCAACTGTAAATGTAGTATTATCGTTCTTATTAATGTTTATGCTTGCTGGAGGAATATTTACAGTGATTTGTTCTGCTGTAATTACTCTAGAACTTGTTGATTGACCAAAAGTTTCATTGCCTCCAACTGTTGTTCCAACTGCTGTTGGTATTCCATTATTGTTTACTGGTGTTGAAAAGTTTAATAAACTTCCTCCAATACTACCTCCTACTAAAGTGTTATTAACTTCAGTTGAAGAATACAAACCAGATGCTTCTATTGCGTCTGGACAACCATCGTTATCTGAATCTGTGTCTTTTGAATCTGGCAATCCATCACCATCTGTATCTCTATAAACACAATCTGATGAAAAATAATTAAAAAGTACTAAATCTAAACCTCCTAAAGATGAGTTTGTATTTGTTGGGTAAGTTGTCCAATCTAAAATATTACCTGTGTTATAATCTGGAGGTAAAATTGAGTATCCATAAATTGTAGTTCCATTTGCAATGCCAAAATCAGACATTTTTACTGCTCTAATAGCTACTGCTTGATTTAGAGCTACACTTGGTCTAAAATCTGTATCTGATATTTCTTTTCTTAAAATAGTTGATGGTAATGTTTCTATTGTAGTCATAGATGCTGTAGTAACTCTATAAACAGTACTATATGCTGTTGGAGTTCCTGTACCATCTATACCTGTAATAATTGCTATATCTATGAAATTATTCTTACCTCTTTCACCAACAGTAACATATTGATTGTCAGTTGAGTTTACTAAATATCCATTATCGAAAACAACATCTACCCTTTCTATATTGTTTTTATTTTGTGATGATGTACTGTTATCAAAAACGTTATCACTACCTACATTGTAAAATCCATGTGAAAATGTATCTGCCATATTAGACACATGATTAGTATGTAATTTAGTAGCGTTTGAAGTATTAGTATGCCCATCATTTTCTATCCATATAATTTCGTTCGTTGGTGCAGAACCACTTGTAGCTCTTCTAAATGTAATATTACCAACTGAAGCATCTTCATCTACCATTATTGTATTACCAGAACTCATAACAAAACCTTCTAATCTTTTACCAAAGGCAGTACCATAAGATAGATTATAAGAAGTGTTAGTTGAAAATGGTGAAGATGAATTAGAAAATGAATTTACAGTTTTTGATGATGAAGTTTGTGTTTTATTTACAATAACAAAAGAAGTAATTGTACCACTTGCTAAAGTAGGACAAGAAAACTCGTCTGTATCTAGTATACCATCATTATCATCATCTAAGTCTATGCTGTTTACTATTCCATCACCATCACAATCTGTTGCATTTACACATTGAGCGTTTATATATATTGATGAAAATACAAGTAGTATTAAAAATAATTTTGTTTTCATTCCACTTTAATTTTAATTACAAACAAAACACATCATAATATTTTGATTATAATTTTTGTTTCGATGAATCTTATTTAATTATCGATAAAGATTAACAAAAAACTCAGTGGAAAGGGGTTGGGATTTAGGGTTTTAAGTAAATCTATTAATATTATTCAAACTTTTTAGGGGGAATAATTATAATAAATGGGAGAATGTAAATATATAAAAAATTATTAACTACAAGCTATTTTTTTAAAAATTAGCGTATTAAGGATAAAAAAGCCATGTTTTTAACATGGCTTTTTTATTTTTTTGTTTTTAAAAATTACACCATTTGTGCTGCAATTCTTTTATAAGTTCCATTTTCTAATTTTTCTCTGATTGCAGAAAAAGCAGTTATTGTTTCGTCTATATCTTCTTGTGTATGAGAAGCAGTTGGTATTAATCTTAAAATAATTAAACCTTTTGGTATTACTGGATAAACAACAATTGAACAAAAGATTCCATGATTTTCTCTTAAATCATTAACCATAGCCATTGCTTCTGGGATATCTCCTTTCAAGAAAACTGGAGTAATACAAGTTTGCGTTGTTCCTAAATCAAAACCAGCATTTCTTAAACCAGACTGTAAAGCATTAGTATTTTCCCAAAGCTTTTCTTTTAATTCTGGCATTGTACGAATCATATCTAAACGTTTTAATGCACCTTTAACCATAGCCATAGGTAATGATTTTGCAAACATTTGTGATCGTAAATTGTATTGTAAAAACTGAATTACATCTTTATCTCCTGCTAAAAAAGCACCTATACCTGCCATAGATTTTGCAAAAGTTGCAAAATAAACATCAATTTCGTCTTGTACTCCTTGTTCAAAACCAGTACCTCTACCTCCTTCTCCAAGTGTTCCAAAACCATGTGCATCATCAACTAAAAGTCTAAAACCATATTCTTCTTTAAAAGATACAATTTCTTTTAAACGACCTTGTTCTCCACGCATTCCAAAAACTCCTTCAGAAATTACTAAAATTCCTCCACCAGTTTTATCTGCCATTTTTTTAGCACGCTTTATATTCTTTTCAAAGCTTTCCATATCATTATGACGATATACAAAACGTTTACCAGCATGTAAACGAACACCATCTATAATACATGCGTGAGTATCTATGTCATAAACAATAACGTCATTTTTAGTAACCAAAGCATCTATTGCAGACATTATTCCTTGGTAACCAAAATTTAATAAGTATGCTTTTTCTTTATTTACAAATTCTGCACATTCACGCTCTAATTGCTCATGCAAAGGTGTATGACCAGACATCATTCTAGCACCCATAGGATAAGCCATTCCATGCTCCATTGCAGCTTCACCATCAACTTTTAAAATTTCTGGATGATTAGCTAAACCTAAATAATCATTGATACTCCAAGTAACAACTTTCTTACCATTAAAAGACATTCTGTTAGAAATTGGTCCTTCCAATTTTGGAAAAACATAATATCCTTCTGCCTTATCAGCCCATTTTCCTAAAGGTCCTTTATCTACTTTTATTCTCTCAAATAAATCTGATGCCATGCTTAAATTTTTGATTTTTACAATTTGCAAAGTAACTGCTTTTTTTACAGTTTATCAAATTGTGTAAAAAATAGAATAATTGATTAAACAAACCCTTGTTCTTTCATCCAAGAATCACTGTAAATTTTGTTCATATATCTAGAACCATGATCAGGAAACACTAATACAACAAAGCTGTTGTCATTAAAATAACCTAAGTCATTATACTGTTTTGTAGCTTGTAAAACTGCACCACAAGTGTATCCGCAAAAAATACCTTCTTTATTTAAAATTTCTTTTGAAGCAAATGCAGCATCTTTATCTGTTACTTTTTGATATTCATCTATCACACTAAAATCGGTAGCTGTAGGAATTAAATTTTTACCTAAACCTTCAATCTTATAAGGTGAGACTTCATTCATATCTAGCTTACCTGTTTCATGATATTTTTTTAAAACAGATCCGACAGCATCTACTCCTAATATTTTTATATCAGGATTTTGTTCTTTTAAATATCTTCCTGTACCAGAAATGGTGCCTCCTGTTCCACTTGCAACCACTAAATGGGTAATTTTACCTTGAGTTTGTTGCCAAATTTCTGGACCAGTAGTTTTATAATGTGCATCAATATTTAATTCATTAAAATATTGATTAATGTAAACTGAATTTTTTGTTTCTTTATGTATTCTTTTAGCAACTTCGTAATAAGACCTTGAATCATCTGCAGGAACATTAGCAGGACAAACATGTACCTCTGCTCCCATTGTTTTTAATAAATCTATCTTATCTTGAGATGATTTATCTGATACAGCTAAAATACATTTATAGCCTTTTACTAAACTAATCATGGCTAAACTGTAGCCAGTGTTACCAGATGTAGTTTCAACTATTGTAGAATTCTTTTTAATAATTCCCTTTTTTTCTGCATTTTCTATAATGTGAAGAGCAATTCTATCTTTTTGTGATAAACCAGGATTAAATGCTTCTAGCTTTGCAAAATAAGAACCTTTAAAATGTTTAGCTACTCTATTTAATTTAACTAAAGGAGTTTCACCTACTAAATTTAAAATAGAATCAACTATATTTTGATTTCTTGTCATGTTTGTTTCTTAAACCGATTGCAAAAATACATTTGAAATTGGATTTACAAAATTCAGTTTGGTCTTTATTACCTAATCTTCTAACTTATTTTCTAAAGCTAGAATAAAAGTATAATCTTTGGCAGTCTCTTTTAAAGCTTCAAAACGTCCTGAAGCTCCTCCATGTCCTGCATCCATATTAGTTCTTAAAAGTAATAAATTATCATCAGTTTTTAGTTCACGTAATTTAGCTACCCATTTTGCAGGTTCCCAATATTGTACTTGAGAATCATGAAAACCAGTTGTAACTAGCATGTTTGGGTATGCTTTTGAATCTACTTGATCATAAGGTGAATATGATTTTATGTAATCGTAAAATTCTTTATCATTTGGATTACCCCACTCATCATACTCACCAGTAGTTAAAGGTATGCTATCATCTAACATGGTCGAAATAACGTCTACAAAAGGCACTGCAGCAATAATACCATTATATAACTCAGGATTTATATTAATAATGGCTCCCATTAATAAACCTCCAGCAGAACCACCCATTGCATATAAATGCTTTGAAGATGTATATTTATTCGCAATTAAATATTTAGAACAATCTATAAAATCTGTAAATGTATTTTTTTTGTTTAGCATCTTGCCATCTTCATACCAATTACGTCCTAAATATTCGCTTCCTCTTATATGTGCTAAAGCATAAACAAATCCTCTATCTAATAAACTTAATCTGGTTGTAGAAAAACTATCAGGAATTGTATATCCATAAGAACCATAGGCATATTGTAATAAAGGTGTTTGTTCATTTAGTTGAGTGTCTTTATGATAAACTAAAGAAATTGCTACTTTTTTTCCATCTCTTGCAGGTGCCCAAACTCTTTTACTTATATAATTTTCTTTTTTAAACTTACCTCCTAATACTACTTGTTCTTTTTTAATGTCTTTAGTTTTATCATTCATATTAAAATCGATGATAGAACTTGGAGTTGTAAAAGAATTGTAAGAATATCTTATAATATCTGTGTCAAATTCTGGGTTAGCATAAACACCCACAGAGTAAGTTTCTTCATTAAAAGGTAAATAATAATCTTCTTTGTTATCCCAACGTTTTATTCTAACTTTATTTAATCCATTACTACGTTCTTCTAAAACTAAATACTCTTTAAAAATGGAAAAATCTTCTAATAAAGTATCCTCTCTATGAGGTATAACATCTATCCAATTTTCTAAAGTTGTTTTAGTAACAGGAGTTTTCATCAACTTAAAATTGGTAGCTTTATCTTTATTTGTAAGTAAATAAAAATGCTCTTTATAATGCGCTACATTATACTCTAAGTCTTTTACTCTTGGTTGTAAAACTTTAAATTCTCCTGTAGGGTTATCTGCATCTAAAAATTGAGCTTCAGTAGAAGTTGTGCTATAAGAGCCAATAATAATGTATTTCTTAGATTTTGAAATGGTTACATATGTACCAAATGTTTCATCTTTTTCATAGTACACTTCTACATCTTCTGAAGTTGGTGTGCCTAATACATGTCTGTAAATCTTTTCACTTCTTAAAGTAACAGGATTTTTTTTAGTGTAAAAGATAGTTTTATTATCATTTGCCCAAACAGAACCTCCAGTAGTATTGTCAATAATATCCTTGTATATTTCTCCAGTTTCTAAGTTTTTAATTCTTAAAAAATATTGTCTTCTACTAACTGTATCTGTTGCAAAAACTGCTAATTTATTATTGGGTGATATATTTAAACCACCTAATTTATAATACTCATAACCTTTAGACATTTGGTTAACATCAAACATAATTTGTTCTTCAGCTTCTAAATGTTCTTTTTTTCTAGTGTAAATAGGGTATTGTTTTCCTTTTTCGTAACGAGTTATATAGAAATAGCCATTATCTTTATAAGGTACAGTTGCATCATCTTCTTTAATTCTACCTTTCATTTCTAAGAATAATTCTTCTTCAAAATTCTTGGTATAAGCTGTTATTTTATCATGATAATCGTTCTCTGCCTCTAAATAATTTATTACTTTTTGAGTATGAGCATCTTTAACAGGAGCTAATTTTTGTTCATCAGATAAACGCATCCAAAAATAATTATCAACTCTTACATCTCCATGTTTTACAAGCTTTTTTGGCTGTTTTTCTGCTATTGGATATTTTGCATCCGTACTTTTCATATACTATAGGTCTTTTTTTAAAGCAGTTGCAAAAATAAGACTTATTAATATTGATGTCACAAAAAATATCAAATCATTCAGCTTCCAAATTATATTGAATTTAGTAATTTTGTTATATAACTTTTAAAATTGAAAATATGTTTGGAGATATCTCAGGAATGATGGGTAAATTAAAAGAAGCTCAACAGAAAGTTGAGGAAACTAAAAAAAGATTAGATACAGTTTTAGTTGATGAATCATCATCTGATAACAAAATAAAAGTAACGCTAACTGCTAATAGAAAAATTAAAGCAATTTCTATTGACGATTCTTTGTTACATGATGCAGAAGAATTAGAAGATTATTTAATTATAACTCTTAATAAAGCTATAGAAAAAGCTTCTCAAATAAATGAAAACGAAATGGCTATTGCTGCAAAAAGTGGTATGCCAAATATTCCAGGAATGGATATGTTTAAATAAAAATGTTACTAAACATAGAAAATTACATGTTACCTTGTTTTAGTAAAACTTTTTTTGGTTTTACTTGTCTGGGTTGTGGACTTCAAAGATCTTTAATATTATTTATTCATGGTGATTTTTTAAGTGCATTTAAAATGTATCCTGCAATTTATACACTACTACTCTTTTTTGGTTTTATACTCTTAAATTTTAAAATGAAATTTAAAAATTCTAAAAAAATAATTAGTAGATTAGCTTACATCAATTTATCTTTAATGATAATTAACTACCTAATAAAAACAACTATTTAATTCCAAAAAATGAAAAAACTAAACACAACTCTTATCTATGTATTATCTTCTATAAGTATTGTTTGCTGCTGTTTTGCAGGTCTAGGAATATTATTTGCTTTACCTTCTTTTTTAATTGCTAACAAAAAAATGAAAGAAGCAGAATTAAATCCTGAAGATTATGAACCAGAAGATATTACTGCTATGAATAATGCTAAAACATTTGCTCTAGTAACATTAGTAATTAATGGACTTTACTTTGTGTATAGTATTTACAGTTTAGCTACTACAGATTGGGATGTTTTTATGGAACAATATCAACAAACTTTAGAAAAATACCAGAAATAAAATTATTTAAAATATTTATTTAAAAATCCAATCATAAAAATGATTGGATTTTTTTTGAGTTATAATTAACATCAAATGCACTAAGAACTTAGTGAGTTTCATGTAATTTTGTTATGTAAAATTTGAGCAATAGTAATATGGAAAAAGAGAAAAAAAAATCGACAAAGAAAAAGATTTTAAAATGGGTTGCAGGTGTTTTTATTGTGCTACTTATTGGGGTATTGTCTATACCAGTTTTATTTAAAGATAAAATTGTGGCTTTGGTCACAAAAACAGCAAATAATAATCTAAATGCAACTGTTTCTTATAAAGATTCAGACTTGAGTATTTTCTCAAATTTTCCTTCTTTAAGTTTATCCTTAAATCATGTTGCAGTTACTAATAAAGCTCCTTTTTTAGGAGACACTTTGTATAGTGCAGAACACTTATATTTAAATATGTGTCTTTTTGAATTATTTAAAACAAATGAACCTATTAAAATTAATAGTATTAAATCTGAAAATGGCTTTGTAAATATTCTAATAAATGAAGATAATATAGGTAACTATGACATCGCAATAAAAAAAGAAACAAACACAAATTCAACAACTAATAATTCTTTTTCATTTGATATTAATGCTTATGAATTGTCTAATATGCATTTTCGTTATGTAGATAAAACAACAAATAACGAAGTAACTTTAGATAGTATTTATCATACAGGAAAAGGTAATTTTGGAAATGATATTTTTAATCTAGATACCAATACTGAAGCTATATTATCTTTAGTTGTAAATAATACCTCTTTTTTAAAAAATATAGCTGTAAAATTAAATGCCATTTTAGCGTTAGATATTAATAATTTAAAATACACATTTAAAGAAAACAAAGGGTTTATTAATCAACTGCCTCTAGAATTTCAAGGATTTATTCAGCTTGTAGATAACAATCAGCTTTACGATTTAACTTTTAAAACTCCAACTTCTTCTTTTACTAATGCATTAGGTCTATTTCCTGAAGAAATTACAGGAAATTTAAAATCAATTCAGACTGAGGGAAATTTTGATTTGAATGGGTTCTTTAAAGGAACTTTATCTGATAATACAATACCCAGTTTTAACATAGCAATGTCTTCTAAAAATGCCATGTTTAAATACAAAGACTTGCCTAAGGCAGTTAAAAATATTTTTTTAGAAGCTGAAATAATTAACAAAACTGGTTTAGCAAAAGATACTTATTTAGCAGCAAATAAATTGTCTTTTAAAATTGATGAAGATATTTTTAATGCAAGTGGAAGTGTGTCTAATATAAGTAATAATCCATTTGTAAATTTAAAAGCAAACGGAAGTATAAATCTTGCCAATATTATTAAAGTGTATCCTGTTTCTATTGAAAAACAATTGGAAGGTGTTTTAAAAGCTAATATTACTACAGCATTTGATATGAATGCAATTGAGAAAAAAAATTATGCAAGAATTAAAAACTCAGGAGAAATAAGTATTAATAATTTTAAATATGAAGGAGATGATGTAGCAAATCCTTTTTACATTAACACTTCAAAAGTTAATTTTAATAGTAATAATATTCAGCTTACAGAATTTAATGCAAAAACAGGTAATTCTGATTTGGCATTAAAAGGAAGTTTAAATAATTTTTATGGCTTTCTATTTCATAACGAACAATTAAAAGGTAATTTTTCTCTAAATTCGAATACCATAAAAGTTGATGATTTTTTATCTAAAAGCTCTTCTACAAGCACAGAAAAAAATTCGACTTTAAAAATTCCTTCTTTTCTAGATATTAGTGTAACTGCAAAAGCAGATAATGTTATTTACGATAATATTAATTTGAAAAACATGACTGGAAATTTATCAATAAAAGAAGAGTCTGTAATTTTAAAACAATTAAACACTTCTGTTTTTGGTGGAAATATTGATTTTAGTGGAAATATTTCTACTAAAGAAAACAATCCTAAATTTTCAATGGATATTGCTTTGAATCAATTAAATATTAAAGAAACTTTTAGTAAAATTGATATGCTAGCTTCTATTGCTCCAATAGCAAATACTATTCAAGGTAATTTAAATTCGTCATTAAATGTTTCAGGTCTTTTAACTGATGATATGACTCCTAATTTAAACACTATTACAGGTAAATTATTTGGTGAATTATTAAATACAAAGTTAAATACAGATAATTCTAAAACATTAAGTTTATTAAGTTCAAAATTAAACTTTTTAGATGCTAGTAAACTGAATTTAAATAACTTAAAAGGATATTTTTCTTTTGAGAATGGTATTGTTACCATAAAACCAATACCTATTACATATAAAGATATTAATATGACTATTGGTGGTAAGAATGGGTTTGATAAGAGTATAGATTATAATATTAATTTTGAAGTTCCTGTTTCGTATTTAGGAACAGATATTACTAAAGCAATTGCTAAACTAACTCCAAAAGATGCTAATGAAATTAAAACAATACCTGTTAAGGCTATTGTAAATGGTAGTTTTACAAGTCCAAAAATTACAACAAACATTAATGAAGCTACAAAAAACTTAATGAATACTATTATTGAAAAGCAAAAACAAAGCTTAAAAGATAAGGGTAAAGATAAAATAAAGGATTTGTTAGGTCTCAAAAAACAAGATTCTTTAAAAAAAGACTCTATAAAAAAAGCTGATGAAATTCTAAAAGAAAAAGCAAAAAAAGCACTTCTAGGCTTATTTGGCAAAAAGAAAAAAGATACAACTAAACAAAATTAAATTTAGGCAAGGGCAATACCTAACATACCAACAATAAATAGTAAGGCATATAATGATAACATAATAATCATAAAAACACCTATAAATTTATAGTGAGATTTAAGCATTTTTAGAGCGTCTGCTAGAGTATCATTATTTTTTACAGAAAGTGCTCTTTTAAGTCTCCTAGAAAAATTATATAAATATAAAACTGGCGCTAAATAGATAACTGCAAAAACCAAATATAATATGGTCATAATCAAACTCATATTAAAAGGTAGCTGATTTTTATAGATAGCATTAAAAGCATCTCCATAAATAACATTAGAGAAAATACCTAGAATAACCATAAATGCTATTCCTATAAAACCAACAATAGATAAAAAGAAGGTCCATTTAGAAATTTCTCTTAAATATATTCTAGACCTGTTATTTACGTTTAATTCTTCTAGTTGAGTAATTGGGGAATGCATCTGATAATCAAGTTTTAATAAAAAATAAAGAAACAAAAAAAGTCATAAAATTCCTAAAAATTTATATGACTTTTTTTTATTTAAAATTTTAAATGAGTTTTAAAACTCAGCAATTGTCTTCTTAATGATAGAAATACAATCTCTTAATTGCTCTTCATTCATAACTAAAGGTGGAGCAAAACGTATAATATTTCCATGTGTTGGTTTCGCTAAAAGTCCATTATCTCTTAGCTTTAAGCAAATATTCCAAGCAGTATTACTTTCTTCGTCATCATTAATAACAATTGCATTTAGCAATCCTTTACCTCTCACTAATTTTACTAAATCATTTTCTTTAGCAAAAGCAGATAATTCCTCTCTAAATATGTTACCTAACCTATCTGCATTTATCGCTAATTTTTCATCAGCAACAACTTCTAAGGCAGCTATGGCTACTGCTGCTGCAATTGGGTTACCTCCAAATGTAGAACCATGATTACCAGGTTTTATTACATTCATAACAGCATCATTTGCTAAAACAGCAGAAACAGGATATGCTCCTCCACTTAATGCCTTACCTAAAATTAAAACATCTGGTTTTACATCTGGTATACCTTCACAATTTTTATTTTCACAAGCACAATTACCACAAGTAGCCAATAAACGACCTGTTCTTGCAATTCCTGTTTGTACTTCATCTGCAATAAATAATACATTATGGTCCTCACAAAGTTGCTTTGCAGCTTTTAAATATCCTTCAGAAGGCACATAAACTCCAGCTTCTCCTTGAATTGGTTCTACTAAAAAGGCAGCAACATTTGGATTATTCTCTAATGCTTCTTGTAATTCTTGTAGATTATCGTATTCAATTTTTATAAAACCTTTAGTATAAGGTCCAAAATTTTTGCGTGCTACAGGATCATTAGAAAATGAAATTATGGTTGTAGTTCTTCCGTGAAAATTATTTTCACAAACAACTATTTCTGCTTTATTTTCATCTATCCCTTTAACTTCATAAGCCCATTTTCTAGCAATTTTTAAAGCAGTTTCTACAGCTTCTGCTCCAGTATTCATAGGTAATAACTTATCAAACCCAAAATATTCAGACGCAAATTGCTCATACTTTCCAAGCATGTCATTATAGAAAGCTCTAGAAGTTAAGGTTAATGTTTTTGCTTGATTTGTCATAGCATCCACAATTTTTGGATGACAATGTCCTTGGTTTACAGCAGAGTAAGCAGATAAAAAATCGTAATATTTTTTACCTTCTACATCCCAAACATGTACACCTTCTCCTCTACTCAAAACCACTGGTAATGGATGATAATTGTGTGCACCATATTTGTTTTCTAATTCAATCGCTTGTTGCGAAGTCAGTTGTTCTAAAACAGCCATTTTTAATACTTTTTAATTAATAATAACCATTCCTGTTCTACCTTTATCCTTCTGAAAACCCAAGATGTTTGGTCAGAAATTCAGCGTGGGAAAGAAATCATCCCTGAAGAAAGACAAAAATAATAAATTAATCGAGAAAGTATTCTATTTTTGCAGTCAATAAATTATAGAAATGCCAAGAAGAGAACGAAATCCTTTTGTAAAAAGAAATCAAATTTTAGATTTAAAAATAGAAGATTATGCTTTTGGAGGAAAAGGAATAGCTAGAATTCATAATGAAAAAGGAAGTTTTGTCATTTTTGTACCCAACACTTTACCTGGTCAATTAGTAAAAGCTCAGATTAAAAAATCGAGTAAAAAATATGCAGAAGCAAAATTGATAGATGTTATAGAAAAATCTACTGATGAAGTTGATGTACCATATCAAGATATACCTGGTGCTCCTTATATTAATTTACCAATAGCATTACAACATCAATATAAAAAAGAAAGTACATTATCTCTTTTTAAAAGGATAGGAAAAGTAGATAACATTGAAGATTTATTTGATGAATTTATTACCTCTCCAAACGTGTTTCATTACAGAAATAAAATGGAATATGGTTTTTCTGCTATTGGTTATGATAGAGTAAATAAAACAGATGTTGATGAATTTACGCTTGGTTTTAAAAGACGTGGTGTTTGGTGGATGGGAGATAATCTTGAAAAAGATTCTGGTTTGTTTGACAAACAGTTTGAAGACAACTTAAAAAACATAAGAAAATATTGTTTAGAAACAGGTTTACAACCTTGGCATGGTCCAAAAAAAGAAGGTTTTTTTAGATATTTTGTAGTTCGTAAATCATATAAAACCAATGAGTTATTATTTAATTTAGTAACAACATCTTATGACTTGTCTAAGTTTGATTTAAATAAATTTGCTAATTATTTAGTAGAATTATTTGGTACTAGAGTTGCTGGTTTATTACATACTATAAATGATGAAGTTGGAGATAGAACCATAGCAACTTCAGGCAGTATTAGTTTGGTTTATGGTAAAGACAAAATAGTGGAAGAGCTTTTAGGGTTAAACTTTGAAATAAGTATGAAAAGCTTTTTTCAAACCAATCCAAAATCTGCAGAAAAACTATATTCTAAAGTAGTTGATTATGTTTTAGAAGATAAATCTAAAGTAGATAATACTGTAGTTATGGATCTATTTTGTGGAACTGGTACTATTGGCCAAATTGTAGCTTCTAAAAGTGACAATACAAAAATAATTGGTGTAGACATTGTAGCTTCTGCTATAGAAGATGCAATAGAAAATGCAAAAAGAAATCATATAGAAGGTTTAGAATTCTATGCTGCAGATGTTGGTAAATTTTTAAATCAACATCCAGAATTTCAAAATAAAATTAAAACGATTATACTAGATCCTGCAAGAGCTGGTATTGCACCAAAAACGCTGCAAAAAATCATTAAATTAAATGCAGATAGAATGGTGTATGTCTCTTGTAATCCTGCAACACAGGCAAGAGATACAGAAGCGTTAAGAGAAGCTGGTTATCAAATTAAAAAGATTAGCTTAGTAGACCAATTTCCTCATACAAGTCATATAGAAACAGTGGTTTTATTTGAGAAAAATTAGAGATTATGATTGTAACACCATTAATGATTATCTTTTTAATCATAGTATTTATTTTAGTATGGTTTTTTATAAAATCTATTGATGATCAAAGAAAATGGTTAAATATTATCATTACTATAGTTTTAACACCAGTAGTTTATTTCTATATATTTTATCCACTATTAAACATTTTTAGTAGCTATCATCATCAAAAATATTTTAACGATACTCAATGGTTAGAAAAACCAAATCTTAGATATGAAATGAGTAATTATATCATAGACGAAAAATTATTCATTGGAAAAACTAAAGAAGAAATAGAAAGTAAATTAGGCAAAAGCGAATGGTTTGGTTGGGATGATACTTTAAAAGCTAACTCAGAACAAATTTGGAACTATAACTTAGGCTTTAAACCTGGAGCTTTTAATAATAATCAAGAATGTTTAGAGTTAATATTTAAAGAAAATAGAGTCATTGGTTGTAAGCAATATCAGTTAGAAAAAACTTACGATTAAAAACTTATAAACAAAAATATCTGTTCCTTAATTTTCACTTAGTAAATTATTACTTTTGAATTATGAAAAAACTATCAAACCAAGAAATTGAAAAACGAATAGAAAACCTAATTGACTGGGATTTTTATGAAGATGCATTACACACAGATTTTGAGTTCGACAACTTTAAAGATTGTATGTCTGCAATGAATAGAATCGCTTTTGAATGTGAAGCCTTAAATCATCATCCAGAATGGACAAATGTTTACAATACTTTAGAAATTAGACTTACAACTCATGATGCTGATGGTGTTACAGAATTAGATTTTAAATTAGCAGAAGCTATTAATAAAATAGTTGAAGTAGAAGAATAACATGAAGAAAACAATAGTAACTTTATTATTATTGATGATTATTTGGGGATGCACTAAAGATGATTTTTGTATACAATCTCCTGTTACTCCAAATTTAATTTTACGTTTTTATGATGATATAAATAGAGATGAATTAAAATCTACTTCTGGCTTGTATGTTTGGGCAGATAATAAGGATACTATTTTCATCAACCAAGCAACAGATTCTTTAGTAATTCCTTTAAATACAGCTTCAAATCAAACTATTTATAATCTTTCTGAAGGAAATGTAGTCAATCAATTTACCATCAACTACACAATAAGAAATGAATTTGTATCACGCTCATGTGGTTTTAAATCTATTTATGAAAATGTAACATTTTCTTCTAGTAGTACTTGGATTACTGACTTTACACCAACAACACTAACATCTATAGAAAATCAAAACTCAGCTCATGTACAGATATTTCATTAGTATTATTTTCTGTTTTGTTGTAGTTTCTACTTTTTCACAAGAATCAACTAAAAAAGTAGAAGAAAAGAATGATTCTATTGTGTATACTTCTCCTTATGGAATTCGATTAGGCATAGACATTAGTAAACCCATTAAAGCAGCTATTGATGGTGATTATAATACTGGTTTAGAAATTGTTGCAGATTACAGGATTTCTAAACGCTTTTTCATTGCTGCAGAATTAGGTTTTGAAGATGAAACAACACAAGAAGATTATTCTAATTCAACAGCTAAAGGAAGTTATATTAGATTAGGGTTTAACTATAATGCTTATGAGAATTGGTTAGATATGAACAATGAAATTTTTGTAGGCTTAAGATATGGATTTAGTGTTTTTGATCAAACATTAAATAATTATTCTCCAAATGTAAATAATCCTTATTTCCCAACTACTCCAATAAATACTCCAGTAACAACAAGTTTAAATTCACATTGGACAGAATTTATGTTTGGTCTAAAAGTAGAAACTTTTAAAAACTTTTTTATTGGTGCCAGCTTTTCTTACAAAGTATTATTAAATGTAAAAGAACCAGATAATTTTAAAACATTATACTCCCCAGGTTTTAATAGGATTTTTGAAAGTGGAACAGGTTTTGGATTTAACTATACATTATCTTATTTAATACCTTTTAAAAAGAAATAATAAATATTTACTAAATTTAAATCCCTAAAAAATAATAATTCAGAAAAAACTGGGCTTATTTTTAAAAATTTCTGAGCTCTTTTTTTACTAACTTTAACTCGAATTTATAGAAGATGAATAAAATTCCAAGTGTAAATTTAGCTGACTTTTTATCTAATGATGAAAGCAGAAAACAAAAATTTATCAAAGAAATAGGACACGCATATGAAAATATAGGATTTGTTGCCTTAAAAGGCCATTTCCTAGATGATAAATTGGTAGATGAATTGTATGCAGAAATCAAAAACTTTTTTGATTTACCTACAGCAATAAAAGAGAAATATGAAATACCAGGAATTGGTGGTCAAAGAGGGTATGTTTCATTTGGTAAAGAATCTGCAAAAGGTAAAAAAGAAGGTGATTTAAAAGAATTTTGGCATTTTGGTCAATATGTAGATGCAGACTCTAAATATGCAAAAGAGTATCCAGAAAATGTAATTGTAGAAGAACTACCAAAATTTAATGAAGTAGGTAAAGAAGCTTACCAAATGTTAGAAAAAACAGCAAAATTTGTGTTGCGATCTCTAGCTTTACATTTAGGTTTAGAAGAAACTTATTTTGACAATTATATTAAAAACGGAAATAGTATTTTAAGACCTATACACTACCCTCCTATTAAAACTGAACCAAAAGGTGCAGAAAGAGCTGCTGCTCATGGAGACATTAATTTAATTACATTATTAATGGGTGCACAAGGTAAAGGGTTACAAGTACAAAATCATAAAGGAGAATGGATAGATGCTATTGCAGAACCAGATGAATTAATGATTAATGTAGGTGATATGTTATCTAGACATAGTAACAATAAATTAAAGTCTACAATTCATAGAGTTACAAATCCTCCAAAAGAAATGTGGGGTACTTCTCGTTATTCGATTCCATTTTTTATGCATCCTATTTCTGATATGAAATTAGATGTTTTAGAAAATTGTATAGATGACAAAAACCCAAAACAATTTGAAGATATTACAGCAGGCGAGTTTTTAGATGAACGTTTAAAAGAATTAGGATTAAAAAAATAATGGATTTAAAAGATCAACTTAAAAACTTATTTCCAGATCATCAAGAAACTCCTGAACCTGTTAAGGAAAAATCGAATATATGGTTACAAGACGAACCTATTATTTGTAAATACGAAAAAAGAAAAGGTAAACCTATTACAATAATTGAAGGTTATAATGGGGCAACTAAAGACTTTAAAATACTAGCTAAAGAAATAAAAACAAAGCTTTCTGTTGGTGGTAGTTTTAAAGACGAAAAAATAATAATTCAAGGAGATTATAGAGATAAAATAATGGCTATGTTAAAAGAAAAAGGATTTAAAGTAAAACGTGTTGGTGGATAATAATTAATCAACACAATAAATAAAACCAAAAAACGTTAGTAAATTATTTATGGGGACTTCAATTTTACACATTACAAATGGTGATAGTACCACTAATTATCTTAAAGAATTAAATTTTTCTGGTGATTTTATTACTTGGAGAGAAATGCTTTGTGAAGGTAAAACTACTACAGATGTAGGTAGTGAATCTTTTTGGAAAAGTAGATATGACTTTTTTAAGACTTCATACAAAGTAAGCAAACAAAAGTTTATAGATTATACTTTAAAAGAATATAGAGCACTTTGTAACAAAAAAAACACCAATGAAATAGTGCTTTGGTTTGAGCACGATTTATTCTGTCAAATTAATATGATTGCTGTTATAAGCTGGTTAAAAAGATATAGAAAAGGTTATCATATATCTTTAGTTTGTAGTGGAAAAGTAAAAGGCTCTAAAAAATTAAAATCTTTAGTAGAACTAACAGAAAACCAAATAAATAATCATTATAAGAAAAGAATTACGCTTACACAAGATGATATTGAATACGCAGATTACATTTGGCAATTATATTGTTCAGACTCCCCTCTTCGTTTAGAAACTGTTTACAAATTCGATCCAATGTCTCCTTTTCAATATTTGGCAAGTGCAATAGAAGCCCATATTTTAAGATTTCCTTCTTTAGAAAATGGTTTAAATAAAATTGAAACTTCAATCTTACAAACAGCTAATGAAAATACTTTAACTTCAAAAGATAAGTTAGTTGGCAAATTATTAAAAGATGGAGAAGTTTACGGTTTTGGAGATTTACAATATTTTAATAAAATTAATCATTTAAGTAAATTATTTTATTCCTTTAATCCAGTTAAATTAAATAAGAAAGGTAAACAAGTTTTAGAGAATCAACTTAACTTTTATGCTCAATTAAGAAATGATGATGCATATTTAGGTGGTTCTAAAAAATATAGTTTCTTGTTTAATCATCAATCAGAAAAATTATTGCAAATTACTTCTTAGATGTCTATAAAAAAATCTGAATTAATTTTAAATCCAGATGGTAGTGTCTATCATTTAAATTTAAAACCAGAAAATATTGCAAAAAACATAATTTTTGTTGGTGATTTAGATAGAGTTGATGAGGTTACAAAACACTTTGAATCTATTGACTTTACTACTCAAAAAAGAGAGTTTAAAACAGTTTCTGGATATTATAAAAATAAACGTTTAACAGTTATTTCTACTGGTATTGGGCCAGATAATATTGATATTGTTTTAAATGAATTAGATGCATTAGTTAATATAGATTTAGATACTAGAGCTATAAAAAAAGAATTAACTCAGTTAAATATTATTAGAATTGGCACTTCTGGTTCTTTACAAAAAGATATACCTATAGATTCCTTTTTACTAAGCTCACATGCTATAGATTTAAGTGGCATGTTGCTATCTTATCAAGTAGATGAAATTTCTCATCCAAAAATTGAAGAAGCTTTTATAAAACACACAAAATGGAACGAAAAAAAATCATATCCAATTGTAGTTGCAAACTCTATTGATTTAGGGAAAAAATTATCTTCTAAAAGCATTTATAAAGGTATAACAGCCACTGCTGGTGGATTTTATGGACCTCAAGGAAGAGTTTTACGATTAGCCATACAAGACCCAGAATTAAATCAAAAAATAGATAGTTTTAATTTTGAAGGAAACAGAATTACAAATTTAGAAATGGAAACTTCTGCGATTTACGGTTTATCAAAGCTTTTAGGACATCAAGCAGTTTCTATGAATGCTATTATAGCTAATAGAGCAAATGGTACTTTTAGTGAAAATCCATATAAAGTAGTAGATGATTTAATTCTATACACTTTAGATAAAATTGTAAATGATGTTTAAAAGTAATGATGTTTTTAAATTTTACATATACCAACATAATGTATTTACTTTTGAAAATGCACTTAATAAAAATCAAATAGAATTTATAAACGAAAAGATTATTGGAACTAATTCTAGAAGTTTAAAATACTATATAAAAAATTCAGACAGAGAAAAATTAGATTTGATTAGTAAAGATTTAGAAATTGAAATTTTTATAGATTCCTTACCTAATATAGAAACTAGATTTCCTAAAATAAATATTACTTATCCAAAACTAATATTAATATTAATAGTATTAATACTATTTTTATCACTTATAATATGATAAATCTAAAAGTTGGTGGTGTACCAGAACATTTTAATTATCCTTGGTATATTACCCTAAAAAATAAAGAATACACTAAACATAATATTAATTTACGCTGGCAAGATTTTCATGGTGGTACAGGCCAAATGTGCAAAGCTTTAAGAGAAGGCACAGTTGATATTGCAATAGTATTAACAGAAGGGATAATTAAAGATATTGCAGCTGGTAATCCTTCTAAAATTGTACAGACTTATGTTAAATCTCCACTCATTTGGGGTATACATGTTGCTGCAAAGTCAAGTTTTAAATCTATTTCAGATTTAGAAAATGCTACAATTGCAATTAGTAGATATGGATCTGGATCGCATTTAATGGCAATTGTAAATGCTTACAATCAAGGTTGGGATATTTCTAATCTTAAATTTAACGTTGTTAAAGATCTACAAGGAGGAATTGATGCACTTAGCAATGGAAGTGCAGACTATTTTATGTGGGAACATTTTACAACTAAACCCTATGTAGATAATGGAATCTTTAGAAGAATAGATGACTGCCCTACTCCTTGGCCCTGTTTTGTAATTGCAGTTCGTAATGAAATTTTAAATCAAAATCCTGAAGCAGTAAAAAATGTATTAAACGAAATTAATGAAACAACAAAAGATTTTAAAAAAATTAAAGGAATAAATGTAATACTTGCAGAACGTTATGAACAACAGTTAGAAGACATTAAAGAATGGTTAAGTATTACTGAATGGAATGATGGAAAACCTATCACTACAAATTTAATTTCACGCATTCAAAATAAAATGATAACCTTTAACGTTATTGATGAGAAGAAAAATTCTAAAGGTTTCATAAAAAATATGTACATTTAAGCCATGAAAAAAGTAGCCCTTAAAAAATTCGTATTTATTGCAATTTGTATTTTAGGTATTGTTTGTTTTTCTTCATGCAGAAGTACATCTAGTTCATGTGGCCTAGCAGATTACCAACAAACTACTCAAACAACATTACAGCAAGTTGATTTAACTTAAATTAATTTGTTTCTTATTTTCAAATTCAATGAATCCGCTTTTAAGCGGATTTTTTTTTACCAATTAATTGCTTTAAATCCTTTTGACAGTAGTATTTCATTAGTTTTTGAAAAATGCTGATTACCAAACCAATAACCTCTATTTGCACTTAATGGTGAAGGATGACCAGATTCTAAAATAAAGTGCTTTTTTTTATCAATCAATTTTGCTTTTTTCTTTGCAAAACCACCCCACAATAAAAAAATTACATGTTCTTTATTATTAGAAATTTGCTTAATTACTTCATCTGTAAAAGTCTCCCAACCTTTTTTCTGGTGACTTCTAGCTTCATGAGCTCTTACTGTTAAGGTTGCATTTAATAATAAAACACCTTGTTTTGCCCACTTTTCTAAGTTTCCACTTTTAGGGTAAGCTTTATTTAAATCTGAAGAGATTTCTTTAAAAATATTAATTAATGAAGGTGGATGTGCATTACCATCTTTTACAGAAAAGCATAAACCATTAGCTTGATTTGGTCCATGATATGGATCTTGACCCAAAATAACCACCTTTACATCATTAAAAGAACAAAAGTCAAAAGCTGCAAAAATATCAACCCCTTTAGGATAACATGTATTTATAGAATATTCATTTTTTACAAATTCAACTAAATCTTTAAAATAAGATTTCTCAAACTCTTTTTCTAAAATATTTTTCCAGCTATTCGCAATATTTACTTGCATTGTTTCTTATTTTTGTAAGGCTATCAAATATACTATTTTGAGTAAAAATATATCAGAAAAAACATTACAAGATTTAGAGTTTACAACTGTATTAACTCAAATTTCTGAATTTTGTATATCTAGTTTGGGTAAAGAAAAAGTTTCTGAAATTAAACCTATTGTAGGTAAACAAAAACTGCTTAGAGAATTACATTTAGTAGATGAATATTTATCATCTTTTGAGAGTGATAATCGCATACCAAATCATGGTTTTGATAATATTTCAGAAAGTATTAAAAGGTTAGCAATCGAGAATAGTTTTTTAGAAACAGATGCCTTTTTAAAAATTGCAACAACTTCTAATACAGTAAATGAACACATAAAGTTTTTTAAAAAATTTGAGGTACAGTTTCCTACTTTTTATCAACTTACTCAAAATATAGAATTTACAACATATATTAACGATGAAATAAAAAAAATCATTGAAATATCTGGAGAAGTAAAAAACAATGCTTCTTCAGAGTTAAAACAAATAAGAAGAAGCATAAATAATGTAAGAGGTAAAATTGGAGCTAGTTTTTCTTCTGCCCTATCAAAAGCCATTGCAGCTGGATATTTAGATGATATTAAAGAAACCATTGTAGATAATCAACGTGTCTTAGCTGTTTTAGCCATGCATAGAAGAAAAGTTTCTGGTAGCTTGTTAGGTTCATCTAAATCTGGAAATATCGTTTATATTGCTCCTCAAGCAACATTAGCATATAGTAGAGAATATCAAAATTTAGTTTATGAAGAAAAACAAGAGGTTGTTCGAATTTTAAAAGAACTGTCTAGTTTATTAAGACCTCAAGTTTTTTTATTAAAAACTTATGTGAATTTTTTAGCTCATTTAGATTCAATTGGAGCTAAAGCAAAATATGCTAAAGAAATAAATGCGATTCTTCCTAAAATTTTAGACAAGAAAAAAATCTATTTCAAAAATGCTTTTCATCCTATTTTAAGAAGAAAAAATAATGTACAGAAAATAGAAACTGTTCCACAAACTTTAAGTTTACATGATAATCAACAAATAATTGTTATTTCTGGGCCTAATGCAGGTGGAAAAAGTATCACTTTAAAAACGATTGGTTTACTGCAAGTAATGATTCAAAGTGGTATATTAATTCCTGTTGATGAACGAAGTGAAACTTATATTTTTGATACAATATTAACAGATATAGGTGATAACCAGTCTATTGAAAATCAATTAAGTACATATAGTTATCGATTAAAAAATATGCGCTATTTTTTAAAAAAATGTAATGAAAACACATTATTTTTAATTGATGAATTTGGTACTGGCTCAGATCCTGAACTTGGAGGTGCTCTAGCTGAAATATTTTTAGAAGAATTTTATGGTAAAAATGCTTTTGGAATAATAACAACACATTATGCCAATCTAAAAGTATTAGCCAATGAGTTGGATAATGTTACAAATGCTAACATGCAATTTAACGAAAAGACCCTTGAGCCTTTGTATAAATTATTTATTGGTCAAGCAGGTAGTTCTTTTACTTTTGAGGTTGCACAAAAAAATGGGATTCCTTTTAGCTTGATCAATAAAGCTAAAAAAAGAGTAGAAACTGGTAAAATAAGATTAGATAAAACCATTTCTAAACTACAAAAAGAGAGAAATAAACTACAAGCTAAAACAGAAACTTTAGAAAAACAAAAAACTAAAGAACAAGAATATTTAGAGACTTTAAGGGAAAAGGAAGAAAGAATTCAAGATAAATTAGCTGGATTTCAAAATTTGTATGATAATAATCAACGAATGCTTTCTTTAGGTAGAAAGATAAATGAATTACTAAATAAATATTTTCAAACAAATAATAAAAAAGAGCTCACAACTAATTTTAATAAATGGGTTGCAGATGAAAAAGTAAAACACACAAAGAAAAATCCTACTAAACCAAAAACCAAATCACAAAAACAAAAAGCAAAAATTGTTGCTAAACAAATGGAAGAAACCATTAAAAAAGTAGAAAAAGAGGTTTTAGACAAAGTGGTTACTGTTAGAAAAGAAAAAAAGAAAGAAGAAGCTAAAATTGCAAAAGAAAAAGCTAGCTATAATTATAAAATTGGTGACAAAGTAAAAATTATAGATTCGAACTCTGTAGGTACTATTGATGTAATTGATAAGAAAAAAGTAACTATTAATTATGGCATTTTTACCACAAAAACTACAATTGATAAATTAGAATTAGTACAAAAAGCTAAATAGTATTATCTTAAATCATCATAAAAATTCTTAATATCAGTTAAATACTGTTAAGAATATATTAAAGTAAATTTTTAGTTGAAACGTTTTTAAAGGACAGACGTCTTTTAGATGTAATCGTTTAACTTAATACACTTATTATGAGAAATTTAAAATCAATCATCGCAATTTTTGCTATTAGTATAGCAACAACTTTTTCTACATCTGCAATAGATAAAGGACCAAAAAAAGTAACTCAAAAATTAAGAACTGAAATTGCTTCTATGTTAGGAAACACAGTAAAATTAGATATCAATTCTTCAAGTACTGCAGAAATATCATTTATGGTAAATAATAAAAATGAGTTAGTAGTAGTTTCTGTAGATTCTAAGGTATCTGAATTTCAATCTATTGTAAAAACCAAATTAAATTATAAAAAGCTAAATTTTAAAGGAGCTAAAAAAGGAGAAATCTATAGAGTGCCTGTAAAATTAAAAGCTAGTTAGAAACAACTGGTTGGTTAGTTGGTGCCCAATATTAGATACGTCTAAGTTGGGCATTTTTTAAATAAAAAAACTCCTGAATTTTCAGGAGTTTTTTTTATTTAGTAAATACTTAAATTAAGCGTTTTGCTTTTTTATTAAGTTTAAAGCAGAACCTTCTTTATACCAAGCAATTTGTGCTTCGTTATAAGTATGATTTACTTTAATCATATCTTTACTTCCATCTGCGTGAACAACCTCTATTGTTAAAGGCTTTTCAGGTGCAAACTCATTTAAATCAACAAAGTTAAAAGTATCATCTTCTTGAATTAAATCATAATCAGCTTCGTTAGCAAAAGTAAGACCTAACATACCTTGCTTTTTCAAGTTTGTTTCATGAATTCTAGCAAAAGATTTTACGATAACAGCAGCAACACCTAAGTGTCTTGGTTGCATTGCAGCATGCTCTCTTGAAGAACCTTCACCATAATTATGATCACCAATTACAACTGTTTTTATTCCTGCTTTTTTGTAAGCTCTTTGAGTTGCTGGTACAGCATCATACTCACCTGTTAATTGGTTCTTTACAAAGTTTGTTTTTTTGTTAAAAGCATTTACTGCACCAATTAATGTATTATTTGCAATGTTATCTAAATGACCTCTAAAACGTAACCAAGGGCCAGCCATAGAAATATGGTCAGTAGTACATTTTCCAAAAGCTTTAATTAATAATTTTGCTCCAGTTATTGAATCTCCTAAAGGTTCAAATGGAGTTAATAATTGTAATCTTTCAGAATCATCATTAACGGTAACAACAACATCACTACCATCTTCTTTAGGAGCTAAGTAACCATTTTCTTTTACTTCAAAACCTTTAGGTGGTAATTCCCATCCAGTTGGTTCATCTAACATTACTTCTTCTCCATTTTCGTTAATTAACTTATCTGTCATTGGATTAAAATCTAAACGACCTGCAATTGCAATAGCAGCAGTTAATTCTGGTGAAGCAACAAAGGCATGTGTATTTGGATTACCATCTGCTCTTTTTGCAAAGTTTCTATTGAATGAATGTACAATACTGTTTTTTGGAGCATTTTTAGGATCTGAATATCTAGCCCATTGACCAATACATGGTCCACAAGCGTTAGTAAATATTTTAGCATCTAATTTTTCAAAAATACCTAAAATTCCATCTCTGTCTGCAGTATATCTTACTTGTTCAGAACCTGGGTTAATTCCAAATTCTGCTTTCGTTTTTAATCCTTTATCTAAGGCTTGTTGTGCAATTGAAGATGCTCTTGATAAATCTTCATAAGAAGAGTTTGTACAAGAACCAATTAATCCCCATTCTACTTGCATTGGCCAATCGTTAGCTTTTGCTTTTTCTGTCATTTCTTTACCAACAGCTGTAGATAAATCAGGTGTAAAAGGTCCATTTAATAATGGGCCTAATTCCGACAAGTTGATTTCAATTACTTGATCAAAATATTGTTCTGGATTTGCATATACTTCTGCATCTGCAGTTAAATATTCTTTTACTTCGTTAGCTGCATCTGCAACATCAGATCTATCTGTAGCACGTAAATAACGCTCCATAGATTCGTCATAACCAAAAGTAGAAGTTGTTGCACCAATTTCTGCACCCATGTTACAAATTGTTCCTTTACCTGTACAAGACATAGATGTAGCACCAGGTCCAAAATATTCTACAATAGCTCCTGTTCCACCTTTAACTGTTAAAATCTCAGCAACTTTTAATATAACATCTTTTGGAGCTGTCCAACCAGAAAGCTTACCTGTTAATTTTACTCCAATTAATTTTGGAAATTTTAATTCCCAAGCCATACCAGCCATAACATCAACAGCATCTGCACCACCAACACCAATAGCAACCATACCTAAACCACCAGCATTTACTGTGTGAGAATCTGTACCAATCATCATTCCTCCTGGAAAAGCATAATTTTCTAAAACTACCTGATGAATAATTCCTGCTCCTGGTTTCCAAAAACCAATTCCATATTTGTTAGAAACAGACTCTAAAAAGTTAAAAACTTCACTACTTGTATTATTAGCGTGTTTTAAATCTTTAGCAGCTCCTTCTTTTGCTTGTATTAAGTGATCACAATGCACAGTAGTAGGTACAGCAACTTTAGCTTTACCTGCTTGCATAAATTGTAATAAAGCCATTTGAGCTGTTGCATCTTGACAAGCAATTCTGTCTGGTGCAAAATCAACATAATCTTTTCCTCTTGTAAATGCTTTATTAGGTTTACCATCCCAAAGATGTGAGTATAAAATCTTCTCAGCCAACGTTAATGGTTTTCCAGTAATTTCACGAGCAGCATCTACGCGATCAGCCATATTTGCATACACATTTTTGATCATATCAATATCAAAAGCCATATCTATTTATAAGTTTTAATTTTAGTAGCACAAATTTACATTTTTAAAACCAAATATTGAAAAATAAATAATAGAAAGCTCTAATTACTGAATAAAAAAAAGCGATTTTGAAATATCTTATTAATAATTCAAAGAAAAAGTGATTTTCAGCAATTTATCTGAAAGTTTTATAAAAAGCAGACTTATAAGCCGAATTCTGTATCCTTAATAAAATTTAAGGTTCTTATCATTTATCTAGTCAAGACATTACTGTCATGATCTATCTGCCTACCCTTTAGAATCGAGCGAGTAACTCTCAAGCTCTAATATACATGGCATTGCACCTCATAGAGTTTACCTGGTTTCACTACAGCCTAACTGTACTTGCTTTCTGTTGCACTTGTCCTCAACTTACGTTGGACGGATGTTATCCGCTATGAATACTCTCTGGTGTCCGGACTTTCCTCTTTATTCTTAAAATAAAGCGATAAGATAAGTCTGCTATTGCAAAATTAGCTCTTTTAAAATTCATAAAAAAACCCACTTAAACAAAAGTATAAGTGGGAAAATTGCTATGAAAAAGAAAAAGTGTTATCGATTTCTCAATAACACTACAAATATACTTTAAACAATCTGATTTTAAGATGATTAAACAAATATTTTCTCTTTAAACTAAAGTTTTAATATTTTTTTAAGAAAACATATCTTTTACCTTTTCAAAAAAGGATTTGTCAGATTTATTTGGGTTAGGAGAAAAATTATCGTTCTCTAACATATTCTCAAAAAATGTCTTTTGTTCTTTGTCTAGTTCTTGTGGTGTCCAAACATTTATATGGATTAAAAAGTCTCCTGTACCATAACGTTCAATACTTGGTAAACCTTTACCTTTTAATCTTAAAATCTTACCAGACTGTGTACCTGCATCAATTTTAATTTTTACCTTACCTGTAACTGTTTCTACTTCTTTACTAGTACCTAAAACTGCTTCAGAAAAATTTATATATAAATCGTAGTGAATATTTGTTCCTTCTCTTTTTAATTTTTCGTGAGGTACTTCTTCAATTAAAACTAATAAATCACCTGAAATAGAGTTTTTTCCTGGTGCATCATTTCCTTTTCCTCCAACTTTTAATTGAACACCTTCTGTTACACCAGCTGGTATATTAATTGAAACAGTTTCTTCTTTTACAATCAATCCTTGTGCATCTGCTCCATTTGGTTTAGAACTTATAATTTCTCCAGCTCCAGAACATGTAGAACAAGTTGTTGCTGTTTGCATTCTACCTAAAATTGTGTTGGTAACTCGCATTTGTTGTCCAGATCCATTACAAGTAGAACATGTTTTATATTTTACACCCTCTGCTTGAACTTTTCTTCTAACTTTTACTTTCTTTTCTATTCCTTTGGCTATTTCTTCTAAAGTAAGTTTTACACGAATTCTCATGTTGGTTCCTTTAACTCTAGCTTGTCTTTGGCCTCCTCCACCAAAGCCGCCAAATCCGCCACCAAACCCACCTCCAAAGATGTCTCCAAATTGACTGAATATGTCTTCCATATTCATGCCTCCTCCACCAAAGCCACCTCCTCCTTGAGGGCCATCAAAAGCGGCATGACCATACTGATCATATCTAGCTTTCTTATTTTCATCACTTAAAACTTCATAAGCTTCAGCAGCCTTTTTAAAGTTTTCTTCAGCAGTTTTATCTCCAGGGTTTTTATCTGGATGATATTTGATAGCCATTTTTCTGTAAGCTTTCTTTATTTCTGCTTGTGATGCTGACTTTGATATACCTAATATTTCGTAAAAATCTTGTTTTGCCATTATTTTTAGTTTGCAGTTTGCAGTTTTCAGTTAGCAGTCAGAATTAATGACTACTGCTAATGTATACTGAAAACTAATTACTGTCCTATTACTACTTTTGGATAACGAATAATTTTATCGCCCAACTTGTATCCTTTTTCTACACAATCTATTACCTTACCTTTTAATTCTTCTGATGGTGCAGGTATTTGAGTAATTGCTTCATGAATTTCTGCATCAAATGTATCACCAGCATTTACATCGATTGCTGTTAATCCTTTTTGAGTTAATGTATTTTTTAACTTATCACTTATTAACTGCATTCCTTTTAACAACTCTTTGTCTTTGGCTTTTTTAATTTCTGCCAATCCTCTATCAAAATCGTCCATAATTGGCAGTAAAGCCGTCATTAATTCTTGACCTGCAGTTTTAAATAATTCAATTCTTTCTTTAGTTGTTCTTTTCTTATAATTCTCGAACTCTGCAAAAAGACGTAAAAACTTATCTTTTTCTACTTGAATTAATTCTTCAGCAGAAGGTTCTTCTTTTTTATTTTCTTCTACAATATCTTGATTTTCTTCAACTTGTGATGTAGTTTCTTCTTTATTTAATTCTTCTTCTTTGATTTCTTCTTTGTTACTCATTTTTCAGTAATCATTAAATTGTTTACAATTTATTGTCAAAAATTTTGCCAATAAAAAAATAGTGTCAATTTGACACTATTTTTAATTAATATAAATTTATTTTTTAGTCTATTCTTTCAATTTTAGCACCTATAGATTTTAAACGAGCTTCGATATTTTCGTAACCTCTGTCTATTTGTTCTATATTATTTATAATTGATGTACCTTTTGCAGATAAAGCAGCTATTAATAAAGAAATACCAGCTCTAATATCTGGAGAAGTCATTTTTGTTGCTTTTAATTGGCTTTGAAAATTGTGTCCTATAACAGTTGCTCTATGTGGATCACATAAAATAACTTTTGCTCCCATATCTATTAATTTATCTACAAAGAATAAACGACTTTCAAACATTTTTTGATGTATTAAAACTGTACCTTTTGCTTGAGTTGCTATTACTAATACAATACTTAATAAATCTGGAGTAAATCCTGGCCATGGAGCATCTGCAACTGTTAATACAGAACCATCTATGTAATTTTGTATTTCATAAGAATCTTGTTCTGGAATATAAATGTCATCTCCTCTTTTTTCAAATTGAATTCCTAATTTTCTAAACACATCAGGAATTTGACCTAGATTTTCCCAACTTACATTTTTAATAGTTAATTCTGATCTAGTCATTACAGCAACACCAATCCAAGAACCAATTTCTATCATATCTGGTAAAACAGTATGCTCACATCCTTTTAACTCTTTAACACCATTAATAGTTAATAAATTAGAGCCAACACCTGTAATATTTGCCCCCATAGAATTCAGCATTTTACATAACTGTTGAATATAGGGTTCGCAAGCAGCATTGTAAATAGTTGTAGTACCAGTTGCTAAAACTGCAGACATTAAAATATTTGCAGTACCAGTTACAGAAGCTTCATCTAACAACATGTCAGTACCAAACAATTCTTCTGCTTCTACTCCGTAAAAATTATCTTCTTTATTATATCTGAATTTTGCTCCAAGATTGATAAATCCTTCAAAATGAGTATCTAATCTTCTTCTACCTATTTTATCTCCTCCTGGTTTTGGAATATATCCTTTTCCAAATCTTGCCAACAAAGGACCAACAATCATAATTGAACCTCTTAATGAACTTCCATCTCTTTTAAAATCTGAAGACTCTAAATAACCAAGATTAATTTCATCTGCTTGAAAAGAATATGAATTTGAACTTAATTTGTTGACTTTTACACCTAGTTCACCAAGAATAAAAATCAATTTATTTACATCAATAATATCAGGAACATTATTAATAATTACTTTTTCTGGAGTTAATAAAACTGCACATAGTATTTGTAAAACTTCATTTTTAGCTCCTTGTGGAGTGATGGTTCCTTGTAATTTATGACCACCTTCAATTTTAAATGATGCCATTGATTAATATCTTTTTCTTCCTTTATTGTTGTGATGTGATTTTTTGTGATTGCTTTTGTTCTGACCTTGAGAACCTCTCTTTCTTAACAAGTTTTTACTTTCACTCAATTCTTCATCAGATTTTCTTAAATCTATTTTACCATCAGATAAATCATATAGATGGTTAAAAATAACAAGATCATCTACAGTGTCTTTATTCCAATTTAAATAACATTTTTTCATGTGATTTGCAATCGTAAAAACTAATGCTTCTTTCATATCTCCTTCTTCCCAGCTTAAAGCTACATTAATCATGGTTTGAATATTTTTACCATAATAACGATATTTTGAAGCTGCTCTAGGATATGCTAAAGGTTCTGGTTTTTCTTGTAATTCTTCTCTTGAAGGCTGTGGATATGGAGAATCTGCATCTAATTTAAAATCAGACATGATAAAGAGTTGATCCCATAATTTGTGTTTAAAATCTGGCACATCTCTTAAATGTGGTTGTAAGTTACCCATTACATCTACAATAGCTTTAGCCATTGTATTACGTTCTTCTTTACTTTCTAAAGCTACACAATGATTTACCAATTTTTGAATATGTCTACCATATTCTGGAATAATCATTAATGTTCTTTCTGAATTATATTCTAAATCGAATGTCATTTATATTTTTTTGTGAAGTAATTTTTGGTTTGCACCAAAAATAAAAATCTTATTGCTGTAGTTATTTAACGCTGCAAAATAACGATTTATTTTCAGTTTATAGAATTGATTTTTAAAAATATATTAGCCAAGTACTTTTAGCTTTGCAAATTGTAATAATAACTTTTTCTTACCAACTGTACCAAATTGAATTTCAGCTTTTTTATTTGGCCCTTTACCCTCTAGTGCTAATACTTTCCCTCTTCCAAATCTATTATGTTCTACAATATTACCAACAGTAACATTATCATCAAATAAATTAGTTTTTGTTGATGAAGATGGAGTCACTTTTTTTAAATTCTTAGGAATTTCTATTTCTTTCTTTTTTAAAAGTTCTCTTTCTTTTTTCTTTCTTTGAATTGGCTTTTGAAAACGAATACCTTTTGGTGCATCATCGAACAAACTTTTATCTACAAAACGATTTATAGAAGGTTCTGGAACCTTTGGTGTTAAGTAATTTAAAAACTGTTCATCTATCTCTTCTAAAAATCTACTGGGTTCTGAATCTATTAATTTACCCCATCTATAACGAGTTTGCGCATACGTTAAATAAGCTACTTTTTCTGCTCTAGTTAAAGCTACATAAAACAACCTTCTCTCCTCTTCTAACTCACTTCTAGTATTCATACTCATAGCAGAAGGAAATAAGTTTTCTTCTAAACCAACTATATAAATGTATTTATACTCTAAACCTTTAGATTGATGAATGGTCATTAAAGAAACACTTGGTTTATCATTATCTTTTTTAGAATCAAAATCTGTAGCTAAAGCAACATCTTCTAAAAAAGCAGTTAAACTAGCATCTTCTCCTTGTTCTATTTTATCTGTAATAAAATCTTTTATTCCGTTTAATAATTCTTGAACATTTTCTACCTTACTAACTGCTTCTGGAGTACCGTCTTTTTCTAAATCTTTAATAAGACGAACTTGTTTAACAACAATTTCTGCAATTTCAAAAGCATTTTTTGTTTGAGCTTCTATTTGAAAACGCAAAATCATATTCATAAAATTCTGCAACTTATTTTTTGTGCTAGAATTTATTTTAATATCGATTTTATCAATGTATTTTATAATATCAAAAATTGATTTTTTATAATGGTTTGCTGCAATAGTAAGCCTATCTATAGTTGTTGCTCCAATACCTCTTGCTGGGTAATTAATAATTCTTTTTAAAGCTTCCTCATCATTTGGATTAATTAGAATGCGTAAATAAGATAAAATATCTTTGATTTCTTTTCTTTGATAAAAAGAGATACCTCCATAAATTTTATAATCGATATTCTTTTTTCTTAAAGCATCTTCTATTGCTCTAGACTGAGAGTTTGTTCTATATAGCACACAAAAATCATCTGGCTTTAATTGATGATTCATCATATTCTCCCAAACAGATTGTGCCACAAAACGTCCTTCTTCGCCATCAGAAATTGTACGCATTACATTTATAGAATCACCTGCATCATTACTCGTCCAAACTTCTTTGTCTAATTTAGTTTTGTTTCTTGCTATAACAGAATTCGCAGCATTTACAATATTTTTAGTTGATCTATAATTTTGCTCTAACTTAAAAGTTTTAACATCTGGATAATCTTTTTGAAAGTTTAGTATATTTTGAATGTTAGCTCCTCTAAAACTATAAATACTTTGAGAATCATCACCTACCACACAAATATTTTGAAAACGATCTGCTAACGCTTTTACAATAAGATATTGAGAATGATTTGTATCTTGATACTCATCTACCATTATATATCTAAATCGATCTTGATATTTTGCTAAAACCTCTGGAAACCTTGCTAATAACTCATTAGTTCTTAACAGTAAATCATCAAAATCCATAGCTCCTGCTTTAAAGCATCTATCTACATACTCTTTGTAAATATCACCTACTCTTGGTCTACTTGCATGCATATCTGCTTCTTGTAAATCAGGATTATTAAAATAAGCCCTTACAGTTACTAAACTATTTTTAAAAGATGATATTCTATTTTGAATTTGTTTAGCCTTATAACGTTCTTTATCTAAGTTCATTTCTTTGATAATAGAAGTTAAAAGTCTTACAGAATCTTGAGTATCGTATATTGTGAAATTACTAGGAAAACCTAATTTATCTGCTTCAGATCTTAAAATTCTAGCAAATACAGAGTGGAAAGTTCCCATCCAAAGATTTTTTGCCTCACTAACACCAACTACACCAGCAATTCTCTCTTTCATTTCTCTAGCTGCTTTGTTTGTAAAAGTGAGAGAAAGTATATTAAACGCATCTACACCTTGTTGCATTAAATGAGCAATTCTGTAAGTTAAAACTCTTGTTTTACCAGAACCAGCACCAGCAATTATAATCATTGGTCCGTCTTTTTGTAAAACAGCTTGTTTTTGAGCTTCGTTTAAAGAATCTAAGTAATTATTCAAAGTAAATTTATGAGATTTTTAAAACGTGAAATTAGGAATTCTAACGTTCTTAAAAAATGTCTTCTTTAATTTTTATCCACAATTTATTAAGTAAAAAAATTACTTTTGTGTAAATTAATTATAATGGATGATCAATTACTAGATAGTGTTTCTTACATACTACCTGCTTTAGTTACAGGTTTTGTTGCATATTATATGTTTCATGGATTTTTAAATCAGCAAAATGCAGATAAGAAATTAAATATAATGGCAGATAAGAAAAAAGAAAGTTTGCCAATAAAATTGCAGGCTTATGAAAGGATGTTGCTATTTTGTGAGAGAATTAATCCTGTAAAAATGTTAGTTAGAATTAAACCAACTTCTGATGATGTTAATGATTATTTAAAACTATTAATTGCAACTATTGATCAAGAATTTGAACATAATTTAGTACAACAATTGTACATAAGTAAAGAAACTTGGTTGTCTATAACTGCTGCTAAAAGAGCCATTATAAACAAACTAAAACAAGTTGCTGAAGTTTCTAATTCTGCGAACGATTTAAGAGAAAATGTTTTAATAGATTATTCTAAAACAATTTCACCTACAGAAACTGCTGTTGATTTTATAAAAAGTGAAGTGCGAAAACTTTTATAAATTTAAAAAGAGCCTCCTAATTTTTAGAAAGCTCTTTTTTTGTATAAGAAAGTTGGGGATATTTTTTAAAATCTATAATTTAATATTTAATCCTAAACTATAATTTCTACCTCTTGTTGTAAAACCTGCTATCTCCTGAAAATTTTCATTGAAAATATTAGTTATACTTCCATAAAAAGTAACTTTACCATCTAGCAAAGAATGATTTATAAAGAAATCTACTAAGTTATAAGCATCTAAAGAAACATTACCAAAGTCTGTAGTTTCGTCAACATATCTATATGACAAAGAGGTAAATGTTGAATTTGTTAATTTGTAATCTGCCTTGATGAAGAATTTATTTTGAGGTATTTTTAAAAGTAAATTTTCATCTCTATTTATGTGAGTATAATTAGCTAAAAATGATAGTTTTGAATTCATTTTAAAATTTACTTCTGTTTCAAAACCTCGTGCTAAGAAAGTACCTAAATCATTTATTGTTTGAAAAGTGGTTGGATCATAACCTATTTTATTAGTCTCTTCTCTATAAAAATAAGTGGCATTTATATTAATTTTTTCGCCTAAAGCAATATCAAAACCTCCTTCAATAGTAATATCTTCTTCTGGTAATAACTCACCAATTGATGGTAATTTTGTAAATATTTCTGATAAGGTTGGAGTAACAAATGCAGTACTGTAAGAGGTAAATACTTTAATTAAATTATTATTAATGGTAAAATTATAAGAAGGGTTAACATTAAAAACAAAATTACTACCATACTCATTATGAATATTTAACCTTGAACCAGCATTTAAGTTAAAACCAAAAGATGAATTGTAATTAACTGATATATATGGATCATAAAAATGTTGTTTTCCTTTACCTTCTTCTATAGTACTAAAAGAAGTTCTCTGAATCATATCTTGAAATTGAGCAGTAAAACCCGTTAATAAAGAAATTTTGTTAGTAAACTTATAATTATTAAAAATATCGAACCCTAAAACTTCTCCTTTAAAAAAATCATTTGAAGGAGTTTCAGTTCTCTTAATATCAGTATAAAAAGTTCTTAATTTTAATTCTCCCTTTGAGTAAGAATAATCTGCATTAACTGCAAAACGTTTTTGAAAACTCTCTAAATTATTATCTCTATCTGCAGGTATACTTGCAAAAGTTATAGGATCAAAATCAAAACCATCAAAATCCGTAGAAAACTCATCTATACTTGTTAAAATTCCTATTTTAAACTTATTGTTTACGGAGTAGTTTAACTTTAGTAACATGTTTTGTCTTGAAAAAACATCTTCTTCAAATTCTTTATTACCACTATTTTCAGCTGCAGAAAGACCTTTTGAACCATTACCATTTAAAGCAAACAAATAATCTAGTTTTCCTAAAGTTCCATTAAAATTAAAATTAGTTGAAATTTCATCTGCTGCAAAACGATTATTTTCACTTGATGAATTTGTACCTACAAAAGAATTAAAAGTACCTGAAAAACTATTTTTTGAAGCTTTTTTTAAAATGATATTGATAACCCCAGTTGCAGCACCTGTACCATATAAAGTTGAAGAAGCTCCTTTTAAAACTTCTATTCTTTCAATTTGATTAATATCTAATTGTCTTAGATCAAAATCACCATTAAATGATGATGGATCATTTACATTTACACCATCAATTAATATTGCAACTTGTCTATTTCTTCCTCCTCTTATATAATATCCTAAATTTTGGCCTCTTGTACTAAAGTTACCATTAATTTCTACACCAGGAACATCATTTAATAAATCTACAATAGATTTTCCTCTACTGTTTTCTATTGTTTCTTGAGTGATTTTATATACTATTTTACCAATATTCTTTTTATTGGTTTCAAATTTTGTTGCAGTAACTACAACTTCTTCTAAAGATTCTATTTTCTCTTTTTTTTCTTGAGAAAATAAATTTGTGTTAACAAAATTGCATGCCAACACACTAACAATTAATAATTGCTTTTTCATTTTTAATGATTTAATTAATACAATAAATCAGGTAAATATTCTGTACAGAAAAATATTAGTACATAAACTTTTATCCCGAAAGTTTTTAACTCGTGACTTTAGGCAGGTCTCCTGACTTGTTTTATGTTATTCGCCTTCCCAACATTAAATGTCAGTGGCATAAGAAAAATAACATCCTTAAAAAAGTGCTGAAACTAAAATCAGCATAAACTTACAGTTGCGGGAACAGTTTTGGATTTTCACCAAATTCCCTTTTAATTTTGTATAAACCGATATTTATACAAAAACCAAAAATCTTGACAAATGTAATATAAATTTTATTGCAAATTCTTTTTAAGATACCTAAAATTGATATCTTTAAAATCTAATAAATTTTAAATATGAGAATCGAAAATGATTTAAAATTAGGCTTTAAAGACGTTATGTTTCGACCTAAAAGATCTACTCTAAAATCTAGGTCTGAAGTAACACTGGAAAGAGAGTTCAATTTTTTACACAGTGATATAACTTGGAAAGGAGTACCTATTATAGCTGCAAATATGGATACTGTTGGTACTTTTAATATGGCAAAAGCATTAAGTAACCACAATATTTTTACAGCAATTCATAAGCATTATACTATTGATGATTGGAGAAAATTTATTCATGAATCGTCAGTAAATACTTTAAATAATATTGCAATAAGTACAGGTACAAGTAAAGAAGATGCTAAAAAGGTAAAAACAATTTTAAATGAATTTCCACAAATAAATTTTATTTGTATTGATGTTGCAAACGGCTATTCAGAACATTTTGTAGAATTCGTTAGAAAAATGCGCAAACAACATCCTAATAAAGTAATAATAGCTGGTAATGTAGTAACTGGTGAAATGGTAGAAGAATTGTTATTATCTGGAGCAGATATTATTAAAGTGGGTATTGGACCAGGTTCTGTATGTACAACAAGAGTAAAAACAGGAGTTGGTTATCCTCAATTATCTGCCATTATTGAGTGTGCTGATGCTGCTCATGGTTTAGGTGGTCAAATAATTTCTGATGGTGGCTGTAAAGTTCCTGGAGATGTTGCTAAAGCCTTTGGAGCAAATGCAGATTTTGTAATGTTAGGTGGCATGCTAGCTGGACATACAGAAAGTGGTGGAGAGATTATAGAGGAAAATGGCGAAAAATTTAAAGCTTTTTATGGCATGAGCTCTGAAACAGCTATGAATAAACATTCAGGTGGTGTTGCAGACTACAGAGCTTCTGAAGGTAAAACAGTAAAAATTCCTTTTAAAGGAAATGTTGAGAATACTGTAATAGATATTTTAGGAGGTTTACGTTCTACTTGTACATATGTAGGAGCTAGAAGATTAAAAGAGCTAACCAAAAGAACAACTTTTATTAGAGTTCAGGAACAAGAAAATCAAGTATTTACAAAATGAAAAATAGTTCTTATGCTTTCTTGTTGCTTTTACTAATTTTAGTTTCTTGTAAAAAAGAAACTGTAAATAAAAAAGTTGAATCAACTAAAAAAACTACCATTAAATATGCAAAAGGATTTGATATAGTTGAAGAAAATAGATTTAAAAAACTAATTATTAAATCAGCTTATAAAGGATCTAATGAAATTTATGAGTATAAAGTTTATAATAAATCTTCAAGTAAAAATTTAAATGATTTGGATAAGAAAATTATTCAGGTCCCTATAAAAGAAATAATTGTAACATCAACTACTCATATACCAATGGTTGAATTGCTAAAAGAAGAAAAATCAATAATTGGATTTCCTTTTTCTAGATATGTTTCATCAGAAAAAACTAGGCAATTAATTGATCTAGGTAAAATAAAAGAAATAGGAAAAGAAAATGCATTAAATACAGAGATATTATTGGATTTACAACCAGAATTAATTGTTGGTTATAGTGTTTCGTCTGCTGACAAATCTTTATCTACAATTCAAAAATCTGGAATAAATGTAATTTACAATGGAGATTGGCTAGAAGAAACACCATTGGGTAGAGCTGAATGGATTAAATTTTTTGGAGTTTTATTTGACAAAGAACAACTTGCTGACAGTATTTTTAATGAAATTGAAAACAATTATTTAGAAGCTAAAAAAATAGCCCTAAAATCAACAAAACAACAAACTGTATTATCTGGAGCCATTATGAGTAAAGATATATGGAATTTACCTGCAGGAGATAGTTTTGTAGCTCAATTTTTAGAAGATGCTAATGTTAATTATTTATGGAAAAACACTAAAGGTAAAGGCAGTTTATCTTTAAGCTTTGAAAGCGTTTTTGAAAAAGGAATTAATGCTGATTATTGGATTGCTCCAGGTTATTTTTCATCTAAAGAACAAATGTTAAGTTCTAATAAGTTGTATGAAAAGTTTACTACTTTTAAAGAGGATAAAATTTATTCACCATCAATTAAAAAGGGTAAAACAGGTGGAATTATTTATTATGAATTGGCACCAACTAGACCAGATTTAGTCTTAAAGGATATCATAAAAATTACAAATCCAGAATTGTTGCCAAACTATAAATTTACTTTTTTTGAAAAGATGAAATAAAAAAACTCTTGACAGATTGTCAAGAGTAGTTTGGATAGTATAATAAAGATGGGGAATATAATTTATACATACAAATTTAATGTTTTCTATTAAGTTTACTTGTTTTTAGTTGGGTAGTTTTAGGGTAGTAATGTGCTAAAAAACTACATTTTAGCTATATTTAAATCAATATTTAAAGCTTCCTTTCTACTTTTAATATTTAATTTTTCGTAAATATTTTTAATATGAAATTTTACAGTATTCACAGAAATATTTAATTCTGCAGATATCATTTTATTAGATTTACCTTGAATAATTAAATTAAAAATTTCTCTTTCTCTATGACTTAAATCTTCTAAAGTATTCTCATTTTTTACCTTTTCATCATTTAAATTTATAGAATCTGAGAAAGAAATAATTTCCTTCTTCATAAATGCATTTTCTTTTCTAAGTATTTTCTCTCTAAAAATTACAGCAAACCATAATACTATAATTTGAACAATACCACCAATCTTCATTAATAATGGATTAGATTTAAAAATCCTGAATCCAAAGTTGGTAAGAACAAAAGAATCTATAGCTGAAAAAAGTAAAAGCGCAAATGCTAATACTAAAATTTTAGTATAAATATTTCTCTTAATAAGTAAAACTGATGTTAACCAATAAATTAGTAATAAAGAAAATACCAAAATATTTAATATCAATAAATATAAATGGCTATCAGTAATAAAGTAGATTAAGCCAGATAAAATAATTAATACCCCAACAGTATAAGTATACTTTTTTAGTTTAGGATATATGCTCTCTAAAAATAAAAAACTGTTTATAAATTTTGATGCAAAAAAAGCTAAAGCTATATAATTAGTAATTATTAGAAAATTTGTATTTTTTTTTGATACTCCAAATAAATTAAGTGTACCATCAATAATTAAAAAACCTAAAGTAATAGAAGCTAAAAAGACTGAATAGTATAAGAAAGCGTAATCTTTAAAATAAAAATAATAAACAAAACAGTAAAGAATTACCAAAAAAGAAAAACCGTAATAAAAACTATTATAAGTAATTATTTTTTTCTCTTTGAAATTAAATATATCAGATTTATTTAAAGTTATAGGGTAATAAGCTTTTGAATTTGAAGCAGTTTTTATGAAAGTATCTTCATTTCTAGTAAATTGAAAGACATTATATCTTTGGTAGGGTAACTTTTCTAAAACCTTATTTCCTTGAAACCCTTTAGTTCCTTTAGTATCTATACTTTTTATTTGAAAAACATAATCACCATCATCTAAAGATTTAGGAATTTTAAACCAAAAAACTGCATCAGTTTTACTTTCTAAAACAATATCATCTACAACTTCTTTAAAATTTGCAAAACCAATTGTTTTTGATGAATATTCTTTATTAGCATCTTTAAAATAAAATACTTTTTCTTGCCCAAAAAAAGAGAGGTACAAAAAGCATAATAATAAAGAAAGTCTAAATTTCATTCTTTTTTTCGAGAGATAATTCTCTCAAATATAAGAATAAAGGAAATGTAAATGCTATAGCAATTAAAAATGTTAATGGTATTAAGGTCCACCAATACTTAATTTTTAATCTTAAAGATTCTGGAATTAAGAAAGCAAAAAAAGTTAAACAAACAACAGTTAAATCTGCACCAAAAGATTTACCAGCAAAATTTTGTTGTGCATCTTTAAAAAAACCAATCAGATTTGCATCTTCTACAGTATTAAAATATTGAATATTGTAATACCAAGTGTAACAAATACCTAATACTGATAAAAAAAGGTAAAGATGCTTAAGTTTCATATTTTAAAATAATGATTGTTGAGAATCGTCTGAATTATCTTTTTTCTTTTTTATTGCTTTTTTTAATAAGGCAGCTTTCTTATCATCTTTATTAGGCAATTCTAGAGTTGAAGATTTTTCTATGGTTGGTATATCTAAAGGTAATTTATCTTCTACAACTTCTTCATCTACCACCTCTACTTCTTCAATTTTTTCATCTTCTGGTTCATCATAAGGTAAAGACTCTAAAAGGTTTACCTGCTTTATTTTCTCTGTTGTTAATTGATTACCAAGCGCTTTAATTCCTTTTACAGCAATAAACTCCTCTAAATTAACCTCCTCATTTTCTAAGCTACGCTTTGAATACACCACTTCTGCAACTGGTCTATAATCTGTAGCAACAATCTCTAACTGGCTTTTTGGATGTTCAGAAATAAAAACTTCTTCTTTTTCTGTTGTTTCTATAACAAAACGTTTTATATAGTAACGTTCTTTTTCACCATCATAATAAATAGCAGATATTGGTTTTTTAGGTATCCATTTTTCTAAAACAATCATATCATCTTCAAAATGCATAGCTAAATCTGGTTTAACAGCTTTTGCTTTTCCACTTTGAGTAATGATTAATAATTTATCTTCTGCTTTAAATTCACCTAACAACTCCCCTCTTTCATCAACATTTAAACGTTGTACAGCATCATCAAACCAAATTTTTCGAGGTTTTAATGTAGAAACACCAGCTTCTTTAAATTCAACTTTTTTAATGGCAAACTTAGTAATAGTGTTACCACGAACAGCTCTACCTTTTACTGCTAAATCTGCAAAATCTATATCCCATTTTAATTTTTTGATACTACCAACTGCTCTTAAATTAATAGTAACTACTTCTGCTTCTCCATTTGGATTTGCTGAAAAATAATGTACTATAGAACCTTTTTTACCATTGGCTAAATCGTATTCTTTATCTCTAGTTACAGAGGTAACATTAAAACGTTTCATGTAACTTGGTCCAGATTTACCATCTCTATACATCATATTATACACTGTACGTTTGTCTTTCTTTTTAAAGACTGCTACATGAATAATATCTTTACCTACAAAGGTTTTTGCATCGATTTTAGTAACCATCATTGTTCCATCTTTTCTAAAAGTTATGATATCATCTATATCAGAACAATCGCAAACAAATTCGTCTTTTCTTAATGAAGTACCAATAAAACCTTCTGCTCTATTCACATAAAGCTTTGCATTATTCATAGCTACTTTTGATGCTACAATGTCATCAAAAATTCTAATTTCGGTTTTACGTTCTTTTCCTTTTCCGTATTTATCTTTTAGATTTTTAAAATAATCAATAGCATAATCTATTAAATTAGCTAAATGATGTTTTACTCCTTCAATCTTTTCTTCTAAACTTTCTATATGTTGTTTTGCCTTATCAATATCGAACTTAGAAATCTTTTTAATTCTAATTTCTGTTAAACGAACAATATCTTCTTCTGTAACTGCTCTCTTTAAATGTTTGATGTGGGGTTTTAAGCCTTCATCAATCGCTTTAATAACACCTTCCCAAGTTTCTTCTTCTTCAATATCTCTATAGATTCTATTTTCTATAAAAATTCGTTCTAGGGATGCAAAATGCCATTGTTCTTCAAGTTCATTTAATTGAATTTCTAACTCCAATTTTAACAACTCAACAGTATGATCTGTTGAATGTTTTAGCATTTGAGTTACCCCAACAAAAATGGGTTTATTATCTTCAATGATACAGCATAAAGGAGAGATTGAGTTTTCACAATTTGTAAAAGCATATAAAGCATCAATTGTTTTATCTGGAGATACATTTGGGGGTAAATGCACTAAAATTTCTACATTTGCTGCAGTGTTATCTTCTATCCTCTTTATTTTTATTTTTCCTTTATCATTGGCCTTTAAGATACTATCTATTAAAGATTGTGTAGTTGTACCAAAAGGGATTTCTGTAATGACTAAAGTCTTTTTATCTATTTGAGAAATTTTAGCTCTTACTCTTACTTTACCTCCTCTTTTACCATCATTATAATTCGAAAAATCTGCAATACCTCCAGTTAAAAAGTCTGGCACAATTTTAAAACTTCTTCCTTTTAAATATTTGATTGAAGCATCAATGAGTTCATTAAAATTATGTGGTAAAATTTTGGTTGACAAACCAACTGCAATTCCTTCTGCTCCTTGAGCTAATAATAATGGAAATTTAACAGGTAAATTTACAGGTTCTCTTTTACGACCATCATAAGAAGCTTGCCACTTTGTAGTTTTCGGGTTAAAAACTACTTCTAAAGCAAATTTAGATAAACGTGCTTCTATATATCTTGAAGCTGCAGCTCTATCTCCTGTTAAGATATTACCCCAGTTTCCTTGCATATCAATCAGTAATTCTTTTTGACCAATTTGAACCATTGCATCTGCAATACTTGCATCTCCATGAGGATGATATTGCATAGTATGCCCAACAATGTTAGCTACTTTATTGTAACGTCCATCATCTAAGTCTTTCATAGAATGCATTATTCTACGTTGTACAGGTTTTAATCCATCTAATAACGCAGGTACTGCTCTTTCTAAAATTACATATGAAGCATAATCTAAAAACCATTCTTTGTACATTCCTGTAACTTTTGTTATGGTTTCTACATTATCATTCTGATTTTCTAAATTCTCAGATTGATTATTGTGATTATTTACTTCTTCGTTTTCGTTTATTTCTTCACTCATCTCTTAAACTTCCTCAACAATATCTAATTCTACTTTTAAATTTTGAATGATAAACTTTTGTCTATCAGGTGTGTTTTTACCCATGTAAAATTGCAACATTTGCTCTATAGACATTTCTTTGTCTAACATTACAGGATCTAAACGAATATCATCACCTATAAAATGAACGAACTCATTTGGAGAAATTTCACCCAAACCTTTAAATCGAGTAATTTCTGGTTTACCTCTTAATTTTGCTATGGCATTTTGTTTTTCTTCTTCTGAATAACAATAAATCGTTTCTTTTTTATCACGCACTCTAAATAAAGGAGTTTCTAAAATGTACAAATGCCCTTCTTTTATTAACTCAGGAAAAAACTGTAAAAAGAACGTTATTAGTAACAAACGAATGTGCATACCATCTACATCTGCATCTGTTGCAATTACTATGTTATTATATCTTAAATCTTCTAAACCATCTTCTATATTTAAAGCTGCTTGCAATAAATTAAACTCTTCATTTTCATAAACAATTTTCTTACTTAAACCATAAGAGTTTAAAGGTTTTCCTTTTAAACTAAAAACAGCTTGAGTATTTACATTTCTAGATTTTGTAATAGATCCAGAAGCAGAGTCACCCTCTGTTATAAAAAGAGTAGTATCTAAATAATTTTCTTTTTTTGTATCTCCTAAGTGAATTCTACAATCGCGCAATTTTTTATTGTGTAAACTAGCTTTTTTTGCTCTATCTCTTGCTAACTTTCGAATACCTGAAAGCTCTTTACGTTCTTTTTCTGCTTGAAGAATTTTCTTTTGTAGCTTGTCTGCTACATCTGTATTTCTATGAAGATAGTTATCTAATTTTGTTTTTACAAAATCGTTGATATACGTTCTTACAGTTGGTAAATCACCACCCATTTCTGTTGAACCTAGTTTTGTTTTAGTCTGACTTTCAAAAACAGGTTCCATCACTTTTATAGCAATAGCAGCAATTACAGATTTACGTACATCAGAAGCTTCAAAATTTTTACCAAAAAAATCACGAATCGTTTTTACAATTGCTTCTCTAAATGCAGCTTGATGTGTACCACCTTGAGTAGTATGTTGCCCATTTACAAATGAATAATACTCTTCTGAATATTGCGTTTTACTATGAGTAATAGCAACTTCTATATCATCTCCTTTTAAGTGAATAATAGGATACAGCATATCATCTGTATTATTATTATCCTCTAATAAATCTTTTAATCCATTTTCAGAAAAGTACTTTTCTCCATTAAAAATTATGGTTAAACCAGGATTTAAATACACATAGTTTTTGAGCATCTTAGCAACATACTCATTTCGAAACTTGTATTTTTTAAAAATGGTTTCGTCTGGTATAAAAGATACTTTAGTACCTTTTCTTCTTGAGGTTTCTTCTAAGAACTCTTGATTTTCTAAATTTCCTTGTGTAAATTCTGCTGAAGCTGATTTACCATCTCTAGTAGATTCTACTCGAAAAAATGTTGATAATGCATTCACTGCTTTTGTACCTACACCATTTAAACCAACTGATTTTTTAAAAGCTTTAGAATCATATTTACCTCCAGTATTCATTTTAGAAACTACATCTACTACTTTACCCAAAGGTATTCCTCTACCATAATCTCTAACTGTAACTTTATTACCTTGAATAGAAATTTCGATGGTTTTTCCTGCACCCATCACAAATTCATCAATAGAATTGTCAAGCACCTCTTTTACAAGTATATAAATACCATCATCTGCTGATGAACCATCACCCAGTTTACCAATATACATTCCTGGTCGCATTCTAATATGCTCTTTCCAGTCTAATGATCTAATATTATCTTCAGTATATTTTGTTTGCTCACTCATCTAAAACGCTTACTATTATTAGGTTTGAAGTACATGCAATATAACATTAACCCTAAAGAAATAAAATGACTATTCTAATTAGTTATTAACAGATTTTCAACTATTAAAAATAGTAAAATAGACTATTAAAAAACTTGAAGTCAATTGATAAAAAATATTTAAAAATCACAAAAAAAAACAATATGTTATATTTTTAAACAAATGAAATAAAACTACACATTTTAGCTATTTTTGACATTGATAAAATGAATTTATTTTGGAAAGAACTCAACTTTTAGAATTAGCAAACAAATACGGAAGTCCTTTATATGTATATGATACAGATAAAATTGCTTCTCAATACAATCGATTAACTAACGCTTTTAGCGATGTTAAAAACTTAAAATTAAATTATGCTGTTAAAGCATTGTCTAACATAAATATTTTAAAATTTTTTAAGAATTTAGGTGCAGGTTTAGATACTGTTTCTATTCAAGAAGTACAATTAGGTTTAACAACTGGTATAGATCCAAAAAACATCATATTTACACCTAATGGAGTGTCTTTAAAAGAAATTGAAGATGTTGCCAAACTAGGTGTTCAAATAAATATTGACAACCTTTCTATCTTAGAACAGTTTGGACAACAACATCCAGAAGTACCTGTGTGTGTTCGTATAAACCCACATATCATGGCTGGTGGAAATTCTAAAATTTCTGTAGGTCACATAGATTCTAAATTCGGTATATCTATTCATCAAGTTCCTCATATTAAACGTGTTGTAGAGAATACAGGAATGAATATAAACGGAATTCATATGCACACTGGTTCTGATATATTAGATATTGACACTTTTTTACGTGCAACAGAAATTTTATTTGATGTTGCTAAACAATTTGATGATATTGACTTTATCGATTTTGGAAGCGGATTTAAAGTGCCTTACAAAGAAGGTGATATTTCAACTAATATAGAACAATTAGGCTTACAACTTACAGAACGTTTCAATGAGTTTTGTATAGAATATGGAAAAGACATTACATTAATGTTTGAACCAGGTAAATTTTTAGTATCTGAAGCTGGTGTGTTTTTAGCAAAAGTAAATGTTGTAAAGCAAACTACTTCTACTGTTTTTGCTCATGTAGATTCTGGTTTTAATCATTTAGTTAGACCAATGATGTACAATTCATATCATCATATTACAAACATATCAAATCCTGAAGGAAGAGATCGTTACTACTCTGTAGTGGGTTACATTTGTGAAACAGATACTTTTGGTTCTAACAGACGAATTTCAGAAATCTCTGAAGAAGATATTTTATGTTTCCACAATGCAGGTGCCTACTGTTTTTCTATGGCTTCTAACTACAATTCTCGTTATTTACCTGCCGAAGTTATGATTGTTGATGGACAAGATTACTTAATCAGAAAAAGACAAACCATTCAAGATATTTTGCACAATCAAGAAATGGTTGAATTACCTGCAAAAGTTTCAGAAGAAGCAACTGTTTAAAAATTAACTATAAATTTTAGCCACGAATTTTCGAATATTTATATTTGTAATTCGTGGTTTTTAATTTATAGAAAATGAAAATTAGACTTTCTGTTTTAAATGATGTTCCTAGAATTTTAGAAATTATTGATGATGCTAAAGCATTGTTAAAATCTTTGAACATAGATCAATGGCAAAATGGATATCCAAATGCAGCACAAATTGAGAACGATATTTCTAATAATGAAAGCTACATAATTGTAAATGAAGACGACACAATAGTCGCAACCACTATGTTTACTTTAAGGAAAGAGCCTACTTACAGAAAAATATTTGATGGTAATTGGATTATTGATGAAACAAAACCTTATGGAGTTATTCATAGATTAGCTATGAGTAAAGATTTTAGAGGAAAAGGGATTGCAAAATTTGTTTTCGAAAACTTACATCAAAAGCTACAAGAAAAAGGAGTACAAAGTTTAAAAATTGATACGCATGAAGATAATAAAACCATGCAATCTTTAATTAAAAAAATGGGATACCAATATTGTGGTATTATTTATACCAACTACAATGCAAAACGTTTAGCTTTTGAGAAAGTTATTTCTTAAAATGTCAATTTAAAAAGTATATTCGTAGCCTCAAAAAAAATTTTTTTTGAGGTTTTTTTTTCAGAATATTTTAAAGACATAACATGCAATTACTCACTTATATAAAACAACAAACTCAGCTTTCTTCAAAATCTATAGAAAACACAATTTCTTTGTTAAATGAAGACGCAACAATTCCTTTTATAAGCAGGTATAGAAAGGAAATGACTGGAAATTTAGATGAGTTACAAATTAGAGAAATTGTAAAGTATAAAGAAACTTTTGAAGCATTAGAAAAACGAAAAAAAGCTATTCTAAAAGCTTTAAAAGAACAAAATTCCTTAACATCAGCATTAGAAGAAAAAATAGATAATTCTAAAGATTTGATTGATTTAGAAGATTTGTATTTACCTTTTAAAAAGAAACGCAAAACCAAAGCAGAAACTGCACGTTTACAAGGTTTAGAACCTTTGGCTAAAATGATAATGAGTCAACGTGTAAATGATTTAGAATATACTGCTTCAAAATATATTACTAAAGATGTTAAATCGATTGAAGAAGCACTAGAAGGTGCACGTTTTATTATTGCAGAATGGATTAATGAAAGAACAGATATCAGAACTCATATTCGTTATCAATATGAAAGATTTGCTCAAATTTCTTCAAAATTAATTAAGTCTAAAATAAGTGATGAAAAGGCTCAAAAATTTAAAGATTATTTTGATTGGAGCGAATCTTTAAAAAGAATTCCATCACACAGATTACTAGCAATTTTAAGAGCAGAAAGTGAAGGTTTTATTCGAATAAAACTAGAAATAGACAGTGAAAGAGCATTACAGAAAATGGAAGATAGAATTATTCGTTCTAATAACGAATGTGTTCAACACTTACAATTCGCCATTCAAGATGCATTTAAACGTTTATTATTACCCTCATTATCAAATGAAGCTTTATCAATTGCCAAAGAAAAAGCAGACGATGCAGCCATTACTGTTTTTGCAAAAAACTTAAAACAATTGTTATTAGGTGCTCCATTAGGAGAAAAAAGAATCTTAGCAATTGACCCTGGTTTCAGATCAGGTTGTAAAGTTGTTTGTTTAAATGAGCAAGGAGATTTACTACATAATGAAACAATTTTTCCTCACGCTCCTCAAAATCAATCTTTTGATGCCATTAAAAAAATCAGTTCTTTGGCTGAAGCTTATCAAATTGAAGCTATTGCTATTGGAAATGGAACAGCTTCCAGAGAAACTGAACAACTCATTAAAAAGGTACATTTTAAAAATTCTATTGATGTTTTTGTAGTGAGTGAAGCTGGTGCTTCTATTTATTCTGCTTCCAAAATTGCCAGAGATGAGTTTCCTAATTACGATGTTACAGTTCGTGGAGCAGTTTCTATTGGAAGACGTTTGCAAGATCCTTTAGCAGAATTGGTGAAAATTGATGCAAAATCGATTGGTGTTGGACAATATCAACATGATGTAGATCAAACTAAACTAAAAAAAGCTTTAGATACTACAGTTGAAAGTTGTGTGAATACAGTGGGTGTAAATATCAACACAGCAAGTGAATCTTTATTGAGTTATGTATCTGGTATAGGACCAAAATTAGCTGAAAATATTGTGCAATACAGAAATGAAAATGGAGCTTTCAATTCGAGAAATGATATTAAAAAAGTGCCAAGATTAGGTGGAAAAGCGTATGAACAAGCAGCTGGATTTTTACGAATTAAAAACGCGAAAAATCCTTTAGACGATTCAGGAGTGCATCCTGAAAGTTATGCTGTTGTAGATAAAATGGCAAAAGATTTAAATAGTAAAGTTGATGATTTAATTGGCAATAAAGAAATCCTTCAAAAAATTAATTTACAAAATTATATTTCAGAAACTATTGGATTACCTACTCTAAAAGATATTATTAAAGAATTAGAAAAACCAGGAGTAGATCCAAGAGCAAAAGCAAAAGCATTTTCTTTTGATAAAAACTTAAAGAGTATTGCTGATTTAAGAATAGGTCAATTATTACCTGGTATTGTAAATAATATTACCAATTTTGGTTGTTTTGTTGATGTTGGCATTAAAGAAAGTGGTTTAATTCACGTGTCTAATTTATCAGATACTTTTGTCAAAGATGTCAATGCTATTGTAGCCTTACAACAGCAAATTATAGTAAAAGTTTTAGAAGTTGATGTAGTTAGAAAACGAATTCAATTGGCTTTGGTGAAGTGATTTACTGATGTAGATTTTTATAAATCAAATAAAAAATCAAAATAATTATGAATACTAGAGTCAATAATATGTTATACACAATTTGATAAAAACCTTCTGAATAATCCAGTGTCTTTTTAGGCTTATTACCTGTTAAAACTAAGATTAAAGAGAAAAACAAATACCTAATAAGCATTCCTATTGCAGCGAATACTAAAATTAAAAGTGGATTTCTAGGATGATTTTCTAGCATAAACCAAAGATAATAAAGTATGTATAAGTTTGATATAAATTCATTAATCAATGGTGAATTTTAATTTATATTTTTCATATTTTCGACCTTGCAAAAATAATTAGATTTGAAAGTCTGTATAGCCGAAAAACCAAGTGTTGCCAGAGAAATTGCCAACATTTTAGGAGCCAAAACAAAACGCGATGGTTTCTATGAAGGCAATGGTTATGCTGTAACTTATACTTTTGGACATCTATGTACACTTTTAGAACCCAAAGATTATAAACCACATTGGAAAAGTTGGGACTTGAACAACTTACCTATGTTACCTGAACGTTTTGACACCAAAGTCAATGGAGATGCAGGAATTAAAAAACAATTTAATATTGTAAAAAGTTTATTTGAAAAAGCAGAAGTCATTATAAATTGTGGTGATGCTGGTCAAGAAGGAGAACTCATACAAAGATGGGTTATTAATCAATGTAATTATAAAGGCGAAGTAAAACGTTTATGGATTTCCTCTTTAACAGAAGAAGCTATAAAAGAAGGCTTTCAAAATTTAGAGTCTTCTAAAAAATACGATAATCTCTATTATGCAGGATATTCTAGAGCTATTGGAGATTGGTTGTTGGGTTTAAATGCAACTCGTTTATACACTGTTAAATTTGGTGGCTACAAACAAGTGTTGTCTATTGGTAGAGTACAAACGCCTACTCTAGCCATGTTGGTAAATCGTTATAAAGAAATTCGTGATTTTAAGCCTCAACCTTATTGGGAATTACAAACCACTTATAGAGATACACTTTTTAATTATGAAGATGGACGGTTTCTAAAAAAAGAAGATGGTCAGATTTTAGCAGATAAAGTAGCTCAATCTGAATTTGAAATTGTCTCAGTTACAAAAAAGAAAGGTAAAGAGTATGCCCCTAAATTATTTGATTTAACAGGACTACAAGTTTATTGTAACAATAAGTTTGGGTTTTCTGCAGATGATACTTTAAAAATTGTACAGAAGTTGTATGAAATGAAAGTAGTTACGTACCCAAGAGTAGATACTACTTTTTTACCAAATGATTTGTATCCAAAAGTTCATGGTATATTATCAAAATTAACCAATTACAATAAGTTAACGCAACCACTTTTAGGCAAGAAAATAAAGAAAACCAAACGTGTTTTTGATGATAAGAAAGTTACAGATCATCATGCTATAATTCCAACAGGTATTCAAGGTAACTTGCAATACAATCAGCAACAAGTTTACGATATCATTACCAAAAGATTCATTGCAGTTTTTTACCCAGATTCAGATGTTTCTAATACTTCAGTAATGGGTATAGCTGCTGAAGTACCTTTTAAAACAACAGGTAAAGAAATTATTAATAAAGGCTGGAGAGTTGTATTTGAAACTGAAGAAAGCAAGATTAAAAAAGAATTAAATCAGCAACTAACATTACCTTCATTTATTAAAGGTGAAAAAGGCTCTCATGAACCCTCTTTTTTAGAAAAGGAGACCAAACCTCCAAGAAATTTTACAGAGGCTAGTTTATTACGTGCTATGGAAACTGCAGGTAAACAAGTAGATGATGATGAAATGCGTGAGTTGATGAAAGAAAACGGAATTGGAAGACCTTCAACTAGAGCAAGTATTATTGAAACATTATTTCGAAGAAAATACATAGAACGTAAAAAGAAATTAGTTGTACCTACACAAACAGGAATTGATTTAATCAACATCATTGATAATGAACTTTTAAAATCCGCTGAATTAACAGGTAGATGGGAAAAACGTTTGAAAGAAATTGAGAGAGGAGAATTCAATGCAGGAACTTTTATCAATAACATGAAAAAAATGGTTGATGAATTGGTGTATGAAGTACGTTCTAATTCTTCTAAAAAAAGGATTTCTTCAAATATTTCTGTAATATCGAGCACTGTTGAAAACTCAATAAAATCAAAAACAAAAAAGTCTACAAAATCTAAAACAGTTACAGGAAAAACTTGTCCTAAATGCAAAACTGGAAAACTTTTAAAAGGCTCATCTGCTTATGGCTGTTCTGAATATAAAAACAATTGTAGTTTTAAAATTCCTTTTAAAATTTATGACAAAAAAGTATCTGAAAACCAAATTATTAGACTATTAAACAAAGGTTGCACAACTAATTTAAAAGGATTTAAAATTGATGGAAAATCAACTGAAGGATTACTACGATTTAATGATAATTTTGTAATTAAATTTGAACCAATAAAGCATACTAATAAGAATCTTCAAAAAACTCAGAATGTCATTGCAAATGTCATTGCGAATGAAATGAAGCAATCTGTAAATAACAAAGAGATTACTTCGTCGCAAACTCCTCGTAAAGACAGCTCAGAAAAAATTCCTTGCCCAAAATGTAACTCAGGAACCATTTTAAAAGGAAAAACTGCTTATGGTTGCTCTAATTATAAAAAAGGCTGTGATTTTGTGTTTTCTTTTGTAGACATAAAAAAAATCGCCAATGGAAAGCCATTGACGAAAGAATTGGTTTTAGAAATTATAAGTAATTAAGCTACTTTCTAATCATATTTTTTATATAAAATTGTTCCACTTTTTCTCTTGCCCAAGGTGTAGTTCTTAAAAATTTTAAAGACGATTTATATGTGGGATTATTTAGAAATGCCTTAATATTTAAAGCATACCCTAATTCTTCCCAACCAAACTCTACATATAACTCCTCTAAAATTGTGGCTAATTTTATACCATGTAAAGGATTATTAGGCTGTTCTTTACTCATCTAAATTTGGTAAAACAAAGTCATCTAAAATAGATTTCTTAGCCATCATTTTTTCAATTTCGTCAGATTTTCTTGGAGATTCTCCAGATAAATTAACTGGCCCTTTTTTAGTCACTAAAATATCATCTTCTATTCTTACTGCTATACCCCACCATTTTTTATCACAATTACTACCTTCTGGAATATAAATTCCTGGTTCCATAGTAACCACCATATTTTCTTCAAAATTTCCATAGTTTCCTGGATCGTGCACATCTAAACCAATATGATGTGAAGTTCCATGAGGAAAATAATTGTGTCTTTCATCTACAGACTTAATAATTCCCAATTTAAATAAACCTTCGTTAATTACTTTTCTAGCTGCTTGATTTGGCGCTTGCATACTTGTACCAATAGTATATAATGCAATACCTGCTTCTTGAGCTTCATAAACCAAATCGTAAATTGCTTTTTGTTCTGGTGTAAATTTTCCACTTGCAGGAATAGTTCTAGTAACATCTGCAGTAAATCCTCTATACTCTGCACCTAAATCCATTAAAACTAAATCATTACCCACTTTAGTTTTATTATTTTCTATGTAGTGTAAAATACATCCATTATTTCCAGCTCCAACAATTGATGGATAACCTTCGTATTCTGCTCCATATTTTTTGTAAACAAACTCATGAATTCCTTGTAATTCTGTTTCTGACATATGAGGCTTCATTGCTTTCATAACCTCATTTTGTCCTATTGCTGAAATACGAACTGCTTTCGTTAATAATTTTAATTCCTCAGCAGTTTTAATCTCACGCATTGTAGCCAAATTAGATTGTAAAAATGTCAAATCTATATTAGTTTTTGGTTTTAGTGCTAAAGATATCTTTTGCTGATATTCTTTTTTTAATTCATCTGTTTTTGCAGACTTATACTTATTTAATAATTCATCATTCTTAATTTCTGAAGAACGAGAAGCCATTCTATCTATAATATTAATAACATTTGCATGACTTTCTATTGGCGTTTGTGCTACATTATTGTATATATATTCTTTCATTCTTGATAAATACAAATTAGGATTGTAGCCTGCATTCATTTTAAAAGATTTTACCAAATCAAAAACATCAGCACCACCTAAATCTCTATAATCATCCTTGAATTTACCATCAATAAAAACCTTATCAAAACTTTTAAAATCAATAGAAGAGTTTACGAACTCAGATGCATTCATTGCCATTTTAAACCCTAGTTCTTTTTTTGCACCTTCTACTCCAAGTCTTTTTCCATTCCATTGTTCAGCTCTTGGATCTCTTTTTTGCACATATAAAATTTCATTATAAGTAGTACCATCTTCACTTGTTTGATCTTCAGAAAACAATACTAAAACTCCATTTGGTTCTCTATAGCCTGTTAAATAATAAAAGTTTGGATCTTGATGAAAAACATAATCAACATCATTAGCTCTGTTTCTTAAAGGATTTGCAAATACAACAGCCACTGAATTTTTTGGCATTTTTGCTCTTAAAACATCTCGTCTTTCTTTGTGAAATTCCGATGATAAATAATCTGTAGGTGTTTGTGCTGATCCATTTATTGAAACAACAAAAAATAAAATAAAAAGTACTTTAGAAATTTTCATAATTATAATTAATCTGGTTGTATTTTCAAATGTAATATTAATTCTTATCGAAATAAAAATATTAACACATTTTTAGTGACTGTAATTTGCCATTTTTTGAATATTTTAGCCAAAATTTAAAGAAATCTACAAATGAAAAATATTGCATTACATGAAATACATGTAAACTTAGGAGCAAAAATGGTGCCTTTTGCAGGTTTTAATATGCCTGTACAATATGAAGGTGTAACAGCAGAGCATTTAACTGTTAGAAATGGCGTTGGTGTTTTTGATGTTAGTCATATGGGTGAATTTTTAGTTACTGGTGAAAATGCTTTAGCTTTAATACAAAAAGTAACTTCAAATGATGCTTCAAAATTAGCCATTGGTGATGCTCAATACTCATGTTTCCCAAATGAAAATGGAGGAATTGTAGATGATTTAATTTGCTACAGAATTAAAGAAAACCAATATTTATTAGTAGTTAATGCATCAAATATTGAAAAAGATTGGAACTGGATTTCTAAGTATAATGAAGAGTTTGGTGCTGAATTAAGAGATTTATCAGATGATTATTCTTTATTAGCAATTCAAGGTCCAAAAGCAGTTGAAGCTATGCAATCTTTATCTTCATTAGATTTAGCTGATATTCCTTTTTATAAATTTAAAGTAGGTGATTTTGCTGGTATAGAACATGTTATCATTTCTGCAACTGGTTATACAGGTTCAGGTGGATTTGAAATTTATTGCAAAAATAACGAAGTAGAACAAGTTTGGAATAAGGTATTTGAAGCTGGTAAAGAGTTTGGAATTAAACCTATTGGTTTAGCTGCAAGAGATACTCTAAGAACAGAAATGGGATATTGTTTGTATGGTAATGATATAGATGATACAACTTCACCAATTGAAGCTGGTTTAGGTTGGATAACAAAATTTACTAAAGAATTTGTAAATCACGAAGCTTTAGCTAAGCAGAAAGCTGAAAAACCATCAAGAAAACTAGTTGCTTTTGAATTAAATGAAAGAGGAATTCCTAGACAAGGTTATGATATTGTTGATGCAGAAGGTAACAAAATAGGTAATGTAACTTCTGGTACCATGAGTCCATCATTAGGTAAAGGAATTGGTTTGGGTTATGTACCATTAGATAGTTCTAAATTAGGAACAGAAATTTTTATTCAGGTTCGTAAAAAAGCAATACCTGCAACTATTGTTAAGTTACCATTTTATAAAAATTAAAATGACGAATTTCTATTATAAATTTACTTTTCTAATTGTAGTTTTAATAGGATTACTGTATTCTTGCACCCAAAAAAAATCAATGATTAATTCAAGTAATAATACTCAAGAAAAATATATTTTAATTTGGGAAGATACTTTTGAAAATGAAGAATTAGATCTTAAAAAGTGGAATAGACAAGTTGAACCTGCAGGAAGATTTAATGCTGAATGGCAAAGGTATACTAATGATAAAAAAAACGCTTTTATTAGAGATAATCAATTAGTTATAAAAGCTAATCATGAAAGTGATACACATGGTTTAAATCAATATACTTCTGCTCGTTTAAATACTGCTGGAAAATTTGATTTTACTTATGGTAAAGTAGTAGCTAAAATAAAATTACCAAGTGGTAAAGCTATTTGGCCAGCTTTTTGGATGTTAGGGTCTAATATTGATGAAAATGGTGGTGATACATCTTGGCCAACAACTGGTGAAATAGATATTCTAGAACTTTGGGGTTCTGTTGATGCTAGTTTAGTTGAAGCTAATGTACACTATGCAGATGCTAAAGGAAAACATACTCAAATGGGTGCTAAAGGTTATCACCTACCTAAAGGATCTTTTTCTGACAGTTTTCATGAGTTTGAATTAGAATGGACAAAAGAAGCTCTTATTTGGAGAGTTGATGGTAATACGTATCATACTTTAGATATTACTGATAAAAAGTATTATGCTTTTCATAAAGACTTTTTCTTATTATTAAATATTGCTGTAGGTGGAGAATTTGCAGGTTATCCAGATAAAACAACTCCTTTACCTCAAGAAATGGTAGTAGATTGGATTAAAGTATATCAAATACAATAAAAATAAAAAAAATCCCAAGAATTAATCTTGGGATTTTTTTGTGTCATTTTGTAAAAGATTATTACACATTAAATCTAAAATGCATAACATCACCATCTTTTACAATATATTCTTTACCTTCTACTCTCATCTTACCAGCTTCTTTTACTTTAGCTTCGCTTCCAAAAGAAACATAATCGTTATAAGAAATGGTTTCAGCTCTAATAAATCCTTTTTCAAAATCAGTGTGAATAACACCTGCAGCTTGTGGTGCTGTAGAACCAACAGGAATTGTCCATGCTCTAACTTCTTTTACACCTGCTGTAAAGTAAGTTTGTAAGTTTAATAATTTATAAGCAGATCTAATTAATCTAGAAACACCTGCTTCTTCTAAACCTATATCTTCTAAAAACATTTGACGCTCTTCATAGTCTTCTAATTCTGTAATATCAGCTTCTGTACCTACAGCTAAAACTATAACTTCTGCATTTTCATGAGCTACTGCTTCTTTTACTTTTTCAACATAATCATTACCAGAAACAGCTGAATTTTCATCAACATTACAAACATATAATACTGGTTTTGCTGTAATAAATTGAAGTGGTTTTACAAATTCAAAATCTTTTTCAGAAAACTCTATTCCTCTTACAGATTTACCTTCTAATAAAGTAGCTTCTACTTTTAATAAGATATCTAGTTCAACTTGTGCTTCTTTTTGCCCTGTTTTAGCTGTTCTTTTAACACGCTCTAAACGTTTTTGAACAGTTTCTAAATCTTTTAATTGTAATTCTATATCAATCGTTTCTTTATCACGAATTGGATCTACAGAACCATCTACATGCACAATATTATCATTATCAAAACAACGTAAAACATGCAAAATGGCATCAGTTTCACGAATATTTGCTAAAAATTGATTTCCTAAGCCTTCACCTTTACTAGCTCCTTTTACTAAACCAGCAATATCTACAATTTCTACTGTTGCAGGAACTACTTTTTCAGGATTTACCAATTCTTCTAGTTTCTCTAATCTTTCATCAGGTACATTAACTACGCCTAAATTAGGTTCAATAGTACAAAAAGGAAAGTTTGCACTTTGCGCTTTAGCATTTGATAAACAATTAAATAAAGTTGATTTTCCTACGTTTGGTAATCCTACAATTCCAGCTTTCATTTCTTAAAATTTTGCGAGTGCAAATATATCTATTTTAAAAATAAAAAATTCCGAAATTTCTTCGGAATTTTAGTCTTATTGATTAATTAAAAAAGTATTCTTTTATCTAATCATTATGCATAAATCGTTGTTTTTCTAACAACTCTTCTTCTGTTTCTACATTATCTTCATCTGGTACACAACAATCTACAGGACAAACAGCTGCACATTGAGGCTCTTCATGAAATCCTTTACACTCAGTACATTTATCTGCAACTATATAATAAATTTCATCAGAAATTGGTTCTTGGTCTTCATCTGCATTAGCAGACTTTCCATTAGGTAAAACAACATTTCCACTTAAATCTGTACCATCACTGTATTTCCAATCGTCTGCACCTTCGTAAATTGCAGTATTTGGACATTCTGGTTCACAAGCCCCACAATTTATACATTCATCTGTTATTATAATTGCCATAATTTTCTTTTCTGTTTTTGTACCTTTGCAGTTGCAAAAATAACCCCTAAATCATTTACATCCAAAATAAATGAACAGTATTCAGAATAGAATTGAAGCTTTTTCAAAATTAGGTGATTTTTTAAGTCAGTTTTCTACAAAGGGAATTGAAAAAAAAGAAGATATTCCTTTTAATGAATTATTTTTTGATGGTTTTAAACATCAAATTAAACTAGCGCAAGAAAATAATTCTTGGTTTACAAAAGACAATATTTTAAACTCATTAGAAAGTTGGTCTAAATCATTAAATTACAATAATTTAAATAACTTCACCAATAGTGTTAATTTAAATGTAAAAAATCCTAAAACTGTTGCCATTGTTATGGCAGGAAATATACCTTTAGTAGGGTTTCATGATTTTTTATCTGTATTAATTTCTGGACATTCTGTTTTAGTAAAACAATCTTCAAGCGATAAACATTTATTGCCTTTTTTAGCAAAATATTTAGAGTACACAGAAGAAAGTTTTAAAGGAAAAATAACCTTTACAGAAGATAAACTTACCAACTTTGATGCAGTTATTGCTACAGGCAGTAATAATACTGCTCGATATTTCGAATACTATTTTAAAGACAAACCAAACATCATAAGAAAAAACAGAAACTCTGTTGCTGTAATTACTGGTAAAGAAACAATTGAAGACTTTGAAAAATTATCAGATGATATATTTCAATATTTTGGTTTAGGTTGTAGAAGTGTTTCTAAATTATATGTACCTAAAGATTACGATTTTGAGTTGTTTTTTAATGGAATGTACAACAAAAAAGAAATTATCAATAACGCAAAATATGCTAATAATTACGATTATAACAAAGCAGTGTATTTAATGAGTGAATTCGATTTACTAGAAAACGGATTTTTGATGATTAAAGAAGATGAAAGCTACTCCTCTCCTATTGCAACAATTTTTTATGAATATTTTGACAATGAAATTGATTTAAAAATCAAACTTCATGAAGATAGAGAAAAGATTCAGTGTGTTGTTGCCAAAGGTTTTCTAGAAAATGAAATCGCTTTTGGCCAAACTCAACATCCAAAATTAACAGATTATGCAGATGGAGTAAACACTCTAGAATTCTTGTCTAAACTATAAACTATGAAAAAACACAATTTTAGTGCAGGACCTTGTATTTTACCTAAAGAAGTTTTGCAAAAAGCTTCTGAAGCCATCATAAACTTTAATGAAGATAATTTATCATTAATAGAAATATCTCATAGAAGTAAACCTTTTGTTGATGTTATAGAAAAAGCAAGAAGTTTAGCTTTAGAACTTTTAGGTTTAGAAAACAAAGGATATAAAGCTTTATTTTTACATGGAGGTGCTAGTATGGAGTTTTTAATGGTTGCATATAATTTATTAAATAAAAAAGCAGCGTATTTAAACACTGGTACTTGGTCAGATAAGGCTATAAAAGAAGCAAAAGCTTTTGGTGAAGTTATAGAAGTTGCAAGCTCTAAAGATAAAGGCTTTAATTATATACCAAAGGGATATTCAATTCCAAAAGATGCAGATTATTTTCATTGTACTAGTAATAATACTGTTGCAGGAACTCAAATGAAAGTATTTCCTGAAACAAATATTCCTTTAGTATGTGATATGAGTTCAGATATTTTTTCACGTCAATTAGATTTTGAAAAATTCGATTTAATATATGCTGGTGCACAAAAAAATATGGGACCAGCAGGAACTACCTTGGTTATACTTAAAGAAGAAATTTTAGGTAAAGTAGAAAGACACATACCTTCTATGCTTAACTACAAAACCCATTTAGATAAAGAGAGCATGTTTAACACTCCAGCTGTTTTTCCTATTTATGTTTCTATGCTTACTTTACAATGGTTAAAGGATTTAGGAGGAATTTCTTTCATAGAAAAAGTAAACGAAAAAAAAGCAGCTCTTTTGTATGGCGAAATTGACAGAAATCCTTTATTTGAAGGTATTGTTGCTAAGGAAGATAGAAGTATTATGAATGCAACATTTGTGTTAAAAGACAATACTCTAACTGAAAAATTTGATAAAATGTGGCAAGAAGCTAATATTAATGGTTTACATGGCCATAGATCTGTTGGTGGTTATAGAGCTAGCATGTATAATGCTTTACCTTTATATAGTGTACAAGCGTTAGTAGATGTTATGCAAGAATTAGAAAGAAAAAATTAAAATAATTATTTGAAAATATTAACTTATAAAGATTTTCAAAAAAAGAATTTGTAGATATATAATGATAGTATTAGCAAACGACGGAATTACATTAAAAGCAATTCAGGCTTTAGAAAAAGCAGGTTTTGAGGTAAATATTACTAAAGTTGCACAAAATCAATTAGAAAATTTCATCAATGAACATAATATTGATGCAGTATTAGTGGGGACAAATACACAAATAAGACAAGAGCTTATAGAGGCCTGCCCTTCTTTAAAATTGATTGGAAATTCGAGCTCAAATATGGATAATATTGATGTTGAATTTGCTATAGATAATGGATTACATGTCATTAATCCTAAAAACGCTTCAGTAAGCTCTATAGCAGAATTAGTATTTGCACACCTTTTTGGTATGGCTCGTTTTTTACATTCTTCTAACAGAGAAATGCCATTAGAAGGAGATATGAGATTTAAAGATTTAAATAAAGCTTATTCTTTAGGTTCTGAATTAAGAGGCAAAACTATTGGAATTCTAGGTTTTGATAAAGTGGGTCAAGAAGTTGCAAAAATTGCTATTGGATTAGGAATGCATGTTTTAGCTTATGACGATTTTATAGAAGAAGCAACCATAACTTTAGATTTTTACAATCAACAAAAAATAGATTTTACAATAAACACCAGTGCTATAGATGACGTTTTAAAAGAATCAGATTTCATTTCATTGCATTTAGTAAATCATGAAGATTATATAATTACATCAAAAGAATTTGAAAAAATGAAAGATGGTGTTGGTTTTATAAATACTGCAAAAGGTGGTATTTTAAATGAAGTTGATTTAGTAAATGCCATAGAAAGTGGTAAAGTGCAATATGCAGGTTTAGATGTTTTTGAAACAGAGCCAACACCAGCAGTTCAACTTTTAATGAATCCTGAAATTTCGCTTTCTCCAAATATTGGTTCGTCTACTAAAGAAGCACAAGAAAGAATTGGTTTAGAATTGGCAAATCAAATTATTTCTTTACTAAACTAATTTAAATTTAAACAAATTAATGGCAATTGTAAAACCGTTTAAAGCTGTAAGACCAAGTAGAGATAAAGCTGCATTAGTATCATCTAAATCTTATGAAGCTTATACTCCTGCTGAATTAGGTGCAAAATTAAATTTTAATCCTTTTAGTTTTCTACACATTTTAAATCCAGATTACAAATACCATCAAGAAGTTTCCAGTGAGCAACGTTTTCAATTAGTTCATAAAAAATATACAGAATTTAAAAGCAGTAATTATTTCTCTAAAGATGATAAACCTGCTTTTTATATTTATCAAAATAATACGCCCACAAAATCGTATTGTGGTATTATTTCTGCAACAGCTGCAGAAGATTATCATAATAATGTAATCAAAAAACATGAAGATACACTTGAAAAAAGAGAATTACTTTTTGAAAAATATTTAAAAAAAACAGGCTTTAATGCAGAACCTGTTTTGCTTACCTACCCAGATAATGAGGTTATAGAAAAAATTATAAAGAAGCATCAAAAAGAAAGACCAGAATATGAATTTACAACTACAGATAGAAATTCACATTTACTCTGGGTTATAAATAATGAAGAAGAAATTTCACAAATAACAGAAGCTTTTAAAAGTGTTACTACTTTATATATAGCAGATGGACATCATAGAACAACATCTTCTTGCTTATTGGCTAAGAAATTAGCTAAGGAAAACAAAAATCATACTGGTCAAGAACCTTACAATTTCTTTATGAGCTACTTATTACCTGAAAGTCAATTAGATATCTATGAATTTAACAGATTCATTAGAGATTTAAATGGATTAAGTTCAGCTGAATTTTTAATTGAAATTGGTAAAATATTTAAAATTCAAAAGAAACATCAGGAGTTTTTTAGACCGACTGAAAAAAATCAATTTAGCATGTATTTAGATGGCGAATTTTATGCACTTAGTCTAAAAAAATCAGCTTATAAGTTTACAGATGCTTTAAGTAAGTTAGATGCTCAAATTTTATTTACTACTGTCTTAAACCCAATTTTAGGCATCAATGATATTAGAAATGATTCTAAAATTGTGTATTCTCAAAATAAATCTGGCAGTTTAGAATTAAAAACAAAAGTAGATTCAGGTGAATTTAAAGTTTCTTTTGGTATGTTACCTGCAACAATAGAAGAATTAAAGACCATTGTAGATGCTAACTTATTAATGCCTCCTAAAACTACTTTTATAGAACCTAAACTAAGAAGTGCTTTAACCATTTATGAACTCTAATATGATTCAAGAAAACTTACAAAATATAAAAGCAACTTTACCTAAAAATGTAACACTTGTTGCTGTTTCTAAAACAAAACCAGTAGAAGATTTACAAGAAGCTTACAATGCTGGTCAACGAATTTTTGGAGAAAACAGAATACAAGAAATGGCAGAAAAGTATGAACTTTTACCTAAGGATATTAAATGGCATATGATAGGTCATTTACAAAGTAATAAGGTAAAATATATGGCGCATTTTGTAGATTTAATTCATGGTGTAGATAAATTTTCTACATTAAAAGAAATTAATAAGCAAGCAAAAAAACACGATAGAGTTATATACTGTTTACTACAAGCAAAAATTGCTGAAGAAGACTCTAAATTTGGGTTATCTTTTGATGAAATTGAAAATATTTTAGCATCAGAAAAATTAAAAAATCTAGTAAATATTAAAATTATTGGATTAATGGGAATGGCTACTTTTACAGATGATAAGCAACAATTACATAAAGAGTTTTCATCTCTAAAAAACCTATTTGACAAACTCAAAACAGATAACCAAAATCTAAAAACCTTATCTATGGGAATGAGTGGAGATTATCAAATAGCTATAGAAAATGGAAGCACAATGATACGTGTTGGAAGCTCCATATTTGGTAAAAGAAATTATAATTAGTAGTTTTATCAAAATTAGAAAAAGAAATTGTACGCTGTTTTAGATATAGAAACTACTGGAGGTAAGTTTAACGAAGAAGGAGTTACAGAAATTGCTATTTATAAGTTTGATGGTCATGAAATTGTTGACCAATTTATATCTCTTGTAAATCCTGAAAGACCCATTCAAGAATTTGTTGTAAAATTGACAGGCATCAATAATAAAATGTTGCGAAATGCACCTAAATTTTATGAAGTTGCCAAACGAATTGTAGAAATTACCAAAGACTGTATTTTGGTAGCTCATAATTCAGCATTTGATTACAGAATTCTTAGAACCGAATTTCAAAGATTAGGTTTCGATTTCGAAAGAAATACTTTATGTACAGTAGAGTTAAGTCAACAGTTAATTCCAGATCAACCTTCTTATAGTTTAGGTAAATTAACTCGTTCTTTAGGAATACCTATAGCAGACAGACATAGAGCTACAGGAGATGCTATTGCTACAGTAAAACTATTTAAGCTTCTTTTAGAAAAAGATATTAATAAAGACATCATACAAAATTCTATAAAATACTTTGATAGAAGATTAGAAAAAGAAAAACTATTAAATCTTGTAGATTCTATTCCAACAGTTTCTGGAGTTTTTTATGTTCAAGATATTAATGGTAAAGTAATTTATATTGGTAGAGGAAAAAATATTAAACACGAAATCAATACCTTATTTTTAAAAATTACAAAAAGAGCTTCTAAAATTCAAGAAAGAGCAAATTCAATTTCTTACGATAAAACTGGTAATGAGCTATTTACAAGATTAAGATATTATTTAGAATTAGATAAATTATCTCCTAAATTTAATTTTAAGAAGAAGTTTAAATATAATTTAGAACCTTTTAAAAGCGATGATTTTTTAATTGTTGACAAAGGAAGAGAAGTTGAAGAACACTCTATTATATTAATAGAAAATAATGATGTTTTTGGATATGGTTATACCAATTTAGCTTATCAAGAAAACAATTTACCAATACTAAAAAAAATAATTACTCCTTTTTCTGATAAAGAAATTGCAAAAACAATTATCAAAAATTATTTAAGAAAAAATAAAGTAGAAAAAATTATTAGATTTTAATGAAAAAAATATTACTCCTCCTCATTCTTACATCTATAACATTAAATTTATTTTCTCAAAAAAAAATTTCTACTACCATAGGAAAAACTTCTATAGATGAATTAAAAATGTCTATTTATGAAAAAGACTCAACTGCTTCTGCAGTTGTTTTATTTGAACATGCTAATATGTATTTAGATGCAAATTTTAATTACAAAACTAGAACAGATTATTATTTTAGAATAAAAATTTTGGATAAAAGCGCATTCGATTATTCAACTATATCAATAAATTTATATGATAAAAAACAGTTTTTAGATTTAAAAGCGATAACATATAATTTAACTGAAAATGGCTTAATTGAAAAAACTAAGTTATCTGAAGATAAAGTATATAAAGTTGAAAAATCTAATAAATGGAGAACAGTAAAATTTACAATGCCTAATATTAAAATAGGTAGTGTAATAGAATATTCTTACAGTATTATCTCTCCATATTTATCTATAAATGATTGGTATTTTCAATCTGATATTCCAAAAATAAAAAGTAGCTTTAATGCATCAATTTTAGGAAACTATAAGTATAACATTAGAAAAGTTGGTGTTTTAGAATTAGATGAAAATGATGTTTCTTTAGATAAAAATTGTATTTATATTGATGGTTTAGGTGAAGGACAATGCGTTAAATACAAATTTAGTATGAAAGATATACCTGCTTTTGAAGAAGAGGATTTTATGCTTAGTAAAAAGAATTATATTTCTAGGTTAATTTTCGACTTAAAAACTTACACTAGTCCAAGAGGCACTATCGAAAAATATACAACAACTTGGAGAGAAGCTGATAAAAAACTGAAAAGTATTTTCTTTAATAATCAAACTTCAAAAAAAAGTTTTTTTAGAAAAAGAATTCCTGTAGAAATATTAAAAGAAGAAAATAATATAAAAAAAGCTAAAGCTATTTATAAATTTATTCAAAATCATTATACATGGAACAATAGATATTGGAGTAGCGAAGACGAAAAAGTAAAAGATGCTTTTAACACCAAAACAGGTAGTGCTGGAGAAATAAACTTGTCTTTATTTAATAGTTTAAATGCAGCAGATTTAGACGTTAATTTAGTTATTTTATCCACTAGAAACAATGGGATACCAACTGACTTATATCCTGTAATTTTTGATTTTAATTATGTTATAGTTAAGCTAAAGATTAATGAAAATATCTTTTTCTTAGATGCTACTAGCAAATATTTACCTTTTGGTGAAATACCATTTAGATGTCTAAATGGTAGAGCAAGAGAAGTTAACTTTAAAGAAGACAGTAATTGGATTTCTTTAAAACCAAAAAATAAAAGTTCTGAAAATACTAGACTAAAATTAGTAATAGATGAAAATGGGGACTTTAATGGAACTTTAAATGTTTCTAGATTTGGTTATAATGCTTATAAACAAAGAGAAAAAATTCAAAACACAACTAAAAAAAATTACATAGAAGATTTTGAAAATAAATATCCAAATACAGAAGTTGATAGCTTAGTGATTACTAATGAATTTGATAATGAAAAAATCTTAGTAGAAAACTTTAAAATCTTTGTAAATAATGAAGATGGGCTAAAAGAAAAAATTAGACTAAACCCTTTTCTTTATAATCGTTATGTGAAAAACCCATTCAAATTAAAAAATAGAGATTATCCTGTAAATTTTGGGTATTCTCAAAAAGATAATTTTTTTGTAAACATAAAAATTCCTAATAATTATAAAGTTACACAATTGCCTAAAAATACAATTTTTTCTTTACCTAATAATGCTGCTCGATTTATTGTAAATTCAAAAGTTAGTAACAATTACATAAATATTTATTTTAGAATTAATTTAAAGAAAACTATTTTTAATCCATCAGAATATAATTCGATAAAAGAATTTTACAATAGAATTATTGAATATCAAAAATCTTCAATTATATTAGAAAAAATCTAATAAATCTTTCAGCATTTTTAATACGTCAAATGACGTATTTTTTTTTATTATATTAGTACATAAATTTGTCAACCAACCTTAAAACTATAAAAATGAAAAAGTTAACTCTACTTTTAATTGGTTTTCTACTTACTTTAAATTCATTTTCTCAAGATTTTGACGAGGATTTTGGAACAGGTCTAAAGTTTGATGAAAACATGTATGAAACTGTACCTCAATCTGTACCTTTAGTTACAAGAAGTTATACTGCTTTACCAAGTTCTTACAGTTTAAAACCTTATGCACCTACACCAAAAAGTCAAGGAAGACAAGGTTCTTGTGTTGGCTGGGCTAGTGCATATGGAGCTAGAACTATAGCTTATGCCATTAAAAATAATTGGAAAAATCAAACATCAAGAATTACTGCAAATGCATTTTCACCTGCTTTTGTTTATAATCAAATAAGAGTAAACAATCAATGTCAAGGTGCTTATATAGAAAGTGCTATGAAATTATTAAATAATACTGGTGCAGCTAAATTGTCAGAATTTCCATACACAGATCAATCTTGTGTAACTACTCCAAACAGTTATGTTAAGTCAAAAGCTCAAAGTAATAGAATATTAACTTATGAAAGATTAGCAAAATGGAGTAATCCATATAATCTTGTAGGCAAAGTAAAAAAAGCAATATCAAGTAAAAAACCAGTGGTAATTGGTTTATTTAAATACAATAGACTAATTGTTAATAGCGAAAACGTTTGGATACCAAACTCAGGGAGTAAAGGACATGCAATGGTTGTTGTAGGTTATGATGATAATAAAGCAGGTGGTGCTTTTGAAATTATGAATTCTTGGGGAACACGTTTTGGTAGAGGTGGTTTTTTATGGATTAAATACAGCGATTTTGAAAGACAAGTAAAAACCGCTTATGTTTTAGTTGATAAAAACAATAATGATTATATCAACATAAATAATAATAATAATAATAATAATAATAATAATAACAACATCACAACTGTTACAAATAAAGTTGGTGGTGAGTTAACTTTAAAACTAAGTAATGGCAACAACATGCCAGTAAGTTTATCTGATGGTGCAAAAAGAAACTTTAATATAGTTAAAGCTACAAAAACAACCTATAAAGTAAGTCAGACCTACTCTTCTGGAACTCAATTTAGAATTTACTTAAAAAGTAAACAAAGGGGTTATGTTTATTTAATTGGTTATGGTTCTTCAGATAAATCAGTTAATAAGTTGTATCCATTTGCAAATTACAGTGACTATTTTAGTTATACAAACAGTGAAATTGCATTACCAAATGAAGATTATTTTATAGAGTTTGATAATAATCCTGGAAGAGATATTCTTTGCGTTTTATATAGTAAAGAAAAGCTAAATATTAACGATATTGTAAGTAAAGTTAGATATGGAAATGGAGACTTTGTTTCTAAAGTTAAAAAAGCACTATCTAGTAAAATGTTTAAAGGCGCTGATGTTAAATTTTCTAACGATAAAATTGCTTTTAATGCTTCTTCTACAAATAGCACAGCTAAGGTTGTTCCTATTTTTATAGAAATGAATCACCAATAAAAATTATTATGAAAATAACAAAAAACATATTATTAACTCTTCTTTTTATTAGCACTTCCCTCTTTTCTCAAAGTGGAGGAAATTATGTTTATCAAGAAGAGTTTAACAGTCAAGGAACTTGGACTAAAGACAATAATGAAATAAGAGAACTTTATGTATCAAGTGGTAAATATTATTTTGAACACAAGAAAAAGGAAGGGTTTAGAGAATTTACAACAAGAACTTTTAATATAGATATGACAAAAGATTTTGAAATCGAAACTTCTATATTAAAAATTTCTGGAGAACAAGATTTTGGAATGTCTTTTTTATTTGACTACAAAGACAGTAAGAATTATACAGAGTTTGGCATTACCTCTACTGGTTATTATAGAGTAGCTGAATCTATTTCTGGAAAATATAGCAATATTAAAAGTTGGACAAGTTCTTCTTTTGTAAAAAAAGGAAACTATGGTACAAATAAGTTAAACATTAAAAAGAAAGGGAATAGAATCACTTACTATATAAATAATTCTTATGTATATGGTATGGATTTTAAAAAGTTTAAAGGTTCAAAAATGGGCTTTAGACTTTATAGAAACCAAAAGGTTGCTATTGATTATTTTAGAGTAAAACAAGCCTCTTCTACAATTAATACAACAAATACAGCTAATAAGACTATTTTATTTGAAGGTTTTAATAATAATAACAATGGATGGTCAGAATCAAACAGCAATAATGTACGTTTAGCTATAGAAAATGGAGATTACATTTTAGATCATAAAAGAGAAAGTGGTGGCTGGTCTAGTACCATTTCAAAATACATAAATTCTTCAAGAAAATTTAGAATTACTGCACAGATAAAGAAAGTTTCTGGAATTCAGAATAATGGTTATGGAGTTACATTTGGTAAAAAAGATAATAATAACCAAAATCATTTTTTAGTTTCTGGTGATGGTTCTTACAAAATTGTTCAATATAATAATGGAACAAGAACCTATATAAAAGAATGGACAAAATCGAGCGTTATAAAAACAGGAAATGGCGTATACAATTACTTGAAAATTCAGAAAGATGGTAGTGCTTACAAGTTTTACATTAACAGTACTTTAGTGCATACTAGCTATAAAATTACACTATATGGAAGTAGCGTTGGTTTTACTTTGTATGATAAACAAAAAATACATGTAGGGTACTTAAGTATGATGTATGAAGATAGTACTTCTACAACAAATACAACAGTTACCAATAATAAACATTTAACAAAAGAAACTATATTATTTGATGGGTATACAGATAATAAAAATGATTGGTCTACCACCAAAAACGAAAATATAAATTTAGATGTTAGAAATGGTAATTACTATATAAATCATAAAAGAGCTAAAGGTGGTTGGTCTGTAACTAAAGATAAATATATTGACACATCTAGAGATTTTAAAATACTAGCAGATATAAAAAAAGAAAGTGGTATTTTAAATAATGGTTATGGTATTGTTTTCGGACGTTTAGACAGCAACAATCAGAATTTATTTTTTGTTAATGGTAATGGATCTTATTCTATTAATAATATTAAAAATGGTAAAGATAATTTCTTAAAAAACTGGGCCTCTTCTAGCGCTATTAGAAAAGGAAATGGAGCTTACAATGTATTAAAAGTTGTTAAAATTGGTAGTAAATTAGAATATTATATAAACAACACTAAAGTATATACAGATTATAGTCCAGAGTTTTATGGAAATCGTTTTGGTTATATCATTTATGATAGACAAGAAATTTCTGTAGCCTACATAAGTGTTGGCTATTTAGACAAGAAGAAAGAAGACACTAACAATTATAATAATCTAGTAGATAATATAAGTAACTATAATTACGATAACTCAAGTTTCTATTTTAGTGATCAATTTACTAGTAATTCTAAAAATTGGCCTCTAAAGAACGATGACAAAGCAGAATTTAAAGTTACTAATGGTAAATATTATTTAAATCATAAAAGAAAAGAAAAAGGCTGGTCTACTTATAGAGACACTTATATAGATACTTCAAGAGATTTCGAAATTGAAACAAAAATTGATAAAATCAGTGGTGTAACTAATTATGCATATGGTTTAATGTTTGGAAAAAAAGGAACAAGTGATTTTAGATTTTATATTTCTTCAGGTGGCTATTACAAAATAGCTAGAGAAGTTGATGATAAAGAACAAATCATACAGAAATGGACAAAAACTAGTACTGTAAATACTGGAAATTCAAAATCCAATACACTTAAAGTTAAAAAAGAAAATAACTATTATAAATTTTATGTGAATGGTAGTTTTGTACATCAAACAGAATTTGAAGAATTTTTTGGAAATGATTTAGGTTTTGTTTTATTTAATGATCAAGAAATTGCTATTGATTATATAAGAGTAAAATACAATGGTTCAAAAATTAATACCATTACAAAAAACACAGATTTAAAATTACCACTATTAGATAATTTTAGCTCTAATACAAGCAAATGGTTTTTAGAAGATGCAGATAATTATTCAGTTAAAATGGATAATGGAAAACTAAAAATCAAAAGAAAAAAGAAAGGTGGAATTTTTATTAGTAGAGATGTAGATATAGACACGTCTAAAGATTTTATATTAGAAACATCTATTTCTCATACAGATATGGCTTCTGGTTATTATGGTTTAACATTTGGACGTAAAAACTCTTCTAATGAGTATTCGTTTTTACTATCAGGTAATGGAAGTTATAAGTATAGAAAATTTGAAAATGATAAGTATAAAGAAATTATAGAATCTACATTTTCGAGTGCAATTAAAACAGGTTCTAACAGTTATAATGTAATTAAATTAGTGAAATCTGGTGATGTTTTACGTTTTTACATAAACAACCAATACATAAATGAAACTCCTTTTGAACCTTTCTTTGGCAAAAAATTAGGGTATACTGTTTATTATGAAAGAACAATTTCAGTAGATTATTTAAATATAAAATATCAAACTGAAACCTTTAATAATCCACCAGTTGTTGTAATTACAGAACCAAAAGTTCAAAGAGGATTTAAAATTGTAAAAACAAAAAGAATTTTAGTTCGTGGTAAAGCAACAGATGCAGATGGTATTTTTGAAGTGTTAGTAAATGGTGTAGAAGCTAATGTTAATGCAGATGGTACTTTTACAGCAAATGTACCTTTAAAATATGGTGAAAACACTTTAATAGTTAGTGCATCAGATTTAAAAGAAGCAAAATCTACAAAAGAATTTCAGATAATTAGAGAATCACCAAAAGTAGATGAGACTATTGTCGAAAATATAACTACAAACAATAATAAATTAGATGTTGGATTTGGTAAATATTACGCATTAATAATTGGTGTAAGTGAATATGATGATCCAAAAGTTGCAGATTTAGAAGGTGAACCAACAAGAGATGCACAAGCTTTGGCAGATGTCTTAAGTAATTTTTATAGTTTTCCAGAAAATAATATTACTGTTTTAAAAAATCCTACAGCTGCAGAAATAAAGAAGAATTTTGTGCTACTTAGAAAAAAAGTAACTAAAAATGATAACGTTTTAATCTTCTATGCTGGTCATGGAAATTATGATAAACAACTAGAATATGGGTATTGGATGCCTTCTGATGTAGAAATGGAATATGAATTAAATATTATTTCCAATACAGAAATTGTTACCTATTTAAGAACCATAAAATCTAAAAATACCTTATTAATTTCTGATGCTTGTTTTAGTGGTAGTATCTTAGTTAAAAGTAGAGCCTATGAAGACGCTTCAAAAGCGATACAAATAAAACATGATACAGAAAGTAGAAAAGCAATTACTAGTGGTACTTTAACAACTGTACCTAATAAAAGTATATTTATGAAATTCTTATTAAGATTGCTTAAAGAAAATAAACAACCTTATTTATCTGCAATGGAGTTGTATCATAAAATAGAGGTACCTATCATTAATAATTCACCAGGAGAAAATCCTCCAAAACCAGTTTATGCTCCAATAAGTCAAACTGGAGACATGGGTGGTGATTTTTATTTTATCAAAAAAAATTAAAATAACCTGATTTAATTATATAAATTAGCTCTTGAATCAATTATGGATCAAGAGCTTTTAATTTTACAATTTCAACAAAAGGATGTTAAAGCCTATGAGCAACTATATAATATGTATTGTGATAGTGTTGCTGGTATTATTAATAATATTGTAAAAAACAATGACGTAGTTGAAGAAATTACTCAAGATGTTTTTATAAAAGCTTGGAACAATGCAGAAAGTTATTCTGCAAAAAAAGGACGTTTTTTTACTTGGTTACTAAATATAGCAAGAAATGCAGCTATAGATTACACTAGATCAAAAAAATTTAAACAGTCTAAACAAAACCTTAACTCAGATTTTTTCGTAGATATAATAGCAAGCAATGATAACTTAGATTCTAAAACTAACGGAATTGGGTTAAAAGAGTTTGTTAATAAACTTGGGGATACCTGTAAGTCTGTAATAGAGTTATTATATTTTAAAGGATTTACACAAAAAGAAGCCTCAGAAGAATTAAAAATGCCTTTAGGTACAATTAAAACTAGAAGTAGAACTTGCATAGGCGATTTACGTCTAATGTTAGGTGTATAAAAAATGGATATTAATAAATACATAGCAACTGGAATTTTGGAACTTTATGTTGCAGGAGCTCTTTCTGAAAAAGAAAATCGGGAAGTATTTGAGGCTATACAAAAATATCCAGAAATTAAAAAAGAAGTAGAAGCTATAGAAAATGCAATAATGCAATTAACTGCTGCTGCAAAAACTGATGCCCCCTACTCTTTTCAAGACATAAAAAGTCAATTAAAAACTAAAACGCCAAAAGTTATACCAATTAATAAACCTAGAAATAATTGGACACAATATATGGGCTGGGTTGCTTCTTTAGTCTTGGCAACATCTTTAATTTATACTATAAACCAAAAAAATACTTTAGAAGATAAAATTGTAAAAGAAAGAATTCAACTTGAAGGAATGATCAATGATTCTTATGACAATCTTGCTAAAGCAGAAAAATTAATAGAAGTATTTAGAGATAAAGATATCATCTCAGTGCCTTTAGCTGGTCAGCAAGTATCTCCTACATCTTATGCTAAAGTTTATTGGGATAAGAAAACTAACTCTATATACTTAGATGCAAAAGGATTACCTGAACCTCCAAAAGGAAAAGTTTATCAAGTTTGGTCTTTAAAATTAGATCCTTTAACTCCTACAAGTTTAGGAACATTAGATACTTTTACAGCAGATACTAATAAAATCTTTACAATTAGTAATGCCAACGAATCTGAAGCTTTTGGTATTACTCTAGAACCTGCAGGAGGTAGCAAATCTCCAACTTTAGAACAATTATATACTTTAGGAGCAGTTTCTTCATAAATCCATTTAATTTATATTTACAAACTTTTTCATATTTTTGAACAATAATTTAAATATATTTTATGATTAAAAAAGCTTTTTTAATCTCAGAACTACTTATTGTTCTTTTATTTATTTCTTGTCAACAAACAGATCAAGATCCAACTTGTCAAATAGGTTTTTGTGAAAATAATGGTACTCTAATAGATTGTGCTTGTGAGTGTCCTCAAGGATTTACCGGTTTAAACTGTGAAAAAATAGATTTTACTCAAACCCAAAAACTTTTAGACAATGGAATAACTCCATTTGAGCTTATTTCTTCAGGTGTAAAATTAGATAGTATATATGGTAAAATATATAAAGATGGACATATTTTTGAGTTAAATATTGTAGATAAAATTGTAAAAATTACAACCAAGAAAGATTTAGAAGAAAATTTACAATGGACTAATGCTGTAAATTATTGCGATAATTTAGAAATTAACAATTCTTTAGACTGGTATTTACCAAATTTAGATGAAGTTATAGAAATAAGAGAAATTCTATATTTAAAATTAAAATTAGGTGACTTTGAAGATGATTATTATTGGACTTCAAATACATTAGACAATAATCCTAATGATGCTTATGGAGTGTTCTTTTTAAATGGTAATATTGGTCCCATAGAAAAAGATAGAATGAATAATGTAAGCTATAATTTTGTCAGAGCTGTAAGACAAATTCAACTATAAAAGAAACCTGTTACTATAAATAGTAACAGGCTTCACATCCAACTAAAACCAACCAAACTATGGTTTTCTTTTATTTATTTTAAAACTTATATGTTATTGTTGCCTTTGCAAAAAACGGTGTACCTGGAGTAAAATGTATTTCTTCTACAGGATTTGCCTCATTTCTTAATCTACTTTCTGTTGCAAACTGTGTTTCATTCCAATCTACATCAAAAAGGTTTTCTACAGCAATACCAAATGTGATGTCTTTTAAATTATAATTAATATTAAAATCACTTACAAAATAACCTTCTGCTACTATACTATTATCTTCATTTGCAGCTCTATCTGCTAAATATCTATATCTAATTCCTCCAGAAAATTTCCCTAAATTATTAAAAGACAATCCTCCAGACATTGTAAAATTAGGTGCTAATGGAATGTAATCTTGACCTGAAACTTCTTCTAAACTTCTAGCTCTAGTTATTGTTGCATCAGTATCAAAATATATTTTATCTGATAATTGGTAACGCAATCCTAAATCTAATCCAAATCGTTCTGATTTACCTGAAGGTTCTACAATACCAGCATCACCTACATACACAAATTCTTCTTCTGAAAACAAATACCAAGCTGCAGTATTTATTACTATGTTTTTTGTAGGTTTCCAAATATTTCCAAAGTCTACACCATAAGCTCTTGGTAAAATTTTGTCTGCATTTTGTTGTAAAACCACTCTAGCATCATTTGAGTGAAAACCAATACCAGATTTTAAAAACCATTGTAAGTTGTTATTCTGAGTATATAAAAAATTTAACTTAGGGTTTACTATAGCTCTTGTTTTAGAAAGCTTTTGGTAAGTTGTGCTTAAAGCATCTGTATATAAATATTTAAAATAATCTAAACGTATTGCTGGTGCTATTTTAAATTTACCAATTTCGAATTCTGAATTAAAAAATGCATACATATTAGTTTGTTGTATATCACCTAATTGAACATTGGTTAAAGTCTCTCTCCTATTTTTTGTTTTAGACAATTCATTGTCATTCACTAAATCAAAACGTAATCCAATTCCTTTTGTGAATTTAGCATCTACATCTCCATATTTTTTTTCATTGATAATCTTAGCATTAAATCCATATATATTTCTATTTTCAAATTGTCTTATTTGATCTCCATCAACAGGATTATCTAAGAAAAATGTAAAGTTAGAATATAACTCAAAGTTATAATTAGAGTAAAATGCGTTAGCTTGAAAAATACTTTCGTTTGCTAATGTTTTTTGTAATTGAACATTAAAGTTTGTTCTAGAGGTAAAACCTCCTTCTGTATCATCTATAGCACCAAATCTTGTTATGGTTCCATTATCTACTGCTCTTTGTGGTATTTGCCCAGAAGCATCCCAATTACTTGTAAAATGAGAAGCTGTAAAAGTTAATTTATCTTTTCCTTTTAAAAAAGTATTATATTTTGTAAAAATATTTAGTCTATTAAAATTTTGTGGTGATTCAAAAGGTCCATCAAATTCAATATATTCTACTGCTACATATGCATCATCATTTTTAGCGTTTTCTAATAAGTTAAATAAACCTACTGTTCTTATTGAATTAAAATCACCATAACCAATTGAAACCATATTTTCTTGAATTGCTGTTTTTGTAGAAAAATTAACATAACCAGCTGTATTAAAATCACCTTGATTTGCATAATAAGGTCCTTTACCAAAGTCTATTTTTTGAATAGTTTCTGGGATCATAAAGTGTAAATCTGAGTACCCTTGACCATGTGCATGAGATACCATGTTTATAGGTATACCATCTACAGAAAGTGTTATATCTGTACCATGATCTATGTCAAAACCACGTAAAAATATTTGTTCTGCTTTTCCTCCTCCTGCATGTTGTCCAATAAATAAACCAGGAACTTTTCTGAGGATTTCTTGTGAATTATTTACAGGATTTAATTGTAAATCTATTCTAGAAATTGTCTGTAAAGCATTAATTTCTTTACGTAAAACTAATTCTTCTAATTGAAAGGTTTTTGTTTCTAAACTTACTAATAATCCGTTTTTAAATTGATTTTCTGTGACTACTATTGTCTTTTTAGCATAACCAAGAATACTAAATTGAATACTATTATTTGTGGTTGTTTTTTCTATAGTAAACTGTCCATTTTCATTAGTATGCGTATGTGTATTAGTTGTTGTATTAATAACATAAACATTTTCTAATGGCATATTAAACTGATCTACTACTTGACCTTTTAATTGTTGTCCAAACGACTGTAAACTGCATAAAGTAGCTACAATAAAAAATATAATATTTCTCATTTTTGTATATCTTTTCGTTTATATATTTTTAATTTCTTGTTCAGCATTAGGGCCTAATTCATAAATGGCACCCAGTAATTCTGACTTTAAATTTGTAGCTTTATTTTTCTTTCCATTAGCTTTTAAAATTTGTGCTGTATGTAGTAAAGCTTCAGGTTCAAAAGTATTATTTATTACATATTTTTCAACTATTTCTAATGCTTTTGTTTTGTTATTATTTTTAAAATAAGCCCAAGCAAGTAAATCATAAGATTGTGCAGTTGGCCTCTCTTCTACTTCTTGCTTTGCAATTTCTATAGCCTTTAATCTATTTTCTTCATTCTCTGCAAATAGAATCACATTGTATTTTGCATACATTACACCATAATCTTCTTTATTTACAGCATTATAATACAGTGTAAGTTGCTTCTCTTTTTCAACACTATTTCCCATAAAATCAGCTATTTCCGATTTTAGCAAGAAGTAATCTGGAGAGGTATTTTCTTTTGTAATTGCATCTAATATTCTTAGAGCTTCCTTTGGATTTCTTTCGTATGAAAAAACTATCCAAGCAATCCCTTTTTTTGCATAACTATTATTAGGATTTAATTCTAATGCACTTAAATAGGCATTGTATGAATCTTCTATTCTTCCTGCATGTCCATAATAATCAGCTAGGTTTGTATAATTCCATTGAATTAACGTATTGTTTTTAGAAGACTTTGCAATTGCTAAAGATTGTTCTAAATACTTAATTGCATTATCTAATTTTCCTAAATGATCATTATATTTTGATAAACGAATTAAATAATCGAAATTTTTTACATTTTTAATTTTTGATAAGTAAGTTTCTACTTTCTTCAAATTACCAAGCTCTAAATAAACATCTATTAACATTAAATTAGTTTGTTGTAATTTTTCTCCATTAATTTCTGCTTTCTTTAAAAGGATTAAAGCTTCTTTAAATCGATGTTGTGAAATATAATTTCTTGCTAAAGCTCTTAAATAACCTGCATTGTTAAAGTTTGTTTTTTCGTTTACTTTTAGTAAGTTTTCTTCAGCTTCTTTTAAATTTTCAATATTTCCTGTTAATTGAAATAATTGTGAATTTGTAGATGCTAATTTTGAATAGTATGGGTATTGGTTTGGAGTTTTTTCTAATTTAGTTGACCAGAAATTATATTCTGTATTTATAAATTGTAAAGTTTTGTTACTATCAGCTTCTAAAAAAGCTTGATAATCTTTTGGGTTTGTAATTTGGTTTGATTTTGACTCTTTTTTGCAACTAACTGTAAATAATAAAGTTACAAATACTAAAATAAGTTGGATGTATTTCATGATTTGTTGTTTTTAATGAGTTAAATAACTGGCGTACTTATAGGGATTTATACGCCAGTATAATTAGGGGTTTTTTAGAGGATTTTAGGGGTTAAATTTTTAAATAAACTGATGTGTTCCCCCAAACACATCAGCTTTAAACGATAAAGCTTATGTACTTTATCTAGTTTTTTACCAAGGTGATGCTAAGTAAGGAAATGATGTTAAAAATGGTTTATCATTTGCACTTACATTATCATCAGACAATGATGGATTTTCTGTAAAATCTTCACCTCCAAAGATTAATAATAACTCTACTGTTATTACATCATCAGCTAAGGCTCTTCCTGTTAATACGTTTGTACCATCAAAGAAAGTTGTTGTACCATCTAAAGAAACATTTAAAACATCTGTTGCTAATAATCCTGTAAAAGCAGCAGCATCTTGTCCTAAAGCATTTTTATCTCCAGAATTAGCAAAAGCAGGGCTTAATGCTGTTAAATTAGTTTGAAACATAGATTGAAACATAGCAGATTGCTGAGAAGGAATTGTAGTGTTAAATTCATCTTTACTAGAAGAAGAAACAAAAACTGTGTTTACTGCTGGTCTACCCATTTGATCTTTTTGAACAAATGTTCCGGAAAAATCTGTTTCAATTTGAATTGTTGTATCTGAATCATCACTACAACTCATGATTAGAAGTGATAATGTTAAAAATGCGATATATTTTATTTTATTAAATTTCATAATATTGTTTTTATTGTTGATTATTAATTATTGCTTTGTTTTTGCTTCTACCCAAGTATTAATTGTACCACTTGTACCTATTTGACTTTTTGGTACTTCTACTACAATAGACATTACATTAGAACCTGCAAAAGTATCAGACCCTGGATTGTTAAATCCTGATGCATTTCCGCCAATAATTTCTCCATATTGTGCAAAATCCATAAAGAAAGGATCATCTCTTGGTCCTGCAAAAAACTTCATTCCATTTTGATTTGCAACAATAGCAGATGAACCATAAGGAGTTATTGAAACCTCTGACTTAATAGCATTTTCGTTAATAGTACTATTTAATCCTGTCGAAGATGGAGCATAAGGTCCAAAAAAGTACATTTTTCCATCTCTAGGAATAGCTTGTATTACTAAATCTTCTACATTGTCATTGTTAGTGTCAATGTTAAATTCTACCATAACATTTTCATCAAAAGATGCAGTTGAAGTAGCTGAAGGAGCTAAAAGACCTTGAACATTTGCCACAAAAGCAATATTGTTTGTATCTTCTCCTTGAAAAGCATAAAAGTCAGTAATATCTGCTTTTGTACCTGAAACAGCAGGAGCATCAATATGATCTGCTGCAACTGTAATTAAACCAATAATTGCTACTAATAAAGTAGCTGTTAAAATTTTTGTTTTTTTCATTGTGTGAGTTTTATGTTAATATTTAATTGAATCTCACATATACTTACGAGAAGAATTGAAGTACGGTTTTAAAAAAGTTGATTTTTTTTATATTTATTTCTGAAATCCTTATGAATAAAGAGAAAAACGAAAGAAAAAAATTTAAAAACTCATTAAATAATTGTAGTATTGTAAGAGAAAAATTAAATTAAATTGAATAATCCAACCAAAAAATCTTCTTGGAAACATAAACTTCACGAAATAATTTATGAAGCAGATACACCTGAAGGTAAATTATTTGATGTAATACTTCTAATAGCCATAATTGCTAGTATTATACTAGTTATGTTAGAAAGTGTAGAAAGTATAGATAATAAATATCATGATGCACTTTATGTTGGTGAGTGGATTATAACCATCTTATTTAGTATTGAATATATTTTAAGGGTTATTTCTATAAAAAAGCCCACTAGATATATTTTTAGCTTTTATGGTATAATCGATTTTTTATCAACTATTCCTATTTACATATCATTCTTTTTTGCTGGCTCACAAGGTTTAGTAGCCTTAAGAGCACTTAGATTATTAAGAATATTTAGAATATTAAAATTAGCTAGATATATAGGTGCTTCAAATAAATTAATGCTTGCTTTAAGAGCTAGTAAGGCAAAAATTGCAGTTTTTTTATTCTTTGTATTAATTGTTTGTATCATATTAGGTACAGTTATGTATATGATAGAAGGTGCAGAAAATGGTTTTACAAATATTCCTAAAAGTATATATTGGGCTATTGTAACACTAACCACTGTTGGTTTTGGTGATATTGCTCCACAAACTCCTTTAGGTCAACTTATTGCTAGTGTTATTATGATTTTAGGTTACTCAATAATTGCAATACCTACAGGAATTGTAAGTTCTGAAATGAATAAAACAACACCAGATCATGATCATAATACACAATCTTGTCCTAACTGTTTAAAAAGTAATCATAAAGAAAAAGCAACCTTTTGCTACAATTGTGGTAGTATCTTAAATCCATGATAAATCAAACAAAAAATACTTTAATTACCATTGTAGGACCAACTGCAATTGGTAAAACTGCATTGAGTATTGAATTAGCTAAACACTTTAATGCTGACATTATTTCTTGTGATTCTAGACAATTTTATAAAGAAATGACTATTGGCACTGCTGTACCAGAAAAACATGAGTTAGCTGCAGCAAAACATCATTTTATACAAAACAGAAGTGTTTTCGAAGATTATAATGTAGGTGATTTTGAAAAAGATGCTCTTAAAAAACTTGATGAGCTATTTAAAAAAAATGCTATCCAAATCATGGTTGGTGGCAGTGGTTTATATGTAGATGCTGTTTTAAAAGGATTAGATTACTTTCCAAAAGTAGATAAGACTATAAGAGAAAAGTTAAATAAAACATTAGAAGAAAAAGGATTAACTCATTTACAAGATCAACTTAAAGCATTAGATATTGAAACGTATAACAATATTGCTATAGATAATCCTCAAAGAGTTATAAGAGCTCTAGAAATTTGTATTGGAACAGAAACTCCTTATTCAACTTATAAAAATAAACCTAAAACAAAAAGAAATTTTAACTCAATTAAAATTGGATTAACTGCAGATAGAGACATTATATATAATAGAATAAACCAAAGAGTAGATTTAATGATGGCTAATGGTTTATTAGACGAAGCTAAATCTTTATATGAATACAAACATTTAAATGCATTACAAACTGTAGGCTACAGAGAGCTTTTTTCTTTTTTTAATGGTGAGTTTGATAAAGATTTTGCGATTTCAGAAATTAAGAAAAATACAAGAAGATTTGCCAAAAGACAACTCACTTGGTTTCGTAAAGATGGTGCTATTATTTGGTTTGATTTTAAAACCAGTAAAAATGAAATATTAAAAGAACTAAATAATAAAATTAACCTTTTTTAACTTGGCTATATTTTTGTAATTCAATCACTTTTATATCTTTGCTCACTAAATTAAAAAATCATGACATCAAAAATAAGTATTATACTATTTCTATTAATTAGTACATTTTCATTTTCTCAAAGTAAAGTGGGCACTATAGATAATGACTACATTATTAATTTAATGCCAGAATCTAAAGTAGTTATTAAAAGAGCTCAAGACTATGGAGCTAAGTTAGACTCTTCTTTTTCTATTAAAATGAAAGAATTTCAAGATAAAGTAGCCAAGTTTAGAAGTGAAGAAAAAGAAATGGGTGAATTAATGAAAAAGACAACTATGAAAGAGCTTTCAGCAATGGAGCAAGACATCAAAAAGTATCAAGATAATGGTAGTAAATTAATGCAGTTAAAACAAAACGAATTAATGAGACCATTATATAAAAAACTAAATGATGCTATTAGCGAGGTTGTAAAAGAGCATGGTTATACTCAGATTCTTACAACTACAGGTAATCAATTTGCTTACATTGATGAAAAATATGATATTACAGAGTTGGTTATGGCTAAATTAGGTATTAAAGCACCTGAAATTAAAGAATAATTTTTTAATAAAAAACCTCACAAAATTGTGAGGTTTTTTATTAAATTTAAATATGAAAAAAATCCCTTACTTCATAGTACTACTTCTATTTATAAGTTGTGGTATTCAAAAAGAAAAAAACCAATTTAAAGAATCTCCTATACATTATGCTACAGTAAATACAGACTATAATTTAGAATTACCTAACAACTGGAAACCTTATAAAGATTTACATAACCAAACAAGTTATAAGCCTAAAGATCAAAAAGGACTTTATCCTGATAATCAAATTACTTTTCGAAAAATAGAAGTAGATAAAAGCAAAATAAAATCAATAGAAGATATTGTAAATTATAAGTCAAATAATAAAATATATGTTAAAAACTATAGAAAAAATGTAACCACTGTAACATCTAGATTTGGTAAAACCATAATAACTGATGTAAGTTTTATTCTTAATAACAAAACTAGTATTGTTAGAAGTACTTATTTTAAAACTAATGATAATTATTATAGCATAAGTTTCTATTCTAACACATATTCATTCAATAAATATATTAAAGATTTTAAATATGTTTTTGATAATTTAACTTTTGGTAAAAAAACAACTACTTCTAGTAAATAATTATTTTTCTTTTTTAAGTAACTCAGGAAATTTTGCTTTAAACCTATTTAACCTAGGTATAGAAACTGCTTTTACATAGGGTTGATTTGGATTTCTTTTTTCAAAATCTTGATGATACTCTTCTGCTTTATAAAATGTATCTATTTTTTTTACTTCAGTAGCAATTTTACCATTATAAACTTCTTTCTTTAATTTAGCAATCATATCTTCAATAATTTGCTTTTCAGTATTGTTAGAATAAAAAGCAATAGATCTATATTGAGAACCATAATCTGGATGTTGCCCATTTACAGTAGTTGGATTATGTGAACCAAAATAAACAGTAACTAAAGTTTTAAAACTAACTACTTCTGGGTTATAATAAACAGCCACAGTTTCTGCATGTCCAGTTTTACCAGTATTACTACTTTCGTATGTTGGGTTTTTAGTATGGCCTCCTGCATAACCAGAAACAGCTTCCTCTACTCCTCTTAAACTCTCAAAAATAGCTTCTACACACCAGAAACATCCACTAGCAAAATAAGCTACTTTAGTATTACTATTTATTGAATTTTCTAAAATTTCTGAATTCGAATTTAATGTATCCTTTTCATTAGAAAATCCAAAGCAAGAAATAAAAAAAAGAAAAATTGTAATTACTGATAATGATTTTATAGCTTTCATGTATTTATTTTTATTAATAAAATTTGTACCAAGAAAAAATTTTTCTTGGTACAAATTTCTGAACAATTAACTCGATTTAAAAACTCGATCTATACTTTTTGTCGATAGTATTATCAACACCATACAATTTGTTTACAACTTTAGCATTTTGTTAAGAAACCAAGTTGTAAAACCGTAAGTAGATAGTTACTTTTGTAGTAAGAACCTAATTGAATTATGGAGCATTTTATAGTTTCTGCGCGTAAATATAGACCTCAAAATTTTGAGGATGTTGTAGGGCAACAAGCCATAACAAATACGTTAGAAAATGCTATAAAAAATAATCACTTAGCACAAGCACTTTTATTTACAGGACCTAGAGGAGTTGGTAAGACTTCATGTGCTAGAATATTGGCAAAAAAAATAAACTTACAAGACAGTAACCATCCTGAAGAAGAAGATTTTGCTTTTAATGTTTTTGAGTTAGATGCTGCATCTAATAATTCTGTAGACGATATTAGAAGTCTTACAGATCAAGTTCGTATACCTCCACAAACAGGTAAATACAAAGTTTACATTATAGATGAGGTTCACATGCTTTCTCAAGCTGCTTTTAATGCATTTTTAAAAACATTAGAAGAGCCTCCTGCACACGCTATTTTTATTTTGGCAACCACAGAAAAACATAAAATAATTCCTACAATTTTATCTCGTTGTCAAATCTTTGATTTTAAAAGAATTGGAGTTTTAGATGCAAAAAATTATTTAAAAGTAATTTGTGAGAAAGAAAATATAACAGCAGACGATGATGCTTTACATATTATTGCTCAAAAAGCAGATGGTGCAATGCGTGATGCACTTTCTATTTTTGATAGAGTTGTTAGTTTTTCTGGTTCAAATTTAACAAGAGAAGCTGTTACAGAAAATTTGAATGTATTAGATTACGATTCTTATTTTAAAATGACAGACTTACTTTTAGAAAACAAGATTCCAGATGTATTAAATGCTTTTAATTCAATATTAGCAAAGGGTTTTGAAGGTCATCATTTTATAAACGGTTTAGCTAGCCATTTTAGAGATTTATTGGTTGCTAAAGACAAACAGACTATTACTTTACTTGAAGTTGGTGATACTGCAAAAAAGAAGTATTTAAATCAAGCTAGCAAAGCAAGTGTTCCATTTTTAATGCAAGCTATAGAAAAAGCAAATGACTGTGATTTAAATTATAGAGCAAGTAAAAATCAAAGATTATTAGTTGAACTTACACTTATGCAAATTGCCTCTATCACTTTTGATGGAGAAAAAAAAAAGTCAGCTAACTACATAATTCCTGCAACATTTTTCCAAGCACTTTCACCTGCAAAAAAAGTAGTAAACACTTTAATTGAAAAAGAAAAAGTATCTGTTTCTAAACCTACTGAAAAACAAATAGAAGTTGCTAAACCTATATTAGAAAAACCTGTTTTAAAATCAGTTGAAAGAAGAAGATCTATTTATTCTTTAAAAAGTGTACATCAAAAAAATGATGTAAAAAAGAATGCTGTTCAAGAAAATTTTGACAATCATCCAAAAGAGGTTTTTACTGAAAAAATATTACAAAACGTTTGGAAAGAATATGTAACATCTTTGCAAAAAAGAGGTGAAAATAGTATGGCAGCAATTATAGCGACTGATGAGCCAGTTCTAGAAAATAAGTTTAAAATTGTTTTTTCTGTGCCTAACAAGTTAATGAAAGATCAATTTTTAAAAGGAAAACCAAAACTACTAAAATTTCTTAGAGAAAAATTAAATAATTATGGAATTGAAATTCATTTAATTTTAAACGAGAAAAAAGAAAAAAAGTTTGCTTATACTCCTCAAGAGAAGTTTAACAAACTAAAAGAAAAAAACCCTCTTTTAGAAAAATTACGTCAGACTTTCGAATTAGATTTATAAGTATCTCCAATATTTTTACCTAAATAAGAAAGTACCACATCTTTCTTTTCAAAACCTTCTTTTTCAAATTCAGATATTAAATAAATACCTTTTGTATTCTCTATAAAAAGTGGAATAGATTTTTCTTCTTTAGCTAATAGATTTAAAATATTAGAGTACTCAGTTTCATTCTTTATTTTAACCTCAATAATATTTGGGTTTTCTCTAAAAGCTTCACTTAAATTAATATAGTCATCTTTAGGAGTAAAGAACTTTTGTCTTTCTTCTTCTGTTGCATTTAAAATTTCTATGGATGACGCTAATCTAAAAGAACCATGTTCTCCAAATATTTTAGAAAAATTAGCAAGCGCATATTTATTTACTGCATCATTACCAGTTATGGCAATTAAATAACCAACATCACTCAACTCAATATTATCTGACAATTCATCGTCATAAATATTTACATTAAGCGCTTCTAAATCATCATCTTGTGCTTGTTTAATAAAGTTTTTATTAGAATCTATTAAAACTACTCGTTTGCCTTTATCTCGTAAATAACTTGCTATTAATCTAGAAGGATTTGAAGCACCAACCAACAATATAGCATTAGATTTCGTTAAGAAAACACCTACTAATTTTGCAAATAATCTAGCAGTAGTTGCATTTAATAAAACAGTACCTAATACAATCATAAATACTAGAGGAGTAATATATTCTGCACCTTCAACACCTTGTTTAATCAATTTACTTCCAAAAAGAGAAGCAATACCAGCTGCAACTATACCTCTAGGACCAACCCAACTAATAAATAATTTTTCTTGTAATTTTAATTTAGAGTTTAACGTACTAGAAAAGACGGCTAAAGGTCTTATAAGAAAAACTACAATAGCAAATAACACTGCTGTTTTCCATGTATATAAAAGCATTAAAGCTTCCATATTAATATTAGCTGCAAGTAAAATAAATAGAATTGAAATAAGCAATACACTTAAAGATTCTTTAAAATAAAGTAACTCTTTAATATTATTAAGTTTTCCATTTCCTAAAACCATACCCATTACTACTACAGCTAATAATCCAGATTCATGAGCAAAAATTTCAGATTCTACAAAAACTAATAATACTGCTGATAAGGATACTACATTTAATAAATAATGGGGTATCATTTTCTTATTTACAGCATAAGCTAAAGCATGAGCAAATGTGAAACCAAATGTTGTTCCAAAAAGTAAAATTTTACCAAATTCAATTAAAGCAGTTTTGGTAAAACCTCCACCTCCACCAACACTTATAAATTCGAAAACTAATACAGCAACAAGTGCTCCTATTGGGTCAATTAAAATACCTTCCCATTTTAAAACAGTAGAAATATCTCTTTTTAAAGGGATGTTTCTTAAAATTGGAGTAATCACTGTTGGTCCTGTAACAATAATTAAGCCTGAAAAAAGGAAAGATAATTCCCAACTTAAATCGAAAATTAAATGAGCAACTATACCTGCTCCAAAAAAAGTAATAGCAGAACCTAAAGTAATGAGCTTTGTAATTACAGGTCCTAAATTTTTTATTTCACTTCTTTTTAAAGTTAATCCTCCTTCAAAAAGAATAATACTAATAGCTAAAGACACAAAATAATAAAGATAATCACCAGGAAATAAGCCTTTTTCTCCATTCCATATTGGTTCTATCCATTTAGATCCATCTTCAGTTAAATACGTTGCTGCTATTGGGCCTACTAATAATCCTATTAATATTAAAGGTAATATTGCAGGTATTTTAAACTTCCATGCAACCCATTGAGCTAATATACCTAAGATAATAATTCCTGCTAATTCAATCATATTGTAAAAAAAACTAAGTTATAAAAAATATACGATTTGCAAGTTTCTAAATTGAAATTATCTCTAATTTTGCAAAAAAATAATTTATGTTAGGTTTACAATTTGATACAGAAACTTCTTGGGCAGAAATAGCAAAAGACAATTTGCAGCAAATACTTACAGATCATGCTTTTTTAGAGCAAAAAGCTGCTTCTAATGCAGTATCCTTAATTATAAATTATTCAGAAGAAACTGAGTTAGTTAAAGAAATGAGCAACATTGCTATTGAAGAAATGCAGCATTTTAAAATGGTACATTTATTAATGGTAAAAAGAGGGATGGTTTTAGGGCGTGAACAAAAAAACGATTATGCTGTTCGATTACAAAAATTCTTTCCTAAAACAAAAGATAGAACAGATGCCTTAATTCAAAGATTATTGGTTGCTGCTCTCATAGAGGCCAGAAGCTGTGAGCGATTTAAAGTTTTTTCTGAAAATATGGAAGACGTTGAACTAAAAAAGTTTTATAAAAACTTAATGATTTCTGAAGCTAACCATTACACTACTTTTTTAAAGTTTGCAAGACAATATCAAGATAGAGAAATCGTAGATAAAAAATGGAATGCACTTTTGAATTTTGAGTCTGAATTAATGCGTGAAAGAGGAAAACTTGCAAAAATTCATGGATAGTGTTTTCTAAAGAAGAATCAGCTAGGTTAAGAAAAGAGTTTTGGACAAGTTTTGGAAAATCATTTCCTAGAAAATGGTTACTCTACAATACAAAAATAAAAGGAGTTGCTTTTAAATTTCTTGCAGATAGAAAAAAAGCAATGGTTTGTTTTGATATAGAAAATCCAGATGAATTAACCAATTTGATGTATTATGATCAAATGCTTTCTCTTAAATCATTATTAGAAAATGAAATTCCTGAAGTTATTTTCGATAATAACTATGAATTAGAAAATGGAAAAGTAATTTATAGAATATACATTCCTCATCAACAAAAATTTAGCATTTATAATAAAAATTCATGGAGAGATTGCTACGAATTTTTCTACGAAAATATGTCTAAATTTGAGCTATTCTTCATAGAATATGAAGATTTTATAAAATCTATTTAATAATTTTTAAAGTTAAAGGATAATTAGGTTCTTGACCATTACTTACTCTTACAGCATTTACAATAGGAAAAATTAAATAAAAGAAACCTATTACTATTAATCCTAGAATACCCAATCCTAACAGTAAAATTAAAGGGATACATATTAATATGTAAATAAACATAGATATTCTAAAGTTTAAAATTTCTTTTCCTTGTCTATCCATATCTACAATTTCATCTTTTTTTATTAACCAAATAATTAAAGGCACAATAAAACCTCCAACACCAGAAACAAAATCTAGTAATTGGCTTAAATGTGTTAATACAAGTAGTTGTTTATCTTCTCTCATCATTTTATAAGTTTTATTTATTTGACGCAAAAATTATTCTGTTGTTACAAAAATAGGAAATGAGAACAGATTTTATGAAATGAGTTAAGATAAAAATTATAAGAGCAAATAGAAGGTTTATATCTATTATACTTTTGTAGAGAAGAAATTAAAACAATACAAAATGAATTATTTAAACATAGACAATCAAAAAGTACTGCCAGTAGTATCTGAACTAAATGTGCTACTAGCAGATTATCATGTTCACTATCAAAAATTAAGAAATTTTCATTGGAACATTTTGGGTAAAAATTTTTTCGATCTTCATAATAGATTTGAAGAAATGTATAATGAAACAAGAGTAAAGATTGATGAAGTTGCAGAAAGAATAGTTACTTTAAAATATCATCCAATCAGTAAATTATCAGATTATATTGAAGTTTCTAGAATTAAAGAATCTAGTCCTTTATTAACTGATGAAGAAATGGTAGCAGATATTATTAATGATAATAAAATAATATTAGAACAATTAGGTAAAATTATAGAAAGAGCAACCAAAGCTAAAGACGAAGGAACTGTAGATATGATTGGTGCTTATATAAGAGAATTAGAAAAATCTACTTGGATGTTAAATGCTTGGTCTAAGCATACAAAAGAAGAATTTAACACAAGTTTTGTAAAGTAAAAGAAAAATGGAAAAAGTATTAGAAAAATTAAATACCTGGAAAGATTTATTTATAAAAAACATACCCAATATTGCTATAGCATTAGTAGTATTAATAATCTCTTATTTTGCTTCGAGAGCTATTAATAGGTTTGTATATAAAACAATAGGAGGTAAAATAAAACAAGAATCTGTAAGAAATTTGGTTTCAAGAATAGCTTCAGCATTTATTTTCTTGATAGGATTGTATTTTGCAATGACTATTTTAAAATTTGATGACACTCTTAAAACTATAGTTTCTGCAGCAGGGGTTTCTGGTATTGTTGTAGGTTTAGCTTTACAGGGTACACTTTCTAATACAATATCTGGTATAGTTTTATCTTTTAGAAAAAATTTAAATATTGGTAATTGGGTAGAAACAAATGGTTATGCAGGTGAAGTTATCGATATAAACTTAAATTATTTTGTAATAAAAGAAGCAGATAATAATATGGTTGTAATACCTAATAAAACCATATTAGAAAACCCTTTTAAAAACTATTCTTTAACTACTAAAATGAGAATTACAATTGAATGTGGTGTAGAATATGGTGCTGATTTAGAAAAAGTTGAAGCGTTAACAAAAACAACGATTACAGATAATTTTAATCAAGAAAAAATAAATAAACAGGTAGAATTCTATTTTACAGAGTTTGGAGATAGTTCTATAAATTTTATCTGCAGATTTTGGGTAGATTCTGAAAATGCTTTAGAAAGATTAAAAGCAAAAAGTAAAGCTATTATACAAATTAAAAAAGCGTTTGATAAAGAAGGTATTAATATACCATTCCCAATGAGAACTCTAGAATTTGTAGAAAATAATAAATTAAATATTAAAGAAATTGCTAAGCAAAAGATATCCGCTAACTAGGAGAAACAATGAGTTAAACAAGAAAATTATTAATCTAAAAACAAAAAAATTATGAAAAATTTAAAATTTACAGCATTCGCATTATTTATGTCAATATCAACAATATTTGCACAATCTGATGATGGAAATCCAAAAATATCTGACAACTGGACAGTAAAAGAAGTAATTATTGCTGATGCAGAAACAGATGAATATGAAACAGATGAGATTAAACAAATCGTATTAACAGAAGTCTACACTCCAGTAATGTTAGACCCAAAAGATAGATATGAGTTAAATCAAGATATTATCTTTATGCCAACACAAGTAACCAAAACTATTAAATTAGATATGGATGCCGATGAAATGTTTGATCAAGAAGTAAAATTTGATTATGAAAAGTCGGAAGACTATGATTTAGACTTTACTTTAACAAAAGACGGAATTATCATTTTAACAGATAAAGATAATTTATATGTAAAAAACATTTGGGATAATAGTACAATGTACAGATATACTAATGTTAGAAAAAATAGAGTAAAAGCAGAAGGTAATTATACAATTGAATTGACTGATGGTGAAAAGATAGAAGTAAAGATTTCTAATTACAATAGAATGTAATTTATAAATACATAACACTTTTAAAAAAGCTTAATACGTAAAGTATTAAGCTTTTTTATTTTCTGATAAATCTTTATGTATTTTTGCAATATGATAAAAAACGATACTATAATAGCATTAGCAACACCTTCTGGTATAGGTGCAATTGCTGTTATTCGTCTTTCAGGTGAAAATGCAATTACAATTGTAGATACTTTCTTTAAATCAATTAAAAAAGGAAAAACATTACAAAATCAAAAATCTCATACAATTCATTTAGGCCATATTATAAATGATAATGATGTTTTAGATGAAGTTTTGGTTTCTGTTTTTAAAAATCCTAATTCTTATACAGGAGAAAATGTAGTAGAAATTTCATGTCATGGTTCTGCCTACATTCAAAAAGAAATTATTCAATTATTTCTTAAAAATGGATGTAGAATGGCTGATAATGGTGAATTTACTATGCGTGCATTTTTAAATGGTAAAATGGATTTATCTCAAGCAGAAGCTGTTGCAGATGTTATTGCTTCTAATTCTGCTGCTAGTCATCAAATGGCTATTCAGCAAATGCGAGGTGGAATTACAAACGAATTAAAAGAATTAAGAAGTAAACTATTAGATTTTGCTGCATTAATTGAGTTAGAACTAGATTTTTCTGGAGAAGATGTTGAGTTTGCAGATAGAACTCAATTTAAAGAACTAGTTGCTAAAATAACATATGTGCTAAAAAGGTTAATAGATTCTTTTGCTTTTGGAAATGCCATGAAAAATGGAATACCTGTTGCTATTATTGGTGAACCAAATGTTGGTAAATCAACTTTATTAAACGCCTTGCTAAATGAAGAAAAAGCAATTGTATCTGATATAGCTGGTACCACAAGAGATGCCATAGAAGATGAAATAAGTATAAACGGAGTTATATTTAGATTTATAGATACAGCAGGTATAAGAGAAACTGAAGATGTTGTAGAAAATATTGGTATTAAAAAAGCTTATGAAAAAGCAGAAAATGCTCAATTAATAATTTTCTTAATAGATGCTAGAACTGAGAAAAAATCTCAAAGAAAGCAAGAAATAGATCTAATAAAAAAACGATTTCCAAATAAAAGGTTATTAGTGATTGCTAATAAAATAGATTTAATTTCTAATAATGATAGAAATGCTCTAGAATCTGAAATAGACAATTTAATTCTTCTTTCTGCAAAAAATAAAACAGGAATAGAAGATTTAAAAAACGAATTAATTTCTCTAGTAAATATTGGTGCATTAAGTAATAATGAAACAATTGTTACCAATTCTCGTCATTTTGAAGCTTTAAATAATGCTCTTCTAGCCATACAATCTGTTAAAGAAGGTATAGATTTAGAAATTTCTACAGACTTATTCTCTATTGATATAAGAGAGTGTTTGCGTCATTTAGGCACAATAACAGGAGACTATGATGTAGATAAAGATATACTAGGGCATATCTTTAGCAACTTTTGTATTGGTAAATAACTAAATTATTTTACTATATAATTCTTTAATCGAAAATACTTGACTAAATATTTCTCTTTTACTTCTAGTAGAAATAGGGGTATATTTTTCTTTATCAGTTTTTATGTTTGTCAATTTTTCGAATAACTGATCTAGCTTATTTGCATCAGTAGAATCTAAAAAAACAATAAGACTAAAGTCGAAAATACTGTTTAATAATCTAGTACCCAGTTTAACTACTGTGTTTATATTCTTACTTTTTTTAATATTTAAAGTTAGAACATTGTTGTATAAATGTTCTAACTCATTAATTTCTAATTGAACTTCTTTATTAGTCCCATTATTAACAAGACAAACTTTACAATTAGTTTTTTTAATAAAATTTTTAATTTTTAGTAAATCTAAATCTGTTGTAACTTCTGAAAAAACTATAATAACCCCCAAATACATATATAATTTTTAACTTAATATAACTTTGTTCTCTAAAGAACCCTCTATCTCAATTTTCTTAGATATTTTTTTTTTGCTTCTATATGTCCAAGCAATTTGACCTAATTGAAATATAATTTTAAAAGAATCTTTCATAGATAATTTAGAACCATCAGCATGAATCCATCTTTTTAATGGCTTTTCACAAAGCATTTGTTTCGCTTTTTCCAATCCAAAATGATTTGTAATTCTTTTAAATATCTCAACATCAAAAATCCATTGTGTTACAAACTTATCTCTAAATGATACTTCAATTACATCTTTATGGAAAATTTTAGCACCACATTGTGTGTCTTTAAAATCCATAGAAAGTATTTTTCTGATGATATAATTTATAGACATACTAATTATTTTTCTTGCAGATTCTTTAGTGATATCTGCCCCCATTCTACTAATTCTTGAACCACTAACAATCTTATAATCAGAGTTTTCAATTGTAGAAACTAAATCATCAAAATCAGCTAAATCAGTAGATAAATCTGCATCTAAGAAACCTATATAATCTAGATCTTCTTTTTTTGCCATATGCAACATACCTTGTCTTACAGCTTCTGCTTTACCTCCGTTTTTTTCACAATCATATACTGTAATAAAATCTTCTCTACCTTTTTGTATGTCTTTTAAAACTTGTAATGTATTGTCTTTACTTCCATCATTTACAAAACATAAATGGTAACCAGAATGTTTGTCTATAAATTTTAAAAACTCACTACTTAATAATCTTGTTTCTTCGTTATAACAAGGTATTACAACTCCAACACATCTTTGTTGTATTACTACATCTTTAAATTTAGTATTAGCATTTTGTTGATTAGGAACACCAATCAATCTTTTTGTTCTTGAACATACTTCACTTAAGCTTAATGGTTTTTTCATGTAATCATCTACCCCTAACTCAAAAGCCTCATTAATAATTTCATCATCTGTATTACCAGATAATATCATAATAGGTGTTTCAGATAATCTTATATTTCTAATATATTTTACTACTTCTATACCAGAAGTTCCTGGCATATTAATATCAACAATAACTAAATCTGGTTTACTTAATTCAAACTCTCTAATACCTGCAACTGCAGTTGTAGCTGTTAAAACTTCGTAACCTAAAGCTTTTAATCTATTCTCTAGTGGAATTAAAACTAATTTTTGGTCGTCAATTGCTAAGATTTTCATGATGTAAGATTTTAAATTGTTCTTAATTACACCACAAATTTATTCTAATATGCTTTTCAAAATTTTAAAGAAAGACCAAAATAAATGTTTAATTAGACGAAATGCAGTTTACTGTTGTTAAATAAAATTATAATGACGCTTTAAAAATTTTATATTTACATATTGATAATATAAATGAAAGAAAGCACTAATAAATATTTAATATCTGCTGTAATATTAGCTTTAGTATTTCATGGGACAACTATTTTTTTTACCCTAGAAAGTACTTATGATGCTTTAATTCATCTATTTTTTGCAGAACATTATTCTACAAGTTGGTTTGAACCTTGGAATTATAAATGGTATACAGGTTTTACAGTAACTAGTTATCCTCCTTTAGTGCACCAAGCAATTGCTGCGCTTTCTTTAATAGGTGGTCTAAAATTTGGGCTTTTTACAGTTGCTTTAATTAGCATAACTCTATTTATTACTGGTGTTTTTAGATTTTCGTTTTTAATGACTTCTAATAGAAAAGTAGCAGGTTATGCAGCTCTACTAGCTGTTTTTTCATCTTCATTTCTAGAAACACTTCATATTTTTGGGCAATTACCTAGTATTATTGGAGTTTCTGTATTAATGCATGCGTTACCAGAAATTTATCAATGGCTAAAAACTGGTAAAATAAGATACTTCTTCACTTCTCTATCATTAATATCTGTTACAGTTACTTCACACCATGTGACACCAATATTTGGAATGTTATTTTTTATATTTCCATTAATTGGAATGGTCATTTTAGATATTTGTTATGATGAAGTACAATCTTACAAGAAAATTAAGTTTGGTTTATTTTTAAAAGTATTTTTTAGACAATTAAAAAGAAATCTCATTTTTGGTTTTTCATCTTTATTTTTAATTGTCTTTTGCATATTACCTTATTGGGTTAATTCTAAAAACAACCCAATAACACAAGTACCTATTCCACATGGTTCTAGAGATAATTTTTTAGAAATTACATCTTCTGGTTTAGTGTTTTTTTTAATTCCTTGGGGAGTTTTATTAATACTACTTCCTTATTTCTTTTATAGATACTATTCTAAACGCTATTTATTTTTTGGTCTATCATTTACAATGTTAGTTATTTTAGGAACAGGTGGTACAACACCAATCCCTAGAATGATTTTAGGTGATAACGCATTTAATATTTTAACCTTAGACAGGTTTACTTTATGGGCTTCAATAATGGTATTACCTTTATTTGGTGAATTTGCATATCGTTTTGTAGAAGGTGATATAAAAAGTTTAATTCAGCGTAAATTTGGTGCTGTATATCATAGACTAGCAGGAGGTTTTTTAGTTGCTATCTTTTTATTTATGGCTATTTTTACGATGAGTCTAGGTCATTTTAGACCTTCACAACCACAGAAAATAAAAATGTTGCCTATTGTTAATTTCTTAAACCAAGATCAACATTTTAAATGGAGATTTTTAACGCTTGGTTTTGGAGATCAAATGGCTTGGTTGTCTGCGCAAACAAAAGCACTAACTGTAGATGGTAATTATCATTCTGCAAGAAGACTACCAGAACTAACCACTAGACCTATAGAAAGGTTAGAAAACTCAAAATTTAAAGGCGTTGCTGGTATAGGTTCTCTACAACAGTTTTTAACTGTACCAGAAAAATACAATTTAAAATACATCTTTTCTAATGACAAGTTTTACGATCCTATTTTATATTTCTGTGGATGGCAAAGATTAAAACCATTAGAAAATGGAGTAATGGTTTGGGAAAAACTAAATGTACCTCCACTCTCCTCTATTTTACCTAAAGATAATATTGCTACTTGGCAAAAAATTATGTGGGGTATAATTCCGTTTTTAACGGTAATTATCGCATTTCTTTTAAATGTACAATCTATTTTTATTAATGGATTAAAATCTAAAATAGTAAAAAAGCCAGATTACTTTAATTACAAAGTAACCTATAACAACTTTCCAAAATTAATGTTAACCATTTCTCATTGGTGGATTTTTTTACTACTGATTGTTTTTTCTTACGGAGGTTATATTTTTTATATCAAAAATGATGACCAAATATCTTCTAATAATGTAATCAAAGCTTATTACGATGCTATAGATTTTAAAGAATTTGAAAAAGGGTTTAGCTTAATAGACCCAGAGCAGAATATTAAACTTTCTCAATACATGTTAGAAGTTTCTGTAACAGATGGTTTACTAAGTTCTTATGCAAAACTAGATGCTATTAAATTAAAACCAATTAAAAAATCTAATGCAAAAGTGATTTATGAGGTAAAAACCAAATGGATTACTCCTCTAGAAAAGATTGAAAACACAGAACTTATATCTGTTGTGAAACGTAAAAGAAAGTGGTACATACAAAAGAATACATTAGATACAGACTTACCTCCAGATCAATTATATTCTATTAACAAAACAGCTTATTTTAATCAAGGTAGAAGAAGAATTACTACAGAACAAACCTATCATGAAGATGTATTAAAACAACCTGTTTTAGAAATTATAAGTGCTAAATTAGTAAAGGTTAATAATAGTTACGCAATTATTGGAGAAATTCAAAATATAGACAATGTGCCTTCTGATGTAGTTTTAAAAGGAACTTTGTATAATGATAATAATAAAGAATTAGCTAGTTATAATGCGAAATACCACATGAAACATAAACTTTTACCAAAAGAAGTTAGTTCTTTTAAAATTAATTTTGAAGGTATAGCTTGGTCTAAAACAAAAGACTCTATTCCTAAAACTTTCAATCCAGATGAATTTACTCCTGTAGAATTTAGTGAGCAACCTACAAAATTTAACCTACAAGCTGCAGGAAATGTATCTAATTCTGACTTATTTAAAAATATTGTTTTAAGTGATTTAGAAATACAAAATGAAAATGTAACTGGTACTTTATTTAATTCTGGTATTCAAGAAATTACAGTCCCTCAAGTTTTAGTTTCTTATTACAATGATGATAAAGAAATTGTTTGGGTAGATCATATTTTTGTTAAGGATGGAATAAGACAACAGAGAAAAAGAAACTTTAACTTTAATATTAATAAGCATCAAAATATAAAAATTATAAGCTCTGATATGAAGAATTGTTTTGTAAACGGATTACCAAATAGTAGCATTTCAGATAAAATGTTACCTGAAAGAAATTTAAATCATAACTATTACAACTTTCAAAAAGTTGATATGGATAATTTTAAATTCTTAAAAATTGAAATGAACTCATATATTGGAAATCCTAATTAATGGTTTTAAAAAGATTAAATAGCATACTAGTATTTTGTTTTGTGGTTAATATGTTAACTGCTCAAAAAACTAATGATATAAAATTATTAACTCAAAAAAAGGAGTTTATTTCTGGTTCTGCTATTCAATTAAGTTTTAAAAATACTAGTGAAGAACAAATTAAATTGATTGTAAAAAATAGTTATGGAACTAGAATATTAAATGCTTCACAAAAAGAAAATACAATAAATTTCATCATACCAGAATATATATCAAAAGTTAGAGGAAACTTATTTTGGAAAATCATTTCAAAAAGTAATCAACTTTCTGGCTCTATAAAAGTACTTCCAAGAGAAAAACCCAAAACAATTGAAACTTATTTAGGCCCTCCTAGCATTATTGCTGGTGGTAAAGATTTTACAATGCTAGTTACAATACCAACAGATAAATTTGACAATCCTTTAAAAGAAAAAACTCCTGTAAATATTAAAACACAATTTTTAGAGAATGAGTCTATTTCTGAAGAAAAAACAAATAACATTATCGTATATAAGAACATTTTTTCTCCATTAAAAAGTGGAAGAATGATTATTTCTTCTGAGTCTCATCAACTTAATTCAACAGAAATTGATGCAGCTATAATGCCTGACAATGCTATTAATTATGATATTTTTTATTCGCAAAATCATAATTATGCAGATGGCAATCAAATCACATCATTTTACACTTCAACAATTAGAGATGCACACCAAAATATTATAAGTGATGGAACTTATGTTTATTTTATCGTTCAAAATAAGAATAATAAAATTTTAAAAACTTCTGGTACAACAATAAATGGAGTTGCAACAGCTAAAATAATTCATCCAGATAAAGAAGATAATTGGCAAATAAGTTCATATATTCAGGGAATTGCTGAGAGTAACAAAACTCTAAATCTAACTTTTAACAAAGCTGTTTTAGATTACAATTATGAGCTTTTAGATCATAACAGAACCATAACAGTTGGTCCTATTAAAAGCTTCCAAAATCAAATGATTCCTGATGGTTTAGAAGTTTCATTAACTCTATTAAATGAAGGAAAAGAAATTTATAAAACTCTAAAAACTTCTAGAAAAGGTTTTGTGTCTTTTAAAATAGATAAAAATATATATCCTGATGGTATCTATGATATTAGAATTAAAAGCGCAGGAATTACAAAAGAATTACAAAAAATAAAACTATGGTAAAAAATAACAAGTATTTTATTAGAGTTATAGCTATGTTTTTTTACATCATTGTTATTTCTATATTATTATTTCTTGTAAGTTCTTTATACACTTACCTAAATACTGGTGCAGATAGAAGTAAAATGCTACATCTTGAAGTAAAAAAAATAGACCAATATTTACCTAAAATTGCTTGGGCAGAAAATGGTAATGAAGGAAGATTTGTAGATGATGAAACCCTGAAAAATATAGAGAATGATTATTTAGATGCATGGTATGTAAATCATGTATCTAATAAAACAAATACAACAGCTGGTATAGAAGATTATTACACTAAAAATGCAAGAAAAAAAATTTACGATTTTATAGACGAGAATAAAAAAAATAATATTTCTATAGCTTCTACTACTATAAATCATAACCCAGATATATTATTTTTTAGCGAAGATGGCCAGTTAATAGTCTTAGAAGATAAAGAGGTTATAGAGTACTCTAGTATTTATGAAAATGATAAGTTTTTGTATGATTATACATCGAAAGCCAGTTACAAAATGATGCTTCTTTTGGAAGATGGTTTTTGGAGAATAAGACATAAAATAAAAGAAAATGAAGAAGACTTAATTAAGAATTATACTAATGTAAGTATTGATACTTTTGAAATAAGAGGCATTAATTACTATCCACAAAAAACTCCTTGGGATACTTTTGGTGATAATTTTGACAAAGATGTATTAGATAAAGACTTTAAATTATTAAATAACGCTAATATTAATACAATAAGAATTTTTATACCCTATGTAGATTTTGGAAAAGCCAATGTAGATCAAGAGAAAATTAATAAATTAAAAACTCTTTTAGATATTGCTGAAACAAATAATTTAAAAGCTGTTGTTACTCTCTTTGATTTTTATGGTAACTATAATGTGTTAGATTGGACCTTAAATCATAGACATGCAGAAGCTATTGTTACCAATTTAAAAGACCACAATGCCATTTTAGCTTGGGACATTAAAAACGAACCAGATTTAGATTTTAACTCTAGAGGTAAGCAAAATGTTATAGCTTGGTTAGAACATATGAGCTTAATTATTAAGTCTATAGATAAAAAACATCCAATTACAATTGGTTGGTCTAATATAGAAAGTGCTTCAATATTAAAAGATGCAATCGATTTTATATCATTTCATTACTATGAAGATGTTGATTTATTTGAAGAAAAATTTAATCAATTAAAAAAAGAAATTCCTAATAAAAAGTTAGTATTAGGTGAATATGGTCTTTCTTCATATTCAGGGTTTTGGAGACCATTTGCAAGTTCTGAAGAAAAGCAAGAAGCCTATCATAAGAAAATGCAAAAAGTCCTGACAGAAAAAAATATTTCTTTTATGTCATGGACTTTATATGATTTTGACAAAGTTCCTAAAGAGGTTGTAGGTAGTTTACCTTGGAGAACAAATCCTCAAAAGAGATTTGGTTTTATTGATACCAAGGGTAATTTAAAACCATCTTTTAAATACATTTCTAAACAATAGAAGGTTTTGAAACTGATTTAGAATTTAATTTTTTTGTATTAATAATATTTTTAAATTCTTCTAAATAAATTTGAGTAATTCTTTCCATAGGAAAAGCTGTAGCTGCTTTGTAATTTGCATTACCTAATTCAATTCTATACTTTTCATTGGTTACCACATTTTCAATAGCAGTAGCTAAGCTTTCTACACTTTCTGGTTCAAAAAATTCACCTCTATAACCTTCATCTTCTATTAATGTTGCAAGATCTCCTAAGTTTGGCATAATTACAGCTTTACCATAACTTCCTGCTTGATGTAAAACACCTGAACTACCTGTTGTAGATGTATAAGGGAAAACTACTACTCCACTTTCATTAAAAATTCTTTCTACATCACACTCTTCTACATATCCAGTAAATGTTAAGTTTTCTATATGCTTGTATTTTTTTTGAACAGCTTCTAAGTATCCAGGTACATTTGGGTTATCTGTACCAGCTACAACAACTTCTAAAGGTAAGTTCGTTTTTTTTCTAACGATTTCTACTGCTTCTATCATTCCTTCTACTTTTTTGTACGTACCAAACTTACCAAAAGTCATAACTTTAAGTGGGCCTTCAGGTAATTGATGTGAAGGTTTTTTAGGGATTTCAAAAGTACCATGAGGAATCATTTTTACATTTGTACACTTATATTTTTCCTCTAAAGTAGTTACATACTTATCCATTGTAACTGCTACTAAATCTGCTTTTAAAATTAATTTGGTTAATGTAGTACCAATAAAATTATAAATTGTTTGTAGTACTTTGCTAGAAGTAAATCCTGCGCTTTTTAAGTCTACTTGTTCTAAAATATTATGCAATAAAACTGTAGTAGGAATATTTTTTATTTTACAAATTAGGGGTAAACATAAACCAAGAGCAGCAGGTATTTTTTTATCACCAAACTTCATAAACTGTAAGTTAAATAAAACAGCATCTGGTTTTACATTATTAATGGCTTTTGTAACAGTGTAGATGTTTTTATAACTATTAAAATCCCAGCATTCTTTAACGGTTATTTTACAACCATCTTCTTCAAAGTTTAAATCTTTATCTCCAGATGTTTTATCTGTTAATAAGATAAGTTCTTTAACATCATGCTGCTTTCTAAAACTTTTAACTAAGTGATAAGCATACTCATTTAATGTTACTTTACTTGGTGGATAAGCTGTTACAATTGCTAATTTCATAATTTAAAAAATTTAAACATTTAATTCTTGTACAAATATCTTTTAAAGGATTCTAAAAAATTAAAATCTACGATAAACAGCATTTAAGTTTAGTTAAATGGATTTTTTCTATAGATATTTAATTTCTTTTTTATTAGAAATAAAGAAAAAAGTTAATTGTACAACAAGCAGCAATACCATTGCTAATATTTGTAGTTGAACAACTTCTAATAATGAGTTATGAAAAAATATGATTAGTACAACTTGTAATAATCCAAAGATACCAGAAAGTACTACTGGCACGTATTTATCTAAAGATAAGTAGTAATATGCAAATATGTTTGAGATGGCAAATATGCCAGTTGCCAATGCATATTTCCATAATAAAGGCGCCATAGAAACATAGCTACCACCAAATAATAAAGTTATTATTTGTTCAGGAAAAAAATAACAAGACAAAATTATTAATCCAGATATAGTTGCTATATAAATAACATATTTTAATAAAATAGGTAAAGTTGGTTTTCCATCTTTTTTTAACTGTACTACTTCTGGTAATAATAGCATAACAAACATCCAAGCAATAAAATATACAATTCTACCTATTAAAGCTAAAGAAGCATATAAGCCAGCATCATATGAATCAAAGAAGTGCTTAACTAGCAGTATATCACTATTATTAATAATTATTTGAGTTAACTCATAAAAGGCAGTAATAATAAAAAAGTTTCTTATTAATTTTTTATGATCTATATCTAATTTGTTTTTTCTAGAAAATGAAAACAACTTAAATTTAAAAGGAAAAAGTCCAAATATAAAAGAACAAAAAATACCAATTGCAATAATAACAGAAGAGTCTAAATCTAAAAGATATAATATTGCAAATGTTATGATTAATCTGCTTATCATTTCTGTTTGATAAGTAAAGGATAATGATGACAACTCTTTCTTACCTTGAAAAACACCTCTGTTTACACTCATAAAAAAATAGAAAGGTATGCCCAAACCAAATATGACAAACATGGTTGATGAAGAAGTATTAAAAAAGGATTGTAGTTCTTTAGAAAAAAAAACTATAAGAAATGACAATAATACACTAAACCATAATGCATTCTTATACACTAAAGAGATAAAATTTTTAAAAACTTTACCCTCAAACAAAACTGAGAACTTTGCTGTTACTAATTGAAAAGTCATCGCAATAAAAGATAGAACTAAAAGAAAAGTAACAAGAATAGCTGCATCTGCAAACTTCTCTGGTCCTAAAATTCTACCTAATAATAAATTGTATAAATAGTTACCACCATTTACAACTAGAACACTAAGCATAAAAATTTGTTCTGGCTTAATGTATTTTTTTATTAAAGTAGTTATTGCATTCATAGTTATTTTTTTAAGCTATTTGATTAGAAAGATAATGTTGGTAAATCTCTTTACAACCATAACCAGATAAAATAAAATTATCTTTCCTTATCCCATTTTCAATTAAATTATGCAAAAAACTAACACCATTTACATCAATAACACTAATTTTTTCAATATTTATCTCAATTGTTTTATGTTGATTTAAATCTTCTTTTACAATCTCTTTAATAAATGGTAAAGTAGTAGAATTTATTTTTCCTTCTAAAAAGTAAACCCCATTTTTTTGTTCTATTTTTAATGGCATAATCAAAAGTTTTATAATTTACACGAACAAATATCTCTAGATATACTATTGATAATCCATAAATATCGATTAAAAACGTTTTTCTAAGGATTAATGATTAAAACCTAATGCTTAACTTGCATTAACCTAAAATTAATAAAATGTCTTTAAAAAAATTTTTTCTTATTTCATGCTTTTTAATGTCTTTAACTGGTTTGTCTCAAGATATGAAAGAAGGATTTACTTACCTAGAAACTGGAAAATATAAGGAAGCAGAAGTGTTTTTTAAAGATGTTTTAAAAACCTATCCAAAAAATAAAACAGCAAGATTATGTTATGGTAGAGCTGTTGGATTAAATGGTAACTCAACAAAAGCTTTAAACTTATTTATTAATCTATTAAATGATTTTCCAAATGATTTTGAGGTTAAACTTAATTATGCAGAATCATTATTATGGGATAAGAAGTTTGATGTTGCAGAAAATTATTATGAAAAACTAATAAAAGAAAATGATAAAAGTTTTTCTGCGCTTCTTGGTTATGCAAATACATTATCTAATTTAAAAAAATATAATAAAGCTTTAGTGTATGTAGATAAAGCATTAGAAGTATCACCTAATAACCCAAATGCTTTAGTCTCAAAAAAATATATGAGATTAGGTTTAGCCAATGAATATTTAAATAAGCAAGAATACAGTAAAGCTGAAGCTATTTTAAAAGAAAACTTTACAGATTTTAAAGATGATAAAGAAACACTTTTAAATCTAGCAAATTTATACTTAATCTCAAATCAATACAGTAAGGCTGAAGAAACTTACATTAAGCTAGGTAGCAATAACGAAAACAAAAATATTTCTTTAAATGGTTTAGCTTTGGTACAGCATTTAAAGAGTAAAAATAAATTAGCTTTAAATACTAGTAAAACCTCAGTTAATAGTTTACCTAGTAACGCTTCAAAGGATATAAAAAATCAAACAATAGAAAGATATATTCAAGCTTTAATTTGGAATAAAAAATTTAAAGAAGCAGATAAAGAAATAAATAATCTCTTTAAAAGTAATAACGAACCAGAAAACTGGATGTTAAGCTTAAGAGCTACTTTAAATATTTATAAAAGTAACTTTGATAAAAGTATAGAAGATTATAATTTAATCTTGAAAAAAGACAGTGCTTCTTTTGATGGAAACTTAGGTAAAGCAAATGCTCTAAAAGCATTAGGTTATTATAATAAAGCGTATTTAGGTGCAGAGAATACTCTATCTTTTTATGATAATCAAAAAGATGCAACACAATTCATAAATAAGTTAGATGAATCGTTTACACCTTTTGTAGAAGCAAAAACATCATATTCTTTCGATAATGGAAATAATGATGCTTATATGTACCAATTAAATGGTGAATATTCTTTTAGTACAAAATTTAAAGTTTTAGCTTCATATAATCATAGGTTTACTAAGAACCCTGTAACCAATTTAGAAGCTACATCAAATAATGTATTGGTTGGTTTTTCTTATCAATTGTTTAATAATGTTGTTTTTAAAAGTAATTTAGGCGTTACTTCCTCTAATGCTAATTCAAATGATTTTACTCAATTACTAGCAGATTTGGCTTTTGAAATAAAGCCTTTTAAACTTCAGAACTTAGAAATTGGTTATAAAAGAGAAATTCAGAATTTTAATGCAGAGTTAATAGATAGAGAAATTGTACAAAATAACTTTATCTTAAATTATAATTTAAGTACAAACTTTAATTTAGGATGGTTTACTCAATATTATTATACATCACAGAACGATTCTAATACAAGAAATCTTTTATTTACTTCTTTATATTATAACATTTTAGAAAAACCTAGTTTAAAAGCTGGTGTAAATTATCAATACATTACATTTAAAAACCAAGTACCAACCATATATTTTAGTCCAAGTAAATTTAATGCTTATGAAATATTTATAAATCTAATTAAGGATGAAAATATTGCAAAAAATAAAACTTGGTTTTACGATCTTACTGCTGCAACTGGTTTACAATTTATAGAAGATGATGCTAAACAAAGTACCTATAGAATTCAAGGTAAATTAGGTTACAAATTTTCTGAAAGAAGCCTTCTAAATATTTATGCTTTACAAAGTAATATTGCATCTGCTACAGCAGCTGGGTTTACGTTTACAGAAATTGGTTTACGATTTAAATGGTTGTTTTTAAACAAACCAGTGTTTAGAAAAAACTAAGATATTTTTTTTACAAAGTTTTCTATAATAGTTAGAATATCTTTAAAGTCAGTAGCCAATTCTAAACTTTCTTTTCTTAAATTCTTTTCATAGTTATTGGCTATAACATAACTTTCTTCTAAGCCAAGTGTACTTATTTTATGCTTAATTTTATGAACAATTTCTTGTAGTTTTTTGTAGTTTTTTTGTTCTAATTGATAAAAATACTCCTTTTGCTCTTCAGGAAACTCTTCTTTAATTACTTCTAAAATTAAAACTCTAACATCAGAGCTACCTCCTGACATTTTGTCGATTACTGTAAAATTTGGTTGTTCTGTTATCATTTTTTTAGTGTAAAATAAAAAGTAGTTCCTTTATTAATTTCTGAGTCTAACCAAATTTCACCTTGATATAAATTCACAATTTTCTTTACTATAGATAAGCCTATTCCACTAGAATCTTTTGCTTCTTTTAAAGATTGAAATATTTTAAATATTTTATCAAAGTGTTTTTTATCAATACCAATTCCATTATCTGTAATCGTAAACTTGTAAAAAGAATTTTGATCTTCTACCCCTATAGTTATAATTCCATTTTCTTTATTATTAAATTTTACAGCATTACTAATTAAGTTTTGGAATATTTGCTGGAGTTTTGTCTTATCTCCTCTAACACTAGGTAATTTACTTAAAATTTTTACTGTTATATTATCTGGCACATATAACATTTTTATAAGGTCTCTTACTAAAAAATCTAAGTCTACTTCTTCTTCATGATCTTTAGATTCTACTTTAGAAAACTTAAGTACATCAGATATTAATCCTTCCATTTTTTCTAATGTCATTTCTAAATCATCAAAATATTCTAGACTATTTTTATCAAAACAATCTAAATTGTCCATCTTAATCCAAGAACTTAATGCTGCTATACTTCGTAAAGGTGATTTTAAATCATGAGAAACTATATGAGCGTATTCTTTTAATTCTTCGTTACTTCTAGTTAACTTTTCTAAAAGCTCTTTATTTTTATCTTCAACCTTTTTACGTTCTCTAATGTTTAATGCACTTTTTAATTGTAAAGCAACCAAATTTGCAATGTTTTCAACTGTTTCTAGTTGATCTTCATTAAAATAGTTTTTTTGTTCGTGCTCTGCATCTATAATTCCTATAACTTCTCCATTATTAATTATGGGTACAGTTATTTCTGAATATCTAATTTTATCATCTAAAATATATCTATCATCTTTACTTGTATCATGTATAATCTCAGATTTTCCTGTTTTTGCGACTATACCAACTATACCTTTACCTATAGGCAATATTATTCGATTAAAAATAGAGTTATCTTTTTGCTGTTTTTGTCCATAAGCAGCAATTTGTTCTAATGTTTTAGAATCATTATCTAATAAATAAATAATACAATCATTAGTATTTAAATACTTTGCAATTTTACTTGATATTTCTGATGCTATTTCATTAATCTCTTCTTTACCTAAAATAGACTGTGCTATATTATTGATTAAATCTAAAACTATTTGTTTTTCTCTTTCTTCTGTTATATCTCTTATTACTCCCTGTGCTGCAATGGGTTGATTATTTTTATCTAATATGGTTATTGCATTAATATTAACCCACTTAATCTTTTTTTCTTTAGTTATAATTCTTGCTGTAAAACCAGAAAATTTTCCTTTTTCAATTAATTCTTGGAAAGAAGACATAGCATATAAATAATCTTCTTTATAAATTAAATCTACTACATTGGGTGATTCATCCATAGAGTAGCCAAAAAATCTCTCTGCAATATCATTCATTTTTAACACTTCCCCATTTAAATTCATTACTAGGTAAGCATCGTTTATATTCTCAAAAACACCCTTTAATTGGGTGTTTTTCTCATCTAAAACTTCTTCTAATTGTTTATTAACTCTTTTTAATTCTTCTGAAGTATTAAAAAGTTCTAAACTTCTTTGTTCTAGAATTTGTTCTGCAGTTTTTCTAGCTTCTTTTTGTCTTTTTAAAGCTCTATCTAATATGTCTACTTTATTATTATCCAATATTTATAAAGGTATAAACTCATTTAAACTCCAGTATTTCATTATGGTTTTTATTTTTAACTCATAATCTTCGTATTTAAGAGGTTTTAATAAATAACCTGCAATACCTAATTTATAGCACTCATATATATCTTTTTCATTATCTGATGTTGTTAGAACTATAACTGGAATATGTTTTAAATCTTCATTATTCTTTAAAATAGTTAAAAACTCTAAACCATTAGTATCAGGCATATTTAAATCTAAAAGAATGATGTTATATTGCTCAGATTGTAAAATATTTAAGGCTTCACTACCATTTTTAGCTAAAGAAAATTTAAAGTCTTTAAACTCTAAAGCAATTGCTCTTTGTAGTTTAATAACTTCAATTCTATCATCTTCAATTAGTAAAATATTTAATTTTTTTCTTTCCATAATTTAGACCTATTACAAGGTATAAAATTAAATTTAATTATAGAAATTTTAAATTGATTGGGTTAAATGGATGATAAGTGTAGATGAAAAAGAAAAATCTATAGACAAATAAGTTATTTTATTGAGTTTAGTGACAGCTTTTAACTGTTTCTGCAGCAATTTCTAAAACTGGTGAGGGTGATAAAAAAGGAATACCTAAACCTAAACCTCTAACAATAAATAATGCACCAATAAATACAACCATTACTGGTATTGCTTTTTGAATGTTTTTTCTAAAATTATCTTTTGTGAAATTTCCTAAATACACAAAAGCTGTCATTAAAGGTATTGTGCCTATACCAAACAAAAACATATATAAACTACCTGTAAAAGCATTAGATGTAGTTAAAGCTCCAAAAATAGCCATATAGACTAAACCACAAGGTAAAAACCCGTTTAAAAATCCTATGGTAAAGAAAGTATCATTCCCTTTTTTTCTTAACTCTTTACCCAAAGAATTTTTTATTTTTAAAATAACAGTACTTATTTTTTTTGATAAAGATAAACGTTGTAAAATTTTTGGAAAAAGTATAACTAATATCATTAATAAACCTACTATTATTGAAAGCTGTTGCTGGAAACCAAAGAAATAAAAACCTTTACCTAAAAAACCAAAAAGCAAACCAATTAAACTATAAGTAAATAATCTACCTAAATGATAACTAGCAATTTGTAAAAATCTTTTAATTGGTTTTTCTCTATCTACAGGTAACATAAACGCTATTGGACCACACATACCTATACAGTGAAAACTTCCTAATAAACCAAATATAAGTGCAGATAATAACATTAATAAACCAATTCTTTTTTGATTAAATAATTAGTATTTTTATGTTTCCAAAATATTTTCATGTTCCAGCGACCATCTACTAAACGTTGTTCAGGCACGAGCAAATATGATTTAGAAATTGAAATAGGTATTTCAAAATCTAATTGTTTACTAGATGGTCTGTATAGGAACACTTTACCTTCTATACTTTTGGGATTAAAGTATTTTGGAAAATTGATTTTTAAGCCCTTGCTGTTTTTTTCTATTGTTACTTTTTCTTTTAAACTGTTTGCATTTTTTTCTGCATCGATCTCTTGTTGATAATTTAATTCTTCTTGATAATATTTATCTGTAACTAAATCATGACTATAAGTATTATCTGTACTCATTGTAATTACAAAGTACATTATAAAAGCTATAAATGCTATTATAGTAACTACTATTCCTGTTCCCCAATTAAATTTCATATACTTAATTTATCTATAACTTCTTGGTCCCAAGAAATTTGTTGTTGTTGTTTCTATTAATTTATCTCCACTAAAGACACCTATTTCTATATCAATATTATCATCCTTTAAAACTGAAGCATTTATTTCAATAAATAAAGTACCCTCTGCTAAACCTTGTTTTGGAACTTTAAAATTATGATTAGAGACTAGCTTTATTTCACCTTTATGAGATAAGATTTTATAGCTTACGTTAACTATATCTTTTGTTGTTTTATTTATAACTTTAAAAGTATAAACGTTACTAATAATATTATTTTCTTTGTGTTGATATAATTGACCTGGCAATCTTAAAATTGTAGCTTCTACATTATTTCTTAAAAACAACATACCTACTAAAATTCCGATTAAAATCAACAAAACTGCTGAATAACCTTTCATTCTAGCACTAAAATGGAATGGTTTTTTTTCAGCTATATTTTCTTCACTTGCATATCTGATTAATCCTTTTGGGAGATTAATACTCTCCATTATATGATCACATTCGTCTATACAAGCAGTACAGTTTACACACTCTAATTGAGTACCATTTCTAATATCTATACCTGTTGGACAAACAACCACACATTGTTTGCAATCTATACAATCACCTTTACCAAGTGCTGCTCTATCTTCATTTTTTTTAAACTTAGATCTACCTAAATCTCTTTCTCCTCTTTTATAATCATAAGCTACATTAATAGTTTTGTTGTCTAATAAAACACCTTGTAAACGACCATAAGGACAAGCAATTATACATACTTGCTCTCTAAACCAAGCAAATACAAAATAGAAAACACTTGTAAAAATTATTAATGAGATTAATGTTCTTACATTATCTAAAGGATTACCAGTAATGTAACTTATAACAGTATCTCCACCAATTAAATACGCTAAGAATACATTAGCAATTATAAAAGAAATTACAAAAAAGATAAACCATTTTAATAATCTCTTTTTAATCTTTTCAGCATTCCATGGTTGTTTGTTTAAACGTATTTGTTTTCCTCTATCTCCATCTATCCAATACTCTATTTTTCTAAAAACCATTTCCATAAAAATAGTTTGAGGACAAATCCAACCACAAAATAAACGTCCAAAAACAACTGTAAATAGAATTACAAAAACCACACCTGTAATCATAGAAATAACTAGTAAATGAAAATCTTGTGGCCAAAAAGGAAAACTAAAAATATTAAATCGTCTTTCTAAAACATTAAATAATAAAAATTGATTTCCATTAATTTTTATAAAAGGAGCTAAAAGTAGAAAAGCTAATAGAAAATAACTTACATAACTTCTGTATTTGTAAAATTTTCCACTAGGTTTTTTAGGAAAAACCCAAGAACGTTTTCCTTCTTTATTAATAGTACTAATACTATCTCTAAACTGTTCATTCTTGGGTGCTTCCATTCTCTAATTAATAAAAATAACTAACTATTTATTCTTCTTCCCACTTTTCTCCTTGTGGAGCTTTAGCTTTTGCTGGTGTAGTACCTTGTAATGATATTACGTAGCTAGAAACTTTAGCAATATCTTCTGCTTTTAATGTTTTATTCCATGCAATCATACCTTTACCATTTCTTCCTCCATTATAAACGGTATTAAATACATTTTTAATTCCACCACCTAAAATCCAATATTCATCTGTAAGATTTGGTCCAATAGATCCTCCTCCATCAGCTAAATGACAAGATGCGCAATTTAAATTAAATACAGCTTTACCTCTTTTTAAATCGCTAGCATCTGTAAGTAATTTTAGGTCATCTATATTAAATACATCTGGTGAATTTGCTTTATACTTATTTACTTCCATTCTTGCTTGAGCAACTGCTTTTTCGTATTCCATTTCAGGAGTATCTCCTCCCATAATTTCAAAACGAATTAAATAAACTACAGCAAAAACAATAGTAATGTAGAACATATATACCCACCAAGGTGGAAGTGAATTATCTAACTCTTTAATACCATCATAATTATGGTCTAAAATAATTTCTTGTTCTTCTTCTATATCTTTTGCTTTGGTCCAAGATTTTAGTAATTTTTTTAACCAAGCATTTGGTGCTTCTGGTACAACTCCGTCTTTTTCATTTTGTAATTCTGTTGCTTTAGAAATTGCCATTTGATTTACAACTTCTTTTAGAACAACTACAAGAATAAAACCAATTAAAGCTAACCAAACCAATGGGTTTTCATAGATATCAAAAGGATTTTGATAACTCATAAACGATTTTGCAAGTGCAAAAAATGTAATTAATACAAATAGCACATAACCTGTTGATTGAATATATTTTTTCATTTTTTAATTGATTTTATTTTTAATCTAAAGGAATATTACTCACTTTATTGATATACTCTTTTTTTGCAGTAAATACCCACCAAAATAAGATGACGAAAAAAGTGAAGAAAATGATTAAGGATATTAATGGATAAATTTCGATTCCAGTAATACTTTCCATATGGTTTTTTACAAATTTTAGCATAATCTTATTTTTTAGAAATTTGTTCTTCTTTAACTTTTATATCTGTTCCTAACCTTTGTATATAAGCTATGATTGCAACAATTTCTCTGTCTTTCATTTCAATAAATTCTTCTCCATTTTCTTGAGCATATTTTTTATCTGCTTCATAACTTTTTGCAAAATCTGGATCTTGATATAAATTCTCTTGAATTTGCGCACCTTGAGCATCCATTAAAGCTTGTGCATTAGCAATCTCTTCTTCAGAGTAAGGTACACCAAGGGTAACCATTGCTTTCATTTTATCTTCTGTTGCAGACTTGTCTAATTTATTTCTAATTAACCATTTATAAGAAGGCATTATAGAACCTGGAGATGTACTTTGAGGATCATACATATGGTTTAAGTGCCAACTATCATTATACTTTTGACCAACTCTATGTAAGTCAGGGCCTGTACGTTTACTTCCCCATAAAAATGGATGATCATATACAAATTCTCCTGCTTTAGAGTATTCTCCATAACGTTCTACTTCACTTCTAAAAGGTCTTATCATTTGAGAGTGACAACCAACACAACCTTCTCTAATGTATAAATCTCTACCTTCTAATTCTAGAGGTGTATATGGTTTTACACTACTAATAGTTGGTATGTTAGACTCTACTAATAACGTTGGTATAATTTGTACAATACCTCCAATTAATATTGCTACTGTAGCATATAGTGTTAATCTTACTGGTTTTCTTTCTAACCAAGTATGATATCCTTCTCCTTTAGTTCTATATTTAGAAACTTTTGTTAATGGTGCTGCTTCTGCTAACTCATCTTCTACTCCACTACCTTGTTTAACCGTTTTTACAACATTATATAACATTACAATTGCACCAATAATAAACATTGTACCACCAATTGCACGCATCCAATACATTGGAATAATTTCGTTTACAGTTTCTAAAAAGTTACCATAAGTTAAAGATCCATCAGGATTAAATTGTTTCCACATAGAAGCTTGAACAAATCCAGCAACATACATAGGTAAAGCATATAAAATAATACCTAAAGTACCTATCCAAAAGTGGAAATTTGCTAAAGCTTTAGAATATAATGTAGTCTTAAACATTCTTGGTATTAACCAATATAACATACCAAATGTGAAGAAACCATTCCATGCTAATGCACCAACATGAACGTGTGCTATAATCCAATCACTAAAGTGTGCAATTGCATTCACATTTTTTAAAGATAACATTGGCCCTTCAAAAGTAGCCATACCATAACCTGTAATAGCTACTACCATAAATTTTAAAGTAGGATCTGTTCTTACTTTATCCCAAGCACCTCTTAAGGTTAATAAACCGTTAATCATACCACCCCAAGAAGGAGCAATTAACATTACAGAAAAAGCAACTCCTAAATTTTGAGCCCAATTTGGTAATGCTGTATATAATAAGTGATGAGGACCAGCCCAGATGTAAATAAAAATCAAAGACCAAAAGTGTACAATTGATAATCGATATGAATATACAGGTCTGTTAGCTGCTTTAGGCACAAAATAATACATTAAACCTAAAAAAGGAGTCGTTAAGAAAAACGCAACTGCATTATGACCATACCACCATTGTACAAGTGCATCTTGAACACCTGCATACACAGAGTAACTTTTTAAGAAGCTTACTGGTAATTCTAAACTATTAAAAATATGAAGTACAGCAACTGTTACAAATGTTCCTAAATAAAACCAAATAGCAACATATAAATGACGTTGTCTTCTCTTTAAAATTGTCCAAATCATATTTACACCAAAAGCAACCCAAACTAATGCAATAGCAATATCAATTGGCCATTCTAATTCAGCATATTCTTTTGATGTTGTAATACCTAAAGGAAGCGTAATTGCAGCAGCAACAATAATTAATTGCCACCCCCAAAAATTAAAATTACTTAAAAAATCGCTAGCCATTCTAGCTTTTAATAATCTTTGCAAAGAGTAATAAACTCCTGCAAATATTGCATTCCCAACAAAAGCAAAAATTACAGCATTTGTGTGTAATGGTCTTAAACGACCAAAACTTAACCACGAAATACCATCTGTAATATTTGGGAATAAAAACATAAACGCCAGTAGAAGACCTACTGTAAAGCCTACTATACCCCAAAGTAAAGTAGCATAGATAAACTTTTTAACGATTTTATTATCGTAATAAAACTGTTGCATCTCCATAATTTAATAATTAATTTTTTAGTTGATTTTTTATTTTTTCTTAACTAGTTCATCATCAAACAACATACGCACAGAGGGTGTGTAAGCATCATCATACTGACCTTTTTTTACTGAATAAATAAATGCAATAAAGAAAACTATTGCCACTAAAATACTTAGTGTTAGAAGTAGGTATATTACGCTCATATCTTGCCTGATAATTGATAAACCAAAAATAGTATTGAAGGAAATCTTAAAATATGACAATTGTCATGTTTTTAAGATTTTTTTAAGAAAAATAAAGCTCCATTTTTTTAAAATGGAGCTTTATAATTAGCTTACAAATTTTTGTAAATAATTAGCCAAGTAAATACTCTAAAGTAAATACTAAACTTAAGGTAAGTATTAGCATTTTAAAGAAAACATCGAAAAATTTTACATTTACTTTTGTAAGTCTAAGTCTTTTTATTTGTTGTAGATTCATCTTTTGGGGGAATTAAATGAAAAACTAATGTAGATAAAAAAAATTGATTTCCAAACAAATAGCTCATTTTTTTTTAAATAGTCATTGAGAAAAGTTGTTTTTCAATTTTCTTTTGATGTAATTTTTTATCAAAAGCCATACAAATATTTCTTACAAATGGTCTAGAACTATTTGGAATTTTAATTCCATTTTTCTTAATAATTACTAAACCATCTTTTTCTAATTCTTTTAATTGATTTAAATGAAAATCTAAATTTTCAATTTTTAAATTATTTTCTTTCCAAGATGTAGAAAAATTACACATCATATTTAATATATGGGTTCTTATAATTTGATCTTCATTTGTTAAAATATGACCTCTAAAAACAGGGATTTCTCCAGAATTAACTATATTTTGATACTCTTTTACCGTTTTTACGTTTTGTGCAAAACCATACCAAGAATCAGAAATTGCAGACATACCCAAGCCAATCATTAATTGTGTTTTATTAGATGTATATCCCATAAAATTTCTATGTAAGGTTTTATCTATTGTTGCTTTATATAATGTATCTGACTGTAAAGCAAAATGATCCATACCAATTTCTTCATACCCTAATTCTGCAAACAATTGTTTACCAATTTCGTATAATTCTCTTTTCTCTTCATCTTTTGGAAGATCCTTTTCATTAAACCCTCTTTGTCCTACTCCTTTTATCCAAGGAACATGAGCGTAACTATAAAAAGAAATTCGATCTGGTTGTAATTCTTTGGTCTTATTAATTGTATATATTACATTTTCTTTGGTTTGATGAGGCAAACCAAAAATTAAATCATGACTTACAGAAGTGTAACCTATTTCTCTAGACCATTTTGTTACTTTTTCAACAGCTTCGAAAGGTTGAATTCTATGAATAGCTTCTTGTACTTTTAGATTATAGTCTTGTACTCCAAAACTTACTCTTCGAAAACCACAATCGAATAAAGTTTGTAATTGTTCTTTTGTTGTATTATTTGGATGCCCTTCAAAACTAAATTCTGCTTCTAAATGTTTTTGTGCATTTTTAAGTAAACCACTAATTAATATTCTCAAATTTTCTTTAGAAAAAAAAGTAGGTGTTCCTCCTCCTAAATGCAATTCTTTAATAATTGGTTGTTCATCTAATAATTCAACATACAATTGCCATTCTTTTAAAACAGATTTTATATAGTCTTCTTCTACTTCATGTCTTTTAGTAATATGTTTATGACAAGCACAAAATGTGCAAAGACTTTCACAAAATGGTAAATGTATATATAGGCTTATCCCTTCGTTTTCATTACTTTCTTTAAATGATTTTTTAAAACTCTCTATCCATTTTTGTTTAGAGAAAGTTGTATCATCCCAAAAAGGAACTGTTGGATAACTGGTATATCTAGGCCCAGGAATATTATATTTTTGGATTAATGAATTATTCATTTTACATCAATATTTTAAAATTACTTTATAGTTAGGCTAACTCTAAAGCAATTTCTATCATTTCTTTAAAGGTTTGTTCTCTTTCTTCTGATGTTGTTCTTTCTTTTGTAACCAAACTATCTGAAATAGTTAAAATAGATAAAGCATTAACATTATGTTTTGCTGCAACTGTATAGAGTCCATTTGTTTCCATTTCTACGCATAAAACTCCATAATCTGCCCATTTTTTAAAATCATTAAAATCATCAGCATAAAACTCATCTGAGCTTAAAATATTACCTGCTTTTATAGCAATACCTTTTTGTTCTGCAACCTTAATTGCTTTTTGAAACAAATCAAAACTTGCAGTAGGTGCATAATCTGCACCATTAAAACGAATAGTATTTAATCCTGAGTTTGTAGAAGCAGCCATTGCAATAACAATATCTCTAATTTTGACTTCTTTTTGATAAGATCCTGCAGAACCTACCCTAATTAAATTTTTAACTCCAAATTCGTTTATTAATTCGTGAGCATAAATAAGTGTTGAAGGTATACCCATGCCTGTACCTTGTACAGAAACTCTTTTGCCTTTATAAGTACCTGTATATCCTAACATCCCTCTTACATCATTATATTGCATTACATTTTCTAAGAAATAATCTGCAATCCATTTTGCTCTCATTGGGTCTCCAGGAAGTAAAACTGATTCTGCAACCTCACCTTTTTTAGCATTGATATGTAAACTCATCTTAATAATTATTTTTATCTGAAACTCCTTTTGTTACTAAAGAAACTCCAGAAGAAGTTCCTAACCTAGTAACACCTAACTCTATGTATTCTAATGCTGTTGTTATATCTCTAATACCACCAGCAGCTTTTATTTGAGCTTTATTTTCCACTACTGATTTCATTAGTTTTACATCTTCTATAGTTGCTCCTCCAGAACCAAAACCTGTAGATGTTTTTACATAATCTGCACCTGCTTTTATTGATAATTCACAAGCCTTTTTAATCTGTTTTGTAGTTAAATAACAATTTTCAAAAATTACTTTTAAAACTGTATTTCCAATAGCTTGTTTTATTTCTTTGATTTCGTTTTCTATATAATCAAATTCTTCATCAATTAATTTACCAATATTAATAACCATATCAATTTCTGATGCTCCATTATTTACACAATCTTTAGCTTCGTAAACTTTAGCTTTAGTAGTCATAGCTCCTAATGGAAAACCAATTACAGCAGCAACTTTTACAGCAGTATTTTTTAATTGATTTTTTGCTAATGCTACATAACATCCATTGACACAAACAGCATAAAAATTATATAATTCTGCTTCTTTACAAAGCTCAATTATTTGTGCTTTTGATGCAGTGGGTTTTAACAAAGTATGATCTATATATTTATTTATTTCCATATTATTTGTTTAATTTTTTACCTAAAATATTAGTTGATATTGTTGTAAAAACCACAATACTAATTGAACTTAAAGGCATTAAAATAGCGGCTATTACAGGCATTAACTGACCTGTAACTGCAAAATATAATCCTATAATATTATAACACAGTGATAGTACAAACGCATACTTAATAACCTGAATCGATTTTTTAGAAGTTTTTAAAAATTGATTGATTTTATAAAATTGGGTAGCATCTAAAATAGCATCACAAGCAGGTGAAAATACATTTATGTTTTCTGACAATGCAATACCAACATCACTTTGAGCTAAAGCTCCTGCATCATTTAACCCATCACCAATCATAGCTACATTTTTATTTTTCTGCTGATATTTTTTAATCACTTGTAATTTATCTTCTGGTTTCTGATTGAAAAGAAAATTCGTTTTTTTCGGTAATATTTTTTGCAAATATTTTTTTTCGCCTTCATTATCTCCAGAAACAACTGCCAATTCATAATTACTTTCTAAAGCATTAAATAATGGTTTAACTCCAATTCTGTAAGAGTTTTTAAACGTAAATTTTCCAAAATAATTTTCATTAAAACTTATATGTACAGATGTATCAAAAGAAGATTTTTGCTCTTGATTCTTTACAAATGATGATGACCCAAGTTTTAGGATGTTATTATCATAATTTACTTCTATTCCTTTTCCAATTACTTCATTATACTTATCAATTTGTAAAACTTCTACATCCGAAAAAGTTTGATATAATGTTCTACTTAAAGGGTGATTAGAAACACGTAAAGCACTTTTTAAAACTCGCTTTTCATATTGTTTTAAAGGTTGACCTTCATAAGAAATTTTACTTTCATTATTTGTGGTAAGTGTTCCTGTTTTATCAAAAACAATGGTATTTATACTCGCTAATTGTTCTATAACTTTTGCATTTTTTAAGTAAAACTTCTGTTTGCCAAAAATGCGTAATAGATTACCTAAAGTAAATGGTGCTGCTAATGCAATAGCACAAGGACAAGCAATAATTAATACTGAAGTAAAAACATTTAAGGCTTTTGAAACATCTAAATACAACCAAAAAGTTGTTGAAATAAAAGCTATTAATAAAACTAGAATGGTAAAATTTTTACTGATTTTATCTGTCAATGTTTTAAAAGAAGATGATTTGTCTTTAGCAAAAACATCATTACTCCAAAGTTGTGTTAAATAACTTTGAGAAACTGAGGCTAACACTTCGATTTCTAAGACACCAGACAATTGTTTACCTCCTGCAAATATTTTGTCACCTGATTTTTTTGATACAGGTGAAGCTTCTCCAGTAACAAAACTGTAATCTATTTGTGCATTTCCATTTATTAAAATTCCATCTACAGGAATTAATTCTTGATTTCTAATTAATAATCTATCCCCTTTATTTACATCATAAATCTGTATATTTTCTTCTTTTTGATTTGATGATATTCGTGTAACAGCTATAGGGAAATAAGATTTGTAATCGCGCTCAAAAGACAAGAAGTTATAGGTTTTTTGTTGAAAGAATTTACCTAATAAGAGAAAGAATACCAAGCCTGTTAAACTATCAAAAAAACCTGTTCCTAAATCAAAAATAATTTCGATTGTACTTCTAATAAACAATACAGAAACTCCTAAAGCTATTGGCACATCAATATTTAACATTTTAGAGCGTAAACCTTTATAAGCAGAAATAAAATAATCGTTAGCAGCATAAAAAACTACTGGTAATGAGAAAATAAACATTAACCAACGAAAAATAGTTTTATATTGTTCTAACCAAAATTCTGAAACTTCAAAATACTCTGGAAACGATAAAAACATAACGTTACCAAAAGCAAACCCTGCAATACCTAATTTATAAATTAGAGATCTATCTACTTTATTTTTACCAGTTTCATAATCTTCTAAACTTATGTAAGGTTCGTAACCAATTGCACTCAACAATAAAACAATTTCTTTGAGTGAAGTAATATTTGATTTATAAGATATTCGAACCGTTTTCTTAGGGAAATTTACTTGAGAAGAAATTATTTTATTATTTAATTTTTGTAAATTTTCTAGTACCCAAATACAAGAACTACAATGAATATGAGGAATATAAAGTGTTACAATTTGATTGTCATTGTCATTAAAATCTAATAATTTTTCTATAATTTTTGTGTTATCTAAAAAATCATACTTCCCTTTTATTTCAGTAGGAATTGCACCTGGATTGTCTTGAAAATCGTAATAACAAGTTAAATCGTTTTCAGAAAAAATCTCGTAAACAGTCTTACAACCATTACAACAGAAACTTTTATCATCAATTTTAATGATATCTTCTTTACAAGAATCTCCACAATGATAACAATGTGTAGTATTCATATTTACTCTTTTGCCTTTTACAAATGTCTAACAAGAAAAATATTAAAAATATGATATTTGTCATGTTTTTACTATCTTGCATCAAGGCAAAAGTATTAAGCTTTATGAGTAAATGTGAACAATGTATAGTTAGGCAATTTAATTCTTTAAAGCATCTTTCTAAAGATGAGTTAATTAGAATGTCTAATTGTAAAACTTCAAAAACTATAAAAAAAGGTGAATTTCTTTTTAATGAGGGTGAACACATTAATGGTATTTTCTGTGTTAAAGATGGCGTGTGTAAGGTTTCTAAAATGAGTGAAAATGGAAGAAATCAAGTAGTTAACTTAATTAAAAAAGGAGATTTAATTGGTGAAAGAAGTTTAATTTCTGATGAAGTATCTAATTTAAATGCTGTAGCTTTAAATGATATGGAAGTTTGTTTTATACCAAAAGATGAAATCATTAAAGATCTTGAGAAAAACCCTAATTTTTCAATGGGTGTTTTAAAAAACATGGCAAATTCTTTAAAAAATGCAGATGATATAATTGTAAATATGGCTCAGAAAAATGTGAAACAACGTTTGGCTGAAACCTTATTACACTTAGAAGCTAAATTTGGAGTAAATGAAGATGGTTGTATAGACATACATCTATCTAGAGAAGATATTGCAAATATTATTGGCACTGCAACTGAATCTGCAATTCGTCTTTTATCTGAGTTTAAAAAGAAAAAATATTTAGCATTTAAAGGAAAAGATATTCAATTATTAGATATAGATTCTTTAAAAAATATATCTCAAGGATTTTAAAAAGAAAAAGCTAAGGAAAATACCTTAGCTTTTTTTAGTTTCTACTTATATAACCTAACCAAAAGTAAAAAACTTAATTTATTAAAAACGTACCCTTATGAATATTCTTTTTATCATCTAATAAAATATACTTATACATTCCTTTATTTAAATTAGGATGATTGTATTGTAATTTTTTATTGTTAGTTCTTCCCAAATCTTTATAATCTACTACTCTTCCCAATAAATCTATTACCTTTATTACTGATAAATCTGAATCTTCAGGTAAAACAATAGTTGTTCTTTCTGAAAATGGATTTGGATAATTCATTAGTTTATTATTCTCTTCAATATTAAAAACATCTGTAGATAAAACACTACTTGTTTTACTAAAAGCTACATTTTTTACATTTAAACTAAACGTTTTAAAGCTTGTATAATCTCCTATTACAGAAAAAACAATAGTCTTAATATTAGTAATGTTTACTTTATTACCATTTGCATCTTTAAAATCTGATAACTCTACACTTACATTTTCTCCATTAGAAGGAGGAATTTGCATTCTTAATCTGTTTTCCCAAGTTCTATTATCATTCTGAACCACAACTAGTTCTATAGCATTATCTGAGGTTAAATCAAAATTCATGAACTTAAATGTTGTTACATCTAACGTTTGATCTCCAGGTAAAATATGTCTAAATAAATTTACATTTCCATTAACTTCACCATGAGTAAATACATTTCTATCGACTTCGAAAACATTATCTACATAATCTCTATTTTCATAATCTATAGAAAATTCATTTATAGTTGCTTTATCATCTAAATAATCTAATCCCCAAGGACCATCTGCTAAATAAAGTGCATCTATTTGTTCTGATACTTCTGTTTTTAGAGAAAAACCTAAATCAAATAAAACACCAGTTTCTATTTTAATAGTTTCATTATAAGCTCCTGATAAAGATATATTTGAATAAAAATCTTCGTGATCAGATAATTCTGTTTTTGCAATACTTGCGTTAAAATCTATAGCTTTTTGATTTGCTTTATTTACAATGTTTAATTCTATAACTCCATTTCTATATACACCACTTTTTACAAAAACTGGTGGTAACACATCTTGTACTTTATTACTTATTAATCCATTTTGGTTTGTATGTGTGTCTATGATGTGATTAGCAATAGAAAATACTTGTCCATATGAACTCCCCCATATTTGAAAATTATGATAATTACCTTCTGGATATTGGTCTATATTCCAAAAACTAAATAATTCATTAGTATTATTATCGGTTTTAATAGAAAAACTTAGAGTAAATTCTATTTCACCTGATGCTCTTTTAATTTTTGATGCTATAATTTGATGCCCTCTTGAAACTACAGTTCTAACATCTTCTAAACTAGAATTATTTAGTCTATCACAAATCATTTTAGAATGATCATAAACTTTACCTTCTGTTTTCGTTGCTAATACTGCAGAAACTCTAGTATTACCTTCATAATAATCTACAGAAAAGACCTCTGTAGCATTTGTTATACCAATCAAATCATTTGGACTAGAAACTGTTGCAGTTTCTGTTGCGTACATACCTGTTTCTGGTAAATAATTAATAAGTGAAGTTGTTCCTTTTGATTGCAAATCTGATTTTGCAAATTTTAATTGATTTTCTTTTTTATTGTTAGCATCTCCACTTTTAAATCTTTTAAAATTTCTTTTTGCTATTAAACTTGCTAAATCACCATTACTTTCTAAACCACCATCATAAGCAGAAGTTACGTTAGTAGCATCACTTACATCAGCAAAATTGTTAGTATCTATAGCTTCATAAGAACTTGCAGTAACATAAAAAATTGCATCATTAAAGTCATGATCACAACCTCCTCTATCTCTTCTAATATCTTCAAATCCAATGATAATTCTTTCTGATGTTGGGTCATTTAAAGTAACAATATGTTGTCTTTCTGAAGGATTAGATTCTGGATTATAATCATCATTTGAATACAAATCCCATAAACCCCAACCAACTTTTTGTTGAGAACTACTCCAAGCATTTGCTAATAACACCCAACCAATTCCAGTACCAGCTTCGAAATTTCCTATATTTACTTTATCTCCTACTCTTAATCCTCCTCCACTTCCAAGTAAAGATGCATTTGGAAAAATTATAGTTAAATCTTCTCTATTTGGTTTTTGAGGGTTAGGGTCATTTAAATCATAAGTATAAAATCCAAGTACATTTCTGTAACCTGCTCCTTCATCTACAAATGTTACATAAACATCTGTATTTGATGTTATTTTTAAATCTGTATCATATCCTGCAGTAATATATTGTGGATTGTAATCTGGCACAGGATATTGTTCTGGTATAGAATTACTAATCATTTCTAAAGTTTGAGTAGAAACCACATCTCTTTCTGATTCTAAGTAAAGTGGTGTGCCATTAGAAGTATATTCTCCTAAATATTTGTAGTTCTGACTATTTACTGAATTGCTTATAAAAAATAGCATTAAAAATAAAAATGTAGTAATTTTTTTCATGTCTTATAATTTTATATCTCAAATTTAAAAATGAAACAAAATAAAATTTTAAGCATTCGATTTTTATAGCCTAAGTGTAGATGAATTACAAAAATCTTCAGATAAATTATTACGATTTAAATAGTAAAAACCTGAATTATTTTAACTTATAAATAAAGATTTAAAAAACATTACTTTAATTTGTTACTTTTGTTTATATACCAAAAAAGTTCTACATGAAACAAATTATCATTTTTTTACTAATTATTATTTTGGCATTAATTGGTTATGGAAAATACAGTCAATACAAAAGATATAATGCACCAGAAGTAAATTATAAAACTGATAAGAAAATTGATGTAAACTATCATAATCAAGAATTCTTATATAATTACTACAAAGCTGTAGAAGATCTAGATAGTTATGTTATGTTACAATGGACTGCTAATGGTATAGATGTTAGAACTCCTGAAGACGATGACAACCAAACTAAAATTGCTGTAGAAACTTATGCAAAAAAACTAGCTATGGTAAATTATTACGAAGCTATTTTAGAAAACTCTTTTAACTTAAAACAAAACGGACTTTCAAATATAGAAGTAAAAACTATTGAAGAAGAAGGTATAGATTTAGAGACTTTTAAAAAGCAACAAGAATTTTCGAAAATAAAAAACCTATACAACCCAAATGTTAATCTTTATAATGGAGAAAAAAATGCCATTATTTATGAGGTTCAAAAAAGATTAGTAGCATTAGGAGATAGCATAAAAATTGATGGTGTTTACAGAATTGAGACTTTAAACGCTATTAAAAATTTTGAAACTAAAAATAATCTTCTAGCAGATGGTTATTTAGATGTTTTAACTATAGATCTTTTGTTTAAATAGGATTTAAATTATTAAATAAGTTATAATTCAATATAAAATTTAGGTTTAAAAAAGGTAAAATTGAATAAAAGAAAAAAACTTATATTTAAAATCTTAAAATTAACCAAATGATTTTTTACGGAACTAAAGGTTCTTTTATTGGCTCAAAAAGAACTACTGCAATTGAATGTGATACTTGTAAACAAATAACACCACACACAGTATCTGTATATGGTAAATATGGTTATTTATATTGGATTCCTGTTTTTCCCATGAGTAAAAAAGTATTTTCTGAATGTAATAATTGTAAAGCTACTAATGAGTTTAGTGGTATGAATGAAAAACTAAGAAGAGCTTCTATAGATATTAAAAAAGAAACTAAAACGCCTATTTGGTACTGGTCTGGTTTAGGTATAATAGCGATTTTAATAGCTATTGGTTATTATTATAGTGCTCAACATGATAAAGATGTTGTAAATTATATAAAAGAACCTTTGGCTGGAGATGTAATAAGATTTAAAAATAAAAATACCAACTACTACTCTACTTTAAAGATATCTTCTGTAACAAAAGATTCTATTTTTGTTATTCAAAATAATTATGAAACAGATAAAAAAAGTGGTATCTCTGATATAGATAAATCTAAAAATTATACAACAGAACCTTTTGGTTTAGGAAGAAATGAAATTCAAGAAATGTTTGACAAAAATATTTTTTATGATATAAATAGATAGGTTACTTTTCTAGAAGTAATTTTGTTTGTTTTCTATTTACTTTTCCTGTTTCAGTTTCCATAAATTTATCTAGAAAATAAATGGTTTTTGGAACTTCGTACTTTGTAAGATTACATTTGGTAAAATTTATTCTAGTTTCTTTACCTTCTACTATTAATACTAATTTTTCACCTAAATATTCATCAGAAAATCCAGTCACAAAAAAACGATTAGTAAGTACATTCGATAATTTATTTTCAATAACTTCTGGTTGTAATTTTATACCTCCAGAATTAATTACATTATCAAAACGTCCAAGCCAATTGAATTGTTTATCAGAAATAAGTTGAACAACATCATTCGTAAAAATAATATCTTCTGTTATTTTTGGAGCTTTTATCACTAAACAATCTCTTTGATCTTTATAAATTTCTACACCTGGCAATAATTGATAATAATTGGGTGTATATATTTTATGATTTAATTTTTTTACAGCAATATGTGTAATAGTCTCTGTCATACCATAAGTAGCAAAAACTTTAGTTTTTAAAGTCTGTAATTTTTCTTCTAATGATTTTGAGACTACCCCTCCACCTACAATAAGTTGTTTAATAGTATTTAAATTATAAAAGGAATTTTCTACTTGCATAGGTGTCATAGCAGAAAAATCATATTGATTAGTAGCATTATTTAAAGGATGTAAACTTGGTAAAACAACATCTAAATGCCAACCTAAAGTTAAAGCTCTAACCACCATTAATTTTCCTGCAATATATGTGGTTGGCAAACATAACAAAGCATTTGTATTTTTAGAAAGACCAAAAAAACTACCAGTTGTATTTGCAGAATTAATTACGTATTCTTTTTTAAGAAAAATTGTTTTTGGTTTTCCAGTAGAACCAGAAGTATTCACTTTTATAAAATCTTCATCAGAAAACCATTCTTTTAAAAAAAATGAGATTTCTTTAAAATTGATTTCTAAATATTTAATTAACTCATTTACAGAGTTAAACGAAACATTATTTAACCTAAAACTTTTATGAATATTATTCCATTCCAATTTCTTCTAAAACTCTATAGTTTTCTTTAAGGTTTACTGGTTTTGTAATCTTGCCTGTTAACTTTTCTTTCAAATTATTCCATTTATATTTTTTTGCAAAAATGAAAGTTAAAATTGGAAAAACAACAAAAACTGGTATATAAACATCTGCACCTAAAGAAGGTTCAGATAAATCAATTAAGATAGAATTTGTTTGAAAAACTGTCCAATTTGCAGTTACTAATAAAGCTGTAATTAAGTTATTTGCTGCATGAAATCCTAAAGCTAATTCTAATCCTTCATCCATTAAAGTAATAATTCCTAAAAAGAATCCTGTACCTACATAATACCATAGAATACCATAACCTAATTTAGAAACTTCTGGATTTGCAATGTGTAACATCCCAAACACAACAGAAGTAAAAATAAGTGGAAACCATCTATTTTTTGTTACAATTCCTAATCCTTGCATTAAGTATCCTCTAAAAAAATATTCTTCAAAACTAGTTTGTAACGGAATTAATAAAATGCCAATTAAAGCTAACATTAAAAACTTATCTAGCTCAAAATTTAGTTGATAATTTTCTGGTGATACTTTATAATCTATAAATATAAAAATAGCTGTTACACTACCCCATAAAGCAAAAGCAAATAAGATTCTTTTCCAATCTATCTTTTTTCTTGATGTTGTAAAAGATGTTAGAGTTTGTTTATGAACATATTTTACCCAAAAAAACAAAGCAAACAAACCAATAGCAAAAGGAAATAAATTTTCAGCTAAAAATTGATTAGCTCCTTTTTCTAAGATTTGCTCTTTCATAAGCGTCTCTATATTAAAATTAGGATCTAATTTTTCTAATAACATTAAGCCTAAAAAAATAAGGCCCATAAACCCAAAAAATAAACCAGCAAAAACAACATATTTCCACATGCCTAATTTTCCTGTAAACCCTTGTTGTATGTAATTCATTTTTAAATATTAAAATTCCAGTTTTGTTGATTATTGTAATGCAATGCTCCTTTTTTAACCTCTAAAGGACTATCTATATTGTTTGTAAATAAACTGCCTGTTCCTAAACCTTGTGGTAAATTTGATTGCAATGTATATGTAAATTGCGCAATTGCATTTAAACCAATATTACTTTCTAAGGCAGATGTTATCCACCATCCAATATTATTTTCTTCAGCTAAATTAATCCATTCTTTACTACCTGCAAAACCACCAACTAAACTAGGTTTTAAGATAATGTATTGTGGATTTATTTGTGTGATAATCCTCTTTTTATCTTCAAAAGAAAATACCCCAATTAATTCTTCATCTAAAGCAATTGGTAAAGGTGTTTTAGCACATAAATTAGCCATTTCTTCAATTTGACCTTGTTTTATAGGTTGCTCTATAGAATGTAGGTCTAATTCAGATAATCTATGTAATTTCTCTAAAGCATTATTTGGGTTAAAAGCACCATTTGCGTCAACTCTTAACTCTATTTCTTTTGATGAAAACTCTTTTCTTATAGATGTAAGTAACTCTATCTCTGAATCAAAATCTATTGCCCCAATTTTCATTTTTATACAAGAAAAACCAGCTGCTAATTTTTCTTTGATTTGCTTTTTCATAAAATCTTTTTCTCCCATCCAAATAAGTCCATTTATAGGTATTGAAGCTTTACTTTCTGTAAATTTTGATGAAAATAAAGTATAAGGATTAGAGGATTCTAATGATAAAAAAGCTTGTTCTAATCCAAATTGAATAGATGGATAGTTTACAAAATGAGAAAGTAATTGGGTTAATCCTAAATTGATGTTTTTACAAGCCCATTTTAGTTTGTCTTCATAATCATCAACATCATCAATACTTAAACCTCTAAATAATCCTGTTTCTCCAATTCCAATTTTATCATCTTCTTTTAAAATGATAAACCATGTTTCTTTGGTTCTTAAAATGCCACGTGAAGTGCCACTAGGATTTTTAAAGTTAAGCGTATATTTTTTATAGGAAGCCTTTATCACTTTACAGAACCATTTTCTAAAAACTCTTTAAAGTTTGTTAAATACTGTTGATCTTGGTTTCTAAAAGTACCTTTAAAATAAGGAAATAAGCAAGAAAGAATATAAGAATCACTTGAACAAGTTGCATTTAAAACAATATTTGTTACACCATTTTCTTCAGAAAAAATATAATCGTTCGTTTTTAACATATTCTCTGCATCGTAAAACAAAGTAACTTTTTCATTAGGTATATAAGCCACAACTTTTTCTGTCATGTTTATAGTTTCTCCTTGATTATCAATTGCAATTTTAAAAACACTACCAGTAATTGCGTAATTTGATGAAATGGTATCTATAGATTTAATTTCTGGAATCCATTTTTTAGTGTTTTCCATATCATTAAATTCTTTAAAAACACTCTCTAAAGGCTTATTTATTTTAATAGAAGCAGTGTAACTGGTTTCTTTAATAAATGACCCTGTTGCAAAAAAAATGACTACAAGTACAGATATAATACCTAAAATTATTTTAATTCTTTTCATGAATTTATGAATTCTTTTTTAATCTTTTTCTGATAAATATTAATAAAACAATAAAGATAATTACAAAAGGCCAAACATTAATTAAACCTATAAAAAATGATTTTAAATTTTCGAATCCATTAGCAAAACCATCCTTTATTTTACTACCAAAACCAACTGTATTTGAATCACTTTTGTAAAAGTTGATGTTTAAAGTTGAAAACGAAACCTGATTTTGTAAATACTTTAATCTACCTTCTGCAGATTCTATATCTTCTCTTAGTTTACCCAACTCTCTTTCTACATCTAGAATATCTTTAACAGATTTTGCTTTTTTTAGAATATCTAAATACTTTTTTTCTAACTCTTTTTTATTTTTTAATCTTGTTTCAAGATCTAAAAATTGCTCAGTTACATCAGAAATTCTAATATCTTTATTATCAAAATTTGTTACATTTTTAGAAATACCAGATAAAATACTATCAAAATGTTGAGCAGGTATTCTTACACTTAGATTAATAGATTTTGTATTTCCGTAAAAATTTTGACTATCAGTAGAAATATAGCCTCCATATTTATTTATTAAAGCAGTAATATTTGCTTTCGTTTTTTCTAGATCTTCAGTTTCAAAAGAAATATTTCCATTTTTTATTAATTTCTTTTCCGTTTTAAAAGATGCTGATTTTGATTTTATTGCAGAACCTGTTACAACAACTTCGTCTAAATTTTCTGAGCTAGAAACTAATCCATTTATTACAGTATCAGAATCATTAAAAGCCTTTAAACCTATATTTTTAGAATCATTACAAGAATAGATAAATAAAGAAATAATAAATATTTTAAGTACAGTTTTCATATTGATTGATTTATAAAATTTGGCCTACCGAAAATAAAATAGCAAACAAAAAAGTACTTAGAGCTACTTTTTTAAGTTCTTTATCTAAATCAGCAGGAACTCTATTTTTAGCTACTGTTATTACATTTATGATCAAAGGAATAAATGCGACAATAAATATAAATTGTATTGGCGATTTATAATTGATATAACTGTAAACTAAAGAAACAATAAGTGCGCCAAAGATTAAAAAGTAGTGATATTTTTTTGCTTTTGAAGCTCCTAATTTTACAACTAAAGTATTTTTATTATTCTTTTTATCTTCTTCTCTGTCTCTTAAATTGTTTAAGTTTAAAACAGCTGTACTTAAAAAACCAATAGCTATTGCAGGTAAAAATATTAGTAAACTAATCTCTTTTGTAAATAAAAAATAACTACCTACAACACTCAGCAAACCAAAAAAAAGAAAAACAAAAACATCACCAAAACCAGAATATCCATATGCAGAATTACCTACTGTGTATTTTATAGCTGCAGCTATAGAAGCTATACCTAATAGAAAAAACACCAAGGAATACCCAAAATTTTCACGACCAAAAGCAACGTAAATTAAAAGTATAGCTATAAGTAATGTAATGATTGTTGTTATAATCATTGCATTTTTCATTTGTTTAGGAGTAATTGCGCCAGAAGAAACCATTCTAGCCTCTCCAGTTCTATTTTTATCAGAACCCTTTATTCCATCTCCATAATCATTAGCAAAATTAGACAAGACTTGAAAACCTATTGTGGTTAATATGGCTAGCCAAAAAGTTGGAGCCATCCATACCACAACTTTAATACTATTAGTAGTTAGCATTGAATTTAAATGCTCTACACCCAAATAACTTCCAACAATAATACCAGAAATAGACAAAGGCAATGTTCGTAAACGTGCTGCTTTAATAAAACTTTTTACATCCATGATTTACGACTAGTTTCTACTTTATATAAAATATGATTGTACATTTCTATAGCTTTACTATAAGATAGACAAGGAACTGTAATTTTACCAGAAGCTGTTTGTAATATAAGATCTGTAACATTACTTCTTTGCTGAAAAATAGTTTGCTTTAATTTAATATTTTGCACTTTAAATAGCTCTAAATAAGTATGATGCGTTTCTATCATTCCATTTCCAACTACTATCATTTCATCATTTAACTTGTAAAATCTTTTCTTAATCTTTTTTTGAATCAAAAAACCATAAATAGGTAAAATTAATACTAAGGAATATAAAAAAAATGGTTTTGTAAAAATATAAATAGATACATAGATAATTACTAAAAATAGCAAATTAAAAAAGTAAACTCGTTTTTTATAATAAGTATCTGGATACATTTTAACTTGTGCTTCTATATCTTTAAAATCATATAGATTTGTTTTCACATCATCAACTTGATTTTTTTTACAACCAACAATCTTAATAACCTTTTCGTTTTTTTGATTTATTTTTCCGCTTACAGCTTGTTTAAAAGTAATATTAGAAATACCTATTAGTCTTTTTAAAGGATTTGTGGAAACAGTAATGTTCTGTATTTTTTGTTTTTTTAAGATTATAGATTTTTTAGTAAACAAGCCTTGATTTATTTCAAAAGCATCCTTTTTTAAATAAGCAGATAAATTAAAGTGAACCAAAAATATTCTAACAAATGAAGTTATAAATGCGGTTATTGTTAAGAACACTAACAATGTAAATACTAAAATAAAACTTGTAGAAACAGCATTTGTGCTATCTATTATAAAACCATCTAAGGTTTCAGTTTCACCAAAACTATCTGCAATTTGCTGTATTTGTTGAAAAAAACCTAAAAGAATTGCAAAAAATAAAAAGAGATTTCTAAGGTGATTTTCTGTTAAACTAACTTTAAATAGTTCAAGTATAGAAATTTTAAGAAATGGTTTTTCTGTACTTTGTTTTACTACTGATTCATTTATTTCTTTACTATCTAAAATTACTGATTTTAAATTGTTTGCATCTTCAAAATTAAGAGCTTTTATAGCTATTTCAGTATCTGTTGAGCCTGCAGTTTCTATGCTTACTTCGTAAACGTTAATTATTTGCTGGACTAAATTTTGCTTAAAATTTATATTTTGAATTCTATGAAATGGTATAGATGTGTTTGTTTTAGATATAATACCTTGCTGTAATATAAAGTGATTATTATTTATCTTAAAAAGAAAGTTTTTGTAAATTAAAAAAGCTCTAATTAAGAAAAATAGCAACACAACTAAAATACCTAAATAGATATAATTTTCTCCAATTTTAGAAAATTTTGAAAAATCTTTTATTGCAAAAAAAAGTAAAATCCAAAAAAGCTTTAATGTAGTATATATCTGTTTAAAGTAAAGAACTATAATTCCTTTTGGTGATTGTTTAGAAAATTCAGAAAAATTAGTCATTTACTTTAGTACTAATAAATTCTTTTATTTGTAAAGCTTTTTCTTTTGACAAGCCTTTGATTACTAGATCGTCACTAGAATCACCAGCTGTAAAAACACTAATACTAGCTAACTTGAATAACCTAGAAAATACACTTTCATCTATTTCTACATGTTGAATTCTTGAAAAAGGTACAGTAGTCATCTTTCTTATAAACAATCCAGATTTATAAGTAATATCTTTCTCTCTAACAGCATATCTTCTTAATGGAAAACTGAAATTGATGTATAAAAAGATAAAAATAAAAAAAGTAAAAAAAGAACTGTAAATAATGATTCTGTATTTTAAAACAGACTCATTAAAAGCAAATAAATCTAAAAGAATAAGTGTAACTAATAAAGGAACAAAAAATAAAAAAAAATTAATAAGAAGTACTTTAAAATACTTCTTATTAATTTTTATAAAGTTAATTTTTGAAATATTTGGATAATCTAAAACCTCATCATTTTTAAATGTATCCATTTCTATTATAAGTTGTTTGCTTCAGCAATTAGTTCTGCTATGTCTTTAACCAATACTTGATCTTCTTTTTCATTAAATTTAATACCATCTGTCATCATTGTATTACAATAAGGACAACCTGTTGCTATTATATTTGGATTAGTTTCTAAAGCATCTTTGGTTCTTAAAATGTTTATATCCATATCACCTTTTTCTGGCTCTTTAAACATTTGGGCACCTCCTGCTCCACAACATAATGCTGAAGATTTATTACGTTTCATTTCTTTTAAATCTACACCAAGTCTTCTTATTAAATCTCTTGGAGATTCATAAACTTCGTTAGCTCTACCTAAATAACAAGGGTCATGAAACGTAATTCTTTTTCCTTTTAAAGTAGTGTCGTTTATTTCTAAACGTCCTTCATTAATTAGATTTTGAATAAATTGAGTATGATGAAAAACTTCATAATTACCTCCTAAACTAGGATATTCATTTTTTAATGTATTAAACGAATGAGGATCACAAGTAACTATTTTTTTTACTTCATAACCATTTAAAACCTCGATATTCATCATGGCTTGCATTTGAAATAAAAATTCATTTCCTGCTCTTTTTGCTGCATCTCCTGTAGAAGATTCCTCTGTACCTAAAACAGCAAATTCTACATTTGCTTTATTTAAGATTTTCACAAAAGCTTTTGTTATTTTTTTAGCTCTATCATCATAACTTCCTGCAGAACCCACCCAAAATAAAACTTCTGGTTGTTTACCTTCTGCAAAATAATCTGCCATTGTTTTTACTGTCATACCTCTATTTTTTAATCTTCTTTAGCCCAATTTAAACGATCTTGTTGGCTATATTGCCACATTGCACCATTATTTTCTACATTGGTCATCATCATATTTAATTCTTGTGGTGCAGCACTTTCTTCCATTACTAAATATCTACGCATATCCATTATAATAGATAAAGGGTCTATATTTACTGGGCATTCTTCTACACAAGCATTACAACTTGTACAAGCCCAAAGTTCTTCTGGAGTTATATAATCATTTAATAATTGTTTTCCATCATCTTTAAACTCACCTTTATTAGCGTCGATATTTCTACCTACCTCTTCTAAACGATCTCTAGTATCCATCATTATTTTACGAGGAGACAATTTTTTGCCTGTTAAGTTTGCAGGGCAAGATGATGTACATCTACCACATTCTGTACATGTGTAAGCATTTAATAATTGTACCCAGTTTAAATCTGTTACATCACTTGCTCCAAATTTATCTGGTGTAGTTTCTTCTGCACCTTCTTCTGGCATAGCATAAGGATCTGCATCTGGATCCATCATTAACTTAACTTCATTAGTTACTGATGCTAAATTATTGAATTGACCTTTTGGTTTTAAGTTTGCAAAATAAGTGTTAGGAAAAGCTAATAAAATATGCAGATGCTTAGAATAGTATAGATAATTTAAGAATACTAAAATTCCTAAAATATGAATCCACCAAGCAGTCCTTTCTATAGTATGAATAGTTTCAGCTGAGAACCCATCAAATAAAGGTACTAAATATTGACTTAATACATTACCTACTCCAGCTTCTTGAAAAGAAGTATCTGTTGCATTCATGGTCAAAAATAATGTCATTAAAACAACTTCAAAATATAAAATGTAGTTACCATCATTTTTTGCCCAACCTTTCATTTCTGCACTTAAAAATCTTTTTATATTAGATACATTTCTTCTTAACCAAAAAACAATTACAGCTAATAAAACTAAAACTGCTAAAATTTCGAAAGTACCTATTAAGAAACCATAAAAAGCTTCACCTAGAATAGGTTGAAAAAGTCTATGTGTGCCTAATAATCCATCTAAAACGATTTCGAGAACCTCTATATTAATGATTATAAAACCAACGTAAACAATAATATGTAAAAAACCAGATAATGGCCTTTTTACCATTTTAGATTGTCCTAAAGCAATCTTAGCCATGTTTTTGAAACGTTCTGATTTATTGTCGTTTCTATCTACATCTTTACCTAACTTAATATTTCTAGAAAGCTTTTTAATATTGTTCACAAAAAATCCAATTCCAGCAAAAAGTGCTAAAGCAAAAATGATATTTGGTAAATATTCCATACTAGTTTATAAATTCTATTTTTTATTTATTGTTGTTTTTTTCTTCTTCAGGTGTGTAAGGCTTTGGTTTTTTTCCAAATAAAGAAAAATGAACAAAACGTTTTGGGTTTAGTTTCATATCTTTTAACAACTCTTCTAATTCCTTAGACATATTCGTTAAATTCGTATAAAGTTGTTCGTCCTTTAAAAGTTTACCTGCTGTACCTTCTCCTCTATTTAAACCATTTAAAATAGTATTAACAGAGTTTAAAGTGGTTTCAGTTTTTCTTAAAATTTCACCAAAATTAGCATTAGCTAATGTATCTGAAACTCTAATTAAGTTCTGAGTTATAATTTTAGAATTATCTAATGTTTCTTTTAATCCTACACTATTAGAATCTAAAATACCATTAAGAGAGCTAAGTGTTTTTCTAACATCAGCAATTGTGTATTCTAAATTTTTAATGGATTTTTTTATACTTAAGGCAGTATCCTCATTTAAAATATGATTTATATTTTGAAATAGAGTATCTGCGCTAACTAAAACATGTTCTAATTTAGTTTGAATTGGGTCTAAACGTTCACCAATAGATGAAAGTAAACCAGGTTCTATTTCACCCTTTAAAAAATCTCCAGATTCTGCAATTTCTCCATTATAATCAGGTATTATTGCTAAACTTGAACCTGCAAGTGGATTTGGAGAATAGATTTTTACCACACTATTTTTTGAAAACTCAAAATCTTTGTCTACAAAAAAATCTACAATTAAAGTCCCTCTTTTTTCAGGGTTTTTATTAAAGTCTATATTACTTACTTGACCAACCTTTAAACCATTAATAGTTACAAAACTAGCTTCAGTTAATCCTCCAACATTTTTATATTCAACTTTAAATTTTCTATTATTGGGTTGAAGAATATCTTGACCTTTAAGAAAATTAAAACCCCAAATAAATAGGATAATAATTAGAACAGAAATTAACCCCGTTTTTAACTCTTTAGACATAAATAGAAATTTATAACAATATTACTAATAATTTTTGGGAGTATATAATCAGTTTTGTAATTTCTTAGCCTCATTTATACTTACCTTTTCTCCATTATAAAAAGCTACTAAAAAAGCAGATTTATAACCTTTAGACTTAGCTATAGTTAATTTTTTTAAAGATTCTTTATATGAGTTAGTTATACCAAAATAGTACTTATAATAATTACCCACTTTTACCCTTTGTATATTTTTTAAACCTTTAAAATTATATGATTTTGTTGCTATTTTATTTTTGCCAGAAGCTATTTGCACTTTATATTCTAAAGAATTTTTTGGTGTCTCTATCTTAACTTCGCTTATTGTATTTAATTTTAAATGATTAATATAATCTACAATAGCATCTGCAATAGCTTTACCCATTTGTTGCTGACCTCTTTTAGAACTTAAGTATTTTCCTTCTTTTTTATTAGTTAAAAAACCTAGTTCAACTAAAACGCTTGGCATAATAGTTTCTCTTAAAACCTGAAAATTATCTTGTTTTACTTTTCTATTATTTCTCTTAAGTTTAAAAGCAAAATTGTTTTGTATAATACTCGCAATTTCTAAGCTCTTATCTAAATTTTCTTCTTGCAGTAATGATAATCCAATAACAGATTCTGCAGAATTTGGGTCAAAACCCTCATATCTTTTTTCGTAATTATCTTCTAAAAGAATAACAGCATTCTCTCTTTTTGCGATTTCTAAGTTCTTTTTATTTCCTCTTAAACCTAAAACAAAGGTACCTGCTCCATAAGCATTTGAAGTATGAGAATCGCAATGTATAGAAACAAACAAAGTTGCTTTTGCTTTATTAGCAATTTCACCTCTTCTCCATAAATCTATAAAAACATCTTTTTTTCTAGTAAAAAGCACCTTAATATCTTTATTTTTTTTAAGCTGTTCACCAACTTCTAAAGCTACTTTTAGAGCAATATTTTTTTCTTTGTAGCCATTTCCTAAATTTCCAGGATCTTTACCTCCATGACCAGCATCTAAAACAATTGTATAATTATCTTGACCAAAAAATGAAATCGAAAAGAAGCACATAAACACAACAATTGCTAGTTTATACACGTTTTTTAATTGAAAATAAAATTTATATTTTTTTAAAAAAATCATCAATAAAAATTAACTAATTTTGGCAACTTTAATTTGGTGCTTCAATTATTGAGCCATACTTTTACTTTTACACAAAAATAGTATTTATAGCATTGCAATCAAATCTATCCTACATACTTTTATTTTGCTGTTTCTTTTTCATAGAAATTGGATTTTCTCAAGATATAAAATCAAAAGAGAAAACCATAGTGCCTCTACCAAAGAAAGATACTATTTTAAAAAAGAAATTAGATACATTACCCACCATTAAAAGAGATAGTTTATTAGCAAAAAAAATAGATACTACTACTAAAGATTCTTTAAAGCCTAAAGAAATATTAGATGACATTATTGTGCATGTTGCTAAAGACTATACTATACAAAACGCTAAAGAAAAAACAGTTACACTATATAACGAAGCAAATATTACCTATACAGATATAGATTTAAAAGCAGGAATTATAATTATTGATTATAAAAAAAATACACTTTTTGCAAAAGGTATAATTGATAGTACTGGATATACACAAAGACCCGTTTTTAAACAAGGCTCTCAAGAATCTGAACAAGATTCTTTGATTTATAATTTTAAATCAAAAAGGGCTTTAATTTATGGTTTAAAAACTCAGCAAGGAGAAATGTATACCTATGGTAATAAAACCAAACGTGTTAACGATTCTACAATTTATATCAGAAAAATTAGGTTTACAACTTCTGATAAAGAAAATCCTGATTATTATATTACCACTAATAAAGCAAAATTAGTACCAGGTAAAAAGATAATTGTTGGTACTAGTAATTTAGTATTAGCAGATGTTCCTACTCCTTTATTTTTACCTTTTGCTTATTTCCCTATGAGTGATAGAGCTGTTTCTGGTTTTTTAATGCCCACTTTTGATACTGGTAGTAGTAATAGAGGAATAGGACTACAAAATGGTGGATATTATTTTGCCATTAATGATTATGTTGATTTAGCTTTAACAGGTGACGCTTATTCAAATGGAAGTTGGGGTTTAAGAATAAATTCAAATTATAATAAAAGATATCGTTTTAATGGTAATTTTAGCTTAAACTTTGAGAGTATAATAAATGGAATTCGAGGTTTTGATGATTTCTCTAAAGCAAGTAATTTTAACTTAAGATGGTCCCATAATCAGGATCAAAAAGCAAGTCCAAATTCTAGATTTACAGCATCTGTAAACTTGGGAAGTAGCCAGTTTTTTAGACAATCTTTAAATCAATTTAATGTTTCCCAATCGCAAAACAACACATTTAATTCTTCTATAAATTATAGTAAAACTTTTGTTGGCACGCCTTTTAATATGGCTGTTACTGCTACTCATCAACAAAATACAAATACAGAAAGTATTACAATGACTTTACCCTCTTTAACCTTAAACATGAATAGGATTTATCCTTTTGCTGGAAAAGGTGGAGTTAAGAAAAATCCAATTCAAAAATTAGGATTTAACTACAACATGCAAGGTCAGTATTTAATAAACACAACAGATGATGAGTTTTTTACGAGTAAAATGTTTGAAACTGCAAGATCTGGTGTACAGCATAGAACGAGTACAAATACCAATATAAAAGCTTTTAAATATTTTACATTATCACCAACTGCAAACTATGAAGAAGTTTGGCAGTTTGATTATATTCAAAAAGAATATGATGCAACACAAAATGTAGTAGTAACAGATACTTTAAGAGGATTTAAAAGTTATAGAGAATACAATGTTGGTGTTAGTTTATCAACTAATATTTATGGTACTTTTAATTTTAAGAAAGGTAGATTAAAAGCCTTAAGACATACATTTAGACCCTCTATTTCTTATTCTTATAGACCAGATTTTCAAGCCAATCATATAAGACAAGTTCAGCAAAGTGCTAATCCTTTAGATTTACAAGAATATACAATTTTTGATCAGGGTATTTATGGAGCTCCTTCATCTGGAGTTAGTAATTCAATAGGTATTGCTTTAAATAACGTTCTTGAAGCTAAAGTCGCCCCTAAAGATCCAGATTCTGATGAAGATGATGAAAAGATAATGATTCTTAACAACCTTAATTTTAATACATCATACAATATAGCTGCAGATAGTTTACGTTGGTCTAATGTAAGTTTTAATGCTGGTACACGTTTATTTAAAGATAAACTTGCGCTTAATATAAATGGCACTTTAGATCCTTATCAAGTTGTTGAAGTTAATGGAAGTGCTGTGAGAATTAATAAATTTAATCCTGGTATTTTTAGACTTACAAACGCAAATATTACTGCAAATTACTCTATTTCTAGTTCAGATTTTAATAAAAAAGATGATGGTAAAAAGGATGAGAATAAGAATGGAAATGGAGCGAATAATCCACCAGATACAATGGGTGCAGAAATTGACCCAACTACTAGAAATGGACGTAGACAAAATGCAAATATTGGAGGTGGAACAGTTGAAACCGATTTATATAGAGCAAAAATACCATGGTCTGTAAATTTAGTTTACGCAGCAAATTATACTAATAATGGTTTGCAACCTGGCTCAGTAGGAGTTCATACTTTAGGATTTAGTGGAAATATTGAATTAAGTCCTAAATGGAAAATTGGTTATTCTTCTGGTTATGATATCAAAAACGGAGCTTTTTCTTTCTCAAGATTTAATTTTACAAGAGATTTAGATAGCTGGCAGTTTAACTTTAATTGGGTTCCTTTTGGTGCAAACTCTTCATATACATTTTTTATTGGTGTAAAATCTTCTACACTCGCAGATTTAAAATGGGATAAAAACAAACCACCAGACAGAAGGTTATTTTAAAATGGAAAGCATAATAATTTATGTAGTTACATTCTTAGGGTTCTATTATATTTTTAAAGCAATAAAAGAACTTGACAAAATCTATAGCATTAAAAAAGATGGTATTAAAGCTAATGCAACTGTAACTCAAATTTTAGAAACAAAACATACAGATAGTGATGGAGATATTTCTTATTCCTATAATTACATTGTTAAGTTTAAGAATAAAAAAGGAAAAGAAATTGAAAAAGAGGTAGATTATCCTATAACTAAAAAACATAAACGAAATCCTCCTTTTTCTGTTGGCATAATCTACAAAGAAAACGAAAGAGAAAATTATAACATTTTATTAGAAAATAACAAAGGAAGAAATTACAGTTTTTATATCTATCTATTTTTAGGATTTGGTATGTTAACTTATGTTATATTTAATAATAATGGTGAATTTAATACAGTTATAGAATATTTAGAAAATACATTAAAATGAAAAAAATAATTACAACATCAAAAGCGCCAGCACCTATTGGTCCTTATAACCAAGCTATTTTAAGTGGTAATACTTTATATACATCAGGTCAAATTGCATTAGATCCAAAAACAGGTGAGTTAGTATTAGACTCTATTGAAATAGAAACAAAACAAGTTATGGAAAACATGAGAGCCGTTTTAGAAGCAGCTGAAATGACTTTTGAAAATGTGATTAAAACCTCTATTTTTATTTCTGACATGAATAACTTTGGAGAAATAAATAAGGTTTATGGTAGCTATTTTAATGAAGAAACAGCACCTGCAAGAGAAACTGTAGAAGTTGCAAACCTACCCAAATTTGTGAATGTCGAAATTAGCATGATAGCTATAAAATAGACACTTAATAAAATAAAAAAACCTGATAGTTTTAAAACTATCAGGTTTTTTTATTAATAATATTCTATGCTAGTCTTATAAAGAAGCAGCGTATTCTACTAAATCTACTAATTTAGTTGAGTATCCCATTTCATTATCATACCAAGAAACAACTTTTACAAAGTTATCATTTAAAGCAATACCTGCATTTGCATCAAAGATTGATGTTCTAGTATCACCAACAAAATCCTGAGAAACTAATAATTCTTCAGTATAACCAAGTACACCATTCATTTCTTCACTCTCAGAAGCAGCTTTCATAGTTGCTTTAATATCTTCATAAGAAGCCGCTTTTTCTAATCTTACAGTTAAATCAACAACAGAAACATCCATAGTTGGTACTCTAAATGCCATTCCTGTTAATTTTCCATTTAATTCAGGAATTACTTTACCAACAGCTTTTGCTGCTCCTGTAGAAGAAGGAATAATATTATGAATAGCAGCTCTACCACCTCTCCAATCTTTTGAAGAAGGACCATCAACCGTTTTTTGAGTTGCTGTTGTAGCATGAACAGTAGTCATTAAACCTTCTACAATTCCGTAATTATCATTTAAAACTTTAGCTATTGGAGCTAAACAGTTTGTTGTACATGATGCATTAGAGAAAATAGTTTGGTCTGCAGTTAATTCTTTATTGTTAACACCCATTACAAACATAGGTGCATCTGGTGAAGGAGCAGAAATAGCTACTTTTTTAGCACCACCAATGATATGCTTGTTAGCCATATCTAATGATTTAAAGATACCTGTACATTCTAAAACAAATTCAGCACCAACTTCATCCCATTTTAAATCTTCTGGATTTCTTTCTGCTGTAATTCTAATTTCGTTTCCGTTTACAACTAACTTACCATCTTTAACATCAACAGTTCCATTAAAAGCTCCATGAACAGAATCATATTTTAACATGTAAGCTAAATAATCTACATCTAATAAATCATTTATTGCTACTACTTGTACATTTTTTCTTGATACAGCTTGTCTAAATGCTAATCTACCAATTCTACCAAATCCGTTAATTCCTATTTTTATCATTATCTCTTATTTTTATTTTATGTGCTCATTATGTCTGACACACGTATTAATTCTTTATTTATTTCTGATTTTCCTTTTACAGCTTGTTCTAATGGAGTTACATTTATTTTATCATTTAATAAACCAACCATATAATTAGATTTTCCATTTATTAAATCTTCTACTGCTCTTACTCCCATTCTACTTGCCAAAACTCTATCAAAACAAGATGGAGAACCACCTCTTTGTAAATGCCCTAATACAGATACTCTAACATCGTATTCAGGCATATTTTCATTTACGTAATCTTTTAATTCAAAAACATTTTTACCTGTTTTATCACCTTCTGCTACAACTACAATACTAGAAGATTTACCTGATTTTTTACTTCTAAGTAAAGAATCTACTAATCGTTCTAAACCTAAATCTTCTTCTGGAATTAAAATTTCTTCTGCACCTGCACCTACTCCTGCATTTAAAGCAATATGTCCTGCATCTCTACCCATTACTTCAATAAAAAATAATCTGTTATGAGAAGAAGCTGTATCTCTAATTTTATCAATTACATCTACAACTGTATTTAAAGCTGTATCATAACCTAATGTATGAGAAGTACCATAAATATCATTATCGATAGTTCCAGGAATTCCCATAATTGGAAAGTTAAATTCTTTATTAAAAACTAATGCTCCAGTAAAAGTACCATCACCACCAATGGTAACCATAGCATCTATATTTGCAGCTTTTAATGCATTATATGCTTTTTGTCTACCTTCTTTAGTCATGAACTCTTTTGATCTTGCAGACTTTAAAAAAGTTCCTCCTTTATTAATGATTCCTTTTACACTTCTTGCATCAAGACTTATAAAATCTCCTTCTATCATACCTTCATAACCTCTGTAAATACCAACACATTCTATTTTATGAAATGCACAAGTACGTACTACAGATCTTATTGCAGCGTTCATTCCTGGTGAATCTCCACCAGAAGTCATTACTCCTATTTTCTTAATATTTGCCATAATTTATTACAATGTAAAAATAACTCTTTTTAATCAGTTAAAATAAAAAATTTACGAAAACGTTATAGCCTTTTACCCTTGATAATACCAATAAAATCAACTGATTTACAGTAGTTTAAATATTAATACAATCATTAAAAACTAGTGTTTTGTATACTTTTAGTTTCCTTCAAAATTATCAATTTTTTCTTTAGATTTTAAGGAATCTTTTTTCTTAAGAAGAACAGCTTTTTTATCTTTCTCTTTTTTTAAACCTAACTTTGTTAATAATTCTGAAAGAGTATTAAAGTTTACTTGATAAGATAAACCAACACCTTGTGTGTAACCTTCTTCTTGCTGTGAATATTGAATTTCGTTTTGTCTATTAAAAATAACTCCTCTAAAGTTACCTTCTTTATTTAATAGTATTTCTACTTTAAGTTCTCCTACAACACTAGATTGAGTCTGTGCACCAACAGGCACACCCACTTTTCCGTTGATAATAACTCTATCACTAACTTGAGTACTTACAGAAACATCTACCTGATCATCGATATTTAATCGATCTATATCATTACCACTTACACCTTGTTGATAATCTAAACCTAACTGAAATTTTCCATCTGGGTTGCTTAATAGACTAGAAAATGCACTAGCTATTGCACTTGATGCTGTACCTGTAAGTGTATTGTTTACATCAAAATTAGCTCTATCTGGATTTCTAAAAGAACCAAATGCTAATAATGATATAAACTGTGTTGTTTTTTCATTTACATTATTATCATTTAACACAAACTCTAACTCACTTGCAATTGTAGGGTCTACGTTTGTAAGTTGAATATCTAATTCTTGTTTAGAGTTAAAAAGACCTCCAGTAATTCTAGTTACTAAGTCTATTTCTTCTTTTCTATTTGAATTGAAATTATCTAATAAAACTCCAGGATTTGCTTTAGCTTTATAGATTGCAGTTACATCTAAATTAGCTTCGTAAGGATTTCCATTCCAAGACACTGTACCTCCTTTTTGAATAATAAAAGGTTTATTAATAATTCCACCATATTTGAAATCATAAACTCCAGTATTTATAGTGTAATCACCAAACATATTAAACTTACCTCTAGTATCTATTTCTATTCTTAGATTACCATTTCCTCTACCTGTTAATTGACTTCCATTTTCTTCGTCTATAACCACTTGTGCAAGTGCATCTCTAGTAACTTCTAAATCTATATTTAAAGATAATCCTTTTAAAGCCTCTTGTGCTATTAGCCTTTGGCGCTCTTCTACTTCTAATTTTTCTGATTTAAAATGGATTAAACTGTAACTATCTACTGTTTCTACATCTTTTAAAGGAACCACAAATTTTGTATTTTCTTTAGTTTTTGCATTTACATCTATAGATAACCTATCTGTTAAACCATAAATAAAAGCAGAACCATCTATAAAAGCACTTCCATAATATAAGGCTTCTTCAGTATTTTCTGTGTTTAAAATCAATAAATTATCTGTATTAATTTGAAGATTTAAAAACCATTGTTCAAAATTTTGATGTGTAATATCACCAGCTAAAACACCTTTTGTCTTATAACTTGTATCTAATAAATTTATATTTTCTAAAATAAATGATTGTTCTGAAAGTGTAATTGTAGATTCGCCTTCAAAATCATAATCTATATTTAAATATGGAAACTTTAATCCTGCATCTTTTAAGGTTAATACTCCATCCATATCTGGGTTTCTTAAAAATCCTTTTAAATCGAACTGACCAGAAACACTACCTCTTAAAGAGGATATAACATCTTGTCCTAAAGGACTGAAAGCTTCTAGTTGATAATCTTCTAAAAATACTTCTAAATCAATTAAAGGCCTATCATTACTAAAGTCTAAATTACCAATGGCAGCTATACTCTTTACTTTATCGTTTTTAATAGATAAATCTACATTGTATTTTTCGTAAGATTTATCACCTTCAATATTTATTGCTAAATCACCTTGCTTAAAATTATTAACTTGAAAGTCTTTAATTAAAAGTGTTGCTTCAGGACTGTAAACATTATCTTTTTGTACAAAATCTAAATTTCCAGAAACTCTACCTTTTAAAGCTAAACTATCTATTTCTGGCATAAAACTTTGTAGTTTTACTTTAGTAAAATCTGCTAATAAAGTTTTCTCAGTATCACCAATTATATTTCCTGTAAATTCTATTTTTTGTTGGCCAGATGTTAGTTTAAACTGACTAAAACTAAATTCGTTTTTATTTATATCAAAAATAATTTTATCTGTGTTCTTGTCTTCAGGATTAAGACTCCAAGCAGTATTATTGATTACAAATGTTGATTTTTCGAATCCTAAAACAGATTTACCTTGATCATTAAACGTATAATAAAAATCTAAATTAAAATCTTCTTTAGATGCTGTACCACCAGTAAATTGAGATTTAAAAAATAAAGTGTCATTCTGATTTTTATTTAACAAACTTAATTTAGATACATTATAAAATTCTGTGTTAACTTCTGATGCTGATAAAAAAGTATTGTAAAGTTTATTTTGATTGTCTGTTCTTAAAACAATTTCTTTTAGCTCATTACCATAAAGATTTAACCTAGGTGAAGTAAATGTAAGTTTAAACAAATCTTTATTAGAAGCCATTTTACCTTTAAACTTAGTATTATCATCTATATCTATTTTAGGAAAAAATACATTTACTATTTGGTTATAAACTGTAAAATTAAAATCTATATATTGATTTGGCTCAACTTTATAGGGTCTATAATTGGTATACATACTCCCTAATGCATTCTGAGCTACTCTTGGTAATTCTGAAAAAGTAAATTTACCCTCTAAATAACCATTTGCAATATCTTTAGAGTCTACTTCTATTCTTTTAATACTATCTTTTAAAGAAGAAGTTACTATGAACTCTTCAAAACGATATTCTTTTTTTTCGTTCGTATAATACACTTCTTTAAATGTTGCAGTACCTAAAATATTATCTAAAGAGTTACCTTCTATATCTAAAACTATATTTCCTTTTAATTCTGATATACTGTCTCTAGAAAATAAATTAGTTTCTTTTAAATTTAAGTAGGTGATATTTGATTCGAAATCGAATTCACTAATTTCTGATGATAAATCTGCTAAACCATTAAATTTCATTTTAAAATTATCATCATCTATAGTTAGGTCACCATCAAATTTATTATTTTGATATTGTCCATTTGCACTAATATTTTTGTAAGAATATCCTTGAAAATCAATTCTAGAAATTTTTCCAATAAATGATGTTTTGATATTTTCTAACTTAAAACCTTCTCCCTTTACATCTCCTCTTAAACTAAGTAAACCAAATAAAGGATCATTAAAGAATTCACCAATATCAAACTTATCAAAACCAATAGACCCTTCATAGTCAGCATAATCTATATCATCTATATTTATTAAAGAAAGATCTGAAACAACAGTACCAATTTCTGAGTCAAGCTCTACATCTGCAATAATTTGATTAGGTGTTACTTTAACCATACCTATTAAAGTAAACTTTCCTAATTTATTAAATTCAGAGGGCAGTGTTTTTCCTAAAATATTGGGCAATATTTTTTTTAACTCTTTGTGTGTAGCTGTTAAGTTCTTTATATCTCCCTCAAAAACAAAACCTCTTTCTGTATTGATTAAATTTTCAAAAAATAAATTTCCAACTAATTTTATTCCATTTTTTGTACTAAGATTTAATCTACTTAAATCAAATTTATTTAAGACTCCATCTACATTGCCTTTAAAATAAATAATATCATTTCCATTTAACTCATCATAGAATTTCTTTAAATCTTTAATAGCTATTTTAGAACTATCAAATTTTGCTTTAATATTTACTTTATTATTAAAATCTGCTAAATCTTCTCTTTTGTAAGTAAAGTCAATATCTGCTTTTAAAGTAGAGTACTTTGTTTCCAAAGTGGTTTCTTTAAAATGCATTGCTGTTTTTGTATATTCAAAGTCAGTAGTTAAATTACTAACTTCTAAACCATTTATGTCTGTAAAATACAAACCTCTAATGTTAGTTTTAAAATCAGGACCAACAATAGAAAGGTCTTGTAAATTTCCTCCTAACTTAGAAACTTCATAATCTAAAGAATCTTTTTTATTGGCATCTATTAATTTAAAATGTAAATCTTGAATATAAACATTATCCGTTTTTAAAATAAAAGGGTTAGAAAGTGAATCTTTAGGTGTATCATCATCAAAAGAATTTATAAAAACAGCTAAATTATCTTCATCCTCGTCTTTATAAGTCTTCATAAAAAAATCTACTCCTTCTAAAGAAATGCTTTTAAGATTAACTTCATTATCTAAAATTCGTTTAGCATTTAATAATGATGTACTTAATTTTTTTGCAAATATTAAAGTGTCTTGATGGTGGTCTCTAATTTCGACTCCTTTTAAAGAAACTCTTCCTAAAAAAGATAAATCAACTTTTTCTACAGATATATTAGTATTAAAGTCTTCATTTACAGAGTTAGTTAAGTAATTACCTAATTTAGTTTGCACATAAGAAGTAGAAAGTAAAATGCTAATAAATAACAACAAGAGTATAAAATACCCTAACCACTTTACTATTTTTTTACTAATCTTTTTAATTTTATGCTAGTTTTAGAGAGACTTTCTTGTAATTATATCAAAAATATTGCCACTATATACAAAGAACGTGCAAATTTAATAAACAATTAAATTTCTATAGTCAAAATATAAAATGATACTCTAAAATTATACTTAAGTTTGCAAAAATTTATTTTTTTGGATAACCCAATTTATATATTAGGAATCGAGTCTTCTTGTGATGATACTAGTGCTTCAGTTTTAAAAAATAACGAAGTGCTTAGCAATGTTACTGCAAATCAAGAAGTGCACTCTAAATATGGAGGAGTTGTTCCAGAATTAGCCTCTAGAGCACATCAACAAAACATTGTACCTGTTGTACAACAAGCTTTAGTTCAAGCTAATATTAAAAAAGAGGAACTTTCTGCAATTGCATTTACAAAAGGCCCTGGTTTAATGGGATCTCTATTGGTAGGCACTTCTTTTGCTAAATCATTAGCAATGGGATTAGAAATTCCCTTATTAGATGTTAATCATATGCAGGCTCACATCTTAGCTCATTTTATAAAAAATGATACTAGCAAAATACCTCCATTTCCATTTATTTGTTTAACGATTAGTGGTGGTCATACTCAAATTGTTAAAGTTTCAAATTATTTTGATTTTGAAATTCTTGGAGAGACTATAGATGATGCTGTTGGAGAGGCTTTTGATAAATCTGCAAAAATTTTGGGTTTACCTTATCCTGGAGGACCTTTAATTGATAAATACGCTCAAAAAGGCAATCCAAAAGCATATAAATTTAGCAAACCAAAAGTGGGAGATTTAGATTTTAGCTTCAGTGGACTAAAAACAGGCATTTTGTATTTTATTCAAAGAGAGCAAAAGAAAAATCCTAATTTTATTAAAGAAAATCTATTTGATATTTGTGCTTCTATACAGCATACAATTTCAGAGATTTTAATGGATAAATTAAAAAACACAGTAAAGCAAACTCAAATTAAACATATTGCAATTGCTGGTGGTGTTTCTGCAAATTCCGAAATTAGAAAAAGACTTCAATTAGCAGAAAAACATTTTGGTTGGACAACTTATATTCCAAAATTTGAATACACTACAGATAATGCTGCAATGATTGCAATTACTGGTTATTACAAATATATTAACAAACACTATTCTAATGTTTCTGTAACTGCAAAAGCACGTTTAAAAGTGACTGAATAAAAAAATGAAAATCATATTTAATAAATTAAGTGTATTATTAAAGTACTTTCTTTTTTGGATTGTTTTCTTTGTTTTTGCTCGTTTATTTTTTCTTCTTTTTTATTTAGATAAATCAATAGAAATAGGATTAAAAAATGTTTTTCTTTCTTTTGTTTATGGTATTCAACTAGATCTTTCTTTTACATCTTATCTTTGTTTATTGCCTTTTTTACTAATTTCTTTTAGTTTTTTTATCGAAAAAAATATTATTAAGAAAATCTTAAATTTTTACTCTTTTACTGTAATTATTTTTTGCTGTTTAATTATGGTAATTGATGTTGGCTTGTATAAAGCATGGGGAGTTAGAATTGATAGCACATTTTTAAATTACATAAACACACCTGAATTAATGTTAGCTTCTGTTTCTAAAACACAATTGATTATAGGTACTTTGGCTTGGTTTTTAATTTCATTTATTTTTATAAAGTTTTATAATAAATTATTTAAAAATTTCAATAAAAAGGTAGACAAAGGCCATTTTATAGAGATTGTAGTGTTTTTGTTCTTTACAGCTTCATTAATAATACCTGTTAGAGGAGGATTCCAAACAATACCTGTAAATCAAAGTAATGTTTATTTTTCCAATAAAATGTTTGCTAACCATGCAGCAATAAATTACACATGGAACTTCTTTAACACCATCAAAAGAAAAACAGATAATACAAATCCATACAAAATATATTCGCAAGAAGAAGCCAATCAAATAGTTTCTAAAACAAGAAATACATTATTAAAAAATCAGCAAGAGACAATTTTAAACACTCAAAAACCAAATGTAATTCTTATTATTTGGGAAAGTTTATCTGCAAAAATAGTTGGTTCTTTAAATGGTGAGCCTACAGTTACTCCAAATCTTAATAGATTATCTAAAGAAGGTATTTTATTTACTAATTTTTATTCTAATGGAGATAGAACTGATAAAGGAATTCCTGCTATTTTAAGTGGCTACTACCCACAACCAGCAATTAGAATTATGCGAATGCCTAATAAAACAAGAAGCTTACCTATGTTACCTAAAGAAATGGAAAAACTGGGTTATGAAACTAGCTTTTATTATGGAGGTGATTTAAACTTTGGTAATTTGAATACATATTTAAGAAGTGCTGGCATTCAAAAAATAATTGATGGTTCTGAGTTTGATAAAAAAGATTGGAACTCTAAATGGGGAGCTTATGATGATGTGTTTCTAAAACGATTTGCTTCAGATTTAACAAAAGACAACAAACAACCTTTTTTTAAAATTGCACTAACCCTATCTAGTCACGAACCTTATGAAATAAAAGGTGAATATAAATTTGGTAAAAATGGTGAGTCAAATAAATACAGAAGCGCCCATTTTTATACTGATAAAGTAATTGGAGAGTTTATTGATTTTGCTAAAAAACAAGACTGGTATAAAAATACATTGATTGTAATTATGTCAGATCATGGACATAGTTCCCCTACTCCAGACAATCCTTATTTTGGAACAAAAAAATTTCATATTCCAATGCTTTGGTTAGGTGGTGCATTATCAAAAAAAGGAATTGAAATCGATAATATTTCTAGTCAAGTTGATTTTTCTTACACTCTTTTAAACCTTTTAAAAGCTGATACATCTAAATTTAATTTTGGTAAGCATATTTTTAATAATTCAGAAGAACAATATGCATATTACTCTTTTAATAAAGGCTTTGGAATGTATTCTAGAAAAGGGACTTTTATTTACGATTATGTTAGTAAAAAACCAATTCAAAAAATTGGTGTAACTAAAGAATTAGACTCGCTAGGTAAAGCAATAACCCAACTTTCATATCAAGATTTTTTAGAAAGAAAATAGCTATGCTAATCCTTCCATTTCTTTATCATAAAAGTCTTCTGCTTGTTTAATTAAAGCATTTAATTCGTTAGCTATATCTTCTTCATTTTCACCAGATAAATCTTCAAACCATTCAACTTCATCATCCTTTAGATTAATTAAAAATCTTGGAAATTCTGTATGCAGTACAAAAATATCTTCTGGATAATTACTATTATCTGCCAATAAAAATTTAGGTAAGTTCATGTTTTGTTTTTATCAATTTCAAAGTTAACCAATTAAATCTAATAAATAATAAAATGGCTGCTGTAGATAAGCCAGCTAATAGCCCTAACCAAATTCCAAAACTTCCATACATATCTTCTTTTCCAAGAAAATAAGAAACAGGAAATCCTACAACCCAATAAGAAATAAAAGTTAATACAGTTGGTATTTTTACATCTTGTAAGCCTCTTAAAGCTCCTAAAACTATTACTTGTAAACTATCTGTAATTTGAAAAAATGCAGCAGCTAATAACAATTTCGCAGCTATAGATAATACTTCCATATTATCTGCATAATTAGCTGCATCATTTAAATCTACATATATGTTTGGCAGACTTTTATGGAAAATAAAAAAGATACCAGCAAAAAATACTGCAAATAAAAACCCTAATAAGAAAATAGAAAAAGCAATTCTTCGTAATTCTTTAAAGTTTTGTAAACCTTTTTGATTACCAACTCTTATCATAGAAGCTACACTTAAACCCATAGCAACCATAAAAGTCATAGAAGATAAATTTAACGCTATTTGATTTGCTGCTTGAGGATTTTTACCCAACAAACCACTCAACCAAATTGCAGACGTAAATATGGCAACTTCAAAAAACATTTGCATTGCACTTAAAGAACCCAAATTGATAATTCTTTTAAACATTAGCCCTTCTAAAACAAATATCTTTATATTCTTTACAATTCTTGCAGAGCGCTTTTTATAACGTAATAAAATTCCTAAATATAAAACCATAATAATACGTGAAGCTAAAGTACCATAAGCAGCACCTACTATACCTAATTCAGGAAAACCAAACTTTCCGAAAATTAAAACATAATTTAAAGCTACGTTTACAATATTTGCTAAAATAGTAGCATACATTGGGTATTTAGTCATTGACATACCATCACTAAATTGTTTAATTGCCTGAAAAATAACTAAAGGTATTAATGAAAAAGCGACTAAGTCTAAATACGGAATTGCCAAGGCAACAACCTCTTCTGGTTGATTCATTAAATACATTAATGGTTTAGAAAAGTAAACCATCAAAAATAAAAGAATACCTAAAGTAGTACATAAAAACAAGCCATGCTTATAAGCAGATCTTGCTTGTTGTAAATTATCAGAAGAATCTGCTTCTGCTATTAATGGTGTTATTGCTGTAGAAAAACCAATACCAATAGACATTGCAATAAACATAAAACTATTACCTAAAGAAACTGCAGCTAATTCTGCTGTTCCTAATTGCCCAACCATAATATTATCAATAAAAGAAACAAAGGTATGCCCTAACATACCTAGCATTACTGGTGCTGCTAATTGCCAATTATATTTAAATTCTGATGTATATTGAGCTAAGTTCAAAGTAAATGTATTCGGTTTGCGAAGATAGTTATTAACCTAGAAAAGTTATGAGAAAATTCTTTTGTTTTCTTTAAGAGTTATTCAATCATTTTTAATTATTTTTGATAGTCTAAAACAACTTATATGGCTAAGATTACATTAGGAGGAACTCCTGTAAATACATTAGGAAATTTACCAGAAACAGGTAACAAATCTCTAAACTTTACTTTAACTGCAGTAGATTTATCTACTAAAAGCTTATCTGATTTTTCAGGTAAAAATATTGTTTTAAATATTTTTCCTAGTGTGGATACTGGAACCTGTGCAACATCTGTTAGAGAATTTAATAAAAAGGCAGCAGATTTAGACAATACAACTGTTATATGTATTTCTAGAGATTTACCTTTTGCTCAAGCTCGTTTTTGTGGTGCAGAAGGGATTGAAAATGTGGTGATGTTATCAGATTTTGAAACGGGTAAATTTGGTAAAGATTATCAATTAGAATTTGCAGATGGTCCATTTAAAGGGCTACATTCTAGAGCAATTGTTGTTATTGGTACAGATGGTAATATAAAACATACAGAACAAGTTCAAGAAGTAGCTGACGAGCCTAATTACGAAGCTGCTTTAAAAGCAATATAGTTTTGAAAAATCCAAAAGACGGTTTTTTTATAGGAAGAATTAAAAGCCTAAAATATGCTTTTAAAGGTATGTGGATTTTAATAACCACAGAAGACAGTATAAAAGTTCAACTCTCTGTTACCTTTATTGCCATTATTTTAGGTTTTCTTCTAGATATTAGTGCAATAGAATGGATGCTACAATTTTTAGCTATTGGTTTAGTATTAGTAGCTGAAGCAGCTAACTCTGCCATAGAAGAAGTTGCTGATTTTATTCACCCAGAATTCCATAAGAAAATTGGGAAAATAAAGGATATAGCTGCTGGTATCCCCACTTTTGCAGCATTAACTTCGCTTATTATTGCTGGTATAATATACATTCCTAAAATTTTAGTATTTTTTTAAATAAAATGTATATTTACTCTCTAAATAAAGCTCAACGTTTTAATGGCAAAAAAAACAAAATCAACCAAAGAAGATAAACCTTCTTTTTTTTCTTTTTTAAAAAACAGACAAACTTCAACTTTAGTAGCAACATTTTTAATGTTGTTTTCTGTTTTTTTGTGTGTTGCATTTATTTCGTTTTTTTTTAATTGGCAAGAAGATCAAAGCACGTTAAACCAGTTTACCAATAAAGCTGTAAAAAGTAATAACTTATTAGGTAAAATTGGGGCAAACCTTAGTCACTTTTTTATATATAAAGGTTTTGGTATTGCTGCATTTATCATTTCGTTTCAAATATTTTTGTTAGGTTTTTATGTCTTAATTAAAAAGAAACTATCGTTAATTATTACAACCACAAATTGGAATCTTTTTCTAATGGTTTTAGTAGCTTTAAGTTTTGGGTTTTTAGATAAAAAATATGCTTTAGCTGCTGGTATAATTGGCTTTGAGATAAACGAATATTTACAGACTTTTATAGGAAAAACTGGTTTAGTTATTACACTTATATTTCTTTTTATGGCTTATGCTATCATTAGATATAAAGTTACTTTTGATGCTTTTATAGATAGATTAAAAGAAAAAAGAGCTCAACGTAAATTAGAAGTATTACAAGAAGAAAGTGATGCTACTGCTAATAAAGAGGTTATAATTGAAGAAGAAAAGTCTAAAAGTATTTCTTTAGAAAAAGAAAAAAAATCTGAATTTGAACTTTCTTTAGAAAATCTTAAACCTACCATATCAAAGTATTCTGATGTCTCTTCAATAAAAGAAGAAATAGATAAAGACACTAAGAATGAATCTGAAATAAAACTTAAAGTAGAAGATAAGTCAGACATTAAAGTTAACTCTTCAGAAGAAAAAGTAGTTGCTATTGATGTTGAAGTTAGTAAAGAAGAAGAACATGAAACTGAGAACTTATCAGATAAAATTGTAAAAGATTTTGGTGAGTTTGATCCTACTCTTGAGTTATCAAACTTTAAATTCCCAACTTTCAATTTACTAAAACAATACAATGAAAGTATTTCTATTGACCCTGAAGAATTAGAAGCTAATAAAAACAGAATTGTAGATACTTTAAAAAATTATAAGATTGGTATTGATGAAATCAAAGCTACTGTTGGACCAACAATTACGCTTTATGAAATTGTACCAGAAGCAGGAATTAGAATTTCTAAAATTAAAAATTTAGAAGATGATATTGCGCTTTCACTTTCTGCTTTAGGAATTAGAATTATTGCTCCAATACCTGGTAAAGGAACAATTGGTATAGAAGTACCAAACAAAAAATCTACCATAGTTTCTATGCATTCTGCTATTTCTTCTAAGAAGTTTCAAGAATCTCAAATGGAACTACCTATTGCTTTAGGAAAAACAATTTCTAACGAAACATTTGTAGTAGATTTAGCTAAAATGCCTCACTTACTAATGGCAGGTGCAACAGGACAAGGAAAGTCTGTGGGTTTAAATGCAGTACTAACATCACTCTTATACAAAAAACACCCAGCTGAAGTAAAATTTATTTTAGTAGACCCGAAAAAAGTAGAATTGACTTTATTTAATAAAATAGAACGTCATTACTTAGCAAAGTTGCCAGATACAGAAGAAGCTATTATAACAGATACAAGTAAAGTAGTAACTACATTAAACTCTCTTTGTATAGAGATGGATAATCGTTACGATTTACTAAAAGCTGCAATGGTTAGAAACATTAAAGAGTATAATGCAAAGTTTAAAAAGCGTAAGCTTAATCCAAATGATGGTCATCAATTTTTACCCTACATTGTATTAGTAATTGATGAATTTGCAGACTTAATTATGACAGCTGGTAAAGAAGTAGAAACACCTATAGCACGTTTAGCACAATTAGCAAGAGCTATTGGTATTCACTTAATAGTTGCCACACAAAGACCTTCTGTAAATGTAATTACAGGTATTATAAAAGCTAACTTTCCATCAAGAATTGCATTTAGAGTAACATCAAAAATCGATTCTAGAACTATATTAGATGCTCCTGGAGCAGACCAATTAATTGGACGTGGAGACATGTTGTATTCTGGTGGAAATGATATTTTAAGAATACAATGTGCTTTTGTAGATACTCCAGAAGTTGAAAAAATTACTGATTTTATTGGTTCTCAAAAAGCGTATGCAGAAGCCTATCAACTACCAGAGTTTATTGGCGAAGAGAGTGGCACAAATGTTGATATTGATATTGCTGATAGAGATAAATTATTTAGAGAAGCTGCAGAAATAATTGTTACTGCTCAACAAGGTTCTGCTTCTCTTTTACAACGTAAATTAAAATTAGGATATAACAGAGCAGGAAGATTAATAGATCAATTAGAAGCAGCAGGAATTGTAGGTCCTTTTGAAGGAAGTAAAGCAAGACAAGTATTAGTTCCAGATTTTGTTGCTTTAGATCAATTATTAGAAAATGAAAAGAATTTATAAAATGAAGAAAGTATTTTTTGTAGTAGCATTTTTATTGATAAACACAGTAACTTTTTCACAAAGCTCAGAAGAAGCAAAAAAGATATTAGATGAAGTATCTACTAAAATGGGGTCTTATAATAACATGTACATTGGCTTTAGCCAAACCCTAAGTAATGAAGAAGCTGGTATAAAAGAAGGTGATGAACCACCTATTAATGGAGAAATTAATTTAGCTGGTGATAAGTATAATCTAAATTATTTAGGTAATACCTTTATTTATGATGGTAAAAAATTATACGTAATTAATACTGGTGAAAAAGAAATATCTATAACTGATGGAGATTTAGATGGTGATGATGGTTTTATTTATCCTTCTAAATTATTAACTTTTTATAAAGAAGGTTATAATTTTGAGATGGGAAAATTAGTAAATATGAATGGTAGAAAAATTCAATTTGTTACTTTAAATCCTATTGATAGTAATTCTGATATCGTAAAAGTTGAACTTGGTGTAGATGCTAAAACTAAACACATTTACAAGTTAATTCAAACAGGTTCAAATGGAGCAAAAACTATATTTACCATTACTAAATTTAAAAGTAATCAACCTTTAAGTGATAGCTTTTTTAAGTTTGATAGACAAAAATATCTAAGTCAGAATTATACAATTGACTAGCAAAATCCAATTAACAGAAAATTAATAGCATCTTATCTTATAAGATGCTATTTTTGTACCCAATGAAAATTTTAGATAAGTACATTCTTAAAAGTTTCTTAAGACCTTTTATAGCAACATTCTTAATTGTTTTGTTTGTTTTAGTAATGCAAACACTTTGGCAAACATTCGAGAATATTGCAGGTAAAGGTATAAGCATCATATTTATCTTAAAATTTTTATACTACTCTACTTTAATGATAATACCACAAGCATTACCTATTGGTGTGCTTTTATCATCTATTATGGCTTTAGGTAACTTAGGTGAAAATTACGAGTTTGCTGCTGCAAAATCTGCAGGTGTTTCTTTGCAAAGATTAGTAAGGCCAATAGCTATTTTAGCTATTTTTTTAAGTGTAGTTAATTTCTTTTTTTTAAATAACGTTTATCCCTATGCGATTTTAAATCAGTCTAATTTATATTTAAATATCAAAAAGAAAAAGCCAGCTTTAGCTTTAGTAGAAGGCAGTTTTAATGCAGATTTACCTGGTTATCAAATAAAATTTGAAGAAAAGTATGGAGAGGATAAAAACCTATTAAAAAATGTTTTAATCTACGATTTAACGAGTAATAGAGGAAATCAAAAAGTAATAACTGCAGAAAAAGGAAAAATAATTACTGAAGAAGGTAGTAGATATATGACCTTTATTTTAAATAATGGAAATTATTATGAAGAGCATGTAAAATCTGCAAGAACAGTTGAGAAAAGAAAAAAAATGGCAGCTTCTAGTGCCACTTTTGATGAGTATGAATTTAACATAGATATTTCATCAATTGTTGGTGATGATTTAGACTCTAATAAAGTAACTAACCATTTTAGAATGCTAACCATTAAACAATTAAAAGACACAGTACCAGATTTAAAAAGCAGGTATGATGAAAATTTAGAAAACAGATCTAAAAACATTTACATTAGTACAAGTGCCAAAGAATTGTATAAATATCCAGATTCTTTAGTTAAAAAAGATCTTGAAGCAGATATATTAGATAACTTCGAAATAAATGAGAAAATATCTATTTTAAATGCTGCAACAACAAAAACAAGTAGAGCCTTAAGTTCTTTAAAAAATAATAGTTCAAGCTTAAAATGGACTAGAAAAACATTAAACCTATTTGATACAGAATATTACAATAGAATAGCTTTTTCTCTATCTTGTTTAGTACTATTTTTTATAGGTGCTCCTTTAGGATCTATTATTAGAAAAGGTGGTTTTGGTTTGCCTATGGTTTTTGCAATAGGCATTTATGTTATTTACTTTTTTACAAACACCTTTGGTAAAAACTTAGCAGAAGAAAGTACAATTACGGCTTTCTTAGGTTCTTGGATTTCCTTTTTTATAATGGCTCCTTTAGCTATCTTGCTAACTATAAGAGCTACAAAAGACAAAGGCATTTTTAATATAGACTCATTTCTTCAACCTGTTTTACAATTGGTTAAAAAGATCAATCCTTTTAAAAAGAAACAATTATGATTACTCAACATACAGCAAAAAAAACACAATTAAATACAATTGACGAGGCAATAAATGATATCAGAAATGGTAAAGTAATTATTGTTGTAGATGATGAAAATAGAGAAAACGAAGGTGATTTTTTAGCAGCAGCAGAAAAAGTTACTCCAGAAATGGTAAACTTTATGGCTACTCATGGTAGAGGATTAATATGTACACCTTTAACTGAGAAAAGATGTAAAGAACTTGAGTTAGGTATGATGGTTACTAACAATACAGATCCAATGGAAACTGCATTTACTGTATCTGTAGATTTAAGAGGAAAAGGAGTTACAACAGGAATTTCTGCTTCAGATAGAGCACTAACAATAAAATCTTTAATCGATAAAGAAACTAAACCTTTTGATTTAGCTAGACCTGGACATATTTTTCCATTAAGAGCGAAAGAAGGTGGTGTTTTAAGGAGAACTGGTCATACAGAAGCTGCTATAGATTTTGCACGTTTAGCAGGTTTACAACCTGCAGGTGTAATTGTAGAAATCATGAATGAAGATGGAACAATGGCACGTTTACCTCAATTGTTAGAAGTTGCTAAAAAATTCGATATAAAAATAGTTTCTATCGAAGATTTAGTAGCTTATAGAATGGAGCATGATTCTTTAATTGAAAAGAAAGAAGATTTTGAATTAGAAACTCGTTTTGGTAATTTTAGGTTAAGAGCTTATGAGCAAACAACCAATCATCAAATTCATATTGCACTAACAAAAGGAAATTGGACCTCTGAAGATGGTGTTCTTACAAGAATCAATTCAACTTTAGTAAATAATGATATTTTAGGTACATTAACTAATAATGCAGACAAGAAGCTAGACCAAATGTTTCAGGTGATTAATGATGCAGGAAAAGGAGCTATTTTGTTTATTAATCAACAAAATCAATCTAAAAATTTATTAAGTAGATTAGGTGTTTTAAAAGAAAACCAAGCAAAAGGCGAATTAAAAGCACCTGCAATTGCAATGGACCAAAGAGATTTTGGAATTGGAGCTCAAATTTTACATGATTTAAACATTAGTAAAATTAAACTAATGACAAACTCACAACAAACCAAAAGAGTGGGTATGATTGGTTATGGTTTAGAAATTGTAGATTATGTTAGTTATTAATTTTTAAATAGCCACTTCTACTCCACTTTCAATTTCATAAGGTGCTTTACCTTGTTGAAAAACCCTTGCAGATAATTCACCTTGCAAAATTATCTTATTGTTATTAACTTCTAACCAAGATCCTTCTCGTAAACCTAATACTGAAGTTTCATTAAATACATGATACTCTTTTATACGTGTTTCACGAGTTTCACCCATATGTGTAGAATTTTCTATTGGGTCTAAATAATGTGCATTAATATTAAAAGGAATTAAACCCATTGTTGAAAAACTAGGTGGATATACGATTGGCATATCATTTGTATTCATCATACTAATACCACAAATATTACTTCCTGCACTAGTTCCTAAGTAAGGTGTACCACTTTTAATCGTATTTTTTAAAGTAAGTAAAACGTCGTTTTTATATAATTGATTTACTAATTCAAATGTATTTCCTCCTCCTGTAAAAATAGCTTCAGCATTTTGTATAGCTTCTTTTGAGTTTTCAAATTCATGAACCCCTTTTACTTTAATATTTATTTTAGCAAAAGGTACACTTACTTTTTCTGTGTATTCATCGTAAGAAATTCCACCTGGTCTAGCATAAGGAATAAACAAAACTGTTTTTACCTCTTTAAAGAATGTAGATAATGTAGGTAATAAATATTCTAAAGGTCCACTTCCATGAATAGTTGAAGTACTAGCTATAATCATTTTTTTCATGAGTCAAAAATAAGCATTAATAAAAACGTTTTTAACAAAAGTTTAAAAATCAATACTTAAAATTAAATAGTTTAAACCTTTTATTTGTATCTTAATTTCGAAAATGAAAAAAACATTACTTCTTTTATTGTTAACTGTTTGTACTATTTCTTACGCTCAAGAAAGAAAAAAGCTAATTACAGGTTCAGTTACAGACTCTTTAGGCATTGTTAAAAACGCGAATATTATTAATTTAAAAACAAAGCAAGGAACTTTTTCTAATGATGATGGTCGCTTTCGAATTTTTGTTTCTAAAGGAGACACTTTAAGAGTTTCTTCTGTACAGCATCAACCTAAAAAAATAGTTGTTTCTAAAGATGTTTTTGATAAAGAAGAAATTACAATACAAATAAAACTTACAGTTTATACTCTCGAAGAAATTGAGCTTAAAAGAAATAACTTACAAGGCAGGTTAGGAATAGACATTAAAGATGTGCCTAAAAATGAGAAAGATTCTTTATTACGAAAAGTAATGGACTTTTCTGATGTAAATTTTAATGCTCCAGACAACACAATTGACGCTGTTAAAAGAGCTAAACCTCCAATAGTAAATACAATGGAAGGTGCAATGCCTATGGCTGGTGCAGGAGCAAAAGCAATAATTCCTTTTAAATATTCAGAAAAATTATGGGCTCTAAGAAAAAAGTTAGAACAAAAAAAACAGTTTCCTTATAAGATTTTATCAGAACTTGGAGATAAATTCTTCTTTGATGAACTTAAAATTCCTATAGACAATTACTTTCATTTCTTAGAGTATTGTAATCCTTTAGGTATAGAAGAATTACACAAAAAAGGACGAAATTTAGAAATTATTAAAATTTTAAAAACCGAAAGTAAAACTTACTTAAAACTTATAAAAAAGGAGTAATTTGGCTTACTAATTGTTTTCACTTTTTTATGAATATAAAAAGAACATTTTTATTACTATTTATAATACCTCTACTTTCGTTTTCTGCTCATAAATATTATTTAAGCTTAACACAAATCAATTACAAAAAAGAGGCAAAAGCATTACAAATTATTATTAATGTTTTTATGGATGATATTGAGTTAGCCCTAAATAAAGACAACAATATTGACTTACAATTAACTACTAAGAGAGAACTTAAAAATAATGATGTTTATTTTAAGAACTATCTTAAAGAAAAGCTTCAAATTAAAGTAGATGGCACATTAAAAAACTTTAATTATCTTGGCAAAGAATATGATGGTGATTTAGTATTTTTTTATTTAGAAATAGAAAATATAGAGTCTGTTAAAGATTTAGAAATTACCAATAAAATATTATTAAAACATTTTCCAGAACAGCAAAATTTGGTAAAAACCAAAGTTGGAAAAAACAACAAAAGTGTTATTTTAACCAAAGATAAAGTAGTAGGATTACTACAACATTAATTAAAACCTAATCAAATCATTATGAGAAAACTAGCATTGTTATTATTTGCAATTTGTTTTGTTGGTAGTTCTTATGCTCAAAAAGCAAAAGAAGGTCATACCAACCAAAATAAATTTAGACAACTAAAGCAAGAATTACCAACACCTAACTTACAAAGAACTGCATCTGGAGCTCCAGGTAAAGAATATACTCAACAACAAGTTGATTATAAAATGGACATTGTGTTAGATGATGCAAATACCAAAATTACAGGTTCAGAAACGATAACTTACCATAACAATTCTGCAGATGAATTAGCTTATTTATGGGTACAGTTAGATCAAAATATGAGAGCTGCAGATTCTAAAACTCCAGATATTCAGCCTACATCTTTACCTAAGAAAATGAGTAAAAATAGGTTTGAAAGAAGTTTTCCTGAAAAACCTTTTGAAGGAGGCTTCAATATTATGAGTGTAACTAATACAGATGGCAGTAAATTATCGCACACAATTAACCAAACCATGATGCGTATTAATTTACCAAAACCATTAGCTTCTGGTGAAACTTTTGAATTTAACATTTCTTGGTGGTACAATATCAATAACCATAGAACTCAAGGAGGTAGATCTGGTTATGAGCATTTTGATGAAAATGATAATAACAACTATGTAATAGCACAATTTTATCCAAGAATGTGTGTGTATGATAATGTAGAAGGTTGGCAAAATGACCAATTTTGGGGGCGTTCTGAATTTGCTTTAGAATTTGGTGATTTCGCTGTAAACATTACAGTTCCAGAAGATCATATGCTTGGAGCTACTGGAGTTTTACAAAACGAAAATGAAGTATACTCTAAAAAAGAATTAAAAAGATTAGAAGAAGCAAAAAACACTTTTGACAATCCTGTAATTATTAGAACTCAAAAAGAAGCAGAAAAGATTGAAAAATCTAAAGCTAAAGGTACTAAGACATGGAAGTTTGTTGCTAAAAACGTAAGAGATTATGCATTTGCTACATCAAGAAAATTTATTCTAGATGGTATGGCTGTAGATATTAATGGTAAAAAAGTAATGGCTTATTCTTTATATTCTAAAGAAGCAAATCCATTATATGGAGACCATTCTACAAGAGCAGTTGCACAAACTTTAAAAACATATTCTAAATACACTTTTGATTATCCTTATCACAAAGCCATTTCAGTTGATGGACAAATGGGTATGGAGTATCCTCAGATTTGTTTTAATCCTGGTAGACCAGATTTACCAGATGGTGGTTATTCAGATAGAATGAAATACAGAATGATAAAAGTTACCATTCATGAAGTTGGTCACAACTACTTTCCAATGATTGTAAATTCTGATGAAAGACAGTGGACTTGGATGGATGAAGGATTAAACTCTTATTTAGAAATGTTAGCAGAATGGGATTATGATCCAAACTTTCCTATCACTAGAGGTTTACCAAAAAATATTGTAAGATATATGAGTGGAGATCAATCTAGAATTGCACCAATTATGTCTAAGGGAGATAATGTTTACAGTTTTGGTAACAATGCTTATGGTAAACCAGCAACAGCTTTACACATCTTAAGAAATACAATTATGGGTAAAGAATTGTTTGACCATGCTTTTAAAACGTATGCACAAAGATGGATGTTTAAACACCCTACTCCTGCTGACTTTTTTAGAACTATGGAAGACGCTTCTGGTGTAGATTTAGATTGGTTCTGGAGAGGATGGTTTTACACTACAGATGTTACTGATATTGGTATTAAAGGAGTAAAGAAATTTAGCACTAAAATTGTAGATAACACAGTTGAGTTTGTAGAAGACACAACAGATGGTTTAGGTTTTGCAAATAAGCAAGACAAATACCATTATGAAATTACTTACAACAAACCAGGTGGATTAGTAATGCCAATAATTGTTGAATTTACTTATAAAGATGGTACTAAAGAACGTAAAACATATCCTGCTCAAATTTGGAGGTATACAGATAGTGAAGTAACTAAAGTGTTTTCTTCATCTAAACAAATAGAAAGCATAGTTATTGATCCAGATTTAGAAACTGCAGATGTAGATTTATCTAATAACAGTTTTCCAAAACAAAAAGAAGATAAATTCGATAAATTTAAGAAACAAGTAAAAGGGTAAAACCTTTATAAATTCTACAAAAAAGCAATATGTAACCATATTGCTTTTTTTTTATGATAAAGTTTTCTTAAAGTTTCTTAAAAATTTAAGGATTTCACAACTTATCGTTAATTTTATAAGCTATAAATTCAAATCATATCAAATGAAAAAAATCTCTTTATTTTTATTTTCATTGTTCTTTATTACAGCAGCTACCATAGCTCAAGAAAAGAAAGAAGAAAAAAAGATAGTACAACAAGGTCATACAGATCAAAATAAGTTTAGACAACTTAAAGATGTATTAGCTACACCAAATGACCAACACACAGCTTCTGGAGCTCCAGGACATCAATACACGCAACAAAAAGTTGATTATGTGATGGATATTCGTTTAGATGAAGCTAACAACAAAATTTATGGTGATGAAAAAATCACCTACCACAACAATTCTAAAGATGCGTTATCTTATTTGTGGGTTCAGTTAGACCAAAATATGAGAGCAGACGATTCTAAAACTCCTTTAGCGCAATCTGGAGGTGCAGCTGCTTGGGTTTCTCCTGATGGTTTTAAATCTTCTTACATGAAAGAAGGTAAAGGTTTTGGATTTAATATAGAAAAAGTTGAGTCAGATGGTAAGCCTTTATCGCACTTTATCAATAGAACTATGATGCGTATTAACTTACCAAAGCCATTAGCTTCTGGTGAAGTTTTTAAATTTAGAATTAAGTGGAACTATAAAATAAACAACTCTGTTAGAGATGGTGGACGTTCTGGTTTCGAAGATTTCCCTGATGGAAACAACAACTATACAATTGCACAGTTTTTTCCAAGATTAGCAGTTTATAATAATGTTGAAGGATGGCAAAATATGCAATTCTGGGGACGTTCTGAGTGGGCATTAGAATTTGGAGATTATGATGTAAAGATTACAGTACCTGCAGACCATATTATGGAAGCTTCTGGACAGTTACAAAACGAAAAAGACGTACTTACTAAAGAACAACGTAAGCGTTATGCAAAAGCTATGAAGTCTTTTAAAGACCCTGTAATGATTGTTACTCAAGAAGAAGCAGAGAAAAACGAAAAAGGTAGAAGTACACAAACAAAAACATGGCACTTTAAAGCAGATAAAGTTCGTGATTTTGCTTTTGCAACTTCAAGAAAATACATTTGGGATGCTATGGCTGTAAACATTAATGGTAAAACAGTAATGGCTACATCTTTATATCCAAAAGAAGGTAATCCTTTATGGGAAGAGCATTCTACAAGAGTAGTTGCAAATACTTTAGAAGAATATTCTAAATTAACATTCGATTATCCTTATCCAAAAGCAGTATCTGTACATGCTAAAAACCAAGGGATGGAGTATCCAATGATTTGTTTCAACTATGGTCGTCCAAATCCAGATGGTACTTATTCTGAAAGAGTTAAAAACGGAATGATTGGTGTAATTACACACGAAGTTGGTCATAACTTCTTCCCAATGATTGTAAATTCTGATGAAAGACAATGGACTTGGATGGATGAAGGTTTAAACTCATTTGTTGAAATATTGGCTGAGTTAGACTACGATCCTAACTTTAACACTGGTAATTTACCAAAAGATATTGTACGTTACATGAGTGGAGATCAATCTAACTTATCGCCTATTATGTCTCAAGGAGATTATGTAAAACAATTTGGACCAAATGCATATACAAAACCTGCAGCTGGTCTTTATATGTTAAGAACAACAATTATGGGACCTGAGTTATTTGACCATGCATTTAGAACCTATTCTCAAAGATGGATGTTTAAACACCCAACTCCTGCAGATTTCTTTAGATCTATGGAAGATGCTTCAGGTATGGATTTAGATTGGTTCTGGAGAGGATGGTTTTACACAACAGATGTTACAGATATAGGTATTAAAAGCGTTAAACCTTTATATTTAACAGACAAACCAAGTGAAAGAGTTAAAAAATTACAAGAACAATACAAGCAATATTTTGATGGTTTAGGAGACTTAGTTTATATCACAGATAAAAAAGAAGATGCTAACCCAAATGCTATGGATAAATATGTAGATGGTAAACCAGTACCTTCTTATATCTATTCTGTTGAGTTCGAAAAACCAGGTGGTTTAGTAATGCCAATTATTGTGGAATTAACTTACGCAGATGGTACTAAAGAAAGACAAACTTTCCCAGCGCAAATCTGGATGAAAGATGACAATACAGTAAAAAGAGTTTTTGCAGCAACACAAGAAATTAAGTCTATTAAAGTAGACCCAGATTTAGAAACTGCAGATGTAGACACATCTAATAACTCTTGGCCTAAGAAAGAAGCTGACAAATTTGATCAGTTTAAAGAAAAGGTAAAAAATTAAGATTAGAAAAAATATTAGTTTTTTTGATCTTATTATTTGAACACGAAAACCTCGCCATTGGCGAGGTTTTTAAATTTATACTACTAAAAAGTGGGTTTTTCCCCTTGATTATATTATTTTGAAATACTAAGTTCGCTAAATACTATTATAAAATAGTAAAATAACGTATTTATGTTAGCTAAGGACAAATGAAAAACTTCAAAAAAACATCATTTTTATCTTTGACATTAGGGTGGATTGGATTAATTATTACTCATATAATTTTGTCGAATTTAAGATATGAAAATGCTTCAGGGGGAGATACTGGAGTAGTTTTATTTTGGTCTTCTTTTTTCCTTTTAATTTTTTATGTACTTTTTATTTTAATACCTCAAAAGAGAATTATAAAACTAAGTGAAAAATTAAATTTAGCTCTATTTACATTTTTTTCTGGAATTTATTCTCTAATTGGCTTTACAATACTTGTTGGATGGGGATTTTTAATGGCTAACCATTTTTATGAAGTCTTTTTAGACGCGTTTGTCTGTGGACTAATTTTCGGACTGACTTTCCATCTGATTTGGAATAAAAAACGTGAAAAATTAAAACAAATACACTTGATTCCGATTTTAACTTTACCGTTTATTTTTCTTTTCATTTATTTGTTCGCTTTTCCTAAATTATTACCATCTTATGCCTACAATACAGTTCCACAATATATAAAACATGATATATTGAGAAATACGATTCCAAAATTTAAAGTTGGAGATGAATTATCTGAATTACAACAAGCATTACCAGGAGAATTTGATTTTGAAAATTGTTATGGAAGTCGTGGAGCAAGTTTAGAAAAGTTTCAGTATGTAATTGAAGTGAATTGTTGCAAGATAGTTAGAATTGAATATGGACCAAGGCAAAAAACGGGTTATACTATGGGAGGAAAAAGAATGCCCTGTATCTAACAACATATTAAGTTAATTACTGATATAAGCCTGATCAAAAAATACTCGCGATTTCTCTATTCAATTTGTATTTGCTAAATTTAATATTCAACTACTTCAACCAAATCAAATATAATCACTTTAGCAAATCTTAAAATTTACTTACTCCAAAACTCACGTTTCTTATTAAGTTCTTCTTCTTCTTTTAGGTATTCATCTGCTTGTTCTGGAGACAATACTTTTAAAAATGACGGATGTTGTTCTATAGCGTATTCTATTTTAGTAACAATTTCATCTATAGCTTCGTTATCATAATCTATAGCTAAAGGTTCTTTAATCACCATAGATTGTAAAACATTTTTACGTTTTATACTCAGTCCTTTTTTATCAAAAGAACGTCTAAAGCCATCAATTACAATAGGCACTACAACAGGTTTATAGGTTTTAATAATATGAGCTGTACCTCTTCTAATAGGTTTAAAAGGTGTGGTTGTACCTTGAGGAAATGTAATTACCCAACCATCTTCTATAGCTTTACCTATATTAGAAATATCAGAATTTTTTACTTGTCTATTAACATCTTTACCTGCAGCTCTCCAAGTTCTATCTATAGAAACAGAGCCAGTGTATGCAAATATTTTTGGTAATATTCCAGAACGCATAGTTTCCCCAGCTGCAACATAATACACATTTAATTTAGGATTCCAGATATACCCAATATTTTTAATATTATCATCTCTACCTTTTAAAGCAGCGTTAAATACATGTAACATGGCTGCTACATCTGCAAAATATGTTTGATGATTAGAAATAAATAATACTTTTCTATCAGGTAAATTACGAAGTATCTCTGAGCCTTCTATTTGTAGACTATTAAACTTTCGATAACGTCCATGAGAGATGATTCCTAAAATACGAATCAACCATTTTTTTATAAATAAATAATGTCCAAAAGGATTCCTTTTAAATAAAGGCATTTATACTATTTTTTACTTGGTTTCTAAACAAAATTACAAAAGAAATAAAGAATTAACTATTTAAGAGTTCTTTAATTTCGGATAACATCATACCTGTTGCTCCCCAAATAATATGATTGTTAATTTTAAAACAAGGTACATCTATATTTTTCATGTAAGATGTAGTTAAATTCACAGTTGTTATATTACTATCATCTAGTAATTCATCAATAGTAACTTCTATAACACTAGCCACTTCATGATTAATTTGAAAAATAGGTTTTTGTTCTGAAAAGCCTAAAAAAGGAGTAGCTAAAAAATTGCTTGGGGGTATATACACATCTGTAAGTTCTCTAAAAATTTCTATTTTTTGTTGAGCCACACCTACTTCTTCATATGCTTCTCTTAAAGCAGTTTCTTGTAGACTTTTATCTGACTTTTCTATTTTACCACCTGGAAAACTAATTTGTGCTGAGTGTGTACCTTTATAACTTGCTCTTTGCGTTAATAAAAACGTAGTTTGTTCTTTTTGATTCGGATAAAACAATGCCAAAACTGCAGCTTTTTTAGGATGCTGTGCATCAATCTTATTTTTATTATATCGTAATCTTAGTTCAGGCGCCATTTTAAATTGGGCATCTAAACCACCTAACTCTTTCGTTCTAAAATGATTAATTTTTTCTCTAAAGGTGTTAAAATTCATTTTTGTTTGGTTATTTTTAAACAAACTAACAGCTGCCAAAAATATAAAAATCTTTTTTGGCAAGAATTTTGAATTGTTTAAATAATATGAGTAAAAAATACAAAAAATTAGTCTTAAGTATTGTCTTAGATTTAATTGGTTTAATTCCTCTAATAGATATTATTTGGGCACCACTTTCTGGTTATATTATGACCAAATTATACAAAGGCACAAAAGGTAAAGTAGCTGGTATTATTAGTTTTGTAGAAGAAATTATTCCTTTTTCTGATGTGATACCAACTTTTACAATTATGTGGCTATATAGCTATGTATTTACAAAAAGTGAAACAGAAGATGATGGTAAAATTACAATAGAGGTTTAACGATTTTCTTTAAACAAAAAACCAAAACCTAATCTGCTTAAAAACTTTTTTTCAAAAGCCCAGAAAAATTTAAATTGACCAAATACCCAACCTACAATTGGCAAAGTTAATTGGTAAATAGGAAAAATAATTAAAATTCTAAGAGGCCAGTATAACCAAGGGTTAATAGTATCTAGTGTTAATCCAAAAAAATTACATACAGGTTTAGCCACCCATGCAGCAAAAGAACCATTAATGGCAAAAACAATTAAAATAGCTACAATTGACCAATTACTTTCTATGCCCCAACGTTTTTTTAATTTCTCCACTACTCTACTTCTTTCTTTTTAGCTGTTCTAAACATTAACCAAATACCAATCATTACTAAAGGTATACTTAATACTTGCCCAGTATTTAACGAGTTAAAAACCCAATCTTCTCTACCATCTACTTGTGCTTCTTTTAAAAACTCTATAAAGAATCGTAAAGACCATAACACAACCATAAATAAACCAAATAAAAAGCCAGTTTGATTTTTCTTATCTGTTTTCCAATACAAATACCACATTACAAAAAACAAGATTAAATAACTTATAGCTTCGTATAATTGAGTTGGATGCCTAGCAACTGTTTCTCCATTTGCTTTAAATATTACACCAAAATTAGAACCTGTTTCTTTACCGTAAATTTCTGAATTAAAAAAGTTACCAAGTCTTATAAAAAATCCTGCTAAAGCAACCATAATTGCTAATCTATCTAAAATAAATAACCAAGGTTTTTGTAAATGTTTCTTGGCATAAAAATACATAGCAATTGGTATAGCAATAGCTGCACCATGACTCGCAAAACCAGTAAAGCCAGTAAATTGCCAACTACCATTTACTTGTTTAAATGGAATAAAAATCTCTAATAAATGGTTTTGATAATAATCCCAACTATAAAAAAACACATCTCCTAAACGCATTCCAATTAGCATAGAAATAAAGACATACATAAAAATGACATCTAATTTTTCTACAGGAATATTATCTTCTATATAGATTTTTTTCATTAATCGTAAACCCAATAAAAAAGCGGCTACAAACATTAAGCTGTACCAACGAATTACAAAAAAACCTAAATCTATCCCTAAAGAAGGATTCCACTCTATTGCTAAAAAACTCATTTATTTTTTTTATTTAATAATTTATCTGGTACAGGGTCATAACCTGAACCTCCCCAAGGATGACAACTAAAAATTCGTTTCAAAGATAACCAACCTCCAGAAAATAGCCCATGCTTTTGTAAAGCTTCTATGGTATAATGTGAGCAAGTTGGTTTATATCTACAAGTAGCTGGCGTAAATGGTGATATTGCTGTTTGATAAAAACGAACTAGTAAGATAAATGGATATGAAAGTATTTTTTTCAATTTAGTTAATTGAAAAAGTTGTACCCTCTCTACCATCTTTTAGCTGAATACCAAGAGAAAGCAATTCATCTCTAATTTGATCTGATAATGCCCAATCTTTATTTTCTCTTGCCTCTTTTCTTAGTTTAATTAACAGCTCTACAACGCCTTCAATTTTCTCTGAATTGTTACTATTTAGATCGTGCATTAAACCTAAAACATCAAAAACAAAAGCATTAAGTGTAGCTTTAAATTCGACTAAATCTTCGTTTGTTAAAGATGCTTTATTTTCTTTTATCTGATTAATGACTTTAACAGCTTCAAATAAATGTGATATTAAAATAGGCGTATTAAAATCATCATTCATAGCTGCATAACAATCATTTTTCCATTGTTGTACATCAAAAGTTGATGTGTTACCTGCTGAAATCTTATCTAAAAAAGCTACAGCATCCATTAATTTAGCATGCCCTTTTTCTGAAGCTTCTAATGCTTCACCAGAAAAATCTAAGATACTTCTATAATTGGCTTGCATATTAAAGAAACGAACCACAGAAGCAGAAAATGCTTTTGGTAAAATGTCATTTTCGCCACTTAATATTTGATTAGGTAAGATAAAATTACCTGTAGATTTAGCCATTTTTTGACTATTTAAAAGTAGCATATTTGTATGCATCCAATAGTTTACAGGCTTAATACCAGAACATGTTTGAGATTGTGCAATTTCACACTCATGATGTGGGAATTTTAAATCCATACCTCCTCCATGAATATCAAACTGTTCTCCTAAATACTTAGTACTCATTACAGAACATTCTAAATGCCAACCAGGAAAACCATCTGACCAAGGTGAAGGCCAACGCATAATATGACGTTCGTCTGCTTTTTTCCAAAGGGCAAAATCTTGTGGATTTTTCTTATCTGTCTGTCCATCTAATGCACGTGTATTATGAATTAGATCTTCTACTTTTCTACCAGAAAGAATTCCGTAATTCTCCTTTTCATTATAAGCCAAAACATCAAAATACACAGACCCATTTACTTCGTAAGCAAACCCTTTATCTATGATTTCTTTAATCATTTCTATTTGCTCAACTATATGACCTGTAGCTGTAGGCTCTATACTTGGAGGTAAAAAATTGTAGTTTTTTAAAACGTTATGAAAATCTACAGTGTATTTTTGAACCACTTCCATAGGTTCAATTTCTTCTAAACGTGCTTTTTTAGAAATTCTATCTTCCCCTTCATCTGCATCATTTTCTAAATGACCAGCATCTGTAATATTACGTACATAACGTACTTTATATCCTAAATGTAAAAGGTATCTATATACAACATCAAAAAACATAAATGTTCTTACGTTTCCTAAATGTGCATTACTATATACTGTAGGTCCACAGACATACATACCTACATAACCCTCAGTTAAAGGTTTAAAAACCTCTTTTTCTTTGGTTAATGAATTGTAAATTTTAAGTTGATTTTCTTTGTAGAGTTCCATTAAAAAAGTGACTATTTACAGACGCTAAAGATAGGCACTTTATAGAGAATAGAGAAATGGAAATTGTGAGAAGTTTACTAAAATAATAAAGACGTTATTTTATAACAATACTGCTATAATCACCTTTAACATGAATGATATTGTTTGATGCTTTGTTTTCTTTACCAAAAGCAGCTCTTTTATTATCTAACTTTACTCTATTAACACTGTATTTAAACTTAGAAGCTACTTTTCCTAAATTTAAAATGGCATTAGAATTACTTAAATTTAATATAAACTCACCAAAATTTGGATTAAAACTTTCTATTACCAATTCTCCAAACTTGTCTGTTACATTAACATTTTCATTAATTCTTATAATTTTTACACCAGAAGAATTATTAGACAAATTGGTATTTGTAACTGATGCTATTTTAGCATCAGTTACATTGTTTAAGAATAGTGTACAAGCATTTAAATCGTTAATAGAAACTGGAGAATAATCTACTGTTAGCTTACCTCCTAACAAATTGTTAGCATCAAAAGTACCATACTTTACATTGCCAAATGCAACTGTATTAGGTAGTTTTACTTTACAATGACGTGTATTTAAATCGAAAGTAGCTGCTTTAGGAACTTTAATTTCTATACGCTTTTTAATCTTTACTTTTTTACCATTAATTATAATATCATTATCCTCTGTATTAAAACCAAGTTTCATAGTTTTTAATACTTCTTTCGCTTTTGCTAATTCTTTTTTAATTTTTTCTTTATCAATTTTTACTTTCTTAGATTTTTCAAAAGCCTGTTTCATTTTTTCTTTAGACTTTGCAAACTCTATTCTAACTTTTTCTTTGTCAATTTTCATTCGCTCTTTAAGCTCTTTATATTTTTTAGTTTTCTTAAAAGCTTCCCATTCTTCTTTAGAGTTTATTTCGATGTCATTTTCATCGTCTTTCCATCTAAATTCATATTTACCATTTTTACCCATGGTTTTGTCTATATCTTCTATGTCCTCTAATATATTATCGAAGTTAAAATCAAAGTTCATTTCTGGGATAACTATAGTTTCTATATCAGCAAAATCTATTTCTGGAATATTGATATCAAAATCCATATTATCAAAGAAAACAAAGTCATTTTTAAAGCTAAAACTATTATTTCCTTTAGAAGTAATTTGTACTTTTTTACTGTTCCCTAATGCTTCAAAATTCCAATTTTTAAAATATTTTTCGGCTTCTTTTTTAGAAATACCTTCAACTTCTATATAAGCATTAACTTGTACTTCATTTTTATCCCAAGTAGTAACATTAATATCTGTGTAAGAAGCATTTATAGCTATTTCTACATCTTTATTTGTTTTAAAAGTTTCTGTAAACTTTTTATCGAACTTTTGTGCAAATGTTGTTGATATACAACAAATTGCTAGTAAAGTGATGATGTGTTTATATGATTTGTGTTTCATTTTGTTTTGTGTTTAAATTTTTAAGTTGTTTTAATTGTTTTTTCAAACGTTGTAACAGCTGTAAGCGTAATTGTAAATTACGGATCAATGCATCTATAGTAGCATCGTTAACTCCTTTTGTATTGAGCTCTTTAGTTAACGATTTATATTCTTTTGTTAATTCTGCTATTTTTAATAAATAACCATCTACCAAATCTTTATTTTCATCAGATAAATCTAACTGACTAATTTCTAGATTAATACTATTTATATAATAGGTTTCTATGGTATTAAATTCAGGAGAAATAGTACCTAGAGTAATTTCTTTAGTTTCAATTTTTGGATCTTCTTCTATGTTACTGTTAGTATAAAAGTGCAAACCAATACTTACCAATAAAATAACAGAAGCTGCAATAGACAACCAATTAAATGTATTTTTCTTTGGTTTTTCTTGATGTAATTCAGTAAATAATTTATCTTGAAATTTAATTTCATGATTTGCAGATAAAACTACTTTTTCTTCTTGATAACTTTCTAGTTCTTTTTTAATATCCCTCTGCATAACTCGTGTTTTTAAGTTGTTCTTTTAATATTCTTTTTCCTCTTAATAAATGGGTTCTTGAGGTGTTTTCTGTAATATTTAGTACTTGAGCAATTTCTTTATGATCATAGCCCTCTAATAAATATAAAGACAATACCAATCTATATTTTTCTTTAAGTGATTTTATCATATTTACAATACCTTCTACTGATATTGTGCATTCTACCTGCCAATCTTGTTCGTCTTCTTTTTTATAAACTTCTTCATTAATAGAAACCAATTCTAATTTATTTTTCTTTAAATGATCTATACTTTGGTTAATAACTATTCTTTTTAACCAAGCACCAAAAGGCACTTCATTTTTATAACTTTCTATTTTTCTAAACGCCTTAATAAATGCATCTTGCATGATGTCTTCTGCTATAAACCGATCTTTAACATATCTATGAGCCACAATCAACATTGCATTACAATACAATTTATACAATTGCATTTGAGCCTTTGCATCATTCTTTTTGCATAAATCAATGAGTTGTTGATGTATTTGTTTAGTTGGTTTCATTAATGATTTCTTGTCTTAAAGACGATACATTTTTTGCTGTGTTGCAAAATGAGTGAAATTTTATTTCTAAATTTACATAATTACCAGTAACAATGATAAAAAAATCTTCTGCTTTACAAGAAAAACAAGGAGTTTCACAACCAGAAACTACCAATAAATTAAGTGCAGAAAAAATTAAAAAAAACAGAGCTAAACATAATTCTGTAGAAGAATTTGTAACTCATATTTTAGAAGGTAACATTCCTTTTTTAAGCAAAGCCATAACTTTGGTAGAGAGTACAAATGCTAAACATCAAGAAAAAGCAAATCTAATTTTAGAAAGTTGTTTACCTTATGCAAATAACTCAGTTAGAATTGGTATTACTGGTGTACCAGGTGTTGGTAAAAGTACTTTTATAGAAGCTTTTGGTAAACACTTAACAAGTTTAGGTAAAAAAGTAGCTGTGCTAGCTGTAGACCCAAGTAGCTCTGTAAATAAAGGAGCTATTTTAGGTGATAAAACTAGAATGGAACAATTGGTTACAGACCCAAATGCGTTTATTAGACCTTCTGCTTCTGGAAATTCTTTAGGTGGAGTTGCTCAAAAAACACGAGAGAGTATTATTTTATGTGAAGCTGCAGGTTTTGATACTATTTTAATAGAAACTGTTGGAGTTGGGCAATCTGAAACCTTAGTACATTCTATGGTAGATTTCTTTTTGTTGCTAAAACTTTCTGGTGCAGGTGATGAATTACAAGGTATAAAGCGTGGTATTATAGAAATGGCAGATGCTATTGTTATAAATAAAGCTGATAGTGGAAATGAAAAAAATGCACAAATAGCTAAAGTAGAGTTTAATAGAGCTTTACATTTATACCCGTTAAAAGAAAGTAATTGGCAACCTAAAGTGCTTACAGCAAGCGCTTTAAATAATCTTGGAATAGATAAAGTGTATGCTATGATACAAGAATATTTACAGCTAACAAAAGAAAATAATTTCTTTACCAATAAAAGAAATGAGCAAAATAAATTTTGGTTACTCTCTACAATAGAACAAGAATTAAAAGCTAATTTTTACAATAATCCTAAAATTAAAAAAGCCTTAGAAAAAGAAATCTCTGAACTAGAAAAACAAAAAACCACTCCTTTTAACGCTGCAAAACGATTGTTGAATATTTAATTTAGAATTATTTAGTTTAAATTAAAATTCCTAATTACAATTTAGTAAACTAAATCATAAATTAAATTAATACAAAACACAATAATAAAACCTCAAGAATTACTTCTTGAGGTTTTATTATTTTTAAAAATTTATAACAGATTATTTTACTGTTTTAATAGAACAGCCTATAGCTCTAGTTTCTGTAATAGAAGGTGTTTTACCAGCTAATAATTCATCAACAACAGTTTCTACATATTTTACTTTTACAGCACTTGCATCTCTAGAACTATCATCTATAGCACCAATATACTCTACTTTCATTTCTGGTTTACTCACAATATAAACATGTGGCGTTTTAGAAGCGCCGAATTTTGGAAACACTTTTTGTCCTTCATCAAATAAATAAGGAAAATTAAACCCTTTTTCTTCTGCTCTAACCTTCATTTTTTCAAAACTATCTCCAGGTTGTGCTTTTGGATCATTTGGGTTTATTGCAATTACAGGATATCCTAATTCTTCATATTTATCTTGTAATGCAATAATTCTGTCTTCATTTGCAACAGAATAAGGACAAGTATTGCAAGTGAAAATAATGATAAAACCTTTTGCATCATCATAATCTTTTAAAGAAATTTTATCTCCATCTACATTTTTAAGTGAAAAATCTTCTATAGTATCTCCTACTTTATAACCTTTATCTGTCTTTACTGTAAATGCTAATGTAATTATTGCAATAACTGCCAAAAGCAAAGTTGATTTAATTGTTTTCATAATTTACGGATTTAAAAAAGTTTTTAGTTCATTTTCTAAAGCTTCATAAGTAAACGATTGCTCATAAAACTTTCTATTATTTTTATTATAGATTAAAGTTGCTGGTAAAGCACCACTCCAATTTTCATTTATTGCAGGTATCCAAACATTTTCGTTAGTATCATCTAATAAAACCACTTCAGACTGTAAGTTTCTTTTTTTAATAAACGGAATCAATTTTTTATCTACTTGTTTTGGAAAATCTAAACTTACTAACAAAACTTCTACATTTTGATTTGCATATGCTTTATTTATTTTCTCAAAATAAGGCAATTCTTTTACACATGGCGCACACCAAGTTGCCCAAAAATTAACTACGTAGGTTTTATCATCTTTCCTTTCTAAATAAGGTTTTAGTTGATTATAATCTAAAGAAGTGACTTCAATTTTAGAATGTTTTTTTTCTGAAATTTCTGTTTTAGCTTTTTCTTTTTTACAAGAAAAAGTAATTGCCAAGAATACTAATAAAAATATCGACTTTCTAATCATAATGTTAAAAGTAATTATTTTAAAGATGCGTTATAAATATTTAACGCATTCTTAACTAAAAAAGCCTCATGCAAGAACATAAGGCTTTTTATTAATTTGTTTTACAAGTAATTAACCAAAAATATCATTCAGTACTTTTGCTAAACGTATACCTCCAATTTGTATTTGTTTTCTTGCAGTATTAAAATACAAATATGAGTATCTGTAACGTAAATTTTCTCCTACTTTTACAGATTTATACACTTCTTTTGTCAATTCATGTACTTCATTTACCCAATCTACAACAGTACCTTTTTCTATAGCTTCAATTTGTTTTTTAGATAAATCTTCTGCATTATCAGCTAAATCTGAATAGCTCATTTTATAAGAGTCTATCATATTTTCATCCCAAACTCTGTGTAAGTTTGTACCTTTTCCAAACCATTGGACTTGTATAGTATTACCACCTTTATCTTCTTTTCTACCTATATGCATTGGCTGATGTAAATCTCCAATAAAATGTACTAAAAGTTTTAAGTGAAATGCTTTATCTTCTTCTGAACTATTTTCATCTTTTAATACTTTAACACAAGTAGCTATACCTGTAACTAAATCACCTTGTGGATTTTTCTCAGCTTCTTGATAAGTTTCTTCTAAGCCCATGTTTACATAATGCCATGGATAATACTTACTATACGTTCTGTCTGATTTTATTTCGTCTGCAAACGTAGATACAAATGCCAAACTTTGTCCTTTTAACAACTTATCTATTTTCTTTTTTGCTTTTTTAGTTAAGTACATCTCAGCAATTTTACCTGTTGCTCTATGACCATTTTTACCCCAAAAAACAGCATCATCTTCAGAAGAGTTTAATAAACAAAAAAACGGTATTAATAAGAATAATTTAAAATTCATAAGTTTTGAATTGAATATAAGTTTCAACAAAAATAGAAAATAATTTAGCGATTATTTTGGAAAATCAAAAAAAAATATTATATCTTTGTGATATCATTTTAATATCATACTAAATTTATACACATGGACGCAGAAAAAATTATCAAACCCGCTAACGGTTATTTAATGTTAGTTATCGTTTTAGGCTTGTTTTTTGGGAGTATTTATATCGCCTTTCAACAAGAGAATCCTGTATACCTTATTATTACAGCATTAAGTTTTATTGGTTTGTTTGGTTTTATTTTAGTAAACCCAAACACATCTAAAGTAGTATTACTGTTTGGTAAGTATGTTGGTACCATAAAGCAAAATGGCTTGTATTGGGCTAACCCTTTTTACACAAAAAAGAAAATATCTTTAAGAGCTAGCAACTTTGATAGTGAGCGTTTAAAAGTAAATGATAAGTTAGGAAACCCAGTTATGATTTCTACAATTTTAGTTTGGAGGGTAACAAATACTTATAAAGCTGCATTTGATGTAGATAATTATGAAAACTTTGTACGTGTTCAAACAGATGCTGCTGTTAGAAAGTTAGCAAGTATGTATCCTTATGATAATTTTGCAGACGAAGGACATGATGAAGACATCACTTTACGATCTAGTGTTAACGAAGTTTCTGAAGCTTTAGAAAAGGAGTTAGAAGAACGCTTAGCTATTGCAGGTATAGAGGTTTTAGAAGCTAGAATTGGATATTTAGCTTACGCTCAAGAAATAGCTTCTGCTATGTTAAAAAGACAGCAAGCCACTGCTATTGTAGCTGCAAGACATAAAATTGTACAAGGAGCAGTAGAAATGGTAGAAATGGCTTTAGAAGAGTTAAACAAAAAAGAAATTGTTGAGCTAGATGAAGAACGTAAAGCTGCAATGGTTAGCAATTTACTAGTAATTTTATGTGGTGATAAAGAAGCTTCACCTGTAGTAAATACTGGTACATTAAGTCATTAATAATGAATAATAAACAAATAACTGCAATTAGTATTGGTGTTGCTTTAGGCATTTCTATAGGTACAACTATAGGGGCTATTACAAATAACGTAGCAATGAGTACTGTTTATGGCAGTCTTATTGGAGGAATAATTGGTGTTGTTATTAGTTTAACTGTCTTAAACGAAGAAGAATGAAAGAATATAAAGTTATACAACCTAAATTAGGTTTTAGAAATAGATATGCAAATTTTGAAGATTTATTAAATCAATATGCAAGAGAAGGATGGAGAGTTGTAGAACTTTCTCAATCTTGGACATATGTTGTGTTTGAAAGAGATAAAAACAGATAAAACTCATGAAAGTTTTTAAAGAACAGCAGCGTTTTACACAAACTTGGTTAGTGTTTTTATTAATTGTTAGCACTTTAATTCCTTTTGGAATTGTAATTAACGAGTTTGTAAAAGACGAAAGTACAATGAAAATTGAAACCCTCTTTTGGGTAATGGGATTAATGCTCGTATTTACTGTACCTATCTTCTTCTTTAGGTTAATAACAAGGATTGATGAAAAAGGCATTCATTACCAGTTTTTACCATTTCATTTTTCTTTAAAAACCATAAGATGGAATGAAATAACTAAAGCTTATGTAAGAATTTATGACCCTATTGGAGATTATGGAGGCTGGGGTTTAAAAGGTGGTGCTTTATGGAATAGCAAAAATGGGAAAGCTATAAATGTTTCTGGTGATGTTGGTATTCAATTAGAATTAACAAACGGGAAAAAATTATTGATAGGTACTCAAAAAAAGGATGAAGCAACTCGAGTTTTAGAGACTTATAAACACAAAATTTTGCAAGATGGTTAGATTTATTACATACATTACATGTATAGTTTTTGGTGTATTAGCCTCTAAAGCACAAGTAAAATCTGAAGAAATTATGATTAATAATCAGGTAATACAATTACCTGGTACTTTAACCTATACTTTAGAAAAACAACCCATACTAATTTGGGTACATGGTTCAGGAGGAGTAAATAGAGATGGTAATCAACCTCAATACATTAAACAATTTAGAGAAGCTATTAACAAAGAAAATTTGGCTTTTTTTAGCTATGATAAAAGAACTGCAAACCCTAAGAATGTAAGATTTATTCAAGAAGATGGCATATACTTTTCTGATTTTGTGAGCGACATTAAAGAAGTTGTTCATCATTTTAAAAATGATAAACGCTTTTCTGAAATCATTTTAATTGGTCATAGCCAAGGTTCTTTAATTGCAATGTTAGCTTTAGATAATGTATCAAAATACATTTCTTTAGCTGGTGCAGGAGAAACCATTGATAAAACCTTAATCAGACAAATTAGCAAACAAAGTGCTGAGTTTGGTAAACTTACAGAACAATATATAAAAGAATTAATGACAACAGGAGAGATTAAAGAGGTAAATCCTAATTTAATGTCTCTATTTGCGAAACAAAATCAGCCTTTTATAAAATCTTGGATAACTGTAAATCCTATAGAAGAAATAAAAAAAGTTGCAATTCCTACTTTAATTATAAACGGAGATAAAGATTTTCAGGTATTAATTAATGATGCAGAGAACTTACACAAAGCAAAACCAGACGCAGAATTAGTAATCATTAAAAATATGAATCATGTGTTAAAACATATAGAAAAAGATGAAGATAATATGAAATCTTATATGTCTCCTGACTTTAAAATTTCTGAAGAATTAATTACAACCATAGTTGAATTTGTAAAAAAATAACATGGCAAAAAAGAAAGCTTTCGCTTTGCGAGTAAATGAAGATATGATAAAAGCTATTGAAAAATGGGCTGCAGATGAATTTCGCTCTACCAATGGTCAAATAGAATGGATGCTAATGCAAGCTTTAAAAGATGCAAATAGAGCACCAAAAAAGAAAGAAGAATAAAATATTTTTTACGATGTTAAAAATTAACGCTCCATTTTATGGAGCGTTTTCTATTTTGTATCTTGTCCACATTATTATAAATTCAACAAACTACTTATAATGAAAAAACTAATCACACTATTTTTTTTAAGTGCTTCTACGCTACTCTTTTCTCAAGAGTTTTCTATGGATTTGGTTAAAAACATGAAACCAAGAAACATTGGTCCAGGAGGAATGTCTGGACGTGTAACTGCTATAGATGTTGTAGAAAATAATCCAGATATTATGTATGTAGGTACTGCTTCTGGTGGTATCTGGAAATCTACTTCTGGAGGTATAAAGTGGGAACCTATTTTCGAAAAAGAGTTAACAGCTTCTATTGGTGCTGTAGCCATTCAACAAAGCAACCCAAGTGTTATTTGGGCAGGTACAGGAGAAGGTAATCCAAGAAACAGCTTAAATGGAGGTTTTGGTATTTATAAATCGTTAGATGCTGGAAAGACTTGGAAAGCTATGGGTTTAGAAAAAACAAGACATATTCATAGAGTTATTATACATCCTACAAATCCAGATATTGTTTACGTAGGCGCTATTGGTTCTCCTTGGGGAGAGCACCAAGAAAGAGGTGTTTATAAAACTACTGATGGAGGTAAAACTTGGAAACAAATTTTATTCAATAATATTAAAACAGGGGCTGCAGATTTAATTATGGATCCAACAAATCCTAATAAAATTATTGCTGCAATGTGGGAACACAAAAGAGACCCATGGTTTTTTAATTCTGGTGGTGAAGGAAGTGGTTTATACATTACTTATGATGGAGGTGAAAACTGGAAAAAAATCACAGATAAAGAAGGTTTCCCTAAAGGAAATTTAGGAAGAATTGGTGTAGCCATAGCTCCTAGCAATCCTGATGTAATTTATGCTTTATTGGAAGCTAAAAAGAATGCTTTATACAAAAGTGAAGATGGAGGTTTTACTTGGAAAATGATTAACAATAAACCAGGTATTGGTAACAGACCATTTTATTATTCAGAAATCTATGTAGATCCTCAAAATGAAAACAGATTATATACTGTTTTTACCTATGTAAATGTTTCTCAAGATGGAGGAAAATCTTTTAACCAATTAATGCCAGCTTATGGAGTAAGTAATGGTGTACATCCAGATCATCATGCTTGGTGGATTCATCCAAAAGATGGTTCTTTTATGATTGATGGAAATGATGGAGGATTAAACATCACTAAAGATGGAGGAAAATCTTGGCGTTTTATAGGCAACATTCCTGTAGCTCAATTTTACCATATAAATGTAGATAACGAATATCCTTATAATGTGTATGGAGGAATGCAAGATAATGGATCTTGGAGAGGACCTGCTTATGTTTGGAAAGCACAAGGAATTAGAAATAGTTACTGGCAAGAAATAAGTTTTGGTGATGGTTTTGATGTAGTTCCAGACAAAGACGACTCTAGATATGGTTGGTCTATGAGCCAACAAGGTTCTGTTTTAAGATATGATTATTTAACAGGAAATAATTATTCTGTAAAACCAACACATCCAGATGCTGATGTAAAATTGCGTTTTAATTGGAATGCTGCAATAAACATAGATCCTTTTGATAATAATACCTTATACTTTGGAAGTCAGTTTGTACATAAATCAACAGATAAAGGATTAACATGGACAGTGATTTCTCCAGATTTAACTACAAACGATCCAGAAAAACAAAAACAATCTGAAAGTGGTGGTTTAACCATGGATGCAACTGGTGCTGAAAACCATACAACTATTTTAGTTATAGAGCCTTCTCCTTTAGAGAAAGATATGCTTTGGGTAGCAAGTGATGATGGTCAAGTACATACGACTAAAGATGGTGGAAAAAACTGGACAAACATTTCTAAAAACATCAAAGGATTACCAGAAAATAGTTGGATAACTCAAATTAAAGCGTCCAATAAAAATAAAGGTGAAGCTCTTTTAATAGCAAACGATTATAGACGTTTTAACTACACTCCTTACGCTTATAGAACTAAAAACTATGGTAAAACTTGGGAACGTATTGTAGATGAAAATGATGTACAAAGTTACACGCTTTGTATTATTGAAGATCCAGAAAATGCAAACTTACTATTCTTAGGAACAGATGATGGTTTATACGTTTCTTTAGATGCTGGTAATAAATGGACAAAATGGACTTCTGGCTTTCCAACAGTACCTGTAAAAGATTTAGTAATACACCCAAGAGAGCATGATTTAGTAATTGGTACTTTTGGTAGAGCAGCTTGGGTTTTAGATGATATTCGTCCATTAAGAGCCATTGCAAATGGAAATGTATTAGACAAAAAAGCAGCGTTATTTACTCCTCCAACTGCATACCAAGCAGCATATCAACAACCAACAGGAAGTAGATTTGGTGCTGATGCTATGTATCATGGAGAAAACAGAAATGGTGGTGGCATTTTAACTTACTATATTAATAAACCAGAAGTAAAGAAAAGTGATGCAAAAACAAAAGCTGAAGACAAAAAATCTGTTAAATTTGATTCTGTTAAATTTGAAATTTTTGATGGAGATAGACAAATAAGAACTTTAAAATTTAAGGCTCCAAAAGAAAACGGAATTCATAAAACTACATGGTATTTAAGAGAAAAAGGTGTTGATAGACCTTCTAGAAGAATTAGAAAATCTACAAGAGAACCTGCTGGAGTTACAGTTAAACCAGGTACATACAAAGTTAAAATGACATTTGGTGATGTTACTTCTGAACAGAATATAAAAGTAGAATTCGATCCAAGATTAACTATTTCTGAGGAAGCTATTAATCAAAAATATAACGCTAGTAAAGAACTAGAAAATTATCAAGCAAAAATAGCTGCTATTGTAAAACAGCTAGTAGAAAGTAAAAATACAGCAACTTCTATAAAATCTGATTTAGCAAAAGAAGACAAGAAAAAGTATAAAGACGAAATAAAAAAGTCTACAGAGGTTATTAAAAAGATAGACGATTTAATTGCAGCTTATTTAGGTAAAATTGATAAAAGACAAGGAATTACAAGAAATCCTGAAGTAACAGTTACACAAAGATTAAGTTCTGCAAGTAGATATGTTGGCTCAAGATTTGGCTTACAAACTGCAACAGAAAAACAATTAATGAATCAATTTAAAGAAGCCTATAAGAAGGCTGTGTCTGACACAAATTCATTCTTTAATAATGATTGGGTAAACTATAAATCTTCTGTAGAAAATATTAATATTTCTCCTTTTAAAGAAGTTAAGATTTATTCTCAAAATTAAAAGTCTAAAATTTACCATAACTTTCTTGCACTTGATTTTATTAAAGTTAAGTTCAAGAAAGTTTTTTAATAATCTAAAATGAAGTTTAATCACTTACTAATCATTCCATTATTTTTTATTTACTCATCACTATTATCACAAAATAGCAGTAATAAAGTTGGTAATTGGTATATGTACAATGGTTCTCATAAAGTATCAGAAAAATGGAAAATTCAAACCATGGCACATTTTAGATATTATGAACTTTCTACTAATTTTCAACAAGAAATTTACAGATTAGCTGCTAATTATAGCTTACATAAAAAACTAAATTTTTCGTTAGGTTATAGTTACGTAACTACAGATTTCTTGTTTGGAGATGGTACTGCCAATGTTTTTGAGAATAGAATTTATGAAGACATTAATTATAGTAACTTTTTAAATAAACTAAAATTAAGACATCGCTTTCGATTTGAACATAGATTTATTAAAGCTAATACTATAAATAGTGAAAGTCATTGGTTTAGGTATGATTTAAATGCAAATTATCCTATTTCAAAAAATTGGTCTATTTATGCTTTTAATGAAATATTTTTAAATATGGATAAAAGCAAACGTTTTGTTCAGAACTGGACAGGCTTTGGCTTTCTTCATCAATTAAATAAAAATTTAAAATTAAACCTTGGTTATTTAAACATAAAACTACCTGATGAAAATCAAAAAAGAATTTTATTAGGTATAATTTTAAACACTAATCACTCAAAAAAATAATTAATTATGTCTGAACCTATTTTTACTAATGATGCTATAGTTTTTGGTATTTTACTAATTTCATTAGGCTTTGTTTTTTACACAGAGAATATAAAAACTGGCTTTTGGGCAAAATTTTACAAAATTGTACCTGGTTTATTTATGGCATATTTTGTACCTGCTTTATTTACAACATTTAGAATTATAGCTCCTGAATGGGAAACCGAAAATGCTGTTGGAGAAGTTGTTAAAAATGAATCTCAATTATATTATGTAGCAAGTAGATTTTTATTACCCGCAGCTTTAGTTTTAATGACATTAAGTATCGATTTGAAGGCTATTTTTAATTTAGGTTCTAAAGCATTAGTTATGTTTTTTACAGGTACTATTGGTATTATAATTGGAGGTCCCATAGCCATTTTATTAATTTCTATTTTTTCTCCAGAAACTGTTGGAGGTGCAGACTTTGATGCTGTTTGGAGAGGATTATCAACTCTTGCAGGAAGTTGGATTGGTGGTGGTGCAAATCAAACAGCAATGTTAGAAATTTATCAATACAATCCTTCTAAATATGGAGGAATGGTAATTGTAGATATTGTTGTTGCTAACATTTGGATGGCTGTTTTATTAATTGGTATTGGTAAAAAAGATAAAATAAATAAATGGTTAAAAGCAGATACTTCTGCTATTGAAGAACTAAAATTAAAAGTGATAAATTTCACAAAGAAAGTTCAGAAAAATCCTACTCTTACAGATTTTATGATTATGCTAGCTATAGCATTTGGCACAGTTGGTTTTGGGCATTTTGCTTCTAAATATTTAAGTCAATTTTTTAGTGAATTTGTAGCTTCTATGTCTTCACAAACTTGGCAAAATATATTTTCATTTTTAGGTTCTGGTTTCTTTTGGATAATTAGTGTATCTACTATTGTTGCAATTGGTTTATCATTTACAAAAGCTAAGAACTACGAAGGTGCAGGTGCTAGTAAAATAGGTTCTATTTTTATTTACATTTTAGTAGCCACTATTGGTATGAAAATGGATTTAAATCAAGCTCTTGAAAACCCTGGTTTAATGGTTGTAGGCTTGGTATGGATGACCATTCATGCAGGTCTTTTAATAATTGTTGCAAAAATTATAAAAGCACCTTATTTCTTTTTAGCAGTGGGTAGCCAAGCCAATGTTGGTGGTGCAGCTTCTGCACCTATTGTAGCACAAGCTTTTCATCCATCATTAGCAACTGTTGGTGTTTTATTAGCTGTTTTTGGTTATGCTATAGGAACAATTGCTGCAATTGCTTGTACTATTTTAATGGAATTAGCTGCTACTTTCTAAAAAAAACTTGATATTTGCAATCCTAAATTTTAAATAAATTATGAGAAAAATATTTCTTCTTTTATCTCTGAGTATTATCCTATTTTCTTGTTCTAAAGAACGTGAAACCAATATGATTGTAACAGGACAAATTAAAGGTCTTAAAAAAGGTAAATTATATTTACAAAAAATGAAAGACACACTTTTAGTAACTGTAGATTCTATAGCTTTAATTGGTACTGAGTCTTTTGAATTAAAAGACTTTGTAGATTCTCCTGTATTATATTATTTAACTTTTGATGCAAATAATGCAGAAAAAAGTATTCTGTTTTTTGGTGAAGAAGGTACAATCACCATTAATGATAATGTTGAAAATTTTGGAGTTTTTCCAGAAATAAATGGTTCTAAAAATCAAGTATTACTAGATAAGTACAAATTAATGAGCCAAAAGTTTCAAGAACAGAATCTAGAATTAATAAAGCTAGATTTTGAAGCTAAAAAAGCAAATGATAAAAATTTAATAGAAAAAGTAGAAAACGACTACAAACGTTTGGTAAGAAGAAGAGTATTATACACAGCTAATTTTGCTATTACAAATGCAGACTCAGAGGTGGCTCCATATTTAGCATTAACTGAATTATATGATGCTACTTTGCCTTTATTAGATACTGTTAACGCTGCTTTGAGTGATAAGATTAAAGCATCAACTTATGGTAAACGATATCAAGAGTATTTAGAGCAGATTAAGAAGCAAGAAAAAAATAAAAAGTAATCTTTTGTTTACTTAAATAAAAAAAACCGAGCAAATTGCTCGGTTTTTCTATTTATAAAAATATTATAATTACTGCTTAATAAATTTAGCAGTACCTACTTTATCATTTACATTATATTTAATTAAATAGATTCCAGAAGATAAGCTAGAAACGTCAATAGAGCCATTAGCTTTATTAATATTTACACTCATTACTTTTTTACCTAATACATTAAAAATATCAGCGTTTTTAATAGTTTCTTTAGCAGAAATATTTAAAACATTATTTGCTGGGTTTGGATACATTGAGAATCCTAAAAGAGTATTGTTATCTACACTTGCAGTACCTGCAACATACATGTAAACATTATCTAAATAATATTTACTTGTTTTACCAGCTACAGTAATTAAAAATTCTTTTATAGATTGTCTATCGCCATTTAATACAAAGTCTTTAGACTGCCAGTTTTGAACTTCTGTTTGATTATTTATAGGATTAGAAATATCAATTCCATTAGTTTCTCCAGCTTGAGCAGCATGGTTTGATAATTTAGGATTCAATACTTGTCCAACTGTATAATCATCAACAATCCAATAATCCATATGTAAATGTGTCATACTTGTTGCATCTACATAAGAATCTAGACTCATTCCTAAAAAGTTTACACCAGTAACTTTTAAAACCTTATTTCCTGCAATTGTAACTTCTTCAAAAGCTGAATCATCCCAACCAACATTAGAAATAACTGCTGAAGGAGTATAAGCTTCACTATATAAAGAAACAACATTATTTGCATCATAAGATGGTGGTGTTGGAGCAGCTGTAGTTGGTGCAGCCTCTTGCTCAAAGTTTACTGTATATGTTTTTTGAGTAGTAGTATCACCAGCTGTTACTACAACTGTAGCTGAACCAGGAACTGCTGTTGCTTGTGTAATACTAACTTGTGCTGTACCATCTTGTGAAGCTGTAGCTGTTACTTGTGGCACACTTGTACCAGTTACTTTATAGGTATACGTTTCATTACTTGGTAAAAATCCAGCAATAGTATTACCATCTATTTTCAAATCACTAAGTGTTGCATCTGTATTTGGATCAACAGCTTCTTTATAAAAATAAATATTATCTAAATAAATAGTTTGAGTTTCATCACCCATATCTATTTTTAATTGTCTTACTGTTGTTAAATCAGCACCTGTAAAATCTGCTAAATTAACATCTACAGAAGTCCATTGTCCAGGAGCAGATGTAATTGTAGATCCTGTTGCTGCAGCTTCTCCTCCAGCCCAAATAATAACCATTCTTGGACTTGCTCCATTTGTCCATACATCAAAATGCATTTTAGTCATTGTTGAAATATTTTGTCTATTGGTATCAAAATCTATACCTTGATAGTTAAATGCTGGAATTTGCATAACACGATCACTTCCGAAAGCAGGAAAAGTAACTTGACCTGATGTTGCACCCCAGTTAGGATTCAGGTTTGCTGCAATATCAGCATAAACTTTAGTACTTTCATCTGAAGTTTGTGAAAAGATTGACACCACATCTGCTGCATTTCGAGCTGGTGGTGTTGGAGCAGCACCAGTAGGAGTTTGTGAAAACCCTATTGACGAAATCAACAAGGCAAATAATAAAGTAATTTTTTTCATAATTTAATGTATTTAAGAATTTAACAATGTAATATTACGACATTAATAAAAAAAAGTGCAAAATTTTACCACTACAATACATATACAAGTTAATATTTAACAGTTTCATAAAATATATTAAATTAGAAAATAAAATTATTAATCACCTAATAATCAATACTTTAATTTAAAAACTAAAATTTATCACTAATACAGTATAAAATTTTGCCCTATACATTTATTAATATTGCAAGTCTTTTTTTAAAATTTCAAATTTTCGTTTTTATCCCATAAACCCCAATAAGCTCCAACATCACCTTCTGCTCCTACCTTCCAAGATTCATCAAATGAAGAGAAATAAAACACTTCTATATCATCTTTTGCAGACCATGCTTGAGTATTTATAAAATACTTCATGGTATTTTCTGCATTAGAATGTGCACCACCTAAACTACTACCTTGACTTGGCCAACCAGTTTCTGTAATAATCACTTTTTTACCATTTGCAGCATGTGAAGCTTGGCTAAACATTTGCTGCATATGAGCCAATGAATGCTCTATGCTACAACCCTCCCAATAAGGATAACAATTCGCTAAAATAACATCACAAGAATTTGTGATTGCAGGTCTATGAGAAAACTCATAATAAGCATCTACGTAACCAACAGGTATATCTAAATTTTTTAGAGCATCTTTAACTCTCCAGATATAATCTATTAATTGTTGTTCTGTTAAATCTTTACGATACATCACCTCATTACCAACTGCTGCTATATCTACACAACCTTCTTTTGCAAGTTGAATTAGTCCTGCAATTTCTTCTTCATTTTTTTCCATATCATCTCCAAGCCATGCACCTACAAGGTTTTTCATACCATGTTTTTTAGCGATTCGTGGTATATTTTCATTACCTTCTATACAAGAAAAAGAACGAATCCATTTTGCATAAGGTTTTAATATTTTTACCCTTCTTTCTACCTGTTCTTCTGTAATTGTATCTCCTGGTTCTTGACCATCTTCGTACATACTAAAACAAATACCATGCATACCTGCATCTAATGTTTCTCTCCAAAGTTTTTTTAAATCTTTTTCTGATGTATAATCACTAAAGTCAACACCTGTATGTTCACTTATTTGTAAGTTTTCTATTAAAAATTTACGTCCTTCTCTATATGACATTTCTTTTCTTTTTAAATTATAATTCTCCTCTACGTTCTACTAATTTTTCTTTTATTTCTTTAGCTCTAATTTCTGATAAGCTATATTTCCACATTACCCAAACTGCTAAAGCAGCTGTTAAAGAAGGTACTAAAATATCTGCTATTCTTAAATTTGTCATCGTTTCTAAAGATTGTTCTGTAGCATTTGGATCAAAACCAACAATGCTTAAAATAACACCTCCTAAAACTAAAGCTATAGATTGACCAATTTTAACCATTAACCAATAAATGGCTCCAAAAGTACCTTCTTTTCTAGGCATTCCGTTTTCTAATTCATCTAAGTCACAAACATCAGCTGTCATAGACATCATTAATGTAAATAAGCCTCCCATACCAAATGCAAATAAAGGAATAGGTAAAAATATAAGCCAAGGAACTTCGCTACCTGGGTCTATACTAAACCAAGACATACCCATATTATCTAAAGCAGGATTTATAAATTCGAAAAGGGAACTAACTCCAGAATTTAAACTTTTTCCTAAGCCTGTTTGATTAAATTGACTATTTAACTCTTTATCAAATCCCCACCATTTAAGAAGGTATCCTATTATAGATAATATTGTTGAAATTATAAAAGCTTTTCTTTTACCCCATTTATTTGCCATTCTAGAAATAATTGGTATTACTATAAAGGCTGTAATAATTGCGTTTATGGTATTAAACCAAGCAGGCCATGTACCAGCTAATTCGTAACTACCATTATACATGTAAAACACGATTATAAATACACCAAAAGCTGCTACTAATTGAAAACCATTAAATACTAAAAAAGTAGCTCCACAAAGTTTCATAAATGGCTTATTTTTAGAAACTTGCTTAATGCCATCTAATAAATCTTTCATGTTTGTTGCTAATGATTTTAAAGAAATTTCTTTTCTGTTTTCCATATTAGCAGAATCAATTCCTTTACAAAATAAAGCAGGTAAAATTCCGAAAACAACACATAAAGCACCAACTATAAGTGCCATAGTTCTTACACCTTCTGTTTGTGTATTAAATGTATTTGTATCTGGTATAATTACATAAAGCCATGGAACTATCATCCATGCTATTTGCCCCATTGTATTAGAAAAAGCCATAATACGAGTACGTTCGTTATAATCAGATGTCATTTCGTAACCTAAACCTACTAAAGGAGTAGCAAACATGGTATTACCAATTAAAAATAACAACTGAATAATCATAACATGCCAAATGATATATGATTGAGATGCATTATCATCTATTTGCCACATTAAAAAGAATAAAATACCACTAATAATAGCACCTATAAATATATACGGTCTTCTTCTACCCCATTTAGATGTTGTATTATCTGAAATGAAACCCATAATAGGATCTGTAATAGAATCAAAAATTCTTGGTAAACCACCTAAAAGACCAGCCCATAAAGGATCTACACCCCAAGCAGTAAGTAAAAAGAATTGAATAAATACACCTAGTGTACCAGGAAGAATATTCAATATAAAATGACCTGCTCCAAAAGCAGCTTTTTGACCCATAGGTACTTTATCTTTCGCTGGTGTTATATGTTTATTCATATTTGTATTAATTTAATTAGTTGTTTAGTAATTTAATTGTTTGAATTGACTGTGGTTTTACACGAATTTCAACATTTTGTCCTTCTAAAGTTAATGCTATGTTTTTACTCATTGTTGTTTCATTAAATAAAACAACAGCAATAGAACCATCAGTATTTTTAGCAGCAGTAATCATCAAATCTTTATCTGAATTTTCTACAGCAATAACTTTTGCTTCTGGTCTAATAAACTTACTGAAATGAGATAATGTATAATACAAAGGTGTAAAGTAAACTTCATCATTTTCTTCATCTACAATAACAGGTGCTATGCACCAATTCTTAAACCAATTTGGACCTCCTTGCTTATTTAACACCATATTCCAATCTATCCAACCATCTACATAATTGTTTAAACAACCAATAATATCTCTTGCATATCTATTAACTGGTGCATATTTTGGATGCATGTGTTTATCTTGTTCAGGTGCCCAGTCCCAACCCCAATCTGTGGCTTCTTTTTTCCAATACCACTCATCATCTTTCCATTTTGGAACTTCTGCATCTATACACGCTTCTGATTGAATTAAATATTTATTAGGTGCTTTATGATGCGCATATTGTAATTCTTCTGGGAAATAATGGAAAGTACTAGCATACCAATGTATGGCAGTTCCATCAAAATATTTTGAAGTTTCATCATTTCTAAATTGCGAGTCTACCCATTCTTTTAAATGTTCTCTATTTTGATCATATCCTAAGATTTTTACATTTGGATAATCTGTTTTTAATTTAGGGCCTAAATGATTTTGTACAAAATTGGTCATTTCATCAGGTGTATAATGCATACTCTCCCAATTGTTACCATTTCCTAAAGGTTCATTTTCTACTGTAAATCCCCAAATATCTATACCTTCATTTTTATAAGCAGAAACATATTTAGAAAAGAACAACGCCCAAGTATCATAATATTCTGGTAATAATTTACCTCCAACCCAATTGTTATTGTCTTTCATCCAAGGTGAAGCTGTCCAAGGAGATGATAAAATTTTAAACCCATCTTTAGACACTTTTATAGCATCTTTAATCATAGGAATAATATCATCTTTATCTGCTTCAATAGAAAAATGTTCTAAAGTTTTATCACCTTCTACAGGTGCATAAGAATATTGACTAAGTGAAAAATCACAAGAATTCATATGCGTTCTAGTTAAAGAATATTTTGCACCTGATTCACCAAAATAAGCTTCGATAATTTTAGCTCTATTTGTTGTACTTATTTTGTTTAATAAGTAAGCTGTAGACTCTGTAAATGACCCTCCAAACCCTGTGATAGTTTGTCTTTCTTCAGTTGGTTTTAAAACAACTTTAGATATTTGGTCACTATTAACTACTACAGAATAATCTTCTAATTTGGTTAATTTATTTCCGCTTTTAGAGGTTTCATAAACTTCTACAACTAACTTTTCTTCTTGAATGTCGCAGCTTAAAATCATAAATGAAATAAATGAATAAAATATGTATTTAAAAATTTTCATACTTATTTTGGATAATTCGTATTTGGCACTAATACTGTTTTTAATAGAGCTTCTTTATCTCCATTAAACGTCTTTTTTATTGGATTACCATCTCTGCTTAATCCTTTAAAAGTTCCATTATCAACCAAATCCCAAATAGGGTATTTAGCTTCTCCTTTTAAAGTAAATAATCCAAAATGATTTTCTGATCCATTAGGATTTCCTGCATCTTTCCATTGTTCATCAAATGCTTCAAAATAAAAACAAGAAATACCAGCTTCATTAGTCCATTCTCTCATGTGTTTATAATACAAGCCTTGTTTATATTCATCAGTAGCTCTAGAACCATCTTTTCCATAAAAACCATCTGAACTTGATGCCCAACCAGTTTCTCCAATATGAATAGTTTTTGTTGAATCTATACTATGAACATAATCCACAACTTTTTGATACAATTGCTTGGCTTTATTTTTAGCACGTAACATTGCTTTATCAACCTTTTCTATATCAGATAAATTTTGTTCATTTTCTGGAACTGTCCAAAATGCAGACATGTAATGTGTATAATGATAAGGATAAGTATGCATAGAAACATAATCTACAGCTTTGATTAATTCTTCTAAATCAGGTACTTTGTAAACTTCATCTCCTCCACCCCAAGAAGAAAAATCATCTGAACTTGTAATCCATAAATCTTTGGATAATTCTCCCTCTTTTTTAAGATTTTGTAAGTGTTTTACCCATTTTAAAATAACATTGGGTTGTACATAATAACTAGTTGCCCATTTTACCATTGCTTCATTACCCACTGCAATTATTTTTACAATATCTGGGTATTTATTAGCTAAAGCTACAGCTCTTTTTATTTCGCCTTCGTTAGCAGGGCTTTCTATATCATGATTTGGAGCTTTATCTGTCCAAGCATTTAAGCAATCTATCCAAGCACCTAACATTACATACATTTCAAAATTTGAATCTTCTTGTTTTAATTGATGAATGGCTTCTAATAGATTAGCTGCATGAGGTAATTTTGGTTGTACATTATACGTTCTTAAAATTCTTATGCCCATTGTATGCATAATCTTCAAGTCTTCTTTAAGCTGATCTATTGATGGTTGACCATCTTCTCTACTTTTTTCTCTATAGCCACCATAAGATATTGCTAAATACTTAGGATTTCCTAAAATATCTGCTGCTGTAAGTTCTTTTTTACTCTTCAAAACGTCGTCTTCTTTTTGTTCTTTTTTAACACAGGATATCATAGAAAATAAGAAAGCTAAAATTAGAAATGTGTTTAATCTGTTTTTCATTTTATATCTTTATTTTTATGATAAAATCTGTAAACTTTAATTTACTTTAAAGCTGATTTTATTTGTTAATATTGTAATCCATATCCTAATTTAAATAGGGGTTCTATACTATTATCCCAAAAATTAGGGCCATATTTACCATTATAATCCTCTACAGATTTTGGCCAAGAATGTGGTAATTTTCCTTTAAAATTATAATCACCAAATAATACTTCTGCAACTCCATCTCCTTCAGAACCAGGTAACCAAGCAGCTACAAAAGCATCAGATTTATCAATATCATCTGTTACTACTAATGGTCTACCAGAAATTAAAACCACCACAGTTTTAACTCCTTTATCTGCATAGGTATTGATGTACTTTTTATGTTTTTCTGTTAATGTTAATTGAAGTTGATTTGATTCATGCCCTATATCTCCAAAAAATTCTGCATATGGTATTTCTCCAACAACAATTATAGCAACATCTGCATCAAAATGATTTTTGGTGGCATCTGCATCATAAACAACATTTCCTTTTGCAATTTTGTTTATCCCTTCTAAAATATTTGTAGATCCTTTATAGTTTCCTTTGGTCCCTTGCCAGTTTATAGACCAACCTCCAGACTGTAAGCCACTACTATTTGCATGTTCACCTACAACAACAATTTTTTTAGTTTTTTTAGCTATAGGTAATATTTTATTTTCATTTTTTAATAAAACCATAGATTCTCTTACAGCTTGTTTTGCAATGGTTCTATGTTGTTCTTTACCAATTTCTTTTGTTAAAGAAGTTTTAGAAAAAGGATTGTCAAATAGATTTAGTCTAAATTTTTGTCTTAAAATTCGTTTTACAGCATCATCAATTCTAGCTAGAGAAACTTCTCCATTTTCTACACCTTTTTGCAAGCCTTCTTGAAATTTACTTAAATCACCATCTACAGCCATAACCATGTCAATACCTGCATTTATGATATCATTACCTCCAAAACGAGAGTAAGCTTTCCAATCTGAAACAACAATCCCATCAAACTTTAATTGACCTTTTAAAGTATCTGTTAAAAGGGCTTTATGAGCGTGCATAGAAATACCATTCATTGTATTAAATGAAGCCATTACTGCACCTACTTTTTCTTCTACAGCAACTCTATAAGGTTCTAAGAGCAAGTCATAAACTTGGTCTTTAGTTAAAGTAGTTTCACCTCCTTCTACTCCATAATCTGTTGCTCCATCACCAATAAAATGTTTGGCTGTAGCCATAACTGTTGTATTATCTGTCAAGTCTCCTTGATGACCTTTTACTGATGCTCTAGTTAAATTAGCTGTGATTTCTGTACTTTCTGAAAAAGCTTCATAAACTCTACCCCACTTTTCATTTAAAGGAATTGCTATACAAGGAGAAAACACCCAATTGAAACCAGTTGCTTGACTTTCTAATGCTGTAATTTTTGCAATTTCTTCGACTAAGTCAGGATTATTAGCAGCTCCTAACCCAATATTATGAGGGAATATTGTTGCCCCTTCAAAAGTATTTTGTCCATGAACTGCATCAACTCCAAATAAAAGAGGAATTCCTAATCTTGTTTTTAAAGCTTGCTTTTGTAAATCTGTAAATTTCTTTTGCCAGTCTTTAGCAGTTTTACCTGGTAAAGGACCTTGTGTATGAATTATTGAACCAATAAATTTTGAAGATATTTGTTTTTTAGCAGATTTTTCGAAATGTCTTATTTGAGACATTTGTCCGATTTTTTCTTCTAAAGTCATTAACTTTAAAAGAGAATCTACTTTTTGTTCTATTATTTCTTCTTTATTAATTTTCATTTTTTCTTTACAAGAAAGCATTATGAGTAACAAAAAACCAACTACGTATTTAGAATAGTTGTTTTCCATTCTTATTTTATTATCGAAACTATTAAGTGACTTACCTTATTTGTTCTATTAAAAATTTCTGTACTTACAGTATCACTTAAAACCAAACCTGATACTTGCTCTGTTTTAGAGTTATTGTAAACCACTTCAATCTTATTTGTATCAGCTATTTTATAAATTACTGGTACTTGACAATAGGTAAAACACAAGTGATTTTTATCTACTTTTAAAGTCTTTTTCTCATTATTTACTGTGATGTATTCAAAAATTTCTGAACTATCTAAAAACTCAGAAGTCTTTAATAGTTTAGGTTTAAAAGTGATTTTACCATTTTCTACAAAAACACCTAACTCACCTATTCTACTTAAGATATCTTCTTTAACTTGACCAGTCATTCCTGGCTGTTGAGCACCTTTTGTAGCTGGTGTATGAGAATACGCATCTGTTGGAAAAGCTCCATACAATTCTGGAGATTTATGTACACCTATACCTGCATTAATTTCGTAATAATGATCTAATAATTTACCAATTACCACATCACTTTCACCTGAATTTATTGCTAATAAACAGTTTTCTTGAACTGCTAATAACAACTTAGAAACCATATGCCAGTAAATAGATCCTAGACCTTCATAACCAAAGAAAGTTCCAGAACGACCTGTAAAAGATTTATGATCAAAAATTTCTTCAAAAATTTCCAAAATATAATCAGACTCTTCTTTAACTAAATTAGTATACGCTTCAGGTAAAGCATCTAAAGCATTTTTTACACTGTTGGCATTATTAAAACTACCATTAAAATGATAATTACCATTTACATCTTTTTCTACTATTCTTTGACTTCCATTTTCTAGAAGAGTCATTAATAATTTTGATTTTTCTACCTTAGAACTATCAATATTATTCTTATCTGTAAATCTTGGTAAATTTTTATTTGGATATAAAATGTAACTGTATTGATCTGGTCTAAACAATGCACTTGCTTTTAAACCATCTAATAAATCTAAGGCTTGTTGTGGTGACAAATAACCAGAACTTAAAGCCGCTACTTGCCCTTCTAACATTTCAGATAAATAAGAAATAGAAACCTCTTCTTTATTTTCTATAGTCATTAAGTTATAAGCGTGATACATATTATCTTTTCGCTTATTTGCTCTTATACTATGGTCTAAATAATTCTTTGTAATTGCAAAGAAATGCATTAAAGAACTTTTAGTTAATTTTTCTTTTTTAGAAGAAAAACCATTTTTATATATTTTTTCTCTGTATTCACTTGCAGGAATACCAACACCATCTAAAATTGCTTTTCTTTCTTTATCATTAACTTTTCTTGATAAAACTGAAGTATTAGCATCTAAAACTTCTAATATTTTAGTAAACATTATATTTACCTCTAAAGAAATTTCAACTTCATTGTTTGATGAATTTTCTACTACCTCTTCAAAGAAGTTGATAAATCTTCTTAAATAATATAAGGTAACCATAGATACTCCATTACCAACTAATGCGTTATTAGCATCATTCCATTCAGGACGTTGAGTATTTAACCAAATACCACCTTCTGGAATAAAGTTTGAAACTTTTGCTAATACAGTTACTAAGAGTTTTTCAATTAAATTTACTTTATAAATCTGATTTTTTTGATCTCTTAATAAAGCCCCATCTACACCTATTTCTTCTCTTCTTTTTTCTATAGTTTCTTGTAATCTATGATCAAAGTCAATGGTATCTTTAGAATTTTTTAAAATATCTGAATACGATTTAATTACATAAGGTACGTTTGCATAAACAAAAATATCTTCTGTAAATAATTCTGATAATTTAGATGGGTAATAATTTTCTATAAATTCTAAGAATTTTAATAAGTAAATTATCTGATGATCACCCCAGTAACCAATATAAGACCAAGGATCATTTTCTTCTATAACTTCCCAATCAAAACCACCTTTTGTTACTCTGTATGGATTATAACCCTCAAAAGTTGTCGCATTTAAAAACTTATGAATCATACTCTCAATAAACTGAGGATATGAATGTGCTAAAGCTTCCCAATTTTGAAAAATATCTCTCCAGTTACCTTCGTAATCTAAGATTTTAGAGCCATCTATTTCACTTTTTGTATTAATAGAAAACTTGTTCCAAGGTCTACTTGGATCTCCATGTCTTCTACTAAATTTTAATGGTAAATATTCTAAACAAAGACGTTTAAAATCTTTGTCTGAATCATTATCAGCTAATTCTTTAATATAACTTAATGTAAATTCTTCTGGCAGATTTGCTAAAGATTCTTTTTTATGCTGATACAATTCTTTATTAGCATTTGCTAAATAAGTTGTAAAATCGTCTTTTTCTATCTTGTAATTGTCATCAAAAATACCACCCCTCATAATATTGAAAAGTGTATTAGAGAAATGACGCATATTAATTAATGGATCATCTGAAAGCTGAAGACCATCTGATGCAGCTGCTAAATTGATAAGGTTTTTTGTTCCTTCATCTATACTAGCTTGAAGTTCATCTTCTAAATTATTGTTATTTTTTATTTTTTCTGATAAAGCAATAACATCAGAAACAGTTTGATTTACATTAGCAACTTGTAACCAAGATTTTTCATTATTTGCAGATAAAATAATTTCTGCATTCATAAAATAAGCTCCTTTTTCTGCTTTAACATCAACTTCTTGATTTAAAGGATAACCATTTCTAAAACAATCTAATTGAGAAGATGACAATAAATATGTAGGGTTTTCTAATCCTAAAGACCAAACTAAATTAGCTTTTAAAGCTTCACTTGGCTCTGCTTTATCTACTATTATTGCACTTAATGCATAAATACCTAAACCAACTTCTGGTTCTAATTCACATTTTTTGTATGCATCTACTAAATTACTTCTTATACCTTGCAAGTCAGAACCTACTCCATAAGGTAAAATATTTTGTATTCCATCTAAAATAGCTACTTTAATATCTTTTGATGAATTATTTTTAAGCGTAGCTTTTCTAACAAAACCATATTCATCACTAGAATTCCATTCGTATTTAAAAGTAACTTCTAAATCTTTATTAATTTCTTCAAAAATAATTTTATTTCCATAACTGTTTTTGTAAACGTTTCTTGTTATCTCATAAATACCTGCTTGTCTTTCAGAAAAAGGTTCCCAAAGTTGATTTTTATCATCTTTAAAAATTCTAAAAATCGACTTACAACCTGTAGTTTCTGCTAACTGGTTAATCTTATCATCTGTATAGTAAGGAAATAGAGAAAACTCTGCATTCTTTCTTCCAGCAGTAAGACCACCATTACTAGAGATAAACATCCAATGATTGGAATCTGATACAATAGTCATAAAAAATGGACGCATTGCATGACTATTTGAAATCTTATAAAACGTTTCGTTATTAAGTTGAACTAGTTCTCCTTTAACTTTTCTGTTTGATAAATTGTCTACGTGAGAAATAAAATTGCTCATTATATTATTTTAGATAAATGCGATAATCGCAAAAATTTAATTCAGTTTTTTTTGAATTAATAGGGTTAACAATAGTTGTATTTAAAAAGTGAATAATGATGAAAGACATCATTATTCACTAATTTTTTAATTATAAACTTTTACGTAATCTACCTCCATAGTTTGAGGGAATACTGTGTTTGCATTTGGTGCTCCTGCAAAAGAACCTCCAACAGCTACATTTAAAATGATGTAAAATTCTCTGTCATTAAAAACCCACTCAGTACCATTAGGTAAATCTTCTGGAGTTATTTGATTGTATAATACATCATCTACATAATAATTTATATAATTTGGACCCCACTCTATTCCATATACATGGAATTGGGTATCCAATCTTGCATTTAAATCGTAACTTTTTGTAACTGCATTTCCAGCAGAATAACCAGGTCCATGAATAGAACCATGAGTTATAGTAGGTTCGTTACCTCTATTTTCCATAATATCTATTTCACCTATCTGAGGCCAAGATAATGCTCCATTATTATCATCTCCTAACATCCAAAAAGCTGGCCATAAACCTTGTCCCCAAGGTAATTTTATGCGAGCTTCAAAACGACCATATTTTTGTTGAAACAACCCTTTAGTTAATAGTCTTGCAGAAGTATATCCAGAACCACTAAAAGTTTCTTTACGAGCAGTAATTACTAAATTACCATTCTCAACTTTTACATTCTCTGGCCTAGAAGTGTAGTATTGAAATTCATTATTACCCCAACCTGGAATACCTTGTGCTGTTCCATCACCAATTTCGTAAGTCCAGTTATTAGCATCTGGAGCTCCATCTATACTAAATTCATCTGCCCAAACTAAATTAGTTAAAGTTGTTACTGTCTGTGTTTCTGAATTTTCACATGCAGTAAATATGAATGAAAATATCATTACATATAAACTGAGTTTAAGTTTTTTATTTATTTTCATTGCTTATGTTTTAATTAGTTTGTAGTACATCATCTATATAAAAAGTACCAGAAGTATTACCAGGTCCATCTACAAATAATGTAAATCTTTCATATTGATTTGTAGAGTTAAAAGTAAATTCTAATTCTTCCCATCCACTTCCTGTATGATTTACTGCAATTTCTACTGGTGCAGCACTATTTAAACCACCTTCTAACTTAAGCAACACTGGTACTGCACTTGTTGAGTACAATTTGAATTTTACTTTGTTTCCATTTGCTAAATTAAGTGGAGAATCTAGGTCTGTATAACAACCTTCCCATTGATTTCCAGAATTTGTTAAAGCACCAACTTTAGAAGCTGTTGCATTAATACCTGATAACTGAGGGTTATCTACCACTGTAAATGAAGCTCCATTAAATGTTGTAAATGAGTAATCTACATTAGCATCATCAAAATTAAAAGGAATTGTTGGTCCTGTAGTTTTATATAAATAAATATTATCTACTAAAATATCTGTAATACTACCTGTAACATTTGGGTTTGTACCTTCTGTTATAAAAAGCATTTGACCTAAGTTTAGTTTACTAGTTAAATTAAAGTTTCCTAAAGGAATATCTAAACTAACCCAATTACCTGTAGTAAAAGAATTAAATACAATTCTTCCACTAGAATCATCTCCACCTCCAAAAGCGCCATCTGCACCAAAGTCTGCTAATTCTACAGCTACAAAGTCACCAGGATTAATAGTATTTTCAACTTGTATATCTATATGTAGAAAATCCATTTGACTTGCATCAATTGTTGGGTTTTTAAACTCAATCCCAACAAAATTCAATAAAGAATATTTTATAATATTGTCTCCATTTATGGTAATGTCATTTTGACCTTGTGTTGTTTGAAAAGGAGCATAATAACCATTATAAAAATCTACTGGTTCATTTGTATAAACATCACTAAATATTGATAAAACATTAGCTGCTGGTTCAGTAGGTGTTGGTGCAGGTGTAAATTGACCTAAAGAGTTAACTGTTAAAGAACCTTCTGCAGTGTCTCCATTTAAGGTTGCTGATATTATAGCATTTCCTGTTCCAGAAACTGAAACAACTCCTAAATCACTTACAGTAGCAACTGCATTATCTGAACTTGAAAAGTCAAAGTATTTAGGTGATGCAATTACAGTAACATCAGCTCCTGTTGGTAAATTAAATGTTTGAAATAAACCAGAAATAGATATTGTTGCACCTATAAACGTTTGTTCAGATTCATCTACTCCATTAAAGATTTTAGGTCTTGGATGTGCAATTGTTCCTAATTTTTCGAACTTTAACTCATCAACCCAAAAAGTAAAACCACCTCCATTTGTACCTTGTGTACCAGCAGAATACCTAAACATTCCTCTTTCTTGTTTTAACTTAGAAGCATCTGGAATTGGAATAATTACTTTTGTCCAAGCAGTACCTACACTAACATTTGTAAGTGTTGTTACATATTCGTTTAAAATAAAATCTTCTCCAAAACCAAGTTCACCAATAGTAACCCCCTGTGAAGCTTTTATCCAAAAAGTTAAGGCATCGTATTTTGTTAAATCTCTACCTGCTCCATCAATTCTAAAAATTGCTCCTGCAAAATTTCCATTAGGATCATCTGCATTTGGCACATCAAAACGCATAGATGCAGAACCTTCATAAGCTTCAGTTTCGTCTACAGTCCAAGCAGTGGCTTTAGAACCACCATATGGAAAATAAAAATCGCTTCCCAAACCAACTGGACTATCTGTAAAAATTTCTCCAGTTGATGAGAAAGATGCTAGAACAGCTTCGTCGCTAATTTCTCTCTCACATCCTAAAAACACTACAGAGAGTAGTAAAATTAAGATTGATTTTTGTTTTATATTTTGTATTGTCTTCATAACTATTTTCTATTATTTTCCAATATTTATATGAATGTAAGTTCTAATTTCCCATTCAGAACCATTAGGGAAACCTACTGGACTGATTGTTGGTTGTGTTGCAAACGGAGTTGCTGTAGCATTTGGAGAATACCTAGGAGAGAACTCATTTAAAGATCTCCATGTACCTCTTAAACCAACTTTTGTATCAGGTAAGATAAACCAGTTTGGTTTACCTACAGATGTTGAAATATCTAACATCAATTGTAATGGAAAAGTTAAGTTAAAGTCTCTGTGATAATCAAAAGGACCCCAATCGTTTACTTTTACCATCCCTGTTATTTTCATCTTATTGTAAATCATTCTTAAATCTGCACCAAATCTATTGATAGTTCTATCACTATCTCCATTTGCTTGAGCAGTTCCATAATAAAGATTTGCAATTAAGCCTAAATTAGGATTTACTTTTGAAACCATTCTTGAGTTTACTTCCCACAAGTCTTCTGCAGGAGCAGATCTATTAAAAGCGAAGAAAGAACGGTCTGCGTTAAATCCAATTGCAGCATCTTGTGTAGTTGGTAAATGACGATATACAAAACCTAGGTTAAATGCAAATGGTGCATCTTCTGCAAGGTCATTGTTAAATTCGTACATATACGTTGCTGGAGTTGGATCGAAAGTGAATAAAATTTCACCTGCAGTCATTTCTCTGTTACCTGCTCTTACAGAGAAAGGATCATCTACCCAGTTTCTTAATCTTCCTGGAGCTCCAACATCATTTGGCATTGGATCTACTAATGGCTGTTGCCACATAAAGTTTGGTGCTATTTGAAATTTACCCCCAAAATTATAAGCAATACCAGATAAGAAGTTACTTACGTTTCCACTACCACTGTCTTTTAATGTCCAACCTGTAAATGTTAATGTTTGGTCTGCTCCTCCATTTGCAACTAATCCTCTAATAGAGCTTTGTGCATACATGTTAAAACCTCCATTTGTAAAAGTAACTTTAGCTTTACCTCCCCAATTGTCTTTAGATTGTATTCTATCATTTACAACTTGACCAGCATCATTAATATCTTGATAAACTCTTCCATTTAAAGGTCTACCTCCCCAAATTGCACCTACTGCAAAACCAAATTTACCAACTTCTTTTTCTAAAGCAATTGTAGCTCTTTCTGTTGGTAATGCAGGAATAACTCCTGATCTTGCTTGAGCAGGATCTAAAATACGATTACCATTTTCATCTATACCATTACCTGCAACAATATCTTTATGATATACTGCAGCTACATCTAAACCTGCAAGTTTAGTTTGGTATTTTAATAATACTGCTGGGTTGGCACCCCACCATAATTGAGGTCCAAAAGCAGCTTTTAAACCAGAAAGTTCTCCTTTACCATCAACTTCTACTCCTAAAATTTCACCATTATAAATATCTAAATTAGGACCATAGTAGGCCTCTGGGTATAAACCAAAGAAATCTCCTTCATATTGCCAATGATAATGACCAGTTCTATAGAAACCTCTCATATCAAAATCTTTAGCATTCCACTCAAATTCTGCATTATAAACTCTTAATCTATTATTGTCAACTAGAGTTACAGGACCATTTGGTGAGTTTACTTGAATTGGTCTACCAACATTTTCATAAAAAATATCATCTATTGGATTACCTGCAACATTTCCTAAAATATTAAAATTAATTTCAGCTCTTATGTTTTCTGAAGGCTTACCTTCTACACCAACAAAATAAGATTGCATATGATCAAACCCTTGTCTGTCTGGAAAACCTTGACCTGTTCCATCTGATACTTCTGGAGTTGTAATTAAAGAACCACCTGTATTAAATGTAGTAAACTGAGCTTGTAAATTACTTATTCTCAATTTTTGATTTCCACCAACTGCAGCTTTATCTCCTCTGGCTCTTAAAACAGCATCCATCAAATTAATATTCTTAAAATGATTTTGAAAATCTGTATAACTACTTTTAAAAGGATTAAATTTATGTGCTTCTTTTAGAGCATAGTAAGATGCTCTTGGATACAAAGTATATAAACCCCTAACATCTGTTGGCCCTTTAGCTGCAATACCAAACCATTCTTCATTCATGTTTTTATCATCAGGTTTTGCCTGATCTAAGCTATAACCATTACTAGGCCAGTTTGCTTTAGTATCATGAACATCAGCATTTTTTCTTTCATCAAAACCTGACTTAAACCATCCATCACTAGATTGAAAAGTAAAACCTCCTAAAGAGTTTTGTGCTTTACCAAGACTATATGCATTTTCGTAAATTTCTTTCCAATTGCTAACCATATAATGCGCTTGCATTAATTGGTCTTCTTTATTATCTCTAGCATTAAATGCATCTGAACCAAATTCTGTAAATAAAATTGGCTTACCAAATTCATTTTTTACTCTATCAAAAGCATCAACAAAAGATTCTCCACGATACATATTTGTACCATAAATGTCTATATCTTTACATTCTTCTGCAACAATATCTAAATACAATAAATCTCCATTACAAAGTCCAACAGGTTGAGAAAGTCCTAACTTTTTCATTGCTAATGTAGCATCATTAAAAAGCTTATACATTGCTTTTGCTTCTGCTCTTTTTGCTTCATCTTGATCATTGATAATTATACCCTCATCTGTTTCTGCTCCTTCCCAAGTTAAGTGATAATTGTTTTCGTTACCTAACATAAATAAAAGTAAACCAGGAGTATCTTTATAAAGGTTAGCCATTTTAACAGTTTCATCTATTAAATGTTTTCTAACCTTTGGGTCTGCATATTTTGTTTTTGGATTCCAAACACCATCTATAGTTAAACCATATGCACCAAATTGATGGTTGATCATAGTATAAATACCAAACTTTTCATAGATATAAGTTATCCATTTAGGAGGCATACCTATATAAGTTCTAATTGCATTTACTCCCATGTTCTGCCATAAAGCCATTTCTTCATCTAAACCAGCTTTAATGATATCGTCAGATTTTTCCCAAAATTTAGCATCTAACACGTTGTAACCAATAGGTACATAATCCCAGTTGATACCATTTACCATAAAGTCTTTTCCATCAACAGTTAATTTCATTCCATTTGCGTCTGAAACAACAACTACATTGTTAGGTTTTGACTGTGCAAAGAAATTAAGCGTTAACAAGAAAAATAATAATCTTATTAAATTGTTTTTCATAATTTGATTTTAAATTTTCGATTGATCCTTGTAGAGATTGGTTATAATCAATTAAACTATTTGAATTTTTAAAACATCTATAAATTTAACAGTGTTTTATTGCGAATTTGACAATAGACACCTCTACAAAAAGTATACAAGAAAAATTTAACTTATTAGTTTTAGTTTTTCTTTGTAAATAAAGAGTTATGAAGAATTATTTATAATAAAATCTACAAATATTGTATAGGTATTGTTGTGTTATGTGTAGGGTTACATTTTATAAATATAGGGTTAGTAGATTACTAACCCTATATTTATAAATTTAAATTTTTATTCTATCTCAATGATAAACCACCAATCAAAGGTAGCATCTGCATCTGTAGTCTTTAATAGTAGTTCATTAGGAACTGATCTATCAAATATTTCATATTGATGATTACCTCCTGTATAATATCCAATAAATCCTATACCAGACAAGTTGATTGTCTCTACTCCACCTGGAGCTGTTAATTGAAAAGTTTCAGAATAGTCTCCATATGCATAATTTTCAATGTCTGCTCCATTTACAGAACCTGCAGTATTTGGACCAAGGTCATTTACAATAAATGGGTCTCTACCAAAAATATCTCCATTAGTGGTGTGAGTAAAAGTACCATCAGAACTAAAAATAAAACGATCATCATACATACCTACCCCAGCTTTTTCATCTATACCTGCACCATACCACTCAACAGGAGTAGTACCACCAACAGGACCTAAACCAAAATGACCAGGTTTTGAAGATTTAATTCTCCAAGTTCTAGAAGTTGTTGCTGTTGGATTAGCAGGATCAAAACCATATAATTTAGCTGTTAAATCGTTTGGTGGTGAATATGTTGCTAAAACATCTACCTGAATTGTTTTACTAGAAGTAACACCAGCAGTACCAGAAGCTACAGCAGTAATTGTATAAGTGTTTAAACCAAGTTTACTGAAAATAATACTTTGTTCTCCAGAAAGCGTTACATACTCTGCTCCTTCATGAACAAATTTATAAGAAACAGCATTATCTGCGGTTACAGTAAATTTAACTTCTCCACTTCCATCTCCATTTGGGTTATTTGCATCTGCGCCTACTAATTCAGTATTTATCTGAATATTAGAAGGAGTGATAATGTCTCCAAAAGAATAATCATCTTCTTGACAACCATAGAACATAATTGCCATAGAAAATAATAATGTGTATATTTTATTGATATGATTTTTCATTTTTTAAAATATTAAAATTGTGTTATATCGTCTATATAAATAGTATAATTACTAGAACCATCACCTTGAGTACCATTATCCATAATTAATACAAGATTATTAAAATCTACTGATGTGCTTATTCCTGAAAAACTAAACGTTAATTCTTCCCATCCATTAGCAACAGTAGTTGTTGCAGTTACTTCTGCAGATGCTACTGTATTTGGCCAAGGAGTTGCATCTTCAAATTTTAAAAGTAAATTTAAGCCTGCTCTTGGAGACCAAACTTTTACTTTTACACCTGTACCTCCAATAAAACTAAAAGGAGAATTTACTGTAATTTTTGAACCTGCCCAAGGCTGACCAGCATTTTTAACCATTTTTGCAACTCTTGCAGAAGTATTAGTTCCTGAAGCATCTGGGTTATCTATAATTGTTATATCACCTCCATCAAAACTTGATAAACTTACATTAGGCTCTAAATTAAGTTCTGGAGAAGTTGTGATATCATCTACGTAAATTGTATAATCTGAAGTTCCATCACCTTGTGTTCCATTATCCATAATTAAAACTAGGTTGTTAAAATCTATAGCTCCACTTATTCCTGTAAAATCGAATGTTAATTCTTCCCATTGATTTGCAACTGTTGTTGTTGCTGTAATCTCTGCAGAAGCTGCTGTATTTGGCCAAGGAGTTGCGTCTTCAAATTTTAAAAGAAGATTTAATCCTGTCCTTGGAGCCCAAACTTTTGCTTTTACTATTGGGTTGGAAACATCGAAATTTTCATTTAATGTAATTTTAGAACCAGCCCAAGGTTGACCTGCATTTTTAACCATTTCAAATACTCTAGAAGAAGTATTTATACCTGAAGCATCTGGATTAGCTATTGCTTGTATAGCTCCACCATCAAAAGAACTTAATGTAAAATTATCTTCGAAAGTTAAAGGTGTTACCCCATTAAAAGGTACTGAAGGAGATTTATAAAAATAAATATTATCTATAAAAACAGTACCTGCAGCCCATGGTGTACCTACAAATTTTAATTGAAAAATTTCTGACACTGTTAAACCTTGATCTGTGTAATCTTTAATAGGAATATCAATACTTGTCCAATCACCAGCTGTTATACTTTTTGTTACTGGTGCTTCTGTTGCACCACCAGCTGTATTATTAATTAACGAAGTTTCTAAATCTGTGATATCTCCATTTACAGACGTCCATACATCTAAGTGAAGATATTCCATATTAGAAACATCTACAGAAGTCCCATCTTTTAATGCAATACCTTGATAACTTAAGTTTATATATTGCAACATTTTATCTCCATTTAAATCAAACTCTGCCCAAGAACTACCTTGACCACCTTGTCCCCAATCTGGAAAATAATTAGTTTCTGCAACATCTGTATAAACACTTGAGTAAATTGATATTACATCAGCTGCACCTCTAGCTGGAGGAGCAGGAGCTGAAGCAATTGGTGCTAAAATTTCTGTTACTTCAAAATCCATAGTATATTCTGTTGTTGCAATTGCAGCACCTTTAGCAACAATTTTTACAGAGTATGTACCTGGTGTTGAATATTGATAAGATAATTGATCTCCAATATTTGCAGTTGCTACAGGTTGTGTAACACCAGTTTCCCCTGAATGAAACTCATACGTTGCAGCAAAATCTGCTGTTGCTGTTACATTTACTTGTTTAGAAATTACAGCGTCATTTTCAATAGTTACCATTAGATTTTCTGGAGCTCTGAAAGAAACTACTAAAGGTTGAGTTGCTTCTACTTTTTCTCCTTTTAAATTAATGGCTACAATTTTAACATTATAACTACCCTCAGCATAAGTATGTGTTACATTTTCTCCTAAACCTAGTTTAGCAGGCTCAGTAGTAGAGTCTCCAAAATATACTTCGAAACTAACAGCACCATCAGCTGATGGGGTAATTGTAACATTACCAGTATTGTCTTGAGTTAAATCATAAGCAGCAGAGACATTGCTTGGTGGAGCAATACTATCTGTAAATGATAAATCTCTTAATTCTTCATCACATGCCATTAAAATGAACAGTGCAAAGAAATATTTATAAAATTTATTTATGTTTTTCATATTTACTTATTTTAATAATTTGGATTTTGAGCCCAACGATTTCCTGCTAAAGAAATTTCGATTTCTGGAATAGGAAATAATTCATGTTTACCAGCTTGAAAGCCGTTTATTTCTTGAGCAGCTCTTCCAGTTCTAACTAAGTCGAAAAAACGATGACCTTCTCCTACTAGCTCTACTCTTCTTTCATCAAGAATATTATTATAAAGAGTTGTACCAGTAGCTGTAATGTTATTACTAGAGTTACCAAATGCTCTTTCTCTTACTCTGTTTAAATAAGCTTGAGCTTTAGTATCATTTGGTGAAGAACTTCTATTAAAAGCTTCTGCTGCCATTAATAACACATCTGCAAAACGAATTGCTCTATAGTTATTAGGATTTGTTAAATTTCTATCTCCTTGTGCATTAGAACTTCTTGTTCTTGGAATATATTTTCTATTGAAATAACCTGTGTGTTCATAACCAGTTCCATAAGTAGCACCAGTTGCTGTAGCCCAAGCATCAATATCTAATATTGCAACATCTTTTCTTAAATCTCCAGCCTGAAAAGCATCTACAACTTCTTGAACAGGAACATTAAAACTAAATCCAGAAGAATAATCTGGCCCAGTGTAAGCTCTAACTCCGTTAAAACCAACTGCTACATTACCCTCACTACATTGTAAGCATCCAAAACCAGCACCTTGACCTTCAAAATATTGAACTTCAAATACAGATTCTATATTATTTTCTCCTGCTTCTTCAAAAATTGATTTGTAATCAGAAACTAAATCATAAGGACCATTTTGAATTAAATTTTCTAAAACAGTTGCAGCTTCATCAAATTTATCTTGATATAAATAAGCTTTACCTAATAATGCTTGTGCAGCTCCTTTAGTTATTCTACCAGGAGTTGTTCTAGTGTAAGGTAAAATACTTGCAGCATAAGTTAAATCTGCTTCAATCTGAGCATAAACGTCTGCTTTAGGTGTTCTATCTATATTAAACTGTTCTCCAAACTGTATTCTTTTGTCAACAGCTAATGGAACATCACCAAACCATTTTACTAATTCAAAGTAGTAATAAGCTCTTAAAAAAGTAGCTTCTGCTAAAATTACATCTTTACCTGTAAAGTCTGTTTTATCTTTAAATTCTAAAATGTAGTTAGCTCTATTTACACCTGCATACATCCAACTCCAAATATCTCTTAATTGAGCATTTAAAGGAGTATGAGTCATATCATCTATTTCTTGAATACCTAATACGTCTGTTGCACTCTCACCACCTGCTAATGTATTGTCTGATGCTATTTCACCAAGCATTACATTTAAGTATGTAGATTGTAATAAATCGTAGGCCCCTATTAAAGCATCTTCATAGTCTTTTTGAGTATTGAAGAAATCTTCTGAGTTATCTGATGTAGGGCTAACCTCTACAAAATCATCACTACATGAGTAAATTAATCCGACAAAAAGGACTAAACTCATTATTGTTTTTATGTTTATTTTTTTCATCATCATTAATTTTAAAAGTTAACATTCATTCCAAAGAAAAATGTTCTTGGATTTGGATAAAAACCTTGATCAATTCCTCCACCAATTGGTGAACCATTAGAAGTTGTTGGATCAAAACCTCTATATTTTGTTAGTGTAAATAAATTTGACGCTCTAACATAGAATCTTAATTTATCGAACTGTAATTTTTCTAAAACAGAATCGCTAAAGCTATATCCTAATTGTAAACTTTGTAATCTTAAGAAAGAACCATCTTCTACATAAAAATCTGAAAATAATGTATTACCAGTTGCACCAGTAGTTACTCTTGGGAAAGAGTTACTTGTTCCTGGACCAGTCCATCTATCTAAATAATAAGTTGGTCTGTTAGTTAATGGTAAGTTTCTTTCATAATTTCTTACAATTTCATTTCCTAATGAAGCAAAAGCATAAGCATTAAAATCAAAGTTTTTATAATTAAATGATAAGTTTAAACCCATTGTTAAATCTGCAATTGGATCTCCAATATAAGTTCTATCATCTGGTGTAATAACACCATCTCCATTTACATCAACAAATCTTAAATCTCCAGGTGCAGCATTTGTTTGTGTTGCGTGAGCATTAACATCTGCTTGAGTTTGGAAAAGTCCGTTTGTTTTGTAACCATAAAAATAACCTATTGGGAAACCAGCTTCCATTCTAGATGGTGGCTCTTGACCAACACCAAAAGATCCTCCTTCTATAATTCCTGTTTGGTTTCCAACAAAAGTTACTTCGTTATCTAATGTTGTAAAATTATAATTGATATTAAAGTTAAAATCCTCATTTACAACTTCTTTATATCCTATTGAGAATTCAAAACCTTTATTTACAACAGAACCTGCATTAATAAAAGGAACAGAAGAACCTGGTGCAGCAACACCTATAATACCTGAAGTTTGTGCAGCTACTAATAAATCATCTGTTGTCTTTCTAAAATAATCTGCAGTAATGTTTACTTTATTAAAAAGCTCAACATCAACACCAATATCTAATGGTTTTTGCTGCTCCCATCTAACCTCTGGGTTAGCAATTGGCCCTATAGCTAAACCTTGTGCTAATTGATTATTAAATACATATTCAGCTTCTCCATTAAGTACAGATACAAATCTGAAACCACCAATTCTATCATTACCAATGATACCATAACTAGCTCTTAATTTTAAAAAGCTAATTAATTTTGAATCTTTTAAGAAGTCTTCTTCTGAAGCTACCCAACCCACAGATGCTGTTGGGAAATAACCAAATTTATTTTTTGGTCCAAAATTAGAAGAACCATCACGTCTAATTACTGCTGAGAATAAATATTTACCATCATAAGCATATTGAAGTCTTGCAAAATATGAAAGTAATCTACTATCAAAGCTTAAATTAGAACCATTATTATTATTTCTAAATATCTCTAAACCATTTCCGTTTAAAACAGGAGCACCTAAAACAACATCATTTAAATTAGTTCCTGTTGCATTACTTGTTAAAATAGTTTCAAATCTTCCTGTAGTTTTAAATACAGATGTACCAATCATTGCTTTTACATCATGTACATCTTTATATACTCTCTCATATTTTAAGAATGCATCAAATGTATAATCAAAAAAGCTTTGCTTAAAGTCTACGAAAGTAGATTGATCTACATTAAAGACATTTCCATTACCATAACTAAAAATTTGATTAAATGTGTTTGCATTAGAAACTGAGTAATTAGCTTGAAATCTAGTTTCTGCTGAGAAATAATCTAAAAATTTATAATTTAAACCATAACTACCAGAAATCTTGTTAACCCAAGTTCTGTTTTGTGCTTGATCTACTTGTGCTAAAGGGTTAGCAACTTCTATACCTGTTCCAGTTACAGGAGGTTGAGAAAAATCTCCATTTGCATCAAATACTGGAGTTGTAGGAGGCATGTTAACTGCATTAAATAAAACAGAACCTAAAGTATTTTCGATTAAGTTCTTTTTATTTGTGTTTGTATAAATTGTTGAAGATGTAAATTTTAGATTTTCTAAAATATCTGTATTAAAGTTGAATCTTGCATTTCTTCTATTGAAATTAGATTTTGCTCCACCAACAATACCATCTTGACTAAGAACAGATAAACCTAAAGAATATGTAGATTTTTCAGTTCCTTTATTTAATGAGTAATCTATACTGTAAGTTGGCGCTGTTTCAAAAGCTTGATCTTGCCAATTAGTACCTTGACCTAAACCAGTTATGTTAGGAAATGGTAAAGATTCTCCATTTGCAGCAAAAGCTTCATTTGCTAATAAAGCATATTCTGTAGCATTTAATAATGGAATTTTTCTTGTAGTTTGTTGCAAACCACCTTCTATATTAAGCATTGATTTAAATTCAGTATTTTTTCTACCATTTTTAGTAGTTACTAAAATTACACCATTTGCAGCACGAACACCATAAATACCAGCTGCAGCATCTTTTAATATGTTAATAGATTCAATATCTGATGGGTTAACAACACTTAAATCTTCAATAACCCTACCATCTAATAAAATTAATGGTCTACTATCTCCATTTGTTGAAACCCCTCTAATTCTAATATTAGAAGCAGCACCTGGAGAACCAGAGTTTTGAGTAATGTTAACACCAGCAACCTGACCTTGAAGCGCCTGCTCAATACGAGTTGGTTTTAAATCTTCAATAGTTGCGCTACCAACAACAGTAACTGCACCAGTTACTTCTTTCTTAGTTTGTGTTCCATAACCAATAACTACAATCTCATCTAGAGTTTCTGCAGATTCAGATAATGACACATTAATAGTTGATTCATTTACAACTACTTCTTTCTTTTGGTATCCTAAATAATTAAAAACTAAAGTAGCTCCTTTGTCAACCTTTATAGAATAAAGACCATCAAAATCTGTTTCAGTTCCTAAAGTGGTACCCTTGATACTAATACTTACCCCTGGTAAAACTTCGCCAGTTGTAGCATCTTTTACAACTCCAGTAACATTTAATGTTTGACCTATAGAAACTATAGTAAACAAAAAAGTTAAGAGTAATAGATTTACATTTTTTCTCATGAAAAGAATTTTAATTATAGTTATGGTAAATTTAGAAGTAATAATTTATCATAATCACAAAAAAACCTCAACAAAAAACATACATCCATAAATTATTAGCAAAACCCTTGCTAAGTCAAAGGTTAAGTAAATGTTAAATTAAAATAAAATTGACGTAAACAGACTTATGTTGTGGTATTGTATAGTTAAAAATAAGCTTTGTTTAGTTAATTAGATATTTATGATGTAGTCTGTAAGATTTTCATCATGATCTAATTTCATCTTTTTACGTAGTCTATATCTCTTAACTTCCACACTTCTTGGAGATATATTTAAAAGTGGAGCAATTTCTTTAGAAGATAAATTTAAACGTAAATAAGCACATAGTCTTAAATCGTTAGGAGTTAATTCTGAGTGAATTGCTTTTATTTTCTTAATAAAGTTCTTATCTGCATTATTAAATGCTTCTTGAAACATTTTCCAGTCGTCTGTGTTATTAAGATTCTTATCTATAATTTTAATTACTTTTTCAATACTGTTTTTACCTCCAGAATTTAATTCGTTCTTTATTGAATTTAAAAATTCGTTCTTCTTAATCATACTCATTGTAGAGGTGGCTAATTCTCTATTTTTACTTTCTATATCGTTTTTAAGCTTCTCATTATTTATTTTTATTATCTTTTGAGAGTTTTCTAACTCTTTTAATTCTAATTCTTTTTGCTTAGAGTCTAGTAGTTTTTCTCGTTGATTCTTATAGTATTTTCTTGAAACAAAATGAAAAGTTATAAGTAAACTCAAGATTATAATTACATAAATAATTTTAAAATAAATAGAAAAATACCATGGTTGTTTAACAGTAAAAGTATATTTAGCTATGTTATCACTTGTTTTATTATCAATAAAAGCTTTTACTTTAAATACATAATCTCCTGGAGGTAAATTTTCAAACAAAATAGAATTTGATTCTTTTTTTGTTGTCCATTTTTCATTAAAACCTTCTAAAATATATTGGTATTCAATAGAAGCTGTTTTTGTATAATTAGGTACACCATATAAAAAGCTTATATTATTTTGATTATTCTCGAAAGTAGGTGACTCTAATAAAGTTACAAAAGTCTTATTATCATCTAGTTTATTATTTAAGACTCTGTTTATTGTAATATTAAAATCTAAAGGAGTTGATATTTTATCTAAATCAACAATTAAATACCCATTTGAAGTACCTATTAAATATTTTTTATCACTAATACTAATAATATTTTCGTAACCAGAAGCTCCTTTATGCATAGAGCCTTTTATTGGAATTATATGTATACTAGGTTTGTTACTTAAATTACCAGGTGCTAAATATCTAATATCATTTTTTGTAAAAGACCAAAGTTTATTAGTTACATGATCACTAATTAATTTAGCTGACAAAAATTTTCTTTCTGGCATTAAATCACTGTAAATAGAATCTTTTTTAAATGTATCTGATTTAGAATCATATTTAAAAACACCTTTTTTACATGCATAAAGAATTTTATTTTGATATCTAACCAAACTTGAATGTATACCTTTTTCTACAGAAGCATCTTTTGCTAAATCAGTTATTGCTGTATAATTTGAATTTACTTTTAATTTAAAAATGCCTTTGTATTCATGATTTACAAATATTTTATTGTTATCTAAAATTAGAAAGTACCTGCTAGAATTAGAAAAACCTTTTATCTTATTCTTTACAGACCAGGTATTATTTTTCTTCTTAAGAATATACAGTCCATCATAAGCACCTTGTAATAAAGTAGAATCATCAATTTTTTTTACACCCCAAGCTCCAACATTATTTTGAATTTGTATTGCAGTATTATTTTTAATTGAAAAAGTACCAGAATCATGACTACAAATAAGGGAATTATCAATTTCTTGAATATTCCAAACTTGACCTTCTGTACCTTTTATAAGTTCAAAATCTTTATTAGCTTCTAATTTTCTAAAATACAAACCTTGATTTGTGCCTAAATATAAATTACCATCAAAAACAATCGAAGAATATATTGTACCCCAAAAATTATTTTGTTTCGTATATAATCTAAAAGGTGATGTAAGGTTTAAAGTATTGATTCCATTATCTAAGCCTAACCACAAGTTATGATCAATATCTTCAAAAGTGCTTAAAACTGTATTATTACTTAAGCCTAAACTTTGTGTTATTTGATAACTTAGTGTACCATTATTATTTAAATATAATAGACCACTAGAAATTGTACCAATAACAAAATCTCCATTTTTTAGTTGTTTTGCGCTATATATAGTCTTTAATTCTAAATTTTTATAAGGTAAATTCCATTTTTGGAGAGTATTGTTTTCTAAATAGAAAAAACCTGACTTTTGAGTTAAAAAAAGTAATTTATTGTCTTTATTAAATATTTCTACAATTTTATTGTTTTTAAAAATATCGTTATCAGAAATTAATTTAGGAACTCCATTTTCAATTCTAAAAATTCCTTTTTCTATTTCTTGAAAATATACTGAATTTTCTACTTTAGAAAGTTTAATTAAATTTTTATCAGATTCAATTATTTTAACATCGTTGTTTTTAATATTATATAGATATATTCTTTGTAATGACTTAAACAACATCCAACCATCAAGCTCAACAATTTCCCAAATTTGCTCATCTTCTAACATCTTTATGTTATTGGATTTTACCAAAGAAGTGTAATCTAACAAACCAAATTCATTACGTTTCCAAAAACCAAAATCCATATATGAACCTGAATAAATTTTTTTATTATAACAATAAACAGATCTCATAATGGTTTCATTTGGCGTAGAAAAAAGATGCCAGTTTACTCCATTATATTCTAATAAACCTTCGTTATTAGCTACATATATAAATTTATCTTCATCTTGTGTAATAGACCAATTTTGGTTTTCAGCTCCATAATCTTCAGTAGAAAAAACTTGAATTGGAGGAATCTCTTGAGAAAAAAGAAAAGGTGTTACTAATAAAAAGTTTAATAAGAAAATTAATATTTTTTTAGTCATAGAAATTCCAGTTAAAATACGAATTTAGGAAATTTAAAAACAATAATTGTAATGATTTAGGTGCAGTAAGATTAAAATAAAAATATTAAAAAGAAAATATTGTTTCATATTTAAAGGTTAACTCTAATAATTTTAACATTTAAATAAGATTACTGAAAAAATTTAAGTAATTTTAACACGTATAAACTGATTGACGATAATTGATGAGAAATTTAGGTGTTGCAAACATCTTAATGCTGTTATTATGCATTTTAATAATACTTGTTGCAGAGTATCTATTTTTAACTGGTGATAAATTACACGGAATATTTTTGGGCCTTTGGGCACCAACTTTATTAGGTGTTATGATATACCTTAAACTTATAAAAAATGAGCGCAGATGAAATAATTTTCTATTTCTCTATTTTTGTAGGAGTCTGCGTAATTTTTTGGGCTTACTATATGATTAGTGAGTATAATAAAGTTGGTAAAGATTAGTTTTTCTTTTTTAAACTAATTGCTAAGCCACCACCTTCTGCTAGCTTAATAACTTTTCTATCACCTTTTTTAATTTCAAAAGTTTCTATTATTATGTCTAATGGATTGTTATTCCAATGAGCATTATTTCCATCTCTATAAATCTTGGCTTCATAGATTTTATTAGCTTCTAAAAAATTAAAATTAATTTCAATTTCTCTTGAGATTTCATCTGTAATACTTCCTAAAAACCAATTACCTGAAGTTTTCTCTTTTCTTGCAATGGTTACAAAATCACCAACTTCTCCATTTAACACTTTAGTTTCTGACCAATCTACTCCTACATCTTTTATAAATTGTAAAGGTGCTGGATTTGCCTCATAATGCTCTATCAAATCTGCAGCCATTTGTACAGGACTATAAATTACCACATACAATGCTAATTGTTGAGCAAGTGTTGTATTTACCTGATTATCTTTTCGATATTCATCAAATTTTATATTAAAAATTCCTGGTGTAAAATCAATTGGGCCAGCTAACATTCTAGTAAATGCGACAATTGGTAAATGTTCAGGAGGATTACCTCCATCACCAGCCCAAGCATTAAATTCTTGCCCTCTTAAGCCTTCTCTTGAAATTATATTTGGATATGTTCTACGTAAACCTGTTGCTTTAATTGGTTCATGAGCATTTACAGCTACTTGATATTTTGCAGCTTTTATTGCTGCATTATTGTATTGATTCACCATATACTGTCCATGATGATATTCGCCTTTTGGTAAGATTTTACCTACATAACCAGATTTTACAGCATGCATACCGTATTTCTGCATTAAAGCATAAGCTGTGTCTTGTTGTTTTTCATAGGTTTCTGTAGCAGCAGATGTTTCATGATGCATGATGATTTGCACACCTTTTTCTTTTGCGTACTTAGTTACTTCATCTAAATCATAATCTGGATATGGAGTTACAAAATCAAAAACGCCTTCTCTATCTTCAAATCCTATCCATCTCTCCCAACCAGTATTCCAACCTTCTACTAAAACACCACCAATATTATTTTTTGCTGAGAAGTCTATAAATCGCTTCACATTTTCTGTAGTTGCTCCATGTTTACCATGGGCTTTTCCTGTATCTGTCCATTTACCATCAACCATTTCCATTCCATAATCCCAAGAAGATTTCCCCAAATGCATTTCCCACCAAACACCTGTATACTTCATAGGCGTAAACCAAGAAACATCACCTAATTTATTTGGCTCATTTAGATTAACTATTAAGTTTGATGTAATTAAATCAGGTGCATTATAAGTAATTTGAATGGTTCTCCAAGGTGTATGAAAAGGTAATTCTCTTTTTACTTTATATTCTGTATTTTCTGACCCCACTAATTGACTTTTAAAAGAAAGGTTTTGAGTATCAACTTTTAAAGTCATTCCTGAATAATCTACTAAGGCAGCCTCATGAAAACTTAAATGCAATCCATCACCTCCAACCAAAGTTACAGGGGTATTTACAGCATTATCAGGTATATAAGATTGTGCTAAATTGGTTTTTGGAATGTAAGACTTTGCATCGATTTCTGATAGTTTTGTTGTACTATACAAATGTTCGTAAATATCCCAATCACCAGGAATCCAAAATGTTTTATAATCTTTAGTTAGATTAAATTCTGTATGTTCTTCTTTAATAATTGCAGTTTTTAAATTAGGTTGCACTGGAAATTCGTACCTAAAACCAACTCCATCATTAAAAACTCTAAAAACTATATTTATTTTTCTTTGTAAACTGTCTCTTTCTTGAAGCTCTACTAATACCTCATTGTAATGATTTACAACGTTTAATTGCTCTCCCCAAGGCATTTGCCAAGTTTCGTTTACTTCTTCAGGTTTTCTAACTTTTGCAATAAAACCTTTCGTTAAATTTGGAGCATCTATAAGGTCAAATCCAACAAATGAAGTATCAATAATAGCTTTGTCTTTGTAAGTAATTGTATAAAAGAATTTTCCAATTTCATTTAAATGAAAATTGACTTTTATATTTTCATCTGGAGATGATACTCCTGATGAAGCAACGTTACAAGATAGTAATGTTGATAAACTAAAAACTAAAACTATTAACTTCTTCATAATTATATTTTTTCTAATAAGACAATATCAAAATCAGAATTTATAGAAACTTTTCCGTCTTTAACCTCAACAACTTGGTTTGAATAACAATCTTTCAGCTGTTCTCCATTTTTAAATATTGATGAAACTTCTAAACTTTTTTCTCCTTTTTGTAAATTAATGCCTGCTATAATTTTATCATCTTTTCTAACTCTAGAAAATACAATTCCATTTTCTTTTGAAATTAATTGATGTTTACCTGCACCAACTGCCATATGATTGGCTCTAAATTGACCTAATTTTTGCCAATGACTTAATATTTTTTGAGTTGACGAATTTTGAGTGGCATCCCAATTCATAAAAGATCGTAAAGTAGCATCACCAACTGCACCTTCAATAGTTAAATCTCTTGCTGTTTCATCTCCATAATACACTTGTGAAGCTCCAGGAGTTAACATTAACATGGTTGCTGTTTTAAATGGCATTTCTCTTTCTTTATCAAAAGGTTGACCATCATCATGTGAAGTCATATAATTTAAAACACTATACCCTTTTAAATTTGAATGTAATATTGAATCATATTTATTAAAAACAGCTTCTTCAGCCATTTGTTTTGCATTCCATTTTATCTCAAAATTGATTAATGCATCAAAAGCCTTATCAAAATAGTTTATTTTCTTGTCTCCCATATCAAAAGCTTTTCCATGAGAAATTGCATAGTTATAAACTTCACCAACTAAATAAAACTCATTTTCATCTAAGACTTTTTCTGGATTATTTTTCTTGTATTGCTCAAAAGCATAGTCGCATTCTGTTCTAAATTCTTGCCAAACAGTTTCTTCTGTATGTTTCACTGTATCAACTCTGTAACCATCAATACCAAATTCTGTAATATAATCTGTTAACCACTTCATGATATAAAAACGAGGTGCTCTTGGGTGACCAGTTCTTTTGAAAAATTCATCTAATTCTTTAACTTCTTGTTCATAACGTCCTTCTACTTTCCATTTTGCAACTAATTGTGGAGGCAATTCTACATTTTCGTTACTTTCTGTTTTAATATCTGGTAAATTTTTAACCAAAGTACATGTTATTGTATTCTCGTAATTTGAATATTGACATTGTGGTTCTGTTCTAACCCAACTTTCTGGCCAAACAGGATCTTTTTCTGTAACAGGACCTGTATGATTAATTACAGCATCTAATAAAATTCTGATTCCTTTTTTATGAGCTTCATCTACCAATTCTTTGATATCTGCTTTGGTGCCAAAATTAGGATCTACACTAGTCCAATCTTTGGTCCAATATCCATGAAAACCATAGGTAACTCCTGTTCCTTCATCTGTTCCTCCATGAATTTGTTCTACAATAGGAGTCATCCAAATGGCATTAATACCTAAATCTGTAAAATACCCTTCTTTTACTTTTTGAGTAATACCTTTGATATCTCCACCTTCAAAACCACGTAAAACACCAGTTTCTCTAGTTCTATCAAAATTTAAATCATTTGTAGAGTCTCCATTATTAAAACGATCTGTTAATAAGAAATACACATTTGCAGCTTCCCAAACAAACTCTTTTTTAGCTTCTACCTCAGTTTTATTATTTGGTGATTTTTTATCACAACTAATAATTGTTGCTAAAACAAGTAATAAAAATATATTTTTCATGATTTGACTTTTTATTGAAGTTTTAAAATATAAGATTCTAATGGTGCTAATTGTACTGTTAATAATCCTATGTTATCTCTAACTGTTAATTTGAAAGATTTTTGCTGATATAACTGATCTAACATCATATAATTACCATCTTTTATTTTCATTTTTTTAATAACCTCAGCAGGAATTTCTAATACAAATCTATGATTACCAATTGCATCAAAATTAGAAATAACAATGAGTTTTTCATTTTCTGACCAACGTGCAAAAGAAAGTACTTTTTGATTATAGTTTAATGTTTTTTGCCTGTTGTATTGATGTATATCTGCATATTCACCCATTAAAGCATCAGAAGAAATTGTAAAATTTAATAAACGTTTATAGAAATCTCTTAACTTAAGTTCTTCTCTAGTAGATTGACCTCCATCAAATTTTTTATGATTTACCCATCTTTGAAATGATGGTACTCCTACATAATCAAAAATTGAGGTTCTAGAAGGACTACCAAAACCTGCATTCTCAGAACCATCTTCTCCCAACTCTTGTCCAAAATAAACCATAGTTGGTGAAGTAGAAATGGTTGCAGAAACTACCATTGCTGGTTTAGCTATCTTTGCTTTACCAGCAAATTCTGGACTTGCAATTCTCTGTTCATCATGGTTTTCTAAGAAGTGTAACATATGATGCTCAATATCTTTTAAACCTTCTTGAATAGGAGGAATATGATCTGTTAAGCCTCTACCTTGCATAATGTTTTTTATAGTATCGTACAATTCTACTTTATCATACAAATAATCCATTTTTCCTTTTTTAATATAATCTCTATATAAGCTAGGATTATAGACTTCTGCTAATAAAAAAGCATTTGGGTTTTTCATTTTGATGTTTGAGTTTAAATAACTCCAAAACTCAACTGGCACCATTTCTGCCATATCAAACCTAAAACCATCTACTCCTTTTTTTAACCAATACAAAGCAATGTCTCTAAACTTTATCCAAGAATTAGGTACAGTTTTGTCTTTCCAAAATTCAAAATGTTTTTTATAATCTTCGTTTTCAAATCCTTTTGGAAGTTCATCAAAGTCTTTTTTACCATCAGGTGAAATACCATAATTTACTTTTACTGTTTCGTACCAATCATAAAAACTAGGTTTTGGAGAACGTGCACCATTACCTGTCCATTTTGCAGGGTTTTCATCAAACTTACCATCTGAAAGTGGATGGTTTTCACCTCCTAAGGGTTTGAATCCGTTTAAAAAATCAGGTACTTCAAAAGGTGTATTAGGCACATAATAAAAGTTATTGTTTACATGATAAGCTACTGAGGTATCATCATCTGCACCAAAATCTTTGGTTCCTTTAGGGTTTGTTACGCTTTGGTAATTACGAGCCACGTGATTAGGAACAATATCTATAATCACTTTTAAATTGGCTTTATGTGAACGATTAATTAAAGCTTCAAATTCTTCTAATCTATTCTTTACATTTACAGCCAAATCTGGATTTACATTGTAATAATCTTTTACAGCATAAGGTGAACCTGCTCTACCCTTAACTACATCTGGATCATCATTTGAAATTCCATATTTTGAATAATCACGAATTACATCATGATGTGGAACACCTGTATACCAAATGTGTGTTACCCCTAAATCTTTAATTTCTTTTAAAGCTTTGTTTGTAAAATCGTTAAACTTACCTACTCCATTTTCTTCAATAGTTCCCCAAGGTTTATTGGTAGTGTTTGTGTTACCAAACAAACGAGTGAACACTTGATACACAACAGTTTTCTTTTGATTATCCTCTTGCATTATACTCTTTTCTATCTTTTTCTCAGACATACAACCAATACTTATTGATAAAACTAAAGCTGAAACTAAACCATAAATTTTTCTCATAATTGATTGTTATTTTAATGATATTTTTATTTTTAATTCTTTTTCGGTATTCCATTTCACAGGAATTTTTAATGTATTATTTTCTACATTAATTCTTTTTCTTTTGTTATCGACTTTTACTCTTTTTGGTTTCCAATTGATATTGTGAAGAACTAAAACAACCTCTTTTTGGTTTGGTTTCCAGTTTTCACCAAATTCAGCTTCTAAATCTATTTCTAAATATTTCTTTTCAATATCAGCTTCAAATTCTAGTAATTCATATGCTCCATTTTCGAAAGCATTTGCTGTTAAACCATCATCATTATAGATTGTTCTTTCAGATTCTTTTACAGTATCATCAAACCAATAATGTAGTTCTAAATAATATCCATTATAATTATCTGAAGTCTGTACAACTTTAGTTAACGGAATTATTACACCTCCTCTAACATAAGTAGGTATTGCTTTCTGCTTAACTTTTACGGTTTTTATTTGTCCTCCTTCTACTTTATCTTCATCAAAATAAAAATTAAACCAGTTTGTATTTTTTGGAAAAACTACTTTTGTATTTTTTATAGAGTCTTTTAGAATTGGTGTCACTAAAAAATCTTTTCCCCACAAATACGTAGAGGAAGTTGTCATTAATTTTTGATCATTTTCTTCAAAGAAAATAGGACGCATTAATGGTGTTCCTTTTTGATTGTTTTCAAAAGCTAAATTGTAATTGTAAGGCAACATTTTGTAACGTAATTCAATGGCTTTTTTAGCATGTTTTTTTGCAAAATCGCTTCTAAAAACAGGTTCGCTTGCAACATCTTCTTGTGCATGTGGCCTAAATATGGGTTGAAAAACACCATACTGCAACCATCTAACATATAAATTATCGTCTAAATTTGCTCCAGCAAAACCACCTAAATCTGAATGCATATAACCTAGACCTTGGATACCCATTTGTAAAGAAATTTCTGGTTGAGATTGTAAACCACCCCAACTTCTACTGACATCTCCAGACCAAGGAATCATTCCAAAACGTTGAGAACCAGAATAACCTGCTCTCATTAAAATAAAAGGACGTTCAGTAGGAAAATCTTTTTGATATCCTTCAAAAATTAGTTTAGCCCAATCATGACCATAAATATTATGAATTTCATCTGCTTTTTTCTTTTCACCAAAATTTACCCAAGAAGGTAATACTTCTGGTTCTCCTAAATCGCCCCACAAACCTTTTACTCCATAACCTAAAATTTCTTTGTAGATGTTCCAAAACCATTCTCTACCTTCTTTTTTGTAGATATCTACAATACCTGTGTTTCCGAAGTAAAAATCATATTTAGCTGAGTTACCAATAGTATCTTTAGCTAGTACTTGTTTTTTATGAGCTTCAGCCCATTTGCTAGAAGTACTTAAAATAAATGGTTCTGTAATTAAGACCGTTTTTACACCTTTTTCTTTTAAGCGAGAAACCATACCTTTCATATCTGGAAAAGAGTCTTTATCAACTTCAAGATTTCCCATGGTTCCTTGCACTGTTTTCCCAAACCAATATAAATCAAGGATTATAGCATCAACAGGAATGTTATCTTCTTTGTACTTAGCAATTGTAGCTTCAGTTTCTTGTTGAGAATGGTAACCAAATCTACTAGAAAAATTCCCTAAAGTCCATCTTGGAGGTAAAGGTTGTTTACCTGTTAAATCTGTATAATTTTCTATTAAATCTTCCCAAGAATCACCAACAATTACTTGATAAGTTTTACGACCAGAAATGGTTTCGTACGTTAAAGAATTGTCTTTTTTACTGTCTAAATCTAAATATCCAATAGGTGGATTATCAAAATGAAGTATATATTTTTTTGAGGATATAACCACAGGAATTGTAAAATTCATTAACTCAGCATAATTTTGATATCCATACTGTGCTCTGTTATATAGAGCTAAACGTTTACCTCTTCTATTCATGCCTAAAGCCCTTGCTCCTGCTCCATATAAAATTTCATCTGCTGTTAAATTAAACTCAATTTTTTCTGTTTTTTCATAAGGAAAATTCCCTTTTACAGATTCTAATGGGTTGTGTTTTGATGTAAAATAACCTCTTTTCTCTGAAGTAATTAAATTGTTTTGCTTGTCTGTATAAACAATTTGAAATGGTTTATTAATAATATCTAAGCAAATTCCGTCTGAAATTACAACTGTTTTATTATCTGATGAATGTAAAACCAACTCAACTTTTTTAGGTTCTAAAACAACTGCATGAGAACTTTTATTGATTTTTTCTCCTTTAGGGATAAAAGAAGTTTCTAGTATTTGAGTTGAATAGTATTTAATAAAATAAGTACCATCATTTACCTCAACTTTTATTGTGTTTCCATCTTGTTTTAATCCCGTTAAAAAACGAGAATTATTTTGAGCATAAAAACTTGATATGAAAAAAAGCAGAAATAGATATTGTATTGTTCTCATATTAATTGAAGTAATTAAGCTTATTTCTTTAGTAAAAAAGTTAATGGAATATCAACTCTTTTCTGCCAAGAACGTTCTGAATGGTTTGTGTTAGGATAAAATATGTTTCTATAATTCTTTTTTGTATAACCTTTATTGGTATAAATACTATCTACAGTTGAGGCATATTGAGGATAAAATTGATCTAATGTTTTGTTACCATAATCAAAATAAATTTTATGACTCTCTGCATTTGGTATATGTTTAGCTACATAGTTAAAAATAGCTTTAGGAAATGGGTTGTTTTTTTGTGGCATTGCACCTACCCAATGTGTAGAGACACATGCTGCTCCTTGAAAAACATTTGGATATTCAGAAATAGCATACATAGACATTAAGCCTCCCATTGAAGAACCAGCTACAAAAGTATTTTCTTTATTTGTGTGAACAGAATAGGTTTTATCAATATAAGGCTTTAATTCTTTGACTATAAATTGTAGATAAGCATCTCCTTTAAAATCAGTACTAAAATTATTTTTAGCGGCATTTTTATACACTTCATCTTTTATGGTTTTATCCATATAATTCATAGCTTTTTGAGGGAATAAATCTTGCCAACGAATTTGAGGAATATTATGAATACCAACTACAATAAAATCTCTTGTAATACCTTCTTTCATTAATCTAGTTGCATGCTCATCTATCATCCATTCTTGTTTGTTCCAAGTTGATAAAGAGTCAAATAAGTTTTGTCCATCATGCATGTACAATACAGCATATTTCTTTTTTGGAGAATAATTTTCTGGTAACCAAACATCTACAGGTCTTGGAGTGATATTCTTTGATGGAAAAGAATCTACCCTCATTAACTTACCTGCTGCTAAAGTTGCAGATGTTAATTCGTATGCCTTTATTTTTGTTTGTAAAGTGTTTGTGCTTTTATCTTTTTCAATATTAAAAGAAGAAGAAGAAGAAATAAATAAGATAGATAGTATTAGAATTATATTATTCATAGTTATAAAGTTATTCAATAATTAATTTTCTAAATAAAAGAGAATTAAAGTATATTAGAATTTTGTAGTTAAAATGATACTTCCTTTTTCTTTTAATTCGATAGCATCATTCCAAATCATTTCTTCTCCAGAAATTATATTTTTTAATTTTTTACCATCTAAACCAACCTCAGTGTATCTTTTTAAATCAATAGTAATAGGTTCATCATTTTTATTAATAATGTGCACTATAGTTTCATCTTCTAAAGATCTAAACAAAAAATATGTACCCATAAAAGGAGCAAAATGAATAGTTTTTCCTTCATGAATTGCCTTACTATCTTTTCTGTAGTTTAAAAGTTTAGTGATAAAAGATTGCATTTCTTTTTGCTGAGCAGTTAATCCCTGCCCTGTGAATGCATTAACTTTATCACCCTTCCAACCACCAGGAAAATCTGTTCTAATTAAACCATGATCTCCAGGATTAGCAGTATCATCCATTAAAATTTCTGTACCATAATACATTTGAGGAATTCTTGGTAACACAAATAAATAACTTAATGCCATTTTTGCTTTTGTAGCATCTTCTTTTACTTCTGTGTAAATCCTACTTTTATCATGATTGTCTAAGAAAGCCATAATATCTTTTGGAGTTACATAATGAAAATCATTTGCTAAACCTAGGTACATTTTTATCAAACCTTTATCCCAAGATTCTTTTTCATTAATACCTTCTATGATAGCCTTTTGCATAGGAAAATCCATTGAAGATTTTAAGTTAGACTCATAACCATCTTTATTTTTTGCACCTGTTTGCCAGTAACCAACCAATAAAGGATTATAACTCCACTCTTCACCAACTATTGAAAAATTAGGATACTCATTCATTATAGCACCTGCCCAATCACTCATGAAATCTTTATCTGGATAGGGATAGGTATCTTGTCGAATTCCTCCTAAACCTAACGTTTCTATCCACCAAATTGAATTTTGTATAATATATTTTGCCATAAAAGGATTACGTTGATTCAAATCTGGCATACCCTCTACAAACCAGCCTTCATTATTCCCTTTTCTATCAGATTTTGAAGCATATAAATCTTGGTTTGTAGTTCTTCTATGGTTTGAGAATTTTGTAACCTTGTAAGTCCAATTATCAATATTGTCTTCATAATTTTTTTGATCATTTATCCAATCATTAAAAGGTAAATCTTTCATCCACCAATGTTCTAAACCACAGTGATTCGCTACTTGATCCATAATTAACTTCATGCCTTTATCTTGTAGTTTTTTAGAAAGGTTTTTATAATCTTCTAAGGTTCCAAAACGTGGATCTACTTGATAATAATCTGTAATTGCATAACCATGATAAGACCCTTGAGGCATATCATTTGTTAAAACTGGAGTTGGCCAAACAGCTGTAAATCCTAGATTAGAAATATAATCTACTCCATTAATAATTCCTTGTAAATCTCCTCCATGACGTTTATAACCATCTGTTCTGTCTAAAGATTGATCTTTTAGATTTGGCAGTTTATCATTAGTTTCATCAGCATTTGTAAATCTGTCTGGTGTAATTAAATAAATAGCATCAGAGCTATCAAAACCTTTATAATCTTCAGCTGTTTTTACTCTAGATTTTAATTCATATGTATGAACTAAATTCTCTGAATTTTCTTTTTTAAAAGTAATGTCAAATTTACCAGCAGATGTATTTTCTGCAATAATTACATCAACAAATAAATAGTTATTGCTTTTTTCTGAAGGTGTAACTTTTTTAATTGAAATTCCTGTATAGTTAATTTCTGGAGTATATTCAGAAATATTTGGATGATGAATCAAAAGCTGTAACTCATCATTCTTCATATTTACCCACCAATTTGTGGGTTCTACCCTATTTAAATATGTGTTGGAAACAGAAACTTCAGAAACACTTTTAGAATTTTCTTGATTGATGCAAGAATGTAAAACTATAATTACTATGAGAAAAAAAATGTTTCTGATTGGTTTCATTGTTTAAAATTTATGCAGTTTGTAAGTTATTAGGTGAAACTTTAGTAATCTCTCCATTTACTAAAATATTTATATCTGAATTACTTTCAACTTCAAAGTAAGTTCCTTTATGTGAAACACTTACTTTAATAATTTGACTTCTAAAGTTTACCTTAAAAGAATAAGATTTCCATTGTTTTGGAATTTTTGGTGCAAATGATAACATATTGTTTTTAATACGCATTCCACCAAAACCTTCAACAATACTCATCCAAGTTCCAGCCATAGATGTAATATGTAATCCTTCTTCTACTTCATGGTTGTAATCGTCTAAATCTAATCTTGATGTTCTTAAATAGAATGTGTAAGCTTGCTCCATTCTATCTAATTTTGCAGCTTGTATGCTATGTACACAAGGAGATAAAGAACTTTCATGAACGGTAAATGGCTCATAAAAATCGAAATGTTTTGCTAATTGTTCTTCAGAAAAATGATCTTCGAACATATAAAAGCCTTGTAAAGTATCTGCTTGTTTTATATATGGTGAACGTAAGATTCTATCCCAACTCCAGTTTTGGTTAATTGGTCTTTGACTTTGATCTAAATCTGCAACCGTAATTAATTCTTTATCTAAAAAACCATCTTGTTGTAAAAAAACATCATGCTTTTCTGAATATGGAAAATACATATTATCTGCTACATTTTTCCAAGAATTAAGTTCTTCATCTGTAAATTTAACTTTGCCTTTAATTCGCATATAATCTGATATATGCTCGATTTTTACAGTTTCAATATTTTCTAGAGCATACTCTATACACCATTTTGCAATGTAATTTGTATACCAATTGTTGTTAACGTTATTTTCATACTCATTAGGCCCAGTAACACCTAACATTACAAATTTATTTTTATCTGTAGAGAAATTAACTCTTTGATGCCAAAAACGTGCAATAGCAATTAATACTTCTAAGCCTTTTTCAGGGATGTAAGAATAATCGTTTGTGAATCTATGATAGTTATATATGGCAAATGCAATAGCTCCATTTCTATGAATTTCTTCGAAAGTTATTTCCCACTCATTATGGCATTCTTCACCATTCATAGTAACCATTGGATATAAAGCTGCTCCATTAGTAAAACCTAATTTTTCTGCATTCTCTATAGCTTTTTCTAGGTGTTCATACCTATATTCTAATAAGGTTCTAGCTACAGATTGATCTTTGGTTGCCATGTAAAAAGGTATACAATAAGCTTCTGTATCCCAATAGGTACTTCCTCCATATTTTTCTCCAGTAAATCCTTTAGGCCCAATATTTAACTTTGCATCAGTTCCTAAATAGGTTTGATTTAATTGAAAAATATTAAAACGAATACCTTGTTGTGCTTTTACATCACCTTCTATAGTAATGTCTGACATATGCCAAATTTGAGCCCAAGATTGTTTTTGCATTTCCAATAATGCATCAAAACCAAAACTAACAGCTTTGTCTAAAACATCTTTTGCTGCAGCTATCAACTCATTTTTATCATGATTTCTATCTACAACATACCCTCCGAATTTGTTAATTGTATAGGTTTGATTTTGGTTGATTTTTTGTTGATATGAGCAAGAAGCAAATTTATCTGATTTTTGATTATTACAATCTGTTAAAATCTCTTTATCGTCTATAAATAAACGAGATTGCATAAAAGTACACGTATGAAAATTAGTTTTCATAGTTCGTGCTTCTATAAAAGATTGCTGGTTGTTTTGAACTACATTTAAAACATCCCAAAACTGGTCATCCCAATTGGTATCTTCATTAGTAATACCAGCATCCAAATATGGAGTAAAAGTAATTTTTGCGCTACTATTTAATGGAGTTACATTATAACTAATGGCTCCAACTTCGTCTAATTCTAAACTTAAGAAACGTTTTGTATCGACTTTAATTTTGATTCCGTTTTGTAATTCGGCTTCAAAACTTCTAGATAACCAACCTTCTTTCATGTTAAGTTCTCTTGTAAATTTTGAAACAGATTTACATTGATTTAAATCTAAGTCTTCTTCGTTAATTTTAACGTTTATCCCTATCCAATTGGGTGCATTTAACACTTTTGCAAAGTACTCTGGATACCCATTTTTCCACCAACCTACTCTAGTTTTATCTGGATAATAAACTCCAGCTATATAACTACCTTGAAAGGTATCACCTGAATATTTTTCTTCAAAATTAGCACGTTGTCCCATTGCTCCATTTCCAATACTGAAAAGGCTTTCTGAAGATTTAACCTGAGCTGCATCAAAACCTTCTTCTAAGATTGACCATGCATTTGGTTTTATATAATCTTGATTCATTTTAATTTTTTATTAATTCTTCAATAAATTTGATATTGATCTCTGTAAAATCATTAAAGTTAAATTGAGCTTCTGATAATACATTTTTATCTCCAATACCAATACTTATCATTTTTGCACTGTTAGCAGCTTCTATACCTGCAACAGCATCTTCAAAAACTATGCAGTCTTTAGCATCTACTTTTAACTGCTTTGCAGCTAGTAGAAAAACTTCTGGATCTGGCTTTGCTTTTGTTACATTATTACCATCTACAATTGTATCAAAATAAGGTAATAAGCCTACTTTTTCTAATATTGGTTTTGCATTTTTACTTGCAGAACCTAATGCTATAGGCATGTTGTTTTGCTTTAGATAATTTAAAACTTTAGGTACATCTGGTAGAATTTCTGAATCATTCATATTAGAAATAAATGCTAAATAATCTTCATTTTTTTCTATCATCCACCTATCAAAATCATCTTGTGTGTAAGTAACATTACCAATATCATGCAATAAAATTTCTAAACAACGTTTTCTACTAACGCCTTTAAATAATTCGTTTTGTTCTTTGGTAAATTCAAATCCTAATTCATTAGCTAACTTTTTCCAAGCTAGGTAATGATATTTTGCAGTGTCTACGATAACACCATCTAAATCGAATATAAATCCTTTTTTATTCATTTAATTTGTTTGTACTACATCATCTACATCTTTTACTTTATAGACAAGTGCTGCAGCAATTAAAAAACTTAATCCGCTTATAACAATAGCAAAAATTGCTTCGTTATTATAGGCGTATTTTACTAATGGACCACCAATTAATGCATTGATAATTTGAGGAATTACAATAAAGAAATTAAATATTCCCATATAAACTCCCATTTTTTTAGCTGATATTGATCCTGCTAAAATTGCATATGGCATAGCTAAAATACTAGCCCAAGCAATTCCAACTCCAATCATAGAAACTATCAACCAATTTTTATCTGGCATTATGTAAATTGATAAAAGCCCTAAACCTCCAATAATTAACGAAATAGAATGTGTTTTTTTTCTTCCTATTTTTTTAGCTATATATGGTAAAGCAAATGCATAAAAAGCAGAAACTAGGTTGTAAATTCCAAAGAGAATTCCTACCCAATCACCTGCATCTTGATAAACAGAACTACTACTATCTGTATGAGGCAATCCATATATATGTTGTGCTATTGCAGGGGTAGCAAAAACCCACATTCCAAAAAGTCCAAACCAAGAAAAGAATTGCACCCAGCTTAATTGACGCATTGTAGCTGGCATTTTTTTGAAATCATCAAAAATATCAAGTAAACTAGAGTTTTCTTCTTCTGATTCTTCAACAGTTTCGTTATCGAAACTTGCCATTTCTTCTGGAGAATATTCTTTTGTTGTTGTTACTGTAACTAAAATAGATATAATTAAAACGGCTGCACCAATTATAAAAGACCATATTAAATTGGCAGGAACTACTCCTGCTGAAGTTTCATTAGAAACTCCAAACCAATTCGTTAAAGCATAAGGCAACCAAGATCCTACAACAGCACCAAAACCAATTAGTGCAGTTTGAACGCTAAAACCTAATGTTCTTTGGTCAGTTCTTAAATTATCGCCCACTAAAGCTCTAAATGGCTCCATAGCAATATTAAAAGAAGCATCCATAATCATTAAAAAACCAGCACCTACCCAAAGAGCAGGTAAGAATGCAATAAATAGATCTGCTTGTGGCATTAAAATTAGGCCAATAGAAGCCAAAATTGCACCTATTAAAAAATATGGTTTTCTTCTTCCAAAACGCCCCCAAGTTTTGTCACTGTAGTGTCCAATAATTGGTTGAACTATTAAACCCATTAAGGGTGCAATAATCCAAAACCAAGAAAGTTCGTGAACATCTGCTCCAAAAATTTGTAAAATTCTACTTGCGTTTGCGTTTTGAAGTGCAAAACCCATTTGTATTCCAAGAAATCCAAAACTCATGTTCCAGATTTGCAAGAAACTCAACTTGCGTTTTTCCATTATCGTAAATCTTTTAGTTACGATAAGTTTTTAGACTTATCAATTATTTTTGTGTGGAATGAAATTTATTGATAAATCGTAATATGATAACAAATATATATTTTTTTTACGAAGTTGATAAAAAAAGGTGCTAAATTTTACGAACACGTGTTCGTAAAAAACTAAAATTCAAAAAAGTTTACGACGACGTTTTCGTAGATTCTCTTACTTTAAGATCACTAGAAATTACAATTCTTTTAGCTTTAAAATCTGCAGATTCGTTTTCGATTCTTTCAATTAAAAGGTCTACAGCTTGCCTTCCCATAGTTAAGCCATGTTGTGCTATTGTTGTTATAGCTGGAGAAGAATATTCTGATATTAAACCATCAGTAAATCCAGCTATAGCAATATCTTTAGGTATGTTTAATCCATTTGATTTTGCTATTTTCATAGCCTTAGCAGCATAAATTTCGTTAACAGCAAAAATTGCATCTATATTATGTTCAAAAACAGATGCTATTTGAGAAGAAATGTCTTTTGTTTCATCAATTTTTACAACCAATGCATCATCACTTTTTATATAAGATTCTATTAAAGCTTTTTCATAACCTTGTTTTCTTAATGCACCAACATTAACGTGGTCTGGAGTAGTAATTAAGGCAATTCTTTTTCTACCATTTTCTATTAAATGCATGGTAGCTTTATAACCAGCACCTACATCATCTACGACAACTTTATCACAAAGAATTTCATTAATAACTCTATCAAATAACACTAATGGAATTTCTTCATTTACCAAATCAGAAAAATGTGTAAAATCTTTATTTTCAAGTGTTTCACTAGCAACTGATACAATAATACCATCTACACTACCATTAGACAAAACCTTTAAAGTTTCTACTTCTTTTTTGTGAGATTCGTTGCTAAAACAAACCATGATATTATAGCCTTTTTTATTAGCTCCTTCTTCTATACCCATAATTACTGTAGAGAAAAAATGATGTACAATTTTTGGAAGAATAACTCCAATTACCTTGGTTTTTTGGTTTCTAAGCTGAAGTGCTAAGTGGTTAGGTTTATAATTGTAAAGGTTTGCATAAGCTTGAATTCTTTCTTTGGTTTCTGCACCAATTTCGTGACTATCTTTCAATGCCTTAGAAACTGTAGAAGTAGAAACTCCTAACTCTTTAGCAATTGTTTTTATCGTAATTTTTTGTTTCATTTTTTATCTTAACGATATTTTTCTTTTATGGATATTGCTAATTTAACATTTTTTACACAAAAAAAGTTGTTAACACGAAACCGTTTTCGTAGGTTTAAACATATTGTTTTTAACACTTTCGTAACTATATTTAATGTGTGGAATGTGAATTTATTGTTAAAACAAATCAAATTTACAGTTATTATTTAACAAATTATACATGAAAAAATTTAAATTATTGTTAATTGGAATTCTTTTCTCTTCTTTTACCATGTTTGCTCAACAAACAGTAAAAGGAGTTGTAAAAGATAAAACTTCTGGTGAACCATTGCCAGGAGTAAGTGTTGTAGTTAAAGGAACTACAAGAGGTACAGAAACAGATTTTGATGGTAACTTTACTTTAGAAAAAGTAAAAACTGGAGACACATTAGTCTTTAGATACTTAGGTTACGCTGATAATGAAGTTGTTATAGCATCAAATTTTAATATTACAGTACAATTAGATGAATCTTCTGAACAATTAGACGAAATAATTGTAGTAGGTTATGGTACAACTACTGTTAAAGATGCTACAGGTTCTGTTGAAGCAATTACTGCCAAAGAAATGACTAAAGGTAACATAGTTACTGCAGAAAATTTAATTAGTGGACGTGTTGCTGGGGTTAACATTACAACAAGTGGAGCACCTGGTTCTGGTTCTCAAATTAGAATTCGTGGTGGTTCATCATTAAATGCTTCTAATGATCCCTTAATTGTAATCGACGGTTTACCTTTACAAGGTGTAGACTTAAATAGTATTAACCCTAATGATATTGAGTCTTTCTCAGTATTAAAAGATGCTTCTGCAACTGCAATTTATGGTGCAAGGGGAGCAAATGGGGTTATTATAATTACAACTAAAAAAGGTAGAACAGAATATTCTTTAGATTATGATGTACAAGTTGCATTTGGTGAAATTAAAGATAGAATTAATGTTTTTGATGGTGATTCTTTTCGTCAGTTAGTTAATCAACGTATGCCAAGTATGGCTGGTTTATTAGGTACTGCTAATACAAATTGGCAAGACGAAGTATTACAAAAATCTGTTTCTACACAGCATAACTTAAGTGTTAGAGGTCAAATTTTAGGATTTATCCCAACAAGACTTTCTATTAACTTTTCAGAAATTGAAGGTAACTTATTAACTTCTCAGTTTGATAGAAAAAACATTTCGTTAGCTATGAGTCCATCATTCTTTGACGATCATTTAAAAGTTAATTTAACTTATAACAGAGCTTTTGTAAACGAAAGATTTGCTGATGCAGGTCAGCTTAATGCAGCATTAAGATATGATCCAACACAACCTGTGTACGATCCAACTTCTCCATTTGGAGGTTTTTATCAACATTATGTAAATACGCCACAAGGTATTGTTGTACAAAATGGTACAAGAAATCCTGTTGCTGCTTTACTTCAAAATGATAATAGAAGTAATAGATTCAGACAATTTGGAAGTTTAAAGTTAGACTATAAATTTCATTTCTTACCTGAAATGACTGCATCTGTATCTGCTGGTTTTGATAAGTCAGAGTCTGTTGGTACAGGATTTAGTTCTTTAGATGTACCTGCAAGTTTTAATGACTTATTTATAGGTAATGATTCTGAAGGAACAGGTGAATCTTTAAACGAAAACTTTAATGCAACTCTTAATTATGCTAATACATTTGGCAAGTTTAAAACAGATTTTTTAGTTGGTTATGACTATCAGTCATTTGAAGGTTCAGGCACTTCTACTGGAAACAGAAGAAACCCAAACAATGTTCCTACAACTTCTGCTGCTACTCCAATTGTTTTAGTTGGTTTTTTAGCAAGAGCTAATTTAACTTTTAATGAAAAGTATCTTTTAACTTTAAACTACAGAAGAGATGGTACTTCTAGATTTGGTCCAGATAACAGATGGGGAGATTTTGGTGGAGCAGCTTTAGCTTGGAGAATGAGTGATGAAGACTTTTTAAAAGATAGCAAAGTTATTTCTGATTTAAAATTAAGAGCATCATATGGGGTTAATGGTCAACAAGATGGTATTGCTGGAGATTTATATTTAGATAGATATCGTTTTGGAAATCAATTCTCACAATACATATTTGGAGGAAACCCAATTTTAGCTACTATTCCTTCTGAAAGAAGTAATTTAAGATGGGAAAAAACAGCAACTGTAGAACTAGGTGTAGATTATGGATTATTTAATAATAGAATTACTGGTTCTTTAAATGCTTTCCAAAAAAACTCTACAGATTTATTATCTGATGCTCCTGTTGCAGATGGTACTAACTTTACAAACAGAGTTTTACAAAACATTGGAGATTTACAAGTAAATGGTATAGAATTTACATTAAATGCTGATGTAATTAAAACTGAAGACATAAACTGGAGCTTTAACTTTAATGCTACTTATTTAGATAGAGAAATTAAAGAATTAGCACTTGGACAAGATATTACTGTTGGTGGAATTGCTGGTGGTACAGGTAACTTTATACAATTATATAGAGAAGGTTTCGCACCTAACTCTTTCTTTGTATTTAAGCAGTTATATGATACAGCTGGTAACCCAATAGAAGGTGCATATGCAGATTTAAATGGTGATGGTATTATTAATACAAATGATAGATATTTAAAAGAAGACCCACAAGCTGATTTACAATTTGGTTTCCAATCAAATTTTAATTATAAGAACTTTGATTTAGCATTTAACTTAAGAGCTAGCATTGGAAATTACGTTTACAACAACGTAAATTCTGCAAACGCTCAATATGCTTTAATCCAAGATAATGCTGTACTAGGTAACTTACCTACATCAGTATTAAACACAAACTTTCAAAATACTTCAGATGTAATAATATCAGATATATTTTTAGAGAACGGTTCATTCTTAAGAATGGATAACATTACATTAGGATATACTTTTGATAGACCTATCAAGAAATTTGCTTCTAACAGTATCCGTATTTGGGCTGGTATGCAAAATGTATTTTTACTGACTAACTATTCAGGTTTAGACCCAGAATTAGCAGGTAATGGTATTGACAATACAAATTATCCAAGACCAAGAACTTTCTTGGTTGGAGCAAATATTAAATTTTAATTGATAAAGAATTAATGATGAAAAAAATATTTAAAATAGAAAAAATAGCTGTCCTAATTTTGGTTATGGTTGTTGCTCTATCATCTTGTACAAAAGATTTAGACATCACACCAAAAGATGATCAAGATTTATTAGGTGAAGATTTCTTTGCAAACGAAACTGCATATAAAAGGTTATTAGCAGGTGTTTATGCAAACTTATCTTTAACTGGTGTAGATGGTGCAGGATCTTCAAATATCGATGGTTTAGATGCTGGTACAAGTCAGTTTGGTAGAGTTTTATTATACCTACAAACTCTTTCTGCAGATCAAATGATTTGGTCTTATGAAAATGACCCAGGAACTCGTGAAATTCAACGTAATATTTGGAATGCAGACGACCCAATTATTTTAGGGATGTTTGGTAGAACTCACGTTACTATAGCTTTTGCTAATAATTTTTTAAGAGAAACTACAGATGCAAAATTAACAGAGAGAAATGTATCTCAAGCTACTAAAAATGAAATCGTAAGATATAGAGCTGAAGCTCGTTTATTAAGAGCAATGTCTTATTATTATATGATGGATTTATTTGGGCAAGCAAACTTTACAACAGAAGATGATGCTATAAATGCTCAACCTCAAGCTTATAACAGACAACAATTATTTGATTTTGTTGAGTCTGAATTAAAGGCAATTGAAGGTGATTTAGCAGATCCATTAACAAATGAACATGGAAGAGCTGATAAAGGAGTAGCATGGATGATTTTAGCAAAAATATATCTTAATGCAGAAGTTTATATTGGCCAAGGTAAGTATACAGAATGTATAGATTATTGTAAAAAAATCATCAATGGTGGTTACACTTTAGCTACTGAATATAAGCATAATTTTATGGCAGATAACAATACAAACTCTGCTAAAAACGAAATTATTTTCCCATTAATATCAGATGGTGTATTTACACAAAACTTCGGACCAACAACTGTTATGATTAATGGTTCTGTTGGAAGTATTGAAGCTAATGGTGCTGCTTTAGGAGTTGGTGCTGGTGGCTGGGGAGGCGCTTTAAGATTAAGAAAGCAATTTGTTCAGTTATTTGATGCTTCTATATTTAATAATGATAGTAGAAACACAATAATCTCTGCTGGTAGAGATATAGAAATTACAGATATTTCTGATAGAGACCAAGGATATATTTTAGAAAAATATTCTAATGCGACTTCTACAGGAGGTTTTGGTGTAGATCAAACATTTGTAGATACAGATTTTCCTTTATTCAGATTAGCAGATGTGTACTTAATGTATGTAGAAGCTCATTTAAGAGGTGGTGCTGGTGCAGATCCTGTATTGGCAGTTAATTATGTGAATGCGTTAAGAGATAGAGCTAATAATCCTCAAAACAATTTAACTATCACAGATTTAACTCTAGATTTTATTATCGATGAAAGAGCAAGAGAGTTACATTGGGAAGCTCATAGAAGACAAGACTTAATACGTTTTGGAAGATTTACAGGTGGTTCATACAACTGGGCTTGGAAAGGTAATGGTACAAACGGAATTGCAATACCTGCAAGTCGTAAACTTTACCCTATACCTGCTGCAAGTTTAGCATCTAATCCTAACCTTAGCCAAAACACAGGGTACTAATAAAAAAACAATTTTAAAATGATGAAAAATATAAAAAGATTTTCAGCTTTACTATTAATTGGACTTTTCGTATTTACGTTCAATTCTTGTGATGATGATTCTGAATTATTTACGATATCAAATTCTCCTAATGCAGCGCAATTAGCAGATTTAAATTTTACAGATTTAACTTTAGATCCTGTAAATACGAACAACCCAGCAGTTACATTAAATTGGGCTGCTGCTGATTATGGAATTCAATCTTCTATAAATTATGCTGTTGAATTTTCAAGTGATGATGTATTTACTGCACCAGCAGTAGCTGCTAATGTTACTGGAATAACAACAGTAACTCTTTCAATGGCAGAAGTTAATACTGCTGCAGGTAATGCAGGTTTGAACCCATTTGAACTAAAACCAGTTTATATTAGAGTGGTTTCTTCTTTAGGTTCTCAAACTTCAGAAAAAGTAATGTCAAATGTTATTCAAGTAAATGTTTATCCATACTTCAATTATACTTTTAATGATTTTTACTTAGTAGGTGATGCTACTGCTCCAGGTTGGGATAACAACAATAACAACCCTGCTTTATTTAGAGATGCTTCAGATTCAAATGTATATTATTATACAGGAAGATTTGCAGGTGGAGGACACTTTAAAGTACTTTCTACTTTAGGTTTATGGCAACCACAATATGGTACTGATGATGGTGCTACAGTTGGTGCAAATTTAGGTAGTGGTTCAGATCCAGAACGTTTTCCATATGGAGGAGGAAATGGAATTCCTGAAGGCTATTATACTTTTAAGTTAGATTTAGCTACTAATACTTTTACATTCGATCCTTATACAATATCAAGTACAAGCCCTGCATCATTAACTTTACAAGGTTCTAGTACTGCAAATGTAGCTATGACACCATTAGCTTTTGATGGTCATATTTGGTATGCAAAAAGTGTAAGATTAACTCCTGGTGATGTACAATTTGCAACTGGAGCTGGTGCAATGTGGGGAAGTACAACTTCTTTCTCTGGTGTAGCTACAGATGGTGGTGGATCAATACCTGTAGTTGTTGAAGACGATTATGATGTATGGTTTAACGACTTAACTGGTCGCTATATATTAATTCCATTAAACTTATAATAGCAACCTAAAATATTAAACAAATGAAAAATTATATAAAAAAAATAGGCTTTTTATTTTTATCATTAACACTACTTTTAGGTGCTTGTGAAACAGAAGAAAGCTTAACAATTACAACTCCAGATGCTGAGTTTGTGCTTGAAACACCTGGTATAAGTAACATTTTCCTAAATTTTGCTACTCCAGATAATCCAGCATTTACTATTACTTGGAAAGATGAAGTTTCTGGTAGTACAAACTTTACAGTAGAAATGTCTACAGATGTAGATTTTACTAGCCCTGTAGTTTTAGGAAGTACAGATAAGAACAACTTTTCTATGACTGTTATGCAGTTTAATGATGTTCTAAAATCATTAGGAATAACTTCTTATGAACAAGTTGCTGTTTACTTTAGAGTAGATAATGGTTCTCAAAAAAGTAATCCTATTTTATTTCAAATAACAACTTATGCAGTTGCAGTTCCTGAAATAACTAGTCCAGACAACACTTTTAGTGCTACATTATCTGATGTAGATCCAGAAGCTGTTGCTATGACAATTGAATTTAATGATCCTGAAGTTGGAGCTAATAATACAGCTACAATAAACTACGAGGTTCAAATGGCTTTAGCAGGTACAAGTTTTGCTCAAGTATATTCACTGGGTACAACTACTAGTAACTCAATAGATGTAACACATGGTGCTGCTAATGATTTTGTATTAACTGCAGGAATAAACCCTGGTGATGCAGGTAGCTTTGATTTAAGAGTAATTGCTACTGTTAATAATGGTTCTGGAGATTTAGTAAGAACTTCGGATGCTACTACAATTTCAATAACACCTTATGACGTTGCTTTAGCTCCAATACTATACGTAGTTGGTGCAGGAGCTGTAGATGCTGGATGGGATTGGGCTACACCAGTAGAATTAGTGTTACAAGGAAAAAAATATTCTGGAAATATTAAATTACAAAATGATGCATTCAGATTTTTTACAGTAAAAGATGATTGGGGTTCTGGTCAAAATTATCCATGGTATCAAGATAGAGGATTTACATTTGATTCAAATCTAGAAAATGCTCTTGATGGAGATTCTAACTTTAGATTTACAGGTACTCCTGGAGAGTATTTTATTGAAATTGATATGGATGCTGAAACAATTACATTAGGGCCACCAGTAGTAGGACCAAACTGTAATTTTGATCAACTATGGTTAGTTGGAGCTGGTGTTGTTGGAACTGGTTGGGATTGGGCAAATCCTGCAAAAGTTACTTGTACTGGAACAGGTGTTTACGAAGGTAATATTAACTTAACAAATGGTGCTTTCAGATTCTTTACAGTTAGAGATGATTGGGGTTCAGGTAGAAACTTTCCATTTTATGCAAATGATGGTTATACAATCGATTCAGATTTAATTGATGCTATGGATGGTGATAATAACTTTGAATTTACTGGAACACCTGGAGAATATGGATTAACTATAGACACAGTAAACAAAACCATAACACTTGGAGCAATGATTTCTCTTTGTGATAATGATCAACTTTGGGCTGTAGGTGCTGCAACTCCTGGAGGATGGGATTGGGCAAATCCAACTCAAATTCCTTGTACTGGATTTAATGAATACTCAGGTCAAATTACTTTAACAAATGAAACTTTTAGATTCTTTTCTGTTAGAGATGATTGGGGATCAGGTATAAACTATCCATTTTATGTAAATGAGGGTTATACAATTGACAGTAATTTTGAAGATGCTTTAGATGGTGACAATAATTTTAGATTTATTGGTACTCCTGGAACATACACCATTACTATTAATACATTTAATAAAACAATTACATTACAATAATTTTAATAAAAGGCTATGCTAGTAAGCATAGCCTTTTTTATTACTTCTTATGAAAAAAATTTACTTTTTATTTTTTTTATTTATTTCTATTGCCTCTTATAGCCAAGTATCAATTAATGTTAGTGCTATAGAAATGGATCAACCAGTTACTTTTACAGTCGATATTACAAGTACTGCAACAAATTGTAATGGATTTAACAATCCAACAAAAGTATATATGCATGCTGGTATAGGTGATAAAAACAATGCTTTTGCTTATGATGTAGTTGGTAATTGGGGTCAAGATGATGGAATAGGTGAATTGACAAATAATAATGATGGTACTTTTAGTATTACAATTACTCCACAAACTTATTTTTCATTAACCCAAACTGAAATTGAAAATGCTGCACAAATTGGTATGGTTTTCAGAAATGAAAATGGATCTCAAGAATTTAAAGACAATGGTTGTGCTGACTTTATTTTTCCTATTGGTGCTGTTCAACTAAATTTATTAGCACCAACAGAAGACTTAGTTGTTATTAATTCTGGAGATAATTTAGTTACAAGTACAACTATTAATTTCCAAGGAACAACAACTGTTCAAGGCCAAATAGAAGTTTTTTATAATAATGTATCTCAAGGTACAACTAATTGTGGTTTCCCAAATTGTAACTTTACAGTAAATAATATCACAGAAAGTGGCGAGGTTAAGATTGTTGGTAACCCTCCTTCTCCAAACCAAGCACAAAGTGGTGAAATTAAATTTAATGTTGTTGTAGCACCAACAGTTTCCCAAGAAGCAATTCCTACTGGACTTAAAGATGGAATAAATTATACAAATGATGCTACAAAAGCTATTTTAGTTTTAACTGCACCTAACAAAGAATTTATACAAGTAGCTGGTAGTTTTAACAACTACTCTCCTACTTCTAATCATGTAATGAAACAAGATCCAACTTCTGGAAAATTTTGGATTGAATTAACTGGTTTAACCAGTGGTCAAATTGAAACTTATCAATATTGGGTATTTGATACAACACCAACTTCTGGTTCACCAAGTTTAGTAAAAACTGCAGATCCTTTTTCTGCTTTGGTTTTATCTCCTTTTGATGATTCTGGAATCCCTTCAACAAGTTATCCAAATATGCCATCTTATCCTGATGGACAAGAACGTGAAGTAACAGTTTTACAAACAGGAAAAACACCTTATAACTGGACAGTAACAAACTTTCAAAAACCTAAAAAAGAAGATTTAGTTGTTTATGAAGTTCTAGTTAGAGACTTTGATGCTGACAGAAATTATCAAGATATAATTGATAGAATTGATTATTTTAAGAATCTAAACATCAATGCAATTCAATTAATGCCTATCATGGAGTTTGATGGTAATGAAACTTGGGGTTATAATACTTCTTTTCATTATGCATTAGATAAATTTTATGGTACACAAGACAAGTTTAAAGAACTTGTAGATTTATGTCATCAAAATGGTATTGCAGTAATCTTAGATATTGCATTAAACCATGCAACAGGAAGAAACCCACTTGTAAGAATGTGGATGGATGATCCTGATGGAGATGGTTGGGGTGGTCCTGCAGCAGATAATCCATATTTTAATACAACTGCACAACATGATTATAGTGTTTTTAATGATTTTAACCATCAAAGTTCTTACACCAAAGATTATACAAAACAAGTAGTTAGACATTGGATTGAAGAGTATAAAATTGATGGATTTAGATGGGATTTAACAAAAGGATTCACTCAAAATTGTGGTTCTGGTTCAATTGCTGGTTGTACAGATAGCTATCAACAAGATAGAGTTGATGTACTAAAAGAATATGCAGATTACTCTTGGAGTATTGATAATGATCATTATGTAATATTTGAGCATTTGGGTCAAGATAATGAAGAACAACAATGGGCAAACTATAGATTAGGTGAAGGGAAAGGAATTATGATGTGGGGTAAAATGACTGCTGAATACACAGACTTAGTTCAGGGTTTCTCTACAAATATTGCTAGAGCTAGCCATAAAACTAGAGGTTTTTCTGGACCGAGATTAATGATGTATCCAGAAAGTCATGATGAAGAAAGAATAATGTACGAAGCTGTAAACTATGGAAATAACGGTTTTTCTTCTCATAATGTTCGTAATTTAGATGTTGCATTAAAAAGAATGGCATCAATGGCGTCTATAAGCTTAACAATACCTGGACCTAAAATGGTTTGGCATTTTGCTTCATTAGGGATGGATGATTCAATTTGGACTTGTGGAGATGGCTCTGTTAATCCTGGAGATGATGGTTGTAAATTAGCAACAAAACCTCAACCTCAATGGTCAGAAAATTGGATGCAAAATGCAGATAGAAAAAATGTTTATGATACTTGGTCTAAATTAATTGCTTTAAAAACTCAAGAAGATGTTTTTGAAGGTGACTTTACTTTAGAAGGGAATTCTCAAAATGTAAGACTTTATATTTTTGATAATAACTTGCCTAATACACAATTAAAGAATGTTGTTGTTTTAGCAAACTTTAATGTTACAGGTCAAAACATTACTCCAAATTTCCCATATACAGGTCAATGGTATAATTTAATGGATAATACGTCTATTAATGTAACGAGTACAACAGAACAAATTTTTATACCTGCAGGTGAATTTAGAATTTTTGGCAACCAAGCAGCAACTTTAAGTAATGATGATATTGTGTTAGAAAATTCATTATTTTCTCTTTATCCAAACCCAACTAAATCTAAATTTAGCTTAAATAAAGAAGCTAAAGAAGTTACTATTTATGATATTAAAGGAAAAATGGTTAAAAGCTATAATGAAGATAATATGAAAAATAATACATTTGAAATCAGCAACTTAAATAAAGGTATTTATCTTGTAAGAATAAAATCAGAAACTAATAAAGTATTGATGAAAAAATTAATTATTAATTAAAATTTCTTTTATTTTTTCTAAAGTATAATCTAATTCTTTTTTAGTCGTAAATTTTGAAAATGAAAATCGAACAGAGGTATTATTTACCTCTGTTTCATTTAAAATTTCTTCTAATACATGTGAGCCTTTATTACTTCCACTTTGACAAGCAGAACCTCCTGACACAGCAATACCAGCCATATCTAAATTAAATAAGAAGAAATCATTTGTAAAAGGGAATTGAACATTTAAAATAGTATAGGTACTTTCATTTATTTCTTCAGAAGTACCATTAAATGAAATATATTCAACTATACTTTTTAAACCCTCAATAAAATAACTCTTTAATTTTTGTATTTGTTCTTTATCTTTTTCTAAGTTAGAATAAGCAATTTGTAAAGCTTTATCCATACCTAAAACACTTTGCACATTTTCTGTACTAGACCTTGCTCCTTTTTCTTGATCTCCACCATGCAACATCGGTTTTATGCCAAATCCTTTTTTAAAATAAGCAAACCCTACTCCTTTTGGTCCATGAAATTTATGTGCACTTGCTGTGATAAAATCAACAGGAATTTCTTTTAAATCTAACTTATAATGACCTATTGTCTGTACAGTATCTGAATGAAATAAGGCATCATATTTTTTACATAAAGTACTGACATCATTTAAAGGAAAAATAGTACCTATTTCATTATTAATATGCATTAAACTTACCAAAGTTTTAGCTTCAGAATTAGATAATAATTCCTCTAAATGAGATAAATCAACTTGACCTTTATGATTAACAGCTACATAATCAACATTAATACTGTACTCATTTTTTAGAAATTCTACAGTATGTAAAACAGCATGATGTTCTATTTTAGAAGTAATTATTCTTTGAACTCCTAAATTAGTAACTGCATTTTGTAAAATTAAATTATCTGCTTCTGTACCACCTGCAGTAAAAATGATTTCGCTAGCAGAAACATTAAAATGTTTCGCTATATTTTTTCTTGCAGTTTCTACTTCAGCTTTAGCTAATCTACCAAATTGATGAGTAGAAGAAGGATTACCGAAATTTTCTTTCATAGAATTATACATAAATTCTATAACCTCATCATCGATTTTGGTAGTTGCTGCGTTATCTAAATAGACCAATTTCATCTTACAAAAGTACAACTAATTGCTATTCTGAAAAACATATACTTCTGTAGCACCTAAACCATATTTTTTATAAGAAGCATCATAATATTTTACAGGATACTTATTTAATAACCTTAGTAATTCTGATTTTAAAACGCCTTCTCCTACTCCATGTATAAAGACAATTTTAGATATTCTTTTGTTAATCGCAAATTCAACTTTACGTTTAGCAGTATCTAATTGTAGATTTAACATATCATAATTATCTAAACCTCTTGTTGTGTTTGTTAGTTGATTTATATGTAAATCTACCTCTAAAACAACTTCATTTTTATCTTTTTTAAAAAGACTTTTTTTAGAGCTATTTAATTTTGTTTTTTCTTTTAATAAAGGATTATTAATATCAGAAAACTTAGAAAGTTCATGTTGATCTTTATCTATTCTTACAAGTTCTGTAGCAAGGAATGAAAATTTCATACCATCTTCTGTTTCTATGATTACTTGATTATCAGAAACATCTGTAACAACCCCTTTTAAAACATCATCTAACACAGCTACTTTGTTACCAATTTCTAAACGCATTCTTAACTTTATTTTAATTTATAAGATAATAGTTATCACTTAATTTGCAACAAATTTATAAAGATGATTAAAACTCAAACAATTTCTACTAAAGATTTTTTTGAAAACTCTTTAAAAAAAGTAAACTTAACTAGCAATAGAAAAGAACTTTTATTGAGAATTGCAGAAACTATTGCTAAAGAGTATTCTTTAAATGAGGTGGTTCATCTTAATTTTATTTGTACACATAATTCTAGAAGAAGTCAATTAGGTCAAGTTTGGGGATTTTATGCAGCTCATTATTTTGGTTTAAATATTAAATCTTTTTCTGGTGGTACAGAAGTTACTGCTTTCTTTAGAAACACAGTTAAAACTTTACAAAAAGTTGGTTTCACTTTTCAATTAGAAGATTTTTCTCATCAAAACCCAAAGTATAGAATCTCTATTTCTGGAACAAATGATAGCATTTTAGGATTTTCTAAATTGTATAATGACACTGTAAATATAGAACCTTATATGGTTATAACAACTTGTGATAGTGCAGATCAAAATTGTCCATTTATCCCAACAGCAACTTTTAGATTTCATTTACCATTTGTAGATCCAAAACATTCAGATGGTAGTGTAAATCAAGAAGATATATATTTACAAACAAATAGACAAATTGCAGGAGAAGTGCATTTTATTTTTGCTAACGTAAAGAAGATGTTATCTTAAAACTATTCTTAGGATTTAGAAATAACATTTATTGTGTCTTAACCATCTTGTATTTCTTAAAATACTAAAGTCTACATGAAGTATAAATTCATGAGAATTAAAATTGCCAACTGCATTATTTATTTTGTAGTCATAAGCATACCCAATTCTATATTTTTTATTTAAAATTAAAGTAAATAAAGCACTTACTGAGTTGTTAAAACGATAAGACAAACCAGCCTCTATACTCTCTTTATATAAAACATTAGCATTAATATCTACAGATATTGGTGCATTTGTAGTATATCTAATCATCGTTGTTGGTTTAAACATAAAATTCTCTGATATTTCATATAAATAACCCGCAGATAAAAATACATTTTGATGCGTAGCTATACTTCCTCTATCATAATTATCTTGAATAAAGAATTGTGGAGTTTCTAATAGATATGGTAATGAAACCCCAACATAAAATTTTTGATTATAAAACAATGCACCAAAACCAATATTTACAAATTTACCAGTAGTTGACGCATAAACATCATTATCAGGTGTTAATCCATCTGCTAAATTGTTAGAGAAAAAAGTGTACCCACCTTTTAATCCAAAAGCTAGTCTACTATATCTAGATGTTATTAACGTATAGGAAGCATCTAAGTTTATGTTTGTTGTTTCAGATAACCCAAGCTTATCACTTACAAATGTAGCCCCTAAACCTAGTCCTCTACTTGTTCTAGCATTTACAGAAAATGTTCTTGTTGTGGGAGCTCCTGGCACACCAATCCATTGGTCTCTAGATAATGCAGAAATACTTAAATCTGCTCTGTAACCAGCAAAAGCAGGATTAATAACCTGCATATTATATAAATACTGGGTGTAGTTTGGTAATTGTTGGGTATATACATTAGAGATTACCAAAAACAATAGTAAAAACCAACCTTGTTTAAGATTTAATAAAATACATTTATTTTTAGGGATTTTTATCATCTTATTAACTGAACAAATCCATTTTTAGGTTTTCTAGTACCATCATTATAATCTAAAATATAGTAGTATACTCCAACAGGCGCTCGTTTTCCATTAAAGGTTCCATCCCACCAAACAGGGTTTTGGTTTCCATTATTACTGTATTGATAAACCTCATCTCCTAAACGATTAAATATCTGCAACTTAAAGTTAGGATACTCTTCTACAACTCCAGAGATTTCAAATACATCACTTCTACCATCATTATTAGGTGAAAATAAGTTTGGATAATCATTATCAACTAAAGTTCCAACTCCAAAAGGCATAACAGAATTAGCAACATTAGCTAAGTTTACTGTAATCTGTAAATTAAAAGACTCTGTTTTTTCATTTAATTTATCATCAACAGTTGTAACTAATCTTGTTATAGTTGATGTTAGTGCTGGTATTTCAGTTAAAATTGAAAAAGCTTGGTAATCTTGATTTGCTGTAGTTGTATTGTCTATAGTTTCTAAAACAATGTTGATTGGTGCATAATTCTGCATCAACTCATTATTAGCATTTAAAAGGCTTATTGTGAATGTAATATCTTGCCCCTCTTCTACTTTATGACTAGAAATTTCGATTAAAGGATTTGGATCTACATCTACAATAGTACCAGTTTTAGTTAAATCTTGTGTATCTACAATTGATGTTGGCACAACACTACCAATAACGTTCAAAATCTCTTCATCTGGTTCATTTAAATTATCTAAAAGTGTTGTAATAGTAAAAGAAGCCTCTATATTTGCATTGTTAGGATCTACTGTTTCTGTAATGGTAATAATTTCTGATATCCCAATATAATCTAGAATATCTCTAGCTTCATTATCTGTTGTATTGATTTGAATTTCTATAGGTCTTGATGAAGGATGAGATATAGAAATAGTATATGTTAAATCAATCCCTTCATCTGCTCTTGCATTATTCATTGTGATAGATGGAGCTACATCATTATCTAAAATAGTTCCAACACCAATAATTTCAGTATTTATAGTATTATTTGAAGTAATATTACCTGTTAAAGTAAATAACTCATCTATTTCAAAAATAGTATCTTCTAAAGAAGTAACTGTAAAAGTACTAGTGTCAGTAAAAGCAGGAATGGTAAAGTTTACACTTGAAAAACCAGTAAAATCAAAAGGTGAAGTTGCTATTTGATAAGTGGTAGCAGTTGTTGTACCATTTGTTGTAGTAAAATCAAAAACTATTGGAGTTGCACTTTGAACAGGGATTGAATTGTCTCTTTTTGTAACTAGAGATAAATTAAATATGAAATCATTTCCTTCTGTTTCTGATATATTATCAATTAAAATAACAATTGCTATTATTTCTCTCCAATCTCTTTCTGAGTTATCAGGATTATCTTCATTTGGAAAACTTAATGGTGTTTGATTATTTGTTGGATTAACTAAGTTTATGTTATTGTCAAAAGCATCATCTAAGCCATCATTATCTGCATCTATATTAGAAAAAACAGTTTCTGAAATTCCATCTGCATTTATATCCCAAGCTTCAATAACGTCGTTTCTAATATCATTATCTGAATTAATATCTAAATAATCAAAAATTAAATCATTATCTGTATCAACTAAGGTTATTCCATTTAGAAAAGCTGTGTCTATACCAGCTTCTGTATAAATTAAATTTGGAGCAATATAACTTGCTGTTAATTGAGCTTCTATATTATCTACAATACCATCATCATCTGAATCTATATCTACATAATCTGGATTACCATTTGCATCTGTATTAGGTAATATAAAACTATTATTGGCTGTTGCAGTATCATTAGTTTCTAAAGAATTATCTAGACCATTAGCTCCTACTTCTGTATTGGTTCTACCATTATTATTAGTATCAACTGATGCATTACCAGCTTCTACAATATCTAAAATACCATCATTATCACTATCTAAATCTAAATGATTTGGTACACCATCATTATCAAAATCAAAAATATCTACAATACCATCTCCATTAGCATCTATACCAAAATCTGTATCTCTATAATTTGGTAATAAATCTGCATCATCATCTGCTAAAGGATCTAATCCATTTGTTTCTGTAATATCTAAAATAGTATCATTATCATCATCTAAATCTATACTATTTATAATTCCATCTCCATCTGAATCTGTAAAAGCAGTAACACCTACAGAAATAGTAGAACTTACTACATTGAAGGGTTCTCTTGAAGTAAATGTTGTGGTATTATCACCAAAACAATCTTCACTTAAAATTACAGAAAACTCTATTGCTATTGTTTCATTAGCACCTAAAACACCACTTGTACCATCAAAAATATTAATATCTGTGGTTCCATTAAAGTTTATATTTAAATTTGGATTTGTTATTGCTGTAGAATTAACAATTGTTGGAGTGCTTACATCTATAATATTACCATTACAGATTGTCGTTAAATTATCTTCTAATTGTAAATTACGTAATTCAACAGATTCACTTGTATTTCTTATTGTTATTTGAAAGGTAAACTCATCATATTCTAAAATTCCGTTTGGTATTTTTTCTACATTAGATATTATTTTTTCTACAGACGAAGAAGAGTTATATAAAAAACGCATTCCTATTGTTGTACAATCGCATTGTAAGCTAGATGAAAGAGAATCTGTAGCAGATGTAGTTCTATAGTACCTATCTAAATGGTTTCCTAAATTATCTGACCAAGTTACAAAAGAATACCTTCTAATACTTACAGCTGTTGTTTCATCAAAACCATCTAAAGCTCCCTGAGTCATAGATCTGTCTAATTGATTAAAAAAACTATAAGCTTGAGAATTATATGGTTCTATTAAATAGGATAGCTCTAAAATTATTTTCTCTCCTGCTGCTAAAGAGTTATTTGTGGTTAATAAATTTGTTTCAGTATTTCCATCATAAGAAGGATTTATTGTTACAGTTGGTCCAGAAACTTGAGTAATTCTAATTTGAGTAAAAACTATACCATTATCTAAAAAACTACCTAACCCCATATTAAAATTAACATTGTTTGCTGTTGCAGTTCCTTCGTTTGTTATGATAACTCTATTATCATAGTCGTATGTACCATCAGGATTTACTACTCCTGGTGGATCTGGAGTATCATTATTAAATTCTGGAACAAATAAACCTGCTGTTACTACTGCTTCTGTAGTATGAAAATCTGTTATTAATGAGCTTTCTGAAATATTACCTTTATTTGTTGTGACATTAATTATGTTATTAAAATCTATGCCTGAACCAGAAGGTGTTGGGTTGGGTCTACCATTACAAAAAGGATTTACAATGACACAAAAAGATACATTTAACGTTTGTCTTGGGTATAAAGCAAAATTATTTATTGATGTTGTGTTTAAAATAGAAGTTGATGTTACATTTCTAAAATCATCATTTATTGTATTGTTATTAAATTCATTAGGAAAACTACCTCCATTAACATAGTCTTGCGTAAAATCGTTATTAGACACATTAATTTGATCGACTGCAATTACACATCCATTGCCAAACACATTCTCTAGATTATTTGTAACATCTATATTTCTTATAATACTAGGTTCATGTATATTTTTTGCATTACTTCTATTTCTAAAAATTGCAGTATATCTTATTCTATATTCACCATTTGCTGTAAAACCTTGATTACAGCTACTAAAAGATGTTACTTCTAATAAATCTTGAGTAGGTTCTACAGTAATAAATAAAATGGCAGTAGCAGTAAATGTACCATCAGTAATTGTATATGTTATTCGTGGTAGTTCACCTATAAAATTTGCTGATGGCACTAAAACATAACTACCATCTTGATTTAAAGTAAAACTACCTGCAACTAGATTTACGGTTTGTCCTACATTATAAGTATTACCATTAATTAAAAATTCACTTACAATTAAAGTATCTCCATTAACATCAGTATCATTTATTAAGACACCAGGTAAAGATACATTTAAAGTTGTATTAATATCTGCTGTATCATAATCATTAATTGCTTCTGGTGCAGTTGGAGGGAAAATAACGTTTATAAGTAAATTTGCAGAGCTTGTTAAAGATCCATCTGATACAGTGTAATTTATAACATCAACATTTCCTACAAAATCTTTAGTTGGTGTAAAAAAGAAACTACCATCTGCTAAAATAGTAATACCTCCTTGGTTAAAACTTGCAGAATCACCAGCATTATATACTGTACCATTTATTGTGTATTGGGTTATGTTAATTACATCTCCATTAATATCACTATCATTAATTAATAAGCCTGGTGCAGATTCATTTAGGTTTGTATTTACAAACATTGTTCTACTGTCATCATTAGCTTCTGGTGCTGTTGGAGGATGATTTACACTTAAAGTTAAATCTGCTGAACTTGTTAAAGCGCCATCAGATATTGTATAATTGATTAAATCTACATTACCTACAAAGTTTGTGTTAGGAGTAAAAATGTAACTTCCATCTGAAAAAATAGAAATTGTTCCTTGTGTAATTGTTGCTGTATCTCCTGCATTAAATGTGATACCATTTACGATAAACTGAGTAACAATTAATGGATCACCATCAACATCTGTATCATTACTTAAAACTCCAGGTGCATTTTCATTTAAAGTAGTATTAACAAAAGTAGAATTACTGTCATTACTTGCAACAGGTGCGTTTTGTTGTGCAAAAGTAGATTGAAAAACTAATAATAATAAAAAAAGTATTTTAATTTGCTTTGTTACCATTTAGGGGTAGATAATATTAACCTTGACCAAAAAAAATTATATTTCCAAAGTTTTATCATAAGGAATACTTTTTAAAATATGATTAATAACATTAATCCTAGCCTCAGTTTTTCTATTTGCTCTAATAATTTTCCAAGGAGAAATTTCTGTATTGGTTTTTTCGAACATAGCGTTTTTATACTCTGTATATTGATCCCATAAAGCTTGAGCTCTTTCATCTAATTTTGTCATCTTCCATTGTTTTAAAGGATCTCCTTTAATTTCTGCAAAACGTTTAGCTTGTTCTTTTTTAGAAATTGACATATAAATTTTTACCAAATGAATACCAGATTCTAAAATCATTCTTTCAAAATCATTTACCTGATTCATAAAAATCTCATATTCTTCTTGAGTACAAAAACCATTTACAGGCTCAACTACTGCTCTATTATACCAACTTCTATCAAATAAAACCATTTCTCCTGCTTTAGGAAACTGTTCTACATAACGTTGAAAATACCATTGAGATTGTTCGTCTTTTGTTGGTTTAGGTAAAGCAACAATTCTCATATGTCTTGGATTTATCCTTTCTGTAATCCTTCTAATTGCACCTCCTTTACCTGCAGCATCTCTACCTTGAAATACTATGATAATTCGTTCTTCATTTTTGATAGCCCATGTTTGTAAACGAATTAGCTCAACTTGTAATTTTTTTAGGTTCTTTTCATACTTTATGTAACGTAAGGCTTTTTCTACACTTAAAGGTTCTTTATCTATTAAAGCTACAAGACCTTTTTTGGTGTTTAACTGTTTTATATCTGATGCTGTTAACTTTCTTGCCATTTTTTTTAATCTATTTGATGAACATTAGACCTATAATAACGCATTACTACATTTGGGTCTGGATTTAGTATTGTACCAGCCTCAGATTTACCATCATAATAAAATTGTGATAAAACATAACGCATTGCTTCTAATCTTGCTACTTTTTTATCGTTAGTTTTTATAATCATCCAAGGACTATAAGTAGTATGTGTTTTAGAGAACATTTCAGATTTATAATGTGTGTATTTATCCCAAAGAATTTGACCTTGTTTATCTACTGGACTAAATTTCCATCTTTTTAACGGATTATCTCTTCTGCTTTCAAATCGTTTTAGTTGCTCATCCTTAGTAATAGACAACCAAAACTTTATAATAATTACTCCATCTTCATACATCATATGTTCAAACTCAGGAACTTGAACTAAGAATTCTTTATATTGTTTCTCTGAACAAAAACCCATAACAGGTTCCACAACAGCTCTATTATACCAACTTCTATCAAAAAAAACAATTTCTCCAGGATTTGGTAGCTCTTTAATATATCTTTGAAAATACCACTGACCTTTTTCTACTTCTGTAGGTTTATTTAAAGCTACTAACCTACTAGATCTAGGGTTTAAATGTTCCATGAACCTTCTAATGTTCCCACCTTTACCAGCAGCATCTCTACCTTCAAAAATTATAGCTACTCGCTTTTGTTCTTTTGCTATATGATGTTGAAGTTTTACTAACTCTATTTGCAATAAACGTAATTCATTAATGTAAGAAAGTGTTTCGTTTACTTTTTGATAATGACCGTGTTTATTCTTTAATAAATTTAATAATTGATTATTGTTTTTTAATTTATAGAACTCCTCTTCTGTAATGTTATTTTTTGGATCCATCCACTTTGTTTAAAAGCTTAAATTTAAAGATTTTTTTAAGAGTATCTAAAATTATCGTTTGAAATTTCTTGATTATATTTGTTTGTAATGAAACATTTTTTTTTCTTACTAATATTCTTCATTTCATCATTTATTTTCACACAAGAAAAATTCTCTAAAGAAATTAAACTTATTACTGAAAATGACCTTTATGTTTCTACAAATAGAGACAGATATTATACAAATGGTTTTTTCTTAAATTATAGATACCTTACAGATAAGAAATCTGAAAAATTAGCAAAAAGAATTTTTGAATGGGAACTGGGACATGAAATGTATAACCCCAATAAATCTACAGTTGAAAAAATTTCTGAACATGATAGACCTTTTGCAGCATATTTATATGTCAGCTTTGGTGTAAACAGAATTTATAAGAACAAAAGAATATTTAATACAACTTTTCAAGTTGGTATGATAGGACCTAGTGCTTTTGGTGAAGAGGTTCAAGATTTTGTGCATAATTTTTATGGTTTTAATAATGTTACTGGATGGAAATATCAAATAGCAAATGCTATTGGTTTAAATTTTAATGCAGAATATCTTCATTTTATTACAAAAAATAAAACAGACAGTTTTGACTTAACTTGGATTAATAAAGGAAAAATTGGAACTGTTTACACAAATATTTCTTCAGGTTTTTTGGCAAGATTTGGTTTTATACCTTTAACCAACATGTTGAATTCAATGAGTTTTGGTACAAATTTAAATGATGATACTACAGATACTGTAAGACAGGTAGAATCTTACTTTTTTATACAACCCATGTTTAGATATGCTTTTTATGATGCCACTTTACAAGGTAGTTTTTTAAATGATAATAGTTTGGTTACAAAAGAATTAGTGCCTTTTGTTTTTGATATAGCTATTGGCATTAAATTTACAGCAAGAAGATTAAATTTTGGCTATACTTTTAATTATAATACTAATAAATCTAGAGGATTAAGATTTAAATATGGTAATAAATATGGTTCTATTCAAATTAGCTATCTTCTTAATTAATTTTCGAAAAAATCATCTTTAAAACCTATTAGATAAAGCATCTCTTTTGCTCTTGTTATAGCTGTATATAACCATCTATAATAAGCAATAGAAACTCCTTCTGGTAAATATGGCTGCTCTATAAATACAGTATTCCATTGTCCTCCTTGAGATTTATGGCAAGTTATAGCATAAGAAAACTTTACTTGTAAGGCATTAAAATATTTATTCTTTTTTATAGCTAAATACTGTTTGTATTTCGACTTTTCATGAGCATAATCTTCTTTAATAGCCTCATAAAGTTTATTAGATTCTTCGTAAGTTAAAGAAGGACTCTCACTAGTTAATGTATCTAAAAGTAAAACCGTATCAAAAGGCTGCATATCTGGATAATCTATCATTCTTAATGAAACTTCTGCAAAATGAAAACCATATAATTCTTTGATAGAAATTATTCTTAAAACCTCGCAAATATCTCCATTTGCAATAAACCCAGCAGATGATGAATCTGACAACCAATAATAATTATTCTTAACAACCATTACATAATCTCCAGTGGAAATTTCATTTTCTTGACCTCTAATTCTAAATCGTATTTGCTGATTGTACTGATTAGCTCTTTTATTAGAACGAACAATAAAAGCAGTATCTTCTACTCCATCAGAATCGTAAGCAGAGACTAATGCCTCTTCTATATCATAACCATCTTCTAATCTTTTAATATCAGGATATTTTATAGAAAATTTAAAATCTTCAATTTCATTCTCTATTGCCAATCTTAAATAGGTTGCATTTACTAAAATTCCTGAATTTAAATGTTGACGCATTACTTCATCTAACTCAATTGAAATAACCTTTTTATTAAATTGATAATTTAAAGTTTCTTCATCTAATGCAGGACTTACTTTAAGTTTTACAGGAGGTAATTGAGCTGTGTCTCCAACAAAAATTAATTTACAATTATGACCAGAACTCACATAATTTATTAAATCATCTAACAACGATTTAGAATCAAATAATTGTTGATTTTGTTTACCATCTGGTATCATAGATGCTTCGTCTACTATAAAAATTGTATTTCTATGTTTGTTAGCTTGCAAAACAAAATCTACTGAACCGTTTGTGTTTTTTTTTGGAAAATAAATTTTTTTATGAATAGTAAAAGCAGGTTTTTTAGAATACACAGAAATTACTTTAGCAGCTCTTCCTGTGGGTGCAAGTAAAACAGATTTTTTATTTGCTTTCCATAAAGTATTTACAAAAGAACCAATTACAGTGGTTTTACCAGTTCCTGCATATCCTTTAAGTAAAAACAGTGCATCTTTATTATCATTAAAAATAAAACTACTTAAAAGATTAAAAAGTTCTCCTTGTTTTAATGTTGGTGTAAATGCAAATTTTTTAAGTAATTCTTTAGTAAAATTAACAGGTTCTTTTATCATAATTTTATAAAACATTCAAAGATACATTTCTTTATAAAGAAAAATTTTTATGATAGAAAAAAAATTGTAGATTTGCGATAATACTATTAAAAAACTAAATATAAAATGAGTTTAATACTAATGATTATAGGAGCTGTACTAGCATCAGTACTAGTAGCTTTTGTTATAGTTAAATATTTACCTTTAAATTTAAGATGGATTCCATCTGTTCTATTGCTTTTATTAGCAGTGTATTTAGGGTATCTAATTTATGATGGAATTATGAAACCTATCAATTTTAACAAACAAAAAGTGGTTAAATTTGAAAAGGTTATTAAGAATTTAAAAATCATTAGAGATGCTCAAGTAAAGTATTATGAAGTTAATGGTGTATATACAAAAGACAAAGAAGGATTAATTAAATTTATTGATACAGCTCAATTAGCATTAACAGAAACTAAAACCATTGTTGAGAAAGAAAATAAAGGTGGTGGTGTAATTATCGATGTTGAAAAAAGAGTTACAGATACAATAGGTTACGAACCTGTATTAAAATACTTTAAAGACAGAGATTATAAAAATATGTTTAAAGTACCTGGTGTACCAAATACTGAGTTCGAAATAGAAATTGGTGAAGTTGAAAAAGTACAAGGTTTAGTTGTTCCTACATTTAGAGCTAGAACTCCAAAAGAAGGAATTTTAAAGGGTATGGATGAATCTCTTATTAAACAAGAAAAAGAAGCAATAGAAACAGATCAAATTAAAGGAGAATATGTTTCTGTAGGTTCTTTAGAAGAAGTAACAACTGGTGGTAACTGGCCTCCAAAATACGATAGAAAAGACGGTGCTAAAAAAGAAGAGTAATACTTCTATAGAAAATACCAACAATTTAAAGTTATCCATCCAATTTAGTTTGGATGGATTTTCTTTTTGTATTTCTAATTTAGAAAATGAAAAAGACGAATTGTTTACTGAGTATCTTTTTGATACTCAATTAAAAACTCCTGAAGCGCTTTTAGAAGAAATAAAACCTGTTTTTAAAAATGATAAAAATTTACATTTAGACTTTAAAAATGTAAATGTTATTTACAGAAACAACCTTAACTCTTTAGTACCTATAGCATATTTTGATGAAAAAAATTTATCTCAATATCTTAATTTTTCTATAAAGACATTAAAAACAGACTATATAGCTTACGACACATTAAAAAACATTAAGGCAAATAATGTTTATATACCATATGTAAACATAAATAATTATTTATTTCAGCATTTTGGTGAGTTTGAATATAGACATCATTTATCTGTTTATATTGATAAATTGATTGATTTAAACAATGAAAACGACTCTAAAACGATGTATATAAATGTGGAAAATAAATCTTTTGATATTGTTATTTTAAAGGGTAAAGAACTGCTGTTTTCAAATATATTTAGCTATAAAACAAAAGAAGATTTCTTATACTACGTTCTATTTGTTGCAGAACAATTAAAGCTAGATACAAATAGCTTTAAATTATTTATTTCTGGAAAAATCAATGAAGATTCAGAATTATTTAAATTATGTTATAACTATATTAGAAATATTAAGTTTTTAGAAAGTAATAATTCTATTTTTAATTTTTTAGAAGCTAAAAGACATAGTAACTTCATTCTTTTACATAAATAAGCTAATGAGAATAATATCTGGTAAATATAAAGGAAGACGTTTAAAAGCTCCTAAAAACCTACCTGTTCGTCCAACAACAGATATGGCTAAAGAGTCTTTATTTAATATTTTAAACAACTTCTATTATTTTGATGGTATTTCTGTTTTAGATTTATTCTCTGGCACAGGAAATATTAGCTACGAATTTGCTTCAAGAGGAACAAAAAAAGTGGTAGCTGTAGATGGAAATTATAATTGTGTAAAATATATAAATGCTACAGCTAAAGAATTTAACTTTGATATAATCACTTATAAAAGTGATGTTTATAAATTTTTAGAAAAGACAACTTTACAATCTGACGTAATTTTTGCAGACCCTCCTTATAATTTTGAAAAAGAACAATTTATAAAAATTGCTGATTTAGTTTTTGATAATAATTTATTATTAGAAGAAGGCTTATTAATTATAGAACATTCTAAACACACAGATCTATCTGATCATAGCTATTATAGTTATCAAAAAAGATATGGTGGAAATGTGTTTAGTTTTTTCGAAAAAGATACTACAGAAGAGAATTAATAATCTGTTCTATACTTATACCTTCTGCTTCAGCTTTATAGTTTTTTACTATTCTGTGAGATAAAATTGGAACAGCAACTGCTTTAACATCTTCTATATCTGGAGAATATTTTCCATTTACCACAGCATGAGCTTTAGCAGCCAAAATTAAATTTTGTGAAGCTCTAGGACCTGCACCCCAGTCTAAGTAATTTTTAACCATTTCTGTTGCTTCGTTAGATTTTGGCCTTGTTTTACCTACCAAAGAAACAGCATACTCAATAACATTATCTGTAACAGGTATTTTTCTAATTAACTGCTGAGTTTGAATAATTTCTTCTCCAGAAAAAATAGAATTTACTGTATTTTGAATGTTTGAAGTTGTGTTTTTAACTACTTGAACCTCTTCTTTAAAACTAGGATATTCTAGATTTATAGAAAACATAAATCTATCTAATTGTGCTTCTGGTAATGGATATGTACCTTCTTGCTCAATAGGATTCTGTGTTGCAAGTACAAAAAATGGTAAATCTAATTTATAATAATTACCTGAAACAGTTACAGAACGCTCTTGCATGGCTTCTAATAAAGCAGCTTGAGTTTTTGGTGGTGTTCTATTTATCTCATCTGCTAAAATGATGTTAGAAAAAATAGGTCCTTTTATAAATTTAAATTGCCTTTTCTCATCAAGAATTTCACTTCCTAAAATATCAGAAGGCATTAAATCTGGTGTAAACTGTATTCTTTTAAAATGTAATCCTAAAGCATTAGAAAGTGTATTTACTAACAATGTTTTTGCTAAACCTGGCACACCTATTAAAAGAGAGTGACCTCCACAAAAAATAGATAAAAGTGTAAAGTTAACAGCTTGTTCTTGCCCAATAATTACTTTACCAATTTCAGATTTTAATGAATTGTATTTTACAACTAATTCATCTACAGCTTTTACATCAGACATTACTTATTTGTTTCTTTTTTCCAATTTTTCTCGAACTTACATTTTTGATGTTCACTTGATATTTTAATGTAGGTATCTTTTATTTTTTCTTTAGCCCATTTTGTAATGGTTTCTTCTTTCTTTTTTGTAAGAGCTAATTCTTGAATTTTCACGTAGTCATCAACCATATCTGCTTCATGAGTATCTACTCTATCTCTCATTAAGATAAATTTGTACATTTTATCTCCACTTCTATCTTCATCATAAAAAACATCTGTAATTTCACCTTTCTTTAATTCTGCAACTCTTGCATATAATGCAGGATCCATTCTTGTTAAATCAAAACGAGATTCACCTGTATATGGATTTACGATTAAACCAGCATTGTTTTTTGTTTCTTTATCATCAGAATATTTTTTTACAGCTTCTTCAAAAGTAATCTTACCTTCTCTAATGTCTTTTGCTAGTTGTTCTGCTCTTGCTTTGGTATCTAATAAACGAGTTTCTGGGATATCTGGTTTCATTAAAATATGTGAAGCCACCCTCATATTTCCTTTAATTTCATGCAGTTGCATAATATGGTAACCAAAGTCTGATTTAAATGGTTTTGATACTTGACCAATATCTAAACTAAAAGCCATTTCTTTAAATTCTTTGATAAATTGAGATTCTTTAGTCACCTCATATCTACCTCCATTAGTTGTTACACCTGGATCATCAGAATTTATAATAGCTTTCATTTTAAAACTTGCACCTTCTTCAATTTCTTTCTTTAAGTCATTTAACTTCGCAACAATTCTATCTTCTTCTTCTTTAGTTGCAGATGCATTTAATACAATTTGAGCTAACTCTATTTCTGCAGGAAATTCTGGCAAATCTCCTTTTTCTTTTAACCCATTGAAATATAAACGCACTTCTTCTGGAGTAACATCTATTTTTTCAGTAATTTTTTGTTGCTCTCTTTCTATTAAAAGATTGTCTTTTTGAACTGAGTATAATTCTTTTCTTAAATCATCTATATCATTAAAACCATAAGCTTTTATAACTTTATCTAAAGACCCAAATTGTTGTGTAAAATATTGTACACTATTATCTACTCTAGATGATATTTCAGCATCAGAAACTGTAATACTATCAACTACAGCATGGTGTGAAAGTAGTTTTTGTTGCATTAACTCTTCTAGCATTTCACAATCTTTAATAGTGATTTTACCTTCTGATCTAATTTCTACCTCTTGCTTAAATTTATCTATATCAGATTCTAAAACAATATTTTTACCTATAACTACTGCTACTCCATCAATTTTCACTTTTTGAGCTTGTAATGGAATAACCATCATACTCAAAAAAATAGTAAATAAACAAAGCTTAATAGACTTTAAAGTTGTTGTTTTTTGTTGCATCTTGTACTAATATTTTTTCTATATCTCTAATTAATTGAATTTTACGTTTGTGTAAAATCATTTGTTTTATGGTTGGCTCTACATAGCTTAAAGGAGCAATATCGTTTCTTAGTAGAACATCTTTAACACTCGTCAAATATAAACCTAATGAGTCTTGTTTTTGTGTGAATTGTATTTTTTTTAACAATTCTTCTTTAGAAAATGGCACTTTTAACAAAACGTTATCTACTCTACTCCAAACAGAGTCATTAAATTGAAAGTTTTTAAAACTAAGTTGCTGTTTTTCTAAAGCTTCTAAATCTTCTATATCATCAGATTTAAATAATTTAATTAATTCATTTTTGTTGATGACGTTAGTATCAAAATGTAAGAACTTTATTTTAATAAGCTCTTCATTCAACTTAAAATTTTCTTTGTTTTTACTGTAAAAAGTATCTATTTCTTGTTGATTAATTAAAGTATCTAACTGTTGCTTAATCAACATTTCTTTATAATTATTAATTAATAAACTTTCTCTGTAATTTTTTACAAGTTTATCTATTTCATTTAATTCTTCTAAAGAACTATTGTTTTCTGCTTTTCTTAATAATAGTTGTTTAACAGCCCAATCATTAATAAAACTTCTAACCAAAACAGTACTATCTTCTTTACTAATTTCTTTTGGTAAAATTTGTTTTATATCGTCTTTAAAAAGCTTTTCTGTATTAACTATAGCTACAATTTCAGATGTTTTTTCTTCCTTATCTTTTACACTAAAATAGTCGCAAGAGATCAGTAAAAAAATACTCAAAAAAAGTAGAATTGTTTTTTTCATTATTTTTTATTGTAATGCTTTTTTATTTTTTTTAACTGCTTTTTATCAACTGTTATAATAGCATTTTTTCTTAAATCAGCTATCCAATTTTTCTCTAAGAAATTTTGATAGTCGTTCATGACTTCTCCTTTAATCTCTTTTAAATTCTTGGTTTTATAATTACCTATATTTTTATCAAAATAATTTTTTAAACCTAAAGAATCTTGTGCAGATTTATTCCAAATTTTTTGTTGCATTAACTCAAAAAGTAACAAACCATCTTTATATTCTTGTAATGTGCTTGCAAATTGAGGCTCAGACTTTTCTAAATTATCTTTATAATAAGTTAAGATTGTTTTGTCTTTAAACTCATTAAACAATTCATAGTTAGGTTTATCTTTTCTGTTTTTAGCAAAGTCTACAAAATCTTTTTGAGTAATTTTTAATTCGTTAATGGTAAACATTGTTTGTTGTAAAGAATCTGTATCAACTTTACTTAAATCTTTACTATTAAGAATTTCTTTAGCTAGTGAATTTTCTTGAATAGTGTACTTTTCTTTTAATCTCTCAATAACTGCATTTTGTGATAATTGTGCACGAGAGCTAGACTTAATTCTATTTTCTAAATCTATTTTAATTTCATCAAAAGGTTGTACAGGGTGTTTTTTTATTAACTGTACAATATGCCAACCAAATCTTGTTTTAAAAGGTTTAGAGTATTCTCCTTCTTTTTCTAAACTAAATGCTACATCTTCGAAAGATTTAACCATAACTCCTGTTCCAAACTTTCTTAACTTACCATCTCTAGATTTAGTTCCTGGATCATCAGAATATCTTTCTGCTAAACTACCAAACTGTTCATCTTTATTAAGTTTAGCATATACTTCATTTATTTTATCTTCTCCTTTTTTAGACAAATCTTTTACTAAAATATGTGCAACTTCTACCTCTCCTTTAGATGGTCTAAATTCATCCACTTTTAAAATGTGGTATCCAAAACGAGTTCTAAAAGGTTTTGAAACTTGACCTGCTTTTGTATTATAAGCTGCATCTTCAAAAGGAAAAACCATTTTAAAAGCAGAGAAATATCCTAAATTACCTTTGTTACCTTTTCTACCATTAAAATCTCTAGCTGAAGGGTCTTCTGAAACCTCTTCTGCTACTTTTTCAAAATCTTCTCCATTAACTATTCTATTTCTAATTTTTATTATTTTTTGATAAGCCTCTAGCGTGTCTTTTGGAGTTGGAACTTTAGGCGTTCTAATTAATATATGTTTCGCTTTTACTTCATTTTTAGTTCTAAAATAAGCATCTCTTACTAATTGATTTATAAAAGCACTATCTTGTAAATAAGGAGCAGATAATTGATTTCTATAGGTTTCTATTTCTTTTTTATAGCTTGATAATGTATCTAGCTTTATTGCATAAGCTTCTCTAACTTTTAGCCTATAATTAATAAATAATTCGAGGTTGTTATCTATATCTTTTGCTTCTTCATTATCTATGGCATCTAGATTTTTTTCATAAACTCTTTTAAATTCTTGAACCGTTATTTCTTCATTATCTATAGTAACTAAAACCTTATCTTTCTTTTGTGCTAATGCAACAAAAGAAAACAACAAACATATAAGTAATACTGACTTTTTCATAAATTTATAAAGATATAATTCCTTCAATCTTTTCTGCTTTTTTATAATAATTAATTACGCTGTTAGCACTATCTAAATTAACAACTATAGAAACACTAACATATTTTCCTGTTTTAGATTTTTTTGTATTAATTACTGCTCCTGTATTATCAAATATATTTTCAACTTCATTTACTTGATTTCCAGAAGAAGGCACAATAAATTTATACATATAATCTGATGGAAAATCAGTAGTATCTTCTAATTGAGCTTTTAATTTTATATAAAATTCGTTTTTATCTTTCATAAGCTTACCTAACTAATATTAGAAAAATGTAGCGCACAAAATTACATTAAAAATTAGTTTTATAAAGAGATTGATTTATTTTTGTCAAAATCGACTCAAAATAGTATTTTTCAAATACTTTAAAAACAGAATTTTGTTAAAAAAGCAATTAAAAGTTGTATTAATAGGTGGCCCAGGAACTGGCAAAACCACCATCATAAATAGTTTAGATGAAAAAGGATTCTCTTGTTTTCATGAAATCTCTAGACAAGTAACTCTAGAAGCTCAAAAGAAAGGCATAGATCAACTTTTTTTAACTGAGCCTATACTTTTTAGTAAGCTATTATTAGAGGGCAGAGAAACTCAGTTTTTAGAGGCTCAAAAACTAAATGCTACCCCTATCTTTTTTGATAGAGGTTTACCAGATGTTTTTGCTTATTTAAATTACGCTAAAACAGATTACCCAGATTATTTTATAGAGAAAAGTAAAAAATACAAATACGATGTCATTTTTCATTTTTCTCCTTGGGAAAAAATACACGAAACTGACAACGAACGTTACGAATCTTTTGAAGAAACTATTAAAATAGATAAATACTTACACGAAGCTTACCTAAAATTGGGCTATAAAATTGTTAAAGTTCCTTTTGGGAGTATTGAAGATAGAGTAAACTACATCTTACATTCAATCGAACAACTTAAATGATTTCTTCTGAAGAAATATTAGAAAAATATTGGGGTTACTCTAGTTTTAAATTACCTCAAAAAGAAGTGATAGAAGCTGTTTTAAGTAAAAAAGATGTTATCACTTTACTACCTACAGGAAGTGGAAAATCAATCTGCTATCAAATACCTGCATTATTGTTAGAAGGAGTATGTTTGGTAATTTCTCCATTAATAGCACTAATGCAAGATCAAGTAAATAGCTTAGTAAAAAGAGGAATTAAAGCAACTTATATAAAACCAAACTCAAGTGTAGACGAAATTGTTTCTCTTTTTGATGCTATAAAATTCAATAATTACAAACTACTATATATATCACCAGAAAGACTTCAATCTACTTTAATTCAAGAAAAATTAAAAGAATTAACTCTTTCTTTAATTGCTGTTGATGAGGCACATTGTATTTCTGAATGGGGGCATGATTTTAGACCTTCATATAGAAACATAACACAAATAAAAGAACACTTCCAAAATATTAATTACATTGCTTTAACAGCTACAGCTACTAAAAAAGTAATAAATGACATAGAGATAAATTTAGATTTAAAAGAACCTAAACTATTTACAAAAAGTTATTATAAAGATAATTTGGCTTATCAGATATTTTCTGTAGAAGATAAATTAACTAGGCTAACACAAATTTTTTTAAAAACAAGAAGACCAGCAATAGTTTATGTGAATTCAAGAAAAAAAACAATTGAACTTTCTAACTTTTTAAATGCAAACGGATTTAAGAGTAGTTTTTATCATGGAAAATTAACAACCGATCAAAAAAAGAATGCTTTTGATAATTGGCTAAAAGAAGAAACACCAATTATGATAGCAACAAATGCTTTTGGCATGGGTATAGACAAATCTAATGTTGGAGTTGTTATACATTTTGATATACCAAGTAGTATAGAAAATTATGTTCAAGAAGCAGGAAGAGCAGGAAGAGATTCTAAAAAATCTTTTGCTGTTTTATTAAAAAACAATCATGATCTTGAAATTTATAAAAAACGTTTTTTTAAGAATATTCCAACCTTATCAGAAATTAAAAAAGTACATCGAAAATTATATCAAAATTTCGAAATTAGTAATGGTGAAATTTTAGACAAATCGTTTCCTTTAAACACATATGACTTTGCTAAAAAGTATCAATTTACACAAAATAAAGTTGAGTTTATTTTACGCATTTTAATGAACAATGGTATTGTTTCATTATCTAATACGTTTCAAAAAAAATCAACTATAATGTTTAAAACTTCTAATGATTTTGTTATAAAATACGCTATAAATAATATCTATATTAAAAATTTTATTAACTCAATACTAAGAAGTTATACTGGTTTATATAAACAAAAAGTTAATATTAACGAATTTGTACTTGCAAAAAAAAATAATATAACTTCTTCGCAAGTAATTCAGTATTTGAAGCAACTAGATAAAGAAAATATATTAGAATACAACCCTGTAATAACAGATACAGAAATTCAATTTCTTTTGCCTAGAGAAGATGATAGAACTATAAATTTATTTAGCAAAGAAATAACACAGTTTTTAAAATTAAAAGAAGAAAAGTTTAATGCTTTTTTAGCTTATTTAAACAATAGTAACATCTGTAGAAGTATTCAAATTTTAAATTATTTTGATGAAAATTCAGATAAAAAATGTGGTATTTGTGATGTCTGTTTAACTCAAAAAAAGACTTCAATTAAAGATATTGAAATAGAAATTTTAAAATTATTAAACCTTAAAAAATCATTAACCTCTTCTGAAATCATTACCCATTTAAATAGTAATGAGCATGAAGTTTTAATACATTTGCGTAGTCTATTAACTCTAGATAAAATTAAAATTAATTCTAGAAACAAATACGAAATCAAATCTTAAACATGAAAAATTTACGAATAGTTTTTATGGGCACTCCAGATTTTGCAGTGACTATTTTAGATCATTTAGTAAAAAACAATTATAATATTGTTGGGGTTATTACTGCTCCAGACAAACCTGCAGGTAGAGGAAGAAAATTAAATGAATCTGCAGTAAAAAAATATGCATTAAAAGAAAACTTAGCTATTTTACAACCAACCAACTTAAAAAATGAAAATTTTGTTGATGAACTAAAAAAACTATCTGCAGATTTACAAATAGTAGTAGCCTTTAGAATGTTGCCTAAAATAGTTTGGGACATGCCAAAATTCGGTACATTTAATTTACATGCTTCTTTATTGCCTGAATATAGAGGTGCTGCACCTATTCATTGGGCAATTATAAATGGAGAAACAAAAACTGGTGTTACTACTTTTTTTATAGATGATAAAATTGATACTGGAGAAATTATCTTACAAAAAGAAATTGAGATTTTACCTGATGATACTGTAGGTACTTTACATGATAAACTTATGTTTTTAGGTGCTGAGTTAGTTTTGCAAACAGTAGACCAAATAGAAAATGGAAATATTAGCACTACTAAACAACCAGAATTAGAAGAAAAGTCTGCACCAAAACTTAATTCAGAAAATACTAAAATTGATTGGTCAGAATCTATTGAAAACATTTACAATAAAATAAGAGGTTTAAATCCTTTTCCTTCTGCTTGGACTTTAATAGAAAACAATAAAGAAACTATTAAAGCTCAATTATACAAAGTAGAAAAGGTTTATGAAAAACATTCTTATAATATAGGACTAATAAAGACAACTAAAAAAGAATTAAAAATAGCTGTTGAAAATGGTTATATAAATGTATTAGAAATAAAATTATCTGGTAAGCGAAAAATGGATATTAAAAGCCTACTTAATGGATTTCATTTTTCTGAAGATGCAAAAGTGCTATAACCCTTTACTAACAAGGAATTTTGCGTTTTTTAAACAAAAATACTAGTCGTTATTAACATTTAATAGGTATTTATTAACAAAACCCCCTATTTATATACCTCAAATTTGCGTAAGCCCTTAATCCGTCTATATTTGTTAAGCTTTTTAGCAAAAAATATAAATATTCAATAATTTAAAATCTATTTATTATGAACAAGTCAGATTTAATCGATGCAATGGCTGCAGACGCAGGAATTTCTAAAGTAGCAGCAAAAGCAGCATTAGAATCTTTTACAGGAAATGTAACTTCTGCTTTAAAAAAAGGAGATAAAGTTGCTTTAGTTGGTTTTGGAACTTTTTCAGTTTCTAAAAGAGCTGCAAGAAGTGGTAGAAACCCTCAAACTGGTAAAACTATCCAAATTGCTGCTAAAAATGTAGCTAAATTTAAAGCTGGTGCAGGATTAAGCGACGCTGTAAACTAATCTTAGTTTATCGTTTTATTATAGAAAACTCTCTTTTTAAGAGAGTTTTTTTTATACCTATAATTTTATATATTTACTTATGCCCAATTTAAAACCTACAAAAGGAAAACTTTTAATTGCTGAGCCATCTATATTAAATGACTCATCATTTAATAGATCTATTATTTTAATTACAGAACATTCTGAAAATAATTCTGTAGGTTTTATATTTAATAAACCTTTAAATTTTACCATTAATGATTTGTTACCAGAAATAAATGCAGACTTTACAATATACCAAGGAGGACCTGTAGAGCAAGATAATTTGTATTTTGTTCACCAAGTACCAGAATTAATACCAGATAGCATAGAGGTAAACAATGGCATTTATTGGGGTGGTAATTTTGAAACATTAAAGAATCTCTTAAATAACAATTTACTTCAAAAAAATGACATTCGTTTTTTCTTAGGATATTCTGGTTGGGAAAAAAATCAACTAATAGATGAAATAAACACAAAGTCATGGTTTATCTCGGAAAACGATTCTGAAGATATTTTTGCCGAAAACGACATGTTTTTATGGAGAAACAAATTAATACAAAAAGGTGGTGATTATAAGCTTTGGGCAAATGCACCTAGTGATGTTACTTTAAATTAAGTTGTAAACTCCAAAACTTGTAAATTTTTAGCAATTTTTTTACTAAAATCAACTTTAAATGTTTTCTTTTTATATTGAGTAACAGGCTGAATACCAATAATAGCATTTGTTATAAAAACCTCATCAGCTTTTTGAATTTCGAATGGAGAAATTGAAGTTTCTTCAACTTTAAACTCTTCATTTTTTGATAGAATTTCAAGTACTTTTTTCCTAACAATACCTTTAATACAACCTTCTGTAGTTGCAGGAGTTTTTATAACATTATCTTTTACAATAAAAATATTACCATTTGTAACTTCTACTACCCCCTTTTTCTCATTAATTAAAATACAATTATCTAAGTCGTTTTCTTTAGCAAAAACACTAGCTAAAGTATTTAGCATTTTATTGTTTGTTTTAATGGTTGATAATAATCCAGAATAATTATAAAAGTCTTTAAATATATCTATCTTATAATCATTTTTAATGTTATGATTTAATTCAGAAGCTTCAACCAAAAAATCTATTTCATTAGTTTTTGGCTTATATAAACCACCATCTTTTCTAAAAATAGTTAATCTTACTCTAGATTTTTGTGAAGTGTTATTCGCTTTTACTAAACTTAAAATTTCTTTTTCTAAAAATTCTAATGTAAAACTCATAGGAATTTTCATTCTAAGCATTCTCATAGAAGCCATCAATCTAAAATAGTGATCTTCCCAAAAAATTACTTTATTATTTACAACTTTAATAGTTTCAAATACAGCATCACCATATTTAAAACCTCTATTTTCAGCAGTTAGAGAAAATTTTTCTTGATCTAAAATGTCTCCATTAAAATTTATCATACTTCTAAATATAAAAGAACAAAATTAAGGCTTTTGATAATAATAAGACATAAAAAAACTCAGTTAAAAAACTGAGTCATTTATATAAATAATAGCATTTGTCTATGCTCCTATGGTATGCTTTAATTCGTCTATTTGATTTTCCCAAAGTTGCTTTGCCTCTTCTACTTCATCTTCATCGTCTGCAAAATCAGTTATTATTAAAGACACATCCTTTGTTAATGCATCAACTTGAATCTTAATTTCAAAATAACTATCATCATCCTCACTTTCTAACCATTTAAATCGTATTCTATCATCAGATTTTTTAGTTATTAGCTTTGCTTTTTCTTCTGTATCATCCCAAATAAAACTAAAAATTTTCCCTCTAGAGTTTACTTTGTCAGCAAACCATTCTTGCAAACTAGAAGGAGAAGAAATATATTGATACAACATGCTAGGAGATGCGTGTATAGGGATTTCTAATTCGTATTTGACTTTATCCATTTTTTCGTTTAGTTAGGCACACAATATAGGTATTAATTCTATTTAAAAAAAATTAAAACCTCTGCTTGCGAATCTCTAAAATTCATTTATATTTGCAGCCTCAAATATGAATGGCGAGGTAGCTCAGTTGGTTAGAGCGCAGGATTCATAACCCTGAGGTCGGCAGTTCAAATCTGCTCCTCGCTACAATTTTTTAAAAAAGCTTTACCAAGCGAGAGTAGCTCAGTTGGTAGAGCGTCAGCCTTCCAAGCTGAATGTCGCCAGTTCGAACCTGGTCTCTCGCTCAAAAAAAAGACTTTACGATATCGTAAAGTCTTTTTTTTATAACTTTTTTAGCTTATCACCAAAAAACAATAATAACAGAATCGGAATTGCTAAAAGTATCACAAATGTAGTATTGATAGAAAATAAAATAGGCTTTAATAATAAAGTTAAAGCAAATCCTCCAATTGCACCACCTAAATGGGCTGCATGTCCTACATTCCCAAGTTGTTTTTTCATTCCATATATAGAATATAATAAATACCCTACTCCAAAAACATAACCAGGAATAGGTATAGCAAAAAAGAGCAATAACTGCATATCAGGAAAAAGTAGAATTGATGAGTAAACAATACCAGAAACTGCTCCAGATGCACCAACAGCAGAGTAATAAGGCTCATCTTTATGATAAGACAAAGAATAAAAACTTCCTGCTAAAAGACTTCCAAAATAAATAATTAAAAAACTATTATTTCCTAAAATATTAGCCACAAAATCTGCAAAAACATATAGAACATACATATTTAAAATAAGATGCATCCAATCTACATGCAAAAAACCTGATGTAAACAACCTTACCTTCTCTCCTCCTTTTATCCTACTAACTTGAAATTTATACTTATCTAAAAAGGCATAATCATCAAAACCTTTCATAGATACTAAAACATTAGCTATTATAATACCTAATACTATTAAATTTGATTGTTGTAACATAAAACAAACATAACAATTCTGTTTGATTTCCTTTTACCTTTTCAAATTAAAATATAGATATTTGTACTCGAAAAAATTAGTATGCAGTTTATTACTTTTATCTTAGTATATCCCATAGTAAAGTTATTATCTAAATTACCTTTAAGGATATTATATATATTATCTGATATACTTTACCTATTAATTTTTCATGTATTTAAATACCGAAAAAAAGTTGTTTTAAATAATTTAAATCTAGCTTTTCCTAACAACTCTTTTAAAGAAAACAAACACTACTCTAAATACTTTTTTAAACACTTTACTGATTTATTTATAGAAACCATAAAAGCCATTTCAATTAGTAAGAGTGAAATAGTAAAAAGATATCAATACACAAATCCTGAGTTAGTAAACAATCTATTAAAAGAAGGGAAAAGCATTATATTTATTGGAGCACATCAAGCTAACTGGGAATGGTCTGTGAATTCTCCATTGGTAGTTAATAGTAAAGTTTACGGCGCTTATACTAGTTTAGGTAATACTTATTTTGATAAGGTGGTTAAAAGATCTAGAGAGCGTTTTGGCTTTAAATGTTATGAGTCTTCAAAAACTACTAAGGTAATTTTAAAGAACTTTAAGGAAAAAAAACAAAGTATATATTTATTGCTAAGTGACCAATCACCTCAAGTAGAACGATCTTTATATTGGACTGATTTTTTTGGTATTAAAGTACCTATACATGTAGGAGCTGAAACTATTGCAAAAAAATTTGATTTAGCAGTTGTTTTTTGTGCTACAAAAAAAATAAAACGAGGATTTTATGAAACCGATTTTAAATTGATAACTAAAAATCCTAAAGAAATTGAGAATTATAAAATTACGGATGAATATATAAAGCTTACTGAAGAACTTGTAAAAAAACAACCAGAATGTTATTTATGGTCTCATAAAAGATTTAAACATAAAGATCGGTTTAATGAATGGAAAAGCATGAAAAACGTTCAGAAAAAGCTAAAAAAATAGAGAAAATTATAAAATATAAAGCAAATAGATTTTTAGCACGATATTTGTATTTAATACCACACAAATGAATCTTATATTATTCTACATTACTTATCCTATAATTTGGTTAATATCGATATTACCAATGCGAATTTTATATATCATTTCAGATTTTCTTTTTGTGCTAGTTTATCATATCATTGGTTACAGAAAAGATGTAATTTTAGATAACATTAGTACAGCATTACCAGAAAAATCTAAAAAAGAAAAAGAATTAATTGCTAAAAAATTCTACAAACATTTTACAGATATGATTGTAGAAAGTCTTAAATCTTTTACCATTTCTGAAAAAGAAATTTTAAAAAGATACCAATATAAAAATCCTGAACTAGTAAATAAATATGTAGAGCAAGGTAAAAGCATAGCATTAGTAAGTGCACATTTAGCAAATTGGGAATGGTCTACTAGCTTGCCTTTAGTGATAAAAGGAAATGTGTTTGGCGCTTATAATAAATTAAGAAACGAAACTTTTGAAGATAAATTAAAAAGTACTAGAGAGAAATTTGGAGTTGTAGGTTCTAGAACTTCTGACTTTGTAAATTTTATTAAAGATAAATTTAACAATAATATTCAAGGTTCTTATATTTTGTTAAGTGATCAATCTCCTATGATCCCTAAAACGTTTCATTGGGCAGAATTTTTTGGTGTAAAAGTTCCTGTACATACAGGTGCTGAAATGTTAGCCAAAAAATATGATTTGGTTGTAATTAATTACAGGGCAAAAAAAATAAAAAGAGGTTACTATGAAACTGATTTTGAATTAATTACAGAAGACCCAAAAAAATTCAAGAATTATGATATTACTGAGAAATTCTTAAAAATTACTGAGAAAAATGTAAAAGAACAGCCTGAGTTTTATTTATGGTCTCACAAGCGTTTTAAACATAAAGACAAATTTGAAGAATGGCAAGAAATTATGAAATCTAAACAGCAAACCAAGAGTTAACTAACTCTTTTTCTATTGGTGTTACTGTTTTATGCACATAATCATTTTTAATGGCATCGTACTTATAATCTTTAGACCAATCTTCAATATTTTTTGATAATTCAGTTAATGATTTACAAATAAAATCTAATTCATTATTAGTAACTGTTGGATGTAAAGACAAACGAACCCAACCTGGTTTTTCTGTATTGCAACCTTCTAAAATTTGACCTTTAATTCTGTTAGAAGTTTCTTGATCTACATTTAACAAGAAATGCCCATAAGTTCCTGCACAAGAACATCCTCCTCTAGTCTGAATTCCAAAACGATCATTTAATAATTTAACAACCAAATTAAAATGGTATTTTTCAAAATAGAAAGAAAAAATACTTAATCTCTTTTTATGATTAGGAGCTAATATTTTTACACCCTCTAAACTCTCTAAGGTTTTAAAAATTACCTTATTAATTTCTTCTTCTCTTTCTTCTATGTTTTTTGTGCCCATTTTTTCCTTTAACTGAACAGCTAAAGCAATTTTTATGGTTTGCAAAAAACCAGGAGTACCACCATCTTCTCTAGTTTCTACATCATCAAAATAATCATGTTCTCCCCAAGGATTTGTATAACTTACAGTACCTCCTCCAGGATTATCTGGCACTGTATTTTTATACAAGGCTTTATTAAATATTAAAACACCAGAACTTCCTGGTCCTCCTAAAAATTTATGAGGAGAAAAGAAAATAGCATCTAACATTTCATCCTCATTATCTGGATGCATATTAATATCTACATAGGGTGCACAACAAGCAAAATCTACAAAACATAATCCATTGTATTTATGAATTAATTTTGCAACATCATGATAAGGTGTTTTTATACCAGTTACATTAGAACAAGAGGTAATTGAAGCTATTTTTACTTTTCTATGTTGATGTTTTTTTATGCAATTTTCAAACTCTTTTAAACAAACCAAGCCAGCATCATTACAAGGTACAACTTCTACATCTGCAATGGTTTCTAACCAAGAAGTTTGATTTGAATGATGTTCCATATGAGATACAAAAACAATTGGTTTTAGATCTTCTGGAATAGTTGTATAATCTTTTAAACTCTCAGAAACTTTAAGTCCTAAAATACGCTGGAATTTATTGACAACGCCTGTCATACCTGAACCTGTAGTAATTAAAACATCATTACTATTCGCATTTACATGACGTTTAATAATATTTCTAGCTTCATGATAAGCTAAGGTCATAGCTGCACCAGAAGTTGAAGTCTCTGTATGTGTATTTGCTACAAAAGGCCCAAATTGATTACAAATTTTCTCTTCTATAGGTCTATATAAACGACCACTTGCAGTCCAATCACAATAAACCAAATCTTGCTCACCATAAGGTGTATCAAATTTCTGGTCTATACCTATGATATGCTCTCTAAATTGTGAAAAATAGTGTTCTAAATTCATTAGCCTAAAGATTTCTTTACTGCAATTAATATGACAGTTTATATAATTTCTTTTATTTCTCCAATAAAACGTTCTGCTAAAGCATCTGCTGCTGCTTGACTTTTAGCTTCTGTGTAAATTCTAATAATAGGTTCTGTATTCGATTTTCTTAAATGAATCCACTCTTCTGCAAAATCGATTTTAACACCATCTATAGTATTTACATCTTCATTAGCATATTTAGAAGCCATAGTCTCTAAAATATTATCAACATCTATTTCTGGAGTTAATTGTATTTTATTTTTACTCATAAAGTAACTTGGATAACTCTCTCTAAGTGCTTTACAAGACATTTTTTTATGAGCTAAATGCGATAAAAATAAAGCAACACCTACTAAAGAATCACGACCATAGTGTGAAGCAGGATATATAATACCTCCATTACCTTCACCACCAATAACAGTATTGGTTTCTTTCATTTTTATAACCACATTTACTTCACCTACAGCAGAAGCTGTATAAGTACCTCCATGTTTTTCAGTAACATCTCTTAAGGCTCTAGAAGAAGATAAATTAGACACTGTATTTCCTCCACCAAGTCTTCCTAAAACATAATCTGCACAAGCTACTAGTGTATATTCTTCTCCAAACATAGAACCATCTTCGCAAACTAAAGCTAGCCTATCTACATCTGGGTCTACTACAATTCCAAAATCTGCTTTTTCTTTAACTACCAATTCAGAAATATCTGTTAAATGTTCTTTTAAGGGTTCTGGATTATGAGGAAAATGACCATTTGGAGTACAATACAATTCAACACATTCTACGTTTAACTCTTTTAACAAAGCAGGTATAAAAACACCGCCTGTAGAATTTACACCATCTACAACAACTTTAAAATTAGCTGCTTTAATTGCATCTACATCAACTAGTTCTAAGTTTAAAACCTCTTGAATGTGTTTTTGTAAATATGTATTATCTTTTGTATAAGTTCCTAAATCATCAACTTCTGCAAATGTAAAATCTTCACTTTCTGCTAAAGCTAAAATTTGCTCTCCATCTTCACCATTTAAAAACTCCCCTTTTTCGTTTAAAAGTTTTAAGGCATTCCACTGTTTTGGGTTATGAGAAGCTGTTAAAATAATACCTCCATCTGCTTTTTCTAGAGGCACAGCAACTTCTACAGTTGGTGTTGTAGATAAGCCTAAATCTATAACATCTATACCTAAACCAACTAAAGTATTTGCTACTAAACTAGATATCATCTTACCAGAAATTCTGGCATCTCTACCAATAACAACTTTTATATCTGTTTTACCTGAATTTCTTTTTTTTATGAAAGCTCCATAAGCAGAAGCAAATTTTACAGCATCTATTGGGGTTAAATTATCACTTGTGTTTCCTCCTATTGTTCCTCTAATTCCTGATATTGATTTTATTAATGTCATAGTTTCTTTTTAACTCAACAAATATAATTTTTTAGAACGATTTTTTTTGTTTTTAGAGATACAAATACACACCTTATTTTATTTAAGAATAACAATTTCATAAACAATAGGTTACATTTTTTACTATCTTTAAAATCTAACCAAAAACTATGATTCAATTATTTAAAAAAATCAGAAAAAAATTAATAGCAGAAAAAAGGCTAGTTAATTATTTAGCCTATGCCATTGGAGAAATTTTATTAGTTGTAATAGGAATTTTATTAGCGCTTCAGTTTAATAATAAAAATCAAGAACAAGAAAACACAAAAAAAGAAAGAGGCTATTTAATAAGTATAGTAGAAGATATTGAATACCAAAAAGTTATATTAAAAGATATGAAAAGACATAGCCTAGAATCTATAGAGGTGGCTAAGTCTATTATTAAAGATTTTGATGATAATAAGAGTTTTATTGGAATTGATAGTTTAAATGACAAGTTAAATTATTTAATAGAAACTTATAATTTCCCAAATACAAATAATACCTATTCTGAACTTGTTGCATCTGGACAATTAAACCTAATTAAGGATAAAGCCTTAAGTATAGACATCATAAATTATTATTTAAACTCTCAAGAAAGTGCAGATGATGTAAAAAATAATATTGAAAATATATTTTATCCAGAAGTTTACCCAACAATAAAAAAACTTTGTCAAATAACTATGTATGATGAAGATGTTGGTGAAGATGAAGACTTTTTGTTAGGAGAATACAAAGAGTTAGACATACTAATAAACCAAAGATTACAAGAGCCTGAGATAAAATTAGATTTATTAAACGCCATTAAAATAAGAATACAAATTTTAAGTGTACATACTTTTATGATTAATGACATTCTAGAAATTGCAGAAGAACTGATAAAATCTATAGATAATTATTTAGGGTTAACACCAGATATGGTAAATCATTATGACTAATAATTTAAAAATCAATAATTTATACTATTTTTAACCAAACTTCAACTAACTATTAACTAACCGAAATTGCTATGCTCCAAAAAATACTGTTTCTAGGATTTTTATTTCTTTCTACTACATTACTTTTTTCTCAAAAACTTAACTACAAAGAATACAGTTATTCAGAATTCTTTAAAATGATTGAAGAAGAAAAAGATTCTGTCTTTAAACTAAAAGATGCGATTATTAAATTTAATAGAGCAACTGATAGCGCATATGCAGCTAGTTATGATATTGGTAGTGACAAAACAACAATACTAAGAAAAGATACCATTACCATAAATAAAGAATTACATCTAAACAATGTTCAGTTTCTAACTTATTCATTACAAATGGACAAGCTACGTAACATTCCTACTAACATTATGTATTATGGATTTTACAAAATAAAATTTTTAAAGCCTTTAAAATTGACAAACACGTTAGCTATTGATTTTAGAGGTTGCAACTTTTATAACAATGTAAATATTATCAGTTCTTCTAATAATATAGATAAAATTATAAACTATTTTGAAGAAAATCTAAATTCTGAAAACTCTGACTATCAAGATATTGGGATTCGCAACTCAATTTTTAATTCAAAAATAAATATATACCTAACCAATCATTTTACCAATAATAATTTACTAACTAACTTAAATTTAGAAATTGAAAATAATATTTTTAATAAAGAAGAAGTAAATATAAATACAAGGAATAATTTTGTTTTAAGAATTATAGGCAATCAATTTAAAACTATAAATAGAACGCAAATTTTTTCTAGAAATAATCAATTTGTCACTATTGAGGGTAATCAATTTACAGCAGCTTCATTTACTGTAAATACAGAAAATCATACCAAAAGATTTACTTTATCAAATAACGCGTTTGACCAATATGTAAAACTTGGTTTTTTCGATATCATTAAAAAATCTGAAATCGATTGGCAACAATGGAACAACAAAGTTATTGCTGCTAATGCACAAACCTCTTTTTTTAGAAAGATCGAATCAGAAAATCCATCTTTAAAAACTTCAATGATACAATCAGGAGCTGAAGCTTACACAAAATGGATGTATGGTGAAGACATTGTTAAACGCTATATCAATGAAAGCCAAATTATAGACAAAAGCTCTTATGCACAAGAAATAAAATTACGCTATAATTTTTATAATTATTATAAAGATAATTACGATTTAGAAAATGCCAACTTAGTTTATGAAGACATTAAAGATATAGAAACCAAACGTTTTGAGTATTTGTATGATAAAAATCCATCTTTTAAAACATTCTTTAAGTGGAGAATTAATCAATTTCTAAAAGTATTTTCTGGCTATGGAAAAGAACCAGAAAGGGCAATCATTTTTTCTATGTATGTAATTTTACTCTTTGCATTTATCTATTTACTCTTCCCTAATTCTTGGGATACTTTAGGGAAAAAAAGATTAATACACAGGTTTGAGTTCTTTCAAAAATATTTACGTAGAAATGAAGGTATGCATACTATTTATTTGGAAGACAAACAACAAGAAATAAGTTCCTATGAAGCGTTTAAAACCAACTTAGAAAAAGCACATTTAGAATTGCCTTCGTTCTTTATTACTTGGAGTAAGCCTTTGTATAATGCTTCTATGTTTAGTTCTAGAATTACAAGTCGTTTTTTAAAAACTACTGACGTTTTACAAGGTAGATGGAAAGATTTATCACCTAAACAAAAACGATGGAAAAACATTCAAATTGGGTTTTTACTTACTGTAGGTTTGTTGTATGATTTGTTTATTAAAGCATTAAACGCATTAACGCTCTCTATAAATACTTTTACCACTTTAGGTTTTGGAGAAATACCCATAAAAGGATTACCTCGTTATTTGGCAATAATCCAAGGATTTATTGGTTGGTTTATGCTGACAATATTTAGTGTGTCTTTAATTTCACAATTATTGAATTGATATGAAAAAAAGCAAACTTACTTTTATTATAGCTTTTGTAATTTATTCTCTTATACACTCTTGCAAGCCAGATATTAATTTAAAAGACCCTCTAAAAGCTGGATGGAAAGGAGAAAAAGTATGTACTATTCTAGAAGAAAATGATAAAGTAAGAGCTTTAAAATGTGTTTTTCCTCCAGGTGTTGGTCATGAAAAACACTTTCATGCTGCCCATTTTGGTTATACATTAAAAGGAAGCAAATTTAAAATTACAGACCAAACAGGAACCAGAAAGGTTAATGTACCTGACAATTATAGTTTCTATAATGATAAAATTGAATGGCATAAGGTTTTAAATATTGGAGATTCCACAGCAATATTCTTAATCATTGAACCAAAATAAAACCTATAGATATGATAAAGTTTTTTAGACATATTCGTAAATCACTTTTAGAAGAAAACAAAATGGGTAAATACTTAACATACGCTTTTGGCGAAATTATTTTAGTAGTAATTGGAATTTTAATAGCATTACAGATTAATAATTGGAATGAGCATAGAAAATTAGAAGAGTTTGAGAAAAATATTTTAATAGAAATTGATAGAACAATAGCTAAGGATTTAGCCGATTTTAAATATTTTGAAAAGAGAATTATAAGAAAAGACACAGCAATAGATAATATGCTTTTTGCTAGAAAAGGAGAAAAACGTTTTTCAGATAAACAATTAATTGAAAATATAGTTTGGGTTCATAACACAATTATTTATAGTTACAATAAAGGTCCATATGAAACCTTAAAATCATCTGGTTTAGATAGAATTAAATCAGATTCCCTAAGGTATAATCTTACTTATTATTATGAGGTGATATTACCAAGATTCACTGCATTTTTTGATAATGTACATAAAGAGCATCAACCAAAAATAAATAAACATTTAGAAGAGCTAGAAAAAGAAGGTTTTTATAAAAAAAACTTCGAATTGTCTTTAAAACGTGAAGGGTTCTACCCCAAAACTCACTACAATGTAAAAAAATACTTGACAGAAGAACATTATTATGATGTTCTACTATTAGAGGCTAATTATAAATATGACCTTTGGTCTACCATAATTCCATTAATTAAACATACAGAAAAAATAAAAGAAGATATAGGAATTGAAATAGAAAAACGCTTTAAAAAAGATTAAATGATTAAAATTTTTAGAAAAATTCGAAAAACACTTCTAGAAGAAAATAAAACATCCAAATACTTTAGATACGCCATTGGAGAAATTTTATTGGTGGTTATTGGGATACTGATTGCACTTCAACTCAACAATTGGAATACAAATAGAATAGAAAAAAATAAAAACAAAGAGCTTCTTATAAAATTGACTAAGGAATTGGATTACAACATTCAACGTGCTCATTTTATTGACACAGTTCAAGGAGGTTTTCAAACCAGAAAAATCTACACAGATAGCATTCTTAGCCTTATAGTAAAAGGGATACAACCTGAAGACTTAAATTACCTTACTAAAGAAGCAATTTTTTATGTGAATACCTTCAATTTAAATTCTACGGTTTTTCAAGAGCTCAAAAACACGGGTAGTTTGTACTCTTTAGGAACAGATAGCTTGGTTACTCAAATTCAAACCTATTATCAATTGTGTGAAAGAGAGTCCTTCTACAATTTACAATACAGTGAAGAATGTATTTATTTAAGAAGACAATGTTATGATGGATTTATCAATTTTAGACAACTCTATCATTTAGATGCTAAGACAGCTATAAAAGACAATCCATGGATTTTTAATTCGAAATCTAAGAAGACAATACATCTTAGGCAATATGCATCTAGAGTTAGTAATCAAAGCAATTTAATGTCATACAAATTGAAAAATATCATGGTTGAATCAAAAAAGTTAAAAGAATTAATAGCTAAAGAATTGAATTCTTATGATTAAATTCTTTCGAAAAATCCGTCAATCACTTATTATGGAAAATAAACCCTCTCGTTATTTCAAATACGCAATTGGAGAAATAGTTTTAGTGGTTATTGGAATTTTGATTGCTTTACAGATTAATAATTGGAATCAAAATAGAATTCAACAAAACAATGAATTAAAATTTCTAAAAGGCATTCAAAGTGAATTCAAGCTAAATAAGGACTATTTAACCAACACAAGCAAACTAAATAACGAAGCTTTAAAAACTGGAAAAGTTATCATGAATTTAATTAATCAAGACATAGAAAAATTAAAGCTTTCAAATACGGACAGTTTAATTTTTAAAGTTTTTGAATATGGAGGTTTTGAAATCTCTGAAAATACGGTGCTAGAAGTAATGCAAGTAGGGCAATTACAAAACCTGCAGAATGAAAAATTAAAATCATTGATTTTAGAATGGTCACAACAAAAGAGCAGAGTTAATCGAACAAGAGAAACCTTAAGTAGAAAATCAGAATATCTTATAGATTATTTAATGAAAAGATATCCTATAAAAAATATTGATAAATATGGTACTCTTGCATGGAAAAATGACTCAGAAATTCAGGTTAATAAATACAGTATTTTTAGTGATTTGGAATTTGAAAATATAGTTGATGAATATTTATACAACCTTTCTAGTTATCAGATAAGAATTACAAGGATACATAAAGTTATTGATGGTATACTAGAAAACTCAAACATAAAAAAATGATTAAATTTTTTAGAAAAATCCGTCAAAAACTTCTCAATCAAAACAAAATGGGTAAATACTTAACATACGCTTTTGGCGAAATTATTTTAGTAGTAATTGGAATTCTCATTGCACTACAGATTAATAATTGGAATGAAGGAACTAAAGAGCAAAACAAAGAAACAATATATTTAAAAAACTTAGAAAGAGACTTAACAAATCAATTAGACTTCATTGATGATCAAATTTCTTATGAAACTGACTTTACAAATGCTGCAAGTTATCTTTTAAGCTCATTTAATGGAAAAAACTTTATAAAGATTGATACAAGCTTTTTTAGAAACTTAACATTATTACAATCACGTAAAACCTTTTTAATAAATGACCCAACGTATACAGATATGTTGTCATCAGGCAATATAGACATTATAAAAAACAAAAACATTAAAGATAAACTTATTCAATATTATCAAGAATTAGAGCGTATTGAAAAAATAATTCAAAACAATAATTCTTTATTAGTTGATCAACAATATGCATCTGTTTTTTTAAAAATAGGATATTATTTTGATGAAGAAACTATTGGTATTTTTAATTACAAGCAAAATAAGTCTTCAAAATTGAACTTAAAATATGAAGATGAACTTGCTAAAATATCGAAAGAAATTTTAAACAAGAATGAAAATAAATTACAATTAATAAATGTAATAAATCTACGTCATGTGTTAAGTTTAGGCTCTTTAAGTTTAATGGAAACTTCCAAAAAAAACACTCAATTATTATTAGAAGAATTGAAAGATTTAAACAAAAAGAATTAGATTAATGACTTTTAATCAAAATTAACTCTTCTTGTGGCTTGGTTAAATATCTTGCTCCATCTTTAGTAACAACTGCCATTTCTTCTACAGAAATTGTTTTTTCAGTTCCATCTTCACGTTTCCAAGCATGAAAACCATCAAATGCAAAGGTCATTCCTTCTTTTAATTTTTTCTCAGAAGCTGGTCTAACATGCGAACTTTGAGAACCTCCTAAATTAGGGCCTACATCATGAGCAACATAACCAACAGGATGTCCTGTTGACCACATTACATATTCGCTTTTAGCTTTGTTCATCAAAACACGTTGCGCCCTATCTACATCAACACCTTTTACTCCTGGCTTCATAGCTGCTAATGCTGCTCTACTACCTGCTTTTCCACTATCCCAATAAAACTGAATATCTTTAGGAGCTTTAGTTTCTCCTTCTTTTAAAACATAGGCAAAACGTTGTATATCAGAAACCCATCTGTCATATAATTTAATTCCAAAGTCTATCTGAATGACATCTCCAGGCATAATTACTTTATCAGTAGCATGAGAATGCCCTCTATCTGGCCCTGAATTAACATTTGGATTTTGATCTGATGCCCACCCATCTTTAACTCCATATTCAGCCATTTTTTGTTTTAAAAACTTAGCAATATCAGCATCTGTAGAAGTACCAGGTATAATTTGTTGATAAGCTTCAATTTGAAACTGAGCAGTTAATTCTGCAGCTTTGGTTAAAATTTCTACTTCTTCTGGTAATTTAATTGATAACCAATTGTAAACAACTTCTGTTGATGAAACTAATTTATTAGCATCGCTTCCTAAAAAAGATTCTAATGTTTGTCTTTGAGTATAAGATAAACCATCTGCAGTTGAGTTAGACTGAGATGAATTAATTGCAATTTTAGAAAAGTTCTGCGCTTTTATAAAAGTAACAGCTTGTTCTATTGCAGATTTTCCTCTTTCAACTGGCACAACTTCATCATGTATGTTTAATTCACCTAAAGCTGTAGATTCTCCTGATGGAGAAAATACCTTTGAATGAAAACCTTTATCATCATTATAAAATAAAAAAGCTGCTGTACCACCAGCATTTTCACCTCCTACATGATCTGCTAAAGGATCGTTATTGTTTTCTCTACAAATAACCAACCAACAATCTACGTTTGCTTCTTTTAAAGCATTTGGTAAAAGTGTATTTATTCTTTTCTTTCTTATTTCTGGCCAAGGATTTTCTCCCCAATATTCAACAGGATTTATTTTAGAGACTTCTTCTTTTTGTTGATTACAACTAATTAGAACAAGTATAAAAAGAGAAAGAATAATTTTAATTTTCATGATTAGTATTTTTTAATATCATCAAATATAAGGAATAAAAAAAGCCACTACAAAGTGTAGTGGCTTTTCTATATTTAAACTAAAATGAACTAAAAATTACTATTTTTTCTTTTTAGCTTTTGCATCCATTTGTTTCTTTAAGTCTGCAAGACCACCTATGTCTCCTAAAGTAACTTTTTCTACTTCAGCAGCTTTTTTAACAGCAGCTTTAACGTTACGTTTTTCTTGCTCTTTAAAGATTGATGTATGAGAAACTACTACTCTTCTGTATTCTTTAGAAAATTCTAAAACTACGAAGTCTGCAGTATCTCCTTTACCTAACTTAGAACCATCTTCTTTTTCTAAGAATCTAGTTGGAGCAAATCCTTCTACTCCTCCTTCTAAAGTTACAGTAGCACCTTTATCATTTTTATCTTTAATAGTACCTTGATGTGTAGAACCTATTGCAAACGTATCTTCATGACCATCCCAAGGATTATCTTGAGTTTGTTTATGACCTAAGTTTAACTTTCTGTTCTCTACATCTAATTCTAATACTTGTACTTCTAATTGTTGACCTACAGTTACAAAGTCTGATGGGTGCTTAATTTTCTTAGTCCAAGATAAATCAGAAATGTATACTAAACCATCAATACCTTCTTCTAATTCTACAAACACACCAAAGTTAGTGTAGTTTCTTACAGTACCAGTATGAGTAGAACCAACAGGATATTTAGTAGTAATATCTGTCCATGGATCTTGGTGTAATTGTTTCATACCAAGAGACATTTTTCTGTCTTCTCTATCTAAAGTTAAGATTTCAGCTTCAACTTTATCTCCAACTTTTACGAAATCTTGTGCAGAACGTAAGTGTGTAGAATAAGACATTTCAGAAACGTGAATTAATCCTTCTACTCCTTGCTCTACTTCTACAAAAGCACCATAATCTGCAATTACAACAACTTCTCCAGTAACTTTATCTCCAACTTTTAAGTTAGCATCTAAAGCTTCCCAAGGATGAGCAGATAATTGCTTTAATCCTAATTGAATTCTAGATTTGTTATCATCAAAGTCTAAAATTACAACGTTTAATTTTTGATCTAACTCAACAACCTCATTTGGATGATTAATTCTAGACCAAGATAAATCTGTAATATGTACTAAACCATCTACGCCACCTAAATCTACGAACACACCATAAGAAGTAATGTTTTTAACAACACCTTCTAATACTTGTCCTTTTTCTAATTGACCAATGATTTCTTTCTTTTGTTCTTCGATATCAGCTTCAATAAGTGCTTTATGAGAAACAACAACGTTTTTAAATTCGTGGTTGATTTTAACAACTTTAAATTCCATTGTTTTCTCTACATATTGATCGTAATCTCTAATTGGCTTAACATCAATTTGAGAACCAGGCAAGAATGCTTCGATTCCGAAAACATCTACAATCATACCACCTCTAGTTCTACACTTTACAAAACCATTAACAACTTCTCCTGTTTCATGAGCATTGTTAACACGTTCCCAAGCTTTGATTACTCTAGCTTTTTTATGAGATAATACTAATTGACCAGAAGAATCTTCTCTTTTATCAACTAATACTTCTACTTTATCACCTACAGCTAAGTTTTGGTTGTAACGAAATTCGTTTAAAGAAATAACTCCTTCAGATTTAGAGTTAATATCAATAATTGCATCTCTATCAGTAATTCTGATAACAGTACCTTCGATTACATCACTTTCGTTTACGAAACCAATAGTACCTTTTAATGCTTCTTCGAATTCTTTTAATTTAGCTTCATCTACAGCTTCAATACCTTGTTCGTATTTATGCCAGTTAAAGTTTTCTAAGAATTCTTGTGGATTTTGTTGTTCTACAGCAGTAGTTTCTGTAGGTTGTGTTGTAGTTTCTTCTGCTACAACTTCTTTGTTTTCTTCAGACATATTCTGAAAATAATTTGTATCTTTTTGTTAATCAGATTTTTAACGATAAAAACGCAAAGAGCTAGTTATATAAATTGTTTTAAAAAATTCCTTTTTCAAATCTGTTCTCGTAAAAAGGAGTGCAAATTTACAAAAAATCCTTAATTATTAACTAATTAGAATAAAATATTTTCTTTTTTATTGTGATTATATTTGTACTGAAAATCAAAATCTTATGAAAAATTATTTAAAAATACTATTCTTGGTTTCTTTACTGATTCAATTAGGATGTCAAAAAGAGCAATCTTCAGTTGTAAAACATCAAAAGTCTCATGAAGAAAGTAGACAAAATGTTCCTTTTTCTGATGCTGTACAAGTAGATAACTTATACTTTTTAACAGGTCAAATAGGCAAAAACCATACAACAGGTAAATTAGCTGAAGGTGGCATAGAAGCTGAGACTGAACAGGCTATTCTAAATATAAAAGATGTTTTAGAATATCATAGACTTACTTTAAATGACGTTGTAAAATGTACTGTAATCTTAGCTGATATTAATGATTTTTCTAAAATGAATGGAATTTATCGTTCTTTTTTCAAGGAAAATTTACCTGCAAGGACTACATTTGCAGCCAATTTAGTTGCAGGAGCTAAAATTGAAATTGAAGTTGTAGCCGCAAGAAAATAAATGGATAAAAAAACAAAAGATTTAGTAGATAAAGGAATTATGCTTCCTCTTATGGAAGAATTCTATACTATACAAGGTGAAGGGTATCATACAGGTAAAGCTGCCTATTTTATTAGAGTGGGTGGTTGTGATGTAGGTTGCCATTGGTGTGATGTTAAAGAAAGTTGGAACGCTGATTTACACCCACCAACCATAGCAGATAAAATTGTTGAAAATGCAAAAAAATATACTGATACTGTTGTGGTTACTGGTGGTGAGCCTTTAATGTGGTCTATGGATTATTTAACAAATCTTCTTCAAAAAAATAATTTAAAAACTCACATTGAAACTTCTGGTGCTTATTCTTTTTCTGGAAAATGGGATTGGTTTTGCCTTTCTCCTAAAAAAACAAAATTACCTTTAGAAGAAGTATACAAAGAAGCAGATGAGTTAAAAATGATAATTCACAATAAAAGTGATTTTGATTTTGCTGAACAACAAGCTGCAAAAGTTAACGAGAATTGTGAATTGTTTTTACAGCCAGAATGGAGTAAAAAAGAAAAAATGACTTCTTTAATTGTAGATTATGTAATGAAAAATCCTAAATGGAAAATATCATTACAAACACATAAGTATCTTAATATTCCTTAAATTGTAAGCAAAATCTGTTTTTTTCGTCAAATTAAAAAACTAAAATGCGCTTATTTTACTTATTTCTAATATTCATATTCATTTCTTGTACTTCAAATAATGATGAAATAATATCTAACATTGAACAAGAAGAATCTTCTATTTGGATAATAGATAAAAACGATATTAAAGGTGGAGGAAAAACTTATGATTTAAGTGTAAATCCTAAATTTGGTAATGTTTCAGACTTTGAAAAACTTTCTGATCATGAAAAAGTTGCTTTAATTAGTTTTAATAATGAAGTAAGAGTTTATCCTTATTTTTTTACTAATCATTTTGAGGTTATAAATGATGTTTTTAATAATAATAACATTGCTGTTTCATATTGTCCTTTAACAAAAAGCGGAATTTGTTTTAATAGAGAAATTGATGGTAATATTTATCAAATCCTAGCTTCTGGTTTTTTATATAAAGATAATATGGTTCCTGCTGATAAAGATCTAAAATTTTATTGGTCACAAATGTTAATGACTTATATTGGTAAAGAAAATGCAGGAAAGAGTATTTCAAATTACAACCTAATTGAGACAAATTGGAAAACTGTAAAAGAATATTTCTACGATGCTAAAGTATATTATCATGTTAAAAGAACTGCTGGAGAAACAGATCTTCAATTAAGTACAACTCAAGATTCGGAATATATTTATGGAGTTATTGAAGAAAAAATTAATACAAGAGTAGAGTTATTTTCTTATAATTTATTTAAAAATAAAACTAAATTAATCTCAAAGATTATAAATAATAAAGAAGTTATTATTATAGGAAGTGAAGAGAAATATTTTGTAACTAGCTATTATAAGAAAGATAATTTAGAATTTTATTTATTAGATGACAGTAATTTTCCTAATATTTTAAGCGATAATGAAGGTAATGTTTGGAATATCTTTGGTTTTGCAATTTCTGGCAATAGAAAAGGAGAACAATTAGAATCTCCTAAAGCTTATGTTGCTCAATTTTGGGCTTGGAAAGATTTTTATTCTAATTTAAAGTTCAACTAATTTTTTATCTATTAGATTACAAATAAGATCAAATTGCTCATTAATTCCCATATCAGAATTATCAATTTCAATTGCATCATCTGCCTTAACTAAAGGTGAATCTTTTCTTGTAGAGTCTACTCTATCTCTTTCTTGTACATTGAAAAGAATATCATTATAATCTACATTATCTCCTCTTTCAATTAATTCTTTATATCTTCTTAATGCTCTTTTATCAGCTGAAGCTGTCATAAATAATTTTAGATCAGCATCAGGAAAAACAACAGTACCAATATCTCTTCCATCCATAACTACTCCCCCATCTTTACCCATCAATTGTTGTTCTGCCACTAATTTTTTTCTAACTTCAGAGATTGCTGCTATTTTACTAACTAATTGAGATATTTCTAATGTTCTTATTTCTTTTTCTACATTATCACCATTCAAATACATTTCTGCAAAACCTAAATCTTTATTAAATTTATACTGCAAAGAAATATTAGATAACTGAGAAATTAAATTTTCTTTTCTTAAAAAGTCTACACCCACATAATTATTTTTATTTGCAAAAAGAGTTACAGCTCTATACATAGCCCCAGTATCTACATAAATATAATTGTATTTTTTGGCTAGTAATTTAGCTATTGTACTTTTTCCTGTTGATGAAAAACCATCTATGGCAATTGTAATTTTTTTACTCATTATCTTCTATTATTCAAATCAATTTCTAAACTAAAAGTACTAGCATTTGTTGCTGAATGATATTTTGAAAAAGCATAATTAAATTTAAATCTATTCATTCTTATTCCAAAACCAAAAGAAATACCTCCAAAAGTTCTAACATTTTGTAATTTTAATTCAGCTGCTCTTCTAAAATGATATCCTAATCTTAAATTGATTAAGCTTTCAGGAAAAAATTCAGCTCCAACAATTAAATGCCTAAAAGTATTATCTAAAAAACTAATTTCTTGTTCTGTTACATTACCTTCTAAATCTGTTGTTTGTTCAGATGGATTTGGAGTGGATACGTCCCATTGTTGAAGATTATCTAGAGTTAGATACCATTTTAATGGTATGTATTCTAATTGATAAGATGCTCCAACAGCCAATTTAAAAGGTATTTTTTCATTAGTTCCATTAAAAGATTGTAATTGAGTCCCAAAATTTCTAGCAACAATTGTAAAAGTATAAGGTTTATAAGGACTATAATATAAAACTGCTAAATCAACAGCTACACCAGTTGAAGAAAAAGTAGATATTGTAGAATTTATGAATTTTAAATTAGCTCCAAAAAATAAATTTGTCCATGGTAAATTAATAGAGTAACCAATAGATAAAGCTAAATCATTTGCTCTAAAATTTCCAGTTTCATTTCCTTGTTCATCAGCTCCAATTAAAGACCCATAATCTAAATAAGTAATGTTACCATGAATGGTTCCAAATCTTCTAGAAATTAGTCTAGCATATGAAACAGATCCTAAATTTATACCAGCTAAAAAACTTGAATAATTAACAGATAATTTTCCATCAATTTCAGGGTTAATCGTAGAAGGATTCCAAGTGGGTTGATTAATATCATCCATTAGGGTTAAAACTTCACCACCTAAAGCGATTTGTCTAGCAGAACTAGATAAGTTTAAAAACTGATATATATTTTCACCTCCAATTTGACTTAACATTGAATTTGAAAATATTGAAAAATAAAAAATAAATAACAGTTTTTTCATTTATGCAAATAAACATAGTATAATAACAATAACGAAACTAAATAATTATATTATTTCATACTATAAATTTTAAACAAAAAAAACCTCATACTATAAAGTATGAGGTTTATAATTTCTGATATTATAATCAGAATAAAGAAAGGCAGCGACCTACTCTCCCACATAAATGCAGTACCATCGGCGCTATT
>NZ_CANMBY010000002.1 GCF_947496195.1 uncultured Polaribacter sp. | reverse complement strand
GCTATAGGTGTAAAGGCAGTAATGTCATAGCCGAGTAGTACTAATAACCCATAGACTTATGTACGCTTCCCGGTCGAAAGACCGGGAGACACTCTTTTAAATATTTTGATTATTACAATATTATTTTATCATATGTTAACTTATACAGTTAATTATTTTAACTGAAAAATTTAGGGTGGTTATAGCATTGGGGCTCACCTCTTCCCATACCGAACAGAGAAGTTAAGCCCAATAGCGCCGATGGTACTGCATTTATGTGGGAGAGTAGGTCGCTGCCTTTCTTTATTCTGATTATAATATCAGAAATAAAAAACCTCATACTTTATAGTATGAGGTTTTTTTGTTATTCAGCATTATATAATAAAATCATTAAATAAATATATTTATGAATAGATCCATATTACATTTCTACTAAATCACCTGCAATATCTTTTGATGGTAATTCTGTTTTGCCCATTAAGAAAATGTCAACTTGTCTAGCAGCTTCTCTACCTTCGGAAATTGCCCATACAATTAAAGATTGGCCTCTACGCATATCACCAGCTGTAAAAATATTTGGAATATTGGTTTGATATTTTCCATATTCAGCTTTGAAGTTGGAACGTGTATCTTTTTCAATACCTAATTTATCTGCTAATGTACTTTCTGGACCTGTAAAACCTAATGCTAATAAAGCTAAATCACATGGCCAAGATTTTTCAGTTCCTGCAATTTCTATTAATTGAGGCCTTTGTCCAGGAACCATTTTCCATTCTACATTTACAGTTTTTAAAGCAATTAATTTACCTTTTTCATTTTTAACAAATTCCTTGGTATTAATTAACCAATTACGTTCTACTCCTTCTTGATGAGAAGAAGATGTTTTTAATTGAAGTGGCCAAAAAGGCCAAGGAGTAGTTGGTGAACGATGACCAGGAGGTTTAGGCATAATTTCAAAATTCACTACTGATTTTGCTCCTTGTCTATTAGAAGTTCCTATACAATCTGAACCTGTATCTCCACCACCAATAACAATTACATCTTTATCAGTTGCCATTACTTGGTTTTTTACCTCTTTACCAAACAATACTTTTGTTTGTTGTGTTAAGAAATCCATTGCTTGTACAACACCATCAGCATCTATTCCAGGAGTAGGTAAACTTCTTCTTTCTGTAGCTCCACCACATAAAACTACAGCGTCGAACTTCTTTAATTGTTCAACTTCGTAATTTACACCAACATTTACATTTGTTTTAAATATAATTCCTTCTGCTTTTAATATAGCTATTCTTCTATCAATAATTCCTTTTTCCATTTTGAAATTTGGAATTCCATAGCGTAATAATCCTCCTACTTCATCATCTCTTTCAAATACAGTAACAGTATGACCAGCTCTATTTAGTTGTTGAGCTGCTGCTAATCCTGCAGGACCTGAACCAACAATTGCAATTTTTTTATCAGTTCTAGTTTTAGGAGGTTGTGGTTTAATCCATCCTTCTTTAAAAGCACGTTCAACAATATTTTTTTCTATATTTTCTATAGAAACTGGGTCTTCTATAATACCTAAAACACATGACTTTTCGCAAGGTGCAGGACATAATCTACCAGTAAATTCTGGGAAATTATTTGTTGAATGTAAAATCCATGAGGCTTTTTGCCATTCACCTTGATGAACCATATGATTAAAATCTGGTATAAGATTACCTAAAGGACATCCACTATGACAAAAAGGAATACCACAATCCATACATCGTGAACCTTGTTTTGTTATCTCTTTTTCTGATAATGGAACTGTAAATTCTTTATAATGTTTTACACGATCTTTAACAGAAGTGTACTTTTCATCTTGTCTTTCAAATTCTTTAAATCCTGTTATTTTTCCCATGACATTATGCTGTTGTTAATTCTTCTACCATTGGTTCTTCTGTTTCTAATCGCTTAAGTGCTTTTTTGTATTCTGTTGGCATTACTTTAACAAAGTTTTTAATTGAAGTATTCCAATCTGTTAATAAAGAAGCTCCTTTTTTGCTATCTGTATATAAGACATGCTTTTCTATGTTTGCTTTTAAATCTGCAATATCTTCTTCTGAAAGTGATTCGAATTCTATAGTTTCTGTATTACATAATCCATTTATAAATTTATTTTCAGGATCGTAGACATAAGCAATTCCTCCACTCATACCAGCTGCAAAGTTTCTACCAGTTTTACCTAATACAATTACTTTTCCTCCTGTCATATACTCACAACAGTGATCTCCAACACCTTCTACAACTGCTGTTGCTCCAGAGTTACGAACAGCAAAACGCTCACCTGCAATTCCATTAATATATGCTTGACCATTTACAGCTCCAAATAAGCAAACATTACCTACAATAATATTTTCATCGGCAATGAAATCTGCTTGACTTGGTTTTTTTACAATTAATTTTGCGCCTGATAATCCTTTTCCTAAGTAATCATTTGTGTTACCTTCTAGTGTAAACGTTAATCCGAATGCACCAAAAGCTCCAAAGCTTTGACCAGCAGAACCAGTAAAATTGATGTTTAATGTGTCTTCTGGTAATCCTAAATGACCGTAAATTTTTGAAATCTCATTACTTACAATAGCACCAACAGTTCTATTAACATTTTTAATTGGATATTGAAGGTTCATTTTTTCTTTACGATATAAAGCTCTGTGAGAATCTTTTAAAATTGTAAAATCTAAAACATCATCTAAATTATGTTCTTGTTTTTCTGTATTTCTAACAGTCATTTTTTTGTAGGCTGATGGTCTATATAGGATGCTAGATAAATCTAAACCTTTTGCCTTATAGTGTTTTATAGCCTTATTAGCATTTATTTTATGAGTTTGGCCTACCATTTCTGCTAATGTTCTAAAGCCTAGTTGAGCCATGATTTGTCTTAATTCTTCAGCTACATAGTAGAAGAAATTAATAACGTGTTCTGGAGTGCCTTTAAAATTTTTGCGTAGTTCTTTGTCTTGAGTTGCAATACCTACAGGGCATGTATTTAAGTGACATTTACGCATCATAATACAGCCAGAAGCTACTAGAGGAGCAGTTGCAAATCCAAATTCTTCTGCACCTAATAAAGCTGCAATTGCTACGTCTCTACCTGTCTTTAATTGCCCATCACATTCTACAACTATTCTACTTCTTAAGTCATTTAAAACTAAAGTTTGTTGTGCTTCTGATAAACCAAGTTCCCAAGGTAAACCTGCATGTTTTAATGAGGTTAGAGGAGAAGCTCCAGTACCACCATCGTAACCAGAAATTAAAACAACATCTGCTTTAGCTTTAGCAACACCAGCAGCAATAGTACCTACACCAACTTCAGAAACTAATTTTACATTAATTCTAGCTTCACGATTGGCATTTTTTAAATCGAAAATTAATTGTGCTAAATCTTCAATTGAATAAATATCATGATGTGGAGGAGGAGAAATTAAGCCTACAAAAGGAGTTGAGTTTCTTGCAGCTGCAATCCAAGGAAGCACTTTATGTGCTGGTAATTGTCCTCCTTCACCAGGTTTTGCTCCTTGAGCCATTTTAATTTGAATCTCTTTTGCATTGGTTAAGTAATGTGATGTTACCCCAAATCTACCTGAAGCCACTTGTTTTATTGCAGAATTTCTACTGTCTCCATTTATGTCTTTTTGAAAACGTCTTCTATCTTCACCACCTTCACCAGAATTAGATTTTCCTCCAATTCTATTCATAGCAATTGCTAGGTTTTCGTGAGCTTCTCTTGAAATTGAGCCATATGACATGGCACCTGTTTTAAATCGTTTTACAATTTCTGTCCAATCTTCTACTTCTTCTAATGGAATTGGGTCTAAATTATCAAATTCAAACAAGCCACGAATGGTCATTAAATTTTCTGATTGCTCATTAATAGCCTTAGAATAAACGTCGTAACTTTTTTGATCACTTAAACGAACAGCCTGTTGTAATTTTGCTACAGTTGTAGGATTAAATAAATGACGTTCTCCATTTCTTCTCCATCTATAATCACCACCAATATTTAAACCTAAAGTTTTATCAATTTGATTATCTGGATAAGCTTGCTTGTATCTTTTATCTATCTCTTTTTCTATTTCATATAAACCTATACCTTCTACTCTTGAGGCTGTATAAGGAAAATATTTTTCTACAAATTGTGAATTAAATCCAACTATTTCGAATATTTGAGAACCTCTATAAGAATGTAAAGTAGAGATTCCTATTTTATTCATAATTTTTAATATTCCTTTACCAATAGCAAAGTTGAAATTATCTACGGCTTTTTGCTCATCCATATCTGTGATAAACCCTTCTTTAACCTGCATTCTGATAATTTCATTAACCATATAAGGATTTACTGCACTTGCTCCATAACCAAATAAAGTTGCAAAATGATGTGGTTCACGTGGTTCTGCAGATTCAATGATGATATCAAAAAAAGAACGTTTACGAAGTCTATTTAATTGATGGTTTACATAAGAACAAGCTAATAAAGCAGGGATAGGTGCATATTCTTGATTTACACCTCTATCTGATAAAATAATAATATTTGTTTTTCTTTCTAAAGCTTTTTCAACTTGAATAATAATATCATCTAATGCATTTTCTAAACCATTTAATCCTTGTGCTTTAGGATATAATATTTGAATGGTTTCCGTTTTAAAACTTTCGATTTTGATAGTTCTTATTTTTTCTAAATCTGCATTAGAAATTACTGGGTTTTGAATTCTTAATTTTCTACATTGACGTTCTGTAATGCTAAAAATATTTCTGTCTTTTCCTAAGTTTAGACTGATATCTGTAACAATATTTTCACGAATACCATCTAAAGGAGGATTAGTTACTTGTGCAAATAGTTGCTTAAAATAGTTAGAGATTAATTGAGGTCTATCAGATAAAACAGCTAAAGGTGTATCTATTCCCATAGAACCTAATGCCTCTTTTTTGTTTTGAGCCATTGGTGTAATTACCTCCTGTATATCTTCAAAAGTATAGTTAAATAAGCGTTGACGCGTTTTGATATCTATACTTTCTATTGGGCAGGTTTCGTTAGTATAAGGAACATCTTTTAGGTGTAAACGAGTTTTATCTAACCATTCTTGATAAGGTCTTTCTGAAACAATTTTGTTTTTTATTTCTTCATCGTCTATAATTCTACCCTCATTCATGTCTACTAAAAACATTCTACCTGGTTCTAATCTACCATGTTTTTTTATATCTGAAGGATCAATGTCAACCACCCCAACTTCAGAAGACATAATTAGTTTTCCACTTTTGGTTAATGTATATCTAGAAGGTCGTAAACCATTTCTGTCTAATAAAGCTCCAATATAATCACCATCTGTAAATGGTACTGATGCTGGTCCATCCCAAGGTTCCATAATACATCCATTATATTCATAGAAAGCCTTTTTTTCAGGAGACATGGTTTTGTGTTTTTCCCAAGCTTCAGGTATCATCATCATCATAATTTCTGGTAAAGACCTATCTGTATGAGTTAATAATTCTACAACCATATCCATAGAAGCAGAATCTGATTTACCTGGAAGAATAATTGGAAATAATTTTTCTATTTGTGGTCCAAAAACATCACTTTTCATGATTTCTTCACGAACACGCATTCTGCTTACATTTCCTCTTAATGTATTAATTTCTCCATTTTGACACATGTGTCTAAAAGGCTGTGCAAGCTCCCAAGTTGGCATGGTGTTGGTTGAAAAACGCTGATGTACTAATGCCAAACGTGTTACTAAATCTATTTCTTGAAGATCTAAATAATAAGGTCCAATATCTTCAGGCATAATAATACCTTTATAGATAATGGTTGTTATTGATAAACTTGGAACGTAAAAATAATGCGCTTCAGAAATTTTAGAATTCCTAATTTCGTGTTCTGTTATTTTACGAGCAGCATATAATTTTGCTTTAAATGTTGCTTCATTAATATCTTCTGTTTTACCAATGAAGAGTTGTTCTATAATTGGTTCTGAGGCTAAAGCTATTTCACCTAACTGAGAAGAATCTACAGGAACTTTTCTCCAACCTAAAATAGATAATCCTTGAGCTTTAACTTCCTTTTCAAAAGTTTTTTTACAAAAATCGTGTTGATTAGAAACCTTTGGAAGAAAAACCATACCAACAGCATATTCTCTTTGTTCTGGTAGTGGAAAATCACAGACTCTTCTAAAGTATTCATGAGGAATGTCTATCAATAAACCTGCTCCATCACCAGTTTTACCATCTGCACTTACACCACCTCTATGTTCTAGTTTTACCAAAATTTCTAGGGCATCATGTATAATTTGATTTGTCTTTTCTCCATTCAAATTACATATAAAACCTGCACCACAGTTTTCGTGTTCAAATTCTGGTAAATATAGTCCTTGTTTCTTCATTATTCTTTTCAATTATATGCACAAACATATGTATTTTATTAAAAAAAAATCAATGAATTTAAGGTTTTGATATGATTTTTATGATGAAAATAAAAAAATGATATAAAAAATTTATTTATGATAATTTAAGAGGATTTATTTATCAAATTAATAAAAACTAGAAAAGCGCCTTAAAATTTAAAACTTTTAAGGCGCTTTTTGTTATGAATGTAAACTTTTAGTGCTCGTTTAATCTAAAATCAGGATAAGCTTCCATTCCATGTTCATGCGCATCTAATCCTTCTAGCTCTTCTCTTTCGCTAACTCTTATACCCATAGTTTTCTTTAGTGTAAAAATTATGATAAATGAAGTTGATAAACAAAATACAGCATAAACACCAACACCAAGTAACTGACTTAAAAATTGATCTATACCTGCTAAGTTTCCAAATATTCCAACTGCTAAGGTTCCCCAAATACCACATACCAAATGAACAGCAATTGCTCCTACAGGATCATCTAATTTTAATTTATCAATTAAGCTAACAGCAAAAACAATAATAGCACCAGCAATCGCTCCAATGATAATTGCATCTGTTGGAGACATTTGATCTGCTCCTGCAGTTATACCAACCAAGCCACCTAATATTCCATTTAAAAACATCGTTAAATCTAAGTTTTTGTATAAAATTGTAGAAACAAATGCAGCTACAACTCCACCAGCAGCAGCAGCTAAACAAGTAGTAACTAAAGTTAAAGAAGTTAGTTCTGGGTCTGCTGATAAAACAGAACCGCCATTAAAACCAAACCAACCTAACCAAAGAATTAAAACACCTGCTGTAGCTAAAGGTATATTATGACCTGGGATTGCTTGAATTTTACCATTTTTAAATTTACCTATTCTAGCTCCTAATAAGCAAACTGCAACAATAGCTGCCCAGCCACCAACAGAATGAACTAAAGTAGATCCAGCAAAATCGTAAAAAGGTGTGTCTAATTGATCTAAAAATCCACCTCCCCATTTCCATGAACCAGCAATAGGATACACTAAACCAACATAAATTAAGGTGAAAATCATAAAAGGTAAAATTTTCATTCTTTCAGCTACTGCTCCTGATACTATAGTTGCAGCAGTCGCTGCAAACATTCCTTGAAATAAGAAATCTGTCCAATAAGTATAACCTTCATTATATGATAAATCTAAAGAACCCTCTTTTAAAGGAGCTGAAATTCCAAAAATAAAGTCACCTAAATATCCTGCTGCATTTGGCCCCCAAGTAGGATACATTAAATTAAAGCCAATTAAAGCATAAAGTAGTAAACCAACTGTTATGATAAAGATGTTTTTAAATAATATGTTTATTGTATTTTTTTGCCTTGTTAATCCTATTTCTAAAAAAGCAAATCCTAAATGCATAAAGAAAACAAGAGCTGTACAGATCATCATCCATACGTTATTAGTAATTAATTCCATGTTTTATTATTTTGATATTTTTTTTAAAGTTCCACCACCTTTTTCTCCAGTTCTAATTCTGTAAGCTTCTTTAATGTCTGACACAAATATTTTACCATCACCTACTTCTCCAGTTGCTGCAGATTTTAACAAAGCGTCTATCGTAATTTGCTCAAAATCGTCATTAACTACAATAGATAGATATCTTCTTTGAATATCACTTGTGCTATAGCTAACACCTCTATAAACATGTGCTTCTTTTTCGTTTCCTAAACCAGTTACATCCCAATAAGAGAAAAAGTTTACATCAACTTCGTGCAATGCTTTTTTTACAGCACTGAATTTTGATTTTCTAATAATTGCTTCAATTTTTTTCATGATAAATGTTAGTTAGTAATTCTTAAAGTGACGCAAAATAGAAAAAAATATATTTGTCACATTTTCAATCAATTCCATTATTATTTTTTTAAACCCTTATTTTTTTATTTTCAAAAAAAAATGAATGTTAATTTTATTGAAACATAAAAACACACAGAATAAACTGTGTGTTTTTTAAATATTCAATAAAAGTGTACTCTTACTAATTATCTATCTTCATCAATCTCTCTTACTCTTTTTCCAGGATAAGCAATTGATCCATGTTCTGAGATATCTAAACCTTCTATTTCTACTTCTTTAGAAACTCTTAATCCCATTGTTGCTTTTAAAATTCCGAAAACTATAAAAGATAATACAACAGCCCAAACTGCATATGCTAAAGCACCAAGAGCTTGTACTCCTAATTGAGAAGCTCCACCACCATTAAATAATCCAATGCCAGTATCACCATTAATTCCCCATAGACCAATAACTACTGTTCCCCAAACACCAACTACACCATGTACAGAAGCTGCACCAATTGCATCGTCTATTTTAAGTTTCTTTTCGATAATTTCAATAGAGAAAACTACTATAATACCACCAATTAATCCCGCGAAAAACGCACCAATATCAGTCATGTTTCCACATCCAGCAGTAATACTTACCAAACCAGCTAAAGCACCATTTAAAGTCTGAGCTAAATTTGGTTTACCATACCAAATCCAAGTAGTAATTAAAGCACCTAAACCACCTGCAGCAGCAGCTAAATTTGTAATTAATACAACGTTTGAAGCCCCAACAGCATCAGCACCACCCCAAGCTAATTGAGATCCACCATTAAAACCAAACCAACCTAACCATAAGATAAATACACCTAATGTTGCTAAAATTTGATTGTGTCCTGGTATAGGTAATACTTTTCCATTAACAAATTTCCCAATTCTTGGCCCTACCATAATTGCACCTACTAAGGCAGCCCATCCACCAACAGAGTGTACAATAGAAGAACCAGCAAAGTCAATAAATCCTAATTTAGTTAACCAGCCTTCTCCTTGCCATTGCCAACCACCAGAAATTGGATATATAAATGCAGTTATCACTACAGAGAAGATAATATAAGTTGTGTATTTTGTTCTACCTGCAATTGCACCAGAAACTATTGTTGCAGCTGTTGCAGCAAACATAGTTTGGAAGAATAAATCTGCTCCTTCTCCTTGAAATAATCCACTCCAGAAGAACCATCCATTAGAAGTATCTCCATACATTAATGAATACCCTATTAGCCAAAAACTGATAGAACCTACACAGATATCTAACAAGTTTTTCATTGCAATGTTAACTGCGTTTTTTGATCTTGTCATACCAGATTCAACTAATGTGAATCCTGCTTGCATAAAGAATACTAAGATACCTGATAAAAGCATCCATAACATTCCCATATCTCCATTTACTTGTTCTAAAACTTTTGCAGCTTCAGAAGGCGTTTCTTGAAATAATGTTAATAATAAACTCATTTTATATTAATTTTAGTTAGTTATATAGTTTTTCTTAGAAAGAATAAACAGCTGCTAATGTTAATGTAGAAGTACTACTCTTAGCAGGGAAAGCTTCAATTAAACCATCATCAGAAGAATCGAATCTTAGGTCTGTAATAAATTTAAAGTTGTCTGTAACACTTACATTAGATGTTAATGTAAATGCAGAAACAGAAGCATCACTAGCACTTGAAGTAGTTTTAAAGAATTCTGGTCTAAAACCTAAAGAGAACTTTTCTGAGAATGCATTTTGTAAATATAAAGCTACACCTTGGTATCCAGCATCATCATTACTTGAATTAGCGTAAGCAGCATTTATACCAACATAAAAAGAATCAGATAAATCAAATCCTCCTGTATAATCTAAGAAGATCCAATCTTTAGCAGAAGTAGCATCTACAGCACCAGCAATAAAATTTAAATATTGACCTTTATAGCCAATTTGTGCACCAAATTGAGTTGCATCTGCAAAGTTACCATCTGCACTTGTTAAAGCATGTGCATTTGTTAAAGCTGCCATTAATGAGAAATCTTCAGATACTGCATAATCTAATTTTACACCAGTGTGTGAAAATGGACCTGCATTAAATAAATAAGATACAGTGTAGTTAAAGTTTGCAGCTGGTGAAATAACTTCATAACCTAAGAAAGTATTAAACTGACCAGCAGTTACTGTTAATTTTTCACTTAAATTATAGTAAACGTATAATTGATTAATTGCTCCTGCTAAGTTAGCATCATCTGCTCTTGGACCAAAAGCTAAATCTGCAACAACTCCTGCTTTTCCTTTTTCGTATGAAAATACTGTATTAGCAAATCCTAAACCAAAGGCATTTGCATTACCTGGATTTGCAATTAAAATTCCTGGTGTTCCAGTGTCACCTGTAAAATTGGTTGTACCATAAACATCTATTGTTCCACTTAAAGTAAATTTTCCTTTTTCTTCTTGAGCGCTCATTACTAAGCTAACAGCTAAGAATAATGAAGTTAAAATAATTTTTTTCATAATAATGTTTCGTTTTAGTTTTTACTGATTTTTATTATTTGAACGCTGTAAATGTATATATTAAAATCACAAAAACAAGGGGGTTGTTTTTCGAAAACGTTGTAATTTTAATTGATACCCTCAAAAAAAGGGGGGTATAATTACGATAAGTGTATTTTTTAGTTTTTGAAGGTTGCAAAATATAGAGTTCAAAAAAAAGAAGGTATTTTTTTTGAGATATTCATAAAAATGAACTTTTTGTAAAAAAAAATGTAATTATTATACATTTGCACTTATGAAATATTCAAAAAATTATGTTGTTTGTTTACAATTCCTCGGTTTTAGGTTTTCTGGATGGCAAAAGCAGAAAAATGCAAAAACACTTCATGAAATGGTTGACAAGTCTTTGTCTTACGCTTTAGGGAATGATGAGTTTAAAACATTAGGAGTGGGTAGAACCGATGCTAAAGTTTCTGCCAACTCATATTACTTTCAGCTTTTTATGAATACTGAATTAATAGAGGATTCGTTCTTAAGCGTTTTTAATGAAAATCTTTCACCAGATTTTAGAGCTTTATCAATGAAGCAGGTTGATGCTTCTTTTAATATTTTAAATGCGGCTAAACAAAAAGAGTATCATTATTATTTTTCTTTTGGAGATAAAAACCATCCTTATGCAGCACCTTTTTTAACTAATATTATGGATGACTTAGATATTGAGACTATGCAAAAAGGAGCTAACTTGTTTAAAGGAGAGCATTTTTTTGATAAATATTGCACAAAACCATCTGCAAAAACAATTTTAAAAAGAACTATTGATTCTTGTGAAATTGTAGAAAATACAATTTTAAAAGCTAATTTTTTTCCTGAAAAAAGCTATGTGTTAAAAGTGAAAGGAAAAGGTTTTTTACGTTATCAAATTCGATTAATAATGGCGACATTGTTTGAGTTAGGTAAAGGAAATTTGACTTTAGAATTTATAGAAGATTCTTTAAAAGAAGATAATGATAAAAAATATTTAAGAAATATTGCTCCTGCCTCTGGATTGCAATTATACAATGTTGAATTAGACATATAAAAAAATCCATCTTAAATTTTAAGATGGATTTTAGTTTTATATAGCTGATAGTTTATCCTTTTATAACTCCTCTAGAAATTACAATTTTTTGAATTTCTGAAGTACCTTCATAAATCTGAGTAATTTTTGCATCACGCATTAAACGCTCTACATGGTATTCTTTTACAAAACCATTACCACCATGAATTTGAACGGCTTCAACAGTTTGTTCCATAGCCACTTTAGAAGCGTATAATTTAGCCATAGCAGAAGCCATGTCATAATTTTTACCTTGATCTTTTTCGTAAGCAGCTTTCATTACCAATAATCTAGCAGCTTCAATTTCTGTATACATATCTGCTAATTTAAAAGCAATGGCTTGATGATTACAGATTTCTGTACCAAAAGCTTTACGTTCTTTAGAGTATTTTAATGCTAATTCGTAAGCGCCAGAAGCTATACCTAAAGCTTGAGCAGCAATACCAATTCTACCACCAGAAAGTGTTTTCATGGCGAATTTAAATCCAAAACCATCCTCGCCAATTCTATTTTCTTTTGGTACTTTAACATCGTTAAATTGTAAAGTATGTGTATCAGAACCACGAATTCCTAATTTGTCTTCTTTAGGTCCAATGTGGAATCCTTCCATACCTTTTTCTACGATAAAAGCATTAATTCCTCTATGTCCTTTTTCTCTATCTGTTTGAGCAATGACTAAATAAACATCAGAGCGTCCACCATTAGTAATCCAGTTTTTTGTACCATTAATAACATAATGGTCTCCTTTATCTATGGCAGTTGTTGCTTGTGAAGTAGCATCAGAACCAGCTTCTGGTTCACTTAAACAAAAAGCTCCAATTTGCTCTCCTGTTGCTAATTTTGTTAAGTATTTTTGTTTTTGCTCTTCTGTACCATAAGCTTGTAATCCATAGCAAACTAGAGAATTGTTTACAGAAACCATAACAGAAGCAGAAGCATCTATTTTAGAAAGTTCTTCCATAACTAATACGTAAGAGATAGTATCCATACCACTTCCTCCATATTTTGGATCAACCATAATACCCATAAAACCAAGATCTCCCATTTTTTTTACTAATTCTTGAGGAAACTCTTGTTTTTCATCACGTTCTATAACACCTGGTAATAATTCTGTTTGAGCAAAATCTCTTGCAGCATCACGAATCATTAAGTGTTCTTCTGTTAAGCTAAAATCCATAAGTTATATTTTATTAAATTCTTAATTTTGGAGTGCAAAGATATCGATTTCGTAACATATTTTCAATAGACTTTTATTATTTTTACATATATGATGAAAAGTAAAGTTTTTTCTATTGGTGTGATGTCTGGCACCTCTTTAGACGGAATAGATTTGGTTTATGTTTCTTTTAATGAAAAAAACTATAAAGATTTTTCAATAATTCATGCAGAAACTATTCCTTATGCTAAAGAATGGAAAGATTTTTTGAAGAATGCGATTCATAAAGATGAAAGTCAATTAAAAGAACTTGATACTGTTTATGGAAAATATTTAGGGCAAACCATTCAGAATTTTATTTACAATTATAAAATTGATAAGATTGATTTTATAGCTTCTCATGGGCATACTATTTTTCATGAACCAGAAAAAGGAATAACACTTCAAATTGGAAATGGAGAAGAGATTGCAAACATTACCAAGCAAAAAGTAGTTTGTGATTTTAGAACACAAGATGTAAAATTAGGTGGGCAAGGAGCACCTTTGGTACCAATAGGAGATGAGTTGCTCTTTAGTGATTATCAATATTGTATCAATTTAGGTGGTTTTTCTAATGTATCTTATCAAAAGGATGGTCAAAGAATAGCTTTTGATATTTGTCCTGTTAATATTGTACTAAATTACTATGCAAATAAATTGGGTTTTGCTTATGATGAATCTGGTAAAATGGCAGCTTCAGGGCAAATAAATCAACAACTTTTACAGCAACTAAATGATTTGAGTTTTTATGATAAAGTGCCTCCAAAATCATTGGGTTTGGAGTGGGTAAAATCTTCTGTTTTTCCAATTTTAGAAAAATCTGAATTAGATGTAAAAGTAATTCTAAGCACCTTTGTAGAGCATATTGCCATTCAAATTAGTAAAGTGATTATCAATAGTAATTCAGTATTATTTACTGGTGGTGGAGCATACAATACTTTTTTGATGGAAAGAATAGCATATCACTCAAAAGTAGAAATTAATTTACCAAAAGAAACACTTATCGATTTTAAAGAAGCATTAATTTTTTCTTTTCTAGGATTGTTAAAATTAAAAGGAGAAATTAACTGTTTGAAATCGGTAACAGGAGCTTCAAATAATCATTCTTCAGGAGTTGTTTTTTGTCCATAGCTTTTTTACAAAAAATTTTAAGAATCACTTTTTTTACATTAAGTTTGTAAGTAGTAGTATAGTATAATAATAATTCTAAAAACTTATTTTAAATGAATCAGCTTTAACTTTAATAATCAGATAATTACATGGGTTTTGCACAATGAAAAAGATGATATTAAGTTAAAAATTTTATAAATTAGGAATGAAAGAATTATTAAAAAAATACGAAAATAAACAACCAGAAATTGTGTTTCATTGGAAAGATGCTGAAACTGAAGCAGAAGGTTGGACAGTTATAAACTCACTTAGAGGAGGTGCTGCTGGAGGTGGAACAAGAATGAGAGAAGGCTTAGATATGAACGAAGTTTTATCTTTAGCTAAAACTATGGAAGTTAAATTTACAGTTTCTGGACCAGCAATTGGTGGAGCAAAATCTGGTATTAATTTTAACCCACATGATATTCGTAAAAAAGGAGTTTTAGAACGTTGGTATAAAGCTGTAGCTCCTTTGTTAAAAAGTTATTATGGTACAGGAGGTGATTTAAATGTCGATGAAATTCATGAAGTAATTCCTATCACTGAAGAAAGTGGCGTTTGGCATCCTCAAGAAGGCGTTTTTAACGGTCATTTTAAACCTACAGAAGCAGATAAAATTAACAGAATTGGTCAATTAAGACATGGAGTTATTAAGGTAATAGAAGATGAAAAATTATCGCCATTAGTAACTAAAAAATATACTGTTGCAGATATGATTACAGGTTTTGGTGTTGCAGAAGCTGTTCGTCATTATTACGATATTTATGGAGGTAGTGTAGTTGGTAAAAGAGCAATAGTACAAGGTTTTGGAAACGTTGGTTCTGCAGCAGCTTATTATTTAGCTGAAATGGGTGCTAAAGTTGTTGGAATTATTGATAGAGATGGAGGTGTTATTAATGAAAACGGCTTTTCTTTCGAAGAAATTAGAGCACTTTTCTTAGCTAAAGATGGTAATACTTTAGTAGCAGATAACATGATTCCGTTTAACGAAATCAATGAAAAAATTTGGAACTTGCCTTGTGAAATTTTTGCCCCTTGTGCAGCATCAAGATTAATTCAGCAAGAACAAATTAATGAAATGATAGAAACTGGTTTAGAAGTCATTTCTTGTGGTGCAAACGTACCTTTTGCAGATAAAGAAATTTTCTTTGGTTCTATTATGGAAGATACAGATAAAAAAGTAAGTCTTATTCCAGACTTTATTTCTAATTGTGGTATGGCTAGAGTTTTTGCTTACTTTATGGAAAGAAAAGTAGAAATGACAGACGAAGCTATTTTTAATGATACTTCAGAAACAATAAGAAAAGCATTAGAAAAGACTTTTGAAAAAAGTCCTTACAAAACAAATATCAGTGAAACAGCGTTCGAAATTGCGCTAGAACAATTAATATAATTTAAAATAGAAATATGGAGTCAATCATTATAATTGTATTTATCGTAGGTTATTTAGCCATTACTTTAGAACATAATTTAAAATTAGACAAACTTATACCAGCCTTAATAATGATGGCAGTTTGTTGGGCTATTGTAGCTTTAGGTGTAGATAGTTTTTCTAATTGGTTTGATTCTGCAAATCATGGTTTAGTAGATGGTTTTGCATCTATGGTACATGATGATAAATTGCACTTAGTAGAAGAAACTTTATTACATCATTTAGGTAAGACTGCAGAAATTTTGGTTTTCCTTTTAGGTGCAATGACTATTGTTGAAATTATCGATTATTTTGATGGATTTTCTACGATTAAAAGTTACGTTAATTTTAAAAGTAAAAAGAAATTACTATGGATGTTTTGTTGTCTAGCATTTGTGCTTTCTGCAATTATAGATAACTTAACAGCAACGATTGTGTTAATTTCAATCTTACAAAAAATAGTTGGTACTAGAGAAGATAGAATTTGGTTTGCAGGTTTAATAATAATTGCTGCAAACGCAGGAGGAGCTTTCTCTCCAATAGGAGATGTAACTACAACTATGCTTTGGATAGGTGATAAAGTAAGTACAAGCATGTTATTTACTTACCTGTTTTTACCTTCATTATTATGTATGGTAATTCCTACATTCATAGCAAGCTTTTTGCCTTCTTTTAAAGGAGAAATAGATTATGAAGATAATCCAGAAGAAAAGCCAAATAGTAGATTTAGTGGTAGAATGTTATTAATTGGTTTAGGTGCAATTGTATTTGTACCAGTTTTTAAAACTGTAACCCATTTACCACCTTACGTAGGTATGATGTTATCATTAGCAATAGTAGCTACATGTGCTGAGATTTATAGTAGAAGAAAATTCTCTTTAACAGATTTTAATACAATGGATGAATCTAGAGAGCATGCAAGTCATAGTCCTGTGCACTCTTCATTATCAAAAATAGAGATGCCTAGTATTTTATTTTTCTTAGGTATTTTAATGGCAGTTGCAGCTTTAGAGTCATTAGGTATTTTATTCAATTTTGCAGCCAGTTTAAAAGAAAGTATTCCTTTAATGGGTACAGAATTAGCAGGTACTAAGGTTTCAGATTTAGTAGTTGTTTTACTAGGTGTTGGTTCTGCAATTATAGATAACGTTCCACTTGTAGCAGCAAGTTTAGGTATGTTCTCAGCACCATTAGATGACCCTTTATGGCACTTTATAGCATTCTCTGCTGGTACAGGAGGTAGTATGTTAATTATTGGTTCTGCTGCTGGTGTTGTAGCTATGGGTATGGAAAAAATTGATTTCTTCTGGTATTTAAAAAAGATTGCTTGGTTAGCTTTTATTGGATTTATTGTAGGTTCAATTTCATTTATGCTTTTAAGGCAAATCATTTAAGGTTTTATAAAAATTATAAAATGTCATTTTGATTTTTTTTCAAAGTGGCATTTTTTTTGTTAAGAATTTAGCTAAAGACAATTAAAAAGTAGAATACACGTTATAACATACGAATTAAAAAAAGAGTAGAATGATATTATTTTTTCAAGAAAATAAAGAACTAATAGAAGAAAGTTTATCAGAAGAAAAAACACTTTCTATCTATAAATTAATTATGGATGGTGGTTTAGGAGGTCAAATTATAATTGCTATTCTTTTTGTGCTTTTGGCTGTAGCATTATACATTTATTTCGAACGTTTTTTTGCGATAAAAGCGGCATCAAAAGTTGATAAGAACTTTATGAATCAAATTAAAGATTACGTTTCTAATGGAAAATTAGAATCAGCAGATTCACTTTGTAAAAGTAAAAATACACCTACAGCTAGATTAATAGGTAAAGGAATTTCTAGAATTGGCAAACCCTTAGATGATATCAATACTGCTATAGAAACTGCAGGTAAATTAGAAGTATATCAATTAGAAAGAAATGTTTCTGTTTTGGCTACAATTTCTGGAGCAGCACCTATGATTGGTTTCTTAGGAACTGTAATTGGGATGATTGTTGCCATTCATGAAATAGCAAACGCAGGTGGTCAAATAGATATAAAAATGCTTTCAGACGGTTTGTATACAGCTATGACAACAACTGTTGCAGGGCTTATTGTAGGTATTATCGCTTATATTACTTACAACCATTTAGTCGTTAGAACAAACAAAGTAGTTTATCAAATGGAAGCAAAATCTGTTGAGTTTTTAGATTTATTAAACGAACCTGTTTAGTATGAATTTAAGAGGAAGAAATAAAGTAGATCCGTCTTTTAATATGTCATCCATGACAGACATTGTGTTCTTGTTATTGATATTTTTTATGCTAACATCTACGCTAGTAACAGTAAGTGCTATCGACGTTTTATTGCCAAAAGCAGGAGGTAAAACAGAAAACAGTAAATCTGTAGCTGTGAGTATTAATAGTAAATCTCAGTTTTACATTGATAAAACTTTGGTAAGCTCAGCAAATTTAGAGAAGGAAATTTTAAAAAGTGTTGGTTCAGATAAAAAGAAAACTATTGTAATAAGAGGTGATCAAGATGTTGCTTACAAAAATGTGATGAAAGTTATAGATATTGCCAATAAAAATAAGCTAAAAATGATTTTAGCTGTAAAAGGAAAATAATTCAAATTGTCAGTTCGAGTGATTCCGATTTTTTTTTGGAATTGTATCGAGAACTATTTAAATAATGAGTTTATTAGATAACAAACATAAAAGAAAATCATTTGTCATAACAACATCAATTTTGTTATTGATATTATTTCTGATTTTTAATTTTGGAATGACCTATTTAGATCCTCCAGAAGAATATGGTTTGGCAATTAATTTTGGTGATGCAAATCTTGGGCAAGGAGATCCAGTAGAGAAAACTAAAAAAGTAGCTACTCCAAAAATAGAAGAAAAGCAAGAGATTGTAGAAGAGGTAAAAGAGACACCAAAGGAAACCGTTAAAGAAGATGTTATTACAGATGATACTTCTAAAGATGTACCTGTTGTAGAAAAAAGTGTAGAAAAAAAGAAGCCGGTTGAAAAGGTAGAAAAAATAGAAAAACCAAAAGAAACACCAAAGCCTAAACCTTCTAAAGAAGTCATAGACGCTTTAAAAAACTTATCAAAAGGAAACACTAATTCTGGCAAGCCTAAAGGAGAAGGAGATGATAAAAAAGATGGAGTAAAAGGCAATGAAAAAGGTGATGAAAACTCAACTAAATATTATGGAAATACAGGTGGAGGTTCAGGTGGAAATTACAATTTAGCTGGTAGAAAAGCCTTAACAAAACCTATAGAAAAACCAGATTGTCAAGAAGAGGGTACAGTAGTTGTAAAGATAGAAGTTGATAAAAACGGTAAAGTTATTAGAGCTATTCCTGGTGTTAAAGGTTCAACAAATACAGCAGCTTGTTTATTAAAACCAGCAAAAGAAGCTGCATTAAAAACAACTTGGAACGCTGACGCAAATGCACCTTCTAAACAAATAGGAACCATCATTTATAAGTTTACATTGTCTAAATAAAGACTTATTTTTGTGCTATGAATTACCAAGAAACATTAGATTGGATGTTTGCACAATTACCTATGTATCAAAGACAAGGTAAAACTGCATTTAAAAAAGATTTAACAAATATTCTTGCTTTTTCTAAAGCGTTAAATCATCCAGAAAAAAAGTTTAAATCTATTCATGTTGGAGGTACAAATGGTAAAGGTTCAACAAGTCATATGTTGGCTTCTATTTTGCAAGAAGCAGGTTATAAAGTAGGTTTATATACCTCACCACATTTAAAAAACTTTACAGAACGCATTCGTATTAATGGTAAAGAAATTTCTAAAAGAAAAGTATCTTCATTTATTACCAAACACAAAAACTTTTTAGAAACACAAAAATTGTCTTTTTTTGAAATGACAGTGGGTTTGGCTTTTGATTTTTTTGCCAATGAAAAAGTTGATATTGCCATCATAGAAGTAGGTTTAGGAGGTAGATTAGATTCTACGAATATCATTACCCCAGAAGTTTCTGTTATTACCAATATTGGTTACGATCATATGCAGTTTTTAGGAGAAACACTACCTAAAATTGCTTTTGAAAAAGCAGGTATTATTAAAGAAAATACCCCTGTAGTTATAGGAGAAGAACAAGAAGAAGTTGTACATGTATTTAAAAATAAAGCCACAGCTTGTCATGCAACAATTACTTTTGCTTCTGATTTTAATTGCGATTACAAGACAGATTTACTTGGCGATTACCAGAAATCGAATTTAAAAACAGCAATAACAGCGATTCATCAATTAAAAGGATTTACAATTGCTGAAAATCATATCAAAGAAGGATTGCTTAAAGTCGCTAAAAACACAAACTTAAAAGGTAGGTGGCAAATTTTACAAGAAAGTCCAAAGATTATTTGTGATACAGCACATAATAAAGAAGGCTTACAAATTGTAATGTCTCAATTAAAAAAAGAAAGCTTCCAAAATTTACATATTGTTTTAGGGGTGGTTAATGATAAAAAATTAGAAGATGTTTTACCATTATTTCCTAAAGCAGCAACATATTATTTTTGTAAACCTAATATTCCAAGAGGTTTGTGTCAAAAAGAATTACAACAAAAAGCACTTTCTTTTGGGTTAAAAGGAGATGTTTATCAGTCAGTTAAGAAAGCCTTTAAAGATGCTAGATCTAAAGCATATTCTAAAGATATAATATATATAGGGGGAAGTACATTTGTTGTTGCAGAAATACTATAAAAATAATTACTTTTTCTTTTGGTAGAATTAAAATCTATTATATATTTGCATCCGCTAACATGCAAGGGCGCGTAGCTCAGTTGGTTCAGAGCACTTGGTTTACACCCAAGGGGTCAGGGGTTCGAATCCCTTCGCGCCCACAGATAAAAGCAAAAAGTCTTACCAAATGGTAAGGCTTTTTTTATTTGTGCAAACTTAAGACCTGTCTTGAAAGTTTGTGGAGATAAAAAATGAATGCTTTTTTGAAGAAAAAGAATTTTTAGCTTTTTCAAAATGGGGTGTAAAGGGATATATAATCCCTGTCCAGAGAATATTTTTGTTAAATGTACCCACAACAACAAACCTCATCAGAAATGATGAGGTTTTTTTATTTTACCTCTTTTCTAAAAACCTTTTTTGTAAATTTGAATTTTATATAAAGATATAATGAAGAACTTTGCTATGATTGGGGTTGCAGGTTATATTGCTCCCAGACATTTAAAAGCTATAAAAGACACAAACAATAATTTACTATGTGCTTTAGATAAATTTGATTGTGTGGGTATAATGGATTCTTATTTCCCAAATGCTGATTTTTTTACGGAATTTGAGCGATTTGACAGGCATGTAGAAAAACTAAGAAGAAATGGGAAAAGGTTAGATTACGTGAGTATTTGTACACCTAATTATTTACATGATGCACATATTAGAATGGCTTTACGAAGTGGCGCACATGCGATTTGTGAAAAACCTTTGGTTTTAAATCCATGGAATGTAGAAGCTTTAATGGATATTGAAAAAGAATCTGGTAAAAACATAAATACCATTCTGCAGTTAAGATTACACCCAAGTATTATTGCACTAAAGAATAAAATTGATCAAAATACTTCTGCTACAAAATACGATGTCGATTTAACGTATATTACTTCTCGAGGAAAATGGTATGATATTTCTTGGAAAGGAGATGAAAGCAAATCAGGAGGCATTGCAACAAACATTGGAATTCATTTTTTCGACATGCTTTCGTGGATTTTTGGTGATGTGCAAGAAAGTATGGTGCACTTAAGAGAGAAAGATAAATCTTCAGGTTACTTAGAATTTGAAAATGCTAGAGTGCGATGGTTTTTATCAATTGATGAAAATAGTTTACCTAAGCAGATTAAAGAGATAGGGCAAAAAACCTACAGATCCATCACCATTAATGATGAAGCATTAGAGTTCAGTTCAGGGTTTACAGAATTACATACAGAAAGCTACAAATCCATTTTAAAAGGAGAAGGTTTTGGGTTATTAGATGCAAAATCTTCCATAGATATTGTTTACGACATTCGAAATGATGCTTTAAAAAAAATCGGAGAAAAGCACCCTTTTCTAGTTAATTAAATATTTACTAAAAGATAAAAGAGTACATAAGCTTTACAATTAGTTTTATTAAAGGTGATATAATTTTAATATAGCTAAATAATTAGAAAAGACAATGAAAAAGAAAAATCTAATCATTTTTGGAACAAGGCCTGAAGCTATTAAAATGGCGCCCTTAGTAAAAGAATTTTATAAGCATAAAAACGATTTTGAAACTAAGGTTTGTGTTACTGCACAACATAGAGAAATGTTAGATCAGGTATTAAATTTCTTTGAAATTATTCCTGATTACGATTTAGATATCATGAGGCCTAATCAAAATTTATACTCTTTAACAGCAGATATTATCACTGGTTTAAAAACAATTTTAGAAGATTTTCAACCAGATTACGTTTATGTGCATGGAGATACCACCACAACCATGGCTTCAAGTATTGCTGCTTACTATGCAGGGGCTAAAGTATGACATGTAGAAGCGGGTTTAAGAACAGGTAATAAGTTATCTCCATTCCCAGAGGAAATCAATCGCCAAGTTACAGGACGAATTACAGATTATCATTTTGCACCTACATTAAAGTCAAAACAGAATTTATTGGCTGAAAATATTAAAGATGAACATATCTTAATCACAGGTAATACTGTTATTGATGCTTTACTAGATAGTTCTAAAAGAGTGTTTACGTTAGATAATAAAGAAATAGATGATTTAAAAAAGATTATTGACCCTTCAAAAAAAATAATTTTAGTTACTGGGCATCGTAGAGAAAATCATGGTCTAGGCTTTATGAATATATGTGAAGCTTTAAAAGAAATAGCTTTAAAAAATAAGGATGTTCAAATCATTTATCCTGTACATTTAAATCCAAATGTACAAAAACCTGTACATCAAGTTTTATCAGAAACAAAAAACATTCATTTAATTTCTCCTTTGTCTTATCCTGCTTTTGTTTGGTTAATGAATATATCCTATATTATTATTATTATTATTATTACGGATTCAGGAGGTATACAAGAAGAAGCACCTAGTTTAGGTAAGCCTGTATTAGTATTGCGAGATGTTACAGAACGTCCTGAGGCTGTTGAAGCAGAGATTGTAATTTTGGTAGGGGCAGATAAAAGAAAAATTGTTAAAGAAACAAATAGTTTATTATCAGATGATAATCATTACCAAGAAATGAGTGCTTTGAAAAATCCTTATGGAGATGGATTGGCTTGTCAGCGTATTGTAAAATTTATGAAATTAAATTAAAAATATTTTTTTACTGATAATATTTAAAAATCAAATAGAAATTTTTTGTTAAAAATTAAATAAAACTATTTTCAAACGTTTTCTTTAAAAGAGTATAAACATCTTTTTCCTTTTCATAAATAAATCTATATTTGTAAAAAAAGAAATTATGAAGAAAAAGGCGATAATTGTTTCTGGCTACTTCAATCCCATTCATAAAGGTCATTTAGAGTATTTTAATAATGCCAAAGCTATGGCAGATGAGTTATTTGTGATTGTAAATAGCGATCATCAGAGAGCTTTAAAAGGATCCAAAGAATTTCAAAAAGAAGACGAAAGACTTTTTATTGTACAAAATATCAAAGCTGTAGATAAGGCAATTATTTCTATAGATAAAGATAGAACTGTGTGTAAGTCAATAACTTTATTATTCGATAAATTTTCAAAAGATTATGATTTGGCTTTTGCAAATGGAGGTGATCAAAATAATGATTCTATTCCAGAAGCACCAATTTGTAAAGAATTAGGTATAGATTTAATAGATGGTTTAGGAGATAAAATACAATCTTCTTCTTGGTTATTGAAAAGTCGTTAATCGTTAGCCGTTAATCGATTTACGTCTATCGAACATCGAACAACGAACAACGAAGATCGAACATCGAAATACGATCATCGAATAAGCTATAAAAAAAGAAATAAAAACAATATGGAATGCCAATTAGAAGTGTGCAAACTTGCGCATGAATTCACTTTAAAAGTATATGAAGCATCAAAGCAATTTCCATCAGATGAAAATTTTGGATTGACTAGTCAAGTACGAAGAAGTGCAGTAAGTGTTCCAACAAATATTGTAGAAGGACAGGGTAGGCAATATAAAAAGGAATTTATTCAATTTTTATATATTGCAAAAGGCTCATTAGATGAAACCAATTATCACTTATATTTAGCCAAAGATTTACAATATATTTCTTTAGCTTTGTATAAAGAATTAGACGGAATTTGTATTAGAATACGAATGATGTTATATAAATTAATAAAATCGCTCAGAAGATCGTAATTTTAAAAACGACAAACATCTATCGAAATTCTTAGAACGAACAACTAAAAACGAAAATCGAGAAACGAACAACGAACATCGAATAATAAATATGAAAATAGGTATAACATTTAGTGCATTCGATTTATTGCATGCAGGACATATTACCATGTTAGAGGATGCAAAACGACAATGCGATTATTTAATTTGTGGCTTACAAACAGATCCTACTTTAGATAGACCAGAAAAAAACAGGCCTGTGCAATCTGTTGTAGAAAGATACATTCAATTAAAAGGCTGTAAATTTGTTGATGAAATTGTTCCTTATGCAACAGAACAAGATTTGGAAGATGTATTACGTTCTTTTAAAATAGATGTAAGAATTATTGGTGAAGAGTACGCTAGTAAACAATTTACAGGTAGAAAATATTGTGAAGAAAAAGGAATAGAATTGTATTTTAACAAAAGAGAGCATCGTTTTTCAAGTAGCGGTTTACGAAAAGAAGTGCAAGAAAAAGAGAATTTAAAGAAAAAAGAGAAATAGCTTTGATAAATAAGAGATCAAAAATATATGTTGCAGGTCATAAAGGAATGGTTGGTTCAGCTGTTTGGAGACAATTAGAAAAAAAAGGCTATTCAAATTTAATTGGTAAATCAAGTTCAGCATTAGACTTAAGAAATCAACAACAAGTTTTCGGTTTTTTTAAATATGAAAAACCAGATGTTGTTATTGATGCAGCAGCAAGAGTAGGTGGTATTTTAGCAAACAACGATTTTCCCTATCAATTTTTGATGGAAAATATGCAAATACAAAATAATTTAATAGATGGAGCATTAAAAACAGGAATTGAAAAATTTATTTTTTTAGGAAGCTCATGTATATATCCAAAATTTGCTCCACAGCCTTTAAAAGAAGAATATTTACTCACAGATTCTTTAGAGCCAACGAATGAATGGTATGCAATAGCAAAAATTACAGGTGTTAAAGCTTGTCAAGCTATAAGAAATCAATTTAATAAAGACTATGTAAGTTTAATGCCAACAAATTTGTATGGCTATTTTGATAACTTTGATTTAAAAACTTCTCATGTTTTACCAGCAATGATTCGAAAATTTCACGAGGCAAAAATCAATGATAACTCTGATGTAACTTTGTGGGGAAGTGGTACACCAATGCGAGAATTTTTATTTGTTGATGATATGGCTGAAGCAGTAGTGTATGCTGTAGAGAATAACTTGCCACAATATTTATACAATGTAGGTACTGGTAAAGATATAACTATTACAGCATTAGCAGAAACAATTCAAAAAGTAATAGGCCATCAAGGTAATATTGTTTGGGATTCTGAAAAACCAGATGGTACTCCAAGAAAGTTAATGGATGTCTCTAAAATGAATAATGTGGGCTGGACTTACAAAACAGAATTAAAAGAAGGGATTGAAAAAACCTACTTATGGTTTTTAGAAAATATAGAGACAATTAAAGAAGTAAAAATGTAAGATCATCCTTATTTAATCGATTTTCGTTCATCCTACAACGAACAACGAACAACGAACAACGAACAACGAACAACGAACAACGAACAACGAACAACGAACAATATATGAAAGTAGCATTAATTACAGGTATTACAGGGCAAGATGGTTCTTATTTGGCAGAATTATTGTTAGAAAAAGGGTATGAAGTTCACGGGATTAAAAGAAGGGCATCTTTATTTAATACAGACAGAATAGATCATTTGTATCAAGATCCACATGATCCTAACCAACGTTTAAAATTACACTATGGAGATCTTACAGACTCAATGAATTTAACTAGAATCATTCAAGAGGTACAACCTGATGAAATATATAATCTTGGGGCAATGTCACATGTTAAAGTTTCTTTTGATATGCCTGAATATGTAGGTAATGTAGATGGATTAGGTACTTTACGTATTTTAGAAGCTGTAAGGCTTCTGGGGTTAAGTAAAAAAACTAGAATTTATCAAGCTTCAACTTCAGAACTATTTGGTGGTTTACCTGAAAACAAAAATGATCGCGGTTTTTATGATGAAAACTCACCTTTTTATCCTCGTTCTCCTTACGGAGTAGCTAAAATTTATGGTTTTTGGATCACAAAGAACTACCGAGAAGCCTACGATATGTTTGCTTGTAATGGAATTTTATTCAATCATGAATCTCCTAGAAGAGGGGAGACTTTTGTTACTAGAAAGATTACAAGAGCTGTAGCAAAAATAGCATTGGGGCTTCAAGATAAATTCTATTTAGGAAACTTAGAAGCGAAACGTGACTGGGGACACGCAAAAGATTATGTACGTATGATGTGGATGATTTTACAAGCTGATCAACCAGAAGATTGGGTAATAGCTACAGGAGTAACCACAACAGTTCGTGATTTTGTGTGTATGGCTTTTAATGAGGTAGGGATTAGACTACGTTTTGAAGGAAAAGGAATTGATGAAAAAGCCTATATTGAAAGTATTGACCAAAAACAATACAGTGAAGCTACAGGATTTAATCATGTTGAAACTGCTAAAGGGAATAACGAAAAACGACCAACGAAAAACGGTCAGCCAACTATAGGTCAAGAAGTATTGTCTATAGACCCTTCATACTTTCGTCCAACAGAGGTAGATTTGTTAATTGGAGACCCTACTAAAGCTAAGAGAAAATTAGGTTGGATACCAGAGCATGATTTGGCTTCATTGATAAAAGATATGATGAGAAGTGATGTGAAATTGATGAAAAAAGACGTTGATTTGTTAAATGCGGGTCATAATATTTTAAAACAAATTGAGTAAGAAAATTATTAAATTTTACTACTAATATTAAAATTAATATGACACAAATATTAAAAATAAAAAAAATTGCTGTTATAGGTCAAGGTTATGTTGGTTTACCTTTAGCCATTGAGTTGGCTAAATTTTATCCTGTAATTGGTTTTGATATAGATCTAAAGAGAGTTGCGGAATTAAATAGCATTAAAGATCATACGCTAGAAGCTGATATAGAAGATTTGAAAAAAGTTTTAGATATTAGACATAGAACAGAATTCAAATTAGGTTATTTATCATCTTCATCATTAGATGATATAAAACATGCAAATACATATATTGTAACAGTCCCAACTCCATTAAATGAATTTAATGGACCAGAATTAACTCCTTTAAAATTAGCTTCAAAGATGTTGGGAGGTATACTGAAAAAGGGAGATGTGGTTATTTATGAATCAACTGTTTATCCAGGTTGTACTGAAGAGATTTGTGTTCCTATATTAGAAGCAGAGTCAGAATTAAAATTTAATGAAGATTTTTTTGTAGCATATTCACCAGAAAGAATTGTTCCTGGAGATAAAATAAACACATTAAGAACAATTATGAAAGTAACTTCTGGTTCAAATGCTCAAGTTGCTGATGAAGTTGATAGAATGTATAGTAAAATTATAACAGCAGGTACTCATAAAGCACCGAGTATTAAAGTAGCCGAAGCTTCAAAAGCTATTGAAAATGCTCAAAGAGATGTTAATATTTCTTTTGTAAATGAATTAGCACTTATTTTTGATCGAGTAGGAATAGATACAACCGATGTTTTAGAGGCTGCTGGAACAAAATTTAATTTTTTAAAATATAAACCAGGATTGGTTGGTGGTCATTGTATTTCAGTAGATCCTTATTATTTAGCGCATAAAGCTGAACAATTGGGTTATCACCCTCAAGTTATACTTTCAGGAAGAAGAGTTAATGATCATATGCCTTTATTTGTTGCTAGTAAAGTTGTTAAATTAATGATTGCAAAAGGGCATAAAATTAAGGACTCAAATGTATTAATTCTGGGGATCACATTTAAGGAGAATTGCCCAGATATCAGAAATACGAAAGTAGCTGATATTTATTCTGAATTGAATCAATATGGACTAAACGTAGATGTTTACGATCCTTGGGCGAGTAAAATTGAAGTTAAAGATGAATATAATATAGATTTAATTGATATAGTTGATGAAAATAAAAAATATGAATCTTTAATTATCGCTGTAGCCCATAAAGAATTTAATTCGTTAAATTTTAAAAAATATAAATTTGGAGGTTCAATAATTTATGATACAAAATCCTTTGTAAATAGAGAGTTTGTAGATGGAAGACTGTAGATTCTAAAGGTAGTGTAATAACATCAAAAAAAATGAAAAAGAAAAACCTGATTATATTTGGTACTAGACCAGAAGCAATAAAAATGGCACCTTTGGTAAGACAGTTTTTGTCTAATGAAAAATTTAAAACTAAAGTTTGTGTCACTGGACAACATAGAGAAATGTTAGAGCAAGTATTGACTTTTTTTCATATAGTTCCAGATTACAACTTAAGTTTAATGAAGCCTAATCAAAATTTATATAATTTAACAAGTGAAGTTATATCTGGTCTTAAGCCTATTTTGGATGAGTTTAGTCCAGATTTTGTTTTTGTACATGGAGATACAACTACCACTATGGCAGCCAGTATTGCAGGTTTTTATTCAGGAGCAAAGGTGTGTCATGTAGAAGCAGGTTTAAGGACAAATAATATGTTGTCTCCTTTTCCAGAAGAAATGAATAGACAGGTTACAGGTAGAGTTGCAACCTATCATTTTGCACCAACTTTAAAATCTCAAGACAATTTATTATTAGAAAATATTATTAAAGAAAATATTTTAGTAACAGGTAATACAGTCATTGATGCTTTATTAGAGAGTTCAAATAGAGTACAGAATCTTAAAAATGAAGATGTAGAAGCATTAAATAAAACGATTGATTTTAAAAAAAGAATAATATTAGTTACAGGTCATAGAAGAGAAAACCATGGACAAGGTTTTATAAATATCTGTACAGCGTTAAAAGAAATAGCATTACAAAACCCTGATGTAGAAATTGTATACCCTGTACATTTAAATCCTAATGTTCTAAAACCAGTAAATGAACTTTTAAAAAATATCAAAAACATCCATTTGGTAAAACCATTATCTTACCCTTCATTTGTTTGGTTAATGAATAAATCTTATTTAATTATTACTGATAGTGGAGGTGTTCAAGAAGAAGCTCCAAGTTTAGGAAAACCAGTTTTAGTGATGAGAGATACTACAGAAAGACCTGAAGCTGTAGATGCAGGAACTGTTATTTTGGTAGGCACAGAAACACAGAAAATAATAAGTGAAACACAAGAATTACTAAATAATTCAGAAAGATATGCAACAATGAGTTCTTTACATAACCCTTATGGAGATGGAAAAGCATGTGAAAGAATAATTACGTTTATATCAAATTTATAAAATAGAATGAGAGAAGTAAAAGTTGTTACAGTTGGCTTAGGATATATAGGTTTACCAACTTCAGCATTAATAGCACAGAACAATATACACGTGCATGGGGTAGATGTAAATCAAAGTGTTGTAGATACAATTAACAAAGGAAAAATTCATATTGTAGAACCAAGTTTAGATATAGCTGTAGAACAATCCGTAAAAAAAGGTTTTTTAAAAGCAGATATTAAACCGGTTAAAGCAGATACTTATCTAATTGTTGTGCCAACACCTTTCAAAGGAAATCATGAACCAGATATTTCTTATGTAGAAGCAGCAACAAAAAATATAATTTCGTTATTAAAAGAAGACGATTTATATATTATAGAATCAACTTCACCTATAGGAACTACAGAAAAAATGATGCATCTCATATATTCTGAAAGACCAGAATTAAAAGGTAAACTAAACATCGCATACTGTCCAGAAAGAGTATTGCCAGGAAATGTAATGCATGAATTGGTTTATAATGATAGAGTTATTGGAGGTGTGGATGAAAAATCAACAGAAAAAGCACTAAGTTTTTATAAACAATTTGTAAAAGGAGAGTTACATGCAACTAATGCAAGAACTGCAGAAATGTGTAAGCTTACAGAAAATTCTTCTAGAGATGTGCAAATAGCATTTGCAAACGAACTTTCTTTAATTTGTGATAAAGCAAATATTAATGTCTGGGAATTAATTAAATTAGCAAACAAACACCCAAGAGTAAATATTTTACAACCTGGTTGTGGCGTTGGAGGTCACTGTATTGCAGTAGATCCTTATTTCATAGTATCAGATTACCCTATGGAATCTAAAATTATAGGAACAGCAAGAGAAGTAAATAACTATAAATCTTTTTGGTGTGCAGAAAAAGTAAAAACAGAGAAATTAAAGTTTGAATTAAAACATGGTAAAAAGCCAAAGATAGCTTTAATGGGCTTAGCTTTTAAACCAAATATTGATGATTTACGAGAATCTCCTGCTAAATATATAGTAAATAAAGTTCTACAGAATGATAGTAATGGTGAGTACTTTATAGTAGAGCCAAATATAGAAACTCATAATGTTTTTAAACTAACTAATTATAAAGAAGCTGCAGATAAAGCAGATATTATTATTATTTTAGTTGCTCACAAAGAATTTAAGAATTTAAAAATAACAGCCACAAAAATAATACTTGATTTTTGTGGCATAGACTAAAAGAATGAATAAAAAAATTGAAAATATTTGTTGTATTGGTGCTGGATATGTAGGGGGACCCACAATGTCTGTAATTGCAGATAAATGCCCTAACATTAGAGTAGAGGTTGTAGATTTAAATCAGAAAAGGATAGATGATTGGAATGATGAAAATTTAGATAATCTACCAGTTTATGAGCCAGGTTTAGATAATGTTGTTAAAAGAGCGCGTAATAAAAATTTATTCTTCTCTACAGATGTTAATAAAGCTATAGAAAAAGCAGATATGATTTTTATTTCTGTAAATACACCTACTAAAACTTATGGTAAAGGAAAAGGTATGGCTGCAGATTTAAAATACGTAGAACTTTGTGCAAGACAAATTGCAGAAGTTGCAAAAACTGATAAAATAATAGTAGAAAAGTCAACTTTGCCTGTAAGAACTGCACATGCTATTAAAACCATATTAGATAATACTGGAAATGGAGTAAATTTTCAAATTTTATCTAATCCAGAGTTTTTAGCAGAAGGAACTGCTGTTGATGATTTAATGAAGCCTGACAGAGTTTTAATTGGAGGTATGCAAACTAAAGAGGGTCTAAAAGCCATAAATGCTTTGGTAGAAATTTATGCAAACTGGATTCCGAAAGAAAGAATTTTAACAACAAATGTTTGGTCTTCTGAGTTATCTAAATTAACAGCTAATGCTTTTTTGGCTCAAAGAGTTTCATCAATAAACTCAATATCTGAACTATGTGAAGCTACTGAAGCAGATGTTAGTGAGTTAGCAAAAGCAATCGGAGCCGATAGTAGAATTGGGTCTAAATTCTTAAAAGCATCAGTAGGGTTTGGAGGTTCATGTTTTCAAAAAGACATATTAAATCTTGTTTATATTGCAAAATCTTATGGTTTAAATAAAGTTGCAGACTATTGGGAGCAGGTTATAATTATGAATGATCACCAAAAGAAAAGGTTTTCTGATAAAATTGTAGAAACACTATTTAACACAGTTTCTGGTAAAAAAATAGCTTTTTTGGGATGGGCATTTAAAAAAGATACTAATGATACTAGAGAATCTGCTTCAATATACGTTGCAGATCATTTAATGGATGAACATGCTAATATTGTAGTTTTTGACCCGAAAGTAAAAGAAAATCAAATTTATTCAGATTTAGACTATTTGCAAACAAGAGACTCAATTCAAAACAAAAAGCTACTCCAAGTATCTAAAGAACCTTATGAAGCAATGAAAGACGCACATGCTGTGGTTATACTTACAGATTGGGACGAATTTAAGACTTACGATTGGGAAAAAATCTACACAAATATGAAAAAACCCGCATTTATTTTTGATGGTAGAAATATAATTGAAAAAAAGGCATTGGACAAAATAGGATTTAACTCTTATATTATAGGGAAGTAATATGAAAAGAATATTAGTAACAGGAGGAGCAGGTTTTATAGGATCTAACTTATGCGAAAGATTATTAAAAGAAGGGAATGATGTTATTTGTTTAGACAATTATTTTACAGGTGATAAAAAAAATATAGAACATTTAATGAGCTCTCCAAATTTTGAACTAATAAGGCATGATGTTACTCAGCCTTTTTTAGCTGAAGTTGATGAAATTTATAACTTGGCCTGTCCAGCATCCCCTCCTCATTACCAATATAACCCTATAAAAACTATAAAAACATCTATTTTAGGAGCATTAAACTCATTAGGACTTGCTAAAAGAGTAAAAGCTAAAGTTTTACAAGCCTCTACTAGTGAAGTTTATGGAGACCCAGAAATACATCCTCAAACAGAAAGTTATTGGGGTAATGTCAATCCAATTGGAGAAAGATCTTGTTATGATGAAGGAAAACGTTGTGCAGAATCATTATTTGTAAATTATCAAAAAGAACATAATGTTAAAATAAAAATTATTAGAATTTTTAATACTTATGGACCAAATATGAATCCTTATGATGGTAGAGTTGTATCTAACTTTATAGTTCAGGCATTAAAAAATGAAGACATAACAATATATGGTAAAGGTAATCAAACAAGAAGTTTCCAATATGTAGATGATTTAGTAGAGGGTATGATTAGAATGATGAATTCTAAGGATGATTTTTATGGCCCTGTAAATATTGGTAACCCCGATGAATTTACAATTTTAGAATTAGCAGAAAAAATAATAAACTTAACGAACTCTAAATCTAAAATAACATTTATGCCCTTGCCACAAGATGATCCAATGCAAAGAAAGCCAGATATTTCATTAGCAAGCAAAGAACTTAATAATTGGAAACCTAATATAAAATTAGAACAAGGTTTATTAAAAACTATAAAATACTTTAAAGGAGTTATTTAGTATAAATTAATTTATTTATAACATAAAATTCTAAAAAAATATGTTTGAAGTAATTTTAAATAATGATAAAAAATTTAAGTGTGATAGTAATACAACTATTTTTGAAGCTGCAAAAAAATCTCATTTTTTTTTAGAGCACAGCTGTTTAACAGCAAGATGCAGAAGCTGTGTTGTAAAAGTTTTATCTGGAAAAACTGAGAATATACAAGAAGAATTGGTATTAACTGACAAAGAAAGAAATAATAACTTTGTATTATCATGTAATGCAAAACCTCTTACAGATTTAAAATTAGATATAGAAGATATTGGAGACGTAACTTTATATGAGAAAAAAATTTTCCCGGCAAAAATTAATAAAATTGAAAAGGTTACTAAAAACGTAATTAAAATAGTTTTTAGATTACCACCAACTTCTAATTTTAAATTTAATTCAGGTCAATATGTAAATTTAATAAAAGGAAGTATAAACAGAAGCTATTCTATAGCTAATAGTTCAAACCATAATAACAAATTAGAGTTCTATATCAAAAAATATGAAAACGGACTCATGAGTAAATACTGGTTTGAAGAGGCTAAAGTGAATGACCTATTAAGAGTAGAAGGTCCTTTAGGTTCTTTTTTTCTTAGAGAATCAAAATATGAAAATATTATTTTTTTGGCTACAGGTACTGGTATAGCTCCAATTAAATCTATTTTAGAAAAAATTAAGGAGTCTGCAGAAAACAAATATCAGAATAAAATATTTTGGATATTTGTTGGTGCAAGACATAAAGAAGATTTGTTATGGAAGCCAAACATTTCAAATATAAGGATAAACTATATTCCAGTTTTATCTAGAGAAAATAACAATTGGGAAGGAGAAAAAGGTTATGTTCAAAATATAGTTTTAAAGAAAAATATAGATTTAAAAAACGCTCAAGTTTATGCATGTGGATCAAATGAAATGATTCAATCTGCGAAAGAAATATTATTAAAGAATTCTTTGAAAGAAAATAATTTTTTCTCAGATGCATTTGTTCAAACTAATTAAAAAGATATTATGAAAGCAGTAATTTTAGCAGGTGGGTTAGGAACTCGATTAAGTGAAGAAACAGTCTCTAAGCCTAAACCAATGGTAGAAATTGGTGGAAAACCAATTTTATGGCATATTTTAAAAATATATTCTCATTATGGTATAAACGATTTTATTATATGTTGTGGATATAAAGGTTATGTAATAAAAGAATATTTTGCAAACTATTTTTTACACCAATCAGATGTTACTTTTAATATGAAAGAAAATAAAATGATTGTTCATGAAGAAAGAGCGGAACCTTGGACAGTAACCTTAGTTGATACAGGAGACCATTCTATGACTGGAGGAAGATTAAAAAGAGTGTTACCTTATTTAAAAGATGAAGAAGCTTTTTGTTTTACTTATGGAGATGGTGTTGCAGATATAAATATTAAAGAATTAATTCAATTTCATAAATCTCACGGAAAAAATGCTACTTTAACAGCAACATACCCTCCTGGAAGATTTGGAGCTCTAAATATTGAAGACAATCAAGTTAAAAAATTTGAAGAAAAACCTAAAGGTGATGGAGCTTTAATAAATGGAGGTTTTTTTGTGCTTTCTCCAGAGGTAATAAAAAGAATTAATGGAGATAGTACTATTTGGGAACAAGAACCTCTTAAGGGGTTAGCAAATGATGGAGAATTAATGTCTTTTAAACATGAAGGGTTTTGGCAACCAATGGATACATTAAGAGATAAAATGAAGCTGAATGAATTACTAGAGAATAATAAAGCACCCTGGAAAGTATGGAAATAAATAAAGGTGAAGTATCTAAAGAATTTTGGAAATCTAAGAAAGTTTTTTTAACTGGTCATACAGGTTTTAAAGGCTCTTGGCTGTCACTTTGGTTGCAATCTATGGGTGCAATTGTAAAAGGCTATTCATTAGAACCAAATACAACTCCAAATCTTTTCTCTTCCGCAAATGTTTCTGAAAACATGGATTCTGAAGTTGGAGATATTAGAGATTTAAGCCAAATTTCTAAATCAATGACAACTTTTAACCCAGATGTTTTAATACACATGGCAGCACAACCTTTAGTGCGTCTTTCTTATCAAGAACCTGTAGAAACATATACAACTAATGTTATAGGTACAGTAAATGTGTTAGAAGCTGCTAGAAAATGTTCTAATTTAAAAGCAATTGTATCTGTAACTACAGACAAATGCTATGAAAATAAAGAATGGGACTGGGGTTACAGAGAAAATGAACCTATGGGTGGACATGATCCTTACAGCAGTAGTAAAGGTTGTGCTGAGTTGGTTACATCTGCATATAGGCGTTCCTTTTTCAATACTAAGGACACAGCATCATTAGCATCAGCAAGAGCAGGAAATGTAATTGGAGGAGGTGATTGGGCAGATGATAGATTGATTCCAGATATTTTAAATGCTTTCGAAAATGAAAAACCTGTAATTATTAGAAACCCATTGTCAACAAGACCTTGGCAGCATGTTTTAGAGCCACTTTCTGGTTATCTAGTTCTTGCTCAAGAACTTTATAAAAATGGAGATAAGTTTGCAGAAGGATGGAATTTTGGGCCAAAAGATGAAGACTGTAAACCCGTAAATTGGATTTTGGATAAAATGGTTGCCTATTGGGGTGATGGCGCAAAATGGGAATTAGATAAAAATAATAATCCACATGAAGCTGGATTTCTAAAGTTAGATTGTTCTAAAGCATCAAATAGATTAAAATGGCAACCAAAATGGAATTTAGAAGAAACTATAAAATTAATAATTAGATGGCATCAAATTTATGTAAATGGAGGTGATGTAAGAGAACAATGTTTAAAAGAAATTAAAAAATATTCAAGTTAATGGCAGCTCAAAACAAATTAGAAACATTAAGAGAAGAGATTGCAAGTTTAGTATCTAAATATGCAAAAGAACAATACAAACCAGTACCATTTGTAGGTGGAGAAACTGTAATACCACCATCAGGAAAAGTTTTAGGTGAAGAAGAATTGCAGAATATGGTTTCTGCCTCTTTAGATGGCTGGTTAACTACAGGAAGATTTAATGCAGAATTCGAAAAAAAATTAGCAGATTTCTTAGGAGTTAAATTTTGCTTATCTGTAAATTCAGGTTCTTCAGCAAATTTAGTTGCTTTTAGCACCTTAACTTCACCAAAATTAGGAGACAGAGCCATAAAAAAAGGAGATGAAGTTATTGGTGTAGCTGCAGGGTTTCCAACAACAGTTAACCCAATAATTCAGTTTGGTGCTGTACCAGTATTCGTAGACGTAGATATTAAAACACACAATATAAATGCAGATTTAATAGAAGCTGCAATAACTCCTAAGACAAAGGCAATAATGCTTGCACATGCTTTAGGAAACCCTTTTAATTTAGGTAAAGTTGTAGAAATTTGTAAGAAATATAATTTGTGGTTAATTGAAGATACATGTGATGCTTTAGGAGCAGAATACAATGGACAAAAATGTGGGACTTTTGGAGATATTGGTACGTTAAGTTTTTACCCTGCTCATCATATGACAATGGGAGAAGGAGGAGCTGTATTTATGAATAGTCCAGAATTAAAAGTTATTGCAGAATCTTTTAGAGATTGGGGTAGAGATTGTTATTGTCCTCCAGGATGTGACAATACTTGTGGCTGTAGATTTGAACAAAAGCATGGAGATTTACCTTATGGTTATGATCATAAATATGTATACTCACACTCTGGTTATAATTTAAAAATTACAGACATGCAAGCAGCATGTGGTTTAGCGCAATTAGGTAAATTAGATTACTTTATAGAAAAAAGAAGATCTAATTATACATATTTGCGTAATAAATTAGAAACACTAACAGATTTTTTACAGCTTCCAGAACCAACACTAAACAGTAATCCATCTTGGTTTGGTTTTCCAATAACTTTAAAAGATGATTGTGGTGTAACTAGGGTAGATGTAACTAAATTCTTAGATTCTAACAAGATAGGTTCTCGTTTACTTTTTGCAGGTAATCTTTTAAAACAACCTTATTTTAAAGATGTAGAATATAGAGTTGTTGGAGATTTAACACATACAGACAAAACAATGAATGACACATTTTGGATTGGTGTTCAACCTGCTTTAAATGAAGAACATTTAGATTTTGTAGTAGAGAAGTTGGAAGAATTTTTTGGATTAAATTTCTAAATGAAAAAAGAAACTATTTTATTAACTGGTGCAACTGGTTTTTTAGGAAGTTATTTATTAAAAGATTTTTTACAAAATAATTATAATGTAATTATTTTAAAAAGATCAACTTCAAATACTAACAGAATTAAAGATTTATCTAAAAATTATAAAAGTTATAATATAGACGAATTAAATTCTCTTAATGCTGTTTTTGTAGATAATAAAATTGATATTATTGTTCACACAGCTTGTAGTTATGGTAGAAATAATCAAAGCATTGTAGATATAGTTAAAACCAATTTAATTTTTGGATTAAATTTAATGGAATTGGGAATTGATTATAACGTTAAAACATTTATAAATACGGGTTCTCTACTACCAAGAGATGTTAACAATTACAGTTTATCAAAATCACAACTATCAGATTGGTTAAAATTGTATTCAGATAAAATACAATTTATCAACCTAAAAGTTGAGCACATGTATGGCCCTAAAGATGATAAAAAAAAGTTTTTACCTTGGTTGATAAATGAAATGATTAATAATAGGGAAAAAATTAAGTTGACAACAGGACTTCAAAAAAGAGATTTTATATATATAGATGATGTTGTTGCTGCTTTTGATGTAGTTTTAGAAAAAAGAAAACAACTATCAAATTATTCTGAATTTGATGTTGGTACAAACAAGTTTACACAAGTAAAAGATTTTGTTATTCAAATTTCAAAAGCATTAGAAAAACAAACAAAAAGACAAATTCTACCGAAATTGAAATTTGGGGCAATAGATTACAGAAAAGGAGATATTATGATTCCAGACTTGAACAATTCTAGTTTATTAAAACTTGGGTGGAGACCAAAAGTCGAAATTGAAGAAGGAATTAAAAAAATTTTAAAAAAATACTGATGAAATATTTAATAACAGGCGGATGTGGTTTTATTGGAAGTAATTTAGCAGCCGAAGTTTTAAAGAGAGGCGAAGAATTAATTGTTTTTGATAATCTTTTTAGACATGGAAGTGCTTTGAATTTAAATTGGTTAAGAAAAAAAGGAGGTTTTAAATATTACCCTTTAGATATTCGTAATTTAAACGATATTGAAACAGTAATAAAAGAAGAAAAACCAGATATAGTTTTCCATTTAGCAGGGCAAGTAGCTATGACTACCTCTATTTCTAACCCTAGGTTAGATTTTGAAATTAATGCATTAGGAACTTTTAATTTATTAGATTCTATTAGAAAATATTCTCCAAATACAATGGTTTTATACTCCTCATCAAATAAAGTTTATGGAGATTTTGAAGAATTAACATTTGAAGAAACAGAAACAAGATATGAATGCAAAGAATATCCTAATGGATTTGATGAGAATTTACCACTAAACTTTCATTCTCCTTATGGATGCTCCAAAGGTGCAGCAGATCAATACTTATTAGATTTTTATAGAATCCATAATATTAAAACCGTTGTTTTTAGACATTCATCTATGTATGGAGGTAATCAACATTCTACCATAGACCAGGGCTGGATTGGTTGGTTTTGTCAAAAAGCATTAGATATTAAAAATAATATTCCAAATAATGAATTTACAATTTCAGGAACCGGAAAACAGGTTAGAGATGTTTTGCATGCGAATGATGTAGTTTCTTTATATTTTGCTGCAGTAGATAACGTTGATAAAGTAAAAGGAAAAGCCTTTAATATTGGTGGAGGTATAACAAATAGTCTTTCACTTTTGGAGTTGTTTAGTTTTTTAGAGAAAAAGTTAAATATTAAAATGAATTTTATAAGACTTCCAGAAAGAGAAAGTGATCAATTATCATTTGTAGCAAATAATGATAAAATTTCTAATTTAACAGGTTGGAAACCTTTAGTGAAAACAGAAGAAGGGTTAGGGAAAATGCTAAACTGGTTATCTAAATAATTAATATTATAGCATAATGAAATTATCCATATTAATACCTACATATAATAGAGCAGAATTTTTAATAAAAAATCTAAATATATTAGCAAGTTTTATAAAAGATACTAATCATTTAAATCTTATAGAAATCGTTATTGGTAATAATCGTTCTACTGATAATACAGATAATTTGGTTAATAAATTTATACTTGATAATGAGTTAATTAATATCAATTATTTTTTAAATAAAAATAATATTGGTTTAGAAAAAAATGCACTTACAGTTTTAGATAAAGCTAATAGTAAATTTGTGATGTATTTAGGAGATGATGATTATTTAGATTTTGGCTATTTTGAGAAAATACTACATTCTTTAGATAATATATCAAACCTTAGTTGCATAATACCTAATTATATTCCAATAACTAAAGAAGGTGCTATTTTAGGTAATGGAAGAGATGATAATGAAACTACAGTAATAAGCAACAAAGGATTTTTAAATTGTTTAAATAATTCTTGGAGAGGTCATCAGTTGAGTGGTTTAGTTTTTAAAAGAGAAGGTTTATTAGAAGCTTACAAAAAACACAATATTTCTAACATATATCCATTCATATTTTTTGTTTCTTATTCTTGTTTAAATGGTAAAACTTTACATATTATTGAATATCCAGTGCAAGTAACCCAACCTGGTCAAGAGAATAAAAATTGGGGATATGGAAATGATGGTTTAATAACAGAAATTTTTGATAACTATATTAAGCTGCCCATTAATAATTATAAAAAAACAAGATTACAATTAAGACAGTATAATAAGCAATCGTGGAGATTAAGAATGTATTATCATAAAAACAAAAAAGACTTTCTTAATGCTTTTTTTAATATTTGGCTAAATAAAAATGGTACATTTTTATTTAAAATTCTTTTTCCAATTTATATTTTTTATATTTTTTTATATTTCAAAATTAAATCTTTTTAAATGGGTATAGATTTTGAACTCAATAACCCTTCCCGAAAAAAAACAGTTAAAATTTTAGCCATTGGTAATTACCTAACATTAGCTTTAGACGTTGTACAAGGGCTTCTTTTTGTTCCAATATTTTTAAATTTTTTAGGGAGTAGAATGTATGGTTTGTGGTTGGGTACAGGTGGAGTTATTGCTGTTTTATCTTTTTTAGATATGGGTATCGCAACACTTTGTGTTCAAAGAGTTGCAAGAGAATATGGAAAAAAAAATTACAATAAAATAGGTTTGTATTTTTTTAACGGAATTCTTATTAATTTAGGCTTTATGCTAATTATGTTTTTAGCAGGTTTTATGATAAGTTTATTTTTAAATTATTTTTTCGAACTAAATGCAAGTGAATATAAAGAGTTGTCTGGTGCATTTCTAATTGCCTTATTAGCATTAATATTAGCACTAATTAATAATACAGTAGAAGGTACATTAAATTCGCTTCAAAAACCTGTTTTCCCAAAAATAGTTCAAGTTTTAGGAGTAGTTTTAAGTATCATTACAACTTACGTTTTATTAATATATGATTTTGGTGTAATAGCAATTCCAATAGGTATGTTGGTAAGGTATTTGTTTGCATTATTACCAAACATTGTGTTTTTAACAATATTGTTTTATAAAAATAACATCCCAATAATAAAATTTGATTTTCTAACAATTAAAGATTATTTAAACTTATCACCAAGTCTATTTTTATCGAAATTAGGTACTTCTTTAGTTAGTAACATAGAACCTACTTTAATTAACATATTTATTACACCAGAAATTGCAGTTTATTATTCAGTTACAAAAAAAGGAGGAGGTTTAGTTAGAACTATTTTAGATAGAATAGGTGGTATTATTTACCCTTCTTTATCACATTTACATGCGAGTGATGATGGTAAAGAGTTTAAAAAACTAGTTGTTAATTTGGTTAAAATTATTTTTCCAATAACATTAATCGGTTTTTTAATGTTTATCATAATTAATGGTTTGTTTGTTGATTTATGGGTAGGTTCAGAAAACTTTTTAGGTTACCTTATGACTTTTTTAATAGCATTATCTTTAATGTTTGGCTTTTTATCTAATTTTTCAAGTTATTTAATTTCTACTACAGGAGATATTAAATATCCAAGTATAATGGTTTTTTTCGAGTCTATTGCAAAACTAATTTGTTTGTATTTATTTTTAAGCATTTTAGGTATTAGAGGCTTACCCTTATCATTATTTATTGTAAGTTTTATATTTTTTATTGTGTATCTCAGAAGATGGAGAAATCACATCGGTTTAAATCAAAAGGAAAAGAAAGACCTTTTTAATTCAATACTAAAATCTTTTATTACCTTTACACTAATTATTGGTTTGGCTTTTATTTATACAAATTATTACAGTACTAAATCTCCTATTTTTTTAATTTTAATTTTTTGTGGCACACTATTACTTTGTGGTGTTGTTTTAATAAACCAGAATACCCAAATGAAACAATTTTTAATTAGAAAGTTTAAAAGAAAAAGATGAGTATAAAAAAAATAAACAAAAAATCTATAATTTTTCCAGAGCTTGTTCCATTTGTTATTCCCGATTTCGAAAAACACAATCAAGAAATAGTCCCAAAAGTTTTATCTTTTACCAACAAAAGTTCTCAAGAATGGTTTAACGAATTTGTTACAGCTGTAGAAAGTAAAATTGGCAAGGAGTTTTACCCAATTGTTAGGATGAGTGATGGAGAATATCAATTTCTTCTTGGAGACGTGCCTCCAATTTACCATTCAGATATAGTATCATTTGCAAAATCTTCTTTTATGCACTTTTTAAGAAGATTAAAAAAAACAAAAGATTTTAAAGCAGCTACTCTACCAGGAGTTTCATCTGGTACATATACCAAAGATGAAATAAGTGATGTAATGAGGCAATATGGTAAATGGATGAAATCTTTATCAGAAAAAGGAGTAATTGCGTTGCATTTAACGTACTCAAAAAAATCTTTCCAAGACAAATTTCATTATCATTTAAAAAGATGGTTTACAAATAATAATATTGTTATAAACAAAGATAATTACTACCCATTTTACTTTGTTTACGCATTATTAAGAGGAGAAAGTAGAAAAAGAATTTTTAAGAATAATAGAGTGTTAGTTATTCATAGTGCTGAAGATGATAAAAGGGAAAAGATTAAAAAATCACTACAGAACGAAGGAGTTTCAAAAGTAGATTGGTTAAAGATTTCATCATCAAGATCACTATTTGATCAGATAGATGTTAATAAATATGTTGGTCAAGTAGATTTAGTGTTATTAGGTGCAGGTGTTGGAAAACCCAATATTATGGTACAGCTTGAAAAATTGAAAGTACCATGTATTGATGCCGGATTTGTTTTTGAAGTATGGGCAGAGGATGAAAATAAATGGAAAAGACCATTTATGGTTAAAGATTCAGATTGGGATTTAGATAAAATTAAATTTTTATAAAAATGAAAACAGTTTTATTTGTTCAACATGCATCTGCTTTTGGAGGCTCTGCTATGAGTTTAATATATACATTAAGAGGCATTAAAAAAGATTATGGTAAAGATTTTAAATTATTAGTAGCTTTAGCAAAATGGACTCAAGAATTAGCAGACTTTTACAATAAAGAAGGTTTTGAAGTTGTAAAAAATGATTGGATAGATACCTACGAACATACTCAATTGGTATCATATAGTATGTTAAGCCCATCAGGTATATACAATGAATTACTACAGCAAAAAAAAATTAACTCAGCTAAAAAGAATACCATAGCTTTATTAAAAAAGGTGAAACCAGATATTGTACATTTAAATTCTGTTGTTTTGGTAGGAAGTGCTTTGGCAGTAAAAGAAACCAAAACACCTTTGGTCTGGCACGTAAGAGAACCCTCAGTAAAAGGTCTTTTTGGTATTCGCAGAAATAAAATAATTAAATTGTTAAAAACCTTACCAAATAAATCTATTTTTATATGTAAAGCAGATAAAAAATCTTGGGGAAACCCTGATACAGGTGAAGTGGTTTATAATTTTGTAGATTTTTCTATTTTTAATAAAAATAAAGAAAGACCAGATAAAATTGAAGATATACATATCCCAAAATCAGATTTGAATATATTATTTTTAGGAGGTGTAGCTAAAGTTAAGGGTGGGTTATACCTTATAAAAGCATTTAATAGAATTCTAAAAAAATATCCTAACAAAAATATAAACTTTTTATTTCCTGGTGGACTCTATACAAAACCAACCTATTTATTATATAAAATAGCAACAAAGCTACTACCGTTATTAGGTTTAGGTACAAATGCACAGAAAATAGAGATAGAAATAAATAAAAGTAATAAAAAAGAAAATTTTTATAAATTTAAATTTGTAAAAAATATATCAGATTTGTTTTTAGTTGCAGATGTATTAGTTTTCCCATCTATTAGACCACATTTTGCAAGACCAGTAATAGAGGCTGGTGCAATGAATATACCTGCAATAGGTTCTGAATTAGGTGGCGTAGAAGAACTTATTATAGATACAGAAAATGGTTTTTTAGTTAAACATAAAAACACTAATAGTTTAGAAGAAAAATTGTCTTTTTTTATAGAAAATCCTAGTAAAATCCAAGAAATGGGGATTAAGGGATATGAGATAGCTACAAAAAAATACAATGTTATTACAAACGTAAAACAAATAGTAAACATTTATAATAAGTTATAATGTATTTAAATAATTACATTTTTGGGTTTTTATATTTTGTTTTAGCTTTAATATATTTCATATATTTTACAACGAATAATAATATTCTTATATTAAAAAAAGTAAATAAAAAATTCTCTCAATTATTAATTATTGCTTTTTTTGGGACTTTAATGGCCTTTTTAGTTCATAAATTGAAAATCAACGTAATCGCTCACGAAGCAAAAATAGATTTTGAAAGGATTACTTCTTTTTTAATTATTTTTATTTTGCCTTTGGTTTTATTTAAAAAAAGAATATTTTACAATGCTAAAGTAGCACATCGCTTTTGTGTTTTAGCTCTTATTTATACATTATTAACAACCACATCCTTATTTATTGCAGGTAGTGGTAAATCTGCTTTTCCGGGTAATTTTTTTGGGGCTACTACAGTTAGCCTAACTTTAGTTTCTGTTTTTTCTTTTTTTGGATTATTTTATTATACAGAGTATGAAAAAAAAATAGGATTAGCATTGTGTATTTTAGCCTATATTGCCTGTTTAGCAAGTTTAGCTAAATGGAACTTTATTGTAGACATCATGATTCCTTTTTTGTTATACAAAAGTTGGAAAAGAAGGGTGGGTAAAAATTTCTCCAAAAAAATATTATTATATGTTGGCTTATTTATAGGACTGACAGTTTTAATGGCAAAGAGTGATACATTTTTAACAAAATTTGCAAAATTAAATGATTACGATACTTTTCAAGACTTTTTAAATGGTAGAGTTTTAAGAGCCAAAACATCATCTAGTAATATAGATTCTGGTATTGTTTTCGAAATTAGTGCTGATGGAGGTGTAAAAGATGGAGCCAGATTAGCAATGTGGTCTGACTTAATATCAAGAACAATAGATTCACCTTTAACAGGTCTTGGTCTTGGAGCAAGAGCTTTCGATTATAAAAAAATATATATAGAAGAACATAGCTTATTTTTTTTTTCTATAGCTAAGTTTGGTTTTTTTCTAGGTTTTCTTTTTATTGCTTATATAATAAAAGTCTTCTCAGCTTTTTATCATATAATAAGAGTAAATAGTAAAAATTCTTTATCTAAAATTATTTTTTTAGGAATGATATTAAATTTTTTATTCCAATCTAATGTTGGTAATATTTGGGGGCAGTCTATTATAAACCTTGGCTTAGGTTTGGTTATTTATTTTTTTATGAAGCCAAAAAACATCATTAAATCAACATATTAAAATGGGTTTTAGTAACTTTTACTTAAAAATTAACGAAAAATATTCCTTAGTTCCGCTTTTAGGTGTTGAAAAAGACAATATAAAAGCGCTTTTTAAAAATAAAAGAACAGTATATATATGTAATTACCCAGATGAGAGTTGGTATAAGAAACACAACTTTAAGCAAACTACAAATTATAGTATAGAAAAAAAATACCGCTTTTTTAAGCTGTTAAATAAAGAAGCCAAAATATTAAGTTTAACAGAAGATTCAAAAATACAAAAAGAAACAAAGTCCTATAGCACAGAAGAAGTAGTTCATTTTGGAAGCAAGTTTAATGGAAGAATCGGACAGCTATTTATGATGTTAAAATTAATAAAATGGTTATATGTAAATAGAAAAACATATGATTCTTGTTTGTGCTATAATTTTTCACCATCTGAAATTTTATCATCCTTTTTTTCAAAATTATTTTTAAGAAAAAAAATTATTGTAGATTTTGAAGATGATTATTTATTAAAAAATAATAGTAAGTTATATAAGTTTTATTTTAGTTTAGTAAAAAGGATTCCAAACTATATTATTTGTATAAATAAAGAAATGGTTAATTATTTTCCAAACAAAAAAACATTTGTATTTAACGGTTTTATTAATTTAGATTATGCTCAAAATATAGATTTTAGGTTGCAAGATGATTTTACCCTTCTTTATGCTGGTGCCTTAGACGATATTAGAGGAGTCGATTTAATTCCAGATTTAGTTAGAAATTTAAGGCTAAAATATAAAAATTTTAAAATTAATATAACCGGAAGTGGTCCTTTAGAAAGGGAAATAAATAATTGGAATTTACCAGAAGTTAATTTTTTTGGATTTTTAAACTCGAAAGATTACAATAATGTTTTAATAGACAGTACTGGTTATTTAATATTACAAAAGCCAGATCATCCTTTTTCTAAAGGTTCTTTTCCCTCTAAAATAGAATATTATTCAAAATTTAAGAAGCCCATTTATCAAATAACATTAAGTTATGATTAAAATAATAGGTCATTTAATAATTATTTTAAAAAAAATTAAAAAAAGAATAGTTTGTTGGATTTTAGTTTTTCAATTCAAGAAATATGGTAAAAATATAATTTTTGATCCATCTGATTTTTTTTCTTTTAAAACTATAGAATTAGGTTCACATGTTTATATTGGTCCAGGTGCATATTTTAGTACTTCTCATAGTATTATTAAAATTGGTTCAAAAGTTATGTTTGGTCCAAATGTTTCTTTATTAGGAGGGAATCATAACATATCAATTTTAGGTAAATATATGATTGATATTGAGATAAAAACAGAGGAAACAGATGCACCAATAATATTAGAGGATGATGTATGGATTGGTTCAGGTGTCACAATTTTGAAAGGAGTCACAATTGGAGAAGGTAGTGTTATTGCAGCAAATTCGTTAGTTAATAAAGATGTTGAATCATATTCTATTTATGCAGGAATTCCGGCAAAAAAAATTAAAGATAGATTTACTAAGCAAGAAATAATTGAACATAAAAAATTATTAACTAAAAATTACCCCAACAATACTAAAAAGAAAAGCATTGAAAGATAATATTTCAAAAAGAAAAGTTTGTTTTTTCTCAAAGTCTGGTAAAGAACAAATCTTAAGAGAGCAATATTCTATACAAGATATAAATATTTTGGAAGAGCTTGGTTACGAGGTTATTATTGCAACTAAATTCTCTGAGATTCCATGGAACTGTAGCTTTTATTTTTCTTGGTGGGCAAGTGGTAGTATACTACCATTTATAGTTGCACTTATAACTAGAAAACCAATAATTGTAGTAGCTGGTGGTAATGAAGCAATGCTTTACAAAGATTCTGTATCTGGTAAACCTAAAGGATATTTAGCAACAGGTTTTATAAAGAAAATTGCTGTAAAAACTACTTTAAAATTTAGTAATATTGTTATTGTTGTTTCAGATTTTATGAAAAAAGATGTTCTTAAACTAGGGGCAAGAAAAGTAATAAAGGTATATAACTCAGTAAATACAGATAAATTTATTCCAAATAATTTAGATAGAGAAGAAATAACAACTATTTTTAGGTTTGACAGAGATGTAGTAGAGTTAAAAAGAGGAATGATTTTAATAAAAGCAATCCCTTTAGTTATTAAACAGTTTCCTAACCAAATATTTACTTTTATAGGTGGTTATGGAGATGCTTTAGAAGAAATGAAAACTTTAGCAAAAAATTTAAAAGTAGAAAATAACATTAGGTTCATAAATGAAATACCAAATGAAGAAATTGTTTTTTGGATGCAAAAATCTAAAATTTATGTTCAAATTAGTGATACAGAAACATTTGGGGTAGCAGTTGCAGAAGCAATGAGTTGCGAAACACCAGTTCTAATAAGTAAAAGAGGCGCATTACCAGAATTAGTTGGTAATTTAGGTTTCTATGCAAATCATAACAATTATCAAGATGTTTCTAAGAAATTAATTAAGATGTTAGAAATGAGTACCAAAGAAAAAAAAGATTTAGGTCATAAATTAAGAAAAAGAATTTTAGAAAACTTTACTTTTCCACATAGAAAAAATGAAATTGAAAAAATTATTAACGAAATAGCTGTAAAATAATGAAAAGAGAATATCAAATATGCACAAATTGTGTAATGGATACATCAGATTCTAGAATTCAATTTGATGATAAAGGAGTCTGTGACCATTGTAATGATTTCGAAATTAATGTAAAACCGAATTGGTTTCCTAATGAAGAAGGGAAAAAAAGATTAGAAAGTACTGTTGTAAAAATAAAAGAAGACGGAAAAGATAGAGATTTTGACTGTATTTTAGGAATGAGTGGTGGTGTAGACAGTTCTTATTTATTACATTTAGCAGTTAAGGAGCTTGGTTTAAGACCCTTAGTCTTTCACGTAGATGGTGGTTGGAATTCAGAATTAGCTGTAAACAACATTCAGGTAATGATAGATAAGCTAGGGTTAGATTTATATACAGAAGTTATCAATTGGGAAGAAATGAAAGATTTTCAATTGGCTTTTTTCAAATCTGGTGTACCACACATAGATATTCCTCAAGATCATGCTTTTGTGGCGACTTTATATAATTTTGCAGATAAGCATAATATTAAATACATTTTAAATGGAGGTAATATTTCTACAGAATGTGTTAGAAACCCTATGGAGTGGTTGTATTATGGTACAGATATGGCTCAAATAAATGATATAAAAAAACAATTTGGTACTATAAAAATGGAAAGCTATCCTTTTAGTCCAATTTTAAGACACAAATTCTATTTAAAATATATCAGAAAAATACAAGTTGTAAAGCCTCTAGATAATCTAAATTATATAAAAGAAGATGCTTTAAAATTATTAGCAGAAGAATATGGTTGGAAACCTTATCCACAGAAACATTTCGAATCTCGATTTACTAAATTTTTTGAAGGTTATTGGTTACCAGAACGTTTTGGTTTTGACACACGTAGAGTTCAATTTGCTAGTTTAATATTAACTGGACAGCTCTCCAGAGAAGAAGCTCTGAAAAAATTAGAAAAACCAGCTTATAACCTAGAAACGATAGATGATGAGTTTAATTATATTGCTACCAAGTTAGGGATTTCTTCAGAAGAGTTAAGAGGATATCTAAATATGCCAAAAAAATTCTATTGGGATTATAAAAACAATGAAAAAGTTTTTAATCTAGGAGCAAAAGTTTTACAAAAATTTGGTGTAGAAAAAGCAATTAAAAGATGATAACTATTGTAGATTATGGTTCAGGTAATATTAATGCTATTACCAATATTTATGAACTTCTTAAAATACCTTTTTCAATAGCATCAAAACCATCAGAGTTAGAAAAAGCAGAGAAAATAATTTTACCAGGTGTTGGTTCTTTTGATTATTGTATGAGTAAATTAAATAACTCAGGTTTAAAAGAAGTTCTAAACAAAAAAGTTCTACAAGATAAAATACCAGTTTTAGGAATTTGTATTGGTTTGCATATAATGGCATTAGATAGTGAAGAGGGTGAACTCTCTGGTTTGGGATGGGTTAAAGGAAATGTAAAAAAATTTGATGAAGCTAAATTAATAGAAAAACCAAAAGTCCCTCATATGGGATGGAATTCTATAAAAATTGAAGCAGTCCCAGAACTATTTAAAGATATCAATCAAGACCAAGGTTTTTATTTTATACACAGTTATTATATAGATGTTTTAAATGAAGAGAATATTATGACTACAACAAATTATGGACATAATTTTGTTTCAGGAATTACTTCAGAAAACATCTATGCTGTTCAATTTCACCCAGAAAAAAGCCATAGCAATGGTATGAAATTATTAAAAAACTTTTCAAAATTATAATGTTAAGACCAAGAATAATTCCAAGCTTACTAGTGCATAAAAAAGGATTAGTTAAAACGGAAGAGTTTAAACAATCTAAATATGTTGGTGACCCAATAAATGCAGTCAAAATTTTTAATGAAAAAGAAGTTGATGAACTCATAGTTTTAGACATAGATGCTACAATAGAAAATAGAGGGCCAGATTTTAAAATGATAAAAAATTTAGCAATAGAGTGTAGAATGCCTTTCTGTTATGGAGGAGGAGTAACTTCTGTAGAAGAAGCTAAAAAAATTGTACAGTTAGGAGCTGAAAAAGTTGCATTTAGTGCTGCTGCAATTAATAACATAGGGTTATTAAAAGAAGTTGGAGATGTTATTGGTGTACAAAGCGTTGTTGTTGTTTTAGATTACAAGAAAAAAGGAATTTTTGGTAAACTAGAAATCTATACGCATAATGGAAAAAAAGCAACAGGAATTGGTCTTTTTGATTTTGTAAAAAAATTAGAAAAAATTGGAATTGGAGAAGTTGTTTTAAATTCCATAGAAAGAGATGGTAAAATGCAAGGTTATGATTTAGATACAATTCAAAAAGTACGAAACATTTTTCAAGGTCCAATTACGGTTTTAGGAGGTGCAGGAACTCTAAACCATATAAAAGAACTTACAAATAAATTTAAAATCATAGGAGCTGCAGCTGGTAGTCTTTTTGTTTTTAAAGGAAAATATAAAGCAGTGTTAATAAATTACCCATCTTTTGATGAAAAGAAAATGTTTCTATAACACTCAAAAAATACGAAACTATGAAACAAATATTACAATCCTTTAAAACAGGAGTTACAGAATTAGCAGAATTACCATCACCAAAAGTAAAATCAGGTCAAATTTTAATTCAGACTACAAGAAGTTTAGTTTCTTTAGGAACAGAAAGAATGTTGGTAGAGTTTGGTAAAGCTTCTTTAATACAAAAAGCAAGACAGCAACCAGACAAAGTAAAAATGGTTTTAGATAAAATAAAAACAGAAGGTTTAATGCCTACTATAGAAACTGTTTTTAATAAATTAGAACAGCCATTACCATTAGGTTATTGTAATGTGGGTAAGGTTATTGCAGTTGGTAAAGGTGTTACAAATTTTAAAGTTGGAGATAGAGTTGCATCAAATGGGCAGCATGCAGAATTTGTTTCTATTCCAGAAAATTTAGTTGCTCACATACCAGATAATATTTCTGATGAAGAGGCTGCTTTTACAGTAATTGGTTCTATAGGTCTACAAGGTATTAGATTAGTAAATCCAACTATGGGAGAAACAGTTGTAGTTATAGGTTTAGGGCTTATTGGCTTGTTAACTGCAGAAATGTTAGTGGCAAATGGCTGTAAAGTTATTGGTTACGATTTAGATGATGCTAAAGTAGAAATTGCAAAAAGTAAAGGCGTTCTTGCTTTTAATCCATTAAAAGGAAATGACCCAGTTAAATTTGTACAAGAAAATACAAACGGAATTGGAGCAGATGCAGTATTGATAACAGCATCCGCAAAAACAAATGAAATTATCTCTCAAGCTGCTAAAATGAGCAGGAAAAGAGGGAGAATAGTTTTAGTAGGTGTTATTGGATTAGATATTTCTAGAGCAGATTTTTACGAAAAAGAATTAAGCTTTCAAGTATCATGTTCTTATGGTCCAGGGAGATATGATGATGATTATGAATTTAAAGGAATAGATTATCCATTACCATTTGTAAGATGGACAGAAAAAAGAAACTTTGAAACTGTTTTACAATTAATTTCTTCTGGTAAATTAGAAGTTAAAAACTTAATTTCTGAAGTAATTCCTCTAGAAGATTTTGATAAAATATATGGTGATATTGGTAATTCTAAATCTATTGCCTCTATTATAAAATACAATGAGAATAATGTTCCAGAACATACTATTGTTGTCAATAAAAAAGAAACTGCTCCAACAAAAGGAGGAATAGGAATTATTGGAGCAGGTAATTTTACAAAAATGACCATGCTACCAGCCTTAAAAGGCACTAATGCAAATTTAAAACATATTGTTTCTTCTGGTGGTGTTAATGGAACAGCACTAGCGCAAAAACATAATATTGCACAAAGCACTACAGATTATGATTTGGTTTTAGATGATAAAGCAGTAGATTTGATAATGATTACCACACGTCATAATTTACATGCAGATATGGTAATTAAAGCTTTAGATAAAAACAAACATGTTTTTGTAGAAAAACCATTAGCTTTAAATAATGAAGAATTAGAGAAAATACAAGAAAGTTATCAAAACAGTAAAGGAACTTTAATGATTGGTTTTAATCGTCGTTTTTCTCCACATACTCAAAAAATAAAATCACTAATAGGTAATGCACCTATGAATATTATTGCCACTATGAATGCTGGAGAAATTCCACCAGATGTTTGGGTACATGATATGAAAATTGGTGGAGGTAGAATTATTGGTGAAGCTTGCCATTATTTAGACTTAATGGTTTTTTTATCTGGTAGTAAGATAAAATCGGTTTGTATGAATGCTTTAGGGGAGAACCCTGCAGAAAATACTGACAACGCTTCTATTTTAGTAAAGATGAAAAACGGTTCTACAGGAGTTGTAAATTATTTTGCAAATGGTTCTAAATCTTACGCTAAAGAAAAGCTAGAAATTTTTTCTCAAGAAAAAGTTTTAGTAATGGATAATTTTATAAAAACTTCAGGTTATGGCGTAAAAGGTTTTTCTAAATTAAAAACCAAGTTAGATAAAGGACATAAGTCACAATTTGGTCAAATAGTCGAAAAAATAAACCAAGGTTCTGTAGAATTAATTCCTTACGAAGAATTAATAAACGTTACAAAAGCAAGTTTTGCAGCGATACAAAGTTTAAAAGATGGTGCTTGGGTAACTGTAGAATAGTCTATTCATAATAATTATGATACAGAAATTAAAAAAAATAACAAACCTCCTTTCCAATATGGGAATGAGGTATGTTTTTTTTAGAATATTTTATACAATAAAAACAAAATTAGGATGGCAAAAAAAAACGTTTCCAATTCAACCAGATTTTAAAGAATACACCAATTTAAAAGATTGGAAAGAAAACTTACCCCCTTTTTTTTTCTATGGAAAAGAAATTAAAGGACTAAATAAAATACCTTCAGAAGTACTAAAAAACAATTTTGAAGATTTAAAAAAAGGGAAGTATATTTTTTTTAATAAAACAAAAATAGACTTAGGTGTAGATTACGATTGGCTAACAAATCCATTAACAAACTATAAATATGATATTGATAAGCACTGGTCTGAAATCCAAGACTTGTCAAGCGAAGCAGGAGATATAAAATATGTTTGGGAAAAGGCTCGTTTTTCCTTTTTATATGATATAATTCGTTATGATTACCATTTCAATAAAGATGAATCTGAATTTGTTTTTAAAGAAATTGAGGATTTTATTGATAAAAATCCAATTAACCAAGGGCCAAATTACAAATGCAGTCAAGAAACAAGTTTAAGAGTATTAAACTGGACATTTGCTTTATATTATTATAAAGATTCGGTAAACTTAACAAGCGAATTATTTAATAAAATAACACATAGTATTTACTGGCAAATTCATCATGTATATCATAATATTCATTTTTCTAGAATAACAGTACGTAACAATCATGCTATCACTGAAACTTTGATGCTCTATCTTTCAGAAAAATTATTTCCTTTTTTTCCAAATGTAAAAAAATGGAGTATAAAAGGTAAAAAATGGTTTGAGCAAGAAATTGCATATCAAATTTATGAAGATGGTACTTTTTTGCAATTTTCTATGAACTATCATAGAGTTGTAATACAATTATTAACTTGGGGAATTCAATTAGCCAAATTAAATAATGATAAATTTAAACCTGTTGTATACGAAAGAGCAAAAAAATCACTCTATTTTTTAGATGCATCTAAAGATCCAATAACAGGTAAGTTGCCTAATTATGGTTCAAATGATGGCGCTTTATTTTTTAAATTAACTGATGATGATTATCGAGTATACACCTCTCAATTAGATGATTTAAGAGCCGTTTTAGAAGGATTTAAATATTCTGATTCAAAAAGTTCTTTGTGGTATGGAGTGCAGGTTGATAAAAAAGTTTCTGAAAAATTATCAGAATTGAATAATTTTGAGAAAAGTGGATATTACATCATTCAGGATGATAATACAAAAACATTTATAAGATGTGGAGGATATAAAGACAGACCTTTTCAATCCGATAACTTACATTTAGATATTTGGGCAAATGGTATAAATTATTTGAGAGATACAGGTTCTTATAAATACAATGCAGCTGTTGAAGATTTAAATTATTTTAATGGAGTAGAAGGACATAATACTGTTAGTGTTTCCAAAGAAAATCAAATGTTAAAAGGAGATCGATTTATTTGGTATTACTGGGTTTCTAAGGCTAAAGCAACCTTAGCTAATGATAATAAAACTTTTAAATTTACAGGAACTATAAAAGCATATCAACAAATAAATAATAAAATAGAACATCAAAGAAAAATAACAAAACCAAAAGGAGATAATTTTTGGAAAATAAAAGATACAGTGACTAATATTGGAAATAGGAAAATCTATCAATATTGGCATTTAAATCCAAAGTATTTTGATAAAATTGAAATTGTAACTAAAGATAAAAATGATAAAAAAATAACACCATTAATTGAAGAAAAATGGTTTTCTGGCTATTATGGTTTTAAAGAGAAGTCAATAAGGCTTACATTTGCCACAAAAGAAAAAGTTTTTAATACTACAATAAGAATTCATAATTAGATGAGGATATTACTTATTCATCAGTATTTTCTAGAAAAAGGAGATGGTGGAGGATCTAGATTTAATGAAATGACTAAAACTTGGTCCAGTCAAGGGCATTCTGTAACTGTTTTAGCAGGAATGGTTCATTATAATACTGGTAAAAAGCAAGACCGTTACAAAGCAAGGTTTACATTTAAAGATAAACAGTTTTATGAAAATGTAGATATTATAAGGTGTCATGTATCTGAAAGTTACAACGTAAGTTTTTTAGGAAGATTATGGGCTTATTTTTCATTTGTTATTTCAAGTATTTATGCTGGTTTATTTAAAACAGAAGGTAAATATGATGTGATTTTAGTAACATCACCTCCTCTTTTTGTAGGTATTACTGCTTATATACTTTCATTAATTAAAAGAATACCATTTGTATTTGAAATTAGAGATTTGTGGCCAGAATCAGCTATAGATACTGGAGTTTTAAAAAATAAGCAGATCATAAAATTTGCATATTGGTTTGAAAAATTTATTTACAAAAAAGCAAAGCTAATAAATGTTTTAACTCCTGCATTTAGAGATAAATTAATTAAGGATAAAAATATTTCTCTTCAAAAAATTATATTTATACCAAATGCAGCTGATTTCACTTTGGCAGAAAGAATACAAAAAGAGATATCGTTTAATCCTTCTGAATTTAAAAAAGAACTAGGTTTAGAAAATAATTTTGTAATCACTTATGTAGGTGCTCATGGTGTTGCTAATCACTTAATTCAGTTGGTAGCAGCAGCTGAAGAATTGAAAGATACAAATGTGGTTTTTCAATTAATAGGAGCAGGGATGAGAAAACAAGCTCTCCAAGAGGAAGTTTTAAAAAAGGGATTAAAGAATGTGATTTTTAGAGATCCAGTTCCTAAAAAAGAGGTTTTTAAATACATTTTAGCTTCTGATATGGGAGCTTCAGTACTAAAGAAAGTAGATACATTCAAAACCATATATTCAAATAAAACTTTTGATTATATGTCTTGTAAGAAACCAATCTTATTAGCTATTGATGGAGTTTCTAGAGATTTAGTACATAATGCAAAATGTGGTATTTATGTTGAGCCAGAAAATACTAAGGAAATAGTAAGAGGAATTAGAGAGTCAATAAGGTTATCCGAAGATGAATTAAGTCAAATGGGAGAGTCTGGTTATAAATATGCTAAAGAATATTTTGATAGAGAACACCTAGCAAAAGAATATTTAAGAAAAATCTCACTAATTTTGTAAACGATGTATAAATTATTTTTCAAACGTTTTTTCGATATCTTCATAGGTTTGATTGGAGTTGTTGTGTTTTCACCTTTTTTTTTAATTGTCTTCGTTACTTTAGTAATAAATAATAATGGAACTCCATTTTTTTATCAAAACAGACCAGGTCTTCATGAGAAGATTTTTAAAATTATTAAGTTTAAAACCATGAACGATAAAAAAGATAAAAATGGAAATTTACTACCTGATGATAAAAGGTTAACTAAAGCTGGTCAATTTATAAGAAAAACATCTTTAGATGAACTTCCTCAAATTATTAATTTGTTAAAAGGAGACATGTCTATTATTGGGCCTAGACCACTATTACCTGAATATCTGCCTTTATACAATGATAGACAAAGAAAACGTCATTTAGTAAAACCAGGTATTTCTGGTTGGGCACAAGTAAATGGAAGAAATGCTATTAGTTGGGAGCAAAAATTTGAATATGATGTTTGGTATGTTGAAAATTATTCTTTCTTTTTAGATGTAAAAATCTTTTTATTAACATTTTTAAAAGTATTTAAGTCTGATGGGATATCTAAAGAGGGGCAAGAAACAACTACAAAGTTTTTAGGCAATGCATAACCAGATTTATTTATATGGTGCTAGTGGACATGGTAAAGTTGTTAAAGATTTAGCCACTATTAATAATCTAAATGTTGTTGCTTATTTAGATGATAAGCCAAAAACAGATTCTTTACATGGTGTTCCAATTTTACATTCTACTGCAGTTAGTTCTTTAATAAATGAAAAATTTGTTATTTCTATAGGTAATAATAAAGTAAGAAAAAAAATTAGTAAATCAATTAATGTTAAATTTATTTCCTTGATAGATAAATCTGCAAAGATTTCTGAATTTTGTCTCATAAATAAAGGAGTTGTAGTTATGCCTTCAGTTGTGATTAATTCTGATGCAATAGTAGGAAAGCATTGTATCATTAATTCTGGTGCTATAATAGAACATGATTGTATAATTCAAGATTACGTTCATATATCACCTAATGCAACTATTACAGGAGGTGTTACTATTGGTGAAGGTACACATGTGGGTGCAGGTGCTGTTATAATACCTGGTATTAAAGTAGGTTGTTGGGTTACTATTGGCGCTGGTGCTGTTATTATAAATGATGTTCCTGACTATTCTACAGTTGTAGGTAATCCTGGTAAAATAATTAAATAGAATATGAAAGAAAAAATCTGGTTGTCTTCCCCACATATGGGAGGTGGTGAGCAAAAATATGTACAAGAAGCATTTAACAGTAATTGGGTAGCCCCTTTAGGGCCTAATGTAAATGGATTTGAGAAAGACTTAGAAAATTATGTTAATAAAGATTCAAAAGTTGCCTGTTTATCTTCAGGTACTGCAGCATTGCATCTCGCCTTAATTTTATCTGGTGTAAGTAATAACGATGAAGTAATTTGCCAAAGTATGACATTTTCTGCTTCTGCTAATCCTATTGTCTATTTAGATGCAAAACCAGTTTTTATTGACAGTGAAACCACTACTTGGAATATGTGTCCGGTAGCATTAGAAGAGGCTATTATAGACAGAATTAAAAATGGGAAAAAGCCTAGAGCCATAATAGTAGTTCATTTATATGGTATGCCAGCTCAAATGAATAAAATTAAGGAGATTTCAAATAAATATGAAATCACTTTAATTGAAGATGCAGCTGAGGCATTAGGTTCTATTTACAAAGGACAAAAATGTGGAACATTTGGTGATTTTGGAGTTTTATCTTTTAATGGTAATAAAATTATTACGACTTCTGGTGGAGGTGCTTTGGTATGTAGAAATGAAAAAGTGAAACAGAAAGCCATTTTTTTAGCTACTCAAGCACGTGATACTGCACCACATTACCAACACTCTCATATTGGATATAATTATCGTATGAGCAATATTGTTGCAGGTATAGGGCGTGGACAAATGGAAGTATTAGATAAGCATATTGGTTTACGAAGAGAAAATAATGCGTTTTATCAAGAATTATTTAAAAATATTGAAGGTATTACTGTGTTTGTAGAACCAAATAAAGATTATTTTTCAAACCATTGGTTAAGTGCCATAATGATTGATGAGGTGTTGACAGGTTTTTCTAGAGAGGATCTTCGATTAGCATTAGAAAAAGAAAATATTGAATCACGTCCGCTTTGGAAACCTATGCACTTGCAGCCAGTTTTTAAAGATTATTTGTATTTTGGAAGTAACAATGCTGAGAAAATATTTAAAAATGGTTTGTGTTTACCTTCAGGTTCAAATTTAACAGATTTGGAAAAAGAAAGAATAGCTTCAGTAATACAGTTTTTTATATAGGAATCTAATTATTTTTCGTAATTTTACTCATACTATAATAAGTTATGTTAAGAATATTTTTTCTACGAACATTAAATAAATATGCATCTAAATGGTTAGTTTTATTTGTAGATTTATGTTTAGTAGCTTTATCTTTTTTCTTTGCTTACGCTATACGATTCAATGCAAGTCTAGATTTTGAAGTTTCTGAAGTTTTAATTCAGCTGCCTTTAGTAATAATATTAGCATTATTGTCATTTTTAATAGTGGGTTCCTACAAAGGAATCATTAGACATACTGGCACTAAAGATGCGTTTAATGTTTTTGTGGGTATTTCTATTTATACGATAGGTTTAAGTACACTATTATTAATTAATGGTGCATTAAATATCTTTCCAAATTTTCAGATCCCTACTTCTATCATTTTAATACATTTTTTAGTGTCAACCTTTGTGTTGATTATTAGTCGTTTTATGTTTAAGTCCTTTTTTGAATTGTTAAATACTAGTTTAAAAAAAGTGACTAATATTTTGATTTATGGGGCTGGTGATTCAGGGATGATTACTTATGCGACTTTAAATAGAGATCCAAAAAATAATTTTGAGGTTGTTGGTTTTGTTGATGATAACCCCAATAAAATTAATAAAAAAATAGATCGAATAAAAATATATAGTCCTCTAAAAATTACGAAACACTTTTTAGAGAAGCACAATATTACTGAAGTGATTTTTTCTATGCCAAGGTTAAAATCGGGCAGATTATTAGAATTGACAGATAAGTTTTTAAATTTAGATATCAAGGTAAAAACAGTACCTCCATTGTCTAAATGGATTGAAGGTGATTTTCAAGCCAATCAAATTAAACAAGTACATATCGACGATTTACTTGATAGAGATCAAATTAGTATTGATAATCCTGTAGTCAAAAGCAAGGTAAGTGGAAAGGTAGTATTAGTTACTGGAGCAGCAGGTTCAATTGGAAGTGAAATTTCTAGACAATTAGCTTCTTATAATATCAAAAAACTAATTTTAATAGATCAGGCAGAATCTCCTTTGTATGATTTACAGCAAGAATTAATTCAAGAAGGAGATGAAAACTTTGTAGCTATTGTTTGTGATATTAGAGATCAATTTAAATTAGAACGTATTTTTAAAAAATACAATCCAGATAGAGTTTTTCATGCTGCAGCCTATAAGCATGTACCTTTAATGGAAAAATCGCCTTATGAAGCCATTAAAATTAATGTATTAGGCACAAAAAATGTTGCTGATTTAGCGTTGAAGTATGATATTGAACGTTTTGTCATGGTGTCTACTGATAAAGCCGTGAATCCTACTAATGTGATGGGTGCTTCTAAACGAATAGCAGAACTATATATTAGTTGTTTAAGTAAAAAAGCAAGTAAAACAAAGTTTACCACCACACGATTTGGTAATGTTTTGGGTTCTAATGGATCTGTGATTCCTTTATTTAAGAAACAAATAGAGCATGGAGGACCTTTAACAGTTACTCATAAAGAGATTACACGTTATTTTATGACCATACCAGAAGCTTGTAGTTTGGTATTAGAAGCAGGAACGATGGGGCAAGGTGGAGAAATCTATATTTTTGACATGGGTAAGTCAGTTAAAATTTTTGACATCGCTAAAAGAATGATATATTTGTCGGGCTTAAAATATCCTGATGATATTGATATTAAAATAACAGGTTTACGCCCAGGAGAAAAATTGTATGAAGAATTGTTGGCAGATGGTGAAAATACCACAAAAACCTATCATGATAAAATTATGATTGCAAAAACTTCAGAGATAGATAGTTGTATGGTAAAAGATAAAATTGAAGGATTAATCCATAATTTTAAATCTCTAACTAATAAAGATTTAGTGAAAGAAATGAAAGCCATCATACCAGAATATATATCAAAAAACTCTGAATTTGAAGAGTTGGATAAAATTACATTAAATGACTAAAACAAAGTACTTTATATTTTTTTTACTTATTATTTTAAGTAGCTGTGTTTCTAAAAAAGAAATAATTTATTTTCAAAATGACGAAATAGATCAATCAAAGGTTTCAAATAGTTATAAAACCATAATAAAACCAGATGATTTATTACAAATCACCATAACTGCTTTAGATACTGAAGCTGTAAGACCTTTTAACTTAGCAGCAGTTACCTATTCTACTTCTTCTAATTCAGCAATTGGTGTGGCACAGCAGCAGAATTATTTAGTTGACAGTAATGGGGAAATTGATTTTCCAATCATTGGGAAATTAAAAATTGGGGGTTTAAGTAGAGATGAATTAATTGTATTGCTAAAAGATAAATTAGATCCTGATTATATAAAAAATCCTAATATAAACATTAGAATAGCTAACTATAAGATAAGTGTGTTGGGTGATGTACAAAGACCTGGTTCATACACCATACCTAACGAACGAATTACTATTCTAGAAGCTATTGCTTTAGCAGGAGATTTAAATATTTCTGCTGAAAGAGAAAGTATTTTAGTACAAAGAGAAGAAAATGGGAAAAAAGTAGAATATACAGTAAATCTATTATCTAAAGATGTTTTTACCTCTCCAGTATATTATTTACAACAGAATGATGTGGTATATGTAAAACCTAATTATGCTAGAATACAATCGGCTTCTGCAAATTCAAATACAACTTTGTTTATTTCAATAACAGGTTTATTAATTACTATCGTATCCTTATTAGCAAGATAACATGGAGTCATATTTTAATCAAAAATCTTTTCAAGAAATGGAAAGTTCTGAAAGTATTAATATTCGAGAAGAATTAGAAAAATATGTACAATACTGGCGTTGGTTTTCAGTTTCTGCACTTATAGCTTTAACCCTAGCGGTTTTATATCTTAGGTATGCTACACCTCAATATACAGCTAGTACATCAATACTAATTAAAGACAATCAGAAGTCAGGTATTTCAGATGAATTAAAAGCAGTAGCAGATTTAGGAATCGTAGGTACAGGTTCTGCAAATAATACAGATAATGAAATTGAAATACTTAAATCTCGTAAAATTATTGGTAAAGTAGTAGATAGCTTATATCTAAATATTTCTGTATTTAAAGAGGGAAGAGTTAAAACATCTGAACTATATAAAAATATCCCTTTTGCAATTAATTTTATAAACTCAGAAGAGATTATTTATAACAGAGATACCACTTTTATTTTAAAATTGAATGATAATTCATTTACATTATTTAGTGAAGAATCAACACAAAAAGAATATCAATATAATGATATAGTACCAAGTAGTATTGGTTTTTTTAAGATTAAAAAAAATAAAATTTTTATTGATCAGTTTGAGGATAATAAATTCATAATTAGTTTCAAATCAAGGGATAAAGTTATTGATTCTTATCGAAATAAGATTGACGTCTCTCCAGTGAATAAAAACTCGAGTGTATTAAGTCTTACTCTAACTGATCCATTAATTACAAAAGCAGAAGATATTTTAAATGAGTTAGTGAAGCAATATAATCAAGATGCTATAAGAGACAAAAGTATTGTATCTAATAAAACCAAACAATTTATTGAAGAGCGTTTAAGAAGTGTAGGTTTAGATTTAAGCTCTATTCAAGATGATGTGAAAGATTATAAGACAAAATATGGTGTATCAGGTTTATCTGAAGAGGCAGTGATGTATTTAGAAAATGTATCATTAACAAACAATCAATTAATAGAATTAAAAACGCAATTAAGTTTGGTGGCTTGGGTACAAGAAGAAATTAAAAAACAATCAAAACAATTAGAGGTATTACCCGCAAATCTAGGATTTACTGACGCCATTACTTCTGAATCTATCAATAAGTATAATGAATTGGTATTGGCAAAAAAAAGATTAGAACCTATTGCAGGTAAGAAGAATCCAAATCTAATTGCATTAGTAAACGAAATTAAAACACTTCGAAAAAATTTACAATCTAATTTAAATAATTTAGAAGCCTCTTTAAATATTCAATTAGATAAAGTGAATAGTGAAGTAATTAAAACAAAAAATAAGGTGTCAAATATCCCAATTATTGAAAGAGAGATGATTGATATTGAACGCCAAAAAATAATTTATGCTGAATTGTATTCTTATTTATTAAAGAAAAAAGAAGAAACAGCCATTTCTTTAGCAGTAACTGTACCTAATGCAAAAATTATTGACTACGCCTACAGTAATGGAATCCCTGTTTCGCCAAAAAAGAAGATTATTTACTTAGCGGCATTGTTATTAGGTTTAATTATTCCTTTTGTTTTTATTTATATTAAAAATTTATTAGATACGAAAGTACATTCTAGAAAAGAAATAGAAAGTTTAACGTCAGTGCCTTTTATGGGGGATGTACCACATTCTGAGATAGATGCTAAAATTGTTATTAATAAAAATGCACGTTCTAGTACTTCTGAAGCTTTTCGTTTAATCAGAACCAACTTAGAATTTATGTTGCCAAATTCTAATTCGAAATTGGGTAAAACTATTTTTATTACGTCTACTACTAGTGGAGAAGGGAAGTCTTTTATCTCTATCAATTTAGCAGCAGCCTTATCACTATCCAATAAAAAAGTGTTGTTAGTAGGGTTAGACCTTAGAGCACCAAAAGTTACGGAATATTTAGGCTTACCTGAAAGAGAGGGGATTACCAATTACATTACTAACGACTCTAAAACCTTAGATCATATTAAATTTCAAATTCCAGAGATTAAAGGATTAGATATTATTGCATCTGGCGTCATTCCACCAAACCCTGCTGAATTGTTAATGACAGATAAGATTAAAGAATTGTTTGAAGAAGTAAGGCAAGATTATGATTATATTATTGTAGATACAGCACCTGTTAATTTAGTTACAGATACACTTCTAGTAGCTAAATATGCAGATATGTTTTTATATGTCACCAGAGCCAATTATTTAGATAGAAGAATGTTAGTGGTTCCAGAATCTTTATACAAAGAAAAGAAATTACCTAATATGGCCATTGTTTTAAATGACACAGATATGAAGCGAGGTTATGGATATGGATATGGATATGGATATGGATATGGATATGGTTATATTGATGAAGTGAAAAAACCTTGGTATAAAAGAATATTTGGTTATTTTTTTTAGCTGTTAGCTGTTAGTTGCTGTTATTTTTTCGAAGTAAATTTGGAACAAGCTGATTTTTATTTTTGAGTTTGATTAAGTGGTTAGCTTTTTACTTTTAACCATTACTACAAATAGATTTAATACCACGAGCCTGTCTTAAGTTTTGCGAAAGACTCGAAATGATAAATTGTTTGTCATTGCGAATGAAATCAAGTAATCTTTTGATTCTATTTTGAATAAGATTACTTTGCTCACTACCTTTGATTGTAATGACTTTAGATTTCTCGATACGAGCTTTTCTTGAGTTTGACGAAAGACTCGAAATGAAATGTTCTTGGTTATTGTGAATGGAATGAAGCAATCTTTTGACAATTTACTTCGCTCATTGTATTTGCTCGTAATGACAAAACTGTTTAAAACAAAAACGCTTTATTCTTTTCTAACAAATGTTTCACCTTTTCTAAAGTCTTTTGATTACTAATTTGCTTTAATAAGTCTAAGTGGCCAGTATGGTGTGTATCAGTACCCACAAATTCATACAAATTGTCTTTTAGTAGCTTTTCTGCTGTTTTTTGTACACCCAAACCATAATGTTTGGTAAGTGATAATAAGTTGAGTTGAAATAAACACCCAGCTCTTTTCAATTTTTGAAATTCATTATACTTTGTATGATAAGCATTATAGCGTTCAGGATGTGCAAGCACTGGTTTGTAGCCTTTTAATTGAAGTTGAAACAAGATATCATACAAATTAATAGGAGGACTGAAATAAGACATTTCAACCAATACCAAATTATTTTTTAAAGTTAACAAAGGTTGGTCATTTTCTATCAATTCTAAAAACTGTTCATCTAACATATATTCAGCTGCAGCTTTTATGTTAATATCAGTCCTATTTCTTTTGATTAATTCTTTTTGTACAACTTTTAATTTAGCTTTAATAATTTCAGGTGTATTAGGATACACATCACCTAAGATGTGTGGTGTTGTCACAAAGTTTTTAATGCCAAAAGAAGACATTTTTTCTATTAATGCTATAGATTCATCTAGATCTTTTGCACCATCATCTATACCTGGAAGTAAATGAGAATGAATATCAACAAATCCTTGAGGGAAAAAATTGGTTAACGGTATTTCTTTCTTCTTAAAAAAAAACATAGAATTAATTTTCTTCAAAAATACAATTTTAAGTTTTTAAACAAGTAATTACAAACGAAAACGATTGAAGTTTTTAGTACTATTGGATATCGATTTTACTTAGTTTATATTTGAATAAAAATAGAATATGATATTAATTGCAGATGGTGGTTCTACTAAAGCAGATTGGATAGCTTTAGATGTTAATAAAGCCGAAACTTTTAGAGTAAGAACACTTGGTCTAAATCCAGCTGTAGTTCCTCAAGAGGAATTACACAACAGAATTATTAATATGTTTCAACTTATTCAAGTAAAAGATGAGGTTAAAGAAATTTATTTTTACGGTGCAGGATGTGGAACTCCAAAAGCAGCTAATATTTTGGCTAATGTTATGCAAGCTATTTTTGTAAATGCAAAAATAGTGGTAGAAGAAGATATGTTAGCGGCTGTTTATGCAGCTTCTGGTAATCAACCAGCATTAGTTGCTATTTTAGGAACTGGCTCTAACTCTTGTTATTTTGATGGCAAGAAAATGCACATGAAAGTGGCTTCTTTAGGCTATGTGTTAATGGATGAGGCTAGTGGAAACTATTTTGGAAAAAGATTAATTCGTGATTATTATTATGGTTTAATGCCAAATTATATCGTAGAGAAATTTGAAAAAGAATATGTATTAGATCCTGATACCATTAAGCAAAATATTTACAGAGAGCCCAATCCGAATATGTATTTAGCTTCTTTTGCACAGTTTATGTTTGAGTTTAAAGAAGAGAAATATGTAAGAAGATTAATGAGAAAAGGATTTGAAAAATTCTTTAAATTTAGAATTCTTCCTTATCAAGTAGCAAAAGATACACCTATCTATTTTATAGGTTCTATAGCTTTTTATTTTAGAGAAATATTAGATGATGTAGCTGCTAAATACAATTTAAAGATTACTGATGTCATTCAGAGGCCTATAGATAATTTATTAGAATATCATAAGACTCATATAAATTAAGAATTACTTAAAAGTATTAATTTCTTAAAATTAAGCTATATCCTACTTAGTGATTTTTTGAAGATTTCTCCACAAGGTCGAAATGACAGCTAGAATAGTCCTGATTTTTCATAATGGTGAAAACACTACAAAAACTTGACTGTAACTTTTTAAATGACCTATTTTATTTTTTGTAAGAATTCAACCTGTGTGAAATGGTAAACATCCAAAGAACGAAGTGATCTGGATGTGATAATGAAACACAATGTAGAATTCAAGAAAAATAAAAGTGAGTCTAGATTTTGTTTCTTTTCATCAATGGAAAAGAATAGCAAGTTTACATATTCTTACATTGAAGATTTCTCCACAAGGTCGAAATGACAGCTAAAAATAATTATATTTTAAAGAAACTAGTTTGTTAATGAATAAACGAATGTCATCTCGACTAAAATGGAGAGATCTCAAAAGTTTATAGTGTAAACTTGATATAAACCTTTGCTAAAAAATTAAATCTAAAACTCTTTCAAGTTTCATGCCTCTTGATCCTTTAATTAATATAGATTGCTGTTTGATAGGATTTTTATCAATATAAGATTTGAAATCGTCAAAAGTTCTGAATTTTTTATGCTCTGTAGTTACTTTATAAAAGTGTTCTCCTATAAAGTATTGACTTTCTAATTGAAGTGAACTTGCTAAATCTGCAATAGCTTGGTGTTCTTTTTCGCTTTCGTCACCAAGTTCAAACATATCACCAAGAATAATTAATTGATCATTTTCTACTAAAGCACCAAAATTTTCTAGAGCTACTTTCATACTAGAAGGATTAGCATTGTAGGCATCAAGTATAATTTTAGTATTGTTTTTTTCAATAATTTGAGATCTATTATTTACAGAAACATAAGTTTCTAGAGCATTTATAATCCCTTTTTCGGAAACATTAAAAAGTTCTCCAAAAGTAATAGCAGCTGTTATGTTGTTAAAATTATAGGTGCCTATAATTTGAGTTTGAATCGTTTTAGAATTGTAGTTTACACTTAGAAAAGGGTTGGTTCCTTTTAATTGAATTTTATCTCTATCAAAGAATATTCTTTGAATTGTTTCTGTTTTTTCAACCTGAATTTTGTCTTCAGGATTTACAATCGCGGTTTTATGATTTTCTTTTAAATAGGTATACAATTCACTTTTACCTTTGATGACACCCTCAACACCTCCAAAACCCTCTAGATGCGCCTTTCCAAAATTGGTGATGTAACCATAGTCAGGTTCACAAATAGAACATAGAAATTCAATTTCTTTTTGATGATTTGCACCCATTTCTACGATTGCAATTTCGTGCTCTGGTTGAATTGATAATAATGTTAAAGGAACCCCAATATGATTATTTAAATTTCCTTTTGTAGCAATTGCATTATATTTCTTATTTAGAACTGCATGAATCAATTCTTTGGTGGTGGTTTTACCATTACTACCTGTTAAACCAATAAATGGGATCTCTAATTGATTTCTATGATAATTGGCTAATTTTTGTAGTGTTTGCAACACATCATCAACCAAAATAATACGACTATTAGTTTGATATTCTTTCTCATCAACTATGGCATAATTAGCACCAAGTTCTAAAGCTTTTTCAGCAAATGTGTTGCCATTAAAATTAGCTCCTTTTAATGCAAAGAAAATGGTGTTTTTTCTAATATTTCTAGTATCTGTATCAACTAAAAAATGTTCTTTATATAATTCGTAAAGCGAATGTATTTCCATAATTTAAAAATAAAAAAAAACCTCATTACTTTAAAAATAATGAGGTTTAAATATTGTAAATATTTTTTATCTAGAAGGGTTTCTAGCTCTTCTTTTTCCTGTAGACATTGGACCTACTTTATCAGACACACATCTAAAACCAATGTAGTTTGTAGCCATATATTCTGGTAAATATCTTCTTTGTGCTGGGTCTAACCAATATTCTCTATCAGACCATGCGCCACCTTTGTAAACTCTTGTTTTATCACTAATTAAAGTAGTACGTTTTTTAGCATCATTCACAAGAATTTCTCTACCAGTAACAGAGTCTAAAACTCTAGTTGGTTTTCTAGGAGAATTGTACATACTAGGTCTACTTTTAAAGCTTTCTTCATCATCCTCATAAAAACGAGAAGATAATAAATCGCCATCTCCAATATTGGCATTGTCAGATTTTGCGAAATTTCTTCTTAAAGTAACATCTTTCTTTGTAATTGGCACATAAACAATAGTACCTGGTAACTGCTTAGGAACAATTTTACCATTTGGTAAAGTATCATAATCTACATTTGCACCAGCACTATTTTCTGCAAAAACCACATTACCTTCACTATCAATTAATTTTTTCGTGAACAGGTTTCCTCTAAAATAGTTAAAGTCATTTGCTTCATTATCAATAATAGGTCTATATACATCTGCAACCCATTCAGCTACGTTACCTGACATATCATACAAGCCAAAACCATTTGGAGGGTAAGACTTAATTTTATTAGGAATATCAGCTCCATCTGAACTCCAGCCAGATAAACCACTATATTCTCCTTTACCTTGTTTAAAGTTAGCTAATTGATCTCCTCTTGTTCTTTTGTTTTTAGAACGCGTATACTTGCTATTCCAAGCATATTTTTTACGACCTCTAATATTGTTGTATTCTCTATTTTCGATGTTTGCTTTTGCTGCAAATTCCCACTCAGATTCTGTTGGTAGTCTAAAACGTTGCGTTAAAATACCATCTGCTTTGGTTATTTTTCTTCCTTGAAAAGCATCTTTTGGAGGTCTTGGCTCTCCTCTTTTTCTCATAGTTCTTCCTACACCTCTTTTGTAAATCGTAGTATCACCATCAAACAACTTAGAATCATCAACCAAGAAAACATCAGTATCAAAAAAGTTACTTACAGTATCCATTTCAAAGATGTTTTTAATGTGACCTTTGTCTATTAATGTTTTAAGGTTTACAGCATTGGTTCTCCATTTACAGTATTCGTTAGCTTGAATCCAACTAACACCTACAACAGGATAATCTCCATAAGCAGGATGTCTAAAATAGTTTTCTGATAAAATATCTGTATTTCCTAAACTTTTTCTCCAAACTAAAGTGTCTGGTAAAGTAGAGTTGTAGATATGTCTATATTTTTCTTCTGCAGGATTAAATACATTTTTCATGTATTGTACATACAAGAAATATTCAGAGTTTGTAACTTCTGCTTCGTCCATAAAAAAGGAACGAACGTGCATTTTTCTTGGGGTAGTATTCCAATCGAACATTACATCATCTTGCACTTGACCCATGGTATATGAACCACCTTCTATGGCCACCATTCCTGGAGGTGGTTTTTGGCTTGCATCATATTTACCTTTGATAAAGTTACCATTGTTAGGATCGTTGAAAGCTAAACCAGTTAAACTAGATTTATTATCACTGTTTCTATTACAATTTGCTAATAATAATGTAGTTAGGACTACTAATGTTATTTTAAATATGTTTTTCATTTCCTAATTTAAAATTGTCAGGGTTTTTATAGTGATGCAATTTACAATAATTATAATTTAGAACAAGTAAATTATTAATTTTAACGCATCTATTTTTAATACATATTCTTTAAAACGATTGCTTTTTTGGTTTAGTATACTATATCTTTGTTTCTCATAAAATATCTACATATTATTGTCGTTATTTGAATAGTTATATGAAAAAACGATTTCTTCTTTTTCTATTAATTTTATCAAGTCAAATTGCAATAAGTCAAAATAACTCTGTTTTGTCTTCTGGAACTTGGTTTAAGTTTAGCGTAGATACAACAGGGGTTTTTAAAATTGATAGAAACTTACTACAAAGTATTGGCATTTCTACAAGTGGTTTAAACCCTAGAAAAATTCATATTTATGGTAATGGAGGTCAGTTGTTACCTGAATTAAATAGTGCTTTTAGATATAATGATTTACAAGAAAATGCTATTTACATAGAAGGTGAAACAGATGGCTCTTTTGATACCAATGATTTCATTTTATTTTATGCTAAAGGGCCTCATGACTGGGTAGTAGATACCACCAATGAAACAGCAACTCATAGGCAAAATATTTATTCTGATAAAGCGTATTATTTTATAACAGTTAATGAAACTGATGGTAAAAGAATTCTAGCTAAGACTGTAAATAACAACACAGCTGCAGCAACAATTTCTATTTTTGATGATTTTACCTTTATCGAAAAAGAAGAAAAAAGCATTTTGGCTGCTGGAACACAATGGTTTTACAACGAAGACTTTAATATTACCAATACACAAGAATTTAAAATTCCTTTTCCTAATGCTGCAAGTGGAGAAGAGTTAGAGGTAAGTGTAAGAGGAGTAACGAATTCTGTGATTAATTCTTCAATGGCTGTTCAGTTAAATAGTCAAGATATTTTTACCATAAATTATCCAGGCATAAATGCAAGTTCTTTGACAAAAGCAATTGCATTAGAAAGAAGCGCAAAAGTGACTAATTCATCAGAAAATTTAGCCATTTCTATTACATATGATAATAATGGAAATCCGTCTGCGAGTGCTTTTTTAGATTATGTTGAAGTTATAGGTAAAAAGAATTTAAGGTTTTCAGATTTTCAGTTTTCTTTTAGAAGCTTTCAGCAAGCCAATGCAACAGGCACTATAGCATATCAAATTCAAAATGGAGCTAATGCTTTTCAAGTTTGGGATGTTACAGATTATATAAATCCCAAGCAAATTGTAAATGAAGATGCAGGAACTAATTTTACCTTTAAGGATAATGCTGGTGAGTTAAGAGAATATATTATACTTGATCAAAATGATTTTTACATTCCAGAAACCACACAAAATAGTAGAGTAGAAAATCAAAATTTACATGCTTTACAAGATATTAATTACATCATTATAACCAACGAAGAATTATCTAACCAAGCACAAAGATTAGCAGATTATCATCAAAATAATTCAAATTTAACGACTAAAGTAGTGTTGATAGATGAAATTTATAATGAGTTTTCATCGGGTTCAAAAGACATTACAGGAGTAAGAGATTTCATAAAATACATCTATGATTCTAATACTACACCTGATAAAAAATTACAGTACGTTTGTTTTTTTGGAGATGCATCTTACGATTATAAAGATCGAATAGAAGCTAATAATAATATAGTACCCGTAAAATTATCTACTATTAGTTTTAATTTGGCAAGTTCTTATGTGACAGATGATTTTTTTGTGATGTTAGATGCTGATGAAGGAATTATGAGTACTTCTCACACCATAGACGTAGTTTCAAGTAGAATTCCTGTGTCAACAGTCTCTGAAGCTACAGATGTTATTGATAAAATACTATCTTATTACAGTAAAGAAGCAATTGGAGATTGGAGAAATACCATAACACTTTTGGCTGATGATATAGATGTTGCAGGTGAAGAAGTTATTGAACAAGGTGTAGAGTCAATAGCAGATGAAATAAAAGCGAATAAACCTATTTTTAATATCAATAAAATATATGCTGATGCTTTTGTTCAAGAGAATTCTGCTGGAGGAGAACGTTATCCAGAAGTAAATAAAGCGATTACAAATGCTGTTGAAAAAGGGACTTTAGTGTTCGATTATTTTGGTCATGGAGGAGAAGATGGTTTTGCTTCAGAACGTTTTTTAGATAAAGAACAAATTCAAAGTTTTAATAATGCAAATACATTACCACTTTTAATTACAGTAACTTGTGATTTTTCTAGGTTTGATAATCCAAATAGAATCACTGCTGGCGAACTAAATTTTAAAAACAAAAATGGAGGTTCTGCAAGTATGATAACTACTACAAGAGAAGTTTTTATATCTACAGGTCAGCGTTTTAATGAGCAATTAATTCGAGTTTTATTTGGTTTTAATAACGAAGACTATACCATTGCAGAAGCTTTAGCTGTAGCTAAAAATCAATTTTCAAGCTCACAAAAATTCTTTATTTATTATTTTGGAGATCCAGCTATGAAATTAGCTATTCCTGAGCCTAATGTACGCATCACAAAAATGAATGATAAAGATATTACTCAATCTTTAGACACCATAAAAGCACTATCAAAAATTAAGTTTGAAGGTGTTGTAACAGATAATTCAAATAATATACTGTCTAACTTTAATGGTACTTTATCTACCACAATTTTTGATAAAACGATTGATAAACAAACACTAGACAATGATGGTTTTGGTGTTGTGATGACTTTTGATACGCAAGACAGCAAGTTGTTTAGAGGGAAATCTACTATAGAAAATGGAGCTTTTAGTTTTGATTTTATTGTGCCAAAAGATATCAAAATCGCTTTTGGTAAAGGTAAAATAAGCTTCTATGCTGAAAATGGAGAAATTGATAAAGCAGGTGCCAATTTTGATATAACTGTAGGTGGAATCAACCAAAATGCACCTGAAGACAATATTGGTCCAGAAATTGGTTTGTTTATGAATGATGAATCTTTTATTGATGGTGGCAATACAAACGCTTCTCCTAATTTAATTGCTACGTTTTCAGATGCAAGCGGAATTAATACTTCTATTACAGCTGTAGATCATGATATCATTGCAATTTTAGATGGAGATACCTCAAATCCTATTGTTTTAAATGATTTTTATCAAACAGAATTAAATGACTTTACAAAAGGTAAAGTAGTCTATAAGTTTCAAGATTTAGAAGTAGGTCCACATACATTAACCCTTAAAGCTTGGGACACATACAATAATTCATCAGAAACTACGTTGAACTTTGTGGTTGTTAGTGACACTATTTTAAATTTAGAAAATGTGTTGAATTATCCAAATCCTTTTGTAAATTACACAGAATTTTGGTTTAATCACAATAAACCTAATGAGCCCCTAGAAGTTCAAGTACAGATTTTTACAGTTTCAGGTAAATTGGTAAAAACAATCAATCAAAATATTCAAACCACAGGTAATTTGTCAAGAGAAATAGTTTGGAATGGTTTAGACGATTTTGGTAACAAAATAGGAAAAGGCGTTTACGTCTATAAATTAAAAGTAAAATCAACAACTAGTAATTTGGTTTCAGAGAAATATGAGAAATTAGTAATTCTTCAATAATCAAATTAATAACCAACGTTAAAAATAGAAAATGAAAAAAATTGGAATTTGTATAGCACTTTGTGCATTAGTTAGTTTAAAAGTAAACGCACAAACAAATACAACACAAACTGGAGGAATTACAACTGCAACTCCTTTTTTATTAATTGTACCAGATGCTAGAGCAGGTGGTATGGGTGATATGGGGGTAGCTACATCTGCAGATGCTTGGTCTATTTTTCATAACCCAGCTAAAATGACATTTAATGATCGTCAAATAAAAACAGGAATTACATATTCACCTTGGTTACGTAATTTAACTGATGATATTTTTATTGGTAGTGGATCTTACATCAATAGATTTAGTGAAAATGCGGCTTGGGGTGCTGAGTTTAGGTATTTTTCTCTTGGTCAGATTGATTTAACAGATAATTCTGGTAACCCAAATGGAAGTATAAATCCAAATGAATTTGTTGTTACAGGTTCTTATGCTTTAAAATTAAGTGAAACTTTTTCTATGGGTGTAGGTTTAAAATACATAAGATCTAACTTAGCTTTTAATGGAACTGCAGGTAATACATTACAACCTGTAAATTCTTTTGCAGTAGATGTTTCTGGATATTTCCAATCATTCGAAGAAAATTATGGAAGTTTTAATGGACGCTACAGACTTGGTTTTAATATAACCAATATTGGTCCAAAAGTTTCATATACGCCAGGTCAAGAAGACTTTATACCCACAAACTTAAAGTTTGGTGGTGGTTTCGATTTTATACTTGATGATTATAATATTATCTCAACAAATGTTGAATTTACTAAATTATTAGTACCAACTCCACCTGTTAGAGACTCAAATGGAGATGTTGTAGAAGGTAAAGATGATAATGTAGGTTGGGTTCAAGGTATTTTTCAATCATTTGGAGATGCTCCAGGTGGTTTTTCTGAAGAATTACAAGAATTTACCTATGCTTTAGGTGCAGAATATTTATACAACAATGCTTTTGCAGTTAGATTAGGTTATTTTCATGAAAGTCAAGATAAAGGAAATAGACAATATTTTACACTTGGTGGAGGTTTTAAAACTAATGCTTTAAATATAGATTTATCGTATTTAATAAATTCATCAGACGTTAATAATCCATTAGAAAACTCTTTACGTTTTTCACTTTCTTTTGATTTAGGAGAGATTTATGACAATTATTAAGATGTAAAAAATTTAATTAACTTTATACTATCAAAAAGCAGTCATAAAAGACTGCTTTTTTTGACACTTTTAGTTATGAGAAACGTAAACATTTCAACTACAATAACCTTATTTGATGATATTTCAGAGCTTGCTTCTGAAGATAAAATGTTGATGGATGCAGCTATAAAAGCTAAAAATTCATCTTATGCACCCTATTCAAAATTTACAGTAGGTGCAGCTATTTTGTTAGAAAATGATAAAGTTATTTTAGGGAGTAATCAAGAAAATGCAGCCTATCCTTCAGGCATGTGTGCAGAAAGAGTAGCTATTTGGAAAGCAGGAAGTGAGTATCCTGATATTAAAATTAAAAAAATAGCTATTACAGCAAGTTCAAAACTAAAAAAAGTAGACAAACCTGTAGGACCTTGTGGAGCTTGTAGACAATCTTTACTTGAATATGAAGTGAAACAAAATCAATCATTCCCAATTCTTTTTATGGGTGAAGTAGGTGAGATTGTTAAAACAAACTCTTTAGTGGATTTGTTGCCTTTTTCTTTTGATGGCTCCAGTCTTTAATTAGCTTCATTTTTTGGTTGGGTATCGTATTTTTTTTTACATAAAACGATTAGTTAGGTTTTAATAGGCTTAAGTATATGTAGTCTTCAGGAGATTTTTTGCATTTTAATGAAATCGATTTCGTTAGATTGAGTTTCGGGTGCTTTTTTTATAATCACTCAAAAAAAGGTTAACGATGTATAACTTTGAGGTCTAAACTTTTGCTTCAATGATTTCATCTAAAATATCAGGTACAGGTACTTTTATTCCTTCACTAAAAAAAGAAAACACAGATTTTTTAGAAGATCGTTTTTTAAATAATGATGGTTCAGATTTTGCTTCACCTAATGAAGAAATTATAGAAAAATTTAAAGCCATAACAGGTATTGAAGAAAGACGTTATGCTGTTGACAAATACAAAACTTCAGACTTAGCCTTTTTTGCTTCAGAAAAAGCCATTGAAGATGCAAAAATTAATAAAGAAGAATTAGACTACATCATTTTTGCTCATAATTTTGGAGATCTAAAGCAAGGAGCTATACAAGGAGATACTTTACCAAGTTTAGCTACAAGAGTTAAGTATAAATTGGGTATAGAAAATCCTAACTGTGTGGCTTATGATGTTTTATTTGGTTGTCCTGGTTGGGTAGAAGGAGTTATACAAGCACAAGCTTTTATTAAAGCTGGTATTGCAAAAAAATGTTTAGTAATTGGTGCAGAGACATTATCTAGAGTGGTAGATAAGTTCGATAGAGATTCTATGATTTATAGTGATGGAGCAGGTGCTTGTATTGTTGAAAAAACTGAAGACCAAGATTCTGGTATTTTAAGTCATGCTTCTCAGACTTTTGCAAAAGATGAAGCCTATTTTTTACATTATGGAGGTTCATATAATAAAAGTGAAGATCAAAACATACGTTATATAAAAATGTTTGGTCGAAAAATTTATGAGTTTGCCATCACAAATGTGCCAAAAGCAATGAAAATGGCTTTAGATAAAAGTGGCGTTAGTATAGATGATGTAAAAAAAGTATTTATTCATCAAGCCAATGAAAAAATGGATGAAGCCATCATTAAACGTTTTTACAGATTGTATAAAAAACCAATACCAGTAGGAGTAATGCCTATGAGTATTCATAAATTAGGTAATAGTTCTGTAGCAACAGTGCCTACTTTGTTAGACCTAGTTTTAAAAGGTAAAATAAAAGATCAAGAAGTACGCAAAGGAGATGTAATTATTTTAGCTTCAGTGGGTGCAGGTATGAATATAAATGCTATTGTATATAAATATTAAAAAACACTTACTAATCTATCATACCTAAATTCTCAAGATTTTTTACGAATTCTAATTTGTTCTAAAAATTCCTAGCCTTATATCGTAAAAATCATATCAAAATATTATTTTTGCGCATGCAACAACACAATGTACTTATATTAGACTTTGGTTCTCAATACACGCAATTAATTGCAAGAAGAGTAAGAGAACTAAATATTTACTGCGAAATTCATCCTTTTAACCATATGCCAGACAATTTAGATAGCTTTAAGGCTGTTATTTTATCTGGTAGCCCAAACTCTGTAAGAGGTGAGCAAGTTTTACATCCAGATTTATCTGAAATTAGAGGTAAAAAACCTGTTTTAGCAGTTTGTTATGGTGCTCAGTATTTAGCACACTTTTCTGGAGGTAAAGTAGCAGAATCGAACACTAGAGAATATGGTAGAGCTAACTTGTCTTTTATTAAAACAGGTGAAGAATTCTTTAAAAATATTTCTGAAGGTAGCCAAGTTTGGATGAGTCATTCAGATACGATTAAGCAATTGCCAGAAAACGGAATTTTATTAGCTAGTACTGCTGATGTTGAAAACGCAGCTTATAAAATTGAAGGAGAACAAACTTTCGGAATTCAGTTTCACCCAGAAGTATACCATTCTAAAGATGGTAAACAATTATTGGCAAACTTTTTGGTAGATATTGCAGAAGTAGCACAAACTTGGACACCAGATTCATTTGTAGAAAGTACAGTTGATGCTATTAAAGAAAAAGTAGGTAATGATAAAGTTGTTTTAGGGCTTTCTGGAGGAGTAGATTCAACTGTGGCAGCTGTTTTATTACACAAAGCAATAGGTAAAAACCTCTATTGTATTTTTGTAAATAATGGTTTGTTAAGAAAAAATGAGTTCAAAAATGTATTAAATCAATACGAAGGTATGGGTTTAAACGTTAAAGGAGTAGATGCATCAGAACGATTCTTAAAAAAATTAGAAGGCATAACAGATCCAGAAGGAAAACGTAAGGCAATTGGAAATACCTTTATAGATGTTTTTGACGATGAAGCACACAAAATAAAAGATGTGAAGTGGTTAGCTCAAGGTACTATTTATCCAGATGTTATTGAGTCTGTGTCTGTAAATGGAGGTCCATCAGCAACCATTAAAAGTCATCATAATGTAGGAGGTTTACCAGATTTTATGAAACTTAAAATTGTAGAGCCTTTACGAATGATATTTAAAGATGAGGTAAGAAGAGTAGGAGCTTCATTAGGCATAGATGCTGCACTTTTAGGTCGTCATCCATTTCCTGGTCCTGGATTAGGAATCAGAATTCTTGGAGATATTACCGCTGAAAAAGTGCGTATTTTACAAGAAGTAGATGCTATCTTCATAAACGGATTAAAAGAAGATGGATTGTATGATAGCGTTTGGCAAGCAGGAGCTATGTTGTTGCCTGTAAACTCTGTTGGAGTAATGGGTGATGAAAGAACCTATGAAAAAGTAGTAGCTTTAAGAGCTGTGGAAAGTACTGATGGTATGACTGCAGATTGGGTAGATTTACCTTATAAGTTTTTACAAAAAACGTCTAACAAAATAATAAATCAAGTAAAAGGTGTTAATAGAGTAGTATATGATATTAGCTCTAAACCACCTGCAACTATAGAATGGGAATAAAATATATGAAGCATTTAAAGTTTTTTATTTTTCTGTGTATTTTAACTTTCACAGTTTCTTGCGGACAGCAAAAAAGATACATACAGTATAAAGTTAAAAAAGGAGAAACTATGAGCCAAATCGCTCAGAAGTTAAATATGAAAACAGAAAAATTGCTTCGTTTAAATCCTGATGTTGTTGGTGAACCAAAACCAAATACTTTTTTAGTTGTCCCAGAACAAAAACTAAATAATTTAAAAAAACCAATAAAAAAAGAAGAAGTTAAAGAAGAATTAGATACAATTTCTAACAATGTTGTCATAGATGAGGATAACACAATTTTAGAAAACTTATCTAAAAACTTCGAAATTTACGAGATAAAAAAGGGAGATACTTTTTACAATATTGAAAAAAGATTTGGGGTAAATAGACAAGAATTACTTGTTTTAAATCCTGAGTTAAAAGAAGGTTTAAAGCTAGGAATGGTTTTAAAAATTAAAGAGATAATTCCAGAGATTATTGATGAAGATGAATATGAAGATTATATTGATTTTAATAAAGATTTAAAAGTAGCCTTATTATTACCTTTAAAAACATATAAATATCAAGTAGATACACTTACATTAAAACAAATTTTTGCTAAAGATGCAGCATTGTTAAATATTGCTACAGATTTCTATTTAGGAGCAGAATTAGCAGTAGACTCTTTAAGGAATAAAGGAGTAAATATAGATTTAAGTGTTTTTGACACTGGTGAAAGAGGGGCAAATAATTTGGGAGACATCATTTATGATAACAACCTTAATGATAATGATGTTGTCATTGGTCCTTTTTATTCAGATGAAGCACAAACAATAGCATCAAGTGTTAATATACCTGTTGTTTTTCCTGTGTATTCTAAAAATCAATCTTCATTTGCAAATCGAAATATTATTAAAACATCTCCAGATAAAAAGATGTTTAGAGATGTCTTAACAACTTATATTAAAGATAATATGGTTGATGGAAACATTGTTATTGTTAGTGACAATAGTTTCGAAAATTTACAAGCCAGCAACACAATGCAAGCATCATTACAATTTAGTACTAATGCATTAATTAATATCATTACACCTCAAGATGGTTATATTGAGAAAAGTAGAATTATTAATTTATTACAACCTAACACTAAAAACTGGGTAATATTAACTTCTAATGATCAATTGTTAGTTTCAGATGCTATAAACAGTTTAATAAGTTTACCTGAAGAAACAACTGTAAAGGTTTTTGCCACTGACAAAAGCAACATCTTTGAAAAGATAGATAATAACAAATTAGCAAAAATTGGATTTACTTATGTAAGTGATGAATTTTCTGATACTTCTTCTTTTGAAGCTATAAGTTTTAATGGTCAATATCTTAAAAAGAATAAAGCTTTACCTTCTTATTATGCAACAAAAGGTTTTGATATTACTTATGATATTTTAATGCGATTAGCTTCTGGCAAAAAACTAGAAGACACTTTTTCTGAAGGATTTTCTAAAAGAGTAGAAACAAAATTTGATTATAGAAATAGTGATAGAGTTCCAGAAAACAAAGGGGTGTTTATCATACAATACAATAAAGATTTGACTTTAACAAGGCTTAAATAATATTGATTACAGGGTTAGTTTTAATATTATTATCTCTTATTGCTTTCTATTTTATTTATAAAACAGATTTGGAAGATGTTGTTGTAGAAAATGAATCTTTTGGGAAGTTAAAATTATATTTAGGGGTTCTAATTTTATTTGTTGTAGGCTTAATTTCTATTATTAAAAATTTATAATTAAAAAAATCCGCTAATTAGCGGATTATTCTTTATTGTCATTGAAAAGATTATATTTTTTTCATCTGTTGTTTCATCATTTGCATTTGCTCTTTAAGCATACCATGCTTATCTAACTTTTTAGCTTCTGCCATTAAATTAGTTGCTTCACGTTTACGTCTTTTAGTCATGGCTATTCCTGCTAATTGTAATTTTGCCATCGCTAAATCATGATCCATAGCTAAACCTAATTTTACAGCTTTTCTTAAATACTTTTCAGCTTGAGTAATATTAGTTTGACTTAACATAATACCATGCAAATAGTTATAATATCCTTGTTGTTTTGTGGTTAAAGCAGCTTCAGGATTTTTTATATAACCTAACCATTTTCTAGCCCCATCAAAGTTTTGCTTTCTTAATTGTAAAAAGGCTAGTAAAATAAATTCGTTTTTAAAATAAAGCAATACAAATAAACCTGCTAATAAAAGAATAGTAATACCATTCATAATATTGACTTGGCTAAATTCGTATACAGCCCAAACTGTAATTAAACCTGCTAAAATTAATTTTATATTTTTATTAAACATTTTGTTTGATTTTTAAGTGAGCAAAAATACATTTTTCTCTTAAATAGAGAAGTCTACTTGCTATAATGTTTTTTGTATTTAAACCAAGATAAAATTCCTAAAACAATAACAAAACCAACAGAATAGTATATAAAAGTTGGTGTAATTACTCTATCTCCACTTGCATAAGAATGTAAACCAGATAAATAGAAATTAACACCAAAATAAGTCATCATTATTGATGCGTAAGCAATTACTGTCCATAAGTTAAAGGTATATCTTCCTCTTAATCCTGGTATTAAACGCATATGCAAAACAAAAGCATAAATCATAATAGAAATTAAGGCCCAAGTTTCTTTTGGATCCCAACCCCAATAACGACCCCAACTTTCGTTAGCCCACATACCTCCTAAAAAGTTTCCAATAGTAAGCATTACAACACCAACAGTTACAGCCATTTCATTAATAATGGTAATTTCTTTGATATTTACATCCATCTTCTTTTTGTTGTTTTTGGTAGTAAACAACATTAAAAAGAGTGCAAATATTCCTAAAATCATACCTAATGTTAATGGCCCATAACTTGCTACAATAATAGAAACATGAACTAATAACCACCAAGAATTTAATACTGGTTGTAAGTTGGCAATCTCTGGATCTAACCAATTCATACCAGCTACAAACAAAATTATTGAAGTTACAAATGTAGTTGCAGCAATGGTTAATGCTGATTTTCTTCCAAGATAAAAACCAAATAACATGGTTGTAAATGCTACATAAATTATAGATTCGTATGCATTACTCCAAGGTGCATTACCACTAATATACCATCTAGCAATTAACCCTGCAGTATGCATTAAAAATAACAGAATTACAAAACCAATTAATGCTTTAACAACATAGCTAATCCATTTTTTTGTACTAAAGATTTGTGCAATTACAAAAACGATTAACAGTAAACTTGCTAAGCCATAATAACGAATTAGTTTTTTAAAGATGTTGTATCTATTGTAAGCAATTTCTAATTCTATCTTATTATCTGATGGATATATTTCTGCACCATATGTTTTTTGGTATTTTTTAATACCCTCTAAAACTTGGTTAGCTTTAGAGTAATCATTCGTCTTTTTTGCTGTTTGCAATAATTGAACATAAAGAGGAAGTGATTTACGAACAAAAACAGTGTCTGATGCTTTAAATCCTTTAGTGCTAAATGTTTCTGGTTGAGAAACCCATTTGTTATTTTCATCATTAGGTATTGGGAAAATTTTTAAAATCCCACCTCCAATAGCACTATACAACAAACCAACTCTTCTATCGATTTTTATTAAATCTTGTTCAAATTTATTTTGAATCTTTTTCTTTTGAGCTTCTGTAACTTGTTCTCTAATTTTATAATCTCCTCTATTCGTAAAAAAATCAGATAATCTAGCATATTTAACAGTATCAGCTAAACCTAATTGTTCTCTTATTTTTAAGTTTTGTTTCTCTAAATAAACTGCAGGTACTTCATACCATAATCTTGAGTTTTCTATAATTGATAATAAAACCTGACTTGGTTTCATATTATGTAAAGTCTCAGTCTGACTTACTTTTCTTACCAATTCTGATGCAAAAGTGTGTGCTGGTTTCATTCTACCTCCAGCATCTTGTATTACTAATTTATTAAACTCTTCTGCATGTTCTAAAGAAACTAAATTTGCTTTTAAAATAGAATCTATTTGTTGATTAGACACTACATGATTGGTATGTTGACTAAAAGTAAAACTCGATAAAAATAAAGCGCCAATTAAAGAAAGTGTTGCTTTCTTTTTTCTAATTTTTCTTAGTGAATTTTTTAAAGAATCAAAACGTGTGTTCTTTGCAAAGAAGATACAAATCATACCTGTATATAATAACGAATAACCTAAATAGGTAATAAAAGTACCCCACCAATCGTGGTTTACAGATAAATGTGTTTGCTCTTTACCTCCAGATAAATCATAACTTGCTTGAAAGAATTTGTAGCCTTTATAATTTAGAATATTATTCATGAAAATTCTGAAATCAAAAGTTTCTTCTGGTGCAATCACTGTAACTTCACTAGCATAAGAAGCAGCACTTTCTGATCCTGGATATTTCTCTAATTGAAAATCATTTAACTTAATTGAGAAAGGAGTTTTTAAAATTTTTGCTCCATACCACATTCTAAAGTTTAATCCGTTTACAGAAAACTCTTCTAAATTGTCATTACTAAATTTACCACCTAATAATTCAACTCTTTTTGTTTCATCACCAGATGTAACATCTAAAACAACGATATCTAATTTTTTATCATCTTTTGGTCCACTTGTTTTCGTCATTTTTCCTTTTTGAGGATATTGAGGAACAACAAATGGTAAATCAGCTACATTGTATAAGGCTCTTAAATTAAATGCTTGAACACTGTCTTTAGTAACAGTTCCTTTATTCATAGTTGCCATAACTTGATAATTACCATCAAATTTTGCAGCTATTTTTAAGCTATCATTTCTTTTAAAAATATTAATAGTTGCATTTTCTTCATTAGCATTATAGCCTACTAAGACATTATGAATATTTTGAATTTCTCCTGACTTAATGTAATGCTCATGTCTATTTCCACTAGAAGATTCTACTAAAAATAAATATTCATCTCCATTTTCATCTTCTACAAACTTTTCTTCTGCCCAAGGAATATAATCTACGAGTGTAAATTTAAAATCCTTTTGCTCCTCTTTAGTGTTAAACCTATCTTGATAAGACCAAGAATTATCACCCCAAGCAGATAGTAAAATAGGTTTATTGATATCAGGTTTTTGCATGCTGCCATTATCAACAATAGCATTTATGTAGGTGGTTTCTGATAAAAATGTGTTTGTAGTTTCACCTTCGTCTATTAACATTATGCCTTCATAACCAATATATCTAGTAACTCCAGCTCCAATTATGATGAATAAAAAAGCCAAATGAAACATTAAGACTGCCCATTTTTCTTTTTTATATAATCGATATCTAAAAATATTACCGAAAAAATTAATCACAAAGAAAATCATGATAGCTTCAAACCACCAAGAACTATAAACTAAGGCTTTTGCAGTTTGTGTTCCAAAATCATTTTCTATAAAAGTGGCAACTCCCATTGCTGTCGCAAATAAGATAAATAAAACTGCCATTAAACGTGTAGAGTAGAGGAAATTAAAAAAATTTTTCATCTAAAATTTAGGCTTTTTAAAAGAGTTACAAATTTAAGCATAAAAGCACAGAAAACCTTTGACTTAAAGCTATATTTAATTGTTAAAAAACATGTAAAGAAATGAGTAAACACCACAAGATACCCACTAGTATAGAAAAAAGAGTAAAAACAGCATTAAGTTATTATCCGCAATTAGATAATATTAATATTGAGTTTAAATTAAAGAAAAATATTAAGAAGTCTACAATGCAAGCTAGACCTACATTTGATAGTTTTTTTAAATCTAAAAAAAAGAGGAAGTTTTTAATTTTAATTAGTAAGAATTTTAAAATTGCAGGTAAAGATTTTTCTACATTAGATATACCTGATGATATTTTTATTGGTTGGATAGGTCATGAATTAGGACATATTATGGATTATCAGCACAGAAATAGACTTAATTTAATTTGGTTTGGTTTAAAGTACTTATTTTCTGATAATCATATTGTTGAAGCAGAAAGAGCTGCAGATAGATTTGCAGTTGAGCATAATATGGAAAAGTATATTTTAAAGACTAAAAACTTTATTTTAAATCATGCAGATATTACAAAAAAATACAAAGAAAGAATCAAGAGATATTACTTATCTCCAGAAGAAATTATGCAATTAATAGAAAAAAGAGATAAATTAATAAGTCAGAATGTAGTATAAAAAAAGTTTGTAAATATTAATTTACAAACTCTTCCCATTTAGCAAATTTATCTTCTTTCATAACTCTAGCCATCTTTACTTGACCACCTTTTTTCTTGTTTTTATCATTCCATTCGTGAAATTTTTCGACAGGAATAATTTTAACCTTAACTCCATGTAAAGCTTTACTTCTTGCAACTTTATAGTTTTTATTCGCATCTTTTAAAAACTTATCTAAAGCATTTGCAATTTCTTTTTCATCAGCTTTTAATTTAGTTCCTAAATACCAAGAATGGTAAAATTCATCATCTTCAAAACGTTTTGCACAAATGGTATATTCTGTAATTTGACTAGAAAATTTTTCTTCTAGATGTTTTATAGCATCATCCATTTTATTAACAGAAAGCTGAGAACCTACAGTATTTAAAAAAAACTTAGTTCTACCTGTAATTTTTATTTCTGCTTTTTCAATATTAGTGAATTTTATAGTATCTCCTATTAAATAACGCCAAGCACCAGAAACTGTACTGATGACTAAAATATAGTCTTTATCTAATTCTACTTCTTTTAATGTTAATGAAGGTGCATTATTTTTAAGAGAACCATCTTCTTTAATGTAATCTGGATGCATAGGAACAAATTCAAAGTAAATACCATTTTCAGTGTTTAGTTGCATAGCTTCTGTTTCTGGTCTTGTTTGTGTTGCAATGTATCCTTCTGAGGCTAAATACGTATCTATTACAGTTACAGGTTTTCCTAAAAGTGCTTTAAAACTTTTTTCATAAGGACCAAAAGCCACACCACCAGAAGTATATACTTGAAGATTTGGCCATATTTCATGAATATTATTTAAGTTGTGATATTCAATTATTTTTTGCATCATTAATTCTATCCAAGCTGGTATACCACTTAAAGCACCAATATCCCAGTTTTTTGCATTTTTAGCTATATGCTCAACTCTTTCATCCCAGTTGTCAATTTGTGCAATTTCTTCACCAGGCTTATAATAACCTTTAAACCAAAAAGGGATATTGCTAGCGCTAATTCCGCTAATTTCGCCTTCTAAATGATTGTTTTTTTCTTGTAAGTCTGTAGAACTACCTAACATCATTATTTCTTTTTCAAAAAAATCTGCAGGTAAATCAAAATTATTTAAAGATAAAACTTGTTTAATTCCAGAGCTTCTAATAGCTTCTATCATTTCATTGGTAACAGGAATTCTTTTACTTGTTTTTCCTGTAGTACCAGAACTAAGTGCAAAATAAGAAGGAATGTTTGGCCAAGTAACATCAGTTTCACCTTTATGAAGTTTGTACCACCATTTTTCATTCATTTGATGATAATCAAAATAAGGAACCTTTTCTGCAAAAGATTTGCTAAGGTTATCACTTTTTAAAATATGATTAAAATTATAATGAACACCAAACTGAGTTTGCTGTGCTGTTTCTAATAATTTTTTAAGTAATTTTTCTTGATTTTCTTTATGATTGGGTTGTGCACTAAGTGTGTCTGTAATACCAATTACTCCTTTTATAATGTTTCCTAAAATTGCCATATGTTGATTTTCTTACAAAGATCGATGGCAAACACAGTTTTTTTTAACGCATAAAATATTTTGTTTAACGCGTTTGATTTTAAAGTTATAGTTTTTTGTTTTTCTGTTTTTGATTATAGTAGGTAGTGCCAATTAAAGTAATACCTATAAAAATAGCATAAAAGTAAGTGTTAAAATCTCCTCCTTTAAATAAAGAAAATAGACCTACAAGTACACTAAGTATACCCAAAGTCATTAAAAAATAATAGGTTATTTTTTTCATTTTAAGCTTTATTTTTTATTAGGAATTGGTGGTGGTCCTTCAGGGATAATAGGTTTGTAAACCACTTCACCTTTACGTTCTTTATATTCTTCTTTTACTTTATTTACCAAATCTGGATTTTCAAATAAATCTAACATAGTCATAGACATGGCTTTACTAGAATAAATCATTCCTTTATGACCAATACTCATACCACCACAAGCCACAACAGCCCAAGAGTGCCAAGGTGTATCTTTTGGTGCAACTGTAACTCTTAAGTTTATGTTAGGTACATTCCAACTTACATCACCCACATCTGTACTTCCTCCACCAGGATTTTTCTCTGTAGCTCTTAAAGGATTAATTTTACTATCCATACCAATTTGTGGTTTTTTAGTGGCTTCTTGTATTTTTTTACCAAATGTAATTTCATCATCTGTATATGAAATTGGACCTAGTAATTCCAAGTTTTCTTGCATGATTTCTCCTCCAGCTCTATTTACTAAAATTTCGTAGATACCAGATATTAAAGAAACTTTATAATCTACATCAGCCATAATAGCTGCACCTTCAGCCATTTTCATAACGCGTTTGTAAACAGGCATCATTCCTTCACGTTTTGTATCTCTAACTCTTACCCAAATTCTAGAATAATCTGGAACTACATTTACTACTTGACCTCCATCTTGAATGTGATAATGCATTCTTACAGTAGGTTTTACATGCTCTCTATAGCTGTTAATACCAGCAGCATATAACTCAAGAGCATCTGATGCAGAACGCCCATTCCAAGGATCTGCTGCTGCATGTGCTGCTTGTCCAAAAAACTCTACTTTAAAATCGACCAAAGCCAAAGAACTTTGTACATCAGATTCTGTTACAGGTGCAGGATGCCAACTAATATTTACATCTACATCATTCCAAAGACCAGCTTTAACCATCCATATTTTACCAAAGAATTTTTCTTCACTTGGTGTGCCAAAAAACTTAACTGTTCCTTTAATTTTTCCTTGTTCAATTAACTCTTTTATAGCAATTGCAGCACCTAAACTACCTGCTCCAAACAAATTGTGTCCACAGCCATGACCATTTCCATTTGGCACTAATGGATCTTTGGTTGGTTTTGCTTTTTGAGAAATTCCTGGTAATGCATCAAATTCACCTAGAACACTAATTACTGGTTTTCCAGAACCATAAGTAGCCACAAAAGCAGTAGGAATATCTGCAACTCCTCTTTCAACAGTAAAACCTTGTTGCTCAGCATATGAAGCTAGAATTTCTGATGATTTATTTTCTTCAAAAGCAGTTTCTGCTGCAGCCCAAATTTCATCACTAATTTTAATTAATGCCTGTTTGTGTTTTTCAACAGATGCTACAAGTGCTTTTTTATTTTTAGAAAGTTTTTTGGATTGTGCTATTAAAGTAGTGCTAATAAATAAAAGCAATACTAAAGATGTAAATAGTCTTTTCATATTTAGTTAGTGATTTAGATAAACAAGATACTAAATATAAAAAGAATTTGTTTTATGATTTTTTAAACGTCATTATTGACTTCAATCCAATATCCATTTGGATCTTTAAAATAAACTTGTTTTATACCATCTTGACGAATAAAAACTTTATTTGGTTCATCTTTCCAATCAGAAAAATTGATTTTTAAATTGATTAAATGTGTTATGAATTCGTCAAAATCTTTAGTTGATAGAGCAAAGTGCACTGCTTTATTTACTTTAATTTCAAAATTTGGACGAGGAATAAGATGTAATTGTCTATTATCACTAAAACTTAACCATCTTGTTTTAGAATTAGAAGCTGTGTTTTGTATTTCTTTACATTTAAAGACTTTTTGATAGAATAAAATTGACTCATTTACATCTTTAACAGATAATGCAATATGGTTTAAAGAAAAAGAATTCATGATTTTATTTTCTTTTATCTAATTATTCATCAGAAACACTGTCAATTAATATAGTAAGTAAATCTATGGCAGCTTGTGCTATTTTTGTTCCTGGGCCAAAAACTCCTACAGCCCCAGCATCAAATAAGAATTGATAATCTTGTGCTGGTATTACACCACCAACAATGACCATAATATCTTCACGTCCATATTTTTGTAATGCTGAAATTACTTGTGGGACTAAGGTTTTATGACCTGCAGCTAATGAAGAAATACCTAAAATATGTACATCATTTTCTACTGCTTGTTTGGTTGCTTCTTGTGGTGTTTGAAAAAGAGGCCCAATATCTACATCAAAGCCTAAATCTGCATAACCAGTAGCTACAACTTTAGCTCCTCTATCATGACCATCTTGACCTAATTTAGCAATCATAATTCGTGGACGTCTGCCTTCTAATTCAGCAAATTTATCTGCTAATTTTCTAGCTTGTTTAAAGAGTTTATCGTCTTTTATTTCTTTACTATACACACCAGATATGGTTTTAGTTACAGCTTTATGTCTACCAAAAACAGCTTCTAAAGCATCAGATATTTCACCTAATGTTGCTCTATTTCTAGCTGCTTTTACTGCTAAATCTAATAAATTTTCTTTTCCAGATTTTGCAGCATTAGTCAAAGCTACTAAAGATTTTTCAACTTCTTTAGTATTTCTGTTTGCTTTAAGTTTTGTTAATCTTTCTATCTGAGAATTTCGAACAGCTTCATTATCCACTTCTAAAATATGTAATGGATCTTCTTCTTTTAATTGATATTTATTAACTCCTACAATTACATCTTGTCCACTGTCGATTTTAGCCTGTTTTTTAGCAGCTGCTTCTTCAATTCTTAATTTAGGAATTCCTTTTTCTATGGCTTTGGTCATACCTCCTAAATCTTCTACTTCTTGAATTAACTCCCAAGCTTTATTTGCAATTTGTTCAGTTAATTTTTCAACATAATAACTACCTGCCCAAGGATCTACAGTTTTTGTAATATGGGTTTCTTGCTGTAAATAAATTTGAGTATTTCTTGCAATTCTAGCAGAAAAATCTGTGGGTAATGCAATAGCTTCATCTAAAGCATTAGTATGTAAACTTTGAGTACCACCAAAGGCAGCAGCCATAGCTTCAATTGTTGTTCTAGCCACATTATTAAAAGGATCTTGTTCTGTTAAAGACCATCCACTTGTTTGGCAATGAGTTCTTAACGCTAACGATTTTGGGTTTTTTGGATTGAATTGCTTCACAATTTTAGCCCATAACATTCTTGCAGCACGCATTTTGGCAATTTCTCTAAAATGATCCATACCAATTGCCCAAAAGAAAGAAAGTCTAGGAGCAAAAGCATCTATATCCATACCAGCTTCTAAACCCTTTTTAATATATTCTAAACCATCTGCTAATGTATAAGCTAATTCAATTTCTGCAGTTGCACCTGCTTCTTGCATATGATAACCAGAGATAGAAATTGAGTTAAATTTTGGCATCTTATGGCTTGTGTATTCAAAAATATCAGCAATAATTTTCATAGATGGAGAAGGAGGGTAGATATAAGTATTACGTACCATAAACTCCTTTAAAATATCATTCTGTATTGTGCCAGATAATAATTCAGGTGATACTCCTTGTTCTTCTGCAGCTACAATGTAGAAAGCCAAAATAGGTAAAACTGCACCATTCATGGTCATAGAGACCGACATTTTATCTAAAGGAATTTGGTCAAATAAAACCTTCATGTCTTCAACAGAATCTATGGCAACTCCTGCTTTTCCAACATCACCTTGTACGCGTTCATGATCTGAATCGTAACCTCTATGAGTGGCTAAATCAAAAGCAACAGATAATCCTTTTTGACCAGCAGCTAAATTTCTTCTGTAAAATGCATTACTTTCTTCAGCAGTTGAAAAACCTGCATATTGTCTGATTGTCCAAGGTCTGCGAACATACATGGTTGAATATGGACCTCTTAAATTTGGAGCAATACCTGCAACAAAATCTTCATGAGAAAAAGCTTTAGCTTTTGGCTGATTGCTTTTAGCTAATTTTATATTGGAAACATCTTTTCTACTCATTTTCTAAACGGTTTTTTTCAATGTTTTCAGAAAGTCGTTTTCTAACAATTGGAGTGATTAATGTTTTTATATTTCTTTGTTTTACAAAAGGATACAATTCTAAATCATGTTTCATTTTATCTGCAGCATTTGATTGTAAATTTGTACCTAATAACACAATTTCTTGAGTATTAAACTTTTCTTCTTCTTTGCTTGCGCTTTCAGCAATTTTCTTTTGAATAATACCTTCTTTAAGTTGTTTTAAAAAACCACCACCTTTTTCTATTTGTTTAAAAATTTCTAATGCTTTTTCTGCTAATTGAAGTGTTAAAGATTCTATATAATAAGCACCATCAGCAAAATTCTGTGCTTCAGATAAATAACTTTCTTCCTGTAAAATCAATAATTGATTTCTTGAAATACGTTCTCCAAATTCATTAGATTTATGATAAATGCTATCATAAGACACATTACAAACAGTATTAGAACCTCCTAAAACAGCACTCATGCATTCAGAAGTTGTACGTAACATATTTGTATTGTAATCGAAAATGGTTTTGTTTCGTAAACTAGGTTTTGTAAAAATATGAGCCTCTATATTATTAATATCATATTGACTTAATAGTGTTTCCCACAATATTCTAAATGCTCTTAACTTTGCAATTTCAAAGAAGTAATTTCCTCCAACAGCAAAATTAAAAGTGATATGGTTTGCAACTTTCCCTCCAAAATGATTTAGATACTCGTTAGCGTGAGCTAGAGTGTAGGCTAATTGTTGTGTAATATTAGCACCTGCATTTTGATATAAATCTCCAGAAACTGAAATATTATTATTTGTTACAGAAACTATTTTATCAAAAATTTCGTGGTCTTTTTTTAAATTATAAAACCAATTACCTGTTTCTGCTAAGTTTCCAATAATATCTGTTTGTATAAAAGTGTTATCTGCATCACAAAAATTTGCAAGCTTATTTTGAAACTTAAGATCTAGAAAACTAAGTTTAAAATATAAAGGAGTTTGGCCTGGAAAACCTCTCAATAAAGTTTTAGGGTCAAATGGTTTATCTGCTTTAAATTGAATTGTATTTGCGCCTCTTTTTAAGGCATCTACTGCTATACTATTTGCTATTTTTTCATCATCTATAAAAATGGTTTGACAAATGTTAAATCCTTTTTTAGGTAAATTTATTTGTGCATTGGTCTTGTCTTCTTTAGTGTAAAAAGGTTTTACTGTAATACCTTCTTCTGTATGCCAAAGTAAAGTGTTATTATAATCAGCTCCTTTTAAATCTACTTGAATTTTTTGTTTCCAAGCAGTTGCTGAAACAGGATCAAAATCGTCAAATAAAAATGTACTCATTAGTCTTTTATGGTATCAAATTCAATTATATAAATGTCTTCGTTTTCTTTCTTCATTAAGTATTTTTCTCTTGCAAATCGTTCTAACTCTAAAGAATCTTGAAGCTTTTTTATGGTTTCTTTATCTTTTTTTATTTTCTCTTTATAAAAAGAAATCGTGCTTTCTAAATCGTTTATTTCTTTATTAAACTTACGATGCACTAAATAAGAGTTTTCATCAAAAAAAAGCATCCATATGATAAAAGGAACTAAAATCATCACAAAAGTATTAGTGATAATTTTAAAGAAAAAATTCTTTTTTAAGTTTTGAAAAAATCCCATTTATAGTCTTTCGTTTATCACACTTCTTATAATATCTATAGCTACAGTATTATACCTGTCATTTGGTATAATCATATCAGCAAAGTTTTTTGTTGGTTCTATAAACTGTTGATGCATTGGTTTTAAGGTGTTTTGATAACGATCTAAAACTTCATCTATATCTCTGCCTCTTTCAGAAATATCTCTACGAACTCTTCTAATTAAACGTTCGTCTGTATCTGCATGAACAAATATTTTGATATCAAATAAATCTCTTAATTCTTGATTGTTAAAAATTAAAATACCTTCTACAATAACTACTTTTCTAGGATGCGTTTTTACAACATCTTTAGTTCTATTATGAGTTACAAAAGAGTATACAGGTTGATTTATAGTTTTTCCTTTTTTAAGCTCTTTTAAATGCTTTATTAATAAATCGAAATCTATAGCTCTTGGATGATCGAAATTTATTTTGGTTCTTTCTTCGTAAGATAAACTATCTGTTGCTTTATAATATGAGTCTTGAGAAATTACACAAACTTCATCTGTAGGTAATTGTTTTACAATTTGATTTACAACAGTAGTTTTTCCACTACCAGTTCCGCCAGCAATACCAAGTATTAACATAGGTTTTTAGTTGATTTTAGCCATTTTTTAACTTGATATAAAACAGCTTTATTGAGAGTTTAAAAGTACTAAGATTTTATAGATTTATAAAATTGTTAATCTTAATATCTTTTGCTTTTAAATCGAACATTAAATTATATAGTCCAAAGAACGTTCTGTTCATATAGATAAAATGCTTAGATCCTCTACTAGCATTGTAAGAACGTAATTCTACATTTTTTGAATAGCGTTCACCAAATTCAGAAATTTTACCAAAGAACACTTCATCAGAAAAATCAAATTCTTCTACATGAAAAGGTTGCGTGAAAATAGATAACATTTCATGAAACATAGCTTTAAAAAAGGCAAATTCTTCTTTGCTATCTTCTTCTCTTAAAATATCTAACTCCATCATTTTTTCTACAAAAAGAGTGTCGTCTTCTAAAGTTCCTTTTTTAGCTAAAACAAAATAAGGGTTGTAAAATGATAGAGGAATAGTTTTCATACATCCAAAATCTAAGGCAATTAACTCTCCTTTTTTAGAAACCAAAAAGTTTCCTGGATGTGGATCTGCATGTACCTTTTTTAAATTATGGATTTGAAACATGTAAAAATCCCATAATGCTTGACCAATTTGATTTGCCAATTCTTGATTGGTATTTGCATCTGTAAACTCAGATAGATGAATACCATTCATCCAATCCATAGTTATGATTTGTTTTGACGATAAATCCGAATAATAATTAGGGAAAGCAAGATGATTAATATTTTTACAAGCATTTACAATTTCTTTACTTTGTTTAACTTCTAATTCGTAATCTGTTTCTTCTAACAATTTATCTTGTACTTCAAAGAAATACTCATCAGAAGTTTTACCTTTCATATTAAACATTCTAATAACAAAAGGTTTTAAAAGTGCTAAGTCTGATTTTATACTATCTGCAACCCCTGGATATTGAATTTTAACTGCCAGTTTTTTACCATCTTTTTCGGCTTTATGAACTTGACCTATACTTGCAGCATTGTATGCTTTTACTTCGAATTTATCATAAATTTCTGATGGAAATTTACCAAAACTCTTTTTAAACGTTTTTAACACCAAAGCTTCTGATAATGGAGGCACAGAAAATTGAGCTAATGAGAATTTTTCTACATAAGCTCTAGGTAATATGCTTTTTTCCATACTTAACATTTGTGCTACTTTTAAAGGACTCCCTTTTAAGTCTTTTAAGCTGTCGTAAATATCTTCAGCATTATCTTTATTAAGCTGTTCTCTAGCATTTTCTTCAGAGTCTGTAATCTTATTACCATAATATTTTAAATAATTCACGCCAACTTTTGCACCTGTTTTTACAAGTTTAGAAGCTCTTTGAATTTTAGAAATCGGAATTTTACTGGCTTTTTTCATTTAATCCGTGTTTTTTTGGAATTTTTCTTTGTACACAAATTTTCCTAAATCGAATGCGTTTTTAAGAAACTTGTTTTCTATAAGTTCGAAGCTAGTATTGATTGATTTCTCGATAAAAATATCTGTTTTTTCAAAAGATTCAGAAGTGTCTTCTAACCAAAATTTAATGGTAATTAATAACTGAATCCAAGCAGAATGATTGATGATATTAGATTGTAGTTTCTCTAAACCATCAATAGGTAATATACTTTCTGTTAATGATAAACTATTTACAAAAGCCATAAAGCTTTTTTGTAAAGAAGAAAGTGTTTTGTATGATTTAAGTTGATTTTTACATCCTTTTAGAGCTACTTCTACATAGGTTCTATTTAGATTAAGATTCTCAAAAAATGTAAAATATAAACTTAGTAATTTGTTTTTGTTATCGAAGGTTAAAAATTCTTCACTTTCATTTAAAACTTCTAATGAATTTTTAAAAAGCTCATTAAAAATTGTCTTTTCAACCTTTTTTAAAGATTTAAAATGATTGTAAAAATCTTCTACTTCAATAGCAACTTCTTCACAAAAATAATCAACATCACTTGGTTTTATTTGGTTTTCTGAAACCCAATCCATGTATAATGTTAGTATATCTAGTTTAGAAATATTTTTCTTTTTACCCATACAAAACTTTTATACTACAAAAATACGAAACGTTTTACCGTTAAAAGAAAATGTATTGCTATAAAAACAAAAAACCAAGTTAAATTTTAACTTGGTTTTAATATGAAAGTAGGGGGTAAATTAAGCAAATACTTTACGTAATCTTTTAGACCCTTTTACAAAATGTTTTTTATAGCTTTCTAAAGTATCAAAAATTAAATTTTGTTGATTATCTAATAATTTAACTCCGCCTTTAAGTGCTTTATCTGTAACCTGTTGCCATTGAGTAGCTATAGAAATTGTTTCAGTTACTACTTCTTCTGTTGCATTTAAAGCGTAATCATTAGCTTTATTTGCCTTAGATTTTACAGTTTTAATTGCATTTTCTACTTTTTTAGTAAAATTAGCAGTGTTTATTTTTTTAGTTGCCATAATTAAAATTTTAATGGTTTAACTTTTATTTTCTTTCCCAGTTTTTTACAGCTTCCATATCACCTTTTAAAGCTAATTTTGCTTGAGCTTTCCAACCAGATAAATCATAAATTTTTGCATTAATTCCTGCATCATTTAATAATTTAGTCATGTTTTTAATTGTCATTTTAGCAATTTGGCTATATGCAGTAACATTTAACTCATTTAAAGACTTTTCTAAAACTGGTCCTATACCTTTAATAACTTTTAAATCGTCTTTTTGATCAACTTTTTCAACAACTATTTTTTCTTCAACAGCTACTTCTTTTTTAACTACTTTCTTCTTAGTTGTCTTTTTAGTAGTAGCAGGTTTAATATCGTCTAGTTTTTCATTAACTGTATTTAGAGCTTCTTCTGTATAAGTTTCGATTTTACCTTTAACATCTTCGATAGTTTCAGAAAGATTTTTCTTTAATGTCTCAGACATTTTTTCAGCTTTCTTTACATATTTGTTATTAGCTACTTCTTTTTCGAACTTATCTTTCATCTCTTCAGCTTTTTCAACTAAAGGGTGTTCAGCTACTTTCTTTTTTGCATTTTCTAAAACTTGAGCATCATACCCAACTAAATTTTTTAAACGCTCTGTACTAGTTTCTAATTGACCTTTAATAGATTCTGCAGTTTCTACAACCATGTTAATTTGTTGTTTTGTTAAAGGCTCTGCCTTTTTAACTAACTTAGCTGTTAATTTTTGCCACTTTTCTCCTGTTTTTACAGTTGTTTCGATAGCATTGAAAGAAGCATCTATTAAATCGCTATTTATTTTTTTTACGATTGCTTTTGCTTTACCTAACTTATCGTCTTTTTTTGTTTTCTTTGTTGCCATAATATATGTTTTTTTGTTTTTTTTAAATTTAATAGTACAAATATAAATCCTCTGAGTTACAGATGAGTTACAGATTAGTTTCTACTAAAAAAATCTAATGCTTTGTTTAAATTTTTCCAAACCATTTCTTTACCATTTTCTAGATTGTTAAATAGTTTGTCTTGTTGTTTTTCTGAAAATTTAAATCCTTTTTTAATAAACTCATCTGTTTTGTTTTGAGCTTTTTCAATTTTCTCAAAAGAGTTTAAAACTGTTTTTTCAGTAGTCTTTAAAGCTTTATCATTTAAATGTAATGCTTGTTCTTTTATTTTATTAATAGATATGGTTTTCATCTTATTATAGTTTTAATTTCTAATTTTGATGCAAACATATAAAGTGTGAGTTGCAAATGAGTTACAAAATAGCTAATGATACGAATACTAAGCTATTGACTCTATTTCTTTTAAAAGGTTTTTAGTTTGTGGAAGAGGAGAGATACCATATTCTTCTTCTAAAATTACCTCACATTTCATGTAAGTTTTAATGGCTTGAGGTCTGTTTCCTTTTTTAATGTAACCTTTCATTTGAATCCTATAGGCATCTTCCCAAGTTGCATCTATTGCTAATGCATTTTGAGCAAGACGAATGCTTTCTAAAGGATTTTCATCTAATAAAATTTCAGCTAAAGTAATGTATGCGCCTAAAATTAAAAGTTGTGTTTTTTCTCGTTCTTCAGAAGTCCAATCTTCATAAATTCTATTAGGTAAAAAAGTGCCTTTGTAAAGTGCTATAGCTTTTTGGTAAGCTTGTTTTGCGATTTGAAGTTCTGTGCTTAAACACTTATTGCCAATAATAATATATTGTTCTAAAGCTTCTACATCTATCCAAACTTTGTCTAAGTTAATTTGATAACTTACTCCTTGTCTTTCAATATAAATAGGCTCTGTTCTTGTAGGCCTGTTTGGTTCTAATACTTTATTAATACCATGTAAAGCTACTTTAAAATCACGATCGTTCCAATCATCCCAAAGATTATCCATAATTTTTTCTTTATGCAGGGCATTTCTTTGTCTGTTTGAAACTAAAAATTGTAGTAATTGAATGGTTTTATCACGGCCCCATTCTTTGGTTTCTATTTTTTGTTGATTTCTCCACACTACAAAATTGCCTAATGTTTCTATGCGAATTGTTGCATTTTCATAAAAGGTATTTAAGTCTTGTAATTGTTGAAGAAAGTTAGGCATTGAACAACTATTTTTTATTTAAAGTGTCCATTTTTTTAGAAAGTTTTTTAATTTCTGTTGAAAGGCTTTCTATCTGATTTTGAATTTTATTGAAATCTGATCTAGAGGCGTTTCTCCATTCATTTATTTGAACTTTTTCAGAAATTTCGTCACCAATAATGGTAATTTTATCGTGAATTTCGTCTTGTAAGTGCGATAATTGTTTTTTAGGATCTTTTAGGGTATCTCTAATTACTTTTGGGCCAACATCTTTTATGGTTTTCCACATAGAAAGACTCTTATCTAAAATACTTTCTTGCTTTTCTGAAGATTCATGTTTTGTTGCTTCTTCTGTTAAACTGGCTAGTTTATTTTGCATAAAAACTAGTGCATCATTAAAATCAGAAAAACGTTTTTCATCTCCATCTTGAACATGTGTAATTTTTCCTCTCCATTGTATTTTAGCTTCTTCGTTTTCTTCAAATATTTGTTGATTAAAACGCACCATAAAAGAGGCATTTTGTTCTTGTTTTTTATTCATAATTCATCATTTTATCCTGGTTCTTTTTCAGAACCAACTTCGTGTTTTAATAGACCTTTAAAAGCATCATTAACACTGTTCCCTTCATATAAAACTTTATATATTTCTTTAGAAATTGGCATGTCTACGTTATACTCTTTAGCTAACTCCATAACTACTTTTGCAGTTTTAACACCTTCTGCAACTTCATTCATTTCGTTTATAATTTGTTCTAAACTTTTGCCTCTACCTAATTGAAATCCAACATGATGATTTCTACTTTTAGAACTTGAGCAAGTAGCTACTAAATCACCCATACCAGCTAAACCAGAAAAAGTAGCTTTTTTACCACCCATAGCTACACCAAGTCTTGTTAATTCTGCTAGACCTCTAGTTATTATTGCTGCTCTAGTATTATCTCCTGCATTTGCTCCATCACCCATACCAGAAGCAATAGCGATTATATTTTTAAGTGCACCACCTAATTCACAACCAATAACATCTGAATTTGTGTACACTCTAAATAGACCCGAACTAAAAATAGATTGTAATTTTTCTGCTATAGTTTTATCAACCATAGCAATAACAGCTGCAGCTGCATTGCCAAAATGAATTTCTTTAGCCAAATTAGGACCTGTTAATACTCCTGCTGGATGACCAGGCATAATTTCCTCAATTATTTGAGTCATTCTCTTTTTTGTAGAAATTTCTAAGCCTTTTGCAAGATTAATAATGGGTACCCATGGTCTAATATGCGGTTTTGCTTCTTCTAAAACTTTACGCATACTTTGTGATGGTATACCTAATACAATAACATCTGCGTTTTTTACAGTTTCTTCAATTGAGTTAGAAGCTACTAAAGAAGGAGTAAGTTTAGCATTTGGCAAATACTTTTCATTGGTGTGTTTTTGATTAATCTCATCTACTGTTTCTGCATCTCTAGCCCAAATAATTGTTTCTGCATTTTTAGCTGTTAATGAAGCTACAGTAGTTCCCCAAGAACCACCACCTAATAATCCAACTTTTAGTTTCATAATATTAAGTTTAATGTTCTAATTCTTTAATATACAAATTTCTAACTTGTTCTATATAATTGTCTATGTATTTAGGTTTCCATTCAGAAGTATCAATAGGGTCTAAAACAACAACTTCTATATGTGTAGGTTTAAAAATATTGCTTCCTTTTGGCATAGCTAAATATGCATTTTTAATAACTATTGGAATTATAGGAACACCTGCAGACATTGCTAAATGAAAAGCTCCTTTTTTAAAAGTGCCTAACTTTTTACTTCCACTTCTTGTGCCTTCAGGAGCAATAGCTACTGAAGTACCATTTTTTAGAACTTTTGATGCATTTTTCATAGATTCTAACGCTTTTTTCTTGTTAGATCTATCAATAAAAATTGCACCCATAGCTTTAAATAATGGTCCAAATGGAGTTAGTTCTAATTCTTTTTTTGCAACACCAGTTACATTTTTTCGTAAAAGTTTAGCGATGATAAAAAAGTCTGCAGAAGATTGGTGATTAAAACAAAAAACAGCAGGTCTAAAATCTTTTAAATTTTGTTTGCCTTTAATATTGATATCTAATCCTGCTAATTTAGTACCTAAATCTCCAATACTAGAAATGGTAGTATTTATACCTTCTTGATGAGACATGGTTAATAAACCTGTTGCTAAACCTTTTAATGCTGATGGGTATAAGCTTGCAGCAGCTAAACCTGTTCTTAAGCCATTTACAATAGGAGTTTTTTTAGTTTCTTTAAAACGAAGAATTTTCCAATCGTTTTCAAAAGCAGCTTGAGATAATCTATTATCTGGATTAGTAGCTATAGGTTTACCAACAATTTCTAATAAAGGAAAATCATCAAAACTATCTGTATAAAAGAAACTTTTAGAAAGATCAATATTATTGGCTTTTGCAAATTTACGACCAGCTCTTGCTTTACCTTCTGCCCAGCACATTTCTGAAATCATACCAGTAAACTTCCCTTTTTTTACCTCCATTTCTGTAGCAAAAATATCAGAGATGCCTAATTTATCTGCAATAGGTTTTATTTGATAACGAGTTGCAGCAGATATAATCACTACTTTATGCCCTTTTTCTAAATGAGATTTAATTAACTCTACAGCTTCTGGATAAATGGTTGATTCTAGATAGTCATGAAAAACTTCTTCACCTAATTCAGTAAATAATTTTTCTTTAATTCCTTTAATTCCAAAAGCAGAGATTCTTGTTAAAATTTCAAAATCTCTATTACCAGCTGCATAAAAAAGAATGGTTGCAAATTGTGCTAATAATTCTTTAGAAGTAGATTTACCACTCAGTAATCTTGATTGTATAAATTTTTTGGCAGAAAAATCGTTAATGATTGTTCTATCTAAATCAAAAAATGCAGCAATATGAGGACCTTCTTCTTCTTCAATTATATCATCAGAGATATTTTCTAATTGTGACCCAGGAACAACTATTTTTTCTTCTTCATTTGAAGTCTTTGGGCTCTTTTTAATTTGTTGTATTTCTAGTTTTTGTAAGAATTCTAGACGACCCATCATGTCATCTAATAAACTCATCCAATTTTCAAGTTTTTTATAATCAACTTTTCTATCTATTGGAGTTAGTTTACTGTTTTTGGCTAATCTTAAAGCGCTTATTAAGAAAGGTTTAGAGACGCTGTCTAGTCTAATAATTCTATTTTGCCAATGCAATTCTTTACCCTTAAATAAACACATTTCTATGAACTCATTATCAGAAAATTCATCTTCTAAATCCCAATCGAATAATGTGCTACAAACAACTTTATTTGCTTCTAAATGAATTAGTAATAAAGCTTTTGAGACAAACAACTCTTGTTTAGAAAGTAGTTTTTCTATATCTCCTTCAGGATCATTTATAATGTTTCTCCAATTTGTGTCGAAAAGCTGCAATTCATCTTCTATTTCACTACTAAATTGAGGTTTATTTGTGTAGAAAAACTCAAACTTAAATAAGTTCCTTAAACGCATTATTTCATCCCAAAACAATAAAATTCTATTGTTAGATTTCTCGTCTTTAATTTTAACTAAAGCCATCTCTATAAATGCTCTGTGATATAAATGAGCAGAGGCCATGTTTGCATAATATGTTGCAGATAAAAATTCTGAAGCTGCTAAATTATATTGAGTTTTATAACCTGCTTTATTTTTTTGAACTATACCTGCTCCTTGTAAAAGGTTCAATGCTTTTTGAACAGAGGCTCCAATTTTTTTGCCACGCTCAATTAATACATCCTCTTTTCGCTGACCAATATAATTCATCAACTTTAATACATTAAATTCAAGCTCTTTTTTAGTAAGTGCAAAGTTGTTTAGCAGAACATTACAAACTAATGAAACTGTGGTTACAGGAGTAATCATATTTGCTTTATGAATTAACTCAAAAGCAAAACGTGGTAAGGTGTTTTTATCTGAATAACTATCTTCTTCAATATCTGGTATAATCGCATTTTGGTGTTCACTTGCGTCTACAGGGTTTCCAAATCTTATAGCTGCTTTTCCATATTGATTACCAAGACTTTTAAAGTATTTGACAAACTCAGCAACATTTTCAGATTTTTTTTCTTTTCCTTTGCCTTCCTCTGTCATTGTCTTAACATCAGGAATCAAGTCGTATACAATAGAAACAGGTACGTATTTAATACTTCTAGAACTGTCTTTTTCACCTTCCATGATGTATTTTAATATTCCCATTTGTGGGTATACTATTTTACCTGTTCTAGAACGAGTACCTTCTATATTCCAAGTTAAATGATCGCCATTTTCTATTAAGCAAGAAATATAATGTCTTAATGAGGCTTTATATACTGGATTGTCTTTAAAACTTCTTCTAATAAAAATTAAACCTGAGTTTTTTCCTAATTGTTTAAAGCCAGGGAAAGCCAAATTTATTCCACCAAATGTGTAGGGGATAGGCATACCATATCTTGCTAAAGTATTTACTAAAACTACAGTATCTAAATAAGTTTTATGAGTTAAAATAAAAGCAACAGAATGTTGCTTCATTAGGTTCATTAAGTTTTTTATTTCTTCACGATTAATGTCTATCTTATTGCTGTAAGCTTTAGACATCATGAATTGAAATCCTTTGATAGATAAAATATTAGCTACAGGATGTTGTTGAGAATACAATTCTTTGATACAGTTTTCTGCCTCTTTTTTAATTTCAGCAATTCCCTTTTTTTCTGAAATAGCTATTTCTTGAAGCTTCTCTTGAAACTGAGGATGCTTGATAATATTCTCTAATTTATTTTCCATGATTAGCTAAAAAATAAGTTTGTAAATTTTGAAAGTCCTTTTTGTTGCCAAAATTTTGGATAAAAAAGTTGTTCTACTTTTTCAATAATAGTTTCATCTTTTTTGGTTTCTAAATTTGCACTTAGGGCATTTGCAACTGTAAGTAGAATTGTTGCGTTTGCACCCATGCCACAATGACTACCAAATACTTCTATGTTTTTTATGTCTTTTCTGTAAGTTTCTGCTTCCATGCAGTTTTTCCAAGGAATTAAACCATCTGTTTTTGTATATACACAAGTTATGGGAACATTAGGTATCTCCTCTAATTCTTTAATGAATTTTTCGTTTCTCTCACGAAGTTTTTGACCTCTTAAAAACTCTAAAGATTTTATAACAGGAGCTTTCATGTTTTTTAATCCCCAAACAGGTGAGCCAATAGTAATTAATTGCTCTACTTTTTCTGGATGTCTATTTGCAATAATTTTTGCAAAAATTCCACCTCCACTCCAGCCAACAAGACTTACTTTTTCTTGATGTTTTTCAAAAATTTCATCTAGTTTTTCAACAAGTTTGGGTATTGATTTTGAGTTAATCATATTAATACCTAAATCCCATTTATAGGTTTTAAATCCAACAGATTTTAAATATTTTCTTACAAATCTTGTAGAATTATCATTACCTAAATATGGAGGCATTAATAATACTGGTTTTGTTGTGTTTGTTTTATGTTTTGGAATAAATGGATATAGCCAAAACATAGATGACCACTCAGCAATAGCTCTAGTTTCTAAAATTACATTATATAATGGTGGTGCAGGTATTTTAGCATTAATTCTTTCAATTTCTGATTTAAATCTTTGAATAATATTAAGAATAGTATCTTTTTCTATCTCTTTAAACTCTTCGTTTTTATAGATGGTTTCTAGAAGTAAAACTAAAGTGACATAATCTCTATCTGGTCCAAAATCTTCACATATAGAAATGCATTCGTTTGCTAAAATATTTAGATTTTCTTTTTTAAGAGAAACTTTTTTAATCAACTTAGAAAGTTGTTTATGAAAAGGATGCTGTTCAAAGTTTTTTGTAATAATTTTTTTCGCTGAAGCTTCTGTTGTTCCTTGAGAGACAGCTATAGCAACTGCTAATTTCACAAATGATTGATATACTATTTTATTGTTTTCCATATGTTAGTTAGAGGCTTGAATTCTTTCATTTAGCCAATTTAATACGTCTTGTTGTACTTCTTTTTTATTAACTTCGTTAAGCATTTCGTGTCTACCACCTTTATATAATTTTAAAGTTACATCTTGTAAACCTGCTTTCTTATATTTTCTTGCAACTTTTTTAACCCCTTTTCCCATTTCTCCTACAGGATCTTTATCTCCTGAAAAAATTAAAATAGGTAAATGTTTTGGGGTTTTTTCAAAAGTAGTAATGTCATTAATTTTTTTACTTCCCTTTAAAATATCTAAGTAAACACTTAAAGAAAAGTCTTCTATACGTAATGGGTCAGCTTCAAATAAATCTACCTGTTTTTCATCACTACTAATCCAATCAACTTTAGTTCTGTTAGGTTTAAATTTTTTATTAAAATGAGTAAAGAATAAGTTTTTTAATAACTCATTACTTCTGTGTTTTCCATTTAATTTACTCATTACTTTAGCGCTAAATAATCCAAAATTACCTAAGCCTTTCATAAAATTTGCTGTGCCTGATAAAATTAGTGCCTCTAAATCTTCTCCATATATAGTAACATACTCTCTGCTAAGTAGAGAGCCCATACTATGACCCAATAAAATTATTTTTTCATTTGGGTGTTCTTTTTTAATGATCTCAGTAAATGCTCTCATATCATTTACAGCATCAGAAAAATAATCTTGACCATCATAAAAACCTAAATAATCTTGATTTTTAGCTGATTTACCATGAATTCTGTGATCATTTGCATAAACATCATAACCAGATTTGCGTAGCACTTTTGCTATTGATTTATACCTTCCTGCATGCTCACCAACTCCATGTGCAATTTGAACTACACCTTTATATGGTATATCTTTTTTAGCTTTCCATTTATAATAAAAAATGGTTTCACCATCTTTTGTTTTATATGTATCTGTAATTGCAGGCATTTTAAGCATCTAAAAATTTAGACATTAGTTTAAGAAATTTATCTTGATTCTTTTTTGTCCCTGTTAGTTTAAGTCTGCCTTGAATTATAACTTCATCAAGTAATAATTTCTTCTTATATAATGCATGTAAGATTGCATCATCTATTTCTATTTTAACATTTGGTTTTGTGGTTTTTGTTTTTCTTATAGAAACTTTACCATCTTTAATAGTTAAAGAATAATCAACTTTAGTTTTGGCTAAATTCAACTCAAAATCATAAACCCCTTGATGTGTTTTTTTTAATGATTTATGATCAATTAAATATTTTCTTAAGTTAGAGAATACAGGTTTACTTAAAAACTTTTCTTCTTTAGTTTTTTCATTGTCTGTTTTTCTATTTAAAATTACCTCTTCAAGTTCGTTAGCAGATTCTCTTATATATCTAGAAAACTGATCTGCATCTGGCATAGTCTTAGCGTCAGAAGTTGTGGTTATAGATACTAGACCATTATAGCTAAAAGCAGCAATAATTAATCCAAAACCATCTAAAACAGGAGTAAGGCCAAATATTGATAAAATTTCGTGTCCTCTTAAATATAAAGGACTTTGTGGTCCAGGTACATTTGTAATTGTAACATTAAAAGGAGGTCTATGAAATTCTTTAATATTATATTTACTGTATAAACCAGCAGCTAAATTAGCTAGGCCAAAAGGAACAGCATCAGCCATTTTAGATAACGCTTTTGCACCAACAGCTTTATGTCTAGATTTTCCTTGATTTGTTTGTTCACGAATATATTCAACTCTTTCAATAGGATCTGCAATATGAGTAGCAATTCTAACTAACATATTAGATATCTGATTATTCATTTTTTGCTTTTCACCTTTAACACGTATAGAAATAGGTACATTAGCTACTAAAGGTTGTACAGGTAATTTTTCTTTTTCTGATAAGTATTTTCTAATTCCACCTGCGCAAATAGCAAGAATTAAATCGTTAACACTTACTTCCATAATTTTTCTTAAAGCATTAATTCTATCGAAAGATAAAATTGCAGTACCCCATGTTCTTTTTGCAGATATAGAGTTATTAAAAATTGTTTTTGGTGTTGGGTATTTATTTTTGAATAATGTAGGTTTTATTTTAAATTTATTTTTGATTTGACCCTTAGTCATAGTAATGGCAGTTTCGCTTATTAACTTTGGTATTTTAAGCGGATCTTTAAAGAAATCTGCAGAACTTTTTAATAGTAAATCTATTTCAGCAGGAAGAGGTTCTGGTTCAAAAGGTCTAGGTTTTGGAATTTTTTTATTTTTATCTTCTTTACTTTTATCAAATAAAATACCCATAATTCCTACACCAGAACTCCCATCTATCATTACATGATGTACTTTAGCTACAATGGCTACAGAGCCTTTTGGAACTTGAGAAACTTCATCTAATCCTTCTATAAAACTTATAGACCATAAAGGTCTTCTCAAGTCTAAAGGTCTACTAAAAATTGAGCTTGTCATTTCTCTTAAAGTACTCCAATTAGAAGGTTCTGGTAATTTTACTCTATTGATATGCAAATCAATATCAAAATTTGGGTCATCTACCCAATATGGATAATCTAAATTAAAAGGAACATTTAAAAGCTTCTTTCTAAATTTAGGAATTAAATGCAGTTTTGATGCAACTATAGCTTTAAAATCATCGAACTCTAAAGAGCCTTCAACAATCGTTAATGTAGCAATTTGCATTGGACTAGATGGCGATTCTGCATAAAGAAAAGTTGCATCTTGTCCAGATATTTTTTCTGCAGAAATATCTAAAGAATCCTGTAATATATTTTTGAACATAGAATTGCCCATAATTTCAATTTTTATTTTGGTTTCAATTACAATAGATAATTAAACACCATCTCTGCAAGATAAATATTTTTTAGCAGATTATAAAGTTGAAATCTAACAAAGAATTGTAGAAAATATTTAATTTGAATGTCGGGATGAGAGGATTCGAACCTCCGATCTCTGGTCCCCCAGACCAGCACTTTAACCGGACTAAGCTACATCCCGAAAAAATTAAGAGAAAATGAGCCAATAGAGGGACTCGAACCCACGACCTGCTGATTACAAATCAGCTGCTCTAGCCAGCTGAGCTATATTGGCTTTTTGAATTGAGAACACAAATAAAAACCAAATATTAAAATGAAGCAATAATTTTTTTATTTATTTTAGCTAACAGCTTCTTTGTAAACTTTTAAACAACGCTCTCTTGCCTCTTTATGATCTACAATTTCCTTAGGATAAGTTAGTTCTTGATAATTTGGCACCCACTTTTTGATGTATTTTAAATCTTTATCAAACTTTTTTATCTGTGTAGTAGGATTAAAAATTCTAAAATAAGGAGATGCATCAACTCCAGAACCAGCAACCCATTGCCAATTACCAACATTACTTGCCATTTCGTAATCATGCAATTTTTCTGCAAAATAAGCTTCACCCCATCTCCAATCTATAAGTAAATGTTTACAAAGAAAACTACCTACTAACATTCTTATTCTATTATGCATAAAACCAGTTTCATTTAACTGTCTCATACCAGCATCTACTAAAGGGTAGCCAGTTTCTCCTTTACACCAAGCATCAAATTCTTTTTTATTATTTCTCCATTCTATTTTATCATATTTGCTTTTAAATGCTTTGTCTTTAGTTTCTGGAAAATGCCAAAGTATTTGCATAAAAAATTCTCTCCAAATTAGTTCTTGCCAAAAAATTTCATTCTTTTCGGCTATTGCTTTTTTTATCATTTTTCGAACACTAACAGTTCCAAAACGTAAATGTGGACCTAATCGTGAAGTTGCATCTTTAGCAGGAAAATTTCTCGTTTCTTCGTATTCTTGAATAAGTGTTGGAGTTACTGTATATGGTGTAATTTCTTGAGTTGATTTTTTAAAACCAATATCTGAAAGAGTTAAATTTGGTAATCTTGTATGTTCTATTAAGTTTGATAAATAGCTGTTAGTGTAATAAATAGTTAAGTTATGTTCTTTGAATTTTTCTTTCCAAGTTCTCATATATGGAGTATAAACCACATAAGGATCTCCGTCTTTTTTTACAACTTCATTTTTTTCAAAAATTACTTGATCTTTAAAAGTTTTAAAAGCAACACTTTTATCTGAAAGAAATTCTTTAATTTCTTCATCTCTTTCTCTTGCATAAGGTTCGTAATCATGATTTGTGTAAACTTCTTCAACTTCAAAATCATTTAAAATTTCTTCGAATATAGTTTTTGGTTTTCCATGATAAATAGCTATTGAACTTTCAAAATTATCTTGTAATTCACTTCTCATTTTTTGAAGTGTTTCAAAAATAAAACTTACTCTAGCATCATCTTTAGGGAGTTTTTTTAAGATTTCTGAATCAAAAATAAAAATGGGCAAAACAGGGTTTTTAGCTTGTAAAGCATTATAAAAACCAACATTATCATCTAATCTTAAATCTCTACGAAACCAAAATATATTTACTTTTTTACTCATGACTATTTATATTCTCCAAAAAGTTCAATTAATTTTTTTTGTCTGTAACTAAATATCTCTTCAAGTTTTGGTTTTACCAAAAAAGGATGGACTAACTGACCAAGTATACCTAAAGGAATTTTGTAATCTATTATATCTTCCATTTCTACACCACCATCAATTTCTTTTATAAAGTGTTTATGGTGCCAAAGAGAGTAGGGGCCATAAAGTTGTTCGTCTACAAAATATTTTTTATCCTCTATATGTGTAATTTCTGAAACCCATTTGGTTTTTATTCCTAAAAGTGGAGTTACGATATACTGTAATATTTGACCTGTATATAAGGGTCTGTCAGTCTTTGTAATCATATCAAAACTCATATAATCTGGTGTGATTATTTTTAAGTTTTTTGGATTAGATAAAAAATTCCAAGCTTCTTCTAATGAAATTGGAAGGTTCTGTTTTTTGTGTAGTGTATATATTTTCATTAAAAATGAATTTCTAAGAATAAACTAATTTATGGCTTTGAATTAAATTGTTTACTGCATCCCATAGTTTTATTCTATATTCTAAAGATTGTTTCGCAATAGTTAATGTTTCTTGCCACTTTTTTTCATCATCACCACAAAGTTCTGAAATCATTTTTAATGATAAAGGGCCATGTTCATCACCATCTAATTCTATATGTCTTTCTAAATAATATTTTAATTTGTAATAAAATTGATTATTAGAATCTGAATATTTTAGGATTTCTAAAAACATATCAGGAATAATATCTTCTCTTCCAAAGGTGAATGCAGAGGCTATTAAATGAGGTTGATTACTAGCAATTAATGTAAATGTAAACCTAACGAATTCTGCTACATCTTTATCTAACTCAATTTCTTTTAAAGCAAACTCAACAGTATTTCCTTCTTTAATTAGTGCTATAAAAAGATTTATCTGATTTGTATTTGCTCCTAATTGAATCATAGCATCTAAATACATTTCAAAATGACTTTTTGGTTCGCCAGCTTCGTTTACATCACTTTCTTCTCCATGAACAATTTCATTAATAAATCTTGATAGTTTAGGATGTTTTGGAGGAGTCCAAGGAACTTGAACATTGGTTAAATGATTTTGTAAGCTTTTTAAGAGTGACATAAAATCCCAAACAGCAAAGACATGGTTTTGCATAAATACTTTAATGTCCTCTAAAGAATTTAAATTTTTAAAAAGAGGATGATTTTTTAATTTATATCTTAAATCAAAAATCTCATTTTCAATATATTGTATGTTTGTCACTTTAATAAATTTTAAATTAGTTATGTATTAAAATATATAGGTTTAATGAAGTTGCTATACACAACCAAATCATATAGGGTAATAATAAATATTTGTAATTTTTAACTTTATCACTTAGTTTAAAGAAGTAAATAAAGATTAAAGATGTTAACAAAGTGATATTAAGTAAACCAAATAATACCCATTGTTGGTTGAAGAAAATGTAATTCCAACTAACATTTAGAAGAAACTGAATAAAAAAAACAATTCTATTTTTTGAATTGTCTTGCTCTAAAAAAAGTTTACCTAAATACACTGAAAAACAAATCATAATAATTGTCCAAGCTACACCAAATACCCAACCTGGAGGTGTCCAAGGAGCTTTATTAAGATTTAGATACCATTCTGATATTGGTCCATTATTCATAAACCAATTACCAATTGCTAAACCACCAAAATTTATAATTAAAAATAAAATAGTAAATTTTAGCTGATTCTTCATTATTTCTGCAATGCTTCTATTTGTTTTAAAATAGCATCTGCTTCTAAATACTTTTGATCACTATCACTTCTATTAATAGATTGAAGCTTAAAGCCTTCTTCCATTAATTTTTTATATTTTTCTTGAAGCTTTTCTAATTCAGATTTTTTTTTGAATAAACCAAACATAGCTATTTTATGTGTTTTATGATTTTTGAACTAGTTGGTTTTGTAATAGAAAAATAATAATCTATTAATTTACCATTATTATCAACTAGGTATTTTTGGAAGTTCCACTTTACAGAAGAGCTTTTTTTAGAATTAAAATCTTTATTTGTTAACCAGGAATATAAAGGGTGTTGGTTTTGACCTTTAACATCTATCTTTTCAGTAATTATAAAAGAAACACCATAATTAACTTCACAGAATTCTTGTATTTCTTCTGAAGAACCAGGTTCTTGACTACCAAATTGATTACAAGGTACCCCAATAACTACTAATTTATCTTTGTATTTTTGATGTAGTTCTTCTAATCCTTTGTATTGTGGAGTAAAACCACACTTAGAAGCTACATTCACAAATAAAATATGTTTTCCTTCAAAATCTTTTAAGTTTATTGGTTTTCCTTGTAAACTATTGATTTTGATATCATATATTGATGTCATAAGATTTATTATTTAAATTTTAAAACTAACAATACCACAGTCTAATTCAAAAATTTGACCAGATATTGATTTAGCTTTATCAGAAGTTAAAAAAGTTGCTAAATCTGCTACTTCTTTTGGTTGTAAATATTTTTTTAGAGGATGACGTTCTGTGATATTTTCTATCATTCTGTCATTACGTAATAATTTAGATGCTAAGTCTGTATCTGTAACAGTTGGTGCAATTGCATTTACTCTAATAGTTGGGGCTAATTCTGCACCTAAAGATTTTGTTAATCCTTCTACTGCAGATTTTGCAGCAGCAACACTTGCATGAAAAGGCATTCCTAATTTGGAAGCAACAGTACTAAACAAAAGAATATTTGGAGAATTGCCTTCTTTTAATTTTGGTAAATATTTTTGAATTGTTTTTACAGCTCCAATAACATTAATTTCAAAATCGTCTCTAAATTCTTCTAATTTTAATCTAGAAATAGGCCTTAAGTTAATACTACCTGGACAATAGATTAATGTATCTATTTTATCTATTTCAGGTAATTCATCTGTTAAGATGTCAAGAGAGAAATGAGTTAAATTATTATGAGAAAAATCAGGGGATGTTCTGCTTACGTTGTAAACATGATTTTCTTCAACTAAATTAGTAATTATTGCTTTTCCTATTCCTTTACTTCCTCCAATTACTAAAATGTTTCTCATAATTTGCTTTTTTAAGGTCTTCCTTTCAAGCGTTTTTCAATTTTTTGTTTTACAACTGTTAAACGCTTCATGTGATCCATTATTTGAGGATCTTTTTCTAATTTGTAAACTTCGTTTAATTCTAAAATAAGTGCTTTTACTTCTCTAGAAGCTAAAATTCGGTCACTAGTAGTTTTAAATGAGAACTTTCTATTCTCAAACTCAGTGGCTCTTTCTAATAATTCCATGATGTTTTTGGTAATTTTTCTAACTGACGAATATAAACATATTAGTTAGATAATCAACCAAAAATCAAAAGAATTAAGCAGCTGTTAATGGTTTACCCTTTAAACGTTTTTCAATTCTCTGCTTAATTGCAGTTAAACGCTTCATTAAATCCATTAATTCTTTATCTTTAGTTTGTTTATAAACTTCGTTTAAACTTAAGATTAAAGATTTTGCTTCTCTAGATGCTAGAATTCTATCACTAGTGGTTGGAAATCTCATTTTTCTATTTTCGAACTCAATTGCTTTTTTAATTAATTCCATAATTAGTAATTTAAAGTGTTTTGTAATTCAGCTATTTTTTCTTGTGTATTAAATTTACCCCCAAAGTAAGAGGTTACAGTTGATGAGGTATCATCTTTAACTCCTCTAGATGATACACATAAGTGTTTTGCATCTATGATTACTGCAACATCTTCTGTTTCTAAAATACCTTTAAGTTCTTCTGCTATTTGATTAGTAAGTCTTTCTTGAACTTGAGGTCTTTTTGCATAATATTGTACTATTCTATTTAATTTAGATAAACCAATTACCTTACCAGAAGAAATATAGGCTACATGAGCTTTACCAATGATAGGTACAAAATGGTGTTCGCAATTTGAATAAAAAGTTATGTTTTTTTCTACCAACATTTGATTGTATTGGTACTTATTATCAAATAATGCAACTTTTGGTTTATTAGCAGGATTTAATCCAGAGAAAATTTCATCTATATACATTTTTGCAACTCTTTTTGGAGTTCCTTTTAATGAATCGTCCGTAAGGTCTAAGCCCATTACATTCATTATTTCTTCAAATAAAATAGAAATTTTTTCTTTCTTTTCTTCGTCAGAGATCTTAAAAGCATCTGGTTTCATTGGTGTCTCTAAACCTGTAAAAAGGTGGTCATCTCCAATCTCTTCGAACGAAAAACCATTTAGTTTTTGTTCTTGTTGCTTTTCTTTTAGTATTACTTCTGTAATCATCTTTAGTCTTTTTAATGTGCTGTCTTTAAGTACTCTAATCTTAAAAGCAAAGCACGGTTAGTTATCTTTTTGCTATAGAGTTATTTGATATTGACTTTTGTCTTGAACATTTAAAACGCCCCTTTTCAAAAGTTCTTAATTTTTCATGTTTTGTTTTTCTTCCTTGTACTCTCTCTCTCCACATTCTAAAGCTACTCGCTTTCATTTCTCTTCTCATCAAATTGATGACTTCTTGTTCTTTTAAACCAAATTGAAATTCAATTGCTTCAAATGTGGTTCTATCTTCCCAAGCCATCTCTATAATTCTGTCAATTTCTATACCACTTAGTTCTTTCATCAATAGATTTAACTTATCATTTCATAGACGTCATACTTTTTGTCGTTCTCTATTTTAAAGTCTAACAATTTGTCTATAAATTTTTTATTTTCTTTATACGTTTTATTTTTAACAAACCTTACATAGTTTCCTTGTGCATGGATGCTAAATGTCTTAGTATTGTAAATGTGTAATTGATAAAATGGGATTGCCCATGTAAAGTTTTTTAAACCTTTAGTGATATGAATTAAAATCCCTTTCTTTCTAATCTCGATATTACCATAATTAATATCTGATACTGTATTTAAAATAGATTTAAAACCTAGACTAACATCATCTACAATCATTCTTTTAGAACCAGTTCCTTTTAATTTTATAGATTCAATAAAACTATAAGGCTTACCAACAAGGTCATTTATTGTAGCAGTAGCATCTTTATTTTTGTATGTAGTTTCGAATATCACATTTCAAATATAGTTAAAATATGATTATGTTTAACTATTGAATTTAAATGTTAAACAAAATTTAACAAAACATTATATTATGCTAAGTGTTTGTTTTTAACATTCTACTTCTGTCAGAAAGTGTATGTTTTATAAGAATTCTTCTACTTTCATTAACAACATCTTCATCATTTTTCATGTTCCATAAAATATCTAAAGCTCTCTTTCTATTTGTTTTAATATTAACTATTGGTTTTGGGTAATCTACGCCTAACTCAAAATTATTAAACTGTTGATCTAAAGGAGTCATTAAATAAGGCTCATGGATAAAAGCTTTTGGAAGTTTTGCTAATTCTGGAATCCATTTTTTTATAAAAGTAGCATCAGCATCGTGTTCTAAACTATTTTTTATTGGATTATAAACCCTTAAGTCATTGATGCCTGTTTCTCCTGCTTGCATATTTAATTGTGGAAAATGTATGCCAGGTTCAAAATCTAAAAATAAACGAGATAAATATTCAGAAGATGCTTGCCAAGGTTGCCATAAAATATGTGTAAAAAAAGAAACTAACATAGAACGCATTCTAAAATTTAAATATCCTGTTTCTATTAAACAACGCATAGAAGCATCTATTAAAGGGAAACCTGTTTTACCTTCTTGCCAAGCTTGTTGGTATTCTAAAGAAATACTTTTCTTTAATTTATGATAACCCTTATTTATGCTGGCTGTTTCCATAGTATGCTCCATCTCAAATTTTTGTATAAAATGTGCTTGCCAACGCAATCTAGATACAAAAGCACCTAATTGTTTTTTATTTTCTTCGTTTTTATATGCTAATGCTGTTTGATATACCTGTCTAATTGATAAATTTCCCCAAGCAATATATGGAGATAACCTACTGCAACTTTTTCTAGATAAGTTTGGTTTAGAAATATTATACATATAACCCTTATGTCTTTCTTCGAAAAAGCTTGTAGCATATTTCCAAGCTGTGGTAACTCCTCCTTTTTGAAAATATTTATGATTAGGAGTTTCTAAATCAGTTTTAATAAAATACTTTTCTAAATTTTTGATATTTTCAATAGAAAGTAATTTACTATTCGTATAATTAATTTCGAATTGAGAATCGTTCATATAATTCTCCCATTTATCAAACCAATCTTCTCTATTTAACAATCCTCTTAAAACACCATTATTATTATTTTCAACCCAATTAATAGAGTTGTTTCTACAATACCTTGCAAATTCTTTATCTCTATTATAGGTAATTAATAATCCTGTTTCTTGATGAGAATAAACAGTATCAATTTTATAATAATTTTGTAGCTGATTAAATACAGTAATTACTTCTGAAGTAACTGCTAATATTTTAGTTTTGTAATTTTCTAACTGCTGATTTAAGTCGACTAAAGATTGCTTTATAAAATTCCAATGGCGCTCATCATAATGAGGATCATCAATTAAAGATTTTTCAAAAACATAAAGAAAAAGTGTGGGTTTATTAGATGCTAAAGCATTGTATATTGCTTCATTATCTTGCAAGCGTAAATCACGTTTAAACCAAACTACATTTATTTCTTCTCTATCTGTCATTATCTAATTGATTCAAAAATTGTTTTGCATTATTAAAATGCATCTCTTTTTTCTCTTGATTCATTTTATCAAAAGTTCTGATGAGCATTCCTAATCTTGGATTACTTAAAAAGAAATCTCGATGTTTATCCATAAATGTCCAGAATAATCCATCCCAAGTTTCTTGCCATTTTCCTTTTTTGTAATTACTCATTTTCATAATGTAATTACTACTACTTATATATGGTTTTGTACTCATCATTCCACCATCAGCAAATAAACTCATACCATATACATTTGGTACCATAACCCAATCGTAAGCATCAATAAATAATTCCATAAACCATTTGTACACTTCATTAGGATCAAATTCGCACAATACCATAAAATTTCCTAAAATCATTAAACGTTCTATGTGATGTGCATATGCAGTTTTATTGACTTTATGGATGACATCGTCTATAGGTTGAATACCAGTTGTGCCATCGTAAAATGATTTTGGAATTTTTCTCTTGAATTTCCAAAAGTTTTTGGTGCGTTCTTTTGTGCCAACTGCTTCATAAACGCCTCTAATAAATTCTCGCCAACCTAAAATTTGACGTACAAATCCTTCAGTAGAATTTATTGGGATATCATTTTCTCTGGCATAAATTATGGCTTTTTCAATTACCTCTAAAGGGTTTAATAAACCTACATTTATTAAAGGTGATAAAAGACTATGATTTAAAAAATGTTCTTCTTTAACAATAGCATCTTCATAAGCACCAAACTCGTGAAAACGGATTTCAAAAAACTGTTGTAACCATTCTTCTGCAGATTTAAAATCAATAGGATAGACTACAAAATCGTTTAACTTTCCATAATTATTTGAAAAATGATTTGAGACATATTCTTTTGCTTCTTTATGGTATTTTGAAGTTTCTGGAAATTGAATATTAGGTGGTGTTTTCCCTTTTGGATATTTCTTTCGGTTATCAGCATCATATGTCCAACTGCCTCCAGCAGGATTTTTCCCATCCATCAAAATATCTCTTTCCTTACGTTCGCTTTTGTAGAATGATGTTTGAAAAAATTTCTTTTTGGTTGGTTTAAAAAATGACGTTAAATCTTCTTTGTTATTAATAAATAGAGGGTTGTTATGCCAAACAATTTCTAAATCTCCTTTACTTTCTTTGATGTGTTTTGTTAACCAATTGTCTGTTGGGTCTATCAAATGAATTTTAGAAATACCGTTTTTTTCTAATTCTGGTAAAAGATTTCTTATATCACTAGATTCGTTTTTAGATTCTATATATTTTACTTTTTTATCTTTTTGGATTAAAAAATCTTCATAGGCTTTCATACTTGCTCTATGAAAAGCAATTTTTTGTTGATGAAATTTATATTGATTAAAAAACAAATATTCTTCTACCAAATAAATAGAATCAACTTTATCTAAAATGGCTGTTGTTTTAAATAATTGATGAGGAAAAATGATATGTATTTCTTTAGTAGCCATTTAAAAAAGTGTTTTTTCTAACCAAAGATTTCTAAATTTATGATTGCTATCATAACGTTCTGCTTGTAGTTGTGTATTGAATTTTCGATCTCTTGGGTCATTACCAACACCTGCAACATACATCCAATTTCCATAATTACTATGCACATCATAGTCTAATAACAATGATTCAAAATATGCAGCACCAATCCTCCAATCTAATAACAATTCTTTAGCAAAATAGGAAGCTACATTTTGTCTGCCTCTGTTACTCATCCAACCTGTTTCTTTAAGCTCAATCATGTTAGCATTTACAAAATCATCTTTGGTTTCTCCATTTATCCATTTTTTAATGGTTTCTTCATCAGATTTCCATTGATAGTCTCTATGTAAAATTCCTCCAATTTTAAAAATATCATTTCCATATTTTAATGAAATGTATTTAAAGTAGTCTCTCCAAATCAGTTCGAAAATTACCCAATAGGTAGATTGATTTTTGCCAAATTCTTGTTCATATTTTTTTACTTGGTAATAAATAGTTTTTGCAGATAAACTCCCATTTGCTAACCAAGGAGAAAATTTAGTAGAGTAATCTTTACCAACTAAACCATTTCTTGTTTTTTTATAAAACCCAACTTTTTTGCTTTCAAATAAGTAATAATTTAATCTTTTTAATGCTTCAGTTTCTCCCCCTTTAAAAGGAAAAGCTGTTTTGTGAGGTGTTTTATAATCATCAAAGCCTAAATTTTTTAAGCTTGGAATTGTAGTTGTGTTTTCTATTTTATTCTCTGCACCTAATTTTTGAACGATTACTTCTGGTAAAATATCAACGTACTTTTCTAACTTTTTTCTAAACGCTGTAAATACATTTGGGATATTGCTAAAATTCTTAGATACTGTATCTGGATGATATAAAAATTGATCATAATCTTCAATAAAATTTATATCTCCTATTGATTTTTTAATGTTACCATAGGTGTCAAGTTCCTCTTGAGTCCATTCTTTTTGTGTATAAATAGAATCCACAGAAAACGCATCACACAATTGATGTATTTTATTTTCAGGAGCATCAAAATAGGTGAGGAGTGTAATGTTTAATTCTTCTAAACTTTCTTGTAAATTTTGTATAGTTTCAATTAAAAATTGAGCTCTAAATTTTGCTGTTTTTTTGAAGCCAAATTTATCAACAGAAAAATATTTTGGATCAAAGAAATAAACAGCAATTACTTTGTTATGGTTATCAATCGCTTTTTTTAAAGAAACATTATCTTGAATTCTTAAGTTATTTCTGAACCAAACTAAACCAGTATTTTCTTGTTGCTGCTGCATTTTTTACTACAATATTTTACGTTTTCCCAATTCTTTTTCCATTTTTTACGCCAAGTAAAAGGTCTATTACAAACAGGACAAATTTTTTGTGGAAGATGTTGTTTTTTCAATCTATTAAACTTTAACAATTTTATTGATCATTCCATTAAAAATAAACCAATGGAAAGGAACAACAGCATACCAATATAATCTGCCAGCTAAACCATGAGGTCTAAAAGTTGCTGTTTGATATAAAGTGTCGTCTTTAATTTTAAATTCAAGCCAAGCTTCACCTGGTAAAATCATTTCTGCATAAAGTAGAAGTTTCCCTTTTTCTTTGTCAGCATATATAACTCTCCAAAAATCTAAGGCATCTCCTGCATTTAATTCTAGTGGATGTCTTCTTCCTCTTCGTAATCCTGCACCTCCAAAAAACTGATCTAAAAATCCTCTAATTTTCCATAAAAATGTTCCATAATACCAACCAGTTTCACCACCTATTGCCCAAATTTTATTTAGAGCACTATCTTTATTTTTAACTTTTCTTTTTTTAATGTCTTTAAAACAACCATATTCTGGTACATTGATGAATTCATGTACATAATTCTTTAATTTACCACTACTTACGTAAGAATCTTTCCAGCTAGAAATAATACTATTTTGTTCTATTTTCTTAAAAGCCAGTTTCACAGCTTCTTTATAAGTCATTGGTTTTACATCTAAAATTTTATTGATGTTACTTTTATTACCAATAACTTCTACTCCCATAGAGTTTACCAAAGAACTTGCGAGTTTGTAAGAAGTTGAGGTAACAAAATATAACCAATAAGAGGATAATTTTGGAGTCATTACTGGCACAGTTAAAATCCAACGTTTTAATTTTCGAACCTCTGCAAATTGTAATAACATGGTTTTGTAGGTCAAGATTTCAGGACCAAAAATGTCATAAGAAGTATTATATAATTCTTCTTTACCTAAAGCTTTATGTAAAAAAGACAAAACATCTCTAATTGCTAATGGTTGAGTTTTAGTATTTAGCCATTTAGGAGCAACCATTACAGGTAATTTCTCTACTAAATCTCTAATAATTTCAAATGAAGAACTTCCAGATCCAACAATAATTCCTGCCTTAAAAGTTGTTAAAGCATAATTACCAGAGTTTAATGTATTCTCTACATTTTTTCTTGATAATAAGTGTTTTGATAGGTTAGTATCGTTTGTAATTCCGCTTAAATAAATCACCTGTTTTAAAGATGTTTTCTCTGCAAAATGTTTAAAATTATTTGCACATTTTTCTTCAAGAATATGAAACTCTTTAGCTGAATTTGACATTGAATGAATTAAATAGTAAGCTGCTTCTACGTCTTTTGGAATTGCGTTTAAACTGTGTCTATGTAAAAAATCAGCTTCTATTAATTCAATATTTTTTTTGTCTTTATAATAATCTTCTGCTCTTTTTTTATCTCTTACAGGACAAACAACAGTATGTCCATTATTTAATAATAATGGAATAAGTCTTTTACCTATGTAACCAGTTGCACCTGTAACAAGAATTTTCATTTATTTATTTTCTTTTGGTCTTTGGTAAGAAAGTTGTTTTTTAAATTTGGGTACAGCATATGTATCTAACCCATTGATGGTTACTACATTTCCTTTAGATAAATTTATTAACCCATCTTTTTGTAATAATTCATCTTTTACATATAACTCTTCAATTTGTGCAACTACTAACATTACATCATTAGAAGGAACATATATTTCTTCTACAAACTTCATAGCCATTTGTACTGGAGCATTTTTTACAAAAGGAGCTTTAAAATTACCCTTAAATTCTGGTTCTAAGTTGGTCATATCAAACTCAGAAATATCATCTGAATATTTTGCAGAGGTATGATGTGCATCTTCAAAAACTTCCTCCCAAATATGATTAATTGTAAAATATCCTAAATCTTTTAAGTTTTTATGAGTATTTCTAGGGACAGTTGTTGGTCTTAAAATAAAACCTAAAGTTGGTGGATTTGAACCTAAATGAGTCACAGAACTAAATACAGCAACATTTGTAATACCTTTTTCAGAAATTGTACCTAATAAATTTGCTGATTTAAAACCAGAACAACTATTAATTAAATTTATTCTAAAGATTTTATCAAGTTGATTTATGTCTTGATTGTTAAAAAAATGCATCATTTATTAAAATAGGTTTAAACAAAGATACAAATTGTTTAACCTACTTTAATTTGTGTTAAACAAAAATTTACGTTAAAGTTTAATCTTGTTAAATAAAAAAACCTTCAGAAGAATTCTGAAGGTTAAAAGTCGGGGTGGCAGGATTCGAACCTGCGACCTCCGCGTCCCAAACGCGGCGCGATAACCGGGCTACGCTACACCCCGAAAATGGTTATCAATTTTGGACTGCAAATATAGAATAATATTTATATATTGTATTAGCATTTTTAAAAATAATTTTAAACTATGAGATATCAATTTTTAGTAGTTACAATAGTTTTTTTTGTTATAAAATCAGTTTCGCAAAACAAAGAATATGAAGTTGTTGTTAGTGATTTAACTAATCCATGGGGATTTACTTTTTTACCTGATAATTCAATGTTAATTACTGAAAAAGAAGGGAAGTTAATTCATTTTAAAAATGATAGAAAGACAGAAATTAACAACTTACCAGAAATTTATGTTCGTGGGCAAGGTGGTTTTATGGATATTGAGTTGCATCCAAATTATAAAGAGAATGGTTGGATTTATTTTACTTATGCCTCAGCCAAAGGTAATGGAACAGGTGGAAATACGTCTTTAATGCGAGTAAAATTGCAAAATAATCAATTAGTAAATAAACAAGTTTTATATAAAGCAACTCCAAATACAAGAAGAGGTCAACATTTTGGATCTAGAATTGCATTTGACAAAGAAAATCATGTTTATTTTTCAATTGGAGATAGAGGTAATAGAGATGTTAATCCACAAGATATTACTAAAGATGGAGGGAAAATTTATAGATTAAATGATGATGGTTCCATACCAAAAGACAATCCGTTTACAAGTAAAAATGGTGCTAAAAAAGCAATATACAGTTATGGACACAGAAATCCTCAAGGAATGGAGATAAATCCATTTACTGATGAAATTTGGTCTCATGAGCATGGTCCACAAGGAGGTGATGAAATCAATATCATAAAAAAAGGTAAAAATTATGGTTGGCCAGTTGTGAGTTATGGGATTAATTATAATGGAACAAAATTTACTAACAAAACATCTGCACCAGGAATGGAAAGACCTATACATTATTGGACACCTTCTATTGCTCCAAGTGGAATGGCTTTTATCAATAGCGATAAATATGGGAATTGGAAAGGGAATTTATTGGTTGGCTCTTTAAAATTTCAATATTTAAATAGATGTATTCTAAAAGGAAATAACGTTTTTAAAGAAATAAAAATGTTAGAAGGTTTAGGTAGAGTTCGCTCTGTAGAACAAGGTTTAGATGGATATATTTATGTTGGTGTAGAAAATTTAGGAATTATAAAATTACTTCCTCAATAAAATTATTTACTTACAATAAATCAATTCTTTTCGTTTATTTTTTCATTATTAAAACTTATAAACAATCGTTTTTATAAGTTGTAAAAACAGTTATTTTTACCACCCAAAATAGAGAATAATATTATGTCAGAAAATATTGAAAAGATAAAATGCTTAATAATTGGTTCTGGACCAGCAGGATACACAGCAGCAATTTATGCTGCAAGAGCTGATATGAAACCAGTAATGTATACAGGAATGCAAATGGGTGGTCAATTAACTACAACTACAGAGGTTGATAATTTTCCTGGATATCCAAATGGTACAGATGGTACAGCTATGATGAACGACTTAAAAAACCAAGCAGAACGTTTTGGTACAGATGTTCGTTTTGGATTAGTTACAAAAGTAGATTTGTCTAAAGATGTAGGTGGTATTCATAAAGTTATTGTTGACGAGTCTAAAGAGATAGAAGCTGAAACGATTATTATCTCAACAGGAGCTACTGCAAAATATTTAGGTTTAGAAAGCGAGCAACGATTAATTGGTGGAGGTGTTTCTGCTTGTGCTACTTGTGATGGTTTTTTCTATAAAGGTCAGGATGTAGTTGTAGTTGGTGGTGGTGATACAGCTGCAGAAGAAGCTACTTATTTAGCTAACATATGTTCTAAAGTAAGTTTACTTGTTCGAAAAGATTATATGAGAGCTTCTAAAGCTATGCAACATAGAGTTGATAAAACTAAAAATATTGAGGTTTTATATAACACAGAAATAGAGGAAGTTCTTGGAGATAATGTGGTTACAGGAGTAAAAGCAGTTAATAATCAAACTAAAGAATCTTTTGAAATACCTGTAACAGGAGTATTTATTGCTATTGGACATACACCAAATTCAGATTTATTTAAAGGTGTTTTAGATATGGATGAAACAGGATATTTAATTACCAAAGGAAAAACAACTCATACAAATATACCAGGTGTTTTTGCTGCTGGTGATATTCAAGATAAAGATTATAGACAAGCAGTTACTGCTGCAGGAACAGGTTGTATGGCTGCATTAGATGCAGAACGTTATTTAGGATCATTAGAGTAATATATTTTTATTTTAAGATATTTAAAAGACCTCAGTAATGAGGTCTTTTTTATTTTATATATTTTTTAAACTATTTTGTAACACTTTTAAAAAAGAACAGTATATCTGTTCAAACAAACCAACCAAACTAAAAGAAGTTGAATACATTATCAGATAATGCATTAATGTTAAGAGTTAAAAATGGAGAAATCCATACTCTTGGCTTATTGTATCAGCGATACAAAAAACGTTTATTCGGATTTTTTTATCAAATGAATAAAAATGTTAGTGTTAGTGAAGATTTAGTACAAAATGTTTTTATAAGAGTTTTAAAATACAAACACACATTTCATGATGAAAGTAAATTTATCACATGGATTTTTCAAATTGCTAGAAACGAAATGTATGATGATTTTAAAAAACAAAAAAAAGACTTTTATGAGGATATAGAAACAGTTTCTTATCGTTTAAATTCAGATAAAAATATTGAGTCAGAAATTAAAATTGAAGAAGATAAAAAGACTTTAAAAAAAGCAATTGATAAATTATCACCAGCTAATAAAGAACTTATTATTTTAAGCAAATTAAAAGAATTAAAATATAAAGAAGTAGGTGAAATTATTGGTTGTACAGAAGGTGCAGCAAGAACTAAAGTACATAGAGCTTTACATAGTTTAAAGCAGATTTATTTAACAATTGAAAAGGAATAGAGATGGATTATACAGAATTTAAAGAAACAATTACAGATTATTTATCAGACAATCTATCAGAAGAAAAAAGAATAGAATTTGAAACTTTTTTAGAAGAAAATAAAGTTTATCAAGAAGAATTTGAATTTTCAAAAACCTTTTGGAATCAAATAGATGAAGATAACATAAGTCCTTCTTCTACAATGGATATGAATTTTTATAGCATGTTAAAAAATGAAGAAGAAAAATTAAATAAAGTTTCATTTTTAGATAAGCTAAAAAATCTTTTTTCAAGGAAAATAGTTCAAAAATTCTCTTACACTTTAGCTATTTTAATTGTTGGTTTCATCATAGGAAATGGTTTTAGTTCTATTTCTAATTCATCTGCAGAGAAAATAGAAATAGCACAAAAAGAAACAGAAAGTGTTCGATCTCAATTAGTGCTTACATTATTAGACCAACCTTCAGCTAATAAAAGATTACAAGCTGTAAATGAAGTTGGTAAGTTGAATAAAGTTACAAAAACTATTATAACAGCATTATTTTCTACGCTTAATAATGACGAAAATGTAAATGTTCGTTTATCTGCAGTTGATGCATTAAAAAAGTATACAAACATTCCAGAAGTTAGAGAAGGTTTAATAAAATCTATTATAAATCAAAATTCGCCTCTAGTACAAATGGAGTTAGCAGATTTAATGGTGGTTTTACAAGAAAAGAAAGCTGTTAAATCTTTTGAAAAAATAATTCAAGAAGAAGATGTTAACGCGAACGTAAAAGAAAAAATGAAAGAAAGTATACAAAGTATTATTTAAAAATAAATACCATTTTGATGTAACTGGCAAATCCTAGGCAAGCTTTTTACAGAAAGATAAATTAGTCATTCATCAAAATTATAAACAATGAAAATTTTAAAAACAATTTTATTAATTAGTGCTGTTTGCTTAACAGGAAATGTAAAAGCTCAGCGATATCAAAAAGACAAAAAACTAAAAGAAACAGAGATCATAAAAAAGGAACTAACTTTTAATAAAGCATCATCAGATAATATTTTAGTTGTAGATAATGTCTATGGTTCTATTGATGTTGAAGGTTATTCAGGAAACACGATTAAAATAGAGGTTACCAAAATCATTTCTGCAGATAATAAAGAAGATTTACAAAAGGGTAAAGAAGAAATTGGCATAAAATCTGCCCAAAAAGAAGATGCAATTTATGTGTATTTAGATTCACCCTATTCACATTTTGATTTATCAACTGGAGAATTTGATCATAGAGAATTTAGTTATAATTATAGAAGAAGCTATAAACATAGAACTAAAAGAATGTATAAATATACCTTAGATTTTAAAATTAAAATTCCTAAAAACACTAGTTTAGATATTAAAGCTGTAAACAATGGAAATATTACTATTAATGATGTTCATGGTAAATTATTAATCGTAAGAAATATAAATGGCGCTATTGATATGAAAAATGTTTCTGGAACAACTGATGTAAATGCACTTAATAAAGATATTAATATTACCTATTCAGAAAACCCAAAAGAAGAAAGTTTTTATAATTCTTTAAATGGTGATATTACTGTAAAATTTCAAGATAATTTAGATGCTAGTATAAGTTATAAAACCATGAATGGTGGGTTTTATACAAATTTTGATGTGAGTAAAACTACTCCACAGTTCAAGTCAACAAAAGAATACAGTAAGAAAGGAACAAAATTTAAAATAAATTCTAACAAACAATTTAAAATAGGTAATGGAAAAGTCCATTTACATTTTAATCAACTAAATGGAGATGCCATTGTAAAAAAGATATAGACATGAAAAATTTAAAAATTAAAGTAACTTTAGTAAGCTTATTACTATTATTTGTTATACAACTTTCAGCCCAAGAAACAGTAACTATTCCTTTAACAAACCCTGATAAAGAAGGTTTTTTAAAGATGGGAATAATCAACGGTTCTATTACTATTAAAGGATCAAACACTAAAGAGGTTATTGTAAAAGGTACAAAGGTTGAAAAAGCTAAAAGCTATTACAGTGGAAGAAAAACAAGTAAAAATGATGTAAGTGGATTAAAAAGAATATCTAATAATTCTTTGGAATTTAGTGCAGAAGAATATAATAACGAAGTTTATGTAAGAAGCACACCACATGGAACTACAGACTTTGAAATAGAAGTACCTAAGAATTTTTCTTTAAAAATTTCTACCATTAACAAGGGTGATATTTATGTAGAAAATGTAAATGGTACTATGGATGTAAGTAATATAAATGGTAAAATAACACTAAAAGATATAAGTGGTTCTGTAAGTGCAGATGCATTAAATAAAGACATTGTTGTAAATTTTATAAAAGTTACACCAAATGCACCAATGGCTTTTAGTAGTATGAATGGAGATATAGATATTACTTTTCCTAAAAATTTTAAAGCAGATTTAAAGATGAAGTCTGATAGAGGAGAAATTTTTACAGATTTCGATTTAAAAACAAAACCTAACTCTTCAACAGTAACAAAAGGTGAAAACAGTAAAGGAAATGCGTTTAGAGTAAAAGTAGAAAAATGGATTATGGGATCTATAAATGGTGGAGGATCAGAAGTCTTATTTAAGAATTTTAATGGAGATGTTATTATAAGATCCAATTAAATTCAACATATTCGATTAAAATCAAAAAAAAGAGATTACAAATTGTAATCTCTTTTTTTTAATTAGCTTCTTCGTATAAATGCTGATCTAAATTTTCTATAGATTGTATAATAACTTTTACAGCCTCAATAAAAAATGCTTCATTGATTGTTGCATATGTATCTGTATACCTATGATAATCTTTATGATCTGGAACACCAAAATACATATGAGGTATATTTGATCTGTAAAATACTTTATGATCAGACGAAAACGTCCAATCTGCTTGTTCTCTATTATTTGGATCATCATGACCAAAAAGAAACATTATTTTTTCTGAATGAACATCTTCTAATGGATCTCTTAAATCAGGATAATGATATAAACCAGAACCAAATAATTCTGGATCATAATCACTATGAGCAATCATATCTAAATTAACATTTAAAACAATATTTTCTCTGTTGTTAAAGTTTTTTAAGAAATAATCTGCACCTAATGAACCTACTTCTTCAGCATCAACTGCTGCAAAAACTAAATTATGTTTTGTAGGTTTATTTTTAAAATATTTAGCAATAGTAAAAAGTGCTGAAATACCAGAAGCATTATCATCAGCACCATTGTATATTTTTTCATTGATAACTCCTAAATGGTCATAATGTGCAGTTATTACAATCGTTTTATTTGTTTCACCATTTAAAATTCCAAATGCATTTCCTCCAACAACAGTTGTATCTGGTACATTTGAATAATCGTCTAAAGGATTTTTTTTAATTGGAAAAAGGTCTTGTCTTTGTTTCTTTTTTAAAGTTGCAGAAAACTCATGTTCATATTCACCATTTATTGGTTGCAAACCAGCATCTTTAAATTTTTCTACTATAAATTTTCTTGCTTTGGCACCTTCAGGACTACTAAATAGTCTACCTCTATAAGAATCATCAGATAATTCTTTTAGGTTTTGTAATAATTCTTCGCTATTTATTTCGATTACTTTAGGTTCCTTGCAACTAACAAATACAACAAAGAAGCAAAGCATTAAAAACAAAATGTTTTTCATGTTAAAGTTGATTTTTTTTGTGAGTTGAGGGTTGTGCAAATATATAAAAAATAAAGAATTTTATTAGATTTAAAAAGTAAATGTTAAATACTTAATTTTTCGCGAATTATCTTGTCTTTATTACTGTTTTTATTCCAATATTTTACCTTTATTTTTTCTATTTTTTTAGCTTTTGTTACTAATTTCTTTTCACCACTCACAATGTGTTCTTCCCAACTCTCTATAGTAAAAGGAAAGTCTTCTGTTAAATTTAGAATTAACTTTCTTTTTAATTCTGGATAATAAATACTTAGATTTAATAAATTATCTTGTTTTAAAAGATTCACTTCAGCATCATAAGGTTTAATTTTTTTATGATTTAATGCAAGGAACTCAAAAGAAGGTATTATTTTATAACGACCTTTTTTTATTTGATAAGGGTTTATTCTAGCCAAATTCCAAAAACTATTTTCCAAGATGTTTTTTCCTAAAGATAATTTTTTGTCAGAATTAGACTCGAAGTAAGAATAAAAATCAATTTCAAATTTTTTTCTATTGTTAAGTTGTATAAATGTATTTCCACACCATTCTTGAGAAGAAAAAGTAATTTTTAAAGGATGAATATCATTATCAACTGGTGAAAATGTACTTGTCATTAAAGAATAAGGATAAACACCAGTTAAAAACTTTTTTGTACTATTTAACTTTAAAACAGGAATATTTTTTTCATTTTGATAATCTGCTTTTACTTGTTTTTCTGGAAGAAAATCTTCAGTTACAAAAATAGTAACTGCTCTTCCTTCATGAATTTCCCCATATCTAACTTGTGATAGTTTATATGAGGTTATTTCTGCATTTCCATCATACCAATATTGGTTAAAGTTTTCATGTTTTTTAAATTCATAAATTTTAGATTTCTCTTTAACTAGTTTATTAGTAGGTTTATGATTATTTTCTGAACAAGAATAAAAAATACTAATAAAAAAGAATAGTAATATATTTAATTTCATGATAAAATTTATTTAAATCTTTAATTTACAAAAAAGACCATCAAAATCGATGGTCTTTTTAAACAAACAACTAAATTCTAAAACTTTTTAAGGTTTTAAAAATTTTTCAATATTGTTAAAAACAGTATTTGTTTTCTGCTTTTAATTTTTCTGCTATTGTATTACGTAAGGCAACAACGTTTGGATAGTTAGCGTATTTAGTAAAACGCTTTAATCCCATCAATAACATACGTTGTTCATCTCCTTCAGCAAAAGAAATTATACCTTCTCTACCATTTTTAGCTACAATTTCTACAGCATTATATAAGTATAATTTAGCCATAGCTATTTGTCCTTCTTGTGCATCCTCTCCAAAACGTTTTGCATTTTTCTCTGCTCTTAATAAAGTAGATTCAGCCATGTATATTTCATTTAAAATATTAGCAGCTGCTAATAATAATTGCTGATGTTTTTCTAAATCTGGACCATATTTTTGAATAGCAGAACCTGCTACCATTAAAAATACTTTTTTCATTTTAGCAATCATTTCCTTTTCTTCAGCAAAAAGTTCTGAATAATCTGGTGTATCAAAAGAAGGAATACCCATTAATTCATCAGCAACTGCTGTTGCAGGACCTAATAAATCTACGTGACCTTTCATTGCTTTTTTAATTAACATACCAACTGAAAGCATTCTGTTGATTTCGTTTGTTCCTTCGTAGATTCTTGCTATTCTTGCGTCTCTCCAAGCAGCTTCCATTGGTGTTTCTTCAGAGAATCCCATTCCTCCAAAAATCTGGATACCTTCATCAGCACAAGCTTGTACATCTTCAGAAACAGTTACTTTTAAGATAGAACATTCAATTGCATATTCTTCTACTCCTTTTAACTCTGCTTCTTGATGAGAGTTACCAGCAGCCATTCTCATTGCAATTCTATCTTCAATATCTTTTGCAGCTCTATAACTTGCAGATTCACCTGCATACGTATTTGTAGCCATTTCTGCTAATTTAGCTTTAATAGCTCCAAAGTCAGCAATAGGTGTTTTAAATTGTTTTCTTTCGTTTGCATATTGTAAAGCTGTTGTTAAAACTCTTCTTTGAGAATCTATACATGCAGCTGCTAATTTAATACGACCAACATTTAGTGCGTTTACAGCAATTTTAAATCCACCACCTCTTACAGATAACATGTTTTCTGCAGGGACAACTGTATCATTAAAAAATACTTGTCTAGTAGAACTTGCACGTATTCCTAATTTATGCTCTTCTTCACCTAAAGTAATTCCATTTGGATTTGCAGCATCATATTCAACAATAAAGCCAGTGATGTTTTTATCATCTTCAATTCTTGCAAAAACAATCATTAAATTACAGAATCCAGCATTAGAAATCCACATTTTTTGACCATTAATCTTGTAAGATTTTCCATCTTCTGTTAATTCAGCAGTTGTTTTTCCTGAATTAGCATCAGAACCTGCACCTGGCTCTGTTAAACAGTAAGCGCCCATCCATTCACCAGAAGCTAATTTTGGAACATATTTTTGCTTTTGCTCTTCTGTACCATATAAAGTTATTGGCATTGTTCCAATACCTGTATGAGCACCAAATGCTGTACTTAAAGAACCATTTCCACTAGAAATATATTCACAAGTAATCATTGTAGATACAAATCCCATACCCATTCCTCCATATTCTTCAGGAACTGCAACACCTAAAAAGCCAAGCTCACCAGCTTTTTTCATAACTTCTTCAGTTAAGGCATAGTCTTTTGCTTCAAACCTATCTCTATGAGCTACAATTTCTCTATCTGTAAATTCTTTTACAGCTTCTTTCATCATTATTTGCTCTTCAGAAAAATCTTCTGGAGTAAATACGTCTTCACACTTTGATTCTTTTACAAGGAATTGTCCTCCTCTTAAAATATCTTTTTCTACTGTTTCCATGATTTATATTTTTACTTATGTTTTATTTTAAAAATTCAAATATTCCTGCAGCACCTTGACCTGTACCTACACACATAGTCACCATACCATATTTATTATTCATTTCGCGTTTACGCATTTCATCAAATAATTGCACAGATAATTTAGCACCTGTACAACCTAAAGGATGCCCTAAAGCAATAGCTCCACCATTTACATTAACAATATCTTGATTAAGGTTTAACTCTCTCATAACTGCCAAAGATTGAGAAGCAAAAGCTTCGTTTAATTCGATTAATTCGATGTCACTTTGTTTTAAACCACCTTGCTTTAATGCTTTTGGAATAGCTGCAACAGGACCAATTCCCATAATTCTTGGTGGTACACCAGCAGCTGCATAGCTTACCATTCTTGCAATAGGTTCAAGATTTAGTTCTTTTACCATTTCTTCACTCATTACTAAAACAAAAGCAGCACCATCACTAGTTTGTGATGAATTACCTGCAGTTACAGAACCATTTGCTGCAAATACTGGGCGTAATTTTGCTAATGCTTCTTTACTAGTTCCTTTTCTAGGACCTTCATCTTTATTAACAGTGTATTTTTTTGTTGCTTTTTTACCATTAGCATCTAAATAAGTTTCTTCTACTTCAATAGGTACTATTTGATCTTGAAAACGATCTTCAGCTAATGCTTTTAACGCTTTCATATGAGAGTTATATGCAAACTCATCTTGGTCTTCTCTAGAAACATTATATTTTTCTGCAACAGCTTCAGCTGTATTACCCATTCCCCAATAGTAATCTTCATTACCTTGGTTTACAATGTTGTAGTTTAATTCTGGTTTAAAACCTGTCATAGGTACTGAAGTCATACTTTCTGTACCACCAGCTATAATACAATCAGCCATTCCTGATTGAATTTTAGCCACAGCCATACCAATTGTTTCTAAACCCGAAGAACAAAAACGATTTACAGTAACTCCTGGTACATCAACTGTATTTAATCCTATTAAAGAAATAATACGTGCCATGTTAAGACCTTGAGATCCTTCTGGCATTGCATTACCAACGATTACATCATCTATTCTATTAACATCAAAACTTGGCATTTTACCCATCATGTATTGAATGGTTTCTGCAGCAAGTTCATCAGCTCTTTTAAATCTGAAGCCACCTCTTTTTGATTTAGCGACTGCTGTTCTATATCCTTTTACTATGTATGCTGTTTTCATTTTCTTAGTTTCTTAAAGGTTTACCTGTTTTTAACATGTGTTGAATTCGTTCTAAAGTTTTACGTTCTGTTGTTAAACTTAAGAATGCTTCACGCTCTATGTCTAATAAATATTGTTCTGATACTCTTGTAGGTTCAGATAAATCTCCACCTGCCATTACATATGCTAATTTGTTTGCTATTTTTTGATCGTGTTCAGAAATATATCTAGATGCTTGCATAGAATCTGTACCAACCATAAACGTACCTAAAGCTTGTTTACCTAATACCAAAATATCGTCTCTCATTGGTTTTTGAGTGTAGCCAGCTTCTGCCATTAATAAGGCATGCTTTTTAGCTTCTGCAATTTGTCTGTCTTTATTAACAACAACAACATCTTTTCCTTTTTGAAGTACATTCATATCAAAGGCTTCATAAGCTGATGTTGCTACTTTAGCCATACCAATAGCTAGGAAGTGTTCTTGTAATACATTTAATTGTACATCTCCTTGGTGAAATAAATCTTGTGCTCTTAAAGCCATTTCTTTAGAACCACCACCACCAGGAATTACACCAACTCCAAACTCTACTAAACCAATATAAGTTTCTGCAGCTGCAACAACTTTATCTGCGTGCATAGATAATTCACATCCACCACCTAAAGTCATTCCATGAGGAGCAGCTACAGTTGGTATTGCTGAGTATCTCATACGCATCATTGTATCTTGAAAATACTTAATAGCCATATTTAACTCATCATATTCTTGCTCTGCTGCCATCATAAATATCATACCAATATTTGCACCTACAGAGAAGTTTGCAGCTTGATTACCAACCACTAATCCTTGATAATTTTTCTCAGCTAAATCAATAGCTTTATTGATAGCAGTAAGAACATCACCACCAATGGTATTCATTTTAGATTGAAACTCTAAGTTTAAAATTCCATCGCCTAAATCTTCTATTACAGCTCCAGAGTTTTTCCAAACTTCGTTTGATTTTCTAATGTTGTCTAAAATGATAAATGCATCTTGACCTGGTTTTTTAACTTGAGCTTTTGAAGGTATATCATAATAATATGTTGCGCCTTCTTTTACAGTGTAAAAAGAGCTTTCTCCTTTTTCTAACATTTCTGTTATCCAAGTAGCAGGTTTATGACCTTCAGCTTTCATTAATTCTACACCTTTTGCTACACCAATAGCATCCCAAATTTGGAAAGGTCCATGTTCCCAACCAAAACCAGCTCTTAAACCATCATCTATTCTATATAGTTCATCAGAAATTTCTGGAATTCTATTTTGTACATATGCAAACATTGCTGCAAATGATTTTCTATAGAATTCTCCTGCTTTGTCTTTACCAGCAACTAAAACTTTAAATCTATCTGTTACATTGTCAATCGTTTTCGTAAGTTCTAAAGTTGCAAATTTTGCACGTTTCTTTTCTCTATATTCTAATGTGTTTAAATCTAATGATAATATATTTCTTTTACCATTTGCATCTTTAGTCATTTTGTAAAAACCTTGTTTGGTTTTGCTACCTAACATTTTGTTTTCCATCATATGGTTTACAAAATCAGGAATTACAAACTGATCTCTAGCTTCATCATTTGGGCAATTATCTTTAACGCCATTTGCAGTATGTACTAAAGTATCTAAACCTACTACATCAATGGTTCTAAAAGTTGCAGATTTAGGACGTCCAATAACTGGGCCTGTTAATTTATCTACTTCTTCTATGGTTAAGTCCATTTCTTTTACAACATGAAATAAACTCATAATACCAAAGATTCCGATTCTGTTTCCAATAAATGCAGGAGTATCTTTTGCTAACACAGAAGTTTTGCCTAAAAACTTATCACCATACATCATTAAGAAGTCTGTTACTTCTTGTTTACAGTTTGGTCCAGGTACTACTTCAAATAATTTTAAATAACGAGGAGGGTTAAAAAAGTGTGTTACAGCAAAATGTTGCTGAAAATCTTCACTTCTGCCTTCATTCATAAATTTAATAGGAATACCAGATGTATTAGATGTGATTAAAGTACCTGGCTTTCTATATTTTTCTACTTTTTCGAAAACAGATTTTTTAATATCTAAACGCTCTACAACAACCTCCATTACCCAGTCTACATCTTTAATTAAATGTAAATCATCATCTAGGTTACCTGTAGTAATTCTACTTGCAAATTTTTTATTATAAATAGGTGAAGGTTTAGATTTTAAAGAATTAGATAAGGCATCATTTACTAAACGATTACGAACTACTTTATCTTCTAATGTAAGACCTTGTGCTTTTTCTTTATCTGTTAATTCTCTTGGAACAATATCCAACAAAAGAACTTCTATACCAATATTAGCAAAGTGACATGCAATACCTGAACCCATTATACCTGAGCCAATTATTGCAACTTTTTTTATTCTTCTTGTCATTATTTGTTAGTTTATGTTTTATTTATCTTGGTTTATTTCTTCAAAAATTTTCTTTTCTGCAATTAGATTGTTAATTACGTTCATAACTTTAAAAAAAGAATCTAGTTCTTTTTCAGTGACATATTCACGTACAATATTGTTAAATTGATAGACATGACCTTTAGATACTTTACGCATTTCTTTTCCATAATCTGTCAATTTAATGATAACGCTTCTTCCATCATCTGGATTTTTTTCTCTTGAAATGGCACCTTTTTCTTCCATAGATTTTAAAATTCTAGAAAGACTTGTAGGTTCCATTCCCATTAAAGGGCCTAATGAGGTAGAAGGTGTTCCTTTTACTTTATCAATAGTTAAAAGCACAAAAGCAGTAGCCATAGTACTATCATGCTTTGCAGCTTGCTCATTATACATCTTAGCAACTGCTTGCCAAGTGGCTCTTAACTGATGGTCTATTGAAATATTTTTATCCATTGCACCAAAGATATAAAAATTTACTATGCATGCATAGTAAATTGAAAAAAAGTTATGCATGCATAATAAATTTTAACATTTTATTTTTTGTAACCATTTTAATTTTTGAGCTACAAATAGTTATAATTAACTAAATTTGTGAGAATACGATTTTCAGAAAAAACTTCTAACCAAAAAATACATGAGTAATTTATTAGAAATAAATAATGTTGTAAAAAATTATGGTGATTTTAGAGCATTAAATAATGTATCTATCCATATCCCAAAAGGGAGTGTTTATGGGCTTTTGGGTCCAAATGGAGCTGGTAAAACTTCTTTAATTAGAATTATTAATCAAATTACAATGCCAGATGAAGGAACCATTTTTTTAGATGGAGAACCTTTGTCACCTAAGCATACAGCTGATATTGGTTACTTGCCTGAAGAAAGAGGTTTGTATAAATCTATGAAAGTGGGTGAACAAGCATTGTATTTAGCTCAATTAAAAGGATTGTCTAAGTCTGAAGCAAAAAAAAGATTGAAATATTGGTTTGAAAAATTTGATATTTCTGCTTGGTGGAATAAAAAAATTGAAGAGCTTTCTAAAGGAATGGCTCAAAAGGTTCAGTTTATAGTAACTGTATTGCATCAACCAAAACTATTAATTTTTGATGAGCCCTTTTCTGGTTTTGATCCTATCAATGCACAATTAATAGCTCAAGAAATCTTGAAACTAAGAGATGAAGGTGCTACTATTATTTTTTCTACACATAGAATGGAGTCTGTAGAAGAAATGTGTGATGAAATAGCTTTGATTAATAAATCTAACAAAATTTTAGATGGTAAGTTAGATGACATTAAAAGAGAATTTAGAACAAACACTTTTCAGGTAGGTTTACATACTTCTAATGCAAAAGAAGTAGAATCTCAATTAAAAGAAAAATTTGAAGTTTTTCCTCCAGATTTTAAATTGTTAGGTAACGAATTAACTTTAAATGTTAAGTTGGGTAGGCAAGATTCTGCAAACGATTTATTGGCTTTTTTAACGAATAGAGGAGAAGTGCAACATTTTGTTGAATTAATTCCAAGTGCAAACGATATTTTTATACAAGCTGTTAATAAAAACAATTAGAGATGAGTAAGTTAAAACTAATTATAGAAAGAGAGTTTATTGCAAAGGTTCGTAATAAATCGTTTATAGTGATGACTTTTTTGAGTCCTCTAATAATGGTTGGTATGGGTTTTTTAGTTTATTTTTTAATGAAAAAAAATAACGAAAAGGTCAAAGAAATTGTTTACATAGACAATTCAGGTTTGTTTTCAAAAGAAGACTTTAAAGATTCTAAAACTGTACATTATTTAGATTTTACATCAAAAGGTATTGAAGATACAAAACAGAAAGTAGAGCAAGGTAATTATTATGGTGCACTTATAATTCCAAAACAAGATAGCCTAGAGTTATTAGCAAAATCTATTGAATTTTATTCTAAAGATTCTCCAGGGATGTCTGTAATGAATGCTTTAGAAAATAAAATTGAAACCAAAATAAGAAACCAAAAACTAAATGATTTTGGGATTGATATAAATAAAATAAATGCTTCTAGAATTCAGTCAGATATTAAAATGTATAATTTTTCTGGAGAAGAATCGTCAAAATTAATTAATGGATTAAAGATTGGAGTGGGAGCAATAGCTGGTTATTTTTTAATGATGTTTGTTATGATTTATGGTACTTCTGTTATGAGAAGTGTTATCGAAGAAAAAACAAGTAGAATTATAGAGGTTATTGTATCTTCTGTAAAACCATTTCAGTTAATGTTAGGTAAAATTATTGGTAATGCTTCAGCAGGATTATTACAATTTTTTATTTGGGGTATTCTTATTTTTATTTTAGGTACTCTTGCAACATCTCTTTTAGGCATTAACATGGCTGAAATGCAAACAGCTAATTTATCTGCAGAACAATTAGAGGCTGCAAAAAATGTAGCTAGTGGAGATAAAATGCAAGTACTAATACAAGAAGTTTTACGATTACCACTTTTAAAACTATTTGTACTTTTTATTTTTTACTTTTTAGGAGGATATATGTTATATAGTTCGTTATTTGCTGCTGTTGGTGCTGCTGTAGATAATGAAACAGACACGCAACAATTTATGTTACCAATTATGTTGCCTTTGATATTAGGGGTTTATGTTGGTTTTGCTACAGTAATTAATGATCCTCATGGGCCAATTTCAGTTGCTTTTTCACACATACCCTTAACTAGTCCAATAGTAATGTTAATGAGAGTTCCTTTTGGAGTTACATGGACAGAATTAGCCATTTCTATGAGTTTATTATTAGTAACTTTTATGTTTATGGTATGGTTAGCAGCAAAAATATATAGAGTTGGTATTTTAATGTATGGTAAAAAACCTACTTATAAAGATTTATATAAATGGTTGAAATATAAAGGATAGATGCAAGATACTATTGATCAAGTTAAAGAAACAATTGTTGAAGAAGCAAATTCAATTTTAGATTATAAATTTGTTTTTTCTGAAGAAATTAGCATTACTGTAAAAGGGTTAATTTTTATTGCAATAGCATTAATTATAACTTCTTTAATTCTAAATTTTGTTCGTAGAATTATCACTAGAAAACTATCTAACCAAGATGAACGAAAATTTATAACACTTTTTAGTTACATAAGATGGTTTGTTTTTTTAATTATCTTTTTGGTGGGTATGCATACTGCAGGTGTAAATGTAACAGCAGTATTTGCTGCTTCTGCAGCACTTTTAATTGGTGTTGGTTTAGCATTACAAACCTTGTTTCAAGATATTATCTCTGGAATATTTATTTTAGTAGATAAATCTGTTCATGTAGGAGATATTATAGAGTTAGAAGGAAAAGTTGGTCGAGTTTTAGATATTCGTTTACGAACAACTAGAGCAGTAACTATAGATAATAAAGTATTAGTAATTCCTAATCATTTATATCTAACAAACATATTGTTTAATTGGACAGAAAATGGAGTAGAAACTAGAGAGTCTGTAGATGTTGGAGTGGCTTATGGTAGTGATGTTGAGTTAGTAAAAGAAATACTTTTAAATGTTGCAAAATCTCATAAGAAAATTTTAAAAGTACCAGAACCTAGAGTATTATTTACGGATTTTGCAGATAGCTCACTCAATTTTCGAGTTGTTTTTTCGTTAAATAATAGTTTTGAAGCTAGGTTTGTTCAAAGTGATTTAAGATTTGAAATAGATAGAGTATTTAGAGAGAAAAAAGTAACTATCCCTTTTCCTCAAAGAGATGTTCATCTTTTTCCAGAGAAATAAAAAGATATACAACTTATTCATAGTTGATTAAAAATATATAAAACAAAAACATGTCAAAAATTTTAATTGTTGAAGATGAGGCTGCCATAAGAAGAGTCTTAAAAAAAATAATTTCAGAAGAAAATGATACTTATCAAGTAGAAGAAGCAGAAGATGGATTAGAAGGCATTGAGCTTATAAAAAACAACGATTACGATTTAGTTTTGTGTGATATAAAAATGCCTAAGATGGATGGTGTTGAGGTGTTAGAAAAAGCAAAAAAGATAAAACCTGAAACTCCAATTGTAATGATTTCTGGTCATGGAGATTTAGACACAGCAGTAAATACTATGCGTTTAGGAGCTTTTGACTATATATCAAAACCACCAGATTTAAACAGGTTGCTAAACACAGTTAGAAATGCTTTAGACAGAAAAGTTTTAGTTGTAGAAAACAAAAGATTAAAGAAGAAAGTAAGTAAAAATTACGAAATGATTGGTGAGAGCGAAAGTATTTCTCACATTAAAGATATTATAGAAAAAGTTGCTGCTACAGATGCAAGGGTTTTAATTACAGGCCCTAATGGAACAGGTAAAGAGTTGGTTGCACATTGGCTTCATGAAAAATCAGAGAGAGCCAAAGCACAAATGATAGAAGTAAATTGTGCTGCAATACCATCAGAATTAATTGAGAGTGAATTATTTGGTCATGTTAAAGGATCATTTACTGGTGCAAATAAAGATAGAGCTGGTAAATTTGAAGCAGCAAATGGAGGTACTATTTTTCTTGATGAGATTGGAGATATGAGTCTTTCTGCTCAAGCTAAAGTTTTACGTGCTTTACAAGAAAATAAAATTTCTAGAGTAGGTTCAGATAAAGACATTAAAGTTAATGTAAGAGTTGTAGCTGCAACAAATAAAGATTTAAATAAAGAAATTGAAGAGGGTAGGTTTAGAGAAGATTTATATCATAGATTAGCGGTTATTCTTATTAAAGTACCTGCTTTAAATGATAGAAGAGAAGATATCCCATTATTAATAGATTTCTTTTCTAAAAAAATATCTGAAGAACAAGGTAATCCTAAAAAAACATTTTCTGATGAAGCTGTTCAGTTACTCCAAAAATACGACTGGACAGGTAATATTAGAGAGTTAAGAAATGTTGTAGAACGTTTAATAATATTAGGTGAAAAACAAATTTCTGAAAATGATGTAAAACTTTTTGCCAGTAAATAACTTTAATTTTAAGAATAAAAAAAAGAGCTACTATTTGTAGCTCTTTTTTTTTTGAATTGATAAAATTATTATAAATCAAATCGATCTAAATTCATCACTTTAGCCCAAGCTTTAGCAAAGTCGTTAACAAATCTTTCTTCACCATCATTTGCTCCATAAACTTCACAAACAGCTCTCAATTCTGTGTTAGATCCAAAAATTAAATCGGCTCTTGTACCAGAGAATTTCATTGCTCCTGTTACTCTATCTCTACCAATAAATTCTTTTTCGTCTGCATTAGCAACTTTCCAAGTAACAGAAGGGTCTAATATATTTGTAAAGAAATCATTACTTAATGTGCCAACTTTGTCAGTAAAAACACCATGTTTAGAATTGTCAAAATTAGCTCCTAAAACACGTAATCCTCCAACTAACGCAGTCATTTCTGGTATAGATAAAGTTAATAAGTTTGCTCTATCTACTAATAAATCTTCTGCAGCAACATCTAATTTAGGATTCATATAGTTTCTAAAACCATCAGCAATTGGCTCTAAATAACCAAAAGATTCTAAATCTGTTTGCTCTTGTGAAGCATCACCTCTTCCTTGAGTAAAGTCAACAGAAATAGTATATCCACCTTTTTTAGCAGCTTCTTCAACAGCAGCATTTCCTGCTAAAACAATTAAATCTGCCATAGAAATAGTTCCATTAAATTCTTTCTGAATTCCTTCAAGAACAGTAAGAACTTTATTTAATTCTTTAGGATTATTTACTTCCCAACTTCTTTGCGGTTCTAAACGAATTCTTCCTCCATTTGCTCCACCTCTTTTATCTGAACCTCTATATGTTGAAGCAGAAGCCCAAGCAGTTTTTACTAATTCTGAAATAGATAAATCAGAGGCTAAAACCATTTTCTTTAAAGTATTTATATCAGCATCACTTAAAGTATAATCTACCTTTGGAATTGGATCTTGCCAAATTAATTCTTCACTTGGTACTTCAGGACCTAAATATCGTGTTATTGGTCCCATATCTCTATGTGTTAATTTATACCAAGCTCTTGCAAAAGCATCTTCAAATGCTTTATGATCTTTATGAAAACGTTCAGATATTTTTCTATATTCAGGATCCATTTTTAAAGCCATATCTGCAGTAGACATCATTAATGCTTGTGTTCCATTTCCTCCAGCTTTTGGTGCTCTTTTTGCATTTGAAGCAGCAGTTGGTGTCCATTGATGAGCACCAGCAGGGCTTTTTGTTAATTCCCAATCATAATTTAATAATACATCAAAATATTCGTCATTCCATTCTGTTGGAGATGGTGTCCAAGCACCTTCTAAACCGCTGGTAATTGTATCATCTAAAACACCAGATTGAAAAGTGTTTTTCCAACCAGTACTCATTTCTTCAATTGAAGCTCCATGAGGTTCTACACCAACATATTTATCTGGATCAGCAGCACCATGAGCTTTACCAAAAGTATGTCCGCCAGCAACTAAAGCAACAGTTTCTTCATCATTCATGGCCATTCTACCAAAAGTAATTCTTATGTCATGTGCAGATTTTAAAGGATCTGGATTTCCATTAGGACCTTCTGGGTTTACATAGATTAACCCCATATGAACAGCACCTAAATGGCCTTCTAAATCACCATCACTTGTATCATATCTTTCATCATTATCTAACCATCCTGTTTCACTACCCCAATAAATATCTTGCTCTGGTTCCCAAACATCTTCTCTACCACCTGCAAAACCAAAAGTTGGGAATCCCATTGATTCTAAGGCACAGTTACCTGCTAAAATCATTAAATCTGCCCAAGAAATTTTATTTCCATATTTCTTTTTAATTGGCCAAAGTAATAAACGAGCTTTGTCTAAATTTCCATTATCAGGCCAACTGTTTAAAGGTGCAAATCTGTGAGTTCCAGAACCAGCTCCTCCACGTCCATCACCAACTCTATAAGTTCCAGCACTATGCCAAGCCATACGTATCATAAAACCTCCATAATGACCATAATCTGCAGGCCACCAATCTTGAGAGTCTGTCATCAAATTAATTACATCTTTTTTTAATTCACTATAATCAATGCTATTAAATGCAGATGCGTAATCAAAATCTTCTCCCATAGGATTTGATTTCGGGGCATTTTGTCTAAGAATATTTAATTTTAATTCGTTAGGCCACCAGTCTCTATTACTAGTTCCTCCACCAGCAGTTTTTTTAATTGAGCCACTCATAAATGGGCATTTATCTACTGCTTCTGATTTATTTACGTCCCATGCTTTAAAATTTGAGTCTGAATGATTTTTGTCCATGATTAATTATTTTATTTAGTTGCTTCCCAAAGCTACAATATTTTTTTAAATAATTTTTATCTATAATTCTTATATCAATATAGTTTATGGTTATTATACATCTATTTAATCTTATATTTAATGTTGTTTATAATGTTTTTATTTTTTAGTTTTTACAGTATTGATAAAAGTTATTCTAGTATAAAATTTATCTTATTTTATTTCTTATTTATGAGTTTTTGTGGACTTAATTTTGCACCATAATAATTATTAATAACTTAAAAAAAGAAAACAAATAATGGCAACATTAGTAGGTAGAAAATTTCCAAATTTAAATGTGGATGCAATGAATGAAATGGGAGATACATTTAAATTAAATGTATTAGAAGAAGCAGTAAAAAACAATAAAAAAGTATTGTTATTCTGGTATCCAAAAGATTTTACATTTGTTTGTCCAACTGAGTTACATGCATTTCAAAATGCAATGGATGAGTTCGAAAAAAGAAATACAATAGTAATTGGTGCTTCATGTGATACACCAGAAGTTCATTTTGCATGGTTAAATACTTCAAAAGATAATGGAGGTATAGAAGGTGTTACTTACCCAATTTTAGCTGATAGCAATAGAAACTTATCTTCGGTATTAGGTATTTTAGATATTACAAACGAAGTTTATGACGAAGAAACTGGTACAGTACAAGTAGAAGGAGATAATGTTACTTATAGAGCTTCTTATTTAATTGATGAAGAAGGTACAGTTTTTCATGAAGGTATAAACCATATGCCTGTTGGTAGAAATGTAAATGAAATGTTACGTTTAATAGATGCATATGCTCATGTTCAAAAAAACGGAGAAGTTTGTCCTGCAAACTGGGAAGAAGGTAAGCAAGCTATGCAAGCAAATGCAAAAGCAACTGCAGAATATTTAGCAGTAAACTAAAAATTAATGTTAAAACAAAAATTATGGTTCAAGAATTAACAGAAGATAATTTACAATCTATTGTAAACGAAAATGATAAAGTTGTTGTACAATATTCTGCAACTTGGTGTGGTAACTGTAGAATAATGAAACCAAAATTTAAGAAGTTAGCTTCTGAGTTAGGAGACGTTAAGTTTGTAATGGTTGATGCTGAGAAAAATCCAAACAGTAGACAATTAGCAGATGTAAGTAACTTACCTACTTTTGCGACTTTTATAAATGGAGAGAAGAAAAACCAAGCTCAGACTAACAAATTTGATGTTTTAAAAGAGCTAGTTACAGAAATTGCATAATAATGAAGTTACCTATAATTAAACACTTAACTTCTTTTATTGAAGAAAATGACGAAGATTATTTAATTGAGACTTTAGAGACTTTAGAGTCTTTAACTGAAGTACCTTCTTTAAAAGATGATGAATTAGATGTAATAGGAGAGTTAATTTCTAATATGTATGGTGCTCTAGAGGTTCATAAAATGATCAAAGAAGGAACTCCTAAAAAAGAAGCATTAAATGCTTTTATGAAACGTGTATTAGGTGCAATAGACCAATAAAATCTATTGTTATTTAATAAATTTGAATTAAAGAAAATCCCAAGTTTGCAGACTTGGGATTTTTGATTTTTAATGGTGCGTTAATCCTTCAATTTTAGATTTATATTCAGGAAATTCTTTTGATAGTTCTTTGCAAGAAGGTAAAGTGAAATCTCTAAAATCAAAACCAGGTGAAACTGTACATCCTACAAAAGAAAACGAGTCCTTTTCTATTACTTCAGCAGCAAAAAAATAATGGGCAGGTACAGTAAATTGAGGTATCTCACCTTCAGAATAATTGGTTCCAATGAAAACAAAAGAATATTCTCCTTTAGGCGAAATCATATGAATTTTTAAAGTTGTGCCACTATAAAAATGCCAAGTTTCATCTTGATTAATTTTGTGAAAAGCAGAAAACTTATCTGAAGTCAATAAAAAATAAATACTAGTACAATAATTTCTGTCTCCTTTAATAAATTCAGGTAAATGATCATTAGGTATTATTCCACTACTTCTGTAAATTTCTTTAAAATACCCTCCTTCAGGATGAGATTTTAAACCAAAAAAATCTATTATTTCTTTTGCATCCATGTTTTAAAACTTTCTGTACTCATCATAAAATTTGCCATGTCTTTTCCCCAAGTTTGATACGTTAACTTAGAAGGATGAACTCCATCACTAAAAAAAATAGAAACATCACCTTGAATATTGTATTTATTTTGCCAGTTTTCTAGCGTAATAATTTCACTATTATAATATACATCCCTTTTTCTACTGACTCTTCTGTGTAATCTTTTACCAAAAATTTCAACTAAATTTCCAATTACAAATTTTATAGTTTTGGTAAAGGCAGGAAATTCTTTTATAGGAGGCATATTTGTAAAGTAAATAGTTGTTTTTGGGTATTTCCTTTTTAGTTTTTTTATAAGTTGGTTAATTTGAAACATCCAAACTTCTGGTGAATTTAAAGTAAAAGCATCATTACCTCCTAAACCAATAATAATAGCATCTGCATTAGATTCTTCTATTATTGGAACTAATTTTTTACGAACCATTTTTGCAGTGTAACCACTTTTAGCATACACATTCCATAATACAGAAATATTGTTACTATTTGCAATTTCATTAGCTAAAGCTCCAGGAAAACCATTTTTATGAAAATCTACTCCAACTCCAGCAATTGTACTCTCACCAATACATATAATTTTTAAAGTTTTATCACTTTCTTTTTTTATATATCCTTTAGGGTTTTTAGCTTCAGGTAAATTAGGTACAGTAGCTCTAATTTTTTTACCTTGAAAAAACATAATTGGTAATAGAGGAGTAGAGACTATGACACCTAAATAGTATTTTAAACTCAAATTTCTTGGTTTTTTTGATCGTTAGCTTTTTTAATAATGGCTTTTAAACGTTCTTTATTTTGTTGTTTTTGCAATTTTACTTTGTTAATTTTTTGATTCATCAACTTAGTATGTTTTGCTTTATTTAAAGTATTCTTTGCTTTTCCTTTTTTCGACATAAAAATAAATTTCTTCACTTTAGTAAAGATGAAAACCTAATTAGCTAATTTATTGGAAATTATATTCAGAAACAAATGAAATACGCTATTAAGTAAATTCTGTTTTGTAAAGAATTCTTTATGAAAAAATTATCATTATTATTACTAATTGAGTATCAAAATTCAATGCTAAAACCACATATTTTTTTATCTTTAAGCTTTAATTAAATAAAAGAATGTCTTTAGAAAAATATAGAGTTACAAAACCAATATCACTAAAAAAAATATCTACAAAAGAAGTAGAAGAAGATGCTAAAAAGAAATTAAAAAAATTGCGAAAAAAATTAAGTGATTTACAAAATGCAATGTATGCAGAAGGTAAATTTGCTGTACTTATTTGTTTGCAAGGAATGGATACTTCTGGCAAAGATAGTTTGGTAAGAGAGGTTTTTAAAGACGTAAATCCTAGAGGTGTAGAAGTACACAGTTTTAAAGTACCTACAGAATTAGAGTTAAATCATGATTTTTTATGGAGACATTATATTGTGCTTCCAGAAAAAGGAAAAATGGGTATTTTTAATAGAACTCATTACGAAAATGTTTTGGTAACAAGAGTACACCCAAACTATATTTTAAACGAAAACATCCCAAATATTTCTAAAGTCGAAGATTTAGATGATGCTTTCTATCATGATAGAATGGAGAGAATAAATCAATTTGAAAATCACTTAGTAAAAAACGGAACTATAGTTCTAAAGTTCTTTTTAAACTTATCTAAATCAGAACAGAAAAGCAGACTTTTAAGAAGGTTAAATCTTCAAGAAAAGAATTGGAAATTTTCTCCAGCAGATTTAAAAGAACGCAAGTTATGGGATGAATATCAGTTTTGTTATGAAGATGCAATCAATAGAACTTCAAAAGAAAATGCGCCTTGGTTTGTTATTCCAGCAGATGATAAGCCAACAGCAAGACTTCGTTTGGCAGAAATTTTATTAGAAGAATTAGAAAAATACGATTTTAAAGAACCTAAATTGTCTCCAGAATTATTAGCTCATTTAGATGATTTTAAAGCACAATTAAACAACGAACAATAGATGAATTTAAAACTAGAAAAACCAATTGTATTTTTCGATTTAGAAACCACTGGAGTTAATATTGCAACAGATAGAATTGTAGAAATATCAATATTAAAAGTGTTTCCTAATGGTAATAAAGAAAGTAAAACTTGGTTGGTGAATCCAGAAGTAGAAATACCAAAAGAAGCAGCAGAAATACATGGTATTACTAACGAAAAAGTGGTTACTGAACCAACATTTAAAGAGCTAGCACTAGAGGTTAGTAAAATGATAGAAGGATGTGATTTAGCTGGTTTTAATTCTAATAGATTCGATATTCCTTTATTAGCAGAAGAATTAATGAGAGCAGGCATAGATTTTGATATGAATGATAGAAAAGCTGTTGATGTGCAAACTATTTTTCATAAAAAAGAACAAAGAACTTTAAGTGCTGGATACCAATTTTATTGTGGTAAAGAGTTAGAAGGTGCACATGGTGCTGAAGCAGATACAAATGCTACGTATGAAATTTTGTTAGCTCAAATAGAAAAATATGATGATTTAGAAAATGATGTGAAAAGTTTAAGTGAATTTTCTACACATGGTAAAAGAGGTGATTTTGCTGGTTTTATTTTAATTAATGATGATGGGCAAGAAATCTTTTCTTTTGGGAAATATAAAGGAAGAACAGTTGAAGAAGTGTTGAAAGAAAACCCAGGTTACAATAATTGGATACAAAATGCTGATTTTCCATTGTATACTAAGAAGGTTTTAAGAGAAATTAAAGAACGAATGGCATCTCCAAAAGAAACCATGTCAGATGAAGAAAAGTTGCAAGCTTTACAACAAAAATTTAATTTAAGATAATATAAATGTATACTCCATATAAAAATTTACCTAATAATTCTCGAGTTTGGATTTATCAATCAAACAGAGAATTTACAGAAAAAGAAATAGAGTTCATTTCAACAAAGACAGAAGAGTTTATTAATTCTTGGACAAGACATGGAGACGATTTAAAAGGCTCTTTTACAATAAAATATAATCAATTTTTAGTGTTGGCTGTTGATGAGAGTTTTAATAATGTTTCTGGTTGCTCTATAGATGCATCTGTACATTTTATACAAGCTCTAGAAAAAGAGTTACAATTAAATCTTATGGATAAAATGAATGTAACTTTTAAAAATGGGAATCATATTAATTTAGTGAGGCTTTCAGATTTTCAAAAATTTGCAAAAGAGCATAAAATTACACAAGAAACAATTGTCTTTAATAATATGATAGCAACCAAAGAAGACTTTGAAAATAGTTGGGAAGTACCAGCAAAAGATAGTTGGCACAAACGTTTTTTGGTATAAAATTGAACAAGAAAAGGTATATGAAAAAAAGAATATTGCTACTTTTTTTACTAGTGAGTGTGTCTAAATTATTCTCACAAACTATTGATCCTCTTAGAACTGTAGATGCAGAAAAACAAGAGATTTGGGTAGATAGTATTATGAGTACTATGACTATTGATGAAAAAATTGGTCAGCTTTTTATGGTGCAAGCTTATTCTAATTTAGACGAAAAACATGAAGCTTTTATAACTGAAATGATTACAAAATATCATGTAGGAAGTTTAATCTTTATGCAAGGTACACCAGAAAAACAAGCTGTTTTAAATAACAAATATCAGGCACTTTCTAAACTACCATTAATGATTGGTTTTGATGGGGAATGGGGTTTAGATATGCGATTGAAAAACACTTATAAGTTTCCTTGGAATATGACACTTGGTGCAATTCAAAACGATTCTTTAGTAAGAAAGTTTGGAGAGCATTTAGGTAAACATTGCAAAAGATTAGGTATTCATGTTAATTTTGCTCCGGTTGTAGATATAAATATCAATCCTTTAAACCCAATAATTGGTAATAGATCTTTTGGAGAAAGTAAAGAAAACGTAACTCAGAAAGCCATTGCTTTTACAAAAGGAATGCAGAAATATGGAGTAATGGCAAATGCAAAACACTTTCCTGGTCATGGAGACACTGCAGCAGACTCACATCATACTTTACCTTTTTTAGATTTTGATAAAGCAAGATTAGACTCCATAGAGCTATATCCTTATAAACGACTTTTTGATGCTGGTGTAGGAAGTGTAATGACAGCACATTTAAATATCCCAAGTTTAGAGTCTAATGCAAATTTACCAACCTCAATGTCTAAAAATGTGGTTACAGATTTGTTGCAAAAAGAATTAGGTTTTAATGGTTTAATTATTACAGATGGCTTAAATATGAGAGGTGCTACAGATTATGCAACATCTGCAGAAGTAGATCTTTCAGCTATTAAAGCAGGTAATGATTTGTTGTTAATTCCTCAAGATGTTCCAGCAAGTGTTCGATTATTAAAACAAGCTTTAACTTTAAAAACACTTTCTGAAGAAAGGTTAGATTTTTCTGTTAGAAAAATTTTAAAAGCAAAGTATTGGATGGGTTTAAACAACTATAACCCTGTTGCTTTAGAAAATTTACAAGAAGATTTAAATACAGTAGAGGACGAGCTTTTACACAGAGATTTAGTTAAGAACTCTCTTACAGTAATTAAAGATGAAAAGCAGAATATTCCATTATCCAATTTAGATTTTAAAGAAATAGCTTATGTAAAATTAGGAGATGATAATGGAGATGACTTTTTAAAAATGCTTAAAAACTATACAAAAGTTGATGAGGTTTCTGACACTAAATTAGATGGTTTACTTAAAAAATTAAAAAACTATAATTTGGTAATAGTAGGTTTTCATAAATCGAATAATCATCCTTGGAAAAGTTATAAATTTAAAGACGAAGAATTAGTTTGGTTGCAAGAAATAGCCAGAAAACATACTGTAATTTTAGATGTATTTACGAGCCCTTATAGTTTATTAGACTTAAAATCTTTTAGCAATATAGAGTCTATTATGGTTTCATACCAAAATAGTAAATTGGCTCAAGAATTATCTGCACAAGCAATTTTTGGTGCATTTGCAACTTCAGGAAAGTTACCTGTTTCTATAGGTGAAGAGTTTAAAGAAGGTACAGGGTTAAAAACATATAGTTTAAGCAGATTAGAATATTCAATACCAGAAGATGTAAAATTATCCTCAAAAAAACTGGCAGAAATAGATCAATTTGCAGATACAATTATTAAAGAAAAAATGGCTCCTGGCTTTCAGGTTTTAGTTGCTAGAAAAGGAAAAGTGGTTTTTCAAAAAAGTTATGGTTATCATACAGATAAAAAAGAATTGTTAGTTAAAAATTCTGATATTTATGATTTAGCTTCATTAACAAAAATATTAGCTTCATTGCCTTTAATTATGAAAGCAGAAGAAGAGGAGAAAATTCCTTTATCTGCTGAGTTAAAAGATATTTTACCAAGTTTTAAAAATACAAATAAAGCATCTGCTTCTGTTGTAGATATATTATCGCATTATGCACGTTTAAAAGCGTGGATACCTTTTTACACAAAAACAAAAGATAGTTTAACAGGGCAAAATTCTTCGCAATTTTATAGACGAAAAAGAACAGGAAGATTTAATGTAAAAGTTGCTGAAAATTTATACATAAAAAAGTCTTACAAAGACAGTATTTACAAATATATTAGAGAAGTAGATCAAAGAGAAAGAGAAGGTTATAAGTATAGTGATTTAGGTTATTATTTATTTAAAGAAGTTCTAGAAGAAAAATATGATAAACCATTAAATATATTAGCTGAAAATTCTTTTTATAAACCTCTTGGTGCAAATAGAATGACTTATTTACCACTCCAAAAATTTCATAAATCAGTAATAGTGCCTACAGAAAAAGATGATTATTATAGAAACCAGTTAATACATGGTTATGTGCATGACATGGGTGCAGCAATGTTGGGAGGTGTAGCAGGACATGCAGGATTGTTTGCAAATGCTAATGATGTAGCAAAAATTATGCAGATGTATTTACAAAAAGGTTTCTATGGAGGTAGAAGGTATTTGAATGCAGAAACTGTAGATAAATTTAACACTCGTTATTACGAAAATAAAAAAGTTAGAAGAGGTTTAGGTTTTGATAAACCACAACTAAATCCAAATGTAAAAGCTACTTGTGGTTGTGTTTCTGAAGAAAGTTTTGGTCATTCTGGTTTTACTGGGACTTATACTTGGGCAGATCCAAAAAGTGAAATAGTCTATGTTTTCTTATCTAATAGAGTTTATCCAAATATGGAAAATAGAGGGTTGATAAGAAGTAATATGCGTACTAAAATTCAACAAACTATTCAAGATGCAATTATAGAATAGCTTTTAATATTCAGTATGTATTGGAGAAAGTTTAGTGTATATAAATACGATGCTTATTGAAAGAAAGTAATATAAAACTCCAATTTTGGAATTAAAAAACCAACTTATAATAATAGCTTGTAACAAATAAAAGAGTGGAAATAAAATGGTATTTACACCAAAACGCATGGTATCTATAAACTCTTTTTCTTTTATTTTTTGCTTTTGTCTTTTCCAAAATAAATAAGGAATACAGCTATTTATAATTATTATATAAAATATTAGACTTAGATTATTTTTCTTAGCAATATTAGTTTTTGGAAGTTCATTTTCAATAATCATTTTATTTATTGTATCAACTTCTGTAAAATCTATGTTTGCCTTATTTAGTTGTTCTAAAGTTGTTTTATAATTTTCATCATTAGGTATATGAACTGTTAATTTTTTTAGTTGTGAGCTAACTTTTTCTTTCAATATAAGTATAGCTTTTGGTTTTGGATAATTATTTAATATTTCTGAAGAAATAATAGGTAAACCAAATTTTACTGCTACTTTACAAGGATATTTGCCAGAATTTTGATAAGTAATACCAACAGGAATTACTGTAATTTCTATACCAGGATTTTCTTCTAAAGCACCAAATACTATTCTTGTAAACCCTTTACTAAGGGGTTGAATTGTTCTGTCTCTACAATGGCCTCCTTGTGGAAAAATAATTAGAGTTTGTTGTTTTTTAAGTATTAAAAAACATTTTTTAAAAATTTCTTCATTATTAGAGAGTTGTTTTCTTCCATCTCTTATCCTATAAATTGGCATTAGGTTTAAAGTAGCTAAAGCTTTTTTTATTAAGGGTTTTTTAAAAACATCTGCTCTTACCAAAAAATGATTTTCTCTAGGATTAAAAGATGTTACAAATAAAGGGTCCATTAGTGCATTAGGATGGTTTATGGCAAATAAAACAGCACCTTTTTTTGGAATATTTTCTCTCCCAGAAATTTTAATTTCTTTGGCATAAAAATTTAAAGAGACTTTTAAAAAAAGCTTTACACTATTGTACCAGATTTTTTTTAACATCACTTTGTTGTTTTTACTTTTTTTCTGCCCCAAAAAGTAGCTAAAGCCATACCAGAAAAAACATCCCATATACCCCAAAAAGCAGCTAATAAAGCCATGCCTCCAAGACCGTCAAAAAAACCAAATATTAAAAGTAAACCCAAACCACCATTCTGAATACCAGTTTCCATAGATATAGTTTTGGTGTCTTGTTTATTTAAGCCAAAAGATTTAGCAGTATAAAACCCAATAATAAAAGCAAAAACATTATGAAAAATAACAAGGAATATTACATGATGAATATAATTTACAAATACATCTAAGTTTTGAGAAAATGCTACAAAAATTAAAGCCACAAAAACTAACATTGACAATGGTTTTAAAACCTTTTCAATTTTTGTAGCCATTTCAGAATGATAATGTTTAATGAGCATCCCAAAGAATAAAGGTATACCTAATATCAATGAAACTAATTTTAGTAAATCTTTCCAATCTAAAGAAACTTGTTCTAAAATAATATTAGTTGGTTCATAAAGACTACCCCAAAACTGTAGATTAAAAGGAGTCATAAAAATACAAATCAATGTAGCAAATGCAGTTAAACTTACAGATAAAGCAGCGTTTCCCCCAGCCATTTTACTAAAAAAATTAGAGACATTCCCTCCAGGACAAGCTGCAATCATCATCATACCTAAAGCAAAACTAGGATGAGGCTCTATAAGTATAATTGTTAAAAAAGTGGCAGCAGGTAATAAAATAAATTGCGAAAAAACACCAACAAAAACAATTTTCGGGTTTTTAAAAAGTCTTTTAAAATCATCAATAGTAATACCTAAAGCTACCCCAAACATTATAATAGCAATGGCTATATTAAGTGCCCATAAACCACTAGTATCGAAGTTTATTTTAATATCATCTATATTAATTTCTTGACTAATTTTTAAAAGCATACTCAATTATATTAGCTCCCATTTTTAATGCTTTTTCTCTAACTTCTTTTGGATTATTATGTATAATTTGGTCTTCCCAGCCATCACTTAAATCTGTTTCGTAATCATAAAAAACAATTAACCTTCCTTCGTAGAAAAGTCCAAATCCTTGAGCATTTTTTTTATCATGTTCATGAATTTTTGGAATTCCATTTGGGAATTTAAAAGTCTGATTATAAATAGGGTGATTGCTAGGTATTTCCGTAAACTCTAAATTTGGGAAGACTTTTTTAAGTTCTTTTCTAATAAATTTATCTAAACCATAATTATCAGAAATATGTAAAAAACCACCAGATATTAAATAATTTCTAATATTATTTGCCTCTTCATCTGTAAAATAAACATTTCCATGGCCAGTCATAAATAATATAGGGAAATTAAAAATATCGGTACTATTTGCAGCTACACTTTGTGGATTTTTAGAAATATTAGTTTTAATCTTATCGTTTGTGAAATTTATTAAATTAGGCACTGCTGTTGGGTTTGCATACCAATCTCCACCACCATTATATTTTAAAATAGCAACATCTTGAGCATAAAATTTGCTACAAAAAATAAAAACGATTAAAAAACAAATTTTTAAAAACTTCACTATAAGAATTTATAGCAATATACTAAATTATTGATTGATGATGGCAACAGTTTGCACAGCAACTAATCCTGCAGTTTCTGTTCTTAACCTACTTTCTCCTAAAGAGATGGGTGTGAAATTTTTTGATAAAGCTTTTTTAATTTCTTGAGTAGAAAAATCGCCTTCAGGGCCTATTAAAATTGTAATTTTTTCTTTAGTATTTACTATTGTTTTTAATAATGTTTTTTCATCATCTTCACAATGAGCAATACATGTTTTACCATTAAAATCTTGATCTATAAAATCATTAAATTTAATAGGCTCATTAAGTTTTGGTAATGTAAATTTTAAAGATTGTTTCATGGCAGATTGAATGATTTTTTCTAACCTTTCTTGTTTAACAATCTTTCGTTCTGAGTTTTGACAAATAATTGGGGTAATTTCATCTATGCCAATTTCTGTAGCTTTTTCTAAAAACCACTCTAATCTATCATTATTTTTTGTGGGTGCTATAGCAATGTGTAAGTAATAATCCCAAAGTTTATCTTTTTCTTCTACCTGTATAATTTCTGCAATACATCTTTTGTCATTTGCTAGCGTAATTTTGGCTTTAAATAATAAGCCATTTCCATTTGTAATGTCTAAAATATCATTCTCTTTTTTACGTAATACACGAACAATATGTTTACTTTCTATTTTATCAAAAAGAATTTCTTTTGAATTTTTATCAAGTAAGTTGTTGTAAAAAAGCTGCACTATATGAAAGTATTATATATTAATTTATTTGAAGGTTATTGAATGGCTTTTCTGTATGTTCTTCTTCTTTTATGAGTTACAGGATTAAAATCTTGCCAAATTTTTCTAATGGCTTCATTTTCTTCTAATTCTGGTGTTCTAATACAATTTATAATACCTTTTTTAGCAAATGTTTTTGAATATTGATCAAAAATTATAGCTGTAACTCCCTTATTTTGATATTTTGGATCAATTCCAATTAAATAAAAAGTAACATCTTTTGCATGTTTTTTAGCATTTAAAAGATAAAAAATTCCTGTTGGAAATAGTTTACCTTTTGCTTTTTGCAAAGCAGTAGAAAAAGAAGGCATTACAATTGCAAATGCAATAAGTTGGTTTTCATCATTCATAACAAACTTAATATATTCAGGATTTATGAATGAGATATACTTCTTTTTAAAATACTCTTTTTGCTCTTCTGAAATGGGTACATAAGTAGCAAGAGTAGAATACGATTTATCAAAAACAGTAAACATATCATCTACGTAAGGCATGATGTCTTTTGTTTTTTTAAAATCTAAAGCCTTTAACTTTAAACGTTTTTTTATAATATTAGATACTCTTGAATAATATACAGTATCTACATTTTTAAACTTAAACTTATTCTCTAAATATTCTTTTTCTTTAATAAAGCCTAATTGTTCTAAATGATCTTTATAATATGGGTGGTTGTACCAAGTAATCATAGTTCCAAGATGATCAAAACCATCTATTAGTACTCCTGTTTTATCTAAATTATTAAAACCAACTGGCCCTTCTAAATACTCTAAATAATGTTGCTTACCTATTTCGTTTACTTTTTCTAAAAGTGCTTTAGAAACTTCTACATCGTCAATCATATCAAACCAACCAAAACGCATTTTTTTGATCTTTTGCTCATTAACTTCATGCCAATTGATGATAGCCAAAACTCTACCTACAATTTTATCATTTTTATATGCAAGTAAAAACCAAGCTTCAGAATGTTTAAAAACTGGGTTTTTATTAGCATCAAAATTGTTGATTTCGTCTTTTATTATTGGAGGAACCCAATATTTATTATTCTTATAAAGTGAAAAAGGAAATAAAACAAATTTTTTTATTTCTTTCTTTGTTTTAGCTTCTTTAATGTTTATCATCTTCTGTCAGAATTTAATTTTTCCTTTTTCGTTTTACTCTTTTACGAGATTTATTTTGACTTCCTTTTTTCGTAAAAATACTAAAAAGTCTATTAAAGAATCCTTTTTGTTTTTTATTAAATTTATTGATAGGTGTGTCTCTAATTTCATTACCATTATCGTCTAATAATGTAAACTTATCTATATGTTTGTCTATTCTGTAAGAAACTCCTAAAGATAAATAATAACCTTGTGCTTGCCCTTCTAATAAGAAACGTAAAGAAGAATTTATTTGTAAATTTCTATTGTATAAATAAGCTAACCCTCCACCAAAATTAGATATAGTTTTGTTCTGTTGAAATATAGTTTGATTTTCTACAAATGATGACCATCTTACATTGTAATTATAGGTACTAGTTACAATAAAAGAATATTCAGAAAAATCAGTTCCAATATTGTCATAATAAACATTTGTAATAATATTAAAATTGTTGCTTAAATTGTTTTGTAATAAAACACCAACTTTAGGAGAAATACTTCCTTTTTTGTGAATGTCACTTAAAAAATCTGTGTTTAAACCAGCATAGATAGCTACAGAAGGAATTAATCTTTTTTTATCAAATGCCATTCTTCTCTTCCAACTTCTAACTTCTTTACTTTTATCTTCATATTCTTGTTGAAAAATTAAGTATTTAGCGCCAATTGTAAATCTGCTTAGCCCAGTGCTAAAATAATGACTTGTAAAAATATTTTTAAAAGCTACTTTATCTCTTTGATAGGCCAATTGAGCATTTAGCTCTAGTTTTTCAGATAAAAAACTAGTTCTAAATAAAAAATCTAAACCAAAAGATTGAGGTCTAGAAAATGTAGGTTCTATAGAAGTATTTCTAAAAAATAAATTACTTTCAAATTGATAAACTCCAGAGCCTACACTATAAGGACTTTCAGAAAAACCTGGTTTATTTGAATTTATAACCTCTGTATATTGAGAAAAAACAGATGAAAAACTTAAAAGAAAAAAAGAAAATAAAAGCTTAACTATTATGTTTTTCATTGCCAAAGAAGCATTTAGTTTTTTAAATATATAAACAAACATATAATAAAAATGCTGTTTTAAAAAGCTTCTTATACTTTTTTAAAGCTTTTGAAGTTTTATATAATCTTAACGCTACAATTGTTGCCAAATTGTTACTTTTACTTGATTTTTTTAACACACTATTTCATGGGTTTATTAAAAACACTCTTTTTTATATTACTTTTTTATTACGGTTTTAAATTCCTTGCCAAATTAATCGCTCCTTATGTAGTTAATAAAGTTGCAGATACAATGAAAAAGAAAGCAGAGCAACAGTTTGGAAATTACCAACAAGAGCACACTGTTAGAGAAGGAGAAACTATAATAGATAAAGCACCAAAAAATAAGAATAACTCAAATAATTCTGTTGGTGAATATGTAGATTATGAAGAAATTGATTAAATAATGAAAAAAGAAAATATTTTTAAATACTTAGGGGTTGTTGTACTATTTGTTTTTGCATCGCTTTTATACTTTCATCCAGTTTTAAAAGGTAAAAAAATTTCACAGTCAGATATTACTCAATTTCAGGGTATGGCTAAAGAAATTAATGATTATAGAGCAGATAAAAATGCAGAGCCATATTGGACAGGTGCTTCTTTTAGTGGAATGCCAGCTTATCAGATTAGTGCATATTACCCAAATGATTTTGTAAGAGTTATAGATAAAACATTACGCTTTTTACCTAGACCAGCAGATTATACTTTTTTATATTTTTTAAGCTTTTTTGTTTTAATGATGGCATTAAAAGTAGATTGGAGGTTAGCCACTTTAGGTTCTTTAGCTTTTGGTTTTTCTACGTATTTGATTATCATTTTTATCCCAGGCCACAATGCAAAAGCGCATGCTATAGCATATATGCCATTGGTTTTAGCAGGAGTCTTATGGGTTTTTAGAAAAAAATATGTATTAGGCTTTATTGTTACAGGATTTGCAATGGCTTTAGAAATCTATGTAAACCATATTCAAATGACTTACTATTTAGGTTTCTGTTTATTAATATTAGGTATAGTTGAACTTATACATGCTATTAAAAATGATGAATTAACTGTATTTATAAAAAAAGCAGCAGTTATAATTTCAGCTGTTGTTCTTGGTATTGGGGCCAATTCTTCTAGAATAATGGCCATGAAAGAATATGCAGATTTTAGTACAAGAGGTAAATCAGAATTAACAATTAACGCAGATAGAACTGAAAAAAAACAAACTACAGGTTTAGATAAAAGTTATATTACAGAATACAGCTATGCTAAATTAGAGACATTTAATCTCTTTATCCCAAGATACATGGGAGGAGGAACTTTTGAAGAGTTGAGTGAAGATTCTAATTTTTATAAACTTATAGAAAAAAGAGCTGGTAAAAAGGTTGCAGATGATTATTCTAAACAAGTGCTTTCTTATTGGGGAGACCAAACCATAATTGAAGCACCAGCTTATATAGGAGCAGTTATTTTCTTTCTATTTTTTCTGGGTATATTTTTAGTGAAAGGTAAATTAAAACAATGGTTGGTTGCTGCTACAGTATTCTCAATTTTATTAAGTTGGGGTAGAAATTTTGATATTATCACTAACTTTTTTATAGATTATGTACCTCTTTACAATAAGTTTAGAGCAGTTTCTTCTATACAAGTTATTGCAGAACTTTGTGTGCCAATTTTAGCAATTTTAGCATTAAAAGAATTCTTTTCTAAAGAAATAAATACTATTCAAAAAAGAAAAGCATTAGAAAAAGCTGTGTTTACTTTTAGTGGTGTTATAGTTTTAGGTTTTGTACTTGCTCATGTTTTTTCAACTTTCGAAGGTATAAGAGATAATAATTATAAAGATTTAGTAGGTTTAATTGATGCTGTTATTGCTGATAGAAAAGCAATGTTATTATCTGATACAATTAGGTCATTAGTACTTGTAATTTTAACTGGAGGAATTTTATGGTTATTTCTAAAAGATAAATTAAAAAAGAATCTAGTAATAGTAGGTTTAGGGGTTTTGGTTTTATTCGACTTGATTTCTGTAGATAAAAGATATGTAAATCAAGAAGATTTTACAAATTCTAGAAGAGTAGATAAACCTTTTGTAGCTTCTAATGTAGACAAGCAAATTTTACAAGATACTACTCATTTTAGAGTTGGTAATTTTGTAGGTAACCCTATGCAAGATGGAACTACTTCTTACTTTCACCAATCAATAGGAGGATATCATGCAGCAAAAATGGGACGTTATAGTGAGTTATTTGAGTATCAAATTGCTAAAAACAATATGCAAGTTTTAAACATGCTTAATACCAAATACTTTATAATTGCTGATAATAAAGGCGAGAAACAAGCGCAGTTAAATCCATATGCAAATGGTAATGCTTGGTTTGTTAATGAAATTAAATTGGTAGATTCTGCGAATAAAGAAATGATGGCATTAGATTCTTTACAAACTAAATTTGAAGCAGTAATAGATAACAGACAATTAGACCAGACTATAAATTTAACTTTTGATAAAGATTCAACAGCAACTATAAGTCTTAAAAAATATGATGTAACTGAACTTACTTACGAATCAAAAACGAATAGAAAGCAATTTGCTGTATTTTCAGAAATATTTTACAAAGATGGCTGGAATGCTTATGTTGATGGACAATTAACACCTCACTACAGAGTAAATTATGTACTTAGAGGAATGATAGTGCCTGAAGGAAATCATACCATAACTTTTAAGTTTGAACCAAAAGTTATTCAAAAAGGAGGTTTAATTTCATTAATATCATACATTATTCTTATTCTAGTTTCTGCAGGTTGGTTATTGTATGATGAAAAAAAGAAGAAAAAATTAGTTTAAAGATTTAATATAATCTGAAGGATTTATTCCCTTATACTTTTTAAAAGCTCTTGAAAATGCTGAAGCATTAGTATATCCTATTTCTTCTGCTAGAGCTTTTATTGTATAGTTTTTGAATTTAGGGTTTTCTTTTAATTGTAAAATTAAATAGTCTATTCTTAAATTAGTAATAAACTGTTTAAAAGATTGATTATAATTTTGATTAAAAATATAAGATAAATATGATGTGTTTGTTCCTAATTTTTTAGCTAACATATTTATTGTAAAGTTTTTATCTAGAAAACCTTTTGAGTTTTTAAACTCAATAATACCTTGTAAAATATTATCTTCTGTTATTTTATCTATATTGTAATCTTTCTTTTCAATTATTACATCTTGTTCATTTTTTTTAAAAGAAGATTCATTTATTTTTTTCTTATAATTATAAATTAAATAACTTAAAATCATAATCAAAAAAGCACCAATTGTAATAAACCATAAAATTTTATTTCTTTTATTTTTTAAAATTTTTTCATTTAATTTATTAATATCATTGTAATTATATAAATGATGAGTCTTATTTACAGAACTTTTGTTTTTGTTAAATAAATTTAATTCTGAGATTGTTAATTCAGAATATTTACGTGCGCTATCTATTTGTTCTGTTTGAAAATAATAATTTGATAAAATATTATAAATAGCAATTAATCTTTCTTTATTATTTCTTTGTTTTTTAAAATTACTTAAAAATTTTCTACTGTATTTTACAGCTGAATCTTTTTCTTCTAGATTTTGAAAGCATATAGCTTTTAAAGAATTAATTTTTTGATATGTATTATACTCTTTAGAATTTTTAGAATATTGATTTATTAATTCTAATGATTTTTTATATTGATGTTTTGCTATTAAAACTTCAGCTTCTCTTAATTGATATAATGTTTCAGAATCTTTATGTGGAGGGTCAAAATTTTTAGCAATTTTAAAAGATTCTTTAAAATAATAACTTGCTGAATCTAAATATATACTTTTATAATTATCACTTGATTGTAAAAAGCTTTCTCCAATTAAATTTAATGTAGATGTTTGGTTTAAAGTTAAATAATATCCAGCTTTCTTTTTATCATCTTTGTAAAAGTTTTGTTCACTCAAATTTTTATAAATATAAGGAAGCCTGTAATAATTGTTTTTTAAGATATTTCTAGCTTCTTCATGAAAACCCATTACATTCTTAATTATTGCAATATTGCTATTTACAGAATTATTTGTAGCATTGTAATAGTTTTTGTCTTCTATTGTTTCAGAAAGTTTTTTTCTTTCTATAGCTACATCATAGGCTTTTTGGTAAGATCGCTTATTTTTATAAATCCAGAAAAGTCTATTTAAAGTATTTAGATGATTCATTTTTAAACAAACTAAGTCACTATTATTATCATTTATCTCTTTTAAAACATTTTTTAAAAGAGATTCTGCTTTATTAACATTACTCATTTGGTAGTATGCCTTAGCTTCAAAATTTAAGGCTTTAATTCTATTGCAAATATCTGTTGAACGTCTAAGTTTGTTAGAATAATAAAGAAGACTATCGTTGTTAGAACTAGTAAATTGTTGAATTTTTTTTAAATAAAAACTATCCTTTTCCTGTGCAATTAAATCAAAATTGCTAAAAAAAAGTAAAACAATTAAATAGATTACATTATAATTTAAGAATATTGGGTACCTATTAAGTTTATATTTTTCACTTATTGTAAAAATTAAACTTTTATTTAAGAGTATCAATATATATTGTTTAAGGATTATAAATATAATAGATAGCAATTTATAAACTATATTACTTATTACAAAGCTTTTTTAATTTTTAAAATATGTTCGTGCTTTTTATAAAATGTAAGCATACTATTTAGAAATTAAGAAGAATTAGTTTTAAATTCGAATATATATGGAAAAAATCACACATTTCCCCCCATATTAAAACAACTGCTGTGATTAAAGAAGAGAAAGAGGCTTTAAGCCTCTTTCTTTATTTAATAGTAAATCTTACTATAATTCTTTCTAAATTTGTTTTTCAATAAAATTACCTTCATTTTTTATTATGAAAATCGCTATGATTCTTGATGCTAAATTCCCACCTGATCCCAGAGTAGAAAATGAAGCTGTTACTTTAGTAAATGCTGGTCATCAAGTTTTTTTATTTTGTTTAACTTATACTAAAGAAAAACAAGAAGAAATAATTAATGGTATTCATATAGTTAGGTATCCATCTAATCAATTAGAATATAAACTCTCAGCTTTAGCATATACTGTACCCTTTTATGCTATTTTGATGCAGCAAAAGATTCATCATTTTTTTAATAAAGTACAGCCAGAAGCCATCCATATTCATGATATTAAAGTTGCTGAAGCTGTTTTTAAAGCTAACAAAAAATTAAATTTACCTGTTGTTTTAGATTTGCATGATAATTATCCAGAAGTAATGAAGTTGTATCCTCATCTTCAAAAATTCCCTGGTAAATACATTATCTCCCCTAATAAATGGAAAGAGAAAGAAAAAGAGTTGATTTTAAAATCAGATAAAATAATATCTGTATCACCTCATTTTATAAAAGATTTACAAAATCGAATTCCTGAACAAAAAGAAAACTTTGTTTTGGTGCCTAACACCATAAGGAAATCTTTTTTTGAAGATTATAATGTAGATGAAAGTATCATTAACAAATACGCTAATCATTTTGTGATTTTATATTTAGGTGATACACATATTAGAAGAGGTTTACAAACTGCTATTGAAAGTATCAATAATTTAAAAAACGAAATATCTAATATTAAATTAGTTATTGTTGGTAAAAACACTACTGACGTTATTTTAAAAAAACAAGTTAAAGATTTAGCACTTGAACATTATGTAGATTTCGAAGGTTGGCAAGATGTATCTTTATTTCAATCGTATATTTTAGCTAGTCATATTTGTATTTCTCCTTTACATAGAAATTTACAACATGATGTTGCTTATGCAAACAAAATTTTTCAATATATGAGTTTTGGTAAGCCATTATTAGTAAGCAATGCTACTGCACAGAAAGAGCTTATAGAAGAGAATAATTCAGGTTTAGTGCATGAAGATAGAAATGTGGTTGATTTTTCTGATAAGCTTCTTAAATTATATCATGATGAAGATCTGAGAGAGAAACTTGGTGAAAATGGAAAACAATTTGTAAGAAATACATTTTGTTGGGAGCAGACTTCTAAAAATCTGTTACATTTATACGATACAATTTTAGATTGAAAGTATTAATCATAACATATTATTGGCCTCCTGCAGGTGGTTCTGGCGTTCAACGTTGGTTAAAATTTGTAAAATATTTACAAGAATTTAATATAGAACCAATTGTTTATACTGTTGATAATGCAAATTATCCAAAAACAGACAATACTTTACTAAGAGAAATTCCTGAAGGAACAAAAGTATTAAAACAACCAATTTGGGAGCCTACTGATTTACTGTTTTGGAAAGGTAAATCAAAACAAAAAAAAGATATTTCTAATAGTACAAATAGTGGTTTTTTATCATTTATAAGAGGTAACTTTTTTGTTCCTGATCCAAAAATATTTTGGGTAAAAAACTCTGTTAATTATTTAAGTAACTATTTAAAAAAGAATAATATAGATGCAATTATTAGTACTGGTCCTCCTCATAGTATGCATTTAATTGCACTAAAACTTAAAATAAAATATAATATAAAATGGATTGCAGATTTTAGAGATCCATGGTCAGATTTGTATTATCAAAAAGAATTTAAACAGTTATCTTTTGCTAAAAAGAAGAATCTAAAATTAGAAAATACTGTTTTTAAAAATGCAGATTGTATTTTAACTGTAAGTAAATTTTTACAAAAAGAATTTCAAAAAAAAGCAAGCAGAGTAGAAGTCATAACAAACGGATTTGATAATGAAGTAATAGAGAATGAGGAAATTACTTTAGATAAAAAATTTACGATTTCTTATATTGGTTTATTACCAAAACAAAGTAATCCAACTTTATTTTTTAAAGTACTAAAAGATTTGTGCGATAAAAATGCTGACTTTAAAAATGACTTACAATTAAAATTTATTGGTGATATTTCTGATGAAGTAAAAAAAGAAATTAAATCTAATACTATAGAAAGTAATACGGTTTTTGAAGGATATGTGTCTCATCAAAAAGCCATTGAATATCAGAAAAAAGCACAAGTACTTCTATTGTTAATTCCGAATATTGAAAAATCTGAAGGTATTTTAACAGGAAAATTATTTGAATACTTAACAGCCAGTAGACCCATTTTAGCAATAAGTTCATCAAAAGGAGATTTATCAGAAATTTTAAGTAATACAAATACAGGTAAAGTTTTTAGTTATACAGATGAACTATTATTATCAAATGAAGTTTTACGTTTATATAACAGTTTTAAAAAAGGAAATTTAAAAGTTGATGCTAAAAACATAGAGCAATATCATCGAAAAAATTTAACGAAACAGTTATCAGAATTATTAAAAAGTCTAAATTCGTAATATGGGAATTGTATTAAAGCAGTCTTTTAAAAATACCATATTTATCTATTTAGGTTTTTTGGTTGGGGGTATCAATACATTGTTTTTATATACTCGATTTTTAGAAGACACCTATTATGGTCTAGTTACTTTTTTATTAGCCACCTCTAATTTATTGATGCCTTTAATAGCATTTGGAATAAACCATACAATTATTAAATTTTTTTCGAGCTATTTTACAAAGAAAGAACAAGATAAGTTTTTGTCTTCAGTACTTTTTTTGCCACTTTTAATTGCAATACCATTAGGTTTCTTAGGAGTTGAATTTTACGAGCAACTAAGTAATTATTTGTCTGTAGAAAACCCAATTATAAAAGAATACACATTTGTTATCTATTTAGTAGCTTTTACTTGTGCCTATTTTGAGGTTTTTTATGCTTGGGCCAAGGTACAGTTGCATTCAGTTTTTGGTAATATTTTAAAAGAATTATGGAATAGAGTAGTAGTTATGTTACTACTTTTTGCAGTTTATTTTGGATGGATTACTAAACCAGAATTTATTTATTATCTAACAGGATTCTATTTTTTAAGAATGTTTGTAATGATGATTTATGCTTTTCGTTTGTATTTTCCAAAGCTTACCTTTTCTTTACCAGAAAATTTTAATGAGATTATTAGATATTCTTTTTATATCATTTTAGCAGGTAGTGCTGGTGCTATTATTTTAGATATAGATAAATTTATGATACCTGGTAAAGAAGAAATAAGTAAAGCAGCTTATTATTCTGTTGCTGTATTTATAGGTTCTTTTATTGAAGCTCCAAGTAGAGCTATGCTAAACATTTTACAACCTTTAACTTCTAAGACTTTAAATGAAGATAACTTGCATGAAGTTGGGTCTCTTTACAAGAAAAGTTCTATTAATTTATTATTGATTAGTGGTTTCTTTTTTGTCTTGATAAATGCAAATGTTCATCAATTATTTAATTTATTACCAGAAAGTTATGCAGGTGGAGAGCTTGTGGTTTTTATGATTTCTTTTCTAAAAATGTATAATGGTTTTTTAGGAAATAATGGAGCAATAATTAATAACTCTAGATTTTATAAAATAACATTGCCTATAAGTTTAACTATGGCTTTTTCTGTTTATTTTTTAAATAAACTATTTTATTACGAATTAGATTTAGGAACAGATGGTCTTGCATTAGCAACCCTAATAGTTATCTTTTTTGCAAATACTTTTAAATTATATTTTGTGAAGAAAAAATTCTTAATAACACCTTTTACAGATAAAACATTAAAAATGTTTCTCATCATTATGGGTTTGTATTTAGGGTTTAATTTTTGGGATTTTCCAATTACAGATGTATACTTTTTTAAACTTCCAATAGACCCTGCTATTAATATAGTGTTAAAGAGTTTGTTAATTATACCTATTTATTTATTCTTGGTAATAAAACTGAATATATCACCAGAAATAAAAAATCTTACACAACGTTTTTATAAATAACAGTCAATTAAGTCTGTAAGCATATGAAAAAGTAAGGCTATAGCTAAAATTCTAGTTTTACTAAAAAATAATCCTACAAAGTAAATACCTATAGCTATATAAGAATGAAATGGATGAAAATTGATGCTACATCTATTTTCTTGAAAAATAGGATTTGCCAATAAATGATCTAAATCTACTAACATTGATAATAAAAAAATTAAATAAACTTTTTTCCATTTAGAATTAAAAAAAACTAAAGAAATTAATAATGGAAAAATAAAATGTAAGGAATAATGTATACTAAATTTGAGCATAAAAAAAGACTTATCGTAAAAATAAGTCTTTTTTTGAATAAATGAAATTGGGGGAATATATCATTATTTACTTTAAAATTAATATAATTTCAAGTAAAGTCCATTTACATATGTAAATAAATTGAAAAATTAAGAATATTTTAATTTATGATATATTCTTTAAAACAATATCCTTACGTATTCTACTAAGTTGTGTTGGAGTAATATTTAAATAAGAAGCGATATGATATTGTGGAACTAGTTTTTCTAAATCAGGTAGTTCTTGCCTAAGTTTTAAGTAACGTTCAGTTGCATTTAAAACTGATAAATCATAAATCTTAGATTCAAAAATAAGTACAATTTTAGATAGCATTTTAGAAAACATTTTACAGAATTCATGATCTTTATCAACCATATCCATAAACTCCTTATAATTAATTGCATAAAGTTCACAATCTGTAAAACAATCGTAAAATAATTTTGCTGGTTTTTTTGTTAACAGAGCTCCTATATCACCAGTTGTTGACATAGCTGTAAAGAAATTTCTTATATGACTTTTACCATTTTTATCAAAATAATAAGATTTCATAATACCACTTCTAAGTATGTAAAAATTACTTTGTAAGTCTCCAGCTCTAACAACAACATCATTTTTTTTAAAATTGACAATAGTAGCTAGATCAACAAGTTTTTGTGAAGAAACATCATCTATATCAGCAATGTTTTTAATAAAATTTTGGAGGATATTCAATATTAAAAGTCAAATAGTTTTACTTTTTTAAAGATACAGCTTTTTTAAATTAAAAATAGCTAATTGCATTAGGGCCTTCCATAAAAAGTAAATCTAAAATAGATAGGTTAGGTATAAATCCATGTTTATCATCAAACATTTGTACGTAGGTTTCTACTAATTTTTCTGGTTGATGTTTTCTTTCTGCCAACATTCTACAATCTTTTTCTGTAGAATTTATATGATATTCTTCAGTTTTTAAGAATTCTGTAGAAACCTGTAAAGCATTTGCAACAAAAAGAAAAGTATCAATATTTAAATCTAATAAAAATTTATATTTCTTATGAAAAATAGGAGCTATATCATCTTCAAAAAATTCGAAATAAGGTGATACTCTATAAGCAGTTTGTAGTGATTTAAAATGTTGGTCTTGCCAAGGAAAATCGTTTTCTATTAAGGTATCTATTGTCTTTTTTCTACCTGTAGTAACTTTATGTTTTACAGGGACACTCAATAACTGTTTTCCACTGCCATTATAAATGTAGCATCTATTTCTATAGCTTTGTTTTTGATAATTATCTTGCGTTTCAAAAACTATTTTATCAGCTTTATAAATCTCTGAATATTGAGAAATTGGCGAAAAATATGTAGGAATAAATAAACTCACTTTTTATTTTTTTGTAGCTTTTTTCTTTTTAAAGAAACTCCAACCAATATATAATGCTATTAAAGCAAAAACAAAATATCTGTAAGATACAGGTTCTCCATCTCCACCAACTGTCGTAAACATTCTATCCCATCTTATAGATTTTATTTTATTAGCAAAACCAGTAGCATTTGCATCCCAACTAAACCAAATCATCACAGGTTTACCTAAAACATGGTCAAAAGGTACATAGCCCCAATATCTTGCATCTAAAGAGTTGTGTCTGTTGTCTCCAACTAACCAAAAATAATCTTGTTTAAAAGTATAAGAATTTGCTTTTTGGCCATTTATAAAGATATCATCACCATTAATAACCAAATCGTTGTTTTCATAATTTTTTATGATTTGCTCATAAAAAGGAATGGTTTCAGCATTCAAATCTACTGTAGTACCAGCTTTAGGTATATAAATTGGGCCAAAATTATCTTGGCTCCAACCTAACTCTTTTACATGAGGAAAAATAGCAACATCTGCATCATGATTTATCTTTTTCACAGACACTGTTAATGAACTTTCTTTTAATCTTGCTACTTCTTCATCAGTTAAATTAATATTTACTTTATTGTCTACATTAACCATTTTTAATCTTGCAGCAAAATCAGGATTTATTCCTCCAGCAACTTCAGTATATAAAGAATCTTGTCCTATTTTTGTTAAACTACCATTCTTTTTAATAGCATCTTGTACTTTAGGGTTATTCCAGTATTCTGTTAAAATTTTATATACATAGGTCCTTTCTTTTTCTAACAAAAATTTAGGAAATGTATTTCTATCTATAGGTTTTTTAGATTCATAAGTATAAAAAAACTGAAGTTTAGCTCTGTATGGTAATTCGTTCTTTTTACCATTAATGTAAAAATAACCATCTTTCATTTCTAACGTATCTCCAGCAATACCAACACAACGTTTTACATAGTTGGTCTTTTTATCAACAGGTTTGTATGTAAATTTCCCAGAATTATCACCCCACATTGTAGCTAAAGAATCTGCAGGCCAATTAAAACAAACAATATCATTATTCTTAATCTTTTGTAAACCTGGTAATCGCATATAAGGCAATTGAGGTTTTTTAGTATAAGAAACAAATGATGGTGTAATATTAAAGCCCATAAAAGGCACAGGAATTGCAGGAATTGTATCATGTACCATTGGTGCTGCAACTACAGTACTTGGTACTCTTGCTCCATAATGAAATTTGCTTACAAAAAGATAATCACCCACTAACAAAGATTTCTCTAAAGATGATGTTGGTATTGTAAATGGTTGCATAAAATAGGTATGCACTAACGTTGCTGCAATAATTGCAAAGGTTATAGAACTTACCCATTCACCTAATTCAGAACGTGGTTTTAAACTTCTTTCTTTATTGTATTGTGCATCAGTAGCATAATTAATATAAAAAATATACAATCCTAAAGTGATGATGACTAACAACGAATCTAACTTTTTGTAAAAGCCAAAAGTCCTTATGGTTTCTATCCAGATTACTGGAAACATTAATAAGTTTACTACAGGTATAAATAACAAAATAATCCACCATTTAGGGCGATTAATTATTTGCATTAAAACTACTCCATTATAAATTGGTACAGCAGCTTCCCAAGATTTTCTACCTGCTTTAACATATAATTTCCATGTTCCTAAAAAGTGTATGATTTGAACCACTAAAAAGAAAATGAACCATTGTGTAAACGTCATAATATATTTTTTAAACTCTTAGTTAAGAGCCGAATTGTAATGTTTTATAAGGCGCAAAATAGCAAAAAAGTTACAGTTTTTAAGAGATGTTTAACACATCTTTCATAGTAAATACTCCAGTTTTTCCAATAATCCATTCTGCAGCAATTACAGCACCTAATGCAAAACCTTTTCTATTGTGGGCTGTATGTTTAATTTCTATTGTATCTACTTCAGATGAGTACCAAACAGTATGAGTGCCAGGAACATCTGGAATTCTTTTGGCTTCAATAGGAATATTTGTTTCACTAATTTCTGTTCCAAGTTTCCAGTTTTCTTTTGAGGTATTTTCTATAATACCTTCTGCTAAAGTAATTGCTGTTCCACTTGGTGCATCTAATTTTTTTGTATGATGAATTTCTTCCATAGAAATAGTGTAATCTTCTAAATTACTCATCATTTTAGCCAATTGTTTATTTAGTTCAAAAAAAATGTTTACGCCAACACTAAAGTTTGATGCATAAATAAAAGCTCCCTTTTTTTCTTTACAAAGGTTAACAGCTTCAGCATATTTTTCTAACCAACCTGTTGTGCCAGAAATTACAGGAACATTGTTTTCCAAACAATTACTTATATTTTCAAAAGCTGAAGTAGGTATACTAAAATCTATAGCAACATCTGCTTTTGTAATGTCTATAGAATCTCCTGCATCTTTTTTAATTACTATTTCATGTCCTCTAGATGTTGCAATTTTTTCAATTTCTTGCCCCATTCTTCCATAACCTAACAATGCTATTTTCATCTAAAATCTAATTTTAAAATTTAGGCCTACAACTGGTGCATCTACACGAATTGGATCTTGAATAATTGTAGGTTTTATAGTTAAACTATCGTCTGTGTTAAACTGCATTAAATGCGCATTAACACTGGCTTCAACAATTTGTAAAATATATAGAATAATGCCAGAAAGCAATGAGAAATCTCGGTTTTCTCTTAATTGTTCTTGAGCTGTTTCTAAAGTTTCTGTTGATACAATTTGTTGCCCATTTACTGTAAATTCGTCTACCAAACCATTTTTTCGTAATCTATAAGCATTTCTAAAACGTTTATAATCACTATTATTAATTTGATAATAATAAGCAGGTATAGCTAAAGCTCCCCAAACAACAGGAGCTTTCCAGTATTTCTTGTTATAAATTTGACCAGCCCCAGGGAAAATAGCAGAATAAAATGCTGCTTTAGAAGGAGATAAAGGGCTGTAAGTACCTTGTATACTTTGCTTTTTTAACTTTTTTTGTTTTCGTAATTCTTTTTTAGAGAGTTCTATTGGTTTTATAATAGAATCGTTTTGAGCAGAAATACTTGCAGAAAATAATGCAAGGAAAAAAACAAATATGAAGTTTTTTAAAAACACTTATTTTAATAAGTTTTTAATTCTATTAAAATCTTCTTCAGAATGAAAAGGAATTGTAATTTTTCCTTTTCCTTTTGCATTAGAAGTAATTTCTATTTTATGTCCAAAGAAGTTACTAAATTCTTTAATGTTATTTTTTACAAAGCTAGGTTGTGCTTTCTTTTTTGGTTTGGCTATTGAACCATTTTTAAAGGTTTTAACTAAATCTTCTGTTTGTCTTACAGATAGTTTTTCTCGTAAAATCTTCTCATAAATAGCGAGTTGATCTTCTGTATTTTCTACATTAATCATTGCTCGTCCATGACCCATAGAAATAAAACCATCGCGCATTCCTGTTTGTAAGATTGGATCTAATTTTAATAATCGTAAATAATTAGTTACTGTAGATCTTTTTTTACCAACTCTTGTGCTTAACTCTTCTTGAGTTAAATTGATTTCATCAATTAAACGTTGATAAGAAAGCGCAACCTCTATAGGATCTAAGTTTTTACGTTGTATGTTTTCAACCAATGCCATTTCTAGCATTTCTTGGTCGTTTGCAATTCTAATATATGCAGGTACTGTTTTATTGCCTATTAATTTTGAGGCTCTAAATCTTCGTTCACCTGAAACTAATTGAAATGTATTGCCTTCTAATTTACGAACAGTAATAGGTTGTATTACTCCTAACTCTTTAATAGAACTAGCTAGCTCTCTTAAAGCTTCTTCATCAAAATATGTTCTTGGTTGATAAGGGTTTACTTCAATTAAATCTAATTCTATTTCAATGATGTTGCCTACCAATTTATCTGCATTTTTATCTGTTGCAGAGTTAATGTTGGGGGTTTCTTTTAACAATGCAGATAATCCTCTACCTAAAGCTTGTTTCTTGGTTGCTTTTGCCATTTTACGAATTCTTCTTTAATAATTCTTGCGCCAAATTTAAGTAATTTACAGCGCCTTTACTAGTAGCATCATAAGCAATAATGCTTTCACCATAACTTGGTGCTTCTCCTAAACGAGTATTTCTTCTAATAATTGTGTCAAAAACCATAGTAGAGAAGTGCTTTCTTACTTCATCTACTACTTGGTTAGATAACCTTAATCTTGAGTCGAACATTGTTAATAATAACCCTTCTATATCTAATTCTGAGTTATGAATTTTTTGTACACTTTTTATAGTGTTTAAAAGTTTGCCTAATCCTTCTAAAGCAAAATATTCACATTGAATAGGTATCATTACAGAATCTGCAGCCACTAAAGAATTTAAGGTGATTAATCCTAAAGAAGGAGCACAATCAATTAAAATGTAATCGTAATCATTTTTAATTTCTGATAACGATTTTCTTAACATATATTCTCTTTCTGGTTTGTCTACCAGTTCTATTTCAATAGCTACTAAATCAATATGAGCAGGAATTATGCTAACGTTAGGAGATGTAGTTTCAACAACAGCATCTTTAGCAGAAATAGTATGTTCTAAAACTTGATACGTTCCATACTCAACATTTTCTACATCAATTCCTAATCCAGAAGACGCATTTGCTTGAGGGTCAGCATCAATCAATAAAACTTTTTTTTCTAAAACACCTAAAGAAGCAGCTAGATTTACACTAGTTGTAGTCTTACCAACACCACCTTTTTGGTTTGCAATTGCAATTATTTTTCCCATAAAAAATTTAGCTTACTAAAAAGTAAAATTACATTTTTTTATGGTTTTTAATAGTTAAAGATGTTAACAAATAGATAAAATTGTAAATAATTGAAAAATAATTATTTACAACTAAAAAATTGATTTTTTTAAACAATAAAAGCGCTAACTAAACTCTTTAATTAATATGATATTCTATAATTACTTATTTATTTTTCTGGGATGTTCTTTAATACTTCTTTAAGTAACTTCCAAAATTTTTGAGTTGATGAAATTTGAGCTTTTTCATCAGGTGAATGCGCTCCTTTTATATTTGGACCAAAAGAAATCATTTCCATATCTGGGTAATTTTGCCCTAAAATTCCACATTCTAATCCTGCATGACAAGCAGCTACATTAGGTTGTTCATTAAATAATTTAATATAAGTAGATTCAACTGTTTTTAAAATTGAGGAATTCATATTTGGTAACCATCCAGGATATTCTCCAGAAAATTCGACAGAATAATTTGCTAATTCAAAAGCAGATTTGATAGCATTTGCTAAATCCCATTTATTACTTTCAGATGATGACCTTGTTAAACAACCAATTTTTATTTGCCCTTCTTTTACAATTACTCTTGCTACATTATTAGAAGTTTCAACTAAACCATCAACATCAGGACTCATTCTATAAACTCCATTTAAAGTTGCATAAATGGCTTTAATTAAAATGGCAGAATTCTCTTTATTCATCTTTTGTTTTGGAGTAGATGTTGTAGAGAATTCAATCTCTAAATTAGGTTCTAAAGTTTTAAATTCTGCTTTAATATTTTTTATTTCTTCTAAAAGTCTAAGCTCAACAAATCTGTCATTATTTCTATCTGTAACTATAGTAGCAAAACTCTCTCTTGGAATTGCATTACGTAAACTACCACCATTAATTTCAGTAATTTCAATTGCATTAATAACACTATAAAGTAGTCTATTCATTATTTTATTGGCATTACCTAAACCTTTAATAATATCCATTCCAGAATGCCCTCCATTTAATCCTTTAACAGAAACTTGATAAGCAATATCATCTTCTCTAGTTATTTCCTCTTTATAAGAACCAGTTGCAGTAATATCTACACCACCTGCACAACCAATACCAATTTCATCATCTTCTTCTGTATCTAAATTTAGTAAAATTTCACCTTCTAAAACATTGCCTTCTAAACCCATAGCACCTGTCATGCCAGTTTCTTCATCTATGGTAAATAAACCTTCTATAGCTGGGTGAGGAATGTCTGTAGAAGATAAAACAGCCATAATTGCAGCAACACCTAGACCATTATCTGCACCTAAAGTTGTTCCTTTTGCTTTTACCCAATCACCATCTACAAACATTTGAATACCTTGTGAGTCAAAATCAAAAACTGTATCTGCATTTTTTTGATGTACCATATCTATATGGCCTTGCATCACAATTTTTTTTCTCTTTTCCATACCAGAAGTTGCTGGCTTTTTAATAATAACATTACCCACTTTATCTACTGAAGTTTCTAAATTTAAGCTTTTGCCAAAATCAACCATAAATTGTATTACCCTTTCTTCTTTTTTTGATGGACGAGGTACAGCATTTAAATCTGCAAAATGATTCCAAACAGTTTTAGGTTCTATATTTCTGATATCAGTACTCATATTTTTATTATAATTTTAAGGTAAAATTACGGTTTTTAAATCCATAAAAAAAAGCCTTCAAAAAAATGAAGGCCTATTTATTTTTATTAGGTAATTAGTTAATTTCTAAAACAACTTCTTCTAAATTTTTTCTCACTTTTTTAAGATCTTTCATGTAATCATCATTTGCTCTATATCCAACAGGTAAAACTAAAGTAGATGTGAGATTATGTTTATCTAGTTCTAATACTTCGTCATATTTTTCTGGAATAAAACCTTCCATAGGACAAGCATCTATTTGTAGAGAAGCACAAACAGTTAAAAGGTTTCCTAAAGCTAAATAAGCTTGATTTTTATTCCATGCAAATAATTCTTCTTGAGTTTTCTTTTCAATTTCTTGAGTTAAAAACTTTTTAAAAGGATTTATAATGGCATCTGGTGTGTTTCTAATTTTTTGAACCAAATTAAAATATTTGGTTACTTCTTCTTTATCGTAAGTTTTTGGTATGCAAATTACTAAAAGGTGAGAAGCTTCTAATACTTGAGGCTGATTCCAAGAATGTACCACTAGCTCTTTTTGTATGTCTTTATTTTTTATGACTACTAGTTTTAAAGGTTGTAAACCATATGAAGTAGCTGTTAAATTAAACGCTTTTTTTAAAGTTGTTATCTGGTTTTCAGTTAGAGATTTATCAGCATCAAATTTCTTTACAGCATATCTCCATTCTAAACTTTCAATTACATTCATGTTTTTATAAATTTTACACAAAAATAAATGAATGCTATTGCACTTTTTTTTAAAACTGATTAGTAAAATTTATATGAGTATAAATTTTTTGTACCTTGAAAACAAAAAACTATGAAAGAAGACTTTTTGTATTATGTATGGCAATACAAATTATTTTCTAAAACTGCTATAAAAACCTCAAAACAAGATTCTTTAGTTATTAAAGATGTTGGAAAACGTAATGTTAATAGCGGTCCAGATTTCTTAAATGCTCAATTGTTTTTAGATAATCAACATTGGGCAGGTAATGTAGAAATGCATATAAAATCTTCTGATTGGTATTTGCATAAACACGAAACAGATGTTAATTATGATGCTGTTATTTTACATGTGGTTTGGGAGCATGACACAGACGTTTTTATGAAAAATAATAAGCCTTTACCTACTTTAGAATTAAAAGATATTGTTGATAAAAAAGTATTTAAAGCTTATCAAGAAATATCTAAAAATAATAAAAGCTGGATTCCTTGTGAAAATCAAATTTCAGATTTAGATGATTTCTTAATTCTAAATTGGTTAGAGCGTTTGTATTTTGAAAGATTAGAAAGTAAATCAGAATTTATTACTGAATTATTAAAGAAAAATAACTTTGATTTTGAAGCGGTTTTATTTCTATTACTTGCTAAAAATTTTGGGTTAAAAATAAATGGAGATGCTTTTTTACAATTGGCAAATTCAATAGATTTTTCAATAATAAGAAAAGTTCGTTTTGATAAAAAACAACTAAACGCACTTTTATTTGGGCAAGCAGGTTTTTTAATAGAATCAATAGAAGAACTCTATTATAATGAGCTTCAAAAAGAATACGAGTATTTGTCTTATAAGTATAAATTAAAACCAATTTCAAAACACGTATTTCAGTTTTTTAGAATGAGGCCTCATAATTTTCCTACAATACGAATTGCTCAATTGAGTGCTTTATATTATAAGCATCAAAATTTGTTTTCATCTATTATGGAAATAAATAAAAAAGACCATTTTTATGACTTATTTAAAATTAAGATTAATGATTTTTGGAAAAACCATTTCACTTTTGATAAAGCATCAAAATCAAGTTCTAAAAATATTTCTAAGGCTTTTGTAGACTTGGTTTTAATAAATACTATAATTCCTTTAAAATTTGTGTATTTAAAATACAAAGGAGAAAATTTTAATGAAGAAATTTTAAAATTAATTCAGCAAGTTTCGTCAGAAAAAAACACCATCATTACTAAGTTTAAAGATTTAAAATTGGACGCTAATAATGCCATGGAAAGTCAAGCTTTATTAGAGCTTAAAAACAACTATTGCACAAAGAAACGTTGTTTACAATGTGCAATAGGTAATTATTTAGTTAGAAAGTAAGTTACTTACTTCGGATCTAATATTTGTTTGATTTTAGCCAAGCAATCTCTATAATGATATTTTGTCATTCTATTAACTCGTCTATTTTTTGCAATAGTTAGTTGAAAATTTAAAGACTCTAATTCACCTCTAACAATAGAATTAATATCTGCATGTTTAGGGCTTTTAGAATTCATAATAGAAGCCATTCTGTCTATAAAAGCTTTTTGTAAGTTACGTCTAAATACATCTACATTTCTAGTGTAATTAGCTTCAGAAAATATACCATTTCTTAAATCACGAACCATATCTATAACTTCATAAGAATTTGGTTCAATTACAGACGCATCTATCATTCTTTCTAAACGAGATGTACTTAATAAAGTAGCTAATTGTCTGTTTTGTAAACGTAACATTCTGTTAGTATAACCACTCTCGTCTATATTTGCTAAAATGCTATTATCTAACAACCAATCTTGTGTTTTAAAGGCATTTTCTTGTAACCAAGACATAGACTCTTTTTGCTTTTCTTTTGAAACTGGTTGATAAACAAAACCATCTTGACTTGGTTTTTTATTGTATTCGTAAACACCACCAATATTGCCAGAAACATGACCTACATATCTGCTCCAAACACCTAATAATTCTCCATATAATTCAGATAAATCCTCATAATTATTGGTTTGATTAGATGTCCAATCAGGTAAGTTTTTAGCTACAATTTTTAAGTTTTTTACACCATATGTAGATGCTTTTACTTGATCGTTTCCAATACCTTCTGTTTGTGCTGATGGATCAAAACGTTGACCTCCAAATCTATAAATAGGATTATCAGCTTTATCTTCAATCCATTTATCTAAAGTTTCCACTTCTTGTTCAGGGGTTTTTGCCCAAGAAAGTTTACGATATCCCCAGTTAATTGCATAATGATCATAAGGTCCTAATTGACGAATAAATCTGATGTTTTTATCACCTGGTTGCGCTATATAATTGTAACGTGCATAATCCATTATGGTTGCTGCAATTCCCATTTTTTGAGTAAACTTTCCAGAACGTAAAGAATCTACAGGATATGCAAAACTTGCAGCCATATTATGAGGTAAACCTAAAGCATGACCAACCTCATGAGAAATAACCATTCGCATCATTTCACCAATTTCTTCAGCAGGTGTATCTAATGTTCTTGCAGAAGGATTTGCTGCACCAGTTTCTAATAAATATCTATTTCTGTAAGAACGTAAGTGGTTGTGATACCAAATAATATCACTCTCTAAAATTTCTCCAGTTCTAGGGTCTGAAACACTTGGTCCAGTTGCATTTCTTGTTGTACTTGCTACATACCTTATAGAAGAGTAACGTACATCTTCCATACTAAACTCTGGGTCTTCTTCTTTAGTAGGAGGATATTTTGCCATAATTGCATTTTTAAATCCTGCTGTTTCAAAAACTTTTGCCCAATCGTCTACACCTTGTTTAATGTATTTTCTTAATTTTTCTGGAGTTGCAGGGTCTAAATAATACACAATAGGTTTAATTGGTTCTACTAATTCACCTCTATTATAAGCGCTAACATCTTTAGGCTCTAAACGCCATCTTCTTATATATCTTTTAGCATCTGCTTTTAAAGCTTCAGAGCTATAGTCTACATTTCCAATAGAAAAATAACCAACTCTTTTATCATAAATTCTTGGCATCATTTTATCTTCTGGAAGTAATATCATTGACTGATTTACTCTTATTGTAATTGTATTTGTATTACTGTTACTTGGTGGAGCTGCTGCATCATAAGTAAAGTCTTGAACAACCTCTATATTTTTTGGGTAACTTTTTATGCTATTGATAAAACTACGAGTTGGGTCTAATCTTCTTACTTTATAACGAGCTCTGTAAAAAGAAGGTAAAGCAGAAATAGCTTTTATGTCTGAAGAGAAGAATTTTGTAACATCAACTAAAACAGCAGTAGAATCTGGGTTTTGAGATTTTATATCAAAAGCATAAATAATAGGTTCTAGGTTGTTTGCTTTCACTGATTTATAAATGGGTAGAGAATCATTTGCAACTGCGTTATACGATTTTACTTTTAGTAAAATTTTATTTTGAAACTCCTCCCAAACTACAACTTGTGTATTAATTTTTGAACCAGCATTCACATAACCACCACCTAAACCAGCAGGGATGTCTTTAATTCTAGTAACTAATAACATTTCTTTTCCAAAATGAGATTTTGGAATTTCGTACATGAATTTACCATTGTTATTATGTACATGAAATAAACCATCATCTGATTTTGTTTTAGAATTTACATAGGTTTTGTAAGATGGTTTGCTTTTTTTTGGTTTTGGTGCAACTTGTGCAGTCTTTTTGTCTTTTTTAGATTTTTTCTTTTGAGCATTAGCTTGTGGTGAAATTGAAAATGCTAAAATCAATGAAAAGAGTAGTAGTTTTTTCATAAAAAGTTTGATTTGAATTATTTGAGCCTAAATTAAGAAAACTTACAAAATCTTTTGTGTTAGTAAGTGTTAAAAAAAACCCCAATCAAATTTGATTGGGGTTTTTTTATTCTAATATAAACTTTTAAATTTTTGAGGATTATATTCATGCATCATTGCATAAATTTTCTCGAAAATATCTTCTGTAGATGGTTTAGAAAAATAATCTCCATCTGTACCATAAGCAGGTCTATGTGGCTTTGATGTTAATGTAGATGGTTTACTATCTAAATATTCATATCCATTTTGATTTTCTAAAATCTCTTGTAAAATATAAGCAGAAGCACCTCCAGGTACATCTTCATCAACAACTAACAATTTATTCGTTTTAGCTAAACTCTTTACACAATCATGATGTAAATCAAAAGGTAATAAAGATTGTGCATCTATAATTTCTATATTAATACCCACTTGTAGTAAGTCTTTTGCAGCTTCTTCTACTAAACGTAAAGTAGACCCGTAAGAAACAACAGTCATGTCTTTACCTTCTTTAATAGTTTCTACAACACCAATTTTGGTTTTAAACTCTCCTAAATTAGTTGGTAAATTTTCTTTTAAACGATATCCATTTAAACATTCTACAACTAGTGCAGGATCATCACCTTCCAATAAAGTATTATAAAAACCAGCAGCTTTAGTCATATTTCTTGGTACTAAAACATGCATACCTCTTACATTATTTATAATGCCACCCATAGGTGAACCTGCATGCCAAATTCCTTCTAATCTATGACCTCTAGTTCTTATAATTAATGGTGCTTTTTGCTTACCAAAACTTCTGTAACGTAAAGTAGCTAAATCATCGCTCATTATTTGTAAAGCATACAATAAATAATCTAAATATTGTACTTCTGCAATAGGTCTTAAACCTCTCATTGCTAAACCTATTCCTTGTCCAATAATGGTAGCTTCTCTAATACCAGTGTCAGAAATTCTTATCTCTCCAAATTTTTCTTGCAGACCTTCTAGACCTTGATTAACATCTCCAATAAAACCAGCATCTTCTCCAAAAATAACAACATCATTATGCTTTTCTAATATGGCATCAAAATTATCTCGCATCACAACTCTTGCATCTACTAAATTTTTTTCTTGAGCATAAGTAGGTAGTTGTTCTGCAACTGCTAACACATTAGATTCAGATTCATTTAATAAATGAGTAGAGTATTTACTGTAAGCATTTTTTAAAGATGATTTAATAAAGTTTTGAAGCTCAATTTTTTCAGGAAAAGATTCATCTTTTAAATGCCATAAACATTTTCTAGCAGCAGATAAAACATCTTTTCTAGTAGGTTCTGAGTTAGATACTAAATCATTTTTATATTTTGTAATAAAAGCTCCATTAGCACTTTTTTTAGCAACTCTTTCTAAAATCTGAGAAACTAATGTGCCTTCTGCTTTTATTTCATTTAAGTAAGCATTCCAAGCATTTCTTTTTGCATTGGTTACTTCTTTTTTAGCTTCTTTTTCAAGAATAATTAATTCTTCTTCGCTATCAATAAAACGTAAAGTTTCTCCAGATTCTGTTTCTAATTCGAATTCCAAAATCCACTCACGCATTTTAGCTATACAATCGTGATCTCTTTCCCACTGAAGACGATCTTTTGTTTTATATCTTTCATGAGAACCAGAAGTAGAATGACCTTGTGGTTGTGTTAATTCTTTAACATGAATTAAAACAGGTACATGTTCTTCTCTTGCAATTTTTGCAGCTTCTTGATAGGTGCTCATTAATTGAACATAATCCCAACCATTTACTACAAAAATTTCGTAACCTTTATTTTTTTCATCTCTTTGAAATCCTTTTAAAATTTCTGAGATACTTTCTTTAGTGGTTTGATGTTTAGCATGAACAGAAATTCCATATTCATCATCCCAAACACTCATTACCATTGGCACTTGTAAAACACCAGCAGCATTAATTGTTTCAAAAAATAATCCTTCACTTGTACTTGCATTACCTATTGTACCCCAAGCAACTTCATTACCATTTATAGAGAAATTGGTTTTGTTTTGAACACTTTTTTCGTTTCTATAAATTTTTGAAGCTTGAGCTAAACCTAATAAACGAGGCATTTGACCAGCAGTAGGAGAGATGTCTGAACTTGAATTGTATTGTTCTGTTAAGTTTTTCCAGCTACCATCTTCATGTAAACTGTGAGTCGCAAAATGACCACCCATTTGTCTACCTGCAGACATTGGATCTTCTTTTATATCTGTATGTGCATACAAACCAGCAAAAAATTGTTGCGCAGATAATTCTCCAATTGCCATCATAAAAGTTTGATCTCTGTAGTAACCAGATCTAAAATCTCCTTTTTTGAAAGCCTTTGCCATAGCTAATTGTGGCACTTCTTTACCATCACCAAAAATACCAAATTTTGCTTTTCCAGTAAGCACTTCACGTCTTCCTAAAAGACTACATTCTCTGCTTATTTTTGCAATTTTATAATCGTTTAAAACTTCTTTTTTAAATTCATTAAAAGATATTTCTTGTGATGAAGATGTAGCAGTTTTTAAAGTCATATTTATAGTATTTTGCTTGTCTGCAAATATAGTTTTTTTAATTGATATTTAAAAATATTTGATTTGGTTAAGAATATGTTAAAAAAAAGAGGTTAAATTGTGTTTTTGTTGATAATTATACAAAAAAAAGAGAAATGTTTTAATTTATAAAAATCCTCTTCTCACAAAATTAAAAATTGCCCTTAAATCACCTGTAAGTGTGAATCTAATTTTTTCGTTATAATTTGGTTGTCCTACTTCCCAACCATTATTTGAATATAAAGGAAAATATACTTCTAAAATTCTATGTACAAAGTTAAAACGTATACCATTATTATAAGCAAAATACAGACTTTGATTTCTGTTTTTCAAGAATGCAACATCATTATAAAATTCAACCCATCTCCATAAACCAATACTAGAATTAAAAGAAAGCATCCATTGATTTGCAAATCTTGTAGGTAATACCGATTTAAAACCACCTTCTGCAATAATAAATTGTTGACTAAAAATACCTGAATCTTCAGATCTACCAAAATAGTTTAGTTGAAACAAGTAATCATTAGCTCTATCTAAACCAAAACTAAAGTAATCACTAGTAGTATTATTGTTAAAAAAAGCACCTGCATAAATTCTAAAATCTAATTGACGGTTTTTACTTGTTAATGCTCTAAATCTAACATCTACAAATCCTTTAGAGAAATCTTTTGAAAACTCTGTACCAAAACTATAGCCAAATTCGTTAATCATATCTAGCTTATTATTTACATACTGTAAGCTAAAAACGCTGTATTTGTCTTCGTCTGTTTGTATTTGATTGGGAGCAACTTCTTTATTAATATGAATTAATCTTGCTCTTATAGCCTCTAAACCTGTATCTCTTAAAGACTTTCTTTTAAAGACTACATTTACATAGGGAGCTAAAGATGTGTAAGAAAGACCTGGAGCATAGTCTAAATTAACACCTGCTAAACCATAACCAATTCTGTAAATTCTTGTTTTTTCGTAAAACTGATTATATAAAACTGAAAATCGACCTGCTAAAGTTCCACTTTTTGTACCATAAGAAGGAGCCAGAGAAAATTCTAAATTTCTTTTAATTAATGGTTTGTTATGTACTGTAACACCTAAAATTAATCCGTTATAAAAATTATAACTGACATTAGGCATATAGAATAACTGATTATAGTAAGGGTCTTGTACATCTTTAATTAGAGAAAACTTTAAAGGCTTATTAAATATTTTCTTCTCTAATGATTTCCAATTATCTAGAGTGTTATGTTCTGGGTAAAGATTCTCATAATTTAAAGCTAGTTTATTAAAATCTCCTTTAAAAATTTTAATAGTCTTTGTGTTATCTATTCCAGTAACCCATTTTTTGAATTTTATTTGTTTGTTTTTTACACCATACAAAGAAACTGGAGTTGTAATATTTCTGTTATTTTTTATGGTGACTTTTAAGCTATCTTTTTCTTTTTCAACATTACTAATAGTGTAATCTATTTTTTTACTAGTTTTTAAAAAATCATTAAAAAACCATGAAATATCTTGAGAAGTAGTATTAGTTAATATTTCTTCAAATTTTTTACTTGATGTTAATTTGTTTTTTTCTTTTTTATAAAATTCTTTAATGGCATCATTTAAAGTACTTTCTCCTAAATATCCTTTTAAATATCTAAAACCTAAACCAGCTTTGTATTTGTTTACAATTTTTCTATTAAAATTAGAAAGTGAATCTGCAGAAGTGGTTAGTGCTTGGTCTAAAAATCTTCTAGAAGTATATTGATAAACTAAAGGGTATTTATCGTTTATATTTAGTTTTGCTAAATTAAAACTTCTAATTGGCCAATATTTTGAAAACTTGCCCAACAGTTTCTCATTAGGGTAGTAAGTATTAATATATTCTATTAATAAATAATTTTGTAAACCATCTATAAACCAATAATCTGTTCTTAAATTTATATTAGTTGTATTTAATAAATATTTTAATGAAATTGTTTTAAAGGTCTCTATATCCCAAATCATATTTTCTTGAAAAGGACGAACGATTTTAGGTAGCTTAGATAAACCAATTACTGGATTTTTACTTCTTGTTACTTGATCAAGAAATAATTCTTTTTGAGGGAATTTACCCAAAAACTTTTGCAAAAAATTTAATTCTCTTGAAAAATAAGATTTAACTAAAGAGTCTGATAAATTTTCACTTACTACATTGGTTTTAATGTTTATGCCATCTACACTGTATATTTTAAATTCCTTTTTTTTACTGATAGATAGTATTACATCTTTATTATGTTTACTAGTAAGTATGTATTTTGTTTTGTCTTCTTGATTAATTTCTAATTGAGTTAAATTACTCTCTAAAACAAACTTATTAGGCACATCAATATCAATAACAAAATTTGTATAAGATTCTAATAAATCATCTAAATTTAGGTTGCTCATTAATTGCCAACCATTATCATAAACTGCAGGAGTTAAATACCAATATCTTAAAGAATAACCATCAGTTGTTTTTCCGTAATTGGTAAATTTTGCATCTGGAATTTTAATATCATAAGTAACCTCAATTTTTAAACTATCTTTTGGTTTTAAAGAGTTGTTAAGACTTAATTTTAATATATCTATTTGGTTTTTTACTTCATTAAAAACAACTGACTCATTATTTACTGTTAAGTTTTTAATGTTAGATTCTCCTTTTTCAGATTCTTCTGCAAAGTATAATTCCTTTTTAAAATCTTTTACAAATCTTTTGGATAAAGGCGTTTTTCTATTCTTAAAACTGTTTGGCCAATTATGTAGGTAAATTGTATTTAAGATACTATCTGAATTATTAAAAAATATAATTTTTTGCTGAAGCTTTAAAACGTCTTTACTAGGCTGTAAAATTGCTTTAATATCAATCTTATTTTTCTGAGAAAATAATTGACAAGAAAAACAACATATAAGGAGTATGTAAAGATGTTTTTTCAAATTAAATTTTTAAGAATTTTGCTACTTTATAATCGTCTACTTTTAAAAAATACAATCCACTTTTTAGAATATTTAAATGAATAACGGTTTCATTTGAGTTTATATTTTTAGATGTAAAAACAACTTTGCCTAATGTATTATAAATTTTTATTTCTTTTATATTCTTATCAATTTTTAACTTTAATTCTTGATGCTTAATGCTAAAATTTAATTTTTTTACATACGTATAATTAGATAAAATATTTTGGTGATTTTCTAACACTAATACAATTGGTAAATGGTCGCTAAAATTAAACAATGCATTTCTTAAATTCTGAGAAAATTCTCCTGTACAACTAGCATTACTAACAAAAGAATTATAACAGTTTCCATTGTTACCAATGGTTTTGTAGCTGTTGTTTACAAATTTCATTTCTGTACTTTCTGTAAGATTTTTAGAAAGCATAATAAAGTCAAAACGATCATCCATTCCTCCTCCAGCACCATCTCCATTTAATTGAGAACTTCTTGTAGATTGTGAGTGCACATCTGAAAAAGAGCTATTATTCCAAAAATAAGTATTATCATAATCTACATCATAATAATCTTTTCCATCATCAGGAAAACTTGGGCACAATCGATTTATTGGGTCTATAATTTGTATAGGATTATTTTCGTCTATTAATTTTAAAAAACCTTCTTCATTACTAGTATAAAAATTAAAATCACCAGCAAAAATTACATAAGCATCTTGTGGTAATCTATCTAATTGCCTTGTAAAAATTTCAATAGATTCTTCTCTTTTTTGTCTGTTATCTATTCCTCTAGAGGCTTTTAAGTGCGTAACAAAAACTTCTATTCTAGTTTCAGATGCTGTCTTTAATTTTAGTGTATAATGGTTAATATCTCTAACACCTGTGGGAATTACTTCATTAAATTCTAAAGTAAGTTTATCAGCATTAAAATATAACATTTGTAACAAGTCTGTTGCAGGAGATCTACTCGTATTAAAATTTGCTTTTTTAAAACTTGGATTAGAGGTTACAATAGCATTATTAAAAAGATAATTAGAAGCAATTTCATTTTTGAGCTCGCAAACCATAAATAAATCTGGTTTAACGTCGTCTAATATTGTTTTTAAATGTGGTGTTCTAGCTACACTTTCTGCATTAGAATTATAGTTTAATGTGTTATAGAACATTGTTTTAATTCTAGTTTGCCCTTGTAAAAGAGAAACAGCAAATAGCAGAATAAATAGAACATTTCTTTTTTGAAACATTCTTAAAAGTTTGGTTTCAGTTTATATTTAGCGTAAAATTTATTAAAATGCTCTACTGCTTCATCTGCAGTATCTACTAACCTAAATAAATCTAAATCTTGTGGACTAATATTGCCTTCTTCTAAAAGTGTGTTTTTAATCCAATCTATAATTCCGCCCCAAAACTTTGTACCTACTAAAACAATTGGGAAGCGTCCAATTTTTTTTGTTTGTATTAAAGTAATCGCTTCAAAAAGTTCATCTAAAGTTCCAAAACCACCAGGCATTACTACAAAACCTTGAGAATATTTTACAAACATTACTTTTCTAACAAAAAAATAATCGAAGTCTAAGCTTTTACCTTGATCTATCCAAGGATTATCATGTTGTTCGAAAGGTAATTCTATGTTTAAGCCAACAGAAATTCCTTTTCCTCTATTAGCACCTTTATTACCAGCTTCCATAATTCCTGGTCCTCCACCTGTTATTACCCCAAAACCAGCTTGAGTTAATTTAAAAGCAACTTCTTCTGCTAGTTTATAATATTCGTGGTCTGGTTTGGTACGTGCACTACCAAAAATAGAAACACAAGGCCCTATTTTACTTAATCGTTCATAACCATCAACAAACTCAGCCATAATTTTAAAAATGGCCCAAGAATCATTAGTTTTTATTTCGTTCCACGTTTTCTGTTGAAGTTTTTCTCTTATTTTTCTATCATCATTTGTCATATCTATCTTATTTTTAAAGCAAAAGGATGCTAATTTAGTTCTTTTTTTAGAAATTTTGCTGTATAGCTTTTTTTATGTTTAGCTACTTCTTCTGGAGTTCCTTTAGTAATGATTTGACCACCTTTTTTTCCTCCTTCCATACCTACATCAATAATATAATCTGCTAATTTTATCACATCTAAATTATGCTCAATAATTAAAACAGTATTTCCTTTATTGGTTAGCTTGTTTAATACTTCCATTAAAACTCTAATGTCTTCAAAATGTAAACCAGTAGTAGGTTCATCAAGAATGTAAAACGTATTTCCTGTATCTCTTTTAGATAATTCTGAAGCTAATTTTATACGTTGAGCTTCACCACCTGAAAGTGTTGTAGATTGTTGACCTAATGTAATATAACCCAAACCAACATCTTTAATCGTCTTTAATTTTCTATAGATTTTAGGTATATTCTCAAAGAAACCTGTAGCCTCTTCTATTGTCATTTCTAAAATATCTGATATCGATTTTCCTTTGTAACGAATCTCTAAAGTTTCTCTATTAAATCGCTTACCTTGACAAGTTTCACATTCTACATGAACATCAGGTAAAAAATTCATTTCAATAACTCTTACTCCTCCACCTTGACAAGTTTCACAACGCCCACCTTTAACATTAAAAGAAAAACGGCCAGGTTTGTAACCACGAATGGAAGCTTCTGGAGTTTTTGCAAATAAGCTTCTGATTTCATCAAATGTTTTGGTGTAGGTTGCTGGGTTAGATCTTGGAGTTCTTCCTATAGGAGATTGGTCTATATCAATTACTTTATCTACATGTTCTAAACCTTCTATTTTTTTGTAAGGCATAGGTTTTTTTACACCTCTGTATATGTGTGCATTTAAAATAGGGTAGAGGGTTTCATTGATTAAAGTAGATTTTCCACTTCCAGAAACGCCTGTTACACAAATCATTTTTCCTAAAGGAAATTCAACAGAAACATTTTTTAAATTGTTGCCTGTAGCTCCTTTTAGTTTTATTGTTTTTCCATTTCCTTCACGACGTTTTTTTGGAACAGCAATTTCTTTTCTTTTTGTAATGTAATCAGCAGTTAGTGTTTTGTCTTTTTTAATTTCATCAAAAGATCCTTTGCTTACAATTTCTCCTCCATGTCTTCCTGCACCTGGGCCAATATCTAAAACATAATCAGCATTTTTAATCATGTCTTCATCATGTTCTACCACTAAAACAGAATTACCAACATCTCTTAATTTGATTAAAGAATCTATTAATTTTTGATTATCTCTTTGATGCAGACCAATACTGGGTTCGTCTAATATATATAAAACACCAACCAATTGAGATCCAATTTGTGTAGCAAGTCTAATTCTTTGTGCTTCCCCACCAGAAAGTGATTTTGAAGTTCTATCTAAAGTTAAATAATCTAGACCAACATCTAATAAAAACTGAATTCTAGTTCTTATTTCTTTTAGTATTTCTGATGCAATTGTAATTTGTTTTTCAGAAAGTTTTTCTTCGATTGTTGAAAACAAAGAAGCTAATTCAGTAATATCCATTTGAGCTAAATCACTAATATTTTTATCAGTAATTTTAAAATGAAGCGCTTCTTTTTTTAGACGTTTTCCTTCACAAGTTTTACAAGAAATTTCATCCATAAAACCTTTAGCCCAACGTTTTATTGAAGTGCTTTCTGCATTTTTATATTGATTGGTAATAAAAGCAACAATACCTTCAAAATCAATTTTATAATTTCTAGTAACTCCTACAGTTTTAGAAGTAATTTCAAAAGACTCATTTCCACCATTCAAAATCATTTCTAAAGCCTCTTTTGGAATGTCTTTTATGGCATCTGTTAGTTTAAATTTGTAACGTTCTGCAATGTTTTGAATTTGTTTAAAAATCCAACTATTTTTTTGCTCTCCTAAAGGGATGATTCCTCCGTTTTTTATAGAAATAGTATCATCAGGAATTACTTTATTTAAGTTGATTTCTTGAGTAATACCTAAACCATTACAAGTTTGGCAAGCTCCTTTTGGTGAGTTAAAAGAAAAAGTGTTTGGCTCTGGATTTGGGTATGCTATTCCTGTTGTAGGACACATTAATTCACGACTAAAATAACGAGGATTGTTGTCTTCAACATCAATAATCATCATGATGTTATTACCAGAATATAAGGCAGTTTTAATAGTTTCTTCTAATCGCTTTTCAGATTTTTTATTGATGACTAATCTGTCAATAACAACCTCAATGTCATGCGTTTTATAACGATCTAAACGCATGCCTTTTTCGATCTCTCTAATTTCTCCATCAACTCGAACTCTTACAAAACCTTGTTTAGAAATTTGCTCAAACAATTCTCTATAATGTCCTTTTCTAGATTTGATTAATGGTGCTAAAATTGCGACTCTTTTATCTGCAAAATCAGTTAAAATTAACTCTTTAATTTGCTCATCTGAATAACTAACCATTTGCTCACCTGTATTGTAAGAATAAGCATCTGCAGCTCTTGCAAAAAGAAGTCTTAAAAAGTCATAAATTTCTGTAATTGTACCTACAGTAGATCTTGGACTTTTATTAGTGGTTTTTTGTTCTATAGAAATTACAGGAGAAAGTCCATCAATTTTATCAACATCAGGTCTTTCTAATCCTCCTAAAAACTGACGTGCATATGCAGAAAATGTTTCTATATAACGTCTTTGTCCCTCAGCATAAATCGTATCAAAAGCCAAAGAAGATTTTCCACTACCACTTAAACCTGTAATAACAACAAGTTTTTCACGAGGAATTTTAACATCAATATTTTTTAAATTATGAGCTCTGGCTCCGTAAACTTCTATATATTCTTGAGTGTCCAAAAAAGGTGATTTTTGCAAAAATGCAAAGTTAATCAATCCTAAGCATTTTTAATTGAAAAGTGAATAACAAATAAAGAGATTGTGTTATATTGCAATAAGAATGATAAATAAGAAATTTATACATACTACTAGACATTTTTTTGAAAGACATGGTTTTGGTTTTTTTCAAAGATTAGCAGATAGATTGGGTATGCGTGCTAAAAGTGTACGTATTTATTTTATTTATGTTACTTTTTTTACAGTAGGTTTGTCTTTTGGTTTTTACTTAACTTTTGCCTTTTTAATGAAGTTAAAAGATTTAGTATATACCAAAAGAAGTTCAGTTTTTGATTTATAGTTATGAATTTTTTAGACTCTAAGATTAATAAAATTGTTATTCTAGTAATATCTACCCTTACTACTGGTACTTTAGGGTATATGGTAATTTCTGGATATTCTTTTGTAGACGCCATTTACATGACTGTAATTACTGTTACAACTGTTGGATTTGGTGAAGTAAAACCTTTTACTCCAGAAGAGAAAATATTTACAATTTTTTTAATTTTAACGAGTATTGTTTTATTTGGGTATGCAGTGTCTACATTTTCTGAATACTTAGTTAGTGGTAGGTTATTTGATTATTTTAAACATAAAAGAGTGGAAAAAAAAATAGCAAAACTAAAAGGTCATACCATAGTTTGTGGTTATGGTAGAAATGGGAGACAGGCTATTGTAAAATTAAAAAATTACAATAAGCAGTTTGTAATAGTAGAGAGAAATAAAGAAGTAGTTCAAAAATTAGAGTCTGAAGAATATTTATGTATAAATGGGGATGCTACTTTAGATGAAACTTTAATGAGTGCTGGTATTTTAGAAGCATCAAACTTAATTACAGCCTTACCTAAAGATGCAGATAACTTATTTGTTGTTTTAACAGCAAGACAACTCAATAGAAATTTTAAAATAATTAGTAGAGCCTCTAATGAATCTTCTTACAGTAAGTTAAAAATTGCAGGTGCAGATAATGTAATTATGCCAGATAAATTAGGTGGTGATCATATGGCTTCTTTAGTAACAACTCCAGATGTAATAGAGTTTGTAGATAGACTTACTATAGAAGGTGATACAACTGCAAATCTAGAAGAAATAGATATTGATGAATTGCCAGAAAATTATTTGGGTAAAACTATTTTAGATTTAGATTTACGAAAAAAAACAGGCTGTACAGTTATTGGTTATAGACATCCTGATAGAGATTATATTATAAATCCTGAAGCAAACTCAGTTTTAATTAGTGGAGCACATTTAATAGTTTTAGGAAGACCTGAACAAATTACTAGACTCAGAGAATTGTTTTAAAATGATTAAAGTTGTTATTACTGGTAGTAATGGATTGTTAGGTCAATCTCTACTAAACTTATTATTAAAAGATAAAGACAGCTATCAAGTTTATTGTTTTTCACGAGGAAAAAACAGAAGTGGAAGAGAAGACTTTAATTATATTTCTATAGATATTACTGTAAAAGAAGAGCTAGATAAAAAACTTGAGCAGATTCAACCAGACTTTATTATTAATACTGCAGCTATGACTCAAGTTGATGACTGCGAAACTAACAAACAAGCTTGTGATATTCTAAATGTAGATGTTGTAAAATGGATGACAAGATTTGCATCAAAATCAAAGACTCACATTATCCATCTGTCAACAGATTTTATTTTTGATGGTAAAAAAGGATATTACAAAGAAACAGACAAACCTAATCCTTTAAGTTATTATGGATTATCTAAATTAAAATCAGAGCAAGTTTTAAAAGATTCAAAAATTAACTTTACCATATTAAGAACAATTTTGGTGTATGGAAAAGTATTAGATATGAGTAGAAGTAATATTGTGCTTTGGGTTAGAGAAATGTTAGAGAAAAATAAAGAAATTACTATTGTTGATGATCAATATAGAATGCCAACTTATGTAGAAGACTTAGCTATGGCTTGTAAAATAGTAATGGACAAAAAAGCTTTAGGGATTTATCATATTTCATCAAATACATTATTAAGTGTTTATGAAATAGCTCAACAAATTGCAGAAACTTTTGATTTGAATAAAAATTTGATAAAACCAATATCAACTTCAACCTTAAATCAATCAGCTCCAAGACCAGCAAAAACAGGTTTTGATTTATCAAAAACCAATAATGAGTTGAGGTTTTATCCAAAATCATTTAAAGAAGATTTACAAATATTTAAAGAAAACTTAAAGTAAAATTGACTTTTAACGCCTAAAAGTTGTTAAAACTTCAATTTTTTAAGATATTGCGCCTTACTAATTAGAAAACTAATAAAGATATATTATGAAGAAAAAACTTCTTTCATTGCTGTTTTTAGCAATTCCATTTTTAACATTTGCACAAGAAAAAGGTTTAGATGAAAAGATAAATGATGCATTTATGCCATTTGCAACTTGGTGGGAAGGCTTAGTTTTAACTACGGTTCCTATTGGAGAATACAATGTACCTTTTGTAGTAATACTTTTGGTGCTAGGAGCAACTTTTTTTACATTATTTTTTAAAGTGCCAAGTATTACCAAATTTCCATTAGCTATTAATACTGTAAGAGGTAAGTATGTAGATATTGAAAAACATGGTGTAGATAAACTTTACAATAATGACGAAGCTTTAGCTGAAGAAGATATTTTAGATACAATAAGAGATGAAAGTGCAGCAGGAGAAGTTTCTCACTTTCAAGCATTAGCCACTGCAGTTTCAGGTACTGTTGGTTTAGGAAACATTGCTGGGGTTGCAGTTGCAATTGCACTTGGTGGTCCTGGAGCAACTTTTTGGATGATTGTTTGTGGTTTAATAGGTATGTCTACAAAATTTGTAGAATGTACTTTAGGTGTAAAATATAGAGATGTAGGAGAAGATGGAACTATTTATGGTGGACCAATGTATTATCTTTCAAAAGGTTTGAAAGAAAGAAACATGACTGTTTTAGGTAAAGTTCTAGCTGGTTTGTTTGCTGTATTATGTGTTGGTGCTTCTTTTGGAGGTGGTAACGCTTTTCAATCTAACCAAGCAACAGTGCAACTTTCTTCTTTATTAGGTTTACAAGGTGGTTCTACAGGATTTATTATAGGAATTATATTAGCAATACTAGTTGGTATTGTAATTATTGGAGGTATAAAAAGAATCGCTAAGATTACAGAAAAGATAGTGCCTTTTATGGCAGGTATTTATATTGTAGCTTCATTAATCATCATATTTGCAAACTTCTCATATATAGATGATGCTTTTGGATTAATTTTTGAAGGAGCATTTTCTCCAATGGCTGGTTTAGGTGGTCTTATGGGTGTTTTAATTGTAGGTTTCCAAAGAGCAGCTTTTTCAAATGAAGCAGGTGCTGGTTCTGCAGCTATTGCACACTCAGCAGTAAGAACTAAATATCCAGCATCAGAAGGTGTTGTAGCCTTATTAGAGCCTTTTATAGATACAGTTGTAATCTGTACTATGACAGCGTTAGTTATTATCTTCTTTAACATTGATGGATCAAACTTACAAAGTGTATTTAATTATGGTGCTGTAGAAGGTAGTAATGTATTAATTACTGCAACAGGAGAACAATTAGGAGGTGTAGATTTAACATCTATGGCTTTTGATTCTGTAATTCCTGGATTCTCATATGTACTTACTATTGCAATTGAATTATTTGCTTTTTCTACAATGATTTCTTGGTCTTATTACGGATTACAATCTTGGAAATATTTATTTGGAAAAGGAAAAACTGCAGATTTAGTATATAAGATTTTATTCTTATTATTTGTAGTTGTTGGTGCAGCTGCAACTTTAGATGCTGTAATTAAGTTTTCAGATGCTATGATTTTAGCATTAGTATTCCCTAATATGATTGGTCTTTTATTATTATTCCCAAGAGTAAGAGAAGAGATGAAACGTTATATTAGTGCAATCACAAAGAAAAAAGAAGCTATTGAAGATGGTGCTTTAGATATCACTGAGCATATGTAATTAATAGAGTATGAAAATATTTAAATCCCATTTCTGGTATAACAAAAACCAAAGGAATGGGATTTTTTTATTATGTATTATTATCATAATACTTCAAATTATCATATTCAGTAAGCCATTTTCTTCAAAGGAATCTATAGATGTAAATTCACCTGAATTATTAGCATTTCAGCAACAAATAGATAGTTTAAAACAAGTTGAAATTGAAAATAGAAAACCAAAAATATATCCATTTAATCCTAATTATATTACAGATTTCAAAGGAGAAAGATTAGGTATGTCTTTGCAAGAAATAGACAGGCTTTTAAGTTTTAGAAAAACAGGAAAGTTTATTAATTCTAAAGAAGAGTTTCAAAAAGTAACAAAAGTATCAGATTCACTTTTAAATAAAATAGCTCCATATTTTAAGTTTCCAGATTGGGTTGTCAAACGAAATCAACAGAAAAATAATTCAAAAAATATTTCTTCACCAATTAGTAAAAATTATCAGAATGATAATTATAAAATTTCAACAAAAGATATTAATAAAGCAACTCAAGAAGATTTTTTAATAATTAAAGGAGTAAATAATGGAATTGCTGAAAGAATTATTAAGTATCGTTCTAAATTACAAGGTTTTTATTTTGAAAATCAACTTTATGAAGTTTGGGGTTTAGATAAAAATATAGCAGATAATTTATTAACGACATTTACAATAATAGAAAAACCTATTATTAAAAAATACAATATTAACACAGTAAACTTTAAAGAGTTACTAAAAAATCCATACATAGATTACGAGCTTTGTAAAAAGATTTTTGATTATAGAGATGAAGTTGCAGAACTACAAAGTTTAACAGAATTAAAACATATCAAAGGTTTTCCTTTAGATAAATATGATAGAATAGTCTTATATTTGTTAGCTGAATAAAAAACTCAAATTTACTACAAATGAACAGTATGTATTTTACTGAAGAGCATGAAGTTTTTCGTGCAAGTTTTAAAGATTTTTTACAAAAAGAAGTAGTTCCTCATATAGAAAAATGGGAAAAGACAGGTTCTATTGAACGTTTTATTTGGAAGAAATTTGGTGAAATGGGCTATTTTGGTCTATCAACTCCAGAAGAATATGGGGGTATGGATTTAGACCTTTTTTATACTATTATTTTTCTTGAAGAAATGCAAAAAATAAACTCAGGAGGTTTTGCTGCAGCAATGTGGGCTCATGAGTATTTAGCAATGACACATTTAAATAAAGAAGGTAACCACGAGCAAAAACAAAAATACCTTGTGCCAAGTGTAGAAGGAGATATGATAGGTTGTTTGTGTATTACAGAACCTTTTGGTGGAAGTGATGTTGCTGGTATGCGTTCAACAGCTATTAAACAAGGTGATAAATATATTTTAAATGGATCTAAAACTTTTATTACAAACGGAGTTTATTCAGATTATTTAATAGTTGCAGCCAAAACAGATCCTTCAGATAAGTATAAAGGAATTAGCATTTTTGTGGTTGATAGAGATACAAAAGGAATTTCTGCAACAAAACTTGATAAATTGGGTTGGAGAGCATCTGACACTGGAGAAATTGCATTTGACAATGTTGAAATTCCTGCTGAAAATTTATTAGGTGAAGAAGGAAAAGGATTTCCTTATATCATGCAACATTTCGCGCTAGAGCGTTTGTTGATGGGTGTAAATGCTCATGCAAGAGCAGAATATGCTGTAGATTATGCAATTAAATACATGGAAGAAAGAATTGCTTTTGGTAAGTCTTTAGATAAATTTCAAGTACTAAGACATAAAGTAGCAGAAATGGCTAGTAGAGTTGATATGTGTAGAGAGTATAATTACTCTATTACAAAAAGACTTAATGATGGGCAATATGTTGTTAAAGAAGCTAGTATGTCTAAGTTGCTTTCTACTAAAATGGCAGACGAAGTAATTTATGATGCGTTACAATTATTAGGTGGTTATGGATATATGGAAGAATATCCTATGGCTCGTTTATTAAGAGATAGTAGATTGGGACCTATAGGTGGTGGAACTTCTGAAATCTTAAAAGAGATTATCGCAAAAATGGTAATAGATAAAAAGGAATACAAACCTGCTACCTAACTTATTCAGATTAGCTTTTTGCGAAAATTGGTTTCAATTCGCGAAAATGATGATTGATAAAAAGGAATATAAACCAGCAACATAAAATAATTTTTTAAAAATAATTTATAATATTAATCTTTAATTCATATTTCTTTTCTATTTTTGCAGTCCAAAATTTATAAATAAGCAGTTTAACTGTTTTAAAATATTAAAGATACGATGAAGGGAGGTGCCAACTTATGTTAATTATACCAGTAAAAGAAGGAGAGAATATAGATAGAGCTTTAAAACGTTATAAAAGAAAGTTCGATCGTACAAAGACAATGAAGAATTTACGTGAAAGAAAAAACTTCACAAAACCTTCAGTTGCGAAAAGAGCTCAAAAAATTAAAGCATCTTACATCCAACGTTTAAGAACACAAGAAGAAGTAGGTTAGAAATAATTACTTTTTTCAAAATATAAAAATCTCACATTTAATAATGTGAGATTTTTTTTATACATTCATTTCATTAAAAATTACTAATTCCAAAATACTTGAACTTAATAGATAGCTTTTTAGAGTATCTTTTACATGAAAAAAAATATTCATTGTTAACTGTTAAAGCTTATAAAAATGATTTAACTGTGTTTAAAGAATTCATTGTTTCAGAATTTGATGAAAATGATATTACAAAAGTAGAATACAATCAAATACGAAGTTGGATTATTGAATTAGTAAATAAGAATTTATCAAATAGATCAATTAATAGAAAAATTAGCTCTTTAAAGTCTTTTTATAAATTTTTACAAAAATCACATCAAGTAGAGGTAAATCCATTAGCTAAACATAAAGCATTAAAAACATCAAAAAAAGTTCAAGTTCCATTCACGTATAAAGAAGTAAATAGAGTTATTTCTAATATATCTGAAGATTCTAATTTTGTTTCAATAAGAAATAAATTAATTGTTGAACTTTTTTATTCAACAGGAATTAGAAGAATGGAACTGATTAATATTAAATTGTCTGATGTAAATTTAAGTGATAAAACAATAAAAGTTTTAGGGAAAAGAAATAAAGAAAGATTTGTACCAATACTAAATTCTGTAAACAACTCTATTGAAAAATATTTAATAGAAAGAAAAAAAATAAACTTAGTAACAGAGAATCTATTTGTAACAGAAAAAGGAAACAAAATTTATGAAACACTTGTTTATAGAATAATTAATTCTTACTTTAGTTTAGTTTCTTCAAAAGTAAAAAAGAGTCCTCATATTTTAAGGCATTCTTTTGCAACACACTTATTAAACGAAGGAGCAGATTTAAATTCGGTTAAAGAATTGCTAGGGCATTCTAGTTTAGCCTCTACTCAAGTCTACACAAATAATAGTCTTGAGACTTTAAAAAAAGTGTATAACCAAGCTCATCCTAGGAGCACTAAAAAATTTTAGTTTATGAAAGTATTCACACAATCAGTTAATTTTAATGCAGATAAAAAACTTATAAATTATGCTGAAGAAAAAGTCAGTCATCTTGTAAAATTCCATGATAAGATTGTAGATGCAGAAGTTTTCTTAAAAGTTCAAAACACAAGTGATAAAGAAAATAAGATTACAGAAGTTAAAATTAATATTCCAGGACATGAATTAATAGTTAAGAGAGAGACTAGAACCTTTGAAGAAGGATTAAACATGGCTGTAGATAATTTAAAAAGACAGTTAAAAAGACATAAAGAAAAATTAAGAGATTCATTAATTTCATAATTTTTAAAAAAATAATAACAAAAAGTTTTACAAATTAAAAAAACTTTATACATTTGCAATCCGTTAGAAATAGCGGATTGTTTTTTTATAACAAAAGCCGATGTAGCTCAGCTGGCTAGAGCAGCTGATTTGTAATCAGCAGGTCGTGGGTTCGAGTCCCTCCATCGGCTCAAAAAAACAAAAAAAGTTCATTTATTTATTGAATTTTAGGGGAGATTCCAGAGCGGCCAAATGGGACGGACTGTAACTCCGTTGTCTTTCGACTTCGCAGGTTCGAATCCTGCTCTCCCCACATAAAATTATGCGAGAGTAGCTCAGTTGGTAGAGCGTCAGCCTTCCAAGCTGAATGTCGCCGGTTCGAACCCGGTCTCTCGCTCAAAGAAACTGAGTTGTAGAATTAAGTATGTTAATAATAAAATTATTGACATTTACTTAAAACTTTAAACTGACAAAAGCCGGTGTAGCTCAGTTGGTAGAGCGCATCCTTGGTAGGGATGAGGTCACGGGTTCAAATCCCGTCATTGGCTCATTTAATTAGTATTATTAGACACTAAATATATTTAAACTAAGAATTAAAATTAATAATTATGGCAAAAGGAACTTTTGACCGTTCGAAACCACACTTAAACATTGGTACTATCGGACACGTAGATCACGGTAAAACTACTTTAACTGCGGCTATTACTAAAGTATTAGCTGATGCAGGTTTTTCTGAAGCTAAATCTTTTGATCAGATTGATAATGCTCCTGAAGAGAAAGAAAGAGGTATTACAATTAACACTTCTCACGTAGAATATCAAACTGCTAATCGTCACTATGCACACGTTGACTGTCCAGGTCACGCGGATTATGTGAAGAACATGGTAACTGGTGCTGCTCAAATGGATGGTGCTATTTTAGTTGTTGCTGCAACAGATGGTCCTATGCCACAAACTAGAGAGCATATCTTATTAGGTCGTCAGGTAGGTATTCCTCGTATCGTTGTTTTCTTAAACAAAGTTGATATGGTTGATGATGAAGAGTTATTAGAATTAGTTGACATGGAAGTTAGAGAATTACTTTCTTTCTATGACTATGATGGTGATGAAGGGCCGGTTGTTTCTGGTTCAGCTTTAGGTGCATTGAATGGTGAGCAAAAATGGGTTGATACAGTTTTAGAATTAATGGAAGCTGTTGATAACTGGATTGAAGAGCCTACTCGTGAGGTTGATAAAGATTTCTTAATGCCGATTGAAGATGTATTCTCAATTACTGGACGTGGTACTGTAGCTACTGGTAGAATTGAAACTGGTATTGCAAACACTGGAGATCCTGTTGAGATTATAGGTATGGGAGCTGAGAAATTAACTTCTACTATTACAGGTATCGAAATGTTCCGTCAAATCTTAGATAGAGGTGAGGCAGGAGATAACGCTGGTATCTTATTAAGAGGAATTGAAAAGACACAAATCAAAAGAGGAATGGTAATCTGTAAGCCAGGTTCTGTAACTCCACATGCTAAGTTTAAGGCTGAGGTTTATGTTCTTAAAAAAGAAGAAGGTGGACGTCATACTCCATTCCATAACAACTATCGTCCTCAGTTCTATGTTAGAACAACAGATGTTACAGGTACTATCAACTTACCTTCTGGTGTAGAAATGGTAATGCCAGGTGATAACTTAACAATTACTGTAGACTTAATTCAACCAATTGCATTAAACGTAGGTTTACGTTTCGCTATCCGTGAAGGTGGTAGAACAGTTGGTGCTGGTCAGGTAACTGAATTATTAGACTAATAATCAAGTTAGTTTATTAATTGATAAATATAAAAGGGTGTCCCGTTTTTACGGGATGCCTTTATCAATGAATAAACGGGTTTAGCTCAGTTGGTAGAGCACTAGTCTCCAAAACTAGGTGTCGGGAGTTCGAGCCTCTCAACCCGTGCAAAATAGAAGAAAAATGAACTTTATACAATATATCAAAGACTCTTTTGATGAATTAAATAACCACATGACGTGGATATCTAAAGAAGATGCTCAAAAGACAACAGTAACTGTAGCTGTATTTACAATACTTTTTGCTTTAGCTGTTGCTGGTATAGATTACGTTTTTCAAACTGGATTAGATAACTTTTTCAAATTATTTTAAGAAATAAATTATGGCTGATTCAGTAATGAAATGGTATGTTGTTAGAGCCATTGGAGGACAAGAGAATAAAGTTAAATCTTATATAGAAACTGAAATTTCTAGAGTAGGTTTATCTGATTATGTAAGCCAAGTGATTGTGCCTACTGAAAAAGTTGTTCAGATTAGAAATGGGAAGAAAGTAAATAGAGAAAGAGTTTATTTCCCTGGATATATAATGGTAGAAGCAAATTTATCTGGTGAAGTTCCTCACGTTATTAAATCTATTACTGGAGTAATTGGTTTTTTAGGTGAAACTAAAGGAGGTGATCCTGTACCAATGCGTAAATCTGAAGTAAATAGAATGTTAGGTAAAGTGGATGAATTATCTGTACAAGATGAAAACATTGCAATACCATATAATGTTGGAGAAACAGTAAAAGTTGTAGATGGACCATTTAATGGTTTTGATGGAACTATAGAAAAAGTAAATGAAGAAAAGCGTAAACTTGAAGTAATGGTGAAAATCTTTGGAAGAAAAACACCATTAGAATTAAGTTATATGCAAGTAGAAAAGATATAATTGTTACACAAATATATATCGATTTGTTTTTAAGCTTCCAAATTAAAACAAGTCACAAAACATTTTTAAAATGGCAAAAGAAGTTAGTAAAGTAGTTAAATTACAAGTAAGGGGAGGTGCTGCGAATCCGTCGCCACCAGTTGGACCCGCTTTAGGTGCTGCTGGTGTTAACATTATGGAGTTCTGTAAACAGTTTAATGCAAGAACGCAAGACAAACAAGGTAAAGTTTTACCAGTTGTTATTACTGTTTTCAAAGACAAATCGTTTGATTTTGTTGTAAAAACTCCTCCTGCAGCAGTACAGTTACTAGAAGCGGCCAAAATCAAGAAAGGTTCAGGAGAACCAAACAGAAAGAAAGTAGCATCAGTTACTTGGGATCAAATTAAAGTAATTGCAGAAGATAAAATGGCAGATTTAAATGCTTTTGAAGTTTCTTCAGCAATGAGAATGATTGCAGGTACAGCTCGTTCTATGGGATTAACAGTAAAAGGTGATGCACCAGCATAAACTTTATAAACAATAGTAAAATGGCAAAATTAACAAAAAAGCAAAAAGAGGCTTACGCTAAGATTGATAGATCTCAATCTTATGATTTAGCAGCTGCTTCAGCGCTAGTCAAAGACATTACTAATGTAAAGTTTGATGCATCAGTAGATTTAGCAATTCGTTTAGGAGTAGATCCTCGTAAAGCTAATCAGATGGTTAGAGGTGTAGTAACATTACCTCATGGAACTGGTAAAGATGTAAAAGTTTTAGCATTAGTAACTCCAGATAAAGAAGCAGAAGCTCAAGAAGCAGGTGCAGATTATGTTGGGTTAGATGAATACCTTCAAAAAATTAAAGGAGGTTGGACAGATGTAGATGTAATTATTACAATGCCAAGTGTAATGGGTAAATTAGGTCCTTTAGGAAGAATTTTAGGTCCTAGAGGTTTAATGCCAAACCCAAAAACAGGTACAGTAACAATGGATGTAGCTAAAGCTGTTCAAGATGTAAAAGCAGGTAAAATCGACTTTAAAGTTGATAAAACTGGTATCGTTCATGCAGCAATTGGAAAAGTATCTTTTGATGCTAAGAAAATCCAAGAAAATGCTAACGAATTAATTCAAACAATTATTAAATTGAAACCAACTGCAGCAAAAGGAACTTATGTAAAGAGTGTTTACATGTCTAGTACAATGAGTCCTTCTATTGAGGTTGATGTAAAAGCTGTTTAATAAGTTAAAACTTAACATTATGACAAGAGAGGAAAAATCACAAGTAATACAAGATTTAACAGCAACATTAGCAGATACTAACACTGTATATTTAGCAGATATTTCTGGTTTAAATGCACAGACTACATCAAACTTACGTAGAGCATGTTTTAAAGCTGGTGTTCAATTATCAGTTGTTAAAAATACATTACTTGCAAAAGCAATGGAGGCGTCAGATAAAGATTTTGGCGATCTTCCATCAGTATTAAAAGGTAATACTTCTATGATGATTGCAGAGGCTGCAAATGCACCTGCAAAATTAATCAAAGAATTTAGAAAAAAATCCAAAGATAGACCATTATTAAAAGGGGCTTTTGCAGAAGAGTCTGTTTATATTGGTGATGATCAATTAGATGCTTTAGTAGATATCAAGTCTAGAGAAGAATTAATTGGAGAAATCATTGGATTATTACAATCGCCAGCTAAGAATGTTGTTTCAGCATTACAATCTGGTGGACAAACACTTTCAGGTATTATAAAAACATTATCTGAAAAATAATTAGCGCACAAATAAACTATAATAAAACAAAATTTTTAAAAACAATTAAAATGGCAGATTTAAAAGATTTCGCAGAACAATTAGTTAACTTAACAGTAAAAGAAGTTAACGAATTAGCTACTATTTTAAAAGACGAATATGGTATTGAGCCAGCAGCAGCTGCAGTAGCAGTAGCAGGTCCAGCAGCAGGTGGTGGAGATGATGCAGGTGAAGAGCAAACTGAATTCGACGTAATCTTAAAAGCAGCTGGTGGTTCTAAATTAGCAGTTGTAAAATTAGTTAAAGAATTAACTGGTTTAGGATTAAAAGAAGCTAAAGGTATCGTAGATAGCGCTCCAGCAGCAGTTAAAGAAGGTGTATCTAAAGATGAGGCAGAAGGTCTTAAAAAATCTTTAGAAGAAGCAGGAGCTGAAGTAGAGCTTAAGTAAGCTATTACTCCCGCTTTTTGAAGAGTTCAAAAACGGGAAAACAAATATAGGTTTAGGTACTAAAACGTTATGTTTTAGGCCTAAACCATTTTGTGTATATATTCGTTCTTTATTTTAATCAGATTTTTAATCAAAAAATATATTCTCTTTTGGCAACGAAAAACACTACTGAAAGAATCAACTTCGCAACTTCTCAAATGATTAAAGAGTATCCAGATTTCTTGGATATTCAGGTAAAATCTTTCCAAGATTTTTTCCAACTTCAAACAAAAGCAGAAGAAAGAGGTGAAGAAGGTTTGTACAAAACCTTCATGGATAACTTTCCAATCACAGATACAAGAAATCAATTTGTATTAGAGTTTTTAGATTACTTTGTAGACCCACCAAGATATAGCATTCAAGAATGTATAGAAAGAGGTCTTACTTACAGTGTTCCTTTAAAAGCTCGTCTTAAATTATATTGTACAGATCCAGAGCACGAAGATTTTGAAACTATTGTTCAAGATGTGTATTTAGGTACAATTCCTTATATGACTAACTCTGGAACATTTGTTATTAATGGTGCTGAACGTGTTGTTGTTTCTCAACTTCACAGATCTCCAGGAGTTTTCTTTGGACAATCTTTCCACGCAAATGGTACAAAATTATATTCAGCAAGAGTAATTCCTTTTAAAGGTTCTTGGATAGAATTTGCTACAGATATCAATCAAGTAATGTATGCTTACATTGATAGAAAGAAAAAATTACCAGTAACCACTTTATTCAGAGCCATTGGTTTTGAAAGAGATAAAGATATTTTAGAAATCTTTGATCTTGCTGAAGAAATTAAAGTTTCCAAAGCAGGACTTAAAAAAGTATTAGGACGTAAATTAGCAGCAAGAGTTCTTAAAACTTGGTTTGAAGACTTTGTTGATGAAGATACAGGTGAAGTAGTATCTATCGAAAGAAATGAAATCATTTTTGATAGAGATACTATTTTAGAAAAAGAACATATTGATGAAATAATTGAAGCAGGTGCTAAAACGATTTTACTTCATAAAGAAGATAATCAAATGGCAGACTATGCTATTATTCACAATACACTACAAAAAGATCCAACAAACTCAGAAAAAGAGGCTGTTGAGCATATCTATAGACAATTACGTAATGCAGAACCGCCAGATGAAGAGACTGCAAGAGGAATTATAGATAAATTATTTTTCTCAGAACAACGTTATAATTTAGGTGAAGTAGGTCGTTTTAGAATGAACACTAAACTTCAGTTAGATGTTGATATGGATGAAAAAGTATTAACAAAATTAGATATTATTACAATCATTAAATATTTAATTGAGTTAATCAATTCTAAAGCAGAAGTAGATGATATAGATCACTTATCTAACAGACGTGTTCGTACTGTAGGTGAGCAATTAGCTGGTCAGTTTGGTGTTGGTTTAGCACGTATGGCAAGAACTATTCGTGAGCGTATGAACGTTCGTGATAATGAAGTTTTTACACCTATTGACTTAATTAATGCAAAAACATTATCATCAGTAATTAACTCATTCTTTGGTACAAACCAATTATCTCAATTTATGGATCAAACCAATCCATTAGCAGAGATTACTCACAAGCGTAGATTATCTGCACTTGGACCTGGAGGTTTATCAAGAGAAAGAGCTGGTTTCGAGGTACGTGATGTACACTATACACATTATGGACGTTTATGTCCAATTGAAACTCCTGAAGGACCAAATATTGGTTTAATTTCTTCACTTTCTGTTTTTGCAAAAGTGAATAACTTAGGATTTATTGAAACACCTTATAGAAAAGTTAGTAATGGAGTTGTTGCTAAGGAAGAGCCAATTTATTTAAGTGCAGAAGAAGAAGAAGGTAAGAAAATTGCTCAATCTAATTTAGCATTAAATGAAGATGGAAGTTTTGCTACAGACAGAGTTATTGCTCGTGAAGAAGGCGATTTCCCTGTAGTTACTCCAGATGTTATTGATTATATGGACGTTGCTCCAAATCAAATTGCATCAATTTCTGCATCGTTAATTCCTTTCTTAGAACATGATGATGCAAACCGTGCATTAATGGGATCTAACATGATGCGTCAAGCTGTTCCTTTATTACGTCCTGAAGCACCAATTGTAGGTACAGGATTAGAAAGAAGAGTTGCTAAAGATTCTAGAATCTTAATTAACGCAGAAGGTAAAGGTGTTGTAACTTATGTAGATGCAAACAAAATTACAATTAAGCATGATAGAACTGAAGAAGAAAACTTAGTAAGTTTCGATTCTGATGAAGTTACTTATGACTTAATTAAATTTAGAAAAACGAACCAAGGTACTTCAATTAACCTAAAGCCAATTGTTAAAAGAGGTGATAGAGTAGAGGAAGGACAAGTACTTTGTGAAGGTTATGCAACACAACAAGGAGAATTAGCTTTAGGTAGAAATATGAAAGTAGCCTTTATGCCTTGGAAAGGGTATAACTTTGAGGATGCCATCGTGATTTCTGAAAAAGTTGTTCGAGAAGATATATTTACATCTATACATATTGATGAGTATTCTTTAGACGTAAGAGATACAAAATTAGGAACTGAAGAGTTAACTAATGATATTCCAAACGTTTCTGAAGAAGCTACTAAAGATTTAGATGAAAATGGAATGATTAGAATTGGAGCAGAAGTGAATCCTGGTGATATCTTAATTGGTAAGATTACACCAAAAGGAGAATCAGATCCAACTCCAGAAGAAAAATTATTACGTGCCATTTTTGGTGATAAAGCAGGTGATGTAAAAGACGCATCATTAAAAGCTTCTCCTTCATTAAGAGGTGTAGTAATTGATAAAAAATTATTCAAAAGAGCTGTAAAAGATAAAAATAAGAGATTAAGAGATAAAGAAGCAGTAGCTACTTTAGAGCAATCTTTTGTATCTAAGTTCGAAAGTTTAAAAGACCAGTTAATAGAAAAGTTATTTAACCTTGTTAGTGGTAAAACATCACAAGGTGTATTTAATGATTTAGGTGAAGAAGTATTACCAAAAGGTAAAAAATATACACTTAAAATGTTAAACTCTGTAGATGACTATGTGCATTTAACAGGTACTTGGACAACTGATGAAGATTTAAACAAATTAGTTGGTGAATTAGTTCATAACTATAAAATAAAAGTAAACGATTTACAAGGATCTTTACGTCGTCAAAAATTTACAATTTCTGTAGGTGATGAGTTACCAGCTGGAATTTTAAAATTAGCTAAAATTTACATCGCTAAAAAACGTAAGTTAAAAGTGGGTGATAAAATGGCTGGACGTCATGGAAACAAAGGTATTGTTGCAAGAATTGTAAGAGCAGAAGATATGCCTTTCTTAGAAGATGGAACTCCTGTTGATATCGTTTTAAATCCATTAGGGGTACCATCTCGTATGAATATTGGTCAGATTTATGAAACTGTTCTTGGTTGGGCAGGTCAAAAATTAGATAAGAAATATGCTACACCAATTTTTGATGGAGCTTCTTTAGATGAGATCAATAAATATACAGACGAAGCTGGTGTTCCAAGATTTGGACACACATATTTATATGATGGAGGTACAGGTAAACGTTTTGATCAACCTGCAACTGTAGGTGTAATTTACATGATTAAGTTAGGTCACATGATTGAAGATAAAATGCACGCGCGTTCTATTGGGCCTTACTCATTAATTACTCAACAACCATTAGGTGGTAAAGCACAATTTGGTGGTCAGCGTTTTGGAGAGATGGAAGTTTGGGCACTTGAAGCATATGGAGCATCAAGTATCTTAAGAGAAATCTTAACTGTAAAATCTGATGATGTTATGGGTAGAGCTAAAACTTACGAGAGTATCGTAAAAGGAGAAGAAATGCCTGAACCAGGTTTACCAGAATCGTTTAACGTATTAATGCACGAACTTAAAGGTTTAGGCTTAGACGTTAGATTAGAAGAATAAATTTTTTCAGTAACCAGTTTCCAATAGTTTCTATTGGAAACTGACTACTGCCAACTATACTTATTAAAAGACATGGCAAGAAGACAAGAGAAATACACTGTAAAAAAGTTTAATAAAATCTCAATTGGTTTATCATCTCCAGAAGCTATATTAGAAGTTTCTAAAGGAGAAGTTTTAAAACCAGAAACCATAAACTATCGTACGCACAAACCTGAACGTGATGGTTTATTCTGTGAGCGTATTTTTGGTCCTGTAAAGGATTATGAGTGTGCTTGTGGTAAATACAAAAGAATACGTTACAAGGGGATAGTTTGTGATAGATGTGGTGTAGAAGTAACTGAAAAGAAAGTACGTAGAGATAGAGTAGGACACATTAATTTAGTAGTTCCTGTTGCTCATATTTGGTACTTTAGATCATTACCTAACAAAATGGGTTACCTTTTAGGTTTACCTTCTAAAAAGTTAGATATGATTATTTACTACGAACGTTATGTAGTAATTCAACCAGGTATTGCTAAAAATGCAGAAGGTGAACCATTACAAAAAATGGACTTCTTAACAGAAGAAGAATATTTAGATATTGTTGATGAGTTACCACAAGATAATCAGTATTTAGAAGATACAGACCCAAACAAGTTTATTGCTAAGATGGGTGCAGAATGTTTAATTGATTTATTAGCTCGTATCGATTTAGATGAGTTATCATTCCAATTAAGACACAAAGCAAATACAGAAACTTCTAAACAACGTAAAACAGAAGCATTAAAGCGTTTAAATGTTGTTGAAGCGTTCAGAGATTCTCAAAAAAATAGAGAAAACAATCCTGAGTGGATGATTATGAAGGCAATTCCAGTAATTCCGCCAGAATTACGTCCATTAGTGCCTTTAGATGGTGGTCGTTTTGCAACATCTGATTTAAATGATTTATATAGAAGAGTTATTATTAGAAATAATCGTTTAAAAAGATTAGTTGAAATAAAAGCTCCAGAAGTTATTTTACGTAACGAAAAACGTATGTTACAAGAATCTGTAGATTCATTATTTGATAACACACGTAAATCATCTGCAGTAAAAACTGAATCTAACAGACCATTAAAATCTTTATCAGATTCATTAAAAGGTAAACAAGGTCGTTTCCGTCAAAACTTATTAGGTAAGCGTGTTGATTATTCTGCACGTTCTGTAATTGTTGTTGGACCTGAAATGAAATTATCTGAATGTGGATTGCCAAAAGATATGGCAGCTGAACTTTACAAGCCTTTTGTAATCAGAAAATTGATTGAAAGAGGAATTGTAAAAACAGTTAAATCTGCAAAGAAAATTATAGATAGAAAAGAACCAGTTGTTTGGGATATTTTAGAAAATGTAATTAAAGGACATCCAGTTTTATTAAACAGGGCTCCTACATTACACAGACTTGGTATTCAAGCTTTCCAACCAAAGTTAATTGAAGGGAAAGCAATACAATTACATCCTTTAGCATGTTCTGCATTTAATGCCGATTTTGATGGAGATCAAATGGCGGTTCACTTACCTTTAGGACCAGAAGCTATTTTAGAAGCACAATTATTAATGTTAGCTTCTCATAATATCTTAAATCCTGCAAATGGGGCTCCTGTTACTGTACCTTCTCAGGATATGGTATTAGGTCTATATTATATGACTAAAGAAAGAAAGTCTACTCCAGAAGTTCCTGTTAAAGGAGAAGGATTAACTTTCTATTCACCAGAAGAAGTAACTATTGCTTTTAACGAAGAAAAAGTTGATTTAAATGCTGGTATTAAAGTAAGAACTCAAGATTTAGATGAAAATGGCGAGCAAGTAACTAAAATTATAGAAACTACTGTAGGTAGAGTTTTATTTAATGAGAAAGTTCCTGCTGCTGCTGGTTACATCAATGAAGTATTAACTAAGAAAAACTTAAGAGGTATTATTGGTGGTATTTTAAAAGCTACAGATATACCAACAACAGGTGCATTCTTAGATGAAATAAAAAATATGGGATATAAATTTGCCTTTGAAGGTGGTTTATCATTCTCATTAGGAGATATCATTATTCCTGCTGAAAAACAATCTATGATTGAAGAAGCAAACAAAGAAGTAGATGGTATTGTAATGAATTATAACATGGGTATGTTAACGCAAAAAGAGCGTTACAATCAGGTAATTGATGTTTGGGGTTCTACCAACAACAGATTAACTGAGTTATCTATGAAACGTTTACGTGAAGACCAACAAGGATTTAACTCAGTATATATGATGTTAGATTCTGGAGCAAGGGGTTCTAAAGAGCAAATTCGTCAGTTAACTGGTATGCGTGGATTAATGGCTAAGCCTAAAAAATCTACTGCTGGTGGTGGTGAAATTATTGAAAACCCAATTCTTTCTAACTTTAAAGAAGGGTTATCAATCTTAGAATACTTTATCTCAACTCACGGAGCTCGTAAAGGATTAGCAGATACCGCTTTAAAAACGGCAGATGCTGGCTACTTAACAAGACGTTTAGTAGATGTTTCACAAGATGTTATTATTAACGAAGAAGATTGTGGTACATTGAGAGGATTAGAAGTTACTCCTTTAAAGAAAAATGATGAGATTGTAGAATCTTTATCAGATAGAATTGAAGGTCGTATATCTTTACAAAATGTATATGATCCATTAACGGATGAAATTTTAATAGAAGCTAATCAACCAATTACTGCACAATTAGCAGAAAAAGTTGAAAAATCTGGAATTGATTCTGTAGAAGTTAGATCTCCATTAACTTGTGAGTCTGCAAAAGGTATTTGTGCTAAATGTTATGGTCAGAGTTTATCTACTCGTAACAAAGTTCAAATTGGTGAAGCAGTTGGTGTAATTGCAGCACAATCTATTGGAGAGCCAGGTACACAGTTAACATTAAGAACATTCCACGTAGGTGGGGTTGCAGGTAACATTTCTGAAGAAAATAAGTTAGTTGCTAAGTTTGATGGTAATGTAACAATAGACGATTTAAGAACTGTTAAAGGAAAAGATAACGAAGGTAATGAAGTAGATATCGTAATTTCTAGAACAGCTGAAATTAAAATCGTTGATAAGAAAACAGGTATAACTCAAAGTACAAACATACTTCCATATGGTTCTATCATTTTTGATAAAGATAGAAAGACCATTAAGAAAGGTGATGTTATTGTACAATGGGATCCATTTAATGGTGTAATTGTTTCTGAATTTGCTGGTAAAGTTAAGTTTGATAATTTAGAGCAGGGTATGAATTATTCTGTAGAAATTGATGAACAAACTGGTTTCCAAGAAAAAGTAATTACAGATTCTAAGAATAAGAAAATTATTGCTTCTTTAATTATAGAAGATAAAGATGGTAATGCTCTACGTTCTTATAGTTTACCAGTTGGTGCTCACTTAATGGTTGATGATGGAGATACTGTTGAAAGTGGAAAAACATTAGTTAAAATACCAAGAAAATCTGGTAAAGCAGGCGATATTACTGGAGGTTTACCACGTGTAACAGAATTATTTGAAGCACGTAACCCATCTAACCCATCTGTTGTTTCAGAGATTGATGGTGTGGTTTCTTTTGGTAAAATAAAAAGAGGTAATAGAGAAATTATTGTTGAGTCTAAAACAGGAGATGTTAAAAAGTATTTAGTTAAACTTTCTAACCAAATTTTAGTTCAAGAAAATGACTTTATTAAAGCTGGTATGCCTTTATCTGATGGTGCTACAACACCTTCTGATATCTTAAGAATTAAAGGACCATCAGCAGTTCAAGAATACTTAGTAAACGAAATTCAAGAAGTATATCGTTTACAAGGTGTAAAAATTAATGACAAGCATTTCGAAGTTGTAGTTCGTCAAATGATGCGTAAAGTTAAGATTATAGATTCAGGAGATACACTTTTCTTAGAGAATCAATTAATCCATAAAAATGACTTTATCGCAGAAAATGATGCTATTTACGGAATGAAAGTTGTTGAAGATGCTGGAGATTCAGATAATTTAAAAGCAGGTCAAATTATTACTGCTCGTCAATTAAGAGATGAAAATTCTTTATTAAGAAGAAATGATCAGAACTTAGTTGTAGCAAGAGATGCACAACCTGCAACAGCAGAACAAGTTTTACAAGGTATTACAAGAGCATCATTACAAACAAAATCATTTATCTCAGCAGCTTCTTTCCAAGAAACTACTAAAGTATTAAATGAAGCAGCTGTTAATGGTAAAGTAGATACGTTAGAAGGATTAAAAGAAAATGTAATTGTAGGTAAAAGAATACCTGCAGGTACAGGAATGAGAAAATACGACAATGTTATTGTTGGTCCTAAAGACGAAATAGAACAAAGTTTCTAAAGTATAACGTGTAAACGTTTAAATATTTAAAGTTGAATTGTTTACTGTAATTTTAATTACACTATTCAATTCAACTTTTTCTTTTTTAATAAGATGATATAATTGCATCAATAAACAAACAAAATTTTTAACCATGGAAGAAAATCAAAATAAAGAAGGCCAATTAAATATTGAATTAGATCAAGAAGTAGCAGAAGGTACCTATTCTAACTTAGCAATTATTAATCACTCAATGTCAGAATTTATTGTTGACTTTATTAATATTATGCCTGGTGTGCCAAAAGCAAAAGTAAAATCTAGAATAATTTTAACACCACAACATGCTAAAAGGTTAACAAAAGCTTTAGCAGATAATGTTCGTAAATTCGAACAACAACATGGAGAAATTAAAGATTATGAACAACCTCCAATTCCAATGAATTTTGGGCCTACAGGTCAAGCTTAAAAAAATTAAAAAGAAAAACATTTGTTTTTCTTTTTTTTTTATAAATGACTTTTATGTATAAATAATATTAATATAAATCATAAAAAACATATATAAAAATTTATAAACTTAAATTCTCATCTTTGTATTGTTAAAATAAACAATTAGATGGAAAATACTCAAATTAAACAAAAATCAAGAAAACGTAACGAAAACGATATCGTAAAAGTTGCTGTTGCTTATGGAGATGGAATTGGTCCTGAGATTATGGATGCAACTCTTAGAATTTTAGATGCTGCTGGTGCTAATATTAAACCAGAAAGAATTGATATTGGTGAAAAAGTTTATTTGTCTGGTAACTCTGCTGGAATAGAGAAAAGTGCTTGGGAAACCATCAATCAAAATAAAATCATTTTAAAAGCTCCTATTACAACACCTCAAGGAAAAGGATACAAAAGTTTAAATGTTACTTTACGTAAGTCTTTAGGTTTATTTGCTAATGTTAGACCTGTAAGTGCATATGCTCCTTATGTAGAAACAAACTTTCCAGAAATGGATGTGGTTATTGTAAGGGAAAATGAAGAAGATTTATATGCAGGTATAGAGCATCAACAAACACAAGATGTTGTACAGTGTTTAAAGTTAATTACAAGACCTGGTTGCGAAAAAATTGTAAGATATGCTTTTGAGTATGCTAAAGCTTATGGTAGAAAAAAAGTGACGTGTATGGTTAAAGATAATATTATGAAATTAACAGATGGTTTGTTTCATAATGTCTTTAAAGAGATTGCTTTAGAGTATCCAGAAATAGAAAGTAATTCAGAAATCATAGATATTGCTTCAGCACGTTTAGCTGCTCATCCAGAGAGATATGATGTTGTTGTAACCTCTAATTTATATGGAGATATTATATCTGATATTGCAGCAGAAATCGCTGGTTCTGTAGGTATGTGCGGTTCAGCAAATATAGGTTCTAATGTAGCAATGTTTGAAGCTATACATGGTTCTGCACCAGATATTGCTGGTCAAAAAATAGCAAATCCTTCTGGTCTTTTAAATGCAGCTATTTTAATGTTATCACATTTAGGTAAAACTGAAATTGCAGATACTATTAAAAATGCTTGGTTAAAAACATTAGAAGATGGGTACCATACAGCAGATGTATATCAAGCAAATTTATCTAAAGAAAAAGTGTCTACAAGTAAGTTTGCAGATATGGTAATTAAAAACTTAGGAGAAAAACCTACAAAGCTACCATTGAGTAAACTATCTTCAGGAAAGGGAGAGATTGTAATTCCTGAATATGTAAGAAAAGAAGAGAAGCAAGAATTGGTGGGTGTGGATGTTTTTATAAATTGGAAAGGTAATAATCCAAAAATAATTGGTGATGCTTTATCAAGTTTAGATTCATTTAAAATGAAGCTTAAGATGATTACAAATAGAGGTGTAAAAGTATATCCTAATGGATTACCTGAAACCTATTGTACAGATCATTGGAGATGTAGATTTGTAGATGCTGAGTCTAAAACTGAAGGTCAAACTGTTTACAATGTTATTGAGTTTGAAAAAGTAATTGCTTTATTATCTAAACTTCATAGCGAAGGTTTTGAAGTTATTAAAACAGAAAATTTATATGAGTTTGATGGAAAGAGAGCATTCTCTTTAGGTCAAGGTGAATAAATAAATTTGAGTTAAGTTAATGTTTAAGTGGCTATAGATCTGTAGATGTATAGTCACTTATTTTTTTTACAACTTCTTTTTGTTGGTATTTAGATTGTAAAATCTGATGATCTATAAAAGAAATCATTTCTCTAAAGTATACAAACATTGGTTTCGAGTTCCAAGAATGATTTCCATTTTGTATAGTATATAAATTGTAAGAAGTATTTAATTCCTTAAGCTTATTTGCTATTGCTTTAGAGCCATAAAGCTGCAAATAGCCTTTTTTATTTTTTTTACAATAATGATGAGGAGCTACATTGTAGGGTACTAATTTATCTTTTGTGCCATGAAATAATAAAGTAGGGATAGCTCTTTTAGTTGAGATTTTTTCTATTGAAGTTATTGCACCAGCCATGGCTATTACTCCTGCATACTTAAATTCTTTTGCTAAGATTTTATTCTCGTAAACATAGGCTAAATTTAAAATTGCTTCTGCTCCAGCACTAGAACCTACTAATATTATCTTAGTCGTATCTATATTAAATTTTTTCTTATTATCAATTAAATATTTTGTGGCATAACTTATATCCTCAGAGGCTTTTATAAAAGCTTCTTTTTTCAAGCTAGCCTCTGTGTTACAACCAAACCCTAATTTTTTCATAGTTAATCTGTAAGAAATAGAAGCTACAGCAAACCCGTTTTTTGCCATCTTTAAGCAATAATTTTTTATGTAATTTTCATCTCTTGCTCCTCCAGAAAAACCACCTCCATGAACATATAAAATTAGAGGTTTTGTGTTTTTATAATTAATAGATTGATAGAAATCTAACTGTAATTTGTTTTTGTTTTCAAAAGTATGATAAGTATAAGTTTCTTTAGTAATAGACTTAGAATTATCAATAAAATTTTGTTTTGATGCACAGCCTAAAAGAAGTAATGAAACTACTAAAGTTAAAAAGTAAAGTTTATATTTTGTAATCATATAAACTATATTAAGATTTAATTTTATCAAATAACTTTCTTAAATTATTATATAAAAATGCATTTGTTTTTACATAATAGAAAGAAATAAAACAGACGATAAATAAAAATAAAATGGCCCCTATTACAGCTTGAGTTGGATTTAGTGTTTTTCCAATAATTCTATTAAGTCCATATCCAGTAAAACTGCCATAAATTATAATAAAATGAATGACATAAATAGATAATGTTTTTTGACCAATTTTTAATACTAATGGAAATTTTAAATAGTTTTCAAAAGCATAAAAAAGAGCAAAATAGAGTAAAACATTTCCAAACCTTGTAAATAAATAATTATAACTAGCAGAATCCATAAATAATTGAATATCTGTTAGTTTAGATATTGTTGCTAATAAATAAGATGAATAAAATATTAATATAAAACCAACAATAATAAATGAAATTATGGTAATTAATTTAAAATTATTTTTACTTAAGTTTTTAAAAAACAATGTTGCCAAAAATGCTCCTAAAGAAACATAGCCAAACCATGGTATTATTCTAAAAACAGATCCATTATTTTTAGAAATATAGTTACTAAATAATAAAGGAATATTTTCTGGATTTAGATTTCTGTATAAAGGTTCTGTTAAAAATATAAGAATTCCTAATAGTAAAGTAGATAAAGAAAAAATGGTATTTTTTTTAAAACAAATGATGTAAACCAATATCACTAAAATTAGACTTAATCCAATGCATTGTAAAACATCAACAGCTAAAAAATAAGTAGTAAACTTTCCAGAAATCCATTTAAATATTGGAGCTCTTAATAAATAACCAACTCCTATTAAAAAAAAACCTCTAATAATTCCCTTTTTAATTCTTAGCTTTTCATTCCCTTTTTCTTTAGCTTTAAGTAACAGATAGGTGAAAATTAATCCTGAAATCGTAAAAAAGGTAGGGGCAGTAATACCTCTAAAATAGCTCCAAATTTTAAAAGAAGTTAAGCTTATATCTCTATATTCTATAGATAAAAGTGCATCTATAAAATGCCCTTGTAACATCATTAAAATGGCAAAAGCTCTTACAATATCAATAAAATATAATCTCTCTGAATTCAAAAAACTTCTTTAAAATTTAAAGATAGATAATTTATTGATTTTTAAAATACTTCTAGATAAATAAGTGTAACCTAATTTAAAATTGAGTAGAGTTAAGCTTTTCTAGTTCTATTTAATAAATAAAAATCAGCTAAAACTAAAGCAGTCATAGCTTCCACTATAGGTACAGCTCTTGGCACAACACAAGGGTCATGTCTTCCTTTACCCATAATTTCAGTTTCTTCACCTTTAGAGTTTATGGTTTGTTGATTACTCATAATTGTAGCTACAGGTTTAAAAGCTACTCTAAAATAAATATCCATACCATTAGAAATCCCTCCTTGTATACCTCCAGAAAGATTAGATTGGGTAGAACCATCTGCATTAAAAATATCATTGTGCTCAGAGCCTTTCATTCTTGCTCCACAGAAACCACTTCCAAATTCAAAACCTTTTACAGCATTTATAGATAACATTGCTTTACCAAGTTCTGCATGTAATTTATTAAAGATAGGTTCACCTAAACCAATAGGCATATTTTGTGCAACACAAGTAATAGTTCCACCAATAGTATCTCCAGCTTTTCTAATTTCTTTTATTTTAGAAATCATTTTTTCTGCAGAATTTTCATCTGGACAACGTACAATATTATTTTCTGTTTTTTTAAAATCTAACTCTTGATAAGGTTTATCAATAAAAATATCTCCAACAGATGAGGTAAACGCATTAATTTTTATGCTTGATAATAATTGTTTTGCTAAAGCACCAGCTACAACCCAATTTGCAGTTTCTCTTGCAGAACTTCTTCCTCCACCTCTGAAATCTCTTAGGCCATATTTCTGATCATAAGTATAATCTGCATGAGAAGGTCTATATACATCTGTATTATGATTATAGTCTTTACTTTTTTGGTTTGTATTTTTAATAATAAAACCAATAGATGTTCCTGTGGAAATACCTTCAAAAATTCCTGATAAAAATTCAACTGTATCAGGTTCTTTACGTTGAGTCACAATTTTTGACTGACCAGGTTTACGCCTATTTAATTCTTCTTGTACAGCATCTAAATCTAATTTTACTCCAGCAGGAAAACCATCAATAATACCACCAATAGCAGTTCCATGAGATTCTCCAAAAGTTGTTAATTTTAATAAATTTCCAAAAGAATTAAATGACATATGAAATACTTATAATTTAGCTAGCAAATATAAGAAACTAGCTAAAAGGAATTTGATTTTAAATTATAAAAGATGATTTCTAATTAATTTAATTTTTTAATAACTGTTGATTTTTAACAAGATAGATATTTGTTAGTCTTATATTCAAAATAAGATAAAATTTCATAATTTTTTGTTTCACATAATAAAAAAGCTTTCTATATTTGCATCCGCATTCAGAGAATATCTGATGAGACTTCTGGAGAAATGGCAGAGTGGTCGAATGCGGCAGTCTTGAAAACTGTTGACTGTAACAGGTCCGGGGGTTCGAATCCCTCTTTCTCCGCCAAGATTTATTCAAAATCGACGAAAGTCCTGTAAACTCAATGTTTATGGGACTTTTTATTTTACCCAAAACATCAAAATATGTATTAAAAACCATTCTGTTGGTGACCTATTAGGTGACCTTTTTATAACCTTAATTAGGTCACCTAATTGTTTATAACTGTTTATAAATCAGAATAATATATCAATTAAAAGACCTCGAAATTTTGTAAATTAATGTATAATTAAAGGTCACCAGAATGAACAAAACATTTGGATTATTATTCTACTTAAAAAAGAGTAAAGTAGATGCACAGGGCAAATGCCCTATTTACCTACGTATTACCATAGATGGTAAGCGTACAGAGATAAGTACAAAACGTACCATTGAGATTGAGAAATGGAGCGTTGAAGCCAATAAAGCTATCGGAAGAACAGAAGATATACGAGAACTAAATGCCTATTTAGATTCACTAACTACAAAAGTATATCAAAGCCAAAGAGACTTAATTCAAGATAACAAAGAGGTTACAACCGAAACCCTTAAAAATAAGTTTTTAGGCGTTGAGGAAAAACAAAGAACACTCATAACCATCTTTAAAAATCACAACAAGCAAGTTGAAAAATTAGTTGGTAGAGAGTTTTCGGCAGGAACTTTAGAGCGTTATAAAACCGTATGTAAACATCTACAAGAGTTTATGCAACATCAATACAATGTAAGCGATATACCTGCAAACAGAATAGACCACAAGTATATTACAGATTTTGAGTTCTATTTAAAAACCGTTAGAAACTGCGGACATAACAGTACTATAAAATACATCAAGAACTTTAAAAAGATTGTACGTATTGCCATAGCAAACGATTGGATTAAAAAAGACCCATTTCTAAATTATAAAGTACGTTTAAAAGAAGTAGAACGTCAATATCTTTCAGAAGAAGAAATACAAACAATGCTCGAAAAAGAATTGCACACCAATCGTTTAGACCAAGTAAGAGACATTTTTATATTCTGTTGCTTTACAGGATTAGCGTATAGCGACGTTAAGAAGCTATCAAAAGATAATTTGGTATTTGGTATTGATGGCGATAAGTGGATAAAGACAAAGCGTACTAAAACCGATACACGCAGTAATATTCCACTACTTCCAACTGCTTTAGAGATTATAAAGAAATACGAGAACCATCCAGAAGCAGTTACAAAAAGTGTGTTGCTTCCAGTATTAAGCAATCAAAAGTCTAATGCCTATTTAAAAGAGATAGCAGACTTGTGTGGTATCAATAAAAACTTAACCACCCATTTAGCTCGCCATACGTTTGCAACTACCGTAACACTCTCTAATGGTGTGCCAATGGAATCTGTAAGTAAAATGTTAGGTCATAAATCACTTAAAACGACACAGCATTATGCTAAAATATTGGACAGAAAAGTAAGTGATGATATGTCAATTTTGAAACAAAAGTTTGCTGATAAAAATACTCGACCAAATACGAATAAGATAGCTCAATAACAATTTAATCTAAAAATAGAGATTTATACGTGAAACTACTTGTATTACAGGTAGTTTCTTGTTAAAAAGTTTGCTTATTTCGTTAATAACTGTCAATAATTTTTCATTTAAAAAAGGTGATTTTAATGTATATTGAATGTTAGAAATCAGGTAGTTAATACCTAATAATATTTTTTATACAGAATGACATTTGAAGTAATTACAAAGGATGATTTAAAGACTCTTAAACAGGAAATCATCACAGAACTTAAGACAATTTTAGGAAGCCAAACAGAGCAAAAAAAGTGGTTAAAATCAGCAGACGTACGCGAGCTATTAAATATCTCACCGGGTACGTTGCAGAATTTACGAATCAATGGTACGCTACCCTTTACCAAAATGGGTAAAACAATGTACTATGAGTATGACGATGTAGTTAGAATTTTAACCCAAAACAAGAGTGCTTAATGAGATTATACATACCAGAGAATTTAGACATAGACCAAATTGTTTATGATTACCCACCTAATTTTAAGAAATACAAACACAAAAGAGATAAACTATTATATGTTATTCACTTAATAAATGCGCTTACACTCTACAACAAAGATTTAATGTATGATGACTTTGTATCTATAAGTTCAAAAATCTTACAGGACAAAATCTCTTATTACAAAGAGTACTTAAATTATCTTATCAATGTTGCAAAAATTATTGAAACGGATAATCAATACTTTGTTGGCTCAAAATCAAAAGGGTTTAGGTTAGCTGAAAAATACAGGTGTGAAGTAGCTATTCATTCTATTAGCGACCAAACTTTTCATAGGAAACTAAAAGTAGAGCGTAATAATAGAATAGCATCGGTAAAACACCTAAACTATCTAACTAAATGGTTTGATGAAAAATTAGAAATTGATATTAATTACGTCAACAAGTTTTTAGCCGAAGAATATGCGTTAAAAAAAGACAACAAATCTTTGTGGCAATCCAAAAAGGTTAATAACTATGGTAAGGTCGAAGTCAAATATAAAAGACCGATTGACCAATTAAATCACGCAAAAATTAGCGCAGAAAAAATAGGTCGTCAAGATTATTATTTGTTGCACGATGATAATGTGTATCGTTTTCATTCCAACCTTACTAATATGCGAAGCGTTATCAGAAATGCAGTAACGTATGATGGCCAAAAATTAATTTCGATTGATATTAAAAATAGCCAACCTTATTTAAGCACCATATTATTGAGTCGCTCGTTCTGGATTGAGCAAAAAAATGAGCCAAATGCACCAAATGAGTTATCAATCACGTTTGACGAGCCCAAAAATCGACCTTTTTATTCTTTTAATGATATAAATGAGAATATTTATAAGGTTGATGGTAAGAGTGATGATAGAATGAATATATCACATATCAAAGTACACGATACTGATTCTTACATTATGTTAGGAGATATTGATAAAACCCTTATGAATAATGAGTTTAGTAAGTATATAAATCTTGTGGTGAGTGGTACACTTTACGAGTTTTTAGAACAACAGTTTAGCCAACGATTAGGAGAAACATTTGCAAACCGAAAAGAAGTTAAAACGGCAGTGTTCCAAGTGCTATTTACAGATAATAGATTTTTGGGGCAAGAGGATGCAAAACCAAAGAAGATGTTTAAGGCGATGTTTCCAAACGTTTATGAGGTGTTTAGACAGATTAAGAGTAAAGACAAATCGCTACTTCCAAGATTATTGCAGAGTATTGAGAGTTATTTAATGATTAATGTTATTGCAAAGCGTATATCAATAGAGTATCCAGATGCACCAATATATACAATACACGATAGTATTTCTACAACGGAAGAATATGTTGATGTTGTTGAGGATATAATGAAAGAGGAGTTATCAAAAGCCATAGGTCACGCACCAAAATTAGCACGTGAAGAATGGTGTAAAAGCAATATGGCAAAACATCTTGAAACTATAAAAGAGAAAGCTAAAGTTGTGGCTTAAATAAAATAATTGCACAACCATTGCATCATTAAATTTTTATCTTTGTAATTGTGAAATTTGTAACAGTCATATTATCATTTATAATACTATTGCTTTCAGCGAAGCCTTGTTCTGATGGTCAAAACATAGAAGACCAGCATCAAGACGAAATAAGTGTTAACCACAACCATCAAGAAGATAGTGACGATTCTTGTCCTGTAACTTGTATTTGCAATTGTTGCGGTATGACAATTACTTACGAACCAATCAAGAAATTTGATTTCAAACTCAATATTGAAATTTCAACGGAGTTAATTTCTACATATCAACCTATTTATAGGTTTAATTTCCCTTCCAACATTTGGCAACCGCCACAAGTAATAAGCTAAAACAACACGATTTTAAATCAATTATTTAGTTAATTACAATTATAATTCAATGAATAAATATTTATTGAGCATAAAGCTCATATTAATACTTTGCCTATCATTACAGGCACAAACAACTGACATACAAATAAAAGTCATCACAGAGGCTGAAAACGAGCCTTTAATGGGTGCTACGGTTTACTTTGAAGCATTAGAAAAAGGTGCTGTAACTAATTTTGATGGTATTGCAGAATTTACAGAAGTACCAAACGGTCAGCATCAAATAATAATTTCCTTTCTAGGTTTTGAAACATTTGAGACAACAATTCAAATTCCAAGTAATAATGAATTAGTGTTTAAACTAAAAGAGGGTGGTAATCAATTAGATGCTGTAGTACTGCAATCTACAAGAAGCACAAGAACAGTACGAAAAATACCTACACGCATCGAGTTTATAGGTGCGGAAGAATTAGGAGAAAAAGCAATAATGAACCCTACTAATATTTCTATGGTGCTTCGTGAAAGTACAGGAATACAAATGCAACAAACCTCATTAAGTAGTGGTAATACTAATATTCGTATTCAAGGGTTGGATGGTAGGTACACGCAATTATTAAGAGATGGGTTTCCATTATATGGTGGCTTTTCAAGTGGATTAAGTATTTTACAAATTCCACCTTTAGACTTACAACAATTTGAGATTATTAAAGGCAGTTCATCAACACTTTATGGTGGTGGTGCAATTGCAGGTTTAATAAATATGGTATCCAAAACACCAGATTTTGAACCTGCTTTAGATATAATGCTTACGCAAACACAAGCATTAGGAAGTACAGCAAATGTATTTTATAGCAAACGAACCGATAAATTCGGTGTATCACTTTATGGCTCTGCTCATTACCAAAAAGCATACGACCCTGAAGGTGATGGGTTTAGTAACTTACCAAAAACAACTTCAATTTCTTTTAATCCTAAACTTTTTTATTATCCATCAGAGAATACAACAGTTTGGTTAGGTTTAAATGGAACATATGACGATAGAATTGGTGGTGATATTAATAAAATTGAAAATGGTGAAGACGGAATTCATCAATACACAGAAGAAAACAACTCAAAACGATTAAGCAGTCAATTAGTATATCAAACCCAATTAGATTCTGTTAGTTTATTAGAATTTAAAAATAGTGTCTCTTTTTTCGATAGAAATTTAACAGTTCCTGATTTTAATTTTGATGGCAAACAAACAAATACTTTTACTGAAATTACATATAATACAGCATCAGAAAAAACGGATTGGATAGTTGGAGCTAATCTATATACCTCAAATTTCGATGAAAATGATAACGCACCATTACAAAGAGACCAAAAAGATGTAACTTTTGGTGCATTTGCAAATAATATCTATGACTTATCAGATAATTGGATATTAGAAACAGGATTAAGAGCAGATTATAATACTGATTTCGGTTTCTTTCCACTTCCAAGAATTTCATTACTTTATAAAAACAATAGTGGATTTTCAAGTAGAATTGGTGGAGGTTTAGGGTATAAGATTCCAGATATTTTTACAGAAGAAGCAGAATATATTAACTTTGAAAATGTGCTTGCAATAGATAAGTCTACAGTAAATGCAGAACGTTCTTATGGTGTTAATTTTGATTTGAATTATCAAACACGATTATCGGATGAGATTGGTTTTTCCATAAACCAATTATTCTATGTTACCGCTATTAATGATGGATTGCTTTTAAATTCAACAGATAACGGATTATTTCAGTTTGAAAATGCACCAGATGAAATCTTAAGTAAAGGAGCAGAAACAAATATAAAATTTACATATAAAGACTTTAGGTGGTTTTTAAACTATGCGCTTATTGATACCAAACTAAATTATTTACCTGGCAATCCACAGAAGCCATTAACAGCAAAACATAACGCAGGTAGTGTTTTGATGTACGAATCTGAAAAATGGCGAATAGGATATGAAACCTTTTATACTGGCAAACAGTTTTTATCTAATGGAACAGAAACTACAGACTTTGTAACTATGGGTTTATTGGTAATGCGTAACTTTAAATTAGGAAGTGTATTTGTAAATTTTGAAAATTTTACTGATAGAAGACAAAGCAGGTTTACACCTTTGGTTTTACCACCGCACGAAAATCCTGTTTTCCCAGAAATATATGCGCCAACAGATGGTTTTATATTTAGTGTAGGAATTATTATTAAACCATTTGGTAACGAAGACCACGATTAATTATGAAAACAATAGAACAACTTTTAGAATCTAAAAATATTCGTGTTACAGCGATGCGTTTATTAATTTATAAGTTTCTTGCTGAAAAAAAGGTAGCAGTAACTTTGAGTGATATTGAAAACGCATTTGAAAAAGCTGATCGAACAACACTTTACAGGACTATTAAAACCTTTGAAGAGAAAGTCATTGTTCATCAAATAGACGATGGTACAGGAATTACGAAATATGCATTATGTGAAGAGGGATGTAATTGTGATATAAAGAACGATTTACATTTACATTTTCATTGCAATAATTGTAATGAAACCACTTGTTTAACCGACCATAAAATTCCGCAAATAAAAGTGCCTGATGGCTTTGTTTCAGAGAATGTAAACTTGGTTGTAAAAGGTATTTGTGATAAATGTAGTAGATAACAAATGCACTTCCATTGCACTTACTATTGTACTACTTTTACACAAAATTAATGGATATGAAGTTTAATACTAAAATACCTAAACACCTTAAACAGGCGTATAACGAAGAATTAAAACAATACAGTTTCTGTTTAGAAAATAAGCAGTTTGGTAATGCTTGGTTTCATTTAGAACGTAGTCATATAATAGGTCAATCCTATCCTATAGAACATACCTATTCACATTGGCTAATGCTAAAGTTTGGATTTAGACAAAAAGATACTAAAGAAGTATTCGGACAAATAATTAGGTTGCTTGTGGGTGGCTGGAAATCATTTATAAATCACGTTCCGCTTGGTAATACTGGAGGAGCAAACGTACCACCATTAAAGCGAATGCCTATTCCAAGTGATATTGCAAATTTATTAAATAAATTATGAAAAATAAATTAGCGGTTACAAGTATACTTACAGCAATCACAGCTTCATTGTGTTGCATCACACCTGTTTTGGCATTAATTGCAGGAACAAGTGGTGTAGCTTCAACTTTTTCTTGGATAGAACCATTTAGACCTTACTTAATTGGACTATCTATATTAGTTCTTCTCTTTGCTTGGTATCAAAAATTAAAACCAGAAAAAGAAATCGACTGTGAATGTGAAACAGATGAAAAACCAAAATTTATACAGTCAAAAACCTTTTTAGGTATTGTAACCATATTCGCAATAGTGATGTTGGCATTTCCATACTACTCAAGTATATTTTATCCAAACAGCGAAAAACAAATCATCGTAGTTGATAAAACAAATATAAAAACAATAGAGTATAAAATAAGCGGAATGACTTGTGCCAGTTGTGAAACTCACGTAAACCACGAAGTAAATAAACTTAACGGAATTGTAAACTCAAAAACATCTTACGAAAATGGTAACGCAATCATTGAATTTGACGAAACTAAAACTAATGAATTAGAAATTGAGAAAGCAATTAAAACTACAGGTTATAAAATAACTGATAAAAAATAAAACTAATGAAAAGGATATTAAAATCAGAAATTACCTGTCCAAACTGCGGACATAAAAAAGAAGAAGATATGCCAACAAATGCTTGCCAATTCTTCTACGAATGTGAGAATTGTAAAACGGTTTTGAAGCCAAAAAAAGGAGATTGTTGTGTGTATTGCTCTTATGGCACAGTTCCTTGTCCTCCAATTCAACAAAACATAAGTTGTTGTTAAGACTAACTTAATGAAAAAAAAGAAAGTCAATTTAAGAGATTTAAAACCAAATTCAGAAGAACAACATTCTCACGATGATGGACACGACCACGGAGATGGTAGTGCATTCAAAACATACATTCCTGCTATTATAAGTTTTACAATGCTTATTATTGGAATAGGTTTAGATTATTTTGATGTTTCCTTTTTTCAAGATTGGATTCGTATTACTTGGTACAGTTTAGCATATCTACCTGTAGGGTTTCCAGTCGTAAAAGAGGGTTGGAATAGTATTAAAAAAGGTGATGTTTTTACCGAGTTCTTTTTAATGTCTATTGCTACAATTGGTGCATTTATAATTGGTGAATATCCAGAGGGTGTTGCAGTTATGTTGTTTTATGCAGTAGGAGAATTATTTCAAAGTTCAGCAGTAAATAAAGCAAAAGGAAATATTAAAGCACTATTAGATGTTAGACCAAAAGAAGCCAATGTATTTCGTGATGGTGTTTATAAGAGTGTTTCGCCTGAAAGTGTAAACATTGGAGAGAAAATTCAAATTCGAGTAGGTGAAAAAATTCCTTTAGATGGTAAGTTGTTATCCTCAAGAGCATCATTAAATACTTCAGCTTTAACAGGTGAAAGTAAACCAGATACAATCGTTAGTAATGAAAAAGTATATGCAGGTAGTATTAATTTGGAAAGCGTTATTGAAGTTGAGGTAACCAACAAGTTTGAAGATAGTTCTATTGCAAGAATATTAGACTTGGTTCAAAATGCAACAGCACGTAAATCTAAAACAGAATTATTCATTAGACAGTTTGCTCGAGTATATACACCAATTGTAGTGTTTTTAGCTATTGGCGTTACTTTCCTTCCTTACTTTTTTGTAGATGATTATGTGTTTAGAGATTGGCTATATAGAGCATTAATATTCTTGGTAATCTCTTGTCCGTGCGCACTGGTAATTTCAATCCCTTTAGGATATTTCGGTGGTTTAGGTGTAGCTTCAAAGAATGGTATTTTATTTAAAGGTGCTTCATTTTTAGACGCTATGACCAAGATAAATACATTAGTAATGGATAAAACAGGGACAGTTACCAAAGGTGTATTTAAAATCAAGGAAATAAAAACTATTGGTTGGGTTGAATCTGATTTTATGAAGTATTTAATGGCTATGGAAGAGCAATCCACGCATCCAATAGCTAAAGCTATAATGGTATATAAAGGAACTGAAAATAGCTATGAAGCAAAAGAAGTTTCTGAAATTGCTGGTAAAGGATTAAAAGGTATAGTTAACGGTAAAACTGTTTTAGTAGGTAACAAAGCCTTAATGATTGCCAATAGTATTGATGTTCCAACTGAAACTGAATCTATTGTAGAATCGATAGTATTAGTTGCAATCGATAATCAATTTGCAGGTTATGTAGTAATAGCAGATGAATTAAAAGAGGATGCAAAAGAAACAATTACAGATTTACATAAAGTAGGTATTAAAAATATTATGATGCTTTCTGGTGATAAAGATTCTATAACTCAACAAGTCGCTAAAGAGTTGAATATTGAAAATGCTAAAGGTGGTTTACTACCAGAAGATAAATTAAACGAAGTTGAATCTTTAAAGAAGAATCCTGAAAATAAAGTAGCTTTTATCGGTGATGGTATTAACGATGCACCTGTTTTAGCAGTAAGTAACGTTGGTATTGCGATGGGTGGTTTAGGTAGTGATGTAGCTATTGAAACAGCAGACCTCATTATTCAAACAGACCAACCATCAAAAGTGGTAAAAGCGATTAAAATTAGTCGTTCCACTCGTAAAATTGTATGGCAAAACATCATTTTAGCATTTGGAGTAAAAGTAATTGTTCTGATTTTAGGAGCAGGTGGTTTAGCAACAATGTGGGAAGCGGTTTTTGCAGATGTAGGTGTAGCATTATTAGCAATATTAAATGCAGTTAGATTACAACGAATGAGATGGAGTTAACCATTAAACTTCTGTTAAACAAAATAAGGAGTTGTTAAATTTTTGTAACTTTGCAATCAGTATGAAGCAAGTATTCCATAAAATAATGTCTTTAGCAATGGCTTTTGTAGTGTTATTCTCTACAATGTCATTTACTATGAATATGCATTATTGCGGAGATACTTTAGTAGAAACGGCTATTTTCCATAAAGCCAAAGGTTGCGGTATGGAAATGGAAAAACCTTCTACTGAAGGATGTTCTATTACCAAGAAAAATTGTTGCGATGATAAACAATTAGCAATTGAAGGTCAAGATGAACTTCAATTACAAGTTGACAAAATATCATTTGAACAACAGGTATTCATTGCTTCATTTGTTTACACATATATTAACCTTTTTGAAGGTATAAAAAATAATGAATCTTCTTACGAAGAGTACAAACCGCCACTCGTCATAAGGCAACTCTACAAAATTGACGAGACGTATTTAATTTGATTTTTAAACTTTAGACTGTTTTATCCAATGGCTTTGTGTCATAAGGATAATTTGTTGTATTCGGTGTTTTCTAAACATCAATGTCTAACTGTTTAATAATCAAAATATATGCTTAATAAAGCAATCAAATTTCTTATAGAGAATAAACTCGTTGCAGTACTACTACTCGTCCTTTTCGTAGGATGGGGAACAGTAAATGCACCTTTCAATTGGGATACAGGATTTTTACCAAGCAATCCTGTAGCTGTAGATGCAATTCCAGATATTGGAGAAAACCAACAAATTGTATTTACAAAGTGGGATGGTCGTTCACCACAAGATATTGAAGACCAAATTACCTATCCATTAACCACATCCTTGTTAGGTATTCCTGGAGTAAAAACCATTCGTAGTTCTTCTATGTTCGGCTTTTCAAGTATCTATATCATTTTTGAAGAAGACATAGAATTTTACTGGAGTAGAAGTCGTATTCTCGAAAAACTAAACTCATTACCAAGTGGTTTATTACCTGAAGGTGTTAATCCTGCTTTGGGACCAGATGCAACAGGATTAGGACAAATATTTTGGTACACACTTGAAGGACGTGATGAAAACGGAAACGTAACTGGTGGTTGGGATTTACAAGAATTACGAAGCATTCAAGATTACTATGTAAAATATGCGCTATCCTCTGCAAGTGGAGTATCAGAAGTCGCTTCTATTGGTGGATATGTTCAGGAATATCAAGTGGATGTAAATCCAGAATTGATGCGTCAATATAATATTGGATTGCATCATATTGTAAAAGCAGTTAAGGAAAGTAATAAAGACATCGGTGCACAAACTATTGAAATTAATAATGCAGAATATTTAGTACGTGGTTTAGGTTATGTGAAATCTATTGCAGACATAGAAAATGCAGTTGTTACTTCCGAAGATTATACAGCAATACGCATTAAAGACATTGGAAAAGTATCATTAGGTCCTGCAACAAGACGTGGTTTATTAGATAAAGAAGGTGCAGAAGTTATAGGTGCTGTTGTAGTTGCGCGATATGGTGCAAACCCAATGGAAGTAATCAATAATGTAAAAGAAAAAATTAATGAATTAAGTGCAGGCTTACCTTCAAAAGTATTAGCAGATGGGAGAACATCACAAGTCACAATAGTTCCATTTTACGATAGAACAGAACTCATTCAAGAAACATTAGGTACACTCAATGAAGCCTTAGCATTAGAGATACTAATTACCATTTTGGTAATTATCATTATGGTATTCAATCTTCGAGCATCTGTACTTATATCTGGACTTCTACCAGTTGCGGTTTTAATGGTGTTTATAGCAATGAAGTTCTTTGGTGTAGATGCAAACATTGTCGCTTTATCTGGTATCGCAATTGCTATTGGAACAATGGTCGATGTTGGTGTCATACTTTCAGAAAACATCATTAGGCACTTGGATGAAGATGACGGAACAAAATCAATCAATACAGTAGTATATAATGCCACAGCAGAAGTATCTGGTGCAATCGTAACAGCAGTAATGACAACAATAATCAGTTTCATTCCTGTATTTACTATGATTGGCGCAGAAGGAAAATTATTTAGACCATTAGCATTTACAAAAACCTTTGCGTTAACAGCATCTATTATTGTTGCTTTATTTTTAATACCACCATTTGCAGCATTTTTATTCAGAAAGAAAAGCATCAAAAACACTTTTAAAACTATTTTAAATGGTGTTTTAATAGCATTAGGTGTCGTAGCAATAGTCTTTGGGTATTGGCTGGGATTGATTTTGATAGCTTTTGGAATTACAGCACTTCTCAATATTCAAAATAAAATAACAGACAAACAAGCTAATCTTATCAATATCATTATTTCAGCATCAGCAATCATATTTCTGTTAGCTGAATATTGGCGACCATTAGGAGTTGATAAAAGTATCTTCTGGAATCTCATTTTTGTAAGTGTTATATGCTTTGGTTTATTAGGTGTTTTTTCGCTATTCATCAAATACTATACTCGTATTTTAGAATGGTGTTTAGATAATAAATTATTGTTTCTATCTGTACCAACAGCTATTGTAATTGCAGGATTTTTCATTATGAAGAACACAGGCAAAGAGTTTATGCCATCCTTAAATGAAGGCTCATTTCTACTAATGCCAACATCAATGCCACATTCTGGCGTAGAAGAAAATAAAAGAGTTTTACAACAATTAGATATGGCAGTAGCCAGTATTCCAGAAATTGAAACAGTTGTAGGTAAAGCGGGTAGAACAGAATCAGCGTTAGACCCAGCACCACTATCAATGTATGAAAATATCATTCAGTATAAGCCAGAATATATGCTGAATGTAGATGGAGAAAGGCAACGCTACAAAGTAAATGATGATGGTTTGTTTGAATTAAAAGATGGTCGCACTATTTCTAATCCTAATAATTCCGAAAATGTTGCTTTTAGTACAGTTAAAAGGTCTCAACTAATTGAAGATGACGATGGTGAATACTACCGTAATTGGCGACCAGAAATCGAATCACCAGACGATATTTGGAATGAAATTGTAAGAGTTACCAAATTACCAGGTGTTACTTCAGCACCAAAGCTACAACCTATTGAAACCCGATTGGTAATGCTTCAAACAGGAATGCGAGCACCTATGGGAATTAAGGTAAAAGGCCAAGACTTAAAGCAAATTGAAGCGTTTGGCGTCCAATTAGAGAACATCATCAAGGAAGCAGAAGGTGTTAAAGAAGAAGCTGTTTTTGCTGACCGTATTGTTGGCAAACCGTATTTGTTAATTGATATTGATAGAGAAAAAATTGCACGTTATGGCATTTCTATACAAGATGTTCAAGACGTATTAAAAGTCGCAGTTGGTGGTATGGTTTTAACACAAACGGTTGAAGGTCGTGAGCGATATGGTGTTCGTGTTAGGTATCCAAGAGAACTACGTAATAATCCAAACGACTTAAAGCAGATTTATATACCAGTTGCAAAAGGAAGTTCTGTTCCTCTAAGTGAATTAGCAAGTATTCGATACGAACAAGGGCCACAAGTAATTAAAAGTGAAGACACGTTTTTAGTAGGCTATGTGTTATTTGATAAATTAGATAGCTTTGCTGAAGTAAGCGTTGTTGAAAATGCACAAGCATTGATTCAAGAAAAGATAGATTCTGGTGAGCTAATAGTACCAAAAGGAATCAACTATGCATTCACAGGAACGTATGAAAATCAGTTACGAGCAGAAAAAACGCTATCTGTTGTTGTGCCATTAGCCTTGGCAATTATCTTTTTAATACTGTATTTCCAATTCCGTTCTGTGGCAACCTCATTAATGGTGTTTACAGGAATTGCAGTAGCGTTTGCTGGGGGATTTGTAATGATATGGCTCTATGGTCAAGATTGGTTTTTAAACTTCAACTTCTTTGGCGAAAATCTGCGTGATTTATTCCAGATGCATCCCATTAATTTAAGTGTAGCGGTTTGGGTTGGTTTTATTGCACTTTTCGGTATTGCAACAGATGATGGCGTAGTAATGGCGACCTATTTAACTCAAACTTTTGATAGAAACACACCAGAGATTAAAAAGGAAATTAGAGCGTCAGTTGTTGAAGCAGGAGAAAAACGAATCAGACCTTGTTTAATGACAACAGCAACCACCATATTAGCATTATTACCAATACTCACATCTACAGGGAGAGGAAGCGATATTATGATTCCAATGGCCATACCAAGTTTTGGTGGAATGCTCATAGCCTTAATAACCTTATTTGTAGTTCCAGTATTATATAGCTGGAAATCCGAAGTTCAACTTAAAAGAGCAACAAAATGAAATACATAAAAATCGATAAAAAAACAGTCTTTGTTCTTTGCTCTTTATGCTTTGTGCTTTCTGTACAAAGTCAAGAGTTAGAAACGCTTATTGATGTTGCATTAAATAACAATCCAGAAATTCAAAAATTTGAGTTGCAATACAAAAGAGCTTCTGAAAAAGTAAACGAAGTCAATACAATTCCTAATACCGAATTTGGTGTAGGTTACTTTGTGAGCGAACCAGAAACACGAACAGGTGCGCAACGATTTAAAGTATCGGCTAAACAAATGTTACCGTGGTTTGGTACAATTACATCAAGAGAAAATTATGTGAGTTCGTTAGCCGATGCAAAATATGAGGACATTGTTATTGCAAAGCGAAAATTGATGGCTTCTGTATCACAATCCTATTATAATTTATACGCTAACAAAGCGAAACAAAGGGTGCTAACAGAAAACATTAAACTATTGGAAACCTATGAGACATTAGCACTAACCTCTGTTGAGGTTGGTAAAGCATCTGCTGTAGATTTATTGCGATTACAAATGCGTCAAAACGAAATGCAACAACTAAAAGATGTTTTAAGTCAACAGTTTTTAGCAGAACAAACGAATCTTAATAATCTTTTGAATAGAGAAAATGATGTTGCTGTTAATGTGGTAGATAGTTTAATGATGCCTTCAGAAGACTTTGAAATCATTAATGAAAATTTAGCATTGCATCCTGAATTGTTGAAGTATGATAAACTATTTCAATCCATAGAGCAATCAGAATTACTAAATCAAAAAGAAAGTAGTCCTATGATTGGTTTTGGATTAGACTATATCAATGTTTCTGAAAGACCAGATATGAATTTCTCGGATAACGGTAAAGATATTGTAATGCCTATGGTTTCGGTGTCAATCCCAATTTTTAATAAAAAATATAAATCTCAAACCAAGCAAAATGAGTTAGAACAGCAAGAAATAACAGCTCAAAAACAAGAACGATTAAACACTTTGGAAACGTTTTTAAGTAAAGCGATTAATGAGCGTATTTCGGCAAGAATAAGTTATGAGACTCAAACCAAGAACTTAAAACAAGCTAAAGATGCAGAAGACATCTTAATCAAAAGTTACGAAACAGGAACGATAGATTTTAATGATGTTTTGGATATTCAAGAACTGCAACTAAAGTTTCAAATGAACCAAATAGAGTCTATTAAGGTCTACTATGTGCAAAGTACAATTATTAATTACTTAACCAATTAAGCAATGAAAAGATTAACATATATAATCGTATTAGTATTTTTTACAATTGCCTTTTTGTCTTGTCGAGATAAAGAAAGTCAAACTCTTTCAACAGTAGTAAAACATTCAGGTGCTTTAAGAACAATAATGTCTGGTAATATTCAACCCGTAATCAGTTTAGACACACTTTCAAAAATGAAAAACCTTTACGCTCTTGGTGCTGTGGATAACCTCAAGGGCGAAATTCAAATATTTGATAGTCAACCAAGCAACAGTTTTGTGGTTGATAGTAGTTTACAGATTAAAGATTCTTACAACCTAAAAGCATCTCTATTAGTATATGCAGAAATTAAAGCGTGGGAATCTTTTGAAATAAAAAATTGTACCACAAAAAGTGATTTAGAAGAACAAATTTTCAAGATTGCTATAGAGTACAATATAGATACAAATAAACCATTTCCTTTTTTGTTAGAGGGCAACGTCAAATCTTTAGATTGGCACGTCATCAATTGGAAAGATGGTGACACTATCCATAATCATAAAAAGCACAAAGAATCAGGTTTAAATGGAACTTTGCAGAATAAAGACGTTGAAATAATCGGATTCTATTCTACAAAACATAAAGCAATTTTCACACATCATACTACCAATATGCATATGCATTTTAAAACGGAGGATGATGCTATTGCTGGTCATATAGATGACTTATTATTAAACAATTCTATAACATTAAAACTACCAAAATAATGACACATACATATAAAATAACAGGAATGACCTGTGGCAGTTGTAAAGCATCTGTAGAAAAAAGTTTAAGTAACATTGATAATATTACCAATGTTGAAGTTAATCTCGAAAAAGGAGAAGCTGAAGTTACAATGAGTAGCCACGTCGCTATAGAAACTCTTAAAAAAGCCTTACCTGAAAAATATACGCTTTCTGAAAAGGAAGTTAAAAATATTTTTGCTTCTACAAGTACATCAAGTTTTGAAATGGAGCAAGAAAAAAGCAAACTACAGCAATTAAAGCCCTTACTACTAATCATCTTTTATATTGCAACCGCAAGTGTATTATTACATTATAAAGATTGGAGTTGGAGTGCATTTATGCTCGACTTTATGGGCTTATTCTACATTGTGTTTAGCTTCTTCAAGATGTTAGATTTAAAAGGCTTCCCAGAATCTTTCAAAATGTACGACCCATTAGCAAAACGAGTTCCTGCTTATGGTTGGATTTATCCATTTATTGAAACTGCTTTGGGTTTAATGTTTTTGATGCGATTTGAAGTTAAAATTGCATTAATAGTAACACTTGTTGTATTAGGTATTACAACCATTGGTGTAACGAAAACATTATTAGATAAAAAATCTATTAGATGTGCTTGTTTAGGTACAGCTTTAAAGTTACCTATGACAGAAGCCACGTTTATTGAGAATGCCATTATGATTGTAATGGCAGTATTAATGCTGATAAATTAAATAATAACCACTGAAAATTTGAAAATATGAACACACAAGAACACAAAAAAAACGAAAACGGAATGAGCAACTACACAAAATTCTTCTTAATGTTAGGGGCATCATTTATAGCGATGTATATCACAATGTATTTAAATACTTATGAATTTGACCACGTTTGGTTTAGTCTAACGAGATTCTATATGGTTTGTTTGGGTATTGCCACAATGGCTTTGATTATGTTCTTTTTTATGAAGAATATGTACAAGAATAAAAAGAAAAATATGGGCATAGTCATAGGAAGTATTGCGCTATTTGCAATTGCTTTAGGATTAGTACGCGACCAAAAATCAACAGTTGGAGATATACTATGGATGAAAGCAATGATACCACATCATTCCATTGCTATTTTAACAAGTGAAAGAGCAGATATAAAAGACCCAGAAGTTAAAAAATTAGCAGAGGATATTATTAAAGCACAGAAGAAGGAGATAGAAGAAATGAAAGCAATGATAAATCGTTTACAGAATGAAAAATAATAAAATAGTCATATACATAGGATTACTCGCAGTAGGTTTGCTCTTGGGTTGGTTGATTTTTGGTGATTCATCAAAAAAATTAGCAGAACATAATCACAATGAAGTTTCAGAAACCAATCAAATGTGGACGTGTTCAATGCATCCACAAATTATGCAACCAGAACCAGGTGATTGTCCTATTTGCGGAATGGATTTAATTCCTGCCGAAAGTAGTGCAGATGGTTTGTTGGCAGACCAATTCAAGTTAACTGAAAATGCGATGGCTTTAGCCAATATCCAAACGACTGTTGTAGGCAAAGGAAATGTTGATGACAACACCCTTAAATTATCTGGTAAAATTGCTGAAAATGAAGAAGCAAACGCAGTACAAGTCAGTTATTTTTCGGGTAGAATAGAACGATTGAATGTCAGTTTTACAGGTGAAGAAGTACGTAAAGGTCAGCTATTAGCAACCATTTATTCGCCAGAATTGTATGCGGCACAACAAGAGTTAATTACAGCATCATCTTTAAAGGAATCGCAACCTGCATTATATAAGGCAGTTCGTAATAAATTAAAGTTGTGGAAGCTATCTGAAAATCAAATTAATCAAATAGAAGAAACTGGTAAAGTAAAAGAAAACTTTCCAGTTTATGCAACCGTTTCAGGTACAGTTACCGAAAAATTAGTAGAACAAGGCGACTACATCAAACAAGGTCAACCACTGCTTAAAATTGCAAATCTCAATACGGTTTGGGCAAACTTTGATGTCTATGAAAATCAAATCGATTTATTTAAAAAGGGACAAGAAGTTTTAGTGACTACAAACGCTTATGCTAATAAGGAATTTAAAGGGAAAGTAGATTTCATTGAACCAATATTAAATACCAAAACAAGAACAGTAACCTTACGTGTGGTGCTTAATAATAAGAACGATGTATTTAAACCAGGAATGTTTGTAACCGCCAATATTGAACGAGTTTCAAGTAGTAATGATGAGGTATTAACAATCCCAGCCTCTGCTGTACTTTGGACAGGTGAACGTTCTGTGGTCTATTTAAAAACCAATCCAGACCAAACCATTTTTGAAATGCGCGAAGTTGTTTTAGGCAATCAAATTGGTAATGAATATGAAGTTTTGGAAGGTTTATTTATTGGAAATGAAATCGTGACTAACGGAACATTTACGGTTGATGCAGCAGCTCAATTACAAGGCAAAAAATCAATGATGAATAAGGCAGGTGGTAAAGTAATGACAGGTCACGAAGGACATACAATGGATATGATGACAGAAAAGGTTGATTTTAATAGTACTGTTGAAAAATCATTTCAACCTATTATTGACGCTTATATCAATCTTAAAGATGCTTTAATTCAGTCTGATATATCGTTAGCATCATCCAAAAGTGAAGCATTTAGAAAAGCATTGGAAGAAATGCCAGTAAGTCAAAGAGAGCAAACGCATAATTACTGGGCTATTTTGCATAAAACATCTAAAGGTATAAATGAAAATGTAACTCTGGAACATCAACGTAAACAGTTTCAAACAATTTCCGATAAGCTTATAGAAATGGTTAAAAACTTTGATAAGGTAAATGATAAGCTATATGTACAATTTTGTCCTATGGCAGATAACAATAACGGTGCGTATTGGTTGAGTAAAGAAGAACAAGTTTTAAACCCATATTTTGGTGACGCAATGCTTAAATGTGGTGAGGTTAAACAAACAATAAAATAAATAAACACTGATAATAATTAAATTTTAAAAAATGAAGAAAGTAATTTTAAGTGTAGCTGTAATAGTAGCTATGGGATTAACAAGTTGTAAAAACGAAACTAAAAAAGTTGAAGAAACTACAACAACAGAAGTGTCAAAAGAAATCGCAATGACAGATTTATCTTTTGGTGTGAGAGGTAATTGCGGTATGTGTAAAAATACCATTGAAAAAGCAGCCAATAATGTAGATGGTGTTGCAAGTGCCAATTGGGATGTTGATAAAAAGAAAATTGATGTCTCATTTGATGATACCAAAACAGATGCTATGACAATTCACAAAGCTATTGCAGCTTCAGGATATGATACCGAAAAAGTTGCAGGTAGTGAAGAAGCCTATAAAAACTTACCAGGTTGTTGTCAATACGACCACGAAATGATGATGAATCAGTCAGGTGAAATGAAATCGGAAGACCATTCAAATCACGACCACTAAATAATAGTAAAAGAGTCTTTTTCGGAAGGCTCTTTTTTATTCCCCACAACCCAAAACCCAGTTTTTTCGTGCCTCAAAACCCTCTGTCTTTTGTGTTGTTCCGCTCACCACTTAAGTTTAGCGTTTTTTTGTCTTTAAGGTAATAGCATATTACAGCTTTGGTTTTCATAAAATCAAACCAAACTGCAATAAGCTATTCTGTTATTATTATATCATAAAACCCTAAACTCACCCAAGCTATGTTACATAATACAAGTTATAGTAGCAAAAATCCTTTCAAAGGTTTGCTAACGCAGTATTCTTATATTTTCGTAGCTATAACTGGTATTATGTAAAATATCCGCTTATCCCACGCTCACATTGGAACATACAACCACATTTAGAACTATAATGAAACAGTAGTAAATAAAGTAGGTTAGAATATTAGTTATCTCATTCATCTGCACAAAACCATCGTTAAGTCCAAGTATTCCTTACCTCAAGTCTTTGTTTGTTTCATTTCGTTAACAAATATCAAGAAACATAGTACTATAATTGAAAGTCATTAGATTGTGCTAAACTTGAAAATGAAGTAAATAAAAAAATAAAAAAGAAAGCAAATATAGGTAGCTTCCATCAGCCAACGCTCAATACTGTAAAGGTCAAGCCCTACGGGTTTTGAATAAAACTTTTTAAATGGCAATAGTAAAAGGTTTCAAGATTTTAGAGTAAAAAACTTTTACCCAAAAACCTTGACAGCATCATCCACGCTACCTTTAACATTGGCTGTCTTTTTTCTTTTCTTCAAAAAAATTATGGCAAAAGAAAAAGCCCTACAATAAAAATTATAGGACTCTTTCAGCTTCAAAGGTCAGAATGAAACTTTTATGCTACTTCTACGATATTTAAAACGTTATATGCGCCATTTTTAAGCGGATATTGAACACCGTTAATCTCTTGGAAGAACTCAACCAATAAAACGAATATATCGTTTCCTGTGCCTGTTGGAACACCTGCAGGCGTTAGTGTTTGAGTTGCAGAAGTTGAATCAATCGGAATATTTACAGTTGGACTGTATTCGATTGAATTATCTGTTGTATCAAAGTCAACTTTAAGAAATGCTGAACTCAAACTTACGTGTGTTGCGCCACTTGGATATGCAATATCATTTGCAGGTGTTAAATTTGGAATCGTAATTTCACCAGTTGCACCATCTACAGTAAATGGAGCAAATAAAACAGCACTTAAAATGGCTCTATTATTAAAATCCAAGCCTTTTAATGTGGCTTTACCTTCTGGTGTTGCTAATCCTGTAGCTACATTTCTTTGTCCTCTTATAGAGGTTGTATCAAAGTTTTTAATTTGAGTCATTTTTTGAGTTACACGACTTGAAACTCGATTGTCTTTTGCTCTAATCATTAAGTTTCTAACTGATGTTCTCAACAACTTACCAGATGATGCAGAACTTCCAAATTCTGAACCGTTTTCACGAGTACGCTCAAACGCTGGGTCATTTTGAATACGCTCTTTAGAAACACCGCCTTTGGTTTTTACTAAATAACCTTCTTTTGCTTTGTAAAAAGTTAGGTTGTCTAACGTTCCCTCTAACTTAATAATACCTTTTAATTTTGCCATAACTAATACATTTTTTGATGATGAATATCAAATATACGAGCTATTGACTGTCAATGCATTAGAATGCTTCCGTAGTGTTTATAAGTTGCCAAAACTTCCGTTTTAGTTAGTTTTTTCAATGGGATATTAGTCGTATATTGTATATAAGTGCTTTATAGCAACGGTATAGATAAAGTATAGTTAGAGTATTAATTTTAAATTTAAAGTGAATGAGTAGAATCTGTATTTACCCTAAAGACGTGCAAGTGGTAACAGGAAAGAGTGAGCGTTATGGCAGAACAATAATCAAAGCGATTAAAGAACGCCTTAACAAAGAAGCTCATCAGTTAGTTACTATCGATGAATTTTGCGACTTTATGGGCTTTGAAATCAGTAAAGTACAAGGATTAATCAAGTAAATTCCTTATCTTTACTACAAGGTATAAAGGTGACCTATTAGGTGACCCAACAATGGTACAGGACTGAAACAGTAATAAATAAAGGCACTACGAAAGAGGTTCACTTACCTCTTTCTCCGCAAAAACCTTATAACAATAGTTGTAAGGTTTTTTTATTTATATTTATTTCATGGACTTATTTTCTTCAGAAAAAATACAAAATATACTTCCATTTGATGGTATAACCAATTATCATGGAATAATTTTAAATAAAACTCAATGTGATTTTTACTATAATTCTCTTTTAGAAAATATAAATTGGAAAAATGATGAAGCCATAATATTTGGAAAATTAATTATAACTAAAAGAAAGGTAGCTTGGTATGGTGATTCAGAATATGACTATACCTATTCTAAAATCACAAAAAAAGCAAATCTTTGGACAAAAGAATTATTAGCATTAAAAGAAATTGTAGAAAAAGAAAGTAATGAAACATATAATTCTTGCCTACTTAACTTATATCATTCAGGAGAGGAAGGAATGGCTTATCATTCTGATGGTGAAAAAATGCTAAAAAAAAATGGGGCTATTGCTTCTTTATCTTTAGGAGCAGAAAGAAAATTTTCTTTTAAGCATAAAAAAAATAAACAAAGAATTGATGTTTTTTTAGAAAACGGAAGTTTGTTAGTAATGAAAGAAGGAACACAAACAAACTGGTTACATAGATTGCCACCTACAAAAAAAGTGAATTCACCCAGAATTAATCTTACTTTTAGAACAATAGAATTGTAATTGAATTCTTACTTTTACTCAAATTATTTTTTTTGGAAAACAACAATCAACAATCTATAAATCTAAATAAATTTATCAGCTCTACTGGAATGTGTTCTAGAAGAGATGCTGAAAAATTAATCATAGAAGGAAGGGTTACTATTAATGGAAAAACTACTCAATTAGGCAATAGAGTTTTTGAAAATGATGTTGTAAAAGTTGATGGTAAAACCATTGAAAGTAAACAAAAAACACTTTACATTGCTCTAAATAAACCAATTGGCATTGTTTCTACAACTGATTCTAAAGAGAAAAAAAATATAGTTAAACAAATTAATCATCCACAACGTTTATTTCCAATAGGTCGTTTAGATAAACCATCTGAAGGGTTAATTTTTTTAACTAATGATGGTGATATTGTCAATAAAATTCTAAGAGCTGGCAACAATCATGAAAAAGAATATTTAGTTAGTGTTAATAAGAAAATTGACGATCAATTCATACATAAAATGAGTAATGGAATTCCTATTTTAGGTACAGTTACTAAAAAATGTAAAGTAGAAAAGCTATCAGAAAAAGTTTTTAAAATCATCTTAGTTCAAGGGTTAAACAGACAGATTAGAAGGATGTGCGAATATTTAGGTTATGAAGTAACTAAATTAAAACGTACTAGAATTATGAATGTTACTCTTGGAAATTTAAAGCCCGGAGATTGGAGAGAATTAACTGAAGATGAGTTAAAGGTTATTAATAAAATGATAGCTACTTCATCTAAAACTGAAGAAGCCTCAGTTATTAAAGAGACTTTAAAGAAACCAAAACCTAAAAGAAATCATTCGCCTAGTAAAAATGACTTTAATAAAAAAAGTGCTTCTTTTAGAAAGTCATCACCAAAAAATAAAAAGAAAAATAATGGTTTTTCTTCAAAAAAGAAACGACGATTTTAGCTGATATCTTTAAGATTAATTTAGTTTTTCATTGTATACATAAATGGTATATTTGCCGACAATGATATTCGATTTAAAATCTACAGACCCAAATAGTAAGGCTAGAGCAGGTGTTATAAAAACTGATCATGGAGTTGTTGAAACACCAATTTTTATGCCAGTTGGTACAGTTGGTACAGTAAAAGGTGTACATCAAACTGAATTAAAAAATGAAATAAATCCTGATATTATTTTAGGAAATACATACCATTTATACTTACGTCCAAAATTAGAAGTTTTAGAAGCAGCAGGAGGTTTACATAAGTTTATGAATTGGGATAGAAATATTCTTACAGATTCTGGAGGGTATCAAGTGTATTCACTTTCTGGAAGAAGAAAGATTAATGAAGAAGGTGTAAAATTTAAGAGTCATATAGATGGTTCAACGCATTTTTTTACTCCAGAAAATGTGATGGAAATTCAACGAACCATTGGTGCAGACATAATTATGGCTTTTGATGAATGTACTCCTTATCCTTGTGAGTACAATTATGCAAAACGTTCTATGCATATGACTCATAGATGGTTAGATAGATGTATGAATCATTTAGAAAAGTTACCTTTTAAATATGGATATGAGCAAACATTCTTTCCTATTGTGCAAGGTAGCACTTATAAAGATTTACGAAGACAGTCTGCAGAATATATAGCAAATGCTGGTGCACAGGCCAATGCAATTGGAGGTCTTTCTGTTGGTGAACCAGCAGAGGAAATGTATGCTATGACTGAGGTCGTTACAGAAATTTTACCAGAAGATAAACCTCGTTATTTAATGGGTGTTGGAACTCCAATAAACATCCTAGAAAATATTGCTTTAGGGATTGATATGTTTGACTGTGTTATGCCTACCAGAAATGCAAGAAATGGTATGTTATTTACAGCTCATGGAACTATAAATATCAAAAATAAAAAATGGGAAAAAGATTTTTCTCCTATTGATGAAATGGGTATTACTTATGTAGATACATTATATTCTAAAGCATATTTAAGACACTTATTTGCTGCCAAAGAAATGTTAGGTAAACAAATTGCGTCTATCCATAATTTAGGATTTTATTTATGGTTGACTAGAGAAGCAAGAAAGCATATTTTAGCAGGAGATTTTAGAGAATGGAAAGATAAAATGGTAAAACAAATGGATAAACGTTTGTAATTTGAAAATTATAGATTGGTACATATTAAAACGATTTTTGGTAACATTCTTTTTTACCTTATTAATCTTAATACCTATTGCTATTGCTATAGATATAGCAGAAAAAATTGATAATTTTCTAGAGAATCCAGATTTAGGATTCTATCAAGTGGTAGATGAATATTATAAAAATTTTATCATTTACTATGCGAATACATTTATGCCTTTGGCATTATTTATTGCTGTAATTTTATTTACCTCAAAACTTTCTAATAATACAGAGATTATTGCTATAACAAATGCAAAAGTTTCCTTTACAAGATTTTTATATCCTTACTTTATTGGTGCAACTTTAGTAACATTATTATCATTAGTAATGAATCATTTTGTAGTACCAGAAAGCAGTAAAGTAAGAAAAGCATTTGAGTTAGAGTATATTAAAAAGAATAGAAAGAATGAAATGCGTTTTGTAACAGATTTTAGCCTTCAGCTTACTGATACAACCTACATTTATATAAGAAATTTTAATACAGAATCTAACTCAGGATATGATTTTACCTCAGAAGTTTATGATGGGTTAAAATTAAAATCAAAGTTGGTTTCTGATAACTTTAGGTATAATGTTAAAGACTCTAATTTTGTTCTTTTAAATTGGCGCTTAAGAGTTATAGATAATAAAAAAGATAGCATTTCATCAGGTAGTAAAATAGATACTGTTTTTAATTTTACACCAAAAGATTTAATTTACAAATCTGCACTTTCTCAAGAAATGCCTTCAGGAGAATTATATGATTTTATAGAATTATCAAGAAAAAGAGGTGTAAAGAATTTAAACACATATTTAGTAGAATTTCATAAAAGAACTAGTTTACCATTAGCATCTTATATATTAACCATCATAGCAGTTGCTTTAGCATTTAGAAAGAGAAGAGGAGGTACAGGTATTAATTTAGCAATTGGTATTGGTATGATGTTTATTTATGTTTTCTTCCTAAAAATTTCAGAAGTATTGGGTGCTGTAGCTGGTGTTAATTCATTATTATACGTTTGGGTACCCAATATTTTATTCGGCTGTATAGCCATTTATTTGTATCTAAATGCAAGAAAGTAAATTAAAACATTATTTACTACTCCATCTTATTGTTTTTATTTGGGGGTTTACAGCTATTTTAGGAGCTTTAATTTCAATTGATGCAATCCCTTTAGTTTTCTTTAGAATGGGCTTAGCTTCTATATTTATTGCCTTTTATTTTTTATTTAGAAAAAAATCTTTTTTGGTTGATAAAAGAGCACTAGTTAAATTTTTATTTACAGGTATTATAATAGCAACACATTGGATTTTCTTTTTTAAAGCCATTAAAGTTTCTAATGTATCAGTAGCTTTAGTTACTATGAGTACAGGTGCATTTTTTACTTCATTAATAGAGCCTATTTTTTTTAAAAGAAGAATTAAATCATTAGAGATTATTCTAGGATTATTGGTTGTACTAGGCTTATATATCATTTTTAATTTCGAAAGCCAATATAAATTAGGAATTATATATGCTTTAATATCCTCTTTTTTAGGATCTCTTTTTGCAGTTTTAAATGGACTTTTTATTAAAAAACACGATGCTAATCGCATCTCTTTTTATCAACTTTTATTTGGTACTTTGTTTGTTGCAGTTTATCTTTTTTTTAACCAAAGTTTTAGTGTAGCATTTTTTAACTTACCAAAATCAGATTGGATATACTTATTCATTTTAAGTAGTGTGTGTACTGCATATGCATTCATAGCTTCTGTAAAAGTGATGAAATATTTATCTCCTTATACTGTTATGTTAACTATTAATTTAGAGCCTATTTATGCCATAATTTTAGCATTATTTATTTTTGGAGATAAAGAAAAAATGAACCCTGAATTTTATTTAGGAGCGTGTATAGTTTTGGGTGTTGTACTTTTAAACGGAATCATAAAAAATAAAACCGCCTTAAAACAAAAGTTTTTACAAAAAGTAAAATCAAAAAAATAAGTTTCTTTAACAAAAAAAAGTAAATTTTATAGTATGTTTGTTAGTCCAAACAACAAATTCAAAACTTTAGCAAAATGGAATATTTAGATTTTGAGATGCCAATAAAAGAACTTCAAGATCAGCTTGAAAAATGTCAAATTATTGGAGAAGAAAGTGATGTTGATGTAACTGCTACATGTAAAAAAATAGAAAAAAAACTAGCCACTGCTAGAAAAGATATTTATAAAAACCTTACACCTTGGCAAAGGGTTCAGCTTTCTAGACACCCTAATAGACCTTATACTTTAGATTATATCAAAGCAATTTGTGGTGATACCTTTATGGAACTTCATGGAGATAGAAGTGTAAAAGATGACAAAGCTATGATTGGTGGTTTAGGTAAAATTGGAGATCAATCATTTATGTTTATTGGTCAACAAAAAGGATATAACACCAAAACTCGACAATATAGAAACTTTGGGATGGCAAATCCAGAAGGGTATAGAAAAGCTTTACGTTTAATGAAAATGGCAGAAAAGTTTGGTATACCTGTAGTAACATTGTTAGATACACCTGGTGCATACCCTGGTTTAGAAGCAGAAGAAAGAGGTCAAGGAGAAGCTATTGCAAGAAATATTTTTGAAATGACACGTTTAAAAACTCCTATCATTACTATTGTAATTGGTGAAGGAGCTTCTGGAGGCGCATTAGGAATTGGAGTAGGAGATAGAGTGTACATGATGGAAAATACTTGGTATACTGTAATTTCTCCAGAATCTTGTTCTTCTATTTTATGGAGAAGCTGGGAGTTTAAAGAACAAGCTGCAGAGGCCTTAAAATTAACAGGTACAGATATGAAAAAGTTAAAGTTAATTGATGGTATTATTAAAGAACCAGTTGGAGGAGCACATTCTGATAGAGAAGGAGCTTTTAAAGCTGTTCAAAATCAAATTATTGATGCTTTTAATGAACTTAAAGATTTATCTGATGCTGATTTAGTTGCTAAAAGAATGAATAAGTATGCAGATATGGGTGTATATAAAGAATAGATACAAAGAAATAATTTCAATAAATAAAAGGTGTAATTCTAATTAAAGAGTTACACCTTTTCTTTTGCTACTAAAGTATTTTTAGAATTTTAGATTTGTCGATGCTAAAAATTGGTTTAACTACAGAATAGAACTGTTCGTCTAATATTTCTTAATTGATGCTATAAAAAGTTGAACTTTGTAGTGTATTTAACTTAAAACCCTAATATTATGTATAAAAGTACAATCCAACAGTTCATCCTTTTTGTAATCACAACATTCATTGTAATAAAGACAGGAAAGCATATGATTGAATTAAACGATATTAATTCATTCTTTGATTTTGGAATGGTAATGTTATTTTTTATTGCTTTTATAATCTTCTTAAATGCTTTCTTAAGACTTGGTAGTAAATTAATTGGTTCTTTAGGTTTCTAAAATCTTAAATATTTAAAGAGTTTAAAAGTTGTTTTAATGCTGGATCAGAAGGTCTTGGAGCGTTAGCATCAACAATATTACCTTTTGGATCTATTAAAATAAATCTAGGTATTCCAGTAATTTCATAAGCTTGTTGAAAAGAATAATCTTTACCAGACCATAATTGTATGTCTCCTAAGTTTTTTTCTTTTACAAAATTCCTCCACTTTGTTTCAGCAGCTTCCCAAGATCCACCATTTCTTCTAGCTTCGTCTGTAGAAATACCAACAAATACAATGTTCTTGTTTTTGTAATCTTTCTTTAACTCTTTCAAGTAAGGAAATTGTACAACACATGGACCACACCAAGTTGCCCATACATCTATGTAAACATATTTGCCTTTAAAATCTGATAATGATTTAGTACCGCCTTTTACATTTAAATAATTATTGAATGTTGGTGATGGTCTACCTTTACCCATTCTTAAATTTTGGTCATAAATACTTTTAAAATAAGTAATCAATTGGCTGTTTTGTTTGTTCATGCCAGCATATAATGTACTATCTAAATTATCATAAGAATTTAAAATACTATCATATTCTTTTTTTAAGGTATTAATTTTTTTATCAAATTCAGATTGCTCTAAATCTAAAATGGTTTGTATGTCTTTTATGCTTTGATTCTTTTTAATTTGAGCAACAATAAAATTACTATTAGATGCTCCTTCACCAGAATATTTAAAGCTATTCATAAAATTATCTGAGTTACCTTCTAAAGTAATATCAAAACCATTTTTTAAATAGATTGGTGCAGCTTTACCAGGGTTTACAGAAAAATTATAAATTTCTGGTTTATCAGATTTTAATTTTAAAGTATCTTTAAAATTACCATTTTCATCTAAAGTAATTTTCTTAACAACACCTTGTCTATTAGATATGGTAATAACAGAATCTTTATTATTTAAAAGTTTACCTTGTAAAGTAACATAGTCTTTTTTATGTTCTTCACTGCAAGAAGACATGATTAACAAACTAATAAGTAGAATAGCTAGATTTTTCATTATATATTTTTAAAATCGATGCAAATATAAAGGATTCATAAGCATAAAAATTGTTAAAATCATTTGCAAATCAAATAATGAATGTAGACATTTGACACTCAATCAAATCAACTTATGAATTCTATACACTATATAGATAATCAACCTTTAGATTTATCTGATATTCAGTCTATTATTATAAATGATAAACAAATTGCATTATCTGAATCAGCTATTCAAAAAATAGAAAAATGTAGAGCTTATTTAGATCACAAGACGAAATCGATTTCGAAACCAATTTATGGAATTAATACTGGTTTTGGAGCTTTGTATAATGTTAAAATAAGTGATGAAAATCTGCAAAAGCTTCAAGAAAATCTAGTGATGAGTCATGCTTGTGGAACAGGAGATGAAGTGCCACAAGAAATAGTAAAGTTGATGATTTTGTTTAAAATAAAGTCTTTAAGCTATGGTAATTCTGGAGTGCAATTAGCTACTGTACAAAGACTTATAGACTTTTATAATCATAATATAATACCTGTTGTTTATACACAAGGATCTCTAGGGGCTTCTGGAGATTTATCGCCTTTAGCACATTTATCTTTACCTCTAATTGGTTTAGGAGAAGTGTATTATAAAAATGAAAAAATTTCTGCAGAAAAATTATTGCATATTTTTTCTTGGGATAAAATTAATTTACAATCAAAAGAAGGTTTAGCCTTGTTAAATGGTACACAATTTATGTCTGCTTATGGTATACATTGTTTACTTAATGCTCATAAATTATCTTATTTAGCAGATGTAATTGGTACACTTTCTTTAGAGGGTTTTGATGGAAGAATTGAGCCTTTTAATGAGCTTATACATTTAGCTAGGCCACATAATGGACAGTTAAAAACTGCAGAAAGAATAAAAGAGTTTTTAGAAAATAGTGAACTCATTTCTCAAGAAAAACAGCATGTTCAAGATCCATATTCTTTTAGATGTATGCCACAAGTTCATGGAGCTAGTAAAGATACTATTCGATTTGTAACAAAAACCTTTTTAACTGAAATCAACTCAGTTACAGATAATCCAAACATTTTTGTGGATGAAGATGAAATAATTTCTGGAGGAAATTTTCATGGACAACCTTTAGCTTTGGGCCTAGATTTTTTAGCTATTGCGTTATCAGAATTAGGTAACATTTCTGAACGTAGAACGTATCAATTGGTTTCTGGTCATAGACATTTGCCTCCGTTTTTAGTTTCTAATCCTGGTTTAAATTCAGGTTTTATGATTCCACAATATACAGCTGCAAGTATTGTTAGTCAAAACAAGCAATATGCAACCCCTGCTAGTGTAGATTCTATAGAGTCTAGTAATGGGCAAGAAGACCATGTATCTATGGGTGCTAATGCTGCAACTAAATGTAAAAAAGTGGTAGATAATTTACAAACCATTTTAGCAATAGAGTTATTTACAGCCTCTCAAGCTTTAAGTTTTATGAAAGCAAAAAGTTCACCTTTTTTAGAATCAATAATTCAATTATTTAGAACTGAAGTGACTATTGTTAATGAAGATAGAGTTTTGCATAATGATATTGTTAAAGCTTCAGATTTTTTAACTTCTTTAGAAATTGATAGCAAAGAACTTTTCAATTAAATATTAGAAAAATACATATTTTAATACATAAAAAACCCAAACTAATTTAGTTTGGGTTTTTTATGTATTATTAAAGCTACTAGCTTATTTTTTTTGTCTTGCTTGTTGTTCTTGAGCTTGTTTCATAGCTTCATCTATTCTTTGTCTAAACTTGCTCTTCTTCTTTTCTGGTCTCTTTTTGTTTTCTTCTATTTGAGCATGAATTTTATCTTCATCAATTACATAGTTTTTAATCACTAACATAATTGTAATCGTTAATAAATTCGATACAAAATAGTATAAACTTAATCCACTAGCATATCTGTTAAAGAATACCAACATCATAATAGGAGATAAGTAAATCATATATTTCATCATCTTACTCATGTCAGGCATACCTTCTTGTGGAGGTGCTTGCATACTCATTTGTTGACTTTGATTCATTTTCATGTAAAAGAAAATAGCAACAGAAGCTAATATTGGAAATAAACTTACGTGATCTCCATAGAATGGAATATCAAAAGGTAAATTAAAAATAACATCATAAGATGATAAATCTGGTGCCCATAAAAACCCTTCTTGTCTTAAAGAAATGTTTGTTGGAAAAAATTTAAATAATGCAAAGAAAATAGGCATTTGTAATAATGCTGGTATACAACCAGACATCATGCTAACTCCAGCTTTTCTTTGAATAGCCATGGTTTCTTGCTGACGTTTCATGGCATTTTCTTTACCAGGATATTTCTCATTTAAGGCTTGTAATTCTGGACGAATTACCTTCATCTTGGCACTAGAAACATAAGATTTATAAACTAAAGGAGACATTAAAATTCTAACAACAATTGTCATTAAAATAATTATTAAACCATAGTTAGACATCAATCCTTTTAAAAGATTAAATACTGGATAAAAAATAGTTCTGTTTAAGAAACCGAAAATACCCCATCCTAAATCTGCAATTTCTTCTAAATCTGTACCTTTGTATTGGTCACTGCTTAATAAGTTATAATCACTTGGTCCGTAAAACCATTTCATATTATAATTAAGCTCACCTGCAGTTAATGCTAAAGGAGTTTTTAATTCGTATTTTTTAGTAAAAACGGTATCTAATTTTTCATCATTTACTAAATCTGTAGAAGTTACAGTTGCATTATTAAAAGGTGTGTCTGTTAGTAAGTTAGATGTAAAAAAGTGTTGCTTGTAAGCTACCCAATCTAAGTCATTTACAACTTCTGTATTACCAGCATTTAAATAGTCTACTTCATCATCACTTTTAAAGTAGTAGTAAGAATACATAGTATTTTCTGTGTAAATACTTTTTTCATGTCTATAACCGTTTAAAGTCCAATCTAAATTAATAGGATTAGAACTATTAAACACATTATTTAAACCTTGAGAACGTATGGTAAAATCTACCATATATTCATCTGGTTTAATTTCATATCTATATTCTAGAAATTGAGTTTCAGAAACTTTTAATTTCATAGATAAGATTTGATTTTTTCCATTCTGAGTTAAATTAGGCTCAAAGAATAAATCAGTGGTATTTAAAATTCTGTTATCTGTAGTTCCGAAATTGATGTTAAAAGATGCATTATTGTCTTTTATCATGTATAAAGGAAGAGAATCATACGTTTGATAATTCTTAATTTCTGCTACTGAAATTTGACCTCCTTTATTATCTATTGTTAATTTAACTAGGTTGTTTTCTATAGTAGTAGCCCCTTCTTTACCATTTACAGCACTGTATGCAAAAGCACCAAATTTATTGGTTAAAGCAACATTTTGTATAGAGTCGTTTTGAACTATAGCCGTATTTTCTATTACTTTATTTTCTACAACATTGTTTTTTGTAGAATCTATAATTTGTTCTATAGATGTTTTTTCTGGTTCAATTTCTGGTTTATTGGTTTGAAAATACCAAAGCATAATTGCTCCTAAAAGAATCATACCAATAAACGAGTTATAATCAAAAGGTTTTTTTTCCATGTGTAAATTAATGTCAGTTTGTCACTTTAATGAGTGAACTTCTTTTTAAAAACGCGACAAATGTAGTTAAAAAGCAGATTTTATACTCTTTTTAGTGCTTTAAATTTTATACTTGTTAGTAGTTCAAATAGTATTCCTAAATTTCAAATGTCTTTTTTAGTACATTCAAAAACACTTAAAAAAATAAGTAATTGAATTATTGATACTAAAAATGACAATTTTATAAATTACTTTTTAGATTGTTTTAAAGCAGCTTTAATAAAATCTACAAATAAAGGGTGAGGCTTTAAAACAGTACTTTTATATTCTGGGTGATATTGTACACCAACAAACCAAGGATGTGAAGGAATTTCAACAATTTCTACTAACCCAGTTCTTGGATTAAATCCTGTTGCTTTCATTCCCTTTAATTCTATTTGATCTTTATACTCGCTATTAAACTCGTATCTGTGTCTGTGACGTTCAAAAATAGAATCTGTTTTATAAGCTTTTTGAGCTTTAGAACCTTCTAGTAAATTACATTTCCAGGCTCCTAAACGCATGGTGCCTCCTTTTTGAGTAACATCTTCTTGACTCTCCATCAAGTTAATGACAGGGTTTTTACAATTTGGTTTCATCTCACTAGAAAAAGCATCAACCAAGCCTAAAACATTTCTAGAAAATTCGATAACAGCCATTTGCATTCCTAAACAGATACCTAAAAATGGTATGTTATTTTCTCTTGCATATTGCACTGCTTTTATTTTACCATCTATGCCTCTATCACCAAAACCAGGTGCTACTAGAACACCATTTACACCCTTTAATTTTTCTTCATAATTATCTGGTGTAAGGCTTTCAGAATGTATCCATCTTACTTTTACTTTAGTTTCGTTAGAAGAGCCTGCGTGTATAAAAGCTTCTGTTATAGATTTGTAAGAATCTTGTAACTCAATATATTTACCAACTAAAGCAATTTCAACTTTAGATTTTGGATTTTTATGTTTTGTTAAGAATTCATTCCATTTTTTTAAGGCAATTTTCTTCTTAGATTTTAGATGTAATTTCTTTAAAACAACATCATCTAAACCTTCTTGTAACATTAAGTTAGGAACATCATAAATAGTTTCTGCATCAATAGATTGGATAACGTCTTCTTTTTTAACGTTACAAAATAATGCTAACTTACGTTTTATGTCGTCAGAAATTTCGTGTTCTGTTCTACACACTAAAATGTCTGGGCTCACTCCACTTTGCATTAAACTTTTTACAGAATGTTGTGTAGGTTTTGTTTTTAGTTCGCCAGCAGCAGCTAAATAAGGAACTAATGTTAAGTGAATTACAATAGCATTGTCTTCACCTTTTTCCCACAACATTTGACGAACAGATTCTACATATGGTAATGATTCAATATCACCTACTGTTCCACCAATTTCTGTGATTACAATATCATACTCACCAGTTTCACCTAAAAGCTGAATTCTATGTTTTATTTCATCTGTAATATGAGGAATAACTTGTACTGTTTTACCTAAAAAATCTCCTCTTCTTTCTTTATCAATTACAGATTGATAGATTCTACCTGTGGTTACATTATTAGCTTGAGATGTAGGTATGTTTAAAAAACGTTCATAGTGCCCTAAATCTAAATCTGTTTCTGCACCATCATCTGTTACATAACATTCTCCATGTTCGTAAGGGTTTAAAGTTCCAGGATCAATATTAATATAAGGATCTAATTTTTGAATAGTTACAGAAAATCCTCTTTCTTGTAATAATTTTGCTAAAGAAGCTGCTATAATTCCCTTTCCTAAGGATGAAGTTACGCCTCCTGTTACAAAAACGTATTTAGTATTGTGCATGGTGATTTTAGGTTTGAGCAAAAGTACTAACTCTAAATTTTCTCACAAATAAAAAACCTAAAAACATTTTGTATACCTATCATTTTTTAAAAGGATAAAATTTTTTTAAAAAATTTAAAAAATGTGTTTGCTTAAAATAAAAACAGTTGTATATTTGCACTCGCTTTTAAAAGGCAATTTTAGAGCTAGTAAATTAATTAGATATTAAAAAATACAGGTAATGCCAAAAAGAACGTATCAACCATCGAAAAGAAAGAGAAGAAACAAACATGGTTTCAGAGAGAGAATGGCTTCTGCTAATGGTAGAAAAGTTTTAGCACGTAGAAGAGCAAAAGGAAGAAAGAAATTATCTGTTTCATCTGAAGCTAGACCAAAAAGATAAATGATTAACAATTGTTAATATATAAGGTGTTACTTTTTTAAGTAACACCTTTTTTTATACCCAAGCACTAACTATTTTTGTAAAACTAATAAATACAACAACTTACAATGCCGAAAAGAGAAGACCTTAAATCCATTTTAATCATTGGTTCTGGACCAATAATCATTGGTCAAGCCTGTGAATTTGATTATTCTGGATCCCAATCTTTACGTTCTTTAAGAGAAGATGGAATCGAAACAATCTTAATTAATTCTAATCCAGCAACAATCATGACAGACCCTTCAATGGCTGACCATGTATACTTGTTGCCTTTGACTACAAAGTCGATTATTAAAATATTAAAAGAACATCCTCAAATAGATGCTGTTTTACCAACAATGGGTGGTCAAACTGCATTAAACTTATGTATAGAAGCAGATGAAAAAGGGATTTGGTCAGACTTTGGTGTAAAACAAATTGGTGTAGACATTAATGCTATTAACGTTACAGAAGATAGAGAGCAGTTTAGAGAACTAATGGGTAAAATTGGAGTTCCAATGGCACCACAAGCAACTGCAACTTCTTTTTTAAAAGGTAAAGAAATAGCGCAAGAATTTGGTTTTCCTTTAGTAATTAGATCTTCATATACACTTGGTGGAGCAGGTGCATCTATTGTTTATAAAGCAGAAGATTTTGATGAACTTTTAAGAAGAGGCTTAGAAGCATCACCTATTCATGAGGTGATGATAGATAAAGCTATGATGGGTTGGAAAGAGTATGAGTTAGAGCTTTTAAGAGATAAGAATGACAATGTTGTTATTATCTGTTCTATCGAAAATATGGATCCAATGGGTATTCATACAGGAGATTCTATAACAGTGGCTCCAGCAATGACACTTTCTGATAAAACGTATCAAAAAATGCGTGATATGGCTATACATATGATGCGTTCTATTGGTGATTTTGAAGGTGGTTGTAATGTACAGTTTGCTGTTTCGCCTGATGAAAAAGAAGATATTATTGCTATTGAAATTAATCCACGTGTTTCTCGTTCATCAGCTTTAGCTTCTAAAGCAACAGGTTATCCTATTGCAAAAGTGGCTACAAAATTAGCTATTGGTTATACATTAGATGAGTTAGAAAATCAAATTACAAAATCTACATCTGCTTTATTTGAGCCTACTTTAGATTATGTAATTGTTAAAATACCTCGTTGGAATTTTGATAAATTCGAAGGTTCTGATAGAACTTTAGGTTTACAAATGAAAGCAGTTGGTGAAGTAATGGGAATTGGACGTTCTTTCCAAGAAGCATTACACAAAGCAACGCAGTCTTTAGAAATTAAACGTAATGGTTTAGGTGCAGATGGTAAAGGGTATAAAGATTATAATCAAATTATAGAAAAATTAACTAATGCAAGTTGGGATCGTGTTTTTGCAATTTACGATGCTATTGCAATGGGTATTCCGCTTTCTAAAATATATGATATCACAAAAATTGATATGTGGTATTTAAAACAATATGAAGAATTGTTTCATTTAGAAAAAGAAATTTCTACTTACACAATTGATACCATTGATAGAGATTTACTATTAGAAGCAAAGCAAAAAGGTTATGGAGACAGACAAATAGCACATATGCTAGATTGTTATGAGAGTGAAGTTTATAATAAAAGAGAAGAGCTTAAAGTACAGCGTGTTTACAAATTAGTAGATACTTGTGCTGCAGAATTTACTGCAAAAACGCCTTACTATTATTCTACATTCGAAAATGAAATACAGACTCCAAATGGAGAAGTAGTTATAGCTAACGAAAGTAAAGTTAGTGATAAGAAAAAAATTGTGGTTTTAGGTTCTGGACCAAACAGAATTGGACAAGGTATTGAGTTTGATTACTGTTGTGTACATGGAGTTTTAGCTGCTAAAGAGTGTGGTTATGAAACGATTATGATTAACTGTAATCCAGAAACCGTTTCTACTGATTTTGATACTGCAGATAAATTATATTTCGAACCTGTATTTTGGGAACATATTTATGACATCATAAGACATGAAAAGCCAGAAGGTGTTATTGTTCAATTAGGAGGTCAAACTGCATTAAAATTAGCAGAGAAGTTAACTAAATATGGAATCAAAATTATAGGAACTTCTTTTGAAGCTTTAGATATTGCTGAAGATAGAGGTCGTTTTTCTACTTTATTAAAAGAAAACAATATTCCTTATCCAGAATTTGGTGTAGCAGAAACTGCAGATGAAGCTTTAGCTTTAGCAGATCAATTAAACTTTCCAATTTTAGTAAGACCATCTTATGTTTTAGGTGGACAAGGAATGAAAATTGTTATCAATAAAGAAGAATTAGTAGAGCATGTTGTAGATTTATTACGTAAAATTCCGAATAATAAACTATTATTAGATCATTATTTAGATGGAGCTATAGAAGCAGAAGCAGATGCTATTTGTGATGCAGATGGTAATGTTTATATTATTGGAATTATGGAACATATAGAGCCTTGTGGAATTCATTCAGGAGATTCTAATGCTACTTTACCAGCCTTTAATTTAGGTGATTTGGTAATGCAACAAATTATAGATCATACTCATACAATTGCAAGAGAATTAAAAACAGTAGGTTTAATTAATATTCAGTTTGCCATTAAAGATGATACAGTATTCATTATAGAAGCAAACCCAAGAGCTTCTAGAACAGTTCCTTTTATTGCAAAAGCTTATAAAGAGCCTTATGTAAATTATGCAACTAAAGTAATGTTAGGTGAAAAGAAAGTAACAGATTTTGATTTTAATCCTCAGCTAGATGGTTATGCTATAAAACAACCTGTATTCTCTTTCAATAAGTTTCCTAATGTTGACAAACGTTTAGGGCCAGAAATGAAATCTACTGGAGAAAGCATCTTATTTATAGATAGTTTAAAAGATGATGATTTCTATGATTTATATTCTAGAAGAAAAATGTATTTAAGTAAGTAATTTTATTACGATTACAAATAAAAAAGCATCCTTTTAGGATGCTTTTTTATTTATTAAAAGCTTTATATAATAAAATATTAATCTGTTATTTCTTTTATTTTCTTCTTTTTAGTGTGAATAATGTAAGTAGCATTTACACCAAAATGCAAATTAGGATCTTTAAAATTAAAGTTATTTGTAGTCTGTGTTAAAAAAGTATCTTCTGCAAAGTTTCTGGCATTGGTTAAATGAAACTGTAGCATTAAATCACTTACTTCCCAATTAACACCTATCATAAATGTATTGTAGGTATCAAAAGATTTAACTGGGTTTACTACATAATTGTATTCAGAAACTAAAGATGTATGTTTTGTAATTTTATGTCTACCTCCAAAACCAATAGCAAATTGATTGTTAGCATCATTAGAATTAGAGTTTGACGCCCTATGAATAAAAGTTGGTGCTATTTGTATAGATAAATTTGGATTAAACTTTCTAGCAAATAAAGCTTGTGTAACAAAAGCATAAATGTCTTCTGATGAAGTAGAAGGTTGATATAAATTACCACTTGTATTTTCTACTTTTCTATGTGATAATGTTTGTACTAATGTTAAGCTAAACCAGCCTTTTTTATCTTTATTTTTTTGTTTTAGTAAACGATATTTTAAAAATCCATCAGCAATTTTATCAAAATTTGTATATCCTAAACCAAAAGTAAAATTATCAGTAAATGCATATTCTAAACCATATCTTGTGCTAACTTCATCTGCTAAAAATTTTTGACCTGTAGCATTTGGTGTATCCCAGTATCTAAAATATAAACTTAGTTGTAAAGCACCTTTTTTACGAGTTTCTATAGAATGCATTAATCCTAATCTAGTTGTCTTAAACGTTGCAATTTCGTCAAACACTATATTAGAAAACTCTTTGTCTAATTTATCTAACAGACTTTGTGATTGTATGCTTGTTATAATAGCAATACAAATAAATAAAATGCTTTTATGTATAAATTTATTCTTCATAAGGTTGATATTGAAATCTAAATTTAATGGCTATGGTTTTTGCGATATTACTCGCAAGAATAGGAGGAATGTTAATTTTAAAATCTTTTACTAAAACATCAAACTCACCATCTAAAGTATAATTACCCTTATTTTTCTGAATTTTAGTTTTAATTTCGATGTCTTTAGTTACACCATGAATAGAAAGTTGCCCTTTAATAATTTTAGTTTGTGATGCTAAGTTTTCATCAAAATCTATAATAATACCTTCAAAATTGGCTTTCGGATACAAATCTGATTCTATATAACTTTCATTGAAATGCTCATACATTAAATCTTTCTTAAACACAAATGCACGCATTAACATACTTACAGCAATTTTACTTTTGCTATAATCTATGATGCTTAAAACCTGATTGTTATTGGCTTCAATATTTTCTACAGAAGTGTAAGAGAAAAAAGAAACTTGACCTTGTCTTGCAATTTGTTGATTTTGAGCTGATGATAAATCAGCCATAAAGAAAGATAATAATAAAAAAAGTAAAATTTTATTCATTAGTTAAAACTTCAATAGAACAATTTAGTAAAATAACGTCTTTTAAATAACCTTTACAAATTCCTTTTACTCGAATTTTTTGATTTGGTTTTAAAAACTGTGATTTTTTTTCTTCTGTATGGTTTAAATCACAAATAACACCAAAACTATTTCTGTTTTTATGATTTAATATGATGGTAGTTCTATTGTTATAATAAGTAATCTCTTTTATTGTACCTGTAACTTCTATGATTTTACCTGCGTATAATTCGTTACTTTTTTGCTCATCAATTGCAAAAGACTTTACTAACAAATTTGCATCTATAGTTAGTTCTGCAACTTCTTTTGTTAAAGGTTCATTAGAATTCTTTAATAAAGGAAATACATAAAAATATGTACATATTGCTATGAGTAAAAAAGCAATTAATAAAAAGAGATTTTCACTTTTTTTCATTACTCCAAAGAAAATACTTTTTACTTATTTTATCTATAAAAAAAAGAGCGAAAAGGAAAAAATAGACTTAAAGAGGAAAATATTTTATGAAAAGGGAAGATAAATGTTATCTTTCGACTTTATTTTTTACAATGAAAAAAGACAGATTATACTTTTTAACCTTTTTATCTATTGCTTTAGTTTTCTTACTGGTAGCTTTATTTGCTTCTACATATTTTATTAAAGTTAGTGCTAACCAACTCATAGAAGTTCAAGTTGAATCTAGTAAAAGAGAGGCTAATGAAATTTCTAAAATGATAGATTTTCAACTATCTTCAGGTTTAGAAAAAGATAAAATAATTACCAACATTCAACAGATTGTAGAAGGTTCTAAAAATGATGCTTGGTTTATTACTGTCTTTAATTGGGGAGGTAAAGAGGTTGTAAATCCAGATAAAACCAAAGTTGGTCAAAATGTAAACTCTAATCAAACACTTTTAAACTCTTTAAAAGAAAAAAATAATTCTGATGATTTATATGCAGTTTTAATAGATTCAGAAAATAAAGATTATGCAGAAATTATACATATTTCACCAGTAAAATCATCCGACTTAATTGTAGCTGCAAATGTAAATATTAGTAGTATAAACGAACAGTTAAATGCTTTAAAAACAAATTTTTACCTAATTTTTTTAGTAATGGGTGTTTTAGTAATAGTTTTATCATTCTTAGCTGTTAGAACTATTGGTAGTTCTTATGAGAAACAATTAGAATTAAGAAATTCTAAACTTTCATCAGAAGTAATAAATCTTTCTAAATTAAATACAGATTTAGTTTCTTATAAAGAAAAAGTAGCTGAACAGCCTAACAAAATTAAAACTGTAGAAGAATCTTTAGAAAAAGAAAAAAGAAGAATCCTTACTTATGTTAGAAACGAGCTTGTACCTGTAAATATAGATGATATTGCATATGTGTATACAGAAAACACTATTACATATGTGGTTTGTTTTGATGGCAAACGTTCTACAACTAATATGAGCTTAGATGATATGTGTACCAACTTAAATTCAGCTTTATTTTTTAGAGCAAACAGACAATTTATTATCAGTATTACAGCTATAGATAAGATTATAAAATATGGTAAAAGCCAGTTAAAAATTGTCTTACAATCTAAAACCTCAGAAGACATTATTATAAGTAAAAATAAGGCTGCCGAATTTAAACAATGGCTAAATATGTAGCTTATTTTCTTTTAAATTCGATTACTTTTTAATGCTTTTTTTTCGTTTTTAGCCTAAATTCTTTCCTCTTAATAAAAGTTGTTAGCTTTTAAGTTGCTTTATTTTCATTACTTTACATTGTAATATTAAAATTCAACTAAAATGTTTAACACTTTAAAAATTAAAAAACAGTATTTCATATTGTGCTTAGGAGTTGTTTTTTCTTCTTGTTTAACTAATATAGACGAAGAGCAAGAAATAGATCCTTGTACAACAGTAACCTTTTCTGCTGAAGTAAAACCAATTATAGATGCTAATTGCGTACAATGTCATGGAACAGGAGGTAACTTTCCTAACCTTACTACTTACCAAGGCGTAAGTGGAAATGCGAGTAATGTAAAATCTCAAGTAGTTTCTAGAAAAATGCCAATAGGTAGTACTTTAACAGATGCAGAAATACAAGCAATTAGTTGTTGGGTAGATTCAGGAGCTATAAATAATTAAAAGAATACATATGAAAACTAATAAAATTATAATAACAGTAATTAGTTGCTTCTTGCTTATTTTAAACAGCAAAGCACAAGACAAATTTTTTACCAAAACTGGTGATATTAATTTTTTCTCTAAAGCACCTTTAGAAAACATTACTGCAGATAATAAAGATGTATTAAGTATTATAAATGTAGAAACAGGTGAAATGGCTATTCAAATGAAAATGATAGATTTTACATTCGAAAAAGCCTTAATGCAAGAACATTTTAATGAGAATTACATAGAGTCTGATAAATACCCAACAGCAACATTTAAAGGAACTATCACAGACTTTAAAAATATGAGTGATACTAAAAAAGAACACACAGTAAAAGGAGTGTTAACTATACATGGCGTTTCTAAAAATGTAGAAATAAAAGCAAATTTTAAAAAGGCAAATAATGCAATAGATGTAGATGGTAATTTTATAGTAGCTTTAAAAGATTACAAAATTAAGATTCCAAAAATTGTATTTATGAATATAGCAGAAAATATAAAAGTTACATTCAAATTTAATCACCAACCATACACCAAATAATTATGAACAAGTTTTTACTCACATTTGTTTTCTTAGCATCATCTATGTTATGTTTTAGTCAAGATGATTTATTAGATATCTTAGATAAAGAAACAGTAACTAATGATAAAGACAACATAGTTACTTCGACCTTTAAAGGTACAAGAATTTTAAACGGACATTCTGTAGAAAACAGAAAAGCCAAACAATTAGAATTTATTATTTCTCATAGATTTGGAAGAATAAATTCTGGTTTTGATGATCTTTTTGGATTAGATGAATCTAACATTCGCTTTTCTTTAGAGTATGGTTTTACAGATAATTTAACAGGCGGTTTTGGTAGAAGTAGTTTCGAAAAAACCTATGATATGTTTTTAAAATACAGCTTATTTAAGCAGAGAACTGGCGATAAATCTTTTCCTTTTGCAATTTCTTTATTTGGTAGTGTAGCTGCAAAAACTTTAGAAGAGCCTTTTCCATTAGTACAAAGAAGTTTTTCTGAAAACCTATCTTATGTAGGTCAAGTTTTAATAGCTAGAAAGGTAAGTAAATCGTTCTCATATCAAGTTTCACCTACCTATATTCACAGAAACACTGTAACTATTGCAGAAGACCCACATGATATTTTTGCGTTAGGCTTTGGTGCCAGAATAAAATTAAGCAACAGAGTATCTTTAAATGGCGAATATTATCATCAATTTAACGAATCTGTTTCTATAAATACTAGAAATGCCCTAGGTTTTGGGGTAGATATTGAAACAGGTGGTCATGTATTTCAATTGATTTTATCGAATGCAATTACGATGATTGAAAAAAGTTTTATCGCAGAAACTACTGGCGATTTTTTTGGAGGTGACATCCATTTAGGATTTAACATTTCTAGAACTTTTTAGTAATCCAATTTTAGAAAGAAAAATCTTAGTAAAGAAATACACTTGGTAGATAAATGGGTGGAGTACTCATTTTAAATTATACATTCATTTATCTACTTTTTTTCATCACTTTTTAAGTTGATGATAGCTAACTACACCCAAAATTTAAAAACCAAAAAACATGTTTCAAAGAAATTATAAAGTAAAAGGCGAAGATGTAAACGATTTTATGGTGATGCAAAATGCTGCCTTTTTAAAATATTCTTCTAAATTATTAGACACTTTTTTACATGTAAATGGATTTACAGGCCATAAACTAAATAAACAAAAAGTAGGTTTAGAAAAAAAGAACGATGTTATACACCAATACAAACCTCTTTTATTTACTCAGCATTTTAGTATAGCTCTACAATTTAGAGACTTGTTTGTTACAAAAAATACTATGGTTGTAGATATAAGTTTTTTTGATGCTAAAAATGTATTAACAACTACAATTACTAGAGAATTATTTTGGTTTGATTATGAAAATTGGCAAACCATAACTCCACCAAAAAGTATATTAAAATACTTTAAGCAAGAAAATAAATTAAGAAAAGTAGGTTGAGTATTTCACAAACAGTTTAGGTTATAATTTTGTTGTAGAAAATATCAACAAACATTACTACTTATGTAATAAAGCCAGATTTAAAGAACAATCATTTGTCTTACCAAATTTACAGTATAAATAATAGCAATTGTTGAGGTGTCTTTTTTATTCATTTTCAGAAAGTTTTATTTTCAGATGGAGGAGGAGGGGTTTCTATTTCGGTTAATCTTTCATTAAACCAGATATTGATATTTCGATTTTTTGAAATTTTCTCAAACTTTTCAACTAGATCATTTAATTGTCTTTCCAAGTTTTCTAAACTTTGTTGGTCATAAGAAATTTGAAATAACAATTTTTCTGGACTTTGTAATAAATTCTCATTTCTCCCATTATTATGAAAATCTCGGTACAATATATTTTCTAAACTATCGATTGGAAAAAACTCATTCATTTTAATAACAGAGTCATTGTAAATTTCAATGACATTCTTTTGCTTAATAAGTATACAGGCATATTTTAACCAACAAGGGTTTCCCAAATATATATTTTTAATTCTATTATTAGATTTAATAACTAATTTTGGAATGCTGTCATTGCATACAATATTGTCAATTTTTTCTAAAAGACTTTTCCAATTATCAAATTTACTAGGATTAATTACGACAGATAAACTATCAATTCTGTGTTCAGGCAAACCATAATTTTCTTCATTTTTTTTTGAATCATTACAATCATATATAAACAATGATAAAACAATCAAGAAAAAAATAGTTTTAAAGTTCTTCATAAAAGTTAACAATTTAAGTATAATAAAGCGAAGTTCGGTTTTTAAAACAAGAATATCAAGGGCAAAAACACCCTTTTTTCTTACAAAAAAATCTCAAGCTTTCACTTGAGATTTTTAATAATTTTAAAAGAGTATCAAATTACATTGCTCCCCATTCTTTTAAAGAAGCTTTGTTCATTTTAATATATCCTGCATTGTTTGCTTTTGTTGCTAATTCTAAAGATTTTTTAGCAGCAGCTATAGCCGTTTTTTTGTTTCCAGCTTTTGCATGTATTAAAGATTGTTGTCTTAAATACCAAAAACGTGGGCTTTCTGAAGTCATTGCTACAGCTTTGTCTATCCATTCTTTTGCTTGGTTAATGTCTTTACCAGCTTCTAAATAATATACAGCAGCTCCATACATATCATTTGCAGATGGGCCAGCCATTATTTTTTGTATGCTAGAAGAAACCATTTTATCTGTTGGTACTTCAAACTTAAATGGTACATACATTCTTTCCCACATAATGCCTAACACAGCAGAACTGTTTGTTAAATCATCAAAAGTAATGGTAAATGTTTCAATATCCATAGGCATTTCAATTGGTGTAACAGTAACTTTAGCAGCTACTTTGCTTTCGTCCCATTTTCTAGGATTCCCCCAATTTGTTGCATCTGTATATAATATTACATCCCAAGTTTTTTCACCAGGTATTGTATATAAAGCATAAGTACCTTTCTTTAAAGTTTTACCATCTACCATAAAATCTGTAGAAAAAGTAAGTTTTGTATTTTCGTTTGCACCTGTTCTCCATACTTTTCCAAAATCTTCTAAACCACCAAATATTTTTCTTCCTTTCATACCTGGTCTTGAGTATTCTAAAGTAACGTCTGTTAACCCAACTTTTTGTTCAGTTTTTTGAAAAGGACTTGGAGCTGGAGTTTGAATTTGAGCATTTGTAGCTAAAGAAATCGTTGCTGCAAATACAAATAGTATTATTTTTTTCATGGATATTGTGTTTATAAGTTGTTTCAAAATTACAATTTCAGAAAATGACAATTGTTAACAAAACCTTAAAATAAGGGATTGTATCTTTGTGTTTTATTAGCAAAAAATGAAAAGATATATTTCTGAATTTATTGGTACATTTTCAATGGTTTTTTGTGGATGTGGAGCTATGACTATAAACGAAGTTACTGGTGGTACAGTTACTCATGTAGGTATTGGTTTAACTTGGGGTTTAATTGTTATGGCTATGATTTATGCTTTTGGCGAAACTTCTGGAGCACATTTTAATCCTGCAGTTACCATTGCTTTTGCTTATGCTAAAAAGTTTGCATGGAAAGAAGTACCAAAATATATTATTGTACAGATTTTAGGCGCTTTTGTAGCTAGTGGTATTTTGCTTTTTCTTTTTCCTGAGAGTGAGTTTTTAGGATCAACCATACCAAAAGTGGATGTTTGGCGCGCTTTTGTGCTTGAGTTATTATTAACCTTTTTCTTAATGGTTACCATAATAAATGTTTCTACAGGAAGTAAAGAAATTGGAGTTATTGCAGGTATTGCTATTGGTGGTGTTGTTTTATTAGAGGCTATTTTTGCAGGTCCAATTACCAATGCAAGTATGAATCCTGCTCGTTCTTTAGGACCTAATATTGTTTCTGGTAATATAGAAGGTTTATGGTTGTATGTTGTTGCACCTATATTAGGAGCTTTATTAGCAGTGGTTTCTTGTAAATTAGTAAAAGACGATAATTGTTGTGATGAGTCACTAAATAACAATTGTTAAAAGTAGTTTAAGAGTATTTATTATTGTAAAACCTTAGATTTATACTAAATAAATGATGGTAGTAAGCATTTTAGGTTGTGGTTGGTTAGGAAAACCTTTAGCAGTATCGCTTGTTAAAAAAGGATTTTATGTAAAAGGTTCTACTACAAGAACAGAAAAACTTAATGAGTTAAATCAGCTTAATATTTCTCCTTTTTTAATTGATATTTCTATGGATATCAATATTGTTGAGTTTTTAAAAACAGATGTTCTAATTATTACTATTACCCATAAAAATATCGAAGATTTTACACGTTTAATAGCTAAGATTGAAAAATCGCCTGTTAAAAAAGTAGTTTTTATTAGTACAACTTCTGTGTATCCTTCTTTGAATAAAGTAATGACAGAAGAAAGCGAAACTATAGATACACCTCATAAACAAATAGAAGATTTACTTAGAAATAATGTAAATTTTAAAACAACAGTAATTCGTTTTGCTGGTTTGTTTGGTGGTGACAGGCATCCAGCCAATTGGTTTAAAAATGGTAAAGAAATACCACAACCCAATGGTTTTGTAAATATGATTCACTTAGACGATTGTATACAAATTATTCATAAAATAATTGAAAAAGATTGTTTTGGTGAGTTGTTTAATGCGTGTTCTAATCATCATCCAACAAGAAGAGATTTTTACACATATGCTAAGTTAAAAAAAGGATTTAGTGTTCCAGTATTTAAAAAAGAAGAAACACTTCAATGGAAAAAAATATCTTCAGATAAAATACAACGTGTTTTAAGATATAAGTTTATACACGATGATTTGTTGTCTATTTAAGTATACTTTCTTTTTCTTAAATAATTAAAAACAAAACCAAAAGAAAATAGTAAAAGTAAAGGTAAAGCAACATTAATAAATTGCCAGAAAGTACGTTCTTTGTAAGCTTTTTGTTTGTCTAAAATGTTAATTTTTAGTGTTTTGTTTCTAAGATTTATTAATCCTGTGTCATCTAATAAATAATCAACTGCATTAATTAAAAAATCTTTGTTGCCAAAAGTTTGACCTGTCCATTTATCTCTATTTAAATCTGTAGGTTTTCCTTTTAAAATTTGATTTTTTCCAACATCACCATCAGCAATAACAATCATTTTATTGTTTTTAGCATTCTCTTTAAACAGATTGGTTTCAAAAGGTTTTACTCTATTTTTATATGCTGATTTAAAATCACCTTCCAACAAAACTCCTAATAATTGGTTGCCAGAAACATAATCTTTTTCTTGTGGTTCTTCAGCTATAGATTGCAATTCTATAATTGTTGGTGTACCTATTTTTTGAGTTAATGGAGAACTCATTAATAAAGGTATTTTTAAAATATCATTTTTTAAAGTATCAATTTGATTTGTAAACTGTAAACGAATTGGAGCTGTATTTTTTGTAATAGGATGATTTGGATTACCACCTACTAGAGGATGAAAAAACCAATCTAAATTTTGATATTGAGTTTGATTACCAACTCTTCCTGTTGCTAAAGAAATTTGTGCAGCATATAGGTCTTTTACTAAGCTAGTATTTAAACGAACGCCATAAGAAAATAATAAATCTGTTAAGTTTAAATCTCTAGGATAAGCTAGCATTTTTCCAGAAGCTAATAAACTATCTTGGTCTGCTTGAACATTGTCTAACATCCATAAAGTTTTACCACCATTTGTTATAAATTGATCTAAAGTAAATTTTTCTTTTTCTGTAAATTTTTGTGTGGGTTTTGCAATAATTGCTAAATCTAAAGAAGTTAGGTCTTGTAGTGTTTGCTTAGGATTATTGGCTACTGAATCTAAAGTGAATTTAGCCAGTTTGTATTTCTTAGCCAATTCACTTAAAAAACTATACATGTAAATATCTTGCATTTGTCCATTACCTGTTAAAACAGCAATGCTTTTTTTGTTTTTTCTTGTAATCGTTTGTATGGCATTACTAAAACTATACTCAAGATTTTCTACAGCTTTTTGTAATTGTTCTTCTTGACTAGCAACAATTGCAGTTGGTAATAAAGATACAATTTGAGTTTTTTCTTCAAAGTTTACTTCTGCCCAAGGAAAAATAATAGCTTCAGATAATTTGCCATCTTCTTCAACTGTTAGTTGGCTAGGCATCATACCTTTTTTAATTAAATCTTCACGTTGATTGTCTGGGTTTTCAAAATGAATTTTAATGTTGTTATTTTCTGCAGCAAGTTCTTCTAAATATTGACGAGTTTCTACTTGTAAACGTTTAAATTCTGAAGGAAAATCGCCTTCTAAATACACAGTAATAAATAATGGTTTATTTACTTTTGCTAATATTGATGTTGTTGTATTTGATAGCGTATATCTTTGATCTTCAGTTAAATCAAAACGTTTGTAAAATGATTGATTTATATAGTTTAGAACAAATAAACCAATTATTAAAAGCATGATATTTTTAATTTTTTTATTCATTATCTAAACGCATTTTAGTAATGAATAAAAAGAAGAAAGTAACACTTAAAAAATAGAGAATATCTCTTGTGTCTATAACACCTCTAGAGATGCTTTTAAAATGCTCGTTAATGCCAAATTGTTGAATAGCAAAGCTAGAATTACCAAATGAGTTTGCAATAGCATCAAACCCATAAAACAGTATAAAAGTGATAAAAACACCTAAAATAAAAGCCACTATTTGATTTTTAGACAGGGTTGATGTAAATAATCCAACAGCAGTATAAGTGGCAGCTAAAAATATTAAACCTATGTAAGAGCCAATTGTGCTTCCAAAATCGATATTACCAACAGGATTACCTAATTGATATACAGTGTAGACATACACAAAAGTTGGAATAATAGCAATACATACCAATAATAAAGAAGCCCAAAATTTACCTAAAACAATTTGCCAATTAGAAATGGGTTTGGTCTTTAAAAGTTCTATAGTACCTGTATTAAATTCGTCTGCAAAACTTTTCATGGTTACTGCAGGAATTAAAAAAAGAAAAACCCAAGGAGCTAAATAAAAGAAAGGAGTAATGTCTGCAAAACCAGCATTTAAAATATTAAAATCGTCATTAAAAATAAATAAGAATAAACCATTAATCAACAAAAAAACACCAATAACTAAGTAAGCAATTGGGCTTGCAAAAAACGAATTGAATTCTTTTTTTAAAATTGTAATCATTTAATTATCTAATCTCCAAATTCTGTTAAAACTATATACTTTACATCGTCTATTGGGTTGAAATATAAAATGATGTTTTTTTAACAACGCTTTAGATGCAATATTATTTTTATGCGTAAAAGCTTCAACAGTTTTTAAATGTAATTTTTTAAAACCAAATTCTAGAACTGTTTGCAAAGCTTCGCTCATTATTCCTTTTTGTTGAAACTCAGGTTTTAATTTATAACCTATTTCTGCATAATTGTTTTCTAAATTAATCTTATGTAAAACAATACTACCAATTATTTCTTTCTGATATTCTATTAACCAAAATACTCTTTTATTACTTTGATATAAATTATCGCATTTTTCAATAAAATCATTAGCTTCTTGTAATGTTTCAACTAATTTTGTCCCCACAAATTTATTAATTTCTTTATTAGAACGTAATTCAAAAACTGATTTACAATCATCTTTTGTAGCTTCTCTTAAAAGTAGCCTTTGGGTTTTTAAAATAGGATAAGAAGTAAAGTTAAATTTCATTATTGTAAACTTACCTTTTTATCTACACTCCAAGCTTGTGGTTTATCTTTAAAATAGGTTTTGGTTTGTTTCCAAGTTTCTTTAAATAAGTCAGAATTTCTATAATTTTCTAAATCATTTTCTGTGTTCCAATACGAATAGGTGAAAAATTGCTCTGGATTATTTTTATCTTGATATAACTCTAATAATAAACAGCCTTCAGATTTTCTAATTAAGGCTTTTTTTTCATCAAACATTTTCTCAAAATCTGCTATAAACTTTGAGTGAAAACTCATTTTTACAATTCTTACAAACATAGGTTTAAGATAAAGTTGTGAATTCTGGTTTAGAGTCATTAAAAAAATCAATGATAATTGGATCTCTATATTCTAAGCCTAATAAAGATGATGCACCACCAACTGTTTTTAAATTACTTCTGTATATGGCAATTTCTAAATAACCAGCAGAATTAAATAAAGCTAATTTATTACCATCAAACCTGTTTTTATCTTGAGTGTTGTTGCCAACAATTTCATTGTATTTATTATAGATTTTTTCAAAAGAATATCTAGAGGCATTAACTTTAAATTTTCGCCCTTTGCCAACATCTTGAAACATCTTTTTACTAATATTAGTAATAATGTTTCCATAGTTGTCTATATATAAAACACCTCCAATAATTTGAGTTTGTGTTTGGTTGGCTTTTGGTTGTATTTCGATTAACTTTTTATAATCTTTTATTTCTTTACCAATTACAGTTAAATTACCACCTCTAGCAATAAAACAAGCTACTTGTACAAAAACATCTAAAACAGGAAAACTACTTTCTATTCTATCATGAATATTAATTTCTACAATTTTTGTAGGTTGTATTTCTGAAGCTATCATAGATATTAATCCATTATCTGGACAAACAAAATAATGACCATCTAATTCTAAAGCTATGTGTTTATTGTCAAAACTCAATTCAGAATCTACACCAACAATATGTATAGTTCCTTTAGGAAAACTCTTGTAAGAGTTTTTTAATATATAAGCAGTTTCAGTAATATTAAAAGGAGATATTTCATGAGTAATATCTACAATTTTAGCATCTGCTAATTCTGTATAAATAGCACCTTTTACAGCTCCAACAAAGTGGTCCTTAGTTCCAAAATCTGTTGTTAAAGTAATTAAAGACATTAATTTATTTTCTGTTAATTAATTGTGTAAAAGTTGTTAACTATTTTAAGCAAAACTAATCAATTTAGAAGTTTTAATTACTATTTTTAGTTTAATAATTCTTACTAACATACATCAAAATTTAAACATTTGAACGAACGCATTATAGAGTTAACGGAAATAAACCCAAAAGATTTTTTCGGAACTCAAAATAGTACTATAGAACAGTTAAAAAGATACTTTCCTAAAATTAAAATTGTTGCTAGAGGATCTAAGCTAAAAATTTATGGTGAACCAGATATTTTAAATGAATTTGAAATCCGTTTAGAAAGACTCATCAAATATTTTAATAGATACAATAAGTTAGATGAAAATAGTATTGAACGTATTTTAACTTCTACAGGTCAAGAAGAAAAAGCAGCTGCTTCTAAAAAAACAAAAGATGTTTTAGTACATGGTGTTAGTGGAAAATTAATTAAAGCTCAGACAGAAAATCAACGAAAAATGGTTTCTTTAATGGCAAAAAACGATATGTTATTTGCTGTTGGTCCTGCTGGTACAGGTAAAACGTATACAGCTGTTGCATTAGCTGTTAAAGCATTAAAAGAAAAGGAGGTAAGAAGAATTATTTTGACTAGGCCAGCAGTAGAATCTGGAGAAAATTTAGGGTTTTTACCAGGCGATTTAAAAGAAAAGTTAGATCCTTATATGCAACCTTTGTACGATGCTTTAAGAGATATGATACCTCATGAAAAATTAGAATCTCATTTAGAAAAAGGAGTCATTCAAATTGCACCTTTAGCTTTTATGCGTGGTAGAACTTTAGATAATGCTTTTGTAATTTTAGATGAAGCTCAAAATACTACTCATAATCAAATGAAAATGTTTTTAACAAGAATGGGTATGCATGCTAAGTTTATTATAACAGGAGATCCAGGTCAGATTGATTTACCTAGAAAACAAGTTTCTGGGTTAAAAGAATCACTTTTGGCATTAAAGGATATTGATGGTATTGCACAAGTTTATTTAGATGATAAAGATGTAGTTAGACATAGATTAGTAAAAAGAATTATAACAGCATATAAAAGCATAGAAACAGAATGATAAATATTCAAGAAAGTAAATTAGGACTTCAAGATTATTTTTACATTGGCTATTTATACTTAATTATTTTAGGTATTGTAAGTGATGCAATTTTTTACGGAATTTTTGGAGTTTCTTACTTGAATTATACTACCATTTTAGATGCGCTAATTTCTCCTGTAAGTTTATTAATCAACAACTGGAAAATTTCACTTTTTCTGTCATTAATGTTTTGGTTAATGTATTTGTATTTTACCAAATGGATGTTTTTATTTTACAAAAAATTAAGAACAAAAAAATGGTATGCAAAAGTTTACAATATCGAAAAGTGGGACAAACGTTATGAAGAATTAGAAAAGAAAAAAAATATTTTACCAGGTATGATGTTTATCTTCTTTTTACTTTTTGTTTCTATGAGAACAGGTATGGGTATTGGAATGAAGTATAAATATACAAACAAAGAAATTGTTCCAGATCATACCTTAATTTTTAAAGATAATTCTAAATTAGACATTCGAAAAATAGGACAAAATTCTGCTTATTTCTTCTATTTTATTCCTGGAGAAAGGGTATTAACTGCAACTCCAATTGCAGATAACTTAAAACAAATTAAGAGGTTACCTAAATAATCATCAATTTAAATTCTAATTTTTGTTAGTTATTAAGAAATAATTAGACAAATTATAAAAAAGGTTTCTTTATTTTTGTAAGTAATGAAAAAAATAGGATTTGTACTTATATTTTTACTTTCCTTTTTCGCTTATTCTCAATGTCCACAATCAGAAGAATTAATTCTTTCATCACAAGAAAGAGTTGATGAATTTGTACAAAATTATAGCACTTGTGAGCGAATTGTTGGGAATTTAAGAATAATATCTGCTGTTTCTGGTGTAGACGACTTTACTGCTACTGGAACAGAAGTGAACGACATTTCTGGTTTAAATTTTATAAAAGAAATTACAGGTAAACTTATAATAAGTGTAGGAATTACCGAAATTTCAGGTTTTAGTAATTTAACTACTGTAGGTAGAGATATAGAAATTACAAATTCAGCTTCATTAGAAAGAATATCTGGCTTTAATAATTTACAACAAGCAAGGAGTATAACTATTGCATTAAATCCTAAATTAAAAGAAATACAAGGTTTTGAAAGCCTCTCTACTATGAACGAAAGTTTAGAGATTGGTTTTAGTGATGCTCTTGAGAGAATATCTGGTTTTTCTAGTTTAAGGAGTTTAGGAGGTCAATTAAATATAAGTAACAATCTTGTTTTAACAGAAATACCTTCATTTAATAATTTGGTAACTATTTCTAATGATTTAAATTTTACCTCTAATCCAACTTTAATGCAAGTAGATGGGTTTAATAGTTTAGAACTTATTGGAAATGATTTAAATGTTGAATCTATTAGAAGCTTAACAGGCTTTACCAAGTTAAAAAAAATAACAAGTTTTGTAGATATAAGAAAAAGTACTGTAGAAATAATTCCAAGTTTTGAAAGCTTAGAAGAGGTAGGAGCAGGATTTAGAATTTCAGATACAGGAATTAAAGAAATATCAGGTTTTAATAACCTACTAAAAGTTGGGCATATATTTTTCTTAGAAGATTGGTTTATTGTAAAAAATAATCCAGCTTTAAATAAAGTGCAAGGTTTTGGTAGGTTTATTCTAGTTGATGGTAAAGTAGAAGTAACAAATAATCCATTATTATCTGATTGCAGTTGGCTCTGTAACTTATTAAATAATGGAGAAATTACAAGTGACTTAATCATACAAAATAATATAGGTGATTGTATAAATGCACTTACTGTAATACAAATTTGTGATATTGATTTTGATGATGATACCATTGCAGATGTTATAGATGTAGATGATGATAATGATGGTATTTTAGATATTGATGAAGGAAACAGAAATGTAGATACAGATGGAGATGGATATCCAGATAGCATAGATTTAGATAGTGATAATGATGGTTGTTTTGATGTTTTAGAAGCAGGTTTTTCAGATCCAAATTCTGATGGTATTTTGGGTGATTTACCTGATGAAGTAGATATAAATGGAAGAATTATCAATGAAACTACTGGTTATACAACCCCTCTAGATGCGAACAATAATACAATTTTTGATTTTCAAGAAATTAGCACATTAGATCCAGGAAAAAATAATATTGTAGAATTTTGTCCATCATCACCAATAGTAGATTTAGTAACTCTATTAAATGGAAATCCAGAACCAGGAGGTGTCTGGTCTCCTGCATTAATAAGTGGTACAGGTGTTTTTGATCCTTTAAATGATGCACCTGGTTTATATACTTATACGCATTATGATCCTATTTGTGGAGAAAGAAGTGCACAGTTAATTGTAGAATTGCCAAGTAGAAATAATGCAGGTTTAGATGCAGAAATCACAATTTGTGATAAAGATACAACTGTAGATTTATTCGATCAATTAAATGGTAATCCAAGTCCTGGTGGTTCTTGGTCACCAGAATTAGAAAGTGGAGGTAGTATTTTTGATTCTAGTAAAGATGAAGAAGGCGTTTATGTGTATACAGTTTTTGATCGTACTTGTGGTGCCATTTCTTCTAAAGTTACTGTAAAAAAAACAGAAAAACCAAACTCTGGTTTAAGTAGTAAAGTTTCTATTTGTGAGTTTGCTAATCCTATAAATTTATTTGATTATTTAGGAGGAGAACCAGATACAAACGGAACTTGGTCTACAACCTTAAATGCAGCAACTACTAGTTTAGTAACAAGTGTTTTTAGTCCTAGTATTAATTCTTCTGGAGTTTATACCTACACTGTAGATAATGGAGCTTGTGGAGTGTCTACATCTACAGTAGAAGTTGAGGTTTTACAAGATAATGAGCTTACAAATGTAACTATTAAAGTTAATGATTTTTCTTCAACAAATAATAATATTGAAGTATTTGTAAATTCAGAAAGAGAGTATGAATATTCTTTAGATGGTGTTAGTTATCAAAAAGAAAACAAGTTTAATAACCTTTCTGGTGGTAACCAAACAGTCTATGTAAGAGGTGTAGATGGTTGTGAGTTTTATATAGAAACTGTTTTTGTAAAAACATATCCTACTTTTTTTACCCCTAATAACGATGGTGATAATGATTTTTGGCAATTAAAAGACTTTCCAAACATAAATTATATAGTCTACATTTATAATAGATTTGGTAAATTAATTAAAGAATTCCCTAGTAATATTGGTTTTTGGGATGGCACCTATAGAGGAAGCCCTTTAGAATCTTCTGATTTTTGGTTTAAAGTGGTAACTGAAAATGGTGAAATTTATTATGGAAACTTTTCTTTACTTAGAAAATAATTTTATAAAAATAGACTTATTTTTGTGCTAAGAATTATTTTTTATGAATACCATTAACGAAACACATTATAATTTTCCTGGTCAAAAATCTGTTTACAAAGGAAAAGTAAGAGAAGTTTATAATATAAATGATGAGCTTTTAGTAATGATTGCAACAGATAGGCTATCTGCTTTTGATGTAATTATGCCAAGGCAAATACCTTTCAAAGGGCAAATTTTAAATCAAATTGCTACAAAAATGATGAATGATACTTCAGATATTGTTCCAAATTGGTTAATAGCAAATCCAGATGCAAATGTTGCTGTAGGTCATTTGTGTGAACCTTTTAAGGTAGAAATGGTAATTCGTGGTTATTTGTCAGGTCATGCAGCTCGTGAATATAAAGCAGGTAAACGTCTTTTATGTGGTGTTGAAATGCCAGAAGGATTAAAAGAGAATGATAAATTTCCTGAGCCAATAATAACTCCATCAACAAAAGAAGATAATGGTGAACATGATGAAGATATTTCTAGAGAAGATATACTTGCTAAAGGTATCGTTTCTAAAGAAGATTATTTAGTTTTAGAAGATTACACTCGAAAATTATTTAAAAGAGGTATAGAATTAGCTGCTAAAAGAGATTTAATTTTAGTAGATACTAAATACGAATTTGGTAAAACAAAAGAAGGTAAAATTGTATTGATAGACGAAATACATACTCCAGATTCTTCTCGTTATTTTTACGCTGATGGTTATCAAGAAAGGCAAAATAAAGGTGAAGCTCAGAAACAATTATCTAAAGAATTTGTGCGTCAATGGTTAATAGAAAACGGTTTTCAAGGTAAAGACGGACAACAAATTCCAGAAATGTCTGATGACAAAATTTTAGAAATTTCTAATAGATATATTGAATTATTTGAACAAATTACAGGAGAAAAATTTGTAAAAGCTAACACAGATAATGTCTTAAAAAGAATAGAAAATAATGTTTTACAGTTTTTATCTTAATGAAAACAGCTACAGTAAAACAAATTAAAGACGAATTATCATACAAATCTGCGAATGAGTTAAAAGAGCTATGTTTACACTTATCTCGTTTTAAAAAAGAAAATAAAGAATTACTTACTTATTTATTGTTCGAAGCTCATGATGAAGAAGCTTATGTACTTTCTATAAAAAATCAAATTGATGCTCAGTTTGATGAAATAAATACAAAAAGCTATTATTATATTAGAAAGAGCTGTAGAAAAATTTTATCTCAAGTTAAAAAGTATATAAGATATTCTAAAAAGAAAGAAACAGAGGCTGAATTATTAATTCACTTTTGTAAGAGTATTAAAGAAAATATACCCACTTATTATAAAAGCCAGCGTTTGCAAAGTATTTTCAATACACAGGTTAGAATGATAAAAAAAGCAATAGAAAAATTGCATGAAGACTTACAATATGATTTTCAATTAGAACTAGATCAACTTACTGATGAAGCCTAAAGAAAGACCAATTTTAGAAAACATTGTTAAAGATGATACTCTAGAAATAGAGTCTTTTCAAAACAAAACACTTCGTCCGATAATTAAAATGCAACACGAAATACTTACAGCTTGTTTTAATAATTATTTAGAAGAAAAGAAAATTAAATTATTAGACTTATCAGTATTACAAAAATTAAATAAGATAAAATCTATTCTAATAAAAGATAATAGTTTTAAAAAATTAATATTTGGTGTTATAATTGCTCATTTCTCATTAAGTGAACTTAGTTTTTATTTTAAGAACAAGAGAGAAGTTCATAGAAGAATTACCAATATTACTATTCAAAGACTACAGGATACTTTAATCCATAAAAAATAAAAACCGCTACAAATTGTAGCGGTTTCAATCAATCAACCAAAAAACTTCTTTATTTATTTTCGCTAGAACGCGAAATACTTCGAGAAGTATTATTTTATTACTTTTTTATAGTAATCTATTTAACACTACAAATATAAAAACTAATTGTTTAATAAAATGTTAAAATAAATAAACAATAATAAGTAATTGTTATGTTGTTATAAGACTTAATTATATTATTGTGGCATTACAACAGAATCAATAGCATGTATAACTCCATTAGATGCAGCAACATCTGTTAATACTACTGTAGAAGTGTTTCCTTTTACATCAGTTAAAATAACTTTACCATCTTTTAAAGATGCAGTTAATTGACCTCCTTGTACAGTTTTTATAACAAATTTCCCATTATTATCTGTAATAGCTTTTACTACATCTTTAGCTTTAAATTTACCAGCTACAACATGGTAAGTTAAAATAGCAGTTAATAATATTTTATTTTCTGGTTTTAATAAAGTACCTACTGTACCTTCAGGTAACTTAGCAAAAGCATCATTTACAGGTGCAAATACAGTAAAAGGACCTTTACTATTTAAGACGTCTACTAAACCAGCTGCTTTAACAGCTGCTACTAATGTTGTAAAATTATCATTAGAAGCTGCAACTCCTACAATAGTTTTTTCTTCACTAGTTTCTTTTTTGATTTTTTTGTCATTTTCTGGATTTGTAACATTTGCAACACTAGATAAAGAAATTGATAATGCTAATAAAGTTAATGAGAATAATTTTTTGAAATTCATTTTAATTATATTTTAAGTTTAGAACAAAGTTAGCTAGCGTAAGACTGCTTTTTGTTTAATTATAAGTTAAAAAAAATAAACAAAAAGTTAAAGTTTCTAAAAAAAGACACTTCTAGTGTCTTTTTATTTAAATAAGTTGATTGATATTATTTTTTAGATGACATAAGTTTCTTTTGGTATCTTCCTTGTACTATATCTGTTATGATTAAAATAGCAATTACAAAGTAGAAAGTTGTTTTGCTCATTGGTACAATTTCGTTTCCAAATAGTTTTATATGAGCTAAATGACCTCCTTCTGTAACTAACATAATACCAACAATAAATAGTATAAATAACCCTAATACTTCATACATTCTGTTTTTTGCCAAAAATTCAGATACCTTATCTGCTAAGAATAACATCAATAATCCACTTACAACAATAGCTATTGCCATAATTATAAAAGCTGTAGTAGAGTTTTCTATGCTAGATGTAAGACCTATTGCAGCTAAAATAGAATCAAAAGAAAAAACTAAGTTCATAATAACAATACTAAAAATAGCAGCGTTAGCTGTTTTTTTAGATTTAGTATCTACCATTTCTGAATTATCAAGATCTTTAGTAGATATCATATGCCAAATTTCTTTTATTGCTGTATAGATGATAAAACCACCCCCTAAAAGCACTATAATGCTATGACCATTAAAAGCAAAGCTTACAACATCTTCTATTTTTCCTGTTAAAAAAGAGAAAGGCTCTTTAAAATAATCTATAATTGAAACTAATAAAAACAGTAAAATAATTCTAAGAATAATAGCTATTAAAATTCCCAATTTTCTAACCCTTTTCTGTTCTATAAGTGGAGCTTTTTTAGATTCTAATGAGATATATAAAAGGTTGTCAAAACCTAATACAGCTTGTAGCATGACAAGCATTAAAAGTGTAAATAAATTTTCTAACATAATTTAATTTTAGTTGATTTCAAATGTATTTTAATATTAGATATTTGGCAATTGTTATTTAAATAAATTTTAAAATATGTAGTTATATAATATTCGAAGGCTTACAAAGGCAATTAATATAGCAGTTGCTTTTTTTAATTGGATAGGAGTAAAATAAGAACTACTTATTCTATTACCTATTTGGCCACCTATAAAAACTGTAAATAATAAAATTGTGGTTAAATTCCAATCTATTATGAAATCTGGATTTTGATATTGACCAATTAAACCAGCTATAGAGTTTACTAAAATAAATAAACTAGCAGTTGCAGCGATTTTTTTTGGAGTATCCCAATTTGTAAGGTGTAATATAGGAGCTAAAAAAATACCACCTCCAATACCAACCATACCAGAAATAAAACCTATAAATCCTCCTAAACCAGCATTTTTAAAATAATTAGGTTTACTTTTACTTATATTAGATGAACTAATTTTTTTGGATAGCCACATGCTTATGGATGTAAATAATAAAGTTATACCTAATAAAATAAAAAAGAAATGTTGACTTATCTTAATGTATCCTCCTAAAAAAGCAAAAGGAACACTTAAAGAAACTAATGGTATAATTTTTTTCCAGTCTATTATTTTATTTTTAGAGAAAAGAAATACATTTCCACAGACCACAATAATATTACATAATAAAGCAGTTGCTCTAATTTGGGTAAATGCAATACTTGTAAGTGCTAAAATTGCCAAATAACTTGAGCCACCTCCAAATCCAACTGAAGAGTACAAAATTGCCACAATAAAAAACAACAGTATAATGTGCCAATTGTTAATGATTAATTCTAAAATTATATCTACACTCATTATCAACAAATATATTATTCTCTATAACATAACATGTTTTATTATCTCAAAATTTGCTTTTTAGCGATATTTTTATGTTGTAAGTAGAAAAAATTAAAACAAAGAAGAAAGCTTTCTTAAATTCGGAATTCAGTTTATCATTTAAAATTAAGAATCTAAAACTCTAAAAGAAAAAATTAATTTCTATTTTTAGAAAGTTTTAAAACCTTCAAAAACATTATGAGTAACTACCATATTAAACACTTAGAAGAATATTTTCAAGTCTACAGAAAATCAATAAGAGAGCCAGAAAATTTTTGGGAAGAAATTGCTGAAGAACATTTTTTATGGAGAAAATCTTGGAATAAAGTTTTAAAATGGGACTTCTCTAAACCAGAAGTAAAGTGGTTTGATGGAGCTCAATTAAATATTACAGAAAATTGTATAGACAGACATTTAGGAACAAGAGGTAATAAAACTGCAATTTTATTTGAACCTAATAATCCAAATGAACCAGCAGAGCATATTACTTATAAACAACTTTTTGAAAGAGTAAATCAATTTGCCAACGTATTAAAAGAAAACGGAATTCAAAAAGGAGATAGAGTTTGTATTTATGTACCAATGATTCCTGAGTTGGCAATTGCAACTTTAGCTTGTGCAAGAATTGGTGCAATTCATTCAGTAGTTTTTGCAGGTTTTTCATCAACAGCATTAGCTACAAGAATTAATGATGCAGATTGTAAAATGGTAATTACTGCTGATGGTTCTTTTAGAGGTGCAAAAACTATTGATTTAAAAGGTATTGTAGATGAAGCATTAGAATCTTGTAATTGTGTAGAAACTGTTCTTGTGGCAAAAAGAATAAATTCTGATATCAATATGAAAGAAGGACGTGACAAATGGTTACAACCTTTATTAGATGAAGCATCAACTGAATGTGTTGCAGAAACTATGAACGCAGAAGATCCTTTATTTATATTATATACATCTGGTTCTACAGGAAAGCCAAAAGGTATGGTTCATACAACTGCAGGTTATATGGTTTATACAGCATATACGTTTAAGAATGCTTTTCAATATCAAGAAGATGATGTGTATTGGTGTACTGCAGATATTGGTTGGATTACAGGGCATTCTTACATTGTGTATGGGCCTTTAGCAAATGGAGCAACATCAATAATGTTTGAAGGAGTACCAAGTTATCCAGATTTTGGTCGTTTTTGGGAAATCGTAGAAAAACATAAAGTCAATCAATTTTATACTGCTCCAACAGCAATTAGGGCATTAGCAAAACATGGAACAGAATTGGTAGATAAATATGATTTATCATCTTTAAAAGTGTTAGGCTCTGTAGGAGAGCCTATAAACGAAGAAGCTTGGCATTGGTATAATGATACTATTGGTAAAAAGAAAAGCCCAATAATTGATACTTGGTGGCAAACAGAAACAGGAGGGATGATGATAACTCCACTACCATATGTAACTCCCACAAAACCAACATATGCAACACTACCATTTATAGGAATTCAACCATGCTTAATGGATGAAAATGGAAATGAATTACAAGGCAATCAAGTTGAAGGTAGATTGTGTATTAAATTTCCTTGGCCAAGTATGGCTAGAACCATTTGGGGAAATCATCAACGTTATAAAGACACCTATTTTTCTGCCTTTAATAACATGTATTTTACAGGTGATGGTGCTTTGAGAGATGAAGTTGGGTATTATAGAATTACAGGTAGAGTAGATGATGTAATCATAGTATCTGGTCATAATTTAGGAACAGCACCTATTGAAGACGCTATTAATGAACATCAAGCAGTTGCAGAAAGTGCCATTGTTGGTTTTCCTCATGATATTAAAGGGAGTGCATTATATGGTTATATTACTTTAAAAGATTCTGGAGAAGACAGAAACCATGATAATGTCCGAAAAGAAATCAATCAATTAATTACTGATAAAATTGGACCTATTGCCAAATTAGATAAAATTCAATTTACAGAAGGATTACCAAAAACACGCTCAGGAAAAATAATGAGACGTATTTTACGTAAAATCGCATCAAATGAAATAGATAATTTAGGAGATGTATCTACCTTGTTAAATCCTGAAGTAGTTCAAAGTATAATTGATAATAAATTGTAAGTATTTTTATTTAGTTCGACTTTTTATAAAACTAAAAAACAAAACCATGAAAAAACTAATTTTATTAGTATTTGCAATAACTATTATTTCGTGTAAAGATCAACCTAAAAAAGAAGTAAAACAGAATAAAAACATTGAGAAACAAGAAGTTTTTCCAGAAGAATTAGGTAAAGTTTTTAATTCTCATGGAGGTTTAAATGTTTGGAGAAAAGCAAAGGTTTTATCTTTTAATAAAGGTGAAGAAGCACACACTGTAGATTTACAAACTCGTAAAACAGTAATAAATTCACCAAATTATTCTTTAGGATTTGATGGTATTGAAGTTTGGTTAGATGAAGAAAAAAAAGGAGATTATAAAGGAAACCCAGAATTTTATTATAACCTCTATTTTTATTTTTATGCAATGCCTTTTGTGTTAGCAGATGATGGAATTATCTATGAAAAATCTAACTCAATTACTTTTAAAGGAGTTGAATACCCAGGAATAAAAATTTCGTATAAATCTAATATTGGGACTTCACCTGATGATAATTACATTGTGTATTACAATCCAAAAACTTATCAAATGGAATGGTTAGCTTACACAGTAACCTTTACATCAAAAAAGCCTAGTGATAAGTATAATATCATTAGATATAACAGCTGGAAAAATGTAAATGGACTAATTTTACCAAAAGAAATTACTTGGTACAAAAAAGATGAGGATGGAAACCCCACTGAACCAGCTAGAGCACCAACTAAATTTACACTTCCTTTAGTAAGTGAGGCAAAATTGGCAGACTCCTTTTTTCAAAAGCCAGTTAAATAGTTTTTAGTCTGCTTTCTATTTTATCATACACCATACAATAATACTCATGAAACCTTGGCAACAGAACGTTTTCAAGGTTTTTTGTTGATGTTAAGACCTCTAAATCAAAAAGTTTAACACCTTCAACTTCATCTTTTTGTAAAATTAGTTTTTCTAATGGAGTTTTTAATTCGGCTATAAAAACATGATGATGTTCGTTATCTATAATTCCGTTTTTATGTTCTACATGATGAATTCTTGTACCAATTTTAAATAATTCTTCTTTAGAAATAAGTAACCCTAGTTCTTCAAAAACCTCTCTTTTAGCAGCTGTTAAAATATCTTCTCCAGCAGCAATATGACCAGCTACAGAAATGTCCCATAAACCAGGAAATACTTTTTTTGTGAAAGCTCTTTGTTGTAATAATATTTTTTTATCTGCAGTATATAACCAAATATGAACAGTTGCATGAAACCAGCCGTTTTTATGTGCTTCAGATTTTAAGGCTGTTTTTCCTGTTGGTTTTCCATCTGGAGTTAAGATGTCTATCAGTTCGTCCATTTACAAACAAGATTTAATACAGCTTACTAGTTTATTAAAATCTTCTTTTGTATTATATACATGACAAGAAATACGAATGTAATTTCCACGAAAAGAGATAAAAATATTGTGTTTTTTTAGCTTTGATTTTAGTAATTTAATATCGAGTAATTTTGGTAATTCCACCCCAAATAAATGGTGAGCTCTAAAATTTTCATTCTCAAAGAAACAACCTAATTTTTTGAGTTCTACAACTAAGTCTGCAGTAATTTTTTTACAATATTCTTGTATAGCATTTGGTGTCCATTTTAGAACCTGTTGTAAGGCTGCAATTTGCATTTTTGTATGTATAAAACTAGCATGCTCACCCACAGAATATCTATTGGCTAAAGGTTTGTATTGAGTTTGATAGGAGGTAAGTCCACTCATTTTATGGCTATTTAAACGATTACTCCAATTGTCTTCTATGGGATTTCCATCATCAAAATAGTCACCAAAATAACCATAACCACAACCATAAGGTCCAAATAACCACTTATAACCTGCACAAATTAAAGCGTCTGGTTGAATTTCTTTAACAGAAAAAGGTAAGGCTCCTATAGATTGACTACCATCAATGATTAATAAACTATTAAACTTTTTTGATTTTTCTCTTATTGATTTTAAATCGAATAACGTTCCATTTGCCCAATGAATATTACCTAAAGCAACTACTTTTGTTTTTTCAGAAATTGCATTTAGAATAGCTTCATTCCATTTTTCTCCTCTATCATTTTTAGTTTTTGGCATGGCAACAATATGTAACTTTGCATCATATTTAGTTGCCAGCTTTTCCCAAACATAATAGTTACTTGGGAATTGAGTTTCAACCAATAAAACCTCATCATCTTTTTTTAAAGTAATATTATTCGCAACTGTAGCCATTCCATAAGATACAGAAGGTAGGTTTGCAATTCTATTATAATCATCAACATCAATAATTTTAGCAAATAGTTTTTTAAGTGTTTTTGGAGGTTCAAAGTAACTATCTCCAACAATTTTATAAGGATGACTTTTTTCTAAAACACCCTCAATTCCTGCTTCTTCAACTGATTTAAAACTTGGTGATTGTGCTGCAATATTTAGATAAGTAATATCTTCTGGAATACTAAATAAATGTTTTTGATTTTTTAATTGCATAGAACTTTAATTAAAAAAAGCGAAGTTGATAACTCCGCTTTTATAGTTTATTCAAAATAAGAGAAAGTATCTCCTTCTTTAATTTTTAAAAGTGATTCGTAAATCATTTTAATTACATTTTCTACATCACTTCTATGTACCATTTCTACAGTTGTATGCATGTATCTTAAAGGTAAAGAAATTAATGCTGAAGCAACACCTCCATTGCTATAAGCAAATGCATCTGTGTCTGTACCTGTAGCTCTAGATAAAGCTGAACGTTGAAAAGGAATTTTATTTGCTTCTGCAGCATCAATAATTAAATCTCTTAATTTTTGCTGAACAGCTGGTGCATAAGCAACAACTGGTCCTTTACCTAACTCTAACAAACCTTGTTTCTTTTTATCTATCATTGGTGTAGTTGTATCATGTGTAACATCTGTAACTATGGCAACATTAGGTTTTATAGTTTGAGTAATCATTTCTGCACCTCTTAAACCTATTTCTTCTTGAACAGAGTTTGTGATGTATAAACCAAAAGGTAATTTAATGTTATTTTCTTTTAGTAAACGTCCAACCTCAGCAATCATAAATCCACCCATTCTGTTGTCTAAAGCTCTACAAACAAATTTATCTCCATTTAAAACATGAAATTCATCTGGATAAGTAATTACACAACCTACGTGAATACCTAATGCTAAAACTTCATCTTTAGTAGCACAACCAACATCAATACAAATGTTATCTGGTTTTGGAGCTTCTTCATTAGATTTGTCTCTTGTATGTATAGCTGGCCATCCAAAAACACCTTTAACAATGCCTTTTTTAGTATGAATATTTACTACTTTACTTGGTGCAATTTGATGATCTGACCCTCCATTTCTAATCACATAAATTAAGCCATTATCAGAAATGTAATTTACATACCAAGAAATTTCATCTGCATGCCCTTCTATAACTACTTTATATTTCGCATCAGGATTTATTACACCAACTGCAGAGCCATAAGTATCTGTTATAAAGCTATCTACATAAGGCTTTAGATATTCCATCCAAATTTTTTGACCTTCCCACTCGTAACCAGTTGGAGCAGCATTATTTAAATATTTCTCTAAAAATTCTAATGATTTTTCGTTTAAAATTGATTTTTCTGACATAATATCTTTTCTGTTTCTGTAAAAATAAAACGTTTTTTAGGATTTTAGAACTATAAATCATAAAAAAAATGTAACATTTACACTTATGTAACTACTTATTAAACAATTATAAAAACTAACTTTAATGAAAAACTTTAAACTATTCTTATTTTTAACAACATGTCTATTTTTTTTGAACTGTCATACAATTACAGAAAGTAAATCTAATAGTAATCCAGATTTTAAAGTAGGTAAAGCTGGCTTCGAAAAAAGATTAAAAAGACAATTTGATTTCGATAAACTATCTATTGGGTTTTACACAACAAAAAAGAAGGGTTCATCTAAAGAGAATGGGTTAAATTTAACTTTTAAAATTAATAATTTAGAGACTATAAGCGATAGTCAAATTAACTCATATACAGATGTGATTAAAGAAGAAGTTAAAGCTAATTTATTACATTTAAAAGATTATAATTATATAAATATTACCTTTGAGAATGAACTTACAAAAGGAAATTTACGAAAAGTTAATTCTATAAAAATTAAAAAACAGCTAAACTAAACCAAGTACAGTATGAAATTAGTTATACAAAATTTAACAAAGACTTATAAAAACGGAGTAAAAGCAATAGACAATTTAAGTATTGAAATAGGAACAGGGATGTTTGGATTACTAGGGCCAAATGGAGCAGGTAAATCTTCTTTAATGAGAACAATTGCAACATTGCAAAGCCCAGATTCTGGATCTATTACTTTTGGGGATATAAATGTATTAGAAGACAATATGTCTCTAAGAAAAGTATTAGGATATTTACCACAATCTTTTGGAGTGTATCCAAAAATGTCTGCTGAAGATTTGTTAGATTATTTTGCAACTTTAAAAGGTATTTCTAACAAAACAGAAAGAAAAGCTATTGTTAAAGAAGTTTTAGAAATTACTAATTTATATGATGTTAGGCGTAAGCATGTTGCAGGTTATTCTGGTGGTATGAAACAACGTTTTGGTATTGCTCAACTATTGTTAAATAATCCAAAATTAATTATTGTTGATGAGCCAACAGCAGGTTTAGACCCTGCAGAAAGACATCGTTTTTTAAACGTTTTACGTGAAGTAGGTACCAATTGTACAGTTATTTTTTCTACTCATATTGTAGAAGATGTAAAAGAATTGTGTAATGAAATGGCTATTTTAAATGGAGGTAGAATATTAAAGCATACTACACCTCAAGAAGCTACAGGAGTTTTAAAAGGTACCATTTGGCAAAAGACCATTGAAAGAGAAGATTTAGAAGAAAACGAAAAATTATACAATATTTTATCTTCTAATTACAATCAAGATAATACTCTAAATTTAAGAGTACATGCTTCTGAAAAACCTTCTGAAGATTTTGTTGAAGTTGAGCCTCAATTAGATGATGTTTATTTTATTGCCTTAAAGCAAGATGAACCAGAATTAGTCTAATTCACTTTATTTTAAATCATCTAAAATTAAATTATGTTTTCAACGATATTTAAGCAAGAATTAAAATACTGGTTTAATAAACCAGCATTTTATATTTATTTAGCCATATTTTTAGGATTATCTTTTTTCTTATCAGCTGCTTCAGCTGGTTTTTTTGATACTATAACAGCTACAACTGGTTCATCAAGAATAGTAAATTCACCAACAGGTGTAAGAAATGTTTTTAATGCGTTAACCGTTTTTATTTTCTTTTTATTTCCTTCAATTATAGGGTTGTCTATTTATAGAGATTATAAAAGTGAAATGCATACCATTTTGTATTCATATCCTTTTACAAAAGCCAATTATTTATTTGCAAAGTTTTTTAGCGGAATTGTAATTGTTTCATTAATAGTGCTTTCTATAGCACTTGGTATGATAATAGGTTTTAGATTTCCTGGTACAAACCCAGATCTTATAACCACATTTAATGGTGCAACGTATTTATTAACCTATTTGATATTTATTTTACCAAATGTCTTACTTTTTGGAGCCATTGTATTTGCTGTAGTTGCGTTTACAAGAAATATTGCAGCTGGTTTTATTACAGTTATTGTATTATTATTTGTTCAAGGAGTTGTAGCTAGTGTTTTAGGAGAACCAGAACAGAGAACTTTATTAGCATTATTAGATCCTTTTGGAGATGGTGCTGTTATCTATTATACAAAGTATTGGACGCCATCAGAACAAAACGAATTGCAAATACCTATCAAAGAAATGGTTATTTATAATCGTTTATTATGGTTAGGGATTTCAACTTTAATATTTGGTTTAGTATATCGTTTTTTTGCATTTAGTCAAAATGCATTATCAATTTCTTTTAAGAAATCTAAAGGAGAAAGAGTTATTAAAACCAATTTTAGTGGTATTACAAAAATTGTATTGCCAGAAGTAACGTATAACCATTCTTTTAGTCAGAATTTAAAAACGATGTGGAAATTATCGAATATCGATTTTAAATACATTGTAAAAAGCTGGCCATTTATTTCTATTGTTTTAGTGGGGTTAGTTTTAATGATAGTAGGGTTATCTGAAATAGGAAATATTTTTGGAACACCAACTTTACCAGTAACTTGGAAAATGCTAAATATTGGTGGTGTTTTTTCTATATCTATAAACATCTGTACATTTTTATATGCAGGTATGTTAGTTAATAGAGCAAAAATTGCAAGAGCTAATCATTTGGTTGATGCTACACCAATTCCTAATTGGACGTTGTTGTTCTCTAAAGTTATAGCTTTAGTAAAAATGCAATGGATTTTACTAGCAGTTATAATGGTTTCTGGTATTCTTTTTCAAATGTATAATGGGTATTATAATTTTGAATTAGGCCATTATTTTACAGAATTATTTCTGTTAAGTTTCTTAGGTTATTTTGTTTGGGCATTATTATCCATATTTATTCAAACACTAATAGGAAACCCTTATTTAGGTCTTTTTGTATTACTTGTGATTTCTATAGGAATGCCGTTTTTATCAACAGCAGGTATAGAATTGGATATTTATAAGTATAACCAAGGACCAGGCTTTGGCTATTCAGATATGAATGGTTATGGAATTTTAACTCCATTTTTAATGTATAAGTTATATTGGATTTTATGTGGCTTATCATTATTAATTATAGCTGCTTTGTTTTGGGTGAGAGGCATACCATCTTCTTTTGGAGAAAGAATATCTATTGCAAAAAATAGATTTAAAGGAGGCTTTGCTATTAGCTTTATTATATTTTTTGTAGCTTTTGTGAGTTTAGGGTTTTCTATTTATCAAGAAACAGGAACAAAAGCCAATAAAACTTCTGCTAAAGAATTCGAATTAAGAAGAGTTGAGTGGGAAAAGAAATATAAAAAGTTCGAAAATTATGCGCAACCAAGAATTGTAGCTGTAAATGCAAACGTAAATATTTTTCCAAAAAAACGTTTTTATGATGCATCTGCAAAGTTTACAATGATTAATAAAACAGACCAAGCTATTGATAGTTTGTTCTTAAATCATAATTCTTTAAAAAGTACTTTTACTTTTAATAAGCCTAATAAGTTGGTTTCAGAAGACACTATACATAATTTCGATATTTACTTTTTCGAAAACAAAATAATGCCTGGAGATACTTTGGAGTTAGAAGTTACAGTAGAAAGTGACAAAAATACTACTTACAGAAGAAAGTCTCCAATTAGAGAAAATGGTACTTTTATCAATAATTTTTCTATGTTTCCTTCTTTAGGATATTCATCAAATGGAGAACTTACAGATGATAAAACTCGTAAAAAATACGAGTTACCACCAAACGATTTAAAACCACATCCATCAGACTCAACAGCATTAGGAAATACCTATATTTCAAAAGATTCAGATTGGATAGATTTTGAAGCAACAGTTTCAACATCAAAAGATCAAATTGCAATAGCTCCTGGATATTTACAAAAAGAATGGACTGAAAATGATAGAAGATATTTCCATTATAAAATGGATAATAAAATTTTAAACTTTTATGCATTTAATTCTGCTAGATATGAGGTTAAAAAAGAAATGTATAAAGGCATTAGTTTAGAAATTTATTATCATAAACCACATACTTTTAATTTAGATAGAATGATGAAGGGTATGAAAAGGTCTTTAGAATATAATGGTAAAAATTTTAGTCCTTATCAATTTAGACAAGCTAGAATTATTGAGTTTCCAAGAACAGGAGGTACTTTTGCGCAAGCATTTGCGAACACAATGCCTTTTTCTGAAGGTATTGGTTTTATAGCAGATGTAGATGATAAAAGTGATGATGGAGTAGATTATCCTTTTTCTGTGACTGCTCACGAAGTTGCTCATCAATGGTGGGCTCATCAAGTAATTGGAGCAGATGTATTAGGTGCTACTTTATTGTCTGAAAGTATGGCAGAATATGTTTCTTTAAAAGTACTAGAACATGAGTATGGAAAAACAAAAATGCGTACTTTCTTAAAAGATGCTTTAGATGGGTACTTATTACAAAGAACCTTAGAGCGTAAGCGTGAAAAGCCATTAATGTATAATGACGGTCAAGGGTATATACATTACCAAAAAGGTTCTATGGTTTTATATGCTTTAAGCGATTATATAGGAGAAGAAAATCTAAATAATGCTATTCAAAAGTTTACTAAAAAAGTAAGATTTCAAAATCCACCTTATACAACATCTATAGAATTTGTAAATCATCTAAAAGAAGCTACTCCAGATTCTTTACAATATGTTATTAAAGATATGTTCGAAACAATTACGCTATATAAAAATAGAGTAACTGACGCTAAGGTAACAGCATTAGATAATGGAAAATTTGAAGTAGAAATAGATTTTGAAGTTGCAAAATATAGAAATGACGAAAAAGGGAAACGTTATTATGGAGAAAAAGTAGGAGATACCTTAAGCTACAAAACAGACAAGATGAATAAGCCAATATTATCATCTTTATTAAACGATTATATAGATATTGGTATTTTTACAGAGAAAGAAGTTGATGGTAAAAAAGAAGAAGTAGAATTATATCTTAAAAAACATAAAATTACTTCTATAAATAATTCAATTAAAATTATTGTAGATGAAAAACCAATGGAAGTTGGTGTAGACCCATACAATAAATTAATAGACACACAGTCTGAAGATAACAGAAGAAAAGTTGATGTCACAAATAAATAAACACAAAATAGCAATTGCTTCTTTTTTATATGTAGCAATTGCTATTTTACATATTTGTGGTTTATTTTTTTTAAATAAAATTGCTGTTATAAGTAAACCTTTTTTGATGACAACTTTAGTCTTGGTTTATTTATTTTCAGTTAAAAAACCTAATTTTTGGTACGTATCTGCATTATTTTTTTCTTTTTGGGGAGATGTTTTACTCCTTTTTAATAATCAGTTTTTTGTTTTTGGATTGAGTTCTTTTTTATTGGCTCATATTTTTTACATAAAAATTACTAGAGATTTAATGCAAAAAATTAATATTAAAAAACTGTTTATAAGTACTTTACCCTTTGCTTTATTTTCTGCTTATTTTTTGAATTTAATTTATGATAAATTAGGAGATATGAAGATTCCAGTTATTTTTTACACTGGTATAATTTCTGTCTTTGGTAGTTTTACTTTATTAAATTACCTTCAAAAGAATACTACTGGAAATTTATGGTTATTGCTAGGATCAAGTTTATTTATTTTATCAGATAGTTTAATTGGTTTAGACAGATTTTACTTAACAAATGATAACTTTCAAATTTATATAATGATTACTTACATTTTAGCTCAATATCTAATTTGTAGATCGTTAATTAAAAATGCTTACCAAGAATAAAAATCTTTTTTCTTTGATTAATTAAAACAACTAAGGCAACAATAAAAATATAAACAGCAGCTACAAAAAGTAAACCACCATCATTATTATGACTTATTCCTAGAATAGTAATATGGCCTAAAATAGCTCCACTCATTACCCCTAAAGTCATAAATGCACCTAACCAAGAATTTTTTGAGGTAAATAATAAAATAGAAGCAATAAGTTCTATAATTCCAGTGCCAATTCTTAAATAAGCTTCATGCTCACCAGCTATTTTTGTAAAAAGTTCAACACTTTGATTTGCAGCAGAAAATTTAAAAAATAATGTTTGCAACATAATAATAACAGCTATTGCTTTTAACGCAAACAGTATTTTTTTTCTCATTTTTTTGATTGATTTATTTTTTAGACGATATATTTTAAAATGGCTTACAAAAAAATAGAGTTTTAGACTATTTTTATATCTAATAGAAAATAAATATTACTTTTACACAGTTAGTATTCATATCAATCAATTTTAATAAATATTATATTGAAAAAATCTTTTGTAAATAGACGTTTTCAAAAATTACTTTTAGAAAAAGAAGCGAATAGAATTGTAGATTCAGGTAAAATTAAAACTATAGGAATTATTTCTTCAGACGAAATTTCTAGATGGATTGATATAAAAAAAGAAGTTGATTCAATTTATAATACAGACGCTAAAATATTCAGTTTTTTATCTTCTACTAAAAACAAACCAGAAAATACACTTCATTTTTCAGAAAAAAGCTTTGGTTGGAAAGGTCAAGTAAAAGAAGCTTCATTAAAAACTTTTTTAGAAGAGCCATTTGATTTACTTATAGGATATTTTAATAAAAAAAACTTGTATACAGAATTAGCAGTTTTACATTCTAATGCCAAATTTAAAGCAGGAATATCAAAGGTAAATCAACAACTATATGATATTGAGATTAATGAGTATCCAAAAAATACAGTACGTTTTTTAACTGAATTAAAAAGATATTTAGAAATTCTGAATAAAATTTAAACTTCTAATTTAAATTTGTTTATTCTTAATTTACTTCAATAAATATCTTACAATTTTACTTTCAATTGTTGTAATTTTGCAACTTTAAAATAATAGATATGCAAAAATTTGTTGGTATGGGTGTTGCTTTAGTAACACCATTTAAAAAAGATTTAACAGTAGATTTTGAAGCCTTAAGAAAGTTAGTTCAGTTTAATATTGAAAACGGAACTGATTACTTGGTTATTAATGGTACAACAGGCGAAAGTGCTACCATTACAAAAGAAGAAAAACAACAAATTATAAATACTATAGTAGAGGTAAACAACAAAAGAGTTCCTTTAGTTTTAGGTGTAGGTGGTAATAATACTTTAGAGGTTGTTAAAGAATTACAAACTAGAGATTTATCAGAAATAGATGGAATTTTGTCTGTAGCTCCTTACTATAGTAAGCCTACTCAAGAAGGTTTTTATCAGCATTATAAGGCAATAGCAGAAGCTACAGAAAAACCTATTATTTTATATAATGTACCTGGTAGAACTGCTAAAAATATGGAGGCTTCAACAACTTTACGTTTAGCAAGAGATTTTAGTAATATAGTAGCTATTAAAGAAGCAGGTAACAATCAACAACAATATTACAGTTTGCTTAAAGATAAGCCAGAAGATTTTTTAATCATTTCTGGTGATGATGATTTAGCAATTGGAGTAACTTTGGCAGGGGGTTCAGGTGTGATTTCTGTTATAGGTCAGGCTTTTCCATCAGAATTTTCAAAAATGATAAATTTAGCTTTAGAAGGTAAAAATACAGAAGCTTATAAAATTCACTATAAATTAATGGATATTGTAGATTATATTTTTGAAGAAAATAATCCTGCAGGTATAAAAACGGTATTACAAGAATTAGGAGTTTGTAGCAACTATGTTAGATTACCATTAGTAAAAGCAACAACCCAATTAACCTCTAAAATAGCTAATTTTGTTAAGCATTTTTAAATCTTAACCTTAACAAACATTTAGTATCTTTTTACAAAAACTTTACTGTTTTTTATAGATTATTGTAAAATGATTTTATAGAAGAAAAAATCGTTTTAATAATCCATATTTAATTAGTAATTTTGCCCGATGCAAAAATTTAGAAATTTAGCGTATTTAGTAGTGTTCAGCTTTTTCTTGTTCTCTTGTGGAGAGTATCAAAAAGTATTGAATAAAGGTAGTGTTGATGAGCAATATAAAATGGCCGTAAAAATGTACGAATCCAAAAAATATGCTAAAGCATTACGTTTATTTGAAAAAATTACACCAGCTTTTAGAGGGAAACCTCAAATGGAACGTATTCAATTTATGGTAGCACAATCTAATTTTAACGAGAAAAACTATAGTCTTTCTGGTTATTATTTTGATCGCTTTACAAAAAATTACCCAAAAAGCTCTAAAAGAGAGGAAGCTGCATTTTTATCTGCTTACAGTTATAAATTAGCTTCACCTGTATTTAGTAAAGATCCTACAGATACTAACAAAGCATTAGAAGCTTATCAAACATTTATAAATGCTTATCCAGATTCAGATAAGATTGAAGAAGCAAATCAGCATTATAAAGAATTAAGATATAAATTACAGAAAAAATATTTCGAAATCGCAAAGGTATATTATACTACAGCAGATTACGATTTAAGAAATTACAAAGCAGCTATACAAGCTTTTGATAATTTATTAGGTGATTATTTAGGATCTGAATTTAAAGAAGAAGCTTTATACTATCGCTTAAAAGCAGCTCATGATTTTGTACTAAAAAGTACTGATAGAAGAAAGCCTGAAAGAATAAAAGATGCTATAGAAGCTTACGAAAAGTTAAAAAGAAACTATCCAGAATCTAAATATATGGAGGAATCTAACGAAATGTTAGCAACCTTACAAAGCGAAAAAGAAAGGATAGATAAAATAATTGATAAATTAAAAGAGTTAGATAAAGAGCCTGACACTAAAGAATAATACATTATGGATTATAAAGATACAAACGCAGCAGTAAGTACTATTACTTACAATAAAAATGAAATAGAAGCTCCAACACAGAACATCTATGAGGCTATTTCAATTATTGCTAAAAGAGCAAATCAAATCAATTCTGATCTTAAAAAAGAATTAGTAGACAAGCTTGATGAATTTGCTACTTACAATGATAGTTTAGAGGAAGTATTTGAAAATAAAGAACAAATAGAGGTTTCTAAATTTTACGAGCGTTTACCAAAACCAACTGCAATTGCTGTAGAAGAATGGATAAATGGTAAAATCTATCATAGAAATCCAGAAACTGAATAAATGTCAGTTTTAAGCGGAAAAAAAATTCTACTAGGCATTACTGCAGGAATAGCCGCTTACAAAACAGCGAACTTAGTTCGTTTATATATAAAATTAGGCGCAGAAGTCAAAGTTATTATGACTCCTGCGTCTAAAGATTTTATAACACCTCTTACTCTTTCAACACTCTCTAAAAACCCTGTTCATTCTACTTTTTATGATAAAGAAGATGAGAATGAGGTTTGGAATAATCATGTAGATTTAGGTTTATGGGCAGATTATTTTATAATTGCTCCTGCAACTGCAAATACACTTTCTAAAATGGCAAATGGTGTTTGTGATAATCTATTATTAGCTACTTATTTATCTGCAAAATGTCCTGTGTATTATGCTCCAGCAATGGATTTAGATATGTATAAACACCCTTCTACAAAAGCAAGTTTAGATAAATTAACAGCTTTTGGAAATATTATGATACCTGCTACTTCTGGAGAATTAGCAAGTGGATTAGTAGGTGAAGGAAGAATGGCAGAACCAGAAGATATTGTTTCTTTTATGGAAAATGATATTCTAGATAAAATGCCATTAAAAGGAAAAAAAATATTAATTACAGCTGGCCCAACTTATGAAGCTATAGATCCTGTTCGTTTTATAGGAAATCATTCTTCAGGAAAAATGGGGTTTTCAATAGCTAAAGCTGCAGCAAATTTAGGAGCAGAGGTTATTTTAATAGCTGGTCCTTCTCATCAAATAATAAATCATTCTTTAATACATAGAATAGATGTTGTTTCTGCAGAACAAATGTATACTGAAGCACATAATTATTTTAAAGAAGTTGATATTGCTATTTTATCTGCTGCTGTTGCAGATTATAAACCAAAAAATGTAGCAAATCAAAAAATAAAAAAGAATGATGATACGTTATCATTAGAATTAACAAAAACTAAAGATATTTTAGCTTCTTTAGGCAAAATTAAAAAACATCAATTTTTAGTTGGTTTTGCATTAGAAACTAACAACGAGATTGAAAACGCAAAGAACAAAATAAAACACAAGAATTTAGATGCTATTGTATTAAATTCTTTACAAGATAAAGGAGCTGGTTTTGCTACAAACACAAATAAAATTACTATTATTGATAAAGATTTTAATCAAAAACCTTTTCAGTTAAAATCTAAAGATGATGTTGCAAAAGATATCATGAATGAAATTATTCTAAAAATAAATGCGTAAACTATTTTTTCTTATTGGTTTATTATTTTCCTTTTCAGGGATATCTCAAGAACTAAATTGTTTAGTAAATATTAATTATGAGCAAGTTGCTGGTTCTAATAGACAGATTTTTCAGACTCTAGAAACAGCTCTGAAAGAGTTTATCAATCAAACAAAATGGACAAACAGAATTGTTAAACCAGAAGAAAGAGTAGACTGTGCTATGAATATTATTATCACTTCTAGAAATGATAATACTTTTGATGCAACTCTACAAGTTCAGTCTAACAGACCTGTATACGGTTCTTCTTATACAACACCTGTCTTTAATTTAAAAGACAATGAGTTTACATTTAGATATAATGAGTTTGAACCTTTAATTTATAATAGAAACTCTTTTGATAGTAATTTGGTTTCTACTATAGTATTTTACGTCTATACAATTTTAGGAGTAGATGCAGATACTTTTTCTGAATTTGGTGGCGAAACTGAATTGAAAGAAGCAGAAAATGTAATGCTACAAGCGCAACAAAGTGGCCTAGCAACTTGGCAAAATGTTGTAGGTAAACAAAATCGTTTTCTATTGATAGATAATTTATTATCACCTAAACTTAAAACGTTTAGAAGTGTTATGTATAAATATCATATACAAGGTTTAGATAATTTTGCATCAAATAAAAATTTTGCAAAACAAACTATAGAAGATTCCATTATTTCTATGGAAAGCCTTTTTAATAAAACTGTTGGTAATTATTTAATTAGAGTCTTTTTTGATGCAAAAGCCGACGAAATTGTTAATATTTATTCAGAAGGTCCAAAGACAAGAAGAGGTACAAATATTGCAGAAACTCTAAAAAGGATTTCTTCAACTAATAATTCTAAATGGAGAAATATTGAATAACTAATTCTTTTAGTTTTCTAAAATTATTTCATTAATTTTATACTACAAAAATTAGTCGTTTGCTTACTCAACTTTCCATAAAAAATTATGCTTTAATCAATGAATTAAAAATTGATTTTTCATCAGGTTTATCTATTATTACTGGTGAAACAGGAGCAGGTAAATCTATTTTATTAGGTGCACTAGGATTAGTATTAGGAAATAGAGCAGATTCTTCTACCTTAAAAGATAACTCAAAAAAATGTATAGTTGAAGCAAAAGTTTCTATTGCTAATTATAATCTAAGAGAATTTTTTGAAGAAGTCGATTTAGATTATGAAGACCATACAATTATTAGAAGAGAAATCTTACCTTCAGGTAAATCTAGAGCTTTTGTTAATGATACTCCTGTAAATTTATCTATTTTAAATGATCTAAAATCAAATTTAATAGATGTACATTCTCAACATCAAACATTATCATTATCAGATACAAATTTTCAATTTTCTGTAATTGATGCTTTAGCAAAAAATGCAAGTAAAATAGAAAGTTATAAAAAAGGCTTAATTAAACTTAAAAACCTTAAAAAACAATTAGAAGATTTAAAAACTTCTCAAAGAGAAGCCAATCAACAACATGATTATAACTTGCATTTATTTAATGAATTAAATGATGCTAACTTAGAAATTGATGAACAAGAAATTCTAGAAGAGAAACTTGAGAAATTAAATAATATTGAGGATATAAAAATTAATTTATCTGAAGCATTAGAAATTTCTGTAAATGAAGAAATTGGCTTACAAACTCTTTTAAATACCTTAGAAAATAGACTTTCTAAAATATCATCTTTTTCTAAAGAATATAAAGATTTATCTGATAGAATTACAAGCGTAAAAATAGAGTTAGATGATATAGTTTCTGAATTAGAAGATGAAAATGAAAATGTTGAATTTAATCCTAATGAAGCAGAAGAGCTTAATGATAGATTACAGTTATTTTATAATTTACAAAAGAAGCATTATGTAAATTCAAACAAAGAGTTGCTGGAAATTTTAGAAGAATTATCAAATAAAATTATAGCAGTAGAAAGTTCTGAAGAAGTAATTAATCAAAAAGAATCAGAAATAAAAGAAGTTGAGCAAAAATTAAATGACTTAGCAGCAAAAATAAGTAAAGCTAGACAAAAAGTAATTCCTAGTTTGCAATCTGCTTTACAATCTTTATTATCAGATTTAGGCATGCAAAATGCTCGTTTTTCAATTATAGTAAATCTTAAAGATTCTTATTTTTCAAATGGAAAAGACGAATTACAGTTTTTATTTTCAGCGAATAAAGGAGGTAGTTTTGGAGAATTAAAAAAAGTTGCTTCTGGGGGTGAATTATCTAGAATTATGCTGGCTATCAAAAAAATATTATCAGAAAACATAAACTTACCCACAATAATTTTTGATGAAATAGATACAGGTGTGTCTGGAGAAATTTCTAATAAAATTGCAACAATAATGCAACAAATGAGTAAGCAAATGCAAGTAATAACTATTACACATTTACCTCAAATTGCAGCAAAAGGGAACAATCATTACAAAGTATATAAAGAAGATATTAATAATACAACTACTACAAACTTAAGGTTATTAAACCCAGATGAAAGAATTGTAGAAATTGCAGAAATGTTAAGTGGTAAAGAGTTTTCAGAAACAGCCATTACTCATGCAAAAGAGTTATTAAATTAATTTATCTTTGGCACATCATCAAAAAACAAACGACTAAAACTAATATCTAATAGTATGTATAATTTATTAAAAGGAAAAAGAGGAATTATTTTTGGAGCTTTAAACGAGCAATCTATAGCATGGAAAGTTGCAGAAAGAGCACATGAAGAAGGAGCTCAGTTTGTATTAACAAATGCACCAATTGCTTTAAGAATGGGTGAGTTAAATGCATTAGCAGAAAAAACAGGTTCTCAAGTAATAGGAGCAGATGCAACTTCTATGGACGATTTAACTAATCTTGTTGAAAAATCTATGGAAATATTAGGAGGCAAAATTGATTTCGTTTTACATTCAATAGGGATGTCTGTAAATGTTAGAAAAGGAAAGCATTATACAGATCCTAAATACGATTTTACTACGAAAGGTTGGGATATTTCAGCTGTTTCTTTTCATAAAGTAATGAATGTTTTATACAACAAAAATGCCATGAGTGAGTGGGGTTCTATTGTTGCTTTAACATATATGGCAGCACAAAGAGTTTTTCCTGACTATAATGATATGGCTGATAACAAAGCATATTTAGAATCAATAGCACGTAGTTTTGGATACTTCTTTGGTAGAGATCATAAAGTTCGTGTAAATACTATTTCTCAATCACCAACACCAACTACAGCTGGTAGTGGAGTTAAAGGTTTTGATGGTTTTATAGAATATGCAGAAAAAATGAGTCCTTTAGGTAATGCAACAGCTTTAGAATGTGCAGACTATACAATTTCTTTGTTCTCTGATTTAACTAAAAAAGTAACTTTACAAAACTTATTTCATGATGGAGGATTCTCTAATATGGGTGTAAGTGATCCTGTAATGGATAAATTTGTAGGTGAAGAATAGAAAATAAAATTCAATATTAAAATGCAAACCTTTTGGTTTGCATTTTTTGTTTAGATAGCTTTTTGTAGATTCGTTAAAAATATTTTTTTTGAAATTACATTTTTCCATAATTATACCTGTTTATAATCGTCCACAAGAAATTGATGAGCTGTTAGATAGCTTAGTAAAACAAACTTTTTCTCAAGATTTTGAAGTATTAATAATAGAAGATGGCTCAACAAATAAGAGTGAAAATGTATTCGAAAAATATCAAGAACAACTTAATGTAAAATATTTTTTTAAAGAAAATAGTGGAGCAGGAGCAAGTAGAAATTTTGGGATGCAAAAAGCCACTGGAAATTATTTTATCATTTTAGATTCAGATGTAATTGTACCTAAACAATATTTAGAAATTGTTTATCATCAACTTACAGAAAATTTTACAGATGCTTTTGGTGGCCCAGATGCTGCACATCATAGCTTTACAGCTTTACAAAAGGCTATTAATTATTCTATGACCTCTTTTTTAACCACAGGTGGAATTCGTGGTAAGAAAAAAGGTGTAGGTAAGTTTCAGTTACGAAGTTTTAATTTAGGGATTTCTAAAAAGGCATTTGAAGTAACTCAAGGCTTTTCAGCAATGAAAACAGGAGAAGATATTGATTTGACTTTTAAGTTATGGGAAAAAGGTTTTAAAACTCAATTAATTTCTGAAGCTTTTGTATATCATAAAAGAAGAAGTACACTAAAACAGTTTTTTAAACAAACCTATTCTTTTGGCACTGCAAGACCTATTTTAAATAAAAAATATCCAGAAAGTAGAAAACTAACTTTTTGGTTTCCTAGCTTATTTATTTTAGGGTTTGATATTAGTATTTTATTATTATTATTTTTTAAAGTAACAGAGTTGATTCAACTCTATCTTTTTTATTTTATCATTCTTTTTCTAGATTCATTATTTAGAACACAAAAAATAAAAGTAGCTTTTTTAAGTATTATTACTTCGTTTACACAATTTTTAGGATATGGTTTGGGGTTTTTAGAAAGTCTAATTTTTAAAAAAAAGTAAAAAGATTTCTATCTTTACTTTTTGTAAAATCATTAAGAAACAATAGATTAAAATATTTACGAGTAGAGTTTATGAAGTTATTTTTTTCTAAAATATTATTTTTCTCAATAGCTATTTCTTTTTGGCACGCTCAATTGAATTCTCAAGTAATTTTTAAACACAATGAAACATTATCAGGATTAAGTGCACTAGCTGAAAATAATGGTGTTTCTGTTGCAGATTATGATGGAGATTTAGATTTAGATTTATTTGTAGTTTCTGTTTGGAAAGATGAGGAAGGTAAAGAAAGTACGCATAGTAAACTCTATAGAAATAATGGAAATGGCACTTTTACAGATGTCACTAAAGGTTCTGGTTTAGAAAATTTACTTCCTTTTGATGAAGTAAGTGCCTCTTATGAAAATTTTTTGGGTTTAGAAGGATTTAAAAATGGTGCTTTTTGGGGAGATTATGATAATGATGGGTATCCAGATATATTTTTTACACATTTATCAAGAGTGCAATTATTTAGAAATCAAGGAGATGGAACTTTCGTTGATGTTACTGATGCATCAGGTATCATTGGTCAAAACGAATGCCAAAATATGGGAGCTGTTTGGTTTGATTTTAATAATGATAGTTATTTAGACCTTTATATTGCAGATTGGAAAGGCTGTAAGTCGAACACATTATATAAAAATAATGGAGATGGTACTTTTGAAGATGTAACCATTCAAATGAATTTAGAAACACCTGAGGGTACTACTAGTTATAACCCTTTTCCTTTTGATTTTAATAATGATGGTTGGATAGATCTCTATGTAACAAATGACTTTAGAGAGCCTAATCAATTATATATAAATAATGATGGTCAATCCTTTTCAGAAAAAGCTTCAGAATACAATTTAAATTCTGAATTTAATGATATGGGAATTACTGTTGGAGATTTTAATAAAGATCAACAATTTGATTTTTATATTACAACAATAGCAAATAACGTACTTTATGAAGGTAAGTCTGATAATACTTTTCAGAATAAAGCAGTTGAATTTAGTTTAAAAGAAACTGGTTGGTCTTGGGGAACTAGATTTGCAGATTTTGATTTAGATGGTGATGAGGATTTAATTGTGGTTAATGGCTTTAAAAACTCGTCACAAAAACAGTATATTAATTATTATTTTGAAAATAAATTTGCCAATAATTCTTCATCATTTTCTATTACAAATCAAAAAGGAATTGAAGAATCTACAATAAGTGTAGAAGTTATAGATTTTGATTATGATTCAGATGGAGATTTGGATTTGATTATTACAAACTCAGACCGTAATTCTTTTTTTTATGAAAACACAACTATAGATGTATCAGACATAAATATTCTTAAATGGTATCAACTTTCATTACAAGGTACCATATCTAATAGAGATGCAATTGGTACAAAAATAACATTAACTACAGATAAAGATACTTTTATAAGATATTATAATGGTGTTGGTTTTTTAGGACAAAGTTTAAAGCCTGTTCATTTTGGCCTTGAATATGCTACTAAAATAGAAGAATTAAAAATTGAATGGCCTTCTGGTCATATAGATGTTTACAATAATATAGAGCTTAATTCTTTTGGTAAAGCTATTGAAAACACTTCTTATCAAAATTTAAATATTTCTCCAGTAGTAAAAGTATATGGCTGTACAGATCCTAATTCTTGCAATTACAATCCAAATGCAACTATTAATGATGGGTCTTGCGCATATGCAGAGGTAAGTACATCAATTTCTGGTCCTACTGAAGTTGGTTTTTTTTCTACTACAAATTATTCTTATAACTTAAATCAAGGTAATAGTATTAATTGGTCTGTAGAAGGAGGTGAAATAACATCAGGTCAAGGCAGTTCTTCAATAGTTGTAAAATGGCATTTTGAAACTAAAGGAAAAGTAAGTGTTGTTGTTACTACTTCTCAATGTGAAAGCGAAGAAATATCACAAGATATAAATATTAATTTGGCAAATACAGCTTCAGATAAATCAATTGCAAGAATTTGGAATGAAGCATTATTAGAGGCAATAAGAGGTGATTTTGCAAGGCCAACTATACATGCTCGTAATTTGTTTCATACAAGTATAGCTATGTATGATGCTTGGGCTATTTATAGTGATGAAGCATTACCATATTTAATTGGGAATACAGTAAAAGGTTTTTCAAGTCAACTAAACCAATTTCAACCAGAAGAAGACATAGAAACATCTAGAAAAAAAGCAATTAGTTATGCTTGTTATAGATTATTATCATATAGGTTCAAAAATTCACCAAGTGCAACAGCCATTCAAGAAAAACTTGTTTTTTTAATGAATGAGCTGAATTATGATATTAATTTTACAGATGTTAATTATCAAAATGGAAATGCAGCAGCATTAGGTAACTTTATTGCAGAAACTATTATTAATTATGGCTTGCAAGATGGTTCTAGAGAATTACAAGATTATAATAATGAATATTATACTCCAATAAACAGTCCATTATCTCCAATAGTTTCAGGAAATCCTAGTATAACTGATCCTAACAGATGGCAATCTTTAAGTTTAAATACTTTTATAGATCAAAGTGGTAATTTAATTACAGGGGCTACAATAGACTTTTTAAGTCCAGAATGGGGTAATGTACTCACATTTGCAATGACAGATAATGATAAAAGTACCTATACTAGAGATGGTCATAATTACCATGTTTATCATGATCCACTTTCTCCACCATTTATAAATGCTTCAGAACAATCATTAAAAGATGCTTATAAAAAAGGGTTTGCACAAGTTTCTATATGGAGTAGTCATTTAGATGCTTCAGATGGTGTGGTTTGGGATATTTCACCAAAATCAATGGGTAATATTTCTATAAATGATATGCCAACTAATTTTTCAGATTATGATAACTTTTACAATTTAAAAGATGGTGGAGATATTGGAAAAGGATATTCATTAAACCCTAAAACGAATACTCCATATGAATCTCAAATGGTAAAAAGAGGAGATTATACAAGAGTGTTAGCAGAGTTTTGGGCAGATGGCCCAGATTCAGAAACACCTCCAGGTCATTGGTTTACAATTTTAAATTATGTAAATGATCATGATTTATTAGTTAAAAAGCTAGAAGGAAAAAACGAAGTATTAGGTCATTTAGAATGGGATGTAAAATCGTATTTTCTTTTAGGTGGTGCTATGCATGATGCAGCTATTTCTGCATGGAGTATAAAAGGTTGGTATGATTACATAAGACCTATTTCAGCAATTCGTTATATGGCAGATTTGGGGCAAAGCTCAGACAGTTCATTGCCTAATTATCATCCAGATGGAATTCTTTTAGAACCAGGATTTATTGAATTAGTAACTGCAGAAGATCCTTTAGCTTTTAGAAAACCTGAAAATATTGGAAAAATTAAATTATATACATGGCAAGGTCATGATTTTATTAATAATACAGAAACTGATGAAGCTGGAGTAGATTGGATTCTTGCAGAAAATTGGTGGCCATACCAAAGGCCCAGTTTTGTAACACCTCCTTTTGCTGGTTATGTTTCTGGTCATTCAACTTTTTCTAGAGCAGCAGCAGAAGTTTTAACGCTCTTAACAGGAGATGCTTTTTTTCCTGGAGGATTAGGTGAATTCGTAGCAAAAAAGAATGAATTTTTAGTTTTCGAAGAAGGCCCTTCAGAAGACATAATTTTACAATGGGCAACCTATAGAGATGCCTCAGATCAATGCAGTTTGTCTAGAATTTGGGGTGGTATTCATCCTCCTGCAGATGATATTCCTGGACGATTAATAGGAGAAAAGGTTGGTAAAAATGCTTTTAGTTTTGGTGTGCCTTATTTTAGTAAAAAAACACTTTCAACAAATGATTACTTCAATCAAAGTAGTAGTATTTTGTACCCTAACCCAGTTTCAAATTCTAAAGAGGTTAAAGTTTTAAATACTAATACTGATGATTTTTTCTATTTAACAGATATTAATGGAAGAAAATTTTCTATTCATTATCAAACTGAAGCAAATACTACTAAAATTAATTTGGGAGATATAGCAGTAGGTGTTTATATTTTAGTAAAAAACAATAAAGAAAGATTTAAGTTAATTGTAAATTAAACCTAGTAATTTAATTGGTTTAAAGATTTAATTTTAATATCTACTTCTTCATTTTTGTGTGAATTAAAGAAGATTATTTTTTCTTGATTCGGAATTAAATCAAAATAATTGTCTGAAAAATATCCTTCTTGTTTTGAAAAAAGAAATACATCTTTTTGTAAAACATCACTTTTTAAAATAATTTGAATTCCCTTTTTAGTTTTCTTAAATTTTTGTTGAATTTCTCCTTTTGGAAGTGCTAAGTTTTTTGGTTTGTCAAAAAAGTAAGTTGATTTCGATTTACCAAATTCAATTAAATATACATAACCCGCTTTATAAATATCTACTTGAGGAATGTGATATACTTTTTCACTTGAATTTGGTTGTATTGTAATAACTTTAGAATTAGACCAAATTTCATTCCCATAAAAATCTATAATTTTTAATTGTAAAGTATCATTAAGCTCTTTAAATGTATCATTAATAAGATACGTGTCATAATCATATTTAGAAGCAACAGTAGAAAATAATACATTTTCATAAGCTTTTTTTGCTTTGTAGTGTAGTGCTTTCCAATTACCAAAATAATCTATTGAAGACCAAGAAATCGCTGGCCAACAATCATTGAGCTGCCAGAATAAAGTACCCATGTTATATGGTTTTGCTCTTCTTTGAGCTTCTATACCCATTACAATTCCTTTAGCTTGTAATAACTGACTTACATACACATAATCTTTATAATTAGATGGAATTTTATAATCACGAGCCATGTATTCATCAATTAATTGAAAACCTCTAGTATGTTTTTGATGTGATTTTATTGCTTCAGTTTGTAGATTAATAGAGTCTTTCTGATTGATGTAGTTAATAACCTCATAACTTGGAAAAGACTGAAAACCAAATTCACTCATAAATCTTGGAACATTATTTTGCAAATGTTCAAAAGGATAAGCATCATGCCAAATCCACCAATCATGTGCATCTCCTTCTGTTTTGTATTTTGGATTTCCACGTCCGTATTTAGGAGAAGTTTCCCAATAGTTCGTTGTTGAATTTTGGTGAACAATATTGGGTAGAATTGAATCAAAAACAGCTAAATAATCACTCCAAATTTCTTCTTTCTCTGTTGATGTTCTATTGGCTTGCCAACCCCAACGTTTCCAACCTTCAGAATTTTCATTATTTCCACACCATAAAGCAATTGAAGCATGATTTCGTAAACGTTTTACTTGCTGTTCTGCCTCTTCTTTTACGTTCGCTAAAAATTCGCTATCTCCAGGATACATAGCACAAGCAAACATAAAATCTTGCCAAACTAAAATCCCTTTTTTATCACATAAATCATAAAAAATATCATTTTCATAAATACCTCCTCCCCAAACTCGTAACATGTTCATATTTGCATCAACAGCATCAGATATTAATTTTATATAATGTTGATTTGTGACGTTGTTTTGAAAACTATTTTGAGGAATGTAATTGGCACCTTTTATATAAACAGGTTTTCCATTCAATTTAAAATAAAATGATTCTCCAATACTATCTTTTTCGTTAATGAGTTTTATATCTCGAATGCCATATTTAGAAGAAATGCTATCCAAAATGACATCATTTTTTTTAACAACTACTTTAATATCATATAAATAGGGTTCTCCTAAATTATTTGTCCACCACAATTTTGGGTTTTTGATAGTAATAGGGATTTCTGGTTTTTCAGGATGCACTGGTTGTAATACATCATTTACATAAACATAGTATTTTACAAAACCAATATTAGACACCTTATCTTCTATGTAAACAGATATGTTGGCTAATGAATCTGTAATAGAATTGTTTTTGATATAGATGTTCTCAATTTTATAATTATCCCAAGCATCAATAGAAATATCTTTCGAAATACCAATTCCATTCAGTTTTGGACCCCAATCCCAACCATATTGAAATTGTGCTTTTCTTGTATAAACTCTTTTCCCTTCAGGTAGTTTGTAAGGGTTTTTCTGCTCTTTTTTTGTTTCTATTTCATCAAAATTTTTGAAAATTACTTTGAGTTCATTTTTTGGTTTTACATTTTTTTTGATGTTAAAAGACCATGTTCTAAAAGCGTTATTAGTACTACCTAATAATGAGTCATTTAGATAAATTGAAGCATACGTATCTAATCCATCAAATTTGAGTTCAATATTTTTTTTGTTCAATATTTCTTCTGTAAGTGTAAATGATGTTTTGTATTCCCAGTCTTTTTTAGACACCCATTGCACACTATCTTCATTCGTTTTTATAAAAGGATCTTTAATTATTTTATGAGACAATAAATCAGTAAAAACATTTCCTGGAACAGAAGCTTTTTGCCATTTTAAGGTGTCTACTCCTTTAAAATACCAGTTTTTATCTAAAGAAATTTTTATAGGTAGATCAGTTTTAGGTTGACAATTAAAAAAAATAAGAGCTAATAAAATGAATAATAAATTACGCATTTTTAATTTGATTTAAGATTTCTTTTATTGTACTAACATCTGATATTGTTTGATTTGTATCATCAAAAAAGACAGCATTCTTTTTTAAATTTTTTGATGCAGATGTATGAATTTCGGTAAAACCAGTTTGTTTAAATAAGCAAATATTTTCGATGTTAATTCCACTACCAGGAAGAATTATTAATTTGTCTTTAGCTATGTCTTTGAGTTGTTTTAGTAAACCTAATCCATCTAAAGCTTTATTTTTTTGACCAGAGGTTAAAATTCTGTCAACACCTAAATTCATTAAAATTTCTAAAGATTTTAAAGGATCTATAACACAATCAAAAGCTCTATGAAATGTAAATGATAATGGTTTAGAAAGTACTATTAACTCTTGTGTTCTTTTTACATCAATTGAACTATCATCATTTAAAACTCCAGAAACTATACCTTGAAAACCAAGTTTTTTGCAAAATTCAATGTTAGCTTTCATTTGTAGAAACTCTTCATCAGTATAATAAAAATCACCACTTCTAGGTCTTATTAATACATAAACAGGTATAGTAATATCTTCTGAAACCTTTTTTAATAATCCGTAAGAAGGCGTAATCCCACCAACAGATAATTCTGAACACAATTCAATTCTGTCAGCACCAGCATTTTGAGCATTTATTGCAGATTGATATGAATTTGCACAGATTTCTAAAAGCATATTATTCCACAATTATTTCATCAATAAATGTCCAAGCTTTAAAACCAGCACCTTGTCTACCTTCTGGAATTATCCCATAATTAGGAATTCTTATTGATAGATTTTTTATATTTTTTTCATCAAAAGATTCTTTAAAATTCACTAATAATTCGCCATAGTTTTCAACAGGAAATTTTATTTCTTCTTTATTATTAAAACTAATGTATAAAGATTCTGGTGCATAAATCCATTGACCATTTCCATTATGGAATCTTGTAGTTATAGTTTTAATATTTTCTGGTTTGTTAAAATCAATTCTAATTAAAATATCTTCACCAGAAAAACCAAGCCATTCTTTATCTCCAAATCTTTTGTTATTTCCAGATATACCATTAATTAATGCTTCATTTCCACCTGATTTATAACTTTTGTGTGGAGCAACATTTATTGTAATTTTTGAACCAACAGCTTTATGTAAGTTGATGTTCTGTGTAAAGGTTCTCCCTAATTTTTGCTTATTTTCATTAAAAACACCTGCTTTTATTGTTGTTGTATTTGTAATTAGTATTGGCTCTTTATACTCAATGTTCATATTTTCATCAGATAAAGAATAGTAAATTTTTTGATCAGTAATATTAGATAATTCGTAAAGAATTTTATTATTCTTATTTACTAGATTACCTTTTAAATCATAAATATGATTAGCGTATTTTACATCTTTTGCATCTAAATATTTGAAGAAATATGTAAGTCTGTCTATAAAATCTTTATAATTTTTGTTTTCTTTTTTTGACCAAACTACTTCACTTAAAGCTACAGCTCTAGGAAAAGCCATGTATTCTACTTTTTCTGGTGTTGTTATATACTCTGTCCAAACATTTCCTTGCGCTCCTAAAACATATTTTGCTTCTTTTTCACTTAATTCTTTTGGTATTGGTTCAAAATCATACACTTTTTCAAGAGGAAGAAAACCTCCAATAGCTAAAGGTTCGTTTTCGTTATCAGACTGATAATGATCAAAATAGCAATGAGAACCTGGGGTTAAAATGACATCATGTTTTTGTTTGGCAGCTTCTACTGCACCATTAGTACCTCTCCAAGACATTACAGTAGCATTAGGTGCTAAACCACCTTCTAGAATTTCATCCCAGCCTATAATTTTTTTTCCTTTAGAGTTAATATATTTTTCCATTCGAGTAATAAAATAACTCTGTAATTCGTGTTCGTCTTTTAACCCCTCTTTTTTGATTAAATTTTGACAATGACTACAGTTTTTCCATCTTGTTTTTGGAGCTTCATCTCCTCCAATATGAATGTATTTACCTGGAAATAATTCAACAACTTCATCGATTACATTTTCTAAAAATTGAAATGTGGTTTCTTTTGGGCAATATACTTCATCAAAAACACCCCATTTTGTAGCAACTTTTACTTGTTTTCCAGTACAACCCAATTCTGGATAAGCAGCAATTGCTGCTTGTGAATGACCAGGCATTTCAATTTCTGGAATAACTGAAATTTGTCTTTCGCTCGCATATTTTACAATTTCTTTTATTTCTTCTTGAGTATAATATCCTCCATATTTTTTTCCATCAAATTGATGTGGGATATCTGAATAATGTCCGATTAAAGTTTCATCTCTAAAAGCTGCTGTTTCTTGTAATTTTGGATATTTTTTAATTTCTATTCTCCAACCTTGATCTTCTGTTAAATGCCAATGAAATTTATTCATTTTTAACATGGCCATTAAGTCAAGATATTTTTTAATAAAATTAACAGAGAAAAAATGACGAGCTACATCTAAATGCATACCTCTGTATGAAAACCTTGGAGCATCTTTAATAGCAACACAGGGTATAGCAATAGAGGTTTTATTTGTCTCAAAAGGCATTAATTGTAAAAGGCTTTGTACACCATAAAATGCACCTTTTTTCGTTTTAGCACTTATGATAATAAAATTTTCAGTAATATCTAATTCGTAAGATTCTTCATTAAGTAATTCTTCATCTTTCTCAAATATGATATGTCCTCCATTGTCTTTTGGCAGATTAATTTCAAATTTCTCTAATACATAATTCTTAAAATATTCAGAAACTTCTTTAAATTCTTCATCTACTGATATAATAGAATTTTCATTTAAAATAAAAGTTCCTTCATTAATTTTTAAATGATTTGGCTTAGGAATTATTTTAACTGCAACTGGTTTACTAGTGTTTGAAGTACACCCTAAAAAAAATGTAATTAATAGTAATTTAAAATAAAGTTGAATTTTCATTTTAGTATATTGTGAGCATAAATGTAACATCTATTTTAATGAAATTTAAATTTATCCTTTATTTTATTACAATATCTTTAATTATTTCCTGCAATTCACGTTCTAAAATTTTACCAGCTCAAAAAGATCAAGCATTAATTTCTTATGTAAATCCTTTTATAGGTACAGGTGGTCATGGACATACGTATCCAGGAGCAACAATGCCTTTTGGGATGATGCAATTAAGTCCAGATACACGTTTAGATGGTTGGGATGGATGTTCTGGATATCATTATTCAGATGATGAAATTTATGGATTTTCTCACACACATTTAAGTGGAACAGGAGTATCTGATTATGGAGATATTTTATTAATGCCAACAACTAAAGCCATTTTTAATAATGGTGCTGATGGAAAAGAAGGCTATAAATCTAAGTTTTCTCACGATAAAGAAATAGCTGAACCTGGTTATTATAAAGTTCACTTAGACGATACTAATATTGATGTAGAGTTAACAGTTTCTAAACGAAGTGGTATTCATAAATATTCTTTTAATGAAACACAACAAGATTATATTATTTTAGATTTAGAACATAGAGATCAATTATTAGCTCATCAAATAGAACAAATTTCACCAACTGTTATTCAAGGTTTTAGACATTCTAAAGCTTGGGCAACTAACCAAAAGCTGTTTTTTTATATAGAACTTTCTCATGAAGTATTGTTACAATATCCAGCCTCAAAAAATCCTACAAAAACAGCTATGTCTATTCATAATCCTAAGAATGAGTCTGTTTATGTAAAAATTGGAATTTCTGCAGTTGATATTGAAGGAGCAAAGAAAAACTTATATGAAGAAATTGGAGATAAAACTTTTAATGAAGTAAAAAAAGCAGTACAAGAAACTTGGGAAAATCAATTAGAGAAAATTGTAATAGAAGATAAAAATGAAGATAATAAAGTCAATTTTTATACTGCTATGTATCATGCTATGATTGCTCCAAATCTATATCAAGATGTAGATGGTAGTTATAGAGGAATGGATTTAGAAATTCATAAAACGAATGATTTTGATTATTATACTGTATTTTCACTTTGGGATACCTATAGAGCAGCACATCCTTTGTATACAATTATAGAACAAGATAGAACTAATGATTTTATCAATACTTTTTTAGCCAAATATGATGAAGGTGGTATCATGCCCATTTGGGATTTATCTGCTTGTTATACAGGTTGTATGATTGGATATCATGCAGTACCAGTAATTGCTGATGCCTATTTAAAAGGTATTAAAAATTACGATACAGAAAAAGCTTTGCAAGCGATGATACATTCTGCAACAAGAGATAAACTAGGTTTAGAAAGTTATAAAAATTATGGATTTATTCCTGTTGAAAAGGAATCTGAATCTGTTTCTAAAACTTTAGAATATGCATATGATGATTGGACTATTGCACAAATGGCAAAAGCCATGAATAAGGAAGAAGTTTACAAAACCTATTCAGAAAGAGCCCAATATTACAAAAATGTATTTGACCCATCATCACAATTTATGAGAGGTCGTTTTAGAAATACTTGGTTTGCACCTTTTGATCCATATGAAGTGAATTTTAATTACACAGAAGCCAATTCTTGGCAATATAGTTTTTATGTACCACAAGATATTTCTGGTTTTATTGATTTATTAGGAGGTAAAAAAGCATTAGAAAATCAATTAGATAAATTATTTACTGCAAAAAATGAAACTTCTGGAAGAAATCAAGCAGATATTACAGGTTTAATTGGGCAATATGCACATGGTAATGAACCTAGTCATCACATGGCTTATTTATACAATTTTGTGAATAAACCATACAAAACTCAAGAAAAAGTTCATCAAATTCTAACTGAATTGTATACCAATTCTCCAGATGGAATTTCAGGAAATGAAGATTGTGGACAAATGAGTGCTTGGTATATTTTTTCTTCTTTAGGGTTTTATCCTGTAACTCCTGCTAGTAATCAATATATTATTGGTAGTCCTTTATTTAATAAAGCAACTATTAATTTAGAAAACGGAAAAACGTTTACTGTAGAAATGGTTTACAAATCAGAAGAAAATATTTATATAAAATCAGCTAAATTAAATGGTAAAAAATATGAGTATTCTTTTATCAATCATAATGATATTGTAAATGGAGGAACACTTGTTTTTGAGATGACTAACACCCCTTCAAATTGGGGTACTAAAGATGAGTTTATTCCTTCAACTTACATAAAAGATCACAAAATAGTTCCTGCACCATTTATTGCAAAAGGAGACATTGCATTTAAAGAAACTACAGAAGTTGAACTGAAATCTGCAGATAATGAAGCTGACATTTATTTTTCTTTGGGTGATGAATACAAGAAATATAGCAGTCCTTTTACAATTTTAGACAAAGCTACTTTACAAGTCTACGCTAAAAAAAATGGGGTAAAAAGTGCTACAATTACTACAGATTTTTATAAGATAGATCCTAATGTTACCATAAAATTAGAGACCAAATATGCCAATCAATACAATGCAGGAGGAGATAATGCTTTAATTGATGGAATAACAGGTACAGAAGATTTTAGAACAGGTACTTGGCAAGGTTACTGGAATGAAGATGTAATTGCAACTGTAGATTTGGGAAGTATAAAGGAAATTACAGAAGTATCAATTAATTTTTTAAAAGACCAACGTAGTTGGATATTTTTACCTACCCAAGTTGATATTTATCATTCTAAAGATGGAAAATCATTTACAAAAATTAAAAATTGGAAAGCTCCCAAACCTTTTAATACAGATGAAGTTGAATTGACAACAGTTTCCATAAATAATAACCTAACAACAAGATATATAAAAGTAGTTGCTAAAAAATTAGGCGAACTTCCAAAATGGCATTTGGGTTATCCTCATGATGGAAGAAGCTGGATTTTTATTGATGAAATACAAATAAAATAAGAAAAATGAAAAGAAGAAATTTTATAAAAAAAGCGTCAGTAACTGGTTTAGGATTGGTAGCTGCATCATCATTAATAAGTTGTAAAGAAGACAAAGAAAAAGCTGTGCCAGCCTCAACTAAATCAGCTATAAAACCTTTAGTGATTGCAACTTGGAAAACAGACTTAGCAGTTGAAACTGCAGCTAAAGTTTTAGAAGATGGAGGTAATGCTTTAGATGCTGTAGAACAAGGTTGTAGAATAGAAGAAGCTAATGAAAAAGGACAATCTGTAGGTAAAGGAGGATTACCTGATAGAGATGGAGATGTTACTTTAGATGCTTGTATTATGGACTCAAAAGGAAATTATGGAGCTGTTTTAGGCGTAAAAGAAATTAAACACGTAATCTCTGTAGCTAGAAAAGTAATGGAAGATACACCTCATGTGATGTTAGTAGGGGAAGGAGCTAAGAAATTCGCTATTTCAAAAGGATTTGAACCTGAGAATTTATTAACAGAAGCTTCTAAAAAAGCATGGGAAAAATGGAAAGAAAAGTCAGAATACAAACCGATTATTAATATAGAAAACCATGATACTATAGGTATGTTAGCGATTGACAAAAATGGAGATATTTCTGGTGCTTGTACTACAAGTGGATTGGCTTATAAAATGGCTGGTAGAGTAGGAGACTCACCCATAATTGGTGGTGGTTTGTTTGTAGATAATGAAGTTGGTGGTGCCTCTGCAACAGGTTTAGGTGAAGAAGTTTTAAAAACAGTAGGTAGTTTTTTAATTGTAGAATTAATGCGTCAAGGTAAATCTCCTCAAGAAGCTTGTGAAGAAGCAATTGGAAGAATTGTAAATAAGCCAGGTAAAAATTTTAAAGATTTTCAAGTAGGTTATATTGCAGTAAATAAGCAAGGAGAAACAGGTGCTTATTCTATTCATGAATGGTTTAGTTATAACATTTATAAAAACAAAGAAAACAAAAACATAAAATCAGATTTTTATAATAAAGCTTAAAAATGACAACATCAACAACCAATAAATCTTTTAAAAGTGCTTTTATCTTTCTAACAACCCTATTTTTCCTTTGGGGATTTATCACAGTATTAGTAGATAGTTTAGTGCCAAGATTAAAAGATGTTTTTGAAATGTCTTATGCAAAAACAGTATTGGTACAGTTTGCATTTTTTACAGCATTTTTTGTTTTTTCTTTACCTGCAGGATTTATATTATCTAAAATTGGTTATAAAAAAGGAATTGTCTTTGGGCTGTTAACTATGGCTTTAGGTTGTATTTTATTTTATCCTGCTGCAGAATACAGAAATTTTTCTATTTTTTTAGTGGGTTATTTTACTTTAGCTGGAGGTATTACTGTATTACAGGTTGCTGCTAATCCTTATGTGGCATTATTGGGTTCAGAAGAAGGAGCAAGTAGTCGTTTAAATTTATCACAAGCATTTAATTCGTTAGGAACAACAATTGCACCAGTAGTGGGTGCGTTATTTTTATTGAGTGATACTGTAAAATCATCAACAGAAATAGAATTACTAACAGAAACTGAAAAAAACAATTATTATATAGCTGAAGCTGCTACAGTTCAAACTCCTTTTTTATTTATTTCAATTTTTATTGTAATTCTTGCCTTGGTATTTTTATTTATTAGACTTCCTAAAGTGATGCAAGAATCTCCTAAAGGTGGTTATTTATCTTTATTGAAAAACAAATTAATGCTTTTAGGTGCTTTAGGTATTTTTGTTTATGTAGGAGCAGAAGTAGCTATAGGAAGTTTTTTAGTTAACTATTTTGTAGATGCTAACTTAGCTGGCATTGTTGCAGATAATGAAGTTATGATGCAAATTGCCAATACTATAGCAAGTACATTTAATAAAACCTTTTCAAATGCAGATCCAAAATCTTTACTAGGAATTTTTGTAATATTTTATTGGGGAGGAGCAATGATAGGTCGTTTTATTGGAGCCTATTTAACTAAGATAATGGCTCCAGGTAAAGTGCTAAGTATCTTTGCTTTTTTAGCTATTACAATGATTTTTATATCTATAAATACTTCTGGATTATTGTCTATGTGGACAATTTTAGCAGTTGGTTTATTTAACTCTATTATGTTCCCAACAATATTTACATTAAGTTTAGAAGGGTTAGGAGATTTAAAAGCTCAAGCTTCTGGTCTACTATGTATGGCTATAGTAGGTGGTGCAATTGTACCATTTGTTTTCGGAAGCTTAATAGATAGTTTTGGTTTTAATGTTGCCTTTTTACTAACAATAGTCTGTTATGGATATATTCTATTTTATGGTCGTTTTAAAAGTAAAGCTAAACTTAATAAAAACTAAGATTTATCTTTCATTTCAATTATAGAGTTACTGTTGTCAAATAAATTGATGTAATCTTCAATTTTAAATATTTTACTATTAAATCTAGAAGTTCTATTTCTACCATCTTTTTGTCTTACAATACTTCTAGCAAAACGTCTAATTTCACTTTTAGTAGTTAAAATTAATCCTGGTACAGGTGCACTTTTACCTTCTTCATCTTTGGCAACCATAGTAAAATAAGAGGAATTACAATGTTTAGTTTTACCTGTTCTAATATTTTCAGAAATCACTCTTAAACCAACTACCATAGATGTTGTGCCTGTATAATTTATAGAAGCTTTTAAAGTTACTAATTCACCTACTTCTATAGGATTTAAGAAATCGACTTTATTTACAGAAGCAGTAACACAATAATTTCCAGAATGTTTAGAAGCACAAGCAAAAGCTATTTGATCCATCAAATTTAAAATATGACCACCGTGAATTTTACCACTAAAATTAGAATGTGAGGGTAACATTAACTCTGTAATACTAATTTGAGAATCACTTACTTTTTTGTATTGCTTTTCTTCTGATTTCATAGTATAAAATTACAATAATAATTTTCTTAAGTGTATTGTTTGCCTTAAAATCAAATAAAATTCAAGAGATTTTTTTCACTTTTCAACTTGTTTTTTTCCTCTTCAACATTTTTTCTTTGTTTTAAGTTGCAGATAATGTTTAATTTACATCAGATTTCAAGAATTAATTCATTATTTTTAGCAATGATGTTAGTTTCTTTGAAATTAATGCAATAAAATTACGACGAAACAAAAAATTATTAAATTCAACTAACATGAAAAAAAACTACATTTTTAAATTTATTTTACTTTTAATTCCTGTTTCAGCATTTACACTTTTATCTTTTTCGAGTGGTAATCCAAATGCACTTTCAGGTTCACCTGGAGACAGTGGAAATAATTGTACACAATGTCATTCAGGAACTGCTAATAATAGTAATATTACAATAACTACTAATATTCCTTTTACAGGTTATGAGTTTAATACTGAATATGATATTACTATAACAAATTCTGGAGGAGGTACAAGAAATGGTTTTCAAGTAACTGCAGAAAAGGATAATGATAATTCTAAAGTAGGAACTTTTATTTCAACTAGCTCTGATACTCAAGCTGCTGCAAACGACACAAGAATTATTCATACTTCTTCTGGAAATGGACAAAATTCTTGGTCATTTAAATGGAGGTCTCCTGCATCTGAACAAGGTAAAATTACTTTTTATGGATCATCTGTATCTGGTAATGGAAATTTTGGGACTTCTGGAGATCAAGTATTTTTAGGAAAATCAGAATCTTCACCATCATTAAGTACTAAAAGTTTTAATGCTTTAGCTTTTGATATGTATCCAAATCCTGCATCAAATAATTTAAATATAGATTTACCAAATGGAGCAGTTAGTGCCAAAGTAGAATTCTACGATTATGTAGGTAAATTAGCATTAAGAGGTGAAATATCACCCAATAACAACAATATAAATATAAGTGATTTATCATCTGGTATGTATATTTTAAAGGTAATTACAGACAATAAAATAGGTAGTAAAAAATTTATAAAACAATAGTAAGTTTGGTTGATTGATTAAAAACCGGTTGTATTTTTTGCAATCGGTTTTTTTAATGCCTTAATTAAAGTAAATTTGTATAGCTCAAAAGAAAAACAAAATGAATTATATTTTATTTGATGGTGATGTTAGAAATGCTTTATTGCCTTTTACTTATACAAAACCTGTAGCAGATTTAAGAATAGGTATATTAACTATTAGAGAAAAATGGGAAAAATACTTAGGATTAACTACAACAACAATAACAGAAGATTACCTTGAAGAAAAATATCCAATGGTAGAAATGCCAGAGAATATTATGATTAATGCTTCTTTTTGTCCAAATGACGGTTTGGTAGAAATGGTAAAGAATTTAACTGAAAAAGAAGCTATTTTTAAAGGAGAAGATGTAATTGCTTTTTATACGACTGATACTCAAGAAGAAGTTAATTTTGAAGATTATAAGCAAGTAGAGTTTACAGAAGATGTATTACAAATTAAAAATACTTGGGATATATTTTCTTTAAATGATAAAGCCATTGAGCAAGATTTTAATTTGATTACTAAAAATAGAAAATCTCAACCTATTCCTGCAGGAGTTAATACTGTAAATCAAGAAAATATCTTTTTAGAAGAAGGTGCAAAACTTACCTTTTGTACTTTAAATGCTTCTACTGGGCCCATTTATATAGGTAAAGATGCAGAAATAATGGAAGGCTGTATTGTAAGAGGTGCTTTAGCAATGTGTGATAATTCAGTACTAAAATTAGGAGCTAAAATTTACGGAGCTACAACTATAGGACCACATAGTAAAGTTGGAGGTGAAGTTAATAATTCTGTTTTAATGGGGTATTCAAACAAAGGGCATGATGGTTTTTTAGGAAATTCAGTTATAGGTGAATGGTGTAATTTAGGTGCAGATACTAATAATTCTAACTTAAAAAATAATTATGCAGAAGTAAGATTATGGGATTATAATACTGGGAGATTTGCTAAGACTGGATTACAATTCTGTGGTTTAATGATGGGAGATCATTCTAAATGTGGTATCAATACAATGTTTAATACTGGTACTGTTGTTGGAGTTTCAGCAAATATTTTTGGTAGTGGATTTCCAAGAAACTTTATACCTTCTTTTAGTTGGGGTGGAGCAAGTGGATTTACAGAATACAAAACCAATAAAGTTTTTGAAGTTGCTAATGAGGTAATGAAAAGAAGAAAAATTAGTTTCGATGATATTGAAAAACGAATTTTAGAAAATGTTTATGAGCTAACAAAACAATATAGAAACTACTAATGTTAAATTAAAAATCCGAAAAATAAAATTCATCTTTCGGATTTTTTTTGGTTGATTAAAATGTATTTAGTTTCTGTCTATGATATCACCAGAACCTACAGATTTAGAATCTACATATTTAGGGTTTCCTTTGTAATAAATATTTCCTGAACCCACTACTTTAGCTTTAATTTTAGTGTTTACAGTAGTTCTAATACTGCCAGAACCAGCTATAGTTGCATTTAATGTTTCTGTTGTTAAATCATATGCTTTTATACTACCAGAACCAGCAATAGAACAATTTAGTTGGTTTGATTTTCCGTTTAATTTTATGTTTCCAGAACCTCCAATAGAACTCTTTACTTCATCAACATCTAAAGCTAGAGTAATGTTTCCAGAACCTCCTAAAGAAACCTTTAAATCATCTGATTTTAATACACCTTCATTGGTTATATTACCAGAACCACCTAATGATACTTTATCTAATTCTGAATAGGTTACAGTAACAGTTAATTTTCTTGTTGTACTTATATTTGTGTTTTTCTTGTATTTAATTTCTAAAGTATTTCCTTTAACTTCTGTTTCTATATATGGTATTATATTTTCTTCGCCTTCTATTGTAATATTACCTTCTTTACCTTTAACAAGTTTTACATCAAAAGAACCTCCAACACCAATGCCATCGTAATCAGATGTTGTTCTTTTTACAGTTACAATATTTCCATTTCCTTTAATTCTCTTACCATTTCCCCACCACTGAGCGTTAACAGTTGTACTTATAAAAAGCACAAAAAGTCCGAATGTAATTTTTTTAATCATTTTGTTTATTTTAAGTTTTTAATTGATTTCTCTTATTGATACGCCTCCATATTGAGATCTAATTTTTATTTTTGAATTGGTATTACCCCTGCCAAATTTACCTTCATAATATCTTTTGGTAGATTTTGATATTTTCTTGTAAAATTCCATTTTATCTTCATCTCCTTTAAAAGAGGCATATTGTAAATCTAATTCAAATTCAAAAACAGCGTCAGAATCAACATCAATTCTAATCCCTGCATATTGTCCAGATATATCTACCATTTCAAATCCTTTAGCTAATCTTTTAACAGAAACAGCACCATAATCTGTATCTATTTCTAAGTTTTTTCTAATTGTACCAAAACGCATCCCAGTATAATCTGAATTTACACTAACATTTACAGCATCACCAACAGTAATAGCTCCATAATCAGTATTAAAATTAACAGATGTTGTTTTGTCTAATTTTACTGTAGAATAGTCTGCATTTACTTTTAAATTGTTAGATTCTTCAATGGTTATTTTTGAGTAATCTATATTTACATTTCCACTTTTCATAAAACCAATAGTAGATGTAGAACAATAGTCTAAATTAATGCTATTATCATCTGCAGATAGTTCTCCAATAGAAATTTTACCATAGTCACAATTAATATTTGCAACTCCAGACAAATCATCTAAAAGTATGCTACCATAATTATTATCAACATCTAATGAGTTGGTGTCAGGCATCTTAATTTCGTAGTTAATTTTGTAACTAACTCTACTGTTTCTTTTCCAGAAACTCCAACCTTTTTTTTCTTTTTCAAAAGTTGTTCTTGCTGAAACACTATTTGCATTGCTTTCAAATAAAATATCAATATTTTCAAAGCGTTCTTCAACGTTATCTAAATCATCACCTTTAACTGTTATAGTTACTTCGATTTCTACTTTATTGCTATTCCAAGTAGTAATTTTGACATCACCATATTTATTGTTGATGTTTACTTTTCCGTTTTTAGTAGTAGTAAATTCTTTATTTACTTTTCTGCTTTTTTCATGCCTTTTTTTAAGATCATTTGCATTAGTTATTACTGGTATTAAAAAAAGTATGACAATTATTTTATATAAAGATTTCATCATTTAAAATTTGAGGGTTTTTAATTTGTTGTATTTGATCTAAAACATTTTGTAAAATTTCTAAACGTTTTTGGTAATTTTTAATCATAGCACTTATTAATCTGGTTTGATTTCCATTTGTATTTAATTCTGCTAAGAAATAATTATAGTCTTCTTCTAAATCTTCTAATCGATTTAGAGCTTGTTCAATTATAGTTTCTGTATCTAGACTTCTATTTTTTTCTACTGTTTTTAATTCTTGATTTATTGCAGTCACAAAATAATTTTCTACTTCTTCCATTTTTGGAGAAATATCAGCCAAGTGTAATTGACTTTTTTGATGATTACTACCAAGCCAAAAACCAAGAACTAATACAATAGAAGCAGCAACTGAAAGCCATTTCCATGAATGTTTTTGTTTTTGATTATCATTATTAAGTTTACGTTCAAAACGTTCTAAATGTCCAGAATGAGGCTCTTGAAAATCGAAATCATTTTCAGAAAAATAATTATGTAATTTATCTTCCATATGCTTGCGCTTTTATGTTTTGTGCAAGTATTACTTGCTTTAATTTTTTCTTTGCTCTAGAAACTGTGGTTCTCACATTTTCGTTTGTATAATTTAAAATTTGTGCAATTTCTTCATAATCATAACCTTCAATTAAATTTAAGGTTAATACAACTCTATAATTTTCTTTTAAACTTTGTAAGTTTAGCATTACACTTTTTGGGTGTAAACCAGAATAATCTATAGCTTCATCTTCTATTTCATTAGAAGGTATTACCTCCATTTTAACTTCTTCATACCTATTGTTTTTCTTTAATTGCGTTAAGCTTTTATTAATAACAATACGTTTTAACCATGCACCAAAAGTAACTTCACCTTTAAAACTATCAATTTTTGTAAAGGCAGTTAAAAATGCCTCTTGCATAATATCTTCTGCTTCATAACTATCTTTTAAAATTCTATGGGCAGCATTAAACATAGCTTTATAATAAGCTTTGTATAATTGTAACTGCGCATTTTTATCAGACGATTTGCAGCGTTTTATTAGGTTGGTTATATGTGGTTGATTAGCTTCCAATGAAACATTTCTATAGTAAAGACACTGTAGTTTTTAAGTTGTGACAGTTTTATTTTTATAAATGTAAATATTTTTAAATAGTAAATGTTTTCTTTGGCATAAGAATTGACTTATAATAACAAATATCAATTTTGTATTTTTTTAAAAAATTGATTATCAAATATTTATAATTAAAAAGAATGATGTTAAACTATTATTTAATAATACTTAATGTCAGAATGACAGATATATAGCAAATGAGCAAATCAAAAATTATAAAGTTAGACAGTTTGTCTTTTCAAAGAATGATGAATGAAGATTCTGAGTTAATACCATTAATGACTCCAGAAGATGAAGAAATAATAAATAATGAAAGCGTTCCAGAGACTTTACCAATCCTTCCTTTAAAAAATACAGTTTTATTTCCAGGAGTAGTAATTCCTATTACTGCAGGTAGAGATAAATCTATCCAATTAATTAAAGATGCTAATAAAGGAGATAAAATTATTGGAGTTGTTGCACAACGTAATGAAGAAAAAGAAGAACCTACTTTAAAAGATATTTATACAACAGGTGTTGTAGCTCAAATATTAAGAGTTTTAAAAATGCCTGATGGTAATACAACAGTAATTATTCAGGGTAAAAAACGTTTTGAAATTGATGAGGTCATTCAAGAAAAACCCTATTTAAGAGCAACTGTTAAAGAAGCTAATGAAGATAGAGTAATTGAAGACAAAAAAGAATTCGAGGCTATTATTGACTCAATTAAAGATCAAGCATTAGAGGTAATAAAGGAAAATCCTATGTTACCAAGTGAAGCTTCTTTTGCTATAAAAAACATTCAATCAAATTCTTTTTTAGTCAATTTTATTGCTTCTAATATGGACTTGAGTGTAATGCACAAACAAGTTATTTTAGAAAAAGATAATTTACAAGAACGTGCTTTGTTAACACTTAAAAACCTAAACAAAGAACTACAAAAACTAAAGTTAAGAAACGATATACAGTCTAAAACAAGAGAAGATTTAGATCAACAACAAAGAGAGTATTATCTTCATCAACAACTTAAAACCATTCAAGAAGAATTAGGAGGTGTTTCTAATGACCAAGAATTAGAAGAAATGCGTACTAAAGCAAAATCTAAAAAATGGTCTAAAGAAGTAGCAGAAACTTTTGAGAAAGAAATTTCTCGATTAAAAAGAATGAATCCTCAAGCTGCTGAGTATGGTGTACAAAGAAGCTATTTAGAGTTATTGTTAGAATTACCTTGGGGAATTTACTCAGAAGATAAATTCGATTTAAAAAACGCTACTAAAGTTTTAGATAGAGACCATTTTGGATTAGAAAAAGTAAAAGAGAGAATCATAGAATATTTAGCTGTTTTAAAGTTAAAAGGTGATATGAAATCTCCAATTATTTGTTTATATGGACCTCCAGGAGTTGGTAAAACATCTTTAGGTAAATCTATAGCAGAATCTTTAGGACGAAAATATGTAAGAATGTCTTTAGGTGGTTTACGTGATGAAGCTGAAATAAGAGGACATAGAAAAACGTATATAGGTGCAATGCCTGGACGTTTAATTCAAAACTTAAAAAAGGCTGGTACTTCTAATCCTGTTTTTGTGTTGGATGAAATTGATAAGTTAGGACAAAGTCATCAAGGAGATCCGTCTTCTGCTATGTTAGAAGTCTTAGATCCTGAGCAAAATGAAGCTTTTTACGATAATTATTTAGAGGTTGGTTATGATTTATCTAAAGTATTATTTATTGCTACAGCTAATAATTTAGGTCAGATTCCTTGGGCTTTACGTGATAGAATGGAAATTATAAATGTTACTGGGTATACTATTGAAGAAAAAGTAGAGATAGCTAAAAGACATTTATTACCAAAGCAATTAAAAGAACATGGCTTAAGTGCTAAGCATTTAAAACTTGGAAAAAAGCAAATAGAACAAGTTATAGAAGGTTATACTAGAGAATCTGGAGTTCGTGGTTTAGAAAAGCAAATTGCTAAATTAGTGCGTTTTGCTGCAAAATCGATTGCTTTAGAAGAAGAATACGATATTTCTCTTTCAACAGAAAAAGTAGAAGAAATTTTAGGTACACCAAGAAACAAAGATAAGTACGAAACTAATGATGTTGCTGGTGTTGTTACTGGTTTAGCTTGGACAAGAGTAGGAGGTGATATTTTATTTATAGAATCTATTTTATCTAAGGGTAAAGGAAACCTTTCTATAACTGGTAACTTAGGTAATGTAATGAAAGAATCTGCTACTATTGCTGTAAAATACATTAAGTCTAATGCAGAAAGTTTTGGAATTAATCCAGAGGTTTTAGATAAATATGATGTGCACATTCATGTACCTGAAGGAGCAACCCCAAAAGATGGACCAAGTGCTGGTATTACTATGTTAACTTCTTTAGTTTCTTCTTATACGCAACGTAAAGTAAAAAGTAAATTAGCAATGACTGGTGAAATTACTTTACGTGGAAAAGTATTACCTGTAGGTGGAATAAAAGAAAAAATATTGGCAGCTAAAAGAGCTAATATTAAGGAAATTATTTTATGTGAAGACAATAGAAAAGACATTTTAGAAATAAAAGAAAGTTATCTAAAAGGCTTAACATTCCATTATGTTTCAGATATGAAACAAGTTATAGATATTGCTCTAACTAAACAAAAAGTTAAAAATGCTAAAAAGTTAAATTAATAAATAAGCCTCTCAATTTCGAGAGGTTTTTTTATGAACCAGATATAGATGATCCAAAAACTCCAACAGCCATTTCTATATAAAGTAAAAAAAGAGCTAACGCTACTAAAATAAATACGATTAATATTGCTTTGTTTTTATTCTTCATCTGGTTGACTTTGCCAAATTACATTTACAATTTTCCATTGATTATCTACTTTTGCTAAATGAAATAAATCAATACCCCAAACCGCAGTTAATTTAGCAGACGCTGTTTTAGAATTTACATCAAAAATTTCAATTTCTTTTGGTGAGTTTTCATCTGCTTGATCATAATCTGAATTCCATCTTGCAGCCAGACGCACTAATTGTTGATGAGTCATTTCTAAATTATCTCTATATGCTTTTTCTTTTGGATTATACCAATATCCAATTTTACGTAATTTAGGATCTACACTTTTTATAATTCTTGTAGAATCTACTAAATATAAAGCCTCTACATAATCTAAAATGGCATTTTCTACTGCTTTAAAATCTTCTTGATTGTATTCTTTTTTACTAACTTCTTTTTCTTCTTTTTGAGTGATACATGAAGAAAATAGAAGAATAGAAAAGAGTAGTGTTAGAAAAAAATAATTACTAATTTTCATAATTGGTTGATTTTTAATTTCTTCTAAAGTTATAAAAGATTATTTAAAATCAATATTATGAAAAATTCTTTAACGTATAATTAAGATAAATACGTAAACTAAAAATCGATTATTTGTATAGTTTTTTTGAAGCTTCCCAATAAACATCCATTTCTGCTAAAGACATTTCTGAGAGTTGTTTACCTTCTTTTTTCGCTGCTTTTTCTAAATATTGAAATCTATTGATGAATTTTTTATTGGTTTTTTCTAAAGCATTTTCAGGATTTACACCAATAAATCTTGCGTAGTTAATCATAGAGAAAAGAACATCTCCAAATTCTTTTTCAATATTCTCTTTATTTCCTTTTTTTATTTCTGTATTTAGTTCAGAAAGTTCTTCTTGTACTTTTTCCCAAACTTGTTCTGGTTGTTCCCAATCAAAACCAACACCAGCTACCTTTTCTTGAATTCTGTTAGCTTTTACAACTGCAGGTAAACTTTTTGGTACACCTTCTAAAACAGATGTTTTACCTTCTTTCAATTTTAATTGCTCCCAATTGCGTTTTACATCTTCTTCATTATCAACCTTTACATCACCATAAATATGAGGATGTCTATCAATTAATTTATCACAAATACTGTTTGCAACATCAGCAATGTCAAAAGCATTTTTTTCGCTTCCTATTTTTGCGTAAAAGACGATGTGTAAAAGAACATCACCAAGTTCTTTTTTAATTTCTTGTAGATCGTTATCTAAAATAGCATCTGCAAGTTCGTAAGTTTCTTCAATGGTTAAATGACGAAGGCTTTCTAAAGTCTGTTTTTTGTCCCAAGGACATTTTTCACGTAAATCATCCATAATATCTAATAGACGATTTATTGCTTTTAACTGACTTTCTCTAGAATTCATCTAAGCCTTTACTTCATTTTCCTCAGTAGATTCTTCAATTTTAGAAAAATCTAAACCTGCATCAATAAGTAGGTTATACCACTGAATTACTTTTTTTATGTTAGATGTATAAACTCTTTCATCATCATAATTAGGTAAAACTTCAGCAAAATAAGCTTGTAATTTGTTTCCACTTTCTTTATGTGAAATTGCTTTTTTACCTTCTGCTTTTTCAGATATAGCTTTAAAAACATTCAATAAAGGTAAATCTTCTTCGTAAGTATAGATTGCTATATTTTCTAACAAGCTAACATTTTGTGTTGCATTAACTGCAACTCTTTTTTTATCAATTAAAGATTCTACAATAATTGCATTTTTAGATTGAGAAATCACCTGAAATAAACCTGGTTTTCCAGCTACTGAAATAATTTTACTAAACTCCATTTTTTATATTTTTTGTGTCTTGTTTAAAGACTATTTACCTTTTTTTAAATTAGGAAAACGCATTCTATAATCTGCTCTAATTTTTCCTTTTGATATATTATCTAACTTCTTTTTAATCAATCTCTTTTTAAGAGATGATAGCTTGTCTGTAAATAAAATTCCTTCAATATGATCATACTCATGTTGAAAAACTCTAGCAGCTAAGCCTTCTAAAGTTTCTGTATGTGTATTAAAATCTTCATCTTGATATGTAAAAGTAACTTTTGGTTGACGATATACATCTTGACGAACATCAGGTATACTTAAGCATCCTTCATTAAAAGCCCACTCTTCACCTTCTTCTTCTATAATTTCTGCATTAATAAAAACTCTATTAAAATCTTTTAATGCAGCTCTATCTTCTTCACTTAAATCATCATCTTCTGCAAATGGTGATGCATCAATAACAAATAAACGTATGTCTTTACCAATTTGAGGTGCAGCTAAACCAACACCAGAGGCATTATACATAGTCTCTTTCATGTTAGCTATTAGCTCTTTTAAATTTGGGTAATCAGCATCTATTTCTTTGGCTACTTTCCTTAATACTGGATCCCCATAAGCTACAATAGGTAAAATCATTCTTTTAAATTTTGGTGGCAAAAATACAACATCAATTTAGTAATCACGAATTTTTAAAAAAGCTTTTACTAAAATTATTGACTATATAAGTAAGATTGTAAGATAATGGTTGCACTAATTTCGTCAATTAATCCTTTATCTTGCCTTTGTTTTTTCTTTAAACCTCCATCTATCATGGTTTGAAAAGCCATTTTAGAAGTAAATCGTTCATCAACTCTTTTTAAAGGAATTTGAGGAATTTCTTTTTGTAATTTTTTAATAAATGGAAGTATAAGTGCTTCACTTTCACTATCATTATTATTCATTTGTTTGGGTTTGCCAATAATAAAAAGCTCTACATTTTCTCTAGAAATATAATCTTTTAAAAAAGAGATTAATAATTTAGTTTCAACAGTTGTTAAACCAGAAGCTATTATTTGAAGCTCATCTGTTATGGCTATTCCTGTCCTTACTTTTCCAAAATCTATGGCTAATATTCGTCCCAATTTTTAATTTATTTTTCAGCAAATTTAAGAATTTAAACAAGGATAGATAATATGTTTAAAAAATGTATATTCGCTTCGAATTTTATTGATAGAATTATATTTGTATCGTTAAAATTATAATTATGGAAGATATTAAAAAAATCATAGAATCAGCTTGGGAGAATCGTGAGTTATTAAAACAAGAACAAACTATTTCTACCATTAGAAAAGTGGTGGATTTATTAGATAAAGGAGAGTTAAGAGTTGCAGAACCTATAGAAAATGGTTGGCAAGTGAATGAATGGGTTAAAAAGGCAGTTGTTTTGTATTTCCCTATTCAAAAAATGGAAACTTTAGAAGCTGGTATTTTTGAGTATCATGATAAAATTCCTTTAAAAAGAAATTATGAAGAAAGAGGAATAAGAGTTGTACCAAATGCTGTGGCTAGACATGGTGCTTATATTTCTTCAGGTACTATTTTAATGCCAAGTTACGTTAATATTGGAGCGTATGTAGACGAAGGAACAATGGTAGATACTTGGGCAACTGTTGGTAGTTGTGCTCAAATTGGTAAAAATGTACATTTATCTGGTGGAGTTGGAATTGGAGGAGTATTAGAACCTTTACAGGCAGCACCCGTAATTATTGAAGATGGTGCCTTTATTGGCTCTAGATGTATAGTAGTAGAAGGAGTTAGAGTAGAAAAAGAAGCTGTTTTAGGAGCTAATGTTGTTTTAACAATGTCTACAAAAATTATTGATGTTACTGGAGATGAACCTAAAGAAATGAAAGGTATTGTTCCTGCAAGATCTGTAGTAATTCCTGGCAGCTATACAAAGAAATTTAATGCTGGAGAGTATCAAGTTCCTTGTGCATTAATAATTGGAAAAAGAAAAGAAAGTACAAACAAAAAAACCTCTTTAAACGACGCGTTACGTGAGTATGATGTAGCAGTTTAATTTATATTAATGACAAAAATATCAGCAATAATTCCAACTTTAAATGAAGAAATTCATATTGAGGCAGCTATAAAATCTGTTGAATTTGCTGATGAAATCATTGTAATAGATTCTTTTAGTACAGATAAAACTGTAGAGTTAGCAGAAAAACATAATGTAAAAATCATCAAACGTAAGTTTGATGATTTTTCTTCTCAAAAAAACTTTGCAATTTCAAAAGCTAAACATTCTTGGATTTATGTGTTAGATGCTGATGAAAGAGTTACTCCTGAAGTTCAAAATGAAATTTTAGACGCTGTTCAAAATCCTAAAAATAATGTTGGTTTCTATGTAAGAAGGAGTTTTTACTTTGCTGGTAAAAAAATAAAATATTCTGGATGGCAAAGAGACAAAGTGGTTCGTTTATTTTTAAAAGAACATTGTACATATCAAGGTATTGTTCATGAGACTATAAGAACTAATGGAGAGTTGGGTTTTTTTAAAAATAAAATAGATCATTTTGGATATAAAAATTATAACCATTTTATATCAAAGATTCATCAATATGGAGAATTAAAAGCGAAAGAATTACATTCTAAAGGTAAAAAAGTTAGTGCTTATCACATATTGATAAAACCAACTTACAGATTATTTTCTCATTTTATTCTAAAGAAAGGGTTTTTAGACGGCTATACAGGGTTAGTTTTATCAATTACTCAAGCTTATGCTGTCTTAACTAGATATATTAAACTCTGGTTATTAAATAGGGGAGTTAAATAAATTATTTCTTACCTAAAGATTTATAAAAGAAATAATTTCTAAAACATCTTTGAGTTTTATACGTAAACAAAGCCAATAGTTGCCAAAAAGGTCTAAATATTTCACGAATTATTTTCTTCCAAGCAATCATATTGTTTTGCTGAATAGTACTACCACCTATTTGTTTATCAATACTTTTTACATATTGTTTATTAGTGTTGTATAAAGGCACTTTGTGTTTGTAAACATCTTGTTTCATTACATCTATAGGAGCATAGTAATCACTTAAATTATTAGTAAGTTTTAAAACTGCTTTTTTACCTATAATTTGGCCTATCATTAAAACAGGGGGCATCAGAAATTTTGTAATGAGTTCATCAGATTCTAATGAATAAAATCCTTTTTTACCTGATATGTCTAAAAAATCTGACGTAGAAATTTTTGAAATTAATTTTGGTAAGTCTTTTATAAAATCCTCATTTACTAGAGCATCGTCTTCTAATACAATAGAAAAATCTTCTGGTTGTTCAGAAAGAAATTTCCATAATTTAAAATGTGTTAAACAAATACCTATCTCACCATTGTTAGGTAATGGGTAATGTGCTAAAATATGATGTTTTTTCTTCTCTTTTTTTAATAGAGAAGCATCTAATTCTTTACCATAAACTGCAGAAATTCTAGTAATAGGAATATCAAGTTTTTTAAACTGATTCTCCATAAACGTTCTTCTGTCTTTACTTTTATCTAAGTTTATGTAGTAAAATTTATAGGTCATTAGAATTTAATCCAGTTGTTACTTGCTACTTCATTTTCTTTTTCTACAAACCATTTTTTTGGGGCTATTACCACTTTATTTTTGTTTTGGTTTAACCAAGCTCCCCACCAAGAAAAACTACTATTTGCTGTAATATTAAACCTACAAATACTCATTAAATACATGTCTTCATGAGGTATTGTGTTGTGTTCTACAAATGTTTTATTTTCTACTTTTAAATGTTCTTTTGTCCATGAAATATCATCAGAAAAAATAAAAAAATGAATGTTCTTATACTGGCTTTGTAAAAAGTCAACTGCTCTATTATAGTAATCTAAATCACAAGTTCCATGAACTTTATTTGCTTTTTTATTACTAATGAAATCTCCTCTTCTTATATGTATAGAACAAGAATTAGGTATAGATTCAATTTCTTTTTTATATTTATTGGTTGTTTTTGCTACAGGTTGTTTTAAAGTAAATTGTTTGTATATGGTACTTTTAATGTCTAAAAAATATTTTTCTGTTTGGAAGTAGCCTTTTACATAAGCTTTCTTAGGAATATTTAAAAAATCTTCATTAAATAATAGACTTTTTTCTTTTATAGTTCTCCTAAAACCTATTCTTGTTAAAATATTAGAAAGTGTATTAGATGTTTCTAAATCAATTTTAAATTTATCTAATTGATAGCCTCCATGTAATTTATATTTCTTAAACTTAGAAATATCTATTTTTACATTATAACCTTTCTTTTGTAAGGCTTTTGCGTAAGCATATTGAAACATTTGATTTCCCAAACCACCTACAATTCTTACAATTACCATGTTTTATATTTAAAGTGTAAAGAATTTACTTTTGTCAAAAATACAATTTTAAAAAACATACTAATTATTATCTAGTACATGTTTTTTCTTCAAGTAAAATTATTTAGAAAATAGTTTGATAAACTTTACATTTGTAGTCTTGTTGAAAAGAGTAATGAATGAATTATAAAGAAGCTTTAGAGTCTGAAATATTTACAATTATTTCCAAAGCATCCGCTATTTTAAATATAAATAGTTATGTAATTGGAGGTTATGTGCGTGATTTCTTTTTAAAAAGAGGAGAAGCAAAAGATATTGATGTTGTAGCTGTAGGAAGTGGTATAGATTTGGCTTTAAAAGTATCAGAATTATTACCAAATAAACCTAAAGTGCAAGTTTTTAAAACCTATGGAACAGCAATGTTACGTTTTAAAGATGTTGAAATAGAGTTTGTTGGTGCTAGAAAAGAATCTTATTCAGAAGCAAGTAGAAATCCAGCAGTAACAAATGGTACTCTAGAAGACGATCAAAATAGAAGAGATTTTACAATTAATGCACTTGCATTAAGTTTACACAAAGATAATTTTGGAGATTTATTAGATCCTTTTAATGGGTTAAAAGATTTAAAAGAGAAAAGAATCATTACTCCTTTAAATCCTGATATTACTTATTCTGATGATCCTTTAAGAATGATGAGAGCCATTCGTTTTGCAACGCAACTTAATTTTAAAATTGAGCAAAATTCATTAGAAGCTATCAAAAAAAATGCAAATCGTTTAGAAATTATTACTAAAGAAAGAATAATAGATGAGCTTCATAAAATTCTATTATCAGCAGAACCATCAATAGGTTTTTTATTATTAAAAGAAACTAATTTATTACCTCAAATTTTACCTGAATTAATTGCCTTAAAAGGAGTAGAAGAGGTTGAGGGTCAAAAACATAAAGATAATTTTTACCATACTTTAGAAGTTGTAGATAATATTGCTAAATACACAGACGATTTATGGTTAAGATGGGCAGCTTTATTGCATGACATAGGAAAAGCACCAACTAAAAAATTTAGTAAAAAAGTGGGTTGGACGTTTCATGCTCACGAATTTGTGGGTTCTAAAATGGTGTATAAATTATTCAAAAGATTAAAAATGCCATTGAATAATAAGATGAAGTTTGTACAGAAAATGGTGTTGTTAAGTTCTAGACCTATTGTGTTGGCTTCAGAAGTTACAGACTCTGCAGTTAGACGTTTAATTTTTGATGCAGGAGATGATATTAATAGTCTAATGACTTTATGTGAAGCAGATATTACCACTAAAAATCCTAAAAAATTTAAAAAGTATCACAAGAATTTTGAATTGGTTCGAAATAAAATAAAAGAGGTTGAGGAAAGAGATAGAGTTCGAAATTTTCAACCACCAATTTCTGGAGAAGAAATAATGAAAGCTTTTAATTTGAAGCCTTGCAGGGAAATAGGTCAGATAAAAGAAGCTATAAAAGAAGCTATTTTAGAAGGTGAAATTCCAAATGAACACCAAGCTTCTTATGATTTTATGATTAAAAAAGGGCAGGAGTTAGGCTTAGTTTTAGCTTAAGCTTTGCATACTCACTAGTTTAAAGTATTCACTTTTTTTATCAAGTAGTTCTTCATGTTTGCCTTGTTCAACTATTTTCCCTTTCTTCATTACAACAATATTGTTTGCTTTTTGTATGGTAGAAAGTCTATGTGCAATTACTAAAGAAGTTCTGTTTTGCATCATTTTTTCTAAAGCTACTTGAACTAATTGTTCAGATTCTGTATCTAAAGCAGAGGTTGCCTCATCTAAAATCATAATTGGTGGATTTTTTAAAACAGCTCTAGCAATAGATAATCTTTGTTTTTGCCCTCCAGAAAGAGAGTTACCACTATCACCAATATTGGTGTTAAATTGTTCTGGTAAGTCTTTTATAAACTCATAGGCGTTAGCTATATCTGCAGCCTCATTAATTTGATTTTCTGTTGCGTTTTCTGTACCCAGTTTTATATTGTTTTCTACAGTATCGTTAAATAAAATAGATTCTTGAGTCACTATACCCATTAAATCACGAAGCGATTTTTTTGTGATGTCTTTAATGTTAATATCATCTATTAAAATATCACCTTTATTTACATCGTAAAAACGAGTAATAAGATTTGCTAAAGTAGATTTTCCACTACCTGATTGTCCAACTAAAGCAACAGTTTCTCCTTTTTTAATGGTTAAAGAAAAGTCTTTTAAAACATATTCTTTTTTGTACTTAAAAGAGATGTTTTTAAATTCAATTTGACTTTCGAAAGTGTTTTTTACGATTGCATTTGGTTTGTCTTTAATGCTGTTTTCGGTATTTAAAACTTGCATTATACGTTCTGCAGAAGCTTCTCCTTTTTGAATATTATAATAAGAAGTTGTAATTAATTTAATAGGATTTAAAACTGTATAAAACAAAACAATGTAACCCATAAATTCATCTGGCTGTAAAGAACTTGTATTTGATAATACTTCTGTACCTCCATACCAAAGTATTGCAATTATGGTTGCAGATCCTAAAAATTCACTCATAGGTGAAGCTAATGTTTGCCTATGAAAAACACTAGTCATTAATTTCTTAAAAGTATCTGTAGAGTTGTTGAATTTTCTTTCAATTATTCTCTCTGAGTTAAAACCTTTAATAACTCTTAAACCTCCTAAAGTTTCTTCTATAAAAGATAAAAAAGTACCTGTTTCTTTCTGTGCTTTTACAGAATTTGCTTTTAATTTTTTACTGATAGAAGAGATGATAAATCCAGAAACTGGTAATAAAATAAAAACAAATAAAGTTAATTTTACACTCATAAATAGCATAATAGAAATTGCTATAACAACTGTTAAAGGTTCTCTAACAATGGTTTCTATAGATGTTAAAATAGAGACTTCGACTTCCTGCACATCAGCTGTCATTCTAGCAATAATATCTCCTTTTCTTTTTTCTGTAAAGTAAGATATAGGTAGCTCTACGATTTTATTGTATAATTTATCACGAATATCTTTTACAATACCTGTTCTTAAAAAAGTAATGACATAGGAAGCTAAATACCTAAAAAAATTCTTTAAAAAAAATAATGAGAGTGCTAGCAAACAGATAAATAAAAGTGTATTTATTTGTCCGTCATTTTCTATTTTTTGAGAAATAAAATGATAAAAACTTTCTTTTAAATAACTACCAATATTAGTAATACCAGTATATTCTGGTTGAGTAGTTATTTTTTTTTCTGTTTCAAATAATATACCTAATACAGGGATAAAAGCTAAAACAGAAAGCACATTAAAGATGGCATAAAATATATTAAAGAGAATATTTAAGAGTGTAAACTTTCTATATTTCTTTTCATACTTTAAAATGTCTTTAAAATGATTCATTAATTTAAGTTCATCTCTTTAATAATTCTCTGAATTTTAGTATCCAATTCTTTTTCAATTTTTTCTGCATTTTCAGTATTATCTAAAGAAGTATTTACACTAAAATAAAATTTTATTTTTGGTTCAGTTCCACTTGGTCTTGCTGCTATTCTAGTTCCAGATTCTGTTTGATAAATTAATACATTGGATTTTGGTAAATCCATTGTTGTTACTTCACCAGTAATTATATTTTTCTTTGTTGATGCTTGATAATCTGAAAGTGATTCTACTTTTTCTCCATCAATCATTGTTAATGGATTATTTCTCATATCACTCAGCATTTTCTTTATTTCAGCAGCACCATCCATTCCTTTTTTTGTAATGGCAATTAAATGTTCTTTATAAAACTTATTTTCTACATAAATATTTAATAATTCTTCATAAAAAGAACTTCCATTTTGCTTTGCATATGTAGCTACTTCGCATGCTAGTAAACATGCAGTAACAGCATCTTTATCACGAACAAAATCACCAACCATATAACCAAAACTTTCTTCACCACCTCCAATTAATTCTAATTCAGGAAAGTCTTTAACCATTTTGGCTATCCATTTAAAACCAGTTAAGCCAACTTTAGTTTCAACACCATAATTATTAGCAACATCGTTTACTAATTCTGTAGAAACAATTGTAGAGCCTACAAATTGTTTGCCATTTATTTTATTTTCTTGTTTCCATTTACGTAATAAAAAGTCTGTCATAACCACCATAGTTTGGTTACCATTTAACAACTTCATATTACCATTTGTATCTCTAACAGCAACCCCTAATCTATCACAATCTGGGTCTGTACCAATTACAATATCTGCACCAATTTTATTTGCTAAATCAGTAGCCATTTCTAATGCTTCTGGTTCTTCTGGATTAGGAGATTTTACAGTTGGAAAATCTCCATCTGGTTTTCTTTGTTCTTCAACAATATTTACATCAGTATAACCTGCTTTAGCTAAAGCATCTGGAATAGACATGATTGATGTTCCATGTAATGATGTAAAAACAATTTTAAGATTATTACGATTAATATTGTCTGATAATGTTCCGTTTTTAACAGATGCATCAATAAATGCATTGTCTATTTTTTTTCCGACAACTTCAATTAAATTTTCGTTTGCATTAAAATTAATTTCAGAAAAATCTAGGGCATTCACTTTACCAATTATACCACTATCTTGTGGAGGTACAATTTGACCACCATCTGCCCAATACACTTTGTAACCATTATATTCAGGTGGATTGTGAGAAGCTGTTAATACAATTCCTGCATCACATCCTAAATGACGAACTGCAAAGGATAATTCTGGAGTAGGACGTAAATCTTCGAATAAAAATACTTTAATGTTATTAGCAGATAAAACATCAGCAACTATTTTAGCAAACTTTTTACTATTATGTCTACAGTCGTAAGCAATAACTACACTTAATTGAGGTTTATTTACATTTTCTAATAAATAGTTAGACAAACCTTGAGTTGCTTTACCTAATGTGTATTTATTAATTCTATTGGTACCTGCACCCATTGTACCTCTCATACCACCTGTACCAAACTCTAAATCTTTATAAAAGCGATCTGCTAAATCTTTAGGATTGTTATTTATTAATTTTTGAATTTCTGTCTGAGTTTCCTTATCAAAAGTTGGTGTTAACCATTGTTTTGCTTTTTCTAAAAATTCTTGCATAGCTTAAAATTTTATGTCTACTTGTACTACAAATATACAGTTTACAAATTGAGTTTTTCTTTAATTTTATAGTGTTTTTCATCATTTTTATTTCTGATGATAAGTTCTCCTATAAATCCAGCTAAGAATAATAACGTACCTAAAATCATAGAAGTTAAAGCAATATAAAACCAAGGGTTATCTGTAACTAAAATTGTTTTTATACCATTATAAACTTTATATAGCTTATATGCCCCAATATAAAAAGCTAATGAAGTACCAAATAAAAACATAAGAGTGCCCCAAAGTCCAAAAAAGTGCATTGGTCTTTTACCAAATTTAGATAGAAATGAAATGGTAATTAAATCTAAAAAACCATTGATAAATCTATTTATTCCAAATTTTGTTTCTCCATATTTTCTAGCTTGATGTTGCACAATTTTTTCACCAATATTAGTATAGCCTTCATTTTTAGCTAAAACTGGTATGTATCTGTGCATTTCACCACTAACTTTTATATTTTTAATAACTTCATTTTTATAAGCTTTTAAACCACAGTTAAAGTCATGAAGTTGTAAACCTGAAGTTTTACGAGCAACAGCATTAAATAATTTTGACGGAATATTTTTAGTTACAACATTGTCATACCTTTTCTTTTTCCATCCAGAAATTAAATCAAAATTTTGTGAAGTAATTAAATTGTATAATTCAGGAATTTCTTCTGGATTGTCTTGTAGATCTGCATCCATAGTAATTACAACATTACCTTGAGCTATTTCAAAACCTGCATCTAAAGCTTGAGATTTTCCAAAATTTCTTTGAAAACGAATTCCTTTAACAGATTCATGTTTACTTGAAAGTTGCTTAATTATCTGCCAAGAATTATCTGTACTACCATCATCAATAAAAATAATTTCGTATAAATAACGATTGGATTGCATAACATTTGCAATCCAATCGTGTAATTCTATTAAAGATTCTTCTTCGTTAAGAAGTGGTATTACTACCGAAATTTCCATATAATGTTGTTGTAGATTTACAAGTTGTAAAGTTATAAAAGTATTTTAATTACTTGTAATCTATAATATCTTTAAATTTATTAATAAGTTTCTTCTTCAGATTTTTTCATAATAGCTGCAATTATTGCAGATACTACAAATCCAATAAAAGCTGCAACTATTAAAATTATACCAGAAATAATTGCTGGACTTTGAAATTTTTCTGTCATTTCTTTAGCAGATTCAATTTGATCAGAAGTTAAACCTTGATCTATCCAAGCTTGTTCTTGAATAGCCATACCTTGTGCTTGTAATTCAGGGTCTATAACGTTAGTTAATAATAAAGTATAAATAACAGTAATTACTGCACTTACCATAACAATACCCATTCCAATTTTTACACCTTGTCCCCAAGAAATAAACCCACCAGTACTATTTTTATAGGTTTTGATACCAAAGACAATAAAAAATATTGTAGCTAAAGTACCTACTAAATTCCCTACCCATTGTAATTCAAAATATTGACCAGAAGCCCATAAAGCTAGACCAACTATTACACCTATTACACCTAGATATAATCCATTATTAAGAATAATACTTTTACTATTTGCTTGATTTTCCATGATTTAAAATTTAGTTAGTTATACAAATATATTATTTTCATTGAAATAGCTGTTACTTTCTATCTCAATTCATTCTGTTAGTATTCAATTTCTTAGAGATGTTACATAAAATTTGACATTTTTTTAATTGTTTAAATAAAAATAGATTGTATTTTTGCAGTCGGCAAGTCCTACACAACTAGCTCCCTTTGAATCCCCCAGGGTGGGAACACAGCAAGGGTATTAGGTTGTAGCAGTGTGATGTAGGTAGCTTGCCTTTTTTTGTACCCTAAATTTAGATTTTGTAATATTGATTCCTCAAAACTTTTAGTTAATCATGTCATCAAAAGTAGTTTTAATAACAGGTGCTTCTTCAGGAATAGGAAAATCGATTGCTTCTTATTTATCTTTAAAAGGATTTAAGGTTTATGGAACCAGTAGAAATCCAAAAAATTTAGGAAATTTTTCTTTTGAATTAATTGCTTTAGATGTTTTAGATATTTCATCAATACAAAATGCGATTGCTTTAATTATAGAAAAAGAGGGAAGATTAGATGTCTTGGTTAATAATGCAGGTATGGGTATTACAGGGCCAATTGAAGATACACCTACTGAAGAAATGAGAAACGTTTTTAATACCAATTTCTTTGGAGCTATAGATGTTATGAAAGCTGTTTTACCTCAAATGAGAAAACAAAATTCTGGGTTAATTATAAATGTAACTTCTATTGCTGGTTATATGGGTTTACCTTTTAGAGGTGTATATTCTGCATCAAAAGGAGCTTTAGAAATTATTACTGAAGCTACAAGTATGGAGGTAAAATCTTTTGGAATTAATATTGTTAATGTTGCACCTGGTGACTTTGCTACAAATATTGCTTCAGGTAGATATCATACTCCTGTTTTTGAAAATTCTGCATACAAGAAAAAATATAAAGAGAATTTAGAATTAATGGATACCCATGTAGATAGTGGCCTTGACCCTATAGTGATGGCAAAATCTGTTTTTAAAATAATAAATTCTAAAAACCCTAAATTACATTATAAAGTTGGTGATTTTATGCAGAAATTCTCTATAGTTCTTAAGCGTATTTTACCTGATAGAGTTTATGAAAAACTCTTAATGAATCATTATAAATTATAATTAGTTTACGTTAACGTGGGTATTTGGATTTGTTTCTAAATAAGCAAATAAAACTTCTGCTTGACAAGTTGAGGTGTCCAAAATAAATTTTATCCAACCAAAATATTCTATACCACCAATATCTTTGCTAATAACAAAATAATCTGGTAGATCATTTTGCAATATATTTTTATAAGTTAAATTATTACTTAAAAAATAATTATAGTTTTCATAAGGAGATTCAAATTCGTAAAAAATATCGAGTGTATTTTTTACACCACCAAAATACTGTCTTGTATTTTCTGAAGAAAAAGGAGGTTCAAAAATTATGGTGTATGGACTTGAGTTTTTTTTTGGAGATAAAATTTTATTTTTATTTGATGCAGGAATTAATTTTATGGTATACAAATCAAATTTTGGTGTATTACCAATATCATTATTTTCTTCATAAGTTAGATTAAAGTCGATAATACCATCTTTATCAACATCAATTTCTATTGGGAATTTATCTTTAAAACAATCATCAAAATACTCAGGAATCTCAACCAAATTAGATGCGTCTTTAAAATTATCTATCCAAAATTTTCTTGAGTATGTGTTTTTATCATGAGGATCTGCATAAACTAACAATCCAGAAAAAAGGCTATTTATTTCCCAGTCTTTTATATAAAATTCAGAAACTTGCATTTCTGTAACTGCAGAAACATCAACAAGTTTTCCATCATAATATTTATAAGCTCTATCAATTTTTAAACATTCATTTACTTTATTAAAAATAAAATTATAAGTTTCAGATTCATTGTATTGTCCTACAACAACTGTATAACTTAATTTTACTTGATCATTGGTAAAACTACCTTCCCATAAAACAGGATCTGTGGGGTCGTTAAAAATAATATTATCTTCTTTAGTTACAGAAATGTCAGATTTTTCACATTTTATTATTTCAATTACAACTTCCTCATCTTCCATGATTTGAGAATTTGTACAGCTTAATAAAAATATTAAAATCAATAAGGTAAATAAATTTTTAATATACACTCTAAAGCTTTTTGCAAAAATAAAGGCTTCTAAAGCTTTTTGTGCGTTTAATATGTTAAAACTTAATTGATATTCGATTGGTTAAAACTTGTTTAAAACTATTAAAATCAATTTTTTAAAAATGATTCTTTTGTAACTATCTTTGCCGAAATTAAAACATAAAATTAAACATGAAGTTTTTCATAGATACAGCTAATTTAGAGCAAATTAAAGAAGCACAAGCATTAGGTATTTTAGACGGGGTTACTACAAACCCATCTTTAATGGCAAAAGAAGGCATAACAGGTCAAGACAATATTATTAACCATTACAAAGCCATTTGTGATTTAGTAGATGGTGATGTTTCTGCTGAGGTAATCTCTACAGATTTTGATGGAATGGTTAAAGAAGGTGAAGCTTTGGCTGCTTTAAACCCACAAATTGTGGTAAAGTTACCTATGATAAAAGATGGTGTAAAAGCTTGTAAGTATTTTTCATCAAAAGGAATTAAAACAAATGTAACTTTAGTATTTTCTGCTGGTCAAGCTTTATTAGCTGCAAAAGCAGGTGCGACTTATGTATCTCCTTTTATTGGACGTTTAGATGATATTTCTACAGACGGTTTAAATCTTATTGCAGAAATTAGAACTATTTATGATAATTATGGTTTTGATACAGAAATTTTAGCAGCATCTGTAAGACATACAATGCATGTGATTGATTGTGCTAAAATTGGTGCTGATGTTATGACTGGTCCTTTAAGTGCTATAGAAGGTTTATTAAAACACCCTTTAACAGATATTGGTTTAGCTAAATTTTTAGCAGATTATAAAAAAGGAAACTAAACGTATTAGATTTCGTATCTTTGCAATGTCATTTTGAGCTTTCAGAATGACATTTTTTAATGCACAAAATGTACCCAAAAAAAGAACTTGCACAATTAGTTATTTCAGCTTGCCATCAATTTAATATTGATACAGTTGTGATATCTCCTGGTTCTAGAAACGCACCTTTAACCATTGGTTTTTCTAACCATCCAGAAATTGAAACCTTAAGTGTTGTAGATGAAAGATGTGCTGCTTTTTTTGCCTTAGGTATAGCACAACAGAAACAAAAACCAGTTGCAGTTTTATGTACTTCTGGTTCTGCATTGTTAAATTATTATCCTGCTATTGCAGAGGCTTTTTATAGTGATATTCCCTTAGTGGTTATTTCTGCAGATAGACCTAAACATTTAATTGATATTGGTGATGGACAAACCATTAGACAAGAAAATGTTTTTGAAAAACATATATTTTTTTCTGCAAACTTGATAGAAAACCCAAAATTTAAAACTAGAAATTCGCAATTAATAGGTGAAGCTTTACAATTAGCAACTTCTCAAAAAGGTCCTGTTCACATTAATGTACCTTTTGATGAGCCTTTGTATGAAACTGTAGATGAATTAAAAGAGTTTCATTTTCCAAATATATCTATGAGTTCTTTAGATAATGCTAATATAGATTATCAGAAGTTAGCTAATATTTGGAATAATGCTGAGAAAAAAATGTTGGTCATTGGTGTAAATTATCCAGATTCAGAATTACATAGTTTAATGGATTTGTATTCAGAAGATGACTCAGTATTAATTTTTACAGAAACCACCTCTAATCTATACCATGATAAAGCTATAAATGCTATAGATCAATTAATTTTTTCTTTAGATGATGATGAGTTTACAGCTCTACAACCTGATATTTTAATCACTTTTGGAGGTATGATTGTGTCAAAAAGAATTAAACGTTTTTTAAGAGATTATCAACCAAAACATCATTGGAATATAGATGAGAAAAAAGCAACAAACACTTTTTTCTGTTTATCAGAATTTATTCAAACAAAACCTGTAGATTTTTTCTCAAAGTTTAATAAAATCATCAATAAAAAAGAAAGTGATTATCAACCAAAATGGTTAAAAATTAGAGATTACAGAAGAATAAAACATGCTGAGTATTTATCACAAATAAAACATTCTGACTTTAAAGTTTTTGAACAAGCTTTACATAGTATTCCTAATCATTGTCAATTACAAATTAGTAATAGTGCAATCATTAGATATGCTCAATTATTTACCTTAAAAAACACATTAAGTGTTTTTTGTAATAGAGGTACAAGTGGTATAGATGGTAGTACATCAACTGCAATTGGAGCTGCATTTGCTAATGAAAAACAAACTGTTTTTATAACTGGTGATTTAAGTTTTTTCTATGATTCTAATGCATTATGGAACACTAATATTCCAAATAATTTTAGAATAATATTAATAAATAATTCTGGGGGAGGAATTTTTAAGATTATTCCAGGTCCATCCACTACAGATGCATTAAAATATTTTGAAACTCCACATTGTTTAACTGCAGAACATTTTAGTAAAATGTATGGTTTTGAGTATCAAAAAGCATATTCTACTGATACAGTTTCAGAAGCATTAAAAGATTTTTATACAGCATCTAATCAACCAAAAATATTAGAAATTTTCACACCAAGTTTAGAGAATGATAGTGTTCTTAAAGACTATTTTAAATATATCAAATAATGGATTTTCAAGAAGGAGATAAAGTACAGTTATTTATAAAATCTGAAACAGCTTTAGGTTACATTGTTACTATAAATGAAGAGTTTGAAGGATTGTTATATAGAAATGAGGTTTTTCAAGATGTAGAGGAAAATATGGAAATTGATGGATATATTAAAACCATTAGAGAAGATGGTAAAATTGATGTTTCTTTAAGACCTCAAGGATTTAGAAATGTAATAGATAAAGATGTAGATAAAGTTCTTGAAAAGCTTAAAAATAGTAGGGATGGTTATTTACTATTAACAGATAAAAGCTCTCCAGAATCTATTAAATTTCAATTACAAATGAGTAAAAAAGCTTTTAAGAAAGCTGTAGGAAATTTATATAGAAATAAATTAATTGTTTTAAAAGAAGATCGTATAGAATTGGTAAAGTAATGAAAAGATTACTGGTCTTAATATTACTCTTAAATTTTTCTTTTGTAAAAGCTCAAAATCAAGAGGTTTTATCATCAGATAGACCTGGTCAAGCATTATCTTCAAGCGTTGTTGGTAATCTTGTTTTTCAAATTCAAACAGGTATAGATTTTTCTAATGAAAACTCAAATTTTTTACCAAGTTCTTATTTTAGGTATGGTTTATCTAAAAGATTTGAGATCAACTCTGGGTTTATTTTTTCAGGATCTAATTTTGCAGAAAATTTAAGTTCTTTATCTATTGGAGCAAGATATCTTGTAAGTAATTCTAATAACAAGATGCAGTCTAGTTTTCAATTTTCTTATGATTTTAAAGCAGAAGAAAATAGTGGGCAAATGGTTTATATCTTAGGTAGTTCTTTTAATGAGAAGCTATCTTATACAGCTAACTTAGGAATTAATATTACAGACAATTTAAGCTTAGCTAATACTTTCTATGTTTTTAATGTAACATACTCTATAAACAACAAAATAGGTTTATTTGCTGAGAATTTTGGTGCTTTATTTACTTCAAATTATCAATTTAATTACGATACAGGTGTTTATTATTTACTAAATAATAATTTTCAATTAGATGCTGTAATTGGAGATAATGATGGTTTTTTTATTGGAGCAGGTTTTACTTGGAGAGTTCAACCAAAAAAATAATTATTGACCACCAAGTCTTAAAATATTTTCATAATAATTATCTGCATTTGGATCTGCAGGATCCATTTTTCCATACCCAATTTTATAGTATTTTAGAGCCTTTTTAAAGTTTTTGCCAGTTTCATAATATCGACCAATGTAATATTCACCTAAAGGAGAAGAAGGAAATCTTTTTAAAATCATTTTACCAAAATCAAATAAACGATCTCCATTTTCTTTTTCGATAATTATATTTTCTATAGCATAAATATCTTTTTCTCTAATACCTAAACTACTACCAAATAAAAACTCAATTTCTAAATATTTGTCTTCTAAGTAAGCAATTGCATCTATAGGTGAAAGTTCTTTTATTTTCTCTTCATATTCTTCTTTAGAAATGGCAGAGTAAACTTCAAAGATTTTAGTCATAGCTCTTGGTATAGCTTCAGAAATAGCAGAAACAGAACTATCAGTTATAATATTATCGTTAATAATGTTAAAGTTTTTTATTTCTAAAGTAGATAATGCAGTTTGAATTTGACTTATTTTAGTTTTCTTACTTGCTGAGAAAGCATCAGAATTATTGATATACAAATAAAAAGTATTGTCTTCATTAGCAAATTTATTTAGGTTGTAAGATTGTAATTCAGATCCAATAAAATCAGAAAAAGAAGGATTTATGCAAACAAAAGAATTAATAAAGGCCGTATTTTCTTGTAAAAAATGAGTAATTAAATTTGCAGAATATCCTTGACCAACAAAACTTACAAAAGGAGATGTTCTGTAGTTACTCTCCATATAAAATAAAACTTCGTCTCTTAAAAAATCATAAAAATTTTTAGAAGAGTTAATAAGAGCACCTGAATTTAAATCAAAACCAACATCTTTAGCTCTAGTTTCTTCCATAGAAATGCCAACAACAATTTGTTTTGGAGCTTTATCTTTTTTAGCAAAAAGAATACTATTACCCACATAAGTATCAAACATAAACTCTTCATCTAAAACAATAGCTAAAGGATAATTTTTTATACTGTCTCTCTCATAAGAATCAGGTATGTAAATTTTTAGGGTTCTTGTAGTTTCCATGATTTCAGATTCTAACTCTTTCACAATAATGTTTTGCGAAAAAATAGAAATACAAAAAATGAAAAATATAAATGAGAGTGATTTCTTAATCATGAGTTAGATTGTTTATTTTTGCAATGATTGACTTTTTGTTCTGATTTTAGAACGTGTAAAATACAAAAATATGATACAACCTGAATGGAAAACAGCTAAAGAGTATGAAGATATCACCTACAAAAAATGTAATGGTGTTGCAAGAATAGCTTTTAATAGACCCAATGTTAGAAATGCATTTAGACCCAAAACAACATCAGAATTATATGATGCATTTTATGATGCAGGAGAAGATACTTCTATAGGTGTAGTTTTATTATCTGCTGAAGGGCCAAGTACAAAAGATGGTGTATACTCTTTTTGTTCTGGTGGAGACCAAAAAGCAAGAGGTCATCAAGGTTATGTTGGTGATGATGGCTATCATAGATTAAATATATTAGAGGTGCAAAGATTAATACGTTTTATGCCTAAAGCTGTTATTGCAGTTGTACCTGGTTGGGCAGTTGGTGGTGGACATAGTTTACACGTTGTTTGTGACCTAACTTTAGCTTCTAAAGAACATGCTATTTTTAAACAAACAGATGCAGATGTTACTTCTTTTGATGGTGGTTATGGCTCTGCCTATTTAGCAAAAATGGTAGGACAGAAAAAAGCTAGAGAAATCTTCTTTTTAGGACGTAACTATTCAGCTCAAGAAGCCTATGAAATGGGAATGGTAAATGCTGTAATACCTCATGATGAATTAGAAAGTACTGCTTATGAATGGGCACAAGAAATATTAGCAAAATCACCAACATCAATAAAAATGCTAAAGTTTGCAATGAATTTAACTGATGATGGAATGGTTGGTCAACAAGTATTTGCAGGTGAAGCAACACGTTTAGCATATATGACAGACGAAGCTAAAGAAGGTAGAGACGCGTTTTTAGAAAAACGTAAACCAAACTTCCCAAAAAAATGGATTCCTTAGTATTAGATTAAATTAGAGTACAATTAATAATCATTAATGAAAATAATTTGTATTGGGCGCAATTACGCAAAGCATATAGAAGAATTAGCAAACGAAAAACCAGAACATCCAGTTGTTTTTTTAAAACCAGATTCTGCAATTCTTCCTAAAAAAAATCCTTTTTTTATTCCTCCTTTTTCTAATGATGTACATTATGAAGTTGAGGTTCTAGTTAAAATTAATAAGGTAGGAAAACATATAGATACTAAGTTTGCTTATAAATATTATGATGAAATTGGTTTAGGAATCGATTTTACTGCTAGAGATGTGCAAGCAAAATGTAAAGAAAAAGGTTTGCCTTGGGAAAAAGCCAAAGCTTTTGATGGAAGTGCAATTATAGGTGAGTTTTATCCAAAAGAACAATTTGATTTAAATAATTTAAGTTTTCAATTATATAAAAATGATGAGTTGGTTCAAGATGGTAATACAGAGGCTATGCTTTGGAAAGTTGATGAATTAATTTCATACGTATCTCAATATTTTACTTTAAAAAAAGGAGATATCATTTTTACTGGTACTCCTGCAGGAGTAGGAAAAGTATCAGAAAATGATGAGTTAAAAGGATTAATAGAAGGTAATGAAGCTTTTCAAATAAGGGTTAAATAAGATTATTTAATCTAAGAAATAAAAAAAGTGAATCACTATGAATTTTTTAATTCAAATTTTAATTTCAATATTCATTGGTGCTTGTTTTACTTTTTTAGCAAAAAGGTTTGATAAAAGTCAAACATTATATTTTTTCACAGGATTTTTTATAAGTCTCTTTACAAGAATTATTTACTTATTTATATATGGATTTATAACTGACTTTACTATAGACCAAGAATTTAATTTGCATAAATATTTATCTATTATTTTAAGTATAGTAATTGCATACATATTATTTATGGTACTAAAAAAAAGACTAATTAAAAGTCAGTCAGAACATTTAGATATTAATGAAATAGGAAAACAATGAAAGCAGAAATTATTACAATAGGAGATGAGATTTTAATTGGTCAAATTGTAGATACCAATTCGCAATGGATAGGAACTGAGTTAAATAAAATAGGTGTTTCTGTCTATCAAATATCATCTATACAAGATGATAGGCAACATATTTTAAATGCTCTAAAAGAAGCACAAGAAAGAGTAGATATTGTTATAATTACTGGTGGTTTAGGTCCTACAAAAGATGATATTACCAAACATACAATTGCAGCATATTTTAATGATACTTTAGAACTCAATGAAGATGTTGTGCATCATATTAAAACATTATTTGCAAAATATAACATTCCTTTTGGTGAATTAAATCGATTACAAGGTATGTTACCAACTAAGGCAACAGTTCTAAATAATAATTATGGTACAGCACCTGGAATGTGGTTTTTTGAGAATGATACTGTTTTTGTATCACTTCCTGGTGTACCTAATGAGATGAAAGGTTTAATGCAGTTTGAGGTATTGCCTAGAATTCAAAAACAATTTAAATTACCATATATCTTACATAAAACAATTATGACATATGGTTTAGGTGAAAGCGCTTTAGCTGAAAGAATAGAAGATTTCGAAGATAATTTACCAAACTTTATAAAGCTAGCATATTTACCTAATTACGGAAAAGTTCGTTTACGTTTATCTGCAAAAGGAGATAATAAGCAGATTTTAGAAAAGGCATTAAAAGAGCAAATAGAAAAATTATATAAAATCATACCAGATATAATAACAGGAGTAGATATTGATGGTGCTATTGAAAAAACTGTTGGAGAATTATTAAAAGAGCATCATAAAACAATTTGTACAGCAGAAAGTTTAACAGGAGGTAAAATTGCCTCTACAATAGTTTCTGTTCCAGGTTCATCATCCTATTATAAAGGTAGTTTTGTTACCTATACAAAAGAGAGTAAAATGAATTTGTTAGGTCTTTCTTCTGATTTAATAGACCAGCATTCTGTGGTTAGTAAGGCTGTAGCTAGAGAAATGGCATTATCTGCTAAACAAAAGCTAAATACAGATTATGCAATAGCTGTTACAGGTAATGCAGGACCAACAACAGATAATAATGATAAAGAAGTTGGTCTCGTTTACATAGCTTTAGCATCAAATAAAGGAGTAGAAGTTTCAGAGTTTAATTTTGGAAAACCAAGAGGAAGAGTCATAGATAAAACTGTAAATAAGGCCTTAGAATTATTACAAAAAGAAATATTAAAAAATAAATAAATTTGTTTTGTTCAGAATTAGAATTATTTGTAGATTTGCACCTCGTTTAGAGATAACACTAATAATACTGTCAAGAAGATGTCTAGAGTTTGTGAATTAACAGGAAAAAAAGCAATGGTTGGGAACAACGTTTCTCACGCTTTGAATAGAACAAAGAGAAAGTTTGACGCTAATTTAATGACAAAGCGTTTTTACATTCCAGAAGAAGATAAATGGATTACTTTAAAAGTATCTGCTTCAGCTTTAAAAAATATTAACAAGAAAGGAATTTCTGCAGTTATAAAAGAAGCAAGAGCTAAAGGTTTTTTAACAAAATAATCAGCTTAAGCTTATAAAATTATAAAGAGATGGCAAAAAAAGGAAATAGAGTTCAAGTAATTTTAGAGTGTACAGAGCATAAAGCAACTGGACAACCAGGAACTTCTAGATACATCACAACTAAGAACAAAAAGAACACTCCAGATAGATTAGAGATTAAGAAATTTAATCCAATCTTAAAGAAAATGACTGTTCATAAAGAAATTAAATAATAAAACTATCTAGAACTCAGAATAGAGCACATAGATATAAAGCATTTTACAATGGCAAAGAAATCAGTAGCATCGTTACAAACAGGATCAAAAAGATTAAGTAAAGCAATAAAAATGGTAAAATCTCCAAAAACAGGAGCTTACACATTTGTTGAAGCTATTATGGATCCTACTCAAGTAAATGACTTTTTAGCTAAAAAGTAATTTCTTCACAAACAATATTATAAAGCTACTTTCTTTTTAGATAGTAGCTTTTTTTTATGCATTATAATTATGTACTTTTGATGACAATATGACTTAAATAAAGAGTTGGCATACTTTTTATAGAATAGGTTATAGTAAATAAGTAAATATGAGTTTTTTTAAAAATATTTTTTCAAAAGAAAAAAAAGAAACTTTAGATAAAGGTCTAGAGAAGTCTAAAGAAAGCTTTTTTGGTAAACTTTCTAAAGCTGTTGCAGGTAAATCTAAAGTAGATGATGATGTTTTAGATAATTTAGAAGAAGTTTTAGTGGCTTCTGATGTTGGTGTTGCAACAACACTTAAAGTTATAGATAGAATTGAAGAAAGAGTAGCTAGAGATAAATATCTTGGTACAGAAGAACTTAATGTTATTTTAAGAGAAGAAATTGCAGGCTTATTATCTGAAACTAATGTGGGTAATGATACCGATTTTAGTATTCCAGAAAATAAAAAGCCTTATGTATTAATGGTTGTGGGTGTAAATGGAGTTGGTAAAACAACAACTATTGGTAAACTTGCTTCTCAATTTAAAAAGAAAGGTTTAAAAGTAGTATTAGGTGCTGCAGATACATTTAGAGCTGCTGCAATAGACCAACTACAAATATGGGCAGATAGAGTAGAAGTACCAATTGTTAGACAAGAAATGGGTTCTGATCCTGCTTCTGTAGCTTTTGATACTTTAAAATCTGCAGTTGCTCAAAATGCAGATGTTGTAATTATAGATACTGCTGGACGTTTACATAATAAAGTAAACTTAATGAATGAGCTTACCAAAATTAAACGTGTAATGCAAAAGGTTGTTAGTGATGCACCTCATGATGTTTTACTGGTCTTAGATGGTTCTACTGGACAAAATGCATTTGAGCAGGCTAAACAATTTACCAAAGCTACAGAAGTTACTAGCTTAGCTGTAACTAAATTAGATGGTACTGCAAAAGGTGGAGTTGTTATTGGTATTTCAGACCAGTTTCAAATACCTGTAAAATATATTGGAGTAGGAGAAGGTATAAACGATTTGCAAGTGTTTAATAAACACGAATTTGTAGATTCTTTTTTTAAGTAGATTTTTTAAGAATTTATACTTTAAGAAAGCATTTACTATTTTTTTAGCTCATAAATATATTTAGCTACTTGTTTCTCAGAATAATGTCCATTATATTGGTAATAATTACCTGTTTTATTAATTACAATTACTCCAAAACAAGATCTTTTTCTATTAAAAAAATTATTTAAAAAGTATTTGTTTTTATCTATGTAGTACTTTTTTTGCATTAGTTTTTTTCTAATATTTTTTCTATTCGAAAGAACATTAATTATAAGGCAATCATTAGTATTAATTTTACTGTAAAATCTTTTACGAAAATTTATACTTTCATTATTGATGAAAGAATTATTAAAATGACAATAGCTTTTAGGTTGTCTAAAATTTATGATCAAAATTTTTTCATTGTTCCAAAAATAATTCTCTTTAATAAAGCTTAGAGATTCTTTGTCTATTTTACCACTAAAATCGAAAATATTTTTTTGAACTTTTTCAGGATTTATTTTTTTTATATTTATTTCTTTACTGGATGAACATGATAAAAAAATAATACTTATTAATAAAATTATTAACTTCTTCATATTAATTTTTTTTCTAACGAATTTATAATTTTAGATTTTTTATAAAGATATATAGTAATATAATATTTCAAAATTTGATATACTATATATTTAGTCTTATTTTTAATAAAATTTTAATAAATGAAAAATCTACTCTTATTTTTATTCACTATTATATTACTTTCTTGTAATTCAGAATCTAATCAACCAGATGTTGTTTTTAATAAATATGATGAAACTGCAGCTTTAGAAGCACAGCAAAATCATGAAAACCCAAGAATGAAGTTTAAACTTTTTCAATCTAAAGTATTAGATATGAATGATGTTTTTAAACCTTTTAATGCAGCTTTATCAGCTTTTTCTGAAGAAGAGTATCAATCCCTAAAGCCATTAATCATTGAGCAAAATATACCTACAATTCAAGGTCATGTAAAAGAAGGAAAATTAAGTTATGAAAAACTTACTTTATTCTATTTGTATAGAATTAGAAAATTTGAAAGCGATAGTACAAAATCTTTAAATGCTATTATTACATTAAATCCAAATGTTTTAGAAGAAGCAAAGCAAAGAGATAAAGATAGAAAATGGGGTATTTTAAGTGATGTAGAAATTTACGGAATGCCAATTCTGTTAAAAGACAACATCAATACAGAAGGCATGCCAACTACTGCAGGTGCTTTAGCTTTACAGAATAATAAAAATACAGAAGACGCTTTTATTGTAAAAAAGTTAAAAGAAAATGGAGCCTTAATTTTGGGTAAAGCTAATTTAAGTGAATGGGCATATTACTTTTGTTCTGGTTGTCCTCTTGGCTATAGTGCAATAGGGGGTCAATCTTTAAATCCTTATGGAAGAGCTAAATTTGAAACAGGAGGTTCAAGTGCATCAAGTGGAACAGCTGTTGCAGCAAATTATGCTGTTGCTGCTGTTGGTACAGAAACAGCTGGTTCTATAACATCTCCTTCAAGTCAAAACTCTGTAGTAGGTTTAAAACCAACAACAGGATTGTTAAGTAGAACAGGTATAGTACCAATTTCTGGTACTTTAGACACACCTGGTCCAATGACTAAAAGTGTTACAGATAGTTGGATTTTTCTAAATGCAATGTTAGGTGAAGATAATAAAGATCCCAAATCTTTTGAAATGCCTGATAAAGATTTTGGAGATATGGAAGATGGTTTTAAAGGTAAAAAAATAGGTGTACTTACTTATTTATTACAAGATTCTATTTATAACAGTAATGTAAATAAAATTAAAGAAGCTGGGGCTACAATAGTTGAGGTAAATCCTCCAAGAGTTGGTTTACCTGGTTTTTTAACCTTGTTAAATATAGATATGAAATATGATTTACCTCATTATTTAAAAAGTGATGCAGATAAAAACGTAACAGTAACCTCTGTAAAAGATGTTATAGATTTTAATGTAAAAGATTCTATTTTAAGAGCACCTTATGGTCAACAATTATTCGAAGGTATTGTAAAAGATACTACTTCTAAAAAACAATTAGAGTCAATTAAAGTTACTTTAAAAGAAAATGGTAGATCTTATTTTAATGCATTAAAAGAAGAAAATTTAGATGCAATTTTATCCATTAATAATTACCATTCTGCATACTCTGCAGTTGCAGAATATCCTAATTTAACAGTGCCTATGGGATATAAGGAATCTGGTGAACCTGTAAGTTTAACCTTTGTGGGGTTACCAAAAACAGAAGGTAAATTACTTATTTTAGGATATGCTTTTGAGCAATTAACTAAGGTTAGAAAATTACCTGAAAACTATCAATAGATTCTAATTTGTTCATTAAAAAACAACTATTTTTGCACTCGCTAAAATAAGCTCATATGCGTACAAAATCTATTAAAAAAAATAAGATAAACGTTGTTACTTTAGGTTGCTCTAAAAACATTTACGACAGTGAAGTGTTAATGGGGCAATTAAAAGCTAATGGAAAAAACGTTGTACATGAAGATGAAAATGATGAAGGAAACATTGTTGTTATAAATACATGTGGATTTATTGGTAAAGCAAAAGAAGAATCTGTAAACACTATTTTGCATTATGCACAAAAAAAGGAAGCAGGTGAAGTTGATAAAGTTTTTGTATCAGGTTGTTTAAGTGAACGTTATAAACCAGATTTAGAAAAAGAAATACCAAATGTAGATCAATATTTTGGCACACACGATTTACCTAATTTATTAAAAGTTTTAGAGGCAGATTATAAGCACGAATTAATTGGAGAACGTTTAACAACTACTCCTAAACATTATGCTTATTTAAAAATTGCAGAAGGTTGTGATAGACCTTGTTCTTTTTGTGCAATTCCTTTAATGAGAGGTAAACATAGATCTACACCTATAGAAGATATTGTTACAGAAGCAGAAAAGTTAGCAGCTAATGGTATTAAAGAAATTATGCTTATAGCTCAAGATTTAACTTATTATGGTTTAGATATTTATAAAAAAAGAGCTTTAGCTGAGTTATTAGAAGCCTTAGTTAAAGTTGATGGTATAGAATGGATTCGTTTGCATTATGCTTTTCCTACAGGTTTTCCTATGGATGTTTTAGAAGTGATGAAAAGAGAGCCAAAGGTTTGTAACTATTTAGACATTCCATTACAACATATTAATACTGAGTTGTTAAAATCGATGAAAAGAGGTACAACTCATGAAAAAACAACTGCATTAATTCATAAATTTAGAGAAGTTGTTCCTGAAATGGCTATTAGAACTACTTTAATAGTTGGTTATCCAGGAGAAACAGAAGAAATGTTTCAAGAATTAAAAGATTGGGTAGAAGAAATGCGTTTTGAAAGATTAGGAGCTTTTGAATATTCTCATGAAGAAAATACTGGAGCTTATGTTTTAGAAGATGATGTACCTGAAGAAGTAAAGTTTAGACGAGTTAATGAAATTATGGAAATTCAATCTCAAATTTCATGGGAATTAAATCAACAAAAAATTGGTAAAACATTTCGTTGCTTATTTGATAGAAAAGATGGTGCTTATTTTTATGGAAGAACTGAATATGATTCACCTGATGTAGATAATGATGTTATTGTAGATGCTAGAGAGCATTATGTTAAAATAGGAGAATTTGTAGATATTAAAATTTATGATGCAGGAGATTATGATTTATATGGAATTCCTGTTTAAATCGTTATATCTGTAAAAATAAATATAAAAAATTATTAAAAATACGTCTTTTGACGTATTTTTTTATGATATTAATTTTTTGTAATATTGTTTTATATTAACTAAACTTTTTTAAAAATGAAAAAAATTGTATTTATTTTCTCAATGTTTTTAGCTTTAACAGCTTTTGGTCAATCTAGTGCAGTAAAAGTAAATCCAGTTGGTTTAGCTTTTGGTGTAGCAAATGCTGGATACGAATTTTCTACAAGTGATAGTCAATCTGCTACAATATCTGGTTTATACTATGATGTTTCTGGTATTAGCGGTTTTGGTGTAGGTGCTGAATATCGATTTTACTTTGGAGGTGAAGCTTTAAAAGGTTGGCATGCAGGACCATCATTAGGTTATTTATCTTTAGAAGACGATTTTAATACTTCAGCAAGTGTATTTTCTTTTGGAGGAGAAGTTGGTCATCAATGGGTATGGAATAGTGGTTTTTTAGTTGATGTGTTTGCAGGACTAGGCTTTGCAACTGGTGGAGATAATTTAAATGGATTAGATTCTACAACTATAGGTATAGGTGTATCACTTGGTTATGCTTGGTAAAAAAACTTAACATAAATAAAAATCCACTCATTTTTGAGTGGATTTTTTTTATTTTAAAACATCTGAGTTTAGTAAGAAAACTGCATTCACAAAAAAGAGTTTTCCATTGTCCCAAAAAGACCTAAATAAAGGATTATCAACCATATAAACAATACTTCCTCTACCTTTTCTTTCTTCACCAAACAGTAAAGTTTCTGGTAATTTTTCTAATACATTTTTACCAGCAAAACCAGAAACATTTGTTGTTTCTAATGGTAAGTAAGCAACATTATACCCACTATTTAAATAATCATAAGCAGAGCTACTTCTTTTTAAGGTAAAATATTCGTTATGATACCCAAAACCTAAAGGATGAGTAGTATCTACTTTACTTTTAAATATTGCACCAGCAATTAAATTAACAGCGCTCTCTCTTTCTAAATTTGCGTATGGAGTTAAGTTTGGTTCTTTTTCATCCTCATTTTCAGACTTTTTTCTTTTTAAAGCAAATTCTTTATTGTCAGCAAAACTTCGTAAAGCATTATCTATAGCAATTAATGTACCACCAGATTGTACCCAACTTTTTAATTTGTCTAAAGTAGATTTATTCAACACACGACTATAATAGCCATTTGGTAAAATGATAACATCAAAATTTGAAAAGTCAACTCTTGAAAAATAATCTGAATCTAAAATAGTAAGTGGGTATTTTAATTCAGTTTCAAAGAAATGCCAAATCTCGCCAAAACTTAAAGAATTTGTTCCTTCTCCAGAAAGTACTGCAACTTTTTGCTTATTAATTGGTTTCACTGAATATGATCCAAAATCTAAGCCTTTATCAACAAAACCAGTAGAAACTGATGTAAGTTGTCTAAAATTTTTATCTGCAATTTTAATTAAAGTATCATCAAAACTTTTATTTCTATTGTCATTTCTTAATATGATAAGACTTCCTCTTTCAAAATTATTTCCATTTAAAGTAAATGGTTTTTCAGAGAATCTAGGCACAATATTATTTTTTAATAATTCAGCTAAAAAAGTAGCGTCATTTAAACTGTTCCATTTAGAAATGTATGCGTAAGCAGAAGTATTAATTTTATTATCGATTGAAAAGTTTTCATTTTTTTCAGTTGAAGCTACTTCATTTTTAGAAGCAACTGCTTCAAAACCATGAGCATAAGGTATAGACCAAGCAGTAATATCATATGTTAAAGAATCTGATAATTTAGCTTTTGGTTCAAATAAAACTTTAACCATTTTACCTTTTGGCTGATTCGTGTTAATCACTAAATCTTTAGAATTTACATCTAATTTACTTTCTTCTTGAGTTGAATAAACAAAACCTTTTACAGATCCATCTTTAGCACTTGCATATTTAATTTCGTGTTTGTCTAGTAAAACTTTTAAACGGTTTATTTTATCTTGATTATCATTTTTAACAACAAAACTTTTGTATTCTAAATCATCATTCTCAAAAAACTTTTTAAACTCAGTATTTAATTGTTCAGCATTTTTTGATGATATCTCTACAGTAGACAAACCTGTTGTCATATGATGAATTGCTCTGTCTTCTAGAGTAAGTACTTCTCCTTCATCAGTTTTTATACCTAAACCAGCTCTTCCATGTCCAGCTTGTTCATATGTCATTCCAATTGCTCCCATAAATGTTGGGTAAGTATCACCATAACTTGGGTATAGTAAATCAAAGCTTTCTTTGGTAAAATATAACCAACCTTCTGCATCAAAATATTTAGCATGGTTTTTTCCAATTTGTGTTTGAAAATCACGTTGCCAATCAGAAATAATTTCATGGAAAGGTTCTGCAGCAGGTGCAAAATAATAAGGACTATTAATACCTTGTTCATGAAAGTCTACATGAATATGTGGCATCCATTTATTATAAATTTTAATACGTTGTTGAGATTCAACTTGTGTAGCCCAAGCCCAATCTCTGTTTAAATCAAATAAATAATGATTTGGTCTTCCTCCTGGCCAAGGTTCATGATGTTCTTTAGCATCTTGGCTAATATTAAAAGGTGTACTTTTTACTTGGTTATACCAATTCACATATCTGTCTCTTCCATCAGGATTTATACAAGGATCCATGATAACTACTGTGTTTTCTAACCAAGCTTTTTTAGTGGTTACCAATTCATAAAGTGTTAGCATTGAAGCTTCTGTACTTGAAGCTTCATTACCATGAACATTATAACTTAGCCAAACAATTGCTTTTTTGTTTTCTTGATTTCCTTCTAAAATACCAGTTTGAGAAAGATTTGCTTTTCTGATAGCTTCTAAGTTATTAATATTTTCTTGAGAAGAAATGTATGTAACATACAAAGGTCTATGCTCATTTGTTTCACCATATTTTTCTAATTTAACATTAGATAATGTGTTAGAAACATATGTAAAGTACTCAACTACTTTATGATGTCTTGTAAAACGAGAACCTATTTCGTAACCTAAATATTCTGAAGGTGATTGTAAGCTTTGTGCTAATAAATTTCCTAAAGAAACAAAAGCAAGAAGAATAAATAACTTAATTTTCATGTAACTAATTTAGAAGTTTCTCAAAAGTAAGCATTTATTACTATTCCTTAAAAAGTTGAATTGTTGATTGTGTTAAATATTTGTTAGCGTAATTTCAGGTTTTTACCAAGCTATAAAATAGTTGTATTTTTATCAAATAATTAATCTTACTTAATGAGTTCTAAAATAGAATTAGATTGTAAATTTAAAAGTGTTATTTATCTATGAAAGTAACACAAATTCCTTTTAAAAAAACAGGTTTTTTCTCTGATATGATGATAGATTATCTTGATGAAAATTCAAGACTAAAACCATTTTACAATAATTTTCCTAATACAAAAGGTTTTTACAATCAAATAGAAGAGAAAAAGAAATCATTTAGATTACAAAATAGAATTGTATTATCTGATACTCTGCAAAATCAATATAAAGGATTTGCTATTTCTGATAAGACTCAAGAAAATATAGATTTATTAAAAAAGCAAAACACCTTTACCGTTACAACAGGTCATCAGCTTAATTTATTTACAGGTCCTCTATATTTCTTATATAAAATTATTTCTACAATAAATTTAGCAGAAGAATTATCTGAGAAGTTTCCAGAAAATCAGTTTATACCTGTGTATTGGATGGCTACAGAAGATCATGATTTTGATGAAATTAACTATTTTAATTTTGATGGTAAAAAAGTACTTTGGAAAAGAAAAGATGGAGGAGCAGTAGGTCGTTTTTCTACGGAAGGTTTAGAACAAGTATTTAATGTTTTTACAGAACATTTAGGCAATTCTAAAAATGCAGAATACTTAAAAGAATTATTTTCTAAAGGATATTTACAACATAATAATTTAGCAGATGCAACTCGCTTTATTGCAAATGAGCTATTTACTGAATATGGTTTAGTAATTATAGATGGTGATGATAATTCTTTAAAAGAACAATTTACCCCTTTTGTAAAACAAGAATTAGAAAATCAAGTTTCTTATAAAGAAGTAACTAATACAATTGCTAGATTAGAAGAGAATTATAATATTCAAGTTAATCCAAGAGAAATAAACCTTTTTTATTTAGGTGATGATTTTAGAGAACGCATTGTTTTTGAAGATGACGTTTATAAAATAAATAACACAGCATTAGTTTTTACTAAAGAAGAACTTCTTTTAGAATTAAAAAATAATCCAAAAGCATTTTCACCAAATGTTATTATGCGTCCTTTGTACCAAGAAGTAATTTTACCTAATCTCTGTTATATTGGTGGAGGAGGAGAGCAAGCTTATTGGTTAGAGTTAAAATCTTATTTTGATGCTGTAGAAGTTCCTTTTCCAATTTTATTATTAAGAAACTCTGTACAGGTTTTATCTGAAAAACAGGCTAAAAAGTTATCAAATTTAAATATTACTAAAGAAGAAATATTTTTAAATCAACATGAATTATTATCAAAAAAGGTAATTGAAAATTCAGATTTAGAAATCTCTTTCAAAGACAAAAAAGAGTTCTTACAAAAGCAGTTTTTAGAGTTGAAAGAGGTTGCCACAAAAACAGATGTCACTTTCTTAAATGCTGTAAATGCTCAAGAAAGAAAACAAATAAAAGGTTTAGAAAATTTAGAAAAAAGGTTATTAAAAGCTGAAAAGAAAAGACAAAATGACTTGATAGAGCGTATCACAAAACTCCAAAATAGTTTGTTGCCAAATCAATCTTTAGAAGAACGTCAGCGTAATTTTTCTGAATATTATTTAGAGTATGGAAACACTTTTATAAAAACTTTAAAAACTGTTTTAAAACCTTTAGAGTTAGAATTTACAATACTAGAATTGTAATGAAAGACAAAGGTTTACACCCCAAAAATAAATTTAATAAAGGGTATGATTTTAAAACGTTAGTATTACAAAATCCTCTATTAAAAGTGCATGTTTTAGAAAACAAACATGGAATTACAACAATTGATTTTTCTGATCCAAAAGCTGTTAAAGAGCTAAATAAAGCCTTACTTTTTTCTTACGATAAATTATCTGTTTGGGATTTTCCAGATGAAAATCTTTGTCCTCCAATTCCTGGCAGATTAGATTACATTCATCATTTAGCAGGTTTATTATCAAATGAAAAAAATATCAAGATTTTAGATATAGGTACAGGTGCAACTTGTATTTATCCATTACTTGGTGTTTCTGAATATAATTGGGATTTTGTAGCAACTGATATTGATTTAGATTCTTTAGATACAGCACAAGATATTATAGATGACAATGGTTTACATCATAAAATTGAATTACGTCAACAATTTGATGAACAGCATATTTTAAAAGGAATTTTAGAAAAAGACGATACTTTTACAGCGACATTGTGCAACCCTCCTTTTTACAAGTCAGCAGAAGAGGCTAGAGGAGCAAATAGAAGAAAATCTAGGAATTTAGGTAATAATGCTGTTAGAAATTTTTCAGGAAATCATAATGAATTATGGTATATTGGTGGTGAAAAAGCTTTTTTGCACACTTACTTATATGAAAGCTCTTTATTTGCCTCTAAAAGTATTTGGTTTACAAGTTTAGTGTCAAAAAAAGAAAATGTGACTAGCTTAGAATCATCTTTTAAAAAATTAAAAGTTAAAGAATTTAAAGTAATACCAATGCAACAAGGTAATAAAGTAACTAGAATTGTTTGTTGGAAATTTTAACCTTTAAAAGTTCTCTTTTTAAAAACCATCTCCCCCTTAAGATTAAAAATTTATTATTTTTAGAATTTTAGATTATATAGATTGAAAAAATATATTTTATATACGATTGTCTGTTTTGTTTTTTGTTTTTGTACTTCTCAAAAACAAGAGGTTGATATTACAAGAAAAAATATAAATAATAAAGTTAATGAAGCTTATCATCTAACTCAAGAAGACAATTATGAAAAGTTAATACCTGTTTTGTTTTTTATTGATAAGAATAAAATTCAATTTAAAGATAATTGTTTACAAGCTAAGGTTACCTATTTGAGAGCTGCAAAAGCTTATTCAATTTTATCTACTAAAGAGCAAAAAGAATTTAGTAAACAAGCAATTGAAAAAGCTAAATATTGTGGTAATAATAAGCTAATATCATTAAGCTATAATCTACTTTCAATAGCTTATTACAGAGAGAATAATCTAGAAAAATTAAAAGAAAATGTTTTAAAAGCTATAGAATTTGGAGAAAAAGAAGATAACTATGTTTTTTTAGTAGATGCTTATTATAATTTAATTCAATATTATATAAAATTTCAAGATTGGGGTAAAGTAAGAGAATTTTCTCAAAAAGGAATTAATGCTATAAAAACATTTAATGAAAAGAAAAAAAGACTAAAATTCTTTACAATATTTTGTGCAAAGTCTCATATTGAAGAAGGTGATTTTGATTTAGCAGTAACTGATTTAGAGGAAGTAATTGCTATTGCTGAAGAAATAAAACCTGAAGATAAAACTGAATTTGCAAAAACATATAGAGATGTTTATAGAACTTACAGTCAATTAAATAGAAAAAAGGAAAATTATAAAAAAGCAAATGAATATTTGCTTTTAGTAGATTCACTATCTGTTTTAATTGATAAAGATTTAAATTCAGAAGTAAAAGATTTATTATTAAATGAAACTAATCTTAATAAAAAACTTATAGAGGTTAATAAAAAGATAATTAATAGTCAAAGAGTTTTTATTGGTATAGGTATAGTTTTTACAATTTTTATATTATGGTGTTTGTTTAAAATTAAAAACTTTTCAGATAAGCTAAAAAGAACTTTAAAAAAGGAAGAACAATTAAATAATGAACTTATCTTAACAAATGATGATTTAGCAGAAAAAAATAAAAGAATTGAAAGGTTGTTAAATCAAAATGATAAGCTATTATTGTCTAGAACACTAAAAATGTCTACATTAAAAGACGCCATTCAAAATGTTTCAAAATCTATAGAAAAGCTAGTTGAAGATAATGAAAAAGTTAATAGCTCTGAATTATTGTTTTTAAACCGTAATTTAAATGATGTTATTTCTGAAACTGAGCTTTGGGAGGAGTTCAAGACTGAGTTTGAAAAAAGTAACCCAGAATTTTTTATAAAGTTATTAGAAAAAGCACCTAATTTAACTATAACAGAACAAAAGCATTGTGCTTATATGTCTTTAAATATGAGTGCAAAAGAAGTTGCTAGTTTAATTAATATATCTCCAAGAAGTGTTGAAACTGCTAGGTACAGAATCAAGAAAAAACTAGATATCATAGATAATACTCTATCAGAATTTTTACAAGAAATATAAAAAAAGCCATCTATAATAAGATGGCTTATTTTTACTATAAAAAGTGGAGGACTATAATCAAAAATCTTATACAAATTTAAGACTGTTTTAGACACTTATTAGGTTATGAAGTATTATTGAAGTAGTAAAAAGCAGCTCTTTTAACATTTTAATTTTAAAACGTATATTAATTTAAAAGGCTGTAGTATAAATGAAGTATACGTAAAATTAAAAATTACTTATATTCTATTAATTTGTTTTTTGTAATTAAGTATTTATTGATAAACAATATCATCAATTTTATATTTTTTACAAATAAAGTGTAAAATATAATAAACTAGCATATGCACAAATACTAAACAAAGAAAAGCATAAAGAGGTACTCCAAAAATTTGATAAGGCCAATAATACGTCCAAACTCCTAATTGTATTGTAATGACTTCACCAAAAGCTGGTAATATAAGTGCCAAAATTATAGCTAAAATTATTTTATTTTTTTGTGTTTGTTTAAATAGATAAAGAATTAAATTTTTCTCAAGTTTATACAAGTAATGAAAAGCTAGCATCCAAGCAAAAGGCACCCAAAGTGGGATTTCTCTACTAACTTCATGATATTCCCAATAACCATTTAAAACACCCCAAGTTTCTCCAATAATACCACCAAAACCTGTTAATAACATGCCAATTAAAAGTACCCAGTTTTTGTTATTTTCTGGCTTAATTATTTCTTTATAAACATTATAAAATATTTTTAAAACAAGAAGTAAGGCTATTATTACATCAAATTTTTTAAGTAAACCAATAAGCACGCCTGCAATGATAAGTTTACCTAATGCTATTAAAATTTCTTTAAAAAATACTTTTTTATTTGTAATCAAAGTTCTTTTTCTTTTATCAGTTTTTGATATCTTTTTTCATTGATTGGAAATTCAATAAAATATATAAATAGAAAATACAATAAAAAAGTGGTTATAAACATTACTAAAAATTTAAATGAGTACATTCCTTTAAATCCAAAGTTGCTATATCCTAAAATTAAAGAAAGTGGAACAGAAAAAAATGATGTATTAATAATATAATACTTTAATTTTTTTTCTCTTTTTTTAGACCAATACTCTATAAAACGATTGTTTAGTTTGATGTAGTGATTACTATTATTCATTTTTTAAAAATATAAAAACGTTTTAATTATTTCTTACTTATCTTTTAAAAAAATGTATTTTTAAAAAAAAGAATCATTTGTATTGAAAAATAAAAAAAAACTTATAAAATATTCAGTATATTTTTTTTCTGTACTACTAGCTATTTACTTGATTTCTAGTTTTTTTGTAAAGCAAAAAATTGAAAAAAAAATAGAAGAACTAGCCTTAAAAAATAAGGTTAGTATTACAACAACTACAAAAATCAATTTATTACTTGGAGATTTTTCTTTTTTTGATGTAAAAATTAAAAAGGATAGCTTTTCTATACAATCTAAATTATTGAAAATAGAAGATATATCTTATTATAATATTCTGTTTAATAAACAATTATCTATAACTAATCTAAAAGTTATAGAACCTCAAATTTTGGGAAAAATAGCTGACTTTAAGATTGATAATACTAAAGTAAAAGATAGCTCTAAAACAGCATTAAAAAATATTACAATCAATCAATTTGAGGTAATAAATGGTTTTGTTCATATATCTAATGCGAATAATAAAGATTTTAAAGTTAAATCGTTTGATTTAAAAATAGATAAACTTACGAATAGAAAAGAGAATCATAAGTTTCCTTTTTCTAATGAGAATATATTTTTTAAAGCAGATAGTATTGATCAACAAGTGTCTATAATACAGCAGTTAAAAATTAATAATATCTCATTAAAAAATAATACGTTTACTATTTCAAAATTAGCTTTACAACCTTTAAAACCTAAAAATAATTACATTAATTATGTAAAGGAAGAAAAAGATTTATATGATATAAATATAGACTCTTTAAAAATTGTAAATATTGACATAACAAAAAAAGAAAAATATGCAATTGTTGCAGACTCAATAAATATTTATAATGGTGATTTTAATATTTATGCAGATAAAACTAGGTTTTTAAACTCAAAAAAAATAAAAAATTTATACAGTAAAGCATTAAGAGAGCTTAATTTTTTAGTATGTATAAATCAATTAAATATTAAAGATTCTAAACTTACTTATGAAGAACTTTTAAAAAAAGAAAATAAACCAGGACTTTTAGTTTTTGAAAAATTAAATGTTATTACAAACAAAATTGATAATAGTACTGATAATACTAATAAACAAGTTATAATTATAGATACAGAATTTATGGGCAGTTCACCTTTACATGTGAATTATGAATTTAAAATTCAAGATGTTTCAGATAATTTTAGAATAAGAGGTACATTAAAAAATGTTACTTCAAAAAATATGAGTTCTTATATTTCACCAGCATTAAATGTATCTATGGATGGTTTTATAAATAGAATGGATTTTGATTTTGAAGGAAACAATTGGTCATCAAATGGTAAGTTTGATGTTATGTTTAAAGACTTTAAAGTAAAAATAAATAAGAAAAAGAAAAAAAATAAGTTTTTAAGCTGGTTGGCTAACGTAATAATAAAAGATACTTCTAAAAATGGACTAATTACTGTTGATGTTAAAGAGGTTAAAAGAAATCAAACTAAATCTTTTTGGAATTTTTTCTGGAAAAATATAGAAGAAGGTTTAATAAAATCTGTCTTATAAAAAAACCGAAACATTTTTGTTTCGGTTTTTTTAACTTAATTCATAAAGAATTATAAGTTTGGAATTTTTAATTCCTGACCTGGATGTATTACATCTGGGTTTTTTAAGATGTCTGTGTTAGCTTTAAAGATTTCTTGGTACTTCATAGCTTTTCCATAATAATGTTTAGCAATTCCCCCTAAAGTTTCTCCTTTTTCTACTGTGTGATAAGCATAAACAGAATCATCTTCTACTTTTATGTCAGCCATAATATCTGTAGGATTATCACCTCCTACTTTTTTTATCTCATCCCATAAAAGATTTTTTTCATATTGAGTTTTAGCAGTTCCCCAAACTTTTAGTTTACCATTTTCTTCTTTTACATTACCATCTTTAATGTTTAGTTTTTCTCCTAAATCTAATACACTTTGATATTTTGCTTTCATGTTAATATTTTTTAAGTTTTATATAAATTATCTTATAGTACGTCCATTTATTTCGTCTGTATAATATCCTTGTTGTGTTAAATCTCCATCTACTTCACCACCTAAATTTTCTTTTCTTCTTTGAAGGTAAATTTCTTCATAGTCTTGTGTATAGTGTGGTGAAGTAACAACATTTAAATCAAATTTAATTGTTGTAAAAACATCGCCTTCTGTATTAGCCAAAATAGTCACAAAAAATTCTACATAACCAATATTCTTAGCACTATCATAATCTAAAATTATATATCCAAAATCATCTTTACCAATAGAAGTTTCAGGGAAATCAATTTCTATACAGCCACAAGAAGCTTGTACATCATATATAATTAAAGGTTCATTACCTCTGTTGTATAACTGAAATGCTGCTGTTAATTCAGAGCCTCTTAAAATAGGGTAATAATGTCTTTCTGGATCAATAACCTCCATTTTAGTTCTTTTAACTCTATCTAAATCTGGTTTTCTAAAGTTACAAGAACTAGCTATTAAAACAAGGGTAATAAGCCAATATAAATTTCTCATTATTGTAAATTTACAATATTTTAATTAAAAATAATTTCATCACATGCCATAGCATTTTTACCTTCAATTTCAGCCCTATTAATTTTTATAAAAAAGCTTTCTGATAATTGATTTCTATCAAATTTACTTGGTAAATCTATAGTTATTTCTTTTGTGTCTAATTTTGAGTTATCTTTTTTTAATGTTATTTTTTTTAATTTTTTATTTTTTTTGTCTAATATCTCTATAGAGCTTGGATAAAAAATTCGATGTTTTGTGTCTTGTAAAAAAGAAAATGTAATTTTAGTTGATTTCTCTATGTTTTTTCTATTTACTTCTAATTTTAAATCATCTATTGAGTTAATAAGCCAGTTTGTATTGTAATCTAACAAACCAAATGCAGCATCATTTAAAATAGATTTATCTTTATAGTCTTCGTCTAGATTAGAAATAACTTCAAAAGGTTTTTTATAGAAATAGTGTTTTCTTTTATGGTTTGTAAATATTTTTTTTCTCCAATTATTGATATATTCTTCTATACTAAAGCCTACTTCATTGTAGGTGTATAATTTAGAAGTTTTACTATAAATATTAAGTTTATCTAATAAAATACCAACTTCATTCTTTATTATAATTTCATCATTTTTTAAAACTCCATAACCAAATTTTCCTAAACCATAATCTCTCATAATTTCTAGTTTTAGAAAAGTCAATGCTGTTGCTAATTTTAAAAACTCATTATCGTATTTATTAGATTCTACATGAGTATCGAATTCATCATAAAAACTAAAAAAAACTTTTGGATCTAAATATTTTGAAGCAGTATTATTTATACCACTATAGATACCAAGTTCTTTTTTATTATTTAAAAATGTATTTTCAGAAAAAATGTAAAAATTAGTAAGTATATCTGAAAGTGTAGAAGCATATTTTTCATCAAAAAATGACTTTATTTCACTATCAATATCTATATCTAATTTCCAAAGTAATTTGCTTAATATAACAGATTTTAATTCTTGAAAAGAACTATAGTTATATTCACTACCATGAATAAAAAGACCTTTTACACCTAGTTTTTTAAAGTATTTAAGGTTTTTTTGCGTAACTTTTAAAGAAGGGTAGAGATCAAAATAATTATCAAAATTAACTGCATAATCCCAAATGTAAACTTGATTTACGTAGTTTGTCCATTTTTTAATATCGGTTTCAAATTTTTCGGCATATTTTGAATCTTCTATTGGGATTCCTTTTTGTATATCTATAGTACTATAAAAAACTCCAGTATTTTTTTCTGGTTTAAAATTTGGTATTTCTTTTACTGTAATATAAGCTGTAGTAAAAAATGTAGATTTACGATGATTTTTCGCTAATTTGTTTAAGAAAGTAAACACTGCAGGTGCAGCATCTTTAGAGGTATTTCCAACAGATTTACATGTATTACAGGTACATACAAGATTATTATCATTTGGTAATATCATGTATTTGTTTAATGCAAAATCGCTATTATAAATTTTGGTAACTTTTTCGTTTACATATTTAAATAAACTGTCGCTTGTAAAACAATATTGATCTTCTATTCTTTTATTACCAACTTTTGCAAAAGCTGTTTCTGGTAATTTAATTCCTTTTAATATTTTAGGTAGATTATGACCCCAAATTCCCCATTCTAATTCTAAGAAATTAGTTTTATTCCAATATCTAAATTCGGAGTCAAAGTTTGATGAAAAATAAGGCTCTCTATATTCAAATTCTGGAGAGTAACAATTGCTAAATTCGATAGGAATATTAACTTTATTAACTAAATTCTTAATTTCAATTTCGTTTTTATTTTTTAAATAATCTAAACGAGTAAATTTTTGAAAAAAATCATTAATAGCAAAGTATAAATTTACATATGATGTTGCTTGTATTGTAATATTTCTTCCTTTTTTGTAATAACAAAAATTATCTTTTTGTGTAGGATTAATTTTTAAAGAAATATAACTATAATTATTATTTAAGCCATTACTTCTTTCAATTATTAAGTTTTCTCTGGTAATTTTTTTAAAATTATTAGAAAACAAACTTGAAGCCTTAATCATTTCATTATTTGAAGCTAATGGAATATTAATTCTTGGAACTATTTTATAAACTTTAGAATAAAACGAAACTTCTTTTTGAGCACAAGAATTTAAACTAATTAAACACAAAAATAATATGGCATAAAGTTTACTCATATTTTATAGATACCAATTATAAGTTTAAAATTTTGTAATTATAGAAACAGACAAGTTGTACTGATTAATAAAAAATAAAGATGAACTGTCTGTAATAGGGCTTTTAAAGTTTATCCAAGAACCATTTAAAAGTAATAATGTCCTAGAAGAAATATTATAACCATAACCAGCACCAATTAAAATATTAGAGAAGTCTAAAAAAGCAGCTTCACCTTCTGGTAATTGATCATTAAAAGGAGCACTACCAAAAGAGGCAATAAAACTTACATAATCTTTTTTCGAATTTACATTAATACGTGTTTGAGCTGCAAAGTTAAAGTAGTTAAACTTATCATCTCTCATAAGAGTAAGCTTACCATTTAGCCATATATCTTCCCAATTTTTGGATGCTCCTAAATTAAGTGCTATAAAGTTTACATCATTTTGTAATCTAGAAAAACGTATTCCAGCTTGTGCTTGATAACCTTTGTTAAAGCCTTTATATGCATTTCCATAAACAATAAATTTTGGAAAAAACTTAGACCCTAAGAGAACACCAACATCTGCATAAAGCGTTGGAGAAAAAATTCTTGAATAATTTACTCCATATTGTATACCAACTCCAGATCTTCTAGCTGCATAATTTAAATCAGCACCAAATGTGTTTTTGTCATCATATTTATGACTATAACTTAAATTAGCAAGAGATGTGCTAAAAGCGGCAGAATCTGATGTTGCTTTTGTGTAAGTTGCAGCTAGTTGATTTTTTAATTTAGCAGCTTTTAAATTTTCTAATACAAGACTCCATTTATCTCTTTCATAAGGGTTGTCTATTTCTCTAAAAGATTGATAGTAGTAAGCTGAATCATATTGTTGTAAAAGTTCAAAAACTATTCCTTTTTTATATTTTAAAAAATTATTATTTGGTTCTTTTTTAAGTCTTTCATTAATTAACTCTAAAGATTCATCATTGGGCTTTTGTACAATATGTAAATTAATCATACGCATTAATGATGCATTGTCTCTTGGGTTTAAAGCATAAGCTGAATCATAAGTAATTAGTGCATCATCTATTAAACCTTCTTCTTCTTGTTTTTTTGCTTTAAAAAATAAAACTTCGGCTAACGCATTTTTAATTTTTCTATCGTACTTATATGTAATAGAAAGTGAGTCTAATATATTTTCAGATTTTGAATATTCGCCATTTAATGAATATAAATTAGATAATTTTAATTTAAAATCTTTATTATTTGGATAAAAACTTAAGGCACTTAAACTATAATCAATACCTTTTTGGAAATTAGGGATAGCTGAAGATGCATTTATAGCTAAATTTAATAGTGTTTTATTATCATTATCTCTAGTTAAAGCTTCTTCTATAATTGGTAGTACTTGTCCATACCTTTGTTCTTTCATTAAATAAGATGCATATGCTTCTGATTGTTCTACAAAAAGTGTTGGGTATCTTTGATTTAATGGGTATTGTTGTTCTAAGTCTCTAGTGATTTCTAAAGCATCATCATACAAATCCATTTTTTGATAAAGGGTAGATTTTTTTACTAGAAAATCGGGGTTATTTGGGTCTAAAGCAATTAATTTATCTATCTGATCCATAGACTCATCAAAGTCACTTCTTTCTAAATAAATACCAAAAATTTGCTGTTCTGCCTCTTTTGTAAAATCAGGAGAAGATTTTAATTCCTCAAATATTGGTAATGCTAATGCAAATTGTCTATCTATAACATATTGTTTAGCTCTATCATACATTATTTTATTATATGCATAAGTTACATCTGTATCTTGAGGAAATTTTTCATGAATATTTAAAACAGCTTTTTCATAATTTTCTGTTTCTAATGTAGCTCTATAAAGCTCCATTTGTTTAATAAGATATTTTTTTGAGTTTGGACTTCTTTTTAAAGCTTTGTTAATAAAGTATTCAGCATCTATATAGTATCCTTTTCCTAAAGCATTGTTTATAACATAATCTAAAGCGACAGAATTACCTCCAGTTTCAGCTAATTTTTTATTAATTTCATAAGGATCATTAAACTCATTATAATCTGCAGATTGTTGCATTAGATATGGTAGAGTTGTACTATGAATGTCTGGGAATCTTTCTTTTGGTACGTCAGGTGATTGTATAAATAGAATAGCTTCTTCATGCCTTCCAAGCTTTTCTAATAACCCAATTTTTTTATCAATTAATTCTCTGTCAAAAGGTAATTCCTGTAGTGCTCTATTGGTAAATTGTAATGCATACTCAGGATTTCCTTTTAATAATTCGTTTCTAACTAAACCTATATATGCTTGTTTATTTGTAGGGTCGTTATCAATAACTGTTTTATATACTTCGTTAGCTTCATCATATCTTTTATTTTTTACAGCATCTACACCATCTCCTAACATTATGTAGTTATAATCTCTTTGAATTTCTGTGTCTTCAGGATATATCTGATAAAGTCTTTTTAACGCTCTTTCTGCCTCTTGAAAATTACCCATTTCTTTATAAATGTTAACTTTTCTAAGCCACCAACCTCTACTATATGGGGTAATTTCTAAAAGTTCGTTAACAAAACAAATTGCGTCTGAGTAACGTTTTGTTGTCTGTTCTATGTTTACTAAGTATTTTAAAACATCAATATCTTTTCTTCTTTTAAGATATACTTGTTTTAATACATATCTGGCAGTATCGTATCTTCCTAAAGCCATATTAGATCTGCCTAATAATGTTTTTAAATCTAAATCTTCTGGAGCTAATTGTAAACCTCTCCAACTTAATTTAGCTGCTCTTGTAAAATTTTGATCTGCAACTTCTTTTTTAGCTTCTTCAAAAAATTCATCAGAAGATTCGTATGTCTGTGCATTATATTGGTGAGATAATACACTTAATAATATCAATATAAATATTTTTTTAATTTTCATTGTAATAACTAAAGTTATTATGTTTTTATTGGCTCAATTTCGTTAGAGTCATTATTCTTTAATTTATTGAAAATACTCTTTTTCTTATTTTTATCTCCAGAGTTCTTCCCATCATTTTTCTTCCCACCATCTTTTTTATTATCTTCTTTTTCAAATCCTTGTCTTGTCATTGTTCCCCAAGCTAATTCTCGAGAAGTAATAAAACTATAATATCCTTTTAATGAGAAAAACATGATTAATGGGTGATATAGTATAGGCTCTATAAAAGCAGTTAGAAACAAACTGATTACTTCTCTTGTTGTATTGTAATATTTAAAGGTCATTTGATCCCAAATTATTACCACTGAAGATATCATAATTGCAAACGTATATGAATACAAAAGTATTAAAGGAGCAAAACTCCAGTTGACATATCCGTAAAATAATAAAAATATAGAAAATAAAATTCCGAAAGCTTCAATAATAGGGGCTAAAAATTCATAAATGAAAATATATGGAAATGTAATTAACCCTAACCTCTTATAATTTGGATTAAATAAGATTTTTCTATGGTCTGTAAACATTTGAAATAATCCACTGGCCCATCTAGTTCTTTGCCTACTTAAAATTTGTAAGTTAGGTGGTCCTTCTGTCCAACAACAAGATAATGGAATATAGCCTATTTTATAATCTAATCTGTTGTTCATCATATGTGCAGCCATACGTGTCATCATATCCATATCCTCAGCATGAGAATCTGCACCATAACCACCAGCTTTAATAGCGATTTCTTTATCAAACATTCCTAATCCACCAGATACGTTAGGTACTGAGTTTATTAACTCCCAGCCCATTTTACCAAGTAAATAAGATCTAATGTATTCTAATTCTTGAAAACGTGGAATTAATGCTTTTGGAGGTCTAACTCTAGTAATTACTCCATCTTCAATGTCACAGTTGTTAGACATTCTTAAAGTTGCACCAACAGCTATTACCCTCTTTTTATCACTTAAAATGGGTTTAATCATTTTAGTAAGTGTATTCCTTGCTAGAATACAATCTACATCTGTATTCAAATAATATGGAAATACAGATGCATTTAATCCTGCATTAAATGCGTCAGCTTTTGTACCACCATTTTCTTTATCAATGACAGTAAGAATATCATATTTAGGATTCGTAGATTTAAATGTTCTTTTGTAAGGTTTTGTTTTTATTTTTTCTACGTAAGCAAAAGGAGCTTCAACAAGTTCAAATTCTTCTGTAAGTAAATCTAATGTTTTGTCTTTACTACCATCATTTACAATAATTACCTCAAATTTTGGGTAGTTTAATGTAAGTAATGATTTTACATTTACAATAATTGTTTTTTCTTCATTGTAGGCAGGTGCAATTACAGAAATACCAGGTGCTAAATCTGAATTAATTAATTCTTCGTCATCAATATCTGTATTGTAGCTCTTATATCTATTAATTGCAATAAAAGAAAATATTGCAAGTACGATGTAACTTAAAATCAAAGAAGTTGCATAGAAAAAAATAAAATACTCATAAACTTTTACAAAAATCTCAAACATATATTATTTGTATTTTATTAAAGGAGTTTCTACGTGTTTTAAAATAGTTAAATCAAATCCTTTTAAAGAGTTTTTTAAATTTTGAAAAGCTATTCTACCTTCGTAACTATAATTTAATATTGATTCTGCAATAATTTTCTTTGTATCTGTATTATTAGATTCAGTAAAAATTTCTTGTAAAAAACGTAGTGATTTCCCAGAGTTAAATCTTTGAATAGTTTTTACAATTGCAACTTGGCAAATTTCTGGTTCAGTATAATATCTATCGATTAAAGTTTGTTCTGTTTCTCTAATGTTTAACTCACCTAAAGTTGTAATAGCTTCTGCTCTTACTTTTGCATTGTCGTCTTCTAATTTTTCTATTAAGATTTCTTCGATACCTTTTTGTTGAAAATGACCAACCATTTTAATAAGGAAGATAACTAAAGAGTCGTTTTTTGAATAGTTAATCCATTTTCCTAATCCTTCTAAGTTTCCTCTTTCATTTTGTAGTTTAAGATATTGCATTAACTCTATTTCATCCCATTTTGTAATGTCTCCTTCAAATTCATCAAAAAATCGGTAAGGGTCATTAGAACTAAGTGCTAGATAAGAGTTTCTTGCTTCACTTCGTATTCTTCTATTTTTACTATAAGCGTATCTTAATACTTTTGCATCAAACTTATTAAGGTTTAAAACAAATGCTTCTTGAAAAGCATCCATTTTCTCACTATTTAAACGAGAATCAAACTTCCTTTCTAAATGTTCTATAATACCAAGTGCACTGATAATTAATTCGTAATTTTCAGATTCTCTATCATCATTTTTAAAATCTACCAAAACATTCACAGCAATATCTAAAGATTCTTTGTTAACATCTTCAACGATATCTTCAAAATTTTTATATATCTCTGATTCTGTATAAATTTTATTGGTAAATAAAATGTCTTCAAAAAGTTTTTTAATTTCTGGAAGCGTTTCTTCTAATTTTTTTTGAATACGATTATACCTTCGTCTAATGGTCCAAATAGTAATCATTAAAGCCAAAGAAGAAATGATAAATACTAAAGTTAGTACTATCGTTATTTGTATGATTAAGGGAAACGTCTTTATCTTATAGATGAAAGAAAGAAACCACTCTATGAAACTCATTATTTAGTTTTATTACTTATTAAATATTTCTTTTGGGGGAAACACTTTATAACGTAACAAACTTAGGGTAAATACGTATAATTTGACTTAATTTTTCTACCAGTTGTAATAATTTATAGATGAATGACTTCATCATAGGCATCAGCAACAGCTTCCATTACTGCTTCACTCATTGTTGGGTGTGGGTGAATTGCCTTTAAAACCTCATGACCAGTAGTTTCTAGTTTACGTCCAAGAACAGCTTCTGCTATCATATCTGTAACTCCAGCACCAATCATATGGCATCCTAACCATTCTCCATATTTTGCGTCAAAAATCACTTTTACAAAACCATCTGGTGTACCAGCTGCTTTTGCTTTTCCTGATGCAGAAAATGGAAATTTACCTATTTTTAATTCATAACCAGCTTCTTTAGCTTTTTCTTCTGTTAAACCAACAGATGCAATTTCTGGAGTTGCGTATGTACATCCAGGTATATTACCATAATCAATTGGTTCTGTGTGTAAACCTGCTAATTTTTCTACACAAGTTATACCTTCTGCAGAAGCTACGTGAGCTAATGCTGGTCCTGGAGTTACATCACCAATAGCATAATATCCAGGTATATTTGTTTGGTAATAATCGTTTACTAAAATTTTATCTCTATCAGTAATAATACCAACATCCTCTAGACCAATATTTTCGATATTTGTTTTAATACCTACTGCAGATAATAAAATGTCTGCTTCTAATATTTCTTCTCCTTTTTTAGTTTTTACAGTAGCTTTAACTCCATCACCAGAAGTGTCTACAGATTCTACAGAAGAATTTGTCATTATTTTTATGCCTGACTTTTTAAAAGAACGTTCAAATTGTTTTGAAATGTCTTTGTCTTCTACTGGAACTATATTTGGCATATATTCTACAATAGTTACTTCTGTACCCATTGTATTGTAAAAATGTGCAAATTCTACACCTATGGCTCCAGAGCCTACAACAATCATAGATTTTGGTTGACTTGGTAAAGTCATTGCTTGTCTATAACCAATTACTTTTTTTCCATCTTGTGGTAAATTTGGTAGTTCACGAGAACGTGCACCAGTTGCAATTATTATATTGTCTGCACTGTATTCTGTAACTTTACCATCTTCTGATGTTACATCAACTTTTTTACCTGTTTTAATTTTTCCAAAACCATCAATAATGTCAATTTTATTTTTTTTCATTAAAAATTGAACACCTTTACTCATACCATCAGCAACATTTCTACTTCTTTGAATAACAGCATCAAAATCTTTATCAATAGCTTCTGCTTTTAAACCATATTCGTCTACATGTTTTAAATAATCATATACTTGAGCAGATTTTAATAAAGCTTTTGTTGGGATACACCCCCAGTTTAAACAAATTCCTCCTAAACTTTCTTTTTCTACAATAGCAGTTTTAAAACCTAGTTGAGATGCTCTAATTGCTGTTACGTAACCTCCTGGACCACTTCCTATAATGATAATGTCGTATTTCATGATTTTTTAATATATACTTTTTTACTGTATTTATTACAAAAATTTAAGCAATATACTCAAATTGACGAATAAAGACAAGTTGTTTTTACATTCTTTCTGGTACTTGAATTCCTAAAAGTGAAAATGCTTGTTTTATAGTATTTCCAACCTTTTCAGAGATTTGCACTCTAAATATTTTTTTGTCTAAATTTTCTTCTCCAAGAATTGATACGTTTTGATAGAATGAATTAAATTCTTTTACCAAATCGTAAGTATAATTTGCAATTATTGCTGGTGAATAATTAGCAGCTGCTTGTTGCACAGTTTCTGGAAAAGCTTCTAATAACTTAATAATTTCTTTCTCTTTTTCGTGCAATTCTATAGCAACAGATTTTGAATAATCAAAATTTGCTTTTCTTAAAATAGATTGAATTCTTGCATAGGTATACTGTATAAAAGGACCTGTGTTTCCTTGAAAATCTACTGATGATTTTGGGTCAAATAAAATCCTCTTTTTTGGATCTACTTTTAAAATAAAATATTTTAATGCTCCTAATCCTATAGTTTTATATAATTCGGTTTTCTCTTCTTCAGAATAGCCATCTAACTTACCTAATTCTTCAGAAATATTTCTGGCAGTTTCTGTCATTTCTATCATTAAATCATCTGCATCTACAACTGTACCTTCTCTAGATTTCATTTTACCTGATGGTAAATCTACCATACCATAACTTAAATGATATAATTGTTTAGCCCAGTCAAAACCTAATTTTTTTAGTATTAAAAATAATACCTGAAAATGATAATCTTGCTCATTACCAACAGTATAAACCATTCCACCAACATTTGGGAAATCTTTTACACGCTGAATAGCTGTACCTATGTCTTGAGTCATGTAAACTGCTGTACCATCTGAACGTAATACAATCTTTTCGTCTAAACCTTCATCTGTTAAATCGCACCAAACAGAACCATCTTCTTTCTTATAAAAAACACCTTTTTCTAAACCTTGTGCTACTACATCTTTTCCTAAGAGATAAGTGTCGCTTTCATAATACAATTGATCAAAATTTACGCCTAAGTTTTTATAAGTAATATCAAAACCATCGTAAACCCAACCATTCATTTTTTTCCAAAGTGCAACAGTTTCTTCATCTCCAGATTCCCATTTTCTTAGCATTTCTTGTGCTTCAATTAAAATAGGTGCTTCTTTTTTAGCTTCTTCTTCAGTTTTTCCAGCAGCAATTAAATCAGCAATTTCTTTTTTATATTCTTTATCAAATCTTACATAGTAATTTCCTACTAATTTATCGCCTTTTAAACCTGTAGAATTAGGCGTTTCATTATTGCCAAATCTTTTCCAAGCTAACATAGATTTACAAATATGTATACCTCTATCATTTATGATTTGAGTTTTATACACTTGTTTACCTGAAGCTTTAATAATTTCTGATACAGAATAGCCTAATAAATTATTTCTGATATGACCTAAGTGCAAAGGTTTGTTGGTGTTTGGTGAAGAATATTCAACCATAACTGCCTTTTCATTTGTATTAGGATTTACAAAACCATAGTTGTTGTTTTTATAAATATCAGAAAAGAAATTGATGTAAAAAGAGTCATCTATTACAAGATTTAAAAAACCTTTAACCACATTAAAATTAGTAACTTCTGCTACATTTTTTATGATGTAATTTCCTAAATCATCAGCTATTTGAGCTGGATTTCCTTTTTTATATCTCAATAAAGGGAAAACAACAACAGTAATATCGCCTTCGAATTCTTTACGAGTAGCTTGAAATTCAACTGAAGGAATTTCTATTTCATACAAAGCTAAAAACCCTTCTTTTACTTTAGTTTCTAGTATATTTTGAATATTCATCGCTTTGAAAAAATTAAGGAGCAAACTTACCAATTTTTAATGAAAAATGTAGTATTATTTATGTATTTTTCGCCTATGGAAAAACGTCTAGAACAACTACCAAAATTAGCTGAACAAGCTAAAAAAGAAAACAAAAAATATTTTGCGAATTTAAAACGAAGAACACCTAAAAATTTAGATTATGTCATGCAAGAATTGCATGATGAAGAGTTTGCAAAAACAGATTGTTTAGATTGTGGTAATTGTTGTAAAACAACGAGCCCTATTTTTACAGATAAAGATATAGACCGAATTTCTAAACACTTAAAAATGAAAGTTGCTGACTTTGTAGATACTTACTTACAAAGAGATTCAGATGATTTTATGGTGCTAAAAACAGCTCCTTGTTCTTTTTTAGATGAAAGCGACAATACTTGTTTTATTTATGATTTTCGTCCAAAAGCCTGTGCAGATTATCCTCATACAGATAGAAGAAAATTTATACAAATTACAGATTTAACTATTGCAAATACGTTTGTTTGTCCTGCGACTTATAATATTGTAGAAGCTTTAAAAGAAAGATTGCCTTATGAATATAATAAGAAGGTTAGGAGAAAGTAGATTATTTGTATATTAAATATTTACTTCTAATTTTTTTAAAATCTGCTAAACCTTGTTGCCAAGTTTTTCTAATTTCATTTTCAGATAAACCTTGTTCTATTTGTTTTTGTAGTTTTTCTGTTCCTGCATGAATGGTAAAAGTTTCTCCAAAAAAAGTTTCTTCTTTAGGGGTTTGTTGATAAGCATTCAATAAGAATGATAAATCTATTTTCGAAAGGTGTTTTGTACTTATTAAATTGTAACCATGGCATAATTTGTTTTTATGTTTTGGGTATTTAGCACCTTCATTGGCTATAGGTGTGTAAGAAAAATCAGTCTTTTTAAAAAAAGGCGCTCCATATCTTTGAAATTGAAATTCTGTTCCACGTCCAGCATTTATAGTTGTACCTTCAAAAAACCCCAAACTAGGGTAGAGGTTTATACTTTTATCATTAGGTAGATTTGGTGAAGGTTTTATAGGTAAACTATAACTTGAATTATGGTTGTAATTTTCTAAAGGAATCACTGTTAAGTCACATTTAATTCCGTTTTTTAACCATTTTTGGCCATTAATCATCTGTCCATATTCACCAATTGTCATTCCATACACTACAGGAACTGGATGTTTGCCAACAAAACTAGCATGTTTAGTTTCTAAAACTGGACCATCAATATAATGTGCATTTGGATTAGGTCTATCTAAAATAATTAAAGGAATTTTGTTTTCTGCACAAGCTTCCATTACATAATGTAAAGTTGAAATGTAAGTGTAAAAACGAACGCCAACATCTTGAATGTCAAAAACAACAACATCAATGCGTTCTAATTGTTTATCAGTTGGTTTTTTGCTTTTACCATATAAAGAAACAATAGGTAGTCCTGTTTTTTTATCAAAACCATCTTTTACAAGTTCTGCTGCATCTGCTTTACCTCTAAAACCATGCTCAGGGGCAAACACTTTTTGTACTTTTATTCCATTATAATTATGTAAATAATCTACTAAATGTTGTGAAACTTTTTTAGATCCCATAACATTTGGTGCAACTTCTGCTCTTTGTAAAACTGTTAAAACTGAAGTTTGATTTGCAACAATAGCAATATTCTTTCCTTTTAATTTTGATAGATATAAGTTAGTTCTTTCAGCACCAGTTTTAATTTCTAGAACATCTTTTTCTCTATTTTTATTTTTTATTGTTTCGCTTTCAACTTTTTGAGCACAAGAAAACAGCTGAAAATTCATCAATAAAAACAAAAATAAATAGGTACTTTTACGAAGCTTAAAATGTATCATCAATTTGAATTACGAGTTATTTATTGCAAAACGTATTATTGCTGGCAAAAAGTATAAAAGTAGCATTTCATCACCAATTATAAAAATTGCAATTACAGCAATTGCTTTAGGTATCATTATTATGTTAATTGCTGTAGCAACTGGAGCAGGGTTACAATATAAAATACGTGATAAAATGACTGGTTTTAAAGGTCATATTCAAATATTAAATTATGATAATAATAACTCTGATGTTTCTACAATACCCATAAAAAAAGAGCAAGAATTTTATCCAAAATTTACTACAATTGAAGGTGTAAGAAATGTTCAAGTGTATGCTAGTAAAGGTGGTATTTTAAGAACAGATATAGATTTTGAAGGTATCATTTTTAAAGGAGTCTCTTCAGATTACGATTGGGCATTTTTTGAAGAATATTTGATTGAAGGTAGACTTCCTGACTTTAATCAACCAAGAACAAGAGATGTTTTATTGTCTAAAACATTAACAGATCGTTTACGATTAAAATTAAACGATACCATTTTAACTACTTTTATAAAAACTGAGAATAGCACATTACCATCAAATAAAAAATATATCATAAGAGGTATTTATGATACTGGTTTTTTACAATTTGATAAAGCTATGATGATTGGAGATATAAGAGAAGTACAAAAACTAAATAAATGGTCTGAAAATGAAGTAGGTGGTTTTGAAGTTTTAATTGACGATTTTGATGAAATAAACCAAAAAGGAGTAGAGATTTATAATGCAATTCCTTCTACTTTAAACAGTAAAACTATTTTAGAATTGTATCCAAATATTTTTGAGTGGATTCAGCTTTTTGATAACAATGTATGGTTTATAATAGCTATTATGATAATCATTGCTGGTATAAATATGATTACTGCTTTGCTTGTTTTAATATTAGAAAGAGTACAAATGATTGGTATTTTAAAAGTTCTTGGAAGTTATAATACAAGCATAAGAAAAGTCTTTTTGTATAATGCTTCTTACTTGATTTTAAAAGGTTTGTTTTGGGGTAATTTAATAGGATTATCAATTATTGGAATGCAACATTTTTTTAAAATAATTACATTAGATCCAGAAACCTACTATGTTTCAACAATGCCTGTTTATATCAGTTTTACAAATATTATTTTATTAAACTTAGGTACTTTAATTCTGTGTTTTTTAATGTTAATTATTCCTTCATACATTATCACCAAAATAAATCCTGCTAAGTCTATTAAGTTTGCTTAATACTTACTTGAATTATTAAATTTTCTAAACTCTTTTTCAATAATTTCATCTTTATTGTTTTTCATATATTCTATAAATGCTTTAGCAACATTAGATAAGTTTTTAGATTTTAACCATATTAAATTCCAGTAAGTTTCTAATGGTAAACCTTTAATTTTAAGCACTTGTAAATCGCCATTTTGTAATGCGTAGTTAATACCAATAATTGGCATAATAGAAATGCCTAGACCAGCTATAACTGCTTGTTTTACAGCTTCATTAGATGTTAATTCCATTTTTCTAGCGATTTCAATTTTATTTTTAATTAAGTATTTTTCCATGGCTAAACGAGTAGCAGAACCTTGTTCTCTAAAAATAAAAATAGATTTGTTTAGGTTTTTATAATTGATTCCTTCTTTTGGAAAATTATAATTCTTGCCAGCTACAAAAACCATTTTATTTTTCATTAATTCAATACTTTCTATTTTTAATTTTTTTGGAATTGTAGAAACCATTGCAAAATCACATTCGTTATTTTCTAAGGCTCTTATCACAGACATTTTATTAGTAACATCCATAGTAACATCTACCATTTCGTTTTCTTTTATAAAACCAGACAAAAAATAGGGCATTGCATATTTAGCAGTAGATACAATAGAAAGTGTAAGTTTACCTGCAAGTTTTCCTTCAAATAAAGAAGACTTGTAGTTTATTGCGTCTACTTCTTCTAAAATTTTTGTTGCTGCTTTTGCAATTTCCTCACCAAATTCTGTGATGTATAATTTACGGCCAACTACTTCAAAAAGTGGAAGTTTAAATTGATCTTGAAAATTTTTAAGCTGAATTGATACTGCAGGTTGAGTTAAAAATAATTGTTCAGATGCTTTAGTAACGCTCTTTACTTCAGCTATTTTTTTAAATATCTCTAATTGATGTAATGTATAATTCATAAAAATAATTAATATATAACATAATAAATATAAATAAAAATATATAAAAAATGTGTTGCAACTTTGTAAAAAATTTAAACAATGAGTTCAACAACAATTAAATCAGTAAGACAAAGAGAAAAAATTAATAATGATATAGTAATACAAATTACTAAAAGTCAATTAATTAAATTCTCTGCTTTTTTATTTCTATTAGCTTTTATTGTCATCGACTTTTTAGCAATTACTTCAAATAGCCCATTACTAACTGAATTAATAATAGCTCAAACCATTGTAGCTTTAATTGCTTTTGTAAAATTTTCTAAATCAAATACTATCATAAAAAAATAAATCATGAACAACTCTGTAACAACAAAAAAAGATCAACAAACTTTAAAATTAATAGAAGGAACTTTTACTAAAAGAGAAGCCTTAAATATTATTAACAGTGTTGTAGATGTAAAAATAAACTTTCATAAAGTTCATAGATTATCAATTCAGGAAGGTAATGAAAATGACGAATGTAAATTTGATAACTCTAGAATTCAAGAATTAATGGAGAGTAAAAAAGAAACTAAAGCTTTTTTAAGAGCTTTAGAAAGTAAAGGACAAAACATAAAAATAACTAGTACAGTAACTATTAGTTTAGAAGAATAAAACTTTAAAATTTAAACTTTTTTAGTAGGAAATAACTGACTTCAAGTAAGCTTTCCTACTTTTTTTATGTCAAATTTTTAACCTATGGATTTACATTATTTAATAGATAATTTAACAAACCCAGCACTTTTATTTTTCTTTTTAGGGTTATTAGCTGTAAATGTAAAAAGTGATTTAAGAATTCCTGAAAACTCTTCTAAGTTCATTTCTTTATATCTATTACTTTCTATTGGATTTAAAGGCGGTCAAGAACTATCACATAGTGTAATTACTTCAGAAATTATTTGGTCTTTACTTTTTGGTATTCTTTTAGCATTAATAGTTCCTATTTATTGTTATTATATATTAAGACTTAGACTTAGTGTAGAAAATTCAGGAGCAATTGCATCTGCTTATGGTTCTGTAAGTGCTGTAACATTTGTAACTACAATCTCTTTTTTAGAAATGGAAGGGATACCTTTTGGTGGACATATGGTAGCAGTAATGGCTTTAATGGAAGCACCTTCAATTATTATAGGTGTTTTATTAATGGCAATTTATAATAAGGATAAAACTAATAAAACATCTTTTAAACAGATTATTCATCATTCTTTAACAAATGGGAGTGTGCTTTTAATTATAGGTAGTTTACTAATAGGATATTTTGCAAACGATGCTCAAGCAGAAGGTATTAAACCATTTACTACAGATATTTTTAAAGGATTTTTAGCCGTATTTCTTTTAGACATGGGTATTACTAGTGGACAAAAACTTAAGGCTCTAGTTAAAAAAGGATGGTTTACTTTGTCTTTTGCTATTATTATTCCAATTATTAACGGATGTCTTGTAGCAGTAATAAGTGGTTTGTTTATAGAAGAAGAAGGTAATAGATTATTAATGTCAATTTTGGCAGCAAGTGCATCTTATATTGCAGTTCCTGCAGCTATGAAATTAGCAGCACCAAAAGCAAATCCTGGTCTATACATTCCTATGGCTTTAGCAATTACCTTTCCATTTAACATAACATTAGGTATGCCTTTGTATTTATGTATCATTGGTATATGTTAAAATATTGTTTTTAAATAATATCAAATCCTAATGAATTTCATTAGGATTTTTTTATTCTTAAAAAAAGCAAATTTGTAGATACTTTAAAAAGAAACTACCTTTGCATCTGTAAAATTTATACATGAACTACGCAAAAAATATATTAGAAACTATTGGAAATACACCACTAGTTAAATTAAATAAACTTACTAAAGATTTGCCTTGTTTAGTGCTATCTAAATACGAAACTTTTAATCCTGGTAATTCTGTTAAAGATAGAATGGCTTTACAAATGATTGAGGATGCAGAAGCTGATGGACGACTTAAACCTGGAGGAACAATTATAGAAGGAACTTCTGGTAATACAGGAATGGGTTTAGCACTTGCTGCAATTGTTAAAGGCTATAAATGTATTTTTGTAATGTCTGATAAACAGTCTAAAGAAAAAATGGATATTCTTAGAGCTGTTGGTGCAGAAGTAGTGGTTTGTCCTACAAATGTAGAACCTACAGATCCAAGATCCTATTACTCAGTTTCTAAACGATTAGGAGAAGAAACTCCTAATTCTTGGTATGTTAATCAATATGATAACCCTAGTAATTGTAAAGCACATTTTTTAAGTACTGGTCCAGAAATTTGGGAACAAACAGAAGGTAAAGTAACTCATTTTGTAGTTGGAGTTGGAACAGGTGGAACAATATCTGGTGTAGGGAGTTACTTAAAAATGAAAGCTAAAGAGCAAGGTAAAACAGTTAAAGTTTGGGGTGTTGATACTTATGGTTCTGTATTTAAAAAATATCATGAAACTGGTATTTTTGATGAAAATGAAATTTATCCTTACATCACAGAAGGTATAGGTGAAGACATTTTACCAAAAAATGTGAATTTTGATGTAATAGATGGTTTTACTAAAGTAACAGATAAAGATGCTGCTATCTATACTCAAAAGCTAGCCAAAGAAGAAGGTATGTTTTTAGGTAATTCTGCAGGTGCAGCAATAAAAGGAGTTTTGCAATTAAAAGAACATTTTTCTAAAGACGACGTTGTTGTTGTACTGTTTCATGATCATGGAAGTAGATATGTAGGAAAAATGTTTAATGATGATTGGATGCGTGAAAGAGGTTTTTTAGAGGAAGAAATAAAAACTGCTGCAGACTTAATAAAAAATCATGAAGAAAAGCCCTTAGTAACAGCACAAACAGAAGAATTAGTCTCTCATGCAATTGAACGTATGAAGCAATTTAAAATATCTCAAATTCCTGTTAAAGATATTAATGGTTTTGTTGGCTCTGTAGATGAGACAGATTTATTACGTAGTTTTTTATCTGATAAGGATATAGCTGATAAACCTATAAAAGAAATTATGGGAAAAGCTTATCCAATAGTTAAAAAATCTGCTAAATTAGAAATGATTTCTAAATTAATATCTAAAGAAAATGAAGCTGTTTTAGTAGATTTAGAAAATGGTAATCATCATATTATTACAAAATATGATGTAATAAGTGCCATTTAAGGTTGATTTTTTTTACAAATCGAAACTCAAATACTTCTCATCGAAACTTGATTGCTTGTGAACGATTCAGGTAAATAAAACTTTAATTCCTAAACTATATTTGTAGTGTATTTAAGAAATAATATAACGATTATTATAAGTTGGGGGATTTATAATTGTTAAGATTGGAACACCGTTTTTATGCGGTGTTTTTTTTATACCTATTTTAAATTACAATTAGACTTGCTAATTAAACCATTAATCGAATTAGTATAAAAACGTAGTTTTATAATTGTTTCTTTGTTGTGGTTAATAGTTAAAAAAAAAGTTTGGCTATATTTTAAGGGGATATTGTCAAATGTATAAAATCGTGTAGAAAATTCTAGACGATTTTTTTTATGCATAAAAAAAAGGCTGTGAAAAACAGCCTTTTAAGTCAACTAATTCAAATAATTTACACAATGAAAACAATTTAACTTTTGCTTTCATTTTTTAATTTGCAAGCTTCGTGCCAAATTTTTATTTGAACCTAATATATTTTTATTTTAACAAAATTTTTAAAGATCTTGGGCGTGTTTATGTGCTTTGTATGAAGAACGAACTAATGCACCACTTTCTACATACATAAAGCCCATTTCTAAACCTATTGTTTCGTATTTTTTAAATTGCTCTGGAGTAATAAATTCTTTAACAGGTAAATGATTTTTTGTAGGTTGTAAATACTGACCAATCGTAATAATATCACAATTTACTTCACGTAAATCTTTCATAGTTTGTATTACTTCTTCTTCCTTTTCTCCTAATCCAAGCATTAAGCCAGTTTTTGTACGCATGCCATTTTCTTTTAAGTATTTTAAAACACCTAAACTTCTGTCGTATTTAGCTTGTATACGTACTTCACGAGTCAATCTCCTTACAGTTTCCATGTTATGTGAAACTACTTCTGGATGAACCTCAATAATTCTATCTATTTGTTTGGTATTTCCTTGAAAATCTGGAATTAAAGTTTCTAAAGTTGTATTTGGGTTTGCCCTTCTAATTGCATCTACTGTTTCTGCCCAAATAATAGAACCACCATCTTTTAAATCGTCTCTATCTACAGAAGTAATTACAGCATGTTTAATTCCCATAATTTTTATAGAACGAGCTACTTTTTCAGGCTCATCCCATTCAACAGTATCTGGTCTCCCTGTTTTTACACCACAAAAACCACAAGAACGTGTACAGATGTTTCCAAGAATCATAAAGGTTGCAGTACCTTCTCCCCAGCATTCACCCATATTTGGACAGCTACCACTTGTACAAATAGTATTTAATTTATACTTATCTACTAAACCTCTTAGTTCTGTGTATTTTTTACCTACAGGTAACTTTACACGAAGCCATTTTGGTTTTTTAGGTCTTTCAGGAGCTATAATTGTTTCTACTGCCATATCAAATTCATCAAAAAATATAATGCAAATTTACGAAGAAAAGAATTAAATACTTGTTAAAAACCAAATGCTAAATCCTATTAAAAATAAAATTCCAACTATGCTTAGTATTTTTGTAAAAAGTGATGGTCTGTGTTCTTGTGGAGTGTGTATTCCAGTAATTAAAATTGTATTTAAAATTGCATAAAATGGCGCAGTTAAAAAAGATAAAATAGTAGCTATTTTTACAAGACTACCCATACTATCCATAAAATATCTAAGTATTAGAAAAGTACCTAAAAAAAGTAAAATTATCCAAAACCAATATCCGTATTTAAATTCTTTTCTAGTTAGTAGTTTTGTGCTAATATTCATACTTCTAGGAGATGCATCTAAAGTTGTTATAGTTGTACTAAACATTGTTGTAAATGCAGCAATAGCTATAAAAATATATGAAAAACTACCTAAGTTTTTGGTATATAAATCTATAAGTTGTGATGCGAAAACAGCACCTTTATTTGAAAATGTTTCACCAGATTTATACATGACTAAGGCACCTAAAAGAACAAAACAAATTCCTAAAATTAGTGTGCCTATATAGCCCACATTAAAATCGAAAATGGCATCTTTAGGTTTAATTTTGATAAAAGAGTTTTTAGATTTTTCTACAGACCAAATTGAATGCCAAATAGAAATATCCATTGGTCCTGGCATCCACCCTAAAAAGGCAATTAAAAATGTAATTTCTACACTACCAGAAGGTACAATCTGACTAACATCATAAGATTCTGTTGAATTATAAAAAGCTATAGAAACTGCTGCAATTGTACTTATTGATAAGAGAATAATAATATATTTCATCAATTTGTCAAGTAGGTTATATTTCCCAATTATTAAAATTACTACACTCACTAATAATATAATACTAGACCAAATTGCCAAATTAAATGCAGAAGTAAAAGAACCAAATAACTGAGTTGCTAAAGCAGCTGTAACAATGGTAACTGCTGCTTGAATAATAAATATTGTGATAAAGTTTAGCACATAATAGATGGCTAATACTGGTTTACCTAATTTTTTGTAACCCTCCAATAATGTTTCTCCAGTAGCAGCTGCATAACGTGGCCCAAACTGAAAAAAGGGATATTTAAAAATATGTACTAATAGTAATGCCCAAAGTAATCCAAAGCCAAAATCTGCACCAGCTTTTGTAGATTGTACTAAATGAGAAACACCAATAGCTGCACCTGCAAATAATAAACCTGGCCCTAAAGTTTGTAGAAACCCTTTTCTCATTTCTAAGATTTTTTAATGATTTCTGCTAACAGTTTTTTTGAACGTAATAATTTAACCTTAACGTTATTAATAGGTTCATTAATTTGATTAGAAATTTCTTTATAACTTAATTCTTGAAAATATCTTAGTTGTATTACTTCTTGATATTTAGGTTTTAATTGCTTTATATCTCTTAAAAGTTTAGCTAAATTTTGTTCTCTAATAATTTCATCTTCAGGTGTAGGATTTTCATCAACAACCATGTAAACTTTTTCTTCTTGTTCTTTAGAAGTATCAGTTGTAATAGATATATCTTTTTTTCTTTTAAGGTCTATATGAACATTTTTAGCAATAGTAATTAACCAAGTTTTAAAAACAAAATTATCATCATAGGTTTCAATTTTATCAAATGCTTTAGAAAATGCTTGGATAGCTATATCTTCTGCATCATTTTCACTATTTGTTCTTTTTAAAAGAAACAAATAAACATCATTCCAAAAATTGTTAAGTAAAAATCTAAAAGCAGCTTGATTACCTTCTTTTGCTTTTGAAATATTAACTTTAATGTTATCGTGATTTATTTCCAATGACTTGGTTTTGATATCAAATTAGATATAAATATAGTAATTTGAATCAATACTAGATAAATATCTAAAACAGGAAGTAAAAAGATTAAATGTGGTTCTTTAAACTTTTTTGTTGCAATACCCATTACTATAAATTGTGTTACAAAGTAACTTATAATAATTAATAGTATATGTTTCCAAGGATAAAAGAAAAACAAGACAGCACAAAGTATATAAGTTAAATATTTAGTTAAGCTAAATAAAAAAAGAAGAAATTTATTCTTAAGAGAATACTTATTTTGTAAGTTAAGTTGATTTCTTTTGTTTGTAAACCATTGTTTTAAGCTAGTTTTTTCTAAACATTCTACAAAACTATCTTCAGTATTAGAAAAGGCTATATTATGATTATTTATGGCGTCTTTTATAAATAAGTCGTCTTTGCCTTCTCTTATTTTTATGTGATTTATAAAACCCTTTACTCTAAAAAATTCCGATTTTGTAAATGCATAGTTTTTTGAAGATGCAGAAAAACCACTATTAAATTTAGCAAATGAAAACGACTTTAAAGTTTGTAATAAATTATCTAAACGTATAACTAAGTTTGTTAAAGAACTTTTTAGACTATATTTTTTGTATCCTAAAACTATAGATTTTTTTAATGAGAAATGTTTACTCATTTCTAAAATCCAATTTTTTGAGATAGGTTTTACGTCAATCTCAGAAAATAACAAATGTTCGTGTTTTGCTGCTTTAATGGCTAAAGTATAGGTGTATTTTTTATTACCCCAAAAAGATTCGTTATTTTCTACATCTATAATTCTAATAGATTTATCATGCTCTCTTATATCTTCTAAAATATCATCTGTATTATCTATAGAAGCATTATTAACGAGTAGAATTTCGAAGTTTGGATAATTTTGTTCTTTAAAATATTTTAAGTTTTTAGATAAATAATCACCACTATTTTTAACGTAAATTATTAGTGAAATAGGAGGAGTGTCAGTATGTAATTCTTTGTTTTTATTTCTGAAAAGAACAGAAGAAAAAATTAGATAATAAACAATTTGTATTGCTGTACATGCTACAAATATGTAGAAAATTACAGTTAAAATCATTATCTAAAAAGGCTTAATTATGCTGAGGTTCAGAGCAAGAATCAAATTGATCTGGAGTTTTGCCACAAAATCCACAAGCTTCTCCACTTTTATTTAACATTGGGTTTTGGCTAGCACAAGTTCCTGCAAATTCACCATCTTTTTTAGCCCATATTTTTATTGCAATTCCTGCAATTCCTAAGGCTAATAACCCTAAAGTAATAAATAATAATTTCATCGTGTTTTTTATGAGTTACAAAGATACAAAATAGACTTCTTCTAATGAAATCCAATTGACTTTGATTTGTAGTTTTTAAATTACGTTTACTTCTATTTCTAACTTTATATCAAACTTAGATTTTATCTCTTTTTGAATAGTTTCAGCTAAATTATAAATATCTTTTCCAGTAGCATTATTATAATTAACAAGTACTAAAGCTTGTTTTTTATGAACCCCAAAATCGCCAAATCTTTTTCCTTTAAAACCAGCTTTTTCAATTAACCAACCAGCAGGAACTTTAACTTGGTTTTCTGAAACAATGTAACTTGGTATTTCTGGATACGTTTTTTGAAGTGTTAAAAAATGAGCTTTGGTTATTACAGGATTTTTAAAAAAACTTCCACTATTTCCAATTTCTTTTGGATCTGGTAACTTAGATTTTCTTATAGCAATTACTGCATCAGAAATATTTTTTAGATTTGGTTTAGTTATGTTTTTTGAAGTAAGTTCTGTTTCTATAGCACCATAAGAAGTATTAAAATTATGGTTTTGTTTTGTTAATTTAAAACTTACAGATGTTATAATATAATTCCCTTTTACTTCGTTTTTAAAAATTGAATTTCTATAACCAAATTTACATTCTTCATTAGAAAACTGTACTAATTTACCTGTTTCAATATGCAAAGTTTCAACTTTAGTAATGGTATCTTTAACTTCAACTCCATAAGCACCAATATTTTGTATTGGGCAAGTACCTACATTTCCAGGTATTAAAGATAAATTTTCAAGTCCTCCATAATTATTGTCTACACACCAAAGCACAAATTCATGCCAATTTTCACCAGCATTAACTGTTAAAAAAACTTCATTTTCATTTTCATGATCAATAGAAACGCCTTTAATATCAATATGTACAACTAATTTTTCAATATTTTTAGTGAGCAACATATTGCTGCCTCCAGAAATTAAAAAAATATCTTTTTCAACTTTTAAAAGTTCTTTAAGTTGATAAACAGAATCAATACAAATAAAGCGTTTAGCTGTTACATCAATACCAAAAGTATTGTAGTTTTTTAATGATATGTTTTCTTCGATATTCAATTAGTTAGGATAAGCCTCTAAAGCTTCTTTTAAAATTTCAACAGAGCGTATTAAATCTTTTTTATTTAATACATAAGCTATCCTTACTTGGTTTTTTCCTTCTCCTTCAGTAGAGTAAAACCCGCTTGCAGGAGCAACCATAATTGTTTGATTATTCGAATTGAATTTCTCTAAAATCCATTGAGCAAAATGGTCTGTGTCTTTTACTGGTAATTGAACAACACAATAAAAAGCACCTTTTGGTTTTGCTACACTAACACCCTCTATTTTTTCTAATTCTTGAGTAAGTGTATTTCTTCTTTCTACATATTCTTCAATGACTTCATCAAAATAACTTTGTGGGGTGTCTAGAGCTGCTTCACTTGCAATTAAAGCATAAGTTGGTGGACTTAATCTTGCTTGGGCAAATTTTATAGCAGTTTTTATAAATTCTTCGTTTTTAGAAACAATACATCCAATTCTAGCACCACACATGCTGTAACGTTTAGAAACAGAATCTATAACTATAGCGTTATTTTCTAATCCTTCTATAGATAATACAGAAGTATGCTTTAAGCCATCATAAGTAAATTCTCTGTAAACTTCATCAGCAATTAAAAACAAATCGTGTTTTAATACAATTTTTTTTAATTTTTCAATTTCTTCTTTAGAGTATAAATACCCTGTTGGATTTCCTGGATTACAAATTAAAATTGCTTTTGTTTTTTCTGTTATCAGTTTTTCAAATTCTTCGATTTTTGGTAAGGCAAAATTATCTTCAAATTTTGAATTTACTGGTACTACTTTTACACCAGAAGCCGTAGAAAAACCATTATAATTTGCATAAAATGGCTCTGGAATTATAATTTCATCATCAGGATCTGTAATACTACCAATAGTAAATAAAAGTGCCTCAGAACCTCCAGTTGTTATGATTAAGTCTTTCTCAGAAACGTTTATTTCGTTTTTCTGATAGTATTTAGATAGCTTAGTTCTATATTCTTCTGAGCCTTCAGATCTTGCATAAGATAATGTTTCTATAGAATTATTTTTTACAGCATCTAAAGCAACTTGTGGAGTTTTAATGTCTGGTTGTCCAATGTTTAGATGAAAAACATGCACTCCATTTTTTTTTGCATTTTCTGCATAAGGAACCAATTTACGAATTGGTGACTCTGGCATTTTTAAACCTTTTTTAGAAATAACTGGCATAAAATTGTTTACTTTTATTTTTTGCAAATTTCTTAAATTAATTTCAATTTTTATGATTGATTTTACTTTTCTTTAAAAGGTTAAATTTTTACTAAAAACTATTATAGTTATTCTTTAATTTGTAAATTGTTTTTCATCATTATAAATTACTTTTTTGATTAAAATTAGAATTTTTATACTTCTACTATTGCTTGTGATTCCAAACATTACTAACTCACAAGAAGGCTTTCGTTTTTTGAATCAAAATAAAAAAACGGAAAGAATTAGATTTAAATTTATTAATAATTTAATTGTAATACCATTAAAAATTAATGGTAAAAAACTTTCTTTTATTTTAGATTCTGGAGTTAGCAAAACCATATTATTTAACATCACTCAAAATGATAGTATTGGCTTAAATAGTGTTGAGAAAGTTAGTTTAAGAGGTTTAGGAAAGGGAGAACCTGTAGAAGCTTTACTATCTAAAAACAACAAACTTTCTTTAAAAAACATTGTTAGTTATGATGAGACTATTTATGTAATAGTCAGAGATTATTTTGATTTATCTAGTAAAATGGGGACAACAATACATGGTATAATTGGCTACAATTTGTTGAGTAATTATGTTGTTAAAATAAATTACAAAAATAGATATATTGACTTTTACGATCCAGAAAATTATGAATTAAAGCGATGTAGAAAATGTGAAACTTTTCCTCTTAACTTTTATAGAAAAAAACCTTTTATAGATGCTAAAGTTCAATTAGACACTATAGGTGATAAATTAACAGATGTTAAATTATTAATAGATTCTGGAGGTAGTGATGCTATTTGGCTTTTTGAGCATACGAAACCAGAAATTGTAACACCAATCAATCATTTTAATGATATTTTAGGAGAGGGGCTAAGTGGCTCTATTTATGGAAATAGAAGTAGAATTTCTACTTTTAAATTAGGCTCTTTTATAATTGAACAACCTACAGTATCTTTTTTAGATTCTATTTCTACTAAAAATGCTAGAATGTATAAAGAAAGAAATGGTAGTATTGGTTCTAATATTTTAAAAAGATTTATAGTTTGGTTTAATTACGCTAACAATACAATTACATTTAAGAAAAATGGCTCTTTTAAAAAAGGATTTAATTATAATATGAGCGGTTTAGATGTAGTTTATAATGGTAAACAATTAGTAAAAGAAGAAGATGTTAGATCATATTCAGACGCATATAATCAAAGTGTAAGTTCTACTAATTCTGTAAAATTTATAACAAGCTTTTCATATAAATTTAAACCTTCTTACAGAATTAGAAATATTGTTGCTAATTCTCCTGCAGATAAAGCTGGACTTAAAGTAGATGATATTATTTTAAGATTAAATAATAAGCCAGCACACGAATATCAATTAGGTGAAATAATACAGAAATTTCAAGAGAAAGATGGAAAACGTATTAAAATAACTGTAGATAGAAAGGGTGAAAAACTAAAGTTTCAATTTAGACTTGAGAAAAAAGTTTAATTACTTTTTAGAATCAGATAATAAACTTTTCTCTTTTTCTAAAGATAATTTATTGTCTACATAACCTTTAATTTTAATTACTTTTCTTGCATTTTTAGCATTAGAGAAAATAGTAATCATTTTAGAAAAACCTCCTAATCTATTGGTATCATAAGAAACTTTTATTTTTCCTTTTTTACCAGGCATTATTGGGTCTTTTGGTTTTTCTGGAACAGTACATCCACAAGAAGATTGTATATTACTTATTATTAAAGGAGCATCTCCAATATTTGTAAATACAAAAGTGCGTTCTCCTTTTGCACCTTTTGCAATTTTTCCATAGTCAATAGTTTCTTTTTCAAACTTAAATTCTTGAGCATTTATAGTAAAAGAGGCAAATAATAGTGCTAAAACAATTCCAAAAGACTTCATAATCATTTATTTAGTTGTGTAAAATTAAAACATATATTTTATTCTAAAAAATCAATTGCTAATTTTCTCTACAAAAAAGAGAATTGTATTTTTGCCAACTATATATCAAAAAGGATACCAAAGCATGACAATTCCATCTAAATATGATGCAAGACTAGTAGAAGATAAATGGTATAACTACTGGATTCAACATAATTATTTTCATTCTACACCAGATGAAAGAGAGCCATATACTATTGTAATTCCTCCTCCAAATGTTACAGGAGTATTACATATGGGACATATGTTGAATAATACCATTCAAGATGTTCTAATTAGACGTGCTCGTTTATTAGGTAAAAATGCTTGTTGGGTTCCAGGTACAGATCATGCATCAATAGCTACAGAAGCTAAAGTTGTAGCTAAATTAAAAGAACAAGGCATTAAAAAAAGCGACTTAACTCGCGAAGAATTTTTGCAACATGCATTTGATTGGAAGAACGAATATGGAGGAATTATTCTTGAGCAATTAAAAAAGTTAGGAGCTTCTTGCGATTGGGAAAGAACTGCTTTTACAATGGACCCAGAAATGTCTGAATCTGTAATTAAAGTTTTTGTTGATTTATATAATAAAGGATTGATTTACAGAGGTTACAGAATGGTAAATTGGGATCCTGAAGCCAAAACTACTTTGTCTGATGAAGAGGTGATTTATGAAGAAAAGCAAGGAAATCTTTATTATCTGCAATATAAAATTGAAGATTCAGAAGAAACTTTAACTATTGCAACTACAAGACCAGAAACTATTTTTGGAGATACTGCCATTTGTATAAATCCTAATGACGAACGTTTTATGCATTTAAAGGGTAAAAAAGCAATTGTACCTTTATGTAACAGAGTAGTCCCAATTATTGAGGATGAATATGTAGATATTGAGTTTGGTACAGGTTGTTTAAAAGTAACTCCAGCACATGATGAAAATGATAAAGTTTTAGGAGATAAACACAACTTAGAGGTAATAGATATTTTTAATGATGATGCTTCTTTGAATTCATATGGCTTACATTATCAAGGAAAAGATCGATTTGTTGCAAGAAAAGAAATTGCTAAAGAATTAGAAGAAAAAGGGATTTTATTAAAAACAGAACAACATACCAATAAAGTAGGAACATCAGAAAGAACTAAAGCAGTTATAGAACCAAGATTATCTGATCAATGGTTTTTAAAAATGACAGATTTAGTAAAACCTGCTATTGATGCTGTTTTAGGTGATGATACTGAAATTAATTTAGTGCCTAAAAAGTTTGAGAATACCTATCGTCATTGGATGGAAAATATTCGAGACTGGAATATTTCTCGTCAACTTTGGTGGGGACAACAAATACCTGCATATTATTTTGGTGATGGTAAAGAAGATTTTGTTGTGGCAGAAAATATTGACAAAGCTTTAGCTTTAGCCATACAAAAAACCAATAACCAACAACTAACAACTAATGATCTAAAACAAGATGATGACGCATTAGATACTTGGTTTTCTTCTTGGTTATGGCCAATGTCTGTTTTTGACGGAATTAGAAATCCTGAAAATGAAGAAATAAAATATTATTACCCAACAAATGACTTGGTTACAGGACCAGATATTTTATTCTTTTGGGTAGCTAGAATGATTATTGCTGGATACGAATATAAAGGAGAAAAACCTTTCCAAAACGTTTATTTAACTGGTTTAGTTCGCGATAAACAACGTCGTAAAATGTCTAAATCTTTAGGTAATTCACCAGATGCTTTAAAATTAATTGAAGAGTTTGGAGCAGATGGTGTTAGAGTTGGCTTATTATTAAGTGCTCCTGCAGGAAATGACATTTTATTTGATGAAGATTTATGTCAACAAGGAAAAGGGTTTGCAAACAAAATTTGGAATGCATTTAGATTAATAAAAGGTTGGGAAATAGATGAAAGATTAGCTCAACCAGAAACTGCTAAAATTGGTTTAGCTTGGTATGAAGCTAAATTTCAAAAAGCATTAGCAGAAATCGAAGATCATTTTTCTAAATATCGTTTAAGTGATGCGCTAATGACAATTTATAAATTAATTATGGATGATTTTTCATCTTGGTTATTAGAAATTGTAAAACCTGCATATCAACAGCCAATTGACAGAAACACTTTTAATGCTGTTATTGAGATTTTAGAAAATAATTTAAAAGTATTACATCCATTTATGCCATTCTTAACAGAAGAAATTTGGCAGCACATTACAGAAAGGTCACCAGAAGAAGCTTTAATTATTGCAAAATATCCAAAAATTAAAGAATTTAATCAACAAATTATAACTGATTTTGATTTTGCTACAGCTGTTGTTTCTGGATTAAGAACTGTTAGAAAAGAAAAAAATATTTCTTTTAAAGATACTATTGAATTATTTGTAATTGATGCAGAAGAAAACGCAAAAGAATTTGATACTGTAATTCAAAAATTAACAAATACTTCAACAATAAATTATGTTGCAGAAAAAGTTGATGGAGCTTCTTTTAGAGTAAAATCTAATGAGTATTTTGTGCCAATTTCTGCTGCAAATATTGATGTAGAAGCTGAAGTAAAAAAATTAAATGCAGAACTAAAAAGAGCTGAAGGTTTTTTATTTGGTATTCAAAAGAAACTTTCTAATGAACGTTTTGTATCTAATGCTCCTGAGAAAGTTATTGCTTTAGAGCGCAAAAAAGAAGCAGATACTTTAGCTAAAATAGAAACTATAAAGTCTAGTTTAAAATCTTTAAAATAATTAAGATTTATAAAAAAATAAAAACACCATCTAAAGAGATGGTGTTTTTTTATTTATTATGCTGTTACTTGAATTTTAGATTGGTGATTTTTAAAAAACTGCATTACCATTAAAGATCCAACAATTGATGAGGCCAAACCTTCTATTATTAATGTAAATACCAATTCATAAATAGATAAATTACCTCCAATTAAAAATGAGTTATTTAATTCATTTAAAAAATTAGGATTTATTAAAGAGACATAAATTAAAACTCCGATTGTAGAAAATAAGACTCCTAATGCAGAAGTACCAAATGCTATTCCATAATTTGTAGCATAATTAGTTTCATTATTATTTTCAATACTTGTTTTTACAGCTTGTCTAATTCCAACAATAACAAATACGATGTTCAAAAATCGTAAAAAAGGATTATTCTCTTGTCCAAATAATTTAGATAAAAAGAAAAACCCTCCAATTAGTAAAGTGATTAACAATGCATGTTTAAATATAATTTTTGTTTTACTCATAATTTTATGTTTTTTAATTTATAGTGTAATAGTCTACCTTAAATAAATATTAGTTAATTTTTAACTATATATTTTGTTTATTACAAAGTAAATTATAAACAAAGTGAGATTTAAACTCATATGATTTAAATCTTTGCTTAAAAGAATTTTAAAACCTTTTTAACTTTTTATATTAAGGCTTCTTTTAATAAAGTAATAGGGTGTTTAGCTAAACGATTAGTACCATCATAAATCTGATGACGACAACTTGTACCTGCTGCAGCAATTTCTGTATCTGATGAACAGTTTCTAACTTTTGGAAATAAAGTATCTTCACCCACTTGCATAGAAACCTTATAATGTTCTTTTTCGTATCCAAAAGAACCAGCCATTCCACAACATCCTGTATTCAATATTGTTACAGTATAATTTTCTGGAAGATTTAGTATTTGAAAACTAGCATTTGTACTCGATAATGCTTTTTGATGACAATGCCCATGAATTTTTAAAGTCTTCTTTTCTGATGTAAACAAGGTTTTATCAACATTACCATTTTCAATTTCTTTGGCTAAAAATTCCTCAAAAGTAAAGGTATATTGAGCAATTTTTTCTGCAGATGTTTTATTATCTGCTAATCTGATGTATTCATCTCTAAAAGTTAAAATTGCTGAGGGTTCAATGCCCACAAGTGGTGTTTTATCTGATATTTTATCTTTAAAAATTGCAATATTTTTATCACATACAATTTTGGCTTCTTTTAAAAATCCTTTAGAAATATAACTTCTTGCACTTTCTTCATGATTGATAATATTGACTTTATAGCCTAATTTTTCTAATAAGAAAACTGCGTCTTTACCAATTTCTACATCATAAAAATTGGTGAATTCGTCGTTAAAAAGGTAGACAGATTTTTGAGATTGCTTTATTTCGGTTTTACCAAAAGCTTTTTTCTTATACCATTTCTTTAAAGTTTGTTTTGCTAGTTTAGGAACACTTCTTTTTGTTGATACACCCATTGCAGATTTTGCCAATGTTGTGTTCAAAACCAAGTTAGCTAAAGTAGGAGTAATGCTTCCTAATTTATTTAGCTTAGCATTATTAGCAAACAATTTACTTCTAAAAGAATACCCATTAGTTTCTTGATACTGATACAAAAACTCAGCTTTCATACTTGCAATATCAACATTACTTGGGCACTCAGAAGCACAAGCTTTACAACTTAAACATAGGTCTAAAACCTCTTTTAGTTCTTTTGAATCGAACTTATTAGCTGCAGAATTATTGGTTAAAACTTCACGTAATGTATTGGCTCTTGCTCTAGTTGTTTCTTTTTCATTTTTAGTAGCTCTGTAACTAGGGCACATAGTTCCACCAGCTTCTACTGGTTTTCTACAATCTCCAGAACCATTACATTTTTCAGCTAGTTTTATAATACCTTCACTATCAGAAAAGTCTTGAATTGTATCAATTTGTGGTTCAACTCTATCAATTTCATAACGCAAACTTTTGTCCATAGGAAAAGCGTCTGTGATTTTCCCTTTATTAAAAATATTGTTTGGATCAAATGCTTTTTTAATTCGCCTTAATAATTGATAATTATTTTCACCAATCATCATAGGTATAAATTCTGCTCTTACAATTCCATCTCCATGTTCTCCAGAAAATGACCCTTGATATTTTTTTACCAATTGAGCTGTTTCTGTTGTTATTTTTCTAAATAGAACTACATCTTCAGATTTTTTTAAATTTAAAATGGGACGTAAATGCAACTCTCCAGCTCCAGCATGTGCATAATACACTGCATTTTGCTGATATTTAGCCATTATTTTAGTAAACTCTTCTATGTAATTGGGTAAGTCTTCTAAAGCCACAGCTGTATCTTCTATACAAGCCACAGCTTTCATATCACCAACCATATTTCCTAAAGCACCTAAACCAGCTTTTCTTAGATAATGAACTTTTGATATATCATTACCATAAACTTTTGGATGATGATAACCAAAGTTATTTTTTTCTAAATCTGCAATTAATTTATCTGCTAAAACTTCAGCTTCTGCAAGAGTGTTTGCAGATACCTCTAACATTAAAACAGCTTCAGGGTCGCCTTGTAAAAAGAAACGATTTTTAGCTAATTCACGATTGTTTTTTGTACAATCTAAAATGGTTTTATCCATTAATTCACAATTGTACAATGTATGGTTCATTGCAATTAAGGTTGCTTTTAAACTTTCATTAATACTCTTAAAATGAGAACAAACCATAATGCTCTCCTTGGGTGGAATATCATCTAACTGTAAAGTAATTGCTGTTGAAAAAGCCAATGTCCCTTCACTTCCAGTCAAAAGTTTTGCAACGTTAATTGTGGGTTCTGAACCTCCAAATAAATCTGATTTTAAGAACTCATCTATAGCATAACCTGTACATCTTCTATGAATGGTTTCTTTTGGAAATTCATGTTTAATCTCTACCTGTGTAGATTCAGAAGTAAGTTCAGTGTAAATAGATTTATAAATAGCGCCTTCTAAAGTTTTTTCTTTGCTTTTTTCTATAAATTCATCAGAAGATATTTCTTCAAAAGTTGCAGTGCTTCCATCACTTAATATAGCACCAATTTTTAAAACTTTATCACGAGTAACACCATACCTAATAGAAGTGCTTCCAGACGAATTGTTACCAACCATTCCACCAATCATACATCTGTTAGAAGTTGAGGTGTTTGGGCCAAAAAACAAACCAAAAGGTTTTAGAAAAACATTTAATGAGTCTCTAACAATACCTGGTTGAAGGGTTATTGTCTTATGCTGTTCGTCAAATTCTAGAATGTTTGTAAAATGTTTAGAAACATCAACCACTATTCCATCTCCTACACATTGTCCTGCTAAAGAAGTTCCTGCTGTTCTAGGAATTAAAGTAATGTTGTTTTTATTTGCAAAATCAATTAGAGCTTTAATATCATTTTCATCTTTTGGAAAAGCAACTGCAAGTGGAATTTTTCTATAAACAGAGGCATCAGTAGCATATAATGTTTTATGTAAATCATCAAATAAAACTTCACCTTTAAGTGATTTATGTAGTTGTTCTAAAACAGAATTTGTAATCATTATTGATTTTTAAAAACACATGTGATTATTGCAAATATCTGAATAATTAAAAAATAGGCTTCTATAAAAAGCAACTCATTTCTAATTTTTATTAATTATAAATTATTTATTGTTTTATTTTAATATTTATGTAATCTATTAAAATTTTAAGCTGAAAAATTGAATAAAAAATAAAATTTCTAATGTTTATCTTTGTTACAAATTCAAACTTTACACGAATGAAAAAAATAGTATTCTTTCTTTTTTTAGTATGTTTTACAATGTCTGCTCAGAAAGTAGATTTGTCATATTATTTACCAAATGAACGTTATAATTCAGAAATACCAACACCAAAAGAAATCATTGGTCATGAAGTAGGTGAGTGGCATGTTACACATGATAAATTAGTTATGTATATGAAAGCTTTAGCTAATGCTTCAGATAGAATAACCATAGAAGAAAGAGGTAAAACTTATGAAGATAGACCCTTACTTTTATTAACAATTACATCACCTAATAATCATAAAAATTTAGAAGAAATAAGAAAAAAACATATTGATGCAACTAATGATACATCTGTTTCAACAGATAACCCAGTAGTAGTTTATCAAGGATTTTCTATACATGGTAATGAACCAAGTGGTTCTAATGCAGCTTTAGCAGTAGCTTATTATTTAGCAGCATCAGTATCATCAGAAACTCAAAATTTATTAGATAATACAGTTATTTTATTTGACCCTTCTTTTAATCCTGATGGATTGCAACGATTTGCATATTGGGCTAATGTAAATAAAAGTAAAAACATAAATCCAGATCCAAATGATAGAGAGTATAATGAGATTTGGCCTAGAGGTAGAACCAATCATTATCAATTTGATATGAATAGAGATTGGTTACCTGTACAATTACCAGAAAGTAAAGCTAGAATAGCTACTTTTCATAAATGGTTGCCAAATATTCTAACAGATCATCATGAAATGGGAAGTAACTCTAGTTTCTTTTTTCAACCTGGTATTCCAAGTAGAACCAATCCTTTAACACCTCAAATGAATCAAGATTTAACTAAAGAAATTGCTACTTACCATGCAAAAGCTTTAGACAATATTGGGTCTTTATATTATTCTGAAGAAAGTTTTGATGATTTTTATTATGGTAAAGGTTCAACTTTTCCAGACATTAATGGAGGTATTGGAATTTTATTTGAACAAGGAAGTTCAAGAGGGCATGCCCAAGAAACAGATAATGGTATATTAACTTTTCCGTTTACAATTCGTAATCAAGTTACAGCCGCTTTTTCTACTCTAGAAGCAGCAAAAAGCATGAGAGAAAAGCTTTTAAAATATCAACAAGATTTTTATGAAGAATCTAGAAACACAGGAAGTAATAAAGCTATCGTTTTTGGTGATGAAAAAGATGCTGCAAAAACATATCATTTAGCAGAAGTTTTAAAAAGACATCAAGTAAAAATTCATGACCTAAAGTCTGATTTTACTCAAAATGGAAAAAACTTTAAAAAAGGATATAGTTATGTTGTGCCTATGAATCAGAAAAATCAACGTTTGGTAAAAGCGATGTTTGATGTAAGAACTACGTTTAAAGATAGTTTGTTTTATGATGTTTCTGCTTGGACTTTTAATCATGCATTTGGAGTAGATTATGCAGAAAATATTTCGCTTTCTAAAGCAGGTGAAGAAATAGATAAATTAGAAATGCCAACTGCAGGAGTTTCTTTCAAAAGTAATTATGGGTACTTAATGCCTTGGAACGAATATTATGCTCCAAAAGCTTTAAATGCCATTTTGCAAAAAGGTTTACGTGCTAAAGTATCTATGAAAAACTTTAAAAATGGAGGAAAGTCTTATGATTATGGTACTATTTTTATTCCTGTTCAAAATCAAAAATTATCTGATGATGAAATGTATAACTTCTTAAGTATTGTAGCCAAAGAAAGCGCAACTAAAATTTATGGAGTAACCACAGGTTTAAATGAGGGTATTGATTTAGGAAGTAATAATTTTAGAGCAATTACTACTCCAAAAGTAGCTATGTTAGTTGGTGATGGAGTTGCTGGTAATGATTCAGGTGAAATTTGGCATTTATTTGATCAACGATTTGACATGCATTTAACAAGATTAGATACGCGTTATTTTAATAGAGTTGATATTGCAAAATATACTCATATTATAATTCCTAGCAGTGGTTTAGAAAAAGCTGCTGTTGAAAAATTAAAGACTTGGGTAAGAAATGGTGGAGTTTTAGTTGGGTATAAAAATACAGCAAGATGGTTATCTAGTAATAACATGATAAGTTTAAATTTTGAAAGAGCTAAAAGAGACTCAATTAAAGATGTTTCATTTGAAGAACGTTCTTTACAGTCTGGTGCTCAAGTAATTGGAGGTGCAATATTTGAAGCAAATTTAGATCGTTCTCATCCAGTAAATTTTGGTTATAAGAATGATAAATTAGCATTGTTTAGAAATTCTACAATGTTTTTGAAGGCTGATAAGAATAGTTATAATAACCCAATTCAATATACGTCTAAGCCATTATTAAGTGGTTATATTTCTAAAGAAAACGCTAAAGTAATTCCGAATACAGTACCTTTTAAAGTACAACGTTTTGGTAGAGGTAGAGTTGCAGTTTTTACAGACAACACAAATTTTAGAGCATTTTGGTATGGGACAAATAAGTTGCTAATGAATACTATTTTCTTTGGTGATAAAATGTAGACATATCTAGAAAAAATTAAAAAGCCATAAAATTCTAATTTTAGATTTTTGTGGCTTTTTTATGTATTTAAGTTTTGTAACAAAATTAAATGAAGAACGTCTTATTTATAGATTAATATAATTATAAATGAGTTTTTTTAGAGTTTTGTTTGCTATAATTTTTCCTCCACTTTCTGTCATAGATAAAGGATGTGGTTCTTTTTTTATCATATTTTTGTTAACCCTTTGTGGATGGATTCCAGGAGTTATTGGAGCCTTAGTAATTTTAAATAACCCTAATAGATAATTTATTTATTAAGAATTATGATTAGCTAATCTGTTCTCCATTTTTAATTTTTTTTGAAGCTTTTAATAAGACGACTTTACCTTCAATATTATAAACTCCAAGAACTAAGACTTCACTTAAAAAATTTGCAATTTGCCTAGGCTTAAAATTTACAATAGCAGATACTTGTTTATTTTGTAGTTGTTCTTTGGTATACAAGTCTGTAATTTGAGCACTTGATTTTTTTATGCCTAAATCACCAAAATCAATTTTCAGTTGATAGGCTGGCTTTTTTGCTTTCGGAAAATCATTGACTTCAATTATAGTGCCTATTCTAATATCAACTTTTAAAAAATCTTCGAAAGATATTTCTTCTTTCATAGTTTAATTTTTTTTCTTGTTTAGTTTTTGAATTACCCATAAAGGACCAATTAATAAAAACTCTAAATCTTTTAAAAATGAGGGTTTAGCACCTTCTATTTTATGGCCATAAAATTGACCAATCCAAGCTAAAATAAAAATTATTAAAGAAGCATAAAGTAAATTAACAGTATTGCCAAGCCAAAAATTACCAATAATTGATACTAAAATAACAAACAGCATTTCTGTAAAATACCAAAAACCAAGACGTAAGTAAAAAATAGAAATGATTACGCCTACAACAACTGCCCAGTTTTCTAATAAAGGATTGTATAAACCAAAAGTATTTTCTAATAGAGTTGTTGGTATAGACATCAATAAACCAATAACACTAAAAAAAATTAATGGTACACAGATGTAATGAATAGTTTGGTTGGTTTCATTTTGATGACTAACAGCATATTCATCAAAATATTCTTGAGCAGTTTTCATGTTTTAAAAGTATAAAACATAAAGATAAAAATAATTGAAATATTAATAAGAAGTTACTTCCAGTTTTTACGAATCATTAATTGCTCTATATGTGCATAATGATGCTGGCAATGCCAAGCATAAATTCCAATATTTTCTTTTAAAGAAACTTTAGCTTTAGTTTCTGGATGTATAAAACTTTTCTCTAAATCTTTTTCAGGTATGTTTTTTAATAAATAAACCCACTTACTATGTAGCGCTTTTAATCCATCTAAAGACAATGAAATAGGAGCAGATTTAGAGTCGAAAATCTCAGCCCATCTGTCTTCAAAATACGCTTTTATTATGGGTGTATCTTCTGTTAAGGTCCATTTAAACCTTATATAAGAATTTGTATGACTATCATAACAATGATGAATTACTTGCCTTATAGTCCATCCATTTTCTCTATAAGGAGTATCTAATTGTTTTTCTGATAACTGTTTTACCAAAAATTCTATTTCTTGAGGAAATCGTTCAATATCAGAAATCCAAACTTCTATATTTTTTTTGGTAATATTTTCTGGAATTAGAGCTTTTCCTATTGGGTATTTTAGTTGTTCTAAAGTCATTTAACGTTACTTTTTTGTTAACCTACTTAAACGAGCTTTAGAGCTTCTATTTTCAGGATTTATGGCTAAAGCTTTTTTGTAATATATAATTGCGTTAACAGTATCTTTTTTTGAAAAATATAAATCACCCATACTATCATAAACGTTTGAGCTATTTGGATACAAGGCCATATTTATATTAAATAGCTCTTTTGCCTCTTCATATTCTTCATTTCTTAAGAATCTATAGGCTAACGTATTTAATCTTCTTTCACTAACATTAGGGTTTAAGGAATCTTTTTCTTTAATTGTTTTAAAAGCAGTTAAAGCTTTATCATACTCTTTATCATTAAAGTATTCAGAAGGTGTTTTTTCACCTTTTTCCATTTTGTCAAACCTATAAATAACTCCCTTGTGTTCTGTTTTTGGAGCTAATTCAATATGCATTTTGGGTTTGCTTACAAAGAGCATTTTTTCATTTAACTCTTTCATGTAAAAAGCACTATCATTTACTTTTAATAATTCAATGTCATCATTTCCACGCCATTTAGCATGCATAATAGCATTTTCAAAATAAATTTCTAATACTTCATTTGCATTAAATAAATAACGACCAGAAGTGGCTTTTATAAAACTATCCGTATTTTTTTGTGATGTACAACTAGTAAGTAATATAAATGTAAAAAGTATAAATAAAGTTTTTTTCATGGTTGGTAGCTAAAATGATTCTCTATTTTAGACGATTATAGATAGGTTTTTGTTACACTTTAAAGTTAATGATTTTTAAAATGTTAATATATAAATGTTATTGTTTGTTAAAATTTTATTTTGTTTAATGTATTTAAATTAATTTTAAACAAAATATTTTATAATGAAATTATCAATACAAACTTATATTGCTATTACAACGTTTTTATTGTTTTTTATAACAATTTTAGCAGCGCTTAATTATTCTTTTTCTTGGATTTTTTATTTAACAGTAATTGGTCAAGTTTTTCTACTAATTATGGTTTATAAAGTGTTAACAGATAACTATAAAACAGAAAAAACATTTGAAGATTTTTATGAAGATAATCCTATATCTCAAAATAAAAATGAATTAAATTATAGAAAGTAGCAATTACAATTAATACAATTATTTTCAATATAAGTTTATAGATTATAACATTTATTTTTATTTATTTAATTTAAATAGTATATAAATTTTCTTTTATGATAAATAATTAGGTGGCTTAAATTAATTAGTCTAAGTTTGCACCACAATAAAAGATACCTATAGGGTTTTAAGGTAGTATATATACAATTAGTTTTTTCGAGTTTTCTCTTCTTTCCAATTTTATTTTTACAATTACTTTTTCAATAGTGTTTTAAGTTAAAAAGTTGTTTACAATTTTATCATATTTTTAATATGTTGTCTTAATTAGGTTTCTTTTTTGTGATAAAATAATAAATAATTTAAAATTAAGTAAAGATGCAAGAAGGCACAGTAAAATTTTTCAACAATTCAAAAGGATTCGGATTTATTAAATCATCAGAAACAGGAGAAGATATTTTTGTTCATAATTCTGGTTTAACAGACGATATTAGAGAAGATGACAAAGTACAGTTTAATACTGAACAAGGAAGAAAAGGGTTAAATGCTATAGACGTACAAGTTATAGACTAATTCTAAATATTTTATCTTCTAAAAGATAAATTATAAAAAAAGACCGTTTTTAAACGGTCTTTTTTTTATACTAAGAACTTAAACATTTATTGTTTTATACTATTCCAAATATCTAAATACATTTTCCAATCTCCATTTATTTTTTTCCAAACAATTACATATTTCCCTTTCCAATTAGATTCTGATCCATCTGGTCTTAAAGTTATTCCTTCATAATATCCATAATCATAAGCTTCATCACCAATAATTTTTATTTCTTCAGGTTTAATTTTATGATATTTTGTTTTAAACCCTTTTGGAAGAACCCAATATTTAATAATTGCTTCCTTACCTTTAAGAATCTCTTTATTATTAGGAAAAATTTTGGCATCTTCAGTATATGCTAAACCTATAGATTTATAATCAGAATTCATTACAGAAACAGAGAATGATTTAATATTTGAAAGTATCTTATCAATATCTTTTTGATTACCAATAAATATCTGTGAACATAAAGAAGAAGAAAAAAAGAGAAAAAGTAAAATAGAATATATTTTCATGTTTTTTTAATTGAAGGTTTTATTGATTCTAAAACCTAAATTAATAATTATATAACTCTGATTTAAATATAATTATTTTAAAAATAGGATTTATTTACCAAATCTCAGTTTATGAGTTTAAAAATAAAACGATTTTAAAAATATTTAGACATCGTATTTTTAAACCTTTTAATTTATTAAATATCAATTAGTTAATTATATAGCTTTAAGCTGAATATAGTGTTGTACAATCTTAAATTTGTATCCTTTTAAAGTTTCCAATTATTTTTGATAGTTGTTTAGTAATAAAACCAAAGAAATGACAAAAACATTATTTGATAAAGTATGGGATTCTCATGTAGTAAGAAGTATAGAAGATGGACCAGATGTATTTTTTATTGATCGTCATTTTATTCATGAAGTAACAAGTCCAGTCGCTTTTTTAGGATTAGAAAGTAGAGGAAATAGTGTTGTCTATCCAGAACGTACTTTTGCTACAGCAGATCATAACACACCAACAATAAATCAACATTTACCAGTAGCAGATCCATTATCTGCAAATCAATTAAATGCGTTAGAAAGGAATGCTGCTAAATATGGCATTTCTCACTGGGGTTTAGGTGATAAAAATAATGGTATTGTACATGTAGTTGGTCCAGAAAACGGAATTACTTTACCTGGAGCTACTATTGTTTGTGGAGATTCACACACGTCTACTCATGGTGCTTTTGGTGCTATAGCTTTTGGTATTGGTACTTCAGAGGTAGAAATGGTTTTATCTACTCAATGTATCATGCAACCAAAACCTAAAAAAATGCGTATTAATGTAAATGGAAAGCTTGGTGCAGGTGTAACACCAAAAGATGTTGCATTATATATTATTGCTCAACAAACTACTTCTGGTGCAACAGGTTATTTTGTAGAATATGCTGGTGATGTTTTCGAAGACATGACTATGGAAGGAAGAATGACCGTTTGTAATTTATCTATAGAGATGGGTGCTAGAGGAGGAATGATTGCACCAGATGCAAAAACATTTGATTATATAAAAGGGCGTTCTCAAACTCCTAAAGGAGAAGATTGGAATAAAGCCATGAAATATTGGGAAACTTTATACACAGAAGAAGGTGCAGAATTTGATGCTGAATTTAATTATAATGCTTCAGATATAGAGCCAATGATTACCTATGGTACAAACCCAGGTATGGGAATTGGTGTTACAAAATCTATCCCAAATGCAGCTTCTGTAGAAGGAGGTGTAGAAACTTATAAAAAATCTTTGGGTTACATGTCTTTTAATGAAGGTGAAGCCATGATTGGTAAACAAATAGATTTTGTATTCTTAGGTTCTTGTACAAATGGAAGAATAGAAGATTTTAGAGCATTTTGCTCAATAGTAGAAGGTCGTAAAAAAGCAGAACATGTTACAGCTTGGTTAGTGCCTGGTTCTCATAAAGTTGTAGATCAAATAAAAGCAGAAGGCTTAGATAAAATTATAGCTAATGCTGGTTTCGAACTTAGAGAACCAGGTTGTTCTGCATGTTTAGCTATGAATGATGATAAAATTCCAGCAGGAAAGTTATCAGTATCTACATCAAATAGAAATTTTGAAGGTCGTCAAGGACCTGGTTCTAGAACTTTATTAGCTAGTCCATTAGTTGCTGCTGCTTCTGCTGTAGAAGGGGTAGTTACAGATCCAAGAACATTATTACAAACTGCTTAAAATTAAGAAAATGGCTTACGATAAATTTAATGTATTAACAAGTACAGCTTATCCATTACCAACAGAAAATGTAGATACAGATCAAATTATTCCTGCTCGTTTTTTAAAAGCAACAGAGCGTAAAGATTTTGATATAAACTTTTTTCGTGATTGGAGATTTAATCAAGATGGAACACCAAAACCAGATTTCCCTTTAAATAAAGAAATTTATGCAGGTTCTAAAATTTTAGTAGGAGGTAGAAATTTTGGTTCAGGTTCTTCTAGAGAACATGCAGCTTGGTCTGTTTATGATTTTGGTTTAAGATGTGTTATTTCATCAGCTTTTGCAGATATATTTAAAAATAATTGTTTAAACATTGGTGTTTTACCAGTTCAAGTTTCTGCATCGTTTGCAGACAAATTATTTGATGCCATTTTTGCTGACCCAAAAACTGAAATTAAGGTAGATTTACCAAATCAAACAGTAACTCTTTTATCAACAGGAGAATCTGAAACTTTTGAGATTAATAGTTACAAAAAAGATAATATGTTAAATGGTTTTGATGACATTGATTATTTAAAAAATATCGAAAATGAAATCGCTGCTTTTGCAGAAACAAGACCTTTTTAAAAATCCATTTTTTAATTTTGATTTATGTCTGTAAGAAGCATTGAAATAATGGATACTACTTTACGTGATGGAGAACAAACATCAGGTGTATCATTTACAGTTTCAGAAAAATTAACAATTGCAAAACTTTTATTAGAAGAATTAAAAGTAGATCGTATAGAAATTGCATCTGCTCGTGTTTCTTTGGGTGAATTAGAAGCTGTTCAAAAAATAACTTCTTGGGCAAAAGAGCAAAATTTACTAGATAAAATAGAAGTCTTAACCTTTGTTGATGGAGGTAAATCTATAGATTGGATGTTAGATGCAGGAGCAAAAGTTCAGAATTTACTAACAAAAGGCTCTTTAAATCATTTAAAATATCAACTTAAAAAAACACCTGAAGATCATTTTTCTGACATAAAGGCAACTATAGATTTAGCAACTAAAAACGGAATTAAAACAAACGTTTATTTAGAAGATTGGTCTAATGGAATGCGAAATTCTAAAGCCTATGTTTTTCAGTTTTTAGATTTTTTAACAAATCAAAAGGTAGAAAGAATTTTATTACCAGATACTTTAGGAATTTTAACCCCAGATGAAACACATGATTTTATTTCTGAAGTAAGAAGTAAATATCCAAATCTTCATATCGATTTTCATGGACATAATGATTATGATCTTGGTGTTGCTAATGTTTTAGAGTCTGTAAAAGCTGGTGTTAATGGCTTGCATTTAACGATTAATGGAATGGGTGAGCGTGCAGGAAATGCACCAATGGCAAGTGTAGTTGCAGTTATTAATGACTTTTTAAATGATGTAAAAATTAATGTAAACGAAACTGCTTTAAATAAAGTAAGTAAGTTAGTAGAAACTTTTTCAGGTTTTAGAATTCCTGTAAATAAACCAGTTGTAGGTGCAAATGTATTTACGCAAACAGCAGGTATTCATGCTGATGGAGATAACAAAAACAACTTATATTTTAATGATTTAATGCCAGAACGTTTTGGGAGAAAACGTAAATATGCATTAGGTAAAACATCAGGTAAGGCAAATATTCAAAAGAATTTACAAGATTTAGGGTTAAGTTTAAATGATGAAGATTTAAAAAAAGTAACTCAAAGAATTATTGAGTTAGGAGATAAAAAAGAAGTTGTTTCTCAAGATGATCTACCTTATATTATTTCTGATGTATTAAGTAGTGATAAAATTGAAAGAAGAGTTATTGTAGAGAATTATGTGTTGGGTCATGCAAGAGGTATGAAACCTTCAACTACTTTACAATTAAGAGTAGAAGGTATATTATATGAAGCTCATGCACAGGGAGATGGACAATATGATGCATTTATGAACGCTCTAAAGAAATTATATAAAACGCATAGTAAAAAAGACTTACCAAAGTTAATAGATTATGCTGTTAGAATTCCACCTGGGAGTAATTCTGATGCTTTATGTGAAACGATTATCACTTGGAAAAAAGAAAAAAAAGAATTTATAACACGTGGTTTAGATTCAGATCAAACAGTATCTGCTATTAAAGCCACAGAAAAGATGTTGAATATAATTTAAGCCTTTAGTTACTAGCAGTTTGCTATTAGCTATACTCAATTAAGAATAAAAATGCTGTTTGCGAAAAGCTAACAGCCAAAAGCTAAAAGCTAGAAAATATGAAACTAAACATTGCCTTATTAGCAGGAGATGGTATTGGACCAGAAGTCATAGAACAAGCTGTAAAAGTATCTGATGCTGTTGCAAAAAAATTTAATCATGAAATTAATTGGAGACCAGCCTTAACAGGTGCTGCTGCTATTGATGCTGTTGGTGAGCCTTATCCTGATGAAACACATGAAATTTGTGCTTCTTCAGATGCTGTTTTATTTGGTGCTATTGGTCATCCACGTTTTGATAATGATCCATCTGCAAAGGTTCGTCCAGAACAAGGATTATTAAAAATGCGTAAAAAATTAGGTTTATTTGCTAATGTTAGACCAACATTTACATTTCCTTCTTTATTAGATAAATCTCCTTTAAAAAGAGAAAGAATAGAAGGTACAGATTTAGTTTTTTTACGTGAATTAACAGGAGGAATTTACTTTGGTGAAAAGGGTAGAAGAGAAGAAGGAGAAACTGCTTATGATAACTGTGTTTACACTAGAGCTGAAGTTCAAAGATTGGCTAAAAAAGGATTTGAATTAGCCATGACACGTTCTAAAAAATTATGTTGTGTAGATAAAGCCAATGTTTTAGAAACTTCAAGATTATGGAGAGAAACTGTACAAGCAATGGAAAAAGATTACCCAGAAGTTGAGGTGTCTTATGAGTTTGTTGATGCAGTTGCAATGCGTTTAGTTCAGTGGCCAAATAGTTATGATGTTTTAATAACAGAAAATTTATTTGGAGATATTTTAACTGATGAAGCATCTGTAATCTCTGGTTCTATGGGTTTAATGCCTAGTGCTTCTTTAGGTTCAAAAATTGGCTTATTTGAGCCTATACATGGTTCTTATCCACAAGCAACAGGTTTAAATATAGCAAATCCAATGGCTACAGTTTTATCTGCAGCTATGATGTTCGAAAACTTTGGTTTACATACAGAAGGAAAAGCTATAAGAGAAGCAGTAAACAAAGCTTTAGATGAAGGTATTGTTACAGAAGATTTAGCTGATGGTGGAAAATCTTATGGTACTTCTGAAGTGGGTGATTGGTTAGCTAATAATATTTAGTTTTAAAAATATATATAAAATTAAAAGCTCTCAAAATATGAGAGCTTTTTTTATGTATTCTTGGTTACTCTATGAATTTGATCTAGTAAATCTTCTGGATTAAAAGGTTTAAAAATAAAACCATTCATTCCTGAAGCAGAAATTTTATCTTTAACTTCCATAAAAACAGAGGCTGATAATGCTAAAATGGGTAGTTCTTTATTAAATTTTCGAATTTCTTTTGTAGCTGTATAACCATCCATAACTGGCATTTGAATGTCCATTAAAACTACATCATAATCTTTTTCTTTTATTTTTTCTACAGCAGACATGCCATCGTTTGCAACATCAACAATAAGTTTTGCTTTTTCTAATATTTGTTGACCAACCATAACATTTATTAAGTTGTCTTCTACTAATAAAACTTTAATGCCCTCTAAATTATTCTTTCTCTTTTTGGTCTTTTTTTCAAGTTCTTGTTCAGGCACAACTTTTAAATCTAAAATAAAATAAAAAGTACTTCCTTCTCCAATTTCACTTTCAACTTTAATTTCTGAATCCATTGTTTCAACAATACTCTTTACAATTGGTAACCCTAAACCAGTACCTCCATATATTCTAGAAGTTGTATTAGATGCTTGACTAAATGCTTCCCAAATGGTTTGTTGCTTGTCTTCTTCTATTCCAATTCCAGTATCTGTAACTTGAGTTAAAATTTCAACATTGTCATCATATGCAAAATACTTTTTGATTTTTAAGGTTACTTTACCCTTGTCTGTAAATTTTATAGCATTAGAAACTAAATTATTTACAATTTGATTATACCTAACAATATCTAACATTAATATAGGAATATCATCATCTACATCAAGTTTCATCTCAATTCCTTTTCTTAAACAAGAAGCTTCATGTATTTTTTTAATTTGTTTCACAGCTAAAGAAAGGTCTGTAGGAATAGGGTCTAACTCAATATTAGTTGACTGCATTTTGCTAAAATCTAATACATTATTAAGAAGATTTAAGAGTATTTTTCCTGAATAACTAAGTGCATTAATATTTTCTAATTGATCTTTTCTTGGCTCATTATCAGCTAAAATATGAGATAGACCAATGATGGCATTTAATGGAGTTCTTATCTCATGACTCATTGTACTTAAAAACTGTGATTTGGCTTCAGAGGCCTCTAGTGCTTCAACTCTTTTTTTGCGGATGTTAGAGAAATATCTCATATTAAGTAAACAGAAATAAATCAACTGAAAAATAACTAGAAAAATAGTACTTGCTATAGAAATTGGGTATATATATTCAGAAGCAGAAATTTTGTCTAATTTTCTTACTGTAAATAAATCAAAATCTGTTAAATAGAGAATTGTCCAAAAAAGTAATGGTAATAGGGTAAATATAAACACCAAATATTTTTCTCTTCTAAACGAGAATAAAATAAAAGGTAAGCCAATATTAAACATGTAAACAAACTCTACACTGCCTTCTCTACCAACATAAGAGGCTATAACTGCTAACCCAATATTACTAGTAAGTAAATAAATAACCCTTGACCAATTAAGAATTTCTTTTAATGCTAAATATGCTGCTAAAACATAAGCTAAAGTATTAAGAGCGTTATAATCTCTTAACCAAATAAAACCAAATTGATGAGATAAAATGGTACAAAATATAGCAAAACCAATATTAATTAATGTTAAAACAAACATTAACCTTACTCTTCTTTTAGAAAAGGCTTCTTTTATTTGCATATTAGTTTTGGTTTCTGTTTTTTTCTAATGCTTTATCTATTTCAAATAGCAAATCATCTGGATTAAAAGGTTTAAATATAAAACCATCCATTCCACAAGCTTCAATTCTATCTTTAACCTCCATAAAAACAGAAGCAGATAATGCAATTACAGGAATGTCTTTATTAAACTTTCTAATTTCGCTTGTGGCTGTATAGCCATCCATAATTGGCATTTGTATATCCATTATAACAAGATCAAAATTAGATTTTTTAACGGCTTTAACTGCAGCTAAACCATCTTGAACTTCACTAACTTTAAGACCAGCTTTTGTTAAAATTTGTTTAGCAACCATAGAATTGATTAAGTTGTCTTCTACAATAAGAATTTTTTTCCCTTTAAATTTATATTCTTTTTTTTCAGATATAGTTTCTATTTCTTTTTCTGAAGTTGTTTTAAGACTTATTGTAAAATAAAACTTACTTCCTTTACCAACTTCGCTTTCAATAAAAACATCAGATTTCATTGCTGTTATTATACTTTTTACAATAGGTAATCCTAAGCCAGTGCCACCATAAAGACGGTTTGTGGAGTTGGATGCTTGTGTAAAAGCATCCCATATGGTTTTTTGTTTGTCTTCTGGTATTCCAATTCCAGTATCAGCTACTTCAGTGTAGATTTCTACAAAACCATTAGATTCTTTTTTCTTTTTTATAATTAAATGTACACTTCCTTTATTGGTAAACTTTATAGCGTTTGAAACTAAATTATTTAAAACTTGATTAAATCTTACAATATCTAAGTTTACAATAGGAATATCTTCATCTATCTCAAGATGCATAGAGATGCCTTTTTTTATACAATTTACCTCATGTATTTTTTTTATTTGTTTTACTGCTAGAGATAAGTCTGTAGGAATATTATCAAGTTCAATTTCTTTAGATTGCATTTTACTGAAATCTAAAACATTGTTTAGTAGATTTAATAAAATCTTACCTGAGTAATTTAAAGCATTTATGTTTTCTTTTTGATCTTCTCTTGGTGTATTATCAGCTAAAATATGAGATAAACCAATGACAGCATTTAAAGGAGTTCTAATTTCATGACTCATTGTGCTTAAAAACTGAGATTTTGCATTAGATGCATCTATTGCTTCATCTTTTTTAATATGAACTGTAGTAGAATGTATTGAATTTAAATATGAAAAATAAAACAATTGAAATGTAACCAATGATAAAGTAGTAACAATTGAAATTGGATAAACTACATCTTTTGCAATTAAAATATCTAATTTTGAATTAGTTATAAGATTAAAATCTGTGATATATAGCATTACCCAAAGTAGTATAGATAATAAAGAAAAAGAAAACATATAATGTGTTTCGCTTTTAAAAGAAAATATCATGTAGGGTAGTGCTAAAGCATACATTAACATAAATTCTACTCCACCATATTTACCCACATAAGAGGCAGTTACTACAATAGCTATATTTAGTGTAAAGAAATAAATAAATCTCGGAGCTCTAAGTTTTCCTTTTTTTGCAATTAAAGCAGCAATCAAAAATATTGATATGGTGAAAAAATGAAAATAAATTAAATCAGGAACGTTTAAAAAGTATGCAATAATAGCAACTAATAGAGCTATACCCGCTGTTATCAGAGATAGGGTATATATAATTTGAACACGTCTTAGGGAGAAATCAGACATAGTTTATTAGGATATAAACTTAAATATACAAAATAAAATTTTAAAATCGTATACTAATTATTGAGTAAATTTTTCAATTTGATTTAAAAGGTCTTGAGGTTTAAACGGTTTAAAGATAAAACCATCTATTTTAGAATCTTCTAAGTCATTTTTAGATTGCATATAAACAGAAGCAGATAAGGCAATAATTGGGATGTCTTTATCAAACTCTCTAATTTTTTTTGTTGCCTGATATCCATCTAAAATTGGCATTTGTATGTCCATTAATATTATATCATAATCATTATTTTTTGCTTTATGCACAGCCATTAAACCATCTAGAGCTACGTCTACCTTAAGATTAGCTTTTTCTAATATTTGTACACCAACCATTACATTTATTTCATTGTCTTCAACTAATAAAACTTTAATGCCTTCAAAATTAAAATCTTTTACCTCTGTAGTTTTCTTTAATTCTTCTTTAGTTGCAATAGGTAAATCTAAAGTAAAATAAAATCGACTACCTTTTCCTTTTGTACTATCTATTTTTATGTCTGCCCCCATTCTGTTAACTATACTTTTAACTATTGGTAAGCCTAATCCAGTACCTCCATAAAGTCTATTTGTATCAGTAGAAGCTTGTGAAAATGCTTCCCAAATGGTTTCATGTTTATCTGCAGGAATTCCAATACCAGTATCAATAACCTCAGTTAAAAGGGTTACATTTTTATTGGTTTGTTTTTCTTTTGTAATTCTTAAAGTTACACTACCTTTTTCTGTAAATTTAATAGCATTTGTGACCAAATTATTTATTACTTGATTAAACCTAACAATATCTAACCAAACAAAAGGTATAGTTTTATCTACATCTAAAAACATATCAATACCTTTTTTTATACAAGATGCTTCATGAACTTTTTTAATTTGTTTTATGGCTGCTAATAAGTCTAAAGGTGTATTATCTAATTCAATTTCATCTTTTTGCATTTTACTAAAATCTAACACATTGTTCAATAGATTTAATAAAATTTTTCCTGAATAATTTAATGCTTCAATATTTTGTATTTGATCTTCTTTTGGATTATTGTCTCCTAAAATATGAGATAATCCTATTACAGCATTTAGTGGAGTTCTAATTTCATGACTCATTGTACTTAAAAACTGAGATTTTGCATTAGATGCTTCTATTGCTTTTGTCTTTTTTTCTTGCACAGATTTGTTAAAACCAGCATTTATATATGAAAAATAGATTAATTGAAATACAATCAATAACAAAGTAAATGTCATTGAAAAAGGATATATATTGTTCTTTGCAAATTCTGGATCTAACTGCTCTACACCAAAAAAATTAAAGTTATATATGTATAATAATGTTAATAATAATACTGGTAAAAATGCATATAATAAAACCCAAATTTTTTCTCTTCTAATAGAAAAAAAAGTAAAAGGAATACCCAAAGCATAGAGTAAAAAGAATTCTATACTTGCGTTTTTACCTACATAAGAAGCAACAATTGTAACACTTAAGTTAAAGTTTAATATAAATAATGATCTAGCAATTTTTACATTTCCTTTTTTAGTTAGAATTGAAGAAACTAAAAATAAAAATGAACTAAACCCTACTATATAAGCTAAAGATTTAAAACCAGTATAATAAAAAACAACAGCAAAGATGAGTGCAGAAAAAATATTTACAAGAGAACTTATGTAAATAACTTTTCTTCGTCTTTTAGAGAATTGTAATCTATTTTTATTTTTCGATTTCATTTATTTGATTAAAAAATCTTTTACATTAGATAATAAATTATTGGGAGTAAATGGTTTATAAATAAAACCATTCATGCCACAATCAGAAATTTTATCTTTAACTTCAGAAAAAACCTCAGCAGAAAGAGCTAAAATGGGTACTTCAGAATTAAATTTTCGTATTTCTTTAGTTGCTTTATAACCATCCATAACAGGCATGTTTATATCCATTAAAACAATGTCATAATTTTCTTCTTTTAATTTGTCTACTGCTTGTTGCCCATTAATAACTGATTCTACTTTTAAATTAGATTTTATTAGTATTTGTTTACCAACCATTACATTTATTGGGTTATCTTCTACTAATAATAGTTTTTCTCCATTAAACTTTATTTCTTTAGCTGTATTTACAATCTTTTCTTCTTTAGCAACATCAAGTTTTAATTTAAAATAAAAACGACTTCCTTTACCTACTTTACTTCGTAAAATAATTTTAGAACCCATTACTTCTATAATACTTTTTACAATTGGTAAGCCTAAACCAGTTCCACCATAAATTCTTGTAGTAGAAGTTGAAGCTTGTGTAAAAGGTTCCCATATTTTTTTTTGTTTACTTTTTGGAATACCTATACCAGTATCTGTTACTTCTGTATGTACATTTACTTTGCCATCTATTTGTAAACCTTTTTTTATGTTTAAATTTACTCTGCCTTTCTCTGTAAATTTAATAGCATTGTTTAAGAGGTTTGTAATTACTTGATTAAAACGAACTATATCTAACATTACAATAGGTATTTTATCATCTATATTAACGTTAAGTTGAATCCCTTTTTTAATACATTGTGGTTCGTATATTTTTTTTAATTGTCTAAATGCATTTTTTAAATCTGTAGGAATGTTGTCTAATTCAATTTTAGTTGATTGCATTTTGCTAAAATCCAATACATTATTTAATAAGTTCAATAATATTTTTCCAGAATAATTTAAGGCCTCAATATTATCTACTTGATCTTTTCTAGGTTCATTATCTTTTAAAATATAAGAAAGTCCAATAATTGCATTTAAGGGAGTTCTAATCTCATGACTCATAGTACTTAGAAACTTAGATTTTGCTTCTGAAGCATCTATAGCTTCTTGTCTTTTAGAGTAGATTCCAGAATAATAAGTAAGATTTAAATTAGAGAATGAAAACAGCTGAATAATTACCATAGTTGCTGTAGATAACAAGGAAATAGGATATACATATTTTAATGCAAAAGCCTCATCTAAATGATTATCTGTAAAAAGTTTAAAGTCTGTAGCACTAGTTAAAATCCATAAAAAACCTGCTAAACAAGAAAATACAACAACGCTATATTTTTCATCTTTAAAAGAAAATAAAATAAAAGGTAAACCTATAGCATACATAAATAAATATTCTACACTACCAACTTGACCAACATACGAAGCAGTAATTGTAATGCTGAAGTTTAACAGAATAAAGAATAAAATTCTAGTATACTTTACTAATCCTTTTTTTGCAACATAAGCTCCTAAAAAATAGAGTAGTGCAGAAATAGAATGAACATAAACTAAAACTGTAACATCTGCTAAATAAATCATTACATCTATAAAATAATAGATAGCTGCTGTTGCCAAAGAAAAAATAACATGGAAGAGACAGAGTAAATAAATTACTCTAAATCGTCTTTTTGTAGTAATATACTTTTTGTTTTCTTTCATTAACAAATAATTAATATTGAAAACTTTAAGTAAGAGTTATCTTTTTTATGGGGGAATAACTTCATAACCTTGTTTGATTATTTTGATGTATCAAAATTCCACATCAATTTAGTAAAAAATAAATTATTATAAACAAAAAACTCTCCAAATTTGGAGAGTTTTTTGTTTAAATCTAATATTAAATTAGTTTACATTCATTAATTCAACATCAAAAATTAAAGTTGCATTTGGTGGTATTACACCTCCTGCACCTCTTTCTCCATATGCTAAATGAGATGGAATAACAAATCTTGCTTTGTCTCCAACTTGTAATAGTTGAATACCTTCATCCCAACCAGAAATTACTTGACCAACACCAACATTAAAATCGATAGGTTGTTTTCTTTTGTAAGAAGAATCGAATACAGTACCATCTAATAATTGACCTTTATAATGAACAGATACTCCAGCTCCTTTAGTAGCTTTTTTTCCATCTCCTTTTTGTAAAATTTTATAACGTAAACCACTATCAGTTTCATCATAACCAGCTGCAACTTTATCTAATAACTCAGCTTGTTTAGCTTTAGCTTCTGCTTCACGTGCTTCTCTTGCTCCTTCAAATTTTCTAAAAGCTTCTACTGCATTAAATTTTTCAGCAGCTTCACCAACTCTTAAAATTTCAACTTTCATATCATCACCTTGTGCTACTGTATCTACAACATCTTGACCTTCTACAACGCTTCCAAAAACGGTATGCTTACCATTTAACCATGGAGTAGGTACATGCGTGATATAAAATTGGCTTCCATTTGTAGCTGGACCAGAATTAGCCATAGCTAATTTTCCAGGTTCATCATGTTTTAAATCTGGATGAAACTCGTCATCAAATTTATAACCTGGACTGCCTGTTCCAGTTCCAAGAGGGCAACCTCCTTGTATCATAAAATCTGGAATAACTCTATGAAATTTTAATCCATCATAATATGGAGTACCTTGTTTTTTTGCTGAATTTTCTAAATTACCTTCTGCTAATGCAACAAAATTACCAACTGTTCCTGGTGTTTTTTCATGTTCTAATTGTACTAAGATTTCACCTTTTGGAGTTGTGAACTTTGCGTAGATTCCGTTATTCATATTTATATTTATTATTCAATTAGTATTAATGATTCTGATAAATGGTATCAGAATAAATTTATTTTTTTGTGTTTAACATAGATATCCCATAAGATAATCCAATGTTAATATTCGCTGAGTTTACATTACCAAAAGGAGACCACATTTGACCACCTGCAAGGTTTAATGAAAAATCATTGTTTATATGATAGTTTATACCTGCAGTTGGTCTAATTAAAATTCCTTCTCCAGAATCAACCCTTCCACCACCAGCAACACCACCAGCAGCTTCTGCAAATAAAGAAAGTTTATTGTTTGCAAATTTATTAGATCTTATTCCTAAACCGAAAATTCCATGTGCATAACCACCAGATTTACCTTCGTAAGCAAATGAAGCTTCCCCAGAAACATAAAATCTTTTGTTAATATCATATAATACTTTAATTGCGATTAATTGTAAATCGCTATCAGGAATTCCAAATTTTGCAACATCAAAATAGGTTTGATTTTGTAACGCTAATCGAATGCCTTGTGTCTTTATTTTAGTGTATTCTTTATTTGTGAACGGATCTTTTGTTCCTCCACTTAAACTGTAATATTTTAAACTAAAACCAGCAGTCAGAGCTTCAAAACTTGCTATTCCTCCTAAGGCTTTATGATATCCTCCATGTAAACTTATCCCAAATCTTTCTGAGAATCGAATATCTGCTCCTGCATTTGGGTACATAGTTAAACCACCTTCAGGAAAAATTCTACCACCAGCAGCACCTATTCCAAATTTTGCGAAAAAGTTAACATGCTTTGTTTCTATGAAGTTTTTTCCTGCACCAATAAACATATCCATAAAACCAGCTGTTAAACCACCATACATGGCATCTAACTGAGCATAGATAAAAGTATTAGTATTTAAATATCTTTGATATTCAAACCCAATAATAGATAATGTGTTTGTAATAGGTTTATATCTTGGGTCTGTACTTGCGTCTGTTCTAGATCTTCCTCTTGGAAAAAAGTAATCAAATGTAACTTGTTGTACACTTTTTACCCCAGGTTTGGTAAAAACTTCTTCTTTAGATGTATTTTTAGCAACAAATGTTTTTTGAGCTTTTTCATAAGAACTTGTTCTTAAAGTAGATGGAATTTCTACAAAAAATGAAATATTATCGCTTTTCTGAATGCCTGTAAAGAAGTTAACATAACCATATTGTACTCCAAAAGAATAACCATTTTTCTTGTATTGGATTCCTGCATTTGGGTATAACATTCCACCTCCATTTACAAGAGTTCTATAGCCTCCACCACCAGCAAAATGAACATTTGCATCAAAATAAAGATTTTTATAGATAGGAAAATTTACACCTAATGTAACACCTAGTGTAAATAAGCCTCCTTGATCACCAGTAATGGCTGTATGAAAACCAGCACCAGTATATAACCATTCATTTAAAGGTATATTATAAGTTAATCCAATAAAACCCATGGTAGGTTGCAATGCATAACCTACTTTATCTGTGGGTTGATGAACTAAAGTGTAGTTTAAACGTATACTGTTATGTAATTCTTTTGGCTCAAGATCTTCTAAAGTTAAAATTTGAGAGAACCCTGTTTGTAGACCTAAAAAGAGAAAGCATATAAATAGTATATTTTTCATCTGTTATTTTTTAAATTCACTAGTAAAATGCAACTTAACTGATGGATATTTACTTTGTGTCATTTGAATTGTAAATGCTGAGTCAGCTAAAAAAACAAGTTGACCTTGTTTATCTTTTGCTAAGTAACGTTGTTTTACTCTTTTAAATTCTTTAAACTCCTCGTTTTTAGGATCTGTAGGTTCTACCCAACAAGCTTTATGGACACTTAAATTTTCGTAAGTACATTTAGCACCATATTCGTGTTCTAAACGATATTGAATAACTTCAAATTGTAAAGCACCAACTGTACCAATAACACGTCTACCATTCATTTCTAAAATAAATAATTGTGCTACACCTTCATCCATTAATTGATCTAAACCTTTATATAATTGTTTAGATTTCATAGGATCTGCATTATTTACATATCTAAAATGTTCTGGTGAAAAACTTGGAATACCTCTAAAATTAAGTTCTTCGCCTTCTGTTAGTGTATCACCAATTTTAAAAGTACCTGTATCATGTAAGCCAACTATATCTCCTGGATATGATTCATCTACTATTTCTTTTTTCTCAGCAAAAAAGGCATTAGGGCTAGAAAATTTTACTTTCTTTCCATTTCTAACATGTAAATATGGTGAGTTTCTTTTAAAAGTACCAGAAACAATTTTAACAAAAGCTAATCTATCTCTATGTTTAGGATCCATATTAGCATGGATTTTAAACACAAAACCAGACATTTTTTGCTCTTTAGAATCTACTAAACGTTCTTCTGCTTTTTTAGGTTGAGGAGAAGGCGCAATTTCAATAAATGCATCTAATAATTCTTTTACTCCGAAATTATTTAAAGCAGAACCAAAAAATACAGGTTGTAAATCGCCCTCTAGATATTCTTTTTGATTAAAAGGAGGATAAACTTCATCAATCAATTCTAACTCTTCTCTTAATGTTTCTGCAGCAGTTTCTCCAACAACTTTATCTAATTCAGGATTTGATAAATCATCAAATTCTATTCCTTTAGAAATGGTCGTTTTTTTATCACCAGAAAATAAGTTTAATTTTTTCTCCCAAATATTATAAATACCCTTAAAATCATAACCCATACCAATAGGGAAACTCATAGGAGTTACACGTAAACCTAATTTTTGCTCTACTTCATCTAATAAATCAAAAGCATCTTTACCTTCTCTATCTAGTTTATTAATAAAAACAAGCATTGGTATTTGACGCATTCTACAAACTTCTACAAGTTTTTCTGTCTGTGGCTCAACACCTTTTGCAACATCAATTACCACAATAACACTATCTACAGCAGTAAGGGTTCTAAAGGTATCTTCAGCAAAGTCTTTGTGACCTGGAGTATCTAGAATATTTATTTTTTTGTTTTTGTAATTAAATGCCAAAACAGAAGTAGCAACAGATATACCTCTTTGACGTTCAATTTCCATAAAATCGGAAGTAGCACTCTTTTTGATTTTATTGTTCTTTACAGCACCAGCTTCTTGAATTGCACCACCAAATAAAAGTAACTTTTCTGTTAATGTAGTTTTACCTGCATCTGGATGCGAAATAATACCAAATGTTCTTCTACGCTCTATTTCTTTTAAAAAACTCATTTACAAAATTTGAGGTGCAAAGATAGGTTTTACAAAGACAATTATCAATCTAAAATTTCTATAGTAATTGGTATGTCATCAACAGGCCATTCATCTACACCTACTTTAACTCTAGAAATCTTATCCATTGTATCAAATCCAGAAATTACTTCACCAAAAACAGTGTGTTCACCATCTAAATGATGAGCTCCACTTCTTTTATGAACCATATAAAACTCGAAAGGACTAGATAGTTTATCTGGATTGTTTTCCCATTCTCTAGCAGCTGCTAATGCTCCATATTTATGTGTTCTATGCTTTTTAAATTCTGGCTGCATTAAATAATTACCATACTTTCTTCTTTGTTTTTGAGTATACCAATTATCTGAATTACCTCCTTGAATTACAAAATTTTTTGCTACTCTGTAGATAACTGTTGTATTAAAATAACCAATTTTAGTGAGAAATATAAAGTTAGCTCTATGTATTGGCACATCTTCGTATAAACGTAATTTTATATTGCCAAATTTTGTTTTTATAATAACTTTTGTTTCTGGGTTTTGTTTACCATATTCAGTTAAAAAAGCTTCAACATTAGAACTGTTTAAACTATCCCAAGATTTTTCAACCTCTTTTTCTTTAACTTTTTTTATGTTTTTTTCTGTTATTTGAGGTTGTATTTTCTGTTTCTGCTTTTCTTTTTGATGACAAGAACAAAGAATAATAAAAGATAGTAGTATTGCTTTACTAAAAAATTTCACGCTTAGTATTTATTTGAATAGGTTTCAAAGATAGCCATCAAAACAAAAGCAAACAAAACAAATGGTTTTATAAAAATTTTAAGTTTTAAAGGTAAATGATTCTATATCTTTGCAACTTATGGAAGAACTTGTAGTTTTAGTTGATAAAAATGATAACCAAATAGGTTTAATGCCTAAAATGGAAGCTCATGAAAAGGCAGTTTTGCATAGAGCTTTTTCTGTTTTTACGTTTAATAATAAAGGAGAATTATTATTGCAACAAAGAGCAGCTCATAAATATCATTCGCCTTTGTTATGGACCAATACTTGTTGTTCTCACCAAAGAGAAGGAGAAACTAATATAGAAGCTGGTAAGAGAAGATTACAAGAAGAAATGGGTTTTACAACAGAGTTAAAAGAAGTATTTTCTTTTATTTACAAAGCTCCGTTTGAAAATGGTTTAACAGAACACGAATTAGATCATGTTATGGTTGGTGATTTTGATGGTGAACCTAATATTAATAAAGAGGAAGTAGAAAGCTATAAATGGATGTTGTTAGAAGATGTTAAAAACGACATAGAAAACAATCCTGATATTTATACAGAGTGGTTTAAAATTATTTTTAAAGAATCTTATAAAAAACTAAAAAATGCCTAAAGTTACAGTTCATAGAAAAGCACATTTTAATGCAGCTCATAGACTTTATAGAAAAGATTGGTCTGATGAAAAAAACTTTGAAGTTTTTAGTAAGTGTAGTAACCCAAACTTTCATGGTCATAACTACGAATTAATTGTTTCTTTAACTGGCGAAATTAATGCTGAAACTGGTTATGTTTATGATTTAGGTAAATTAAAAGATATTATTAAATCTGAGATTGAAGATTGTTTTGATCATAAAAATTTAAATATTGAAGTGCCTGAATTTAAAGAACTAAACCCAACAGCTGAAAATATTTGTGTAGTAACTTATGATAAATTAAGAAAACACTTACCAGACAATTTAGATTTAAAAGTTACTCTGTATGAAACTCCAAGGAATTTTGTTAGTTATTCTGGAGATCATTAAACTTATCTTCTAACACCCGTTTTTCTAAAATTAAAAAAGTCTAAACTTTTCTTTAAATAGCTATAATTATAGTAAGTAAAGCCAGTAAAATTTAATTTATTTTGGTCTATATTTAAATAGCTTAAAAGTTCATTTTCTGCTTCATCTAAAGAGCTATATTTTAGAAAGCCACCCATATATCTTACTTCTGATGACAAAATTATAGAAAGTTCTATTTTAGCGTTATTTCTAATAAAAATATTTAATCTATTTTTTATGTTTTTAAATGCTTTTTTAGGAGAAGATTCATAAGAACTTATTAAAAGCCTGTCAACATTATTCGTTATATGTTTAATTTCTTTATTCTGATATTTTCCTATGTATGCCTCAACTTTTATTGGAGTATCGCTTTCTTTTGCGAGACAATTCATTATAGATAGTGTTTCTAAATAGTATTTATAACTACCTTCTCTTGTACAAGGAATACCGTTTTTTCTTAAATAAGTTTCACAATAATACCCACCCAAATCAGATTTGGTAGTTTTCCAATATTCATACTCTAAATTGTAAACATCAAACCTCTCTAAAGGGTCTTTTCTAGTTTTATTATAAACATCTATTTCATTAATAAAAAAACCTCCATTTTCACCAGAAGCACCAATTTCTTTTATTTTATAAACTGTTTTTGCTTTTTTTATAAAATTGATTAAATCATTGTTTTTAGTTGAGTCTGCTAAATGAAATAATTTTTTATCGATTTTATCTAAATCGTAAAGTATTAAACTTTTAAAATTGTTTTCGCTTGCAAGAGTAAGTAATTCGTTTTCTTCAGCTTTATTTCCTAAGATATCTATAAAACCATCAACATATAAAATTCTTTGTAGACCGTAAGAATTTATGGTACTAACAAAGATTATAAAGTACAATAACTTCTTCATAAACTGGGAGAATTTGATATAAATATAATATATTAAAAATTATTTTTGTTTTATTTTAATTATTATTTAACATTTTAATATCAAAAACTACCTAGAGGCTAATGTAAAATCTTGATTTTCTTTTTTGTTTTTATTAAAAGCTAAAGCTGATAATTTTTTGTAATATTTTAAAGATTTAGATAATTGGTTATAGTTATAATAAGTAAAATTTGTAAAATTAATTTTAGATAATAAGTGTCTATCTCTATTTTTCATAGTATCTACAAATATTTCTTCTCCTTTTTTTAATGAGTTAAATTTTAACCAACCTCCCATAAAAAGCGTTTCTGAAGAATATATTATAGAAACTTTAGGTTTGTTTTTTACTTCTGATAAATACTGTAACCTTTTATTTGCATAATTAAAACCACTTTTAGGGTTTCTTACATAAACATGAACCAATAATCTATCTACATAATTAGATATTTTCTGAATTTCGTGTTTTTTAAACTTTCCAACATAAGCTTCAACTTTAACAGGATGATTGTTTTTATCAGCTAAAGTTCTCATGGTTTGTAATGATTTTAAAAAGAAACTAAAAGTTCCATTTCTATCACAAGATTTACCATTATTTTTTAGATAATTTTCGCAATAATAACCTCCATCTTTAGAGTCATCTTCTTTCCAATATTCATATTCTAAATTATAGGAATCAAATTTTTCTGCTGATATTTTTCTAGACTCATTGTAAGCATGAATTGCTTTTATAAAGAATTCACCACTTTCTCCTGAGCCTCCTACTTCCTTAATACCAAAGCTCTTTTTGGCTTTGTATATAAATTTAGCTAGTATACCATTTTTTGTTGCGTCAGCAAGCGGATAATCTCTATTTACCTTATGTAAATCGTATAAGATAATTTTATTAAATCCGTTAGAAATTGTAAAGTTTAATAAGTCATTTTCTTTGGCTTGGTTGCCTAATATAGAGTAGAACTGGTCTACATAAAGAATTCTCTCTGAGCTATATGTTTTAAAAATAGCACATAGCATTATGACTAGGATTGCTGGGGTTATCCTTTTCATTTTATAGGGGTTAAGGGGTTAAAAGTTATAGTAAAAGTATAAAAAAAATAATAAATCGATAAAAAACAGATTTCTTTAAAAAATTTATTCAAAAAAAACGTTCTAGTTTTTTCTATAAGAGTAATAACTTAAAGATTTTTCTAGATCAGAATAAACATGATAACTGAAACTTTTTATGTTTACATTTTTTTCAATGAGTGAGTTATCTATATTCATTTCTCTAATAAAAAGAGATTCACCTTTGTCTAAGGAATCGAACTTTAACCAACGTCCAAGATTAGACATTGTCGTAGAAAATAAAATTGAAGTTTTTATTTTGGATTTTGTTTTTAACAAATAATCTAAATTTCTTCTAGCTGAAGAATAACTTAATTTAGGATTTTTACCAAAAGCTCTTATTGATAATCTATCACAGTTTTTTATGATTTCTTTTATTTCGTTAGGGGTGTAAAAAGATGCATAAGCTTCAACTTCTACTTTATGTTTACTGTTAGAAGTTAATTTTTTCAAATCTTTTAAATTGTCGATAAAAAACTTAAAAGAACCTTCTCTTCCACAAGGAATCATGTTTTCTTCTAAATAATTAATGCAATAATAACCATCTATACCAGATGCTTTAGAAGACCAGTATTCATATTCTAAATTATAAATATCAAACTTTTCTTCTCGTTTTTTTCTAGATTTATTATAAATATCAATTTTATTTATAAAAAAAGAAGCAGCTTCACCAGAAGCGCCAATATTTGGAATACCGAATTTAAGCCTAGCTTTTGAGATAAATTTAGCTAAAGTGCTATTTTTTATTGGGTCAGTTAAAGGGAATCTTTTATCTACTTTATTTAATTGATATAGAATTAGAGTATTAAAACTATTTCTTTCAGCAAACTTAAGTAGCTTATCTTCTTTCATTGGGCTACCAAGAATATTATTAAAACCATCTACATATAATGTTCTTTGTACAGCGAAACTGTGCAAAAATAAAAGAAAAAATATGCTAGTAAAAAGTTGTTTCTTTATCACTTTATCCCCCAATAAATAGATGGTGTAAATATAACCAAAAATGCATTTTAAATAATGTTAAAAAATCAAGTAAAGTATTGATATTATTTAAAAATAACCTTAATCTTTCTTTTTACTTTTTTTGTACCCAATAATTAAACGAATTCCAAGTCTTGCAAACAATATTATTGCAATTATCATAATTATGTTAAATCCGTCCATATTGTCTTAGTTAATTATTTTTACTGTATTTAAGATTTTTTTTTAGAAACTAAAAACCTGTTTTTCCATCACCATCAATATCTTTTTCTAAATAGCTTTCAAGAGCCATAAGTGTCTTTTTAAGAACTGTTTTAGTTTCTGATAATTCTTTCTCTAATATTAAAACTCTTTCCTCTAAATTTTTAGCTTTTTTGCTTTGTTCTTGAATTTCACTTTGTTGAATTAAATCCCAAAATATACCCATAGTTCTATTAATGTTAAATTATCTATTTACTTATATTTGTAGTAAATGTATGTAAAACGTTACACTAATGATCATTAATAAATACATTAGTTTTATTAGTGATTTAAATTTATAAACAATTGTTGCCTTATGGAAATTAATCAATTACTGAAATTCGAACCTATACTAAAAGACAAAGTTTGGGGAGGAGAAAAATTAATAAAAACACTTCATAAAAAGTCAAACAGAAAGGATATAGGTGAGAGTTGGGAACTGTCTGATGTTGAGGGTGATACTTCTATTGTTGTAAATGGTGATTTAAAAGGCAAAGACTTAAAATCATTAATATCTGATTATAAATCAGTATTAATGGGTTCAAAAATTTATAATCATTTTGGAGATAAATTTCCTCTTTTAATAAAATTCATAGATGCAAAAAAAGCATTAAGTATTCAATTGCATCCTCATGATGATTTGGCTAAAAAAAGACACAATTCTTTTGGTAAAACAGAAATGTGGTATGTTATGCAAGCAGATGAAAAAGCTAATTTAATTGTAGGCTTTAAAAAAGAAGTTACACCAGAAGAATATTTACATCATCTAGAAAATAAATCGTTAACAGATATTTTAAATATAGATGAGGTTAACAAAGGAGATGTATATTTTATTCCAACAGGAAGAGTGCATGCTATAGGAGCAGGGGTTCTTTTAGCTGAAATTCAGCAAACATCAGATATTACTTATAGAGTTTATGATTGGGATAGACCAAACCCAGATGGAACTTTTAGAGAGTTACATACAGAAGAGGCCTTAGACGCTATTGATTATTCTGCACAAGAATCTTATGATACTAAATATACAAAAGAACAAAACAAATCAACAGAAATAGTTTCTTGTCCGTATTTTACTACTAGTGTATTACCTATACATGGTAAAGTTGAGGTTAATCATGCTAATAAAGATAGTTTTGTAATTTACATGTGTGTAGAGGGTAAAGTTGATTTTTATTACAACAATCAAAAAGAAAGCTTACAAATGGGCGAAACTATTTTGGTGCCTGCTTGTATAAAAGAATTAGTAATAGAATCTGAAAATTCTTCAGAATTATTAGAAGTATTTATAAAATAAAGGTTCAGTAAAACTATTTCTTTTCTCATTTAAATTATAGAGAATAGTAATTGCTACTAGAATATAAAATAATTTTTTTCTAGTTAGTATAAAAACTAGATTAATAAAAATAAACTACATGAAATCTAATTGCTACTATGCTAAAAATAACTAGAATAGTGATTAGAAAAATAGCATTATAGATATAAATATTATCTTTAACGCATATAATAAAAAATCATTTATGAAAATAATTGCAATGATTCCTGCTAGATATCAAGCTTCAAGATTTCCAGGAAAATTGATGAAAGATTTAGGAGGTAAGCCAGTTATTTTAAGAACTTATGAAGCTGCTGTTAATACAAATTTATTTTCTGAAGTATATGTTGTAACAGATTCTGATATTATTTATAAGACTATAAGTAATTCAGGAGGTAATGCTATTATGAGTAAAAAAGAACACGAATGTGGTTCAGATAGAATAGCTGAAGCCGTTGAAAATATTGATGTAGATATTGTTGTAAATGTTCAAGGAGATGAGCCCTTTATAGATGAATTATCTTTATCTAAATTAATTGAAGTTTTTAAAAATGATATTAAAAAAGAGGTAGATTTAGCATCTTTAAAAGTACAAATAACAAATAAAGAGGATATAGAAAACCCTAATAATGTTAAGGTAATTACTGATGTAAATAATATGGCTATCTATTTTTCTAGAAGTGTAATTCCGTTTCACAGAGATTCTTCTATAGACGTTAAATATTATAAACACAAGGGAGTTTATGCTTTTAGAAAACAAGCATTGTTAGATTTTTACAATACACCAATTACACCTTTAGAAGCAGCAGAAAAAATTGAAGCAATTAGATATCAAGAAATTGGTAAAAAAATAAAAATGGTTGAAACTTCTGTTGAAGCTGTTGGTATAGATACTCCAGAAGATTTAGAAAAGGCTTTAAAATTTATTAAATATGTACAATAACATAAAAGTCATTGCTTTTGATGCTGATGATACTTTATGGGTAAATGAAACTTATTTTAGAGATGCAGAATTAGAATTTGCAAAATTGCTAGCTAAGTATGAAACTGCAAATAAAATAGATCAAGAGCTTTTTAAAAAAGAAATAGATAATCTTAGATATTATGGTTATGGTATAAAAGGTTTTGTATTATCTATGATAGAATGTGCTTTAGAACTTTCTAACTATCAAATACATCCTAAAGCATTACAAGCTATTTTAGATATTGGTAAAGAAATGATAGAAAAGCCAATAGAATTATTAAAAGGAGTTGAAGATACTCTTCAATTTTTAGATGGTAAATATAGGTTGATAGTTGCTACTAAAGGAGATCTCTTAGATCAAGAAAGAAAATTAGAAAAATCAAATTTGCTTAAATATTTTCATCACATTGAAGTAATGAGTGATAAAAAGGAAAAAGATTACAAAAAATTAATAAAGCACTTAGATATAAAGCCATCAGAATTTTTAATGATTGGTAATTCTTTAAAGTCTGATGTTTTACCACTAATAAATATAGGTGCATCAGCAATACATATTCCATTTCACACTACATGGATTCATGAAGAAGTAGATTTACAAGATTCAACTAAATTAGAATATAGGACACTAAATAATATAAAAGAAGTTTTATTACTTTTTTAAATATTTACCCTAAATTTGCAACTTAAAAGAAGTAATTATGGCAAGTATAAAAAACTTAAAAAAAGACATAAACTACGTATTGGGTGATGTAATAGATTATGCATTAAACGTAGCACATGCTAAAAACGAACCAAAAAAAGCAGAACCAATTATAGATGAAGCTATCCAAGCTTTTGATCATTTAATTGGTAAAGTAAATACAAAATTTTCTGGAAGTGCTAAGCAGCATTTTAAAGAAGTTAAAGCAGAACTAGAGACTAAAGCTAATGCAATTTTAGATAAAGCTAATAGTATTTAGTATTAACAATTTTTAAACATTATTTTAAGACCATCATTTTTTAAATGATGGTTTTTTTTGCTTAAATTTGAGATAATAAAAATTAATTTGTTACGTTTAATAAATTATAATTAATCATTAAAATTATGGCTAGAGCAATGTTTGAGTACACAAAAACTGTACTAACTAAAGTAAGTTTTAATTCAGAGTTGTTTTGCAGAGAGCTAGAGAAATCATTAAAAAGATTATTACCTTATGAAGTTGATGAATTAATCATTTGGTTAAAACAATTCACAGCAAACAAACCTGAATTGTACGTTTGTATGAATTTAATTAAATAAACAAAAAGGGGAGCTATTAAGCTCCCCTTTTTATTTTCTTCGTTTATACTTTCTCATTAGTTTTCTGGCAAACTCCATTTCTGCTATTTGAAGTTTTAGAATCTTTTTGTGAGATATAATTCTTTTTATTTTGTTTACAAAATCTCTTTGAGATTCATATAAAGCTTTATCATTTTTCAGTTTTAAAGAAATTAATCTTTCAGCATCTTTATCGCTTATAGAGTCTAAATTGCCTCTTTGTTTTACAAGTTTTTTAATTTCATATCTATTTTTACCTCTTAAAGATCTTTGCTCTTCATCGTAAGCATTATAAATTGGCCAAAAATCTTGTGCTTCTTTTGCAGTAAGATTTAATTGCTCTGTAATATATGCGATTTTTAGTGTTTTTATTTTTTCTCTACTTTCTTTATTTACTTGTGCAGATAATGAAAAAGAGAAAAATAATACAAAAATTAAAGTAAGAATTTTACTATTCATAATCGTTTAGTTTATTTCGTTTAATAAAGAAGAATTATCAATTGAATTAATATATTCTTCGATGTTTTCATCTTTTAAATTTGTTAAAGAAAAACCATTTTCTTCTAAAATATCATCGTCTAAAACTAGTGCAACATCACTATCATGTATATCACTATTATTTAGCCAATATTCAATATCACTTTCTGTTAGATTATCTATGCTAATTTCATTATTCTGATTAAAGACAAAGGTGTTTAATCCAATAAAAAGTATAATTGATGCAGCTGCAGCAAAAGGAACCACTTTTAATATTCTATCTTTTAAAGAGATTACTTTAGTCTCTTTTTTTGTTGATGATACTTTTTCTAAAATAGAATCTTCTAATCCTTTAAAATAGTTTTCAGGTGTACCAAAACCACTTGAAACTGGGAGACTATCTTCATTAATTTTTGAGAAAATATTATTTTCTACATTGTTTAAATATCCTTTAGGTACTGAAAAAGGATTATTTTTCCCAACCTTAGAAATGATATAATTTTCGCTATTTTTTAATTCTTTATTCATCTTTAATTAGACATTAAAATTTATAAAAGGTTTAATGACTATTATTTTTTATATAATGTTCAATTTTTTTAACTGCATGAAAATAAGAGGCTTTTAAGCCTCCAACTGAAGTTTCTAATATTTCTGAAATTTCCTCATATTTTAGTTCATCAAAATATTTCATATTAAAAACTAATTGTTGTTTTTGCGGTAAAGTAGCTATGGCTTTTTGTAAAATAACTTGAATTTCATCACCTGTAAAAAAATCATCACTTTCTAAAGTACTAGCTAAATGTTGTTGATAATCTGAAATATCTAGATTTCTTTCTTTAGCTCTTTTATTAATAAATGTGATAGACTCATTTGTAGCAATTCTATACATCCAAGAAAACAGTTTACTTTGCTCATTAAACTTATCTATATTGTTAAATATTTTAATAAACGTATTTTGTAAAACATCATCAGCATCATCATGAGAAACTACTATTTTACGAATATGCCAATATAATCTCTCTTTATATTGTTTTATTAATTCGCGAAATGCAATTTCTTTTGTTTGCTTATTCTTAAGTTGCGCTACTAATGTGATTTCTGCTACCAAAAAAACATGTTTTTTAATAAGACAGAAAATTATGAAAAAGGTTTAATTAAAAATAGATTTTTAATTGTTTTTAAATTTAGAGCGTGTATAACCAAAAAGACGTTTTTGTTTTATGGTTTCAGAAATTCCTTCTGGTAACATTTCTTCCCATCCATTTTCACCATCTCTAATCATTTTTAAAACAGTTCTAGAAAAAATATCTAAAATATCTTTATCAAAGTTTTTAATATCTAATACTCTTCCGTTATTTTTAAAGAACTTGTATAGTTCTTTCATTCTTGGATGAACCTTAAGATTTTCACTATTAATATATTCATCTGCTTTCTGGTCATGATAAGGATACATGTAAACTTTTAAATCTCTGTAGAAAAGTTTTCCAAAAGCTTCTAAAATACCACCACTTAAATCTCTATAGTATTTCTCATCAAAAATTTGAATTAAGTTGTAAACTCCCATAGCTAAAGCCATTCTTTCTTTAGTAAATTCACTAAAATATTCTACTAACTTAAAGTATTGTTGGAAGCTTGTAATCATTACATTTTGACCAAGAGAACATAATAATTCTGCTCTATCTAAAAAATCTCTTTCGTTAATTTTACCTTCTGCAGATAAATTACTTAAAGTGATTTCAAAAATGATTTGTGTTTTAGATTCGTCAACTTTATTTTCTTCTAAAAACATTTTTTTAGACTGTTTAAACATATCCATGTTTACTTTAGTTACAGGCCTAAAACTACCTCTTAAAGCTAAAATGTTTTTCTTATAAAGAACTTGTGCAGGTAATAAGTTGTTTCCATCTGGTCCAAACATAACTGCATTAGTCATACCGTTTTTAAGTAGTTGTAAACTCATTAGTCTATTATCTACATACATAAAACGAGGTCCAGAGAAATTAATCATATCAATTTCTAATTGATGATTTCCTAAATTATCGTAAAAAGATTTTACTAATTCTTTAGGATTGTCATTTAAATAAAATGCCCCATAAATTAAATTTACACCTAAAACACCAAGAGTTTCTTGTTGTAAACGTGCATCAGTTTCTTTAAATCTAATATGAATTACAATCTCATTATAATCTTCTAATGGATCTAATTGAAAACGAATTCCAACCCAACCATGACCTTTAAATTTACGAGCAAAATCGATTGTAGTAACCGTATTTGCATAACTAAAAAACAATTTATTTGGGTGTTTTTCTCTGCTTAATCTATCTTCTATTAGATCTATTTCATGACCAAGCATTTTCTTTAAACGAGATTCAGTTACATAACGTCTGTCCTGCTCAATACCATAAATAGCATCAGAGAAATCTTTATCGTAAGCACTCATTGCTTTTGCAATGGTACCAGATGCTCCACCAGATCTAAAGAAATTTCTAGCTGTTTCTTGGCCTGCACCAATTTCAGCAAAAGTTCCGTAAATGTCTGTATTTAAGTTAATTCTAAGTGCTTTACTTTTAGTAGTAGGTACACTACTGATTTTTTGATCTCCTTTTAAAGAAATGGCCATATATGCTTTGTTTAAAGTAACAACAAATGTACTAAATAAGAGTGCTATCAGTCAATTTTTATCTTATTTTTGTTGTAATGAATTCTAATAAAAAACTGTTAAAAATAACTTTTTTAGGTACAGGTACTTCACAAGGTATACCAATGATTGCTAGTAATGATCCTGTATGTTTATCTGAAGATAGTAAAGATAAAAGATTGCGTTCTTCAATACTTTTTTCTTTAGAGAATAAAAATTTTGTAATTGATTGTGGTCCAGATTTTAGACAACAAATGTTGCGTGAAAAAGTTCAATTAGTAAATGGAGTGTTATTTACTCATGAACATTCAGATCATACTGCAGGTATAGATGATTTAAGACCATTCTGTTATAAAATTGGGGAGATGCCTATCTATTTAAATAAGAGAACTTTAGATAGCTTAGAAAAAAGATTCGAATATATCTTTAGTAAAGAAAACAGATATCCAGGTGCACCAAGTGTTATGCCTAATATTGTTAATGGTGATTCTTTTTTTATTGAAGATCTAAAAGTGATACCAATAGAAGTTATGCATGGTAAATTACCAGTTACAGCTTATAGAATTGAAGATTTTGCATATTTAACAGATGTTAAATCAATTACTTCTATAGAAAAACAAAAACTAAAGAATTTAGAGGTTTTAGTAGTAAACGCCTTAAGAATAGACGAACATCCTACTCATTTTAATTTAAAAGAAGCTTTAGATTTTGTCAAAGAAATAAATCCTAAAAAAGCATACTTTACCCATATAAGTCATAAGCTAGGTTTTCATAAAGAAATATCTAAAATACTTCCAAAAAATGTTTTTTTAGCTTACGATGGCTTAAAAATTGAAGTCTAGATTTTTAAAATATGTTTTTTAGTGTATATTTGTTTGTATAGCTATTATTTTCAGCAGTTTAATAAATGTTAGCTTAAATATCAATAATCAATAAAAAATTCATGGCAAAAAAATCTGAGGAATCAAATAGCAATCAAGTAGATAGTAGAATTGCTGCAGTAAGAGATTTAATTTTTGGAGAAAATATTCAGCAGTATAATACTGAGTTTTCTGATTTATATAAGAAAATTGAGAACTTACAAGAAGAAACTAGAAAAAGTTTATCAGATTCTGTAATTAACTTAGAAAACAAATTGGCTGATTTAGAAAGTCTTATGGAGCATAAAATTCAAGATTTAACAGAAGACTTAGATAAGAAAATTGCAGATTTAGATGATGAAAAAACAGATAGACGTAAATTAGGTAAGGCGTTAGAAAAAATAGCATTGATGTTACAAGAGTAAATGAGAGAAACGACTGTAGATAATAAAAAAGACAATCGTTTTGAAATACTCAAAGAACTTTTACTTACAGATGATAGACAAAAATTTGAGTCTTTAAGAGATCAGTTTTTAGAAAAAGACAAGATTCGTGAAAATATAAATCCTGTCGTAGATGAAAAAATTGATGATTTAAAAGCTAATTTCCCCGAACATTTTGGAGATCAAATAACAGAATCAATTAAAGTTCAGATTAGAGAATCTCAAGACGAAGTTGTTGAAGCACTATACCCAATTATGGGTAAATTGGTGAAGAAGTTTATTATTGCAGAAATTACTAAATTAACTGAATCTATAAATCAAACCATAAATGATAAATTTTCTTTAACTCAAATTCTAAAAAGATTATTTAAAGGTAAAAGAACAGATGCAGATGATGTTTTACAAGAAGTTTTTGAACCAGTTATAGAAGAGGTTTTTGTTATAGGTGAAAAAACGGGTTTATTAATTGGTAGTTACAGTAGAGGTAATATTGCAGATAAAGATATGGTTTCTGGCATGCTAACAGCAATTAAATCTTTTGCAGAAGATGCATTTAAAAAAGAAGGGCAAGATTTAGAAGATATAAAATTTGAAACATTTCAGCTCTCAATGGTAAATTATAACTCAATATATATAGCAACTGCAACATCAGGTGTAATTACATCAGAATTTAAAGAAGAATTGTCCGATAATTTGAATACATTAGCAGAAAAAATTTTAAGAGATAGAACTTATCTTAATGATGAGGATAAATTAAACAAATTAATAGAAGATATCTTAATTTTAGATTAAGGTTGAAGAAAGCGATTTAATGATAGCGAAAAAAGTTTTATTGATTGGTAGTTTTGGGGTAGGTAAGACCTCTTTAGTAAGAAGATTTGTTTTAAATGAATTTTCTGAAAATTATATCAGTACAATTGGGGTTAGAATTAGTACCAAAACTGTTGCAATAGAAGATGAAGAAGTTAAGCTAATGATTTGGGATGTAGCTGGTACAAGTGAAGAAGAAAATGTTCCAAAAGCGTATTTTTTAGGATCTAGTGCAGCTATGTATGTTTTTGATTTAAGTAGAGAAGAAACTTACTTAAATTTAGATAAAGAAATCGAATCTATTAAAAATCTTTCAGGTTTAGATGAAGTAATCATTGTTGGTAATAAACGAGATTTATTAAGCGATGATGAAATTTTTGAAATTAGAAAAATTGTACCTGTAACTATAGACTTTATTACTAGTGCAAAAGAAAACGCTAATGTAGAAGGCGCGTTTAATTTACTTACACAACAATCTTTAAAATAATATAAGTTTGGGGCCTACCAAAATTGAAAATTTATACATCGAATTTTTAATAGATTTAGAAGGAAAAGTCTTAGAAATTATCTCTGGTAAATTTGCTATTAATGATTTCTCTGTTGGAGAATCTATTTATGAAGTTTGTCCTTTTTTGATTGGTACAATTGAAGCATTACCTTTAAAAAAATCTTTACTTATAGAAGGTATGTTTATCAACTATGAAGATAAAGAATACAATGTAGACTTAGATTTATATAGGAATGATACAGATATCAATGTATTACTACATGATAGAACAAACGTATATAAGTTTGTTAATTACTTAAATCAGGGAAGAAACGACTTGTATTTTTTAAAGAGAGAATTAGCAAGTAAAAACAAAGAACTTGTAAAACTTAGGCAAATTGCAGATCAAGCAAACGAACAAAAGTCTCGATTTTTAGCGATGATGAGTCATGAAGTTCGTAATCCATTAAATGTAATCTTAGGGTATACAGAACTCATAAATAAAGAAGAGACATCTTTAATGGTTCAAGAATATTTAAAATATTTAACCATTTCTGGTCGTAATTTAAAGGTGATTGTTGATGATATTTTAGATCTCTCAAGAGTTGAGGCAGGTAAATTACAATTGGCAAAAGATCCTGTACATATACCTGATTTAATTGAGCAGATCGAAAATAATTACAAAAGCAGTCATAATGATTTAGATATAAAGCTTGTCTTTGAAGTTTCTGAGGATATACCAGAGTTTGTTTTAGGAGATGATGTAAGGCTTATTCAAATTGTTACCAACTTAATAAATAATTCTATTAAGTTTACTCCTAGAGGTTCTGTAACTACAGTAGTTAAAGTAAATTCTTACAATAAAAAAGAAGCTACAATTTCTTTTAGTGTTAAAGACACTGGTAGAGGAATGACAGAAGAACAGGCTTCAAAAATGTTTGAAGAATATCAGCAAAATAGACTAAGTGATAATAGATTACATAAAGGGGTTGGTTTAGGATTATCAATAGTTAAACGTCTTGTTCAAGAAATGGGAGGTAAGATAACAGTTGATAGTTTTGTGAATTATGGAACTACAGTAATTGTTGAAATTCCGTTTATTATTCATAAAGAAAATGATGAAGATGATATTGAAAATTCTGAAAACTCTGGTTACAAATCAATAGAAGGTAAAAAAGTTTTAGTAGCCGATGATAATTTTTTAAATCTAACTATAGTTTCTCATATTTTAACAAAAGAAAAAACAGATTTCACTTTGGTTAAAGATGGTGTAGAAGCTTTAAATGCTTTAGAAAAAACTAAGTTTGATATTGTTTTGTTAGACATAAATATGCCTAATTTAACTGGTGAAGAATTAATAAAACGAAAAAAAGAATTAAATCAAGATAATTCTAAAACTCCTTTTTTAGCTTTAACAGGTAATAATTCTAAAGATGATATTGAAGGCTATAAAAATATTGGTTTCGAAGATGTTATACCAAAACCATTTACTGCAGTTCAATTTGTAGAAACTATTAAAAAGTATCTTTAATACTTTCTAAGATTCCTTAATTTTGTCTTTTAAAAATTATTTTTAAATAATGAAAAAGATAATAATCGTTTTACTGCTATTTCCAAGTATTGTTTTTAGTCAATTAAATGAAAGTGATACATTAAACTTTAAGGCAAGATTATCATTAACAGGTTTTTGGCAAGGAGGTAATGTAGAAACAATAATATTTAGAGCTACTTCAGATATTAGTTTTAAACCTTGGGAAAATGCTGTTTTTAAGACCAAAAACTCTTACGTCTATCAAGAGTTTGGAAAGGTAAAAGCAGATGAAGATATTTTAAGTTTAAATTTTTTATATCTAAATCCGAAGAAAAAAATTTATCCACTTATTTTAGGTTTTATAAGTACTAACTTCAGAAGAGAAATAGATTTAAGGTATTTGTTTGGAGCAGGGGTTACTTTTCAAGTTTTAAATAGTAAGAAAAATTGGTTAAAGTTTTCGGTTACGAGTGAATATGAGAACACAAATTTTTCAAAAACTAATTTTAATGACACTTCATATAATGGAGATGCTACAATAAATACAATGAGAGGAACAATATGGATGAATGGTAGATATCATTTATTTAAAGATAAATTAATATTAAACCACGAAAGTTATTATCAACCTTCATTAGAACAAAGAGGTAACTATAGGTGGCAGGCAGATGTTAGTTTAGAATTACCTATCTGGAAGTTTTTAAATTTTAAAATAAACTATTTACACACTTTTGAAAGTGTTGTTATAGCAAATCAAAAACAAGAAGATAGATTTTTAACTTTTGGTTTAACACTAAAAAGTTACTAAAAATTATAACCTTTCTTCTATCCAATTTTTAAAATGGTAAAAATTTTGAGGTGCAACTCCATGACCTACAGGATATTCAGAATACACGTTTTGTAAACCTAAGTTATCTAAAAAAGGTTTAGATTGTCTTGCCCAATCAATTGGTAAAACTTGATCTACAGTACCATGAGAAGTATAATATTGAGTTTTTATATTATTTACTATTTCTTTTGGTAGCAAATCTTTATTTATATAACCACTTAAAGCTATTACATAGTTTACTTTATTTGGATAATGAAAACTTAATGCATAACTTAAAATGGCACCTTGGCTAAAACCTAGTAAGAATGTTTTGTCTTTGTTTGTGTTATACTTCGCTTTAATTTCATCAATAAAACTGGCAATTGTATCAATAGAAGATTTAGCTTGATTTAAATCTGAAAACTTTCCATTTACATCATCAAAATTAATAGCATACCAAGCATAACCTCCAAAACCCATAGAGTGGGGTGCTTGTGCACTTATTATTAAAAATTCTTCAGGCAATTCTTCTGCAAAAGAAAATAAATCTTGCTCATTACTTCCATAACCATGAAGTAAAATTAAAAGAGGTGGATTTTCAGTTTTTTTTAAAGGTTCTCTTACTAAATAGTGTAAACTCATAAAAGATTTAAATTATTTTAAATTCCTGCAAACCATTTTTGAAAGTACTCTCCAACAAAAGGAGCTTCTTTTTCTTCACCTTGTATAGCTCCAATAAAACCAACTATCCATAAAAAAAATAGAAACACACCAAAAATCCAGCCGGCTGTTGCTCCTAGCATATCATAAACAACATATTTATTTACCATAGAAAGTAGAAATAAGCCTATCATTTGTCTTATATGAAAACTAGCAAACGAATTCTTTTTACCAGCATTTAATATGTATGCTATAATTGTTCCAAAAATAGTAATATAAGCAATAATAGCTGCTGTTTTTCCTTCGTTTACAGTTTGGTTTTCCATGGTTAATTTATTTTAAAATTAATTGATTGTTAGCAAAAACTCCATAAACTTCTCCTTTTCTTTTTTTATTAATAAAAGGACTGTTCTTAGAAGTTGATAATATATGTTCTTGAGTAAATTTACTTTCAATTTTTGGATTGAAGAGAGTAATATCTGCTTTATTTCCTTCTTCAATAATATTATCTGCTAAGCCAAAAACATTTTTTGGTTTGTTAGTTAGTAATGGAATAAACTCTTCTAGTTCTAAAAGATTATTTAATATACCAAATGCAGATTCTAAACCAATAACTCCATCTTCAGCTTGACTAAATTCTACTTTTTTATTTTCGATATCAATTGGGTTGTGATCAGAAGTAATACAGTCTATTATGCCTGATTTAACTCCTTTTATAAGGGCTTTTCTATCTTTCTCTGACCTAAGAGGTGGGTTAGTTTTAAAAAGACTATCAAAGCCATGTAATTCATCATCTGTTAATGCTAGGTGATGCACAGCAACACTACAAGTTACTTGTAGTCCTTTTTTCTTTGCTTCTTTAATTAATTCTACAGATTTTGCAGTTGTAATTGTTGGTATATGTAGTTTGCCTCCTGTATATTCTAATAAAAATAAATCTCTTACTATTTGAATATGTTCTGCTAAAGCAGGTATTCCTTTTAAGCCTAATTTTGTACTGTTTATCCCTTCATTAGCAATACCAACTCCTGCAATTTTATTATTTTTTGGAAAACTTAATACTAAACCATCAAAATTCTGAGCATATAACAATGCAACTTTCATTAGATTATCATTCTCTATTGGTAAGTTGTAATCCCCAAATGCAATGGCTCCAGATTTTTGCATATCATACAATTCTGCAAGTTCAATACCTTTACTTTGTTGTGTTAATGCTCCAATAGGATAAAGAGAAGTTGCTGTATTAAAAGATTTACTTTTTAAATATTCTACATCAGACTTAGAATCTACAATTGGGTTTGTATTAGGATTAACTGCAACTTTAGTAAAACCACTTTTTGCAGCTACTAATAGTCCGTTTTCTAAATTTTCTCTTTCTTCATAACCTGGCTCACCAAAAGAAACACTACTATCAAACCAGCCACAAGAAACATGTAAATTATCTAATTCAATAACTTTAAAATGGTCTTCTGTTTTAATGGTTTCAGCAATTTTATGAATTTGCCCATCAATAATTAAAATGTCTTTTTTTTGAAGATGATATTGACTAGAGTTGTCAAAAATGGTAGCGTTTTTTATAAGCGTACTCATGGTTTGTAGAACTTTAAAATTAAAATTTCTAAAAGCAAAGATACAATTGCCAAAGCTAAAAACCATTTCCAAAGCCAATGAACTTCATTTTTTTTGTTTTGTTCTTTAAAATAATCTTCGACAGAAGTATAAAACACAACATTTTTATTTGTAAAACTTGTTGTTTTTTCATCTAAAAATTCTAATAAACTTTCACTCTTTGGTGGGTTTAAAGCAAGTGTTTGAATGGTGTCTGTATCATTAGTTACATAAAAGTAATCAGGCTCTAAATTAAGATTATTTAAAGATAGGACTACTTTATTTTGATAGGTTTGTTGTTGAGGTATGAAGGATGAATTTTTATTCTTAATTGATACTATTTCGTCTTTATTGAGTTTAACATTAATATCTATTTGGTTTATTTTACCAATTTCATAATATAGTTGTGTGTTTTTAAAACTAAGTTTTGCAAAATTGTAAAAAACAGGAACAATTAAAGGTGACTTTGAGAAATTAGAAATATTATCTGTTAAACTATTAGCAAACCAGTATATTTTTTTTCCAGTACTATTAACTTGTCCAATAAATGGTGTATTGTTTTCAAAACTAATAATTGATGAAATATCTCTACTATTACTATTAAAATATTCTTTAGTACTTGGGTATTGAAAATTATTAACTTTTTTAGAAAAAACATTTTTAAATACTGGATGATCGTAATTGATAGATGTAATTTTTAAAGAATCTGTTTTTTTAGTTTGTATTTTAAAAGAAGATACTTTTCTAAAAAAAGAATTATAAGAACTAATATTGATTATAGTGTTTGGTATAATAACTACTGAACCTCCTTTATTTGAAAAATCAACTAAAGTATTTGCTAAAGTTGCAGGTATATTTTCAATCTCATTTAATATGATTAATTCTTGTTTTGATATTGCGTTATAATCTAAATTTTGAAGGCTAGAAAATGTAAAGTTAAATTCATTTTTTACATAAATTTTTGATAAAAATTTGTTTGGTTTACCAATGCTTAAAACATTTATTTTTTTAGCTCTATTTAAAGTAAATATTTTAGAGTTGTCAAATGGAAAAATATCGCTATAAGTTATTTTAATTTTACCTTCTAATTCAGCTGAGTTTTGTAAAGAAAACGAAAGGGTAGTGGTTGAGTTATTTTCTATAGAGAAAGATTGTTTGTTTATTAGTTTATCCTTATCATACAATGCAATTGGTATGCCTTCTTTTTTCTTGCCTTGATTTTTTACAATTGCATTAACAGTAATAATATCGTTTGTGTTTTTAGAAATGTAAATACTGTCTAAAGAAATGTTGTTTTCTTTATTGTTTCTAAGTTTTATTGCACTAAAACCAGCTGTTACATTTGTAAACATATTTTCATAAGTATTCTGAAAATCAGATATTAATATTGACTTATGTAAATCTTTACTTTTGTTATTTTGAATTTTGCTTATTTTTAGTAAAATTGACTCAAAATCAGGTGAAATTGATGAATTTTTTACTAAGAGTAACTTATTTTTTAATTCTTCATAAGACAAATTTTCAAAGAATTCTGTATTTGTAAGTAAAGAAAAAGTTTCTTCAGCAGATGTGTTTTCTATAATTTCTTGAATTGCATTTTTTAGTAAAACTCCTTTTTCACCCTCTGCAATTGTACTTAAAGAATTGTCTAAATAAATGAAATTAGTTAAATTTTTAGTTGTGTTTTTATTACTAAAATAAGGTTGAGAAAAAGCAAAAAGTAACGATAAAAATAATAATAATCTTGTAGCTAAAATCAACCATTTTTTTACCTTAGAACTTTTTCTATTTTCTTGAAATATTTTTTGTAAAAAAGCAACATTTGTAAATGGTACTTTTACAAACTTTTGTAATTGAAAAAGATGTACTATTATAGGTATAATTAATAACCATAAAAAATAAAAAATGGTAGGGTTTTGAAAATGCATTCAATTAATATTTTGCAGCCTTACCATTAGACAAACTATTTTGTATAAATATTCTTAAATCGTCATTTGCTTTTTGTAAATCTTCGTTTCTAAGATACATCATATGTCCACTTCTATACCCTTTAAAAAAGAATCTATCTTTCATTTTTCCACTTGGGTCAGTTTTCCACATGGTATATTTTGCTCCAAAATAAGTTGTAGCACCATCATAATAACCAGATTGCACTAATACTTTTAAATATGGATTTTGTGCCATCGCTTTTCTTAATCCTTCTCTAACATTATTATTTCTATTGTCCCAAGGGCCAACAGGTCCAAAGACATTGTATTTTACATCTGTTTTAAAATTTAAATGTTCTCTTATATAATAATTAATAGCAGGTGTAAAAGAGTGTAACCAAGAAGTTATTTCTGGGTTAAAATCTGTACTAATACCTACTTCTCTTTTATCTAAGCCTAAGTATCTTGAATCTAATCTTCCTATAGTCTGCCCTGTTTTCTCTCTTAATAATTCCTTCCAAAAATAGCCAGGAGAAACTTCTAAATTATTTTGCAAAATTACCTTTTTACTTAAACCTGAATATTTTGCAAAGTTTTCTGCAACTTTATTTTTTTCATATTCTGTGATGAAACCACCTTTTGCTATTGCTGGTAAAAGATTATTTATTGCATAATTTTCAGCTTCTGGTAATATTTCTAATAAATCTTTTTGTTGAAGCTCATTAGGTAACATCTTATGATACCAAGCTGCTGCTGTAAAATAAGGAAGGTTGATAGCATAATCTACAGACCCTTGTGTTCTTAAAACTTTATAATCAGCAGGAGATACCATGATAACTCCATTTAAATACATCCATTGGCTGTTTTGTAATTCAGCTGCAAGCCCCATAACTCTTGTACCTCCATAACTTTCGCCAATAATATATTTAGGAGATTTCCATCTGTTGTTTCTCGTAATAAAAGTATTTAACCAACTAGCCAAGTATTTTACATCTGCATTTATTCCAAAAAACTTTGATTTATCGAGTTTTTTACCTTTTGCAACTACAGGTCTTGAATATCCTGTATTCACTGGATTTACATAAACAATATCTGCAACATCTAATATAGAATTTGGATTGTCTTTAACTCCATAAGGTTGTACAGGGTAACCTTCATCATCAATTTTTAAAACTTTTGGTCCAGTATACGCAATATGCATCCAAACAGAAGCAGAACCAGGTCCACCATTAAAAGACATAATAATTGGTCTATTTTCATCATTTTTAACATCTGTTCTCTTATAATATGTATAATATAAAGATGCAATTATAGTTCCATTATCATCCCAAACAGGTTGCATACCAGTTGTAGCTTTATAAGGTACAGTTTTACCTTTTATTACAACAGAGTTTGTGGTAACAACAGTAGTATCTAAAGGTATTCTATGATCTTGAGCATAAAAAGAAATTGCAACAAAATAAATAAGAATTAAAATGCTTTTTTTCATGATAAAATATTTTTCGGATGTCTAATTTATCATAAAAAAAGGAAATATTTACAAGTTGTTAGTTTCTATTTAAAACTTTTCGAAAACTCCTAATCCAAACAGCGCAAAATCATATTTCACAGGATCGTTTTTGTCCATTTTTCTTAAATTGAAATCAAGTTCTTCAAGAGCTTTCCAATCGTTTTGTTTTCTTTTTAAAAGTTTTAATTTTCTAGCGACATTACCTGAATGTACATCTAAAGGACAAGATAAATTTGCAGGGTTGTGTGTTTTCCAAATACCAAAATCAACCCCTGTTTTATCGTTTCTAACCATCCATCTTAAAAACATATTAATTCTTTTTGCAGCAGAATTTTTTAATGGGTCTGATACATGTTTTTGTGTTCTTTGTTGGTGATTAATTTCAAAAAACTTTAATTTAAATTCGTGAATGGCTTTTTGATAAGTTTTTGAATTATTTTTTACTGATAAACTTTCCTCTAAACCACCATGATTTTTGTATATATGTTGAATAGACTTTATAAACTGCTGTAAATCAATATGATTAAAGGTTCTATGAACAAAGCTATTTAGATGTTCTAAATCTTTAATACTGTGATTTAGAACAAAATCATAAGGAGCATTGTCTAAAAGTTTCATCAATTTTGTAGCATTATTAATAATCATTTTACGATTACCCCAAGAAATGGTTGCTGTTAAGAATGCAGAAATTTCTATATCTTCTTTTTTTGAAAATTGATGAGGAATTTGAATAGGATCTGACTCAATAAATTTTGGATGGTTGTATTGTAAGACTTTTTCGTCTAAAAATTCTTTGAGTTCTGTTTTATTCATACTAACTATCAAAAATTAAAGCAATGGATAAAAAGAAAATATTGTAGATGCAATGAAGAAAAACTGACCATCTTAACCCAAAACGAATTCTTAAAAAGCCTAGAGCAAAACCTGCAAATAGTTGTGGTAAAACTAAAATTGGTGTTAATAATAGTACTGTAGAAGTAATTTCGAAATTAGTAATATGAATTAATCCAAAAACAATAGCAAAAAAGTAAAAAGCTATTTTAAAAGATTTTGGTTTTTTAAATAATACAATAGGTGCTCTAAACATTAATTCCTCTATAAAAGGGATTAAAATACCACCCACTAAAATTACAGCATAAAAAGGTAAATCTTTAAAAACTTCTTCTACTTTATGGGTATCTAAATCTATCCAACCTAAGTCTTCTAAAAGTGTAAACAGTGGAGTAATAATAGATGCAAAAATGGCACAAAATAAAAACATATGAATCAATACTTTTAAACGATAGTTTAAAGTAGTATTAGTATCTTTTTCTAAAATAGGGTTTTTTAAATAATTTATAAACTCATAAAAAGTTTCTTTCATAGTATATGCTTTTCAATTAATTGCTTTTAAAATAATTATATAAATTAAATTATTTTACCATCTTTCATGGTTAATTTTCTATCTGCCATATTTGCTAGTTCTTGGTTGTGAGTTACAATAACAAACGTTTGCTGAAATTCATCTCGAAGTTTAAAGAATAATTCATGTAAATTTTTTGCAGAAGTACTATCTAAATTACCACTTGGTTCGTCAGCTAAAATCACAGAAGGTTTATTAACTAAAGATCTAGCAACTGCTACTCTTTGTTGCTCACCACCAGAAAGTTCATTTGGTTTGTGATTTTTTCTATGAGATAAACCTAAATAATCTAATAGTTCATTAGCTCGTTCTTCTGCTTCTTTTTTAGATTTTTTTGCAATAAAGGCAGGAATACAAACATTTTCTAAAGCAGTAAACTCAGGTAATAATTGATGAAATTGAAAGATAAAACCTATATGTTGATTTCTAAATTCTGATAATTCTTTATCTGTAACATTTTGTAAAGATGTATTGTTAACCAAAAGCTCATAATTATTTTCTTTATTTGGTTTATCTAATGTGCCAATAATTTGTAAAAGTGTTGTTTTACCTGCACCTGAAGGACCAACAATGGCAACAATTTCACCTTTTTTAATCTCTAAATCAACACCTTTTAATACTTCTACATCACCATAATATTTATGGATATTCTTAGTTTCTATCATCCTTTTGAAAATCTTAGTACGAATTTATAAAAAAACAGATACACTTTGTTAAGTATATCTGTTTAATTAAAAGTGGGGGAAATAAATTAAAAAATATTTTTTAGTTTATTATAGTCTATAAAATATACGAATCTTACAGAAATTGTATGCCTTTGTGATTGTTCGAATAAATTGTCTAAATTTTCGAAAAAATTAAGATTTGCATTATTGTTGAAATTAAAAATAGAATTTCTGTAAAACGCAATTAACTGACTGCCAGGTGCAAATTGCCAAATGTAGTTTAAATCTAAATTCCAGCTATTAAAGTTTACATTATCACCCACGTAAGAATTATTAGGATCTAAGCCACCTTCAGCATTTAAATTGTTGAAACTGTTATAACTTACAGCTTCCCAGAAATGTCTAAAACTCAATGATATTGATGAGTTTGTGCTAAAACTATATTTACCAGATATTGTATTTGTATAGCTTTTACGATCTCTAAAACCAAAAATAATATTGTTAGCAGTTTGATCTACAAACCCTTGGTCATCATTAGTATTGTTAGAACGTAATCTATAACGTAAAGAAAATTGATTATTAAATCTATGACGTAAGCCTATACTATAGCCAAAACCTTCTTTAGGGTTATTACTAAAACTTGTGAAATAAGCATTACCACTTAATTCAAATTTCTTTTGTGAGTTCGTTTCGAACCAACCATTAAAATTAATTCGTTCTGGTTGTAGAAAAAATACGCCACTTGTAGTACCTTGTCTAGGTTCAAAAAAGTCTTTTTCTTCTGAACCATAATTTAAATTTCCTCCAAAAGAAAATCTACTTCTTGTTTGTGCACTACCACCAATACCAGTAAAATATCCAGTGTAGATGCCAGAGAAGTGCTGAAAATTCAAATTATGGTATGAGTTTACCCAAATTCTATTAAAATTTTTAGTGGGTTGTACAGTTCTCCAACCTAGATTACCATAAATTGTTTGTTGATCATTAGTAAAAAGTATACCTAAATCATTTGGGTTAAAATCTTTGCTTTCAAAATTATAACCAACTTCCCAAAACCAATTTCCAGAATTGTAACCAAAACTATTGTCAAAAGTCCAACCAGTATTTGGATTATTTGGATCGTCAGAAATATTACTCATTCTTACAGATCCATCAGCATTATATCTACTATCTTTAGTTTCTATATGCCAATCTAAGGCAGTTACATTAGCATCTCTAAAACTACCATTTCTAGTAACATTTGTATTGATCAATGAGACAGTTGAATTTTGATTAAATTGTTGGTCTAAAACAAGAATATTAAAATTTGTAAAAGGATCTATGACTTCTTTTCTAATATCTCCTGATTGATTATCTCTAATAGTGGCTTCAGTTTTTTGAGTAATAGCATTAAAAAACCCAATACCTAAACCTTTTTTAGTTCTACCAGAAACTTTTATGGCGTTAATCATGGTAGTTTTGCTAGGATAATCAATGACTTCTTCATTAGCAGATAAATTTCCATAGACATCAAATTGATCAATAGGAGGGCCTCCAATTCTTCTCGAATAAAATAAATTAGCAATATTAAATAGCTCTGTACCTTCTGTAAAAAATTGTCTTTGTTCTGTAAATTGTTGTTCAAAAGGACCTAAGTTTAAGACCACATCATCAAAACCAACTTGACTAAAATCAGGTACTAAAGTAGCATCTAAAGTAAAATTTTCTGATAGCCCGTATTTAATATCCATACCAACATTCCAATCAAAATCTGTTTGACCCTGGAAAACATTGGTGACTGCAGATGCATAAGGATATAGGTTTAATCTAGTTGGTGGTTTAATGTTGGCTAATTCTGTAATTAAACCATCATACTGTGTCCATCTACCTACTGTGTTATCAATATGAGTCCAAGTGTGTTGTTGATTTAAAAGCTCTAATCTTCTATGAAAATTAAATCCCCATTCTTGTATATCTCTATTTGCAAAACGTAAAGCTCTATAAGGTATTTCTATTTCAACTGTCCAGCCTTTTTCATCAATTTTTGCAGCACTATCCCAAACAGCACTCCAATTAAAATCTTCATTACCATTAGAAACTTTTGCATCAGCTTGGTTTCCTGTAGATTGTACTATAAATTCAAATGGATTTTGTCCATCATCATTTGGGTTAATTGTAACTAGAAAGAAATCAGCAATTGCAAAATTATCTCTAACAGCAAATTCTTTAGGAATTTCAGAAGGATTAGGATCATTCATTTGTGCAGAAATAAAAATGGCATTATCATCATAAACAATTCTAACTGTTGTCTGATAATCTTCTGTTACTGCTTGTCCATTTTCTGGTCTAAATATGACAAAGTCTGTAGCCAACTCAGCATTTTTCCAAGCTTCATCATCTAATACCCCATCTATTTTTGGCTCTTTAGTAATCCTGACAGCTTTAATTTTTTTTCGTTCTTTTTTATCTTGAGAAAAGCTTGTATGCAAGCAGCATACAGCCATAAATAGAAGTGAAATTTTTTTTAACATGTAGTTTTTGGTTGATTATGTTTTAAAAACACTCTGCTAAAATATCTTGTATTATAGATGTAAAATCACAAAGTGTTGTTAATTAATAGTAAAGACATCATAAAATTTAAAGCGTTACAGATTAATACTGTTAATAAAATCATAAAACCCTTTACTTATTTTATAGGTAACTTTTGTTTTTGACGTAATTAAATGTTTTATAGGATGTTGAGATAAATTCTAGTTGATTTAACTCTCAATTTTTGATTCATAATTTTTTACTATTTATTTATAAAAATTCTTCTTTGAATTCGTATTTTTGTCAACGTTTAAAAATTAGAACACAAATGAATTTACACGAATATCAAGGAAAAGAAATTTTAAGCAGTTTTGGAGTAAGAATTCAAAGAGGAATTGTTGCAAGCACACCAGCAGAGGCTGTTGATGCTGCCAAAAAATTAACTGAAGAAACTGGCACAGGTTGGCATGTGATTAAAGCTCAAGTTCATGCTGGAGGACGTGGAAAAGGTGGAGGAGTAAAATTGGCTAAAAATTTAGAACAAGTAGAAAGCATTTCTGATGATATTCTTGGAATGATGTTGGTTACACCACAAACTTCTGCAGAAGGTAAATTAGTTAACCAAGTTTTAATTGCAGAAGATGTGTATTATCCTGGAGATTCTGAACCAGATGAATTTTACATGTCTGTATTATTAAACAGAGCAACTGGTAAGAATATGATTATGTATTCTACAGAAGGAGGTATGGATATCGAAACTGTTGCAGAAGAAACTCCGCATTTAATTTTTACTGAAGAAATAGATCCATTATTAGGGATTATGCCTTTTCAAGCACGTAAAGTTGCCTTTAATTTAGGCTTAACTGGAACTGCTTTTAAAGAAATGACAAAATTTGTTACTGCATTATATACAGCTTACATAAAGTCTGATTCTTCTATGTTCGAAATTAATCCAGTATTAAAAACATCTGATGATAAAATAATGGCTGTAGATGCTAAAGTTACTTTAGATGATAATGCTTTATTTAGACATAAAGATTATGCTGCCATGCGTGATTTACGTGAAGAAAACCCAATTGAAGTAGAGGCTAAAGCTGCTGGTTTAAACTATGTAGATTTAGATGGTAATGTTGGTTGTATGGTAAATGGAGCTGGTTTAGCAATGGGAACTATGGATTTAATTAAAGAATCTGGAGGAGAGCCTGCAAACTTTTTAGATGTTGGTGGTACAGCTGATGCACAAAGAGTAGAAACTGCTTTTGGTATTATTTTAAAAGACCCAAATGTAAAAGCAATTTTAGTAAATATTTTTGGAGGTATAGTAAGATGTGATAGAGTAGCACAAGGTGTTGTAGATGCTTACCAAAGCATGGGTGATAAGATTACTGTACCAATTATTTGTAGATTACAAGGTACTAATGCTAAAGAAGCTAAAGAATTAATTGATAATTCTGGTATGAAAATTATTTCTGCTACTGAATTTCAAGAAGCAGCAGATAAGGTTGCTGAAGTTTTAGCAAGCTAAGAATTTAATAATATAAATAAAAAGCCTCGCAATTTTGCGAGGCTTTTTTTATGCTTTATGAATAAATATATTATTCTTTTTCTTCAGCTTTATCTACTACTATTCTTGCTTCTCTATTAGCAACTTCCCAAGCAGTATGGAATACTAAACGTGCTCTGTTTTCCATTAAATCATAGTTGATTTTATCTGGTGTATCACTGATTTTGTGATAATCATCATGTGTACCATTAAAATAAAATATAATTGGAATGTTGTTTTTTGCAAAGTTATAATGATCACTTCTATAGTAAAAACGATTTGGATCGTTCTCATCATTATAAGTGTAATCTAAAGCAATGTTAGTAAACTCTTTGTTTACTTCTTCAGAAATGTTATGTAAATCTGTACTTAATTTATCACTACCAATTAAATAGATATAGTTTCTATCTCCTTCACGTTTTGGGTCAATTCTACCTACCATATCAATATTTAAGTTTGCAACAGTATTAGCTAATGGAACTAATGGCTCATAGTCAGTATAATAACGAGAACCTAATAATCCTTTTTCTTCACCTGTTACATTTAAAAAGATAATAGAACGCTTTGGACCATGACCATTGTCTGCAGCAGTTTTAAAAGCTTCAGCAATTTCTAAAATAGAAACGGTTCCAGAACCATCATCATCTGCTCCATTAAATACATTACCATCTGCATCCATACCTACATGATCTAAATGAGAAGAAATAATGATGTATTCTTCTGGCTTTTCAGATCCTTTAATAATAGCTGCTACATTTTCTGATGGCTTAAGTTCAGTAATGCTAGTATAACTCATTTCTAATTGAGTTTTAACTACAGCAGGTTTTTCTGATTTGTCTATGTTGTTAACCATAGATTTTCCCATTTCTTCACTAGCTAAGAAAAAGTAAATTTCAGCAGGTTCGTCTTTTTTTGTTGGTAGAGACAATCTGCTACTACCACCTCTTTCTTCACGACCTCTATAAAAATCTGAATATCTTTTAAATAAGGCATCATCTATAAAGAAAACTGCTTTGGCACCATTGTCTTTTGCAGCATCTCTTTTAGAAGATAATGCTTGACGACCATTAGACCATTTAGAAACAGTTTTAGCACCAGTAATTACATTGTTACCAGCTTTATCTTTAGGTTCGCCCATTTTTACTACAACAACTTTTCCTTTTACATCTAAATCTTTGTAATCAGAATACTTTTCGTCATCTATACCATAACCAGCATAAACAACCTCTGAAGCAGATAATGTACCTGTTTCTGCAGCTGTTAAAGAAATGAAATGATCAAAATAAGTATAAGCTTTACCATCGATTTTCATATCAATCTTTGGTGTTTTTACAATATTTAAAGGCACATTTTGAAAGTAGTTGCCTTCTATAACAGGAGGGATACCTAATTTTTCATATTCCTTTTTAAGATATTCTACAGCTTTCTTTTGTCCTGGATCTCCAGTATTTCTTCCTTCGAATTCATCAGAAGCATAAATGTAAAGATGTTCTTTTAACTCTTCTTCTGTTATCGTTTTTGCATAATTTACAATATCTTCTTTAGTGGCCTCTTTTTTACAAGAATAAGCAACAAACAAGATACTTAATAATAAAAGTGTTTTTTTCATTGGTGTATGTTTGATTTGAATAAGCAACGAATTTACAAAAATGAAAGTAAAAGTTTTTGTTAATTCTTAAAATCAAAAAAATTAATCAGGTAAAGTTCTACCAGAAATTTCAACTTTAGCATTAGATAATGTTGAATTAGGTGTATTGTTTGGTAATGTTACATTTTCTGATTGCTGTACACCACCTTCTGGAGTCCAATTTGCTGTAATACTTAAAGATCCTTGATAGGGTATGTCTCCAAATGCAGCAGCTTCTAAACCTAGGCCAGCTCTTACATTTAAATTAATTGTCCAAGGTGAACTAACATTATTCAATTCAACAAGGTCTCCTTGACTATTTCTGTATGAAACTTTGTTAATAGTAGCGCCATTAGATGCTACAACACTATATGTAATATTATACATTAGTCTATCTTGATCATCACTACTAGAGCAAGATAAAAACAATACTGTGATTGCTAGGAATAAAATTTTTTTCATTTAAATTGAATTATAATTTCAACTAAAATAATAAATATAATTCAGATAAGTTTTTTTTTTTGTAGAAGCTTCTTAATAAAAATGAGCTTTTAGAGTTTTTTATTTTAAACCTTTTAAGGTTTCCAATTTAAATCTATTGGTTCCATTTTTCCAATATAGCCAAAATTAAAAGTTATCCCTTTATTATTTTCACCAATTTTTAAGCAAAATAACATGAGAAAAATTTCAGACAAATATTCTAAACTTTTAGTAATGATTGTTGTTTTTCCTAAAAAAATAGCTTCATCTATTGCAGCAATTTGAGTGTTATTATAAAAAAGCGATTTTTTATTTCCTTTATGGAGTTTTAATTCAAATATATTTTCATCAATTTTTAATACATAAATCGAATGCTTTTTATTTTTACCATAAATTTCTAACGAATTCCCCCACTTATCTGTTATAAAATAATTTACTTTAAGTTTCCAAATATTAATTTTCTTTTTGATTAAAAACAACTCATTACCTTTATAATCAAATATTTTTCCTTTATAATTACCAAATAACATTGACCATTTTCCATACATGATCATTCTAGAATCTCCTTTTTTAGTTAGTGTTAAATTATTGATATAATATTCCAAAATGAGATTTATAAATTTACTTTAATTGTTATTTTGTAGTTAATTACTTAATTAAATGTATAAAAAAACTTTATACTTTCTCTTTTAAAACAGCTATTTCATCACGTAATTTTGCAGCTGCAATAAAATCTAATGCTTTTGCTGCAACTTCCATTTGTTTGCGTTTTTGCCTTATGCGTTTTTCAATTTCTTCTTTTGGTAAGTATTCTAAATCTTGCTCAGCTGCCACTTGCTTTGCATTATCATAATGAAAACTAGAAACAGCAGATTTAGATAAAGTATTGTCTATTTTTTTATTAATTTGAGTAGGAGTGATGTTGTTAGTTGTGTTATAAGCAATTTGCTTTTCTCTTCTTCTATTGGTTTCATCTATAGTTTTTTGCATGCTATCTGTTACTTTATCAGCATACATAATTGCTAATCCATTTACATTTCTGGCTGCTCTACCCACAGTTTGTGTTAAAGATTTATTGTTACGTAAAAAACCTTCTTTATCAGCGTCTAAAATAGCAACTAAAGACACTTCAGGTAAATCTAATCCTTCTCTTAATAAGTTAACTCCTATTAAAACATCAAATAGACCTTTACGTAAATCTTGCATAATTTCTACACGCTCTAAAGTATCAACATCAGAATGTATGTATCTACAACGTATATCTACTCTAGTAAGATATTTAGTTAATTCTTCTGCCATTCTTTTAGTTAGTGTGGTTACTAAAGTTCTTTCATCTTTTTCGACTCTAACTTGTATTTCCTCAATTAAATCGTCTATTTGATTTAAACTTGGACGTACTTCTATAGGAGGATCTAATAATCCTGTAGGTCTAATAATTTGTTCTACAAACACTCCTTCTGATTGTTGTAGCTCATAATCTGCAGGAGTTGCAGAAACATATATCACTTGATTTTGTATGGCTTCAAACTCATCAAATTTTAAGGGTCTATTATCCATAGCTGCAGGTAATCTAAAACCATATTCTACCAAGTTTTCTTTTCTGCTTCTATCTCCACCATACATAGCATGTGTTTGTGGAACTGTAACATGACTTTCGTCAATTACCATCAAATAATCATCAGGAAAATAATCTAACAGACAAAATGGTCTTGTACCTGGTTCACGACCATCTAAATATCGTGAGTAGTTTTCTATACCAGAACAATAACCTAATTCACGAATCATTTCTAAGTCGAACTCAGTACGTTCTTGTAAACGTTTTGCTTCTAAAGGTTTACCAATTTCTTTAAAATAGTCTACTTGTTTAACCATATCATCTTGAATTTGATGAATGGCATTTTGTAATACATCTGGAGAGGTAACAAAAAGGTTTGCAGGGTAAATAGTTAGATGCTCAAACTGTTCTATGATATTATTGTTTTCTAAATCAAAAGATTCGATTTCTTCAATTTCATCTCCAAAAAAATGAACTCTATACCCATGATCTCCATAAGATGGATAAATGGTAACAACATCTCCTTTAACCTTAAATTTTCCACTTTTAATTTCAATTTCTGTTCTAGAATATAGACTTGTTACTAGTTGATGTAGAAAAGTAGTTCTTGATATTTGTTGACCAACATGAATTGGAATTACATTTTTCTTAAATTCTGTTGGATTACCTATACCATATAAACAAGAAACTGAAGCAACTACTAAAACATCTCTTCTGCCTGATAATAAAGAAGAAGTAGTACTTAATCTTAAACGTTCTATATCTTCATTAATAGATAAATCTTTTTCGATATAAGTACCTGAAACTGGAATGTAAGCTTCTGGTTGATAATAATCGTAATAAGAAACAAAATATTCAACTGCATTTTTTGGAAAAAACTGTTTAAACTCAGAATATAATTGTGCAGCTAAGGTTTTGTTATGTGCCAAAACTAAAGTTGGTCTATTTACATTTTTAACCACATTTGCAATGGTAAAGGTTTTACCTGAACCAGTTACACCAAGAAGTGTTTGATATTTATCACCAGAAACAATTCCGTTTGATAATTCTTTTATTGCTTGAGGCTGATCTCCAGTAGGAGAGAAGTCAGATTCTAATGTAAAATTCATGTAGTAAAAATAGCTATAATCTTATCAAATATCAATTTCTAAGAAGGCTAAAATTACCTGATTCACTCATTACATTATCATTTTTATCAATAATTTCTGATTTAAACCAATAGTTATTTTCAGGTAAAGGCTTTCCATTATAATTTCCATCCCAACCAAGTGTATTAAAATCAGTAATTGTGGCTACAGTTTTTCCAAATCTATCAAAAATAACAACATTTACAGATTTAAAATTAGCGGCATCTAAGCCTTTAATATTCCAGAAGTCATTTTCTCCATCACCATTAGGCGTAAAGTATTTTTTAAAACCAATTACAGAAACATTGGTTTGAATAGGTTGCTCACAATTATTAATATCTTTAACGTAAACCGTTTGTAAACCTGCTTCTACATTAGAAAATGTATAAGAAGTTGAGTTTCCAAAAAAGTTAATATTATCTAGAGAAAATTCATAATTACTATTTCCATTAACATTAATAGTCACTATGTTATTTGTTTCATCTTCAGTATTTACGATAATATCAGAAAAAGAAGGTGCTTCTGGATTTATTACAGTAAAAGATTTTGAATTTGAACATTCAATTCCGTTTTCTGATTTGTAAACAGTTAAAGAAAAATTACCAATGGTAGCTAAGGTAAAATCTTGACTTGTACTTAAAATATTGCCAGTAGCATCTTTCCATTCAAAACGATTAAAAGTGCCATTTGCAGAAACAACAACTGGAGGTTTTAAAGAAGGATCAAAACAAATGGTATACAATATTTCCAAATCTATAGTTAAAGCAGCGTTTACAATAACTTCAAAAGATTGAATACCTGCACAAGATAAATCTGCTTCTTGACCTTTTACAAATAGGGTTGAAGTACCAGATGTAAAAGTATCTTCTAAAGGATTTGTATTGGTTTGCGCATCTAATCTTGTTCTGTAAAAAGACAATGTAGTACTTGAAGGTATATTTAATTGAACTCTTATAGAAGTTTCAATATCTGAGGCATTAAATTGGCCAATATTATTACCAATAATCCCATCTGAATCTTCACAAGTATAAAAATTGCTTATGTTATTTAGAGGAACAAATTTAGCAGAAATGAAAAAAGAAGTTGTTTCAAAACAACCATTTTCATTCACAACTTTCACAAATATTTCTTGGTTTTGAGAAGAGTTTTGAAAATTTTCTGGATTAGGAATTTGAATATCATTATTTAAATCATCTAGAGTTAAATAAAAAAACAATTCTTCATCTAAAATTGGGTTTGTTATTTTACTTCTTATTGAAAAGAGATTAAAAATGGTAGACCCATCAGCATCATCATCACATTCTACAAGTTCTTGATTGCTATTTAAAACAGGTAATTCATATGCTGTAACTGTTTTGTATATTCTTGTTTTGGTATTGTTAGATAAGGTTAACAATGCTTCTACAACATAATTACCAGGAGCAGAATACGTATGGTTTACATTAACACCTGATGAAGAATTACCATCTCCAAAATCCCAATCTATATTGTTAATATTTACATATGATTCTGCTGAGAATGAAAATGGATCTACATAACATTGGTTTTCTCCAGAAATTTTAGAAACAAAAAGATTTGGAATAAAATTAGGTAAACCTCTTGAAACTGATAAGGGAGTTAAATTTAAGTCTGCTCTTTGGAAGTCGCATTCTATGCCTAAAACATTTGGAAAATTTATAACAGCAACTGTATTTGAATTGGTTTCATCTTCATCACTAAATGCTTTTGCCATATAAATTTTTCCATTAGAAGCTAGTTGTAGTGATCCATAATTTTCGCTAGTAGAACTAAATATATTTGTGGGTTCACCACTCGCTTCTAAAGGAATTTGTCTTAATAAGCTACTATTACCAGAATTTAATGTGCCTGTATAATATAATATTTTAGAATCTTGAGAAAATTCTAATCCATAAGGAACTGTCCATACACCAGGACCAATATTCATAGAAAGTTTTCTTCTATATGTGATAGCTCCATTTGTTCTATCAAAATCAAATAAGTAAATTCCTTCTCTATCTTCAAAATCATAGACAGCTAAAGCAATTGTTTTTCCATCTGGAGAAGCTTTCATTACACCTTTAGAGGTTGGGCTACTTGCTTCAGAAACTTCTATAGTTTCTCTTCTCGAAACTCCAGTTGCATCAACTGTATAAATACTTAAAGTATTAAAAGGTTCATTATTTTCACTATTTCTTGTACCAAAGGCAATTACATAAATTGTATTACCATCTTCACTGTAAACTGCAGTAATTTTTTCTGTAAAAAAAATGTCTAGAGGTGTATTTTTAGAAATGACTTTACCTAAAGGGAAAGTCGTAGAAATTTCAATTTCTGAATATTTTAAACCAGCAACATGACTGTTTGAATTTTCTCTTCTGGCTGTAAATAAATAATAATTAGTAGAACTACCAGGTTTTGGAACAACAATAGAATTTTGAGTATTAGAAGTATCACCAGATAAATCATTTCCATTTTCCATAACCTCATTGTTTCTGTTCCAAACAGTTTCTCCATTAGAATAGAAAAGAACTTGTCTGTTAACATCAGAAAAGGCAGTACATCCAATAGAATTTTCTATGCTACTGCCATTAGAAATTGAAACATTTGTTGGTCTAAATTCTAAACCAGATTCAGAGCCAAAAAACCAATTGTCTGTTTGAGATTGCCCAAAAGAAATTATAGGTAATAGAGATACTATTAAAAATACTATTAATATTCTCATTACTTATAATTAATTACTTTCTTAATAAAGAAAAGTTACCTCTTTTATTGATAGTCGGTTTAGTTATGTCTGAAGGAACTAGGGTAACATTGTACCAATAATCATCAGAGGGCAAAAGAGTACCATTATAAGTTCCATTCCAACCTGGGCCATCAATTTGTATTTGTGCTACTAGTTTTCCATATCTATTAAATATGTTAATACTACTATTAGGGTAAAAAGTTCTATTTGCTCCTTTTACAACCCAAGTATCGTTTTGAGTATCTCCATTTGGTGTAAAGAATTTTGGGAATTGTAATACAGAAACTAATAAAGTTGTATCTGGTGAACAACCATTTTTATCATTTACAATGATTTGATAAATACCACCTTCTAAATTTTCGAAAAGTGGTTCGTCTTGAAAACCTACAAAAGGTGTTCTTGTGTTTGTGTCTGTATTAAGTATTGCAAATTGATAATTTCCAGGTCCTAAATCATTATTAATAGTATCTATAGAAATTGATAAATTACTTTGACTTCCTAAATTATTAGCTTCGTCTACAACAGTAACAAAACTAGGATCTAATGTTGCTACATTAGAAGGGTTTACAACAATTGTTTCTTCTCTTTCACAAAGTGTAACATTATCTGTTGCAATTACTTTATAAGTACCTGCTCTTGCTACATCTAAATTATCATTAGTACCTAAAACAGCACCAGCTTCATCTAGCCATCTGTAAGAATAAACATCTCCAGGATTTTCTACAAATATGTTTAAAGGAATATCATTTAAACAAATAATTTGAGGTGTAGTTACTGTAAAATCTGGAAGAGAATTTATGATTAACTCAAAAGATTCATTAGCATTTACACATAAACTTGTTTTGTTTTGAACTCTAACAAATATAGTTTCTGTTCTATTAGAATTCGTATATGGAGAAGGTAATGCATTTGCTGTAGCACCAGTTTGTGCATCTGAAGCTGATAAATAGAAACTAACATTATAATCGTTTACATTTCTATTAGAACCTAAGATTTCTGGTATTTTTCCGTTTAAATCTATATTCTGAATAATTCCGTTTGTATCATCTCCATCATCATCATTATCACAATCAGAATAAACAGATATTGGGCTTACAAATGGTTCTGGATATACTAATAATTGAAATGTTGAAAATACTGAAGGACATTGTAATCCGTTTTCATCTACAATAATAAAAAAGATGGTTTGTATTCCTGGATCGTCTGTATTAAAGTCTGCTGGAAAAGTAGTTTCTGCAGTTGTGTTTTGAAAATTTGTAGGGTCAGAAATCACATTAGTTCTGTTTTCTGCATCTTGTTGAGTGATATAATATTCAACTCTAAGACCAGTTCTACCATTTAAAATTTCAGCATCTCTAGAAGTTAAATCTATGTTTTGTGCAATTCTATTTCTTGGATCTGCATCAGTTACTGTAACCACATCACAAGCAATTAAATCTGTAATATTTGCTGGTACTGTTGGTATAGGCTGAATTATAATTTTAAAACTAGTATTGGCATTATAACACATGCTACCAGTTCTGTTTTCTACTCTTACAAAAATGGTTTGCTCACTTGTGGTTCCTGGTGTAAAACCAGCAGGAGCATCATTTGTATAATTGGTATCATTAACAATAACATCTGTGTTATTCATAGCTCCACTTTCTGTGGTATGAAAAGTTACACTGTAATTTGTTTCAGATTGGCCTGTACCTAAAATTTCTGAAACTTTACTTCTTAGATTTAAATTTGCATTTCTTCCATCTGAAGTATTACCAGATAAAGCATCATCACATTCTTCTATTTCTGTTACTGTATTTGCAGTTGGTACAGCATGAATTTGTAAATAAAATTCTCCTAATCCTTGGCAATCATTATTAATAGTACTAATTATTTTATAATAAATAGGAAACTGAATTCCTTCTGGAATAGTAGTGATGTCTATTTTATTGATATCGTTTCTATAATTTGTAATATCAATTTCATTTAAGTTGTTATTTCTATCACTTGAATTTTCATAAAAGAAAACCTGAGTATTTGCAGGTGGATTTATGCTATTTATAATAGCAACTCTATCCAATATAAAATTAGTGATAAAGTCTGTATCATCGTTTGCACCAGGAGTATCATTACCATCTGCATCTAATAAATCATCACAAACAGGAGGTTGAATATCATTGTAAGGATTATCTGGAGTTTGACCAACATTTATTCTTAATTCAACTAATTCATTAGAACATCCTTGGTCTGAAATTACTTTTACATAAACTACTTCAACAGTATTAACTTGAACAGGATAAGATGTAGCATCTGTAATTTGATTAGTACCATTAACATCTGTATAGTACTCGAATGTAATACCTGTAGTTTCAGAAATATTATTTTCTGCTGTGGTTAGATTTACTGTTGGATTTGTATCATTAGCATCTATACATTGGTCTATTTCTGCAGGGTTATTTTTTATAATTGGTAAAGGATTAACAGTAAGTGTAATTGCATTAGATTCTTTTTCTATACAAGTATTACCAGCTTTACTTAATAAAACTCTAAACTGATAATTATTAAAGCTTAAAGGAGTGTCTGTAATTTGTAAGTCTTTTGTAGTAACTCCATTGTAAACTGCGTCATCAATTAAATTGGTCCAATTTGCTCCATTATCTGTAGATAACTGCCATTGAAAAGTATCTGCATTAGAATCTATAGACATTATTTCTGTGTTTAGTTCACAAAAAACAGGGTCCACAAAACTATTAATAACAATTGGTGCACTTGTAATATAATCTGCATTTGGAGTTGTATAACCATCAGTGTTATTTATTACTTTTCCTTGTGCATTAACAGCAAAAGGATTTGCAAATAAAATACCAGATCCATTACCTGTAAATCCAGCCTCTATAACATCAAAACAATCATCTCCATCTGCATCTAAATCTACAAAATCGAAAAAGTTATCTTGATTGGCAACTACTACAGAAGTTGCATCAGAATTTCTTAGAGCAACAGCTAATACACCTGAGTCAGGAGAAGTTTCTAAAGCATCTAAAAGTCCATTAGTACCTACATTAGCTGCAGTTGCATTGTCAATTATACCATCGTTATTGGCATCTGTTACAGTAAGTCCAGATTCTACTAAATCGTAAATACCATCATTATCTGAATCTAAATCTATAGAGTTTGGTACACCATCATTATCAGTATCTGTATTTAATGTAAAAGAATCAAAAACATCATCTAAACCATCTAAATTATTATCTGTATTTAATAAAGTAATGGTTTGGTTTGCGTTTTCTAATAAGTCAGGAATACCATCATTATCTGAATCTAAATCTAAAGCATCTTCAATTCCATCTCCATCAGTATCTTTTGAAAAGCAAGTTAATTGAATATTACCACTAAATGTAGTAGGGTTTGATAATCCATTTGATTTAAATTCAATCGAAAATTGATTTACTTGATTTGCTACAAATTGGTAAGTTGCAGTGCCTGATGTAAAAGTTGGGTTTATTTTAAAATGGATTTCTGAAGCAGAAAGATTTGTAACTCCTGGTTCAAAAGCGCCATCAAAATTTGTGTCTATTAAAAGTTGATCATCTGGATCTACTAAAGTTATATTTTTTGAATTTGGCCCAATTTTTACAATATAAAATACATCATCGTTATTAGTAGCATCTGCAGTTTGTGTAAATTTTACATTTACATTTTGTGTAAAATCTAATTGATACAATAATTCTGAATCACTAGCATCTGGCTCTATAGTTGCTACAAAATCACCTGTATTTGTACCTGTAAAAGAACTTGTAACTAGAGTAGAAGTCTGTGTTGCAGAGATTATTGCACTATTAGTTGAGCTATCTTGAAATATAATACTTGGACTGGCACTAGCAGTTAAATCAATATTTGCATTACCTAAAGATTCATCACAATTTAAAATACCATCATTGTCTAAATCTACATCTAAATTGTCTATAATTAAATCTCCATCAAAATCGTCTGGACATAAACTTACAGGGATTTCTGTAGAAAAGAATTGAGCTCCTGTACAGTTAACAGTACCTATTAATCTATACCTACCAGGTTCATTTGAGGTAGGCTTGTAATTAGCTGTTGTGCTCCTTTGTTCCCAAGTATTTGTGTTTTCATTAAAATATTGCCATTCAAAACTATCAAACAAATCTGTATTTGCAGCTTCTAAAGTAACATTTGGTATACAGCTCCCTAAGGTTGCAACAGTTGTATTAAAATTTATTTCTGGTGCTGATGGAAAACCTGAATAAAAAGCGCCTGTAGTTGCAGCATCGTTTGCATTAAAATAAGCACAATATAATTCTTGGTCACTATTAACTTTTATATTACCTGATAAACCAGAAACTCTATAAGTAACATAATTTGGGTTCCCTGTAACATCTAAAGGACCTTGAGGGGAATATGTAGAAATATCTAAATCATTTATTGTTACGTTTGCTCCTTTATTAGTTACAATAGTTACACCTCCAGGAAAATTAGCTCCTCCAATTCTATCTATAATTGCAATTTCATTTACGTCTCCTTTATTTTCACAACTTAAAGGTGGAACAAAAAACATTCCTTGATTTGCTTGATCTGGATTGCCATTTCTAATACCTCCAATACCTTGATAAATAAAAGTAGGTTTAGAAGTATTTATATACATATTACCATTTGCAGTATACATGTTTTCTGAAACTACTAAATAATCACCAGCATCATAACTTCCAAAAGAATTACCATTAATAAAAACTTCAGTATTATCTTCATGAGCAATAACTAAAGCTTTCTCTACTATAGTTCCATCTCCTCTAACTAAAATATATTCTGTACCAATTTTATCAGCACCAACAATTTGATCAAAACCATAATCAGCATTATTAGTGTTGTTACCAAAACTACCTATAGCAGAACCAGAATTTACAACTATAGGTTTATCACTTTTTATTAAAGCACCAGTAAAATTAGTAGCTTGTACTGTACCACTTGTTGATAAAACATAACTCTCATTTTCATTAAGAGTTATATTTATAGGATATGGACCATTATAACTTACAAAACTCATTCCAGCTGGTAAATCATCGATTGTAATAATTGTATTATCTTCAGTAGCCATTATAGAAGCAAAAGTATTATCAGCACCGTTATTTACTTCTCTTATAAATCCACCAACTCTAAACTCATTACCTAAAGCTGAAGAACCTTTACTTACTAATGCACCTGCATGAAATTTATTAACACCTTGTAAGCTAGATCGCACTCTAATTGAAACATAAATAACATCACTAGCTTCAATGATAAAACCTTTATTATTTAAAACTTGATTTGTTTGAAAAGCTTGTATATGTAGCTGGGTATTACTATCAAAATCAGTATTTCCATCTAACCCCAAAACTGCTTGTTGTACAGGGTTACCATTAGAAACAACCCCACTATAATCACCTATATCTGGATTTCCAATAGGGGTTATTTTGTAAGAAACATTGTTTAATTTAGGGGTAGAAATGTAAATATATTGATCTGTAAAACCATCACTAGAAGTTAAAGGCGGTATGTAATGTTTTTTACTAAGTTGGCTATATGTAGATGCAAAAAAAAATATTGAGAATATAAAAAGTAAGTGCTTAAATTTCATGTTGACGTTATCAAAATCTTAATAACGTCAAATATATTTAAAAAGTATTACAAATCCCTCTTTTTTAACAATGCATATGACAAGTAAATAAAGATAAATGTCCAAACAGAAACCACCAATATTGTTGTAAATTCTACAGAGTAACTTTTTGTAAAAGTTTCACCCATGGTATTAGCTGCAGACCTTACAGCACCTAATCTAGAGAATGGTTCTTTAATAAGGTTTGTCATAGCTTCTAAGGGTAAAAATTGCATAATACTATCAACTCTATCACCTGTGTTTTCTATGTCTTTAAATTGCCAATATAAATAGCCTTTAAACATACTTTCTGCAATTAGCCAAACAAACATAGCACCTACTGCAAATGCAGAACGTTTTACTAAAATGCCCAAGAATAATCCAAAAGCAAAGAACCCTACTAATTTTATAAAAAAGGCTAATAAGTATTCTAAGTCAGATGTTATTATTGCCAATTCATTATAGTCTGAATAAATTAATCCTAAAACTAATGAAACAATAAAAACAAACACTGTAGATATTGCAGCAAATGCAATTACTGTGTAAAATTTAGATAATATAAATTCTTTTTTACTTAAACCATCTATTAAATTTTGTTTTAAAGTTTTGTAACTATATTCATTAGACATCATAGAAACAATTACTAAAAGCAAAAAGAATTTTAATATGGCAGCAATGTAAGTATTAAAATGCCAGATATATGGAAAATTAAAAATACCTGCATCTGCTAGATGTAATTTAAAATCACCAAATTCAAATTTAATGGCTGCTATTAATGCAATTGAAGTTAATAAGCCAAAATAAATAATAGATAAAACTTTACTTGCTTTATTGTATTTTAATTTATGAAATTCTATAGTAAGTAGTCTAAACATGACTTTATTTTTTGTTGATTAATTGTTGTTGGTTAAATCTAAGAATTGCTGTTCTAAGCTTGGTTTACGTTTTACTAAATGCGATAAAACAAAACCTTTTTCAAACAAAAATTTATTAATTTCTGTTGCAGTAATCTCTTTACCTAAAGTAGCAATAATAGTTTCTTGTTCTTTGGTAACTTTACTTATAGCTTCATGTGTTTCTAAAAGCGCTATTAATTTTTCTTCATTAACATCAACTTTTAGTTCTAATAAACCATTAGAAGCTGTCATTTCATCAACTCTACCACTATATAATTTTATGCCTTTTCTAATAACAACAACATGAGAACATACTTTTTCAACTTCATCTAATAGGTGAGAGGCTAATAAAATAGTGGTTCCATTTGCTGCAATTTTTTTGATGATTTGACGAATTTCATGAATTCCTTGTGGATCTAAACCATTAGTTGGCTCATCAAGTATTAAAATTTCTGGATCATTTAACAAAGCAGATGCAATTGCTAAACGTTGTTTCATACCTAAAGAATAGGTTCTAAACTTACTATCTCTTCTTTCATATAGGTTTACAATCTTTAATTTTTCATCTATCTTATCTGAAGAAACTCCTTTAATTTTACAAATTAAATTTAAGTTTTGAACAGCAGTCATGTATGGATAAAAGTTAGGACGCTCTATAATTGCACCTACTTTTTTTAAAGCTTCATGCGTAGATAATTTACCATCAAACCAAGAAAACTCTCCTGATGTTCTATTTACCACATTTAAAATGATACCTAATGTGGTTGATTTTCCACTTCCATTAGGACCTAAAATTCCATACACATTTCCCTTTTGTATATCAAAAGATAAATTGTTTACTGCATGAACTTTACCGTATTTTTTATCTAAATTTTTGAGAGATAAGATTGTTTCCAAAGAAATTGATTTAGTCAGTTATACATTGTAAGACGACTAATTTACAATTTTGTTACGAAAAAGCTAGATGTTTGTTGCAGGGTGTTTGGAAATGAATTTTGAATGATAAAAGAAAAATGTTAGGTATACTGATAAAGAAATATGATTTTATTGCAAACTTTATTTTTGAGTATAGATTTTAAAAAATATAATGAAATTTTCACACATCACACATCACACATCACACATCACACATCACACATAATTAATACTCATTAAAATCAAAATCATCAAAAGGGTCAAATTCGTCAGTTAAATCATCTTCCTCTTCTAAACTTTCGGCTTTAAATTCCTTTTCTGGTGCAGTTTCTGGTACTTCACCCACTGTTAATATAGTTTGTGGTAAATCTTCTCTTTTTTCGGAATTTATTTCTACAACATCTACATAAAATGTCCACATATTTAGAAAATCATAAACATAAATTAGCTTATCATTTTCAAGAGGTAAAGTTTCATTTAAAATACAGTTTTGCATAGAAACTTCTTCACCTGCTTCAGCCATATTAAACAAAGGAATTTCTTCACCTTGGTTCCATTCATCATCAGTTTTATAAAAAGAAGCCATTTCTTGGCCATCAAAACCAAAAGCATTGGTAATTGTATTGTGTAAAGTTTCAAGATTTATATAATCATCAACTAAAATAGTTCTTATAACATCTTCTTTAGTATCTAAAATAACGCGTACTTTATACATATTTTTTGTTGGGAATTAGTTAACAAAAATACAACATTTTATGCGTATTTTTACTCTGTAAATCTTTATAAATGGATAAACAAAAAACACTCTCTATTTTAAATAATATGAACAAAAATACGTTAATGGAAACATTAAGTATTGAGTTTGTAGATGTTGATGAAAATATGGTTAAGGCTAAAATGCCTGTAAATGCTAAAGTACATCAACCTTATGGAATTTTACATGGTGGAGCAACAGCTGCTTTAGCAGAAACTGTTGGAAGCTGTGCTTCAGCTTTATTTATAGATACAAAAAGCAAAATAGTTAAAGGTATTGAGCTAAGTATAAATCATTTAAAAAGTAAAAAAGAAGGTACTGTTTTTGGTATTGCAAAACCTATTCATAAAGGAAGAACTACTCATCTTTGGGAAATTAGAATAGAAGATGAAGCACAAAATCTTATTTCTTTATGTAAACTAACCAATATAGTTTTAGATAAAAATTAATTAGAAAAATTATTGATTTGAAGATTTTTGATAAAATTAATAAAAACTATCATCTAAAATTACCATTTGTAGCCTACAGGAAACCTAACAAAAATAAGGTTTTAGGTAAATTTTTAAAAACCGATGATTTAGTTTTTACATCTTCTTTTACTGAGTCTGGTTTTGTTTTTGCTCCTTTTGATGATCAAAGAAATACAATACTTTTTTTAGACAAAGAAACTGAATCTTATGAAGAGGAATATATTGGTTCTGCAAATACTTTTGAAAATTTTTCTTTTACTGAAAATAATGCATCTAAAGAAGAACATATAGCATTAGTAGAGAAAGCAATAAAGCAAATTGAAAATTCGGATCTTAAAAAAATTGTAGTTTCTAGAAAAGAACAATTACAATTAAAAGAATTTGATATTATTACGATCTATCAAAAACTACTTGATAAATATAAAACTGCTTTTGTATATGTTTGGTATCATCCAAAAATAGGTTTATGGTTTGGAGCTACACCAGAAACGTTATTAGAAATAAAAGATAATAATTTTAAAACCATGTCTTTAGCTGGCACTCAACCCTATAAGAATGAAGAAAATGTAGTTTGGGGAAATAAAGAAATTGAAGAACAGCAATTAGTTACAGATTTTATAGAAAATCAAATTAAAGACATAGCAGAAAATATATTTATAGAAAAAGCGAAAACAGTAAAAGCAGGAACATTACTACACTTAAAATCAAAAGTTAAAGGAGAACTGCGTAAAAGTTCGTCTTTTATTAGTTTAATAAAAGCATTGCACCCAACACCAGCAGTTTGTGGTTTGCCAAGAGAAAAAGCAAAAGCATTTATTTTACAAAATGAAAATTATACAAGAAGCTTTTACACTGGTTTTTTAGGTGAAATTAATAATGTAGATGACCAAAATTCATCTCATCTTTTTGTAAATTTAAGATGTATGGAGGTAACTAACAATATCGCTTTTATTTATGTTGGTGGTGGAATTACTAAAGATAGTAACCCTTTAAAAGAGTGGCAAGAAACTATTTCTAAAACTGCCACAATGAAAAACGTATTACAATAAAAAACCGCAAGCAATTAAGCTTACGGTTTTTAGTGTAAATCGAATTTGAATTAATACGTAAAATTATATAGAAAATTTTCTTGAAGACTAAATATCGTCAAAAGAAATATCTGTAAAACTTTCTGTAGATTTTTGCTCTGTTGATGTTTCTTCTTTTTTGAAGTCTTTTTGATGACGTTCGCTAATTACTTCATCACCTTTTTCATCAACAATATAATCTGTTGCTTTTTTTAACATCTCTTTAAAGTCTGTAAAGTCTTCTTTATAAAGATATATTTTATGCTTTTGATAATGGAAAGAACCATCATCGTGAGTAAATTTTTTGCTTTCTGTTATAGTTAAATAATAGTCTTCTGCTTTTGTTGCTCTTACATCAAAAAAATAGGTTCTTCTTCCAGCTCTTAAAACTTGTGAAAAAATTTCTTCCTGTTCAACTCTCTCAGCCATAATTTTTAAATAATCGTTATCATTAATCAGTTACAAACACAAATCTAATAAAATATTTTACTTGGCAAAGCGTAAGATTAATTTTCTTTTTCTAAAAGTTGTTGTTCATATAAATCTTTATAGTATCCTTCTTGGTTTACTAATTGATTGTGAGTTCCTTGTTGTATAATTTTACCATCGTCTAAAACAATTATTTTATCTGCATTTTTAGCAGATGACACTCTATGACTTATGATAAACGTTGTTTTACTTTTAGAAACTCTTTCTAAATTTGAAAGTATTTTTTCTTCGGTTTCTGTGTCTACAGCAGATAAACAGTCATCAAAAATTAGAATTTTTGGATTTTTAATAATTGCTCTAGCTATAGAGACTCTTTGTTTTTGACCTCCAGAAAGTGTAACACCTCTTTCACCTAAAACAGTTTCATATCCTTTAGAAAATTCAACAATGTTTTTATGTACATCAGCATTTTTAGCTGCAGTAATTATTTCTTCTTCTGTTGCATCTTGCTTACCAAATTTTATATTGTTTCCTATAGAATCAGAAAATAAAAATGGATCTTGAGGTACAAAGCCTATTTGATTTCTTAAATCGTTTAAATTTACTTTTTCTATACTAATGTCATCCAAAAATATTTCTCCTTCAGTAGTATCATAAAGTCTAGCTACAAGCTCTATAATGGTTGATTTACCAGAACCAGTTTTTCCTAAAATGGCTAAAGTTTCTCCTGATTCAACTATAAGATTTATATTCTTTAAGGCAGTTATGTTAGTATCATCATAAGTAAAACTAACATTTTTAAATTCAACCTTACCATTTATTTCTGAGGCATTTAGATTGGTGTTGCTGATTTCTGGTTTTTCGTCTAAAAATTCATTAATTCTTGCTTGTGAAGCTTCAGCTTGTTGAATCATAGAAGTTACCCAGCCAACAACAGCAACAGGCCAAGTTAAAATGTTTACATAAAGTAAAAATTCTAAAACTACACCAATTTTAATCTCGTTATTAATGTATTGCATACCACCAACATAAATTACTATTAGGTTACTAATACCAATTAGTAAAATCATTGTTGGAAAAAACAATGCATTAGCTTTTTGTAAATCGATATTTTTCTCTTTGCTTTCATTGGCAATTTCATCAAAATCTCTAATGATAGAAGTTTCGATTCCATAAGATTTTAATACACCTATTCCAGAAAAAGTTTCTTGATTAAAAGTGGTAAGTTTAGATAAATATTGCTGTACAATTGTACTCCTTTTATGTATTACTCTGCTTAAAATAAATATAGAAACAGACAATAAAGGGAAAGGAATAAGTGTATATAAAGTAAGCTTTAAATCAACTTGAACCATTTGTGTAAAACCAACTACGAAAAGCACAATCATATTCATACTATACATAATTGCAGGCCCCACATACATTCTTACTTTAGAAACATCTTCACTAATTCTGTTCATTAAATCTCCAGTCCTATTTTGTTTATAGAAATTAAGAGATAGTCTTTGGTATTGAGCATAGATTTCATTTTTTAAATCAAACTCAATTAATCTAGATGTTACTATTATAGTTTGTCTCATTAAAAAGGTAAAAAACCCACTTAAAAGCGCAACACCTATAATAATAAGAACATTAATAAGTAAATCGTGTTTTACTTCATCAATAGTAATATTTGCTCCGTTTTTATATTCGTCTACTGTGTTTAGAGAGTTACGAATAATTTGAGGAATTTTTAATGCCAATAACTTAGAGAGTACTGTAATTAGTAGCCCTAAAAGAATTCGCCATTTGTATTTAGAAAAGTATTTATTTAGATACTGTAAAGCTTTCAATTAAAAAGTTTTAAAATAGACAACGAAGATACAAGTTTAAAAAAGAATTTTTTACTTAAAAAAGACTTAAAAATTAAGGTCTAAATTTAAAATAATAGTACTTTTGTCTCGCAAAATTAAAAAGCAATTCTATAAGTTCTTTATAAGATGATAAACAGAAGACACATTCGTGTAAAAGTAATGCAATCTGTATATGCTATGCAGCAATCTAAAAATGATGACCTTTTAAAAGAGGAAAAGTTTTTGAAGCATAGTATTTTAAAAATGTTTGATTTATACGTACTAAACATTCAACTTTTAGTTAAAGTACAAGATTTAGCAGCTAAAAAGATTGAACTTTCTAAGAAGAAAATTTTAGCAACAGCAGAAGATTTAAAGCCCAATACAAAATTTGTAAACAACTCAATTATTAATGCAATAAGAGAAAGTGTTAGTTTAGAAAGTTATTTACATGTTAATAAATTAGAAAATTGGGATTTAGATGATGAGTATGTAAAAATTATTTTTGAAGAATTACAAAAGAGTGATTTGTATCAAAAATATTTAGATACTGTAGAAAACTCTTTTAAAGTAGATAAAGCTTTTGTAATTGACTTTTTTAAAGAAATAATAGCTCCTAATGAAAAATTAGCTGAGTATTATGAGGATAAAATGATTTCTTGGGTAGATGACATTCCATTTGTAAATACTTGGGTTGTAAAAAGTTTAAGTAAACAAAAACCTAATAAACCATTTTTGTTAGGGTCTTTATATAAAGATAAAGATGATGAAGATTTTGTTTCTGATTTGTTTAAAAAAACAATGCTACATCAACACACATTTGAAGAAGATATAGCAGAAAAAACGCCAAATTGGGAAAAAGAAAGAATTGCAGAGATCGATATGATTTTAATTAAAATGGCAATTACAGAATTTTTACACTTTGCATCTATTCCTGTTAGAGTTACAATAAATGAGTATATAGAAATTGCAAAAGATTACTCAACCCAAAAAAGTGGTTACTTTATAAATGGAGTTTTAGATAAATTATCAAAAGATTATTTATCTCTTAAAAAAATTAAAAAAATAGGAAGAGGTTTATTATAAAATTGTAAACGCGAATTAATTTATTATTTTTACTAAAATTTTTAAAAAATGAAAAAAATAGCAATTCTAGTATGTTTTTTAGTTAGTGGATTAGTATTAACTTCTTGCGATAATGGTAAAGCAGCAGCAAAAATTAATGCAGACAATTTAGAAAACGCAAAAAATAGAGACGTAGAAATTAAAAATGGAGCAGCATTAATTGCTTTTGATAGATCTGTGCATGATTTTGGTACAGTTACAGAAGGTGATGTAGTAGAAACTGTTTTTAAAGTAACTAATTCTGGTAAAACAGATTTAATTATAACAGACGCACAAGTTACTTGTGGTTGTACAGTGCCTGTTTGGCCAAAAGCACCAATAAAGCCAGGACAAACTGAAGATATTAAAGTTAAATTTAATACTAGTGGTAAAACAAACAGACAACAAAAAAATATTACATTAATTACTAATACTGAATCTGGAAGAGAAATTTTAACTCTTAAAGGGATGGTTTCACCAAAAGAAAACTAATTTATGATTTTTACAAAATTAATATTGCAAGCAGATTCAGGTTCCTTAGCTAGCATGTTGCCTTTTTTGGCAATGATTGCAGTCTTATATTTCTTTATGTTAAGACCTCAAATGAGAAAACAAAAGAAAGAAAAGTCTTTTCAATCTGAATTAAAAAAAGGATCAAAAGTAGTAACTTCTAGTGGAATTCATGGTAAAGTTGTAGATATACATACCAATGATAATACAGTAACTATAGAAACAGGAGCAGGTAAAATTAAATTTGAACGTTCTGCAATTTCAATGGAACTGAGTAAAAAATATTTGCCAGAAGCAAAAAAGTAAAACAAATACATTTTAAAAAAGAGCTTTTGTAATATTACAAAAGCTCTTTTTTTTATTATCTATTTTGTTTAGATTGCATTAAAATGATAATAACTTGAAAGCTAAAAATAAAATACCAAAAACCTTTTTTATATTTCTTATTGCTTCTGGCTTTATTTGGCTTTTAATTACTTTCTCTAAAGAATATTCTAGTAGAATAACTTACAATATTAATTACAGTAAAATTCCACAAAACAAACTATTACAAGAAAAGCCTTTAAAAGAATTAACTCTTGCTATTAAAGGGACTGGTTTTAAGATACTTACTTCTAACATAAATAAAAAATCAATAACTTTAGATGCCTCTAAATTAATAAGCAGAGGTAACTCTAAATATTATTTTTTATTAAAAAATCAGATTACTTCTATTAAGAATCAGGTTCCTTCTGGTATAGAGGTTTTAAACATAGAAATAGATACAATTTATTTGAATTTAGGATCTTTAAAATCTAAAAAAATTGCCTTAAAGCCTAATTTAGATTTAGAGTTTCATATTGGTTATGATTTATTGAATGAAATAAAAATAACTCCAGATTCTGTTTTAGTTTCTGGTCCAGAAAATCAAATAGATACTTTACGCTATTTAAATTTAAAAGAACTTTCTTTATTAGATGTAAAAAATGATTTTACAAACACAGTTGATATAGAAATTCCAAGTAGTTTATCTGGACTGAAATTAAGGTTAAAAAAGGCAAGTATTTCAGGAGAAGTAGATAAGTTTACAGAAGGTTCTTTAACTGTACCATTTACAATTAAAAATGTACCAGATAGTATCAATATTACTACACTTTCTGAAAAAGTTAATGTAAAATTTGTTACTGCACTTTCTAATTTTAATAAAATTTCTGAGAATTCTTTAAAAATTGAATGTGATTATTTAGCTACAAAAGAAGATAATTTAAATTATTTAATACCTAAACTTATTTTTAAACCAGATTATATTAAAAGTTATAAAATAATACCAAATAAAATTGATTTTTTAATACGTAAATAGCTTATGATAGTTGGTTTAACAGGAGGTATTGGAAGTGGTAAAAGCACTGTAGCAAAAATGTTTGCTGAGCATAATAATGTGGCTATTTATATTGCAGATAAAGAAGCAAAAGAGTTAGTAAACTCCTCTAAAACAATCAAAACTAAAATTATTGATGAATTTGGAGATAAGGCTTACAATAAGAATATTTTAAATAGAGAGTATATCTCTAATATTGTTTTTAAAAACCCAGAGAAACTTCAAAAATTAAATAAAATCATACATCCAGAAGTTAGAAATCATTTTTTAAATTTTAAAAAAATAAATGTAAATAAAAGCTACATTGTATACGAAGCTGCAATTTTATTTGAAGCAAAAGCTGATTTACTTTGTGATAAAATAATTACTGTTTTTACAGATAAAACTACTCGTTTAAAAAGGGTAATGCAAAGAGATAATATCTCTAAATATGAAGTGGAAAATAGAATGCAAAATCAATGGGATGAAAGCAAAAAAATATTGTTATCAAATTACGTTATTTGGAATGATGATTTAACAAAAACACAACTTCAAGTTAAAAAAATCCATAATATTTTAACAAATAATCGTAAATTGGTTTAAATATATTCAATCAATTTGTTAAATTTCTCTTAAAACCATAGAGAAATTGTTAATCAACGTTAAAAAAAATAACTTCAATTTTTAATTAGTTTAATTTTGATTTATGGGTAAGAAAATGTTTATCCTTATTGTTATTTTAATGAGCATTTCCTTAATAGGAATTATTGCTGTGCAACTGTATTGGATTAATAATGCAGTAGAAAGTAAAAAAGAACAATTTAAGAATGAAGTTCAAAAATCTTTAGGTAGTGTAGCTGAAAGAATTAATACTAAAGAAAAAGATCTTTTCGAAAAAAAATTAGAAGGAATTTTAAGCAAACAAATTCTTGCGAGCGAGGCTCAAATTAAGAGTTTATTTTTTCAAGAAATAGATACCGTAAACAAACAAAAATTATCATTTGGTTCTACCATTTTAGAAGAGAATTTTGAAATACCTGTAGATTTTTTAGATAATGACACCATTATTTACAAAAGAGTTACTGGTAAAAAAGATTTTTTTCAAACAAGATTAATAAAAGGACCTGATAACTTATTTGCTAGTGTAGATGAAAAAAAATATTCATTTACAAAGCGTTTAAGTAATATGGAGCAAAGTCAAATAGATGATTATTTTAAAGACTATAACAATATAAAACCTATTCATCAAAGAATTAGCAATAGAGAATTAAATGCAACAATAAAAGATGAATTAAGAAAAAGAAATATAGATTTAGATTTTAAATATGGAGTTTATGGTTCAGATGGTTTAGCTACAAAATTAAAGTCTGGTTATTATACAGTTAGTAAAGCAGATAGTTATCAATATCCATTGTTTTTTAATTATGATAATGATCCAGAATTCATATTGTATGTTACTTTTCCTAAGAAGAATAAGCATATTTTATCTGGTATTTCTAATATTTTATTACTATCTCTATTTTTCATATTCATCATAATAGTAGCTTTTTCAGGATCATTATATCAGTTAATAAAGCAGAAAAAAATATCAGAAATAAAAACAGATTTTATCAATAATATGACACATGAATTTAAAACGCCAATTGCAACAATTAATTTGGCTTTAGATTCGATTAAAAATCCAAAAATCATTAGTGATAATGAAAAAGTGATGCGTTATGTAAAAATGATAAGAGATGAAAATAAAAGGATGCATACTCAAGTAGAAAATGTATTAAGAATATCTAGATTAGAAAAAAATCAATTAGAAATTAGTAAGGAAATTATAGATATTCACGACGTAATAGATGATGCAATCAATCACGTTAGTTTAATTATAAACGATAAAAAAGGGACAATTAAAACACATTTTCAAGCAATTACAACAGAATTGCCAGGTAACGATTTTCATCTTACAAACGTCTTAGTAAATATTTTAGAAAACAGTATAAAGTATTCAGAAGGTGCACCAATTATAGATGTGTATACAGAGAGTACAAATAAATTCTTCATCATAAAAATAAAAGATGAAGGTATAGGAATGAGCAAAAATGTACAAAAGCATGTTTTTGATAAATTCTACAGAGAACAAAGAGGAAACATACATGATGTTAAAGGTCATGGTTTAGGTTTAGCTTACGTTAAAGAAATTGTAGACAAACATCATGGAACAGTTTTTGTAGAAAGTGAAAAAGGAAAAGGAAGCATATTTACAGTGAAATTACCTTTAATTTAAAACAATAAAAATGGGAAGTAAAAAGATTTTATTAGTTGAAGATGATCCAAATTTTGGAACGGTCTTAAAAGATTATTTAGCGTTAAATGATTATAATGTTACACATGCCAAAGATGGTATAGAAGGCTTAATAATGTTTAAAAATAGCGATTATGATTTATGTATTTTAGATGTTATGATGCCACGTAAAGATGGTTTTTCTTTAGCACAAGATATTAGATCTACCAATAAAGATATTCCAATTATCTTTTTAACGGCTAAAACTTTAAAAGAAGATGTTTTAAAAGGTTATGCTGTTGGTGCAGACGATTATTTAAATAAGCCTTTTGACTCTGAAGTTTTATTACATAAAATAAAAGCAATTTTACAACGTAAAGAAAAAGATACAACTGCAGAATCAGAACAATTTGAATTTAATATTGGTTCTTTCTTCTTTAATTCTAAATTAAGACATCTTTCTAAAGGAGAAGAAGGTGAGCCAACAAAATTATCTCCAAAAGAAAGCAAATTATTAAGAATGTTAGCTATTCATAAGAATGATTTAATGCCACGTGAATTGGCATTAACAAAAATTTGGAGAGATGATAATTACTTTACATCTAGAAGTATGGATGTATATATTGCAAAATTAAGAAAGTACCTAAAGTCTGATGAGAATGTAGAAATTTTAAACATTCATGGAGAAGGTTTTAGGCTAGTAGATAAAACTTAAAAAATAAACTTCCCCAAATAATAAACTCAACTTACTATTTAAGTTGAGTTTTTTTTATCTTTATACTATGGCAGATTTTATTAAAATTTATAATGAAAACCCAAATGCTAAAGAAATTGCAAAAGTTGTAAAGGTCTTAAAAGCAGGTGGTTTAGTAATTTACCCAACAGATACAGTGTATGGTTTGGGATGTGATATTATGAATTCTAAGGCACTAGAAAAAATTGCTAAGATTAAAGGAATAAAGATAGAAAAGGCAAAACTTTCTTTTATCTGTAATGATTTAAGTCATTTATCTGATTATGTTAAGCAGATAGATTCACCAACTTTTAAAATTTTGAAAAGAGCTTTACCTGGTCCATATACCTTTATATTACCTGGTAGTAATAATTTGCCAAAAATCTTTAAAAAGAAAAAAACAGTTGGTATTAGAATTCCAGATAATAATATAATTAGAACTTTAGTTAAAGAGCTGGGTAATCCAATAGTTTCTACTTCAATTAGAGATGATGATGATATTTTAGAATATACTACAGACCCTGAATTAATTTTTGAAAAATGGAATAACTTAGTGGATGTTGTTATAGATGGTGGTTATGGAGGTAATGAAGGCTCTACAATTGTAGATTTAACAGACTCTTACCCAGAAGTTATAAGAGAAGGAAAAGGAAGTTTAGATATTTTATAAGACTATTTAAGTTGATGGTAATTCTTTCTGCCTAGTATAAAATATTGCCAAACAATACTCTTGTGGTTGTAATAATCAGTTTTCTTCTTTCTATTTTTTCTTTTCCTAAGAAATTTAAAAAACAAACTATAAAAACTTAAATGAGCCTTTAAAATAGCAAAAGTGTGTTTAGGTTTTAGTTCTATTAAAAACTTAATTCCAGCAAATCCGTCTAAAATTAATCGTGATAGAATTAAAAAAACCAAATAACGATTAGGAACATTCTTTAAAATATTTAGTAAACTATTTCTAAAATTTAAAAAAGTCTTTTTTGGATTTAAATTACTTAAAGTTGCACCTCCAACATGATATACAATAGAATTAGGAATGTATTTTATTTTATAACCAGCATTCTGAACTCGCCAACACAAATCAATTTCTTCTTGATGTGCAAAATAATCTTCATCAAAACCATTTAATTCTCTAAAAAGATCAGATTTTATAAAAAAGCAAGCACCAGAAGCCCAGAAAATATCACTAATTTTATTAAATTGATTTTTATCTTCTTCAATATCATTAAATATTCTTCCTCTGCAATAAGGATATCCAAAAAAATCTAAGAAACCACCAGCTGCACCTGCATATTCAAACTTAGTTTTATTTTTAAAATCTAAAATTTTAGGTTGTAAAACACCTATATTTTCATCATTTTCAAACTCATTTAAAATAGAATTTAACCAATTTTCTGTAACCTCAATATCAGAATTAATTAAGCAAAATATATCTGCATCTATATGCTTTAAAGCATCATTATACCCTTTTGCATAACCACCATTTATAGCATTTTTAATAATTTTTACAGAAGGAAAGTTTTCTGTAATAAAATCAATAGAATTATCTGTTGAATTGTTATCTGCAATATAAATTTCTGCTTGTTTTGCAGTAAATTCTACAACAGATGGTAAAAACTGTTCTAATAGTTTTTCTCCATTCCAATTTAATATGATAATTGCTGTTTTCAAGAGTACGAATTTACATTTTAAAAGTTAATTTAAAACAAAAGTATTTAGTTATAACTTGGTAAATCTTTTAAAAAAATATAAGTTTCATTTTCAAAATCCATTTTACAATAGAAATGATGTAATCCATTTGTGACTACTAAAAAATTAGCTTTTAATTTTAAGTTATATCTAGCAATTTGATCAAAAGTAGATTGATTTATAGTTACAGAAGGCGCTTTACATTCGACAATAATATCTGGTTCTCCTTTATTATTAAATACTAAAATATCACTTCTTTTTTGGATGTTATTTATTGATAATTGTTTTTCTATGGCAATTAAAGAAATTGGATATTTTTTTTCTTCAACTAAAAAATAAGAAAAATGCTGACGAACCCATTCTTCTGGTGTTAACACAATGTATTTTTTTCTGAATTTATCAAAAATAAGCGTCTTATTTTCTTTACTTTTGAGTTTAAAATTATACGTTGGTAGATTGAGTTTTTGCATCAATCAAAAATACTAAAATGAACGAAATTAACGCCATAGTTGCTGATATTAAAAAAGGAAACACCAAACCTATTTATTTTTTAATGGGAGAGGAGCCTTATTACATAGACCAGATTTCTGATTTTATAGAAGATAATGTTTTAGATGAAACAGAAAAAGGGTTTAATTTACAGGTAATGTATGGAAGAGATGTTGCAATTGATGATATAATTTCTGCTGCTAAAAGATATCCAATGATGTCAGAAAAGCAAGTGCTTATTGTTAAAGAGGCACAAGATTTAAGTAGAAGTATAGAAAAATTAGTTTCTTATGCAGAAAATGTACAGCCTACAACAGTTTTAGTATTTAACTACAAATACAAAAAGTTAGATAAACGTAAAAAACTTTATAAAGCAATTGATAAAGTAGGAGTGTTGTTTGATAGTAAAAAGTTATATGATAACCAAGTTGCAGATTGGATAAGAAGGGTTTTAAGTGGTAAAAATTATAAAATAGAACCTAAAGCAGCTCAAATGCTTGTAGAGTTTTTAGGCACAGATTTAAGTAAAATAGCAAATGAGCTTAAGAAACTTATGCTAATATTACCAAAAGAAACTATAATTACAGACCATCATATAGAAGAAAATATAGGAATTTCTAAAGACTTTAATAATTTTGAACTTTTAAAAGCTATTGGTAGTGTTAATGTTGTAAAAGCAAATCGAATTATTAATTATTTTGTAGAAAACCCAAAGAACAATCCAACAGTAATGACTATTTCTTTATTAAATAATTTTTTTACAAAATTATTACTTTTTCATGGTCTTCAAGATAAATCTAAAAGTTCTGTTTCTAAATCTTTAGGTGTTGGTTTTTATTTTGTAGATGATTATTTTTTAGCAGCTAAAAACTATACCATGAGAAAAGTAGCCAAAGTAATTGGCTATTTAAGAGATGCAGATGTTAAAAGTAAAGGAGTAGGTGCTAGCCAAACTCAAGAAGATATTTTAAAAGAATTAATTTTTAAAATACTTCATTAATTTATTAATTAACAATATGTTTTGCCATATTCCAAAACATTTCAACAGCCTCTGATGGTTTTTCGTTATTTTCTGAGAAAAACTGAACACTTTTAATGAACTTTTCTACTTCCTCGTTATTATCATCAAATTCATGAAAAGCCATACTCCAACTTGGAAATATCCTTTCGTTTATATTCTCTTCAAAAATTAACGTTACTTCTCTATGCCTGCTATCTTTACTAATTATATTAAATAGATTTTCTACTTTATTTTTATCACCTTCAAGTAATTGCAAAAAAACATTATTATGATAGATTAAACATCCTGTAATGTCTTGTTTCTGATTTGCTATTCTTGCTGGTTCTAAAATATTTTTAATAAACTCAGGGGAAGCTTCGAAATTTGAGATTGAGTAATATACTTTCTGTATTAAATTATTTTTAATCAAATTCTAGTTTTATATTAACATCAATATTTTTTTCTTCTTAGCTATTATTGTCTATAAATTTTATCATATAAATTTTGATATATTTTTTTAATTACGGCTCTTTTCATTTTCATAGTTGGTGTTAAATGTCCACCATCAATAGTCCATTCGTCTGGTGTGAGTTCAAAACGTTTTATTTGTTCCCATTTTCCAAAATGGCAGTTACATTCATCAACTTCTTTTTGAATAGCATCTATAACCTTTTGGTTTGATACTAGATCTTCATTAGAAGAAAAGTTAATTTCATTGTCTTTTGCCCAATCTCTTAAATATTCAAAGTTTGTTTGAATAATTGCAGCAGGCATTTTTTCTCCTTCACCAACAACCATAACTTGTTCTATAAAAAGAGATTGTTTTAATTGACCTTCTAATAATGGTGGTACAACATATTTACCACCAGAAGTTTTAAACATCTCTTTAGTTCTACCAGTAATTTTTAAGAAGCCATCTTTATCAAATTCACCTTTATCACCTGTACAGAAAAATCCATCTTTCATTACAGAGGCAGTTTTTTCAGGATCTTTATAATAGCCTTGCATTACATTTGGTCCTTTAACCATTAGTTCACCATCTTCACCAAACTTAACTTCTACATTTTCAATTACTTTACCAACAGTGCCAACTCTAAAATTACCATCATTTTGGTCATTAACAGATATTACTGGTGATGTTTCTGTAAGACCATAACCTTCCATAATTGGCATTCCAGCTGCTGCAAAAATTCTTGTTAGTCTAGGTTGTAAAGCTGCACTACCAGATACCATTAATTTTAACTCACCACCTAAAGCAGCTTGCCATTTAGAAAAAATTAGCTTGCGAGCTAAACCAAGTTGTTTTTCATACCACCAACCATTAGCTCCATAAGGTTCGTATTTTAAGCCTAAGTTTACAGCCCAAAAGAATAGTTTCTTTTTTATACCAGATAAATCTTCTCCTTTTAAAATGATTTTATCATATATTTTTTCATACAAACGAGGTACAGCTGTCATCACCTCAGGTTTTACCTCTTGTGCATTTTCTGTAAGCTTTTCAATAGATTCTGCAAAATAAATATCTACACCACAATATTGATATAGATATAAAATCATTCTTTCAAAAATATGACAAACTGGTAAAAAACTTAACGCTTTAGAATTACCATAATCTAATGGAACTCTTTTTTTAGAAGAAATTACATTACTAACAATATTATGATGAGAAAGCATAACTCCTTTTGGTCTACCAGTAGTTCCAGAAGTATAAATAATTGTTGCTAAATCAGATGGTTTAATAGCTTCTTTTCTAGCTTCTACCTCTTTTTGATTTTCATCACTTTTACCAAGTTCTAAAATTTCTGTATAGTTTTTCTCTCCCTTTATTTCATCGAATGTAAAAACACCCTTTAATTTGGTATTACCTTTAATTTGATTTAATTTTTCGATAATGGTTATATCAGAAACAATACAGTAAGAAGATTCTGAATGATTTAAAATATATTCATAATCTTCTTTAGAAATTGTTGGGTAAATAGGTACAGTTTGTGCACCAGTTTGTAAAACACCAATATCACAAATATTCCATTCAGTTCTATTTGTTGTTGAAATTATTGCTATTTTTTCATTTGGTTGTACCCCTAATTTTAGTAAGCCTCTACTTAATTGATTGGCTTTATCTATATATTCTTGAGTAGAAATGGTTTCCCATTTTCCATTGTATTTAGTAGAGAAAGCTCTCTTTAAATTATATGTTTCTAATTGGTAATAAGGAAAATCAAATAACCTTGTAATTTCGATTGGCATACATTCTATTTTATATAATGCAAAATAGTAAAAAACCCTTGATTTCACAAATACTCATTTAAAGTACTTTTATATTACGAATTGTATATTTTATCGTATAAATTATTGTATTTTTCTTTTATTGCTTTTCTTTTCATTTTCATTGTTGGCGTTAGTAAGCCATCTTCTATAGTCCATTCTTCAGGAGTAATTTCAAACTTTTTGATTTGTTCCCATTTTCCGAAATTTTGGTTATAAAAACTCACTTCTTTTTCAATTCTTTTGATGACTCTTTCATCTGTACTAAAATCTTTTACTTCATATCCTTTAATTTTAGCCCAGTCTTTTAAAAATTCAAAGTTTGGTTGAATTAAAGCTGCAGGCATTTTTTGTCCTTCACCAATAACCATTACTTGTTCTATAAAACGTGATTGTTTTAAATCGCTTTCTAATGCTGCTGGTGCAATGTATTTTCCTCCAGATGTTTTAAAAATTTCTTTTTTTCTATCTGTAATAAATAAAAAACCATCTTTATCTAACTCACCAATATCACCTGTATGTAAATAGTTATTAATAATTGTTTTTTTGGTAAGCTCTTCATTTTTATAATATCCCATCATTACATTATCACCTTTCATTAAGATTTCACCATCTTCTGCAATTTTTACTTCTATACCTTCTAAAGGTTTACCTACAGAACCAATTTTTAAACCACTATTTCTGATGTCATTAAGTGTTCCACCAGGAGAAGACTCTGTCATTCCATAACCTTCAAATATATCTATACCTGCAGCTGTAAAAACTCTAATTAATTTTGGTTGAAGAGGAGCACTACCAGAAACCATAAATTTTAGATGACCACCTAAAGCTTCTTGCCATTTAGAAAAGATTAGTTTACGTGCTATATTAAGTTTTATATCATAAAGTTTACCATTTTTGTGATAAGCCTCATATTTTTCTCCTAATTCTAAAGCCCAGAAAAATAATCCTTTTTTTACACCAGATAATTGATTTGCTTTATCTACAATTTTGTCAAATATTTTTTCTAATAGCCTTGGAACAACAGCTAAATAATTTGGTTTTACTTCTCTAATATTATCTCCAATTTTTTCGATACTTTCTGCAAAATAAATTTCAAATCCTTTATATAAATTATAATAAGAAGCTGTTCTTTCAAAAATGTGAGATATTGGTAAATAGCTTATTATTCTGTTTTTATTACCCTCTAAGTTTAATCTTTTTGCTGTTTTAAAAACTGTAAATACAATATTTTTATGAGAAAGCATAACACCTTTTGGAGTACCAGTAGTTCCAGATGTATATATTACTGTTGCTAAATCTTCTGCCTTTACTTCATTTTTTCTTTTATCAATTTCTTTACTATTGTCTTTATTATCTCCAATTTTTAAGAATGAACTCCATTTAAAATCTGTATCGTTTTCTTCTAAAAAAAATACACCTAATAGTTTCGTTTGACTTTGTACAGATTTTACTTTTTGAAACAAATCTATATCAGAAACAAAACAATATTTAGCATCTGAATGATGTAAAATATATGCATAATCTTTTGCAGATAGTGTAGCATATAGAGGAACATTTTGAGCACCTATTTGCAATACACCTATATCTAAAATATGCCAGTTTGGATTATTGTTTGTAGAAATAACAGCAATTTTATCATTTGGGTTTAACCCTAATTCTATCAATGAGCTACTAACTCTATTAGAATCTTTAATAAATTGTTGAGTAGAGATAGATTTCCAAACGTTACCTTCTTTATAATTAAGACATTTTTCTTGAGCATAATTTTCTAATTGATAATTAGCAAAATCAAATATTCTAGAGATAGTATTAGACATAAGTAATTTATTTGTCTACAATTTACAAATTTTGATCATAAAAAAAAGGATGACTTAAAGTCACCCTTTTTTATTTAAATAATTCTTTATTTAATTTTTACTTGAAAGTAAATATTTATTAAAACTCTTACCATTTATTTTAGTGTACTTTGAGTCAACATCATAACCTACTTTCATTTTTGTGATATCAAATTCACCAGAAACGTTCATATATTTAATATTTAAATCTTCTTGAAAATCTGTGTTTCTAAAAGAAACTCCATCATTAAATTGAGTGTATTTAAATATTGCTGAATCTTCAAAAACTGAATTTGCAAAACTTACATTATTTCTAAATTTAGAATATTTAAATGTTGCTACTTCTACAAATTTAGTGTTAGCAAAACTAATATCTCTATCAAATTTTGCATATTTAAATGTGCTATCATCATTAAAAGTAGACCCAGAAAAGTCTGAATCTCTTTCAAAACGAGAGTACTTAAACATAGCTTTTCTTTCGAAATTACAGTTCTTAAAAATTACAATATCTTCAAAACTTGCAGTAAAAGTATATCCTGAATCTTCATCTGGGATGTAGGCTAAAACGTCATCTTCGAATGTACAGTTTTCAAAAGACACACCTACCTCTATTAGTTTTTTAATTTCATTAGTATTGTTGTTACCCCACCAACTATTTTTTCTCTTCTTTGGTAGTTTTTGCATTGCTTCATCCATATAAGTAAAATCTAATATACCCACAATTTTTGCATTCTTATAAGTAATAGATTTTCCTGCTTTAATATCATTTAAAATATCTGAAGCATTTACTGTTTTTTGAGCTAAAAAAACTGTGGTAGTTAAAAAGCAAATTATTAAAGTAATTTTTAGTTTCATGTTATATTATTTTTAATTCTTTTATTTAAAGACAAAAAGAAACTTCTAATGTGACACTTTTGCAAAAAAAAAGAGTTGGTTTTAAAAACCAACTCTTCATATATCAATTATAGTTTCCCCCAAAACTATTTGATAACTTACACGTAAATTTAAAATTATTTGAAATTATATTTTTGTAAATTTTCGTATTTTTTATTTTTTGAAAGCTTCTTTCATTATAGAAAAGTCTTCTGTAAAATAATCTTTAGGTAATTTAGAAGTGAAAGACTTAAAGTCTTTAGCAAAGTGAGACTCATCATAATAATTATACATATAAATTAAATCTTTAAAGTCTATTGTATTGTTTTCATATTTTTTCATAAGATTTAAGAATCTTTGAATTCGGATATATTTAGAAGGTGTTAATCCAACCATTTTTTTAAAATTATTTTCTAATGTTTTTTGGCTAAAAGGAACTTTTTTTAGTAGATCGTTTACACTTAATAATCCTTCTTCTTCTTTTATCATTTCTAGTGTTTCGTCTACAATTTCTATTTTTTTATTGTTTGCCAATTTTAACGTTAAGAATAATTCTTCTAATTTAGAAAAGAGTAGATTTTTATCTTCTTTATAGGTTAAAAATATCTTTTCAAGATTGGTTGATAATTGTTCATTTAAAATTTTAAAAGAGCTATTTTTATTAGTAAATGTCGACAAATCTGCATTTGTTATTTTGTGTAGAGTTGTTGGTTTAAAGTTTACACCTATAGAGAAGCCTGGTTCGTCTACAATAAAATCATAAGATTTAGTGAACTGACCATTAATAACTAAATTTTCTAATTTGGTTTCAACATTATTATTTAATGTTTTTTGCCCTTTTCCAAAAATATATGTTAAACCAGAAACCCCATAAGGTATCATAGTTGTTTTTAAAGGTGTTTTTTCTTTAGTGTAAGAAATGTGATAAAATTCTTCTACTAAATGAGAAGTTTCTTTTACATCAAAATATGTAAGATTCATTCAATCAATTTTGTCGAAATTAAATAAATTTCGTTTTAATCGATTAATCTAAAAGTAAAAGACCAAAAAGCTTAGATGAATAACACTTTTCTTTAGATGAGCTTAATTCTCAATCCATTTTCTAGCATTTACAAAAGCCTCTAACCATGGTGTTACTTCGTCTTTCCTACCTTTTGGATAGTTAGCCCAGTTCCATTGAAAAGTAGAACGTTCTATATGTGGCATTGTTACTAAATGACGACCTGTTTTATCACACATCATAGCAGTATTATAATCAGAGCCATTAGGATTATTTGGATAACCTTCATAGCCATATTTAGCAACAATATGATAGTTGTCTTCTGCCTCTGGTAAATTAAATTTACCTTCTCCATGAGAAATCCAAACCCCCAATTCTGTGCCTGCTAAAGTAGATAACATAACAGAATTATTTTCCTGAATTTTTACAGATGTAAAAGAACTTTCGTGTTTATTAGAATTGTTATGATGCATTTTTCCATGAACTTTATGTTCTGGATTTATCAACTCTAATTCCATAAAAAGTTGACAACCATTACAAATACCTACAGATAAAGTATCTTCTCTTTCAAAAAACTTTTTTAAAGCAGCATTAGCCTTTTCATTGTATTTAAAAGCGCCTGCCCATCCTTTTGCAGAACCTAAAACATCTGAGTTAGAAAATCCACCAACAGCACCTATAAATTGTATATCTTCTAAAGTTTCACGACCAGATATTAAATCTGTCATATGTACATCTTTCACATCAAATCCAGCCAAATACATTGCGTTTGCCATTTCACGCTCTGAGTTAGAACCTTTTTCTCTAATGATGGCTGCCTTAGGTCTTATAGTATTTTTTGAAGGTAATTTACCTGTAAAATGTGCTGGGAATTTATAAGTTAAAGGCTGATTTTTATAATTATCAAATCTTTCTTTAGCTAAATTATTAGCAGTTTGTTTATTGTCTAATAAATAAGAAGTTTTATACCATACATCCCTAACTTCAGTAACACTAAAATTAAAAATTTCTTCATTGTTTTTAATAGTTACCTTACCAGAATTATTTGCAGTTCCAATAGTGTGAAACTCAATATTATATTTGGATAACTCACCTTCAACAGAACTATCTGCTTGAAAAACAATACCTGAGTTTTCAGCAAAAAGCACTTTTATAGAATCACTTTCATTTAAAGAAGATATATCAAAATCTGCTCCTAAATTAACATCAGCAAAACACATTTCTAATAAAGTAGTAATTAATCCTCCAGAAGCAACATCATGACCAGCTGTAATTTTATCATCTTTAATTAATTGCTGAATGGTATTAAAAACAGTTTTTACATAGGATGAATTTTTTACATCTGGAGCTTCATTACCAATTGTATTTAGTATTTGATTAAAAGAACTACCTCCTAATTTAAATTCGTCTTGAGAAATATTTATATAATAAATATTACCTCCATCAATTTGTAAAACAGGTTCTACAACTTTATTGATATCATTACAATTAGCAGCAGCAGAAATAATAACTGTACCAGGAGAAATCACATCACCATCAGGATATTTTTGCTTCATAGATAAAGAATCTTTACCTGTAGGAACGTTAATGCCTAAATCAATTGCAAATTCTGAAACAGCTTTTACTGCTTTAAATAAACGAGCATCTTCACCTTCATTTTTACAAGGCCACATCCAATTTGCAGATAAAGAAACACTTTGTAAATTATCTTTTAATGGTGCCCAAATAATATTCGTTAAGGCTTCTGTAATCGAATTTCTACTTCCAGCTTCTGGATGAATTAATCCTGAAATAGGAGAGTGCCCAATTGAAGTAGCAATACCTTCTTTTCCATTATAATCTAAAGCCATTACACCTACATTATTTAATGGTAATTGTAAAGAACCAACACATTGTTGTTTAGCCACTTTACCACCTACACATCTATCCACTTTATTTGTAAGCCAATCTTTACAAGCTACAGCTTCTAATTGTAAAACTTGTTCTAAGTAGATTTGTAAATTTTTACTTTTATAACGTGGGTTTTTGTATTTTCTTTCAACAGTTTTATCTGTCATAATGGTTTTTGGTGAAGAACCAAACATATCTTCCATAGCTAAATCCATTGGTTTTGCACCATTGGTTTTAGATTCAAAAGTAAAACGATCATCACCAGTAACATCACCAACAGTATACATTGGAGAACGCTCACGTTCTGCAATTTTTTGTAAAGTTTCTGTATGCTTTTCAGCGATAACTAATCCCATTCTTTCTTGAGATTCGTTACCAATAATCTCTTTAGCTGATAGAGTAGGATCACCAACAGGTAATTTGTCTAAATCTATCTTACCACCTGTATCTTCAACTAATTCTGACAAACAATTTAAATGGCCACCTGCACCATGATCGTGAATAGAAACAATAAAGTTTTCATCACTTTCTACCATTCCACGAACTGCATTTGCAGCACGTTTTTGCATTTCTGGGTTAGAACGTTGTACAGCATTTAATTCGATTCCTGAAGAAAATTCTCCAGTATCTGCAGAGGATACAGCAGCACCACCCATTCCAATTCTGTAGTTTTCACCACCAAGAATTACAATTTTATCACCTTCTTTAGGTGTGTCTTTTATGGCTTGTTCTGCTTTTCCATAACCAATTCCTCCAGCTTGCATAATAACTTTGTCAAAACCAAGTTTTCTTGCTTTTGCATTGCTTGAAGCTGGATTTTCTTCGTGCTCAAAAGTTAACACAGAACCACTAATTAAAGGTTGCCCAAATTTATTTCCAAAATCTGATGCACCATTTGAAGCTTTGATTAAAATATCCATTGGAGTTTGATACAACCATTTTCTTGCTTCGAATTTTTGCTCCCAAGGTCTATTTTCTTCTAATCTTGAATAAGAAGTCATATATACTGCAGTTCCAGCTAATGGTAAAGATCCTTTACCACCTGCAAGTCTATCTCTAATCTCTCCTCCAGAACCTGTTGCAGCTCCATTAAATGGTTCTACAGTTGTTGGGAAGTTATGTGTTTCTGCTTTTAATGAAATTACTGATTCGAAATCTTTAGTTTCATAAAAGTCTGGCTTATCAGCTGTTTTTGGAGCAAATTGTTCCACTTTTGGACCTTTTATAAAAGCTACATTGTCTTTATAGGCAGAAACAATGTCATTAGGATTTTGTTTAGAGGTTTCTTTTATCATTTTAAATAAAGAAGTAGGTTGCTCTTCTCCATCAATAATAAAAGTTCCATTAAAAATTTTATGACGACAGTGTTCTGAGTTTACTTGACTAAAACCAAACACTTCTGAGTCTGTTAATTTTCTTCCTATTTTTTTGGCTACACCTTCAAGATATGTAACTTCTTCATCACTTAAAGAAAGCCCTTCTTTAATATTGTATGCTGCTATATCATCAATTTCTAAAATAGATTCTGGAGTAATATCAATTGTAAATGAATTTTGATTTAAGCCATTGAATTTTTCAGAAATCATTGGGTCAAAATCTGTAAAATTTTCTGATACAGCATTAAATTCCTCAATTCTAATAATGTCAGAAATTCCCATATTTTGAGTTATTTCAACCGCATTTGTACTCCAAGGAGTTATCATTGCTGCTCTTGGTCCAATAAAAAAAGCGTCTAAAGACGCTGCATTTATTTTTGGCTGATTGCCAAATAACCAAGTTAATTTTGAAATAGTATCTTTTGAAAATTCTTTTGTTGCTTGAACTGCAAATACTTTGCTGTTTTGGTTTCCGAAGAAATGAATCATTTTAGAATTGATTAAATTTAAAATGCAAATTTAGTTCTTTTCTTTAAAAATAGTTGGATTTATACCAATGAAAAAAGATAGTTATACACTATCTTTTTAACATTGTTTAATTCTAATTATAGATTTATAATACTTTAATGAGTTAATGTTGTTTTACAAATTATTTTTAAAATTTAATATTTAAATCAAACTATTATAAATCTTTAAGGTCTAATAAATAAATTCAATAATAATCAACCAATATTATGAAAAGTAAACTACCAAACTTTGTAGCCATTTTAGGGCTAGTATTTGTACTTATTAGTGGTACAATAGATTTAGATAACTTGTTTGATTACGCAAATCAAAGTATCCCTAACTACATTAATAAAGACAATACACCTGCTAATAATGCCATAGATAATAAAATAGCAACTTTAGGAAGAGTTTTATTTTATGATAAAAAATTATCAGCAAATAATACTATCGCTTGCGCAAGTTGTCATAAACAAGAAAAAGCTTTTGGAGATGATGCCACTCAGAGTATTGGTCTTTCTGAAGGTTTAACAGGTAGACATTCTATGCGATTAATAAATTCTAGATTTTCTGATGAAGAGAAATTCTTTTGGGATGAAAGAGCCACATCTTTAGAAAATCAAACTACTCAACCAATTCAAGATCATGTAGAAATGGGTTTTAGTGGAACCAATGGAGATGGAGATATTAATGATTTAATTACAAAGATATTAGCAATTGACTATTATGAACAATTGTTCGACTTTGCGTTTGGAGACGCTATCATTACTGAAGAAAAAATACAATTAGCTTTATCTCAATTTATTAGAAGTATTCAATCTTTTGATTCTAAATATGATATGGGAAGAGCACAAGTTAATAATCCTAATGTTGATTTTCCGAATTTTACAGCTCAAGAAAATTTAGGAAAACGTTTGTTTATAAATCCGCCAAATTTAAATGGAGCTGGTTGTGCAGGATGTCATAGGGGTGATGAATTTGATATTGATCCAAACTCTAGAAATAATGGAATTATAGGTGTTGCAGGAAGCACAACTGATACAGATTTAACTAATTTTAGAGCACCTACTTTAAGAGATTTGGTAAATCCTGATGGAAATTTAAATGGACCAATGATGCATGATGGAAGTTTAACAACTCTATTAGATGTCATAAATCATTATAATACCATACCAAATTCATCTTTAAATGTACAATTAGATAATAGACTAAGACCAGGAGGAAATCCACAGCAATTAAACTTAACGAATGATGAAAAGTTAGCTTTAGAAGCATTTTTAAAAACCTTAACAGGGGTAGATGTTTACACTAATGAAAAATGGTCTAATCCTTTTGATAGTAATGGTAATATTACTTTAACAGGTAGCTCTTTATCTACTCAAGAGATTAGTTTTGGTAAACATATTTCTATTTATCCAAATCCAGTAAAAGAAAATTTATATATAAACGTAGAAGATGGAAGTTATGAAGTTTTTGTATATAATTACTTGGGGAAACAAATTGTAAAAGAGAAAATAACTACTATTAAATCTTTGGATTTAAATAATTTACAAAAAGGAGTTTATTTGCTAAATATTGTAGATTTAAATACTAACAAAATGTATCGAAAAAACTTTATAAAAGAATAATTTTAAAAATATTGTAAAAAAAAAGACGGCTAAAACTGCCGTCTTTTTTTATCTTATAATAACTTTCTTAGTAATACTAGTCTTATCATTATCGATTTTTAAAAGATAAATTCCACTTTTTAAATCTTTAATTCTAATTTTATTACTTATAAAATTAGCGTTTTTTTCTTCATAAATTTTAGAACCAATTACTGTGTATAATGAAATTTTTGATATACTTAATTCATTAGGAATGGTAATTGTGATACTATTTGTTGATGAAGGATTTGGATAGACTTTTATATTTTTTAAACTAACAATATTATCCGTAGATAAAACATTACCCCAAACTTGATTCACGTATTCTGGATGATCTATAAAAGGATTTCTATTTCCTTGAAATTTATAAGCTTCATTATTTCTAACAATTTCTCTTTGACTTACTGGATCTTGAGTATGCCATTTGTATAAAAGTTTAATATACCAATCTTCGTAAACTTGATTGTTAGTTCCATTTAAAGGATTACTCGTTGATGAGTTAGGTGAATCCCAAGTAGCATCTGTAACTTCATTTTCATAACGTGTTGCAAAATAAAAAAGCATTCTTGCTATGTCACCTTTAAATTCATCTATTGGTTCAAAAACTATTCCTGTAAATGAATCAAAAGTGTTTGAACCAACTTTAGAACCATTTTGAGAAGTATGACTTGGATTTGAGACTTCACCAAAAGGGTAATTACTTCTTCTGCCATTTACAGAACCATCAGTTGGTACAACATGATGAATATCAGTTCTCATAGGAGTCTGGCTATTAAAAAATCCTTGAGGAAAAATATGTTCTCTATTATAACAATCATTTTCAGAATTGTAATTTCCACATTGTCTAGAGCCATGTGTATAATTATAAGGATCTGATCCATTTGGATTTTCTGAGTACATATCTAAAACAGTATTATCATTTTCATAAAAAATATCTGTATCAGATGTTTGATAGGCTGTATAAAGAGCACCATATCCTTGATCTATATGACCATTTGATATAATGTTTTTTAGTTGAGTTTTAAGAGTATATCCTGAACCAGTAGCACTAGAATAATAACCAGAAGGAATTTGAGAAAACCCTGATAAAAAAATAAAAAAACTAAGTAAAAAAGGTAATTTTTTAACCATTATTTTTTGATAAATTTTGTAGAATATAATTTATTATTGATTTCAAATTTAAGAATGTAAATGCCTTTAGATAATTGTTTAGTGTTTATTTCTTTAATATTTTCTTTTTGATGAAATACACTCTTACCTAAAATAGTAAATACTTGAACATTAGAAACCTTTTGATTAGTGGTGTTTTTAATTTTTAAATAATCGTCTGCAGGATTTGGATAAAAACTTACGCCACTAGTATTATAATTATTTGTAGAGAGCACAATAGCACTGTGTTTTCCAAAATCATCAGCATTGTCTTTGTCAATGACACCATTAACTCTAACAATTTCCCATTCGTTATCTAAATCAAAATTTACATTAGGTGAAGAAACCCCACTTTTTCTTCTTAATGTTCTGTCTTTACCAAAGTTTGCAGAACCACCATTATAAGTACCTATAATATCAATAAGTATTCCGTTTTTGAATAGTCCAACTGGGTCATTTCCATTAAAATTAATAGGAGCACCAAAGTTTGTGTCTCCATCATGAACTCTAATTGTATCTGCAATAGAAATTAAAAAATCTCCTGCATCTCTTGCTTTTTGAGATTTTGAATCAGTATGCTCACCAGCTGCTTCATTTACAATGACAAAAACATTTTGAGATTTTATTGTTTTTCCAGCTAAAGACATTTCCCATTCCCAATCTGCACCATTTAAACCCCCATTACTTTGCCTTTTTAAACTATATGAGCTTAAATCGATATCTGAGTTTGTTAAGTTTACAATTTCTACAGCTTTATTATTTGATGAACCTTCTAAATATTCTGAGAAAAATAATTCTGTTGCTGTAGCAGAACCATTAGTGGTTGTTCCATTAACAGGAGTTGAAAGCGCAGATTTGTTACCAACTTCGTCAACAGCTAATACTTGTACTTTATAAGTTGTAGAGGGTGCTAAACCGTTTGCTGTAAACATTTCATTATTGCTAGATCCATATAAAACATCATCTACATAAATTTCATAAATACCAACTTTAGTGTTGTCTGTAGAAGCATCCCAAGAAATAATAAAAGTAGATTCAGTTTCATTACTAATTACCAAGTTTTGAGGTATAGTTGGTGGTTCTTCGTCTTTTAAAGTTTTTGTGTTTAAAGGTGTACTTAGTTGAGAAGCATTATTTGCAATATCTTTGGCTAAAACAGCAAATGAGTAATTAGAATCTGGTAATAAATTTGAAATAGTTATAGAAGTAGTAGAGGTTGCAACTTCTAAATTACCATTTACATAAATATCATAACTAGTAACACCTACATTATCAGTTGATGCAGTCCAAGATAAATCTATAGAGAAAGTAGTTATGTTAGATGCTTGTAAATTTGTTGGTACAGTTGGTGCTTCAGTATCTGAATTAGTGTAAATTCCCCAAATATCTTCAGCTTCTGGGCCTCCCCAGATTCTTGTAGCTAATCTTGGGTTATCTATAAAAGGATTTCTATTTCCTTGTGCATTTTGGTTTGATAAATTTTCGTGATAATCATTTCGTTGTTTTTCGATTTCAGAAACAGGGTCTTCAGCATTCCACTGTAAAAACAAGTCTATCATATCATCAGGTGTATTAGAATTATCTCCAATACCTATGTTAGAAATTAAACACCTATCATCATATCTAACATACATGTACATCATCATTCTAGCAACATCACCTTTCCATTCATCACCTGGATACCAACCTCCATTACTCTGAGCACCAGAGAAACCTGAGCCAGCAGTAAATTTTCTATTATTTCTAGATGAGTTTCTTTGTGTATCTGCAGGTCTTAAATGATGTGCATCTGATCCTGGACCTTCATCTGATAGAGGAGGAGTACCTAAAGATTGTGAGTAAACATGCTCTCTATTCCAATCACCAACATTACCACTATTGTTGTCAATTCCTCTGGTTCTATCATTAGTTGCATCTGCATCTGTGCCATTTTCCCAACCATAAATTAGCAGTACTTCTTGATTGTTGTTAGGATTTACATCTGTTGCTTTAGAAGCATCCCAAATTTGATCGTAAAACAAAAATCTTTTGTGAGTACTTATAATTTTAGTTGCTAATTCTTCCTTTAAGGTTGTTCCAGTAAGGTTTAAATTGACATCGTTATAATAAGTCTGTTGACTAAAGATGCTTACTGATGATATCAGTAAAATAAAAAGTGTAATTTTTTTAATCATAAATTGTTTATGTTTTAAACAATTTCTTTTTCAGCAATTAAAGAGAGTTATTTTTTTTCCAGTAATGCCATATAAAAACCGTCAAAACCAGAAATATGAGCAAAAACATTTTTCTCCTTTACAAAAGTAAACTCTTTTCCTGATTCTGATGTTAAGAATTTATCAACTTGTTTTCTATTTTCAGAAGGAAGAATAGAACATGTAGCATAAACCATTTTACCACCAGGTTTTACCATTTTAGAATAACTTTGTAAAACTTCTTGCTGTACTTTTTTAATATTCTCTATAAATTCTGGTTGCAATTTCCATTTAGAATCTGGATTTCTACGAATAACACCTAAACCAGAACATGGAGCATCAATTAAAACTCTATCTGCTTTATTGTACAATTTTTTAATAGGTTTTGTAGAATCTATTACTCGCATATCAATATTATGCGCTTTATTTCTTCTTGCTCTTACTTTTAATTTTTTTAATTTACTTTCGTAAATATCCATAGCAATTATTTGCCCCTTATTTTCCATTAAAGAAGCTAAATGTAAGGTTTTACCACCTGCACCAGCACAAGTATCTACTACTTTCATACCTGGTTCTACTTCTAAAAATGCTGCCACTAATTGAGAAGAAGCATCTTGCACTTCAAAAAAACCATTATGAAAAGCTTCAGTTTTAAAAACGTTAGCTCTTTCTGTTAATCTTAAAGCATCTGGGTGATTAGGAATAAACTCAGTAATTACATTTTCTGTACGTAATTTTTTTTGTAACATTTCTTTAGAAATGTTTAATGTATTTGTTCTTAAAATTACATCTGCTTGTTGATTTTGTGCAGCTATTTCTTTACTCCAAAGTGCTTCACCTAATTCAGAAACACCTAGCTCATCCATCCAATCAGGAACAGACTCTCTATATTTTCTAATTTTAGATAATTCATCAAAACGACCTTTAATTCTACGAACAGGTACATCACCAATCTGATTCCAATCTGGTAAAGCAATACCTCTTAAAATACACCAAACTGAAAATATTCTCCAAATATCATCTCTTTTATAAGGTGTTTTTACTTCTGCTATTTCAGCATATAATCTGTTCCAACGTACAATTTCATAAATTGTTTCAGCCACAAATTTTCGGTCTCTTGCTCCCCAACGTTTATCTCTTTTTAAAGCTTTTTCTACTGCTTTATCTGCATAAACACCTTCATTAAAGATATCTCTAATACTATCTATAACTGCAAAAGTTAAATTTCTATGTAATCTCATTTTTTAATTGATAATAGTCTGCAAAGGTACATTAAATTAAAGGGTTTTTGTATTTTCGTTATTCATATATTTTACAATTTGAATTTAGATTACCCAATAACATATATTAAAGGTATAAGTGTACAAAGGGCTACTTTATTGTACACAGAATTGGGTATAAAAAATTGTAATGATTTATTAAATTTTTTTCCTTTTAGATATATAGATAAAACTCAATTTTATCAAATAAAAGAATTACAACCTAATTCTTCTGAGGTGCAAATTGTAGGCAAAATAACTCATATTAAGTCTGTTGCACAGAAAAGAGGAAGTCGTTTAGTAGCTACTTTTCAAGATGCTTCTGGAAGCATGGAATTGGTTTGGTTTAAAGGACAAAAATGGATAAAAGATGCTCTAAAAATAAATACACCTTATGTAGTTTATGGTAAATTAAATCATTACAATGGTTCTTTTAGTATTCCTCATCCAGAAATGGAACTAGTTTCTGAATACAAGAAAAAACTACAAAGTAAAATGCAGCCTGTTTATCCATCAACAGAAAAGTTATCAAATTCTGGAGTTTCTAATAAGTTGATGAGAGGTTACATTCAGAATTTATTACAACAAGTTTATGATTCTATTGAAGAGAGTTTATCTCAAGAAATTATAGATGATTTTAAACTAATACGTAAAAGAGAGGCATTATTAAATGTACATTTTCCAAAAAGTCAAGAAGCATTAGCAAAAGCTCAATTTCGTTTAAAGTTTGAAGAACTCTTTTTTATCCAATTACAATTAGTAAGAAAAAAACTAATCAATAAAACAAAAATTAAAGGATTTGTTTTTGATAATGTTGGAGAGCATTTTAATCATTTTTATAAAAATAAATTACCTTTTGAGCTTACAAATGCTCAAAAAAGGGTTTTAAAAGAAATTCGAAAAGACGTTGGTTCTGGTGCTCAAATGAATAGACTTTTACAAGGAGATGTTGGTTCAGGAAAAACTATAGTTGCTTTATTGTCTATGCTTTTAGCTATAGACAATGGATTTCAAGCCACAATTATGGCACCCACAGAAATATTGGCAAATCAGCATTATGTAGCTGTTTCAGAATTGTTAAAAGGGATGAATATTTCTGTTGATATTTTAACAGGTTCTGTAAAAACAAAAAAACGAAGAGAAATTCATACGAATTTAGAGGATGGAAGTTTACATATTTTAGTAGGCACACATGCATTGTTAGAAGATAAAGTACAATTTAAAAATTTAGGCATTGCAATTATTGATGAACAGCATAGATTTGGTGTAAAGCAAAGAGCAAAATTGTGGTCTAAAAATACATTACCTCCTCATATTTTAGTAATGACAGCCACTCCAATTCCGAGAACATTGGCAATGTCTGTTTATGGTGATTTAGATATTTCTGTAATAGACGAATTACCACCAGGAAGAAAAGAAGTAAAAACTGTACATCGTTTTGATAGTAATAGATTGTCTGTATTTAAGTTTCTGAAAGATGAGATTGCAAAAGGCAGACAAGTATATATTGTGTATCCATTAATTCAAGAATCTGAAGCTATGGATTATAAAGATTTGATGGATGGTTATGAAAGTATTTCTCGTGAATTTCCATCACCAAAATATCAAATAAGTATTGTGCATGGTAAAATGAAACCTGCAGATAAAGATTTTGAAATGCAGCGTTTTGTAAAAGGTGAAACTCAAATTATGGTAGCAACTACTGTAATTGAAGTTGGTGTAAATGTACCTAATGCAAGTGTTATGATTATTGAAAGTGCAGAACGTTTTGGATTAAGTCAATTGCATCAATTAAGAGGTAGAGTAGGTAGAGGATCAGATCAAAGTTATTGTATTTTATTAACGAGTTTTAAATTATCTGATGATGCAAAAACAAGATTAAAAACTATGGTAGATACTGCAGATGGTTTTAAAATTGCTGAAGTAGATTTAAAATTACGTGGTCCAGGAAATATAATGGGTACACAACAAAGTGGCGTATTAAATCTTAAAATAGCTGATATTGTAAAAGATTCAAAAGTTTTAGTTTCTGCAAGAAATACAGCAATTTCATTATTACAAGAAGATCCTAATTTGTCTAAAAAAGAAAATTTACCTATAAGAAATACTTTTTCTAAAATGAGTAAATCTTCTAAAATTTGGGGAAATATAAGCTAATAAAAAACCCCACTTTAAGTGAGGTTTTTTTTTATTAATTATTCCAGGCTTTTTTGTTTTTTGCCTTTCCACCATATTCTTGTTTTTCTTTTTTTCTAGTTAAAGAAACTTTTTCACTATAATTTTTTCTTTGCCAAGGTTTGTAGTTTTTAAAATCTTTACTTCTTAATTTTAATTTTTCAGGATTTCCTATCACAAGTAAAGTATTCGATTTATTTAATTTCCAAACTTTTTGATTTTTTACTTCCTTACTTTTTGGCTGTTCTTTTGATTGAGCTATTAAAGATGTTGTTAAAAAAATAAAAAATACTAAAACTAAATTTTTCATTGGTTTTATTTTAAAAATTATCATTAATACAAAAATAATTAATTTAAATATATTATTGTTATAATTAGTTAAATTAATTACGAATATGATAATATTTAGAATATCTCAAAAATAAAAAAACCTCACTTTTGTGAGGTTTTTTTTGTATTAAATACTTAATTATCTTGTAGTTTCTTTTTTAACTTCAGCTTTATCAGCAATAATTCTAGTTTCTTTATTTGCAATTTCCCAAGCTGTATGAAAAACTAATTTTGCTCTGTTTTCTAGTAATTCATAATTAATTTTATCTGGAGTATCAGTTGGTTGATGATAGTCTACATGAGTTCCATTAAAATAAAAAATGATTGGCACATTATTTTTTGCGAAGTTGTAATGATCAGATCTGTAGTAAAAACGATTTGGATCATTTTCATCATTATATTTATAATCTAAATTAATGTTCATATATTTTTTATTGATATTTTCTGATAAAGTATGTAACTCTGTACTTAACTTATCTGAACCAATTAAATACACATAATTTGGATCTTCTTTGTGTCTAGCATCAATTCTTCCAATCATGTCAATATTTAAATTACAAACTGTATTAGCTAGTGGAAAAGTTGGGTTTTGTGTGTAATATTTAGAACCTAATAAACCTTTTTCTTCTCCAGTTACATGTAAAAATAAAATTGATCTTTTTGGGCCTTTACCAGCATCTGCTGCCATTTTAAAAGCTTCAGCAATTTCTAAAAGTGCTACTGTTCCAGATCCATCATCATCTGCACCATTGTAAATTTCACCATTATTAACACCTACATGATCTAAGTGAGCTGAAATAACAATAATTTCTTCTGGTTTTTCTGAACCTTCTATAAAAGCTAGCACATTTTCGGATGCTTTTAATTTTCCACGACGTGAATTTTTAGCTAACCATTCTTCTGGTACTTCTTGGAAATAATCATTATTACCCATAGGTGATTTTATACCTTGAGTTATATAAAAGTCTTTTAAGTATTCAACTGCTTTCTTCTGACCAGGTTCACCTGTATTTCTTCCTTCGAAATCATCTGAAGCATAAGTAAATAAATGTGCTCCAAGGTCTTTTGCAGTTATTGTTGAAGCATATTTTACTGCTTGGTCTATATTTTCGTCTATTGCATTTTTGCTAGAACCACAAGCTATAAAGCTTAAAACACTTGCGAATAATACTATTTTTTTCATGTATTAAATTTGTATTAATTTTATTGTTAAAATATCAAAAGTAACAAAAAGAAAGAGTCTAATCAAAATTACTTTGTGTTAACAATAAACTGTTGTACTTCTTTATTAAAATAAATAATTTTAGAGGAGAATAAATCATCAAAAGCTCCTTCTTCTATAAGTTTCGAAGGTATTCCTTTTACAATATTTTTGTCTTTAAAAAGTATAATTTCATCTGCAAGTTGAATAGAAAGATTAACTTGATGAGAAGACATTATTATAGTTTTACCAGTTTTATGAACTAATTCTTTTAAAAGCTGAATAATCTTTATAGTATTATGTAAATCTAAATGAGCAGTAGGTTCATCTAATATAATAATTGGAGTGTCTTGTGCCAAAGCTCTAGCTATAAGTACATGTTGTAATTGCCCATCACTTAATTCGTAAAATCTTTTATGTTTTAAATGTTGAATCCCAGTTTGTTCTATAGCCCAATTTATTTTTTCAATATCTTCTTTAGTAAGTGAATCTATCCAATTTGTGTAAGGTTGTCTACCTGTAGCAATTAATTCAAAAACAGTGAGTTGACTTTCTGGCAGTCTTTCTGTTAATACCATGCTAACTAATTTAGCAAACTCAATATTTTCATAATTCTGTATTAGTTGTTTTTTAATAAAAACAGCTCCAGAAAGTGGTTTTTGTACATTAGCAATTGTTCGTAAAAATGTTGATTTTCCAATTCCATTTTTACCTAAAACAGTTATGAGTTTTCCTTTTTCTAAATATAAATTTATAGCAGATGCCACAACAATATTTTGTTTTTTTTGTTGATAACCTATACTTAAATTTTCGGTTTTTAAAATGATATTATCTGCTTTATTACTCAAAATATTATATAAAAATTTTCTTTTTCCTAACTAATAGCCAAATTACAATAGGAGCTCCAAATAAAGAAGTTACTGCATTTAATGGTAGTGTAAATTCGCTAAAAGGAAGTTGTGCAATACTATCACAAATTAATAAAATAACACCTCCAATAATTGCTGTAGCTGGAATTAAAATTTTATGATTAGATGTATTAAATATCATTCTTGCAACATGAGGTACTGCTAATCCAATAAAAGCAATAGGTCCAGAAAAAGCTGTAATTACTCCTGTTAAAACACTAGTAATTAATAAAATAACATTTCTGCTTTTTTTAATATTTACACCTAAACTTTTAGCATAATTTTCACCTAAAAGAAAACTGTTTAATGGTTTAATAATAGCAATACAAGCTATAATTCCGATAATATAAAATAATCCAAAAACACTTAACTCTTGCCAGCTTAAATTTCCTAAACTCCCAAAATTCCAGAAAATATATTGTTGAATTTTAGATGCTTCTGCAAAATAAGACAGTACACTTATAATAGCAGAGGTTAAGCTGCCAAACATTAAACCAATAATTAATATCGACATTGTATTTCTAACTTTATTTGCTGCAATAATAACTGCAGATAACACTAAAAATGCTCCTAAACTTGCTGTAATAGGTAAAGACCAGTTAGATAATGTATTTGATAGAAAATACCCACCAAAAACAGATGAACCTAAAATAAGTATAGCAACTCCTAAACTTGCACCAGAAGAAATACCTAAAACAAAAGGGCCTGCAAGCGGATTTCTAAATAAGGTTTGCATTAATAAACCACAAATAGATAATCCAGACCCAACCATTATTGCTGTTAAAGCTTTTGGTAATCTAAAGTTTAATATTATGGTTTGCCAACTTTCTTTAACATCAACATTACCAAATAGAGCATTAAAAATATCTTTAAAGGGAATATTTACAGAGCCTAAACTAATATTCACAAAAAATAATACAAACAGTAATATTGATAAAAGTAAAAAATGTTTTGTGTAGTTTTTTTGCGTCATTATTTTAAACTAATCTACTAGTAATTATTTTTTAAAAAAGTTACTAATTTTTGAATGGCTAAACCTCTATGAGAAATTTTGTTTTTTTCTTCTGCACTCATTTCTGCAAACGAAGTAGAAAAACCTTCTGGTTTAAAAACAGGATCATAACCAAAACCTTTTTCACCTTTTTTTTCTGTTAAAATTTCTCCCACACAAATACCTTCAAAAAGAAATTGTTCATTATTAATATTTAAACAGATGGCTGTTCTAAATTGAGCCTTTCTATTTGATTCATTTTTAAGCTCAGTTAGTAATTTCTGCATATTTCTTTCAGCATCTCTTGGCTCGCCTGCAAAACGTGCAGAATAAACTCCTGGTTTACCATTTAAAGCATCAACTTCTAACCCAGTATCATCAGCAAAACAACTATAACCGAAATTAGTAGTAATATAATTTGCTTTTAATTTTGCATTGCCTTCTAAAGTAGTTTCAGTTTCTTCAACTTCTTCAAAACAATTGATGTCTTTTAAACTCAAAATTTCAAATGATGAGGAAAGCATTTGTTGTACTTCTTTTAATTTATTTAAATTGTTTGTGGCAAAAACGAGTTTCATTTAAAAGAAAAATTTTTAACAAATGTAATCAATTTCTTTATGAAGTTTTTGCGTTCTTTTTTAATCAATTCTAAAAAATATACTGTAAATTGCTAAAGTATAAAAATCCTGAAACCTTTGTTATCATTGGTTTGTCGTGAAAATGTCGGGTTAAAAAGGGCTGTAAAAATTTGTCAATTTAATTTACTAAACTAACATTGTATGGAATTTAAAAATCGTTATCTTATGAAACAACCAGAGTTAGGAAAGAAAATTTTAGAGTTAAGAAAATTAAAAGGATTAACCCAAGAAGAATTAGTAGAACAATGCAATATTAATGTTAGAACCATACAAAGAATTGAAGCTGGAGATGTGTCTCCAAGAAGCTATACAATTAAAGCAATTTTAGAAGTACTTGGTGTAGACTTTGAAGAAGTTTTTGACAAAAAATACGAGCCTAGTAAGTTTGATAATATTTTAGGAGTAAAATCAGAAAAAGTTTCTAAACAATTAAAAACTGCTTTTGTTTTTGGTATTATTTACTTTATTGCTGGTTTTTTAGAAATCTTTGTTGATTTTTTAGCATTTAAAGATGATTGGCTATTTAATGTAATATATGTTTTTACAAAATCTATTTCTTTTATCTCTTTGGTATTTTTCTTTAGAGGTTTTATCATAATTTCTGGTTTACACAAAAATTATCTTTTACAAATTAGTACTTTTTTAATTATAGTATTTAGCTTAGTTTTTACAATATTAGATATTAGCGCTTTATATTTTTCTGACGATTTTACTGGTGTTATTAGTTTCTCTAAACTAATTACGTTTGGAGCTCTCAGTGTTATTTTAGGAATTGCTTTTTTAAGACTTAAAGAATTTGGAGATATTACAAAATGGACAGGGATTTTTGAAATTGTAACAGGAGTTTGTTGGCTATTAATTATACTTGCGCCTATAGGTTTATTTACACAAGCTGTAGTAGAAATTTTTGAAATTATTTTAATTTATAAGGTTTTATCGTCTTTAAAAGAAAAATCGTAAAACTTATTCATGATGATAAGGTTCGTTTCGTAAAATTGTAAAACCTCTATAGATTTGTTCTACGATAAACAAACGAATCATTTGATGTGAAAATGTCATTTTAGATAAAGAGATTTTACCTTGTGCTTTTTGATAAACAGTGTCAGAAAAACCATAAGGTCCACCAATAACCAAAACTAATTGTTTAATGCCAGAATTCATCTTTTTTTGTAAGTATTTAGAGAATTCAATAGATGTAAAATGTTTGCCTTTATCATCTAATAATACTAACTGGTCTGTATTTTGTAATCTATTTAAAATTAATACTCCCTCTTTTTCTTTCTGCTGATCTTCACTAAGATTTTTCGCATTTTTAATATCATTAATAATCTCTAACTCAAACTTAACATAGTGTTTTAGTCGATTTTGATATTCATCAATTAATTGAATTAACTGCTTATTGTCAGTTTTTCCAATAGCAAGAAGTTTAATTTTCATAGCTCAAAATTACAAATTATGTAGTATGAATTCCTATTTTTACGTCAGAATAAATCTAAAGTATGATTTCAGAAGAACAATTTCAAAAAGAATTAGATATCATCATTAAAAATGCAATAAGAGAAGATATTGGTGATGGAGACCATACTTCTTTATCTTGTATTCCTAAAAATGCAGTTGGTAAAGCAAAATTATTGGTAAAAGATGATGGAGTTATTGCAGGTGTTGAGTTTGCAAAACAAGTTTTTAGATATGTAGATAAAGATTTAAAAATAGAAACTTTTATAAATGATGGTGAAAAAGTAAAATACGGAGATGTTGTTTTTCATGTTTCAGGAAAGTCGCAATCTATTTTAATGGCAGAACGTTTGGTTTTAAATGCTATGCAAAGAATGTCTGCTATTGCAACCAAAACTAAATTTTTTGCAGATTTATTAGAAGGCACAAAAACTAAAGTTTTAGATACTAGAAAAACAACACCAGGTATAAGAGCTTTAGAAAAATGGGCAGTAAAAATTGGAGGTGGAGAAAATCATAGATTTGCTTTATATGATATGGTTATGATTAAAGATAATCATATCGATTTTGCAGGTGGCATCACAGCTGCAATTACTAAAACTCAAAAATATTTGGCAGAAAAAAATCTTGATATTAAAATTATTGTTGAAGCTAGAAGTCTAGAAGAAATTAAAGAAATACTTTCAAATAAAGGAGTTTACAGAATTTTAATCGATAATTTTAATTACGAAGACACCAAAAAAGCTGTGGCTTTAATTGGTGATACTTGCTTTACAGAATCTTCTGGAGGTATTAATGAAAAAACCATTAGAGAATATGCAGAATGTGGTGTAGATTTTATTTCATCTGGTGCTTTAACTCATTCAGTTTATAATATGGATTTAAGCCTTAAAGCTATTTAGTAAATGGTTGACAATTATTTTGATAGTGAAGCATTTGTTAAACTAGACTTTACAAAAACTAAAATTAAAAAAGGGGAATATGATAATTGCACTTTTACCAATTGTAACTTTGAAAATATACATGCGTCAAATATCCAATTTATAGAATGTGATTTTATCAATTGTAATTTTAGTAATACCACTATTAAAAACACAGCTTTTAAAAATGTCAACTTTAAAAACTGTAAATTAATTGGGGTTAAGTTTCATGAAGTAGATACTTTTTTATTACAATTCTTTTTTAAAGACTGTCAATTAAATTATGCTTCATTTTATCAATTAAATATACCTAACACTATTTTTGAAAATTGTAATTTGCAAGAAGCAGATTTTACAGAAACTGTATTATTAAACTCGAAATTTGATAATTGTGATTTAAGTAAAACTGTTTTTGAAAGAAGTAATTTAGAAAATGTTAATTTTTCATCAGCTTATAATTTTTCTATAAATCCTGAAGAGAATAAATTAAAAGGAGCAACTTTTAATAAGAATAATGTGGTTGGTTTATTAAGTAAATATGAAATTATTATAGAATGAAATTTTTAAAAATATATCTTCTTTTATCTCTATTCCTTTTTTCATGTAAAAATGAAAGTTCATCACTTGTTTATATTCATTCTTTTCAAAGAACTCAAACAGATAAATTTATTGTAAACATAAAAAAAGAAAAAGGAAATATTTATTACAAGTATTCTAATAAAAAAGATACCATTAAAGATCTACATGTGGTTTTTAATGTAAATAATGATATTCTAATTTCTGATAAAGATTCTTTTTATTCTATTCGTAGAGAATACAATACAAGTGACTTTAGTTATAAAATGTATCAACAAAAAGTTGTAAAAAGTCATAATAGAACTTTGGTTTTCAATAAAAATTATGGACTTTTATCAAGTACAGCTTTAGGAGCTGATTTTTTAATATTAAAAGATTCTTTATCAGCCATTAAAAACGAAGCTATTTTTAAAGAAATAATTTTAGAATTAAATAGAATTTCAAAATAAGTAACTGTCTGAAAGACAATTTATATGACTAAAGAAATAGAAGATAAATTAGATAAAATTCCAATTGTTTGCGTTTTAGTAAGAATAGGAAAAAAAATTAAAATTCCTGGTTTAGAAGGGATGTCTCTCTATGATGTTTTAGAAATGTATTTTATTGGAATTATTGAGGGAGCTTTAACCACAAGAGCAAGTGGTATTGCTTATAGCTTCTTTATGGCTATTTTTCCTTTCTTATTATTTATTTTTACATTAATACCTTATATCCCAATAGATGGTTTTCAAGAAGGATTACTTTCTATTATTACAGATGTTTTACCTCCAAAAACTTATGATTTAATTGGGCCAGTTATAGAAGATATTATTAAAAATCAATATTCAGGCTTACTTTCTTTTGGTTTTATAGTATCACTTTTTCTTATGGCAAATGGTGTAAATGCAATCTTTGGTGGTTTTGAATATTCTTACCATATAAAAGAAGTTCGAAATGTGTTTAGAGCGTATTTTATAGCAGTTTTAGTGTCTTTAATTATTGTTGTGTTTTTAATCATTACAGTTGTTATCATAACATTTTTAGAACTTTACATTAAAGAAAGAGGAGGTTTACAATGGTTAGAAGATAATTTAATTTGGTTACAAATTGGTAGAGCTTTAATATTCTTAACTATGATTTTTATTACAGTATCTATGTTATATCATTATGGAGTTAAAGAGGGTAAAGAATCTCGATTTTTTTCTCCAGGAGCAGTATTAACGACTATTCTTTCTATTCTCACTTTTTATTTATTTGGTATTTATGTAAATGAATTTGCTAAATACAATGAGTTGTATGGTTCTATAGGAACATTGTTAATTTTAATGTTATTCATTTGGTTAAATGCAATAATTTTACTCTTAGGCTTTGAGTTAAATGCTTCTATTGCTACTTTACGTAAAAGAAATAAAACTATTTCTACATCAGATAATTTGTAAGATTTTCACGATATTTGCAGCTTTAAATTTAAAGGTGTTTATACACCTAAAGAGAAAATCTAAAGATTATACATGAAACCAAGCATCCCAAAAGGAACAAGAGATTTTTCACCAACAGAAGTCGCAAATCGTACATATATTATAAATACGATTAAAACTGCTTTTGAAACTTTCGGATTTCAACCTATTGAAACACCAAGTTTTGAGAATTCAGATACTTTAATGGGTAAATATGGTGATGAAGGTGATCGTTTGATTTTTAAAATTTTAAATTCTGGAGATTTTTTAGCTAAGGCAGATGATAAACTTATTCAAGAAAAAGATAGCTTAAAATTAACTTCACAAATCTCAGAAAAAGCTTTACGTTACGATTTAACTGTACCTTTTGCTAGATATGTAGTACAACATCAAAACGAAATTACATTTCCTTTTAAACGTTATCAAGTACAACCAGTTTGGAGAGCAGACAGACCACAAAAAGGTCGTTTTAGAGAGTTTTATCAATGTGATGCAGATGTGGTTGGTAGTCAATCTTTATGGCAAGAAGTCGAGTTTATTCAATTGTATGATACTGTTTTTACAAAATTAGGTTTATCAGAAACAACCATTAAAATCAATAACAGAAAAATATTATCAGGAATTGCAGAAGTTATTGGTGCTCAAGATAAATTAATCGATTTTACTGTTGCTTTAGACAAATTAGATAAAATTGGTCAGCAAAAAGTACAAGAAGAAATGCTCTCTAAAGGAATCACTGAAGAGGCTATAGAAAAAGTACAACCTTTATTTTCTTTTAATGGTACAAACTCAGAAAATTTAGATGCTTTAGCACTAATGCTAGCTACATCAGAAGAAGGTACAAAAGGAGTAGAGGAGTTACGTTTTGTTATTAATACTGTTACAAATTTAGGTTTACAATCTGCTAATTTAGAAGTAGATGTAACTTTAGCAAGAGGATTAAACTATTATACAGGAGCTATTTTTGAAGTAGCTGCCCCTAAAGGAGTAAAAATGGGTTCTATTGGTGGTGGAGGAAGATATGATGATTTAACAGGAATCTTTGGAATGAAAGATGTGTCTGGTGTAGGAATTTCCTTTGGGTTAGATAGAATTTATTTGGTTTTAGAAGAGTTAGGTTTGTTTAAATCTGTTGATTTACCTAAGCCTAAAGTATTGTTTGTTAATTTTGGAGAAAATGAAGCTTTGTATTCTATGAAAGCAATTTCTAAATTACGAGCAAAAGGCATAAAATCAGAATTGTTTCCTGATGCTGCAAAAATGAAAAAACAAATGAATTATGCTAACAAGCGTGAAATTGAATTTGTAGTTATTGTAGGGTCTCAAGAAATTGATAACGAAGTATATACTTTAAAAAATATGATTTCTGGTGAGCAAACAAAATGTTCGCTTTCAGAATTAATTAACGAATTACATTAGAAATAAAACGTAAATTTGCATTCTCAAAATTACGATTGAAATGTTTGAAATAAGCAGCAAAATGAATGACGAAAGGTTAGAAGAAATAGGAGAAAACCATGTAGGGACTTCTGCAAAAACTCCATTAAGAGCAGATGCTTTTGATATTTCTGACGAAGAAAAAATTAGTAAAATTCAAGAAAGTGTTAAAGATATTTTACACACTTTAGGTATGGATTTAACAGATGATAGCTTACAAGGTACTCCAAAAAGAGTAGCAAAAGCCTTTGTAAATGAGATTTTTATGGGCTTAAACCCTAAGAATAAACCATCTGCATCTACTTTCGAGAATAACTATAATTATGGTGAAATGTTAGTAGAAAAGAACATAGTTGTCTATTCTACTTGCGAGCACCATTTATTACCCATTGTTGGTAGAGCACATGTTGCTTACATTTCTGATGGTAAAGTAATTGGTCTTTCTAAAATGAATAGAATTGTTGAGTATTTTTCTAAAAGACCACAGGTTCAAGAACGTTTAACGATGCAAGTTGTACAAGCAATGCAAGAAGCATTAGGCACTCAAGATGTTGCATGTGTAATAGATGCAAAGCACTTATGTGTAAATTCTAGAGGAATAAAAGACATTGAAAGTTCTACAGTAACTGCTGAATTTGGTGGTAAGTTTAAAGAAAAAGATACCAAAAGAGAATTTTTAGATTACCTTAAATTAGAAACTGATTTCGATTGATAATCAATTAATTACAATAGCAAATAAAGCCGTTAAGATTTTTCTTAACGGTTTTTTTTATTTTTTTTGCGACACAATTAAAATTTTTCCGTTCTTATAGTGTAAACAAACTTTAACCAACTTTTGAATACAAATCAACTTATTAAACAATGCAAACAGAATAATTATAAAGCTCAAATAGAAGTTTATAATGCTTATAAAAATATGATGTTAGGAGCAGCTTTAAGAATTCTAAAGAATAGAGAAGAGGCAGAAGATATTGTGCAAGATTGTTTTATAAAAGCTTTTGAAAAAATACATCAATTAAAAGAAAATGCAAATTTAGGGGGTTGGTTAAAAAGAATAGTAATAAACAAATCTTTAGATATAGCAAGATCTAAATATAATTTTATAATTACTGATGAATTAGAAATCTTAGAAAATGAACCAGAAGATGTTGAAGATGAGATTTCTATTTCAACAACAGTAGTAGATATTAAAAATTGCATTTATAAACTAAAAGATAAATATAGTACAGTATTGTCTTTGTATTTAATAGAAGACTATAATCATAGAGAAATAGGAGAGCTATTAAACATCAAAGAAAGTACAGTTAGAAATCAATTTAGAAGAGGAAAGCAGCAGCTTTTAAAATTGATAAAAAATAAAGAATTATGAAATTAAAAGAATTTATCCATCAAAATAAAACAGCAATCCAAGAGGAAAAAATGTCTTCTAAAGCAGATGCTAATTTTGAGCAATTATTAAAAGATAAGTTGCATCAACCTAAAAAGCAAAAGGTAGTATTCTTAAAATTCATAGCAGTTGCTGCTTCTTTAGGATTATTAATAGCCACTTTTGTTTGGTTTAATCATCAACCAGAAATTAACAAAAAGCAACAACAATTACTCTCTAATTTAGAAAACGAATCTGTAGGAAAACGATTAGAAGGGGTTTATACTTTTAATGATGAATATGCTAAAGAAGATGATAAAATTATAGAAACACTTTTAAGTATTTTACATAAAGACGAAAATACTAATGTAAAAATAGCAACAATAGATGCATTACTTAAATTTCCTAAAAATGAGTCTATTAGAAAAAGTTTTATAAAAGCATTAGAAAAGGAAGACGTTCCTTTAGTTCAAATAAAATTAATAAAAGCAGTAAGTTTTTTAAGAGAAAACCGTGCACAAAAATCTCTTGAAAAAATTATAAATAGTGAACAAACCTTTCCAATAGTTAAAAACAATGCAACTTTAGCTATGGCAGAAATTAAAAAATAATACAATGAAATATTTACAAAAAATAACAGTAATCTTAATTGCATTTGCCTTTTTAGGACTAAATGCCCAAGAAAAGAAAATAAAATTTAACAAAGGAACTTTAAAAATATGCTCTTCTAAAAACTTTCAAATAGAAGGTTATGATGGAGATGAAGTAATTATAAAAAGTTTACATGAAAAAAAAGGAGAAAACTCAGTTTATGTTGTAAATGGTTTTAGAAATAATGGTACATACTCTTATAGTAATTCTTCTAAAAATAAATTGGCAAGAGTAGGTAAAGCGCAATCAATTAGTAGTTCTTCATCTGACTCTATTGTAAAAGGAAGATTAGTTTTTAGAAGTAATAATTCTGAACGTAAAAAAGGACTAAAAAAACTAGGTACTAAAAGTAATAATTCTGATTTAGGGATTTATTTTACTATAGAACAAAATGGTGATGAATTATTATTTAAAGACCAAAGTCAAGTTGGGTTTATAATGACTAGTAATGAAAGTTATTTGGTAAAAATACCTAACACTTTAAAATTAAATTGGAAAACAAATAATTGTACAGATAGAGATAGGTCAGGAGAGTATCGATTTTTCTCTAGTAAAAATCCATCTTCGTTAAGTAATTTTGATGGTGAAACAGAAATATCATCAAGTGTAAATAATATAAAACTAAAAGATGTTACAGGGCCAGTTGTAGTAAACACAATTGGAGGTAATGTAACTGTAGAATTCGAAAAGAAATATCCAAAAAATTTATATTCAATTTATAGTAATAACGGGTTTATAGATATGCAAATTCCAAATAAATCAAGTTTAATGGTAGATGTAATTGGTAAGTCTGTTTATAGTGATGTAGATTTTAAAGTTTTAGAGGAAGAAGAAGTAAATGATGTTTGGCAAAAAACTACCAAAATGAAACTAAAATTTGGAGTAGGAAAAACTAAAATGAAATTGAATGCTGGTTTTGGTGAAGTGTTTCTTAGAAAAAAATAATTATTAAAAATTAATTATTCAACCAAAAAAAACCGTTTAGAATTTTCTAAACGGTTTTTATTTTTAGCTTTTTAAAACCCATTCTCCCTTTTCAATTAAAGGAATGGCTTGTTTATATTTTACTTCTTTTTCAGCACCACTCATTACATTTTTTATAGTAACTCGTTCGTTTCTACCAATTTTTGGTCTTTCACGTACAATAGTTTCTACAGGCTCATGTTGTTGTTGGCGAGAATTAGAAATAGCTTGTTCAGTAGAATTCTGAACATCATCTTTTCTTAAATTTAATTTTTCTCTTTTTTGTTGACGAGCTTCAGATATTTGAGAAGTATCTTGTGTTGGTAATTCTCCTTTAAACAAGAATGATAATACTTCTTTATTTATTTCATCTACAGTAGTTTTAAACAATTCAAATGCCTCGAACTTATAGATTAATAAAGGATCTTTTTGCTCATAAGAAGCATTTTGTACAGACTGTTTTAAATCATCCATTTTACGTAAATGATCTTTCCAGTTTTCGTCTATTATTGCTAGAGTAATGTTCTTTTCAAAATCATTTATTAATGATTTACCATTACTTTCGTAAGCTTCTTTTAAGTTAGTAACTACTTGTAATGTTTTTATACCATCTGTAAATGGCACAACAATACGTTCGTATCTATCACCCTCATTTTCAAAAACATTTTTAATTACTGGAAATGCAATTTCTGCATTTCTAGCAATTTTGTTTTTGTAATGTTCTGTAATAATTTCGTATAATTTATCTGTAATTTCTTTTTCTGATAACTTTTCAAATTCTTCTTCAGAGAAAGGAGAGGTCATAGAAGAAAAACGAATTAATTCAAACTCAAAGTTTTGAAAATCTTTTACGCCTTTATTACTATTTACGATAGATTCACAGGTATCATAAATCATATTAGCAATATCAACTTGTAAGCGTTTACCATCTAAAGCGTGTCTTCTTCTTTTGTAAACAAACTCACGTTGAGCGTTCATGATATCATCATACTCTAATAATCTTTTTCTGATTCCGAAGTTGTTTTCTTCAACTTTCTTTTGAGCTCTTTCAATAGACTTGGTAATCATAGAATGCTGAATTACTTCACCTTCTTTTAATCCCATTCTATCCATCATTTTGGCAATTCTATCAGAACCAAATAGACGCATTAAATTATCATCTAGAGCTACATAAAACTGAGAAGAACCCACATCACCTTGTCTTCCTGCACGTCCTCTTAACTGTCTATCTACTCGTCTAGAATCGTGTCTTTCTGTACCAATAATAGCTAAACCACCAGCAGCTTTTACTTCTTCTGTTAATTTAATATCTGTTCCACGACCAGCCATGTTTGTTGCAATAGTTACTTGCCCAGGTTTTCCAGCTTCTGCAACTACATCTGCTTCACGTTTGTGTAATTTTGCATTTAAGATATTATGAGGAATTTTACGCATTTGTAACATTCTTCCTAATAATTCTGATATTTCTACAGAAGTTGTACCTACTAAAACAGGTCTTTTTTGTTCTACAAGTTTTACAATATCATCTATAACAGCATTGTATTTTTCACGAGCAGTTTTGTAAACTAAATCTTCTTTATCATCTCTTGCTATTGGCTTGTTTGTAGGAATCTCAACAACATCTAATTTGTAAATTTCCCAAAATTCACCAGCTTCTGTAATGGCAGTACCTGTCATCCCAGAAAGTTTACGATACATTCTAAAGTAATTTTGTAAAGTAACAGTTGCAAAAGTTTGTGTAGCATCTTCAATCTTTACATTTTCTTTTGCTTCAATGGCTTGATGTAATCCATCTGAATAACGACGACCATCCATGATACGTCCTGTTTGCTCATCAACAATCATTACTTTATTATCCATCACTACATACTCAACATCTTTTTCAAAAACAGTATATGCTTTTAATAGTTGATTCATAGTATGAATTCGCTCACTCTTAATACTAAAGTCTTTGTATAATTCTTCTTTTAGTGCTGCTTTTTTCTCAGGAGCATCTTCAGATTCATCAATTTCTCCAATTTTTACTCCAATATCAGGTAAAACAAAGAAAGTATCGTTATTTGTTTTTTCTGATAAATGTGCAATTCCTTTATCTGTTAAATCAATTTGATTGTTCTTCTCCTCAACAACAAACCATAAATCTTCATCAACTTCAGGCATCAACTTATTGTTGTCTTGCATGTAGAAGTTTTCTGTTTTTTGTAAGATTTGTTTAATTCCTTCTTGAGATAAGAATTTAATTAACGCTTTATTTTTTGGTAAACCTCTGTATACTCTTAATAAAAGTTTACCACCTTCTTTATCATCACCAGCAGCAATTAACTTTTTAGCTTCAGCTAATACACTAACTAAATGTTGTTTTTGAAGAGTTACTAAATCAGCAACCAAAGGTTTTAATTTATTAAATTCATGAACGTCTCCTTTTGGTACTGGTCCTGAGATAATTAAAGGTGTTCTTGCATCATCAATTAAAACAGAATCAACCTCATCAATAATTGCATAATTTGGAGCTCTTTGAACTAAATCATCTTTAGAGCTAGCCATGTTATCACGTAAATAATCGAAACCAAATTCGTTATTTGTACCATAGGTAATATCTGCATTATAGGCTTTTCTTCTTGCATCTGAGTTTGGCTGATGATAATCTATACAGTCTGTAGATAAGCCATGGAATTCAAAAATTGGACCCATCCAAGCTTTATCACGTTTTGCTAAATAATCATTTACGGTTACTACATGAACTCCATTACCTGTTAAAGCATTTAAGTAAACAGGGAGTGTAGATACTAAAGTTTTACCTTCACCTGTCATCATTTCTGCTATCTTACCTTGATGTAAAACAGAACCACCAATTAATTGTACATCATAATGAACCATGTCCCAAGTAACAGGTTTACCTGCTGCATCCCAAGAATTAGCCCAATAAGCTTTATCGTCTTCTAATGTTATGTTATCTCTTTCTGCAGATAATTCTCTGTCAAAAGGAGTTGCAGTAACTTCTATTTCTTCATTTTCTACAAAACGTTTTGCTGTTTCTTTCATTACAGCAAAAGCTTCTGGCATTATTTCTAATAATACTTCTTCAGAAATTTTATAAGCTTCATCTTTTAAGTTATCTATTTCAGCATAAATATCTTCTTGACGATCTATTTCTGCAGATTTAGCTTCTTCTTCTAAAGTTTCTATTTTTGAGTTAAATTCTGCAGTAGCTGCTGCAATTTTATTTTTGAACTCAATGGTTTTTCCTCTTAATTCGTCATGAGAAAGTTTTGCAAATTCTGCTTCAAATTTTTTGGTACTTTCTACTACTGGTTGTAAAATCTTTAAATCTTTTTGTTGCTTATCACCTACAAAAAGTTTAATTACAGAGTTTAAAATGCTCATTTTATATGTTTTATCAGTTATTAAATAACTGTATGTTTGATTATTATTTTAAGAGCTATAAAACTAAAAATTTTAATAGTTTTATGTCTTATAAAACCAAAAAAAAAAGCCTCTTTTGAGACTTTTATATTTTTGATGTTTTCATTTAGTATTCATCCTCATTCCAGAGATAATCATCTTCTGTAGGATAATCTGGCCAAATTTCGATAATTGAGTCATATGCATCACCTTCATCTTCGATATCTTGTAGGTTTTCTACTACTTCTAGTGGAGCACCTGTTCTAATAGCGTAATCTATTAACTCATCTTTGGTTGCTGGCCAAGGTGCATCTGCTAAATAAGATGCTAATTCTAATGTCCAATACATTTCTTACTGTTTAATTTGGTGCAAAAATAATTTTTTTACTTAATTATGCAAGTCTTTTTTAAGAAATATACATTAAAGATATTTCAGTATTGTTTAAGTCACTTGTAATCAGAGGTGTGTGAATTAAAAAAAAATATAATATCTTTAAATATCAATAAAAAAAAGAACGTTAATTTTTTTGAGGAATCCATTTAATTTCCTCTACTGATAAGTCTTTAGACAACTTTCGTGCCAACGTAAAAAGAAAGTCAGAAAGTCTGTTTAAATACTTTAATATGTCACTATTAATATTTTCTTCATCATTTAACTCTACACATAAACGTTCTGCACGTCTGCAAACACACCTTGCAACGTGACAGAATGACACTGCTTGATGACCACCAGGTAGTATAAAATGTGTCATTTGAGGCAATTCCTCATCCATTTTATCGATTTCATTTTCTAAGAATGTTATGCTGTTTTCATTTACTTTTGGAATGTTTAAACGCTCTTTACCAGACTTTAGAGTTTCTTTTTCTGGTGGAGTTGCTAACATAGCACCTAAAGTAAAAAGCTCGTTCTGAATTCTTAACAATACTTCTTTAACAGTATCACTAATTTCTTGATCTTTTATAAGGCCAATATATGAGTTTAACTCATCTACAGTTCCATAACTATCTATTCTAAGATTGTACTTTTTTACTCTAGTACCTCCATATAAAGCAGTTGTACCTTTATCTCCTGTTTTTGTGTAAATTTTCATAAGAGCAAAAATACAAACTTAAATATTTAAGAAAGTGTTAAACTCTTATTTTAAAATGCTCTTTTGCTTGTTGTGGTCTGTAGAAAAGTAAACTAAAATAATATAAATCTATACTTACTATATTAGATTGTTTTTTAAGGAAATTATTCCACAATTTTAAAGATTTATCACTCTTATAAATATGATGAAAAATAAGAATTGTATTTTCATTTAATAAATTAGAATTAATAATTTCTTCTTCAGTTATGTTTCTGAAATAAAGCAATTTAAATTCGTTATTTAAAGTGCTTATTTGTGATTTATTATTAAAATAAAATTCTTTTACATTAAAGTAAGTAATGATATTAGAAAGAATTTTTTTCTCTTTTTTAGGAAGAGAATTAAGTTCAAGATATTTATCTATTTCATTTGTGAATATTGACTTTTTGTATAACCCTTTTGTGACAAAGTCAAAGACAAAAGGGGAGTGAACTCCATGTTGGTTTGTAGAGCTAAGTAAAAATTTTATTCTTGAAAAAAGTTGAAATAGCATTAAACCTTCTGTCCGTTAATAAATACTGAATCAATTAAATTAGAACCAAAACTGTAAGGAATAAATCCATAAGATGGAATTTTCTTGGTAATAATAAAATTGGCTAATTTTCCTCTAGTTATACTTCCTACTTTGTTAGAAATATTTAAGGCATAAGCACCATTAATTGTAGCTGCATTTATAGCTTCTTCTGGTGTTAATTTCATTTTTATACAAGCAGTAGCCACAACAAAATTCATATTTCCTGATGGTGTAGAACCTGGGTTATAATCTGAAGCCAAGGCTAATGGCAAACCATTATCAATTATTTTTCTAGCTGGTGTATAAGGAATTCCTAAGAAAAAAGAACAGGAGGGAAGTGCAACAGGCATTGTTTCAGAATTTTTTAAATAATGTAAATCATCATCATTTAAAATTTCTAAATGATCAACAGAAAGCGCATTGTGTTTTGTAGCAATCTTAATACCACCAATACTATGAAACTGATTCACATGAATTTTTGATCTTAATCCATATTTCTTTGCAGCTTCTATAATTTGCTCAGTGTCTTCAACTGAAAAATACCCTTTTTCACAGAAAATATCTATAAAATCTACTAGATTTTCTTTGGTAATTTTAGGTAACATTTCTTGGATTATCAAATCAATATATCCTTGTTTGTTATTTTTGAATTCAGTTGGTAATGCATGAGCTCCTAAAAAAGTAGATTTTATAGGAATACTATAATTTTTTTTTAGTTTTTTAATAACGCTAAGCATTTTTATTTCTGAATCAACAGTTAAGCCATAACCAGATTTTATTTCAATAGCACCTGTACCTAGGGTCATGACTTCTTCTAATCGATTTGCAGATTGCTGATATAAATCTTCAAAAGAGGTTTCTTGTAGTTTTTTAGCAGAATTTAAAATTCCACCTCCTTTATTAGCAATCTCTTCATAGGTTAAACCTTTGATTCTGTCTACAAATTCTTGTTCTCTATTACCTGCAAATACTATATGTGTATGTGAATCTACCCAAGTAGGTAAAATCATTTTTCCATTACAATCAATAACATTATCAATAGAATTAGGAGCATTTTGCATTAAACCATAATCGATAATTATATTATCTTCAACTAGTAAAAAGGCATTTTTTAGAGTTGGTAAAATCTTCATTGCAGTACCAGAAACTTTCAAAACTTCTAAGTCTCTAACTTGAATTAACTCTTTTATATTGATAAATAATTGCGTCATTAAAAATGATTATTTTAGCAAAACAAACTTACGTAAATTCTAGAAAATGATTCCTAAAAACGAATATGCACCTTATTATGCAATGTACATAAATCTAGTAGAGAAAAACGGCAATTCTATTATTGAAAATCTTAAAGATAGCCAAACTCAATTTGACGAATTATTTAGACAATTATCAATTGATAAACAAGATTTTGCATATGCAGAGGGTAAATGGACTACCAAAGAATTAATACAGCATATTATAGATACAGAACGTGTTTTTTGTTATAGAGCATTATGTTTTGCAAGAAATGATAAAACCCATTTACCAGGTTTTGATCAGGATTTATTTGTAAGTTATGATAATGCTAATGATCGTAATTTTAGAGATTTACTAGATGAAATGCAGACTTTAAGAAACTCTACAATTCAATTATATAAAAGTTTTACTGAAGAAGCCTTGCAAAGAATTGGAAATGCGTCTGGAAATGATATGTCTGTTAGAGCATTAGGATTTCTTTTCTCTGGACATCAATTGCATCATTTAAAAGTTTATAAAGAAAGATATCTATAAAACTAGCATTACTTAGGAAGAACTGTCATGAAAATCTTTATAGATCTTTCATTTTTATATTCAGATTTTGGTGTATTTGCTTTAACAACTAACATTGTATTTAGGCCAATTAAATCTTCAGTAATTTTAAAATTAAATCGATTGCTTTCTTGTTTGATTCTTAAAGAACCTGCAAAGTGATAAACTTCATATTCTATTTCTCTGTCTTTTGGATCATTAGCTTCTATAAGTAATTCATAATCATCACCAACTCTTAAAGTTGGTTTATTAGGGTTATCTGAATTATTACTAAACCAAGTAGTTCCTAGGTTATCAGAAACCTTATTAATAGCAATAAAATATTCGTTAGTATTATTGTTTTTATTTGAGAAAATAGTGAAGCTATTTTTTAAATCTGCTGTAATACCAGATAATAATTCTTCTTGACTTTTTGTGAGACTGTTTCCTAAATTTAAAGTATTTTTGAATTGATAGACTTCATCAAAAAACACAAAAAAACGATCTTTATTTTTAAATACTTTTTCAAAAGCATTCCAGTTTTTTTCAACAATAGTTCTTAGATCTATAAAATCGGCATAAAACAAAATTCTTTTTTCAAATAAAAAGCCATCATTCTTTTCTTTTTCATGATTTCTTTTTTCTAGCCACCTACGTTTTAATTCATTAGAAATATTATAATCTATATCATCAGAAGCACCAAGAATTGTTATTATAATTTGTTTTAGTGTGTTTTCGTAGGTTTTTGTCATCTTATTTATTTTCTAAGGGTAAAAGGATTTAAAATTACAAAATATATTTAAAATGAACTTGTTTAAATTAAATTGATTAAAACAAAAAACCGAAGTTAAAAACTTCGATTATATTGTGTGGTTTCAATAAATTTTATTTTAAACTACCTGTCATATCTTCTGGTTTTACCCACTCATCATATTCTTCTGGAGTTACATAACCTAAATTTACTGCTTCTTCTTTTAAAGTGGTTCCATTTTTATGAGCTGTATTTGCTATTTCTGCAGCTTTATAATACCCAATTTTTGTATTTAAAGCAGTTACTAACATCAAAGAATTATTTACTAATTCTTTAATTCTAGAATGATTTGGCTCTATACCAGCAGCACAATTTAAATCAAAAGAAACACATGCATCACCAATTAATTGTGCAGATTGTAAAACATTTGCAGCCATCATTGGTTTAAACACATTTAATTCATAATGACCTTGTGTACCACCAATCGTAACTGCAACATCATTACCCATAACTTGAGCACAAACCATTGTAATTGCTTCAGCCTGTGTAGGATTCACTTTACCAGGCATAATTGAAGAACCTGGTTCATTAGCAGGGATTATAATTTCTCCAATTCCAGATCTTGGGCCAGAAGCCATTAATCGAATATCGTTAGCAATTTTATTTAAAGAAACTGCAATTTGCTTTAAAGCTCCATGCGTTTCTACTAATGCATCGTGTGCTGCTAGAGCTTCAAATTTATTTTCTGCAGTTACAAAAGGCATTCCTGTAAATTCAGCAATATATTTAGCAACTAAAACATCATAACCAGCAGGTGTATTTAAACCTGTACCTACTGCTGTGCCTCCTAAAGCTAATTGACTTAAATGTTCTAAAGTATTTTTTAATGCTTTTAAACCAAAGTTTAATTGAGCTACATAACCTGAGAATTCTTGTCCTAAAGTAAGTGGAGTAGCATCCATTAAGTGAGTTCTTCCTATTTTAACAACATCTTTAAAAGCTTCTGATTTTGCTTTTAAAGTATCTCTAAGTTGTTCTATTCCAGGAATTGTAGTTTCTACAATTTTCTTGTAAGCTGCAATATGCATTCCAGTAGGAAAAGTGTCATTAGAAGATTGTGATTTATTTACATCATCATTTGGTTGAATGGTTTTCTCTCCTTCACCAATTACTTTTCCTGCAATTTCATGAGCTCTGTTAGCAATAACCTCATTTACATTCATGTTAGATTGTGTACCTGAGCCAGTTTGCCAAATAACAAGAGGAAATTGATCATCATGTTTACCCTCTAAAATTTCATCACAAACTTGTGCAATTAAATCTCTTTTTTCTACTGATAGTACACCTAATTCACAATTGGTATAAGCTGCAGCTTTTTTTAAGTAGGCAAAACCGTAAACTACCTCTAAAGGCATAGAAGCAGGTGCCCCAATCTTAAAATTATTACGAGAACGTTCTGTTTGGGCTCCCCAGTATTTATCTGCAGGAACCTTAACTTTACCCATTGTGTCTTTTTCTACTCGAAATTGTGTCATTTTAGATGAAATTTAATTTTTACAAATTTACAAAATATGAGATGATTTTTTAGAAAATTACTCTTTTAAAAGAGTATCATAAATATTTGCAAAGACATTGTGATTTTAAAAAAATATATTTTATTTTTGCATCATTAAATATTAATGACAATGTTAGAATTTTCAGAGTTTTCAGGTTTAGTTTTATTCATGTTTATTTTTACAGCTGGTTTTTGGTTGTTAATATTCTTATTAACATTTGTTGTTCCATATTGGATTGGAGGAACAATTTGGGAAAATATGAAATTAAAAAGAGAAGCTAAAAAAGCTGCTGAAGGTAAGTAAGTAAGTATTTACTTAAAAAATATATCATAAAAAAAGCGCTAATTTTTAAATTAGCGCTTTTTTTATTTGATGAAGATTCTATCCTTCAAAATCTTCACCACCATTATCTTCTCTTTGTGGTTTAAATCTTTCTTTTTTCTGATTAAACCTGTAAACAAAACTTACTCTAAATTGTGGTTCTCTCCATTGAAATTCTGAATATTGGTCTAAGAAACCTGGGATGTTTGTAGTTCTTCTACTTATTCTACTATTAAATACATCACTAAAGTTTAAACTTATTGAAGCTTTTTCATTAAATAAGTCTTTACTAGCTGCGAGATTCATACTAAAAACACCTTGACTTTTAGTTTGAGCATTTTGTGATGGACCTCTATAGTTTGTATTAATTTGTAAGTCTGTTTTACCAGGTAAAGTTATTTTTTGATTTAATCTGATAAAAAATGCTGTGTTTTCAAAATCGAAACTTTGTGTAACATTAGTTGTTGGATTTGTATAATCACCATCTGTTGTAACTCTAAAAAGGTTAAAATCACTATTAATATTCCAAATCTTAAAAGGTCTATAATTTAAAGTAAACTCTAAACCAAGTCTTTCTTCAGTCGATAAATTTATAGGAAATCTTCTAGTAATTGGGTCTCCATTATCTGTTACATCTCCTGTGTCTTCTTGGATTCTTTCCCAATTATCATTACTTATGTTATAGTATAAAGAGGTACTTAAAGTAAATTTGTCCCATCTTTTTAAATAACCAATGTCAAAAGCATCTGTAATTACAGGGTTTAAATTTACATTACCAGTATAAATATTAGCTTCACTAGATCTACTTGGAAAAGGGTTTAAATTTCTTCCTCTAGGTCTTCTAATTCTTCTATTATAACCAATAGTCATGTTTTCACCATCTCTAAACTCATAACCAAGATTTACAGTAGGAAATAAGTTTCCATAATTTCTTTTACTGCTAGTGGTAGATGTTTGCTGAACAATTTCAGTTGTGGTATATTCATAACGTAAACCTCCTAAGAAAGATATTTTATTAAATTTTTGACCATATTGAAAGTATGCAGCATTTACAAATTCTTCATAATTAAAAGAATTATTTAGACCTGCATCTGGTACTAAAGGTCCATCAGGAAAAACTTGTCTTTCTGCTAAGTAAAAGCTGTTAAAGATGTCTCTATAATTTCCTCTATAACCAGCTTCATATTGAATGTTTTCACCTACAGGATGTACATAATCTATTTGTAACAGAGCTCTATCTTCATTCTGTTCTTCAATAACTTGCTCTAAATCATTTAAAATATTTGATTGAGTATCTATTTCTGTGATATTATTTAAAATATCTTCCATTTCTGTAGAATATTGTAAATTAATGGAAAGCTTTTTTCCTTTGCCATCAAAAGTATTTACATAATCTAAAGTATATTGAAGTCTGTTTTCATCTTCTCCCTCAGCTTCTGTTCTAAAAGTAGCTTCATTGATATTTCCATTGGCATCAAATCTATCAATATCATTAGTGTTTACATCATCATCATTACCACCATTAAAGACGATATTACCAATTATACTTGAATTTTGTGATAAATAATATTCTGCACCAAAACTTGTAAAAATAGATCTACCTAATCTACCAAAATTTCTTTGCTCAACTACTAACGCATTCTGAGCATTTGATGATAAAAAATTAGATTCGCTTAAAGCATTACCTGGAGTTTCATTATATCTAAATCCAGTATTTGTAAAAAGATTCCATTTTTTTGTTCTCCAATTTGCATTAAAAGCTGTACCTAATCTTTCAGGATATCCTAAATCTAATTGTAAAGATCCATTAAAACCAGTTAATTTATTTTTTCTTAAAATAATATTTAAAATTCCAGCAGTACCTTCTGCATCATATCTTGCTGATGGAGAGGTTATTACTTCAACTTTTTCGATTGCTTCTGCAGGTATTTGTCTTAAAGCTTCAGCACCATTTAAACCTACTAAAGCACTTGGTCTACCATCTATTAAAATAGTTACATTTTCATTACCACGTAAACTAACTGTTCCTTCTACATCTACTTGCACAGAAGGTACATTTCCTAAAACATCACTTGCATTTCCTCCTCTAATAGAAAGGTCTTTACCTATATTAAATACCTTTTTATCTAATCTTATATCTACAGTTGTTTTTTCTGCTATAATTACAACTTCATCTAAAGATTTAGAATCTTCAGATAAAGTAATTGTACCCAAATCTAAATCTTTAGTAATATTTTGTTTTGGGTATTTTTTTGATTTAAATGAGATAAATTCTACACTTATTTCATAAAATCCAGCAGGTGTTTTTACGCTAAAAATACCTTTAGCATCTGTAATACCTCCAGAAATTTTTTGGGTTTCTGTATTTTTAATTACAATAGTAGCATACTCTAAAGGCTGTTTAGATAAAGCATCAATAACTTTACCACTTATAGTAATTGGTTTTTGAGAAAAAGCTGTTAATACGAAGAAAAAAGCTAAACTAAATAAAGTGTATTTTTTTGTCAAAACTAGTTGGGTTTTTTTATTTTGACTGCAAATTTCCTTTTTAGTTTAGTTTAAAATGGTTAAAAAAAAGTTAAACAATTTTAAGTTACATTATTTAGATATAATCTAAGATAGTTTCTGGTGGTCTTCCTATAACTGCTTTATTGTTATTAATTACAATTGGACGCTCTATTAGCTTAGGATTTTCTATCATTGCTTTTACAATTTCATGATCAGATAAATCTTTTCCTTTATAGTTTTCTTTCCAAACTTTTTCGTTTTTGCGTACTAATTGTATAGGATTAATATTTAGTTTTTTTATAATTTTAGCTAATTCTTCTTCTGAAGGAATATCTTCTAAATATTTAATTATTTCAAATTCTTTTCCTGAGTTTTCTAAGATTTGTAGTCCTTCTCTAGATTTTCTACAACGTGGATTGTGGTATATTTTAATCATTTTATTTTAGCTTTTAATCTTCTGTTTTTTGTCCATTTAACATTAAATATGCTTTTAAAAATGGTTGAATATTACCATCCATTACAGCATCTACATTTCCTGTTTCATGAGCAGTTCTAACATCTTTCACCAATTTATAAGGATGCATTACATAGTTTCTTATTTGGCTTCCCCATTCATTTTTCATTTTGTTAGCTTCAATATCATCTCTTGCAGCTTGTTGTTTTTGTAATTCAATTTCATACAATTGAGATTTTAACATTTGTAAAGCTGTAGCTCTATTATCATGCTGAGATCTTGAGTTTGAACACTGTATTTGTATACCTGTTGGTTTATGTAATAATTGAACTTTAGTTTCTACTTTGTTTACATTTTGGCCTCCTGCACCAGAAGAACGAGCTGTAGTTATTTCTATATCTGCAGGATTTATATCAATCTCTATACTTTCATCTGCAACAGGATAAACATAAACAGAAGCAAAACTTGTATGACGTTTTGCATTAGAATCGAAAGGAGAAATACGTACCAATCTGTGCACACCATTTTCGCCTTTTAACCAACCAAAAGCATAATCGCCTTCTATTTCTACAGTAACTGTTTTAATACCAGCAGTATCACCTGCTTGATAGTTAAGTGTTTTTAATTTAAAGCCTTGTTTTTCTGACCACATTGTGTACATTCTAAATAACATTTCTGCCCAATCACAACTTTCTGTTCCTCCAGCTCCAGCTGTTATTTGTAATGTTGCTGATAAAGAATCACCTTCATCTGAAAGCATATTTTTAAATTCAATATCCTCTAAAAAAGAAATAGTTTTATCAAATTGTTCTTCTAATTCTTTTTCATCAACTTCGTCTTCTTTGTAAAAATCATACAAAACATTTAAGTCTTCATTAAATGTAATAACCTTATTATAATCTTCTACCCATTTTTTCTTAAAACGTAAATCTTTCATCAACTTTTCTGCTTCTTTTGGATTATTCCAAAAATCTGGGTTAGCAGTTTTTTCTTCTTCGTTAGTTATTTCAATTAATTTTTTATCAATTTCTAAATAACCTTTAAGCTTGCTAATTCTTGTAGATATATCTTTAAGTTGGTCTTGTGTAATCATAAGTTGAGCAAAAATAAATGAATTTTTAAGATTTCGTGTTTTAAAACTAAACCTTATTTCATAGTTTTATAGAAAATAATTTATTCATGAAAAAATTACTATTTCTTATTGCTTTTTTAAGTTTAACAACTTCTAGTTATTCTCAATTTTTAACAGAAAAATCATCTACTAAATTAAAGAAAGGTATTACCAAATATGAAGGTTACTTTAATTTTTATTATGATGAAAACTCTGATAAAGTTTATTTAGAAATAGATAAATTAAATGACGAATTTTTATACGTAAATGCATTGTCTGAAGGTATTGGTTCAAATGATATTGGTTTGGATAGAGGTAAACTTGGAGGTGGAGTAGTAGTACATTTTAAAAAAGTAGGTAATAAGTTATTGTTAATACAACCTAACCAAGATTATAGAGCAATAACAGATAATAAAGAAGAAAAGCAATCTATAAAAGAAGCTTTTGCAAAATCTGTTTTACATGGATTTATAATTAAAGAAGAAAAGAATAATACTTTTTTAGTTGATGCCACCTCTTTTTTTATGAGAGATGCTTTTGGTGTAGCTAGAACTTTAGCAAGAAACAATCAAGGTAATTATAGTTTAGATAAAAGTAGAAGCGCTTTTCATTTAGATAGAACAAAAGCATTTCCTAAAAATGTTGAGTTTGATGTAATGTTAACATTTAAAGGAACTCCAAGAGGATATAACATTAGAAGTGTTACTCCAGATGCAAGTGCAGTAACTGTTCATCAACATCATTCTTTTGTAGAATTACCAGATAATAATTATAAACCTAGAAAGTTTGATCCACGTTCAGGATCCTTTCCAATGTCTTATATGGATTATTCAACACCTGTAAATGAACCAATTACAAAGCGTTTTATTTATAGACATCGTTTAGAAAAGAAAGACCCAAATGCAGCTGTATCTGAAGCTAAAGAACCTATTATTTACTATTTAGATAGAGGAACTCCAGAACCAGTAAGGAGTGCTTTGTTAGATGGTGGACGTTGGTGGAATCAAGCTTTTGAAGCTGCAGGTTATAAAAATGCTTTTCAATTTAAAATGCTTCCTGAAGGTGCAGATATGTTAGATTTAAGGTATAATGTAGTTCAGTGGGTTCATAGAAGTACTAGAGGTTGGAGTTATGGTGCAAGTATATCAGATCCTAGAACTGGAGAAATAATTAAAGGGCATGTAAGTTTAGGGAGTTTAAGAATTCGTCAAGATTTTTTAATAGCACAAGCTTTACAAGCACCTTACAAGAATAATTCAGTAGACGATAAATTTGCTTTAGAAATGGCAATTGCAAGAATAAGGCAATTATCTGCTCACGAAATTGGTCATACATTAGGGTTTGCCCATAATTTTTCTGCGAGTACAAATGGTAGAACTTCTGTAATGGATTATCCACATCCTAAAATTAGTTTAAAAGACGGTAAAATTGATTTTTCTGATGCTTATGACACCAAAATTGGAGCTTGGGACAAAGTAACAGTAGCCTATTCTTATCAAGATTTTCCTGAGGATAAAAATGAAAATGAAGAGTTAAATAAAATATTAGAAAATGCTTTTTCTAACGGATTAAAATATTTATCTGATTCTGATGCAAGACCACAAGGGAGTGCAAGTGGAGCTGCTCATTTATGGGATAATGGAGATAATATCTATGATGAATTATACAACGTTTTAAATGTTAGAAAAAAGGCTATAGAAAACTTTTCAATAGATAATATTAAAGCTGGTCAGCCATATTCAGTTTTAGAAGACGTTTTTGTGCCTTTGTATTTTTTTCATAGATATCAAACAGAAGCTACTACAAAATTAATAGGTGGTTTAGAATATAGTTATGCTGTTAAAGGAGGTATCCAAAACCCAGTAAAAATGATTTCTGGAACTACAGAAAGAAATGCTCTACAAGCAGTTTTAAAAACCATTGATGTACAAGAAATTGCAATACCTAAACAAAAACTAGACTTATTTCCACCAAGAGCCATTGGTTATAGTAGAAGTCGTGAGTCTTTTAAGAGTAAAACAGGTATTGCTTTTGATGCATTTTCTGCTGTAGAAACAGCTTCTGAAATGAGCTTAGAATTGCTGTTAAATCCACAAAGAATGTCAAGACTTATAGCTCATAAAAGTTTAAATGATACACAATTAGGTTTAGAAGAATTGATAGATAAATTAATAGAAAGTACTATCAAAAAGAATCATAAAAACTCTTATCATCAAGAACTGCAAAACATAATTAATTCTGAAGTTTTAGAGCAAATGTTTTATTTAGGTGTGTATAAAAATCAGTATAAACAAGTAAATGCTATTGTTTTATCAAAATTAGAGGATATTAAATCTTTATTAGATACTAAAAAATCTAAGGGTACTCAAAAAATTTACGATAATGCTATGAGTAAAATGATCAGTAATTATTTAAAGAATCCAACTTCGTTCAAAAAAATATCTGCTCCACAAATTCCAGATGGATCTCCTATTGGAACAGATTATAAGAATTAAATTAAATAGAAACATGATAATAGATTTAATTTCAGATACTGTAACTAAGCCTTCTAAAGGTATGTTAGATGCTATGATGAGTGCAAATGTAGGTGATGATGTTTTTAGTATGGACCCTACAGTTAATGCTTTACAAGAAAAAGTAGCTACACTTTTTGGTATAGAAAGTGCACTTTTTTTTCCATCAGGAACAATGGCAAATCAAACAGCTATTAAATTACACACACAACCTGGAGACTTAGTAATCTGTGATAAATATGCACATATTTATAATTATGAAAGTGGAGGAGTAGCTTTTAATTCTGGAGTTACTTGTAAATTAATTGATGGTAATAGGGGTATGTTTACTGCAGAGCAAATAAAAGATATTGCAGCTGTAAAGCCAGAAATATATTTACCTTTTACAAAACTTATTTGCCTAGAAAACACTACAAATAAAGGAGGAGGAGCTTGCTGGGATTTTGAAGAAATTAAAAAAATACATGCAGAAGCTAAAAAAAATAATTTAGGTTTTCACTTAGATGGAGCTCGTTTATTTAATGCATTAGTTGCAAAAAACGAAACGCCTCAACAATATGGAAAATTGTTTGATACAATTTCAATTTGCTTTTCAAAAGGTTTAGGAGCTCCTATTGGTTCTATGTTATTAGGTCCTAAAAGCATGATGCAAAAGGCTTTAAGAATAAGAAAGTTGTTAGGTGGAGGTATGAGACAAGTTGGTTTTTTAGCAGCAGCAGCAAATTATGCTTTAGATAATAATATAGAACGATTAGCTAGCGATCATCAAAAAGCAAAAGAAATAGCTGAGGTTTTAGAGAGTTGTAGTTACATTTCTAAAATAGAACCAGTAGAAACTAATATTCTTATTTTTTATGTTGATGACAAGATTGGTGCTGATAATTTTATTGATAAAATGAAATCAAAAAATATTCTTTTAACACCTATGGGTGAAGGTAAAATAAGAATTACCACACACTTAGATTATACAGACCAAATGCATGAAATCTTATTAAAGGAGTTAAAGAATTTTTAGAAATAGAAACGAACAACAGGAGAAATTGGAGAAGCAAAAATACTTTTGTTTTCGTCATATAAAACGTCATAACGAACTCCTACAGCAAATCTGCCTTGGTTAAAAGCTACTCCTAAATGTAATGCTGGAAAATTTGTACTTACACTACCACCATTAAAAGTAGATTGGTTAGCAAAATAATAATCGAACTCTGATGAAAATTGAAGGTTAAAATTTGTTTGATATAAACTTATAATACTAGTACTGTATACATTAGAGGTAAAATCATTGATTTCACTATATAAATAACCAACACCTGCTCCAATTGCTAGCCCATTGTTAAAATCATAAATAGCACTTGGTGAAATACCAACAGTAGTTTGACTACCAAAGCCTAAAGTAAAGCCTCCACCAAATCTTACATTATCCCAAAAATCTGATTTTTGTTGACTAAAAGAAACATAAGAAATCCCTAAAAAAACAAATAATAATATCTTTTTCATAAATAAAACTTTAATTTGATTCGTCTAATTTAGATAATTCTTTGTAATTTTTATTTAGTTTTCTTAAGAAAATACCATAAATCAATTTATAAAATAACCAGAATAAAACCAGTATTACAATAACTGCAATTATTTGACTTATTATAGAGATTGTTACAATTTGACTTAAATCCATTGCTAAATTATCTGGATTTATAATATCTAAATGTTTTTCTGGATTTGAGAATATTTTTGCATTAATAACAAAGCTTACTAAAACAATAATAGCCAAATTATAATACACATAATAATTTACTGTTTTTCTAACTTTTAATATCTTTTTTATGAGTTTTTTGGTATTATCCACTAATGAAATATTAGTGTAATTTTGATAAAATAGGTACAAAAAAGCAATTAAAATAATGTAATGAAATACTGTAAAAACTTGTAAGAAAGTTTCTAAATTTAAATCTTCATAAATTTTATAAAAACTATCAGGAACAAGAAAGTTAATAACACCCCAGAATATAAATTCTAAAATTCCAATAATAAAAATCCACTTAACTAAAGAAGATGAACTAGAATGTGCTAATTTATAAATTTCTTTAGAAGTCAATTGTTTATTATCTTCTGGCTGATTTACCCAAGCTTTTTTATATTTATCTAATACATCCATAATTTATGGGTTTAGTATGTTTTTTAATTTTTCTTTGGCTCTGTTCATCTTTACTCTTGCATTTACAGAAGTTATACCTAATGCCTCAGATATTTCTTTATAAGGTTTATCTTCTAAATAAAGAAAAATAAGTGCCTTATCAATATCATTTAATTTGTGAATGGCTTTATACAATGCTTTTAATTGTGCTTCTTCTGTATCATCATAAGGTGTAGATGATATTTTGTAAGCCACATCACTTATATCTTGTGTTTTAACCCTTCTAGTTGATTTTCTATACAGTGATATTGCTGTATTTAAAGCTACTCTATACATCCAAGTACTAAATTTAGAATCACCTCTAAACTTTGGGTAGTTTTTCCAAAGTTGAATTGTTATTTCCTGAAATAAATCATTATGCGCATTTTGATTTGTAGTATACACCCTACAAATTTTATGAGCAATATTTTGATTTTTTTCAAAATCTGATAAAAATTTTTCCTCTAAATCTTTCTGCACCTGTAAATAGTTAGTTACTCTATTAGTTAAGTTTTACACAAAAATGTTACATTTTTCATAAAAAATGTTGATTAAATAAAAAAATAATTAAATTTGTTCAACTCAAAAAAGAATATGTTGAACAATATTAAGCAAGATTTTACAATAAAAGACCTTGAAAATATTTCTGGTATTAAAGCACATACTATTAGAATATGGGAAAAGCGCTACAATTTACTAGAGCCTCAGAGAACAGAAACCAATATTAGATATTACAGTCAAGAAAATTTAACGAAGTTGTTAAACATTGTTTTGTTAAATAAAAATAATTTTAAAATATCTAAGATTGCAGCAATGTCTGAAGAAGACATTATTTTAAAATCTAGAGAATTAGCGTTTAATATTGCTATTAATGATGAAGCTATAAACTCTTTTAAAGTTTCAATGTTTCAGTTTGATAAGATTTTATTTAATAATACTTACAATAAATTACTTCATAAAAAAACGTTTAGAGAAATTTTTAAAGATGTTTTCATTCCATTTTTAGACCATATTGGTTTATTGTGGCAAACTGATACTTTATTACCTGCTCACGAACATTTTATATCTAATTTAATAGCTCAAAAAATTCAAATTAATACCGAAAAACTTCAATACAGTATTAATGATAGTAACAAAACCTATGTTTTATTTTTACCTGAAAATGAAATACATGAATTAGGTTTACTTTATTTGAATTATGAATTAGTATTAAGAGGTCATCATACAATATATTTAGGTCAAAGTTTACCTTTAAATAATTTAAATTACTTTTTAGAAAGTGGTAGAGAAATATGTTTTGTAACTTCATTAACTATTCAACCTTATGATGATAAGGTTGAAGAATATTTTGCAGAAATAGATGAAGTAATGGATAACACTAAAAATAGTTTTATTGCTACTGGAAGAAAAATTAAAAAAATTAAACATTTAGAATTAGGATCTAATATAAAACTCTACGACTCTATTTCAGATTTGTTAAAAGTCTTATAAAAAATCAAATTACTTTTAATTTTGTTTCATTAAAAGTTATTTTTGTTAAACAAAATATTTTATGAATAGAAGCGTACACATTATAGGCTCTGGTTTTTCATCATTATCAGCAGCAAGTTACCTAGCAAAAGCTGGTTACAAAGTAACAGTATTAGAGAAAAATGATACTTTAGGAGGTAGAGCTAGACAATATAAAAACATGGGCTTTACTTTCGATATTGGCCCTACTTGGTATTGGATGCCAGATGTTTTTGAGAAATTTTTCGCAGATTTTGGTAAAAAACCTAATGATTTTTATCAACTAGATAGGTTAAAACCTGGTTATCAAGTTTATTTTGATATAAATGACTCTATAACTGTTCCTGGTAATTTAGATGCTATCTATAAGATTTTTGAAGATGAGGAAAAAGGAAGTTCTAAGCATTTAAAGTCCTTTTTAGCTTCTGCTAGAGAAAATTATGATATAGCAGTGAAAAAGATGGTTTATAAACCTGGTATTTCGCCTCTAGAATTAGTGTCAACAGAAACTATTGCAAGAGTTTCTCAGTTTTTTTCTACTATTAGAAAAGATGTTAGAAAAAATATTAAAAGCAATAAATTAATTCAAATTTTAGAATTTCCAGTTCTATTTTTAGGTGCAAAACCAAGTAACACTCCAGCATTTTATAATTTTATGAATTATGCAGATTTTGGATTAGGTACTTGGCATCCAAAAGGTGGTATGTATAAAGTAGTTGAAGGAATGGTTTCTTTAGCCAAGAGTTTGGGTGTAGAATTTGTAACTAATGCAGCTATAGATAAAATTGTAACCGATAGCAATAATGCTGTGAAAGCATTACAAGTTAATGGAGAAGAAATAGCTACAGATTTAGTGTTGAGTGGAGCAGATTATCATCATACAGAACAATTATTAGATAATAACTTAAGACAATATTCAGAAAAATATTGGTCTAAAAAGACATTTGCACCTTCTTCGTTATTGTTTTATGTTGGATTTGATAAAAAAATAAAAAATGTATGTCATCATACTTTATTTTTTGATACTGATTTTGATATTCATGCAAAGGATATTTATGATACTCCAAAATGGCCTAAAAATCCTTTATTTTATGCAAGCTTCTCAAGTATAACTGATGATTCATTAGCTCCTGAAGGAAAAGAAGCAGGTACTTTTTTAATACCACTAGCACCTGGTTTAGAAGATACAGAAGAGTTGAGAGAAAAATATTTTAATAAAATTTTAGAAAGATTAGAGAAGTTAACTGGCCAAGATGTTAGAAAAAGTATTATTTTTAAAAAGTCATTTTGCGTGAATGATTTTATAAAAGAATACAATTCTTATAAAGGTAATGCTTATGGTTTGGCAAATATCTTAATGCAAACAGCGTTTTTAAGACCAAAAATAAAGAGTAAAAAAGTGAAAAACCTATATTTTACAGGACAATTAACTGTACCTGGTCCTGGAGTTCCTCCAGCATTAATATCTGGTAAAATAGCTTCTGATTTAATCATAAAAAATCAATCTTAAAATGAAAGAATTATTCGATACTGTTTCAGAAAACTGTAGCAAACTAGTAACTAAAAGCTACAGTACCTCCTTTTCTTTAGCTGTAAACATGCTTTCTCCAGCTATCAGAAATGATATTTATAACATTTATGGTTTTGTTCGCTTTGCAGATGAAATTGTAGACACATTTCATGAATATGACAAAAAAGAATTAATGTCTCAGTTCGAAAACGATTATTATGCTGCACACAAAGCAGGTATAAGTTTAAATCCTATTTTAAATTCTTTTCAACAGACAGTAAGAAAGTATAATATAGAAGATCATATGGTTCAGGCTTTTTTAAAAAGCATGAAAGCAGATTTGCATAAAACTGAATATCAAACAAAAGCAGAATATGAAGAATACATTTATGGTTCTGCAGATGTTGTAGGTTTAATGTGTTTAAAGGTTTTTGTAAATGGTGATGATGATAAGTATAATGAATTAAAAGATGCAGCAATGCGTTTAGGTTCAGCTTTTCAAAAAGTAAATTTTTTAAGAGATTTAAAAGACGATTTCGAAGTTTTAAATCGTTCGTATTTTCCAAATATAGATTTAGGGCAATTAAATGCTAAGTCTAAACAATTAATTGTTGATGAAATTGAGGCAGATTTTGATTATGCTTACAAACATGGAATTTTAAAATTACCTGTTGAAGCTAAATTTGGAGTTTATATGGCTTACAGATATTATAGAAGATTATTAAAAAAATTAAAATCTGTACCATCAGAAAAAATAATGGATACTAGAATTCGTATTTCTGACCCAATGAAAATTAATTTATTAGCAAGAAGTTACGTAAAATATAAATTGAATATTATTTAGAAATGATATACGCTTTAATCACTTTAGGTATTTTTGTTTTAATGGAAGGTATCACTTGGTGTACTCATAAATATATAATGCATGGTTTTGGATGGTTTTTACACGAAGATCATCATGAACCAGGATATCCTCATGTATTTGAAAAAAACGATGCTTTTTTTGTTGTTTTTGCAGTACCTAGTATGTTATTATTTTTATTTGGTACTTACACAGAATACAGATTTTTATTTTTTATTGGCTTAGGTATTTTATTATATGGTATAGCTTATTTTTTAATTCATGATGTATTAATCCATCAACGTTTTAAATGGTTTAAGCGAACTAATAATTGGTATTTAAAAGCATTACGTAAAGCACACAAAGTGCATCATAAAAACATGGGAAAAGAAGACAGCCAATGTTTTGGGATGTTATTTGTACCTATAAAATATTTTAAAGAGCAGTTATAATTGCTCTTTTTTTCTTTAATTCGTTTTCCAATTTTATTCATTGAAAAATTTTGACTACATAATAATTGGTGCTGGTGCATCTGGTTTAATGATGGCATATAGAATGTCTAAAGATGTATTTTTTGATGATAAAAACATTTTAATTTTAGATAAAGAGAAGAAAAATCAAAATGATAGAACTTGGTGTTATTGGGAAGATAAAAATGATGAATGGCAAGATATTGTAAGTAAAACTTGGAATACTATAATTTTTAAAAGCGACATTTATTCCACTCAAGAAAGTATAACTCCTTATCAATATAAAATGATTAGAAGTTCAAATTTCTACACTAAAATATGGAATCAGTTAGCACTAAAATCAAATATTACTTTTAAAAAGGCAGATGTTACCTATGTTAACCAATTATACAATAAAGCTGAAGTTGTAACAAGTGAACAAGTATATACATCTAGTACAGTTTTAAATAGTGTTTTATTTTCAAATGACTACAAGCAACAAACAGAGTATCCTTTAATTCAGCAACATTTTGTTGGTTTTTTTATTAAAACTGAAGAGAATGTTTTTGATGATTCTGCTGCAACTTTTATGGATTTTACAGTCTCTCAAAAAGGTAATACTCGTTTTATGTATATACTTCCTTATACAAAAAACGAAGCTCTATTTGAATATACATTGTTTTCTAAAGATCTTTTATCTTATGATGATTATGTAATAGAAATAGAAAAATACTTATCAGAAAAAAATATAACAGATTATGAGATTATAGAAAAAGAACAGGGTTCCATACCTATGACCTCTTATAAATTTTGGAAGCACAATTCTAAAAACATTATTCATATTGGTACTGCTGGTGGTTGGAGCAAGGCAAGTACTGGTTTTACCTTTAAAAACACGACAAAGAAAACTGCAGAATTGTTAAATTATATCAAAGCAAATAAACCCTTAACTCAGTTTCATAAAGTGAATAAATTTTGGTTGTATGATTTATTATTGCTAGATATTTTAAGCAAGAGAAATGAGTTAGGTGCTTCTATTTTTGGACAAATGTTTCAAAAAAATCATCCTACCAAAATCTTAAAGTTTTTAGACGAAGAAACTACTTTTTTAGAAGATTTAAGTATACAGTTAAAAATGCCTGTAGGCTTATTTACAAAAGCTTTATTAAAAAGGATTTTTTAATTTTTTAAAACTTATTTAAACATAGTTTCTTTTATAAAGTTAAAGAATACAGACCAAACACTTAATTTAGGATTAGGTAATTTTCCTTTACCCATTAACTTCATCTGTTTAGAGAAATACGAAATGTCTAAGAACCCCATTTTATCAATAAATTTTAATCCTGTTTTTACTGGTGGTATATTGACTTCTGTTCTAGTACCATCAAATAATTCTTTCGATAAATAAGGGAATACTGCAAAAGGACGTGCCAATCCAACAAAATCTAATTCGTTATTTTCTATTGCTTTTTCCATTATTTCTAATGTTCTAAAACCACCAGTCAATAATAATGGCGCTTTTGTTCTTGCTCTAGCTTTCACAATAAAATCTGCAAAATAAGCTTCTCTTTTTTGAGTGCTTTCTTTTACTTTTTTACCTGCACCCATCATTGCAGCTTTTTCGTATGTGCCACCAGAAACTTCAATCATATCCATACCTTCAGCAGAAAGCATATCTATAACTTCTAAAGATTCTTCTTCAGTAAATGCTCCTCTTTGAAAATCAGCAGAATTTATTTTAATTCCAATAGGAAAATTAGGCCCCACTTTTTTACGCATATTTCTATAGATTTCTAAAGCAAAACGTGCTCTATTTTCTAAAGAACCACCCCATTTGTCTGTTCTTAAATTAGTTAAAGTTGATAAAAACTGACTAACTAAATATCCATGAGCACCATGTATTTGTACACCTTTCCAACCTGCTTTTTTAGCAATTAAAGCACAATTTCCAAAACCCTCTATACATTCCCAGATTTCATCTTCGGTCATAGGTCTTGGTTTTGGAAATAAAGACTTCAATGGTAATTGCACATCAGAAGCACTTACCACATCTTTATTAAATTTAGGCGATTGTCTTCCTGGATGATTGATTTGCATCCATAAATGGCTACCATGTTTTTGAGAAACTTCTGCCCATTTTTTCAATTCTGCCATAAATTTTTCATCTTCTACAACCACATTTCTAGGCTCATTTAAAGCTTTACTATCCATCATTACATTACCAGAAATTAAAATTCCTGTATCACCTTCTCCCCAAGTTTTATATAATTGTAAAATTCTTTCAGAAGGTTTACCACCTTTATCAGCATTGTTTTCACTCATGGCAGATTTTACAATTCTATTAGGTATAGTTACACCACAAGGTAAAGTAAACGATTGTTGTAAGGTTTTTGCTGAATTCATTTAAAATTTTAGATTATTTCTTATTGGAAATTTTTTACACGCAAATTACCTAATATTAATTTAAGCTGAAAGACTAATTATTGATAAAATATGATACTAAGTTTGATTTGATAATTTATAATTTGATTTTTTAAATACAAATTAATAAAATAAATATAAGTCATTAAATCGATTGATGTCATTATCTTACTTAAGTAGTTATTGATACCAAAAACACTAATACATTGTGTTAAATTTTATATATTTAAAAAATAAACATCTCTACATGAAATTTAAATTTGTTTTAACCTGCTTTTTTTTTTGTTTTACGTACATGCTTATTCAAGCACAAAACATTAAAGTTCCTGAAAACAAAATACCTAACCTAAGCTATTCAAATACTTTTTCTTGGAATCCTAGCGATAAAAAATATGGTATTGATGCAGAGATTGAATTTTCCTTAAGCTATTACGATTTTGAAAATAAATATGGGCAACAACAAGTACTTGTTGCACAGAATGTAAAAATCACAAAAGGAAATACAATTTATAACCAAGGTAAAACTTACACAAAACAACAAGTAGGTGAAAAAGCCTATAATCAGATTAGAGTTTCAGAAGTTGATTTTAAAGTAACAATCACAAATGGAACAAGAAGTGTAGAAGTCTTCTTTATGGATGTACTACCTCAAAAAGAAGATCATGTAAGGCAATTTGGATGGGCAGATGTTTTTTATGGAGATTATCATCCAGACAGAAAACCACTTGATCATTCTACTACCGAGAAATATGAGGCATCCATAAAGGCAAATAAAAAAATGCTTTATAGTAGTAATACAAGAATAACTAACGTAGAGTTATTAGATGTTAAGAGTTATAATATTCCTGACGATAGGGCTACTAAAAAGAAGGAAAACGTTTATTTAAAGAAAAGAGGCACTAAAACTACGATTACTTCTAATGATGATTTCTGGAATGGGAATTCTGACAAGAATGCTAAAAAGACTAGTAAAAACAACGACAATGACTTTTGGAATGGGAAGTCTAAAAAAATAGCAGACAAAGATAAAGAAGATGACTTTTGGAATGGGAAAAAAGAAGTAGATAGTAATGAATTGGTAGACGAGGAAATCCTATCAGAAAAGCCTAAAACGTCCCTTGGTTATAAAGTTTTATATAAAGCAGAAAATTATCGAATTGTCCAATTAGGACCAATAGATATGCAGAATGATAATCCCGAATATTGGAACCCATATACAATTATAGATGAAAATGGCAATGATTTATTAGGTGGAGGAGTATATGAATTAAATATTTGGTCAACTGAAGGAGGATATGTTGACATAAGAATGTCTGTAAATGAACAAATGATTTATAATTCAAATAAATTCGAGCAGAACCCAGATCTTAAAATTGGGACATTTAGTTATTATAGATTAAGAGAAATTTACTCAAAAACTTTTATAGCTAATGATAAATTAAAAGTTCAATATGAAATTAGAGGAAAAATGGAGAGTTTTCATTACAATATGATAAAGAGCTCTGAAGCTTCATGGTACCCTCGTGAAATTAAAGACAAAATAATTATGCCTGTAATAACTCGTAAGCAAGAATAGCAAATAATGACATATATAATAATTATAATGCTTCTGTTAATAACCAGTCAAATTTTAACTCAAAGTAATGACGACAAAGCGAAGTCTTATTTTTTAAAAACTAAATCTTCATATAACTCAAATAATTATACCAAAACTATAGAGTATTTAAATTCCGCAGAGCAATTATTATGAAAAACAAAACCGATAATTCTAAATCTTAAAATAAAATCATATTATAATTTAAAAACAAATGTATAAATTAATAGTAGTATTTTTTTTCATAACAGGAACACTATTTTCCCAAAGCAACAACGATAAAGCCAGAGCTTATTTTAACCAAGCTAAAAGCGCTTATAGTAGTAGTAATTATACTCAGACCATTGAGTATTTAAATTCTGCAGAGCAATTATTGGGGTCTACAAACCCAGTTATCCTCAACCTAAAAGTAAAAGCTTATTATAATTTAAAGCAATATGATAAAGCTAAAAAGAGTTTAAGCAAATTTTCAAAAGTCAGCTCTAAAGCAGACTCTGGTTTGGTAGATGAAACCTTAGCCTATATTATCAAAATAGACGATGCCATTGCAAAAGAAAAAGCAAATAAAGAAAAAGCACGTTTGGCAGAGATAAAAAGAATAGAGGATGCAAGAATTGCTGAGATAAGGAGGAAAGAAAAAGCTAGGCTTGATGAGATTAGACGTAAAGAACAAGCTAGAAAGCTTAAAGAACAAGAAATATTTAAGCAACAAGAAAGAATTAAAAAATTAAAGAAACATTTTAAGAAAAACATTGATAAAAATAGTATCATTACATTGGTACCTTACAAAGAAAATGATAAATGGGGATTTATTAATATAGATGGGGAATTTGTAATTCCTAAGAGTTACGACGAAGTTAAAATGTTTCAAAATAATGGTTTAGCTGCAGTCAAAATTGGAAACAAATGGGGCTTTATTGATAAGAAAGGAAACTCAATTACACCAATAAAATATTTAGGAACTAGTTATTTTTCAAATGGTTTGGCTACAGTTAAAATCAATCCTTATGTTGGTTATATAAACGAAAAAGGGGTAGAAGTAATTCGCCCTCAATATCTAGATGCCTTTCCCTTTTATGGTGATTTTGCAGTCATTAGATCATGGTTAGGTGAATTAGGATATATAAACAAAACAGGAGAAATAATTTTTTCATCAAAAAAATTTGAAAGCTTAAAATTAAAAACACAGGAAGGGTTATTTGGAGTAAGAATTAAAGGCAAGTGGGGTTTTGTTAATGCAAAAGGTAAACAAGTAGTACCAAATAAATATGAGGATGTTGGCTCTTTTAGACAAGGATTCACCTACGCTAAAAAAAAAGGGAAATATGGTTTGATTAATACAAAAGGAGCTGTTGTTTTGCCTTTTGAATATGGTGAAAGTGAAGAAGCAATTAAAATGTTAATGAAAACTAAAGAGTGGAAGTCAACTATCAAAAAACTTTATAAAGATAATATTATGGTTCAAAATCAAACTACATCTTCAATGGTAATTAAAAATATAAAATTTGATGTTGTTCAACAACTTACAGAGATAACAATAAAATGCATAAAGAAATGCAAGATTATTTCTAACTTATCTCCACCTAATTTAAATTCTTCTTACAAAATAGTAGATAATAATGGGCAAGAATATAAATTGATAAAACAATCTGGTTGGAATGGAAATTTAAAAGATGGTTTCGGAGCTAGACAATCTAATAAAAATAAATTATTTGAATTTAAACTCTACTTTGACTATATAGATAAAAAACATATAAAAAGTTTTGATTTAATTGAGGGTAATTGTGTTTCCTATTATCTTGGGTGTTGGAGTTATTTTGGTGTAAAAGTTTTAGAAGATAAAAAAAAATAAAACTTAGAATTAATTATTAGTAAATCTTAAAAAATAAAATTATGAAGTTTGATAATTTATAAAACATAAAGAATATTGATTTTACAATTCCACCTAAAAATTCAAATACATTTTGAGTTTTAAAAAAACACAAAATTGACATTCATTTTTCACTTTTTTGAGAAAGTACTTAGTAAAGAAGTGTTTCAAGTAACTAATTATAGGAGAGACCAGAATCAATTCATTTTAATATCCAGTAAATTTTGCTCTAATCTTATCCAATCCTAAATTGTGAATACTTCCTAAATGAGAATGTTGTTTCCCTAAATCTGGTTTGTAAGTTCCTGCTTGCACTTGACCACCAATTTGTTGATAGGCTTCTCTAAAAGACATTCCTTCTACTACTAAATTATTGATAGAATCTACCGTAAATAAATATTGGTATTTTTCATCATTCAAATCGATATCTTTTACAATAACTTGTTGTATGGAGTAATTGAATATGTCTAAAATGTCTTTTACATCTTCAAATGCTCCAATAATGTTTTCTTTCAACAATTGAAAATCTCTGTGGTAACCTGTTGGTAAATTGTTAGTAATCAATAACATTTCAGAATGTAAAGCCTGAATTTTATTACATTTTCCACGAATCAATTCAAAAACATCTGGGTTTTTCTTGTGAGGCATTATGCTACTTCCTGTAGTTAATTCATCAGGAAAAGAAATAAACCCAAAATTCTGACTCATATACAAACACACATCCATTGCAAAACGAGCCATGGTATTACATAATCCACCCAAAGCAGACGCGATTGAACGTTCACTTTTCCCTCTACTCAATTGTGCAGCAACTACATTGTATTTTAGGGTTGCAAAATCCAATTCTTTAGTGGTTAATTCTCTGTCAATAGGGAAGGAGCTTCCATATCCAGCAGCTGAACCCAAAGGATTTTGGTCTACTACTTTAGAAACTGCATTTAGTACATAAACATCATCAATTAGCAATTCTGCATAAGCAGAAAACCACAATCCAAATGATGATGGCATTGCCACTTGTAAATGTGTATAACCAGGTAAAAGACTGTTTTTATGGGTTTCAGCTAAACTTAACAAGGTATCAAATAACGTTTTTACTTTATCATTTATAATGGCTAAATTCTCTTTATAATACAATTGTAAAGCCACTAAAACTTGGTCGTTTCTAGAACGAGCAGTATGAATTTTCTTACCAACTTCACCTAATTTGTTGGTCAATTCCCATTCAATTTTAGAATGTACATCTTCAAAAGAATCTTCGATTACAAAGTCTCCATTTTCGATATCTAAAGCTAATTCTTGCAATCCTTTTTTCAAGTCAGCTAACTCATCAGCAGTAATAATTCCAATAGATTCCAACATTATAGCGTGTGCTAAAGAGGCTTGTACATCATATTTTGCGATATGTATGTCAATTTCTCTGTCATTACCCACAGTAAAGTTTTCTATTTGCTTGTCTATTGAAAATCCTTTATCCCAAAGTTTCATAATTTTTAGTCTTTAGCTGTTAGACATTAGTCTTTAGTTTGTCATTTTGAGCGAAACAAAGTGAAGTCGAAAAATCTCTTTTAGATTTCTACACAAGGTCGAAATGACATTTTAATTTGTTTAAACAATTACTCGATTCAACAATTCCACATAAATTTGTATTCCTTCTTCAATTTCTGCCAAATAAATAAATTCATTTGCAGAGTGTGAACGTGTACTATCTCCAGGTCCTAATTTTAAGGATTGGCAAGATAACACAGATTGATCAGACAACGTTGGTGATCCATAAGTTGTTCTTCCCATTGCAATTCCTGCTTTTACCAAATCGTGATTTGTATCAATAGAAGAGGAGTTCAATCGTAAACTTCTTGGAGTAATTTTAGTGCAAGGCGCTTCTTTTTGTAAAATATCTGAAATCTCTTGATTTGAATAGGCATCATTCACACGAACATCAACTACTAAATCTACGTGACCAGGAACTACATTGTGTTGCGAACCTGCATTGATTTGAGTAACTGTCATTTTTACATCACCTAAAGCCTCAGAAGTTTTCTCAAATTTGAAATCTTTAAACCATTGTAAAACTTCTATGGTGTTGTAGATGGAATTGTTATTATTTGGATGAGCAGCATGACTTGGAGTCCCTGCTACAACTGCATCAAAAACAACCAAACCTTTTTCAGCAACTGCTAAATTCATTAATGTGGGTTCACCAACAATTGCTACATCAACATGAGGAATAATAGACAGCATTGAGTTTAAACCATTTTGACCACTACTTTCTTCTTCAGCAGAAGCAACTATAACTAAGTTGTATTTTAAATTTTCTAGCGCGTAAAAATGTGTAAAAGTAGCAATTAAAGAAACCAAGCAACCACCTGCATCATTACTACCTAAACCATACAATTTATCACCATCAATAATCGCTTTAAAAGGATCGTTTGTATAGGCTGAATTTGGTTTTACAGTATCATGATGAGAATTGAGCAATAATGTTGGTTTGCTTTCATCAAAATATTTGTTGGTTGCCCAAACATTATTTTTTGTCCTTTGAAAAGGGATTTGATTTTTTGTAAACCAATCTTCAATTAAAAGTGCTGTATTTTCTTCTTCTGATGAAAATGAAGGAGTTTCAATTAAATTTTTCAATAATTGAATAGCATTTTTCGTAAGTTTTTTTAATTCCATTTTATAAAGTAATGGTTGTATAATTATCGTTTTCTTTAGTTAACATTGATGTATTGCCAATATAAACTTTATAAACTCCATTGTTTAGAGCATCAAAACAGTTGTCTAGTTTAGGAACCATTCCATCTGCAATAACACCATCTGCTAACAATTCTTTATAAACACTTGGATTGATGATTTTTACAACAGAATTTTTATCATTGAAATCTTCTAGAACACCATTTAATTCAAAACAATAGTAGATAGATGTCTCATAAATTTCACTCATTCCAACAGCTACCTGACTAGCAATAGTATCTGCATTGGTGTTTAGTAATTGGCCTTTTCCATCATGTGTTATTGCACAAAAGACTGGTGTAAAATCAGCATGTAATAATTTTTCGATTGATTTATTTGCTACTTTTTTTACATCACCAACAAAACCATAATCTATTTCATTTACAGGCCTTTTATCAGATTGTATACTGTTGCTATCTGCACCTGTTAAACCTATAGCATCTGTACCTAATGCTTGTAATTTTGCAACCACATTTTTATTGACTAAACCACCATAAACCATGGTAATTACTTCCAAATTTTCTGCATCAGTAATACGTCTACCATTTATCATTTTAGAATCAATACCTAATTTAGTGGCAATATGTGTTGCTCTTTTTCCTCCTCCATGCACTAAGATTTTCTTTCCTTCTATGTTAGCAAATAGTTTTAGAAAAGCATGTAAAGAAGTTTCATCTTCTATAATGTTTCCACCTATTTTTATGACAGATAGTCTTTCTTTAGACATTTTCTAAAATCTTTTTTAGTACCAATTGTGCTGCAAAAGTTCTGTTATTTGCTTGTTCAATAACTAATGAGGTTTTTGAGTCTAAAACAGCATCTTCAACAACTACATTTCTTCTAACTGGTAAACAATGCATAAATTTAGCATCTCCAATTTTGTCTTTTGTAATCATCCAATCTAAATCTGTTTTTACAACTTTACCATAATCCTCGTAAGAACTCCAGTTTTTTACATATACAAAATCAGCATTTTTAAAAGCTTCTTTTTGATCATGATAAACAAGTGTGTCTTTTACAATTTCTGGATTTAAATTATATCCCTTAGGATTTGCAATTACAAATTCAACATCCATTTTCTGCATAGCTTTCGTAAAACTATTGGCAACTGCATGTGGTAATGCTTTAACATGTGGAGCCCAACTTAACACCACTTTTGGTCTTTTTTTAGTTGTATTTTCTTTAATTGTGATGGCATCAGTAAGTCCTTGCAATGGATGACTAGTAGAGCTTTCCATATTAACTAAAGGGACAGAAGCATATTTAATAAATGATTTTAAAATATGTTCAGACTCATCTTTTATTTTATCAGTTAAAGAAGGAAAAGCTCTAACTGCAATAACATCACAATATTGAGAAACCACAGCTGCAGCTTCTTTAATGTGTTCTGCAGTACTGCCATTCATTACTGTTCCATCTTCAAATTCAATTCCCCATGCATCACCAGAAACATTCATTACAATTGGATTCATTCCTAAATTCAAAGCCGCTTTTTGAGTGCTTAAACGTGTACGTAAACTAGAATTGAAGAATAATAATCCTAAGGTTTTATTTTTACCTAATTCATTATTTTTTATAGGATTAGACTTTATCATTAAAGCTTCTTGAATCCAAGTTTCTATATGGTCTATATCATTGATTGATGTGTAATTTTTTAACGACATTATTTTAATGATTTAAATCTTCTAAAGCATTTACAAGAGCTTCAAAAAATTGATTAACATGTGCTTTGCCAATAGTTAAAGGAGGTAAAATTCTCAACAGATTTGGATTTTTAGCACTTCCAGTAAAAATTTGATAATCATAAATCAGATTTTTTCTTAATTCTGAAATTGGAAAATCAAACTCTAATCCCAGCATTAATCCTCTTCCTTTTATATTTTTAATTTGAGGTATTGTATTCGCTATTCTAATGAAATATTCAGAAATGAATCTCACATTTTCCATTAGTTTTTTTTGCTCGATAACATTTAATACTGATAATCCTGCAACACAAGCTAGATGATTTCCTCCAAAAGTAGTTCCTAAAAGTCCAAAACTAGCTTTAATATTAGGGTGAATTAAAATACCACCAATTGGGAAACCATTGCCCATTCCTTTAGCAATAGAAATAATATCTGGAGTTACATTGTATTTCTGGAACGCAAAGAAATCTCCTGTTCTTCCATAACCTGACTGTACTTCATCTGCAATAAAACAAGTATTGTATTTTTTACATAACCTATCAATACCTTCATAAAAGGCTGTTGTACTTTCATCTAAGCCTCCAACTCCTTGAATACATTCAATAATAACAGCACAAACATCATTTTTAGCTAAAGATTTTTCTAAACTTTCTAGATCTCCAAGAGTTAAGATTTCAACTTCTTGTTGCGCATTTATAGGAGCAATTATTTTTGCATTATCTGTTGCAGCAACAGCAGCAGAAGTTCTTCCATGAAAGCTATTTTTAAAAGCAATCACTTTCTTTTTATTAGTATGAAATGAAGCTAGTTTTAATGCGTTTTCATTTGCTTCTGCTCCAGAATTACATAAAAAAAGTTCATAATCACTACAATCAGATAATTCTATTAGTTTACTTGCTAATTCAACCTGAATTGGATTCTGAATAGAATTACTATAAAAACCAAGTTTAGCAACTTGATCAGTAATACTTTTTACATATTCTGGATGAGAATGCCCAATAGAAATTACAGCATGACCACCATATAAATCTAAATATTCTTTATCATTTTCATCATAAACAAAAACATCTTTAGCTGTTACAGGTGTAATATCGAAAAGTGGGTAAACATTAAATAAACTCATATTTGTTCTTTTTTAATGTTGTTTATTTTATTAAAAGATGCCACCATTCCTTGAATTAAAGAAGAGCTTAAGCCTTTGTGTTCCATTTCATTAAGGCCTTCTATTGTACAACCTTGAGGAGTCGTAACTCTGTCTATTTCTTCTTCTGGGTGATTTCCATTTTCAATGAGTAGATTTGCAGCACCTTCACTTGTATACATGGCTAATTCTTGGGCTTCTTTTGCATCAAAACCTAATTGAATTGCAGCTTGAGTGGTTGCTCTAATTAAACGCATCCAAAATGCAATACCACTTGCACAAACCACAGTTGCAGCTTGCATTTGACTTTCAGGAATTGATAGAGAATGACCAAGTCTATTAAATATTGCCTCTGCTATTTTTATCCTTTTTTCACCTTGTAAATTACTACATAAACATGTCATAGATTTACCTACAGCAATTGCAGTATTTGGCATTGCTCTAATAATAAACTTATCTGTTCCAATTTGTTCTTCAATTTTAGGTATTATAAATCCTGTTATCGTTGATATTACAACATGTTTTTCTGTTATACTTGATTTTATTTCTTGTAATATATCTTCAAAATGAGTTGGCTGAACAGCAAAAATTAGAATATCTGAATTTTCTACTGCTTTTTTATTATCTTTAGTTAAGAAAACATTTTTATAACCCTCAAACTCAGCTATACTCTCTAAATTTCTTTTTGTTAAATACAATGATGTTATTGCATTATTGGTAATTAAACCTTTTGCAATAGATTTTCCTAAGTTTCCTGTTCCTATAATTGCAATTTTCATCTTAAAAATATGTTGCTTTTAATTGTAAACCTTCTGTTTCATTAACCCCAAACATTAAGTTCATATTATGAATGGCCTGACCAGAAGCACCTTTAATTAAATTATCTATAGTGCTTGTTATCAGTAATTTATTATTGTGCTTTAATAAGTGAATCAAACACTTATTAGTATTTACTACTTGTTTTAAATGAATTGGTTCATCAGAAATAAAGGTAAACTTGGCATTTTTGTAAAAGTTTTTATAAAGTGTTTTTGCTTCTTCTATAGAACCATCAAATTTAGTGTACGTTGTTGCGAAAATACCTCTTGAAAAATTTCCTCTATTAGGTATAAAATTAATTTCTCCATCAAAACTATTTTGTAACTGGTTTACTGTTTGATGAATTTCACCTAAATGTTGATGAGTAAATGTTTTGTAGTGAGAAAAGTTGTTATCTCTCCAAGTAAAATGTGTTGTTGTAGATAAAGATGTGCCTGCTCCAGTAGCACCAGTTACTGCATTTATATGAATATCATCTTTAATTAAATTATTGGCAGCTAAAGGTAAAATTGCTAATTGTAAAGCTGTAGCAAAACAACCAGGGTTTGCTATGTGATTAGCAGATTTTATAGCACCTAAATGTAACTCTGGTAAGCCATAAACAAACTCTTTATCATTGAAAAAAGCATCTTTTTGTAATCTAAAATCATTACTTAAATCTATAATTTTAGTGCTTTCTGAAAACTTATTTTTCTCTAAAAAAGATTTTGAATTTCCATGGCCTAAGCATAAAAATAAAACATCAATATTTGTATTAATATCACTTGTAAATTTTAATGATGTATTGCCTAATAAATCTTGATGAACATCATACAAGTAATTACCTGCATTAGAAGTGCTATATACAAAATCGATTTTAGTTTTTGAATGATGTAATAACAACCTTATTAATTCACCAGCAGTATAACCTGCACCTCCAATAATACCAACTTTTATCATTGCTTTTTGTTTATTTGTTGATATATTTTATTTTGATTTCCTAAAATTTTAATAAATCCTTTAGCTTCTTCTGCTGTCCAGCCTTTATTTTCTTCTCCATAACTACCAAAAATTTTATTCATTAAATCATGAGGAGACGAAATACCATCTAGAGAAAAACAATAAGGTCTTAAAGTAACAAATACACTACCAGTAACTTTTGATTGGCTACTTTCTAAAAAAGCTTCAATATTTCTCATCACTGGATCTAGATATTGACCTTCATGTAAATGCATACCATAAAAACTAGATAAGTATTCTTTATGTTGTAATTGCCATTTTGTTAATGTATGCTTTTCAAGTAAATGATGGGCTTTTATAGTTATTAAAGCAGCAGCAGCCTCAAAACCAACTCTACCTTTAATACCTACAATTGTATCTCCTACATGAATATCTCTACCTATTCCATATTTAGAAGCCATAAAATTCAATAATTCAATACACTCAACTGACTTACCAATTTTACCATTTATAGCACATAACTCTCCTTTATTAAAAGTTAAAACTACTTTTTGTAAACCTTCTTTTTCTATTTGAGACGGATATGCACTTTCTGGCAAAGGCATAGTAGAAGTTAAAGTTTCTGCACCACCTACACTAGTTCCCCATAAACCTTTGTTTATAGAATATTGAGCTTTTTCCCAAGATAAATTAATTCCGTTTTTCTTTAAGTAATCTATTTCTTCTTGTCTAGTTAGTTTTTGATCTCTAATAGGTGTAATAATTTTGATATTTGGCGCTAATGTTTGAAATATCATATCAAACCTTACTTGGTCATTTCCTGCCCCTGTAGAACCATGGGCTATATAATCTGCACCAATTTTCTTTGCATATTCAACAATTTCTATGGCTTGTATTATTCTTTCTGCACTCACAGATAAAGGATATGTATTGTTTTTTAGAATATTACCAAAAACTAAATATTTAATCACTTTTGTATAAAAAGACTCTACAGCATCTATATTTTTATAAGAGCTTACACCCATCTTATAAGCATTCTTTTCTATAGTTTTAATTTCTTCAATAGAAAACCCACCTGTATTTACACTTACTGCATGAACATCATACTTTTTTGATAAACTTACTGCACAATAAGAAGTGTCTAAACCTCCACTATAAGCTATAACTAATTTTTTCATTATTTTTTATCTTTTAAAAACAAGGTATGTTTAATATTTTTAAGTCTTTTAAAAACACCTTCTTTTATTTTTTTATCCTCTTTTTCTATTTTTGAGCTTGGATCATAAAGCATACCAGTGCACAAACACATTTTTTGTTCTGTTCTTTGAAGGACATCGTAATTTTTGCAGGTTTGACAGCCATTCCAAAAGCTTTGATCATTTGTTAATTCTGAGAAAGTTACTGGTTTGTATCCTAAATTACTGTTTAATTTCATTACAGCTAAACCTGTAGTAATGCTAAAAATTTTAGCATTAGGAAATTTATTTCTAGAATGATTAAAGACTGCTTGTTTTATTTGTTTAGATAAACCTAAACCACGATAGTTTGGATGAACAATTAAACCAGAGTTTGCAACAAACTTTCCATGACCCCATTGTTCAATATAACAAAAGCCTGCAAAAGTTTCTCCATCTAAAGCAATAACAGCATTACCATTTTCCATTTTAGTGGCAATATATTCAGGTTTTCTTTTTGCAATACCAGTTCCACGTACTTTTGCTGCTTCAGCAATAGTTTCACAGATTATTTCTGCGTAAATAATATGAGATTTATCAGCAATTACAATTTCCATTGTATTGTTTGTATTAATTTTATAAAGTTTGAGATATTTTGGTTTTGAAAGTGGAATTGGACTCACCTAAATTCCATAAAATAGACACACACCCTAAGGGCGAGTAGAGAAATAACGACGTAGTAATGTTCTGTTTGAAGTAACAGTAACTTTACAAAAATTCATAATATTTAAATTTAACTCGTACATTTTTCTAAATATGCTGTAAATGTATATTATTTTTTTAATTGACTCTAAAAATTTAAATAAATTTTACAATTTTTACATATCTGCTAAAAATTGTACTCTTAAACTAATAATTTAATAGTGAAATTAAGAATTTTACTATCCTTTAATAGAATTAACTTTAGTTTTTAATTCGAACTTATTGTTTATTAATTATATCTTTTGGTTACTATTACTGATAATCTTACAATTTGTCCTAGAATTTTTACAGTTGGGTAATTATTAGTTTTTAAATTTCTAATACTAGAGGATATTTGTGGTGTTATTAATCAATAAAACAACTTATTATGAAATTTTTAGTATCAATTTTAGTAGCAACTGCATTCTTTGTTTCAAGCACAATTTGTGGTCAAGAAAAAGTAACTATTACAGCAAAGGTTATAAATGTAACTTCAGAAAATGGTAAAGTTGGCTTTGCTTTATATAGTAAAGACAATTTTATGAAAAAACCAATTGCCACTTTAGAAGCAAAAATAAAAGATGGTATAAGTATTGTTGAATTTAAAGATATTACACCTGGAGAGTATGCAGTTATTTGTTATCATGATAAAAATAATAATGATAAAATGGATTTTGCAACTAATGGAATGCCTTTAGAAGATTATGGAGCTTCTAATAATGTAATGAATTTTGGTCCTCCAACCTTTGATAATGCTAAGTTTACAGTTTCTAATAAAAATGTATCTTTAGATATCAAATTTTAAAAAGATAATTTTATATAAATGAGTTCTAGCAAAAACATATCTAAAAAAGACATCAAAGAAGGTGTTGTTGTAAGTTTTAAAATAACTTTAATATTCACCATCTTATTTGTCATCATAAATCAAAATTTTACAATAATATCTATAGGATATACTTTTTTAATATCTGCAATGTATTCTTTTGGTTTAGGTTTTGCTCAAGGAGTCATTAATGATTTGCTAAGTAAAAAATGGGATTGGATTAACCATACCAACTTAAGAGTTTGGGCAGGTATAATTGCAACTGTATTTTATACAGTACCTATAGTGTTAGCCATAAATTATTTCACTTACATTGTAATTTCTGATAATGATCCAGCAACTTTTTTTAAGGGTAATTTTATTTGGTATCACTTATTCTACATAATACTTTCTTTTGGAGTTTCTGCTTTCTTACATGCTAGAAGTTTTATGATAGAATGGAAAAAATCAGTAAAAAAAGAAAGTACAAAACAAGAATTTGTTGCTAAAACAGAAACAGCAAAGTTTGAATCTTTAAAAAATCAAATAGATCCTCATTTTTTGTTTAACAGTTTAAATGTATTAACTAGTTTAATAGGAGAAAATCCTAATCAAGCAGAAAAATTTACAACAAAATTATCTAAAGTTTATAGATATGTTTTAGAACAACGTAATAAAGATTTAGTACCCATAATAGAAGAACTGAATTTTGCAAGAACCTACATGCAACTTTTAAGAATGCGTTTTGAAGATGCTGTAGAATTTAATATACCAGAAACTGTAAGTAATTCAGAACTAAAAATTGTACCACTTTCTTTACAATTATTATTAGAAAATGCAGTAAAGCATAATGTAGTATCAACCTCTAAACCATTAGTAATTAATATTTACGAAGCAGATAATTATTTAATTATTGAAAATAATATCAATCCGAAAGAAGCTATAGGTAAAAGCACCAAAGTTGGTTTACAAAACATAGCAGATAGATATGGATTAATTACTAATAGAGGTGTAAAAATAGAAAATAACAACAAAACATTTAAAGTGAGTTTACCTCTCTTATATAAAATAACAGACATCATGTATCAAGATAATTTAGAAAACAGCAAGTATGTAAAAGCTGTTGAAAGAGTAGAAAAATTAAAGGAGTTTTATCAAAATTTAGCATCATATTGTATTATAATTCCATTTTTAATTTTTATTAATTTAAGATTTTCACCACAATTTTATTGGTTTTGGTTTCCAGCTTTTGGTTGGGGAATTGGTTTATTTTTCCACTTCTTAGAAGTAAATAATTACAACATATTCTTAGGAAGAAATTGGGAAGAACGTAAAATTAAAGAGTTGATGGATAAAGAAAACAGACAAAAAAGACTAAGATAATGAGAACTGATCATCAAGAACAAAAGTACATTAGAGTTCGTAAAAAAATAGAAAAGATAAGTAAGTTCTATAAACACTTATCTGTGTATTTAGCTGTAAACACTTTCTTATCAGCAATTTTTATTATTGGAGATATAGAAGCTGGAGATACTTTTAATGAAGCATTTTTTAATTTAGGTAATTATAAAATTTGGTTTTGGTGGGGTATAGGTATAGTTTTTCAAGCAATTGGAACATTTGGCTTACCAATGATTTTTAGCAAAGATTGGGAAGATAGAAAGCTGCAAGAGTATCTTAAAGAAGAAGAAAAAACAAGATTTTAAAATGGAAGCAAATTATAAAGAAGAACAAAAATATTTTAAAGCAAAAAAACGTGTAAACGATATAAAAGGCTTTTATGTTCACCTATTTATTTATCTAATTACAATACCTATAATTATTACTGTAAACTTAATGTTTGTGCCAAGTTTTCATTGGTTTTGGTTTTCTGTTTTAGGTTGGGGTATGGGACTATTTTTTCACTGGCTTGGTGTTTTTGGATTTCAAAAATTAGGCCTAGGTAAAGATTGGGAAGAAAAGAAAATTAAAGAATTTATGAACGAGAAGTATTAAGACTATGGAAACAAAATATTTAAAACATCATATAAATTTAATAGCTGAACAGAGAATAAAAGACATTAAAGGTTTTTACACACATGTATTTTCAACTTTTTTAATATTGCCTTTTTTAATTTTTATTAACTTAAAAACTGTTCCTCAATTTGAATGGTATTGGTATGCAATAGTGGCTTGGTGTTTAGGTTTAGTTATTCATTGGATTAACGTTTTTCCTTTTTCTAATTTAGAATTAAAAAAAACTTGGAAAGAGCGAAAAATCAAAGAGATTATTGGAGATGAAAGTTCAAATAATATTATAGAAGAAGATCAATACTTACAAGAAAAATATTACCTAAAAGCTAAAAAGCAAGCACAAGAAATTAAAGGATTTTACATTCATTTATTTGTATATATATTTTCTTTTCCTTTAATAGTGTATGTAAACTATACGTTTGTACCAAGTTTTCAATTTTTCTGGTTTGCTTTAGGAGGTATGTTAATTGCACTTTTTTTCCATTGGTTAGGTGTGTTTGGATTTGATTTACTTGGCTTAGGTGAAAAATGGGAACAGAAAAAAACACAAGAAATTATAAAAAAATATCAATAAAATGGAATCAGATTTTTTACAAGAACAAAACTATATTCGTGCTAAAAAGCGAGTAAAAGAAATAAAAGGATTTTACATTCACTTAATGGTTTATATCGTAATTAATATTATGATTAGTGGAGTAATTGTTTATGGTCTAATGCATAGTGGAGATACATTTGTTGAAGCTATTCAAAATTTTGGAACAATATCTACTTGGTTATTTTGGGGAATTGGTATGTTTTTCCATTGGTTAGGTGTCTTTGGATTTAAATCTTTAGGACTAGGCAAAGATTGGGAAGAGAGAAAAATAAGAGAGATGATGGAAAAAGATGATGAACAAGTTAAAAAAATATCAAGAAAATACTAGGTAATGTTTTCTACAATTGGTTATCTGCATTTATTGTTTTCTATTATTTCTATGATTACAGGTCTTATAGTAGTTCTTAATACAAAAGGCACAAAATTTCATAAAAGAGTAGGTTATGTTTATGTTGTAAATATGTTATTATTAAATATATCCTCTTTTTTTATTTCAAACTTTAATGGATTTAGTATCTTTCATTTCTTTGCAATTGTAAGTTTAATAACCATTTTAGCAGGAATGTACACAGTATTAAAAAGATCAAAGAATTGGTTACAAAAGCATTATTATTTTATGGCTTGGTCTGTAGTTGGTTTATATTGTGCTTTTTGGTCAGAAGTAGGTACAAGATTTGTAAAAAACATGCAAGATTTTTGGTGGGCAGTAGCTATTGCTACTTTTTTAACTGCTTTTTTAGGGAATTATTTCATCAAAAAAAATGCAAAAAAATTAACAGAACAATAATATGAACGTTTTAATAATCGAAGACGAAAAACCTGCAGCTAGAAGATTAAATAGAATGTTAGCATCATTAAATATTGATGTTAGTGAAATGCTGCATTCTGTTGAAGAGAGTTTAAATTGGTTGCAAAACAATGAACATCCAGATTTAATTTTTTTAGATATTCAATTATCAGATGGTTTATCTTTTGAAATATTTGAAGAAATAGAGGTGAAATCTGCTATTATTTTTACAACTGCTTACGATGAATACGCTTTAAAAGCATTTAAATTAAATTCTATAGATTACTTATTAAAACCTATTGATGAAGATGAATTAGAGGCTGCTGTAAATCAATTTAAAAAGCAACAACCAAAACAAGCTGAGGTTCAGGTTAATTTAGATGATATTAGAAAACTATTAATAAACCCTATAGATAGAAAGTTTAAAAAACGATTATCTATAAAAGTGGGTCAGCATATTAAAATAATTCCTGTAGATGATATAGAATGTTTTTACAGCGAAAATAAGGCAACTTATATACATACTTCAGAAAAACGTAACTATCTGATAGATAATTCTTTAGAGAAATGGGAAGAGCAATTAAACCCTGAACAATTTTTTAGAGCAAATAGAACTTTTATAGTACATATAAATGCAATAAAAGATATTATTTCTTATACCAATTCAAGATTAAAATTAGTTTTAGAAACTTATAATGATCAAGAAATTATTGTAAGTAGAGAGCGTGTAAAAGATTTTAAAAACTGGATTGACTAAACAAATTGATTAAATAATTTTCAAAATCTTAAACTTTACTTATTTTTATCAAAAATAAATTTTTTGATGAATCAAAAACAACAAGAATTCTTTGATTACATAAATGAAGGCTATAAAACTAAAGGTGAGTTTTTAACTTTAGGAGCTGCTATGTTAGGTGAAGAAACTATTACAGATGCTTTAGTAAAAGTACCTTTAAAAACTTTAAATAGACATGGTTTAATAGCTGGTGCAACTGGTACAGGAAAAACAAAAACTTTACAAGTACTTGCAGAAAATTTATCAGAAAATGGGATTCCTGTTTTATTGATGGATATTAAAGGAGATTTATCTGGCTTAGCAGAACCAAGTCCTGGTCATCCAAAAATAGACGAACGTCATACAAAAATTGGGTTTCCTTTCGAAGCTAAAAAATTTCCAATCGAAGTTTTAACCATTTCTGAACAAGATGGAACTAGAATGCGTGCAACCATTTCTGAATTTGGTCCTGTTTTATTATCAAGGATTTTAGATTTAACAGAAACACAAAGTGGTATTGTAGCTATTATTTTTAAGTATTGTGATGATAACAAGCTGCCTTTATTAGATATAAAAGATTTTAAAAAAGTTTTACAATTTGTAACTAATGAAGGTAAAGACGAAATTACTGCTGAATATGGTCGAATTTCATCATCTTCTACAGGTGCAATTTTGCGTAAAATTGTAGAAATCGAACAACAAGGTGGAGATTTGTTTTTTGGTGAAAAATCTTTTGAAGTTGAAGATTTAACTAGAATAGATGAAAATGGTAGAGGAATAATTTCTGTTTTACGTTTAACAGATATTCAAGATAAACCTAAACTGTTTTCAACCTTTATGCTACAATTATTAGCAGAGGTTTACGAAACTTTTCCTGAACAAGGAGATTCTGGAAGACCAGAACTTATCATTTTTATAGATGAAGCTCATTTGGTTTTTGAACAAGCTTCAAAAGCATTATTAAGTCAAATAGAAAGCATTGTTAAACTAATTAGATCTAAAGGAATAGGCTTGTATTTTGTAACGCAAAACCCTAAAGACGTTCCAGAAGATATTTTGGCTCAATTAGGATTAAAAGTGCAACACGCATTAAGAGCATTTACAGCAAAAGATAGAAAAGCTATTAAATTAGCTGCTGAAAACTATCCAACATCAGATTACTATGATACAAAAGAAGTTTTAACCCAATTAGGTATTGGTGAAGCCTTTATTTCTGTTTTAAACGAAAAAGGAATTCCAACTCCACTTGCAAGAACTATGTTAAGAGCGCCAATGAGTAGAATGGATGTTTTAACAGATAAAGAATTGAGTAATGTAATAAGCAACTCTAGATTGTATTATAAGTATAATAAAGACTTAGATAGAGATAGTGCATATGAGTTATTAAATGAAAAAATAAATGCCATTAATGAGGCTGAACAAAAAGCAATTGCTGATGAAGAAGCTCAAAAAGAAAAAGAAAGATTAGCCAAAGAAGAAGCAAAAAGAAGAAATTCTAGAACTTATACTAGAAGAAGTACAAGACAAGATCCATTAGTTAAAGTACTTACAAGTGCTACTTTTATTAGAGCTGTTTTTGGAATATTAAAAAAAGTGATTAAATAATAAATCTTATAAAAAACACGTTTGGTTTAAAGCTAAACAACTAAAAAAATGAAAAAAATTAACAATCAATTATTATATATATCTTTAGTTATCCTTTTTTTAACAAGCTGTACAAATCATAGTAAATATGTAATTGAAAAAGGAAAAGTAGGTGATATAACAACAGAAACTACAATTAAAGATTTAAACCAAATTTTTGCAAAAGACTCTATAGTTTCAACCTTAAGTGAAGGTGCTTTAGGTGACGATTATTTTCAAGATGATGATAAGTATAAAATTTATGAAAAAGGAGGGAAGCACTTATTAACAATTGTACCAAAAGAACAATTAGACTCTACATCTACGATAAAAAGTGTAGAAATACATGATAGTCGTTTTCACACAAAAAATAATATTAATTTAAATTCTAATTTTTCAGATATTAACGCATACAGTAAATTAAGAGTTGAGTCTACTTTACAGTCTGTTACTTTATTTTTAGATGATATAAATGCAACTATAGCAATTGATAAAGAAGAATTAGGGTTAAGAGATTTTTCTACGCAAAATGTATCTTTAGAACAAATTCCTGATTTAGCTAGAATAAAATCTTTTGTAGTTTGGTTCGATTAATATGAAAAATTATAAAGTTCAAAAAAAACCTTTTGTTGTACCTACAACAGATGGTAAACTAATTGAAGAACATTTTGGTAAAGCTACAGATGGTAATGATGCTATTAGTATTGCTCATATGATTGCTCCACCAAAATGGAAAGAGCCCTTTCAAACTCCAGAATTTGATGAATTCACTTACATTATAAGAGGTAAGAAACAATTTATTATAGATGGAGAAGAAGTTATTTTAAAAGCGGGTGAATCTATAAAAATTAATAAGAATGTAAGAGTTCAGTATTCAAATCCTTTTGATGAAGAATGCGAATATATAGCTATATGTACTCCTGCATTTTCTTTAGATCTTGTAAATAGAGAAGATTAATTTATTCTTTTTTAGCATTTCTTTTGAGCAAATAATTGTTTTGATAATTCTACTTTAAATTGATTTAGATTTCTAAATTGCATAAAAAAATAATTAATGAAAAACGCAATTGCTCCAAAAACAATTAGACAAATATTTGTTCTATCTCTCATTATATTTTTTGCAATTTTAATATTTAAAGAGTTAATACCTTATTTATCAGGCATTCTAGGTGCAATTACTATTTATGTATTGCTTAGAAAACCTATGGTTTTTTTATTAAAAAAAGGTTGGAAAGTAGATCTAGCTGCAGGCTTTTTAATGCTTTTTTCATTCTTATGTATTCTTGTTCCTGTTGCTGGAGTTTTAATAATGTTAGGAAATAAAGTAAGTGATGCAGTAAAAAACTCTGAAGAAATTGCCAATTTAATAAAAAGTAAAATAGATAGTATAGATCACGATTATGGATTTAATTTAAGTTCTAGAATAAATACTTCTGAAATGTCTGGCTGGATTTCTGATAACTTAGAAAATTTTGCTGGTAGTACTTTTGATATATTCTTATCTATTGGGTTAATGTACTTTGCACTTTATTACATGCTTACTAATAGAAAAATGTTAAGAGAATCTTTATATGAATACATACCTATTAGTCAAAAAAACCTTAAAATTATTGGTGCAGAAACCCAAGATATGGTTAGGTCTAATGCTATAGGAATTCCTTTAGTTGCAATTGCACAAGGTATTATTGCATTAATTGGTTTTTTAATTTTTAATATAGATGATCCTTTCTTTTGGTTTATTGTAGTAACTGTAGGCTCTATGATTCCTTTTGTAGGAACTTTAGTAGGTATTTTACCTGTATTTATTTTAACATATTCAACAGGTAACTCTTTTGCTGCTTGGGGTATTTTAATTTATGGTTTGGTGGTAGTTGGTTCTACAGATAACATTATTAGACTTTATGTTTTAAAGAAACTAGATAATGTACATCCATTAGTAACTTTAATAGGTGTTATTGTTGGTGTGCCTCTTTTTGGATTTATAGGATTAATATTTGGCCCTCTATTAATAAGTTTATTTTTAATAGTGGTAAAAATTTATAAGAAAGAATTTGGAGCAATTATGGAAGATAAAAAAGTACTTTAAGCGTATTTTTTATTTACAGATTCTTTAAGTTTTAAAAACTTAGAGTTTTTCTTTTTATTTAGATAATGTCTTAAAACCCCACCCTTAACACTATTTACATCAAATTCTACAATAAATGCATTTGGGTCTATTTCTTGCACAATTTTATACATTTTTTTAATATCAATTCTGTTGATGATAGAATGAATGATATCAAAATCTTTTGCTATTCCTTGACTACCAAATCCAGATGTACCTTTATAAATAGTTAAACCTACACCTAATTCTTCTATAATAGCAATTTTAATTAAATCATTTTTTTTAGAAACAATAGTAACCCCAATAAAATCTTCAAAACCTTCTACAACTGTATCTGTTACTTTAGCAGCTATAATATACGTTAATATAGAGTACATAGCTATTTCTATTGATACTACAAAAGCTGTAATACTAAATAAAATAACATTAAAAAACATTACAACTTTCCCTATAGAAACTCCGAATTTATCATTTAAGTAAACCCCTAATATTTCTGAGCCATCTAAGACTGAACCATTTCTAATAGCAATACCAATTCCAGAACCAACTAGTAAACCACCAAAAATTGAAATGAGAAGCTTGTCATTAGTTATAGTTTGAAAATTTTCGAAATGAATAAATAAAGCAACTCCTAAAATACTGATAATAGATTTTATTACTATTCTTTTAGAAACAGTATAATATCCTAAAATTAAGAAAGGTATACTAAATAATATAAGTAGATATGACATGTTAATATCTACTTGAGTTCTTACTAAAAGAGCTATGCCAGTTACACCACCATCTAAAAAACCATTAGGTAATAAAAAGGCTTTTAAACCCAAACTAGTTAATATAATTCCGATTACTATTTGTAAGTATTCAGAAATATAGTTTGTGGTTTTTTTAGCATCCATCTAAGTTTTTTCTTTTACAAGCTAATAAAGTATTTTTAAGCAACATTGCTATAGTCATTGGTCCAACTCCTCCAGGAACTGGCGTAATAAAATTTGATTTTTTTGATACTTCTTCAAAAGCGACATCACCAATTAATCTAAAGCCTCTTTTTTTACTTGAGTCAGCAACCCTAGTTATGCCAACATCAATTACAGTTACATTATCTTTAACCATATCTGCTTTAAGAAATTCTGGTATTCCTATAGCTGCTACAATAATATCTGCTTGTAAAGTAATTTCTTTTAAGTTTTTAGTTCTACTATGACACATAGTTACAGTAGCATTACCTACTTTTCTTTTTTGAGATAATAGAATACTCATTGGGCTGCCTACTATATGACTTCTTCCTAAGACAACTACATGTTTTCCAGAAGTTTCTACCTCATATCTATCAAGTAATTCTAAAATTCCAAAAGGTGTAGCAGAAATAAATGTTGGTAAATTTAAAGCCATTTTACCCACATTTGTAGGATGAAATCCATCTACATCTTTGTCTGGGTCTACAGCCATGATTACTTTTTGCTCATCTATATGATCTGGCAATGGTAATTGAACAATGAAACCATCAATATCATTGTCAACATTTAGAATTTCGATTTCGTTTAAAAGTTCTTTTTCAGAAATGTCTTCTGGTAATCTAATTAAAGTAGATTCAAAACCTACTCGTTCACAAGCTTTAACTTTTGCATTTACATAGGTTATACTTGCGCCATCATTACCAACTATGATAGCTGCTAAATGAGGAGTTTTTTTTTCATTTCTTTTAAGTTCTGCAACTTCTAAAGCAATTTCTTCTTTAATGTCTGCAGAAGTTTTTTTTCCGTCTAAAAGTATCATAGATTTTTATTTACGAATTACGAACCAATAATTCGTAATTTCTTATTCATATTATTTATTTCATTCCTTTCATCATCTGCATCATCTTTCTGCCTCCACCACCTTGCATCATCTTCATCATTTTACTCATTTGAGTAAATTGTTTCATTAATTGATTCACTTCTTGTACAGATGTTCCAGAACCTTTTGCTATTCTCTTTTTTCTACTAGCATTTATAGTGGTTGGTGTACTTCTTTCTAATGGTGTCATAGAATGAATAATGGCTTCTATACCTTTAAAAGCATCATCATCTATATCTACATCTTTCATAGCTTTTCCTGCACCAGGTATCATACCAACTAAATCTTTCATGCTACCCATTTTTTTGATTTGTTGAATCTGATTTAAGAAATCATCAAAACCAAATTGGTTCTTAGCAATCTTTTTCTGTAATTTTCTAGCTTCTTCTTCATCATATTGATCTTGAGCACGTTCTACAAGTGATATAACATCACCCATACCCAAAATACGATCTGCCATTCTATCTGGATGAAAGACATCTATAGCCTCCATCTTTTCTCCTGTACCAATAAATTTAATTGGTTTATCTACAACAGATTTTATGGTTAATGCAGCACCACCTCTTGTATCACCATCTAATTTAGTTAATACAACACCATCAAAATTTAAAATATCATTAAAAGCTTTTGCAGTGTTTACTGCATCTTGCCCAGTCATAGAATCTACAACAAATAAAGTCTCTTGAGGATATATAGCTTTATGAATATTAGAAATCTCTGTCATCATTTCTTGATCTACTGCTAAACGTCCAGCAGTATCAATAATTACAACATTTTTTCCATTTGCTTTTGCATGAGCAATTGCGTTTTGAGAAATTTCTACAGGATTTTTATTGCCTTCTTCAGCATAAACTTCTACACCAATTTGTTCTCCAACAACTTGTAGTTGGTTTATTGCTGCAGGTCTGTAAACATCACAACCTACTAAAAGAACTTGTTTTGTTTTTTTTGTCTTTAAATAATTTGCAAGTTTTCCAGAAAAAGTAGTTTTACCTGAACCTTGTAAACCAGACATTAAAATTACAGTTGGTGAGCCACCTAAATTAATACCAACAGTGTCTCCGCCCATTAATTCAGTTAGTTCATCTTTTACCAATTTTACCATTAACTGACCTGGATTTAAGGTAGTTAATACGTTTTGACCAAGTGCTTTAGTTTGTACTTTTTTAGTAAAATCTTTTGCTATTTTAAAATTAACATCGGCATCTAATAATGCTCTTCTAACTTCTTTTAAAGTTTCTGCTACATTAATTTCTGTAATTTGCCCATGACCTTTTAGTGTGTGTAGAGCTTTATCTAATTTATCGCTTAAATTATTAAACATAATTTGTATTCTTTTTAAGAACTACAAATATAATTATAAGAGTTTGCTTATAAAAGATTATAAAGTGTTAATCTCTTTTTAAAAGTAAACTTGAAAAAAAGTTGATAAGATGCACAAAAATAGAAGTAATAAAAAGTAAAAAGCCTCCTATAAAAATATAATTAAATTCTACACTATTAAAAAAACTTGAGTTAGGTAAATTACCATTTTCATCAAGATTTAAGACAGCATATAAATAAGGTAATAAACATAAGACTTGAAGTACTAAATGTGTTATTGTTAATCCCTTTTTTGGTTCTTTTTTTATGATATTTAAAGACAGGTAATTAATACCAATTAAACCAAAATAAACTGCAGAAACATAACACCAAAAATCTACATTAATTAAATAATAAATGAATGAAATATTAATGTCTATAGGAATATTTCTATTGATAAAACCAATAATTAAAAAAATAGGAATTAAACCAAAGAAAAATAAATGGGGTTTTCGAATTATTTTTTTCAATTAATAAAATTTTTGAAGTGTTTCTAGGTGATGCTCTGTATGATGAGCTGTCCACATAATTATTTCTCTAACAGTCATTTTGCCCATTAAAGGATGAGGAATTACTAAAGTATCTAAATTTTTATCGCTAATTTTTCTGGTTTTGTATTGCAGTTTTTTCTGCTGAATTTGAAATCTAGTTAATAATCTTTCTTTTTCTTTTAGAGTTGGTTTATATAAATCTTTATTAAACTTTTTTGCTCTTTCTTGATTTGCTAATAGTTTTTCTTGATATTTTTTTGCAACAGTTTCATAGTCTCTTGGTTCTCTATTACAAGTTCCAAATTTATATTTTAAAACAAATCTAGGATAACTTAAAGCATTATTTAATAGTTGTAAACTATTGACTAAGTGTTGGATATGTTGACTAGTTGACCATTTGTCTTTTGGACCTTTTTCCCAATTTTCATCTGGTTGATTTTTTAACCAAGTAAAAAGATCTTGGTGTTTTTTTTCTAGTAAATCTGCAATATCGTTTTTATCCATATTTTTAATAATATCTGTCTAAAAATACTAAAATAAAATAGATTTTCAGTGTATACTTTTTAAAGTAAATTTTTATTTTTTGTAATTATGATTATATTACATCAAACCCACTATAAATAAACTGTTATAGTTAAAAAAAGCATAGAAATGATGGTTAAAATAATAAGTAAAGGAATCATAAATTTTAACCATTTATTATAACCCACTTTTACAACTGCTAAAGAAGCTAATATTAATCCAGTAGGATTTATAAAATTAAATAAACCATTACCTAATAAATATGCGTTTACCACATGTTCTCTTCCTAAAGATACTGTATCTGCTAAAGGAGACATAATTGGCATTGTTAGAACAGCCATTCCTGAAGAAGAAGGAATAAAAAAAGTTAGTCCTGTATACACAAAAAGCATTGCATTAATAAAAAGCCCTTTTGGCATGCCATCTGTAAATGAACTAGCATAAAACAAAAGTGTATCACTAATTAAACCATTTTCCATTAAAACAGTTACACCTCTTGCTAAACCAATTATAAAAGCAACTCCCAATAAATCTCCTGCGCCTTTCATAAAGGTGTCTACAAAAGTAGCTTCATTAATTTTACATATGAAACCTATTAAAATAGCACCTAGAAAGAAAACACCAGTCATCTCTAAAAACCACCAATCTAAATTAGAAACACCATAAACCATTACAACAAAACATAAAATAAAAATGGTTAACACTAATTTTAATTTAGAATTAAATTCAATTTTAGTAGATGTATTTTTAAAAGAAAACAGTTTTTCTATTTCTATTTTTTGATCATAAATAATAGATTTTTTAGGATTATTTTTTACTCTAGTAGCATATCTAATGATATAAAAAATACAGGTAGATAAACCAACAATAAATAAAATAACTCGTTCATATAATCCAGTTGTCCAGTTAATACCTGCAGAATTTGATGCAATTATAGTACTAAAAGGATTTATAGTAGACATCATACAGCCAATTTGACTACCAACAAAAATACAAGCTAAAGCAACCATAGCATCGTATTTTGCTGCTAAAAAAATAGGAATTAAAATAGGGTAGAAGGCAATAGTTTCTTCAGCAAATCCAAATGATGTTCCTCCTAAAGCAATTAAAGAAGTAACAGCTATAATAAGTATATATTCTTTTCCTAAAAGTAATTCTGATAGTTTAGAAATACCAGCTTCAAATGCACCAGTAAAATTAACAATGGCAACCAAACCACCAATAAACAATACTAAAATTATAATATCAGCAACTTGAATAATTCCTTTTAATGGTGCTAAAACTAATTCTTTAAAACCTTGTGGTTTAGCATCAATGTTTTTATAAGTGCCAGGTATACTAATTGGTTTATAAATAGCCCCAGAGGTAAATTTATCAATAGGAATTTTTATTTGTAAATCATCTAAAGTTTTTTGATTTGCTTCTAAGTTTATAGCTCCAAGATGATTACTTCTAATAAAAGTATTATCGTCTTTATTGTAAGCTAATCTATCATATTCACCTGAAGGAACTACCCAGGTCAATAATGCAACAAAAACTGCAATTAGTAATAAAACTGTTTGAGCTGTTGGAAACTTTATCTTTTTCATCTTTAGAAATTGTAAGATTCTAAAGATATAATAAAATTATTTTTTAGCTATAAATTCTAGAGCAACTCCATTAATACAATGACGTTTTCCTGTAGTTTTTTGAGGTCCATCATTAAAAGAATGTCCTAAATGACCTCCACAAGTATTACATTTTAACTCTGTTCTTGCATAGCCTAATTTATAATCTACATCTAATTCTACACTACCTTCAATAGCCCTGTCAAAAGAAGGCCAGCCAGTACCTGAATCAAACTTATGTTCTGATGCATAAAGTGGAGTTTTGCATGCTGCACAAACGTATGTTCCTTTTTTATAGTTTTTATTTAATGGACTTGTAAAAGCTCTTTCAGTTCCAGCTTCACGAAGAACATAATATTCCATAGGAGATAAAAGTTTTTTCCATTCAGTATTTGATTTTTCAACTTTATATTCTTTTTTTTCTTTTGATTTTTCTTGAGCAATACTATTACAGCTTAACATAAAACTTAAAAAAAGAAGTCCGATTATATTTTTCATGAGTTTTCTATTATAAATTTTACAATTCTATTTGTTATTTTTTTATTTCTTAAAATTTTGGTGTGACCTAAACCTTTTGTTATTAATAGTTTTCCATTACTTAAGTTTTGACGAATGTTTATACCACAACTTACATCTACATCACCATCATTTACATCATGAACTATTAAAACTGGTATAGTAACATTTTTAGCAACATTACTAGTAGCAAAATCATCTACATTTTGTTTCCATTTTTGTTCAAAATATGTTCTTAATTTTTTTCCAAATTTATTTTGTAAACCTAAGTTATTTGAAAAATTATTTAATATAGTAGATGTTTTATCTCCTGAACCAACCGTAATTAAACAATTAAAAATATTTTCTTCTTTTTGAGTGTTCATAAGAGCCATACCTCCAAAAGAATGACCAACAGCAGCACAAAAGGGACCATAATTATTATGTAAAGCCTTTATAGTTTCAATATACTCTAAAAGATTTGTTTTTTTTCCAGATGATTTCCCATGTGCAGGCATATCAAAAGAAATAACCATAAAACCTTTTTCTAGTAAAGTATTAGCAATCATAAAAAGTTGTGTGCTTCTACCTGCCCAACCATGGGCTAATAATACTTTTTTATCTGAAAAACCATAAGATAAAACTTCTATTTCTTTATCTATTTTAGATACAAAAAGTTTACTTTTTTGTGAAGTATTTAACATGCCTAACTCCCTTTTAGGAGTTTTAAACTTTATAGGAGTTACAAAGATTTTTGAAACTAATATAATAGTTAGTTTTGAAGATATATGTTGTATTATTTTAAAAAACAAGCTTACAAATTTTGGTGCTTGTAAACTAGAATTAAATTTATCTGCCTCAAAAAATATCATTTTCAAAATTATAAAAGTTCTTTTAAATATGAATAAAGCACAAATATGATTGATTAAATTAATAAATTGCGTTATAGAAATTAAAAAAAATCTAAAAATGAAAAAATTTATAGCTTTATGTATGACTATATTTCTATTTGTAGAGTGCAGTACTGTACCAATTACAGGTAGAAAAAGAGTTAATTTTGTGAGTGATGCACAAGTTTTACCTGCAAGTTTTGCACAATACAGTAACTTTTTAAAAGAAAATAAAGTATCTAATAATAGAGCAATGACTAACCAAGTTAAAGAAGTTGGTAAAAACATTGCAGCTGCTGTAGATCGTTTTATGAGAGCTAATGGAATGACAGAAGAAGCAAATGCTTACAAGTGGGAATTTAATTTAATTGAAGACAAAACCGTAAATGCTTGGTGTATGCCAGGAGGTAAAGTTGTTTTTTATACTGGTATCATGCCAATTTGTGCAAATGAAGATGGGGTTGCTGCTGTTATGGGACATGAGGTTGCTCACGCTTTTGCAAAACATGGACAAGAAAGAATGTCTCAAGGACAATTACAACAAATAGGAGGTATAGCTGTAGCATTAGGTACATCTGGCTCTAGTGAAAGTTCACAACAAATTTGGAACACTGCTTTTGGTATAGGTTCTGGTTTAGGGATGCTAAAATTTAGTAGAACTCATGAAAGAGAAGCAGATAGATTAGGTTTAGTTTTTATGATTATGGCAGGTTATGAAGGAACAGAAGCTGCTGAAGTTTGGGTTAGAATGAGTCAAAAAACAACAGGTAGTAAAGGACCAGAAATTTTAAGTACGCACCCAACAAACGAATCAAGAATTCAAGATTTAAAAAGTTATTTACCAACTGCAAAACAATTAGCTGCTAAATTTAATAGTCAACTTAAAAGTTAAAACAAAGAATAAATAGAATTACTATCTTGTAACCGTTCAAAAATTAATTTTGGACGGTTTTTTTTTATAAATAAGCATATGTTAAAAATTGGTGATAGTAAATTAATTAATAGTTGGGCTTTTTATGATTGGGCAAACTCTGTATATTCTTTAGTAATTAGTACAGCTGTTTTTCCTTTATACTATAGTGCAGTAACAGAAGGTAAAACAGTTTCTTTTCTTTTTATGGATTGGGATCATCCAGATAGTTTATATAGCTATGCATTATCTTTTTCTTTTTTAATTGTTGCATTTATCTCTCCAATTCTTTCTGGTATTGCAGATTACACAGGTAATAAGAAAAAATTTATGAAATTTTTCTGTTGGATGGGAGGTTTGTCTGTTTGCAGTTTATATTTTTTTGATGGAATAGATACAGTTTGGATTGGTATTGTTTTTACCATTTTAGCAAGTGTTGGATTTTGGGCAAGCTTAGTATTTTATAATGCATATTTACCTGAAGTTGCACATCCAGAACAACAAGATAGAGCTAGTGCAAAAGGATTTATTTATGGTTATATAGGATCTGTTATATTATTGGTAATTAATTTAATATTAATACAAAAACCAGATTTATTTGGTTTAACATCTGGTATGGCTTCAAGAATATCATTTGTTTTAGTTGGTATTTGGTGGATTGGTTTTGCACAAATAACTTTTAAAAGATTACCTAATAACGTTTATAATAAAAAACCAAAAGAAGATTTTATCTGGAGAGGTTTTAGAGAACTTAAAATTGTAGCAAAACAAGTAATAGAATACCCTACTTTAAAAAAGTTTTTGATTGCTTTTTTTCTATTAAGTGTTGGTGTACAAACCATAATTTTATTAGCAACTATTTTTGGGTCAACAGAATTAGGTTTAGAAACTATTGACCTAATTATTACAGTTTTATTGATTCAGATAGTTGCAATTTTAGGAGCCTTTTTATTTTCTAGAATATCTGAAAAAAAAGGAAATTTCTTTGCATTAAAAGTAACCATTATTATATGGATGATTGTTTGTTTTTGTGCATTTTTATTACATAAAGATTTGCCAAATGTTTCTATTTATTTTTATAGTTTAGGAGGTGTTTTAGGTTTGGTTTTAGGAGCAATACAATCTCTTACAAGATCTACTTATTCTAAATTATTGCCAGAGACAGAAGATCATGCAACATTTTTTAGCTTTTATGATGTAACAGAAAAAATAGCAATTGTATTAGGTACTTTTGTTTATGGTTTATTGTATGCAATTACAGATTCTATGCAATGGAGTGTTTTATGTTTAGCGCTTTTCTTTTTAGCATCTTTAATAATTCTTTCTACTTTAAAAAGAACAAAATATGTGCAATAGATTAATTATTGAAAATATTTTTTAAGTTGTCATTTTCAATTTGAACCACAAATTCTATTAATATTTTTTGATCTTTTTCTGTAAGCTTATTAAGCATTTTTTCTCCTTCAGAAATTGTAGTTAATGCTAATTGTAAACCATTTATTTCTTTTTTAGAAAATACATTTGGTTTGTTTTTCATTTTCTTTATCAGAAATGCTATTATTTCTTTTATTTTTTCAACAAGAATTTTATCATGCACAATATTAAAAAAAGCTTCTGTGCTTAAAACAAATTCCTCAATTTCTGAGTAGGGAAGTAGTTTAATTAATTCGTTTATTTTATCTGTTTGATAAGGTGGCTCTATTTTTTTATGTAAAGCAATGTCTACAAGTGCATTTTCAAATTTTGTAGCACCTCTAAATGATTTCATTGCTTTTAATCCTGCACTAAAAATTTTAGGAAGATGTTTACCATGAGTAAATAATAATTTAAATGATTCTAAAACAATATTAAAAAGCTTTTCTGGTTGTTTTATAAATACATCTAACGTGTTAAATGCTTCATTTAATTCTTCTCTTCTTTTTAAATCTGGGTAAACATAGGTTAAAAAATAATTTCTTAATCCGTTAACTATATCTTTATTTATTGTTGTTGGTAGAGGGTATTCTTCATTTAAACTTTTATATTGATATCTTTCTAGTATTACATTTCTGTAACCTTTTATAATCTCTTCTAAAACTTTACTTCTATTCATATTACATTTAGAAATCAACAAATTTAAAAACAAAATAGCAACTAAATTTAGTTGCTATTTTAGATTCTATATTTAATAAAAGCTATTTAATATCATTATTAGTAACTTCATAATCATACACAAAAAATCTTTTAGAAGGCTCTTTTGCTATCCAATTTTTTATGTTATAAATATTTTTACCACTCTCATTAGGTTTGTATATTTTTAATATACTTTGATTATTATCTCTTATTACTACAGAGTCATAATCTATAAGAGATGGTTCTAAATAAGTGCTACCAATATCAAAACCTTCTTGAAATAGCACAACTTCATTTGGCGCTATTGTTAGTATTTTTCTCAAGTTTACATCAGAAGAAACAAAATCAATATTTAGAGATGTATCTGTTAAATTTTTGATGTTTGCTTCCATATCTGCTACTGGATCACAGCTTATGATAACCAGAGAAAAAAGAATAACTTTAATTATGTTTTTCATAAAAACTTAACTAATAATTCTATTGTACAGTAACATTAAAAGTTACTTCTACATCTGTACTTCCTCCAGCTCCAGCAGCTGTTCCATTATTTGGTTTTGTTGGCTCATGCTTTAAAATAACTGTTATACTTCCAGATCCAGCTGTTCCTGTTGATAAAGAAGTCGCAATTCCTAAAGGATTTCCATTACCATCTGTATCTGTTTTAGTAATTGTTAAGCCACTCACTGTAGAAACATAAAAGAACTCATGTTCATCTCCTTCTTGTTGTACTTCATTAGTTATATTTTCAGCAGGAGATGTAGTTTCATTTAATAATTGCACTAAACCTGTATAAGTTGTATTTGCTGTTAATGGACCAGAAATAGTTGTAGTAGGTAGATTTGGTCCATCTCCATCTGTATCTTGAAAAGTTAAAGTAACTACATCATTACCATTTGTTAAAGTATAACTTACTGTAGTTATTAGTTCTCCTTCATGGTCATGATCGTGGTCATGATCGTCTGAACAACTTGTCATCACTATAGTTGATACAAATAATATTGCTAATAATTTAATTGATTTTAAAGTGTTTAATTTTTTCATTTTTAAATATTTTTTAATAATTAATTTTAATTTTAAGGTTAACATTTCTTCCTAATTCATCAGCGAAATAACGAAGTCTGTTTAAATTTTCTCTATAAGCTACATTAAAAAGGTTATCTACATTAAATTCTAATTGTAAACTACCTTTTTTTAATGGATAAAAAACAGCAGATGAATTAAAACCAAACAGTGTATAGCTTGGTGGAGTAGAACTTATATCTACTAAAACATCTTGTTGTGTTGTTGGGTTAAATGTGGTAAAATTATAATCTGGAAATCTATTTTGTTGAAAAACAGTTCTTTGATGAATACTTAATTTTAGCTCATGAAACTCATTGTTTTTATATACTATTCTATTACTAAAATTAGCAGATGGCATATGAATTAAAGCAATGTCATCTGTTAAATTATCTCCTTGTAATAAACTTAAACTACCAATGTAATCGAATTGATTTGCTATTTTTTTATTGATATCAATATCAACTCCAAAAATTTGTGCATTTACTTGGTTGTATTCCCAAACTGGAAAAGCTCCTCTTATTGTTGTTCTAATTCCTGTTGGTATTAGTTGAATAAAGTTGTTTATGTTTTTGTAGTAGGGACTAATAGAAAAACCAAAATTTTCATTTGTTCTTTCTAAAGACGCTACAAATTTATTGGCAGTTTCTTTACCAATTGTTAATAAACCTGTTTCTATTCTTGCTGCACTATGATGCAAACCATCACTAAACAATTCAGAAGGATTTGGAACTCTTTGTGCTAATCCATAATTAAACAAAAAAGCATAATCTGTATTAAAACGTTTAGAGATACCTAAGCTAGCAGATATGTTATTAAATGTAAAAGTTGGTCTAGTTACAATTCTAGAGCCATCAATTTCACCTGTTTCAAATTCAGGAAATAATACATCATAATTTTTATCATTCCAATCTGACAAACTATATCTTTTTCTAGCATCTATTCTAGAATAATCATAACGTAAACCTGCATTAACCTCTGTACTTTCATTTAAATCATAATTTACAATTGCATAAATTCCTGCTTCATATTTATCATAATCTGGAATTAATGGACTAGCACCTGTACCAGATACAGCATCGTTTTGCTGATAACGCACTAAAAGACCTGTGTTTATTCTAAAATCTTCTAAATAATCTATTTGTAAATCTGGTTGAATACTAGTTGTAAATAGTCTTAAATCTATAACAGGTATGTTACTTAAATCTCCTCTTCTAGAATCAAACTCTTTTCTTCTGTTTAGCTGAAAATCATATTGTACAGATAACTTACCAAAGTTTTTAAAACGTTTGTAAGCTTCAACTTTTCCTAAATGATGAACTATACTTTGTCTAGGATAATTTATATCATAAGAAAAATCATCTGTTATTCTTGGTGTTTGGCTATTAATAGCTGCTACTAAATCATTTACATTACCAATATGTGAAGATTGTAAAATAGCTAGCTTATTATTTACATAGCTATAATATGCATCAAAACCTTTTTCATAAGAATTAAAACCTATTCTAAATGAGGTGTTTATATTTTCTAAACCACTATTAGTTAAATAGTAATCTGGAGCTCTAAAATCACCAAATTTTCTATAATTAGCTTGTAATTTACTATACCAACCAGAATTATAAGTTTTAACAATTTCAGAATTAATACTACCTCCAAACCCATTTGAGTTTAAAGATGTTATTGTACTACCAAAAAGGCTATCTTTAATTGCGTATTTTTTAGGCTTTATAAGAATTAAACCACCAATAGCATCACTTCCATACTTTAAAGAATTAGCACCTTTTACAACATCTATTCTATCACTAGCATTAATATCTATATTAGGTGCATGTTCATCTCCCCATTCTTGATCAAACATTCGTACATTATTATTTATTATTAATAATCTACTACTGTGTAAACCATGAATCATTGGTTTTACTATTGTGTTACCAGTATTTAGAGATGAGACTCCACTTATTGTATTTAAAGCATCTCCTAAAGATTTATCTGTAAAATTTGTGATTACCTCTTTCTTTAAAGATTGCTCAATGCTTGTAACTTCTGTTTTTGTATTTGTTTTTACAACAACTTCTTTTAATTCTTCTAGATGATGTTCTAGAGATATTTCTTTAAAAGTATCTTTGGTTAATGTAAATACAATTCTTTTAGTTTCACAAGCAATGTGCTTAATTTCTATAGTTAGTTTTCCTTCACACAAATTGTTAAATACAAATTCTCCATCAAAATTTGAAGTGGCAAACTTGTTTAAGTTAACAATATGAATGGATGCACCAACAATAGAAGTATTGTCGTGAAAATCAGTTACTTTACCTTTAAGTGAATATGTACAATTTTGAGCTTTTGTATTATAAAAACACAATAAAAAAGCACAAAAAATTAATAGTTTTTGCATATTATTTTTCTATGTTCTGTTTAAGTTTTTTAAGCTAGAACATAAAGAGGTGGCCCTCTTAAAGAAAACGATAATTGCTGATGATTTTTTAAGAAATTTTGTTGTAATGTTTCAGATGATTGAATTTCAGAATTATTAAAAAACTGATAATCTGAATCAACTAAAAACGTATTACTTTGTTTGTATAAATGAAGAGTACAGTCTAAATCTTTATCATGTATATGTTGTTCTGTTTTAGAAAAACATATTTCATGTTTATGATTTGTTAACGAATGAAAAGCAAGAACTGCTATTGGTAAAAAAAATATTACCAGTAGTGTAACACTAATAAAATTAGCAAAACTCTTGTTTTTAAACATTACTCTTTTTTTCTTGACTTTAAATTTAATAATTCAACTGCTAAAGAAAAAGCGATTGCAAAATACAAATATCCTTTAGGAATTACTCCAACAGAATTGTTAAAAAATTCAGTATGTGATAAATGAGCTCCTTCTGCTATTAGCATAAAACCTATTAAAATTAAAAAGGACAATGCCAACATTTGTATGGTTGGATTATTGTTTACAAAAGTATTTATAGGCTGAGAAAAAATCATCATTATAATAATAGAAACAATAACAGCAATAACCATTATTGTTAAAGCGCCTTCAACACCATTAGTCATACCAACTGCTGTTAAAATACTATCAAAAGAAAAAACAATATCTATTAAAATAATCTGAATAATAACATTTGTAAATGAAACTACTCTTGGTGTTTTTACAATTTTTTCTTGATTAGTATCTTCCATTTTTTGACGAATTTCTTTAGTACTCTTATACAAAAGAAAAATACCACCCAAAAAAAGTATTATACTTTGTCCTGTTAATCCTGTTTTAAACCAACCTATGTCTAAACTATAAAACGGATCTTTTAAAGCAATTAAATAAGAGACGCTAAATAATAACAAAATACGAGTTATCATTGCTAAACTAAGCCCAACTAAAGTTGCTTTTTTTACATGTTTTTTTGGAAGTTTATTTGCTGATATTGAGATAAATATAATGTTATCTATCCCTAAAACTATTTCTAAAAAAGTTAGGGTTAATAACGATATCCATGTTTCAGCATAAAGAAAAATTTCCATTTTATTTTATCTTGTAAATTGTACCCTTTTTCGTGAATTTAGAGAAGCCAATTTTTACAGTAAAATCATAAGAATCTTTTTTTATCTTATTAATTTGTACAAACATAGGGTCTTTTTGTAAACTGTTTTTTGGATTGATATATCTTAAAGTATAGAAAAAATTATTTTTCCATTTTATAGATAAAGTATCAATATTGTCTCCATACTTACTAATTTGGATACTATCTTTTCTTATAATGGTTTCTTTTACAAAATCATCTCCAGCTGGTATTTCAAAAACACCAGTTTTAAATTTATCTGAATTATCTTCAAATTCAGATTTACATGATGTTAAAGTTAATATTCCAAAAAGAAAAATAAATAGTTTTCTCATTATATACCTGTGTAATTACTTGGTGTTATTGCTTTTAATTCTGTTTTAATATCATCAGAAACTTCTAAAGTATCTATGAAATTAGCAATAGATTTTTGATTAATCTTTTCGTTTGTTCTTGTTAAACCTTTTAGAGCTTCATATGGATTAGGATAAGCTTCTCTTCTTAATATTGTTTGTATAGCTTCTGCAACAACAGCCCAATTATTTTCTAAATCTTGTTCAAACTTTTCTTTATTTAATAAAAGCTTGTTTAATCCTTTTAAAGTTGAAGTAAAACCTATAATAGTATGTCCAAAAGGTACTCCAACATTACGTAAAACAGTACTATCTGTTAAATCACGCTGCAATCTAGAGATTGGTAATTTTGAAGATAAGTGTTCAAAAATTGCATTGGCAATTCCTAAATTTCCTTCTGAGTTTTCAAAATCTATAGGATTTACTTTATGTGGCATTGCAGAAGAACCTACTTCACCTTTTTTAATTTTTTGTTTAAAATAATCCATAGATACATAAGTCCAGAAATCTCTATCTAAATCTATAATAATGGTATTTATTCTTTTTAAAGTGTCAAATAGAGCAGCCATGTGATCATAATGTTCTATTTGTGTTGTAGGAAATGAGTGTTGTAAACCTAATTTTTCTTGAACAAAATCAGTTCCAAAAGCTTTCCAATCAATTTTAGGATATGCTACTTTGTGTGCATTGTAATTACCTGTTGCTCCACCAAATTTAGCAGCACTTGGTATATCATTTAGTAAATTAAATTGTTCTTTTAAACGAGCTACAAAGACATCTACTTCTTTACCTAATCTTGTTGGTGATGCTGGCTGACCATGAGTTCTTGCTAACATAGAAATGTCTTTCCACTCAATAACTAATTCTTGCAATTTTTTTAGAACTTCAAAGTAAGCTGGTACAAAAACATCATTCATTGCTTCCTTTATAGATAAAGGAATAGCAGTGTTGTTAATGTCTTGAGAGGTTAACCCAAAGTGAATAAATTCTTTATCTTTTTTTAATCCTAAATCATCAAATTTTTCTTTAATAAAATACTCAACTGCCTTAACATCATGATTGGTTACTTTCTCAATATCTTTAATTTTTTGAGCATCTTCTGCAGTAAAATCCATATAAATTTTACGTAAATCGTCAAATAAATCTGTATTAAAGTCTGCTAATTGTGGCAAAGGTATTTCACAAAGTGCAATAAAATATTCGATTTCTACTCGAACACGATATTTTATTAAAGCTTCTTCTGAAAAGTAATCTGCTAATTTTGATATTTTGTTTCTATAACGTCCATCAATAGGAGAAATAGCGTTTAATTGAGTTAATTTCATTTGTTAAATCTAAAATGCAAAAATAGGCATTTGTATAGATTTATATATCAGATTTTTGATGTTTTTCTATTAAAGCTAGAATATGTTTGCCTCTAGCTTTTGTGCCTTTGCTTTCGTGTATAATTTTAGTCTCAATTAAATGTTTTAACTCAACATGAATCCATTTTTTTTGTAAACCAAATAAATATAAAGTATGCATAGTGTAAGCTCTAACTGCAATTTTTTGTGGTGTAATTAACCAATCAAATCCTGTTTCTATAATAGCATCTATATGTTTAGAGTTTAGCTTTTCTAAAACTTCAAAATTTTGTCTTTTATGATATGCTGCAGCAAGTTGCTCACAAATTTTTGCACAGGGTCTAATAGCGCTATCAAATTGTAAATTTTTGATATTAAAAGTAAATTTATCTAAATAAGGCAAAATCCAATTTATGGTATGATGAGTGCATATCCATTCTAAAATCCAAGCAGCTTTTATAGAAACTTTGTTATTTACATCAAAAGTAATATCGATTAAATCTTGCATTAAATCTTTATTATCTAACACAATATTTGCGACTCTTTGTCTGTTTTCTCTTTTAGCATTTTCGATGTTATTGAGTTCTTGAGTTAGATAATTGATGCTCATTTTTAGTTCGATTAATGTATATTTACTCTAAATACTAGATTGATGTTAAATATAAAAAGACTTGTTTTTGTTTTACTTTTTTTTGGGTGCTTTTTTTTAAGTGCTACTATGAATGCTCAAAAAATAAATCAGTTTGATGCTAATAAAAAACGAACAGGTGTTTGGAAAAAGTTCTATAAAAATGGAACAATTCGTTATGAAGGAGCCTTTAAAAATGGTAAAGAAATAGGTGTTTTTAAATTTTATAAAGAAGGTTTTCCAAAAAATCCTTCAATCATCAAAAGATACAAAACAGCAAATGATTCTGTGGCTGTTGAATTTTATTCGACCAAAGGAAAATTAGAAAGTAAAGGTTTTTTTATTGATAAAACTAGAGTAGGAGCTTGGAAATATTTCTTTAAAAACGGCAAATTAATGTCAGAAGAATTCTACAATAATGGTAAGTTAGAAGGTACATTAATCAATTACTACCCTAATGGAAAAATTACTGAAGAAACGTTTTATAAAAATGGAGTTAAAGATGGTGTTTCTAAAAAATACTCAAGTGATGGAATTTTAATTGAAGAGCTAATTTATAAGAATGATAAACCAAATGGACTTGCCAAATACTTTGAATTAAATGGAAATTTAAAAGAAAAAGGAATTTATAAAAATGGAAAAAGAGTAGGAAAGTGGGAGTTTTATTTAGATGGAGAAGTAGCTGATAAAAAAGAAGTTGAAAAAAATAAAAAATTTAAGAAAAATGAATAAATTAAGAATTGGACTATTAATTTTAATCACTTTTCTATTAACTTCATGTAAACAAGAGCTGACACAAAAAGAAGATGCTATATATGGACTTTGGGTAGTTAAAAAAGTAAAAATGGGTGATCAAGAAATTACACCTATAGCAAGGTGGATGAAATTTAATGCAGATTCCACTCAAACTTCAGGAAATGGTTGGTTACAACATTCTGAAGGTAGTTGGGTGTTAAATAAAAACAATCAATTATCTGTTAAAAACACAAATGGCTTAATAGACGAATCTGAACCATTTACAATAAAATTTGAAAACAGAAACATGATTTGGAATAGAACAGAAGAAGGAGAAACTGTGAGCGTTATTTTAGAAAGAGCAGAGATAATACCAAAATCAGAAGGAAATAGATTAATGGGTTTATGGAAAATAGAAACGATTTCTATTGATGATAAAAATGTAACATCTGCTTTAAATCCAAATGATAAAGCTACATTATTTTTAAGATGGGATAATACCTATGTTTTAGAAAATTACCCTAAAGGAAAAATTTATGGAGTTTATAAATTACATGCTCACAAACCAGAAATCCAAATGGTAAATTATGGTGATAAACCTCAATTTCAATTTTATCAATTTTCTATAGATAAGAATTCTCTAATTTTAAAATCAACAGACCAAAAAACAAAATTAGAATTAAAAAGAATATATCAATTTTTGAAATAGCTATATCAAAACTATCAATTTCTAAATCGTATTCAAAAGTGTAACTTTGCAAACTCAAAAGTTAAGAATGAAAAGAGTAGTTGTTGGTCTTTCTGGTGGAGTAGATTCTAGTGTTACAGCACATTTACTTAAAGAACAAGGATATGAAGTTATAGGCCTTTTTATGAAAAATTGGCATGATGATTCTGTGACGATTTCTAATGAATGCCCTTGGTTAGAAGATAGTAACGATGCTATGATTGTAGCTCAAAAATTAGGGATTCCTTTTCAGGTAGTAGATTTAAGTGAACAATACAAAGAACGTATTGTAGATTATATGTTTGATGAGTATGAAAAAGGAAGAACTCCAAACCCTGATGTGCTATGTAACCGTGAAATAAAGTTTGATGTCTTTATGGATATTGCTTTAAAATTAGGTGCAGATTATGTAGCTACTGGACATTATTGTAGAAAAGCAGAAGAAGAGATAAAAGGAGAAAAGGTGTATAAATTATTGGCTGGAAAAGACAATAATAAAGATCAATCTTATTTTTTATGTCAATTATCTCAAGAGCAATTAGCAAAAGCTTTATTTCCAATTGGTGAGTTAACTAAACCAGAAGTAAGAGAAATTGCTAAAGAAGCAGACTTAATAACTGCAGAAAAGAAAGACTCACAAGGTTTATGTTTTATTGGTAAAGTTCGTTTACCTGAATTTTTACAACAAAAGTTACAACCTAAAGAAGGTGAAATTGTTCAAATACCAAGTGATTTTAGTCAATATACCAAATCTACTCCCAGATTTGAGAATAAAGAAGCAGAGCTAAAACATTTATCAACTAAATTCTCTTATACCAAAGAAGATGGTAAAGTAGTGGGTAAACATCAAGGAGCACATTATTTTACAAAAGGTCAAAGAAAAGGTTTAGCAGTAGGTGGTACAAAAGAACCTTTATTTGTAATTGAAACTGATGTTGATGAAAATATTATTTATACAGGTGAAGGGAAAAACCATGCAGGATTGTATAGAAATGTACTATTTGTTGCAAATCAAGAAATCCATTGGATTCGTGAAGATTTAGCTTTAGAAGTTGGAGAAACTATGGAAGTTGAAGCTAGAATTCGTTATAGACAGCAATTAGAAAAAGCAACCTTATATCAATTTAAAGAAGGTATGTATGTTTGTTTTGATAATAAACAATCTGCCATACAAGAAGGTCAGTTTGTGGCTTGGTATAAGAATGAAGAGTTGTTAGGTTCTGGAGTCATATCTTAATTTTAAATTCATTATTTGAAAAGAACATTTTTTATAATATTGGGTTTTTTTTCTTTGTGTACTTTTTCACAAAAAGATACTATTATAAATTTCTATAATTTCAATAATCAGAAATCCTTATCAAAACCAAATGATTTAAAATTCATTGAAGTATTAATAAAAAAGAATGATACTTTATGGAGATTTGAAAGGTACAAAGCAAATGGTCATCTTTTTTGTTTTTGGCACTCAAAAACAAAAGATAGTCAGCAAAAAATTGGCCAATTTATAACTTTTGATAAAAATGATAGTATTTCTTCTATAACCTATTATAATCAAAAAGGTTTAAGAAGTGGAAGAACTAAAGCTTGGTTTCCAAACAGAAATGTTAATTATGAAGGATCATATAAAAATGGTAAAAGAAATGGGGTTTGGAAATTTTTTCATTTTAATGGTAAAATTGCAGCAAGAGGTTTTTTTAAAAATGATACACTTATAAAACAATTTTATTTTGATGAATTTGGAAAATCAATAAAGGTAAATGAAGATTGTTGTACTAGGGAACAAAGATTTAAAGGAGGTATAAATAAGTTTAGAAATAAGCTTAAAAAATTTACTAAAACCATTAATTACCAGTTAATAGGTGATTTATATGTAGATTTTTCTATAGATATAAATGGTAACATAGATGATGTTGAAATTTATGGGTATGCTCCAAATAATGTAAAACAAGAATTAATTACTTTTTTTAAAAATATTAAAGGTTGGGAGCCAGCTATTCATTTAAACAGAAAAGTACCTTCTAATTATTTTATAAAACTAAATTTTAAATAAACGTATGTCAAAAGCAATCAAAAATCTTTTCAATATTGAGTATCCTGTAATTCAAGGAGGAATGATTTGGGTTTCTGGTTGGAAACTAGCCTCAGCAGTTTCTAATGCAGGTGGTTTAGGATTAATTGGTGCTGGATCTATGTATCCTGATGTTTTAAGAGAACATATACAAAAATGTAAAAAAGCTACAGATAAACCTTTTGGTGTAAATGTACCTATGTTATATCCTCAAATTGAGGAAATCATGAATATTATTGTAGAAGAAGGTGTTAAAATTGTATTTACTTCTGCTGGAAATCCAAAAACTTGGACATCTTTTCTTAAAGAAAAAGGAATCACAGTTGTTCACGTAGTCAGTTCTGTAAAGTTTGCTTTAAAAGCAGAAGCAGCTGGAGTGGATGCTGTAGTTTGTGAAGGTTTTGAAGCAGGTGGACATAATGGACGTGAAGAAACCACAACGTTTACTTTAATTCCAATGGTTAAAGAGGTTGTAAATATTCCTGTTATTGCTGCTGGGGGTATTGCTACAGGAAGAGGAATGCTTGCTGCAATGGTTTTGGGTGCAGATGCTGTACAAATTGGAAGTAGGTTTGCTGCTACTTTAGAATCTTCTGCTCATGACAATTTTAAGCAAACTATCGTAAATGTTAAAGATGGTGATACACATTTAACCTTAAAAGAACTAGCTCCTGTTCGTTTGGTGAAAAATAAGTTTTTTAATGATGTTCAGCGTTTATATGAAAACAATCCAACTAAAGAAGAATTAAAGGATTTATTAGGAAGAGCAAGAGCAAAAAAAGGAATGTTTGAAGGTGATTTAGATGAAGGAGAACTAGAAATAGGACAAATTGCAGGTTTAATTGATGAAATAAAACCAGCAAAAATGGTTTTGCAAGAAATTATTGATGAATTTAATGAGGTTAAAGGCTTAATAAACAAGCTTTAAGGTTCTAATTTAAAGAAAATCAATAATTTACATTAACTTAACATATTTAGAAGTATCTTTGTGCTTTAACAATTCGCTGCTATAAATAAATTGCAGCACAATATTTTTTATATGAGTAAAGGTACCGTAAAATTCTTCAATGAGTCTAAAGGATTTGGATTTATCACAGAAGAAGGAACAAACAAAGAACACTTTGTACACATTTCTGGATTAGTAGATGAAATTCGTCAAAATGACGAAGTTGAGTTTGACTTAAAAGAAGGTAGAAAAGGATTAAACGCAGTAAACGTTAAAGTATTATAATATATTTAGATTACTAGTTAAATTTTATGAAAGACCTATCAAAAGATTTGATAGGTCTTTTTTTTTATTTTGTTATTTCGTTAATACTCTCTAAAATAATAGAGCATCCTTTTTTTATTTCTTCATCAGTAATATTCAGTGGAGGAGTAATTCTTAAAGCTCTTCCTTCAAAAAGTAAAAAGAATAATATTAATCCTTTATCAAGACATTTATAGATAATTTTAGCAGCTAATTCTGGTGTTTCAACAATAGCTGCAAGCATTAGTCCTTTTCCTCTTATTTCTTTAATTAAATTATGTTGTAAGTACTTACGTATTAATTTTTCTTTTTTTAATGTTTCTGAAATAAGTTTTGTTTGTAAAATTTCATTTACAGTTGCTTTTCCTGCTGCTGCTATTACAGGGTGACCTGCAAAAGTAGAAATATGACCTAGTTTTGGATTTTCTTTTAATAAACTCATGTGTTTATTAGAAGCGATAAATGCTCCAATTGGCATTCCACCACCCAAACCTTTTCCAGTAATAATAATATCTGGAGTAACATTATAATTTTCAAATCCCCAGAATTTTCCAGTTCTTCCAATTCCTGTTTGTATTTCATCTAAAATCAAAAGCGCTCCAACTTCATCACATTTTGCTTTTACTTTAGCTAAAAAATTACCTTGTGGTTCTATAAATCCTGCTCCACCTTGTATAGTTTCAAAAATAACTGCGGCTGTTTTTTCTGTAATTTGATGTAAGCAAAAATCACAATTAAAGCTGATAAATTTTGTACCAGGAATTAAAGGTCTAAAAGCTCTATTTTGCTGTTCTGCACCAGAAACACTCATTGCACCCTGAGTATTTCCATGATAAGCATTTTTTGCGGCTATAATTTCAAATCTATTTGTTACTCTTTTCGCAAGTTTTATTGCTCCTTCTGTAGCTTCTGTTCCAGAGTTGGTTAAATAGACAGCGTTTAAAGTTTTAGGTGAGTTTTGAACCAATAATTTACACAAATCTACTTGAGGCTCTTGTATAAATTCTCCATACACCATAACATGTGTATATTTATCTATCTGATTTTTAATAGCTTCTGATACTTTTGGATGATTATGACCCAAACTATTTGCAGAAACTCCAGCTACAAAATCTAAATATTTTTTTCCTGAAGTATCATAAATATAACTGCCTTTAGCATGAGAAATTTCTAAAGCTAAAGGATGAGGTGAAGTTTGTGCTTGATATGTAAAAAAATCTGATTTCAAAATTATTGATCTATTTCTACCTCAATTTTCTTCTTAGCCTTTTTATCTTTTTTTGGTATTATAGCTGGTTCTATTTTAGGTTCTATTTTCTTAACAGGAGTATTGTCTTTTTCTCCATCTTTTAAAAAGATATCCTCTTTCTTTTTGGGTTGTTCATCTTCTCTCCAAATAAAACCTTTTAACTTTTTACTTTCTTCTGGAAACATAGATGGAGGATAAGTTTTTCCATCTGATTGAGTTAGATATTTTATAGATTGTACTTCTCCTTTTTCTAAGGTAAACTCAATGTTACTTGAAATTTCTTTGGTAATGGTTTCTAATACTTTAGTTTGCTCATTTCTATTAAAATAAACAGATTCTGCATTACCTTTAACTAATAGATACTTTAATTTATTTTCATAAAATTTACCAAACATATTTCTACCTTTAATTTGATTAAAGTTATCTTTAGATAGTGAATCTTTAGAGTTTATAAAGGCATTATTAAACACTTTTAATGAGTCTAATTTTTCTGTTTCTAAATTAGATTGTAAAAAAATTGAATCACCAGTTATTTGATTTTTATCTGACCAGATTACAGGGTTTCTATACATTTTGGTATAACCAGTTTCTTGGTTTGTATGAATAGAATCGCATTTACCTTGCAAATCAGATTTAAAGATTTTTACATTATGATAAGTTCTAATTATTCTTTTTTTAGGTTTACCAGTAACTAACAAAGTATCACCATGTATAAACATAGAATCTTTTTCTATAATTGATATTGCAACAGCTCTTTTGATTATAAATAAAGAATCTTTTTTCTCAAAAAGTTCTGCATAATTTCCTTTAGAAATAAAGTTTTGAACAGTATCTATGACTTTAATATTGTTAGTTGCAGAAGCAAATCCTTTTTTCTTGTCATAATACAAACTATCTCCTTCAACTGTTCTTTCTTTTAAATAGAGTTTTGCATTTTTAGTAAAATGTGAAATATCAGTTTTAGTATTATAAAAACCTTTTTCAGCATAAAGTTTATTTTCGTTTTGTGTATTTGTAATTGTAGAAGGTCCATACAAATAGGCTAAACCAGAATTGGTGTAATAATCTAAATGATTAGATTTTAAATTATGTTCTGGATTAACCACTGTAACTCTTGTTGTTGCAGTAAATTTTTTGTTTTCTAAATAGTAATTACCGTTTTTACTTTTTAAAGTGTTTGTGTTATCTCTTATAGTAGCATAACTTCTATAATATAGTTTTTGATTAATCCTATCAAACTGAAGTGTATCTGTTGTAAGTGTCATTGTAGGATCTTTCAAAACTACATCTCCCCAAGAAAGTGCTTGTTTAGAATTAGCATCATAATCTGCATATTTTGAAGTTTGGGTAATTGTATCACCTTGTTTTATTAATACATTACCAATAGCTTTAAAGAAATTTTGCTTTTGATAATATAATGCTTGCTGACAGGTAAGATCTATACCTTCATGCTTCATTTTTACATTACCCAATAGAATTGTTGCTCCTGGATATTTTATCTCATCAACTTCTTGAATTTCAGCAGTATATTCGATTTTCTTTTTTTCTTGAGCTAAAAGAAAAAATGAATTTAAAATGAATAACAAAAAAAATATTCTTTTCAAAAGATTTGTTTTGTGACAAAAATAATGAAAAGAATATCTCAACTTCTTAATATTAAGATAAATCTATTATCTAAGAATAGTTTGTTTTCTATCTGGCCCTACAGAAACAATTTTTACAGGTACTCCTGTTTCTTTTTCTATGAAGGCAATGTAATCCATTAAGTTTTTTGGAAGTTCGTCAACTGAAGTCATTTTAGTTAAATCTTCGTTCCAACCTTTAAACTCTGTATAGTTTACAGACACATTCTCTGGCTCAATATTGTATGGTAAATGTGTAATTTTTTCTCCTTTATAATTATAAGAAGTACATACTTTTAAAGTATCAAAACCAGAAAGGACATCACCTTTCATCATCATTAATTGAGTAACACCATTAACATCTACAGCATATTTAAGTGCAACTAAATCTAACCAACCACATCTTCTAGGTCTACCAGTTGTAGCACCAAATTCATGACCAACTCTTCCCATTGTTTCTCCATCTTCATCAAATAATTCAGTAGGGAAAGGTCCAGAACCAACTCTTGTAGTATAAGCTTTAAAAATTCCAAATACATCACCAATTTTATTAGGTGCAACACCTAAACCTGTACAAGCACCAGCTGCTGTTGTGTTTGAAGACGTTACAAAAGGGTAAGTTCCAAAATCTATATCTAATAATGAACCTTGAGCACCTTCTGCTAATATTGTTTTTTTATCTTTTATTGCTTGATTTAAAAACTCTTCACTATCAATAAATTGTAATGCTCTTAATTTGTCTATTCCTTTACAAAATTCAGTTTCTAATTCTTTTAAATCATATTCTATTTGAACATCAAAAAACTCTAACATTTTAATATGTTTTGCAGTTAATGCATCATATTTATCTTTCCAGTTTTCTAATTCTAAATCTCCAACACGCATTCCGTTTCTACCAGTTTTGTCCATATAAGTTGGGCCAATACCTTTTAATGTAGAACCAATTTTAGCTTTACCTTTAGAGGTTTCTGATGCAGCATCTAATAATCTATGTGTAGGTAAAATTAAATGTGCTTTTCTCGAAATTAGTAATTTAGATGTATAGTTTATTTTATGTTTATCTAAATTTTCTAATTCTTTTTTAAATATTACAGGATCTATTACAACTCCATTACCAACTACATTTAAGGCTTTATCATGAAAAATACCTGAAGGGATAGTGTGTAATACATGCTTTTCGCCATCAAAAATTAAAGTATGACCTGCATTTGGTCCTCCTTGAAAACGAGCTATGATATCATAATTTTTGGTAAGTACGTCTACAATTTTACCTTTTCCTTCATCTCCCCATTGTAAGCCTAGTAATAAATCTACTGCCATTTTATAATTTTGTAATTGTTTATTTTATAAACTGTTAATTAAAAATTTATTTATTTTTTTTTGTTCCGTAAAAATAAAGTGAATGATTGTGAATGTTAATATCAAAAATATCTTCAATAGTTTTTTTGATGATTTGTATTCTAGGGTCGCAAAATTCTTTTACTTCACCAGAATCAGTAAAAATAACATGATCATGGTTTTTATCGAAATAACTTTTTTCGTAACGAGCCATCGTTTGTCCATCAAATTGATGTTTTCTCACTAAATTACAATCTAAAAGTAAATCTATAGTATTATATAGAGTAGCTCTACTAACTCTATAATTTTTATTTTTCATTTTAATATATAAAGATTCTATATCAAAATGTTCATCAGCATCATAAATTTCTTGAAGAATAGCATAGCGTTCTGGAGTTTTTCTATGTTTATTTTCTTCTAAATATGAAGTGAATACTTTTTTAACTATTTCTTGATTTTCAGTAGAATTACTCATCAGTTTTACTTTTACGAAGCAACAAATTTACGTTTATTTCTTTATAAAAAAACACTTTTGTTAGAATGATATTTACATTCTATTAACACGCTCTACATTTTTAACCCCTTCAACTTTTTGAATATTATTGATGAGTTTGTTTAGCTGCCCTATGTTTTTTACACTTAAAGATATTTTACCATCAAAAACACCTTCGTCTCCAGATATATTTATACTATGAATAAAAACACCCATATTATTAGAAATTATTCTGGTTACATTATTTACAATTCCTGTATTATCAACTCCACTAATATGCAAAACAGCTTTAAAGTCTTGTTTGGTAGAATCTATCCATTTTGCAGGCATAATTCTATATGCATAATTAGATTGTAAAGAAATTGCATTAGGACAATTCTTTTTATGCACTTTAATACCATCATTAATGGTTAAAAACCCAAAAACTTTATCTCCAGGTATTGGATTACAACATTTAGATAATTTATAATCTAACTTTTCTTCTTCTTTACCAAAAACAAGAGCATCATATTTATATGTTACTTCTTCTTCGTCAGTCTCTTGTTGAGTTTTTACAGAAGGTCCTCTTCTTAATTTTGTTTTAAAGAAGTTTAGAATAGTACTATTTCTTTGAGCTACAAAAGCTTTTAATTGTGTATTGTCTATTGCACCATTTCCTATTCTATAAAATAAATCGAAACTTGTTCTAAGTTTAAAAAAGTTAACTAAATCATTAATTGTTTTTTCGTTAAAAGGTATTTTTAAATGACGAAGTTTACGAGTTAGAATAGCTTTACCTTCTTCAGCAATCTTCTTTTCTTCATCTTTTAAAGCAGCTCTAATTTTTGTTCTTGCTCTAGCAGTAATTACAAAATCTAGCCAACGTGAATTTGGTTTATTAGTAGAACTAGTAATTACTTCTATTTGATCTCCACTTTTAAGTGTATGACTTAAAGGAACTAATTTGCCATTTACTTTAGCTCCTCTACATTTTAATCCTACATCTGTATGAATAGAAAATGCAAAATCTAAGGCTGAAGCATCTTTTGGTAAGGATTTTAAATCTCCTTTTGGTGTAAAAACATAAATTTCTTTTGCATAAAGGTTTAATTTAAAGTCTTCTACAAAATCTACTGCGTTTATATTTTGGTTTTCTAATGTTTCTTTAAGTTTATTTAACCAAGCTTCTAAGCCACTTTCATTATCATCTCCTTGTTTGTATTTAAAATGAGCAGCATAACCTTTTTCTGCTATTTCATTCATTCTATTAGAACGAATTTGTACTTCTACCCATTGAGCATCTGGCCCAACAACTGTAATATGTAATGCTTCATATCCTGTAGATTTTGGTTGAGAAATCCAATCTCTTAAACGAGCTGGGTTAGGTCTAAAATTATCAGTTACTATAGAGTAAATTTTCCAAGCATCATGTTTTTCATCTTTAGAAATTGGCTTAAATATGATTCTAATAGCATATTTATCAAAAACTTCTTCGAAAGTTACATTCTGTTTCAACATTTTTCTACGAATAGAAAAAATAGATTTAAAACGACCTTTTATTTCATATTTAAATTTCTCTTTACTTAAACCTTCTTCAATAGTTTTAGAGAATCTATTTAAATAATCTTGTTGTTCTTCTTTACTTTCTTTTATTTTAGCAACAATGCTATTATAAACTTCTGGTTCTGTGTATTTTAATCCTAAATCTTCAAGTTCTGTTTTAATATTATAAAGACCAAGTCTATGAGCTAAAGGAGCATAAATATATAAGGTTTCTGATGCAATTTTCACTTGCTTATGTGCTGGCATTGCATCCATAGTTTGCATGTTATGCAATCTATCTGCAATTTTTATTAAAATTACACGAACATCATCATGTAATGTAAGTAGCATTTTTCTAAAATTTTCTGCTTGTATAGAAGAGTCTTGTTCTTTGTTTAAGCGAGAAATTTTAGTTAATCCATTAACAATTTTTGCAATAGTTTCACCAAAAAGATGTTCCATATCATCTATGGTATATTCTGTATCTTCTACAACATCATGAAGTAGGGCAGCAGCTATAGAAGTTGCACCTAAACCGATTTCATTAGCTACTATTTTTGCAACAGCAATAGGATGAAAAATATAAGGTTCACCTGTTTTTCTTCTTTGTGATGAATGTGCATCAACAGCAATTTCAAAGGCTTTTCTAATGAGTTCTTTATCTTCTTTTGATAAGACCTCATAAGTGCCTTTTAACAAATCTTTGTAACGATTTGCAATTTCTTTGTTTTCTTCTTCTATGGTTGCTGTATATTCCATAAACAATTCATCAGACTTTTTAAATCTTAAGTGAATTTATGAATAACTATTTTAATTGGCAAGTATTTATTTTTCTAAGTTTTTAACTCTTTCTAATAAAGTAGGATGTGAATAATGCATAAAAACATATGCTGGATGTGGAGTTAAATTACTTAAACTATTTTTTGATAGTTTTTTTAGTGATGTAATTAAAGGTTTTGCAGCAAAAGTTTCTTTGGCATAATTATCTGCTTGATATTCAAATTTACGAGACATATAGTTCATAAATAAACCTGTAATTTCAGATATTGGAGAATATAAAATACCAAAAGCAATTAAACCAATATGAAAACTAGGAATAGAAACTCCTAAAGCTTCAGATAATACTGGTGTATTTATAAATATTGATAGTATGAATAGTGTTAAGCCTGTTAATAGAATAGAAGTAGTTATATTAAAAATAATGTGTTTTCTTTTATAATGACCTACTTCATGAGCTAAAACTGCCACAATTTCTTCTGTTTCTAAATTGTTTATTAAAGTGTCAAAAAGTGTAATTCTTTTTTGAGAACCAAATCCAGAAAAATAGGCATTTGCTTTTGTAGAACGTTTAGAACCATCAATTACAAAAATATTGTTAATGGTAAAGCCTACTTTTTTTGCATATTTTTCTATTGCCCATTTTAATTCTCCATCTTCTAATGGTGTTTGTTTATTAAATAATGGCACAATTAATTTTGCATAAAACATATTTATAAACAAAGAGAAAAAAGCAACTAAAATCCAAGCATAAATCCAAAAATCTTTACCTGCAAATTCATAAAACAAAATAATTAAAGATAGTATTGTACCACCTAAAACAATTGTCATAAACCAACCTTTTAGTTTATCTAACCAAAAAGTAGTTTTTGTAGATTTATTAAAACCAAATTTTTCTTCTATTACAAAAGTTTTATAATATGAAAAAGGCGTGGTTAATATATCTGAACCAATTAAAATAACTCCAAAGAAAATTAGAGCTACTAAAATAGGATGATTTGTAAAACTTCTTGCAAAATTGTCTACATATTTAAAACCATCAAAAAAGAAAAAGCTTATTGTTAAAACTATTGAAAATGTTGATGTTATATTAGAAAAATTCGCATTTGTTTTTTTGTATTCTTGTGATTTTTTGTATTCTTCTTCATCATAAACATCAGCTAATTTTTCGGGTATTTTATCATCAAAATGCTTCGTATTTAAAATATCTAATAGTTTATCAATTAGAAAAATGATAATAATTATAGCAATTATAATATAAAATACTGTTGTAGGTTGCATTAATCTTTTAATCTTTTATGTGCATACATTGCAGCTCCAATAATACCTGCATTATTTCTAAACTCAGCGACTTTTACTTTAACATCTGTAGTTAAATATTCTTTAAACTGATCGTATTTTTTACTAATACCACCACCTAAAATTATTAAACTTGGCGAAAAAACAATTCTAGTATATTCTAATAATTCATCAAAACGTAAAGCCCACTGTTTTAAACTTAAATCTTCTTTTTTTCTAATAGAATCTGCTGTATAATACTCAATGATTTTTCCATTAGAATGTAGCATTTTACCTAATTCTAAATTTGGAATTAATTTTTTATTATAAAAAAGGCCAGAACCTATTCCTGTACCAATTGTTATAACAATGGTTACTCCTTTTTCTTTTTTTCCTGCACCTAAATTTACTTCTGCAACACCTGCTAAATCAGCATCATTACTGACATAAAAAGGAATATGGCATTCTTTTCTAAAAAGTTTGTCTACTTTAATATTTAGCCATTTTTTACTTAAGTTTCCTGAATGAATACATTTACCATCTACAATAGTTGTAGGAAAACTACAACCAACAGCATCTTTCCAATCGAAATGCTCAACCATTTCTTTTACTACTTTTGCAACAGCATTAGGTGTAGCAGGTTTTGGAGTTGCTATTCTGTGTCTTTCTGTTAATAACTCTCCTGTTTTTGTGTTAACAATGGCAGCTTTAATGCCTGAACCTCCAATATCGATTCCTAATATTTTCATTTCCTATATTTTAAATCCTCTTTGTCTCTTAGCTTCAAAGATAACAATTGCAGCTGCAACAGAAACATTCATAGAATCAATTTTGCCCTGCATTGGTATGTTTATATTTTGCGTAGCTTCTGTTCTCCAAATTTCTGATAGGCCAGTAGCTTCTGTACCTACAACAATAGCAGCAGCTTTTTTATAATCTTCTTTATAATATTCGTTTGAGTTTTGTAAAGTAGCTGAATAAATATCTATTGATTTTTCTCTTAAAAAATCGATAATTTCTTTTGATGAGCCAACAGCAACTTGGTTAGTAAATAAACAACCCACACTAGAACGAATTATATTTGTATTGTATAAGTCTCCTTTAGGATTAGCAATAAAAACAGCATCTAGTTTTGCAGCATCTGCAGTTCTAAGTAAAGCACCAATATTACCAGGTTTTTCAATACTTTCTGCTATAAGTATTAAAGGATAATTATTAGAAAACTGAATGTTTTTTAAAGAGAAATCTTTTGATTTAGCTACAGCAATAAGTCCTTCAGTAGAATCTCTGTAAGCTAGTTTTTGATAAACTTCTCTTGATATTTTTATACAATTAATAGTTGAATCAAATAAAGTTAAAACCTCTTGTTCTGAGATTAAATCACTATCAAATAAAATAGTATCAAATTCATAATTAGCTTCAATAGCTAAAGATATTTCACGTTTACCTTCAATTAAAAATAGCCCTTGTTTTTTACGTTCTCTAGATTTTTCTTGAAGTTTCAGTAAATTCTTTATGTAAGCATTTTGTATGCTCGTTATTTCTTTCATTACAGACAAAGATAATTTAAATTAAGATTTTTGTCATAAAAAAAGCTCTGATAAAATCAGAGCTTTAATTTTGTAAGTCTTAAAAATTATTTAGACTTGTATTTGTTAGAATAACGTTTCCACAATTTAGTTTGATGAGTTTCTAAACTGATATCTCTACCTTGAATAAAGGCTTTTGATAAAACATTACCTCTCATATCTAAAGCATCTCCATCAGAAATAAAAAGAGTAGCATCTTTACCAACTTCTAAAGTGCCTACTTTATCATCAATCCCTAAAATTTTAGCAGAATTAGAAGTAAGTAATTGTAAAGCAACTTCTTTGTCTAAGCCATGAGCAGCAAATGTACCTGCATAAAATGGTAAGTTTCTTGTGTTCATTCTTTCCATTTGACCTTCCATGCCTAAACATACTAAAACTCCTTTATCTACTAAAGTTTTAGCAATAGTATATGTGTAGTCGTAAGCATCATCTTCACTATTTGGGTTTCTATGTGGTCTATCTAAAACAACTCCAACATTATTTTTTACAAGTAAGTCTGCAACACTATCTGCACCTTCACCATGAACTAATGCTAAGTTGTTTATTCCTAATTCTTTACAAATTGTTATGGCATCTGTAATTTCTTTTGCACCACTTGCATGTATAAATAACTTAGTAGATCCATCAAATAATCCTTTTGTAGATTCGTAAGGAATATGTTTTGTATCACTATTACTAGCCAAATAATTTTTAGCATTTAAAAAGTATTGTTTTATTTCATCAATATTTTTTCCATAATTTGGATCTGCTTTTAATGCAGGATCTTCTCCTAACCACCATCTACCAGAAGTAAAGCTTCCTGGCCAATTCATATGAATGGCATCATCTGTTTTTATTGCAGCATCTTCCCAATTCCAAGCATCTAATTGAACTATTGATGATGTACCAGAAATTAAACCACCTCTTGGTGTTATTTGAGCCATTAAGACTCCATTTGGTCTCATAGATTCTACTACTTTACTCTCAGCATTATAAGCGATTAAACTTCTAATATGAGGATTCATAGTACCTACTTCATCAAAATCTCTTGTTGCTTTAACAGCGTCAATTTCTGCTAATCCTAAAGAGGCATTTGTAGCAATTAACCCTGGGTAAATGTGTTTACCTTTTGCATTAATAACTGTTCCTATTCTTGCAATTCTCATCATTGCAGAGCCTACAAAGGTAATTTTACCATCACTAAACATTATTAATGAATTCTCTATAACCTGTCCATTTCCAAGATGTGCTGTTGCGCCTTCTATAGATATAGGATTAGATTGTTTAGCTGCTGGTGTTTGTTGAGCGTTTATGTTAATCATTAAAAAGAAAAACATCAAACTGTATATTATTTTTTTCATCTTTCTTAGTTTTTAAGTTCTTCTAAAGTGTCACACTCAAAGTTTCTATCTTTTCTTTTCATAGGAACTCTTGTTTTTCCACCTCCTAATTTTTCGTTTAACATCATAGTTATAAGTTGACTTTTTTCTTCTGCAATTGCTTTACGTTTTTTCTTATCTTCTTCTCTGTCAAAATATACTTTACCTTCTATAATTGTTTTTTCTACTTTAGCATAAATAGACATTGGATGATTAGACCAAAGCACTACATCTGCGTCTTTACCTTCTTTTATACTACCAACTCTATCATCTATATGTAATAATTTAGCAGGGTTTATAGTTACTGTTTTCCAAGCTTCTAACTCAGATAAACCACCATATTTTATAGTTTTAGCAGCTTCTTGATTTAAACGTCTAGACATTTCTCTGTCATCAGAATTTATTGCTACAGTTACACCAGCATTATGCATTATTGCTGCATTAAAAGGAATTGCATCATTTACTTCGTATTTGTATGCCCACCAATCAGAAAAAGTAGAACCACCAACTCCATGTTCAGCCATTTTATCTGCTACTTTATAACCTTCTAAAATGTGTGTGAATGTATTTACATTAAAATTAAATTTCTCTGTAACTTTCATCAACATATTAATTTCTGACTGTACATAAGAATGACAAGAAATAAAGCGTTCTTTGTTTAAAATCTCAGCAATTACTTCCATTTCAATATCCTTTCTATAAGGCTTACCACTTTTCTTTAAAGCATCATATTCTTTAGCTCTAGTAAAATAATCTACAAATAATTGTTCTACACCCATTCTTGTTTGTGGAAATCTAACACCATTTGCACTTCTAGACTGTTTTACGTTTTCACCTAATGCAAATTTTATAAATTTAGGAGTGTTTTTATAAATCATGCCTTCAGCATTTTCTCCCCATTTTAATTTAATAATTGCAGATCGACCTCCAATAGGATTTGCAGAACCATGTAATATTTGAGCAGATGTAGTACCTCCAGAAATATTTCTGTAAATATTAATATCTGTTGGGTCTACAACGTCTTCAATGGTAACTTCTGCAGAAGAGTTTTGTGCACCTTCATTTATAGAAGAAGCAGCAATATGTGAATGTTCATCAACAATACCAGCAGTTAAATGTTTACCTGTACCATCTATTACAGTGGCTCTTCTTGATTTTAAATTTTTACCAATTTTTGAGATTTTACCATCTTCTAATAAAACATCAGTATTTTCTAAAATGCCTGCATCTTCACTTGTCCAAATTGTTACATTTTTTATTAAAATAGTTTCAGTTTTTGGTTGTGTGTAGTTACCAAAACCTAAGTTTGGATAACTTACAGGAACAACAGTAATATCATCTGATTTCTTTTTGTTTTTAGAAGCGTCTTTTTTATTAGCTCCTTTTTGCATTTTTTGACTTGCAGACCAAGAAGATTCGTTCCCTTCTGTATCGTAAGCAGTTCCTTGCATTAAATTAGCAGCATTAATAGCTTTCCCTGTTAATCTAGTATAACCATCTTCTTCATTTAATATGATAGAAATCCAATCATCTTTAAAAGAAAATTTAGACTTAACTTTTTTATCATTTAGTTTTATAGAACCAGTTTGTTTTGCTCCTTTACCAGTTATAGATAAGTCATAATTTTTATTATTGACAGATAACATATAATCACCAGTGATATCTTTAATATTCATATCATTGATAACATTTTTATCACCTAAAACCCAATTTTCATACATTGTAGTTTTAGCGTCAAAAATATCTCCAGAAGTAATTAAAAAGTTAGCATAACTTCCTTTTTTAAGATTTCCAATATCTGTTTTTCCTAAAATAGATGCAGGAATAGTTGTTAAAGAAGCTAATGCTTTTTCTTTATCAAAACCATATTTAATAGCTTTTTGTAAATTTTTATGAAAAGATTTTACAGATTTTAAACTACGAGTAGTTAACGCAAAATTTACTCCGTTTTTAGAAAGCACACTTAAATTAGAAGGTTCTTGATTCCATTTACGCATATCTCTTAAAGAAATTTGTTGCGCTAAAAGCGGATTAGAAACATCGTAAGCATTACTAAAATTAATAGGAATAATAAAGTTAGCATTTAAAGCTTTAATATCTGCAATTCTTTCATATTCATCTCCAGAACCAACTATGGTATATTGAATGTTAAATTCATCTCCTACTTTATCAGCTCTAGTTGCATCTAACCAGTTATCAGTTTCAAAAATTTGAACTAGATCTTTATTTCTATTTAAAGCTTCTAGTGCTAAATCTTTGTTTTCCATATTTCCTTTAGCATACCAATCTGCATCTAAATAAGTTTGGCGCAATAAAGCCATAGCACCCATTCTAGAAGAAGGGTAAGCTTGATTAGATTTTCTACTTTTATTAAATGATAAGAACTGTGCAGATTTTTGATCTAATATTCTATATGCATTTGAAGAGTTTGGACTTAGGGCAACAATTAATCCATTACCTCTAATGATACCATCATGTAAATGAGTATTTACAACTCCAAAACCAGCATTTATCATATCTTTTGCTTTTCTATTATCAAATTTAAAATTCTCAATAGGGTTTGTATCTGGTCTAATATGGTCATTCCAATAATATCCTTCACGTGAAGGTTCATATTGTGTAACACGTCCTCTTGGAGCTCTCTTTGGTTTTGGTAAACCAAATTCAGTGTAAATATCTATAAAAGAAGGGTATATGCTTTTACCATCTAAATCTGTTATAATTGTTCCTTTAGGAATTTTAACAGATTTACCAACTTCTACAACTTTACCATCTTTAATTAATAATGTCCCCTTTTTTATAACTTCTGTTGGGGTTACATAAATGGTTGCATTAGTAAGTGCAAACATTTTTTTCTCTGAAGTTTTTACCCCTTTGTCTGTAGGAAAATAATCTTGTGCTTTCACTATTGAAAACGACAGACATAAGAGTAAGAAAAATAGTTTTCTCATGTAGTTTGAATTTATTTGAATAGTTTATAAATTTAGATAGAAGCACTCATTTAATACTTCTATTTAAGGCTTTTAACAAAATTTTAAGAATTTAAAACTGATTGTACTTATTAAAATGAGAAATAAATAAGTCTACAACATAATTATAAGAATCAGTGCCTTTTGTTTGTTTATTACTTTTTAAATAAGCATTATATCCTTTTTTCATAAGTGGTTCAAAAGGATTTTCATATTCTTTCCAAAATTGATAACTTTTATTAAAATCTTTAATGACCCCTTTATTTACTTTTTTCCAAAGTTTTTGAGATAAGATAGCATCACGTTTTCTAACTTCTGATATACAATAACTAAAAGCCATTCTATAACTAGAATATTTAAAATAAACATCATTATTATAATTAGCAGCTAAAAACCCTACAAAATTAGCTTCATTTTCTGCAGCAAACCCAATTTGATGTGCCATTTCATGACAAGTAGTAGTTGGATAGCTCGTTTTTGGAACTAAACTATTTACCTGAGCTTCTCCTGTTAATGGGTTTAAATATCCAGAAGTACCATTATAAGTTTGTAAAGTACTCATTAAAGAGCTTTTTACTGATGCATATTTATAAGAAAGTTGAGGAAAATCTTTAGCTAGATTTTCATATCCATTAATTGCTAAACCATAAATTTTAACATCTGAATAAGGGTTTATAACAGCTACAGTATCATTCTGTGTAATTTCTAAGTGATATTGGTTTAAGTTATTTATTATATAATTAGTAACTTTTTCAAGTTCTTCTGTGGTGTATTTTGATTGTGTGTGACCTAGATTTTTAGATAAAGGTTCTCTGTAATAATTTAGACCCCAGAAAAGGTAAAAACAAAAGTATAAAACTGAAAAAACAGCAATAAGTTTAATCATTTTTGGAATGAAGTTTTTAAACTTATTCTTAATCACTAAAACAACAAAACGCAATAAATAAAACAGTAATAAACTTATTAGCATATCACCAATTGAAAAAGGTATCCACCCAAAAAGTAATCTTAAAAATTTTGATATGTAAGGATAAATTCCATTAGAGTAATATGCTTCAATAAAACTAGGGTGATTTTCTGCCAAACGCATCAATAACATTTGTATTGGTAAAAACAGCGCTAGTAAAATTTGTGTTTTATTCCATTTCATTATCGTAAAAATATGAAAATCAAGGTTGAAAAAGTGAACAGGTTATTAACAACATAATAACAATTTTATTTACAATAATTGTGTACAAATAAATGTTAATTTAATGTTAGCAAATTAAAGCTAAAAATATACATTTGTGTCATGGAGAAAACGAATGCCATAGCTGGGACTAAAATAGATAAATCAAGAATTATTTCTCTTGAGAAAGGGAAAATTCCACCACAAGCAGTTGATTTAGAGGAAGCTGTGTTAGGTGCAATGATGATTGATAAAAAAGGTATTGATGATGTAATTGATATTTTGCATTCAGATGCTTTTTATGATGTTAAGCATCAAGAAGTATATGCTGCCATTTATGAGTTATTCCAAAATTCTGAACCTATAGACTTATTAACAGTATCTAACTTGTTGAGAAAGAAGGGTAAATTAGATTTGGTTGGTGGTGATTTTTATTTAATTCGTTTAACACAAAAAGTAGCTTCTTCTGCGCATATTGAATTTCATGCAAGAATTATTTTACAAAAATATATTCAAAGAAGATTAATTTCAATTTCATCAGAAATCATTGAAAGTTCTTATGATGAATCTACAGACGTTTTCGATTTGTTAGATGAAGCAGAAGGTAAGTTGTTCGAAGTTACTCAAGGTAACTTAAAAAAGAGTTCAGAAGATGCAGGTTCACTTGTAAAACAAGCCTTAAAAAAGATACAAGAAATTGGTAATCAAGAAGGTATGTCTGGTTTGGCAACAGGTTTTACCAAATTAGATCAACTAACTTCTGGTTGGCAACCTTCAGATTTAATTATTATAGCAGCAAGACCAGGTATGGGTAAAACTGCCTTTGTGATTTCTATGGCTAAAAATATGGCTATCGATTTTAATCATGCAGTTGCTGTATTTTCTTTAGAGATGTCATCTGTACAATTAATAACTAGGATGATTTCTTCTGAAACAGGATTAACATCAGAAAAGTTAAGAAAAGGTAATTTAGAACCACATGAATGGGAACAACTAAATGTTAAGGTTAAAAAATTATCTGATGCACCTATTTTTATAGATGATACTCCATCACTTTCTATTTTCGATTTACGTGCAAAAGCAAGGCGTTTGGTTTCTCAGCATAATGTAAGAATTATTGTTATTGATTATTTACAATTAATGACAGCTGGTGGAAATGGAAAAGGTGGAGGAAACAGAGAACAAGAAATTTCTACCATTTCAAGAAACTTAAAGGCATTAGCCAAAGAATTAAATGTACCTGTAATTGCACTTTCTCAATTATCGAGAGCTGTAGAAACACGTGGAGGATCTAAAAGACCTTTATTATCAGATTTACGTGAATCTGGAGCTATTGAGCAAGATGCAGATATTGTAAGCTTTATTTTTAGACCAGAATATTATGGTATGACAGAATGGGATGATGATGATCATACACCTTGTGAAGGTCAAGGAGAATTTATTGTAGCTAAGCACAGAAATGGTGGTTTAGATAACATACGTTTAAAGTTTACTGGGCATTTAGCTAAATTCTCTGATTTAGAAGAAGGTTTTAGTTCAGAATTCCAATCGTCTATGAATAATCCTTTTGATGATGATGATTTTTCACCAAACCAAAGAATAGAACCTAAAGATGCTTTTGGAGATGATGATGTACCATTCTAAAAATTAACCAAAAATTAAATTTAAAATGATAAAAGAACAACAAATAGATATCAATAATATTATTGTAGAATTCACAGAGGTTATTGTAAATTCTTAAATAAAAACTAAAATATTATGAAATACACAATTGCTCAATAGTAATTGTGTATTTTAGTTTTTGATTATGAAGAAACCGTTTTTACTTTTACTATTTTTATTGTCATCATTCTGTTCATGGGCATCTTTTATTTATATCCCTATGGATCATGATAATCAAAAAAATCATTTAAAAGCATATGGTATTGTCTACTATTCTCTTGAAGTAGGTTTAAAATCTAAATGGTTATTAAATTATGATGGAGGTGCTTTTTTAATAGAAAATAATAAAGCTGTAGAAAACGAATGTAGAATTAGAGGCGTGTCTTATCAAGTAATTTCGGATGCTAAATCGCAAATTATTTTACAAGAAATTTCATCACCCTCATCTAATCAAGAAGCTGTAACCTTAGAAAAAGCTCCAAAAATTGCTGTCTATTCTCCTAAAGATAAAATGCCTTGGGATGATGCAGTAACTATGGTGTTAACCTATGCAGAAATTCCATTTGATGTTATTTATGACAAAGAAGTGTTAGCAGATAAATTATTATTATATGAATGGTTGCACTTACATCATGAAGATTTTACTGGCCAATATGGAAAATTTTATGGTTCTTTTAGAACTGCTCCTTGGTACATCCAAGGAAAAAAAGATGCTGAAAAACTAGCAAAAGAATTAGGGTTTAATAAAGTGTCTGAAGAAAAATTAGCAGTTTCAAAAAAAATTAGAGATTACGTTATTGGAGGTGGATTTATGTTTGCAATGTGTTCAGCTACAGATAGTTTTGATATAGCCTTAGCTGCAGAAGGTGTAGATATTGCAGAAGCTATGTTTGATGGTGATGCATCAGAGCCTAATTATCAATCAAAAATAGATTATAATAAAACGTTTGCTTTTACAAATTTTGACTTGGTAAGAAGTCCAACAACTTATGAGTTTTCTTCTATTGATATGACAAGAAAACGTAGAATTCCAAAAACCTCAGATTATTTTTCTTTGGTAGAATTCTCTGCAAAATGGGATCCAGTACCAACAATGCTTACTCAAAACCATACCATTTTAGTTAAAGGATTTATGGGGCAAACCACTTCATTTGATAGAAACACTGTAAAATCTAATGTTTTGGTTTTGGGAGAAAATAAAACCAATAGAGAAGCCAGATATATTCATGGCACAAAAGGTAAAGGTATGTTTACCTTTTATGGTGGTCATGATCCAGAAGATTATACACATAGAGTAGGAGATCCAAAAACAGAATTAGATTTACATCCTACTTCACCTGGTTACAGATTAATTTTAAACAATGTGTTGTTTCCAGCTGCTAAAAAGAAGAAACAGAAAACTTAGTTTTTAATGTCATTGCGAGTTTACGAAGCAATCTATTTGTGAGAACCAAGAGATTACTTCAGTCTTTCATCTTTTGTAATGACGTTTAGTTTTGTTGTTAATAAATCTGAAATAAATAATTTTTAAATCGATTTGTTATTCAAACACTTTTGTATTTTTGTTGTCTAAATAATTACAATTTACAATGCCTACTACACAACAATTACAAGACTTTACACAACAAGTTCGTAGAGATATTTTAAGAATGGTACATGCTGTAAATTCAGGACATCCAGGAGGTTCTTTAGGATGTGCAGAATTTTTTACTTGTTTATATCAAGAAGTAATGGATTATTCTACAGATTTTACCATGGATGGTAAAAAAGAAGATTTATTTTTCCTTTCTAATGGACATATTTCTCCTGTTTATTATAGTGTATTAGCTCATAGTGGATTTTTTCCAGTATCAGAATTAGCAACATTTAGACATATAGATTCTCGTTTACAAGGTCACCCAACTACTCACGAAGGTTTACCTGGAGTTAGAATTGCATCAGGATCTTTAGGTCAAGGTATGTCTGTAGCTCTTGGTGCTGCTGAAGCTAAAAAATTAAATGGTGATGATAAATTAGTATATTCTTTACATGGAGATGGAGAATTGCAAGAGGGTCAAAACTGGGAAGCAATCATGTATGCATCAGCAAAAAAGGTAGACAATATTATTTCTACTATTGATTTAAATGGTAAACAAATTGATGGATCTACTGATGATGTTTTACCAATGGGAAGCATTAAAGCAAAATTTGAAGCTTTTGGTTGGGACGTATTAGAAGTAAAAGAAGGTAATGATATTGAAGCAATATTAGCAGGTTTAGCTGAAGCAAAATCGTTAACAGGTAAAGGAAAACCAGTGTGTATTTTGTTATATACAGAAATGGGTAATGGAGTTGATTTTATGATGAATACTCATGCTTGGCATGGTAAGGCACCTAATGATGAACAATTAGAAAGTGCTTTAGCTCAAAATCCAGAAACTTTAGGAGATTATTAGCGTAAATATTTTTATGATAATATTCATAATATAAAAACCTACAATTTAATTGTAGGTTTTTTTTTTATGATTTCATTTAGATGGATTTGTAAGAATCCTTTTATCTTTACAACTAAGAAAATGTAAATTCTTTCACAATATATGAAAATCGGAATTGTTTGTTATCCTACTTTTGGAGGAAGTGGAGTAGTAGCTACAGAGTTAGGAATGGCACTTGCAGATAATGGTCATGAAGTACATTTTATAACCTATAATCAACCAGTTCGTTTAGATTTTTTATCACATAAATTGCATTTTCATCAAGTAGTCATAGAAGAATACCCTTTATTTCAATATCAACCCTATGAGTTAGCACTCTCTACAAGAATGGTTGATGTTGTAGAAAGATATCAATTAGAAGTTTTACATGTTCATTATGCAATTCCACACGCATATGCTGCATATATGGCTAAACAAATGCTGTTAGAAAAAGGTATCAAAATAAAAGTGGTTACTACTTTACATGGTACAGATATTACACTTGTTGGTAGTCATCCAACTTACAAAGCAGCAGTTGAATTTAGTATTAATAATTCTGATGTAGTTACAGCTGTATCAAATAATTTAAAAGAAACTACAAATCAATTATTTAAAATTGATAAAGCCATACAAGTTGTTTATAATTTTATAGACATAAAAAAATATGATAGAGCTCAAGATGAAGAATGTAAAAGAGGAGCTCTTGCAAAAAGTAACGAACGTATTTTAACCCATATCAGTAATTTTAGACCTGTAAAAAGAGTAGAAGATGTAGTTCGAGTTTTTTATGAAGTTCAAAAAGAAATTCCATCAAAACTGTTATTAATTGGTGAAGGGCCTGATAGAGTTTTAGCAGAAAAATTAACAAAAAAACTAGGTATAAAAAACAAAGTATTCTTTTTAGGCAATAGTACAGAAATAGATAAAATACTCTGTTATTCAGATGTTTTTTTATTACCTTCTAAAACAGAAAGTTTTGGTTTGGCAGCATTAGAGGCAATGGCTGCTAAAACTCCTGTTATATCTACTAATACTGGTGGTTTACCAGAAGTTAATATACATGGTGAAACAGGTTTTTTAAGTAATTTAGGAGATGTTAAAGATATGGCAATGAATGCAATATCTATTCTAAAAGATGATGTTGTTTTAGAACAATTTAAACAAAGAGCTAAAGAGCATACAAAAAAGTTTTCTTTACAAAATATTTTACCTGTTTACGAAGATATTTACAAATCTTGTTACAAAAGTAAAGTGTAATCATAGAAAAGCTCAAACTTTATAGTTTGAGCTTTTCTATGATTAATTATTTTTAAGTTTATTTTCCAAACAAACCACCTAACATTCCACCAAGTCCACCTCCAGACTTTTTGTTACCACCTAAAAGCATTCCTGCAACGTCATCTACAACACTTCCATCACCATCTGCATCTAAGATTTGTTCTAAAAAGTTTTGTTCACTTTTAGCACTATTACCACCAAGTAAACCTCCTAATAACCCAGTTAAATCGCCTGAATTTGCTATGTTTTGATTATTTTTTTGTTTACCTAAATATCCCATTACTAATGGTGCAGCTATTTTTAATATATTACCAACAGTATCTGCGTCTAAACCAGATTTTTGTCCAATAACTTGCTGAACACCATTTTGTTTTCCTCCTAAAATATGCCCTAAAATTCCTGCTCCATCTTGCTTTACACTATCATCTACACCACCATTAAATAATCCGCTTAAATTATCTAAAATACTTCCATCATGTTTATTGTTTAAAGCATTTAATAAACCAGCTGCACCTTCAGGTGAAGAAGCATTTCTTTCCATTCCTTTCATTAAAACAGGTAAAGCCATAGTTAAAACACTACTTGTTTTATTTGTATCTGTGCCTGTAGATCCTGCTACACCAGATACAATTTGTTTTCCCAAATCACTATTTAATAAATCTAAAATACCTTCCATATTATGTTTTTAATAATTAATATCCTTTTTTTGTAAAAATATCACACAATATACAAATAAAGTCACTTCAGTTTTTAATAATTTTTTTATCTTTCAAATTCTTAAATTTTTAAACTTTTTGATGAAAAATCTCGCTTTACACTGGAAAATTTTGATTGGTATGGTATTAGGAATCCTTTTTGGATTAGGAATGACTACCATAAATGGAGGAGCACAATTTATTGCGAATTGGATTAACCCTTTTGGAACAATTTTCGTTAAACTGCTTAAGTTAATCGCAGTTCCATTAATTATTGCTTCGTTAGTTAAAGGAATATCTGATTTAAAAGATATTTCTAAATTTAAAAATATAGGATTAAGAACAATTGGTATTTATATTGTAACAACAGTTATAGCTATTTCTATAGGTTTATTACTAGTAAACATTGTACAACCAGGAAATGGTATTTCTGAAGAAACAATAACTAAACTAACAGATACTTATGCAAATAGTGGAGGTGTACAGTCTAAAATAGCAGAAGCTTCTAAACAAAAAAGCAGTGGACCATTGCAATTTTTAGTTGATATGGTCCCTGATAACGCTCTAAAAGCAATGAGTGAAAATAAATCTATGCTTCAAGTAATTTTCTTCACGATATTTTTAGGAATTTCAATGTTATTGATAGGAGAAAAAAGAGCAAAACCTTTAAAAGACTTCTTCGATTCTTTAAACGAAGTTGTTTTAAAAATGGTTGATTTAATTATGCTTTTCGCTCCATATGCAGTTTTTGCTTTATTGGCAAATGTTGTAGTCTCATCTAATGATCCAGATTTATTAGTTGCACTTTTAAAATATGCTATGACAGTTGTTGGTGGGTTGTTATTAATGATTACAATCTACATGATATTTGTAAGTATTTTTACAAAGAAGAATCCATTATGGTTTTTAAAACAATTAAGTCCAGCTCAATTATTAGCTTTTTCAACGAGTTCTAGTGCTGCTACTTTACCTGTAACTATGGAAAGGGTTGAAGAACATATAGGTGTAGATAAAGAAGTATCTAGTTTTGTTTTACCTGTTGGAGCTACAATAAATATGGATGGAACTTCTTTATACCAAGCAGTTGCTGCTGTTTTTATAGCTCAAGCATTAGGTTTCGAATTATCATTTGTAGATCAACTGATGATAGTTTTAACAGCTTTATTAGCATCTATTGGTTCTGCAGCTGTGCCTGGTGCAGGTATGGTTATGTTAGTAATAGTTTTAGAAGCAGTTAATTTTCCAGCAGATAAGTTAGCTATAGGTTTAGCTTTAATTTTTGCAGTTGATAGACCTTTAGATATGTGTAGAACTGTTGTAAATGTAACAGGAGATGCAACTGTATCTGCTTTAGTTGCAAAGTCTGTAGGTAAATTACATGATAACCCTGTTGCTAAAAATTGGGACGATAATTACGATGAAGTAAAATAGTCTCAATTATAATTATAAAATAGAATTAAAAAACAGAATACTAAAAATATGAATGTTTGCTTTTTAATGTATCCTTGGGAAACTATAAAATCTCCAGAAAATGATACATCTTTAACTTTAATACATGAATGTGCTAAAAGAGGTCATGGAGTGGCTATTTGCACACCTTCTAATCTTACTATTAGAAATAGTGTAACAAATGCCTTTTGCACAATTTTAAATAGACTAGAAAAAATACCACCAAATATTAAAACTTTCTATAACAAAACAACAACAAGAGAAGAAATGTTACCTCTTGCAGGGTTTGATGTTATTTTTATGCGTGCAGAGCCACCTTTAGATCCTTTAATGCTAAATTTTTTAGACTCAGTAAAAGATGATGTTTTTATCATTAATTCTGTACAAGGAATGCGTGAAGCAAATAATAAATTATATACAGCTGTTTTTGAAGATCCGAATAATGAGATAATTCCTGTTACACATGTATCAAAAAATAAAGATTATTTAATTAAAATGATAGAAGAATCTTCTTCTGATAAAATGATATTAAAACCTTTAAATGGTTTTGGAGGATCTGGAGTTATTTTAATTGAAAAATCTGCAATGGGCAATATCAACTCATTATTAGATTTTTACATTAGCAAAGGTGATGGAGGTTCAGATTATGTAATATTACAAGAATATATTGAAGGAGCAGATCAAGGAGATGTTAGAGTTTTATTATTAAATGGTCTACCTATTGGTGCAATGCGTAGAATTCCTGGTGAAAAAGATCATAGGTCTAATGTTTCAGCAGGAGGTAGAGTTGCTAAACACAAATTAACAAAACAAGAAAAGATTTTATGTGATAAAATTGGTCCAAAATTAGTAAAAGATGGTCTTTATTTTGTTGGTATTGATGTGATAGGAGGAAAACTTGTTGAGGTTAATGTGATGTCTCCAGGAGGAATAACCTACATGAATAAGGTTTACAAAACACGCATACAAGAAAAAGTTGTTAACTTTATGGAAAGTAAAGTTTTAGAAAGAGATGCAGCATTTTTAAGAAAGTCTAAACTTAAAAAAGTAGTAGACGATGCTTAATTATTTTATTAATTAAAATTAATAATGTCTTTAAAAATTCCATCACCTAAAGTAAAAGCTAAATGGCTGTATCATCATTTAGAATATGAGAATTTAATTATTTTTAATGCCACAATTCCTAAAGTAAAAGATAAAGAAAATCTTTCATTTAAAGAAAATTACAAAATAAAAGGTGCTGTTTTTTTTGATATAAAAAATACTTTTTCAGATAAAGAGGCTGCTTTTCCAAACACAATTTTATCCCCTGAAAAATTTCAAGATAAAGCTCAAGAAATTGGAGTAAATAATAATAGTTGTATTATAGTTTATGATGAAATAGGTATTTATTCTTCTGCTAGAGTTTGGTGGATGTTTCAGCTAATGGGTTTTACTAATATTGCAGTTTTAGATGGTGGTTTTCCAGCTTGGAAATCAAAAGATTATCCTGTTGAACAAAAACATTTAATAAATTTAAGTAAAGGTGATTTTAAGTCTTTTTATCAACCTGATAAAATAAAATTCACTAAAGATGTTATAGAAAATATTAAAAATAAAGAAAGTATTGTTTTAGATGCAAGATCAAAAGGTCGTTTTTATGCAACAGAACCAGAACCAAGAAATGATATAAGAGGTGGTCATATTCCAGGTTCAGTAAGTTTACCCTATTCAGAAATTTTAGACCATCAGTATTTAAAATCAGATGAAGATTTAAAAACAATATATCAAGATTTAAACAAGCTTAACAAGCCAATTATTTTTAGTTGTGGCTCAGGAATAACAGCTGCTGTTTTAGCTTTAGGAGCAGAAATAGCAGGTGTTAAAAAATATGCTGTTTATGATGGTTCTTGGACAGAATGGGGTAGTACAAATCATTTACCAATAGAAAAATAATGAATAAAATAGATTGGACAAAAAGAGAGTTTGAGGCATACGTATTATTATATGCAGCACATTGTAATCATTTTGAAAGTAAAGAAGAAGAGGCTTACATATTAGCTAGGGTTGATGATGCTACATTTCATAAAATTCATACAGAAGTTGTTATAGATTCTGAAGAAGAAGGATTAAATAAAATTCAAAAATATATTTCTGAAAATAAGTTTTCTCAAGCTGAAAAAGAAAATTTAATTAGAGACATTAAAAATGTATTCTTTGCAGATGGATCTGTTGACGTTATAGAAAAAAAAGTATTTAATTTACTAAAGAAAATTATAGATTAAAATGGTAAAGCTTTCAGTTGAAGATATTATAGCTAAAATTAAAAATGAAGAAACTTTTGAAGCTGTTTCAGAAGATTATTCTTTTACCATAAAAATAGAGGAATACGTACATTATGCTTGTGGTGCTGTTCATAATGGACATCAATTTAGACAAGAGTTATGGGACAATTGCTTGCATACAGAATATGAACGTTGGTTTGAAGAAGATCCAGAGACAAAAGAAATGGTTAAAAGTCATCCAATAGTAATAGCTGGTTGTGATTCTCGTTTCGAATACGATTTAAATAGAGCTCCTGAAACTGCAATCTATGAAGATGCTTGGGGTAAAAAATTGTGGAAGGAACCTTTACCTACAGAAATGCATGAAAAGAGCCTACAAAAACATGCAAATTTTTATAAAGTAGTGCATGCTCTAATTTCTAAATTAGAAGAAAAGTTTGGAGTTTGTATTGTTTATGACATGCATTCTTATAACTGGAAACGTTGGACAAGAGAAGTGCCTACTTGGAACTTAGGTACATCTAATATAGATAATCATAGATTTGGAAAAGAAATAGAATCTTGGAGAGTTATTTTAGAGAAAACACCTTTACCAAATGGAATAAAATCGACTTCGAAAATTAATGATACTTTTCAAGGTAATGGATATTTTTTAAAATACATTACTCAAAACTTCAATAATACATTGGTTTTAGCTACAGAAATTGCAAAAGTTTATTGTGATGAATTAAAGCAAATTATGTATCCAGAAGTTGTTGCAGCAGTAGAAAAATATTTAAAATTAGAGTTAAAAAAACACGCTAATACTTTTTATGCGAAGCATAAATCGTAAATTTACAGCCTGAAATTAGAGAATTGAGTTATGAGTGATGCTGTATCTATAAAAAATCAAAAACTATTTGAGATAGACCATAAAATTGATGAGTTAGTCAAGAAGATTGAAATGCTCAATTATGTAAATCCAAATAATATAGAAACTGAAAAAGCAAAGTTTTTTAATTCTAAATATTTAACAGATCCAAAGTTTACTTACCCAAAAAGAGATTTTGATAAATTTTCTTTACATAAAGAATTTTTTGCGTTAAAAATAGATGATATAGAAGATGAACGTTTACGAGATTTCTATGAAGATATTATCTATTTTTATTCAGGCTTAATTCAATGTATAGAAACTATTGGTAAAGGTAAGAGGTTCTACTACAATAGTTTACGTTCTTTTGGTACACCAACTGAAAATGATGTAGAAAACGCAAAATTTATTTTGCATTTTGATAGTGAAGATGAAAACGATTCACTTTTTCAACCAAAATATTCTGCTTCAGAATCTCATCAATTTTTTAGAGAATATTCTAAAAACTATGACTTTAGTTACGAGATTAAAAACTCATCTACAATGGGTGCAATTGCTATGGTTTCTAATACTGCACAAGCTTTAGTGCTTAATGAAAATCATACTTTTTCTCAAAATGAAATTAATATTTTAACAAATCATGAAATAGGTGTTCATATGGTAACTACTATGAATGGTATGTTACATCCTCTTAAGATATTTTCTCATGGATTTCCTAATAATGAAGAAACTCAAGAAGGCTTAGCTGTTTTTAGTGAATATATGTCTGGTAATCTAACAATAAAACGATTAAAAGAATTGGCTTACAGAGTGTTAGCTGTTGATAGTTTAGCTAAAGGATATGATTTCTCTAGAACATTTAGATTATTACATAATGGTTACGATTTAGATAGAGAACAAGCTTTTTACATTACTGTTAGGGCACATAGAGGAGGAGGATTTACAAAAGATTACTTGTATTTAACTGGCCTAAAAAAAATCTATAATTATCATTCAGAAGGTAAAGATTTAAGTTTGTTGCTAACAGGAAAAGTATCTTTAGAATTTGTTGATGATATCAGCTATATGATAGATAATAAATATGCTTCAGCTTCTAAACACATAACAGATTCTTATGCAACTAATAAGAATACGAATAAAACTGTTGATTTTATTTTAAGAAACTTAAAATAAATACTTATTGTTTATAAAAAAACTCCACAATCTGTGGAGTTTTTTATATTATAAATTTCAAATCTTACTTAGCTGGTAGTACTTTACCTATACATTCGCCAAATCCAATTCTTACTTTATCATTTTTACAATGCGCACGCATTATAACTGTATCATAATCATTTATAAATTTTCGTTTAGTACCGTCTTTTAATTGAATTGGTTTTTGTCCTTTCCAAGTTAATTCTAACATAGAACCAAAACTATCTTTTGTAGGACCAGAAATGGTTCCAGAACCCATCATGTCTCCACTTTCTACAGGACATCCATTTACAGTGTGATGTGCCAATTGCTGAGCCATAGTCCAATACATATATTTAAAATTAGAATTAGCAACTACAGTTTCTTCACCTCCTTCTGGTTGTATACCCACTTGCAAATGAATATCATAACTACCTTTACCTTCTTGTTTTAAGTATGGTAATGGCTCATGAACTTGTTTAGGGTTATCTGTTCTAAAAGGTTCTAAAGCATCTAAAGTAACAATCCAAGGAGATATAGTTGATGCAAAGTTTTTTCCTAAAAATGGTCCAAGTGGAACATATTCCCAAGCTTGAATATCTCTAGCAGACCAATCATTAAATTGTACTAACCCAAAAATATATTCTTCTGCTTCTTCAATAGGTATTCTTTCTCCTAAAACATTTGCATCTGTTGTAATAAAAGCCATTTCTAGCTCAAAATCTAATAATTTACTTGGGCCAAAACCAGGTGTATTACTGCCTTCTGCAGGTTTAGTTTGTCCATAAGGTCTTCTAATTGGTGTTCCTGATGGAACAATAGAAGAACTACGACCATGATAACCAATAGGTATATGTAACCAATTTGGTAATAAAGCATTTTCTGGATCTCTAAATAAAGAACCTACATTTGTAGCATGCTCTTTACTCGCATAAAAATCTGTATAATCGCCAACTGCAACTGGTAAAAGCATTTCTACTTCATCCATTCTAAAGATAATTTTATCTTTATGATCTGCATTATCTCTTAATTTACCATTTTTAACATCAAAAACTTCTGCAATTCTATTACGCACTAATCTCCATGTTTTACGACCATCAGCAATAAAATCATTTAAATTATCTTGTAAAAACATATCATCAGTTAATGGTATGCCTTCAAAATACCCTAATTGATGAAAAGCACCTAAATCTATAGCATAATCACCAATTCTACTACCAATTGTAATGATATCATCTCTAGTGATAAATACTCCAAAAGGTATGTTTTGAATTGGAAAGTCTGAATCTTCTTCTACTTTAAGCCAAGATTTACGCTTAGGATTGTTGGCAGTTATAATCATTTTTAAAAATATTTATTTTTCTCAAATCTACATTCTTTTTTTATCATTTTAAAATAAAAATATAGTAAAAATTGAATTTTTAATAAAGTTTTAGCAATGTATAATTAATCTTAATAAAATGTTGAAAACATCATTAAAACTAGTCTTTAAGCCATTGTATTTTAGTTATTTTTGGTGTTTCTATAAAATAAAATAACATGCAAATAGATCATCAAATTTTTGACTTAATTGAAGAAGAAAGAGAAAGACAAATTAATGGTTTAGAACTTATAGCTTCAGAAAACTATGCAAGTGAGCAAGTAATGAAAGCACAAGGCTCTATATTAACTAATAAATATGCAGAAGGTTACCCAGGTAAAAGATATTATGGAGGTTGTGAAGTAGTAGATGTAGTAGAGCAAATTGCTATAGATAGATGTAAAGAATTATTTGGTGCAGCATATGTAAATGTTCAGCCTCATTCTGGTTCTCAGGCAAATACAGCTGTATTTTCTGCTTGTTTAAAACCAGGAGATAAAATTTTAGGATTTGATTTATCTCATGGAGGTCATTTAACTCATGGTTCTCCTGTTAATTTTTCTGGAAAATTATATAAAACGTCTTTTTATGGTGTAGAGGAAGAAACAGGTGTTTTAAATTATGATAAAATACAAGAAACTGCTACCAAAGAAAAGCCTAATTTAATAATTGCAGGTGCATCTGCCTATTCTAGAGATATTGATTTTAAAAGATTTAGAGAAATTGCAGATAGTGTTGGTGCATTATTAATGGCAGACATTTCACATCCAGCAGGTTTAATAGCAAAAGGTATTTTAAATGATCCATTACCACATTGTCATATTGTAACTTCTACAACTCATAAAACATTACGTGGTCCAAGAGGAGGAATTATTATGATGGGACAAGATTTTGACAATCCTTTTGGAGAAACTTTAAAATCAGGTAGTCCAAAGAAAATGTCTATGTTACTTAACTCAGCTGTTTTTCCAGGCAACCAAGGAGGTCCTTTAGAACATGTAATTGCTGCAAAAGCTGTTGCTTTCGGAGAAGCTTTAACAGATGAGTTTTTAGAATATCAAATTCAGGTAAAGTTAAATGCTGCTAAAATGGCTGAAGAATTTGTTAAGAAAGGTTATCATTTAATTTCTGGTGGTACAGACAATCACTGTATGTTAATTGATTTACGAAATAAAAATATTTCTGGAAAAGATGCAGAAATCGCTTTAGGAAAAGCAGATATTACAGTTAATAAAAACATGGTACCTTTTGATGATAAAAGTCCTTTTGTAACTTCTGGAATACGTGTAGGAACACCTGCTATTACTACTAGAGGTTTAAAAGAAGATGATATGGTTTCTGTTGTTAATTTTATAGATGAAGCTATACAAAATGCAGATAATGATGAGGCTTTACATGATATAGCTGATAGAGTTGCAGAAATGATGAGCTCTAGAAGATTATTTGTAATGTAAATTTATTTATAAACTAATATATTACAAAAAAGCATCAAGTTATTCTTGATGCTTTTTTATATCTTTCAATCACAAAAAATAATACATATGGATGCTTATTTTATTGCAACAGTTTTAATTTTTTTATCAGCTGTTTTTGGTTTTATAAATACTCGTTTTTTAAAATTACCAAACACCATTGGTTTAATGATTATTACTATAGTTTTTACTTTAGGTGTTTTGTTATTAAGTTATTTTGATCCTACTTTATTAAATGCAGAAAAATCAATTATATCTAGTATAGATTTTAAAACTGTTTTATTAGATGAAATGCTAAGTTTTTTACTGTTTACAGGAGCATTACATACTAATTTTGATCAACTTAAAGTACAAAGGTGGCCTATATTAATGTTTTCTACATTAGGAGTATTAACATCAACTTTTTTAGTAGGTGGTGCTATTTATTTCTTATTACAGTTTTTAAACTTACCTGTTAATTTTATTTACTGTCTACTTTTTGGAGCATTAATTTCTCCTACAGATCCTATAGCTGTTTTAGGGATTTTAAAACAAGCAGGAGTTCCAAAAAAATTGGAAACAAAAATCGTAGGTGAATCATTATTTAATGATGGAGTAGGAGTTGTTGTTTTTTTAACCATTTATCAAATAGCAAAATCTGGTATAGATGAAGATACTACTTTTGATGTATTTAAGCTTTTTGGACAAGAAGTCATAGGAGGTGTTTTATTGGGTGCTATTTTAGGTTATGCTTGTTATAAATTAATGAAAGCTATTGACGATTATCATATAGAAGTTATGATAACTTTAGCAGCAGTTATGGGTGGTACAGTAATTGCGCATAAACTCCACTTATCTGCACCATTAGCAATGGTAACTGCAGGATTAATTGTTGGTAATGATACTGTAAGAGCTACTTCTATGTCAGAAATTACAGAAAAATATGTAGATAAGTTTTGGGAACTAATAGATATTCTTTTAAATGCTATTCTTTTTGTTTTAATAGGAATGGAAATGCTAGTTTTAGTGTATGATGGTAAGTATGTCATTGCAGGATTATTAGCAATTCCTATTGTGTTGCTTTGTAGATATGTTTCTTTATTATTTCCAATAATAGTATTTAAAGATAAGTTAGAATTTGTTAGAAGAACAGACTTTATAATGACTTGGGGTGGATTACGTGGAGGAATTTCAATAGCTCTAGCTTTAGGTTTAGCAAACGATATGAATCGTGAATTATTTCTTGTTATCACATATATTGTTGTAGTTTTTTCTATAATTGTGCAAGGTTTAACTGTAGGTAAACTGGTTAAAAAACTAGCCCATAAAAAAGAGTAGTACTTTATTAGATAAAATTTAGAAAGATTTACCTTACACTTTCTAATGATATTTATCATATTTATTCTTATTAAAAATTGTGAAATTCGTAATTGATATATTTAATAATTATGGGTTCACAATCTGTTACTGCAATAAAATCTCAAAAAGATAGAAAAGAATTTTTAAGTCATTTATTAAATGATATAGAGGCATTTAACTACATGCTTGTTAATAATTTATTTGAATCTGGAATTCAAAGAATTGGTGCTGAGCAAGAGTTATGTATAGTTGATGAAGATTTTAGACCCTCAACAAATGCTTTAAAAATTCTTGAAAAGATAAATGACGAACATTATACTACAGAGTTAGCATTATTTAATTTAGAAATAAATTTAGATCCTCAAAAATTAGAAAATAATTGTTTTTCAGAATTAGAAAAAGAACTTCTTTTATTATTAGAAAAAGGACAAAAGATTGCAGAAGAAACAGAGAATAATAAAATTATTTTAACAGGTATTTTACCAACTTTAAGAAAAAAAGATTTAGTATTTAAAAATGTTACTCCTTACAAACGTTATAAGACAATAAATAATGTTATTAAAAAAATTAGAGGAGGAGATTTTAAATTGCATATTCAAGGTGTAGATGAACTTATTTTAAAACACAATTCAATACTTTTTGAAGCTTGTAATACTAGTTTTCAAGTTCATCTTCAAATAAACCCTTCAGAAGCAATAGACAAATACAATTGGTCTCAAGCAATAGCTGGTCCATTATTGTCTGTAATGACAAATTCACCATTATTACTAGGTAGAGAATTATGGAGCGAAACCAGAATAGCTCTTTTTCAGCAAAGTATAGACTTAAGAAATGTTTCTCATTTTTCTAGAGAACAAAAACCAAGAGTTTCTTTTGGTTCTGATTGGGTTAAAGACTCTATTTTAGAACTATTTACAGACGATATTTCTAGATATCCACCCATTGTAACTTCTACATTTAAAGAAAACTCCCTACATGCTGTAAAAAAAGGAATCATGCCTAAATTAATGGCCTTAAACCTACACAATGGTACTCTTTATAAATGGAATAGATTATGCTATGGTGTTGCTAAAAATGTGGCTCATTTAAGAATTGAGAATAGATATATACCTTCTGGACCCAGTGTTAAAGATGAAATTGCTAATGCGCTTTTATGGGTTGGTGTAATGCAAGGAATGCCAAAAAAATATGAAGGTATTTGGGATAAAATACCATTTGAAGAAGCTAAAGGAAATTTTATTAATGCTTCTAGAACTGGTATAAACACATATTTTAATTGGTTTGGTAAAGGTATTTCAGCAAAAAAATTAATTAAAAAAACTTTATTACCTATAGCTAAAAAAGGGCTTTTAAAATCTAATATAGACCCAAAAGAGATAGATAATTATTTAGATATAATTATTAAAAGATTAGAAACTAGTAATACTGGCAGTCAATGGTTAATAGATAACAAAAGAACTCTAAGAAAAGAATTTTCCAAATACGAAACTAATGCTATTTTAACTCAACAAATTTATAAAAACCAGCAACAAAATATTTCTGTTGATGAATGGAAACCTATAAAAGCAAAAGGCACAACTATAAAAAAGAAGTACGATAAAGTTTATAAAGTAATGACATCTAGTCTTTTTGTAGTTCATGAAAATGATTTATTACATCTCGCTTTAAAAATTATGGATTGGAAAGATATTCATCATTTACCAGTAGTAAATAAAAATAATATGATAGTTGGTATAATAGACAAACAAACAGTTTTATCTATTAGTGATAAAGACAAAACCTCTTTAAATAAAACTGTAAAAAAAGTGATGAATACTAATTATATAAAAGTTACTCCAGAAACACCATATCATAAAGCAAAGAATATTTTAAATGATACTGATAATAGTTGTTTAGCTGTAATTGAAAATGAAAAATTAGTAGGATTATTTACAAAAACAGACTTAGCCAAAATTGAAATATTGAAACAATCAATATGAAAGATGATATCAAAATAACTTCTTTTGGTGAAACAATTTCTTTTCAAAGAATTATAGGAAAAAAAATAGGAGAAATAAATTCACCAACAGTTATAGCTTTTGCAGGTATTCATGGTAATGAAAGAGCAGGAATACATGCATTACAACATGTTTTTGAAAAAATAAATAAAGAAAACCTCTCTTTTAATGGTAATTTTTATGGAATTTCAGGCAATTTAAATGCAATAGAAAAAAATATAAGGTTTGAGTCTGTTGATTTAAATAGAATTTGGACAGAAGAAAATCTAAACTTAATTAAGCTTCTTGATTATAAAACCAATGAGCATAAAGAACAATTTGAAATTTATAAAACACTAAAAGTAATTTTTAAAAAGCATAAAGGGCCTTTTTACTTTTTAGATTTACACACAACTTCTTCAAATACTCAACCTTTTATAACCATTAGTGATTCATTAAATAATAGAGAATTTTGCTCTGAATTTACTATTCCAACAATACTTGGAATTGAAGAATTTTTAGATGGACCTTTACTAACTTTTATTAATGAATATGGACATGTGGCTTTAGGTTTTGAAGCGGGTCAACATTATAATAAATTATCAGTAAGTAATTGTGAGGCTTTTATTTGGCAAGCTCTTAAAGTTTCTAATTGTATTTCTCAGCATGAAATAGATAGTTATTATAAAAAAAGTAAAGCACTTTTTTCTACATTTAAAATACAACATCAATTTTTTCAAATAGATTACAAATACAATATTAAGTCTAATGAAAATTTTAAAATGAATCCTGGTTTTGAAAATTTTCAATTCATAACAAAGAATCAAGAGTTAGCATTGTCAAATGACACAAAAATTTATTCAGATAGATCAGGTAAAATATTTATGCCTCTTTATCAATCAAGAGGAAATGACGGTTTTTTTATAATCTCTAAACTTTCAGTTTTTTGGTTAGAATTATCTAAACTTTTAAGAAAATTCAAATTTTATAGGGTATTAACATTACTTCCTGGAGTTAGAAAACACAAAGAGAATGAATATACTTTAATGGTAAACCCAAAGATTGCAAAATTTTTAGCAACAGAAATATTTCACTTACTTGGTTACAGAAAAAAAATAAAAAAAGACAATTTGCTTTATTTTTTTAGGAGAGATAGAAAAGAAAGGATTTTGTAATTATATAATAAAAAAAAGCATTCACTTTTGTAGATGCTTTTTAATTAGGGGTACTATTTCTTTTACCAATTTTTAATTTTTTCAGCAATTTCATCTTTGGTTTTTCCATATTTTTCTTGCATTTCTCCAACAAATTTATCTACTTTTCCTCTATTAGAAATTGATTCATCATTGGTTGCTTCTCCAAATTTTTCTTTGAATTCGCCTTTAATTTGTTTCCATTTACCTTCGTGTGTATCCTTATTCATAATTTTTATTTTTAGTTATTATTTATTGTTCTTTATGTTCTGAATTCTGAATATTATCAGCAATTCTTTTATTAGATTTATTAGTAGCAGTTTGTAATTGGTTTTCTAATTTTTCTTTATGTAAACCTTTTAATCTATTATTACTGCTATCATTATCTTTATAATTACTTTCTTTTACTGTGCCTTTTAAAGGATGCAAACCTTTTTCTTGTTTGTCTCCTGAATTACCTTTAGTAATATTTTCGGCACTAGCTCTTTTTCTATTTTCTGCCATATTTTTATCTCATTAATTTATTTAATAATTTTCTTTTACTAGAATTAAAATCTTCTTTTAATTTATCTATTTCATCTAAATTTTTTCCAATCAAAACCTCTTTATTGTTTTTCTTAAGTATTTCAGATTCTTCTGAAGAAATAGTTGGTTCCATTATTCTGTTATCTGTAGTACCATCTGTTTCTACATTCTTGTATAGTTTTTCTTGATTTGTTTTTGTTTCCCCCATTTTATTCACTTTTAAAAGATTAATAATATTAATTAACTCTTAGTCGCAAGTTAACATACAAGTACAGTATATATTGACGTAAATGAAGTAATTACTAACTCAAAAGATATTATCTTGAGAATTAAAGGTAGTGTAGCGTTAAAATTGAAAGTGATTTTTTTTGATTATCTAATCATCATCATTGGCTCTATCAATAATATTTTGTGGTAAAGATTTTTTTGCTTTTGCTCCCATCTTTTTAAGCTTTTCAACACTTGTAATAAGATTTCCTCTACCTTCAAAAAGCTTATTCATAGCATTAGAATATTCTTTTTTACTATCATCTATTCGTTTGCCAATTCCAATTAAATCTGAAAGTAATCCTTGAAATTTATCGTATAAAGCACCTGCTTGTCTAGCAATTTCAAGTGCATTTCTTTGTTGTTTTTCATTATTCCACATAGAATCAATGGTTCTTAAAGTGGCTAATAAAGTGGTTGGAGTAACGATTACAATATTTTTCTCAAAGGCTTTATTGTATAATTGATCATCTGCATTTAAAGCAATTGCAAATGCAGGCTCAATAGGTATAAAAAGTAAAACAAAATCTGGTGATTCTATTTTATAAATATCTTCATATTTTTTTTCTGATAATTGCTCTATATGACGTTTTAAAGAAACCACATGGTTTTTTAAATATTGTTCTTTTAAACTTTCGTCATCTTCATTTACATATTGCTCATAAGCAGTTAAAGACACTTTAGAGTCGACTATCATTTTTTTATTATCAGGTAAATGAATTACAACATCAGGCAAAACTCTTTTGCCTTCATCATTTGTAAAACTTTGCTGAATAAAATATTCTCTATCTTTCTCTAAGCCAGATTTTTCTAAAACTCTTTCTAAAACTAATTCACCCCAATTTCCTTGTAGTTTACTATCACCTTTTAGTGCTTTAGTTAAATTTAAAGTATCCTTGCTCATTTGCTGATTTAGTTCTTTTAAACCTAATATTTGTTGCCTTAAAGCAGCATGATAATCGATACTTTCTTTATGTGTTTTTTCTACTTTATCTTCAAATGTTTTAATTTTTTCTTGAAGTGGACTAAGAATTGTTTTTAAATTTTCTTTATTCTGCTCAGTAAACTTATTTGATTTGTCTTCTAAGATTTTATTGGCTAAAACTTCAAAATCATTTTTAAATTTTTCTTGAAGTTTATTGACTTCAGTTTTATTATCTGCTAGTTTTTCTTGAAGATTTATAATATCTGAATTTAGATTTGTATTTTTAATGATAAGATTTTCTTTTTCTTGTAATAAATCTTTAAACTCTTTTTGATGTTCTATAAAATTATTTTCTACAATGTCTTTAGATTGTTGCAATAAAACAACTCTTTCTTCTAAAGTTGAATTTTCTTTTTCTAAAGAAGTTTTCTCTTTTTCAAGTTTTACTCTCAGTATAAGTTTAGCAATAAAAAAACCTATTAAACTAAAAACCAATGCAATAAAAAAGTATGCCACAAATTCTGTCATCATATCAAATTAAGTCCTTAAATTTATCACTTTTAAGTATAATTTTTTAATCAATATTAATGAATTTGTAAACAATACAAGATTTATGAAAGTATTTGCAAGATTTATTTTGTTTACGGTATTAAGATGGAAGTTAGTTGGTGAATTTCCAACTCAAAAAAAATATGTTGTTATTGCAGCACCACATACAAGCTGGATAGATTTTCCTATTGCTATTTTAGCAAGGATGGCATCTGGTATTATGATTAATTATATAGGTAAAGATTCTTTGTTTAAAGGTCCCTTTGGTTTTTTCTTTAGAGCTTTAGGAGGTACCCCTGTAGATAGAAGCAAGAATAACAGACTTGTAGATGCTATTGTAGATATTTTTAACTCAAGAGAAGAGTTTAGATTAGGTCTTTCACCTGAAGGAACTCGTAAAAAAGTAGAGCACTGGAAAACTGGCTTTTATTATATAGCTAAAGGAGCAGAAGTACCTATTGTTATGGCTACTTTAGATTTTGAAAACAAACAAATAAAAATTTCTGAACCTTATTATACTACAGATAATAAAGATAAAGATTTTGAACATTTTAGGGGGTTTTTCCAGAATGTTAAGGGGAAAAACCCTGAATTATCTTAATGTAATTTTAAATAGACCTTATTATTTGTAATTTTGATTTAACTTATTCAGAATTTAATGTAGGGGTTAAAATTCTTGAATAACAGAATTAAGTTTTTATATAATAACTTTTTCTCCTGAGATTTATTTCAGGAGATTTTTTTTAGCTATATTTTTCTGCTACTTTTTCTGAAATGCCAATAATTACTTCTGTGGCTTTAATCATAGATTCTACAGGAACATACTCAAAACGACCATGAAAATTATGTCCTCCTGCAAAAATATTTGGACATGGTAAACCTTTAAAAGATAATTGAGAACCATCTGTACCACCTCTAATGGGTTTAATTAAAGGTTTTATATCTAAATCTTTCATAACTTCTTCTGCAATATCTACTATATGTTTTACTGGTAACACTTTTTCTTTCATATTAAAATATTGATTATTTATTTCAACATGAATTAATTCTTTACCTAATTGCTTATTCATATCAAAAGCAATTTTTTGCATTAAGTATTTACGTTTTTCGAATACATCAAAATCATGATCTCTAATAATATATTCTAAAACAGTTTGCTCTACGTCACCTTTTAAATCATGCAAATGAAAGAAACCTTCATAGCCTTCTGTTTTTTCTGGAACTTCATCTGATGGAACTGCACTAATATATTCATTAGCAATTAGCATTGAATTTATCATCTTACCTTTTGCATATCCAGGATGAACTATTTTACCATTTATGGTAATCTTTGCACTTGCAGCATTAAAGTTTTCATATTCTAATTCACCTATTTGACTACCATCCATTGTATAAGCCCATTCAGCATCAAATTTTTCTACATTAAATAAATGAGCTCCTTTACCAACTTCTTCATCTGGTGTAAAACAAATTCTTATTTTGCCATGTTTTATTTCTGGGTGTTGAATTAGATACTCCATAGCAGAAACAATTTCTGTAACACCAGCTTTGTCATCTGCGCCTAATAATGTTGTACCATTTGTGGTAATTAGAGTTTGTCCTTTGTATAGTAATAAATCATCAAAATCATTAGGAGAAAGGATAATTTGTTGTTCTTCGTTTAAAACAATATCATTCCCTTGATAATTTTCGACAATTTTAGGTTTTACATTTGCACCTGAAAAATCTGGGCTAGTGTCTATATGTGCAACAAAACCAATAGTTGGCACTTTATAATCTAAATTGCTAGGTAAAGTAGCCATGATGTAACAATTATCATCAAGTTCTACATCTTGCATACCAATTTCTATAAGTTCTTTTTCAAGAATTTTTGCTAAATCCCATTGATTTTCTGTACTTGGAAATGCTGGGTTATTGGGGTCTGATTCTGTATTTATAGTTACGTAATTAATAAATCTCTCTGTAATCTTTTTTTTATCAATCATTGTATTTATTTCAAAATCAATTTTCCAATTTTTTTATCTCCTGCTAACCAAGCTGTATACTTATCTACAAATTGTATAGTATAATAAGCTTCTTTAGATACTTCTTTCCAATTTAGCCCTCCATCGTTTGAAAAAGAAACACCTGTTTTACCAACTGCAAAAACTTCTTTTCCTGTAGTTTCAGGAACATATTGTACACAACTTTTATAAGACGGATTTTGTTTATCTGCTACAATAGACCATGTTTTACCTCCATTTGTTGTTATAGCTTTATTGGCTTTGTTTTCATTTGGTTTTGAGAAATCACCACCCATTATAATTCCTCTTTTAAAATTAGCTACATCTATAGAGTAAATTCCTTGTGGTCCATTACCTTGTATCATTGGTGTTTCAAAAACTTTCCAAGTTTTACCATAGTTGTCAGACCTAAAAACTCTGGCTTTTTTACCACCAGAAGCTATCCAAACTGAACTACCTAATGTTTTTATATTGGTATTACTTGCTGCAAAAAAAGCCTCACCTTCAGTAATTTTAGGAAGTTTATCACAAGAAACTTTTTTCCAAGTTTCTCCAAAATCATTGGTTAATAATAAAGACATGCAATCATCTGTTGGGTCACCAACAGCAATTCCATGTTCTCCATCATCAAAGAATTGCATGGCATCATAAAAAACTTTTGGATGCTCTTCTTTATAAACTATAGTTGTGTCTTTGTCTGTAATTTTATATAATAGTGCAGGGTTTGCAATAGAAAGTGCAAAAATGGCATTGTTTTGCATTGCAATACTTCTAAAATGGGGTATGATAGAATCTTTATATGTAATTTGTTTTGTATTCCAAGAATTGCCTCCATCTTTTGTGTAACCAATTATACCATTAGCACCTGCAAAGTAAACAGTCTGTTCATCTACTACCTTAATAGCCCTTATACTTGTTGAGTCTATTTTAAATTCTTGGATTTCAATGTTATCAATAATTCTTGGTTCATATTTTTTTGTACAACCTAGAATCAACATCAAACAAAATAAAATCAATAATCCCCTCATTTTAACTATTTTTATACTACGAAAATAAAAAATGATTTCCAGTTAATGAAAAAAGCTTTAGTTATTTCTGGTGGAGGAAGCAAAGGTGCTTTTGCAGGTGGTGTTGCACAATATTTAATGAAAAAAGAAAATAGAACCTATGATCTATTTTTAGGCACTTCTACTGGTAGTTTAATGGTTTCTCATTTAGCATTAGGTATGTTAGATGAATTAAAAGATTTATATACTAATGTAAATCAAGAAACTATTTTTAGTAATAACCCTTTTAATATTAAAAAAGTAGCTGGAGAAAAAATAGTAAGCATAAACCATTTTAATACACTTTGGAATTTTTTAAACGGAAGAAAGACTTTTGGTGAAAGTAAAAACTTAAGAAGTTTAATTAAGGAAAAAATTACCAAAGAAATGTATGAACAAATTTTAAAAGTTGATAAAGAAATTGTTGTTACAGTTTCTAATTTAACTGCAAATCAAATTGAGTATAAATCTAATAAAGATTGTACTTACGAAGATTTTTGTGATTGGATTTGGGGCTCTTGTAATTATGTGCCTTTTATGAGTTTGTTAGAGAAAAATAAACAACAATATGCAGATGGTGGTTTTGGTTCTCTTGTACCAATTAGAGAAGCTATTTTAAGAGGAGCAACAGAAATTGATGCAATTATTCTTGAAACTGAAGTAAGTGCAATGAATAGGTTACCTGCTAAAAATCCGTTTTCTCTATTATTTGATGTTTTTAATTTTATGCTAACTCATGTAGAAAGACATAACATTACTATTGGTAAATTAGCTGCAAATAATAAAGATGTAAAACTTAATTTATATTATACACCAACTGTTTTAACAACAAACTCATTGGTTTTTGATGAAAAAAAAATGAGTAAATGGTGGAAATCTGGTTATAAATATGCTAAATCTAAACAAGAAGAATTAATGAGTGAATTTAGACCAGATGTATTAACAGATAAAGAAATAGATGAAGGTTTAGATGATGTAGAAAACTTAGAACTAAAAAAATGATTTACTTAATTTTTAGTTTTCTAGAATTAAAATCTATATACAATTTATCTGAAGCAGGACTTGCTAATTTAGAATTATAAATTTCTTCAAAATTAGAATAATTTTTTCTAGGTAATGTTTTACTACCTGTTAAAATATATTCTATTGTTCTGCTTAATAAAGGTTCATTTCTGTCACCTAAAACTCCTAAATTTCCAAAATCTTCACCAATTTGTATACCTGGTAAAGTTGTACCTGGTATTATTCCATTTGGATAATTTTGATTGTCTTTATTAAAAATTTCAAAAACAATTGGCTGTAAAGCATAAGTATGATTGTTATTGAAGTTTGTTCCGTTTTTTGCCCAATTATCTGCATCATAAAGTGTCACAGAACCTACTTGTTTACCTACTGTTTTAGTACCCACTAATTTAACGTCTATATAAGCACTTAAACTATTAATTACTAATTCTGAAGCAGAAGCAGAACTGCCTGTAACAATAAAGTAGACTTTACTTAAGCCTAAACTCTTAATAGACTCTTGAGCAATAAGATTTCCTGAATTATCAAAGCTTCTAATTTCTGATGTAAAATTATTAATAAACCTATCATTAGGTAAAGCATTGGTTACTTTAGCATTCCATTGTTCTTTAGAATATAATTGATTATTAAACTGCCCAGTAATCATGCTTCCTAAATACGTTGCAGTATTTGTAGAACCTCCAGAATTATAACGTAAATCAACAATTAATTCATCTATATTTTCTGATTTAAAGTTAGCAAAAGCAGCATTTAGTTGACTATTATAATTTCTTGCAAATTGGTTATACATTAAATATCCAATGTTCTTATTACCTTCTTTAAATACCTTTTGAATTTTTATAGGGTTTTCTTCAATTTCATTTTTTGTTAGATTTATTGTAGTTGTATTACTAACTGGATTACCTGAATTATAGTCTGCAAGTTCAATGGTATAATTTGTTACAGTACCAAACAGCAATCCTTGGTAGTTGCTTTCTGTAAGTTGTAAACCATCTACTTTATTAAAAATCATACCTCTAAGTACACCTTTATCTTCTGCATCAGAATTAGGAACCACATATCTTACATAACCAAATAATTTAGCCCTATCATCTAAATACCTAACCAAGCCAAACTCCATACCATTTGTAACATTAACTCCTAAGAAAGAGTTCTCAAGAGCTACATAATCGTCTACAATCCAAGAAAAACGATCTATTGTTGGGTATTGATAAAGTAGGTCATAAAAAACATCATTAGGTGTATTGTAATTTCTGAAATAACTATACAAATCATTTAGGTTAGAAAAACGATCATCTGCTAAATCTGGAACCTCTTTTTGCCAAAGATAATAGGTGTTTAATCCTCTCCAAACAAAGAAATTAACTTGATCATTAGTTGAAGAGTCATTTAAATTTAAATCTGTTTTTTCACAAGAGAAGAATAAGAAAATTAGACTTATTATAAAAAAGGGTTTTTTATGCATTTTAATATGTATTTGGTAAATCTTGTTTAATAAATACTCCTCTGTCTATAGTTCTTTGTTGATTGATACTGTTAAAAATAAATTCAAAATTATTTTGATTACATGCAGGAAAAGATGTGTTTCCGTTTGTAATATAATTTAAAACACTGTTTAATATTGGGTCTGAATTTTCGCCTAAAACACCTAAATTTAAAGGAGCTTCATTATTACATAATTGAATTCTTGGTGAAAATCCGTTATCATAAGTTTGGTCGTTATTATTTAGAAAACTTAACACTAAAGGTTGTAACGCAACTGTATGACTTTCATCTTTAAGACCAAAATCGTAATCTTCTGAGTCGTAAAGAGTAATGCTTCCAATATTATTACCAGCAGTTTGATTACCAATTACATGAACATTCATATATGCGTCTAAACTATTTATAAGTAATTCAGTTGCTGAAGAGCCAGTAAATGAATTACCATTTAAAATGATGTAAATGTCTGTAAGTTCAAGATGATTTATAGCTGTGTTTTGATTAAGTAAATTAGAAAAACGATTTACTAAAGAGTCTGGTTGGTTGGCTAAAAACCAAGTTTGAGCCTTTGTATTCCATTGTTCTTTAATAAATACTTCATCAGAAAACTGACCTAATAAAATACTACCTAACTTTTCAATATTACTGGCAAATGTACCTGAACCAATATTGTATCGTAAATCTAAAATTAATTTTTTAACTCCTTGATTTTTAAAGTTTAAAGCAGTATTATTTAAGTTTTCTAAATAATTTTTTGAGAAATCATTATTGTAAATTAAATACCCAATATCTTCTCCATTTAAAGGAATTGTTTTTTCTAAAAATGTTGCAGGATAAGTATAAGCTTCTTTTTGTAAAGAAACAGTTTTTCCATTTTGTGTAGCAATATTACCATCAAAATTAACCATAGAAAGTGTAAAATCATTACTCCCTGTTATTAAAATTGATTCGTAATTTGTTCTAGTAAGTAGTACACCATCAACAGCATTAAAAAATTCACCTCTTTCTATATTTTGGCTAGATGCATTAGAATTTGATAAAATATGAGTAACATACCCAATTACGTTTTCTGTACTGTTGGGGTCTGCAATTATGCCAAACTCCATACCATTTGTAAATGAAGTTCTAATTTCTGATGCTGTAATCGTATTATAATCCTCTAAAAGTAAAGATCTATTATCAGTGCTTAATAGTAAACTACTAAATAATGTATTATAATCTGGGAAGGATCTTAAAAAAGTATTTAGTTCTTCATCAGAATTAAATCTTCTATCAGATAAATCTTCTATTTGATCTTGATATAAGTAATATGCATTTAAACCTTTCCAAACAAAATCGTGAACAATTATATCTTGTGGAACTTCATAATCTTTAGAGCAACTAACAATTGAACTAAAAACTAGAATTAATAAATAAAACTTTAGATTTATCCTCATAAATTATAAATAAACGATTTATTATTTTTAACGCAATTTAAGCATAATTAGTATTTTTTTAATTTTCTTGTAACAAATAAAATACTTGTTCGTCGTAATTATGTAAACCTGATATAAGAGATGAAAAAATATCAGTATAACAAAGAGATAAAATGAATCAATCAGACTTTTTAAAAGTTGTTTTACCCTTTAAAGACAAGGTCTTTAGATTAGCAAAAAGATTATTAGTTTCTACTGAAGAAGCTGAGGATGCTACTCAAGAACTATACTTTAAATTATGGAGGAGCAAAGAAAAAATTGCTGATTATAAAAATGTTGAAGCATTTGCAATGACCATGACAAAGAATTATTGTTATGATCGTTTAAAAAGTAAGCAAGCAAGTAATTTAACATTAGTACACAGTAATTATAAAGAAAAAGAAACGTCTCTAGATAAGAAAGTAGAATATCAAGACAGTGTAAACCAAGTACACCAATTGATAGAAGCTTTACCAGAAAATCAAAAAATAATTATTCAATTAAGAGATATTGAACAATATGATTTTGATGAAATCTGTAAAATGGTTGATATGAAACCAACAGCAGTAAGAGTAGCATTATCTAGAGCAAGAAAAACAATAAGAGAAGAACTCATTAAAAAACACAACTATGGAGTTAGCTAACATAGAAAAATTAGTAGAAAAATACTTAAACGCAGAAACTTCTTTGCAAGAAGAAACTACCTTAAAAAACTATTTTACAGGAGGAAATGTTGCACCACATTTGCAAGAATATGAATATATGTTTAATTATTTTGCTACCATAAAAGATGAAAAGTTTACAAAAACCATTCAGTTAGAACCTAAGAAATCTAAAAAGAGAAACTTTAAATGGTTATCAGTAGCAGCATCAATAGCACTTTTATTCACAGTATTTATTGGTAAGCCACAATATGATGAATATAAAGAGCGCAAAAAAGCAGAGAAAATTTATGCACAAGTAAGTAAAGGATTACAACTTTTATCAAACAATCTAAAAAAAGGAGAACAAGCTGTAGCTCAATTACATACTTATGAAAGTAAAGTAAACCAAGTATTAAAATAAAAACCAAGTAAAAATTAGTAAAACCAAGTTTAAGAATAGAAATCATGAAAAAAATAATAGTAATTATAGCGTTAATGATGACACCATTGTTATCAAATGCACAGTCAATCTTTGATAGTTTAGAAGATTTAGATGGAGTAGATATGGTAGTTGTTACCAAAGATGCTTTTCAATTATTAAAAAAGTTTCAACCCAAAAATGTTAAGTCAGATGATAATGAGGTAATGCAAGCTTTTGAAATGATAAATGATTTAAATGAATTTAAAATGTTCTCTACAGATAATTTAGAAATTGCTTCTAAAATGGAGAAAATGGTAAATAATGCAATTAAATCATCAAAATTAACAGAGTTAATTAGAATTAAAGAAGATGACTCTCGTGTAAAAATTTATGTTAAAGCTACAGGCAATAAAGATTATGTTAGTGAAGTTTTAATGTTTGTAAAAGGTATAGATAAAAAGACAAAAGGAATGTCTGAAGCTATGGTTATGTCTTTAACTGGTAATATAGATATCAATAAGATGTCTGAGTTTACAGATAAGATGGTAAAAGAAAGCAATAAGTAAAAAAATAGAAGTCTAGGTGTAAAAACCTAGACTTTACTAAAACAAAATCAAATGAAAAAAATAATCACAAGTTGTACTTTATTACTTTTTGTAGCATTACTTAGCTCTTGTAAAAATGAAAAATCATTACAAAGTTATTTAGTAGATACAAGTGGTAAAGACGGTTTTTATACAGGAGATCTACCTGTAAGTTCTGTGTTAACTGCAAATGCTGATGTTTCTGAAGACGTAAAAAAGACGATGGAAAGCATTAAAAAAATTAACATTGTATTTTTACCTAAAACAGAAGATAACACAGCAACTTACGAAACTGAAAAGTCTAAGCTAAAAAACATTTTTAAAGACAATAACGATTATAAAAGTTTGATGTCTATGAAAATGAAAGGAATGAATGTTAGTATTTATTACTCAGGTAAAACAGATGCTATAGATGAAGTAATTGCTTTTGGCTATGGTGATCAACAAGGTGTTGGTGTTGCTCGTTTATTAGGAGAAAATATGAATCCTGCACAAATTATTGAAATGATGAATAGTGTAAAAATGGATGCTAATAACGATTCATTTAAAAATTTTGCAAATCTATTTAACCAATAATTACTATTACAAGTAATTTATAAGCTGTAATTCTTTCTAAGAATTACAGCTTTTTTTATTTCTTTTTGGTACGTTTTTTGAATTTAACCATGCATTAACAACATCTTTAAGCTTATTTATTATTTTTGAGCCTCAAGAAAGAGACATTTATGAAGTTACAACATTTAGTAATTATATTTTTCACACTGCTTTGCAGCAGTATTTTTTCACAAACTCCTGATAATTATAAACCAGAAAGAGAAAAAATTTTTGATTTAGTACACACAAAATTAAAAGTAGATTTTAATTTTTCTGATAAAACTATGAATGGTGAAGCTTGGGTTACTCTAAAACCACATTATTACGATGCTAATAAAGTAGTTTTAGATGCTAATACAATGATAATTAGTGAAGTTAAGCTAAATGAGAAAAACCTAAACTTTACATACAACGATTTTGATTTAGAAATAGTTTTACCAAAAAAGTACACCAAAAACCAAGAATTTACCCTTTACATAAAATACCTATCTCAACCAGAAAAAGTAAAAGATAGAGGTAGTAAAGCAATTACAGATGCTAAAGGACTTTATTTTATTAATACAGATGGCTTTGATAAAAATAAGACTGCACAAATTTGGACACAAGGAGAAACACAAGCTAATAGTGCATGGTTTCCAACAATAGATGCTCCTAATCAAAAAATGACGCAAGAAATAGAAATTACAGTACCTAATAAATATGTTACACTTTCTAATGGAGCATTAATCAATCAAATAAGAAAAGGAAAAAATAGAACAGATTATTGGAAATTAGATCAAAAACACGCTCCTTATCTAGCATTTATAGGAGTAGGTGAGTTCGAAATTATAAAAGATAACTACAAAAACATTCCTGTTGATTATTATGTAGAGAAAGAATACGCACCTTATGCCAAAGAAATATTTGGTTTAACTCCAGAAATGATTGGTTTTTTTGAAACTAAACTAGGGGTAGATTTCCCTTGGAATAAGTACAGCCAAATTGTAGTAAGAGATTATGTTTCTGGAGCAATGGAAAATACAACAGCAGTAGTTCATGGTGAACAAGCTTATCAAAAACCAGGTCAATTAATAGATAATAATATTCAAGAAAATACTATTGCTCATGAAATTTTTCATCATTGGTTTGGAAATTTAGTAACTTCAGAAAGCTGGTCTAATTTGGCATTAAATGAATCTTTTGCAAATTATAGTGAGTATTTATGGAGAGAGTATAAATATGGTAAAGTAAATGCTGAGATGCATTTATTTGATCAAGTTGAAGCTTATAAAAACGCACAAGATGCTAAAAACAAATCTTTAGTAAGATTTACTTACGATGATAGAGAAGATTTATTTGATTTGGTTAGTTACAATAAAGGAGGTGCAATTTTGCATATGCTTAGAAAAGTTGTTGGTGACAAAGCTTTTTTTGAAGGATTAAAACAATATTTAACTAAGTATCAATACCAGTCTGCAGAAGTTCATCAATTAAGATTAGTTTTTGAAGAATTAACTGGTAAAGATTTAAATTGGTTTTTTAACCAATGGTTTTATGGTGCAGGACACCCAGATATACAGGTTTCTTATGATTATAATACATTAAGAAAAACAGTAACTGTTAATTTATTTCAATTACAATCAGGTTACTTTCAATTTCCAATATCTATTGATGTTTTTGAAGGATCAAAAAAAACAAGACATACCGTTTTTGTAGATGCTAAAGATGCTTCTTTTACGTTTCCTTACAATAGTCAACCTAACTTAATTCAAATTAATTCTGATAACAATTTAATTTGTGATTTAAATGAAAACAAAATATTAAGCGACTATATTTTTCAATTAAAACATGCAGATAATTTTGTGCATAGAAGAGAAGCTTTGTTAGAAGTAGTAAAAAAACAAGAAGAAAAAGACGCATTTAATGCAGTTGTAGAAGCTTTAAATGATGAATCATATAAAATAAGAATTTTAGCCTTAGAAAATATAGATTTAATTAATAAATTTTCTAAAAGAGATGCCATAAATAAGATTATAAATATGGCTAATAATGATAAGAAAACATTAGTACAAGCATCTGCAATTGGTACATTAGGCAAATTAATAGATGTTGAGTTGATTCCTATTTTTGAAAAAGCATTAGAAACAAAATCATATTCAGTGTTAGGAAGAGCTTTAGTGTCTATGTATTATGTAGATAAAGAAAAAGCTTTAAAAAAGTCTAAAACTTTACCAGATGAAGTTCGTAAAATATTAGCTACTCCATTAACAAGAATTTTTATAGAAGAAAAAGATGATTCTGAACTACCTTTTATAGCAAAAAGTGTTGTTTCTGGAATGTTTTTATCAAATGATGAGCCTACCAAAATTTTATTTAAAAGTGCATTTAAACAGATTTCTGAAAGTAATAATACAGAAGCTATTCAAAATGTAGTTGATGACATGGTTGTTAAAGGAAAACAATACAAAGGATTTAATTTTGATAAGGTAGCCATTAATTTAATGCGTAATATGGTAAATGATCAAAAGAAAGCAGATAAACCAAACAGAGAAAAAAATATTGCTATAATAAAAACTGCAATGGCTAAACTACTGTAATTAGAAATTTCAAATTATCTAATACCAAATCAGTAAAAATTTATTAAATATTAAACCTAATATATATAAAATTACAAGGTTATATACAAAAGCTAGTTTAACAGTATCAGAAATTAGATACAATCTATATTTATTGTAAAACTTTTTATCAATTACAGGATATAAAAATGATAATAAAGAAGAAAGCAATAAAGTTAATATAAGTACAAATGTTGGTGGAGTTTTAGTGATTTCTTCCCAAGCATAAAAAATCAATAGAACTAACACTATGTGTCCTATCCAATAAATTTTTTTGCTCCCTGATTTGTGATTTTTTCCTCCAAAAAAAACTCTAAAGGGGCTGTTTATTAATGTAGATGTCAAAGAAAAAAAACCAAATAGGTTAACAAAAAATAATACAAAAAGTAAAATTACTTTAGTCGTCATTTTTTATTTTAAACTAAAAATATAAAAAAATAATCACATAAAAAATCTAAAAGTACTTATTAAATAAATTCTTTAAGTTCTTTAAAGCTTTTTATTTTTTTATTGGCATTTTTTAAAGTTTGATCTGCTGCTAAAGGGTTTTGGTAACCAAAGACATAAATACCTGCATCATTTGCTGCTTTAACACCATTATCTGAATCTTCTATAACAAAACAATTTTCTTTGGGTGTTTTTGCAAGTTTGGCTGCTTTTAAAAATATTTCTGGGTTGGGTTTAGATTCTTTTAAATCTGCACCACTTATTTTCGCTGTAAAGTATTGATGTAAGTTAAATCTATCAAATACACGATTTATGTTAACCATAGCAGAAGAAGATGCCAAAATTAATATTAATCCTTTTTGATAAAAATACTTTATAATTTCTTCTACACCCTCTACCAAATGTAAATTTGAGTCATTTTCAAAATAATTTACATAACGCTTTCTTTTAGCTAAAACTAAATCTTCAGGATTTAATTCTAAATTAAAATATTCAACTAATTTTTGAAAAGCATTTAAAGTAGAAGAACCAGTTAATGTTTTGTATAAATCATCTGAAACTTTGACTTTGATAGATTCAAAGGTTTCATAATAAGCTTTTTTATGAATTTCTTCAGAGTCTATTATAACTCCATCCATATCAAAAATTGCACACTTAATATTCTTTGGTAAATTCATTAATTAAGTTAAGTATTTTATTGCATTAACTATATTGTCTATAATTAAGTACAATAATACACAAATTAAAAAACCTCCTGCAAAAAGGCTAAACATTCTTCTTTTAGTTTTGGGGCCTTTTAATTTTTTTATTGAACGTAAAAGGCCAATAATAGACAGTATAATTGCAAATAAAATAAGAACACCAATTATTGTAGATATTAAATAAAAGTTTTTATCTGTAAATTGATAACTTAGAATACCAATAAAAACAAGAATTGCTATAGTAACAATTGGTAATTTGACTTTGAAATCTGTTTTAAAGTTAATTTTTTTCATGGGGGAAGGGTTTTAATTAATCTAAAAATTTTTCTTTAAGTTCGGGTGTTGGAATCATACAGCTGTCTTTTTTTCCAAACCATTTATATCGGTTTTTGGCGACAATATCATAAATACCATCCCTTATAGGTTCAGGTAAAATGTAGCCTAATTGAAAAAACCACCAAAAGCCTTTAAACTCTCTCATTATTTTTAATGCAGCTGTAGATTTAAAATCATAAGATACTCCTGGTTCATATAAAATAATCGACTCAATTTTAGAAGTATCTATTTTTAAATGATTTGTGATTTTTTGTCCGTGATTAGATTCTAAAGCTGTAAAAACAAAACAGTTGTTTTTATCTTTTTTAATAATCATATTCACGAAATTGTTACATAGGTTACAAACTCCGTCAAATAAAATTATTTTTTTCCCTTTAGGTAAATCAACCACAATTACTTTTTCTCAAATTTAAATAAAATATAATTATCTTTAAACCTACAAATTAATAAATTAAACTATGAAATTTAAGACTACATTATTATTTCTTTTTTCTTTTTCTGTTCTTTTTTCACAAAACAATGTAAAACTTGACTATATAGATGAAGCAGCAAAGGGAGATTTAAATTATTTTGAAATTGTAAAAAAGAAAAAAGAAGAAATTAAAAGCTATGATTTGTCTAAAATTTCTAATAGAAAAGCAATAAAACAATTTAATAGATGGGCTTATTATTGGAAAGATAGAGTAGATGAATTAGGTAATTTTCCATCTGCTAACTTAGGCTATTTTAATGCTGATATTTTAGATGTAAATGGTAAAATAAAAGCACGAGATTTACAATATCAAAAATCTCAATTTAATACAGAATCTTGGCTAAATGTCGGGCCTCAAAAATTACCAGAGGCAAATGGATATTCGAGTCGTCCACAAATGGGTAGACTAAATACTTTATTAAGAATTAAACATCCTACAGATAGAGATCAAGATATTTTGTTTGTTGGTGCACCAAATGGAGGTGTTTGGAAGTCTACTGATGGTGGTACTTCTTGGTCTCCAAAATTAGATTTTTTAGCAGGAATTGGAGTTTCAGATATAAAAACAACTCCAGATGCAACGTTTGCTAATTATACAACTAAGCCTATTTATGTTTCTACTGGAGATTATGATGGTAGACAAGCAAATTCAATTGGAGTTTTAAAATCGACTGATGGTGGAGAAACTTTTGTTTCAACAGGCTTAAGTTATGGCTTAAATCAAGAACAATTATTGGGAGACTTACATGTAATTGATGAAAACAATGTTTTTGTTGCAGGTAAATTTGCTGTTATGAGAACTATTGATGGTGGAGCAACTTGGACAAACAGTTACGTGCCAAATTATAATTCACCTATTGGAAGAGGTTTTGGAAGAATGGCTGTAAAAGGGACAGAAATTATGGTATCAGGTTATTTTGAACTTGCTTATACAAATGATTATAATTTAGGTATTTGGACAACAATTGAGCTAGAAAATTCTTCAACTAATAGACAAGCTGTAACTGTTGGAGAAGATGGTAGTTTTTATGTACAAAATAAAGATGGTCAAGTTAAAAAGTTCAATTCTACAACACAGCAAATTTCTAATCTAGGCTCTTCAGTTCCTGGTTATAACCCTCAAGGTGGTTTTAATCAAGCACTATTAGTTAAAAATGATATGATAATTTCAGGAGCTGTAAATGGTAGCTCATCTGTAAATAATGGAGCAAATTGGTATAAATCTTTAAATGGATATTGGGAAAATAATTCTTCAGATGGATCTAACATTCATCCAGATATTCATGGAATTGGACCATTAGATAATGATTATGAATTTTGGAGTGTTAATGATGGAGGACTAATTTATATAGATTATGGTAATAGTCCATCTACACAAAGACCAACAATTACTTATAAATCAGAAGATGTTATTGTAACACAATCTTATTCTGTAGCTATTAACCCATCTGCTAATGATGATGCTTATGTTATTGCAAATCAAGATAATGATACTTACAGTAAGGTTAATGGTACTTGGTACTCTGTTGCAATGGGAGATGGTATACAGTCTGCAATAAATTACAATAATTCTAATATTAGATACACAGGTAATCAAAACGGATTTTTTGTGCAAACAGATACTGGTTTCGAAGGCCAATTACAAGGCAATGGAAAAAGAGTAACTATACCAGGAGTAAGTTTTTATTACCCATTAGAAATTAATACAGTAAATCCAAATATTCTTTATGCAGGTGGTGATGAAGTGTATAAAATTGAAGACGATTTTGTTTTATTCATGACCAGTCTAAATTCAGGTGCTGGAAATGTTGGTGAGGATAGTGCAATAACTGATATTGCCACTCATGGTAATTCAATTTTTGTAGCAGGTGTTAATGGATTAAGATTTTCTTCAGATGGAGGTACTAATTGGGTAACAAAAAATTTTAACGGAGGTACAATAAATTCAGTAGATTTTGATGGAACGAATAACGATTTTTTATACGTAAGTGTTTCAGGTTATAATGCAGGTAGTAAAATTTATAAATCTTCAGATGGAGGTACCAGTTTTTCTAACATTTCTGGAGATTTACCAAATGTTGTCATTAAAGAAATTCTTTTAAAACAAAATGAAGCATCAGAAATATTATTTGCTGCAACAGAAATAGGCGTTTATTATTCTATAAATGGTGGTGTGAATTGGACTAGATTAGGTTCTGGTTTACCAAATGTTGATGTTAGAGATATAGATATACATTATACAAATGATAAATTAGTAGCAGCTACATTTGGAAGAGGTTTATGGGAAATAAGTATTAAAAATTCTACATTATCTACAGATAATTTTAATGAGGATAAAGATTTACTTTCTATTTTTCCAAACCCTACAACTAATGGAATCTTAAACATAAATATTAAAAACGCCAATGATTATAATTATTCAATTTATAATGTTGTTGGAGGTGTGGTTAAAAGTGGAAAATTAGACTCTTCATCAACTATAGATGTTTCTAATTTAGCTAAAAACATATACATATTAAGAGTTTTTAACTCAAAAGAAAACTATTCTACTAAATTTATAAAAGCAAATAATTAATGAAATATACAATTGTATTAATCTTATTTGTTTTAGTAGGTTGTAAATCTATACACATATCAGAAGTAAATAAAACACTTATAAAAAAAGGAAACCCTATGGGTTCAGATTATATAGAATATAATATTTCTGTTTCTTCTGAAAAAGATTTTTATATAGAAGATTTATTTATTGAAGATGATGATACAAAACTGAATTATTATTATAAAGATTTAAAAACAGGTCTATCATCTTATCAAATGTTGAGTCCTTTTACAAAAGGGAATTATTCTTTTCACTTTAAATTAGAAGATATAACTAGAATATCTAAAAAAGAATCTTTGGTGATTAAAATGAAAGTTGATAATAAAATAATAACTAAGAAAGAATTTATAACAAAAAGAAATAAATCGATTCTTACTAAATAATATTTTTTTAAAAAAAGATAAAGAAAACTCAAAATTAAATTTTTGAGTTTTTTTTATGAATTCTTGTAACATAATTATAAATCAAACGTCTATTTAGTGTATCGAATATTATTAAAAGCTTTTAACATAATATTAATATCAGCAATAATAAGCATTCAATACTTTCGTAAAAAATTAACCAACAAATGATTAAAATAGAAAAACTACACAAATCTTATCCAATTGGTAAAGATTCACTTCATGTATTAAAAGGTATAGATTTACACATAAAAGAAGGAGAATTTGTTTCTATTATGGGTTCTTCTGGTTCAGGAAAATCTACTTTGTTAAATATCGTTGGTTTATTAGACGTTCATGATGAAGGTAACTACTATTTAAATGGTCAGGTTATAAAAGATATGAACGAAAAAAAAGCTGCAATTTTAAGAAATAAATTTTTAGGATTTGTTTTTCAATCTTTCAACTTAATTTCTTACAAAACTGCATTAGAAAACGTTGCTTTACCTCTTTATTATAAAGGAATTAATAGAAAAGAACGTTTAGAAATAGCTTTAGAATATTTAGAAAAGGTAGGCTTAAAAGATTGGGCTAACCATTTACCAAACGAACTTTCTGGTGGTCAAAAACAACGTGTTGCAATAGCAAGAGCATTAGTTACAAAACCTAAAGTTGTTTTAGCAGATGAGCCTACAGGTGCATTAGATTCTACAACAACAGATTCTGTAATGGATTTGCTTAAAGCCATTAATGATGAAGGTATGACTGTTTTTGTAATTACTCACGAAGAAGAAGTTGCAGAACAAACCAAAAGAATTGTACGTCTTAAAGATGGTGTTATAATTAGTGATGAATTAACTAAAGCTTCTAAAGCAGTTTAATTATGTTCGATTTAGATCGTTGGAGAGAAATTTTTCAAAGTATTAATAAGAACAAATTACGTTCTATATTATCAGCTTTAACAGTTGCTTTTGCAATTTTACTCTTTACGCTACTTTTTGGTATTGTTAACGGATTAACTAATTTCTTTAAAGAAGCCTTTGCAGATGACGCTCAAAACTCCATGTTTATTAGAGTTTGGAAAACTACAAAACCTTATAAAGGTCTTCAATTAGGAAGAAGAATTCAGTTAAGAAATACAGATTATGATTATGTAACTGGAGAATATTCTAATAAAATACAATATCAATCTGCAAGAATATATAAAAACTTTACTATTAAGTATAAGAATAATGCAGATGCTTACAATGTAAGAGCTGTGCATCCAGATCATCAATTTTTAGAAAAAACTATAATAGATGAAGGTAGATATTTAAATGCAAGAGATTTAAAAGAAAAGTCTAAAGTTATTGTAATTGGTAGATTAATTAAAAGAGATTTATTTGGTGAAAAACCTGCATTAATGAAAAGAGTTAATGTAAATGGAATTTCTTACATGATTATTGGTATTTTTTCTGATGATGGAGGAGATAATGAAGAAAGAATGGCCTATATACCTGTAACTACAGCACAAATGTTATATGGTAATAATGATTATATCAGTCAAATTAATTTAGGATATGACCCAAGTTTAAGTTTAGACGCAGCTGTAGCTTTTGGTAATAAGTTAGAAAGAGATATGCGTAAACAACTTAACATTCATCCAGATGATCAAAGTGCATTATCTGTTCGTAATATGGCAGAAGCTAATAAGAATGTAGGTCAATTTATGTTTATCTTATACTTTATTGCAATTATTGTTGGTTCAGGTACTTTAGTTGCAGGAATTATTGGGATTTCTAACATAATGATTTTTGTTATAAAGGAACGTACAAAAGAATTTGGTATACGAAAAGCATTAGGTGCAAAACCAGCTTCTATTATAAGTATGGTAGTACAAGAAACCGTTTTAATTACTACACTTGCTGGTTATGTAGGTTTAACATTAGCTACATTTATTTTAAGTTCAGAGAGTTTAAGAGAAGTTTTAGAAGAATACTTTATCAAAGATCCTAGTGTTAGTCAAGGAGTAGTGATTGGAGCAACAATAGTTTTAGTCTTATCAGGATTAATAGCAAGTTATGTTCCAGCAAAAAGAGCTGCAAATATTAAACCAATTGAAGCCTTAAATGCAGATTAATTATGAAATTTCTATTTGATTCAGATACATGGCAAGAGATTTACGGAAGTATTCGTAAAAACAAAGTAAGAACTATAATTACAATTATAGGGGTACTTTGGGGTATCTTCTTGTTAGTGGTTTTATTGGGGGCAGCTAGAGGAATGGAAAATGGCTTTAAAAAAGTGTTTGGTGATTTTGCTACAAACAGTGTATTTGTTTGGACACAAAGAACAGATACTCCTTTTAAAGGATTTCAAAAAGGTAGAAGATTTAGATTGGATATGAATGATATTAATGCTTTACAATCTGAATACAAAGATGAAATAAAGTTACTAGCTCCAAGAAATCAAACCAATAATTTAATAATACACGATTTTAAATCTGGAAATTTTCAAGTAAGTGGAGATTATCCTGTTTTAGATCAAATTCAAAAGAAAAAATTAATCAGTGGTCGATTTATAAATCAGAATGATATTTTGTCCTATGCAAAGGTAACTGTTATATCAGAAGATATGTATAAACAGTTGTTTGATAAAGATGAAGAAGCCATTGGTGTTTATATAAAAATTAATGGAATCAATTACAAAATAGTAGGTGTCTATGGCCCAAGTAATGGAATTGATTTAGATGGAGATACAGCATATATTCCTTTTTCAACCTTTAAAAAAGTATATAATAGAGCCAACAAAATAGATTGGATGGTTATTACAGCAGCTGAAGGAGTTGATATTGAACAATTAGAAAGTGATGTGTTACTCACGCTTAAAAGTTTACATAAAGTACATCCAGAAGATGAAAGAGCATTTGGCTCTTTTAACTTAGGTACGCAAATAGCAAAATTTATGGGCTTTTTAACGGGTATGCAATTTCTAGTTTGGTTTGTAGGTATAGGTACTTTAATTGCAGGTGTATTTGCCATTGGTAATATCTTATTAATTACAGTAAAAGAAAGAACAAAAGAAATTGGAATACGAAGAGCTTTAGGCGCAACTCCAAAAAGTATAAGACAACAGATTATTTTAGAATCGGTCTTTTTAACCACTGTTGCAGGTATGTTAGGGATTGTTTTTGGTAGTTTTATATTATTTATTATAGACTCAACAGTAGGTTCTGGAGAAGATGCAGCTTTAGTAAACCCTACAGTTAACATTCCAATAATTTTTATAGCATTTGCCACATTAATATTTTTAGGAACATTAATAGGATTAATTCCTGCACACATGGCAACAGTAGTAAAACCAATAGAAGCATTAAGAGAAGAATAAAAAATCAATTAACAAATCATGAGTAAAAGAGCAAAAATTATTTTAATTGTTATAGCAGTATTATTTATAGCTGCATTAATTTGGTTCGGAAAAAAGAATAAATCCGCAGTTATAGAATATGAAACTGAGAAGCCATTTAAAACAACAATTGTTAAGAAAACTGTTGCTACAGGTATTGTAACACCATTAGAAGAAATTGAGATTAAACCTCAAATTACAGGTATTATAGATAAAATAATGTTATTAGAAGGCTCTAAAGTTAAAAAAGGAGATCTTATAGCAACTGTAAGAGTTGTGCCTAATGAGCAAGCTTTAATTAGCGCTCAAGGTAGAGTTAATAACATTAAAATTAATTTAAATAACGCTAAAGTAGCTTACGAAAGAAATAAAAAACTTTTTGATAAAGGTGTAATTTCTAGAGCAGATTTTGAGCGTTTTGAATTAACTTATAATTCTTCAAAACAAGATTTACAAAATGCACAAAACGATCTTTTAATCATTAAAAAAGGTTCTGCAGGTTCTGGAGGTGCTGCTAATACAAATATTATAGCACAGATTTCTGGAACAATTTTAGAAATTCCTGTAAAAGAAGGTGATCAAGTTATACAATCTAATAACTTTAATGCAGGTACTACTATTGCATCTATTGCAGATATGAGTAAAATGATTTTTGAAGGAAAAGTAGACGAGTCTGAAGTAGGTAAACTAATTAAAGGTACAGATATAGATGTATCAATTGGAGCTATAGAAGGTGTAAAATTTCCTGCAAAATTAAACTTTATTGCACCTAAAGGAACAGAAGAATCAGGAGCAGTTCAGTTTAAGATTAAAGCAGATATGTCATTAGATGAAAAATATTTTATTAGAGCTGGTTATAGTGCTAATGCAGATATTGTATTAGAAAAGAAAGATAGTGTTTTAGCTATTAAAGAAGCTCTTTTAAAATTTGACAAAAAAACTGAAGAGCCTTATGTAGAGGTAAAATTAGCTGATGGTACTTTTGAAAAAAGAGAACTTAAGCTAGGTACTTCAGATGGTGTAAACGTAGAAGTTTTAGAGGGTGTTACTAAAGATGATGAAATTAAAGTTTGGAACAAAACTTCTAAAGATGATAAGAAAAACAATAACTAGTAGTTATTAATTATACAAAACAAAAGGAGCTCTATTTTAGAGCTCTTTTTTTGTTTACCACCAAACTAAAAAACATTTTAAAATTTCTCCATTTTGCTGTTTTAGCCAGAAAAGTGGAGAAAAATTTCTTTCTAAGTAGTTTTTTGATGATGATTTAAAATTTTTATAATTTAACCATTCTACATTTTCATGAGGTTTAATTAACCAATCTTTTTTATTAGGTAAGTAGAATTTACAATTTATAAAATCTTGTAGCTCTTTTGTATTTAAATAATATCCGACAATACAGTCATTATTTAGAGAAGTTAATTTGATATTTTTATTGTTAAAAGGTAAAAACAATTGTGCTTTAAAATAAACTTGTTGTTTTATATTATTTGTGTCTATTTTTTGATTTTTTAAATAAGTTGAACAAGTATTAGAGTAGAGAAGTGGTAGCTGTCTCTCTTTCAATTTTGTTAATTTTTCAATAAGGCTATCTTTTCTGTTAGGTCCAATAAAATGTTCAATTTCATTGTTTCCAATAGTTTTATCATACAAATAAAACTTATATACTATTTCTAAATGTATGGTAGAATCATTTCTTTTTAAAATGCAATCTAATTCACCTAGAGTTCTTTTATCTTCTTGAATTTGAATGTTTTCTAATAAAATATTACAATCTTTTTCTTTTGATATCTGAAATGAAACAAAACGTTCTATATATTTCCCTAAACGTAACTTTTCATCAATAACAGTTTCAATTTTTTTTGATTTTGCTGTTATCTCAAATTGCTTTAAATTGTATACGATATCATTTTTCCACAAACTTTGTGTTTGCAAAAAACCATCATATCTTTTTTGTAAATCTTTATTTTTTTGATGCATCTAAAAATCTAATTTACAAATCAATTTTGTAAATTGAACATTTAAAGAAATTATTCATGCAAATAGAAAATTCTACTTTTCAGTTTTTAAAAAATTTAAAGAAAAATAACAATAGAGATTGGTTTGCAGATCATAAACCAATATATACAAAGGCTCAAAAGAACGCAAAACAAGTATTTGCAGAAATACATAAAAAATTGCAAACGCATGATCAAATAGAGAAATCTAAAATGATGCGTATTTACAGAGACGTTCGTTTTTCTAATGATAAAACTCCTTATAAACCTCATTTTGCAAATTCGTATTCTAGATTGGGTAAAGAATTAAGAGGAGGTTATTTTTTAAGAATAAGACCTGGAGAATCTTTTTTAGCTGGTGGTTTTTGGGAGCCTAATAAAGAAGACTTATTTAGAATACGAAAAGAAATAGAACAAGATGCTTCAGAAATTCGAGAAATTTTAAAAGATAAAAACTACATAAAACATTTTGGTGGTAAATTCGAGAGTTTTTCTGAATTAAAAACTGCTCCAAGAGGTTTTGACAAAGATCATCCAGATGTAGATTTGTTACGCAAAAAAGGGTTTATAGCAACTAAAAGCTTTACAGATAAAGAAGTATTATCTGAAGATTTTATTGATAAAGTAGATGAGAGTTTTAAAGCTTTAAGACCATTTTTTAATTTATTTAGTGATATTTTAACTACCAATTTAAATGGTGAAAGTATATTGTAATGATGCAAAAATTTTCATTAGAACTTACAATACATAAAGAAGATATAGATGATTTAAATCATGTAAACAATGCTGTTTACGTTAAATGGATGAATGATGTTGCCAAAACACATTGGACATTGTTATCAAAAAGTCATGATTTAGATGATTATATTTGGGTAGTTAGTAGACATGAAATTGACTATAAAAGTGAAGCCTTTTTTGGAGATAAAATCACTGCTAAAACTTGGGTTGGAGAAACTAGAGGAGTAACATCAGAGCGTTTTATAGAGTTTTATAAAAACGAAGTTTTATTAGCAAAAGCAAAAACCATTTGGGTTTTATTAGATGCTAAATCATTTAGACCTGTAAGAATTAGAGAAAACATTCTAAAAGTATTAGAACCATTCAAATAAAAGTATCTTTGCAAAAAATTAAGATACTATGTCAACATTTGCAGCCTTAGGTGTTCATAAAGATTATATAAAATCAATTAAAGAGATTGGAATTTCTAAACCTTCAGAAATTCAAGAAAAAGCAATACCTATTTTATTAAAATCTAAAACAGACTTTATTGGTTTAGCACAAACTGGTACAGGAAAAACTGCTGCATTTGGTTTGCCTGTTTTACATCAAATAGATGCAAAATCAGAACATATTCAAGCGCTAATTTTATCACCTACAAGAGAGTTGGTGCAACAAATAAAAAAACAACTATTTAAGTTTACTAAATATGTGGATGAGCGTATCTTTTTAGAAGCTGTTTTTGGCGGAGAAAAGATTGATAGACAAATGAATAACTTAAAAAGAACTACTCATATTGTTATTGCAACTCCAGGTAGATTAATAGATTTAATTGAAAGAGGAGCAGTAGATATAAGTCATGTTAAAACAGTTATTCTTGATGAAGCTGATGAAATGTTGAGTATGGGTTTTAAGCAAGATTTAAATCGAATTTTAAAATTCACAACAAAATCTGATCGAAAAACTTGGTTGTTTTCTGCGACAATGCCAGAAGAAATTAAACGCATTGTAAAAACTTATATGGATGCAAATGCACCAAGGATTGAAATTAATAAAAACACATTAGTAAACGCAAATATAAGACATCAATTTACAAGAACAACTTTAAAAACAAAGGTAGATGATATTGTTACTTTTTTAGAAAAAAGACAATCTCAAAGAGGTATTATTTTTTGCAGAACAAAAGCAGGTGCTCAAAATTTAGCTAAACAATTAATTGAAGAAGGTTTTTCTGCAGCTGCCTTAGAAGGAGATATGCAACAAAAAGAAAGAGATAAAGTAATGCGTGCTTTTAAAAATGAAAGTTTACAATATTTAATTTCTACAGATGTTTCTGCAAGAGGAATAGATGTAAAAGAGTTAGAGTTTGTAATTCATCATCAATTACCAGAACAATTAGAATATTATACCCATAGAAGTGGTAGAACTGCAAGAGCAGGAAAATCTGGTACTTCTTTAGCCTTTATTTTGCCTAGTGAAATTGAGAAAATACATCAAATACAAAAAGAGTTACAAATTAAATTTACAGAAGTTACAGTCTAGTGGAATTAGTTTATATTTTAGATATTTTAGGAACTTTAGCATTTGCTATAAGTGGTGCTTTAGTAGCTTCTGACCAAAAATTAGATTTATTTGGGGTTATTATTATTGCTTTTGTAACTGCTGTTGGTGGTGGTATGTTACGTGATGTTTTAATTAATGCTCACCCAATTAATTGGATTGGTGATTTAAACTATTTATACGTAATTTTTATAGCAGTTTTTCTAACCTTTCTTTTTAAAAGTAAAATTTTGCCCTTAAGTAAAACGTTGTTTTTATTTGATACTGTTGGTATTTCTGTATTTACTTTGTTAGGTTTACAAAAAGGTTTAAATTTTGATTTACATCCATTAATTGCTTTAATTATGGGAATGATTTCAGCTGTATTTGGAGGAGTTTTAAGAGATGTTTTAACGAATAAAATTCCATTAATTTTTGAAAAAGAAATTTATGCTTCTGCATGTTTAGCAGGGGGTATTACTTATTTATTACTGAAGAAAACACCAATAACAGATAATTTAAATTTTATTGTATCTGCTTCTGTAATTATAACAATTCGATTAATAGCTGTAAAGTTTAATTTAGAATTACCTAAAGTTAAAGACGATATATTTGGAAAATAAAAAAAGGAGAAGTGATAAACTTCTCCTTTTAGTTTGCTATTCTATAGCTATTAATTCACGTCTTTGAGTAATTCTCTAATAGAACGTAATAATTGCTGATCTATACCATTATCTATTTTACCAGGCATATTTTTTACTTTAATAGTTGGTTCTGTTTGGTTGTTTTCCATCCATTCACCTGCTTTGTTTTTAGCACTTACAGGAACAACACCCCAATAACCTCCATTAGGTAAACCTTCCCAACCTGCAAAACTACAAGTTCCAGGTACTGGCATTCCTACTGTTTTACCAATTTTTAAATCTGTATATCCTTGTGCATAACAATGACCATCAGAATAATTACTTTCATTAAACATTGTTAAAGTTGGTTTTGTCCATCTAGAAGTTGGTTCTCCACCAACAACTTTTGCAGCAGTTGCATAGGTTATAAAAGGTTCACCTGTAAAAAACATAGCTAAATCTGCAACTAAATCTCCACCACTGTTAAAGCGTGTATCTACAATAACACCTTTTTTGTCAAAATATTTACCCATCATATCTTGATAGATGCTTCTATAAGGACCATCACTCATACCTGGGATATGTACATACCCTAATTGACCATTACTTTCTTTTGCCACTTCTTTCTCATTTATTTTAACCCACCTATCATACAATAATCTATTTTCTGCTCCAAGAGAAATTGGCTTAACAGTAATAGTATTAGTGTTTTTTGATTTTGGATCATAAATTTCTAACAAAGTAAAATCACCCACTTTTCTATTTAAATATTTTGCGATATCTTCATTTTTATCAACTGTAACACCATCAATTTTTTTGATAATCATTCCTGCAGAAATTGTAAACTTGGCTTTATCTAAAGGACCTCCTTTTATAATTTCATCTATCAAAATACCATCATCTTTATGATTATAATTCATAAAAATTCCTAAAGAAGCTGTTGCATCTGGATTAGACACAGAACCGCCTCTAAATCCTGCACCTGAATGAGAAACATTAAGTTCGCCTAACATTTCTGAAAGCATTTCTGAAAATTCATATGCATTACCAATATGTGGTAAGTATTTGCTATACTCTTTTTTCATTTTATTCCAATCTATACCATGAAAAGTTGGTTCGTAAAAAATTGCATTTGTACGAATCCAAACATGATTAAACATGGCTTCTCTTTCAGCTACTTCATCAAAAAGAATTTCACCTTTAATTTTAACAGATTCTCTTTTTTTAGCTTCAGGATTTAATTTAGAAATTCTACCACCACTTAAAAGGTATAAGTTTTTCATTTCTTTATCCCATTCTAAACTTCCTCCACCAACATTTAATTTCATTAGCATTTTAGTTTCGCGAGTTCTTAAGTTAGTACTCCATAGATTAGAACGACCTTCGAAACTTGATAGGTAATAAAGATAATCTCCTTTTTTAGAAAGTACTGCATCACCCAAACTAGAAGAATGAATAGTCAATCTTTTGGTTCTATCTTTCATATTATCCCAATCGAAAGTGAGTAATTTTTCTGTTTTTACAGAATCCTTCTTTTTAGCATCACTTTTTTTATCAGACTTTTTCTTGTTGTCTTTCTTTTCTTTCGCTTTTTTCTTTTTTTCTTCTTCTTTAATGGCTTCCATTAATTTGTAGTCTTCATCACTTAAATTAAATTCATCCCAAGCATCTTGAGTAAAAAACATACTATAAACGTCACTTTGAGAACGACCACTTGTTGCATATGATTTTAAACCATTTCTATTACTAAACCATAACATTTGCTTACCTCCATTAACCCATTTTGGAGAATAGTCATAATATCCACTCTCATTTAAATTAATTCTTTTTGAGCCATCTGCAGCCATTAGTAATACTTCGCTATTACTTAAGGTTTTGCTCCAATCTACCAATAACCATTTGCTATCTGGACTCCAAGTAAAGTATTTATCTCCATCTCTCATATGAAACAAATCTTTTGGTGTGAGTAAAGTAACTTCTTTTTTAGAGTCGATATCTTTAATTTTTAACGTTCTTCTTCCTTCAATAAAAGCTATTTTTTTTCCATCAGGTGAATATTGAGCTAAATAATTATCTAATTTATTTTCTATTAAAGGTTCTTCTTTTATTAATGTTGATGCGTAGAAAAAAGGTTCTTCTTTTCTAACTTTTTCAGTTTTATAAACAGACCATTTTCCATTTCTTTCACTGCTATATATAACAGATTCTCCTTTTGGACCCCAAGAAACAAAACGTTCGTTTTCTGGAGTATTAGTTAATCTTTTTGTAAATGATTTATCTATAGAAGTTACAAAAACTTCACCTCTAGCAATAAATGCAATTTCTTTTCCATTTGGTGATATAGACATTTCATTTATGCCACCATTAACAGAGATAAATTTATCTGTATTGTCTTTATCTTGCGTAACTATTGTTACCTTAACTTTTTTTGGTTTTTCTCCTTCTTTCATCGTGTATAATTCACCATCAAAGCCAAAAGAGAGTATACCATTGCCAATGCTTAAAAAACGAACAGGATGTAATTTAAAAGAAGTAACTTGTTCAACATTATTAGGATTATTTATATCCATTTTATGAACATTAAATGTGCCACTTCTTTCACTTAAAAAGTAAGCACTTTTCTCATCTGATGAAAAAACAGGTTGTCTGTCTTCAGCAGTATGAGTAGTAATCATTTTATGTTCATTAGTTTTTGTATTATAAATCCAAATATCTCTTGTAATTGCAGAAGTATGGTGTTTTCTCCACTCATTTTCTCCTCCTTTTACATCATGATATAACATGATTTTGCCATCTTTAGAAAATTGTACAGATTCTGCTGGGATTGTAAAAATTTGCTGCACTCTTCCAGCATTTACAGGAACACTATATAATTCTGATTGTGATCTATGTGGGTATTGCCTGTGGTTTACATCATCTTGTCTTAAAGCTCCAAAAACAACTTCTTTGTCATTTTTTGTAAATGTGAATGGATTTTCGTCATTAGAATGAAAAGTTAGTCTTGTAGCTTTACCACCTTCAGCATTCATCACATAAATATCAAAATTACCATATCTATTAGAAGCAAAAGCAATTTTACTTCCATCATTACTCCATACAGCCTTGTAATCATGAGCACTATGAAAAGTTAATTGCTGAGCTTTTCCTCCATTTGCATTAACTTTATAAATATCGCCTTTATAGGTAAAAGCAATTTGAGATCCATCAGGTGAAATTGATGAATGTCTCATCCAATTAGGATTTTCTTGGCCATACATTGACAAACAAATCAATGTTAAGAGTAAGGTAAATTGTTTCATTGTTTAAATTTTTTTCTAATTTACACATTTGCTAAATTAACTTTAGCAATTATCTATAAAAAATATAAACACAGTAAAATATAAATATGTTAGTTTTTAAAAATTTAGAAGAGTTTAGATCTATAAAAGGTAAGGATTTACCAACTGGAGAATGGTATACAGTAACACAACAAATGATAAATGATTTTGCAAATGCTACTTTAGACAAACAATGGATTCATGTTGATGAAGAAAGAGCTGCAAAAGAGAGTCCTTTTAAAAGTACTGTTGCTCATGGTTTTATGTCTGTTGCAATGATTTCTAGAATGTTAGAAGAAATGTTTGTTGTTAAAAGTGTAAAAATGGGTTTAAATTATGGATTAAATAAAGTTAGATTTCCAAGTCCTGTTCCTGTAAACAGTGAGTTAAGAATGCATACTTCTGTAAAAGATATAGAAGATATTAATAATAACGGAATTAAGATTACATTTTCTTGTACTATAGAGATTAAAGGACAAGAAAAACCTGCATGTGTCGCAGAATTTTTAGCTGCATTATTTGAATAATTTTTTAAACATAAAAAAACTCTCATAATTTATGAGAGTTTTTTGCTTTTACTTTTTAATACCTGGCAAACCATCTGGCTTTTCTTGATGCCACCAAAACTTACTAGCTTTCTTTTTTCTTGGATATACTTCATCTAAATTATTAGCATCATACAAACGTCCGTTTTTCATAACATGTAAAATGGTATTCGTGTTTCTAATATTGTCTAAAGGATTTTTATCAAGAATTATAAAATCTGCAAGTTTACCAACTTCTAAAGAACCAATATCTCCATCTAAACCAAGTGATTTTGCTCCTAAAATTGTTGCAGCTTTTAAAGCGTTCATTTCACTCGTTCCAGATGCAGTTGCCCATAATTCCCAATGATATCCTAAGCCTTGTAATTGTCCATGACTTCCTACACCAGTTAAACCACCAGCATTAATTAAATCTTCTACAAATTCTGCATGTTTGGTAAAAACATGTTCTTCATCCATAAACCAACCTGGTCTTCTTCTAGATTTACTTGCTAAATCTGTATATGGAGTAAAGTATTGTAGCTTTTTGTCATGATAAGGGTTTTCTCTAGAATAGAAATAATTCTCTGCCCAAGGACCTCCATAAGAAACTAATAGAGTAGGAGTATAAGCTATTTGTGATTCTGCAACAGATTTAATAATATCTTTATACAAAGGTGTAATAGGATAAGAATGTTCATGACCAGGATAACCATCTAAAATTTCTGTGATGTTTAATTTAAAATCTAATGCACCTTCTGTTGTTGGCATTAATTTTTGCTCTTTAGAAGCTTGTATTACCCACTGTCTATGTTGTCTATTACCAACAATATACATTTTTATAGTATTCGTATTATAGTATTTACTGTACTTTTTAATAGCTTCTCTAGTGTCTTCTAAACTTTTTAGATTATAAGCCCAATAACCTAATCCAGGACCTGTTGAGTAAGCTCTAGGTCCTAACATTTCACCTGTTTTTACTAAATCAAAATATGTTAAAACATCTGTTGTACCTGTTTGTGGATCTCTAGAAGCAGTAACACCATAAGCTAAATTTGCAGCATAAGAAAAAACTTGTTTTTTATGTATGCCAGCAAATGTTCTTAAATGTGAATGTGTATCTATAAAACCAGGAATAATAGTTTTTCCATTAACATCTATTACTTCAGCTTTTTTAGGTACTTCTAAACTACCTGATTTACCAATGGCTTTTATTCTATTATTTACAACTAAGATGTCACCATTTTCTATAACTTCATCACCATTCATTGTAATAATTCTAGCACCTTTTAACAAAGCTGTACCTTCTGGAATATCTCTTTTAATAGCAACGTTTATATCTATCTCTATAGGTAAATACGTTTCTGCATCTTTATTTTTTTTAGCTGCTTCTTTATCTTTCTTTTCTTCATCTTTTCTTTTATCATCAGGCATTTTAGCAAGTTCTTCTTTTCTTGCTCTCTTTTTGTCTTCTACTTCTTTTTCTAATTTTTTAGCATCTTCTAAATTATAACTAAAAAAAGCTTTTCCTAAAGACCAATGCACTGTTTTACCATCATTAGACCAAGTAGGGAACTCACCACCAAAAGTGGTTAGTTTCCAAGATGGAAAAGAAGCTGAATTTGGATTAGATACAGAAATTGTAGGAGTTTGTCCGTATTTTGGGACTGTAACTACATATACATCATTAGTAATTAAAGCCATAGCTTTATCTCCTTCAGGAGCCATGTAAACTTCTACAGGTCTTGATGCATTATTTCTTTCTTCGACAATATCATCATCTACATGTCCAAAGTCTACATTATCTTTATGAGAGTTTCCAAAAGTAATAATACCAGTAACACTTACAATTTTCTTTTCATCTGTTCCATCCCAACGAATTGAGCTTAATCCAGAGCCATTACTTAAATATATTCTATTATCATTTTTAACAAAATGAGGATTTCTTTTTCCATTAGTTTTTGTAATAAAGTTTATATCACCACCTTCAGAAGAAATCCAAGCTAAATCTTCTTGTCCAGAAAAAGCAGCTCTTAAATAGGCGTTTTTAAAACTTTGAGCACTACCTTTTGTAAAAACAATTCTATTGGTTTTTTCATCCCAAACAGGAGTATTATAAATAGCAGAAGCATTTGTTAATTTAATAGGTTTTCCTCCTTTTGAGCTTACTTTATACAAATGCCCTCCATCTTCATCTGACCAAGTAGTATACACAATTTCTTTTCCATCTGGTGACCAATTTGGTTGTGTTTCTACGATATCCATTTTAGTTAACCTTTTTGGTTTACCATCTGGAAGTTTCATTACATAAAGTTTATTTAATGCATTAAATACAATTTGTTTTCCATCTGGAGAAGGTTTAGCATTTCTAATCTGATTTGCAAACATATTTGGGTCATCAGATATAGGATATTTAAAATCTAATTTAGGTCCAATAGCTAATTCTACGTTTACCTCAAAAGGAATTTCTATAGCAGATTCACCAGAAATAGGAATTCTATATATTTTACCTCCATAAGAAGCTAATATTTCTTGATTATCTGGAGTAAATGCCATTGCTGGTAATACTCCTAAAGACGCAACAGATTCTTGTTCATCTCTTTGAACAGGATATGCTAACCATTTTTCGTCACCAGATTGCAAATCTCTTAAAACTAAACCTGTTTTTTCTTCATATCTAGAGCCATAAACCATGTATTTTCCATCGCTTGAAAGAGTAGGAGTAAATGCAGAACCATATCTTGAAGTAACTCTTGTTGATTCTCCTGTTTCTAAATCGTATCTTGAAATTTGATATTGAGGTAATTGTGCATTGTAATTCCAACCTCCATTTCTAGTTGAATAATAAATGTATTTATTATTAGGACTAAATACTGGCTCTACAGTTTTTAAGCTTGCAGGAGTTTTTATTAATTGAGTTCCACTGCCAGCATCTTTATGATATAAATGTAATTTTAAATTTCTTTTTCCTTTAGCAGCCACTAGATATTCTCCATCAGGAGACCATGCTATAGATTCTACAGAACCTCTTCTGTCTTTAGTAACCTGTCTTGTTTCTTTGGTTTCTAGATTCATAATCCAAATATTGTCATTACCACTTCTATCTGAAGCAAATGCAATGCTTTTCCCATCAGGACTATATGCAGGTTTTGTATCTAATGCTAAACCATCTGTAATTCTTGTTGCTTTGCCACCATTAAATGGAATGGTATACAAATCACCTAACATACTAAAGATGATTGTTTTGTCATTTGGATTTATATCTAAAGAAAGCCAAGTACCTTCAGTAGTATTAAACTTTATCATTCTACCACTTTCTAGTGGCAAGTCTTTGAATTTTTCTTGTCCTGATAAAGAATCTTTTTTTTGTGCAAAAGAATTTATCGAAAATAAGACTAAACACAGTATTGGAATAAAACCAAGATTTACTAAAGAATACTTTTTAAATTTTAGTTGCATAGTTTATTGAGTTAGAGAGATTAATTATTTTAATTTTATAGTTGTAAAAAAAAGCTGCTATTTAAAGCAGCTTTTTTTAAGATTTAAATTAAGTTAAGAGAGTAAGTCTTTTTTGTCAGCTTGTTTCGCATATGAAACTAAAAATAAACTTATTGCTAAAGTTATTAAAGGTTGTATAATGCCTTGTGTTCCGTAAACTTCTATAGCATTTGACATAAAAAAATTGTAAATTAATTGAACTATAACTCCTAATAAAGAAATATACAAAACAGATTTTGACAATTTTTTTCTTAGAGTTAACAGGATAGAACCTAAAAGTCCAAACCATACTGCAATAGCAAATGCTGCTGTAGCCCAAATTGGTGAATTTTCGATGATAGCTAATTGTTCTTCTGTCATCATTGCTTTCATATCATCTGTCATGTAAGCTTGACCTAAATAGACAATAACACCTATTAAATTCCAAATGATTGCAAGTACACTAATTACCCAAAAAGAAGTACTTGGTTTTGTTGTAGTAGCCATAATTATAAAGTTTTTTAATTGATTTTATAAATGTAGTAAAAATATTTGTTCAATTTAAAAATGTAAAGTATATTTGTCATTATATAAAATATGTTTGTCTAATTGTAAAATAAATAAGATGTCAAAACAATCGATTTGTGATAAAGAAAGAAGTAGAATTGAAAAAATGAATAAATTTCAACTCGCTTATAAATACAAGAAAGTAGGAGTAGTAATTGCTGTTGTAGCTTTTGCACTTATGATTGCAAAGAAATTTGTGGACGAACCAGAATGGGTAAAACCTATTTTATCTAATTTTTTATTGATTGGTTTTTTAATTATCTCAATATCTAAAGATAAAATAGAAGATGAATATATAGATAGTCTTAGAGCACAATCTTATAGGTTAGCATTTATTTTGTCTGTTGTTTATTCATTAATTCAGCCTTTAATTAATTATTTCGTAGATGTTTTATTAAATGAAGAACCTAAAGAGTTTTATGATTTTAGTTATTTTCAAGTACTCTTTTTTATGTTAGTAGTTCAAATTATGTTTTTTACTCAGATGAAACGTTTTAATAGCTAAAGTATCATGAAAAATACACTAAAAGTACAACGTGCAATTTTAGATTTGACACAAGATGATTTGGCAAAAAAGATAGGAGTGTCTAGACAAACAATAAATTCTATAGAGAAAAATAGATATGTACCATCAACAGTATTAGCTTTAAAGTTATCAGCAATATTTAATATACCAGTAAATGATTTTTTTACACTAGATGAAGATGATTAAACTGTTAATTGTAATTATATTATTTTTTTCTAAACTATCAATGCTACTTTTTAATTGGCTATCGTAAATACTGCAGCTTTAAATAAATCTGCTTTAGAAGTAAAGAATTTATTTTCTAATTCAATTGCTTTAATTTTGGTTTCAATAAGTTTAGCTTCTCTATAATTTACAAGAAATAAAGAACTTTCTCCAAGAAAAAACTTACGCTCTTCTGCTTTTAAAAGCACACCATAATCATCAACAATACTTGTAATGTAATTGTTTTGTATTTGAAAAGAAGCAATTTCTTGCTGAGTTGCATTTACCTTATTTTTAATAGTAACTTTAGTTGCTTCATTCTCAAACTTAGCATCTTGTAATTTAATTTTAGCAAGTTTTAAATCACCTCGTTCTTTTCTTAAAAATAGTGGTAATTTAAAATTGATACCTGCTTTAAAGTTATCTACATTAAAAGAATTGCCTTGTCTTGGTGTCTGAGTTAAAAAATTATATTGCACATCTAGTTTAGGTAGTAAGTTATTCATTTTTAACTTTCTATCTATATTAAGACTTTTAATTTTAAATTCTAAAGATTTTATTTTAGGATGATTTTCGATATCAAAATCTGCATTATTAAATAAAGCAATATTAAAAGTAGTGTCTACATTATTTAATGTTGCTATATCTGGTATAATGTTATCTTGTAACTCAACAGGAGTATTATCATTCAGCCATAAAAAATTAGATAATTCTAGTGATGCTTTTACTAATTTTATACGTGCTTTTTCTAAATTTAATTTTCTGTTATTTAGATTAATACCAGCTTCTAAAGTATCTATGGCTGGTTTATCACCTTCCATAAAAGCTCTTTTAGTACTTTTAAATCGAAACTCAGCATTTTGTAAAAAGTTCTGATAAACTTCTTTTTCTTTATAGTACATCAACCATTTAAAGTAAGATAATGATGCATCATATAAAATATTATTGACTAATATTTGCTGATCTTCTTTTGCTTGATTAACAAAGAATTTAGCTCTTTTTAATGAAGCCATTCTTTTGTTAGTTAATAAACCATTTAATAAAGAAGCAGATACACCAGCTGCATATAATCCATCTGTTGGTACATTAGCTTCTGGGTTTAAAAATAAACCTTCATTATTTTCAAAGTTAGCTTTAAACTCTAATCCATAATAGGTAGGTATTTTAAATGTACCATTTAGTTTATTGTAGTATTCTTTTTCCTTAAATTGTTTTTTGTCAAAGTCAACTTCAATTTTTGGATCAAAGGCACCCCTTGCTTTTAATAATTTAGCTTCACTTTCGTTAATTACTAAATTAGCTTGTTTTACAATAGGATGATAAGCTTTTACATACCCTAAATATTCAGACAAGGTCATTACAGAATCAACTTTTTCTTGAGCAGAAAGTTGATTAAGTATCAGTAAGAATAATATTAATAAGTATTTTTTCATCGATTTAAGAATCTTAAAAATGAACTACTATTTTATTTTTTCTTTTTTGCAGAAGATTTACCTTTTGCATCTCCATCTGGTTGATAATAATTAGGAGGGAAGCTATTTAACTGTCTCCATAATTCAAACCAAATTGGCACATCTTCTAGTAATGCAATTGTTTTAGCACCAGAACCAGCTCTAATATCTTTAGGCCATTCATGGTCTGTTTCATCTGGAGCTAATAAAATTCTATATTTTCCGTTTTCACTAATAAATCTTTCTATAGCAACAACTTTAGCACCATAAGTACCATATGAAACATTAGGCCAACCACTAAATACAATTGCTGGCCAACCATCAAATTGTACACGTACTTTTTCACCTACGTGAATTAATGGTAAATCTATAGGTCTTACATAAGTTTCTACAGCTAAATCTATATTAGAAGGCATAATGCCCACTAATTCTTCTCCTTCTTTAAAAGTTTCTCCAATACCACCTTTAATAGCTCTGTTTATAAATCCATTTTGTGGAGCTTTTATGTATAATAAATTACTTCTAACTCTGTAATTACTATTGCTGTTTTCTAATTTTGATACTTGTACTTCTGTATCAAATTGTTTAGATTGAGCAGTAAATTGATCACTTTGTGCTTTAGAAATCTTATCTACATATTGAGCCTTAATTCTTCCAATTTCTACTTTTGCGTTTAGAACTTCATTTCTTGCTGCTAGTAATTTATTTTCTTTTTGAATTAATTTAGCTTGTGTTTCTTGTAATTTAAGCCTTTTCTCTTCAACATCTTTAACTGCTTTTAAACCTTCTTTTTCTAAAGTTTGAGTACGATCAAACTGTCTTTGAGCAATATTAATGTTAGTTTTAGCTGCTTCAAACTCAATACTATCACTTTGTACTTTTAGTTTAGATTGTAAAAGCTTGTTTCTAGCCATTTCTAGTTTTAAATCTAGCTCTTCATTTAGAGCTTTGATTTGTCTTTCTAAAGCATCTACTTTACCTTTATAAGAATTAACAGCAGCTACTTTAGAATTTATTTGCTGATTTGTTCTTTCTATTAATCGATCATCAAAATAGTCACTTTTAACTTCAGAAATTCTAAGTATAGTATCTCCTTTTTCTACAAAATCTCCTTCTCTTACAAACCATTGTTCAATTCTACCAGGAATTTGAGATTGTATTGTTTGTGGTCTTTGATCTGGTGTTAAGGTAGTTACCAAACCTCTACCTGTTATATTTTGAGTCCAAGGTAAAAACAAGATAATTAATAGAATAATAGCAAAACCTAATAAAAATTTATTTAAGGCTTTATAATACTCTTTAGTAAATATTTTTTCTCCAGAAGTAAACTTTGTAATATCTACTTTTTTATGAATCTGATTCTGAGATATATTTAACATAGCTATTGGTTAACGTTTTTAATTTCTCCTTTATCTAAGGTTATTGTTGTAGAACATTTTGTTCTCCAACTTTTTTTACTACTCACCACAATTAATGCCCATGGTCTTTTTGTATCAGTTAAATAAGATATAATTTGTTTGGTCTCTTCTAGATTAAACTGATCTAATGGGTCTTCTAAAATCATAATCTTAGGTTGCTTAATGATAGCTCTTGCTAAAATTATTTTTTTAGCTAATGTATAAGACATTTGTTTTCCTTCTGGATTTATCTCTGTGTCTAATCCATTTGGTTGTTCTTTTAAGAATTGAGTTAAACCTACTACTTCCATAATTTCAAAAATGGTAGCATCTTTTATTCTTTCGTTTCCAAAAATTAAATTTTCTCTTATAGTACCTTCAAAAGGAGTTTCATCTGATAATGATAATCCTAATTGAGATCTAAAATGATTTAAATTTAAGCTACTTAAAGATAAATTATTTACATAAATATTACCTGATGTTGGCTCAATAACACCTGCTAATAAACGTAATAATGTAGATTTACCTGCACCACTTTCACCCATTACTAAAATTCTACTTTTAGGACTAATATTTAATGAGATGTTTTTAAGAATTGGTTTTTTTCTGTTTCCTACTTCATAAAAAACATCATCTAGTTCTAAGTTTAAACCGTCTTTAAATAATGGTTTTTCTCCTTCTTGAGATTCTAATTCTTTATCTACAACTTGACCAATTTTTTCAATAGATGTTAGCACATCATAAAAAGATTCTAAACCAACAATTAATTTTTCTACAGATTGTATTACCAATAAAATAATGATTTCTGCAGCAACAAACTGCCCAATATTCATTTCTTGGCTTAATACTAAAGCACCACCAATAAGTAATAAACTGGCAGTTACAACAACCTTAAAACCAATCATTTGAGAAAATTGTAATATTAAAATTTTAAAGTGATTTTCTCTCGCTTCTAAGTATTTTGTTACTAAAGCATCATTTTTAGATAAAGCTAAATTAGTGTTACCAGATAATTTAAAACTTACTACAGCTCTTGCTACTTCTTGTATCCAGTGTGCTACTTTATATTTTATTTTAGATTCTTGTAAACTTGTTTCTAAACCTTTTTGAGCAGTAAATTTAAATACGATAATAATTAATACTAGTAACAAAAGACCAAATATGATAAAGAATGGATGGTAAAATGATAATAAAATTAATGCAAATAAAATTTGTAAAACTGCTGTAGGCACATCAATTAATATTTTAGACAATCCTTTCTGTATAGTTAGTGTATCAAAAAAACGATTAGCTAGTTCTGGTGGATAATAATTACGTAATTCATTCATTTTAATTTTTGGAAAACGATAACTTAACTCAAAAGAAGATCTCGTAAAAATTCTTTGCTGAATGGTCTCTATTATTCTTAATTGCATTAATTGTAGAGCACCAGAAAATACAACACCTAGAGTTACTAAAACAACCAGTACAATCCAAGAGGTAGAAACTTGAGCTCCTTGTATTAAGTTTATAATAGCTTGAATACCAAGAGGTAAGGTTAGTGATACAAAACCTCCAAATATGGCATAATAAAATATTTGAAATATATCTTTTTTCTCCAATTTTAACAGCCTAACAAAACGTTGCCAAGGAGTTAGTTTAATATTTTCCATAGTATTAACTTAATGTAGTTTTAACTAGTTGTTGATAAAAGTTTGTGGGTGTTTGTCCGTTTTTACAATTTGTTATTGTTGGAAAGTGTTCATTTAAAAAATGTTGATGAAGACCTCCTTCTACAATTGTGCTTGCTAAACTTAATGGGAATTCATAAGAAGGATTCACATCAATAATCATGGCTTCAAGCCTAGTGATTAATCTTTTGTAAATTTCAAAATAACCTTCTTTATTATCTTTATCTACTTCTTTTGTTAAAAAAGATTTAGAGCTTTCATTCACAATAATTCTGTATAATAATGTTTCATTTATATGAGAAAAATTAGAATCTTCTTCTACGGTTCTTGTAGTTATGGTTATTGCTTTTTCTAATTTCTCTTTCTTATCAGAAATACTAAAAGTTTCAAGTACTAATTGGTATTCTAGCCATGCCCAATACCAAGAAGATAAATACAATAAAAGCTTATGTTTACTTTCGAAATATCTGTAAATAGAGCTTTCGTTAGAACCAATTTTTTTTCCTAATTTTTTAAAAGTAAAACTTTCAAAACCTATTTCATTGATAAGAATAATACTATTCTCTATAATTCTCTTTCCTAAATCTGAAGTTTCAGGATCTTTAATATAAATTTTATCAGGAACAGTAATCTTTAAAACAGATAATAAATTCTTCATATAAAATTGTTTGTTTGCAAATATAATAGTAATACTATTATTTTAAATGACAAACACTATTAATTTATATTTTTTTTAACATATAGCATTCTACTAAACAATTTATATATTTATTATTATCTTTGTAGCATTGAGTTAAAGCACTTCCATTTAAGTAAGCATATCCTTGTTACCCTTTTTGTTTGCTGTTTACAGCTTAATTTATTAATTTAAAATCCTATATAATATTTAATGGCAAAATCGCAACAGACATTTAGTAAAAGTGAAAAAGAAAAAAAACGTTTAAAAAAGAGAGAAGATAAACGTAAAAAAATGGAGGCAAGAAAAGCAGACAAAGAAGCTAATGGTGCTTCTGGAATACAGTTTGCTTATGTAGATCATAATGGAAATTTGGTAGATACTCCACCAGATCCAACTTTAAAAGTAGAATATGAAATAGAAGACATTCAAATTTCTACTACTAAAAAAGAAGATTTACCAGAAGAAGATCCTGTAAGAAAAGGAAAAGTAAACTTTTTTGATTCATCTAAAGGTTTTGGGTTTATTATAGATTCAGAAAATGGAGAAAAATATTTTACACATGTAAGTGGTTTAATAGATACTATTGTAGAAAACGATAAAGTTTCTTTTGAGTTAGAACAAGGAATGAGAGGAATGAATGCTGTAAAAGTTACTAAAATTTAAAACTTAACAAACTATTATAAAAAAATCCTATCAAAATTTTGATAGGATTTTTTTATGAATTATAGTACTCCAAACTCTGTATAATTATTTCTTCTGGCACTTTACAATCTATTTTGTAGTCTTCAAAATCATTTAGTAGAACAAAGTTAATTTGACCATTAACGTTTTTCTTATCATGTTTAAGGTATGCTAAAATAGCACTAAAATCTTCTTTTTGTATTTCAATTTTATTATATATAGATAAAATGGTTTCTTTTATTTCAGCTACTTTTTCTATAGATAGATTTAAAAGAATTGAAGACATAAAACTTTCGCAAATCATGCCTATTGCAATAGCTTCACCATGAGTTAAGCTTTTTTTGTCTTCAGAATCTAAGTAAAAAGATTCAATAGCATGCCCTAAAGTATGTCCGAAATTTAAAATTTTTCGTAAATATTTTTCTCTTGGATCTTCTAAAACAACTTCATTTTTAATTTCAACAGATCTAAATATTAATTTGTTGATATTATTGTATTTATCTTTCTTTATTTGTTCAAAAAGGCTGTAATCGTAAGTTAAACCATATTTAATAATTTCTGCAGTTCCAGATTGTATTTCACGTTCATCCAGTGTATTTAAATAAACATCATCAACAATAACCATTTGTGGATTAGCAAATAATCCAATTTGATTTTTTAATACTCCTAAATCAATCCCAGTTTTTCCTCCTACAGATGCATCAACCATAGAAAGAAGTGTAGTTGGTATGTTTACAAAATCTATACCTCTTTTAAAACAAGAGGCAACAAAACCACCTAAATCTGTAATTACTCCTCCTCCTAAAGTGATAAGTAAACTTTTTCTATCTCCTCCTAAATCTGTAATTTTATCCCAGACTTTAATACAAGTATTTAGGTTTTTATTTATTTCACCAGATGCAATTTCTATTAATTTTAATTCTCTGTTTGTATTTAATTTATCTAAAAATCTTGGATAACAAGCTTCAAATGTATTTTCATCGACCAAAACAAAAATGGTAGAATAATCATTTTTAGCTATTAAATTGGTAAGAGCAGCATAACTTTCTTCTTGAAAATGAACTGGATAAGAAACTGCTTGTATGGTTTTCATCAAAAAAAATATTTAGACTACAAATTAAACAGAAATAATTGAATTATTTACGTTCAAAAACTATCTTTGTTGTAGTAATTTTCTATACATGAAACTATTTGATAATACAGAAGTAGCATTTGCTTTAAAATCTGACTCACAATTAGAACGCGCTTATTTTTTGTTTCGAATGATTCAAAACGAACCAATGGTTAGAATTGGTAGTGCTGTTACCAACTTTGCTTTAAAAGCTCATTTACCTATAGAAGGTTTAATTCGTTCTACTGTATTCGATCACTTTTGTGGTGGTGTAACAGAAGAAGATTGTTTGCCAATTATAGATAATATGTATAATAATGGTAATGTACATAGTGTTTTAGATTATTCTGTAGAAGGTAAAGATGAAGAAGCAAGTTTTGATGGTGCATTAGAGAAGATTTTAAAAATTTTAAACTTTTGTGAAGAGAAAAAATCAATTCCTTATGCTGTATTTAAACCAACAGGATTTGGACGATTTGCCTTATATCAGAAAATTTCTGAAGGAAAAAAGTTATCTGAATCAGAAAAACAAGAATGGAGTAGAGTAGAAGCTCGTTTTCATAAAGTATGTAAATCTGCTTTAGAAAAAGATGTACCTCTTTTAATTGATGCAGAAGAAAGTTGGATGCAAAAGGCTGCTGATGATTTAATAGAAGAATTAATGGCAACTTACAACAAAGAAAAAGCTATAGTTTTTAATACGCTTCAAATGTACAGACATGATAGAATGGAGTATTTAAAACAGTTGCATCAAAAAGCACATCAAGAAGGTTTTCATATTGGTATGAAAGTAGTTAGAGGTGCTTACATGGAAAAAGAGCGAGAGAGAGCAAAAGTAAAAGGTTACCCTTCTCCAATTTGTGAGAATAAATTAGCTACAGACGAAAATTATGATAATGCTATCAGGTATATGATGGAGCATAAAAACATGGCTTTATTTGCAGGTACTCATAATGAAGAAAGCTCTTATTTGTTAATGGAATTAGCAAAACAATATGGTATTAAAAATGATGACAAACGCCTTTGGTTTGGTCAATTATTTGGTATGAGCGATCATATTAGTTATAATTTAGCAAACGAAGGATATAATGTTGCAAAATATTTGCCTTTTGGACCTGTAAGAGATGTAATGCCTTATTTAATTAGAAGAGCAGAAGAAAACACCTCTGTTGCAGGACAAACAAGTAGAGAATTAAATCTACTCAAAACAGAGCGTAAGCGTAGAAAGCTATAATGCAAACCGTAGAAGAAATAAAAGAATTATTGCATAGAAATAAGTTGAGATTATATCAAGAACTATCTCAAAGTAAAGAGGCAATGCATTTAATTCGAAAGTCTACTCATGCAAAATTAACACCAGAAGAAAAAGAAAAGATAAAAATACAATTAATAGATATCTGCAAATCTATACCTGCACTTGCTGTTTTCTTATTACCTGGAGGTGCGTTATTGTTACCATTACTAATAAAATTAATTCCAGATATATTACCATCTGCATTTAGAGATGATGAAAATCCTTCTGCAAAATAAAGCGACTTAAAAAACTTTAATTTAATCTCTTTATTTCGTGTATAATAAACTACTTTTGCACGAAATTTAAGAAGGCATTATGCAATCCATTAGAAACATAGCTATTATAGCACACGTAGATCATGGTAAAACTACTTTGGTTGATAAAATTATAGATCAAGCAAAAATTTTAGATGATAGAAAAGAACGTACAGATTTATTATTAGATAATAATGATTTAGAACGTGAAAGAGGAATTACTATTCTTTCTAAAAACGTATCTGTAAATTATAAAGATGTTAAAATCAATGTAATTGATACACCTGGTCACGCAGATTTTGGAGGAGAAGTAGAGCGTGTATTAAAAATGGCTGATGGAGTATTATTATTGGTAGATGCTTTCGAAGGTCCAATGCCACAAACTCGTTTTGTATTAGGTAAAGCAATTGAGTTAGGTTTAACTCCAATAGTTGTAGTTAATAAAGTAGATAAAGAAAACTGTACACCAGATTTAGTTCATGAAAAGGTTTTTGATTTAATGTTTGCTTTAGATGCTACAGAAGATCAATTAGATTTTACTACTATTTATGGTTCTGCTAAAAATGGATGGATGAGTACAGATTGGCAAGAACCAACAGATAACATTATCTCTTTATTAGATGCTGTAATAGAATCTATTCCAGAAGCACCTTATAGAGAAGGAACTCCACAGATGCAAATTACATCTTTAGACTTTTCTGCATTTACAGGTAGAATCGCAATTGGTAGAGTATATAGAGGAGACTTAGAAGAAAACAAAGATTACATGTTGTGTAAAGCAGATGGTTCTACCAAAAAAGTTAGAATCAAAGAACTTCATGTTTTTGAAGGAATGGGTAAAGCAAAAGTATCTAAAGTTCGTTCTGGAGATATTTGTGCAATTACAGGTATAGAAGATTTTGAAATTGGTGATACTATTGCAGATCTAGAAAACCCAGATGCCTTACCTAGAATCGAGGTAGATCAACCAACAATGAGTATGTTATTTACAATTAACAACTCACCTTTCTTTGGTAAAGAAGGTAAATTTGTTACATCTCGTCATTTACGTGATAGACTTTTCAAAGAAATGGAAAAGAACTTAGCTTTACGTGTTGATGAAACAGATACAGAAGATAAATTCAACGTTTTTGGACGTGGAGTGTTACACTTGTCTGTATTAATCGAAACCATGCGTAGAGAGGGTTATGAATTACAAGTGGGTAGACCACAAGTAATTGTTAAAGAAATAGATGGTGTAAAATCTGAACCTTATGAAACTTTATCTATAGATGTACCAGAAGATGTGGCATCTAAAGCAATTAATTTAGTTTCTTTACGTAAAGGTGATTTATTAGTAATGGAACCAAAAGGTGATTTACAACACTTAGAATTTACAATTCCTTCTAGAGGATTAATTGGTTTACGTAATAAAATATTAACAGCAACTGCAGGTCAAGCAATCATAAATCATCGTTTTTCTGAATATGGACCTTACAAAGGAGATTTTTCAGAAGATGCTAAAGGAGCTATTGTTTCTTCAGAAACAGGTAAAGCTACTGCTTATGCTATAGATAGATTACAAGATAGAGGACGTTTCTTTATAGATCCTAATCAAGAAATCTACAAGGGACAAGTTGTTGGTGAAAATAGTAAGGATACAGATATGGCTGTAAACTTAATAAAAGGTAAAAAATTAACAAACGTTCGTGCTTCTGGTTCTGATGATGGTGTTAAGATTGCTCCAAAAATTGATTTTTCTTTAGAAGAATGTATGGAGTATATTAGAGATGATGAGTATTTAGAAGTGACTCCTGCAAGTTTAAGAATGCGAAAAATAGATTTTAGATAAAAATAAAAAAACCAGCTTTAAGCTGGTTTTTTTATTTCTTAAACTCATCAAATGTTCCGTCGTTATAAAAGACAACAATTCTTTGAATTTGCTTTGTAATATTTGAATCAGATTCGATTAACTCAGTTGGAGTAGAAGTAGTAGATTGATTAACTATGTTTTTAGGAAAAGTACCTTTTCCATTTAATAACCAATGTATATCTACATCTTTAAAAACGCTAGTTACTTTTAAAATAAAATCTAAACTTGGCTTATTTCTACCAGATAATATGTGAGAAATACTTGAGCGTTGAACACCGATTTTATCTGCAAATGAAGATGCAGAAAAACCATGAAAATCCATTACTTTTTTTATTCTTGAAGTAAATTCTAAGCTGTTTATCATTGTAAATTATAACTATATCACAAAAGTAAATCTTCTTTTTTAAACTACCTTATTTTTTTTTGAAAAGAGTTTTAATAATAGTTTTTATAATTAATCAAAAGGTTTAAGTAAAACATATAATTATATGAATATTAGTAATTTAATTTAGTTTTATTATTTTATTTTAATTTTTCGTAATTTATAATGTGACTTTTGTAAATAGCAAAAATTCATTGTTTACATAAATAAACTTTAGAATTATTTCATCTATTTACAAATGTAAAATCCTCTAGTTTTACATTTGTAACAATTTCATTGCAAGTAGAAAATCAATACTGTAAATTTGTTTTATTAAAATCAAACTGAATTTTGGGAATTTTAAAGTCAGAGACAATAAAAAGTATTTACAATAGTCAAAAAGAAAATAATCTTTTTGGCAAATGGATTGTGTTTGCAGATATCCAGAAATTATTTGAAAAACATCAAGAAAAATTTGAGATTTCCAAAATTGGTGAATCAGAAAATAACAATCCAATTTATCAGTTTAAAATAGGTTCAGGTAAAAAGAAAATTTTGCTGTGGTCTCAAATGCATGGAAATGAAAGTACAGGTACAAAAGCACTTTTTGACTTATTTAATTGTTTTTCTAATAATGTTAATGATAAAGTAAATTCGATTTTAGATGAATGTACTTTAATTTTTATCCCAATGTTAAATCCAGATGGAGCAAAAGCTTACACAAGAGTTAATGCAAATAGTATAGATTTAAATAGAGATGCAGTTGATAGAAAAGCAAAAGAAAGTAAGATTTTAAGAACTGTTTTAGATGATTTTAAACCTCAATTCTGTTTTAATTTACACGATCAAAGAACCATATTTGGAGTAGAGGGTACTAAAAACCCAGCAACAATTTCTTTCTTAGCTCCTTCTGAAGAAGTTTCAAGAGCTATCACAAAAGGTAGAAAAGAAACTATGAATGTAATTGTAGCCATGAATTCTTCATTACAAACCATGATTCCTAATCATATAGGTAGGTATTCAGATGAATTTTATCCAACAGCAACAGGAGATAATTTTCAGAAATTGGGTTACAATACCATTTTAATAGAATCTGGTCATTATCCCAATGATTATAATAGAGAGGTTTCTAGAGAGTATACATTTTATAGTATTTTACAAGGTTTATATCACATTACTACAGAAAATGATTTTTCTAATGAAGAGGGTTATTTTAACATCCCAAATAATGATAAAATTTTCTACGATATAATTCATAGATATCCAAACTCAGATAATGATGAAGCTTTTCAATATAAAGACCTAATTATCGAAGATAAACTTGTTTCAAAATTAGAAAAAGTAGAAGAAGAAATCTTAAATGGTAAAATTGGACATCACGAAATCGTTTTCGATAGGCTAAAAAATTAGATTTTTCTCATTTTAACTTGGTTTGTATTAAATTTAATTCATAAATTTGCAATATAAATTGAATAATATACAAAATGAAGAAATTTATATTAGACGAAATAGACCACCAAATTTTAGATATCTTAATCGAAAATGCTAGAACGCCTTTTACAGATATTGCAAAACAATTATTGGTTTCTGCAGGAACAATTCATGTTCGTGTTAAGAAAATGGAAGATGAAGGTATTATTCAAGGTTCAACATTAACGTTGAATTATGAAAAAATGGGATATTCTTTTATTGCTCATGTAGGTGTATTTTTGGAGAAGACATCTATGACACAAAGTGTTATTGAGAATTTAAGAAAAATTCCTAATGTTACTGTAGCTTATGTAACTGCAGGTAAATACAATATTTTCTGTAAAGTAAGAGCTAAAGGAACTAACGACGCTAAAGATATTATCTATAAAATAGATGATATACCAGGAGTTAACAGAACAGAAACAATGATTGCTTTAGAAGAAAGTATCAATGATAAAAAGAGAATGATGCATGCTATATTTGCTGAATTATAGTATTTATTAAAATATTTTAATAAAAATCCTTATCAATAAAAGATAAGGATTTTTTTATGCAATAAATTTCTTTATGTTTGTTTTAAATTGAGAAATTTATAATTTATGTCTACAAATATTGAATATACCTCAAAGTATTCTATAGATAAAGCAACATTATTACATTTATATAAAAACATGTTAAAGCCTCGTTTAATTGAGGAGAAGATGTTGGTCTTATTAAGACAGGGTAAAATATCTAAGTGGTTTTCAGGTATTGGGCAAGAGGCAATTTCAGTGGGTGTTACAATGGCTCTAGAAAATGATGAATACATTTTACCCATGCATAGAAATTTAGGCGTATTTACCACAAGAGAAATTCCTTTGTATCGTTTATTTTCTCAATGGCAAGGAAAAATGAATGGTTTTACAAAAGGTAGAGATCGTAGTTTTCATTTTGGAACGCAAGAATATCATTTAGTGGGTATGATTTCTCATTTAGGACCACAATTAGGCATAGCAGATGGTATTGCTTTAGCTAATAGATTGAAGCAAAATAATAAGGTTTGCGCTGTATTTACAGGTGAAGGAGGTACTAGTGAAGGAGATTTTCATGAAGCTTTAAATGTAGCTTCTGTTTGGAGTTTACCTGTACTGTTTTGTATTGAAAATAATGGATATGGATTATCTACACCAACATCAGAGCAATTTAATTGTAAAGATTTAGCTGATAGAGGTATTGGTTATGGAATGGAAAGTTATGTAATTGATGGTAATAATATATTAGAAGTTTATTCTAAAGTAGATGAATTAGCAAAAAGTATACGCAAAAATCCTAGACCAGTTTTATTAGAGTTTAAAACCTTTAGAATGCGTGGTCATGAAGAAGCTAGTGGAACAAAATATGTGCCTGAAGATTTAATGAATGATTGGGCTTTAAAAGATCCAATAGACAATTTTGTGGCTTATCTAAAGTCAGAAAACATACTAAATTCATCAATTGAAACTGAATATAAAGAAGAAATCACTGAAGAAATCAATAAGCATCTTCAAATAGCTTTTGACGAAGAAAAAATAATACCAGATTTAGAAACTGAATTAACCGATGTTTATAAAGCTTATGATTATCAGGAAATTGATGCGTCATCAACAAAAAAGAACATACGTTTTGTAGATGCTATTTCTGAGGCATTAGAATTGTCTATGCATAAGCATAATGATTTAGTTATTATGGGGCAAGATGTTGCTGAATATGGGGGTGTATTTAAGATAACAGATGGTTTTATAGAAAAATTTGGTAAAGAGCGTGTTAGAAATACACCTATTTGTGAATCAGCCATTGTGTCTGCTGCTTATGGTTTATCTTTAAATGGCATGAAAGCAGTTGTAGAAATGCAATTTGCAGATTTTGTTTCCTCTGGTTTTAACCCAATTGTTAATTTGTTGGCAAAATCTCATTATAGATGGTCACAAAATGCAGATGTTGTTGTTAGAATGCCTTGTGGTGCAGGAGTTGGAGCAGGCCCTTTTCATAGTCAGACAAATGAAGCATGGTTTACTAAAACGCCTGGGCTAAAAGTGGTTTATCCTGCTTTTCCTCAAGATGCAAAAGGCTTATTAATTGAATCGATTAATGATCCTAACCCTATTTTATTTTTTGAACATAAAGCACTATATAGGTCTGTTTATCAAGATGTTTCAGAAGGTGAATTTACTTGTGAAATAGGTAAAGCTAATCTTCTTAAAAAAGGAAATGAAATAACTATTATTGGTTATGGAGCTACAGTTCATTGGATTTTAGAAGCTTTGGAACATCTAACTCATATAGCTGCTGATGTTATTGATTTAAGAACACTACAACCATTAGATACAGAAACCATTTACAACTCTGTAAAAAAAACAAGTAAAGTATTAATTGTTCAAGAAGATTCTTTATTTGGAGGATTAGCAAGTGATTTATCTGCTTTAATAACAGAAAATTGCTTTCAATTTTTAGATGCTCCTGTTAAAAGATTGGCTAGTTTAGAAACACCAATTCCTTTTCAATCAGATTTAGAAAAGCAATATTTAGGTAAACAATATTTAGAAAAAAATATTCTTGATTTAGTGAATTTTTAATTTTTATTTAGATTAATTCTAAATATATTTGTGATTTAATTATGAATAATAATGAAGATTACAAATAGAAATTTACACAGAGATTTTGCCTACTTTTATGTAGGTTTAATTATTGCTTTTTCCTTTTCAGGAATTATTTTAAACCATAGGCAAGATTGGTATCCAATGAATTATACTTTTGAAAGTAAGAAAGTGAACTTAGAACTGCCTAACAATGAAGCAGAAATTACGAAGAGTTTTTTAATTGAAGCTACTAAACATTTTGATGTAACTTATGATAGTCATCGTATTAGAAATGGCTCATTAAGAGTATATTTTAAAGATAATGGTATATTAGATATGAAATTGTCTGATACTTCTGGAGAACTTGAATTTAAAAGAAAAGTACCTATTATTGGACATACAATGTATTTACATAAAACAACAAATAAATTCTGGATTTGGTATTCTGATATTTTTGGAGCAGCAATGTTATTAATTGCAATTACTGGAATTTTAATTCCTGCTGGTAAAAACGGATTTAGCAAAAGAGGATGGAAATTAGCATTACTAGGGTTAATTTTCCCTCTGTTGTTTTTAATTATTTTCCCATAAAATCAATATCTTTAGTTTTTTAAAAAATAACTATGCACAATAAACAAATTATATTTAAAAAGAGGCCTGTTGGAGTGCCAGATGCAGATACTTGGCAATTAGAAACGAATCCTGTTCCAGAATTAGAAGAAGGTGAAATTTTGGTAGAACATCATTACATTTCATTAGATCCTGCAATGCGTGGTTGGATGAATGATACCAAATCATATATTCCACCTGTTGCTATAGATGATGTTATGAGAGCTGGTTCTATAGGTAAAGTGATTAAAAATAATGGAAACCCAAAATTCGAAATTGGAGATGTAGTGACAAGTTGGGGTGGTGTTCAGCAATATGCCATTACAAATGGAGATGGCTGGTATAAAGTAGATACTCGTTTAGCGCCAATGCCAAAATATATTGGTATTTTGGGTATGCCAGGTATGACTGCTTATTTCGGAATTACTGAAGTAGGTAAAATTAAAGAAGGTGATATTGTCTTGGTTTCAGGAGCAGCAGGTGCTGTTGGTAGTGTTGTTGGGCAAATAGCTAAAATAAAAGGATGTACTGTTATTGGTATTGCTGGTGGTCAAGAAAAATGTGATTACATCATTAACGAATTAGGGTTTGATGATGCTATAGATTACAAATCTGAGAACATTTACACAGCTTTAAAAAAGAAATGTCCTAAGGGTGTTGATGTGTACTTTGATAATGTTGGAGGTAAAATTTTAGACGCTGCTTTAAGTAAGTTAAGAATGCATGCTAGAGTGGTTATTTGTGGTGCAATTTCTCAATACAATCAAAAATCAAAAATTGATGGTCCAAGTAATTATTTATCATTATTAGTTACACGTTCTACAATGCAAGGAATGGTGGTTATGGATTACACTAAAAAATTCGGAGAAGCAGCTCAACAAATGGGTATTTGGATGCAAGAAGGTAAATTAAAATCTAAAGAAGATATTTACGAAGGTATAGAAAACTTTCATGAAACGTATAATCGTTTATTTACTGGTAAGAAAAAAGGTAAGCTAGTTTTAAAAGTAATAGAAGAATAGTGGAGCATTTTTTTCAATGCCCTTATTGTTGGGAAGAAATTTCGATGTTGTTAGATACTAGTGTATATCATCAAACTTATATAGAAGATTGTGAAGTTTGTTGCAATCCTATAGAAGTTTCACCTAGTTTTGAGAATAATGAATTGGTCAGTTTTACTGCTAAATCTATAGAACAATAAATAAAAATCCTGCAAATGCAGGATTTTTTTTATGATAAAGGATTACTCCAATCAAATTTTTCAAATAAAGATAGCCAGTCTTTTGGAAAAGTAGCTTTTAAAACCAATTTTTCATTTGTGAAAGGATGTGTAAATTCTAATTGACCTGCATGTAAGAATAAATTGTTAAACCCAAATTGATTCTCATACATCAAATCGTGATTTTTGTCACCATATTTTGCATCTCCAATTAATGGATGACTAATTTTATTCATATGTACTCTTAATTGGTGCATTCTCCCTGTTTTTGGTAATAATTCAACTAAGCTATATCTAGAGGAGTCATAGGGTTTAACTGGTATGTTTAAAGTTATTTTTGCTAATGTGTTTAATTCTGTAAGTGCATCTTTATGTACTTTTGCATCTCTGCCTTTTACAGGAGAATCAATTATTTTTGTTTCAGGAGAAAAACCACGAACAACTCCATAATACGTTTTTTGAATGGTGTTATTGGTAAATAATGACTGAAAATCTGCAACATATTCTTTTTGTTTTGCCAATAAAATAATTCCAGATGTTTTTCTGTCTAATCTATGTATTGGATAAACTTTAAGTGCTTTTTGGGCTTCTATCAATTGTAATAAAGAATCTTCATCAGCCACATTTCTAGATAAATGTGCATGATGTACTAATACATTATTAGGTTTATTTACACAAAGAATGTATTCATCCTCAAAAATAATTTCTAAACTCATTAATTTTGCTTAAATTATAAACAAATATAATTTCAATATTTAGGTTTGGTACTAAATTTGATGAGTTTTTAAGTAAAACTAAGACATATGAAGCAGATTTTATACATTTTCGTTATTGTACTTTTATATAGCTGTTCTTCAACTAAATTGGCTACAGAGAAAGAACTGTCAGATTTAAATAGTACATTAGATAAAGGATATTTTATGTTTGAAGCTAATTCTGCTAATCCTGTTGCTTTTGCAAATGTTAGGGGAATTGAAAATTTATTACCTCCAGGTAGCAATACAGCAAGTATAAACTTAGTAAATAACCCTAACTATCTAAGAGTTAGAAATGATTCTTTGTATATAAGTTTGCCTTATTTTGGTGAGCAACAACTTTCTATTGGATATAATTCAAGTAATTCAGGTATTCAGTTTGAAGGAATTCCTAAAAAATCTACATCAAAATTTAATAAGAAAAAACAAAAGCAAGAGCTTGTATTTGATGTTAGAACAGAGGCTGAAAGTTTAAAAATGGTGCTTACACTATTTCCAAATAAAAGTGCAAAATTAGATGTTAATAGTAGTCATAGAACATCTATATTTTATTATGGGAAATGGAAACCTATAGAGTAGATTACTCTCTTCCTATTTGATCTATTAATCGATCGTTACCAATTCCTTTAGGATTTTCTCCCCATTGATTTGGTCTAGGCTGACTATCCATACATGTTAGAATTAATAAAACAAAAGAACCAATATAGGGTACAAAAGAAATAAAGTACCAAAAACCACTTTTTCCTATATCATGTAATCTTCTAACTGTAACTGCTACAGAGGGTAAAAAAGTACCTAAAACATAAAAAATTAATAATAGGGCTATAATTAAATTAGGCTCTTCAGACTCACTGTAATAATCGTCATTAAAGAAATTATCTGTAGAATAGATTAGTAAAAAGATTAAAAGAAAAAGAAATAAAAAATGAAAAAGCGTAAACATCCAGAACTCTTTTCTTCTTGCCCTACCTGTAAACGTTACATAATTTCTTAAAACTTTTAAATACCAATCCATAAAATAATTTTTTAAAGTGCGAATGTAAAAAATTAAAATAATCCTCTTGCTTTAAGATTTAAATATTTTTCAATTGTGTTGCCTGTTAAGTTTTTAGGTTCTGTTAATACAGAAGCAATTCCATATTTAGCAAGTTCATTTACAATTCTTTTCTTCTCATACATAAACTTTTCAGCAATAATGGTATCATATACTTCTTGTATATTATTTGCCTTTTTATGCATTAAAATATCTAATTCTGTATTTTTAAAAAAGACAACCAATACCAAGTGGTTTTTTGCTAACGCTCTTAAATAGGGGAGTTGTCTTTGTAAACCATCCATAGTTTCGAAATTAGAAAATAAAATAAGTAAACTTCTATGGGTTATTTTTCTTTTAATGTTACTGTACAAAGCACTAAAGTCAGATTCGCTAAAATCTGTTTTTACATAATGTAGAGCTTCAGAAATTAAAGTCATTTGAGAATTTCTACGTTCTGCAACAACCCAATCTTCGATATTTTTAGAAAAAGTAACCATACCTGCTTTGTCTTGCTTCTTAAGTACTATTTTGCTAATAGCTAAAGATGCATTAATGGCATAATCTAATAAGGTTACCCCTTCAAAAGTCATTTGCATGGCTCTCCCTTTATCTATAATAGCGTATACAGATTGCGATTTTTCTTCTACATATTGATTTACCATTAACTGACCTCTTTTAGCTGTAGCTTTCCAGTTTAAGGTTCTTATATCATCTCCAGAAATGTATTCTTTAATCTGTTCAAATTCGAGTGAATTTCCAATTCGTCTTACTTTTTTAGTGCCATAAGACAAAGAAGATTTGTTAGCTATGTTTACATCAAACTCATTTAATTGTAAAAAAGAAGGATAGCATTTTAATTCTTTTTCTTCTGCTAATTGATATTTTCTTGAGGTTAATTTAAGTTTAGAACTTGTATATACATTTACTTTTCCAAATGTATATACTCCTCTTTCTTTGGGTGTTAAGAAATAATGGAGTGTTTTATCTTCTTGTTTAGTAAGTGTTTGTGTAAAATAGAAATCCCTTTTTTGAAATTGGTAGGGGAGTTCTTCTATCATATTTAAAAAAACATCAAAACTGTATTTGTTTTTTAATTGTAGTGAAATTTTATTTTCATCTCCATTAGATAATCTTTCAGGTAACATACGAAGTAATTCAACACCATTTTTTTGACGATACAAAACCACAATTTCTATTAAGGTTAAAATAGCTAACATTAATAGTAGTACTTGAGCAACTGTAAATACAAAAGGAGCAAAAAAGCCTACTACAAATAAAGTAGCAATGCTTCCTAAAGCATAAAAAAACCTATTGGTTAAAAATAATGTACGAAATAGTTTTATCAATTTCTCTAATATATTGGTGTCTAAATTGTTCTTGTTTTACCTTGGTATTTCTACAGATTCTATAATCTGTTCAATAATTTGTTTGCTAGTTACGCCTTCCATTTCTCTTTCTGGAGTAACAATAACTCTATGTTGTAAAACAGGAATAGCAGCTTTTTTAATATCTTCTGGAGTCACAAAATCACGTCCTTCTATAGCTGCAAATGTTTTAGATGCATTTAAAATGGCAATAGTTGCTCTAGGTGAAGCTCCTAAATACAATTGTGCATTAGATCTAGTATTTACCACAACATTGGTAATGTATTTTAATAAATTTTCTTCAATATTAACTTCATGAATTAGCTTTCTAAAGTTGATGATTTCTTCATCCTTAATGATAGTCTCTATTTTTTCATCTTTTGTAGTGTTTTTTAAAGCTTGTTCTCTAATTACAATCTCTAGTTCATCTTCTGCTGTTGGATAATCTACTACTATCTTAAACAAAAAACGGTCTAATTGAGCTTCAGGTAAACGATATGTACCTTCTTGCTCTATAGGGTTTTGTGTGGCTAACACCATAAAAGGAGCATTCATTTCGTAACGCACACCATCCATAGTAATTTGTTTTTCTTCCATAACTTCAAATAGTGCAGCCTGTGTTTTTGCAGGAGCTCTATTTATTTCATCAATTAATACCATGTTAGAGAAAATAGGTCCTTTTTTAAATTCAAAATCACTAATCTTAGCATTAAAAACAGAAGTTCCTAAAATATCTGAAGGCATTAAATCTGGTGTAAATTGTATTCTACTAAAATCTACAGCAATAGTTTTAGATAATAATTTAGCTGTGATGGTTTTAGCAACACCAGGTACGCCTTCTATTAATACATGCCCATCAGAAAGTAGAGCTACTAATAAAAGATCTATCATTTCTTTTTGACCAACAATTACTTTTTGTAGTTGTTTTTTGATGTTAAAAACACTCTCTTGTAATTGGCTTAAATCTATACGATTTGTAAATGCTAATGCCTCTTCGTTTGTTTCGTTATTTGGTGTCTCCATTTCGTTTATTTTTAAAGAAATTATCTATCATTTTGTGTAACACAAGTAGTTCTTCTTCAGAACATTCGTGTTTCTTATTTAAAGTAATAATTGTATTTATTAAATATTTGGTTTTAGAAAAATTATTATCAGATTTTAGTGCTAATTTTTCTATAAATTCTTGATTTAAATTATGTGTTTGTAAAAGGTATTTTGTTCTTACTTTTTCTAAAAAATAAGTAATTTTTTTATCGACTAAATTCTTATGATTTTGTTCTTTTAAATACAAACTAGAAATGGTTTGTGTAAAAGCAACTGTAGTATTTTCTGGTTTAGGAATTACAGGTATAGCTCTTTGTTTTCTTTTTGCATTAAAGAATAAAAATAAAAATAAACCAATTAGGGTAGTAAATAAAAACCATGTTAACGATTGGTGTCTTATAAAAAAGCTAAACACAGAGCCCTTATCTTCTTCTATATTTCTTAAATATTTGCTATTAGCAGTATGAGGATCCCAAAGTATAGTAGAAGAGGGGAAATATGAAAAAACCTGTTCTGTATAAGAATAAGTATCTTTTAATAAAAAGTAATTGGTAAACACAACAGGATTAGTATGCACAAAAACAGCTCCTTTACCATATTGTATTTTTAAAAAGTTTGGTAATTCTTCTTCTCCTATTTTATGTGTACCCAAGACTGTGGTAGTTGTATCATTATATGTTATAAAATAGTGGCGTTTAATGTTTCTATCAAAATAAAAAGAAACCTCATTTTTAGTAGCATCTTTTATTTTAAAAGTGCCTTTACGCTCTTTTAAAGTAGCTATACTTAATACATTTTTATCTAAATTGTTACTTCTAAATTCTAAAGATTTTTGTAATTCATCAGAAAAATAATTTAAAGATAAAAAGGCATTATTACCATCTGCAACAAAAGACAAAACATCTCTAATACTTTCTTCATTTAATTTTATTCCATTTCTTTTAATGAGTATGTAGTTGCCAAAATCTGCTGATGTAGTTTCATAATTTTCAAAAAGATAATCGTAGATATGTGTATTTAAGTATACAAAATCTTCACCTTCAAATAATGTATTCGCTTCATTTTTTATGATAAATGTACCAAAAGGACTTTTTTCTTTTTCTCTATAATTTTCTGTCCAATTCGTTTTTTTACATCCTATGATTTGTAAAAACAAAAAGGAGCAAACAATGTATTTTATGAAGTGTTTAGTCTGCATTAAATCCATTGTTTTAAAAACGATTGATATTTGTTTTGGGCTTTTTTAAAACTATTTTCATCTAGTAAAAATTCACCATACCAAACATATGCATAAATATAAGACAGTTGCGAAAACTGATCTCTAAGTGCTTTATTATCAATTTCAAACAAGTATTCAGAGTTGGTTTTGTCTTTATGATAATCTATGATTTTTTTATTTGATAAGTCTTTTAACACCTGTAAATAATAATAACGTACAGCCAATCTAAAATCTTTATTTTGCAAGGCTTGTTGTAATAATTTAGCAATATTTATTTCGTTAACATCTTCATCTTCATAAATTAAAGGAGCTGTTTTTTGGTTTGCATTGCTTTTTTGCCAAAAATTAAACTCTAAACCAAAAATCACTTTTAGTAGTAAAAACAAAACAAATCCGCCTAACAAAAAGGGAAAGATTTTACTCATAAAAAAAACGAAAAATTCAAGTATACCACTACTAGACGAAGTATTTTTATTAACCTTTACTTTTTCTTCTTTGTATTGAAAATCTTTACCTGAATATTTTTCTTTTAATTTTTCTTTAAAAACCCTCTCTTTACTAACTTCTGCTGACTTAATAATTTCAGTACTGTCTTTTATAACTTCTTGTGAATAAGAAGTGTATAGAGTTAATATGAAAAGGAGGGAAGCTAAATACTTTCTCATTTATCGTAGTTGGTATTTATTGGCTACCTGAAAAGGAAGTACCAAGTAATAATAACTAATACTCACTAACGAAAATAATATAATTGAAAAAGACAATAATACAGGCATAGTATTCGCATATCTAGTAATATATCCTTCTAAAAAAGCTGCAATTAAAGTAAATGGAATAGTACTTATAAAAATATAAAATGCATTTCTAATGCCTTTTGTAAAAGATTCTAATCGTTTTAAAGTCCCTGGAAACAAGATGCTTGCTCCAATAATATATCCAGCTCCAGCTTCTATAATAAGTGCAAAAATTTCATAAGTACCATGAATCCAAATGCCTTTTAAACTATCAAATAAAGTGTTTTGTTGGTAAAAAAAAGCTTGAAAAACAGCAACCATTATTGCATTATACACTACATAAACACCTGTACCTATACCAATAAAGAGGCCAGATAAAAACATATTTAAACCTACTCTTTGGTTATTGTCATAAATACCTATAAAAGTACCCCAATTACTGCCTCCTTTATAAATAGCCATGGCATCACCACTTTCTATATTTTGTAAGGTTTGATCTACATATTCGTTTCCTAGAATTTGTCTAGCAAAAGTTTCATCATTAAAGGTAGAAATTAAGCCGATAAAAAAACAAATAAAGAATACAATAAACGATAAGTAAAAATATTTTCTGTATTTGTAGGAGAGGAGTGGTACTTTATCAAAAAAGAAATATAAAATTACATTTTTGTCTCTTCTTTTTGCATCGTAAACATAATCGAAGCTTTTTTTGGCTAACTTGTTTAAATACTTGGTAACCTTGCTTTTAGGATAATAAGTTTGCGCATAAACTAAATCGTTCATTATTTTTATGTGCAAATTGGCAATATCATCTGGACTTTTTTTTTCTTTATTTAGAAAACTTTGTTCAAATTCAAGCCATTTTTCTTTATTTTGCTTTATAAAAGCGACCTCTCTCATATAGAGCGAATTTAACGATTGCATGAAAACACTCCAAATAAAAACAGCACAAAATGTAAATATCTCATTTACCTTAGCTAGTGTATTTCAAAGATTATTGGCCTTTATTTTAGATAACGTTGTAAAGTTTGCCTATCTATATTTTGGCACCTTAGTTTTCGATTTTAATTTGTTTCAAGAAGGTGTAGGTACAGATGCTTGGACAGTTAAAGCCATTGACGTTTTGTTTTTTTTACCTGTAACTTTTTATTCTTTATACACTGAGATTTTATTAGAAGGACAAACTTTAGGTAAAAAAATAATGCATTTAAAAGTAATGAATGTAGATGGTTTTAAACCTTCTATTACAGATTATGTAATTCGTTGGTTTTTACGCATTGTAGATTTTAACTTTTTTATGTTGTTGTTTATTTATGTTGCATCTATGGGATTATCAGATCAATATGCATTAATAATGGTTTTATTTTTAATTGGTAAAGGAATAGGCTTTTTTTTAATTCTGTTCACCAATAAGAATCAACGTTTTGGTGATGTAATAGCTAATACCATAGTTGTGTATTTAAAAGATGAAGTCAGTTTTTCTCATACCATATTAGAAAACATTACTAATGATTATGTGCCCACGTATCCAAGTGTGATTAAATTATCTGACAACGATATACGTATTATAAAAGAAACTTATAAAACAGCATCTAAATTTAATGATTATAAAACGCTCATAAAATTACGTTCTAAGATTTTAGAAGTTACACAAATAAAATCTGTACATAAGAGCGATAAAGACTTTATTTCTATAGTTTTAAAAGATTATAATTATTATACTCAAAACATGTAGAGTAAGGGTTTTAAAATATTCTATTTAACATAATATAAATTATAACACAAATGTATTTGATGTATTATATGATGATTACAGCATATTTAATATAATTGTAGATAATGAACACTTAGTGATTTATATCGTCAATAATTATGTTATAATTATTTTACGATCAAAAGTTCTTTAGCATTCATAAGCTATATTTCTTTTTAATATTCAATATTTTGTTCAATAGTTACTGCTTTAAAAAAAATAGTAATTGTTTTGGTAAATTATTAGATGTGTTGTAAATTTAAAATCTCAAACAAAAACTATACACTGTTTACAGTGTTACCGTTTTAAAAAGTCTTAAAGCACCATCTTTAAGACTTTTTTGCTTTTCAAAGATATGTTAAAAAATAGCTTCTTTAATTTTAAGTTATTAAGAAGTTATTCACCAAAAACCTTGTATATACTAAGTTTTAGTACAGATATTCAAATGTAAAATTTAAAAAGAATAATATTTGTTTAATTTAAAAAATGTATCCACAAGTTATTAAGAATTTTACTCGGTATGTTTTTTTTAAAACTAAACTTCTTTACGTAATACTTCTAATGGTGGGCTTTGTAGCACCGTTTTTATATTGCTTAAGCCAATAACAACAACTAATATAGTTATACTTGGTAAAAACACTAAAAATGGAATGCCAGAAGGTATAAATGGTTCTTTAAATAATAAAGTGGCTAACAATTGGCTGCCAACCAAAGACAATAAAATACCTGTTAAGCTTCCTAAAACGCCTAGATAAATATATTCTAATGCTGTTATGTTGAGTATTTGTTTGCTTTTCGCACCTAATGTTCTTAATAATACACTTTCTTTAATTCGTTGGTATTTGCTGTTTCTTACAGAACCAATTAAAACAATAAAGCCTGTAATAATGCTAAAGAAGGCCATAAAATTAATAATCCAAGAAACTTTGTTAAGTATATCTTCTACAATGGTAAATACTTGGCGTAAATCTAAAATTGTTATGTTAGGAAAGTTCTTAACCAAATAACGTTGCAGTGCTGCAGAACTTTCTTCTGTAGGTACATAACTTGTAATTACATTAAACTGTGGTGCATTTTCTAAAACGCCTTTTGGAAACAAAATTAAAAAGTTAACCTGCATACTCCCCCAGTCTACTTTTCGAATACTACTAACTTTAGTATCCATGAGTACACCTTGTATGTTAAAGGTTACTTTATCACCAATACTTAAATTAGCATCTCTAGCAATACTTTCTGAGATTGATATGGGTACTGGTTGCTCACCATTTGCATTCCCTATAAATTCACCTGCAACCAGCTCTTCTGTTTCTGCTAGTTTGTCTCTATAGGTTACTCTAAATTCTCTGTTAAGCATCCATCTACGCATTCTAACAGTGGTGTCTTTTCTAATGTCATTAGCCAACTTACCTTTTAGGCTATGCATACGCATAGTAATGATAGGTATATTATCTATAATTTCTATACCCTGAGTTTTAAAATTATCAACTAAGGCTTGTTCTTGGCTGCTTTGAACATCCATTAAAATAATATTGGCATCTGTTTTTGTATTGTCTAACGTAGTTTTAGATAGTAAAATATCTTTGGTAAAATACAGCGTACTTATTAAAAATGTACCTAAGCCAATAGCTAATACCAATACCATGGTTTGATTATTGGGTCTAAATAGATTGAGTAAGCTTTGACGACTGGTAAAGCCCCAAGAAGTTGGGAAAAACTTTTTTATTAGTTTTATAAACAAGCTAGAAATACCTGCTACTATTGCAAATGTGATAAAAATACCAATTGTAAATACTAAACCATTTATTACGCTTTTTAGCATCCAAAATGAAAATAAAAAAATAAAAAATAATATGGTTAGCCCTACAATTAGCTTTGCTGCTTTTGGTTTTTGCTGATTCTCTTCTTGTCCTCTTAAAACTTCTAAAGGCGATACATACCAAGTACCTAATAAAGGTAATAAGGCAAATAAAACCGACATAAAAATACCTAGGGTTATCCCCATAACAATAGGTGGCCACGTAATAGATATTTCTACACTAAAAGGTAAAAACTCTTTTAATATATAAGGAAAAGCATATTGTAAACTTGTACCTATAGCAGCTCCTACAATACCCCCTATAGCACCAATACTTACAATTTGTATAAGGTAGATGTAAAAAGATTGTTTTCTTGAAGCACCTAAGCACTTTAAAACAGCTACATTTTTTAATTTTTCTTTAATATAAATATGTACAGAACTGGCAATACCAATACAACCTAATAATAAAGCTATAAAAGCCACTAGGTTTAAGAAGCGCCCTACATTATCATACCTTCTACCTAAATTTCTACTGGTATTGGTATGGGTATCTAAGTCTGCATTTTCATTATCTAAAACAGGATCTATTTTTTTGTCTAAAAGCTCTAAATCCATTTCTGGAGCTTTAAAAAAATATTGATATTCTGTTCTACTTCCTAATTGTAATAACGCTGTTTTTTCTAAATATCTGAACGGAATTAAGACGGTTGGTGCAACAGAAGAAGATATGGCTGTACTACCAGGTATAGATTTTAATGCTCCAATTATTGGAAAAGTAACCTTGCCAAGTTTTATAGAATCGCCTGGTTTAATATTGTATTGTAATAATAATGTGGCATCTACTAATGCACCTCCTAATTCTTGATAGTTAACACTTGCATTTTCGGGCAAAGTGCTTAGTTTGCCATAAAAAGGGAAAGCCCCTTTCATAGCTCTAACTTTTACTAATTTGGTGCCTTCATTCTTTGGGAAAGCAGCCATAGATACAAAGTTTACTTCAGAAGCATCTGCGCCTAAAGAATCTATTATTTTTTGGACTTTTTCTGATGGTTTTTTTCGACTATCGATAATAAAGTCTGCCCCCATTAAAGATTTCGATTGCTTTTGAATATTGTCTTTTAAATTAGTACTAAATAGTTGTATTGCTACAACTGCAGCGATTCCTAAAATAATAGACGCCATAAATAAAAAGAGTCTAGAAAGACTAGCTTTACCATCTCTCCAAGCCATTTTTAGCAACCAATTAAAACCCGCTTTAGTTTGTTTGTTCATTACACCAATGCTGTTTTATCATTAGCTATAATTTTACCACCTTTTAAACGTAATATTTGTTGTGTTCTATTGGCTAAATCTAAATCATGCGTAATAATCACTAAGGTAGTTCCTGCTTCTTTATTTAATTCAAAAAGAAGCTGAATTACTTTTTCTCCAGTTTCTTCATCTAAATTCCCAGTTGGTTCATCTGCAAATAAAATAGAAGGTTTATTTACAAAAGCTCTTGCCAAAGCAACACGTTGTTGTTCTCCTCCAGATAATTGTGTTGGGTAATGATGCATACGATCTGCTAGGCCTACCTTTGTTAAAAGAGCTTTACCAGCAGAAGCAGCATTTTTATCGCCTTGTAATTCTAAGGGTACTATAACATTTTCTAAAGCTGTTAATGTGGGTAGTAACTGAAAATTCTGAAAAATAAAACCCACTTCTTTGTTACGTAATGCTGCTCTTTCATCTTCGTTTAAATTTTGTAAAGCAGTACCACATAATTCTATTGTACCTGAAGTAGGATAATCTAGACCAGCACATAAACCTAGCAGTGTGGTTTTACCACTACCTGAAGGTCCAACAATAGAAAAGATACTCCCCTTCTCTACTTCAAATGAAATATTACTAATTACTGTTAATTGTTTAGAACCACTTGTATAAGTTTTCTCTAAATCATTAATCTTTAATATCTTTGACATGAAACTATTTTTAGTTAGTAAGTACCTTAATTATATTAAACTTACAGATACTTTTAGCTTGAAAAAAGCACACAAAAAGTGGCATTTTAAATAATATTGAAAAATAATCATTTGATGAAGAATACACACATAATATCGCATTCAATTTTCTTAAAATTCTGTTATTTTTCTTTAATTATACTACTATTTTCTTGTAAATCAGATACCCAAAAAACAACTACTAAAAAAGAGGTTACTACAAATGTAGTATCTACTAAAACAGAAAATACTACCAACAAGAAACGTATTGTTGTTTTTGGTGATAGTTTAACTGCTGGCTATGGATTAGAAGATGTAGAAGATGCCTATCCTGGATTATTACAACAAAAAATAGATAGCTTACAATTAGGATATACTGTAATAAACTCTGGTATAAGTGGAGAAACTACTGCTGGAGGTAAAAATAGAATTGATTGGGTTTTAAATCAAAAACCAAGTGTTTTTATTTTAGAATTAGGCGCAAATGATGGTTTAAGAGGTATCCCTTTAACTGAAACAAAAATGAATTTACAATACATTATAGATGCTGTAAAAACGAAATACCCTTCCACTAAGATTGTATTGACAGGCATGCAAATTCCTCCTAATTTTGGTCAAGACTATACTAATGAGTTTAAAAATATTTTTCCTGCTTTAGCACAAAAAAATCAAGTTGCATTAATTCCATTTTTGCTAGAAAATGTTGGTGGAATACCAAGTTTAAATCAGTCTGATGGTATACACCCAACTGCAAAAGGACATAAAATATTAGCAGAAAACGTTTGGGATGTATTAGCGCCTATTTTGAAGTAAATTCTAGTTTATCTTCTTCTTCATCAGTAATAAATTGCTTGTATTGATGGTAACGTTCAAAGATTTGTCTTACGTAGTTTACAGGTTCTGTTCCTCTAACATACCCATATTTTATAAAATCTCTATTATAGTTTTTAGGAAAACGCAATTCTAGAAGCATCTCTGCTACATTATTTTCCCAAACCATAGGATCTAAATTATTAAAATCAGCAAGACGTTGAGCATCTCTAACATGTTCATAGCCACAGTTAAAAGAAGCTAATGTAAATTTAATTCGCGTTTCATCATCTTCTATATCTTCAAATCTATTGTACAAAATATTTAAATAAGTAGTGCCTCCTCGTAAACTTTCTATAGGATCAGAAACATCTTTAATACCTAATTCTTTTGCGGTTGCTGGCATAACTTGCATTAAGCCTCTTGCACCTGCCCAAGATTCTGCTGATGGATCAAATTTAGACTCTTGATATACTTGTGCAGCTAATAAACGCCAATCCCAACCAAGTTTTTTAGTAAAACGCTTAATTAAATCATCATATTGGCTAATTTGATTGTTATTTAAGCTGTAATAATCACTTTTAACTCTTCTTCTATAAAAACGTTTATTCTTAAAATACTTATTGTAAATAACAAAGTAGCTTGTTTTTTTGCGTTGTTTACGAATCCATTTATTTACTTCTTCTTTTAATTTTACTGATTTTTTACGAGTAACCCACGCAATTCTTTGAGAAAAAGAAATAGGTACATCTACTTTTAAAATAGGATTACTAGCAGCATTAATTCTAGCTAAATTTTCGTCTGCAATAGTGTATTTTATTTTACCCTCTGCAACCATATCTATTATTTCGCCAGTAGAAAGCTTACTATCTAAATAATTAATATGTATTTCACCTCCCATTTCATTAGATAAACTAACAATTCGTTCATAATATGATGAGTTTTTTCTGATAGAAACAGTATCGCCAATTAAGTCTAATGGATCGTCTATTAAATGCTTTTGTAGGGTACTCCAAGATAATTTTCTAAAATTATCTGGTTTTTTTTGAACTAAAACCTGCTTTGTTAAATACAAATAATCTGTAAAATCTACTTCCCATTTTCTTTGATTGGTAATAGTCATACCATGTGCAATAATATCTACCTCTCCACTATTTAATACTTCGAATTGTGAATCTAAATCATCTGAAACTATTATTTCTAACTTTAAGTTTAAGTCTTTTGCCAGTCTTTGTAGCATTTCATACTCAAAACCCATGGGTTGCCCTTTGTATAAAAAATAACTGGTACTACTATAAACTACCAAAGCTCTTAAAACTCCTTCTTCTTTAATTTCTGGTAAGTCTCTTGGAGAAGAATTAGCAACAATAGCATTATAGGCCTCTTTTGTTTTTAAAGCTGTTTTATCAGAATTTTTACAGCTATATAAACAAAGAAAAGCAATAGAAAATAATATAATAATTAGTCTATTTTGCTTTACTAGCATATTTTAAAAATACGATTTTAATTTTTAAAAATCAAAATATTTATAATTGGCTACTTAATAACCATAAAAAAACTCTAAGAAAGTTCATTTAGGGCTGAGCTTTTTTAGAGTTTTAATAATCAAACCAAATTTACAATGTAAACTTTTTCTAGGGACTTAGGGGTGTTTGATAGTATTATAGGGGTCAGTATTTATTTTTAGGGTATTTTTTAACAAGCAATATGATATTTAACATCATTATTCATGTAGCTTTTAACTACACCTTTATCATTTAATTCATCCATTATATTATACAAGGATAAAATCATAGAAACATTTTCAACACGTCTTAGAATTTCAAAACTTGTTAACGGTTGATTTTTAATTTCGTTTAAAACTGACAACTGTTCTGGTGTAAAATTTTGATGATTCATGACAATGATTTTTTAATTACACTGTAAAATTACTACTAAACTACGCTTGTTTGTAAAATATTAGATAAATGGAAAGTCTTTTAATATGAATGGTACTAATTTGAAGATAAACGAAAAAAACGCTGTTTTTATCATGTTTTTTATGATATAAACAGCGTTTTTAAAATGTTTTGTTGCCTTTATTAAGCTACATAATGATACTTAGTATCTTGTTTTACATAAGATTTTAAAATACCTTTATTACTTAGTTTGTCTAAAATATTATACAAAGATAAAAGCATAGAAACATCTTCAACTCTTTGTAAAATTTCGTAACTAGTTAGGTGTTCTTTTTGTACAGCGTTTAAAACGGACTGTTCCAAATCATTAAGATTTGTTGTTTTCATAGGGGTAGAAAGTTTAATTATACTAATTTGTTTAAAACAAATATATATTATTTTTTTAAATAATTACTTTATCTTGATATAAATTAACTACAAATGATGTTACAATTCTCCTCTTGCAGGATAATTTTCTTTTAAAATATAATCGATTCCGTTTAAAATATCTTTAAAATTAGGTCTCCCAAAAGGCATAGATTGTATAGATTGCCAGTATAATTTATTGTTAGTATCTACTATAAAAATACCAGGTTCTAAAAAGGTTTTAGGTTCTTTTTCGTTAATTCCTTCAGAAACAAATAAACCCCATTTTCTTCCTTCTTCAATATCAAAGTTATAACCTATAGGTATGCCTTCTATATCCCATTCTTTATATGTAGATGTTGCTTTTTCTTCATGATCACTACTTATGGCAATAATATTTACTCCTCTCTCTGTAAATTCATCCATCCTTTTTTTAAGTTGTTCTAACTGTTTTTTACAAATAGGACAATGCTTACCCCTATAAAATAATATAAGGGTAAAATTTTCTGGAGTTTGATCATACAAATTCCATGTTGTGTTATTTACTAATTCTATGTTTATGTTTGGTACTTTTTCTCTTGGTTTAATCATATTTCTTTTTATGCTTGTTCTGTTACTTTTTCATTAATTTTTGGATAATCTGTATATCCTTTGTGACCTGGTGTGTAAAATGTGTCTTGATCCCATTCAGCTAAGTCTTGATTTCTTTCAAATCTTTCTACTAAATCTGGGTTAGAAATAAATAATTTACCATAGGCTACCATATCTGCATTGCCCTCTTTTATTATTTTATTTCCAGACTTTTTATCAAATCCTGCATTAATCATTAAGTTTCCATTATATAATGGTCTAAAATGTTTTGCAATTTCTTTAACTGCATATGGAATTTCTGATACATCATTAAATGGTTCAGATAAATGTACATATGCTAAATTATAGTTATTTAACTGTTTTATAATATATTCGAATGTTGGTATTGTTTCTTCATCCATTTCCATTCCAAAAATCCCATGTAAAGATGGGTTGAAGCGTACACCTATTTTTTGTTCTGGTATCACTTCTTTTACAGCATCTAACACTTCAAAGAAAAATCGTGCTCTATTTTCTTTACTTCCACCATATTCATCTGTTCTTATATTAGATGTTTTATTAAAAAACTGATGGAATAAATAACCATTAGAAGAGTGTATTTCTACACCATCAAAACCTGCATCCATAGCATTTTTTGCAGCATTTTTAAATTCTTCTACAGTAATTTTAATATCTTCTTTTGTCATTGCTTTTGGGGTTACTGTATTTTTTTCTCCTTCTGGGGTATATACAGTTACATTTGCATTTAAAGCTGATGGTGCTAGTGGTAATTCCCCATCATGAAAATCTGGATGTGAAATACGTCCTACATGCCATAATTGAATAAATATTTTACCTCCAGCATTATGCACTCTTTTGGTTACTTTTTGCCACCCTTTAACTTGAGCATCACTATAAATACCTGGTGTATTAATATAACCTACAGCTTTTTTTGAAACTTGAGAGCCTTCAGTTATAATTAATCCTGCAGATGCTCTTTGTTCATAATATAAACCTTGTAATTCATCTGTTGGTACATTACCTTCATTATTGGCTCTACTCCTTGTCATAGGAGCCATTACTATTCTATTTTTTAAGTGCAAATCTTTTATGTTATTAAAAGATTGTAATAGATAATTATCTTTCATTTTCTTTTTTAATTTTAATATGTTTTTAATTTTCCTTTCTTCTTAAGAAGCTGTTTCTCTAAGTCATTTATAGACTCTGATATTGACTTCATAAAATTATCATGACTTGCTTCTGCAAATAATCTTGGTCCTGGAACACTTAATCGTATGTTACAAATTTTACCAGTTTCATCTGATGATGTATTTTCAGTTTTAAAAAAAATATCTGCTCTTACAATCATTTCATATTTATGATGTAAAGCTTCTAGTTTTTCTTTTACAAAATCTTCTAACCTTTTACTAGATTCTACATCATGATATTCAAATACAATTTCCATAGTTTTTAATTTTAATGTTTTGTTTGTTGTTCTTTTATAGTTTGTTGATTTAATTCAAATTCTCTGTTTTTTAATCTTTCAATATTTCCACTAGGATTTGTTACTAATTTTTGTTCTTTTTTTCTTTTAAATTTTTTGTTTTCTTTTATCAAACTCATAATATTTTATTTTTGTTTACTCCTTTCAATATACTGTCATTATTGAGTTTTCTCAGTTAATGACTTGTTAAAAAAGAAATTTAAAAGTTAAAGTTGGCCCTATTTTCATAAGAACAAAAACTTAATTCATTTGAGACAAAATACGTTTTCTTCTATATTTATTTTTGTGATGATTCACATAAAAATATAAACATGAAAAAAGAAACTTATAATTCAAATATTACGAAAGACGATAAACAAGCATTAAGAGAAAAAAAAGAGAATATACGATTTGACGCTGCTGATGATGTTATTTTACAAGAGAGAAAAACACCTGTAGATTTTACAGGTAAAGATTTAGATGTACCTGGTAGAGATTTACCTTCTAAAACAAATAAAAAAAATTACAAAGACGAAGAAAACCAATTATATAGTTTAGGTAGTGAAGAAAATGAAAATTTAGAACAAGATACTATCTAATAAAATAATTATTTACATTATTTTAAAATGAACTTTTACCACCAAGTAAGGGTTCATTTTCTTTTTCTAGATGTTATAAAATATACACCTGTTAATAGTACTAATGAGGCAATTATTGATTGAGTAGATAATTTTTCATTTAAAAACATCCAACCTAAAAACAATGCAATCACTGGGTTTACATATGCAGAAGTTGATACTTTTTCTGGTGATACATTCTTTAGTAAAAAGTTAAATGCTGTAAAGGCTACAATACCTCCAAAAACAATTAGAAACAGAATTGAAAATATTACTTCTCTACTCCAATCTGTTATAGGTAACCATGTTTCATGAAAACTTAAACTCATGCCTAGTAATACAAAACCAGCTACCAACATTTGGTATCCTGTAGTTACCATAAAACTTTTTGGTAAGTCAGCTTTAGCAACAAATACACTTCCATAACTCCAACTTAGCACACAAGAAAGCATCATAAAAATACCTAATAACATATCTTCTGATGTTATTAGTTCTTTCTGAGATATTAGTAAATACATTCCAGAAATCCCTAAAATCACACCTATTATCGACTTTTTTTGAAATGGTTTTCTATCTATTAATCTTAATAAAAGCAAAACAAATAAGGGTTGTGTAGAAGCTATTAGCGCACCAAAACCACTATCAACATATTTTAAAGCCCAAACAAAAACCCCATTACCATATATTAAAAAAAAGAAACTAGCTATTATAGAATTTATGAGTTGTTTTCTTGAAATTTTTAAAGGTTGTTTTAAGATAAAAGCCAATACAAACATTAAAACACCTGCTACAAAAAAACGAATAGAAGCTAAATAAAAAGGAGACAACTGAGTTACAGCTATTTTATTAAATAAATAAGTAGAACCCCAAACTACATAAATGGCTAAAAATGCGACACCTATAAGAATTTCTTTCTTGGTTAGTTTCATATATTAAAATAAGTATCAAAAATACTGATATAAAATAAGATTTAAACTATGGTTAGCTTATTTAAAATATAGATTAAAATTGTATTTTTATAAATATGAATAGTACTTTCTTTATTAAATTATACAAGTGGTTACATGACAATGAAGATGAAATTAAAGACGACTTACCTAAGAATTATTTTTTGCTTTTATTAAGTAGCACTTTTACAAAATTAGGAGACACATTAAGTAATCCTAAAACTGTTTTAACTTGGGTAATGACAATTATGAATGCCCCAGTTTATTTAATTAGTTTAATAGTACCAATTAGAGAATCTGGTTCTATGTTACCTCAAATTGTTTTGGGGAACTATGTAAAAACTAAAGAAAAAAGAAAAAGAATTTACATTTTTGGAGCACTACTACAATGTGTTGCAATTTTTGCTATGGGTTTAACTGCTTATAATTTTGAAGGTGTTTTAGGTGGTTTTATTATTGTGTTTTTCTTGATAATATTTAGTTTATCTAGAAGCTTATGTTCTTTAAGTTCTAAAGATGTTTTGGGTAAAGTGATTCCTAAACAAAGTAGAGGGAAATTAAAAGGATATACTTCTTCTGTCTCTGGAGTTTTAGTCTTAATTGCAGGGCTATTTTTAATTTATAAATCTAAAGAAGACACCACCATTCTTTTTTATAGTTTACTTTTAATTTTTGCAAGTTCTATGTGGTTATTGGCAGCTCTTTTTTATTCAAGCATCAAAGAACCAAAAAGTGAAGTAGAGAAAACTAGAATTTCATTAAAAAATTCATTTCATAAATTAACCCTTTTAAAAAGGAATAAACATTTTAGAAACTTTATTATAGCTAGATCTTTATTGTTATGCTCTTCTTTATCAGCTCCTTTTTATGTGTTATTAGCACAAAGAAATATTGGTAAAGATGCGTATTTATTAGGTTTATTTATTCTGGTAAATGGTATTGCCTCTGTTATTAGTGCTCCAATTTGGGGTAAAATGGCAGATAAATCAAGTAAAAATGTAATGTCTATAGCCTCACTAGTGGCTTCTTTTTTAGGGATACTAATGGTGGTTATTTTGGTAATTTTTAAAGAGATTTCTAGTTTGTATTGGATTTATCCTGTGGCATTTTTTATTTTAGGTATTGCACATAGTGGAGTTAGATTAGGTAGAAAAACCTACATTGTTGATATGGCAGAAGGTAATAAACGAACAGATTTTGTAGCAATAAGCAATACAATTATTGGGCTTATCCTTTTAATTACAGGAGGATTAAGTGCTTTGGCTTCAATTTTTTCTGTAGAAGCTGTACTTTTATTACTTTCTTTATTTGGCGTTTTTGGTGCGTATAGAAGTTATCAATTACCAAATGTAGAAGAAAATTAATCGTAAATATGTTACAGCATAAATATCCTTTTGATTCGTCTATTAAGCATCATATTATTATTGCTTTAGGTTTAGCATTATGGATTTTTATTTTTCTATATTTTACAGAACCTTTAGATGTAAATGAATTTGGAGATACAGAAAAATTAATTTACATGCCTTTATATGGCTTATTAGGTGCTTTTTGTTATTTACTTTTTTTACCCATTCAAAATTATTTATATCAAAAAAATGAGCAACACTGGTTTGTAAAAACAGAACTATTGTTTTTTCTCATATTTATTATCGTAAGTATTGTTGCAGCTAGACTTTTCTATCTTTATGTTATTGTACCAGGAGAACCATATCCTTATACACTTTGGTATCATTTAACATCTGTTATTTTTCCAGCATTACTTACTATTTTGCCTATTGTTATTTTTGGACGTTTTGCTTTTGGTAAATACAAGAATAAAAAAATACAAGATCAAAAAATAGAGATTAAAGGAGAGGGTAATTATGAAGGATTAAGAATTTTATTAAATGATTTAATTTGTATTCAATCTTCAGATAATTATATAGAAGTATTTTACATTTCTGGGAATGATGTAAAGAAAACTTTAATACGAAATAAACTTTCTAAAATAGCTGATGATTTTCCAGAATTGTTAAGAACACATCGTTCTTATATTATCAATCCTTATCACTTTAAACAATGGAAAACCGAAAAAGGTAAACTGTTTGCAGAATTATCTAATTCTATTTTCGTCCCAATATCTAACACTTATAAAATTGACGTTAAAACAGTTTTAAATTCTACCACAGAATAATTGTATTTCGCCCCAAACCCTTATTATAATTAAGTTTATTAGCTTTTCATTTCTAGTTTTGTCTCAGAAAGTTTAATCACAAAATTTAGAATTATGAAAACTAAAATCACTTTATTAATAATTTTATTAGCAACATTTTTTACGTTATCTGCACAAAAAACACAACAAGAAATAGTAATTATAGGCACAATGCATACAGTACCTAAAATTGTAAAACATAGTTATAAACCGATGTTACGATTTGCAAAAAAGTACAATCCAGAAAATATATTTGTTGAATCGCCTATGCCAAATGATACAATTTCTTGGGAGTATTTAAAAAAAGGTTGGTCTAAAGGATATCAAAAATTTTATGCGAAATCTGATTCCATTAAAAAAGTATTCGATTTTAATGAATCAACTTTTAAAGTTTTAGCAGCAAAAAAGTATGCTGAATTATCATCAAAAGAAATAGATTATCTCATAAAATCGTATTTGTATTTGAGAGATAATGGAAACTACGAGTTATTAACGTATTTAAAGAAATACGGAATTAAAGGTGCTAAAAAACCTACAAGACATGAAGATGGAGACTTAACCTACAAATTAGCATTGTATAAGAACATGAAGGTTTTAAATGTTGATGATCAACAAACAAATGGTGAATATCATGAAGCTTGGAGAAAGTGTGTAAAAGAAGGCATTAATAATGGAAATAATGCTGCTAATCAAAAATTGAATAAAAAGAATTATAATAATGCCATTTTACCAGCAATTTTTAGAAAATTAGGGAAACATACTAATAATAGAAAATCTTTACAGCAATTACATGATATGGCTTCATTTTCTTATGTTGTAAAAGATACAAAAGGTTGTGCAGAAGGTAGAGACTATTTTAATCAACGAAATATGCGAATTGCTAAAAATATAGCAGAACAAATTCTAGCTACTAAAAAAACAAAAAATATTGTGATGATAGGAGCTGCACATGTAATAGGTTTAGAAAAAGAACTTAAAGAAAACTATCCAAATTTAAAAGTAATTCTAATGAATGAGTATTAAACTTTCTAAGAATACTATATATTAGAAAACCCTCGCAATTTGTGAGGGTTTGTTTTATTTGTGTCTACTTTTTAATTCTGTTTCTATATCTTTTAAGGTAAATCCTTTCGCTTGTAACAACATTAAGTAATGGAAAAGTAAATCAGCTGATTCATATAAGAATAACTCATCATTAGTATCCATAGCTTCTATAACAGTTTCTACTGCCTCCTCTCCTACTTTTTGAGCTACTTTATTTATCCCTTTATCAAATAAACTTGCTACGTAAGATTTTTTAGTGTCTTTATTAGCAACTCTTTCTTTAATAACATTTTCTAATGTAGTAAAGAAACCATAATTAGGAGAATTTTCTTCATTCCAACACGTATCTGAACCTTTATGACAAGTAGGTCCTTTGGGGTTTACTTGAATCAATAAAGTATCGTTGTCACAATCTAATTTCATATCAACTAAATGCAACACATTACCACTTTCTTCACCTTTGGTCCAAAGTCTGTTTTTAGTTCTGCTATAAAAAGTAACTAGCTTTGTTTCTTGTGTTTTCGCAAAAGCTTCCTCATTCATATAACCCAACATCAATACATTTTTTGTAGTAGCATCTTGTATGATTGCTGGCACTAAACCATCGTTATTTTTATTGAAATCGATATTCATAACTTATATTCTTACAGGAATATTATTTTCCTTTAATTTTTGTTTTAATTCTAAAATCGGAATTTCTCCAAAATGAAAAACACTGGCTGCTAAAGCAGCATCAGATTTTCCCAATGTAAATGTATCTATAAAATGCTGAACATTACCTGCACCACCTGAAGCGATTATTGGAATGTTTACTAAATCTGATAAGTAGGCTAAAGCCTTATTAGCAAATCCTGCTTTTGTACCATCATGATTCATTGAAGTAAACAAAATTTCTCCTGCACCTCGTTCTTCAACTTCTTTAGCCCATTCAAATAATTTTATGTCTGTAGGAATTGTTCCTCCTGCCAAATGCACAAACCATTCACCATCAATTTGTTTTGCATCTATAGCGACTACCACACACTGACTTCCAAACTTTTGTGATAATTCGTTTATTAAATCAGGTCTTTTTACTGCTGATGAATTGATAGAAACTTTATCTGCACCACATTTTAACAAGGCATCTACATGTTCTACAGAAGAAATACCACCCCCAACTGTAAATGGAATATTTACTTGTTTTGCAACCTTTAAAACCATATCTAAAGTAGTGCCTCTGTTTTCTAAAGTAGCAGCTATATCTAAAAAAACTAATTCATCTGCACCTAAATCTGCATATTGTTTAGCTAAAACTACTGGATCTCCAGCATCAATTAAATTTACAAAATTGACACCTTTTACAGTTCTTCCGTTTTTAATATCTAAACAAGGTACTATTCTTTTTGTTAGCATTTATTCTTTGGTTTTTGGTTTTTAGTTTCTCGTTTTTGGTTTGAGTGATAAACCATCCACTAAAAACTATTAACCGTTAACTATATAATTCTCTAATTGTTTTAAACTGATTTTATTTTCGTAAATAGCTTTGCCAATAATAACGCCTTCACAACCTAATTCTGCTAATTTTGGAATTTCATCAAAAGTTGATATTCCTCCTGAAGCTATTAATTTTAAAGGTTTTACTTCTGCTAAAATATTTTTATAAACTTCAAAACTTGGTCCTTGCAACATACCATCTTTAGAAATATCTGTACAAATTACGTATTGTATTCCTTTTTGCTGATAACCAGAAATAAACGGAATTAATTCTAAAGTACTTTCTTCTTGCCAACCATTAGTTGCAATTTTGCCTCCAGAATTATCTGGATAAAAGTCGGCTCCTAAAATAATTTTCTCAGCACCAAATTTAGTAATCCAACTTTCAAATACAGGTTTGTTTTTTACTGCAATACTTCCTCCTGTGATTTGATTTGCTCCTGAATTAAAAGCAATTTCTAAATCTTTGTCTGATTTTAAACCACCTCCAAAATCAATTTTTAAACTGGTTTTAGTAGCAATTTGCTCTAACACCTTATAATTGATAATCTGACTTGCTTTAGCACCATCTAAATCTACAACATGCAAATATTCTATTCCTGCAGCTTCAAATTCCTTAGCAACTTCAAGAGGGTTCTCATTATATATTTTTTTAGTCTTGTAGTCTCCTTTTGTTAAACGAACGCACTTACCTTCTATAATATCTATGGCTGGTATAATTCTCAAAATAGTGTTTGGTTTTTAGTTGTTAGTTTTTAGTTTCAAAAAATTTTCTAATATTTTTGAACCTTTGATGCCACTTTTCTCAGGATGAAATTGAACTCCATAAAAATTATCTTTTTGTAATGCAGATGCATACTCAACCTCATAATCTGTTTTGGCAATCATTTCATTACAAGTTGGAGCATAATAACTATGCACCAAATACATAAACTCTTTTTCTTTAATATCTTTAAATAAATCTGATTTTAAATCAGCTATTACATTCCAACCCATTTGAGGTACTTTAACTTGATTTGAAAAACGTTTAACATCAACATTAAAAATGCCTAGGCCTTTAGTATTACCTTCTTCTGATGAATTGCACATTAACTGCATCCCTAAACAAATACCTAAAACTGGCTGAGTTAATGTAGGTATTACTTTATCTAAACCACTTTCTTGTAACATTCTCATAGCAGAACTAGCTTCACCTACTCCAGGAAAAATAACTTTATCTGCAGCTTTTATTTCATCGATATTGTTGGTTAAAACAGCTTCTACACCTAATCTTTTAAAAGCAAATTGAATACTTTTAATGTTTCCTGCACCATAATTTATAATAACAAGTTTCATTTATAATAATCCTTTTGTTGATGGTAAAAACATTTTATTTGCATCTCTTTTAACTGCCATTTTCATAGCTTTTGCAAATGCTTTAAAAATACCTTCGATTTTATGATGTTCGTTTGTTCCTTCTGCTTTAATATTTAAATTACATTTTGCACCATCTGTAAACGATTTAAATAAATGAAAAAACATTTCAGTTGGCATATCACCAATTTTTTCACGTTTAAATTCTGCATCCCATTCTAACCAATTTCTACCTCCAAAATCCACAGCAACTTGAGCTAGGCAATCGTCCATAGGTAAACAGAATCCATATCTTTCAATCCCTAATTTGTTACCTAAAGCTTTGTTGAACAGTTCTCCAAAAGCAATCATGGTATCTTCTATAGTATGGTGTTCATCAACTTCTAAATCACCATTAACTTTAATCGTTAAATCCATTGCTCCATGTCTACCAATTTGATCTAACATATGATCGAAGAATTTTAAACCAGTATCTATATCATTTTTACCTGAACCATCTAAATTTAACTTGATATAAATCTTTGTTTCATTAGTGTTTCTAGTAATTTCAGCTACTCTATCTTTTAGTTTTAAAAATTCGTAGATACTCTGCCAATCTGTAGATGTTAATGCAATACAATCTAAAATTTCTTGTTTGTCAGCTTCAATTTCATCTGCTCCTAATTCTGGGTTTTCAGCTAAGTAGATTCCTTTAGCCCCAAGGTTTTTAGCCAATTCCATGTCAGTAATTCTATCACCCAAAACAAAAGAATTTGCTAAATCATAATCTTCTGAAAAGTATTTAGTTAATAAACCCGTTCTTGGTTTTCGTGTTTCAGCATTTTCATGTGGAAAGGTTTTGTCTATGCAAACTTCAGAAAAAACAACACCTTCTTTTTCAAAAGCAGAAATAACTTTGTTTTGTGCAGGCCAAAAAGTATCTTCAGGAAAAGAATCTGTGCCTAAACCATCTTGATTGGTAACCATAACCAATTCATAATCTAGTTCACTAGCAATTTTTGCCATGTATTGAAATACCTTTGGATAAAATTCTAATTTTTCTAAACTATCTAATTGATAATCAACAGGTGGTTCTAAAACTAAAGTGCCATCTCTATCTATAAATAATACTTTTTTCATTATTGTATTGCTTTTAAAGCTCTAATTAATACTTGATTTTCTTCACAAATCCCTACACTTATTCTTAAGCAGTTTTCGCACAAAGGTTGTGTAGTTCTGTTTCTAATTACTACTCCATATTCTATTAATTCTTGATAGCGTTTATTAGCATCATCTACTTTAATTAATAGAAAATTAGCATCAGATTCGTACACTTTTTCAATATAATTTACACAACATTCTAACTCTTTTTTTAGACGTTTACGCTCACTTATGATTTGAGAAATTTCGTTACTAATCTCACTATAGTTTTGTAAACGATTTAACGCTTTTTGCTGTGTTAAACTATTAATATTGTAAGGAGGTTTAATATTGTTTAATATTTGAATAATTTCTTTAGAGGCATAACATATTCCTAAGCGAATACCAGCCATACCATAAGCTTTAGATAAAGTTTGGGTAATAATTAGATTTGGATATTTTTCTAATTTAGTTAGCCAACTTTTCTGAGTTGAAAAATCTATGTAAGCCTCGTCTAAAACTACTAATCCTTTAAAACGATCTAATAAGTATTCTACTTTTTCTTTAGAAAATGAGTTTCCAGAAGGATTATTAGGAGAACACAAAAACAATATTTTACTATTACTATCTACTTTGGCTAAAATTTCATCTGTTTTAGGTTGAAATTGATTAGAAAGTAATACTTGTCTATTTTCTATAGCATTTAAATCTGCTAATACACCATACATACCATAAGTAGGTGGTAAAGTGATAATATTATCTTTATATGGCTCACAGAAAGCTCTAAAAATTAAATCGAGAACTTCATCACTTCCATTACCTAATAAAATATTTTCTTTAGGAATTTCTTTAATTTTAGAAAGCTCATCTTTTACCAAATTTTGCTGTGGATCTGGATAACGATTTACTCCGTTTTCAAAAGGATTTTCGTTAGCATCTAAAAAAATCATATTAAAAGAAGAAGCATCTTTATACTCATCTCTGGCAGATGAATATGGCTTTAGTTTTTTAATATTATCTCTAATGATGCTGTTAATGTTAAAGTCTGTTTTCATACTTTAAAGACTGTAAGTCTATGGTTTTCGTTACAATTTTACTTTAGATCTTTTAAACGAATAGCAACAGCATTTTTATGTGCTTGTAATCCTTCTGCTTCTGCCATAATTTCTATAGCATTCCCTATATTTTGTATTCCTTCTTTAGATATTTTTTGAAATGTAATACTCTTTGTAAAACTATCTAAATTTACTCCTGAATAGGCTTTACTAAACCCATTAGTTGGTAAAGTATGGTTTGTGCCTGATGCATAATCTCCTGCACTTTCTGGTGTGTAATTACCAATAAAAACAGAACCAGCATTTGCTATATTATCTATATAATAGTCATTGTTATTTGTACAAACAATAAAGTGTTCAGGACCATATTCATTAATCAATGCTAAAGCAATTTCATTATTAGCTACTAATATTGATTTAGAATTTTCAATGGCTTTTTTAGCAATTTCAATTCTAGGTAAAGCTAAAAGTTGTTTATCTATTTCAACAGCAACTTCATCAATTAACTTTTGAGAAGTTGATACCAAAATTACCTGACTATCTGCACCATGTTCTGCTTGACTTAATAAGTCTGAAGCTACATAACTAGCTTTTGCACTATCATCTGCAACCACTAACAATTCACTTGGTCCTGCAGGCATATCAATAGCTACTCCATATTTAGTAGCTAACTGTTTTGCAACAGTAACAAATTGATTTCCAGGGCCAAATATTTTATATACTTGAGGTATAGCTTTTGTGCCAAATGTTAAACCAGCAACAGCTTGTATACCACCTACTTTTATAATTTTAGTAACGCCACAAAGATTTGCAGCAAATAAAATTGCTGGATGAATTTTACCTTTTTTATTGGGTGGTGAACATAATACGATTTCTTTACAACCTGCAATTTGTGCTGGAATTGCCAACATTAAAACTGTTGAAAATAAAGGAGCTGTGCCACCAGGAATGTATAAACCTACTTTTTGAATGGGTCTCTTTTCTTGCCAACATTCAACTCCATTTGTAGTTTCTACAAAAACTTTTGCTGTTTTTTGCGCTAAATGAAAAGCAATAATGTTTTTCTGTGCTGTAATAATTGCCTCTTTTAATTCAGAAGAAATGAAGTTGTTTGCTTCCTCAATTTCTGATGAAGAAACTAAATTATTTGCTAAAGTAACACCATCAAAAAGTTGTGTATATTTATTGACAGCTGAATCTCCATTTTTTTGAACATCACCAAAAACTTGGTTTACAGTAGCTTCTATATCGTCTACTGTTTTTGTAGGTCTTTGTAAAATTGATGACCAGTCTTTTTGTGCAGGATTTAGTATTGTTTTCATATTAAACAACCATTTTTTCAATTGGACATACTAATATACCTTCTGCCCCATTCTTTTTTAATTCATCTATAATCTCCCAAAATTGATTTTTAGGTATTACAGAATGTACAGAGCTCCATCCTTCTTGTGCTAATGGTAATACAGTTGGACTTCTCATACCTGGTAAAATATTAATAATAGCCTCTAACTTATCATTTGGTGCATTTAATAGTACGTATTTAGATTGACGCCCTTTTAAAACAGACTGGATTCTAAATTGAATTTTCTCTAAAATAGCTTGTCTTTCTGCATCGATTTTAGGAGAAACAGCTAAAACAGCTTCCGATTTTAATAAAACTTCTATTTCTTTTAATCCATTTTTAAATAAGGTACTACCACTTGAAACAATATCACAAATACCATCTGCTAACCCAATATTTGGAGCAATTTCTACAGAACCATTAATGATATGTAATTGTGCTTCAATATTTTGTGCTGCTAAAAATTTTTCTACAGTTTTTGGATACGAAGTAGCAATTTTTTTACCTGCTAAGTCTTTTAAAGAGTTTTCTTTAGCATCTTTTGGTACAGCTATAGACACTTTGCATTTAGAAAAACCTAAACGCTCTACAAAATTAATACCTTCTCCTTTTTCTATTAAAACATTCTCTCCAATAATAGCTGCATCTACAACACCATCTTTTAAATACTGAGGTATATCTCCATTTCGTAAATAAAAAACTTCTACAGGAAAGTCTCTAGCTGCTGCTTTTAATTGATCTTTTCCATTATCTATAGAAATACCTACATCTTTTAAGATTCTCATAGAATCTTCGTTTAATCTACCTGATTTCTGTACTGCAATTCTTAATTTATTCACTTTTTTTCTTTGTTTGGTTTTTGAGAATTCAATAGGTTTTGTAAGCTCAATAAAAAACCCGTTTGAATTTCTCAAACGGGTTTATAAATATTTTGATAATCATCAATACATTCTTAAATCGCTTGAGTGCAATTAAAAAAATGATGGTGATGATTGTTTGTAAATTTCATGTTTATTATTTCTTATTGCAAATATCTTACTTTTTAGAAATATGTTCCAAATAAAAATTAAAAAATTATGTTAAAGCTGAGTTATTTATCAAAATTTTAATTTTTGTTAATTTTTTGTGTTTAAAAAAGAGTTTTTTCCCTTTTATTTAAGATTTTAAAAACCGTAGTTTGCTAACTACCATTATAAGTAATTAAAACGACATTATAATCGATTTAAACTTAATGAAGTTAAAAAAAGCCCAGAATATTCTGGGCTTTTTTTATTTTATTTAGTTTTCGTCTTCGTCATCAGGAACATTTACATCAAAGTCGTCATTATCATCAAAATAATCTTCGTCTTCTGCATATTCTTCCATAGCATTTTCTAACTTAGAACTTACTTTTACCAAATATACAGTGTCTTCTGTTCTTAGCTCTACAGCTTTTACAGTTTCTCCTTTAGCGTTTTTAAAAGAGATAATATCTTCATAGTCATATCCATCAGGATATTTGTCAATTAACATATCTAATATGTCTCTTGTTAACTTTGCGTATTCAACAATTACTCTTCTCATAAGATTTACATTTCTAATAAATAAGCAAATATAAGAGGTGCAACAATAGTAGCATCACTTTCTATGATAAATTTTGGTGTATTTATATCTAATTTACCCCAAGTAATTTTTTCATTTGGTACTGCACCAGAATACGAACCATAACTTGTAGTAGAATCTGATATCTGACAGAAATAGCTCCAAAAAGGTGTATCTGTTCTTTCCATATCTTGGTATAACATGGGTACTACACAGATTGGGAAATCGCCTGCAATACCTCCTCCTATTTGAAAGAAACCAATACCATTGTCTGAATTGTCTGTATACCAATCTGCTAAAAAGGTCATGTACTCAATACCAGATTTCATAGTACTTGCTTTTAACTCACCTTTTAATACATAAGATGCAAAAATGTTACCCATTGTAGAGTCTTCCCAACCAGGAACTACCATTGGTAAGTTTTTTTCTGCAGCAGCATACATCCAAGAGTCTTTAATATCTATTTCATAATACTCTTCTAAAACGCCAGATAATAATAGTTTGTACATAAACTCATGAGGAAAAAAACGTTCTCCTTTAGCTTCTGCATCTTTCCATATTTTTACAATATGCTCTTGTATTCTTCTAAAAGCTTCTTCTTCTGGGATACAAGTATCTGTAACTCTATTTAAGCCTTTTTCTAATAAATCCCACTCTTGTTGTGGAGTTAAGTCTCTATAATTAGGTACTCTTTTGTAATGAGAATGTGCTACTAAATTCATCACATCTTCTTCTAAATTTGCTCCTGTACAAGACACAATATGTACTTTATCTTTACGAATTATTTCTGCAAATATTTTGCCTAATTCTGCTGTACTCATGGCTCCTGCTAAAGAAACTAACATTTTAGAGCCATCTTTTAGTTGATCTTCATACCCTTTTGCAGCATCTACTAAAGCAGCAGCATTAAAATGTAAAAAGTATTTTTCTATAAAGTTTGTTATAGGTTTGTTCACTATTTCTTAATTTTTTCTAGTTTAAATAAATCTGTTCTTCTATCTTTTAAATTACGTACACTACCAAATTGATTCAAATCTTTAAGTAAGTCTAAATCTACGTCTGCAATAACAATCATTTCTGTATTGGTTGTGGCTTCTGCTTTAATTCCGTTTGCAGGAAACGAAAAATCACAAGGCGTAAATACCATAGATTGTGCAAATTGAATATCCATATTATTTACTTTTGGTAAATTACCAACACTACCAGCAATGGCTACATAACATTCGTTTTCTATAGCTCTAGCTTGTGCACAATGTCTTACCCTAGAATACCCATTTTGAGTGTCAGTTAAAAAAGGAACAAATAAAATATCCATACCTTCTTCTGCTAAAATTCTACTTAATTCTGGGAACTCAGAATCGTAACAAATAAGCACGCCTACTTTACCACAATCTGTATCAAAAGTTTTAAGCTCATTACCTCCTTGCATTCCCCAAACTTTAGCTTCATCAGGAGTTACATGCAGTTTTTCATATCTGTCTTTAGAGCCATCTCTTTTACAGATATAACCTACATTGTAAAGCAACTCATCTTTAATCTCTGGCATACTACCAGTAATGATATTAATGTTATATGTAATTGCTAACTCAGAAAACTTTTGAACGATAACAGGTGTAAATTTTGCCAATTCACGAATCGCTTCAGATTCTGGTAAATGATTATGATCTGCCATTAAAGGCGCATTAAAAAATTCAGGAAATAACGCAAAATCTGCTCTATATGCAGAAACAGCATCTATAAAATATTCTGCTTGTTGCATTAATTCTTCTAAATCTTTATACAAACGCATTTGCCATTGAATAAGCCCTAAACGCACTACTCTTTTTTTGGTTGCTGCTTTTTTAGTTTTCTTTTGATAATAGATATTATCCCACTCTAATAAAACTGCATAATCACCAGAACTACTGTCGCCTTCTAAATACCCTTTTAAAATTTTTGATGGATGAAAATCGTTCGAAATTTGAAAGTTTAAAACAGGATCATGTATTTCTTTACGTTTTACCTTTTCTAGATATTCTTTAGGCGATATGTCTTTGGCATATTTATGATAATTAGGCATTCTACCTCCAAAAACAATTCCTCTTAAGTTTAATTTTTCTGCAAGTTCTTTTCTGTAATCATATAAACGTCTGCCTAAGCGTAAACCACGATATTCTTTTTTAATAAAAACATCAATTCCGTATAAAACATCACCATCTTCATCATGTGTGCTAAAGGTGTAATTACCAGTAATGTCTTCATAGGTATGTGTGTCATCAAACTTATCATAATCTACCATAATAGATAATGCACAACCTGCAAGTTTGCCATTAATTTTAATAATGACTTGACCTTCTGGAAATTTTTGAATTAATGATTTTATTTGAGGTTCTTGCCAATAAGAATTTGTCATATTAGCGTAAACTTCAATCATTGCTTGTTTTAACGCCTGATAATCATCAAGCGTTAAATATTGCAATTCTATATTTTCTATGTTTTTTATCATGATTTATGACTAATAATCGTCGTCATCATTTTTAAATTTAGACAATTTGCTAAAAGGATTATTATCTTTTAAATCATCTCCATTATCATAAGTATCATCATTAGAAGCAAACTTATAACTCAACATTTTATAGAATAATTTAGCTGCTAAAAAGTCTGATGATTTTTCATTTTCATTAGGACATAATTCAACCATATCAAAACCTACCACATTTTTTTCATCAAAAACTCTTTGTAAAAATTCTAGCGTTTCATAATAAAATAATCCTCCTGGTTCTGGAGTTCCAGTTGATGGTAAAATTGATGGATCTAAAGCATCTAAATCGAATGTAATAAACACATTACTAGTTAATTGGTCTATTACATCATCCATCCAATCTTCATTAACAGCCATGTCATGAGCAAAGAAAACTTTGTCTAAGTTCATTTCTCTTTTCTCAGAAATATCCATACTTCTAATACCAACTTGTACCAAATTTGTAGTTTGATTTGCTTCATAAACAGCACAAGCATGATTGCAACTAGAACCTTCGTATTCTTTTCTTAAGTCTGCATGCGCATCTATATGTAATACAGTTAAGTTAGGAAAACACTCATTAAAAGCTCTAATTGTACCTATTGAAATAGAATGTTCTCCACCAAAAACAGTTACAAATTTATTTCTGTTGATGTATTTTTTTGTGGTTTGATGAACAGCTTCTACAACAGCTTCTGGAGACTCATTTTCTGTGATAGCATCTGCTAAGAAAACACCTTCTTTGTACACTTCAGAATCTGTTTCTATGTCATATAGCTCCATGTTTTCTGAAGCATCTAAAAAGGCTTGAGGCCCTTTGTCTGCTCCTTTTTGCCAAGTACTAGTTCCATCATAAGGAACAGGTATAATTACAATTTTTGACGTTGCTAGGTTTCCATATTCTTGAGGAATTCCTGCATATGTTTGATTTGTTTTCATGTTAATTTTAATATTTTAATATCCTAGAATAGATAATAACTCTTTGCTTTGTTGTTGTTCTTTAAACACGGTAATTGATAATTTACCATCTTCATTTCTGTCTATGATTAAATGTTTTGGATGTGGAATTAAACAATGTTGTAAACCACCAAAACCACCTATAGACTCTTGGTATGCCCCTGTATTAAAGAAACCAATGTATAAGGGTTTGTCTTTTTCGTAAACAGGTAAATAAATACCATTTATATGTTGTTCAGAATTGTAATAATCATCACTATCACAAGTTAAACCACCCAATAAAACACGTTCATATTTATGATTCCATTTATTAATTGGCAACATTATAAAACGTTTATTAATTGCCCAAGAATCTGGTAAAGTAGTAATGAATGATGAGTTAATCATATTCCAACGTTCTCTATCATTTTGTTTTTTCTGATATAAAACTTCATAAATAGCTGCACCAGATTCACCCACTGTAAAGCTACCAAATTCTGTAAAAATATGAGGCACATCTACTTCTGCTTCATCACAAGCTTGTTTTATTTGACCAATGATTTCATCTATCATATAGGCATAATCATAATCAAAAGCCAAGGAATTTTTTATAGGGAATCCACCACCAATATTTAAACTATCTAAAGTAGGACATATTTTTTTAAGGTTTATATAAACGTTTAAACATTTCATTAATTCGTTCCAATAATAAGCATTGTCTTTAATACCTGTATTGATAAAGAAATGTAACATCTTTAAATCTACTTGTTCGTTATTTGCAATTTCACGTTCATAAAAAGAAACTATATTTTTATATCCAATACCTAATCTAGAGGTATAAAACTCAAATTTTGGTTCTTCTTCTGATGCGATTCTAATACCCACTTTAAACTTTTTATCGGTCTCTTTTTGTAAAAGTGCTAATTCTTCGTAATTATCTATAATTGGTATACAATTTTGATGACCAGAATTAATTAGACCTCCAATGTTTTTAACGTATTGATCGCGTTTAAAACCATTACAAATTACATAAGTAGATGGTTTAATTTTACCTGCTTGTTTTAGATTATTAACAATATCTATGTCAAAAGCAGATGATGTTTCTATGTGGATTTCGTTTTTTAAAGCCTCATTAAGTACATGTTTAAAATGAGAACTTTTAGTACAATAACTATAAAAGTATTTACCTTTATATTTATGCTTTTCAATACTCTGTTTAAACCAACCTTTGGCTCTATTTATGTTTTCTGAGATTTTTGGCAAATAGGTAAACTTTAATGGAGCTCCATATTCTTGAGCTAATTCCATTAAATTAATTCCATGCCAAAACAGTTTGTTATTTTCTGTTTTAAATTCCTCTTGAGGAAAATCGAACGTTTGTTCGACTAAATCGATATATTTTGTGTTCACTTTGTTTAATTAATAATATAATGATAAATGACTTCTAAGCTTTAAACAACTTGTTTTAGCTAGAAAATAAAACTCTTAAACAAGAGATTATTATCACTGAATTATTTGTAAGTAAACTACGTGCAATTTAAAGTAAAGTTGCAAATCTTCTAGAAAAGAAGATGGAGATACCTTAATTTTTTCGTTACATTTCCAAAATGCGTTGTAAGTCTTTTTCTCCAAAAATAACTTACTATCGAAATAAGAAAAACTTAACATTTAACTTATAATAAGCGAATCAAAAGTAAATTATTTTTTAATACAAAACACAAAAACAAAAAAAAAGTGAAAAAAATTTTCACTTTTACTATTTCTTTTAAATACTAGTCTTCAGGTGGATAACCATGAATTTTTTCGAAGTCTTCATCAAAGTTAGCACGTAAATAAGCATTTAATTTCTTCCTGTAATCGTCTTTTAACCAAGTTACAAAGTTGTGGGTACTTTTAGAAATACATTTTGCATATCTATTAATTCTATCATCTATCTCCTCTCCTAGCTTTTTAGCCAAAATTAAAGCATCAAAAACGTCTTCACTATTTTCGATACACATTTTTGCATGGTGTACAATAGACTTTTCTAAAACTCTTTTAGAAGACTCCCCTGCTCTAATTGTATCTATATACACTTGCTTCATGTCAAAATACATGTCTTTAGAATTCGCAAATTCTTTTTTAATGTCTGCAGGTAATTCATATTTAAAATTACTTTCTATTTCTTCATCAGAAAGTATTGCATTTAAATAATAATCTGGAGCTCTAAACATTTTTTGCCAGTCTAAATCTGCTCCCCATGGTCCAAATCTGTAGAAATTGTTTCCTAAATCTAAAACATCAAACTCTTTTTTATCTCCATAAATACGAGAACCACGACCAATCATTTGATAATATAAGGTTAGTGATTTTGTAGCTCTGTTTAGTACTATAGCCTCTATACTAGGTTCATCAAATCCTGTTGTTAAAATACTAACAGATGTTATAATTGCTCCAGGTGTTTTATGAAACCATTTTAAGATTAATTCACGTTCTTTTTTAGTGTTTGTATTATCCAGGTGTGCAATTGGGTATCCTGCTTTCTTAAAAGCATAAAAAACTTGAATAGAAGTATTTATACCATTGTTAAATATTAATGTTTTTTTGCCTTTAATGGTTTCTTCATAAGCAGAAACTAATTTAGAAAGCATGTCTACATTCATGTATAAATCTTCTGAAGATTTTACTGTATAATCTCCATTTGCACCCACTTCTAATGAGGTTAAACCAACATTATAAGAGTACATATTTGCACTTGCTAAATAATCATTACTAATTAAATCTTTAATAGATTCACCAACCACCAATTCTTGATAGTTCTCATACATAGGTAATTTTATGTTAGAACTTAATGGAGTTGCAGTAACACCAAGAATAAATGATTTATTAAAAAATTTAAATATTTTAGTAAATGAGTTGTAGTGAGCCTCATCAACAATTACTAAACCTATATCAGAAATGTCAAATTTATCATCATTTAAACGATTGTTTAGAGTTTCTACCATTGCTACAAAACAATCAAACTCATGCTGATCATCTAATTTTGCAGTAGAATTTACGGTTTTATTAGTAACACCAAACTCCTTTAACATTTTAGAAGTTTGCTTGCTTAACTCAATTCTATGGGTTAAAACAAGTACTTTCTTTTTGAAAGTTTTTAAGTAACGTCTTGTAATTTCAGAAAAGATAACTGTTTTTCCTCCTCCAGTTGGTAATTGATAAAGTAAGTGATAATCTTCTGGAGCAGTTTCGAATCTTTTAAAAATTTCTTCTAGTGCATCTTTTTGATATCCATATAACTCTTTTCCTGTATTTGCTTCTGAAATTTTTGTTTCTGTCAAAATTTAAAAAATTTAAGTAACAAAAATAAGACTTAAACCAGGTTTAATGCAAGTTTATCTTATAGAAATCTTGATAATTCTGTTTGAGTGATATCATAATGTGAGGCATGATACACACAAACACCGTTTTTAATGATGAGTAATTGTGGTGATTGGTGTTGAACTTGAAAAGTATATCCCACTTCATCAGAGACATTTCTATAAGACAAAAGGTCTAGATAATATACTTTTAATCTTTGGTGTTCTTCTGAAAATAATTTTTCGAATTGTTTAATAACCATACTACTAATACCACATCTAGTTGAATGTTTAAATATAAAAATAGATTCAGTTTTAGATTGCTCTTTAATAGTTTCTAACTGCTCTAAAGCATTTAAAGGAATCCAATTTATGTTATTATTTTTATTTGATGAGGCTCCACTTTTCTCTCCACCTCCAAAAATATTAGAAAATATACTCATCTTTTTATTTCAAATTTAAAATACAAATATAAGAAAGATAAAACAGTCAAAAAGTCATAAAAATTAGAAAAAACAAGTCAAAATGTCTTGCTAAATCATTGATTTTTAGATGGTACTAAATTTGCTAATTAATAATTGTAAAAAGAAAAAAAACGAAAAATGAATTTTAATAACTATACAACAAAATCACAAGAGACCATACAAATGGCGCAACAAATTGCGCAAGGTTTTGGTCATAATCAAATAGAAAACGAACATATTTTTAAAGCTTTAACAGAAGTAGACCAAAATGTGTTGCCTTTTTTATTAAAGAAACTTAACATCAATATCGATGTTGTAAACCAGATACTAGAAAAACAATTACAAAGTTTTGCAAAAGTTTCTGGTGCAGAATTAATGCTTTCTAGAGAAGCTGGTAAAACGTTAAATGAAGCATCTATTATTGCTAAAGACATGAAAGATGATTTCGTTTCGTTAGAACATTTAATACTGGCCATTTTTAAATCGAAATCTAATATTGCACAGGTTTTAAAAGACCAAGGAGTAACAGAAAAAGATTTAAAAGCAGCTATAGATGAGTTAAGAAAAGGAGAAAGAGTTACCTCTCAAAGTCAAGAAGAAACATATAATGCTTTAAGTAAATATGCAAAAAACTTAAATCAATTAGCACAAGACAATAAGTTAGATCCTGTTATTGGTAGAGATGAAGAAATAAGAAGATTGCTTCAAATTCTATCAAGAAGAACTAAAAATAATCCAATTTTAGTGGGTGAACCAGGTACAGGTAAAACTGCAATTGCAGAGGGTTTAGCCCATAGAATTGTAGATGGTGATGTGCCAGAAAACCTAAAAGACAAATTGATTTTCTCTTTAGACATGGGTGCCTTAATTGCTGGTGCAAAATATAAAGGTGAATTTGAAGAGCGTTTAAAAGCAGTTATAAAAGAAGTAACTACTTCAGATGGAGATATTGTGTTGTTTATTGATGAAATACACACTTTAGTTGGTGCTGGTGGTGGACAAGGTGCAATGGATGCAGCTAATATTTTAAAACCAGCATTAGCAAGAGGTGAACTGCGTGCAATTGGTGCTACTACCCTAGATGAATATCAAAAATATTTTGAAAAAGATAAGGCTTTAGAAAGACGTTTTCAGAAAGTGTTAGTTGATGAACCAGATACTGAAAGTGCAATTTCCATTTTGAGAGGAATTAAAGAAAAATACGAAACACATCATAAAGTACGTATTAAAGACGATGCTATTATTGGAGCTGTAGAATTATCTCAGAGATATATTACCAATCGTTTTTTACCAGATAAAGCCATAGATTTAATGGACGAAGCTGCATCAAAATTACGCATGGAAATTAACTCTAAGCCAGAAGAATTAGATGTATTAGATCGTAAAATAATGCAATTAGAAATTGAAATTGAAGCGATTAAACGTGAAAAAGATGAAGTAAAATTAAAGACTTTACGTGCTGAGTTAGCTAATTTTAAAGAGCAAAGAAATACCATAAATGCAAAATGGAAATCAGAAAAAGAAGTTGTAGATAATATTCAGAATAGAAAATCTGAAATCGAAAACTATAAAATTGAAGCAGAAAAAGCAGAACGTGAAGGCGATTATGGTAAGGTTGCAGAAATTAGATATGGTAAAATTAAAGAAGCGCAAGAAGCATTAGAAAAATTACAGCAAACATTGCAAGAAAATCAAAATGAAAAGTCTTTAATAAAAGAAGAAGTTACATTAGATGATATTGCAGAAGTTGTAGCAAAATGGACAGGTATTCCTGTTACAAAAATGATTCAGTCTGAGCGTGATAAATTGTTACAATTAGAAAAACAATTACACAAAAGAGTGGTTGGTCAAGAAGAAGCTATTGTAGCTATTTCTGATGCAGTAAGACGTTCTAAAGCAGGCTTACAAAATCCAAACAAACCTATAGGAAGTTTCTTGTTTTTAGGAACAACTGGAGTTGGTAAAACAGAATTAGCAAAAGCATTAGCTGAATATTTATTTGATGATGAAAATGCAATGACTAGAATTGATATGAGTGAATATCAAGAGCGTCATTCTGTAAGTAGATTAGTAGGTGCACCTCCTGGATATGTAGGTTATGATGAAGGAGGGCAATTAACTGAAGCTGTAAGAAGAAGACCTTATTCTGTAGTGCTTTTAGATGAAATTGAAAAAGCGCATCCAGACACCTTTAATGTTCTTTTACAAGTTTTAGATGAAGGAAGATTAACAGATAATAAAGGACGAGTTGCAGATTTTAAAAATGCAATTATCATCATGACATCAAATATGGGTAGTCATATTATTCAAGAAAAATTTAGTGATCCAAAAGCTGATTTAGATGCAGTAACTGAATTAGCTAAAATTGAAGTTTTAGGATTGTTAAAGAAATCTGTGAGACCAGAATTTTTAAACAGAATTGATGATGTAATCATGTTTACACCACTAAATAAAAACGATATTTTTGAAATTGTAAGATTACAAATAGATCACTTAAAGAAAATGATTGGTAAACAAGATATAACTTTAGATGCTACAGATGAAGCTATTGCTTACTTAGCTAAAAAAGGATATCAACCAGAATTTGGAGCAAGACCTGTAAAAAGAGTCATTCAGAAAGAGGTTTTAAACCAATTATCTAAAGAAATTTTATCAGGTAAAGTAACTACAGATAGTATTATATTACTAGATGCTTTTGATGATAAATTGGTATTTAGAAATCAATCTGATTTAGTAGAAAATTAAGTTTTATAGATTACATAGTTTAGAAAGGGTGATACAAAAAGTATCACCTTTTCTTTTTTGGTTATATTCGTATTTTAAAACATCTATTATGAAAAAATATTTCTTTCTTTTATTATTTGCGTTTACATTATTGTCTTCTTGTACAACAGAAGAGAAAACCACTTATTATTTAATTAGACATGCAGAAAAAGATAGAACAGATGTTACAAATCCAAATCCTAGCTTAACTTTTAAAGGAGAACAAAGAGCTCAAAACTGGGCAGAATATTTTAAAAATATAAAAATAGATGCTGTATATTCTACAAAGTACTATAGAACCATAGAAACAGCAACACCAACAGCAAAAACTAAAAATTTAGAAGTGCAGTTTTATAATCCAAGAAATATGTATGATTCTATTTTTATGGCAGAAACAAAAGGTAAATCTGTGTTAGTTGTTGGTCATAGCAACACCACTCCTGTTTTTGCAAATAAAATATTAGGCGAAAACAAATATGAAAATATGGATGATAGTGATAATGCTAGTTTATATATAGTTACTATATCAGAAAATAAAAAAGAAAGTAAAATAGAAAAGGTTAACGAATAATTGATACCTCTATATTTCTTAAAATAATTTCTGAAACTAGTTTTAAATTATTCTTTTCGTATGCTTTATCAATGTCAATAAGCTTAATATTTTCAGCATTAGGTTTGTAGTTTTGATAATCTACAAAACGAATTCCATTTTTAAAGCACTGCTCTTTTAGTACTCTAAAACGCTTTCCTCCTCCATTTGTATGGTAAGAATAGGCTAAATAATCTATTAAATAATCTTCTTTACCAATCCAATAAATAAATACATCTTCAAAGTCTTCTCCTCCTCCATTTTCTGTAAAAGTGATTTCTATTTTATAATATTCTTTTCCATTAATCGTAGAAGATGGTAATCGTTTTTTACGAACAGCTTTATCATTTAATCCATAAGGTAATACAGAAAAATAATGAACTGAATTTACAGAATTACTGTATTTTAAAGCTATAGAATCTACAACTTTTATTGATTTTTCATTTATAAATCGTTCAAATCCGCTATTACTCAACACATCTTTTATAGAATCAAAAGATCTAATTAGTTTAAACTTTCCATTATTTCTTATAGCAGAATATTGTTTATCTCTAAATTCAAATGTAATTTCTGAATTAGAAACTTTATCAGTACCAGAGGCTAATATAGATTTGTCAACAATTTGTTGAGCTGTCAATTCCTTTTTTTGTGGCTGACAAGAAATGAATAAAATAAATGATAATAAAAGGATTCTCATTAATGTAGGTTTTCTTATAATTGATGCCAAAATTACGTTTCTTTAGCGAATGTAAAAATGTATCTTTGTAAAAACTTAAAATCAGTCAAAGACTGTGCAGAAAAAAATAAACATACAAAATAAAAAAGCACGTTTCGAATACGAAATCCTAGACAAATATATTGCTGGAATTCAGTTAACAGGAACAGAAATAAAATCCATTAGACAAAGCAAAGCCAGAATTACTGAGAGCTTTTGTGAGTTTAATGAACGTGGAGAATTGTTTATTGTTAATATGTACATTCAAGAATACATGTTTGGACATCATTTTAATCACAATCCAAAAAGTGAACGTAGACTTCTATTAAATAAAAGAGAATTACGTAGTTTAAAAAAAGATGTAGAAGCCAAAGGAAATACAATAGTGCCTTTAAAATTGTTTATTAATGATAGAGGCTTTGCAAAACTAGAAATTGCTTTAGCTAAAGGTAAACAAACACATGATAAACGAAATGTTATTAAAGATAGAGATAGCAAACGTAACTTAGATAGAATTAAAAAAAGCTTTAATGCTTAAAGAAAAACTTAAAGATTACAATATTATTTTAGCTTCTGGTTCTCCTAGAAGACAACAATTTTTTAAAGATTTAGATATAGATTTTACAATAATTTTAAAATCTGTTGATGAAGTTTATCCTAAAGAATTAAAAGAGACAGAGATTACAGATTATTTAGCAGATTTAAAATCTAAAGCATTTACAAATTTATCAGATAAAGATATTTTAATAACCTCAGACACTATTGTTTGGTTAAATAATAATGCTTTAGGTAAACCAAAAGATGACAAAGAGGCTTTTAACATGTTATCTGCTTTGTCTGGCAAAACACATAAAGTAATTACATCTATAAGTATTAAAACAAATCGTTTTCAAAAGATGATTAATGATGTTACTAAGGTTTCTTTTAAACAATTAAGTGATGAAGAAATACAGTATTACATCAAAAATTATAAACCTTTTGATAAGGCTGGTGCTTACGGAATTCAAGAATGGATAGGGTTTATAGGAATAGATAAAATTGAAGGCAGCTATTTTAATGTTGTTGGTTTACCTGTTCATAAACTTTATAAAACATTGATGAATTTATCATAATTAACCTCAAATAAAAGTTTATTTTTACGCAAATTTTACACGATATATTAAAATGAAGAAATATACATTCACAGAAAAGAAAGATACACGTTCAGGTTTTGGTGATGGTTTAACAGAATTAGGTAGAACGAACCCAAATGTTGTAGCACTTTGTGCAGATTTAATTGGTTCTTTAAAGATGGATCAATTTATTAAAGAAAATCCAGAACGCTTTTTTCAAGTTGGTATTGCAGAAGCAAATATGATGGGAATTGCTGCAGGTTTAACCATTGGTGGTAAAATACCATTTACTGGTACTTTTGCAAATTTTTCTACTGGTAGAGTGTATGATCAAATAAGACAATCTATTGCTTATTCTGGAAAAAATGTAAAAGTTTGTGCTTCTCATGCTGGAGTTACTTTAGGAGAAGATGGAGCTACACACCAAATTTTAGAAGATATAGGTTTAATGAAAATGTTACCAGGGATGACAGTAATTAATCCTTGTGACTATAATCAAACTAAAGCTGCAACTATTGCTATTGCAGAACATAAAGGACCTGTTTATTTGCGTTTTGGTAGACCAAAAGTACCTGTGTTTATGCCAGAAGATTTAAAGTTTGAAATTGGTAAAGGTATTCAGCTTACAGAAGGAAAAGATGTTACTATTGTTGCTACTGGACATTTAGTTTGGGAATCTTTACAAGCTGCAGAGCAATTAGAAGAACAAGGTATTTCTGCAGAAGTAATAAATATACATACTATTAAACCATTAGATGAAGAAATTATTTTATCATCTGTTGCTAAAACTGGTTGTATAGTAACTGCTGAAGAACATAATAAATTAGGTGGTTTAGGAGAAAGTGTAGCTAGAACTTTAGCTTTAAACTCACCTACTCCACAAGAATTTGTGGCAACAAATGATACTTTTGGTGAGTCTGGAACTCCAGATCAACTTATGGCTAAATATGGATTGGATGCTGCTGCAGTTGTAAAAGCTGTTAAAAAAGTAATTTCTAGAAAAAAATAACGTTTTTGTTATTAATTGCGTCTATATAAAAACTATAAATTAATAAGTATGAAAAAAGTAATTTTAGTAATGTTTTTGGCTTTAGGTTTAAGTCAATTTTCAAATGGTCAAATTCAATTTGGTCTTAAAGGTGGTATTAACTATAACTCTAACTCTATTAAAGAATCTGGACAAGATGTTTTTGACGGAGCTAAGAGTAAAACTGGTTATCATGCAGGTGTTTGGTTACGTTTTAAAATACCAGTAATTGGGTTGTATTTAAGACCAGAATTAGTGTATACCAATTTAGAAAATGAAGTTTACTATAAAACAGCAGCAAAAACAACTACTCATAACTTTCAAAAATTAGATATTCCTGTTCTTTTAGGTAAAAAGATTTTTGGTATTGGTAATGTTTATATTGGTCCTTCTTTTCAATATATTTTAGATTCAGATTTTAGTGTAAGCGATATTTCTAGCGTAGATGGAGATGGATTTACAGTGGGTCTTCAATTTGGAGGTGGTTTAGAATTTGGAAGATTAGGTATTGATGTAAGATGGGAAAGAGCTTTTTCTGATGTAGAATCTTCTTTTGTAGGTAACTTAGGAAGTGTAAGTTATGATACTAGAATAAATCAAATAATCTTTGGATTATCTTATAGGTTATAAGATTTAATAACAATAAATAAAAAAGCTCTTGAAACATTCAAGAGCTTTTTTATTTATTTAATATTTGGATTTAAATAATCTGGTAATGTTGGATTATCTGGATCATTAAAATCATTACTTGGATCTCCATCACCATTTCTATCTTCATTTCTTGTTAAAACACCATCTCCATCATCATCACTATCAAAATAGTTTGGTATTCCATCAGAATCTGTATCGTCATTATTAACATTACCATCATTATCTACATCTTCTGAAATAGTTTTTACACCATCATTGTCATGATCTGTATTAGGTACTAATGTTAATAAATCTATATAGAATAAAATATTTGTATCAACTAAATTGTTAGACCAGTTTTGAGGATTTGAAGACGGATAAGCTAACCCAGAAGGAATAAATAAAACACCTTTTCCTCCGTTTAAATATGTAATAGGGCCATTAAAAGGACCTCCATTAGCATCTTTTTTTAACTCACCACCTTTAAAATTAGTAAATCCATAAGAGAAACCTCTAACTACAGAAGTCAAACTAAACCATAAACCACTTTGGTTTTGATCAAAATTAGTATCGCTAAAAGTTGTTCCAGAAAAAGTTTTTCCTGCATATTTAGTAAATACTGAATCTACTTTTGTAGGAAAACCTCTGTCAGGATCATTACCATAATCTCCTTCTCTTTCTACGTAAACATATAACTTATAGTTAATGTCATTTTCTGTAACATCCATTGTTTTTAGTTTGGTATCATCAAACATAGCAGTTTCACCAGCAACTAAAACTTTAATAGAATCTACAGAACTATCATAATAATGATTTTTTAAAAATTTAACTATAGAATCGTTATCTGAAATTGCTAAAGCTTCATGATCTACATCAGCAAATGGATTTGTTCCAAAAGTATCATCACCACAAGAATAAACTAATACAGAAAGTATTATTAATAGAAAAAAGTATCTAGTTTTAAACATATAATATCTTAAAAATTGTGGGCGCAATTTACCATTTTTATACCTTTGTAAAAAGATAAATAAAACATTTTAACTTTTTTTATGAGGATTGATAAATATTTATGGTGTATTCGATTATACAAAACAAGAAGTATGGCAACAACAGCCTGTAAAAAGGGTCAAGTTAAAATAGAAAACTCGAATGTTAAACCCTCAAAAGAATTGTTTGGAAACGAACAAATAATGGTTCGAAAAAACCAGATTAATTATAAAATTAAAGTTTTAGATATTCCTCCTAGCAGAGTTGGTGCAAAATTAGTAGATTTATATCGTAAAGATTTAACTCCAAAAGAAGAATTTGAAAAAACAGAGCTATTAAAATTTGCAAAAGATTATTATAGAAAAAAAGGAAGTGGAAGACCTACTAAAAAAGATAGAAGAGATATAGAGGGTTATCAAGAAGACACAACAGAAGATATATGATACTAGAAGAAAATATTATATTAAATAATACTCAAATTGATCAAAAAATTAGAAGAATTGCTTATCAAATTTATGAAAGTAATTCTAACGAAAAAGAATTAATTATTGCTGGTATTAAAGGAAATGGATTTATACTAGCCAATAAAATAGTAGCAGTTTTAGAGAAAATTTCTACTTTAAAAGTGACTATTTGTGAGGTAAATATTAATAAAAAGAAACCCTTAGAAAAAATAACAACGTCTTTAACTAAAGAAGCATATAAAAATAAATCTCTAGTTTTAGTAGATGATGTTTTAAATTCTGGTACCACTCTAATCTATGGAGTAAAACATTTTTTAGAAGTACCTTTAAAAAGATTTAAAACAGCTGTTTTAGTAAACAGAAACCATAAAAAATATCCTGTTAAAGCAGATTTTAAAGGGGTTTCATTATCAACTTCTATAAAAGAACATATAGTTGTAGATTTTGATGCTACTAAAACTATGGCTTATTTAGAATAATAAATTATAAATTTCTTCTACAACTTCATTTTTCTTTTTCCCATCAGTTTTTATCGAGATTTTTGCTTGTTCGTAAAAACGAGTTCTTTCAAATAAATGTTTTCCAACAAACTCAAAAATCTGATCATCATTTAATGAGGCCACTAAAGGTCTTTTCTGTTTTTTAGCAATAAGTCTTTCAGCTAATTTTTTAACACTAGCTTGCAAATATATTGAAGTTGCATTTGCATCGTTAATTATTTGAATATTATTACCATAACAAGGCGTACCACCTCCTAAAGAAAGAATAAGATCTTCTTCTTTATTTAAAATTTCTGCTAAATAAATACCTTCTATTTTTCTAAAATAAATTTCTCCTTTTTCAGAAAAAATATTAGAAATAGTCATTTTTTCTCTTTCTACAATGTAGTCATCTAAGTCAATTAAAGCTAATCCTGTCTTACTTGATAACTTTCTACCTATACTAGATTTACCAGAAGCCATATAGCCTAATAAAACAATTTTCATCTTTAAATTTTTTTCAAATATCGATAAAATAAAATCATTTTTAACTAAATCATCAACAGTATTGATACTATATTTGCAATCAAATAAACTTGCGCACGTGGTGGAATTGGTAGACACGCTACCTTGAGGGGGTAGTGAACGTAAGTTCGTGGAAGTTCGAATCTTCTCGTGCGCACTTATATACACATTTCTTCACAAAAAATTAACCTTTAGCAACAGTTTTATAACTATTTTTGAATTTATGTATAAACACCTCTCTTTAATAGTACTTTTATTTATAAGTACCCAGCTATTCTCGCAGAAAGACAGTATAATACCTACTAAAATATTAAAAGGTCAAATTGTTCATGCAGAAAAAAATGAAACGCTAAGTGCAGCTCATGTTTTAAACTTAAATACTGTACAAGGTACTATAACAAATGAAGATGGTTTTTTTGAATTACCTACCAGAGTTAATGATACTATTTTAGTTTCTTATTTAGGTTTTTCGTCTATTAAACTTAAAATTACTAATGATTTACTTAAGGGTAATGAGTTAGAAATAGCACTTTATGAAAAACCAGAAGAAATAAAAGAAGTAATTATAAAATCTACAAAACTAATAGGTGTTTTAGAGGTTGATGTGAAAATGGTTCCAAAAGACAGGTTCACTAGAATTCATATAAACGGATTGCCTCAAACTTATGAAGTTGGTAAACCTAAAAAGAAAAACTTCTCCTCTCCTATTGCTGCTTTATTTAATCCTGTTGATTTCTTATATAGTCATTTTGGTAAAAAGCCAAAACAACTAAAAAAACTACAAAAACTTAAGAAAGAAGATGACTTAAGAAAAATTATGGCTGGTAAGTTTGATAGAGAAGTAATGATGGAGTATCTAGACATGGATAGACAAGAACTTACAGATTTATTAACCGACTGTAATTATTCTGATTACTTTATAAAGAAAGCATCAGATTTACAGATGATAGAAGCTGTTTTAGATTGTTACGAAAACTACAAAGCCTTGAAAAAAGGAAAAATAGAAAGAGATAAATTACCAAAAAAGAATTAATAAAAAGAGCCAAATACCTCACATATTTGGCTCTAATCAACTATTAAAAACTAACTAATTACTAACTATAAGATTATAGTTACTATACACATATGACGCTTGTGTTGTAAATAAGTTACAAACTAATAATTGTTTAACATTCATTTAAGAAAAAAGCCAGCTAATAGCTGGCTTTTCATTTATTAGACTTGTAATTAATCTTATTGATTACCTAATATAATAGGCATACCATCTTTTCCAGAACCAATTACTACTACTTTACTATTATTAGATTTAGCTAACTCTAAAGTAGCTTCTATCCCTTTTTCTTGTAGTATTTTTTCTGTTAAAGATGCACTTAAAATTTTATTAGCAGTTGCTTTACCTTCTGCGTCAATTTTTTGTCTTTCTGCTTCTTTTTTAGCTTTTGCTAATCTAAACTCATATTCTAAAGACTCTTGTTCTTGTTTTAATTTAGTTTCAATAGCAGTTCTAATTGTTGGAGGTAATTTTACATCCTCAACTAAAACTCTTTTAACTACTAAATACTGATCTTCTAATAATTTTTGAACTTCATCTAAAATTTCTTGTTCAATAACATCTCTTTTACTAGAATATAATTGTTCTGGTGTATAACGTCCTACTACACTTCTTGCAGCAGCATTAACAGCAGGATCTAATAGTTCGTTTTCGTAATCTTCACCTTTAGTTTTTATTAATAAACCTAGTTTACTAAATTCTGGTTCATACCAAACAGTACCACTTACTTTCACTTCTAAACCATTAACAGATAATACATTCATTTCATCTGATACAGATTGTTGACGTACTTTTCTAACAATCATTTCGTTCCAAGGAGCTACAATTTGAAAACCTTCACCATATGTTTTTTCAGTATTTATACCATCTCCAAAACGTTCAAAAACTACCCCTCCTTCACCAGGACCAATAGTTACTGTTGATTTTGAGAATAAAATGATGACAGCTATAATTATAAAAATCATAAACACACCACCTTTTGGAAAATTTAATTCCATTTGATTATTTGCCATTTTATTTATTTTTAAATTTATTCAAATTTACGATTTATAAAGACGAATATCAATCTTAAGTGTTTTTAAATTTTTCCTAAATATTTTCTAATAAACCATTCTGTAGAAAGTAAAAGTATTATGATGAACAAAATCCATTTCCAATCTATTAATTGTTGTAATTTTTTCACTTGCTTTTGTTTGGTAAAATAAGTGTCATCATTTACTAATTGGTTAATTAAATCGTCTAATTGGCTTACATAATAAAACTTACCTTCAGTTTGTTTTGCTAATTGTTTCATTTTAGAACTATTTGCATTTGTAAACTGCTCTTCTATTTGGTAATCAGTAATTTTAAAAGTGCCATTTCTAGTTATATTCTGTTCTAATTCCCTTACTTGATAGGTATAATCTCCAGATAATAAATTTTCTATATTTACTTGATAGTTGTTGTTTTTTAAAGAAAATGGAAATTTAGATATTACGTTTGTATCTTTATTTGTAATTGTAATTTCAAGATTTGCTCTAGAATCAAACTTGTAATTTTTATCTGTAAAAAAAGCGTTAACATTTATTGTAGAGTTAGCTGCATAAATAGGTTCTATATCTATTTCTAATCTATTTCTCTTTTTTGTTGATGCTAAATATTGAATAATATTACCTATAAATTCATCAAAATCTGAAAAAGAATTCGTGTTTAAAAATGTAGTAGCTCTCCATTTCCAAATATTTTCTCCAAACAATACACCTGTTTTTTGATTATTTTCAGAAAATGAAGCCAAAAGAGGACTTTCAGTTCTAATACCATTTATACTTTGATAAAGTAATACCTGATGCTCTTTTTGGAAATCTATTTTACCAAACTTATCCTCTAAAGGAGGAAAACTATTAAAACCAATATCATTTTGTAAAAAAGTTATATAGCTACTATTAAAAATAGGAGTATAATTTTCAACTTGATTTATAGCACTTTTTGTAAAACCTAAGGATTTAGAATTTAAAAAATTCCAATTAGTTTTTGTACCAGCAATTAAAAAATAGTTTAATCTTTCTTCTTTTATTTTATTTAGAATATTAGTGAATTGGTTATTAGGCTGATATAATATAACTAGTTGATAATCATTTAGATTAAAATTGTTTTCAGAAATTAATTTAATGTTTACATTATTCTGTTTTTTTATAGAAATAGCTTTCTTTAAAGCGCCTAAGTCTGGATGCAAAATTGAGCTAAGAATTAAGATATTAGTTCTTTCATTAATAGTTTCTATAGAAAAAGTTTTTTTATTATTTATTGTGTTTTTTTCAGAATTTAAAGGAGTTAATATTGCAGTATAATATTGAATACCTTCTTTTGTTGATGTTAAGTTAGTTTGAATTGTTTTTGAGTTATTGTCTTTAGAAAAACTTAAGTTTTTTCTATAAACAGTTTTATTATTTTTTTGAATTGTAAGCTGAGTATTTACAGTATTTAATCCTTCATAATTTAGAATTATTTCAACAGGAAATTCATTTCCTAAAAAATTATATTTGTTAACATTTAACTGGCTAATTCTTAAATCTGAATATTTAGTTGTATCACCAACTAATACAGGATATATTTTTTGATTACTTTTTAAAAATTGATAATCTGTACCTATAGTTTGATTTCCGTCTGAAACAAGTATAATTGGAGATAACTTATTTTTATTTAGTGAGTTAACCCTATTTATGGATTTATAAATATTGGTATTTTCATTAGAAAATTCTAGAGTGTCTTTATTATTAACATCTTCTCCAAAAGCATAAATTTCAATATTAAACTTTTCTTTTAAATCCTTATTTAAAGTAAGTTTATTAATGTTATTTTTTACAGTTTCTGCTGCTTTAAAATAAGAAATTGATTTAGAATTATCTACAAGTACACTTAAAGTGGGTTTTATATCAATATTTTTTGATGTATTAATTTTAGGATTTATAAATAATAGTAATAACAAAAAAAGTGATAACACTTTTAGTGAAAATAAAACCAAAATACCTTCATATCTCTTTTTTTTATAGAAATATTGATAATAACCTATAAAAAAGGAGAAGCAGATAGCTAGTAAAATATAAAAAAAAGTGATTGTCAAGAATTTGATAATTATATTCTGAAAGATATAAATATCAGGTATAATAGAAAAACCTATAACGTAAAATATTATAGTTTTAATAGTTAAAGTTTACAATGCTAAAGTTATTCTAAAAATGATTCTATTATTTCTTTTTAAAAGAATAGATCTTCATTTTATCTCTAGTAGATGTTTTTATTACTCCTTGCTTATTTAAATCATCTAAAATTTTATAAACATTAAGAATTAAACTTGTGTTTTGAATTCTTTCTAGAATTTGATAACCTGTAAGCGGTTCTTTCTTTAGAACTCTTACAATTTTTTTGTGCAGATTTGATATTTTATTAATCTTCATTTTGGGGGAAAAATTTGATTAATTCAAATGTAAAAAAATCATTGAATATTGAAATATATTTTAGATAAAAAATATCAATAAATAGTTGAATTGTAAAAAGGAGCAGTTAAACTGCTCCTTTTTATTTTTTAAATGTATGTATTTTAGATGCTTATGTAAGCATTCCTCCATCAACAGAAAGAGTTTGACCTGTAATATAAGCAGACATATCAGATGCTAAAAATACACATGCATGTGCTATATCTTCTGGCTTTCCTCCTCTTTTTAATGGAATTGAATCTCTCCAACTTTGTACTGTCTTTTCATCTAGTTTATCTGTCATTTCAGTTTCTATAAAACCTGGAGCAATTACATTACTTCTCACGTTTCTAGACCCTAATTCTAACGCTACAGATTTAGAAAAACCAACAATACCTGCTTTTGAAGCTGCATAGTTAGTTTGCCCAGCATTACCTTTTAAACCAACTACAGAACTCATGTTAATAATAGAACCTCCTCTTTGTTTCATCATTGGTCTAATAACAGCTTTGGTTAAATTAAAAACAGATTTTAAATTTACTTCAATTACTTTATCAAAATCTTCTTCAGAAATACGCATTAACAAGTTGTCTTTTGTAATACCTGCGTTATTTACCAAAATGTCTATGCTTCCAAATTCTTTTTGAACTTCTGCAGCTAATTCTTGTGCAGCATTAAAATCTGCAGCATTAGATTGATAACCTTTAGCTTTTACCCCAAAAGTTTTTAATTCTTCTTCTAAAGCATTTGCAGCTTCTACAGAAGAACTGTAAGTAAACGCAACATTAGCACCTTGTTTTGCAAATTCAACAGCAATACCTTTTCCAATACCTCTTGTTGCACCAGTAATTATTGCAGATTTATTTTCAAGTAATTTCATAATTTTATGTTTAGTTGATATTCAAATATAAAAAAGAAATTCCCGTTTTTCACGGGAATTTATATTATTCTATTTTAAAATAGCGTATTTATTAATTTAAAACACTAGCTACCATTTCTCCAATTTTAGCAGGTGAACTCACTACATGAACACCATTTTCTGCTAAGATTTTCATTTTTGCTTGTGCAGTATCATCAGCACCACCTACAATTGCTCCTGCATGTCCCATAGTTCTTCCAGCAGGTGCAGTTTGACCAGCAATAAAACCAACAACTGGTTTTCTGTTGCCATCAGCTTTTATCCATTGAGCAGCTTCAGCTTCTAAATTACCACCAATTTCACCTATCATTACAATAGCTTCTGTTTCATCATCATTCATTAACATTTCTACAGCTTCTTTTGTTGTTGTTCCAATAATTGGATCTCCACCAATTCCAATTGCTGTAGTAATACCAAACCCTTGTTTTACAACTTGGTCTGCTGCTTCATAAGTTAATGTACCAGATTTAGAAACGATACCTACCCTACCTTTTTTAAAGATAAAACCTGGCATAATACCAACTTTAGCTTCTTCTGGTGTAATAACACCTGGACAGTTAGGACCAACTAATCTACAATCTTTATTTTCTATATATGCTTTAACTTTAACCATATCTGCTACAGGAATACCCTCTGTGATACAAATGATTACTTTAATACCTGCATCTGCAGATTCCATAATTGCATCAGCAGCAAAAGCTGGTGGTACAAAAATAATAGATGTGTCTGCTCCTGCTTTTTCTACAGCTTCTACAACTGTATTAAATACAGGTTTACCTAAATGCTCTTGGCCACCTTTTCCTGGAGTAACACCTCCAACAACATTGGTTCCATAATCAATCATTTGACCAGCATGAAAAGTACCTTCACTACCTGTAAATCCTTGTACAATAATTTTTGAATCTTTATTTACTAAAACGCTCATGGTTTGTTAATTTTATTTGTTTTGCAAAAATAGTTGTTCTCTTACTTTTATAAAAAAGTTATTTGTTTTTTATTTTTCTTTTAACAGTCTTTTTAGACCTGCCAATTGTTTTAATTTCTCTCTTGATTCTTCTACTGGTGTCCCAAAATAAGATTTACCACCTTCTACTGATTTAGTAACTCCTGTTTGTCCTAAGATAATTGCTCCTTTACCTATGGTAATTCCGCTATTTGTACCCACTTGCCCCCAAATAGTAACTTCATCTTCTATAATTACACAACCTGCAATTCCTGTTTGTGAAGCAATTAAGCATTTTTTACCTATTATAGTATCATGACCAACATGAACTTGATTGTCAATTTTTGTTCCTTCTCCTATTGTAGTATCGCCTGTAACTCCTTTATCTATTGTACAAGAAGCACCTAAATCTACATTATCTTTTAAAACAACTCTGCCACCAGAAAGTAATTTTTCAAATCCTGTAGGTCTATTTTTGTAATAAAAAGCATCTGCTCCTAAAACTGTATTTGCATGAATAGTAACATTATTTCCAATAACTGAATTATCATAAATAGTTACATTAGGATGAATTACACAGTTTTTACCAATTTTTACATGATTACCAATAAAAACATTTGGTTGTATTATAGTACCTTCTCCAATAATGGCAGTATCAGAAATACTGTTTTTTGAAGCTACAAAAGGATTAAAATGATTTGTAATTTTATTAAAATCACGAAATGGATCATCAGAAATTAATAAAGATTTTCCTTGTGGGCATGCTACTTTTTTATTGATTAAAATTGTAGTTGCAGCAGAATTTAAGGCTTTATCATAATACTTTGGATGATCTACAAAAACAATATCACCTTTTGTAACAACATGTATTTCATTGATGCCTAAAATTTCAAATTCTTCATCACCTATAAAATCACAATTTATTAATTGTGCGATTTCTTTAAGAGTTTGTGGTTTAGAAAACTTCAATTTATTGCTTTAGTTTTAAAGAATTATGAATTAAATTAAAGGTGTTTTTATACTTTTTAAATCTGTTTTTAGTTGTCCAAGACATCATCATAAACATATTTTCTTTCCCTTCTACAAAACCTATTAAATAAGAAATATCTATGCCATCAATTTTACCAGTTATTTCATATTGACTAGCATTCTTGATTCTTAATGGAGCATCTGATTTATTTGATTTACCATCTTCAACATTTTCTGTAATACTATTAACCTGATAATCAACATAATTCTTCAAAGGTGAAATAGAGTCATTGTAAATCTCTGCATTTTTAAACGCATTAATGAAATCTTGTTTGTTTTCGTCTATGACTATAGTATATGTTTCTTTAAAAATATTAGCATATTGTAAAGATGCATCTTCGTTTAAAGATTTCATTTCAGACATGTAATCTGGAATGGAAATTGAATAAATATTATTTACATCAATCTTTTTTAAATCTTCAACAGAAACATTGTCAATACCAGATGAACCAACAGAATCTATAATTTTCTTACATGATTGAAAGATCAATAAAAAAAATAAAAGATAGGAAGTAGTTTTTAAAACTTGTTTCATTAATCTCTAATTCTTTCTTGATAAGAACCTGATGCAGTATCAATTTTTATTTTATCTCCTTCATTTATAAATAAAGGAACATTAACTGTTGCACCTGTTTCTACTGTAGCTGGCTTTGTTGCATTTGTTGCAGTGTTACCTTTAACTCCAGGTTCTGTATGGGTAATTTCTAAAATAACACTTGCAGGCATTTCTACAGAAAGAGGCATATTGTCTTCAGAATTTATAATAATCGTAACAATTTCACCTTCTTTCATTAATTCTGGTGTATCTAAAGCAGCTTCCAATAAACGAATTTGAGTATAATCTGCTTCATTCATAAAATGAAAAAATTCACCATCATTATATAAATACTGAAACTTATGAGTTTCTACTCTAACATCATCTATTTTTCTTCCTGAAGGAAAAGTATTATCTATAACTTTACCATTTGTAACACTTTTTAATTTAGTTCTTACAAATGCAGGTCCTTTACCTGGTTTTACGTGTAAGAATTCAATAATTTTATAGATATCGTTATTGTATCTTATGCATAATCCGTTTCTAATATCTGATGTTGTTGCCATTAAATTTATTTGTTTTTATAGTTTAGTTAGCCTTGTAATATCCTTTCATTATTCCTCTATGAGAATCTTTTATAAACTGTATGATTTCATCACGTTCAGGAGTGGCTTCCATTTCTGCTTCAATTATTTCTATTGCTTGTGAGTTGTTGTAGTTTCTTTGAAAAAGTATTCTATAAATATCTTGAATTTCTCTAATTTTTTCAGAACTAAACCCTCTTCTTCTTAAACCTACTGAGTTAATTCCTACATAAGATAAAGGTTCTCTTGCAGATTTTACATAAGGAGGCACATCTTTACGAACTAAAGACCCACCAGTTACAAATGCATGATTACCTACTGATGCAAATTGATGCACAGCAACCATACCTGCTAATACTACATTATCACCAATAGTTACATGACCTGCTAATGTAGAATTATTAGAAAAAATACAACCATTACCCACAAAACAATCGTGTGCAATATGACAATAAGCCATAATTAAACAATCGTTTCCAATAACTGTTTTCATTCTATCTGAAGTACCTCTATTAATAGTAACACATTCTCTTATAGTAACGTTGTCACCAATTTCTACTGTGGTTTCTTCATCATCAAATTTTAAATCTTGTGGGATAGCAGAAATTACAGCACCAGGAAAAATTCTACAATTTTTACCTATTCTAGCACCTTCCATAATTGTAACATTAGATCCTATCCAAGTTCCAGAACCAATGGTTACATTATTATGTATTGTTGTAAATGGTTCTATTACAACATTTCTTGCAACTTTTGCTTGTGGATGTACGTATGCTAGTGGTTGATTCATGTTACTTTATCTTTGAAATTTGAGCCATTAATTCTGCTTCTGCAACTAATTTACCATTAGCATACGCATAAGCTTGCATATGACATATACCCCTTCTTATAGGAGTTATTAATTCTGCTTTAAAAATTAAAGTATCTCCAGGTAATACTTTTTGTTTGAATTTAACTTTATCCATTTTCATGAAATAGGTTAAATAGTTTTCTGGATCTGGAACAGTACTTAATACTAAAATACCACCACATTGAGCCATAGCTTCTACTTGTAAAACACCTGGCATTACTGGAGCTCCAGGAAAATGTCCAACAAAGAAACTTTCGTTCATAGTAACATTTTTCATTCCAATAACATGTTTGTCTGAAAGCTCTAAAATTCGATCTACTAATAAGAATGGTGGTCTATGAGGAAGAATATCCATTATTTGATGAATATCCATTAAAGGTGTTTGATTTAAATCGTATTGAGGAACATTGTTTCTCTTTTCAATTTTAATCAATTTTGCTAGTTTCTTAGCAAACATAGTATTAACTAAATGACCTGGTTTATTAGCAATTACTTTACCTCTAATTCTAGTACCAACTAATGCTAAATCACCAATAACATCTAATAATTTGTGACGAGCAGCTTCGTTAGCCCAATGTAAATTTAGATTGTCTAAAATTCCATTTGGTTTTACAGAGATATCATCTTTCTTAAAAGCTTTTTTAAGTTTTTGCATTGTTGCATCAGACAATTCTTTGTCTACATAAACAATTGCATTATTTAAGTCTCCTCCTTTAATTAGGTCATTTTCTAGTAACATTTCGATTTCATGTAAAAAACTAAATGTTCTAGCATCTGCGATTTCATTCTTAAAATCAGACATCTTATCTAAAGTTGCATTTTGTGTACCTAAGATTTTAGTACCAAAATCTACCATAGTTGTTACCTGATATTCATCTGAAGGCATTAAAATAATTTCACTACCAGAAACTTCATCTTTATAAGATATGATTTCTTTTACAACATATTCTTCAATTTCTGCATCTTGTTCTTCTATACCTGCTTTTTCTAAAGCTTCTACAAAAAACTTAGAAGAACCATCCATAATTGGTGGTTCTGAAGCATCAATTTCTATAATTAGGTTATCTATATCTAAACCAACAGCAGCTGCAAGTACATGCTCTGATGTTTGTATTTGTACTCCTTTTTTCTCAAGGTTTGTTCCTCTTTGAGTGTTCACCACATAATCTGCATTTGCTTCTATGGTTGGGTTTCCTTCTAAATCTACTCTAACAAAAGCAAATCCATGATTTACAGGGGCAGGTTTAAAAGTCATGGAAACTGTATTACCTGTGTGTAAACCTACACCAGATAATGAAATTTCTGATTTTATTGTCTTTTGTTTCTTACTCATATTTTTTGATTTTCTTGACTGAAATCTTTTTCTAATTTATTTACTGTTGCTGCTATTTTAGGTAAGTTTCTAAAATAAACATAGCTTTTATTAAAATCTGAATAACCAAATGCAGGTGTTCCTTGGACAGTATCACCATCTTTTAGGTTTTTTGTAATGCCAGATTGTGCTTGAATTTTTACTCCATTACCAATAACCAAATGTCCTACAATACCAACTTGACCACCAATCATACAATTTTCACCAATTTTAGTTGAACCTGCAATTCCTGTTTGTGCTGCAATTACAGTGTTTTTACCAACTTCTACATTATGAGCAATCTGTATTTGGTTGTCTAGTTTAACTCCTTTTCTAATAATTGTAGAACCTAAAGTAGCTCTGTCAATAGTTGAACCAGAACCAATATCTACATTGTCTTCTATGATAACATTTCCAATCTGTGGAATAGCTTTATACTCTCCATTTTCATCAGGTGCAAAACCAAAACCATCTGAACCAATTGTAGAACTAGAATGAATTTTACAATTATTACCAATTTGAGTTTCTGAATAAACTTTTACACCAGCAAATAATACGCAATTATCTCCTATGGTAGTATTATCTCCTATATAACAATTTGGATATATTTTTACATTATCTCCAATAACAACATTTTCACCTATGTAAGTAAAAGCTCCTATATATTCGTTATTTCCAATTTTTGAAGATTCAGATATGAAACTCGGTTGTTCTATACCAGATTTATTATTTTTTACTTCGTTGTAAAATTCTAATAATTTGGAAAAAGATTTATAGGCGTTATCAACTTTTATTAAAGTTGTAGTTACTTCTTTTTCTGGAACAAAGCTTTTATTTACAATAGCTATAGAAGCATTTGTAGTATATAAATAAGGATTATACTTAGGATTAGATAAAAAAGTTAACGAACCTTTTTCTCCTTCCTCTATTTTAGATAATTTAGAAACTTCTTCTTCTGGGTTGCCTACTACATCACCTTCTAATATATCTGCTATTTGTTGTGCCGTAAATTTCATCAAACGCAAAAATATAAAAATTATAGGTATTTGGCTAATTACAATTTACTTTGGATAACAAAATATGTGTTTTATTACAGGTTTTGTTAACGCTTGTAAATTTAATTGATCTGAAGCTTTAGAAATATCGTTTAATTTCCCTTTTTTATTTAGAATAAAAATTGGTTTTTCTAAGCTATATGCTTGATTACTAATTTTTTGAGTAAATACAAAATAATTAACTTCTTTTTCTGAAATATTTATCTTTTCTAAAAATTTAGTTTTCTTTTTTTCCTGCTTTTCTTTACTTATTTCTTCTTTTTGGATTTCTATTCTAAATAACTTTCTATTAATAATCATTTCTGATAATAAAGAAAGCACTTTATCTGGATGATGAATCCATTCTTTTATAGCAGATAAAATATCGTAATCATCTAATTTAGAAAACATTTTTAAGGTCTCATCACTAAAATTTTCCTCATTTATTTGATTGTATAAAAAATATTTTAAAGGTTTTGTGGCAAATAATTCTTCTCCTTTATTTGCAAGTTCTTTGGCTCTTTTTAAAACATTGACTAACATGTTTTCTGCAACTAAACCTGTTTTATGAAGATAAACTTGCCAATACATTAACCTTCTAGCTATCAGGAACTTTTCTACAGAGTAAATTCCTTTTTGCTCAATAACTAATTCATCATTCTTAACATTCATCATAGCAATTAATCTGTCTGATGAAATATTACCCTCAGTTACTCCAGTATAAAAACTATCTCTTCTTAAATAATCTAATCTATCAATATCTAATTGACTAGAAATTAATTGACATAAAAATTTACGATGATACTTCCCTTCAAAAATTTCGATGGCTAAAGAAAGTTTATTATCAAACTCATTATTTAGTTTTTTCATAAATTTTAAAGAAATTTCTTCATGAGAGATATTATCGACAATGCTATGTTCTAAAGCATGTGAAAATGCTCCATGACCAATATCATGCAATAAAATGGCAATTAATAAACCATTTTCTTCTTCTTTAGAAATTTCTACTTGTTTAAATCGTAAAACTCTTATTGCTTTTTGCATTAAATGTATACAACCTAAAGCATGATGAAACCTAGTATGATTTGCTCCTGGATACACTAAATTGGATAATCCCATTTGCGAAATCCTTCTTAATCGTTGAAAATAAGGATGTTCTATAATGTCAAAAATTAATGAATTAGGAATTTGTATAAATCCGTAAATAGGATCATTTAATATTTTTAGTTTGTTGGGTGCTTTTTTCTTCAAAAGTTGATATTTATCAATCTATTGCAAAATACAAACATTATTTTTTTTAGCAATATTTTATCATTTTAAAAGAATATAAAAAATAACATATCTTTACTTTTAACGTTAAAGAATAAAACAAATTTAATGAGTAGTATACAGATTTTATGGGTTGATGATGAAATTGAATTATTAAAACCTCACATACTTTTTTTAGAAAAGAAAGATTATAAAGTTACCACATGTACAAATGGTGCAGATGCAATTGATTTAGTTGCAGAACAAAATTTTGATATCGTTTTTTTAGATGAAAATATGCCTGGTTTAACTGGTTTAGAAACCTTATCTGAAATAAAGCAAAAGCAAGCTAATCTTCCTGTTGTAATGATTACAAAGAGCGAGGAAGAATATATTATGGAAGAAGCTATAGGATCTAAAATTGCAGATTATTTAATAAAACCTGTGAATCCTAGTCAAATATTATTGAGTTTAAAAAAGAATTTAGACAATTCACGTCTGGTTTCTGAGAAAACAACTTCTAGCTATCAACAAGAATTTCGAAAAATATCTATGGATTTAGCTATGGTGAATTCTTACGAAGATTGGATAGATTTATATAAGAAACTAGTTCATTGGGAGTTAGAACTAGAAAATATTAGTGATACTGGCATGTTAGGTATTTTAGAAAGCCAAAAACAAGAAGCTAATAATCAGTTTTTTAAGTTTATTAAAAAGAATTATGAGGATTTTTTAACAGCCAATGATAAACCTACTTTCTCACATACTCTTTTTAAAGATTATGTAGTTCCAGAATTAAATAAAGACCAAGGTGTTTTATGGATTGTGATTGATAATTTGAGGTATGATCAATTTAGAGTATTAGAGCCATTTATAAATCAACATTATAAAAAAGAAGAAGAATATAGTTATTTCTCAATTTTGCCAACAGCTACTCAATATGCTAGAAATGCCATTTTTTCTGGATTAATGCCTTCTGAAATGGAGAAACGTCATCCAAATTATTGGAAAAATGACACAGATGAAGGTGGTATGAATTTGTATGAAAATGAATTTTTATCAGCACAAATAAAACGTTTGGGGTTAGATATTACACACGAGTATTACAAAATATCTTCTTTAAAAAGCGGAAAAGAATTAGCCAATAATTTTAATGGTACCAAACAGAATGACCTAACTACAGTTGTCTATAATTTTGTTGATATCCTTTCTCATTCAAAAACAGAAATGGAAGTTATAAAAGAATTGGCTGGCGATGATAAAGCTTATAGAAGTTTAACCTTAAGTTGGTTTAAAAATTCACCTTTATTTGAAATTATTCAAAAAGCACAAGCTTTAGGTCAAAAACTAATTGTAACCACAGATCATGGTACAATTAATTGTAAAAACCCAACAAAAGTAATTGGAGATAAAAATATAAGCTCTAATTTAAGGTATAAAACTGGTAGAAGTTTAACCTATGAAGAAAAAGATGTGTATGCTGTACGTAATCCAAAAGACATTTTCTTACCAACTGTTGCAATGAATGCGCCTTTTATTTTTGCAAAAGAAGATTTGTTTTTTGCTTATCCTAACAACTTTAATCATTTTGTAAAATATTATAAAAACACCTATCAACATGGAGGTATATCTTTAGAAGAAGTAATTATACCTTGTGCTGTTTATAGTCCTAAATAGGGTTTATGCAATACTTTCTAAAAGGATACAATTTAATTACGATGAAAAAATATATTTTACTATTTGCTTTACTATTTTTTCAATTTTCATTTTCTCAAGAAAATAAACTATCATTAGCTGCATTAGAATTAACTAAAGAAAAGGTAGTTTATGACCCAAGTTACTTTTCAATTAGTTATCCTAATGGAGATATTCCTAAAGGCAAAGGTGTGTGTACAGATGTTATTATTAGGGCTTATAGAAAAATAGGTATCGATTTACAAAAAGAAGTTCATGAAGACATGAAAACAAATTTTTCTAAATACCCAAAATTATGGGGACTAAAAAGAACTGACAAAAATATAGATCATAGAAGAGTACCTAATTTAATGACTTATTTTAAAAGACAACAAGCAGAAAAAATAATTAGTAGAAATCCAAAAGATTATTTACCTGGAGATATTGTTGCTTGGAATTTAGGAGGTGCAATAACTCACATAGGAATAGTTGTTCATAAAAAATCTTTAGATAAAAAAAGAAATCTAATTGTTCATAATATTGGTTCTGGGCAAGTATTAGAAGACTGTTTATTCTCTTATAAAATTATTGGGCATTATAGATTTAGAATTTAAATTCTTGAGTATTTTTGTGATATGAATAAAAATTATTCTCTACAGGATTTGCCAAAGATTGCATCTGAAATTATTTCATCAGCAAAAAATAAAACGTTATTGTTTTATGGACAAATGGGTGTTGGTAAAACAACACTAATAAAAGAGCTTTGTAAGAGTTTAGGAGTTTTAGACAACATCTCCTCTCCTACTTTTTCATTGGTAAATGAATATCAAACAGCTAATAATGATAAAGTTTATCATTTTGATTTTTATAGAATTGAAGATGAAGAAGAGGCTTATGACATTGGAATTGAAGATTATTTTGATTCAAAAAATTGGTGTTTTATAGAATGGCCAGAAAATATTGAAAATTTATTACCTTTAGATGCTGTTGAAATTCATTTAAGTTTATTAGGTGATGAGCAACGAAACATTCAACTAAAACAATAAATATGGGTTCATTTTCTCCTTTTAGTAAAGAAGAATTACTTCCACAAGCAGAAACTTTAGAAATAAAAAAGAAAAAAGGAGAACTCTTTATTGGCTTACCCAAAGAAACCTATTTAGGTGAAAAAAGAGTTTGTTTAACTCCAGATGCTGTATCTGCGCTTTGTGCTCATGGACATAGAATTGTAGTAGAAACTGGTGCAGGAGATAATGCAAATTATCCTGATAGCGAATATTCTGAAGCTGGTGCAAAAATATCTTATGATACAGAAGAAGCTTTTAAATGTAATATCGTTTTAAAGGTTGCACCACCAACAGAAAAAGAAATAGCATATATAAATCCACAAACTGTATTAATATCATCTTTACAATTAAAAACTCAAGACAAAAAATACTTTGAGTTGTTAGCAAAAAAAAGAATAACAGCTGTTGCTTTTGATTATATAAAAGATGAACACAGTACCTACCCTATTGTTAAGTCTTTAAGTGAAATAGCTGGTACTGCATCTGTTTTAATTGCTGCAGAATTAATGAGTGGTAGTAACAAAGGAAATGGTCTGTTATTAGGTAATATTGGAGGTGTACCACCTTCTAGTGTAGTTATTTTTGGAGCTGGAACAGTTGGTGAATTTGCTGCTAGAACAGCATTAGGTCTAGGAGCAAGAGTTAAGGTTTTTGATAATTCAATTACCAAATTAAGAAAGTTGCAACATTGCTTACCTGCTCCAATTTATACATCTACAGTACAACCAAAATCCGTATTTAAAGCATTAATGAGAGCAGATGTTGCTATTGGAGCTATTAGAGGTAAAAACAGATCTCCTATTATAGCAACAGAAACTATGGTAGAGCAAATGAAAGAAGGCGCAATTGTAGTAGATGTAAGTATAGATAGAGGTGGTTGTTTTGAAACATCTAATGTAACTTCTCATAGCAAACCTACTTTTGTAAAACATGGTGTAATTCATTATTGTGTACCAAATATTCCTGCAAGATATGCTAGAACAGCATCACTTTCAATAAGTAATATATTTACGCCTTATCTTTTAAATATTGCAGAAGAAGGCGGATTTGAAAATGCAGCACGTTTTGATAAGAGTCTTAGAAATGGTATGTATTTTTATCATGGAATTTTAACAAATAAAACTGTAGCAGATTGGTTTGACTTACCTTACAGAGATATTAATTTATTGATTTTATAATTACTTTTTACCTAAAAGAATTACTATTTTTGCAACTCAAAACAATACCATGTTAATTAAAAGAATTGGTTATTATTTAGTTGGTTTATCTATTGGTTCAGTAGCTACTTATTTTTTCTGGCAAAAGAAAGACGCTTCATTTGATTATGGAATGGATGCTAGAACTCTAAAAACTATCAGAATTAAAGAACGTTTTTATTCTGATGAGGCTAAACTTACTATGAAAAACAACACTATTGATACTTTAGATATCTCTACAATTTTAAAGTTTGGTGATGTAGATTTTAGTAAAAGTAAAGCAAGACAAAAACCTTGTGCAGAATATTATGTAACTGGTAAAAAAGAGTTGAAACATGTTCATTTATATGTAGTTAGATGCGATTCTACTTCAACTATAGAAAAAGTAATTATTAATAATTAGCAATTTTTATACTTATCATATAAACCCTTTTTATTCAAAATTAAAGGGATTACTTTCTCTAATCTACTTTGTTTTGTAACATCTCTTTTAGCAGAAGAAATATATTCACAGAACTCTCTTTGTTTAGATAATGTAAAATCATTAAAATAATTTTTTAGTTCATTATTTGTAGATAATTCTTTTTGTAATTCTACAGGAATTATAATTGGCTTAGTATTTTTCTTTGGTTTTATTTCTCTACCTGCTTCAGCATTCTCTATAGCTTCTATGATATATTGTTTAATAATATCTAAATCCATTTCTTCAATAGAATTAAATCGCATTTGCCTTAAACCTTTAGTTTTATCTTTTTGAGCATTTATTAAAAGTTGATGTTCATCTTTTAAAAAAACTCCATGATGAAACCATAAACCACAGTATTTTTTAAAAGCTGACATCCCTAAAATATTTTTATTTTTATAGATATAAGCTGGTATTCCCCATTTAATTTCTTCTTGCAAAGGTAGTTCTGAAAGAATTTTTCTTAATGCTATTAATTCTTTTTTCCATTCTTTTTGAGAAGCTATATATTCATCTACTTTACGATTCATGAAAAAATTGGATTGATGATTTAAAGTTATGCATTATTATTAAAATAATATTCTTCTATTTTATCTACATTTTTAATTGTTTTTTTTACCCAATCAAAATACAGAACTTTTTTTTCTTGATTTGTTAACTGCCAATTAATAGTAGATTTTCTTAGTTTGGTGGTTACATCTTGTAAAATAATTGCAGCAGCTACAGAAATATTTAAGCTCTCTGTAAAACCAACCATAGGTATTTTTAAAAAGCCATCTGCGTTTTCTTTTACAACATCAGAAATACCCTCTGCTTCTACTCCAAATACAAAAGCAGATTTCTTGGTAATATCAAATTCTTGAAGCATGCAAGAATTATTATGTGGTGTTGTACCAATAATTTGGTAGCCTTCTTTTTTTAAATGATTAAGGCAAGCAGTTGTGTTGTCTCTATCTTCTCTATATCTCTTAATATTTAACCATTTTTGAGAACCTTTTGCAACATGTCTAGAAACTTTATTAGTGTATTTATTTTCAATGGCATGTATATCTTGTAAACCAAAAATATCGCAAGTTCTTACTACAGCACTTGCATTATGAGCTTGATAAATATCTTCTAAAACAACAGTAAAATGTCTTGTTCTTTGTGAGAGTACATCCTTAAAAGTTTGTTTTCTTTTATCAGTTAAATAACCTTCGAAATATTCTAAGAGTTTTTGATCTATCATAGCTGCAAACATATTAATTTATTCTTATTTTTAGCTTGATGAAAAAAATAGTGGTTTTAACTGGTGCAGGGATGTCTGCAGAAAGTGGTATAAAAACGTTTAGAGACGAAGATGGTTTATGGGAAGGTCATGATGTAATGCAAGTAGCATCACCAGAAGGATTTAGAAGAAATCCAGAATTGGTTTTCGAGTTTTATAACCAAAGAAGAAGACAATTGTTATCTGTAAAACCAAATAAAGCACATTATAATTTAGTTGATTTAGAAAAATATTTTGATGTAGAAATTATTACTCAGAATATCGATAATTTACATGAAAAAGCAGGTAGTACTAAAGTTACTCACTTGCATGGAGAACTTTTAAAAGTACGAAGTACTTATAATGAAAACATTGTTTTAAATTGGAATAAAGATTTACATTTAGGTGATCTTGGACCAGATAACAAACAATTAAGACCACATATTGTTTGGTTTGGTGAAATGGTGCCTATGTTAGATAAGGCTATAGAAATAACTTCAAAAGCAGATATTCTAATAATAATAGGTACTTCTATGCAGGTCTATCCAGCTGCTAGTTTGGTGAATTTTATTAAACCAAACACTCCTATATATTTTATAGATCCTAAACCAACTATAACAAAAAATGATTTTAATAACTTAAAGATTATAAGTGATTTTGCGAGTGAAGGTACAGATAAATTATTATCAATATTAAAGCAATAATTTAGCTTAAAAACTGTCTTCTGCTTACTTCAGATAAAAACATAAGTTCAGCAAAATGAATAAATTTAAAAAGATTTAATCCTAAAGTCCAATTAATTGATTTTTCTAAAGTTATTTCTGTATTACTTTGTGCAATAATTTTAGCTTTTTCTAACTGAGCTTCAGTTAACTCTGAACCATAAGTATTTATATTTAAAGCTGTTAAAACTACTGCTATGATTATAATTAAGTATTTTCTCATGACGTAAATATTACATCACAAAAATACTCTTGAAGTAAGCTTGATTTTGTTAGAAATCGATTTAAAGAAAATAAGTTTCGCTAAAAATAGAGTTTACTATCGATAAAATGTTAAAGTAAGTCTAAACGCTTCATTAGTTCTGGTCTTTTAGAACGACTAACAGGAATAACATCTTTCTTTATCAGTACACTATTATCTTCTATATCTATAATTTTCTTAACATTTATAATATAAGATCTATGCACTTTTAAAAATAAAGAATCTGGTAATTTTTCTTCTATTTTCTTTAAAGTTGAATGAACAATATAGTTTTTGTTTTCTGTTTTTATATTAATATAATCTCCTTTAGCTTGAATTAGATAAATACTAGGTAGATCTATCTTAATAAGTCTTCTATCAATATTAACATAAAAATCATTTTTAACTTCTTCAACTTTATTTTTAGAAGCTTCTTTTTTTATTATTTGCTCTTTTTGTGCTTTTTTTACAGCTTTTTCAAAACGAGGAAACTCTATAGGTTTTAGTAAATAATCTACAATAAAATCATATTCAAATGCTTCTATAGCAAATTTTGGGTCTGATGTTGTAAAAATTATTTTAGGTGGGTTTTTTAGTGTTTTAATAAAGTCTAGACCACTAAAATTTGGCATATGTATATCTAAAAAAATCAAGTCAACTTGATTTTCATTTAAATACTTAATGGCTTGAATAGCATCAGAAAATTCCTCTACTAACTCTAAAGAGTCTATTTCTGAACAAAGGGTTTTAATAATTACCCTAGCCATTTTTTCATCATCTATAACAATACAGTTCATGGAGGAGCTAAATAGTTTTCAAAAATTTGGTTATTGATTTTAATGTAGTTTCAAAATCGTCTTTTTGAACTTTGTTTAATTCTCCTTCTCTAAGACTTAATTCGAAATCTACAGCTTTGTTGTAACTAATTTCGAGACCTAAAATACTAAATTTATGTTTAATTCTATGAACTTGGTCTTCAATATCTTTAAAATTACCATTTTCTAGACTTTTAAAGTAATTTTCTAACTCAATAGGATATTCTTCTTTTACAACAGCAATTAATGTATTTTTTACATCTTTTTCACCTCTGGCAAGCTGATTAATGTATTCTAAGTTAGGTTTTTCCATAATTATTTTTTTATGGTAAAGTAAAATGTAGTTTCTTCATTTGGTATAGATTGTACCCAAATTTCACCTTTATAGGCTTCTACTATTTTTTTAGCTATTGATAAACCTATACCTGTAGATTTATAGTCGTCTTCTAATTTTTGAAAAGCTATAAAAATCTTATTAAAGTACTTGTTATCAATTCCCTTACCATTGTCTTTAATACTAAACTCCCAATAATCTGGTTTTTCTTTGTAATCAATTTTAACAAATCCGTTTTCTGATTTATCATTAAATTTTAGAGAGTTTTCTATTAAATGATGAAAAAGCAATTCTAATCTGTGCTGATCTCCTACAATTACAGGCAATTTATTAGGTATTAATATTGCAATATCATTAGGATTATCTAAAGTTTGAATTATATCTTCTAATAATAAGTTTAAATTAACTTTATAAAGCTTCTTTTCTGATTTTCCAATAGTAGAATATTCTAATATACCATGAATAAGAGTATCCATTTTTTCTACATTCTCTCTTATTAAATCTATAATTTCTTTACCTCCTTCACCTAAATCTGTAGCATAATCTTGTTTTATCCAAGTAGTTAAAGCATCTAAACTTTGTAAAGGTGATTTTAAATCATGAGAAACCATATGCGCATAATCATTTAATTCTTGATTTTGGCGCTCTAAATTTGTTACTAAAGTGTCTTTTTGTTTATTAATTCTAATAATTTCTTTGGTTTGATTGTCGATAAAATCTACTAAATCTAAAGTGTCAGATTTATCTAAATTTTCGATTTCTTTATGTTCTAAACCTTTTAATGAATTAATAACATTATTTAATTTATTAATAATTTCTTTTTGTGAAGTAGTTTCTTTTCTAAGACTTTTATTAGACTCATATAATTCTTTAGAACTTAATCCAACAGCTCTTTGTAACATTGTAAAATGTTGTTCAGAATTATTATAAGATTTATTTACAGCCTCTATAAAAGCGGCTAAATCTTCATTAGATTGAAGTTCAGCAGGTAAATATTTTCTTATTTGTCTTTTTAAAAGCGGATTCATTATTCACTTATTAATGTAATAGCAATTGATTGGTTGTGTAATTGACAACTCATTTCTAAATCAAAAGGAGCTATTTCTCCATAAGAATAAAAACCACAAACAGTTGCTTTATCTCCAATGACCTCTATAACTTCTTCTATCTCTTCTTCTACTCTTTGATCTAAAACTAATTTACGTCCAATACAACTTACTATAATAGCTAAATCTGGCTTGTTTTCTCTTAATCTTAAAGCCTGCACTGCTCCATTTTCAGCTGCATCAACAAGATTATCCATACCAGTCATCATCAATTGTGCTTTAGAGCCTTCTTTTATATCACCAGCCAATATCATTGAATTTTTTTCTTCATCAATATTTAATATGGTTCTAACAACAGATTTAGATTCGTTCTCTGAAGTTACATTTAGTGGAAACAATAGAGCTGCACCAGGTAATTCTTTAGATTTACTACCTAAATATGTTTTGTATAAATCTAAGGCAGGTTTATCATCTAATTCATATAAAACATTGTCTTTAGATTTTGTTACAATACGTTCTGGACCAAAAGGCATCCAACCACCATTTGTAGCAAAGGTAACTTCTATTGTATCTCCATAAAATCCTACAGCTACAATTTCTCCTTGTTTTGGATTTTCATTATAAGAAGCTAATGTTGTTTCAAATTTGTCATCATCACCACATAATCCTCCTGTTATTAGTATATTACTATCAGTAGCAGAATTCATACCAATTGTAAGTTTACTTCCATTGATGAAACTACCTTCAGAAATTACTAATACGTATTTTAAATTCTCTTTTGGAAATTGATCTATAAGTTGTTTACCAGTTTCGTAACTATCAATTACATTATCTTCTTTAATAATATTGGCTTTTTTTACTAGAAATGAACTTTTTTCAAATTCGATAGCAGTAATGGTTAAGCTATTTTCTGAAACTGTATTAGAAATTATATCTCCAGAAGTAGAACCAAAAACTATATGACCATCATTAAAAATAGATTTTATTTTATCATAAATGGTAGGGTCTTGTAATAAAATTCTGTTACCAAATACTAAAACTAGAGGTTCTTTAAGCTCTTGTTTTTCTGAAGTATATTCAAATTCATTTTGTTTGTTTAGCTTTAGTTGTACAGTTTTCATCTTTTATTTTTTAATTGTGAAATAAAATGTTGTTCCCTTACCTAATTTACTATCTAACCATATTTCACCTTCATAAAGGTTTACTATTTTTTTAACGATTGATAAACCTACACCTGTAGAATCATCATTTCTATTTAATGACTGAAAGATATTAAATATTTTATTATGGTATTGTTTATCCACTCCTATTCCATTATCTGAAATTGAAAATTCATAATGGTATTTCTTTTCATTACAACAAATTTCTATTAGACCATTTTCTTTGTCTATAAATTTAATAGAATTGCTTATTAAATTTTGAAAAATTTGTTGAATTTTTGTTTTTTCAGCTTTAATTGTGGGTAGATTTTCTTGAATGTTTACTTTTATATGTTCTGGTATAAAGAGAGTTCGTTTTAAATTTAGTAATAATTTATTTAAGTCTACTTGTTCATATTCATCAATTTTATAACCTGCACTAGAGTACTCTAAAACATTAGAAATCAAATTTTCCATATTTTCTAAAGTGTTTTCTATAAGATTAAAATTTTGTAGAGTAGTTTCATTAAAACTATCAATATTATCCTCTTTAATCCAAGAACAAAGTGCATGAAGGCTTCTTAAGGGTGATTTTAAATCATGTGAAACAATATGAGCATATTCTTGTAATTGATTATTACTGTTTTCTAATTCTTTAAGGATGTTTTCTTTTTGTAATTCTAATTTTTTAATTTTTGATATATCTCTAACAATACCTTGAGCTCCAAGTATTTTTTTACTGTGACTATAAATTAATGATGCATTAATTTGCACCCATTTAGTTGATTTTGTAGAAGTTACAATTCTTGAAGTAAAATTTGTAAATGAACCAGTTTCTTCTAGCTGTTTGAAAAATTGATTTGAATATTCTAAATCTTTTTTATGTACTAATTTTTTGATGTTTAAAGTGCTGTCTGAATAATGGTTAAATAATTCTTTAGCATTATTATTCATTTCTAAAATATCACCAGATAAATTAAAAACAACATAAGCATCATTTATATTCTTAAAAACCCCACTTAATTGAGTAGATTTTTCATTTAATAATTTAGTTAATTCTTGATTTGCTAATTTTAATTCTCTAGAAATTAGAAGAAGGTTTCTAGATTTTTGCTCTAAAATTAATTCAGCTTGTTTTCTTGCCGATTTTTCTCGTTCTAATGCTTTTTTTAATACCTCTAATTCGTTGTTTTCCATTAGATCTTAGTAATGATGAACTTAACCTCAGTTCCATCATCCTTAATTTTTTCTAATAGAATAGTAGCTTCTGAATTAAAGTGTTCAAAAGTCTTATTCATTAAACCAAGACCAAAATAATACATGGCTCTACTTGATTTATAAATCATTATGAGGGAATTTTTTGTTTTTTCTACTACTGTAAATGTAGGTAATTCTGCATCAGGATATATTTTTCTTACTTCTACATGTATATGACCTTCTATTGAAGCTAACATTTCTATAGGGTCATCATATGCAGATATTAGACTTGAATAATTAGAGGTTAACACAGAAAAAAAGTGTTCTGCATAAACTAATAACAATTGGTCTATAGAAATACCTGTATTTTTATTTAAATTTTGTAGCAATTGAAGCATTTCTGAGAAATTATATGTGCCAATTGCTGTATAAGCTCCATTTGATTCTAGAGTAGACTGACTTAAAATTTTGTCTACCATTTCTAAGCCAAATTTGGTTTCAACTAATTCTAAAAACTCAGTAAAAACTATACCTTTCATTCTTATACTTTATTAAGCTCATTAATGCTCCAGTAAGACAAAACTGTTTCTATTTTTTTAACGTAATCTTCGTACTTTAATGGTTTTAATACATAACCAGACATCCCTGTTTTATAACATTCTAAAATATCTTTTTGATTACTAGAAGTTGTAAGAATTATTGTTGGTATATGTTTTAAATCGTCATTAGCTTTTATAATTTTTAAAAATTCAATACCATTAATTTTTGGCATATTTAAATCTAGAAGAATAATGTCTGGAATTTTACTTCTATCTTTTAAAAACTCTAAAGCATCTTCTCCATTCTTTGCCTCATTTATTGTATGATTTAATTTTAATAATGAAATTGTTCTTTTCATTTTCATTATTTCAATCAAATTATCTTCTACTAGTAATATCCTCAGAGTTTTCTCCATTAAAGAATAATATTTACATTTATAAAGTACAAAATAAATTTAATGTAATGTATTTTTAAGATTTTAGTGTTAAATAGTAATTCTGTATAGTTAAAATGCAATTAACTGTCGACGAATGGTATGCAATATAGTTAAAAAATCTAACTAATTAAATTATTAAAATAATCAAAAATATCACCTTTAGAAATAACACTTCCTTTCTCAATTAAATCAAAAATTTCAGAATTTCTTTCTTTATTATATTTTTTTGACCCTTTAAAAATTTCTACAGAATTATCCATAGGATTTTTCATTAACCATTCAAACCCATTTTGTTCTAAAAGATTTATATCCCAATTTATTTTTATAGCAATTCTATGAATTTCATCTTTATCACATTTAAAGAGATTAGCTGTTGTTTTAGAAAAATGTTCTATGTAATTAGTTTTTGTAAGTACGTCATCCCAAACAACATCAGAAAAAATATTCATTTCTTCTTCTGCAATTTTAGGTTTTTCTTTTTTTATCTGATTCCATTCTTTAACATCAATACTTTGTGTAGCCAAAAATTGTGCAAATTCTTGATGTAAACTTTCAAATTGTTCTTTTGTTAATTGCCTATATTTCATATTTGTAAAAATAAAAAAGCTCGTTATTTCTAACGAGCTTTTTTTTTAATAAATTAAGGTATTATTTATTCTGCAACAACATCAAATGTAATGTCTGCAATTACTTCTCTATGTAATCTTACAGAAGCTTCATATTTACCTAATCTTTTTACAGAACCACCAACAACTTTTATAAATTTCTTGTCAATTTCTGTACCTGCTTTAGCTAATGCATCAGCTAAATCTATATTATTTACAGATCCAAATAATTTATCTCCAGATCCTGTTTTTGCTGAAATTTTAATTTCATACCCTTTAATTGTTTCTGCTTGTTTGTTAGCATCTTCAATTAATTTAGCTTCTTTGTAAGCACGTTGTTTTAAATTTTCTGCTAATACTTTCTTAGCAGAAGAAGTAGCTAAAACTGCTTGTCCTGTAGGGATTAAAAAGTTTCTACCATAACCATTTTTAACAGTTACAACATCGTCTTTAAAACCTAAATTTTCTACGTCTTGTCTTAATATCAATTCCATGTTCTACTTCTTTATTATTTTAACATATCACCAATGTAAGGCATTAACGCTAAATGACGCGCTCTTTTGATTGCTTGTGCAACCTTACGTTGATACTTTAATGAAGTTCCTGTTAAACGTCTTGGTAAAATTTTACCTTGTTCGTTTACTAAATACATTAAGAAATCTGCATCTTTATAATCGATATATTTAATGCCTTTTTTCTTAAATCTACAGTATTTTTCTTCTTTCTTAGTTTCTATATCTAATGGCGTTAAATATCTAACGTCAGCAGATTTACCACCTTTTGCTTGTTGTTCTATTGATGCCATTTGTTATTTTTTTGCAGTTTTACGTTCTCTTCTTTTTTCTGCCCAAGCTGCAGCATGTTTATCTAACCTTACAGTTAAATAACGCATAATGCTATCATCTCTTCTAAATTCTAATTCAAAAGCTGCAATTTCTTCACCAGCAATTTTAAATTCAAATAAGTGATAAAAACCACTTTTTTTGTTTTGGATTGGATAAGCTAATTTTTTTAAGCCCCAATCTTCTTTTGAAATCATTTCTGCACCTTTGGAAGTCAAATAGTCGCTAAACTTTTGTACTGTTTCCTTTATCTGAGTATCAGATAAAACGGGATTCAAAATGAAAACAGTTTCGTAATGATTCATAATTAATAATTTATTGTTTATTTTGAGGCTGCAAATATAGTAACTTTTTTATATTTACAGTAGCTTTTTTTATTTTAATATATTGATATGCAAATACCTGAAATTCCTAACCTTATACATTATGCTATACCTTTTTTTATTGTAACAGTTATCTTAGAGATTATACTTACAATAAAAATAAAATTAGATGAGTACGAGTTTAAAGATGCTGGCACTTCTATTTTAATGGGTTTAGGAAATGTTTTTATTGGATTATTTACAAAAGGGATTGTTTTAGGGGTATTTTTATTTTTATATCAATATCGATTTTTTACAATACCTTTTGCTTGGTGGTCTTGGTTAATTCTATTGTTTGCTGAAGATTTATGTTATTATTGGTTTCATAGAATTAGTCATGAAAGTAGATTGTTTTGGGCTAGTCATGTAGTGCATCATTCTTCACAAAAATATAATTTAAGTACTGCTTTAAGGCAAACTTGGTCTGGAAGTTTTTACAGCTTTGTCTTTTGGATACCTTTACTACTTATTGGCTTTCATCCAATTATGGTGATGACTCAAATGGCTATTAGTTTAATTTATCAATATTGGATTCACACAGAACTCATAAAAAAAATGCCTAATTGGTTTGAAGCAATATTTAATACTCCTAGTCATCATAGAGTGCATCATGCAACAAATCCTCAGTATTTAGATAGAAATCATGCTGGTATATTTATTATATGGGATAAACTTTTTGGGACTTTTGAACCAGAAATTGAAAAACCAGTATATGGTTTGGTGAAAAATATTGAGACTTATAATCCTATAAAAATTGCTTTTTTAGAATGGGTAAATATGTTTAGAGATTTTTCTTTTTCTAAAACATCATTTTTAAATAAGGTTAAATATTTAATTAAACCTCCTGGATGGAAACATGATGGGACAGGTGTTTTATCTTCTGATTTAAGAGAAGAATGGGAGAAAAAAAATAGACAAGCATAATTTACTTGTCTATCTTTAATATTGGTTTTTAATTTTATTTTTAATCAAAAATACCTTCTAATTCTTCATAAACAATCTCACCTTTTACGATATTTAATCCTTTAGCTAGAGATTTATCTTTCTCACATGCTTTTTCCCATCCTAAATCTGCTAACTTTAAAATATAAGATAATGTAACGTTTGTTAATGCAATTGTAGATGTATAAGGAACTGCTCCAGGCATATTAGCTACACAATAATGCACTACATCATCTATAATGTAAGTAGGATCTTCATGTGTAGTTGCTCTAGTTGTTTCAAAACAACCACCTTGATCTACAGCCACATCAACAATAACAGTTCCTGGGCGCATTTCTTTTAACATATCTCTTGTAATTAATTTTGGTGCTTTACCTCCTTTTAATAAAACGCCACCAATAATTAAATCATGATCTTTTATATGTTTTCTGATACTATACTCACTTGAAAAGTCTGTTACAACGTGGTTTGGTAAAACATCATTTACATAACGTAAACGTTTCATATTAATATCCATAATGGTTACATGTGCTCCAAGACCTGCAGCCATTTTTGCTGCTTGTACACCAACAACACCAGCACCTAAAACTAAAACTTTACCTGGTTTCACACCTGGTACACCACCTAATAAAATTCCTCTTCCTTTAATTGGTTTTTCTAAATATTTTGCTCCTTGTTGTACAGACATTCTTCCTGCAACTTCAGACATAGGTGTTAATAATGGTAAAGTACCTTCTTCATCTTCAACTGTTTCATAAGCAATACAAATAGCTTTACTTGCTATCATAGCTTTTGTTAAAGGCTCACTTGATGCAAAATGAAAATATGTAAAAACAACTTGATTTTCTTTAATTAAAGGATATTCTTCAGCAATTGGTTCTTTAACTTTTACAATCATTTCGCTTTGATCATAAACATCGTTAATTGTTGGAAGAATAATTGCCCCAACTTCTTTATAATCTTTATCGAAAAAACCACTACCCTCACCTGCTGTTGCTTGCACATAAACAGTATGATTTCTTTTGGTAAGTTCAAATACACCAGCAGGTGTCATACCTACTCTATTTTCGTTGTTTTTAATTTCTTTAGGAATTCCTATTTTCATGGATTAGTTTTTTATTTTTGTAAAAATAAAAATCCTTTTGCTATTAAATTAACAAAAGGACTTATTAGTACTATTTTTATGATTTTACAGTTTTTTAATAATGTAAAATATATAATATGTTTTTTTTTAAGATTTATTTTATTGATTTACTAATTTAAATCTAAACGAACACCTAAAGAAATGTTTCTAATTTCAGTATTTTTAAACAATGGATTTAAATCATATTTAGCATATAAGCTTACATCTTTATAACCTATATAAGTACTTATTCCATAGTTAAATACATTCATGTTATAATTATCATACTGAACTTCTTCAACAGAAACATTATTGTTGTCTCTATATTCTAAGTATTGTCTTGTACCTAATTTAAATCCAACAAAACCTCCTAATCCAAACCTCACAGATTTATTTGTTCTATCTCTTATTCTTCCATCATTATAAACTCTGTTTTTAGATAAATCCCACTCTAAATGCATTGGGAAATTCATTTGCACATGACGTAACCTGCTTTCTGACAAAGGATTAGCAAAAGTTTGTATTTCTGTCATGTCACCATTTTTTACATGAACTTGATTACCTTCTAATCTTAAATTATTCCATAAAAAGGAAACTCCATATTTTAAGTAAAATTGAGAAGGTTTATAGTTTAATCGTGTTTTCCATGTCCATCCTAGTTCATAAAAACGAGAACGTCCTACTTGATAATTTGAATTGTTTAAAGAAGATAAATCATTATCTACTAAAACATTATTTATACCCATTGCAAAAACAAATTGAGTTGTTGTACTTCTTTGGTATTTATTTTTTCTTTCCCATCTATTTTTTCTTCTTTTTTCATTTTCGTCTTTATCTCCTTCAGAAATATTAAATCGAAATATTTTATTTCCAATAGAAAACACATTGTCTTCATCTTCAAATTTGTCTTTTTTATTTTCTTCTACACTGGCTATTTTACCATTGGTTTTGTCTTGCACCAATAATTGTAATAATCTTTCTTGTTCTCCAACTAATTTTTCAATTCTTCTTGCATGGTAAGCAGCAACCTCTTTTTTAAGAGTATCTGCTGTTGTTTTTGTGATTTCACCTTTCCCTAATTTTTTATCAATTTCTATAACTTTTTGTTTTAAAGAATCTTTTTGTTGTTTGGTGATCATTTCAATTCTTTTAGAAATTTTACTCACTTCTTTTTCAAAAGTTTTTTCTTGAGTATATGCCATAGTTGTACACAACAACACTAGAATTAGTAGTATTCTTTTCATTTTTTTATGTTTTTAAGATTTTTGTTTAATTATTTCTACTTGCGATTGCAGTTGCAATATCAGAGACTTTTCGTTTTAAGTTTTTTAAGAAGTTATTCTGAAAATCATCGTCATCTATAGAGCGCTCTACTTCTGCTAAAATGGTTTCAGGTTTAACTTTTAAATTCGATTTTTTGAGCTCACTTTTAATCGTTTTTAAAACATCATCTCTGTTTATTTGATATTTTGCATAGTATGCTTTTACCTCTTTCTGTGAATGTGTTACTGCAAAAAGCAAATCGTCTGCATTTATTTTTATAGTGCTATTTGGGTCTTTTTCGATTTCTTTAAATTGTAAAGACTGTTTAAATTCTGAGATATCTTTATTGTTGTTTTTTAGAATTTCTTTCTTATCAACTTTTGCAATGATTTTATCAGTATTACTAATAGGTTCAATCACTATTTTTTTTGTTGTAGAACTCTCCCTTTTAGATTCTTTTGCTGAAATTATTGAGGTTTCCTTAGGTTTGATTTCATTTTTTTTAACAATAGCTTCTTCAACAGGAACTTCTTCAAAAACTTTATCAATTTTTTCTTTAATAACCTCTTTTTCTAAAGGACTAATTACAATTTCTTCTTTAATAGGGATAGCCTTATTATCATCTGTAGTAAAAATTTGAAAACCAATAGAAACCAACAGTAAAATACTTGCAGCTATACTGATATAAAAAAACAACCCTCTTTTTTTTTCTTTTGGTTGTTCGTCTAATTGAACAGATAAACGTTCCCAAGCAGAAGTAGATGGAGTAAAAGTTCTGTTTTCAAACTTTTCTTTAATAATTTTATCTAGTTTATTTGTCTTCATGAACTGCTTTATTCATTTTTATATAATTTTCTTGCAACATTTTTCTAGCTTTAAATAGTTGCGATTTTGATGTACTTTCAGAAATATTTAGTTGTTGTGCTATTTCTGAATGTTTATAACCTTCTATGGCAAATAAATTAAATACCATTTTGTAACCTTCTGGTAATTGATCTATTAGTTTTTGAATATCTTCTACAGTTGTACTTTCTAAACTTTCTGTAGCTGAATCATTAAACACATAATCTTCATCAGATAAATCAATTCTATTTTTTTTACGTAGGTAAGAAATACAAGTGTTTACCATAATTCTACGAATCCAACCTTCAAAACTACCTTCATGTTTAAACTTATGTAAGTTGGTAAAAACTTTTAAAAATCCTTGTAATAATAAATCTTCTGCATGATGTAAATCTTTTACATATTGCCTGCAAACCCCCAACATTTTTGGAGAATATTGCTCAAACAATTGTTTTTGCGCTTCTCTGTTGTTGGAAATCGCTTTTTTAATTAACGATTTTTCTTGGTTATGCAATTTTATAATTTTCAAGCCTCTTATTATGTGTTTTTATTGCCTTACAAATATATAGACTACCAAAGTTTTAAAATGGTTGCTTTAAGATTAAAACTTTTTGTATTTATTTTGTTTACTTAAGAAAACTGATAGTTTAGACTATTAGAAATATAGACTAATTAATAAGCATCTACATCTATAATAAAACGAATTGGTCTAAATTCTTTAACAGCTTCAAAAGTATTTTTAATTTTTTGAATTTGATTTTTAGTATTCGCTAAACTTTGTTTAGGAGGGATTTTGATTACTACATTTTTTATATACTGATTTCTAATTCTTGCAACTGCAGGCGCTGTTGGGCCTAAAACATGCTCTCCAAAAGAATTGTATAAGGCTTTAAATAGCCAATTAATACCTGAATCAACTTTTGTATAATCTCTATGTTTTAAAGTAATTTTAATCAATCTGTAATAAGGAGGATATTTAAATTGCCAACGTTCTTGCAATTGCTCTTTAAACATAGTTTGGTAATCTGTCGTAGAAACTTGTTGTAATATTTGATGGTAAGGATTATAGGTTTGGATGGCTACATTACCTTGTTTTTTGCTCCTACCTGCTCTTCCTGAAACTTGTACCATTAATTGATAAGCTCTTTCATGAGCTCTAAAATCTGGGAAATTAAGCATAGTATCTGCATTTAAAATTCCCACTAAAGAAACGTTATCAAAATCTAGCCCTTTAGATAACATCTGTGTTCCAACTAAAATATCTATTTCTCTAGCTTCAAAAGCACCAATTATTTTTTGATATCCGAATTTTCCTCTAGTTGTATCTAAATCCATTCGTCCAATACTATAATCATGAAATAGTTCTTTAAGTTCTAATTCTATTTGTTCTGTACCAAATCCTTTAGTGTCTAATGTATTACTACCACAGGCAGAACAGTTATTTGGCATTGCTCTTTGATAATTACAGTAATGACAGCGTAATTCGTTTTTATATTTATGATACGTTAAAGAAACATCGCAGTTAGGACATTGTGGAGAAACACCACAAGTTTTACATTCTACAATTGGTGAAAACCCACGTCTGTTTTGAAAAAGAATTACTTGTTCTTTTTCATCTAAAGCTTCTTGAATTAATACAAGCAATCTATCAGAAAAATGACCTTTCATTTCCTTTTTTCTATGCTTTTCTTTAATGTCAATTAATTCAATTTTTGGTAATTGAACGTTACCAAAACGTCTATTTAATTCAACAAAACCATATTTTTTTTGTTGTGCATTAAAATAACTTTCTAAAGAAGGTGTAGCAGAACCTAATAGTATTTTTGCTTGGTGTATTTTAGCTAAAACTATAGCTGCGTCTCTTGCATTGTACCTTGGATTTGGCTCAAATTGTTTGTAAGAAGTTTCGTGTTCTTCATCAACAACAATTAAACCTAAATTTGAAAATGGTAAAAATAAAGAAGAACGTGCTCCTAAAATTATTTGAGCTTTACTTTTATTTTCCAAAACATTATTCCAAACTTCTACTCTTTCATTCATAGAGTATTTTGAATGAAAAACTGAAATTTGTTTACCAAAATACGCTTGTAAACGAGTTATTATTTGCGTGGTTAATGCAATTTCTGGCAATAAAAACAATACTTGTTGCCCTTTATCTAATACCTCTTGAATAAGTTTTGTATACACTTCTGTTTTACCAGAACTTGTAATTCCGTGTAAAAGAGTTACATCTTTTTGTAAAAAAGCATCTTTTATTTCAATTAATGCTTTTTCTTGAAACTCATTTAATTTTTTTAATGAATTTGTATCACCTTTAAAATGTATTCGATCTGTTTTTAAATGATAAAATTCTAATATATTTTTATCTACTAAAGAATTTAAAATAGCTGAAGAGACATTAGATTTTGTTTCTAATTCTTTAGCTTTAATTGGTTTTTTAGAGGTAGCTAATTGAAAGTATGTTAAAATAGCCTCTCTTTGTTTTTTTGCTCTAGAAAGTTCTTCTAGTAAAGAATTTAATGAATCATTAGCATTGTAATCTGAATGTAATTTTACATATTTAACTAATTTAGGCTTATAGGTTTCATAAATTTCTTCTTTAATGTATATAGCTGATTTTTTTAATAAACTATTTACAATTGGCATTACTTTTTTTCTATCAAGTATATCAACAATTTGATGAATGGTTAATTGTGATTGATGTTGTAAAGCTTCAAAAATTAAAAACTCATCATCAATTAAAACAGACTCATCTGTAAAAGATTCATTTTTATAAATTATAGTTTCACTTTCTAATAAAAAAGCTGATGGTAAAGATGCTCTATATACATCTCCTAAAGCACACATGTAATACTCAGCTATCCATTGCCAATGTTTTAATTGTATTTTGTTTACTATTGGAAATTCATCTAAAATTTGATGTATTTCTTTGGCTTCATACAATGTGGGTTCATTATTATGAATTTTATAAACTAAAGCTGTATAGATTTTACTTTTACCAAAAGAAACAGCAACACGCATTCCTTCTTTTAAAAAATTATACTCCTCTTCATTTATACTATACGTAAATGTTTTTTGAATTGGGATAGGTAATATGACGTCTATAAAGTAAATCTTATATTTTTTTTAACAATACTAAAATCAAAACTAAATAAAATTTAGTATCTTTAAACTAAATAATTATCTTTTAATTCCCCCAGCTATGATTACTTCCGATAATTGGAAAGAAAGAGGAAAATTTTATACAATTTCTAACAAGCAAATCTTCGTAATTGATGAAGGCGAATATGCTGAAACTATTGTAATTCTTCATGGATATCCAACATCATCTTACGATTATTCTAGAGTATTACCAGAACTAACTAAACATTTTAGAGTAGTTATTCATGATCACTTAGGTTTTGGTTTTTCTGATAAGCCTGATTCTTTAACCTATTCTTTAATAGACCAAGCTGATATAGCTTTACAATTATGGAATAAAATGGGACTTAAAGAAGTTTCAATTTTGGCTCATGATTATGGAACTTCTGTAGCTAAAGAAATATTATCTCGCAAAAACCATAACTTAATTCCTTTAAAAATTAGAAGAATCTGTTTGTGTAACAGTAGTATGCGACTCGAACATCTGCATTTAAGAAATATGGGTAACCTGCTTAAAAATAAAAAGTTAGGGAAATTTATTGCTAGATTAACAAGTAATAGCTACCAAAAATTTAAAAAGAAAATTAAAAGTAATTCATTAGACCCACATTTAAATAATAAATATGATATTAATAATGTATGGGATCAAATGAATACTTCTCAAGGACAAAAAGAAATTCATTTATTGAGTAATTTTATTAACGAACGTTATACTTTTTGGCATAGATGGACAGAAGCTTTAAAAGAATCTGAAATTCCGATTAAAATAGTTTGGGAGAAAAACGACCCTATTGCAGTTAAAGAAATTGCCATTGTTATGGCAACAGAAAACCAAAATGAAAAAATAGTTTGGATAGAAAATGACAAACATTATTCTATTATAGAAAATCCTAAAAATTGGATGAATTTGGTGTTTAATTTTGAAGTTAAAAGAAGGTTTTAAATATGGATTTAACTCTAGATAAAAATATAATAACTGCTGAAAGTTGGAAAAATAAAGGGATATTTATTCCTGTTTTTAATAAAGAAATTTTTACAATTGATGTTGGCGAAAGTGAAGATTGCTTAGTAATTCTTCATGGATATCTTACATCTTCTTATGATTATAATAAAGTAATTGATGAACTTTCAAAAAAATATAGGGTTATTATACCAGATTTAATTGGTTTTGGTTTTTCTGATAAAGTTTTTGATTATTATTTTACTAGCGTAGATCAAGCAGATTACATTTTAGAATTTTGTAAACAATTAGGTTTAAGAAATATTACTTTTTTAGGTCATGATTATGGAACTGCTATAGTTCAAGAAATATTAGCTAGAAAAAATGCTAATGTTTTAGGATTGCAAATAAAAGAGTTTATTTATTGCAATGGTAATTTACCAATAAATCATTCTAATTTTTTAGATACTCAAGATTCATTAAAATCAGAAGTTTCAAAAAAAATTATAACCATGTTAGCTTCTTTTGGAGTTTACAAAAAAACAATGAAAGAAATATTTTTTGATAATGATAACATTACTGATGAAGAATTAAAGCAAATGTGGCTTCAATTAGAATACAATCATGGTAGAAAGGTAATTAATTTTATATATAACTATCTAAGAGAAAGAAAAATATTTTGGAATAGATGGTCTTTAGCAATACAAGAAACTACAGTGCCAATTAGAATTATTTGGGGTAAAAAAGATCCACTTGTAGATGAAATTATTCCTTTAAATCTTGCAAACAAAGTACTAGCAAATCACATTCATTGGATTAATAATGCAGGTCATTTTCCAATGCTAGAAAAACCTAAAGAATTTATTTCTGCTGTTTTAAATGGCTAGTGTTTCAAAAATATATCCTTATTTTTATTAAAAAAATATTTTGACAAGTAAAAATTGGGAGAAATTAGGTAAATACACAAAAGTTTTTAATAGAACAATTTTTATGATTGACTCTGAAAATCAATCAGATCCTAAAAAAGAGACTTTAGTAATTTTGCATGGCTATCCTACTTCTTCATACGATTATCATAAGGTTTTTCCTCAATTAGCAAAAAAATATAGAGTTATACTTCATGATCATTTAGGGTTTGGTTTCTCTGAAAAACCATTGGACTTTTCCTATTCTTTAATAGAACAAGCGGATATTGCTTTACAACTTTGGAAACAATTAGGTTTAAAAAAAGTAGTTTTATTAGCACACGATTATGGCACTAGTGTTTGTACAGAAATAATTGCAAGACATAATAAACAACAAATTAATTTACAAATAGATAAATTAATTTTATCTAATGGGAGCATACATATAGAATTCTCAAAACTTAGAACTATTCAAAAACTACTTAAAAATAAATATACAGGTAAATGGGTTGCAAGACTAACAAACTATCCTATTTTTAAAAGAAACATGAGAAATGTATATTTTGATAAAACTAAAGTTACAGATGAAGAATTAAAAGAAATGTGGCTTCAATTAGAATATAATAATGGTAGAAATGTAATACACTTACTTACAAATTATATTAATGAGCGTTATTATTTTTGGCATAGATGGGTTGGTGCTGTAAAAGAGACTAGTATTAAAACAACCATAATTTGGGCAGAAAATGACCCAATTGCAATTCCTAAAATTGCAGAATTATTACATAAAGAAATATCTTATAGTAAAATATTTTGGATGAAAAACTGTGGGCATTTCTTAATGTTAGAACAACCAAAAGAATGGTCAAGTTTAGTTTTAAAAGCATAATTTAATGACTCGTTACAAAAAGATTAGAGGGCATCATAAAATTTGGAAAAACATAGATAGTTGGGTTTCTTACAATAAAAAATTAGATTTAGAATACCTACAAAGTAGAAAAAGAGAATATGTAAAAGTTTGGGTACAACCTTTCTCTAATATTAGTGTGTTAAATAGTGAGTTTAAACCTCCAAAATACAAGACTAGAAAAAAAATTATTGAGGGTATTTTTGAAATCTACAATAGCTGGAAAAATCAATTAGATTCTTTAAATAAACCTTATTATTTAAAGATTTGGTTTTTTCCTGAAGATGTTTCTAAATGTCAAGTTGTTTGTGCTATAGATGAATTTATTGATTTTTATGATGTTACTTTTTATAAACCAAAAATTAATAAACCATTTCCTTTTGATAAAAGAGGATTAAATTGGCAATATTGTCATCAAGAACATCATTTAACAATTAAAGATATTGATGAACCAGAAAGTTTTTATAGTTACCAAGATTATTTAGATAATAAAAAATGGATTGAGGCTGTAATGAAAAATCCTAAAACTAGAATTTCTGAATACAATGAAAATGGAAATTTAACAACCTATTACTCAATTAAAGAATATGATGTTTGGGTTGGAGGAAATTAAGTGGCTTTTTTAACCTTTCTAGAACCCTCATATAATTCATATTTTACAAACTTACAGTCTAAATCTCCATTCTTTAAAGCAATTCTTTTAGATGTTCTTAAACCTACATGCTTTAAAGCATCAACATCAGAAGTAATTAACCATCCAGTTGAACCAGGGTAATTATGTTTTAAAGTATCTCCTATTTTTCTGTAAAATTCAGGAATATCTATATTTAAACGTTCTCCATAAGGTGGATTAAACAAAATAGTAGTATTTCCAAAAACTTCTTTTGTAGAATTAAAAAAGTTTACATGATGTACACCAACAAACTCTTCTAAATTTGCAGATATTATATTTTGTCTTGCTTTTTGCACTGCAGAAGGTGCTTTATCAAAGCCCATAATTTTAAAATGAGAAGATCTAATTTTCTTTAATAAAGAATCTTGAATTATAAAATATAAATCTTCATCATAATCTTTCCAATTCTCAAAAGCAAAATGTTTTCTATTAATATTAGCAGGAATATTATTAGCAATCATTGCAGCTTCAATTAAAATAGTTCCAGAGCCACACATAGGGTCTATAAAGTTTTCATCACCTGTATAACCAGATAATAAAACCATTCCTGCAGCTAAGATTTCATTAATTGGTGCAATGTTTGTTGCTGTTCTGTAGCCTCTTTTATGTAAAGAATCTCCTGAGGAATCTAAAGAAACAGTTAGCCAATCTTTTTGAATATGTATATGAATTTTTACATCAGGATATTTTAAGTCTACATTAGGTCTTTTATGATATTTATGCCTAAAATAATCTGCAATTGCATCTTTAGACTTTAAAGAAATATAATGCGAATTAGAGGTAAAATTTTTAGAATTAACAACAGCTCCTATTGCAAAAGTACCTTCTGCATCTAAATATTTTTCCCATTTTATTTTTTGAATTGCCTCATACAAATCTTCTTCGTCATAAACTTTACAAGTTTTAATGGGTTTTAGAATTCTTACAGCAGTTCTTAAAGCAATATTTGCTTTGTATAAAAAACCTTTATCACCTCTAAAAGAAACACTTCTAACAGCTTCTTTAACATCTTGTGCACCTAAATCTTTAAGTTCTTTAGCTAAAACACTTTCTAAACCAAAAAGTGTAGTTGCTACCATTTTAAAATCCTTATCCATGTTGCAAAGTTATATATAACAAGTCAGATATTTTTTCTAAAGTAAGAATTAATTACTTTTACGACTTCTAAAAAAGAGATGAAGAAAAAAGACTGGTTTACAGATTGGTTTAACACACCATATTACCATACATTATACAAACATAGAAATGATATTGATGCTCAGTTGTTTATGAAAAATATTACTGCATTTTTATCTTTACCAAAAACAACCCATATTCTTGATTTGCCTTGTGGTAAAGGGCGTCATTCAGTTTTTTTAAATTCGCTTGGTTATAAAGTAACTGGAGGAGATTTAGCAGAGAATAGTATAAAATTCGCACAAAAATTTGAAAATGAATCTTTACAATTTAGAGTTCATGATATGCGTAAACCCTTTAATAATAAGTATGATGCAGTATTTAATTTGTTTACTAGTTTTGGGTATTTTGAAGATGACAATGAAGATTTACTAATTTTAGAAAACATTAAAAAAGGGTTAAAAGAAAATGGTCTTTTTGTTTTTGACTTTTTAAACGCTATAAAAGTTAAAAACACCCTAGTAAAAGAAGAAGTTAAAAAAGTAGAAGACATAACATTTTACATAAAAAGAGAAATTAAAGACGGGTTTATTTTAAAAAATATATCTTTTTTTGCAGATGGAAAAAATCATTCTTACACAGAAAGAGTTAAATTTTTAGATATCTCAAAAATGAAAGATTATTTTAATAAAGTTGGATTTACAATTACCGAAATTTTTGGTGATTATAAATTAAATAAATTTGATTCTGAAAATTCAGATAGACTAATTTTTGTAGCAAAATGAGTTATTTTTTATTAATATTTTCAGTTTTTTTAGGGGTTATTTTAGTGCTTCTTATAAAGCCTAACAAAAACTTAACTCGTTTATTATTAGCTTTTAGTGGAGCTTATTTATTATCTGTTACAGTTTTACATTTATTACCAGAAGTATATACTGTAGATGCTAATTTTACTATTTCTGGAATTTTTATTTTAGCTGGTATAATATTACAATCTATACTTGAATCTTTTTCTAAAGGAGCTGAACATGGGCATATTCATATTCATACAGATGGAAAAAAGTTTCCTTTATTATTATTTCTAAGTCTTTGTATACATGCTTTTTCAGAAGGGTTACCTATTCATTCTGCTGATCAAAATTTATTATGGGCAATTTTAGTACACAAAATACCAATAGCAATTGTATTAACAAGCTTTTTATTGCAAGCTAAATATTCTAAAAAAATAATAGTTTCTTTTTTACTCTTTTTTAGTTTAATGAGTCCTTTAGGTGTATTATTAGGTGAGAAAGTAATCTTTTTTAGTAATTACAAAACAGAAATCACAGCTTTAATCATTGGTGTATTTTTACATATTTCAACCATAATACTTTTTGAAAGTACTGAAAATCATAAATTTAATCTAAAGAAATTTGCTGCAATAGTTTTGGGTCTAGCACTAACTCTATTGACTCTATAAGGTGAGTTTAGTTAGCTACTTCGTTTGTAAATTTAATTCTCATTAAACGTAATTCTTCCTCATCATAATCACCATCAAATTCTTCTAAAGCTTCTTCTATATGATCGTTTTCTGCTTCCATAAAATAATCATGAATTTCTTCTTGCTGATCTTCATCTAACAAATCATCAATAGCATAATCTATATTTAATTTCGTTCCAGAAAAGATGATTCTTTCCATTTCTCTTATAAGTTCATTCATTTCTAAACCCTTAGATTTTGCTATATCATCTAAAGGAAGTTTCTTATCTGTATTCTGGATGATAAAAAGTTTTAAACCAGAATTTACTCCTGTACTTTTTACAATTAAATCATCTGGTCTAAGAATATCATTTTCTTCTACATAATCAGCTATTAATTTTACAAAATCCTTTCCAAATTTTCTAGCTTTACCCTCTCCTACACCATGTACTTTAGAAAGTTCATCCATGGTAATAGGATATTTAAGAGCCATATCATCTATAGAAGGATCTTGAAAAACAGCAAAAGGTGGTACTCCTTGTTTATTAGCTACTTTTTTACGTAAATCTTTTAATAGTTTAACTAACTTTTCATCAGTTGCACCTCCAGAAGATTTAGAGTTTGTAATTATAGTATTATCATTTTCTTCATTATATTCATGATCTAATGTCATCATAAATGAAGTAGGATTTTTTAGAAAAGCTTCACCTTCTTCAGTAATTTTTACAACACCATATTGTTCAATTTCTTTCTTTATAAAGTTTACAACAAGTACTTGTCTAATAAGAGCCATCCAATAAGAACTAGTTTTACTTTTTCCTATCCCAAAAAATGTTTGTAAATGGGTTTTATGTGAGGTTAATAAAGCGTTTTCTTTACCAATTATAGTGTTAACTATTTCTTTTGCTTTATATTTTTGTAAAGTGTCTATTATAACATTTAATAATATAACAACATCATCTTTTGCTTCTTGTTTCTTCTTTGGATTTCTAGAATTGTCATCCATATCAGCTCCTTCTCCATTCTTCTCATCAAACTCTTCTCCAAAATAGTGTAATAAATATTTACGCCTATTCATAGATGTTTCTGCATAACCAACGACTTCTTGTAATAATGCATGACCAATTTCTTGTTCAGCAACTGGTTTGCTGGCCATAAACTTCTCTAACTTTTCAATGTCTTTATAGGCATAGAAAGCTAAACAATATCCTTCTCCATCATCTCTACCTGCTCTACCAGTTTCTTGATAATAACTTTCTAAACTTTTGGGTATGTCATGATGAATCACAAATCTTACATCTGGCTTGTCTATACCCATACCAAAAGCAATTGTTGCTACTACCACATCACAATCTTCCATCAAAAACATGTCTTGATGTTTTACTCTTGTTTTAGCATCTAAACCAGCATGATAAGGCACAGCATTAATTCCATTAACTTGTAAAATTTGAGCAATTTCTTCTACTTTCTTACGACTTAAACAATAAATAATTCCAGATTTTCCTGGTCTTTGTTTAATAAATCGAATAATATCTTTCTCTACTTCTTTAGTTTTTGGTCTTACTTCATAAAATAAATTAGGCCTATTAAAAGAAGCTTTGAAACGATTAGCATCTGTAATTCCTAAAGTTTTTAAAATATCTTCTTGTACTTTTTCTGTTGCAGTAGCTGTTAAACAAACCACAGGTACATTATCGATTGCTTTAATAATATGTTTTAGGTTTCTATATTCGGGTCTAAAATCATGACCCCATTCAGAAATACAGTGAGCTTCATCTATAGCTACAAAAGAAATTTTTTGTGTACGTAAAAAAGTAACGTATTCTTCTTTTATTAAAGATTCTGGAGCAACATAAAGTAATTTTGTAATGCCATTTGAAATATCTTCTTTAACCTTAGCTACTTCAGTTTTATTTAAAGAAGAATTTAATACATGTGCTACACCATCGTTTTCTGATATACCTCTAATTGCATCAACTTGGTTTTTCATTAAAGCAATTAAAGGAGAAACTACAATTGCTGTTCCTTCTTTCATTAATGCTGGTAGTTGATAACATAAAGATTTACCACCACCTGTTGGCATTATCACAAAAGTGTTTTCTCCATTTACAACACTTTCAACAACCTTTTCTTGTAAACCTTTAAAGGTGTTAAATCCAAAATACTTTTTTAAAGAACCATGTAAATCTATTCCCATAAAAATCAATATCTATTTAAAAAGAAACCAAACAAATATTATTTGATGAAACTTATTTTTAACGTAAATTTGCTCGTTTCTATATCTAAAGATATAACTTTTTTTTATTTTGATAAAACAAGTATAGTTTGAAAAATATTTCGATAATCGATATTGCCAAAGACACCATACGTCTAGAAAGTGAAGCCATTCAAAATTTAGCTCAATTAATTGATGATAATTTTGAAAAAGCAGTAAAATTCATTTTAAACTCTAAAGGAAGAGTTATTGTTACTGGTATTGGTAAAAGCGCAAATATAGGAACCAAAATTGTTGCTACATTAAACTCTACAGGAACACCTGCAGTTTTTATGCATGCTGCAGATGCTATTCATGGTGATTTAGGTAATGTTTTAGAAGATGATGTTGTTATTTGTATATCTAAAAGTGGTAATACACCAGAAATAAAAGTTTTAGTTCCACTGATTAAGAATTATGGAAATAAAATTATTGCTATAACAGGTAATATTGATTCTTTTTTAGGGAAAAATTCAGATTTTCCTTTAAATACTTTTGTAGAAAAAGAAGCTTGCCCAAATAATTTAGCGCCAACAACTAGTACTACAGCGCAATTAGTTATGGGAGATGCTCTAGCTGTTTGCTTATTAGAATTAAGAGGATTTACTAGCAGTGACTTTGCTAAATATCATCCAGGAGGAGCTTTAGGAAAAAGACTATACTTAAGAGTTTCTGATTTGGTAGAAAAAAACGAAGCTCCTAAAGTTGCTAAAACTGATTCTATTGCTAAAGTAATCATTGAAATATCTGAGAAAAGATTAGGTGTAACTGCTGTTGTAGAAAATGATAAAATTATTGGTATTATTACTGATGGTGATATAAGGAGAATGCTAAGTAAGACAACTAAAATTGATGCTTTTGTAGCCAGTGATATTATGGGTAATAAAGCAAAAACAATTCATAGAGATGCTATGGCTGTTGAAGCATTAGATATTCTAGAAAATAATAGCATTTCTCAGCTTTTAGTAGTCGATGACAATAATAATTATGCTGGTGTTGTTCATTTACATGATTTAATCAAAGAAGGTATTTTTTAAATGGCAGAACAACAAAAAGAAATGTCTTTTTTAGGTCATCTAGAAGAACTAAGATGGCATATGGTAAGAAGTGCAGCAGCTATATTTATTTTAGCTATTGTATTTTTTGCTTTTGCAGAACAAGTATATGATTATTTCTTATTAGCTCACATTCAACCAGACTTTATAACTTACAGAATATTTTGTGACTTTTTTAATTTCTTTGGAGTAGATAGTGATTTCTGTACTATAAATTTTGCAGATAAAAAATTACAAAGTATTAAGGTTACCTCTCAATTAATGAATTCTATTTGGTCTTCATTAATTTTAGGTGTAATAGTCGCATTTCCATACATTTTGTGGGAGATTTGGAGATTTATATCTCCTGGATTAACTGAGAATGAAATTAAAAGATCTAGAGGTTTTATTTTAATTGCTTCAATTTTATTTTTTATAGGAGTTTTATTTAGCTTTTATGTTATTGCTCCTGTATCTATTCATTTTTTATATAACTATCAAATTACAGATAGTATACAAAATAGCTTTACATTAGAATCTCATATTGGTCTAGTTACTAATATGTTATTAGGTGTTTCTATTTTATTTGAGTTACCAGTTTTAATTTATTTTCTAACAAAAATCGGACTAATAACACCTGAGTTTTTAAAACGTTATAGAAAGCATGCATTAGTTGTTGTATTAATTCTAGCTGCCATTATAACACCTCCAGATGTAGCTAGTCAAGTTATAGTAGCAATTCCTATTTTATTTTTATATGAAATAGGTATTAAAGTGTCTAAAAGAGTTATTAAAAATCAAGAAAAGAATGCCAACAAAAGTTAAAGAGTTTAATGATTATCGTCAAGAAATGAACGATAAAATTTTAGCAACAGATAACAAAGTTATTAAGAGAATTTTTAACTTAGATACTAATGCTTTTGCAGCAGGTCATTTATCTGTTAAAACAAAAGAGTTATTAGGTTTGGTTGCATCTACTGTTTTAAGATGTGATGATTGTGTAAAGTATCATCTTGAATCTTCAATGGAAAATGGTGTAACTAAAGAAGAGATGTTAGAAACAATGGCTATTGCTAATTTAATTGGTGGTACAATTGTTATTCCTCACTTAAGAAGGGCTTATGAATATTGGGAAGCCTTAGAAGAAGAAAAATTATAATATATTTAAGATAAGTAAAAACCACATTCTTTATTTTTGAAATATGATTTTACGTGCAGAAAACATTCAGAAAATATATGGTTCTAGAAAGGTCGTAAAAGGTATTTCTTTAGAAGTTAAGCAAGGAGAAATCATTGGTTTACTTGGACCTAATGGAGCAGGTAAAACTACTTCTTTTTACATGATTGTTGGTATGATAAAACCTAACCATGGTAAAATTTTCTTGAATGATGAAGAAATTACAGAAGATGCTATGTACAAAAGAGCCCAAAAAGGTATTGGGTATTTAGCTCAAGAAGCTTCTGTATTTAGAAAACTTTCTGTAGAAGATAATATTATGTCTGTTTTACAGTTTACTAATCTTTCTAAAAAAGAGCAAAAAATAAAATTAGAAGCGCTTATTGATGAATTTAATATTGGTCATGTGCGTAAAAATAGAGGTGATTTACTTTCTGGAGGTGAAAGACGTAGAACAGAAATTGCACGTTGTTTAGCATCTGATCCAAATTTTATTTTATTAGATGAACCTTTTGCAGGTGTAGATCCTATTGCTGTTGAAGATATACAAAGTATTGTAGCGCAATTAAAAAATAAAAACATAGGTATATTAATTACAGATCATGATGTACAAGCAACTCTTGCTATTACAGATAAAACTTATTTAATGTATAATGGAAGTATTTTAAAAGAAGGTACACCAGAAGAATTAGCTGCTGATGAAATGGTAAGAAAAGTGTATTTAGGTAAAGATTTTGAATTGAAAAAGAAAAAAGTTTTCAATAATTAAAACATCCTATATGCCAGAGAATTCCTGAAGGATCATGTAAAAAGAATTCTCTACCCCAATCATTATTTACAATTTTAGACAATCTACACTTTTTATATTTTGATAGTAAGTCTAATGCTTCTATTTTTTTTAAATACGCTTCTATATTATCAACTTCTAAAAAAAGCATAGAATTATCTACCCAATCTTTTACAAATGCTTTTTGTAAATAAAAACCAAGTTTTTCATCAATTTTAAAATAACTCATATTACCAGATATGGTTACTTCTTTAAAACCTAAATCTTTATAGAAATTACATGATTCAATAAAATCTTTTGCTCCAATAAAACTTCTAACAGATTTAAACATATTTAAATATCCTTTTTCTGAATATTAAATTTAAAACAAACCCCTTTTTTATTATCAATTCTATTAGATAAAGTTATAGACCCTCCTAACCTTTCTATATTTGATTTTACAGTTGATAAACCTACACCAGTATTATTGTTTGAATTTTTATGAAGCGTTTCAAACATTTCAAAAACCTTTTTCCAATATTTTTTTGGTATGCCTGGCCCATTATCTTCATAAACAAAATTATAATTTTCTGTATCTTCTGAGAAAGCAATCTTTATGATAACTTTTTCTTCATCAGTAAATTTTTTAGAATTAGAAATAAGGTTTTGAAAAACTTGTAATAGTCCTATTTTAGAACTAAAAATATCAGTATCTAAATTTTCTGCAATAAAATCAATCTTATTTTCAATATCAATATTTTTAATAATACCTTCTATTAAGTTTTTGATATTGAATGCGTTAAATACAATGTTTTTATTTGTTACTTTACTGTATACTAAAATGTCATTTATCAAATTATCCATATAAGAAATTCTATCAGCAATTAAATTAAAATAATTTTCTGCTTGTGTTTCTTTAAATAATTCAAAATGATCTTCTTTTAAGACATCTATTAAAAAATTGATATTATTTATTGGAGACTTTAAATCATGAGTAAGTCTAAATGCAAAATTGTTTAATCTATCATTTAATTTTACAATATCTTTATTTGCACTTTTTAATTTTGCATTACTCTTTCTTAACTCAAATAAACGAACTACTTGATTAGCTAAAAGATTTAAAGCTTCTTTTTGAGTCTCATTTAATTTTTTTGGTTTATTATCAATTACACAGAGTGTTCCTAAAGGATAACCTTCTGATGTATTTAATGGAGCCCCTGCATAAAAAATTACATTTGGAGCACCTGTAGTTAAAGGGTTATCAAAAAAACGTTCGTCTTTAGTTGCATCTTCTACTTCAAATATTTCATTAGGATTCAGTATACTGTGAGCACAAAAGGCTAAATCTCTATGAGTTTCTTTAGTTTCCATTCCATGATTAGATTTAAACCATTGTCTTTTTTCATCTATAATAGAAACTAAGGCAATTGGTGTATCACATATAGAAGAAGCAATTTTAGTAATTGCATCATATTCTTCTTCTGGTAAAGAATCTAGAATACTATATTTTTTTAGCACTTTTAATCTCTCTTCTTCATTATTTGGTATTCTAGCAGCTTTCATAATTATTATTTTTTAATAAGAGAAAATATAATATACAATATAATAATTATAGGTATAGATAAAAAAGGAATTATTAATATTAATAGTAGCGAAATAATCAAAAACAAATACTTTATGAAATTATTTTTTATAGAATAATCTTTAAACTTTAATGAAAATAAAGCGATTTCTGAATTCATTAAATAAGATAATATCCATGTTATTGCAATTAAAACATAATTATTTGAAATTAATTCTTTAGCAAAAGCAACATCAGAATATTGTTGAATTAAAGGAAGTGAAACTACAAACAAACTCATTGCAGGTGTTGGTAATCCTATAAATGAAGTTGTTTGTCTATCATCTATGTTAAATTTAGCTAAACGTAAACAAGCAGCTAATGTTAAAAACAAACCAATAAGTGCTACATCTAAAATAGGGTCTTCAAAAATGAATATATTACCATTTACTTCTAAATTAATCTGAATTAATTTAAACATAATAATACCTGGCACAACTCCACTTGTAACCATATCTGCTAAAGAATCTAATTGTTTACCAAGCTCGCCTGTTACTTTTAGTAATCTTGCAGCTAAACCATCAAAAAAATCGAAAAATATACCTAAAACAACAAATAAACCTGCATATTCAAAATTTTCTTCTACTGCATAAATTACAGCAATCGAACCACAAAATAAATTAGCAAGAGTTATTAAATTAGGTAAGTGTTTCATTATAAAATGTTTTTGGTTGGTGTTCAAGCAAAAATAATAAAACAATATGTAAGAGTTTTGTTTATTTATATTTTTTGAGATATTTGTAAAAATAAGTTTCTATGCCAGTTTTAAAATCAAATTTTAAGGTTACAATACCATTTAGAAATGGTCATTTTAATACGATGTATAGACCACTGTTTATGAAAGATATAACTCATTATCAAAGAGAAAGAATTACAACTTGGGATAATGATTTTATAGACTTAGATTTTTCTACTGTTGATTCAAAAACTTTAGTTTTATTAATACATGGTTTAGAAGGAAGCTCTGAATCTAAATATATAACTTCTCATGCAAACCATTTTAACAAAATGGGATTAGATGCTGTTTGTTTTAATTTAAGAGGTTGTAGTGGAGAAGATAACTTATTACTTTCTACATATCATAGTGGAAAAACAGAGGATGTAGAATTTGTAGTAAATCATCTTATAAAAAATTACAATTACGAACATATTGTTATTGTTGGTTTTAGTCTTGGTGGTAATTTAACTTTAAAATATTTAGGCGAAAAAGGCAATTCTATTTCATCTATTGTAAAAGGAGGTGTTGCTGTTTCTGTTCCTATTCATATTGCTTCTGCAGAAAAAGAAATGGATAAACTTAAAAATAAGTTATACATGGAAGTTTTTTTTAAAACTATGAAAAACAAAGTTTTAGAAAAGTCTCATAAATTTCCAGAATATCAATTAGATAAAGACAAATTATTTAAAGCTACTAAGTTTAAACATTTAGAACTTTTATACACTTGTCCTGTTTTTGGTTTTGATAGTCCAGAAGATTATTGGAATAAAGCAAGCTCTAAACCCTATATATTAAAAACTAAAGTACCTACTTTATTAGTTAACGCTAAAGACGATTCTTTTTTATCAAGAGAATGTTATCCTTATGAAGAAGCAAAAAAATCTGATTATTTCTTTTTTGAAGAACCAAAGTTTGGAGGTCATTGTGGGTTTATGTCTTCTTTTAAACCTGATGAAAATAGATGGTTAGAGCAAAGAATTGAGCGTTTTATTAAAGAAACTATTCAAATTTAGATATCTTAAACAATATCCAATAAAAACCATAGTTATTTTAATAGGTTTTTAGATATTTGTTAGAACAATTTTCTTGTATTTGTGAAATATAGAATTTTACTTTTTTTGTTGATTTCCCCATTTTTTTTAAATGCTCAAGCATTTAGAAATTATTCAAACGAATTTTTAAATATTGGTGTAGATGCAGCAGCTTTAGGAATGAGCAAAGCTGTAGTTGCAACAACTAATAATGTTAATGCAATATATTGGAACCCTGCTGGTTTAGTAGGTATAGAAGATTACCAAGGTTCTTTAATGTATGCTTCATATTTTGCAGGTATTGCAAATTATAATTATGCTGCCTTTGCTATGCCTATTGATAAAAATAGTGCTTTAGGAGTATCTGTAATTCGTTTTGGAGTTGATGATATTTTAAATACCACTGAATTAATAGACAGTAATGGAAATATAGATTTTAATAGAATTAGCCTCTTCTCTGCTGCAGATTATGCTTTTAATGTTGCTTATGCCAGGAACTTGATTTTTAAAGATTTAAAAATAGGTGTTAATGCAAAAGTTGTGAGAAGAATTATAGGTGATTTTGCAACTTCTTGGGGCTTTGGCTTTGATGCTGGTTTGCAATTTGAAAGGAATGATTGGTATTTTGGATTTATGATTAGAGATATTACTACAACTTACAATACTTGGGCTATTGATGAAGATGAGTTTAATAAAATACAAAACGCAATACCTGGTCAAAACCAAGAATTACCTGAAACTACAGAAATTACAAAACCAAAAATACAATTAGGAGTTGCTAAGAATTGGAGAATTGGTCGTTTTTTTAACTTACAATCTGAGGTAGATTTAAATATTAGATTTGAACAAACTAACGATATTTTTTCTTCTAGTATAGCAAGTATTGATCCAGCTGTTGGTTTTCAATTAGATTATGATAAGCTAGTCTATTTAAGATTAGGGGTTGGTAATTTTCAATATATTACTGAGTTTGATAATTCTAAAACACTCTCTACTCAACCAAATTTTGGATTAGGATTTAATTATAAAGGAATTCAAATAGATTATGCTTTAACCAATATTGGAAGCATAGGAAATGCACAATACTCTAATATTTTTTCTGTAACTGTAGATTACAGCTTTTTTAGAAGATAATTATGAAGAAGTTACTTTTTACCTTTTTATTTTTAGCAATATCTATAACCTCAAAATCTCAGGTACAACTTTCTGTTTATTCAGAAATAAGTATTGTTACTGCAGATGCTGGAAATGAACTATTTGAAGCTTTTGGTCATTCTGCAATTAGAATTAAAGATCCAGTGTTACAATTAGATTTAGTATATAATTATGGCATATTTGACTTTAATGCTCCTAATTTTTATACCAATTTTACAAAAGGGAGACTACTTTATAAGCTTGGCAGATATCAATTTAAATATTTTTTAGAAAGCTACAAGCAAGATAAACGCTGGGTTAAACAGCAAGTGCTAAATTTAACACAGCAACAAAGACAGGCTTTTTTTATGTATTTAGAAAAAAATGCATCACCACAAAACGCAACCTATTTATATGATCCTTTTTTTAATAATTGTGCTTCTAAATTAAAAGATATTACTACCACAATTTTAGGTGATAAAGTTGAATTTAATGATAAAGAGATTGAAAAAGAATTAAGCTTTAGAACCTTAATGAACAGAGAGATTCACTGGAATACTTGGGGAGGTTTTGGTATAAACCTAGCATTAGGTAGTAAATTAGATAAAACTGCCAATTTACAACAGTACATGTATTTACCTGATTATGTTTATACTATTTTTAAAAACAGTACAGTCTACTTTAAAAACCAAAAACAACCTTTGGTAAAAAAAGAGGAGTTACTATTAGATTTCCCAAATAGAAAACAAAGTCTACCTCTTATAAGCCCTTTATTAGTCTTTTCAATAATTGCACTTTTAGGAATTTTTATAACCTATAGAGATAATAAAAATCAAAAAAGAACGAAATGGTTAGATACTATTTTGCTAATCACTACAGGACTTGTAGGTTTTTTAATTGTGTTCTTATGGTTTTTTACAGACCACTCCACTACTCCAAATAATTTCAATGTTTTATGGGCATTTGTTCCTAATTTGTTTGTAGTATTCTTATTAAATAAAGGTAAAAAATGGCTTTCTAACTACTTTATCTTTTTGTTATTTTTGCTAGTAATTATACCAATTATTTGGATTACTAGTATTCAGCATTTTCCAATAGCTGTTATTCCTTTATTAATTTTACTTTTTGTTCGATATTTATTTTTATCAAAATCTTTTAAATAATAATCTTTAATTATTTTTCTGATAATTTCTATAGCTTTTGTTTGATGAAAATTTTACATTTGATAATCAAATTCATCAACCATGAACACACAAATTATAGAATGTGTACCTAATATTAGTGAAGGTAGAGACACTAAAAAAATACAAGAAATTGCAAATATTGTAACTACTGTAGAAGGTGTTAAACTTTTAGATGTAGATCCAGGAAAAGCAACTAATAGAACCGTTATTACTTTTGTAGGTGAGCCCAATAATGTTATTGAGGCTGCTTTTAAATTAATTAAAAAAGCTTCTGAATTAATAGATATGAGCAAGCAAAAAGGAGAACATCCAAGATTTGGTGCAACTGATGTTTGTCCTTTAGTACCAATTGCTAATATTTCTATGGAAGAAACTGCAAAATATGCCCATTTATTAGGTGAAAGAGTTGGTAAAGAATTAGGTATTTCTGGTTACTATTATGAAAATGCTGCAACATCAGAAAATAGAAGAAATTTAGCTACTGTTAGAGCTGGTGAATATGAAGGATTAAAAGACAAACTATCAAATCTTAATTGGAAACCAGATTTTGGACCCAAAGAATATAATCCTAAAATAATTTCTGCAGGTGTTACTGCAATTTCTGCTAGAGATTTTTTAATAGCATACAATGTAAATATCAACTCAACTTCTGTTAGAAGAGCTAATGCTATAGCTTTTGATATTCGTGAAGCTGGAAGAATAAAACGTGAAGGAAACCCAATAACTGGTAAAAAAGTTTTAGATGATAAGGGTGAGCCAGTTAGAATACCAGGTAAATTAAAAGCAGTGAAAGGAATTGGTTGGTTTATAGAAGAATATGGTATTGCACAAATCTCTTATAACTTAACCAATATTTCTATAACTTCTATGCATGAAGCCTTTTATGAAACATCAAAATCTGCAACAGAAAGAGGTCTAAGAGTTACAGGATCTGAATTAGTAGGTTTAGTTCCTTTACAAGCTATGCTAGATGCAGCAGATTTTTTCTTAAAAAAACAAGAACGTTCATTAGGAATATCTGAAAAAGAAAAAGTAAAAATTGCTATTAAATCTTTAGGTCTAGATGATTTAAAACCTTTTCATCCAGAAGAAAGAATTATAGAATATGTAATGAACGCTGATGTTGATAAGAAATTAATAGACTTAACAATTAAAGATTTTGCAGAAGAAACTGCATCAGAATCTATGGCTCCAGGAGGTGGAAGTATTTCTGCATATGTTGGAGCATTAGGAGTTTCCTTAGGAACTATGGTTGCCAATTTATCTGCTCATAAACCTGGTTGGGATGATCAATGGGAATATTTTTCTGAATGGGCAGAAAAAGGTCAGACTTATAAAAATCAACTTCTTTTTTTGGTTGATGAAGACACCAATGCATTTAATAAGATCATTGATGCTTTTCGTTTACCAAAAGGCAATGAAGAAGAAATAAATACAAGAAAAGAAGCTATAGAAAATGCCACAAAATATGCAACTGAAATTCCTTTTAAAGTAATGGAAACTGCATTTAATTCTATAGAAGTGATGTTAGAAATGATGAAAAAAGGGTTGCAAAACTCACTTTCTGATGGAGGTGTTGGAGTACTTTGTGCAAAAACAGCTGTTACTGGTGCTTATTTTAACGTCAGAATTAATGCAAAAGATATAAAAGACAAAAATTTTGCTGAAAGCATTTTAGAAAAAGCAGCACATATTTATCAAAAAACAATTGTTTTAGAAAATGAAATGATGCAGATCATTAACTCAAAAATTTAATTATTTTGAATATTAATACTATAGAAATTATACCTTTTGAAGAGAAATACGCTCAGTATTTCTATGATTTAAACGCAGACTGGTTAAAAAAATATTTCTATATAGAACCTTATGATGAAAAGGTATTAAGTAATCCTAAACAATATGTTATAGATCCTGGAGGTTTTATCTTTTTTGCTAAATATAATTCAGAGATTGTAGGTGTGGTTTCCTTAATCAACCAAAAAACATTTTTTGAATTGAGTAAAATGGCTGTTTCTCCTAAATATCAAGGATTTAAAATTGGTCAACAATTAATGGACTTTACTATTAATTTTGCTAAAAAAAAAGGTTGGGATAGTATTACTTTATACTCACATAGAAGTTTGGAAGCTGCAATACAACTCTATAAGAAAGTGGGTTTTAAAGAAATACCTGTTGAAAAAGATTCTCATTATGAGAGAGCAGATATTAAAATGCTTTTGGAGTTAAAATAATTTTTTGTTAAAAAATTACTCATCAATTAATTCAATAATTCTGGGTTGAATAATCCAGATTCCAATAGGAAAAAACCAAAAGCCTAACATATATAAGAGAACTTTTTCGTTTTTTTTTCTAAGTTCAACTATACATTTTGATAGAAAATAAATAGTATGAAAAATGAAAAACATAAGAATTAAATGTAAAGGAATAATAATCCAAGCTTTAAATCCATAAGAATTTATATTTTCATCTGTAATTTCATATCCTCCAAAAACCAATATAATTGCGTAATAAATAACTACAAACGCAATTTGAATTTTAAATCTTTTAAGATTTAAAATTGAACGATTCTCTAATTTATAGTAAAGATTTTCTCCAACTTTTAAAGTCCAATAGGTAAATAATATAATCCAAAGAATAAATAGAATATGTCCAAAAATCGTTTCAGCAAAAATTGCTAAAATGAATAAAGAAATAAAAATAATCCAAGGCTTAACAGTGAGCAGACTTTTCATAATTCAAATAAAATTTGTCACTATAAAAAACTTTGAATGGCTAAATCATAGCCTTTTAAACCAAATCCAAAAATAACCCCTTTTGCGTTTGGTGAAATATAGCTTTTATGCCTAAAATCTTCACGTGCATGAACATTAGAAATGTGCACTTCTACAACAGGAGTTTCAATTCCTTTTATAGCATCTCCTATACCAACAGAAGTATGTGTGTAAGCTGCAGCATTTAAAATAATACCATCAAAATCAAAACCAACTTCGTGTAATTTATCAATTAATTCACCTTCTATGTTAGATTGATAATAAGCTAATTCTACATTTTTAAATCGTAATTGTAGTTCTCTAAAATATTGGTCAAAAGTTTGTGAACCATAAATTTCTGGTTCACGTTTACCTAATAAATTTAAATTGGGTCCGTTTATAATAATTAGCTTCATATATTTCTTTAAAATTGTAAATATATACTTTATTTTTAGCAAATGAAATGGCTACAAGCGATTAAAGATTATCAGTTTTATCTAAAAATAGAAAGAGGGCTCTCTAAAAACACGATAGATAGTTATACAAGTGATTTAGAGAAATTAATTTTATTCTTAGAGAAAAATCAAATCAATTCCTCTCCTATTTCTATAGATAAAGATATTATTCAGAGATTTATTTATCAAATAGCTAAAGAAGTAAACCCAAGAAGTCAAGCAAGAATTATTTCTGGTTTACGTAGTTTTTTTGATTACTTGGTTTTTGAAGAGTATAGAAAAACAAATCCTACAGATTTAATAGAAACTCCTAAAATTGGCAGAAAATTACCTGATACTTTGTCTGAACAGGAAATTAATGAATTAATATCAGCTATAGATTTAAGTCATCCTCAAGGAGAAAGGAATAGAACTATTTTAGAAGTAATGTATAGTTGTGGTTTAAGAGTAAGTGAATTAATTACTCTAAAAATATCAGATCTTTTTTTTGAAGAAGGCTTTATCAGGGTTTTAGGAAAAGGCGATAAAGAACGTTTTGTACCTATTCATAATCAAGCACAAAAGTACATTTTGACTTATATTCATCAAATAAGAAGTTTTGTGAAACCCAAAAAAGAATTTGAAGATACTTTGTTTTTAAACAGAAGAGGAAAAGGTTTAACAAGACAAATGATATTTACGATTCTCAAAAATTTAGCTATAGATATTGATTTAAAAAAGAAAATTAGTCCTCATACTTTAAGACATTCTTTTGCAACACACTTGTTAAAAAATGGTGCAGATTTAAGAGCTATACAACAAATGTTAGGTCATGAAAGTATAACTACAACAGAAGTATATGTACATCTGGATAAGAGTTACTTAAGAGAAGTAGTTGAAACCTATCATCCAAGAAAAAGCCCCCTTTAATTCCCCCAAAAGGGGGAAAACCAAAAACGTAAAATATTTAAAAAATACTTTTTTTTAAATTTTAATAAAGCTACGATTTCTGCAGTTAGAAATAGAGAAAATGCAAAACTGTCTTCAAGAGTAAGAATTCTCCTCCTTTGGAGGAGCTAGAGGAGGCTTCTACTATTTAGCAACGTTTACAGCTCTAGTTTCTCTAATTACGGTTACTTTTACTTGACCTGGATAAGTCATATCATTTTGAATTTTCTGAGAAATATTAAATGATAATTCAGCAGCTTTTGTATCGTTTACTTTTGTGCTTTCAACCATAACACGTAATTCACGTCCTGCTTGAATAGCATAGGCTTTTTGAACTCCTGTAAAACCAAAAGCAATATTCTCTAAATCTTTTAATCTTTGAATGTAAGAATCTAAAACTTGTCTTCTTGCACCTGGTCTTGCTCCTGATATTGCATCACAAACTTGAACTATAGGCGATAATAAACTCTTCATTTCAATTTCATCATGGTGAGCACCAATAGCGTTACAAACTTCATCCTTTTCACCAAACTTTTCAGCCCATTGCATTCCTAAAAGTGCGTGAGGTAATTCACTTTCTGTTTCTGGTACTTTACCAATATCGTGTAATAAACCAGCTCTTTTTGCTAGCTTAGCATTTAAGCCCATTTCAGAAGCCATAATACCACAAAGATTAGATACTTCTCTAGAGTGTTGTAGTAAGTTTTGACCATAAGAAGATCTATACTTCATTCTACCTACAATCTTAATTAATTCTGGATGTAAACCATGAATACCTAAATCAATCACAGTTCTTTTACCAACTTCTATAATTTCTGAATTAATCTGCTTTTCTGTTTTCTTAACAACTTCTTCAATCCTTGCAGGATGAATTCTACCATCTGTAACTAATTTATGCATAGATAAACGTGCAATTTCTCTACGAACAGGATCAAAACAAGAAAGAATAATTGCTTCTGGAGTATCATCTACAATAATTTCTACACCAGTTGCAGCTTCTAAAGCTCTAATGTTTCGTCCTTCTCTACCTATAATTCTACCTTTAACATCATCAGATTCTAGATTAAATACAGATACACAATTCTCAACAGCTTGTTCTACACCAACTCTTTGTATTGTACCTAAAACTACTTTTCTAGCTTCTTGTTCTGCTGTTAATTTAGCTTCTTCTATAGAGGTTTGTACAAAAGCCATTGCTTCTGTTTTAGCTTCATCTTTTAAAGAAGCTACTAGTTCTTTCTTAGCTTCTTCTGCAGATAAACCAGAAATTTGCTCTAGCATGTCTACATGCCTTTTGTGCATTTTTTCTAGTTCGCTTTCTCTTTTTTCTAAGAATTCTAATTTATAATCGTAGTCTTTTTCTTTTTGTTCTAAAGATTTATTTAATCTTTTGTTTTTGTCAACCTCAGAGGCTACTTGAGATTCTCTGTCTCTTATTCTCTTTTCGACATCAGAAATTTTCTTTTCTCTTGATAAAATTACTTTCTCGTGTTCAGATTTTAACTCAATAAACTTTTCTTTTGCTTGAAGTATTTTATCTTTTTTAATAGATTCTGCATCTTTCTTAGCCTCCTTTATAATTGAATCTGCAGCTCTTTTGCCTTCATTTATATGCTTTTTGCCTTTTGATTTTTCTACCGCTTTTAAAACAATAAAACCAATTGCAAAACCTATTATAATTCCTATTAGAATAGGAAGAATCATTTCATTCATAGTGTAAATTTAATATATAAAAAAAGCCTACGTTAGGTGTGTCTTTAAACTCCAATATGACATTTATAGGACTAACTAACTGTTCAAGGATCCATTTAAAATGGCATGCTTTAGTAGTTAAGACTCATCCTTCATAATAGAATAGTGTTGAGTTTAATAAACAATTACTAACGTAGGCAGTGTTTTGTTAATGTATTTTAATGAACTTATTCTAAATGCGTCTCTAATAAATTAGATAACTCATTTATTTTTTGAATTACTTCTTTTTCTGTAGACTGCTTTTCTAAAGATGCGATCTCTATTTTAGAAGCAAACTGTAATGCAGACATGGCTAAAACATCTTGTTTGTCACTAACTGCATAGTTTTTTTCGTATAAAGCTATAAGATTATTAATTGCATTTGCGGCTTTACGCATACCCTCTTCTTCTTTAGTGTTTTTAACACTTAAAGGATATGTTCTACCAGCTATTACAACATTAATCTTTAATTTATCCACTTGTAAAAGAACTTTATTCTTGTAACTGAATAATACATTTATCGATTTCTCTAATTAATGCGTTAATTTTCAGTTTTGTATCTTTTGTATTTGTACTACTGCCTTCAATAGTTTTTGCCACTTTTAATAAATCAAATTCTTTTTGTTGATTTTCTATAAATTGGCTCTTTTCTAAAAGCTGCTGCTGCAATTTTGTATTATTCTGCAACAGTATGTTATTTTCATTTTTTAAAAACTCGTAATTAGAAAGCAGTTTGTTCAACTTATCTTCCAGTGAATGAATGGTTTCTAAAATATTACTCATTAACTTTTAAAAATAAACTATATCAACAAAGTTAACATTCTCATTTTAATAATCCAACAATAAATCATCTTTTTGATAATCATTTGATATTAAACACCTTATTAAAATGATGATTTTTATTATTTTTACAGCAAATAATTGCATTTTGAAAAAACATATAGTAACCCTATTTATACTATTTTCTTTGATAACTATATCTCAAGAAAAGTATCCTAAAGACTATTTTAGACCTCCATTAGATATCCCAATTTTACTATCTGGTTCTTTTGGTGAACTAAGAAGTAATCATTTTCATTCTGGTTTAGATATTAAAACCAAAGGTAAAGAAGGATTAAAAGTTTATGCAGCAGCTGAAGGCTATGTGTCTAGAATAAAAGTTCAGCAGTTTGGCTATGGTAAAGCCATATACATAACTCACCCAAATGGATACACTACTGTTTATGGACATCTTAAAAAATTTTCTGATGCTATTGAAGCTTATGTAAAATCTGTTCAATATAAGAAAGAGAGCTATGGAACTGGGAATTTGTTTTTTAAAGAAGATCAATTTCCTTTAAAAAAGGGAGAAATTATTGGTTTATCTGGAGATACAGGTGGTTCTGGAGGACCTCATTTACATTTTGAAATACGAAACACTATGTCTGAAAATGTAATTAATCCACTACTATTTGGTATTAAGGTTGCAGATACGATATCACCAAGAATTCGTGCTCTTAAAGTATATGCATTGTCTAATGAATCTAGAATTAATCAAAAACGAAAAACATTTCAAGTACCTATTAAAAAAATATCAAATGGTAAGTACAAAACAGACAGAATATCTGCAAATGCAGACATAGGGTTTGCTATAGATGTTTATGATAATTTTAATGGTGCATATAATAAAAATGGTATTTACAGCTTAGAAATGTTGGTTAATGGAAAAAGATTGTATTATCATGATGTAGAAACATTTTCTTTTTCAGAAAGTAAATTTTTAAATCTTCATATAGACTACAAACACTACAAAAAATATAAAAGACGTTATCAAAAATCTTACAAAGAAACAGCTAACAAATTGTCTATTTATGAAGATTTAATTAATAATGGAAAACTAAATGTTAAACCAGGTAATAACTATATGGTTACTATAATTGCCAAAGATTATGCTGGTAATAAAAGTACTTTAAATATACCTATAGTTGGTAAAGAGTCTAGTGCTATATTTTCTAAATCAATAGATAGTACAAATTACAAGTTAATTAAAAACAAGTTTAATAAATTTAAAGTTGGGGATTTTTCAGTAGCTTTTCCTAAAAACACATTTTACGAAGATGTGTATTTAGATTTAGCTTATACTAACGGAATTGCAAAGGTGCACACACCTACCATTCCTTTAGATAAAAGTTATACCTTAACTTTTGATGTTTCAAAATATTCAGAAACAGAAAAACAATTTTTATTTATTGCAAATCTAGAATACCCAAAATATCCTAGATATCAATATACCAGAAAAAGAGATTCTACATTTTTTACAACCACTAAATCTTTGGGTAATTTTAAATTAGTTTCAGATAGTATTAAGCCAAAAATTAGACTTTTATATTTTAAAAATAATCAATGGATATCTAGCTTCAAGACACTAAAAGCAAAAATAAGCGATAATGGTTCTGGTATCAAAAATTGGAGAGCTACAATAGATGGTGAATGGATTTTAATGGAGTATAACCATAAAAAAGGTATATTAACCTACAATTTTAATGATAAAAAATTGGTAGGTAGCAAACATATTTTTAAACTTGTAGTCTCAGATAATGTTGGAAATACGAACGAGCTATCTGCAACGTTTTATAAAAAACAAGTAAATTAACCTTTGTGAAGCACATCTTCTTTTTTTTTCTTTTAATACCAGGTTTTTTGTTAGCTCAGAAAACAACAATTTTAAAAGGAACAATAAAAAATAAATACAATCAGCCAATTTCTGAAGTTTCTATTAAGTTTAACAAAACAGGAACTGTCTCTGATGAAAATGGAAGATATTCTATAAGAATCCCTTTAGATACAGAAGTCACAGTAATTTTTAGTCATGTTTCTTATAAGTCAATCACTAAAAAATTTACAGCCAAGAATAGAAATCAAATACGCTTCTCTCCTACCTTAATCTTAAAAACTGAGCAATTAGAAGAAGTTGTTATTAAAGACAATAAAAAAAATGCACAAGGCATTACTTCTATTGATGTTAAAAAAGCACAGAATGTTATAGGACCTAATGCAGGTGTAGAAAATGTGTTAATGACTTTACCTGGTGTTAATAATAATAACGAGCTTAGTACACAGTATAATGTTAGAGGTGGTAATTTTGATGAAAACTTAGTTTATGTTAATGGTATACAGGTATATAGACCTTTTTTAATTAGGTCTGGGCAACAAGAAGGTTTGAGTTTTATCAACTCTAATATGGTGCAGAATATAAATTTTTCTGCTGGTGGTTTTCAAGCAAAATATGGAGATAGACTTTCTTCTGTTTTAGACATTACTTACAGAAAACCTAAGGAAACATCTACTACAATAGAAGCCAGTTTATTGGGAGCAAGTGCAACTTTTGAAGGTGCTTTTTTAAACAATAAATTAACAACAATAACTGGGGTTAGATATAGAGACAATAGTTTGTTTGTAAATAATAAACAAACAGAAGTAAATTTTAGACCAAGATTTACAGATGTACAAACCTATTTAACTTATGAATTTTCTGAAAAGTTATCCCTTAGTTTTTTAGGAAACTTTTCTTTAAACGATTATAATTACCAACCATTATCTAGAAGAACAAGATTTGGTACTGTTGCAAATCCACTAGAATTAATTGTGTTTTATTCTGGACAAGAACAAGATAAATATTTAACTTTATTTGGTGCATTATCATCTGAATATAAGGTAAATAAAGATTTCACCTTAACTACTACTTTATCTAGATACAATACACAAGAAGAAGAATATTTTGACATAGCTGCTGCATATAATTTAGGTGAAGTTGATGCAAATATTGGCTCTCAAAATTTTGGAGAAGTGCAATTTTCTCAAGGCATAGGATCGCAATTAAATCATGCAAGAAATGATTTAGATGCACTCATTACAAATGCAGAAATAAAAGCTTCTTTAAAGAAAGAAAATAAACAGTGGGATTTTGGTGTAAAATATCAAAAAGAAAATATTAAAGATAGAATACGTGAATGGGAAGTTATAGACTCTTTAGGTTTTTCTATAAGACCACCACATCATTCAGGTAATAATCAACCTTATGTACCTTTTGAAGGGCCAATTGTTCCTTTTCAAAATATAAGAGAAGATAATGAAGTTGATATCAACCGTTTTTCTGGTTTTGTGCAATTTAACCAAAGAACTTTTTTAAATAATCATGAAGTATGGTATAACTTAGGAGTAAGATTACATAATTGGTCTGTGAATGGAAATGGTGTTTCTTCTAAAAACCAAACCGTAGTTAGTCCTAGAGCACAATTTGCAATTAAACCAGACTGGGATAAAGATATGCTTTTTAGAGTTTCTGGTGGATGGTATTATCAACCTCCTTCTTATAGAGAGCTACGTGATTTTAATGGATTACTAAATGTAGATGTAAAAGCTCAGCAATCTATTCATATAGTTGGTGGTATGGATTATAGTTTTGAAATGTGGAATAGACCTTTTAAACTAACTTCAGAAATATATTACAAAGATTTAAATGATATTAATGCGTATACCATTGATAATGTAAGAATTCGTTATAGAGCAGATAATGTAACACAAGCTTATGCTTATGGATTAGATTTACGTTTAAATGGCGAATTTGTACCTGGAAGTGAAAGCTGGGTAAGTTTGGGCTATTTAAAAACTGAAGAAAATATTAACAATCGTGGTTATATTGCAAGGCCAACAGATCAAAGAATAAAATTTGGTGTTTTATTTCAAGATTATGTACCTAATTTACCAAACTTAAAAGCTTATTTAAATTTAGTTTTTAATACAGGCTTACCTGGAGGTTCTCCTGCTTATGCAGATCCTTATCAGTTTCAAGAACGTTTAAGAGATTATAGAAGAGCAGATTTAGGGATCTCTTATGTGTTTGTAGATGCTAATAAACAATATACTAATGGTTGGTTAGCAAATTTTAAAGAACTCACAGCTGGTATAGAGCTATTTAATATGTTCGATATTCAAAACGCAATTACAAACACTTGGGTAAGAGATGTCTATTCTAAAACACAGTTTGGTATACCTAATTTTATGACAGGTAGAGTGTTGAATATTAAAATGAAAATGAGGTTTTAACCTAAAATTTGCTCAGCATGAGCTTTGGTTTTTACTTTAGAAATCACTTCTTCTATAACTCCATTTTCATCAATTATAAAAGTAGTTCTATGAATTCCATCATATTCTTTTCCCATAAATTTCTTTGGTCCCCAAACACCAAAAGCTTCAATTACAGCTTTATCTTCATCAGCTAATAAAGGATAAGGAAATTCATATTTATTTTTAAAATTAGATTGTCTTTTAGCAGAATCTGCACTTACTCCTAGTACATCATAACCTTTAGCTAAAAAAGATTGGTAGTTATCACTTAAATTACAAGCTTCTGCTGTACAACCAGGTGTGCTAGCTTTAGGATAAAAAAACAATACTAATTTTTTACCTGAATAATCAGCTAATTTAATTGTATTTCCATCTTGATCTTTCGCTTCAAATTGTGGTGCTTTATCTCCTTTTTGTAAAGTAGTCATTTTGTTGTAAGGTTTTATATAAATTTTAAACAAAAATACAAATATTATCATCGATTAAAAAAGATAGAGTTCTTACATTTGTGTTAAATTCATTTTAAGATGACAAAACAGGAAAAAGTATCGTTTGTTATAAATACCCTACAAAACTTATATCCAGAAATACCAATACCTTTAGATCATAAAGACCCATATACATTATTAATTGCGGTATTACTGTCTGCACAATGTACAGATGTTAGAGTAAATCAAATTACGCCACTATTATTTGCAAAAGCAGACAACCCTTTTGATATGGTTAAAATGACAGTTGAAGAAATTAAAGAAATCATTCGTCCTTGTGGTTTATCACCAATGAAAAGCAAAGGAATATATGGTTTGTCTAAAATTTTAATTGAAAACTATAATGGAGAAGTTCCTCAATCTTTTGAAGCTTTAGAAGCATTACCAGCAGTTGGTCATAAGACTGCAAGTGTAGTTATGAGTCAAGCTTTTAATGTACCTGCTTTTCCTGTTGATACTCATATACATAGATTATTATTTAGATGGAATTTGTCTAATGGTAAAAGTGTAGTGCAAACAGAAAAAGATGCAAAAAGATTATTTCCAAAAGAATTATGGAATGATTTACATCTTCAAATTATTTGGTATGGACGTGAATATTCCCCTGCTCGTGGTTGGGATTTAGATAAAGATATCATTACTAAAACTATAGGTAGAAAAACAGTTTTAAAGGAATACTATAAAAATCTTAAATCATAAAAAAAGCCTCAACAACGTTGAAGCTTTTTCCACTCTTAATTCAAATTCAATTCAATGAAATCTTTTGATTTGGTTTTTACAATAGTTAGCGATTTGGAAAAATTAATCAAAAATTGAACTGTTTCTTGTTTGGGTTGCATCTTAAAATCAGATGACTTTTTTGAGTAAAGTTGCATCATATACTTGGTTTAATTACTTGGTTATAAATACAGTAACGATGCTTTTTTTACTTTATTGTTAATTCACTAAAATAATTTTATGTTTCTCTATTAATTTACGCATATTTATGAGTGCATAACGCATTCTACCTAAAGCTGTATTAATACTAACCCCAGTGTTTTCGCTTATCTCTTTAAAACTCATGTCTTTATACATTCGCATTACTAAAACTTCTTTTTGTTCTTCAGGTAATTCGTTTACAAGCTCTCTTACATCAGCAAAAATCTGTTCTTGTATAATTTGTTTTTCAGCATTTAAGCTACCGTCTTTTAAAACAGAAAATATATCAAACTCTTCAGTATTTTGAAAAGTTGGCATTCTATTGTTTTTTCTGAAATAATCAATTACTAAATTGTGAGCAATTCTCATTACCCAAGGTAAAAATTTACCTTCTTCATTATAATTACCTCTTTTTAAAGTTCTAATTACCTTTATAAAAGTATCTTGAAAAATATCTTCTGTAATATCTTTATTCTGTACTTTACTGTAAATAAAACTAAATAATCTTTGCTTGTGTCTATTGATAAGAATAGCTAAAGAAGACTCATCTCCTTTGATATAACTATTAACAAGACTACTATCTGGAATAATTTGTTTTTGAATCATAACTACTTTTTGGAAGAACAAAGTGCTCTTCTCTAATTAAATTTTTAATAATTTTAAAAGTAGTTTTTAACTATAGTATGCTAATTTTCTGATTCTTATGAAATCAAATATAGAATATTATTTTAATTCAACAAATTTTTTTAACATTTTCAATTGATAACTTTTTTAGTAAAGCATAAAATAGTAGTATTTTTATACTTTCTATTTTTTGATATATGAAGACTGATATTTCTACTGTAAATCCTAAAAAAAACATCATCATTAAAGGTGCTAAACTGCACAATTTAAAAAATATTGATGTTGTAATACCAAGAAATAAATTAGTAGTAATTACAGGACTTTCTGGTTCTGGGAAGTCTTCTTTAGCATTCGATACTTTATATGCAGAGGGTCAAAGACGTTATGTAGAAAGTTTAAGTTCTTATGCTCGTCAATTTTTAGGAAAACTAGACAAACCAAAAGTAGATTATATAAAAGGAATTGCGCCTGCTATTGCTATTGAGCAAAAAGTAAATTCTACAAATCCTCGTTCAACAGTTGGTACTTCTACAGAAATATACGATTATATAAAATTATTATACGCAAGAATTGGTAAAACCTACTCACCTATTTCTGGTGATGAAGTAAAAAAAGATACTGTTTCTGACGTCGTTAATTTTATTAAAAATTTTGAAGAACGCACAAAACTTTTATTACTTGCTCCTATTTCAATTGATGAAAATAGAGATCTAAAAACTGTTTTACAAGTTTTAGAACAACAAGGTTATGCTCGTTTAAAATGGAATGATAAAGTTTACAGAATTTCAGATTTTCCAAAAGAAGCTTATAAAAATGAAAGCCTCTATTTGGTTGTTGATAGAGTTATCACTAAAGACGATGAAGATTTTTATAACAGATTAGCAGATGCTATACAAACAGCTTTTTTTGAAGGAAAAGGAGTTTGTTTTATAGAAAACTTAGAAACCAAAAAGACAACTGAGTTTAGCAATAAGTTTGAATTAGATGGTATTTCTTTTTTAGAACCAAACACACATTTATTTAGCTTTAACAATCCTTATGGTGCTTGTCCAACTTGTGAAGGTTATGGAAATGTAATTGGTATTGATGAAGATTTAGTAATCCCCAATAGTGGATTATCTATTTACGAAGACGCTATATTTCCTTTTAAAACGCCTTCTTATATTCATTATAAAGAAGATTTAATTGCAGTAGCTTATCAATTTGATATTCCTATACATAAACCTTGGTTCGAATTAACAGAAAAGCAAAAAGAACTAGTTTGGAATGGAAATACATCTTTTAACGGAATTCATCACTTTTTTAAAGTATTAGAAGAAAAGAGTTATAAAATTCAAAATAGAGTGATGTTATCTCGTTATCGTGGTAAAACTAAATGTAACACTTGTCAAGGTAAAAGATTACGTGAAGAAACGAATTATGTAAAAATAAATAACAAAACTATTTCTGATTTAGTAACGCTACCTCTAGACGAATTAGCACTATTTTTTAAAGAAATAAAACTAAATAAATACGAAGAAAAAATTGGTAAAAGGTTACTAACTGAAATTAATAATCGTTTACAGTTTTTAACTGATGTAGGTCTCTCCTATTTAACTTTAAATAGAACTTCTAATACACTTTCTGGAGGAGAAAGTCAACGTATAAATCTAGCAACTTCTTTAGGTAGTTCTTTAGTAGGCTCAATGTATATTTTAGATGAACCAAGTATAGGTTTGCATCCAAAAGATACAGAACGTTTAATTGGGGTGCTTAAAAATTTACGTGATTTAGGAAATACAGTGGTTGTTGTAGAGCATGATGAAGATATTATGGCTGCTGCAGATTATATTATTGATATTGGCCCTGAAGCAGGTACTTATGGTGGAAAAGTGGTTGCTGAGGGTACTTATGAAAACATTTTAGCTTCTGAATCCTTAACTGCTAAATATTTAAATGGAGATTTAAAAATAGAAGTTCCTACAAAACGTAGAACATCAAAAAACAAAATACAGATCACTGGTGCAAGAGAACACAATTTAAAAAATATTGATGTTATTTTTCCTTTAAATTGTTTAACAATGATTACTGGAGTTTCTGGATCAGGTAAAAGTACTTTAGTAAAGAAAATTTTATATCCTATAATGCAGAAAAAACTGGTTGGATATGGAGACAAAATTGGGCAACACACTAAAGTTGAAGGTGATTTTGATTCTCTTAAAACAGTTGAGTTTATAGATCAAAACCCCATTGGTCGTTCTTCGCGTTCAAATCCTGTAACCTATATAAAAGCTTATGATGATATTCGTGCATTATTTTCGAATCAGAAATTAGCAAAAATTAGAAATTATAAACCCAAACATTTTTCTTTTAATGTAGAAGGTGGACGTTGTGAAACCTGTAAAGGAGAAGGTGAAGTTACTATTGAAATGCAATTTATGGCAGATGTGCATTTAGAATGTGATGTTTGTAATGGAAAACGTTTTAAAAAGGAAGTTTTAGAAGTAACTTTCGATGGTAAATCTATTGACGATATTTTAAACTTAACCATAGATGATGCTGTTACTTTCTTTTCTGAAAACTTAGTGCCAAAAATCGCCAATAAATTAAAACCATTACAAGATGTTGGTTTAGGTTATGTTACTTTAGGGCAATCTTCTTCTACTCTTTCTGGTGGTGAAGCACAAAGAATAAAATTAGCTTCTTTTTTAGTTAAAGGTAATACCAAAGACAAATCCTTATTTATTTTTGATGAACCAACCACTGGATTGCATTTTCATGATATTAAAAAACTATTAGCTTCTTTTAATGCATTGATAGAAAAAGGACATTCTATAATCGTGATTGAACATAATATAGATTTGATTAAGTGTGCAGACTATATTATAGATTTAGGTTTAGAAGGTGGTAAAAATGGAGGTAATCTTATTTATCAAGGAACTCCAGAAGCATTAGCTAAAAATAAAGATTCTTATACTGCTGAATATTTAAAAGAAAAATTGATTTTTTAACGAATTCTAATTCAAGTAAAACGAATTCTAATATAGCGTAAATTTTATCTGACTCCTCTACTACTTTTATAGTGTTAATCATTTAAAAAAGTAGAAATCATGAAAAATTTAATTAGAAAATCGATTGTTGTTACTAGTCTTTTTATTGCAGGAAATATTTTTATTGCTTGTAACTCGTCAATTAAAAAAGAAAATAAAAAAGTTGCAGTAATTATCGAAGAAAGCAATGCAGATAGTTTAGAAAAAGAAGTTGTAACTAGAAATCCTATTGTATTTATTGCAGGATACGATTCTGGAAATGAAACATTTTATCAAAATGCGAGAAACTATTTTTCTCAACAAAATTTTGAGGTTGTAGAAGGTCAATATTCATTAGAAGAAATTATGAATTGGCTAAACAATCATAAAAACGATTTATCTTATGGAGAAATTCATATTGTAAATAAAAGTAATCCTTATAAAGGATTAAGTTTAGAGACTATTGTTAAGGGCGATAAAGTAACTACAGAATCATTAAGAAGATGTATTACAAAAGGAGAATTACCAATTTTAAGTGAAACTATAAATGGGAATACTACTATAGTTTTACATGCAAATGGTTTAGGCGAAAACACTGAATTAATGGCAACATTTAAAGATGCTTTTTATGCAGATGAATTACCTAATGTAGTAGCTTCTCCTTACTACTCTATTTTTAATGGAGAGTTTTCTAATCATTATTTAGCAAAGGCATTTTATGTGTTTTATCCTACAGCACACTCACCAGGAAAAGTAGATTTATCAAAAGAAATAGCAAGAAAATATCCGAATGAAAAAGATATCAATTGGTATGAAGCTTTAAATAATGAAGAAGAAAGATATATTGGAGAAGCCTATACAACCAAGTTTACGATACCTGTAAAATTTCAATTAGACTATCATAATTCTGATGATGAAATTCCAAATTTTGAAATAGTAGAAGAAGTTATGGACTTTATAGAACAAAACGAATCTTTAAATACAGAAATGAAACATATTAATATTCCTTTAGAAAAATTTAGATGGACTTGGTCTATCAAAAACAGTACATTAACTATTAAAGGAAGTACAACAGGATTAACTGTTTTAAAACCATTAATTAAACCTTATGGAGAATTAGAGCATATTGAACCAGATACAAAAAACAAAAGGTTATATGCTATGAAATAATTTGGAATGGAAATTGTAGTTTTAAGTAATGTCACTGTGCAAATAAAATGCATAGTGACATTTTAATTAGTAAGTTTGTATATGACCCTTTGTAAAAAAATAATTGTCCTTGTTACTATATTCTATGTATCTCAAATTGTTTCGCAACAAGAGACATATAAAATATTCAATACAGAAAATGGCCTTTCAAATGCTAATATATTAAAAATCACTCAAGATAATATTGGGTATTTATGGTTAGGAACAGATAGTGGACTTATTCGTTTTGATGGTGATGACTTTACAAGAGTAAATTCTAAAAAAATCACTTCTCTCCTATTTAACAATAAAAAACTTTTTGTTGGTACAACAAAAGGGTTGATTGTTAAAGAAGGTAATCAAGAAGTTTTTTATGAAAGTAAAAAAGTCTTTAACGTAATAATAAAAGGTACTGATGTTTTTGTTGCTACAAATCAGGGTATTTGTCATTTAAAAAATAAAAAACTACTACCAATACAAATAAATACAAAATTAGATTTTTCAATTATTTACGATATTGTTTATGCAAATAACTCATTTTTTATTGCTTCTAATAATGGACTTTATCAAATTGATGATTTAATTCAACCGAAAAAAATTACTTTACTAACAAATGATGTGTTTGTTGATTTAGAGATAGATGGTGAAAAACTATTAGGTGCTTCAAATAATAAGGTTATCTGTTTAAATGATAATAAAATTCAACCTATAAAAACTATTCAAAACATTTCTAACATTTCAATTATCGAAAATGAATTGTGGGTTAGTTCTATTAACAATGGAATAGAAATATTTTCTTTACCAGATTTTAAATTTCTACAAAAAATAAATAAATACAATACTTTAAAAACTGATCATATAAATTACGTTTTTAACGACAACCAAAACACAAAATGGATTGGAACCAATCAAGGCCTATATCAACAAAAAAAATATAACATAAATAATAGAAGTAGTAAACCCAATCTACACTTAGAGAGTGTTAAAGTAAATTTTAAAGAAGTTAATTATATATCAAAAGAGAATAGTAATCTTAATTTGAGTTCTAATGAAAACTCTATATCTATTGTTTACAAAACAGTAAACTTGCTAAAACCAAAAAATATTTTATACAGGTATAAAATCAATAATACTTTCTCTTATTGGAGTAAAAACAACTCATTACAATTAGCAAATTTAGATTATGGAAGTTATACTCTAGAACTACAATCTAAAATTGATGATATAAAAAGTGATATCAAAAAGATTAATTTTACAATTAATACTCCTTTTTACTATAATGTCTACTTTATAATTAGTTCATTTATTCTTTTTGTCTTTATAAGTTATGTTTTGGTAGATCTTAATATTAAAAGCATCAAGAAAAAGAATAGTAAGAAACTTAATGAATTAGAGTTGAAAAATTCATTATTAACCCTAAAGCAAAAAGCACTTCAGCTCCAAATGAATCCTCATTTTATATTTAATGTTTTAAACGGAATTAAAGCTTTGGGTAATTCTGGAAAAACAAAAGAACTAAATAACTCTATAAATCATTTTTCAAGTTTATTAAGAAGCATACTTAATAGCTCTATGAAGGACAAAATAACTTTAAAAGAAGAAATTGAAGCATTAAAAAATTATCTAGAGTTAGAACAAAAAATGAGCTCTAAAAAAATTAGTTATTCAATTAAAACAAGTTTAAATAATATAGATGCAGAAGAAATACTTGTACCAACTATGTTAATTCAACCTTTTGCAGAAAATGCAATTCATCATGCCTTTATAAATAAGGAGCTTGGAAATATTGAAATATCTTTTACTATTAAGAAGAACATTTTATATTGTTCTATAAAAGACGATGGAATAGGTTTTAATACATCTATTAATAACAAAAAAGAAACAAACCATAAATCTGCGGCATTAATAATAACTAAAGAAAGAATTAATAATATATATAAATACAGTGACTTTAATATATCTGAAGTTAAAGAAGGTGATATAATAACTGGCACTAATGTAAGTTTTAAAATACCTTTAGAGACTGATTTCTAATTAAAAAGAATAGAAAACATACAATATGGACAAAATAACATCATTTGTAGTAGAAGATAATATAAACGCATTACAAATGTTAATTCAAGATATAAAAAATGAATTAACGGAGTTAGAAATTATAGGTAGTGCTAGCCATATAATAGAAGCTGTAAAGAAATTACAAAAAAAACAACCAGATATCTTATTCTTAGATATTATGTTAGGAGATGGTACTGCTTTTGATATATTAGAAATGATACCAAATTTAAAGTCTAGAGTAATATTTATTACAGCAAGTGATGAATATGCTATTAAAGCTTTTAAGTTTGCTGCTATAGATTATATACTTAAACCCTACTCTATAGAAGATTTAAAAGAATCTGTTAAAAAGGCAAAGAATAGTTTAGCTATAAGAGAAGAACAAATAAACATTTTAAATGATTTAGTTACAACTCCAAATAACATACCTACTAAAATTTCTTTACATACCTCAGAAAAAATAGTAATTGTAGATATAAATAATATTATAAAATGCAAGTCAGATAGTAACTACACAACTTTCTATTTTAAAGATAAAAGCAAAATAATGGTTTCTAAAACGCTTAAGTATTATTCAGATTTATTAAAAGACAATAATTTTATTAGAGTCCATCAAAGTTATTTAATAAATAAAGAATATATTAAAGAGTTTATTAAATCTGATGGGGGTTATCTAGTTTTACAGGACAATACTACTGTACCAGTATCTAGTAGAAAAAAGCCTGAAATAATAAGCATACTCAAGGATATTTAATAAAAAATTAAAAAAAATAATTGTTTGTGGTTTTTTTTTACTACATTTGAAGACCCCAAAATGAAAAAAGTAGATAAAGATAGAGCAGATAGAGTCATAAAAGTGTTTAATGACTCAGGACTTAACCAAAGAAAGTTCGCAGAACTTATTGGTGTTTCTCAACAATTGGTCAGTGCTGTTGTAAATTACACAAAGAAGCCTAACGAAACTATATTACTAGCAATATTAGATAATATTGAAGGAATAGATCCTTTATGGTTATTTACAGGTGTTGGTAAATATAAAGACTCTTATGTTGCTGTTCAAAAAGAAGTACACTCTCCTATAGAAGAACATATAAAAGACTTGGTAAGAGATCAATTTAAAGGATTATCAAAGAAAATACTTCAAAGACTTAATAATATTGAAGAGTTTATAAAAGATTCTGAATACTAAAATATTACAATACATCCCCTTATTACCCCTGAATCAAGGCTACCTTTTATAGGTAGCCTTTTTTATGACTTATATCAATATATTTTATTATAAAAATCTATAATACTTATGATAAATTATAGTTAAACATCAATACATTATTATTTGTAGTAATAAATCATAAATTGTAGTATTTATAAAGCTTTGTTTATCAGTACATTATAACAAATACAATAAAAGTTTGATAATTTTTTATATATATTACTTGTTTTGTGGTAAATAATTACTACATTTGAAGTGTTGTTAAAGACTACATATAGTCAAAACCAACTAAGTTCATTAAAAATATTAGTTATTTAAAAAGGTAAAACTTAATCCCTATAATAGATTTACCTTTTTTAAAACATACTATGCACCCCTAAAATTATGTTGTTTAATCCCTATAAAACAACATAATAGCATAGCTAAGAAGTTCATTGAAAATTAATTTTTTCAGAGTTTATCAAGTATTGGAGAGTGTTAATAAAGCTTACCCCTAATTTCTATTAGAAGAAGCATAACAACTTAAATGATTTGAGGATCCCTAACCAGATGTCATAAAAGTAAAGCTCTTCAATATTTGACAACTTCTTATTAAAAAGCCCCTAAAATACCCCTAAAATATCCCTTAACTAAAAAAAGCCTTTTCATAATGAAAAGGCTTTTTTAAATTTTGGGTGGAAGATGGGGCTCGAACCCACGACTTTCGGTACCACAAACCGACGCTCTAACCAACTGAGCTACAACCACCATTTAATTTGCGGGTACAAATATAATTTATTTTTAATTCTACTAAAAGAATTAATTAAAATAATTTATCTAAATTTTTTACAGCAACAAATCGTTCTGAAGTAAAACCTTCTGCATACTCCACTCCTATTATTCTTCCTAAATCTTTTGCTCTATATGTTATACTGTCTAAAAAGTTTTTACTTGTTATAGGTGTTTCTGGCTCATTACTCTTAGGATCAAAGAATTGAGAACTATAAGCTAAAATTGAATCTACTTTCTTTTCAATAAATCCTGTGACATCAACAACAAAATCTGGATTTATATTTTTCCATTGAATATAATGATACACATTATTAGGTCTCCATTTTTCTTGAAGTTTTTCATCAACTTTAGTTTCAATTTTTAATAAACCACTTAAAAAACAAGCATCAGACACTAATTTGCTTCCTTTTCCATGATCTATATGTCTATCATCAACTGCATTGCATAAAACAATTTCTGGCCTATACTTTCGAATCATTTTTATAATAGCCAACTGATGTTCTTTATCGTTTTTAAAAAAACCATCAGAAAAACCCAAATTTTCTCTTACAGATACTCCTAAAATTTCAGCAGACTTTTTGGCTTCTTCATCTCTTAAATCAGCAGAGCCTCTTGTGCCTAACTCTCCTCTAGTCAAATCAACTATACCAACTTTTTTACCTAAAGAAATTTCTTTTGCAATTGTTGCTCCACAACCTAATTCTACATCATCTGGATGTGCACCAAAAGCTAAAATATCGAGTTTCATATTTGTAAATTTTTATTATAAATTAAAAAAAATGAGTTTTTATTTATCAAACTAATCAAATAAAGCCAAAAAAATATTTTTTTTAATCATCAAAAATAATCTTTTTTAAAGTAATATTTAGTTATTAGAAATTTCTATTTCGATTTCGTTTTTCAAATTTCTTAAATAATACATACATTTTTAACATATTAATAAAAATCAATCAGTTCTTAATTTTATGATTTCTATCATGAAAATCATTTTATATAGATGGTACATTTACTATATAAATTTTAAGTCATTATGACATTAATGCTAATTATACTTTTTATAACTATTGTTTTATTTGTTTGGGGAAAATACTCTCCTGATGTTGTGGCTTTAGTTTCAATGTTAAGTTTGTTTTTAGTTGGAATATTAACACTAGAAGAAACTCTAAGTGGTTTTAGTAATCCAACAGTAATTATGATAGCTTCTTTATTTATAATTGGAGAAGGTCTTTCACAAACAGGATGGACTGCTTTAGCAGGAAAAAAATTAATAAGTCTTGCAAAAAATAGTGTTCCAAAATTATTAATAATTATTACACTAGGTTCTGGAGTTTTATCTGGTTTTGTAAGTAATACAGGAACTGTTGCTACATTATTACCAGCCACAATTTCATCTGCATGGAGTATTGGAACAATGCCTTCTAAAATATTAATTCCAGTTGCTTTTGGTTCTAATACTGGTGGTCTATTAACTTTAACAGGTACACCCCCAAATATTATTGTAAATAACTCATTAATAGAAGCTGGTTATGATGGTTTTTCTTTTTTTGAATTTGCTTTAATAGGTTTACCCCTTTTAATCATAGCCATTTTATATTTTAGATTTATTGGCTTTAAATTATTACCAAAAAACAAAACAAATAACAAACCCATTAATATAGATTCTACCCTGCATGAATGGATTGAAGCTTATAAAATAGAAAATGATTATTACAGATTAAGAATTAGATCAATTTCTCCTTTGATTAATACAAAAATTAATGAGTGGGATTTAGAAAACGAATATCAAATAAACATTGTTCGTTTAAAAAGAAGACACCCAAATAGATTAAAAGGTACACAGCCTTTTATAGAGCTTCCAGAAAAAGATACTGAACTAAGATATCATGATATTATTACTGTAAAAGGAACAACAGAAAGTATTAATAAGCTGATGATTACCTTTAGATTAGGACTTTTACCAAAGGAATCTGCAAAAAGTGAATTAAGACACAATTTAATAAATCAAGAAGTTGGTATGTCTGAAGTTCTGGTAACTCCAAAATCATTTTTAATTGGTAGAAAGATTAAAATCCAAGAATATTTTAAAAGATATGGTGTACAAGTTTTAGCTACTTCTAGAAATAGAAAACCTTTTATAGATGAAGAAATTAGAGTTAATTCTGGAGATAGCTTCATTATTAGAGGCCCTTGGGAAAATATAGAGAAATTAAAAAACAACCATAAAAACGTTGTTGTTGTTGGTAGGCCTGAAGAATTACTTAAGGATGTAGATGAATTAACAGGCAAATCTTTTATTGCATTGGTGGCTTTATTAATTATGATTGTTTTATTAGTTGTAAAAGCAGTACCTGGTGCTATAGCAGCTTTAATTTCTGCTGGTATTGTTTTATTTTCTGGTTGTGTTCCATTTTCAAAAGCATATAAAAGCATAAGTTTTACTAGTGTTGTTATGATTGCTGCAATGATTCCTATGGGTTTAGCAATTCAAAAAACTGGAGCTGCAGAAATGATTTCTAATTCATTAATTAGTGTTCTAGGTAAAGAAAACCCTATTCTATTAATTGGAGGCATTTTTATTTTAACAACTACATTTAGTCAGTTTATAAATAATTCTGCAACAGCTGTTTTAATGGCACCTATAGTATTATTAGCTGCAAACAAATTAAATATTTCACCAGAACCAGTATTAATTACTATTGCCATTAGTGCCTCAACTGCTTTTTTAACTCCAATTGGTACAACTACCAATGCAATGGTTATGAGTTCAGGAGGATATAAGTTTATGGATTACTTTAAGGTTGGTTTTCCATTACTAATAATATTTTTAATTACAACCTTACTATTAGTGCCAATAATATGGCCTTTTTAATTTAATCACTTAAAACTTTTATTATGGAAATTTTAATCAAAACAAATAAACCAGATTTATCACAATATGGTATTAATAATGCTCAAGTTCATTGGGATTTATCTTCTGAAGAATTACAGAAAATAACTGTTGATAAAAAAATGGGTAAAGAAACTGCAAATGGTACTTTAGCTATTAATACAGGAAAATTTACAGGAAGATCTCCTCAAGATAGATTTTTAGTAAAAGATGAATACACTAAAGATATTGTATGGTGGGGAAAAACAAACAAACCTATTTCTCCAGAAAACTTTGATAAATTACAAAATAATATTGTTGATTTTCTTTCAAATAAAGAGTTATTTGCTAGAGATGGATATGTTTGTGCAGATCCAAAATATAGAACAAATATTAGAACAATAACTCAATATCCTTGGTCTAATATGTTTGTTAATAATATGTTTTTAAGATTAACAGAAGAAGAACATAAAGATTTTAAAGAAGATTGGTTAATTCTTTGTGCTCCTGCATATGTTTGCGATAACCCTAAAGAATATGGAATAAGACAAGGTAATTTTTCAATCTTAAATTTCACAAAGAAAGTTGCTTTGGTTGGTGGTTCTGCTTATACAGGTGAAATGAAAAAAGGTATTTTTTCTGCTTTAAATTTAATTTTACCTACAGAAAAGAATGTTTTACCTATGCATTGTTCTGCTAATGTAGGTGAAGATGGAGATACTGCGATTTTCTTTGGTTTATCTGGTACTGGTAAAACTACTTTATCTGCAGATCCAAATAGAAAATTAATTGGTGATGATGAACATGGTTGGACTGCAGAAAATAGAATATTTAATTTTGAGGGTGGTTGTTATGCAAAAGTTATCGATTTAACTGAAGAAAAAGAACCAGAAATTTATAGAGCTATTAAACCAGGTGCTATTCTTGAGAATGTAATTTTTAAAGAAAATGGAGAAGTAGATTATTTTGATAGTAGTATAACTCAAAATACTCGTGTAAGTTATCCTATAACTCATATAGACAATATTCAAACACCTTCGTATGCAGACAATCCAAAGAATATTTTCTTTTTAACTTGTGATGCTTTTGGTGTATTACCTCCAATATCAAAATTAACTTCAGGACAAGCTGCCTATCATTTTATTTCTGGATATACTGCAAAAGTAGCTGGTACAGAAGCTGGAATAACAGAGCCAGTTCCTTCATTTTCAGCTTGTTTTGGTGAGCCTTTTATGCCACTTCATCCTACAAAATATGCTGAAATGCTTAGTGCAAAAATGGAAGAAGCAGGTGTAAATGTTTGGCTAATTAACACAGGTTGGTCTGGAGGTCCTTATGGTGTAGGTTCTCGTATTAAGTTAAAATACACAAGAGCAATGATTAGTGCTGCATTAGAAGGGAAATTAGATGATGTAGAATTTGAACAACATCCAATATTTGGTTTATTTATGCCTAAATACTGTCCAGGTGTGCCAACAGAAATGTTAGACCCAATGAATACTTGGTTACAAAAAGGTGCTTATGTTTCTAAAGCTATTCATTTAGCTCACTTTTTTCATCTAAATTTTGAGAAATTTTCAAGTGAAGCTTCTAAGCATATAGTAGAAGGAGGCCCATTAATTGATGAACACCATCATTTAGAAGATCATATTTAATAATAATTAAAGGCTAGATGCAAAAAGTCTAGCCTTTATTTTTGATAATGAAAAAGATACTTATTCTATACTTTTCCATTTTAGCAACCCCTATTCTTTATAGTCAAACAAAAGCTGAAAAGAATTTTGGAAGCTGGTATACGTATCATGGAATCCATAAGGTTTCTAAAAAATGGAGTATTAATTCTGGTTTCCAAGAAAGAAATTATCAAACATTTCAAAATTATAATTTGATTTTGTTTTACACTGGAGTTAATTATAAAATAAATAAAAAATGGACAGCTAATATTGGTTATGGTTACTTAGATATAGATAGAACTTTCGATCCAGATGTAACTCCTAATACAAAAGAACATCGAATTTTTGAACAAATTTTTTACAAAACAAAATATTTTAAAATTCCTTTTTATCATCGATTAAGATTAGAGCATAGAAATCTTTATTCAATGGGGAATTATACTTTAATCAATAGAATTAGATATCGATTAAAAGCTAAAATTCAAATTTATAGATCAATTTATGGAAATGTAAGTAACGAATCTTTTTTTAATTTTAAAGGAGATTTATATCCAGAAAATAGATTTTATTCTGCACTAGGTTATACTTTTTCTAAAAATATTTCTTTAGAAATTGGTTATTTAAATCAATATATTAATAAACAAAGTTTAGATAGATTACAAGTTGGTTTAATCTTAAGAACAGGTATTTAACATTTTTTTGCTTTTTTTATCGCTTGTTCAATATCATAAATTAAATCTTCTGGCTCTTCTATACCTACAGAAAATCTAATTAAACCATCTTTTATACCTCTTGCTAAACGTTCTTCTTCACTAAGAAGTGCATGCGTAGTTTGAGTTGGACTTACAGTTGTACTTTCTAAACCAGCTAAGCTCATAGAAGGTTTTATTAAGTTTAAATGATTTTGAAATTTCATTGCATCAATACCTTCTTTTAATTCAAAAGACAACATAGCTCCAAATCCTTTCATTTGTTTTTTAGCCAATTCATATTGTGGGTGACTTTGCAAACCAGGATAATAGACATTATCAATATCATTATTTTTCTCTAGATATTCTGCCATAATTTGTGCATTTTCTGTTTGTGCTTTTACTCTTAGATTCAAAGTTTTTAAACTTCTTTCTAATAACCATACAGTTTGATCGCTTAAATTACCTCCAAGGTTAATAGCTGTTTTCCAAATTTGCTCTATATTCTCTTTAGTTGAAGCAACAGCACCTGCAGAAATGTCTGAATGACCTCCCATATATTTTGTTGCAGAATGAATAACAATATCAATTCCAAAATCAATAGGGTTTTGATTGATAGGAGATGCAAAAGTATTATCAATCATGGTTAAAATATGATGCTCTTTTGCTAGTTCAGAAATAGCTTTCATATTGGTAATTCCTAACAAAGGATTAGAAGGTGTTTCTATATAAATAACTTTCGTATTTTCTTTAATTAACGGTTTAAAATCTTCAATTTTATCACTTTCTGTAAACGAATATTCTATACCATATTTATCAAATTCAGTGACAATAAAATTGTATGTTCCACCATAAATAACTTGCTGAATAACAACATGATCACCCCTTTTAAGAAAAGCAAATATTGAAGATGATATTGCAGCCATGCCAGAACTAAAAATTAAAGCATCTTCTGTGTTTTCTAGGGCAGCAATTTTTTTGCATAACATTTCTTGATTTGGAGTATTGTAATATCTTGGATAGCGCTTAATATCTACTCCATCAAAAGCATAAGAAGTAGACATATATATAGGCGAAACTGCTCCTTTATACTGTTCGTCTTTAACCTCGCCAACATGAACACAAGTTGTATTTAATCCAAGTTTATTTTTAGTATTCATTTTATAGAATTTTTGATTTGCTAATTTAACAAAACTTAAAAACATAGTGTCTTTAAAAAATAATATCTTCGTTTTATGATATCAGTTTTACTTATTGGTAAAGGCAATATAGCAACTCACCTTTTTGAGGCCTTTTCTAACCTAAAAGAAATTAAGGTTACCCAAATAAATTCTAGAGAATTAGATAATATACCTAATGCAGATATTACAATAATTGCTGTCTCTGATGATGCTATAGCAGAAGTTTCTAATAAAATTAACAATAATTTTGTAGTACATACTTCAGGTAGTTTTGCCATGACTCATCTTAAAAACAAAACAAGAAAAGGTGTTTTTTATATGCTACAGACTTTTACCAAAAACAAAAAAGTAGACTTTTCTAAAGTTCCTTTTTGTTTAGAGGCTGAAGATAAAAATGATTATCAATTATTAGAAAAATTAGCAAAATTGTTGAGTGAACATATTTATAATATTGATTCAGAACAACGTAAAAGACTACATGTAGCTGCTGTTTTTGTAAACAACTTCACCAATCACATGTATAAGATTGGTAATGATATTTGTAAAGAAAATAATATTCCTTTTAAAATATTAAGTCCATTAATAGACGAAACAGCTTCTAAAATTAAAACGCTTTCCCCAGAAAAAGCGCAAACAGGACCTGCAATTAGAAATGATGAAAAAACAATAAAAAATCATTTAAATTTGCTTTCAGAAAATAATCAAGAAATTTATAAACTTTTAACAAAATCTATCCAGAATGGAAATTAGCTATAAGCAAATCTTACATAAAATTAATACATTTATTTTTGATGTTGATGGTGTTTTAACAAACGGAATGTTAACTATTATGCCTGATGGAGAACTAGTTAGACACATGAATGTGAAAGATGGCTATGCTATGAAACTAGCTTTAAACAAAGGATTTAGAGTTTGTATTATTTCAGGTGGTACAAACCAAGCTGTAAAAAGTAGATTAGCTGCTTTAGGTATTGAAGACATTTATTTGGGTGCTCATGACAAGATAAAACAATATCAAGAAATCATTGAAAAGTATAATTTGCAAGCAGATAATATTCTATATATGGGTGATGACATTCCTGATTTGCCTGTAATGACAAAAGTTGGTTTGTCTTGCTGCCCAAATGATGCTGTTCCAGAAATACAACAAATTTCTAAATACATATCTAATAAAAATGGTGGTGAAGGCTGTGTTAGAGATGTTATTGAACAAGTGCTAAAAGTTAATGGAAAATGGAACGATTATTTTGATGCTGAAGCTTAATTTAAAATTTTAAAAATGAAAAAACTGTTTACATTATTATTACTAGTAGTTGCAATGAATGCAAACTCTCAAACTATTTTTGGAAAATGGAACTCTACAAACGATGATACAGGTAAAATTGATTCAGTAGTTGAGATTTATGAGAAAAATGGTAAAGCATTTGCTAAAATTGTAGAAATTAAAGATGAAAACAGACAAAATGCTGTTTGTGAAGAATGCACTGGAAAAAATAAAAATAAACCAATTTTAGGATTAGAAATTTTATCAGGTTTAGAAAAAGATGATGATGAATGGTCAGGAGGAAAAATCTTAGATCCTAGAAATGGAAAGATATACAAGTGTTTTATAAAATTAGAAGAGCCTAATAAATTAAAATTAAGAGGTTATATAGGTTTTTCTCTTTTGGGTAAAACTAAATATTGGACTAGAGCTGAATAATCTTAATTCTTTTCTTCAAGCATTGGTACAAAAGCAAAATCTCCTAATTCGTGTTTTTCGAATTCAGTTGCAGATTTACGAATAAACTGTGTCATGATTTGCGTTTTATCTCCAACAGGTATTAACAACATACCTCCTACTTTTAGTTGTGCTAATAAAGGTTTTGGCACATAAGGCGCACCTGCAGTAACAATAATTTTATCAAAAGGAGCTTGTTCTGGTAATCCTTTATAGCCATCACCAAAAATAAATTTCTTAGGATTATAGTTCAGCTTTGGTAAAAAACGAGATGTCTTTTTAAACAATTCACGTTGTCTTTCTATGGTAAAAACTTCTGCTTTTAACAATAATAAAACTGCTGTTTGGTAACCAGAACCTGTACCAATTTCTAAAACCTTATCCCCTTTTTTAACTGCTAATGTCTGAGATTGAAAAGCAACTGTATAAGGCTGAGAAATAGTTTGTTCTGCTGCAATTGGAAATGCTTTATCTTGATAAGCATGAGACTCAAAACTAGAATCAATAAATAAATGTCTAGGAATTTCACGAATAGCATGTAATACATTTTCATCTGTAATCCCTTTTGCTTTTAATACATTAGCGAGCTGATTTCTAAGACCTTGATGTTTTGCTGTATCCTTCAATTTTATCTAATTTCTAAAATCTAAAAGTAATAATAAATTGAATTAAATTCTTATAAAATTGTATCTTTGTTAGCATTAAATTTCAAAATTTAAATTCTTTTAAAAACAATCATTTATGCTTAAAGTTGGGGTTTTAGGAGCTGGTCATCTAGGAAAAATACATTTAAAATTATTACAACAATCTTCTAAATACCAATTGGTTGGGTTTTATGACCCTTCAGAAGAAAATGCTAATAAAGTTGCTGAAGAATTTGGGTATACATCTTACAACTCAATAGACGAATTAATTGATGCTGTAGATGTTGTAGATATTGTAACTCCTACTCTTTCTCATTTTGAGTGTGCAAAAAATGCAATTGAAAAAGGTCGTCATATTTTTATTGAAAAACCAATTGCTAAAACAATTTTAGAAGCTGAAGCTATTAAAACCTTAGCAAGTCAATACCATGTAAAAGGTCAAGTGGGTCATGTAGAGCGTTTTAATCCAGCTTTTACTGCTGTTAAAGATATGATAGACAACCCAATGTTTATAGAAACACATAGGTTAGCAGAATTTAATCCAAGAGGTACAGATGTGCCTGTAGTATTAGATTTAATGATACATGATATAGACATTATTCTTTCAGTAGTAAAATCTAAGGTTAAAAATATACACGCAAGTGGTATTTCTGTAATTTCGGAAACTCCAGATATTGCCAACGCAAGAATAGAATTCGAAAATGGTTGTGTAGCTAATCTAACTTCTAGTAGAATATCTATGAAAAATATGCGTAAAACTCGCTTCTTCCAAAAGGATGCTTACATATCTGTAGATTTATTAGAGAAAAAAGCAGAAGTGGTTAAAATAAAAGATGCACCTGAAAATCCAGGTGATTTTGATATGATTTTACAAAATGATGAAGGCGTAAAAAAACAGATTTATTTTGATAATCCACAAGTAACAAATAACAATGCAATTCTAGATGAACTAGAAACTTTTGCAGTTGCCATAAATAATGATACAACACCTATTGTAACTTTAAATAATGGTGCAGAAGCACTTAGAATTGCACAGTGGGTAATAGATAGTTTTTAAAAAAAATAAAGATATAAATATGAAGAATATAGCAGTTATTGGAGCTGGAACAATGGGAAATGGAATTGCGCATACTTTTGCTCAATTTGATTATAATGTACAATTAATTGATGTTTCTGAAGTAGCTTTAAAAAGAGGTGTTGCAACGATTACTAAAAATTTAGATAGAATGGTTGCTAAAGAAAAAATTACAAAAGAGACTAAAGAAAAAACACTTAATAACATAACTACTTATACTTCTATAAAAGAAGGCGTAAAATATGCAAGTTTAGTTGTTGAAGCTGCTACAGAAAACAGTGTTTTAAAAGCTAAAATATTTAAAGAGTTAGATGAAGTTTGTCCTGAAGACACCATTTTAGCAACAAATACTTCTTCTATTTCTATTACTCAAATTGCTGCTGAAACTAAAAGAGCAGATAAAGTAATAGGTATGCATTTTATGAACCCTGTACCTATTATGAAATTAGTAGAAATTATTAGGGGTTATAACACATCTGATGAAGTAACTGACTTTATTGTCAACTTATCTAAGAAAATAAATAAAATACCTGTAGAAGTAAATGATTATCCAGGCTTTGTTGCTAATAGAATTTTAATGCCAATGATTAATGAATCTATAGAAACATTATATAATGGTGTTGCAGGTGTAGCTGAAATAGATACTGTAATGAAATTAGGAATGGCTCATCCAATGGGTCCTTTACAATTAGCAGATTTTATAGGTTTAGATGTTTGTTTATCTATACTAAATGTAATGTATGATGGATTTAAAAACCCTAAATACGCTCCTTGCCCACTTTTAGTTAATATGGTTATGGCTGGTAAATTGGGTGTGAAATCTGGAGAAGGTTTTTATGATTATTCAGAAAGCAGAAAAGCAGAAAACGTAGCTAAAATGTTTGCTTAATTTAATGATAAAAAAAGCGATTCTTTTTTTTACATTTTTCTTTGTTACATATTGTTATAATCAAAACAAAAAAGATTGGAGTTTAGCCCCAAAGAAAATTGGGGTTCTTTATAGCTATGGCTCTGAAGATAATTTTTTATTTGATGATAAGGATTACAACTATTCTACAAATACCTTAAAGATTCAGGCTTTTTACAAATTAGGTTCTTGGAGAAATTTTGACTTTGAATTGATTGTGCAACCACAAGTTCAGTTTTTACAACATCAATTATTAAATGAATTTTATGTTACTCCAGATCAAGAAAATTATAGAGAAAAAATAGCTGAATTTATTCAACCCAAAAACATGAACTTATATGGTGTTGAGTTTGGTTTTGCTGGTAAAAAAGAATTATTCAAAAAATTAGATTTACAGGCTTCTATAAGTTTAGGTTTCTCTTATATAGATACAAGAACAGAACGTTTAGCCAAAGGATTTACTTTTATAGAAAATTTCTCTCTAGGCTTTTCATATCAATTTTTTAAAGATTCGTTCTTGTATATAGGATCAAATTTTGGTCATGTTTCTAATCTAAATTTTCAAAAACCAAATGATGGTTACAATATTTTAGGTTTAGAAATTGGATATTCTGTAAATATTGGAAAATAAACACCATCAATTATAATTAATCTTGATAGTTTTAATATCTTTATAAAAAATTATTATCAATGACAATCACTCAACTTAAATATGTTTTATCAGTAGCAGAATATCAAAATTTTACTGTTGCAGCAGAACATAGTTTTGTAACTCAGCCAACTTTAAGCATGCAAATTCAAAAATTAGAAGATGAATTAGATGTGCAAATATTTAATCGTTCTAAAAAACCTATAGAACTTACAGAAGTTGGTAAAAAAATTGTTGAACAAGCTAAAGTTATTGTAGATGAAAGCAATAGAATTATAGATATCGTTCATCAACAAAAAGGATTTATTGGAGGCGAATTTAAACTAGGCATTATCCCAACTATTATGCCTACATTATTGCCAATGTTCTTAAATAATTTCACTAAAAAGTACCCTAAAGTTAAGCTAATCATAGAAGAATTAACTACAGAAGAAATTATTAAAAAATTAACTGATGGTCATATAGATGCTGCAATTGCTGCTACTCCTTTAGAAAATGAAACTATAAAAGAAAGACCTTTATATTATGAACCATTTGTTGGTTTAATACCTCAAAACCACAGATTATACAACAATAAAAAAATAGATGTTGATGAGTTAGAAGTAGATGATATTTTACTTTTAGAAGATGGACATTGTTTTAAAGACAGTGTCATTAACTTATGTAGAGCACATAAAATTGATAACAAAAAAGGGTTTCAATTAGAAAGTGGAAGTTTTGATACTTTAATTAAATTGTCTAAAGAAGGCTTAGGAATGACGCTTCTACCCTATTTACATACTTTAGATTTAAATAGTAAAGACAAAAGCTTTTTAAGAGAGTTTAAAACTCCTCCTCCTGCAAGAGAAGTGAGTATAATTTATCATAAATCTCAATTAAAAATGCAATTGATAGAAGCTTTAAAGAAAACTATAGATGGGGTTATAAAAGGAGCTATTGCTTTTTCTGATGTAAAAATCATTAGTCCTATTCAGAAAAAATAAAAAAAGGAAGCTGAAAAGCTTCCTTTTTTTATGAATACATTTTAGTCCTTAATTCTTTAATTTTTGGATCTGATAGATAATCATCGAAAGTAGTATATCTATCTATTACACCTTTTGGCGTTAATTCTATTACTCTATTTGCAACTGTTTGTGCAAACTCATGATCGTGAGTTGTAAACATTACAGTTCCTTTAAAATTAATTAAAGAATTGTTTAATGCTTGTATAGATTCTAAGTCTAAGTGGTTAGTTGGTTCATCTAACAAAAGAATATTTGCTCTTTTCATCATCATTTTAGAAAGCATACAACGCACTTTTTCTCCTCCAGATAAAACGTTACTTTTCTTAAGTGCTTCTTCACCAGAAAAAATCATTTTTCCTAAAAATCCTCTTAAAAACACTTCTTCACGCTCTTCTTCTGTTTGTGCATATTGTCTTAGCCAGTCAACTAAATTTAAGCTACCATCTTTAAAATATTCAGAATTATCTAATGGTAAATAAGACTGAGTTGTAGTTACACCCCAACTAAATTTACCTGAATCTGCTTTATCATTATCTGTAATAATTTGATAGAATGCAGTTACAGCTCTAGAGTTTTTAGATATAACTGCAACTTTATCTCCTTTTTGTAAGTTAATATCTACATTAGAAAATAATTTTTCTCCTTCAAAAGTTTTGGTTAGACCTTCTACATTTAAAATTTGGTCTCCTGCTTCTCTATCTCTATCAAAAATAATAGCTGGGTAACGTCTACTAGAAGGTTTAATGTCTTCTACATTAAGTTTCTCAATCATTTTTTTACGAGAAGTAGCTTGTTTAGATTTTGCTACGTTTGCAGAAAAACGACGAATAAATTCTTCTAATTCTTTCTTCTTATCTTCTGCCTTTTTGTTTTGTTGAGCTCTTTGTTTTGCTGCTAACTGACTAGATTCGTACCAAAAAGTATAGTTACCAGAAAAGTGGTTTATTTTACCAAAATCTATATCAGAAATATGTGTACACACTGCATCTAAAAAGTGTCTATCATGCGAAACTACAATTACACAATTATCATAATTAGCTAAGAAATTCTCTAACCAACCAATAGTTTCAAAATCTAAGTCGTTAGTAGGCTCATCCATAATTAAAACATCAGGACTACCAAATAAAGCTTGTGCTAATAATACTCTTACTTTTTGTTTACCATCTAAATCTTGCATCATGCTATAATGCAATTCTTCTGTAATACCTAAGTTAGATAGCATTGCTGCTGCATCAGAATCTGCATTCCAACCATTCATCTCTTCAAACTTTACTTGAAGTTCTCCAATCTTTTCTGCGTTTTCATCAGTATAATCTGCATAAAGCGCATCTATTTCTTTCTTAATAGCAAATAACTCTTTGTTACCCATTACTACAGTTTCTAATACAGGAAACTCATCATAAGCATTATGGTTTTGCTCTAAAACAGACATTCTTTTTCCTGGTTCTATAGAAACATGACCAGATGTAGGATCCATTTTTCCAGATAATATTTTTAGAAAAGTAGATTTTCCTGCACCATTTGCACCAATAATCCCATAGCAGTTACCAGATTGAAATTTGGTATTTACTTCATCAAACAATACTCTTTTACCAAATTGAACTGATAAATTAGAAACAGATAACATATTACTATTTTTTAATTTTTTGCAAAAGTACTAAATAGAATTGCTTTACAATAATTTATCCCCTTTTTTATAAGTTTTTGCTTTAAAAAGTTGGGTTTTTATTGAGTAATTTTTAACAGCGTATTAACAAGCTTAAGTAGTTGGAATATATATTTTTGTTTGATTAATATCCTATAGTTATATATGTATAAACAATTACGTTTTCTTGTATATATTTTGTTTACAATCTTACTAGTTAGCTGTGGTAAGGGTGACAAAAAAACGACTACTTATTTTGGTGGTAAAATTATTAATCCGAAATCGGATAAGATAATTTTATATGCAAATGAAATAGCAATTGATACTTTTTTATTAAACGAAAACAACAAGTTTTTTGCAGAATTAAAGAATATTAAAGAAGGTCTTTATTACTTTATACATGGTAATGAAAATCAATATATGTATTTAGAGCCAAAAGATAGCTTGCTAATTCGTTTAAATACATGGGATTTTGATGAATCTTTAGTTTTTGCTGGTAAAGGTGCAGATAGAAATAATATTTTAATAGATTGTTTTTTAGAAACCGAAAAAGACGATAAGCTTTTTTATCAATACAATAAATTAAATCCTAAAGCTTTTCAAAGTAAAATAGATTCTATTAAAAAAATTAAATACACTACCCTACAACAATATTTAGATAATCACCCTAATGAAACTGAAGGTTTTGAAAAGATATTAAATGTTGCATTAACATATCCTCTTTACGCAAGAATAGAGAAATATCCATTAGTATATTCTAAAAAAACAGATGTTAATATATTTCCAGAATTAGAAAAATCTTTCTATAACCATAGAAAAAACATTGAATTTAATGATAGTTCTTTGTTTTATTATCCTCCTTACTCTTATTTTATTAGAAATTATTTATACAATAAAACGTATTCATTAGGTCATCCTCCATTAATAAAAGAATATACATCTAAGTTTACTGTAGATTTATTAAACACAATAAACTCAGAGATTTCTTCTGAAACTTCAAGAAACGCATTTTTAAAGCAAACAGTAATAAGTCATTTCTATAACAAATCTTCATCTGATATAAATGGAGATACATTTGATCGTTATTTTGAGTTGACAACAAATGAAGCTGATAAAAAAGAGATTCAAAACTTAATAAACGACACCAAAGCAATAGGTATAAATGATAAGTTTCCTAATTTTAAAATAACTGATTACACCAATAAAGAACACGATATTAAAGATGTAATTAAAAATAAAAATGTTTTATTACTTTTTTGGAATCCTAATAATGTTTCTGAATGGTATATTAAATCAAGAATTGAGTATTTAGCTAATAAATTCCAAAATATTGATTTTATACAAATTAAAATACATGGTGAGTTAGAAAAGAGCATAAAAAATCTTGACATAAAAAATCAATATTACTTAAACTCAAATAGTGAAGCTTTTAAATATTTATCAAGTAAAATGCCAAGATCTATCTTAGTTAATAAAGATGGTATTGTTGCTAATGGTTATGCTTCTATATCTTCTTACAACTTAAATTCTTACTTAAAAAACTTAAATTCATATAAAAATTAAGATTTTTTAAGTTATCTATTTTATTTACAGTACATTTGCACGTTTTTTAATTAGAGATTAACTCATTAAGAATCAAGTCCAATTTTATAATCGGGTTTACAGGTGGGCGTTCTGTGAATCCACAAAAACACAGTAATGTCAACATTTAAAGAACTAGGTTTAAAAGAAACCATAGTTAAAGCATTGACGGATTTAGGTTACGAAAAACCAACCGTTATTCAAGAAAAAGCAGTTCCACAAATTATTTCATCTACAGACGATTTAAAAGCTTTTGCACAAACAGGAACAGGAAAAACAGCAGCTTTTAGTTTACCAATTTTACAATTAGTTGATGCTAATAGTAAAAATACACAAGCTATTATTTTATCTCCAACAAGAGAATTAGCTGTTCAAATAGGAAAAAATATTGAAGAATTTTCTAAATATTTAAAAGGTATTAAAGTTGCTACAGTTTATGGTGGGGCAAATATTGAAGAACAAATGCGAGCTTTAAAAAAAGGAGCTCAAATTGTTGTAGGTACACCAGGAAGAACAGTCGATTTAATTAAACGAAGAGCCTTAAAGTTAGGTAATGTAGAATGGTTGGTTTTAGATGAAGCAGATGAAATGCTAAATATGGGCTTTAAAGACGAGTTAGATGCTGTCTTAGAAGCAACACCAGAAACAAAGCAAACTTTATTATTTTCTGCAACTTTTCCTCATGAAGTAGAAGCAATTGCCAAAAATTATATGACAAAACCTGTTGAAGTTACTTCAGGTGAAAAAAATCAAGGTTCAGATAATGTAAGTCATGAATATTATTTAGTAACAGAAAGAACTAGATACCCAGCTTTAAAAAGAATAGCTGATTTAAATCCAGATATTTATGCGATTATTTTCTGTAGAACTAGAAGAGAAACGCAACAAGTTGCAGACCAATTAATAAAAGATGGTTATAATGCAGATGCTTTACATGGAGATTTATCTCAAGCACAGAGAGATTCTGTTATGGGTAAATTCAGAACAAAAAACATTCAATTATTAGTAGCAACAGATGTTGCTGCTCGTGGATTAGATGTTAACGAATTAACACATGTTATTAATCATAAGTTACCAGATCAAATAGAAAACTACAATCATAGAAGTGGTAGAACTGGTAGAGCTGGTAATACAGGTATTTCTATAGTATTAGTAAATAATAAAGAAAAAGGTAAATTAAGACCTATAGAAAGAATCATAAAGAAAAAGTTTGTTGAAACTAAAGTTCCTTCTGGAAAAGAAATTTGTCAAAATCAATTAATGCATTTAATTGATAAAGTTCAAAATATAGAAGTGAACGAATCTGAGATTAAAGACTTTTTACCTAGTATTTATGAAAAGTTAGAAGGTTTTTCTAGAGAAGAATTAATTCAAAAATTTGTTTCTTTAGAGTTCAATCAATTTTTATCTTATTATGAAAATGCAAAAGATTTAAACGATTTATCTTCAAGAGAAAACTCTAGAGCAAGAGCTACAAGTGATGATATGACTCGTTTCTTTATCAACATTGGTAGAAAAGATAGATTAAACCCTGCTAAATTAATAGGTTTAATTAACGACCAAGAAATTGGTGATAAAATAGAAATTGGCGCAATTGATATTTTAGATACTTTTTCTTTCTTTGAAGTTGATAAAAATTATGAGGAAAAAACATTAGAAGCTTTTGCTGCTAATCAACCAGATTTTGATGGTAGAAGTGTTAATGTAGAAGTTACTAAAAAAGAACGTTCAGGAGGAGGAAGTAGTAGACGTGGAAAAAAACCATTTGGTAAAAAAGATGGAGGTTTTGGCAGACGTAGAAATAACGAAAACTCATCTAAAGGTTCTGATGATAGAGGAAGAAGAAGATCTGACAATCGTTCTTCTGATAGAAAAAGAAGTTCTAGTGATAGAAAACCTAGTGGTTTTGGTAGAAAACGAAGAGAAAGATAATATATAATAAAAAAAGCCTCACTAATTGTGAGGTTTTTTTTATTCTTGAGTTTTTAAATAAGCAACTACTGCCCTTCTTATATCAAAAGACAAGTCCTTTTCTTTAGGGTTAGAAACATTAGTTACAGATTTATCTTTAGAAGATAAAAAAGGTATATCAAATCCTTTTAATAGATAATCTGAAAATGCAACTGTATAAGTTTTAGTGGTAAGTAAAGGTTTTCCTTTTATATACCAAATATTATTCTTCTTAGATATATTGTGATGATGCAAGTAAGCTCCTGTGCCTTTTGCTAATTCTCCATAATCTAAAACACGTTTAAACAATCTACCTTTAATATCTGCTTTTAATACTGCACCTCCATAAGGTAAAACCCTAAAAATATCTACAGCAGTAATATTACCTTCAAGCTCATCATCAATTCTAATAGAACCACCATTTACAATTGCTGCATCAACTTTATCATTAAAAGAGTAAGACATTGCTGCTGTTATTACTTTACCTAGATTTGTAGGCTCACTCCTAATAGGTGTATCTCTTCCATCTAGTGGTATTTTTGCGTTATAAATAACTTCATTTGGTTGTGGAATAATATCTTTAATCTTAGTTGTTAAAATAGTTTGCCATTTGTCTACAATTTCTCCAACTTTTTGGTCAGAAACAATACTATTAGTTATTTCTTGTAATTTGGAATCTATAGTAGCCTTCTTAGTTTTTTTATCGTATGTAATTCTATGTATATAGGCTGTTTTTGCATTGGCATCTGCTTTTGCAATAATAGAATTCCCTACTTTTTCATATTTATTTGTATGCTCATGACCTCCCATAATTAAAGGGATATTTGGTAATAATTTTGCAATTCTTTTATCATTATTTATTTTAACATGAGTTAAGCCAAAAACAACATCTACAGAATCTTTTATGGCAGCATAAGCTGCTCTTGCTTTAACAAACATATTCCCATATTCTACATATTCTTTTGGATTTGATGGTATACAAACACTAATAAAACCAATTTTAATAGTTGTTCCATCTTCATCTATAATTTCTTTTATTAAAGTTCCTTTTAAAGGAATTGTCTTTCCCTCTCTTTCTTTATAAAATGGAATTGATTTACCATTTGTTTTTAACTTAACATTTGATGAAATCCAAGGAAAATTACTCTCATTTAAACGTTTTTGTAAATCTTGCTGAGATAAATCAAATTCATGATTACCAAATGCAACTGCATCAAAATTCATGGCATTCATAACTTCTACCATTTGTTTTCCACGAACTCTTTCATCATCAACCTTTAAAGTACCAATTAAAGAAGGGTTTAAAAAATCTCCTGCCAAAAACAACATTGTATTTTTGTTTTCTTTTAGTAAGTTTTGATGTAATGTTTCTACTCTAGCCATTCCTCCATATTTTCCACCTTGAATGGGTGCTATTTCATAAACATCATTTATTTGTAGAAAAGTGAAGTCAATCTTATCATCATCTTTATTACAAGAAAAAAATATTGCAAATGATAAAATATATAGGAATTTTTTTAAAATTTTCATTTAAAATTTAATATTTAATTGTAATTAAATCTATACAATTTGTAGTTATTTAATCATTAAAAACCTCTAAAGCTTTGTTATATGCACTTTCAAAGCTCATGGGTTTTATATTGGTATCTGCCTTTTGGGCAGTAAAATAGCTTACTAATTTCTCAGTTGGCATATTACCTGTTAGCTCATCTTTAGCCATTGGGCAACCTCCATAGCCTTTTATTGCTCCATCAAATCTATTGCAGCCAGCTTTGTAAGCTGCATCTACTTTTTCATGCCATTTATCTGGAGTTGTATGCAAATGTGCACCAAATTCTATTTTTGGATATTTAGGAATTAAATTAGAAAATAAATAAGAAATTACATCTGGAGTAGAACTACCAATTGTATCTGAAAGAGATAAAATCTTTACCCCCATTTTAGAGAGTTTCTCTGTCCACTCACCTACTATTTCTACATTCCAAGGATCTCCATAAGGGTTTCCAAATCCCATAGATAAATATGCTACAACTTCTTTATTATGTTTGTCTGCAAGATTTAAAATATTATCTAGAGTTTTTATAGATTCTGCAATTGTTTTATGCGTATTACGCATTTGAAAGTTTTCTGATATAGAAAAAGGATAGCCTAAATAATCTATTTCTTTAAACTGTACAGCATCATTAGCTCCTCTAGTATTTGCAATTATTGCCAACAATTTACTAGAAGTTTTAGTTAAATCTAACTTTGCTAAAACTTCAGCAGTATCTCTCATTTGAGGGATTGCTTTTGGTGAAACAAAGCTTCCAAAATCTATAGTATCAAAACCTACTTTAAGTAAAGAATTGATATATAATGCCTTTTTATCTGTAGAAATAAAATGCGATTTTATCCCTTGCATGGCATCTCTTGGACATTCTATGATTTTGACTTTTTTCATTAATTTCAAAGATAATTATTATAAATGGAATACATAAAAAAATAAATATTAGGCATAAAAAAAATCCCATCAAATTATGATGGGATTTTAAATTGATTTAAATTAAATTATATATTAGAACCAATATTACCTTGAGCTACAATAGTACTTAATTGAGTTGCACTTAAATGAACATTTATATACCCATTAAAGGTTAAAATTTCATCAAAAGAAATTGGTGTATTGTTGTCTAAAACTTCTACTTGAGTCATACTCATTCCTGTATTTCCATCAACTGGATTAAAAGAAAATGCGATTGGACCACCTGTTGCAGCATCATTTTCATGAATATGTGCAGGATGTGAACCATTTGCAGGTGTATTCATAATATTTAATACTGCTAAAGCAGAACCATCTACTCTTTTATAGAAAGTTGCTGTACCTGAAATACCTGCTACATCCTTTTCATTTAATGTATAAACTTTTTGATCTCCTGTTAAATCATTTCTACCTATATCACCTTGTGCAACAATAGTACTTAATTGAGTTGCACTTAAATGTACATTAACATATGCGTCTAAACCAGCTATATCAGAATAAGTTAATGCCCCTCCATTGTCATAAGCAGCCACATTTGTCATACTCATTCCTGTATCTCCATCTACTGGATTAAAAGAAAATAAGATTCCTCCTCCTTCTGCAGCTGTATTTGCATGTATGTGTGCAGGATGTGAACCATTTGCTGGTGTATTAGACAACATGATTGTTGCTAATGACTCTCCATTTACTCTTTCTGAAAAAACAACATTTCCTGAAATTCCTGGTACTGCTTTTTCTCCTAAATCATATGTTGTTGTATTTCCTGTTAAATCATTCTGACCAATATCACCTTGTGCTACAATAGTTCCTAAATCATTAGCACTTAAATGCACATTAATGTAAGCATCTAAATCTGTAATACTTGAAAAATTAAATGGTGACCCATCATCAAAAGTTGAGATATTTGTAACACTTAATCCTGTGTTTCCGTCAACAGGAGTGAAAGATAATAGTATTCCTCCTCCTTCTGCAGCTGTATTTGCATGTATATGTGCTGGGTGTGATCCATTTGATGGTGTATTTGCTAACATAATTGTTGCTAAAGTTTCTCCACTATTTCTTTCAGAAAAAGTAACACTACCTGCAATACCAGCAACAGCTTTCTCTCCTAAATCGTAAGTAATTGTGTTTCCTGTTAATACATTCTGACCAATATCACCTTGTGCAACAATAGTTCCTAAATCATCTTCACTTAAATGTACATTGATGTAACCATCAAAATTAATCATATCATTATAACTCACAGGAGTACCATCATCTAGAGTTGAAAAAGTGGTAACACTTTTTCCATTATTACCATCTACAGGATTAAAACTTAATGCGATAGCACCACCTTCTAAAGCAGAGTTAAAATGGATATGTGCAGGATGCACTCCATTTGCAGGTGTTCCAGATATGTCTAATACTACAGTAATTGATGCATCTTCGTTTTCTACAAAAGTAGCTTTACCAGAAATACCAGCAACAGCTTTTTCATTTAATTCGAATACAGTCGTATTTCCATTTGGTACTGGTAAATTAAAATCTTCATCTTCATTACAACTTGTAATCAAGAATAAAGAGACGAATAATAAAATAAAGGGTTTAAAATTTTTCATGTTTTTTTTGTTTAAGTTATATACTTCAAAATTAAACAAAATAAACGATGTCTTTTTTTATTTAAGAAACATTAACATATGTTTAGAACAAATTAAGAAATCAAAATAAAACAAGAAATTCCAATAAATACTATTATTTGCATCCATTTTAGATAAATACCAATGTTTTTATTCTTTTCTATATATGAAGAGATCGTTCCTGCAAGTATTGCTATTGAAGAAAATATAAGTAGAGAGACAAACATGAATAAAAAACCTAAAATATAAAACTGTATAACTTTAGATAAACTATCGCTAAACAAAAACCCAGGAAAGAAAGCTAAAAAAAAGATAGTTACCTTAGGATTTAGCACATTCATAATAAATCCTTGTTTAAATAATTCTTTTGTAGTTTTATGATCAGTTTTATCTTTCGAAAGAACAATTGAAGCATCTGCTTTAAAAACTTTATAAGCTAAATACAACAAGTAAAACGCACCAAATAATTTTATAATAAAAAATATAGTTTCTGATGCTGCTATTATTGAAGAAACCCCAAATGCTAATAATGTTGTGTGAACTAAACACCCAGATATTAATCCAAAAACAGTGGCTAATCCGTATTTTTTGCCATTTACAATGCTCTGCGTTAAAACAAATATATTATCTGGTCCAGGAGAAATAGCCAATACAGATGTAGCTAATGCAAATGATATTAAGGTCTCTATCATTTAAAATTGTATTAACTATTTTTTAAAATAGCTTTATTAATTCTTTTTACTAAACTAGGACCTTCATAAATAAAACCAGTATAAATCTGCACTAAATCTGCACCTGCATTTAATTTTTCTAAAGCATCATTTTCTGAGTGTATACCTCCTACTCCTATAATAGGAAAAGATTTATTAGATTTATTTGCTAGGTATTGAATAACTTTTGTGCTTTTCTCCTTAATAGGTTGCCCACTTAAACCACCATTACCAATTTCAGCTAATCTTTCTTTAGAGGTCTTTAAATCTTCTCTAGAAACTGAAGTATTTGAAGCGATTACACCATCAATTTTTGTTTCAGCTACCAAATCTATAATTTCATCTAGTTGAGTATTATTTAAATCTGGTGCTATCTTTAGTAAAATTGGTTTTTGTATAGATTCCTTTTTGTTTAAATTTTGACATTCAGTTATTAACTCAACCAAATAATCTTTGTCATTTAATTTAGCATGGCTACTAACATTAGGACAACTTACATTTAACACGAAGTAATCTACATAAGGATGTAAAGCTTTAAAGCAAGTTAAATAATCTTCTGTATAATTTTCAGGTAAAGTCTGTGTGTTTTTACCAATATTACCTCCAATAATAACTTTTCCTTTATTCTTTTTTAATTGATGAATTGCTGCTTCTAAACCTTCATTATTAAAGCCCATTCTATTAATAATCCCTTTATCCTCTTGTAAACGAAACAAACGTTTCTTAGGGTTACCTTCTTGACCTTTAGGAGTTACAGTACCTATTTCTATAAAACCAAATCCGAAATTTGCTAATTCGTTATATAAAACTGCGTTTTTATCAAAACCTGCAGCTAAACCAACAGGGTTTTTAAAAGTAATTCCAAATAATGTACGCTCTAATCTTGGGTCATTTGTTTGATATAAACTTCTAAAAATATTAGGTATTAATGGAATTTTAGAAAAAAACTTAATTAATGAAAATGTAAAATGATGAATTTTTTCTGGATCGAAAAAGAAAAAGATGGGTCTTATTAAAGCTTTATACATATTAAGTGCAAATATAAAAAAAGCTCCTTAAAAAAGGAGCTTATAAATTATCTTAAAACAGCATCTAAATTCTTTTCAAAAGTTTGTTGTAACTTCTGCATAATTTTATCTATCTGTTTGTCTTCTAATGTTTTGTTTTCGTCTTGCAATAGAAAACTTATTGCATAAGACTTTTTACCTTCTGGTAAATTATCACCTTCATAAACGTCAAACAAATCAACCTCTTTTAATAAGTTTCTTTCAGATTGAAAAGCTAGGTTGTAAACTTCTTTAAAAGCTATATTATGATCAAGTAATAAAGCTAAATCTCTTTTTACAGAAGGAAATTTGGGTAATTCTGATACTTTTATCTTTTTGTTGCCTGAAAGATTATAAAGATTTTCTAAATTAAAATCTGCAAATAAAACTTCTTGTTTAATTCCAAATTCTTTTAGAATAGAACGTTTAACAACACCAAAATCTACTAGCTTAATTTTACCTAAACTCAATGTAATTCCTTCTGAAAAAATATCACTTTTTGATGGTGAAGTTTTAATTTTACTCACACCTACTCTTTGTAAAACTGTAGTAATAATTCCTTTTAAATAGAAGAAATCAGAAATTGAATTATTACTATTCCAACTTTCTTTTGCTCTATTACCAGTAACAAATAATGTTAGGTGTTTATCTTCTTGATATTTGTCATTAAACTTATGATATGTTTTACCAAATTCATAAAATTTTAATGAATTATTTTTTCTATTTATATTGTATGAAATAGACTCTAAACCACTGAATAATAATGATTGACGCATTACACCTAAATCATTACTTAAAGGGTTTAACATTACTACATTTGCATCTTCTTTTATGTTTTCTGATAAGTTTATATAATCAGATTTTGTTAATGAATTTGCCATAGTTTCATTAAAACCTAAAGCACTTAAATGATTTGCAATAATGTTTTCTACTTTAGTATTTGTATCTGAATTAAATGTTATAGAAGTATTTAATTTATTTGAAAACTCGATATTATTATACCCAAAGACTCTTAAAATTTCTTCTATAATATCAGCCTCTCTTTGAACGTCTGTTCTGTAAGATGGAATTGTTAACCCTAAACCACCTTCTGTTTCGCTGTTAATTTTAATTTCTAGAGAAGCTAAAATATTTTTTATAGTGTCTTTTGGTATTTCTTGACCAATTAATCTATATGCATTTTCATAAGATAAGAAAACTTGAAAATCTTCTATTTTAACTGGGTAAAAATCAGAAACATCAGAAGCTAATTTACCATCTGCATATTCTTCAATTAACAAAGCTGCTCTTTTTAATGCATATTCAGTCATATTAATATCTATGCCTCTTTCAAAACGAAATGATGCATCTGTATTTAATCCATGACGTTTTGCAGTTTTTCTAACAGAAACAGGATTAAAATAAGCACTTTCTAAAAAAATTGAGGTTGTATTTTCTGTAACTCCAGAATTTAATCCTCCAAAAACTCCTGCAATACAAAGGGGATTAGAATCTGCGTCACAAATCATAATATCTTCTGAAGATAACGTCCTTTCAACTTCATCTAATGTTGTAAACTTAGTCCCTTCTTTTAAAGTCTTTACTTTAATTTTATTCCCCTTAACTTTCTGAGCATCAAAAGCATGTAATGGCTGACCTAATTCATGCAAAACATAATTTGTAATATCTACAACATTGTTTTTTGGAGTTATACCAATAGCTTTTAATCGATTTTGTATCCATTCAGGAGAATCCTTAATAGTAACATCTGTAATTGTGATTCCACAATAACGTGGAGCCAAATCCTTATCTTCTACTTCTACATCAAAACGCAATGTTCTTTCATCAACATGAAAATCACTTACAGAAGGAGATATTAATTCCTTTTTTACATCTTGTTGAATTAATCCTGCTCTTAAATCTCTTGCAACTCCATAATGGCTCATTGCATCAGATCTATTTGGAGTTAACCCAATTTCAAAAACATAATCAGTTTCTATATTAAAAACCTCTGAAGCAGGTGTACCAGGTTTTAATTTTTTATCGAGAATCATAATTCCATCATGACCTTTACCTAAACCTAGTTCGTCTTCAGCGCAAATCATTCCATGGCTTTCTTCTCCTCTAATTTTTCCTTTTTTAATTTTAAAACCTTCTCCTTTTTCATCATAAAGTATAGTGCCAACAGTAGCTACAGGCACTTTTTGACCAGCTGCTACATTTGGAGCTCCACAAACAATTTGCACAGGTTTTTCATCTCCTAAATTTACAGTGGTTAATTTTAATCTATCTGCATTTGGGTGTTGAATGCATGTAAGCACTTCACCAACAACAACACCTTTTAAACTCCCTTTTATAGATTCCTTAGTTTCTATACCTTCAACTTCTAAACCTAAATCTGTTAATAGCTCTCCAGTTTTGGTAGCTTCCCAATCTATTTTTAAAAATTGTTGTAACCAGTTGTAAGAAATTTTCATATTCTTTTTTAAAATTTTCAGCGGCTAAATTAACCATTTTAAAGGATTTTATAAACTAATTTAATAACTAATTCATAAAAAAAGATTCCACTATTTATTGTAAATTTGAGCTCAATTTAAAGATTTTTATATGAGATATTTTTTATTACTTTTTTCTTTATTTTTTATTTTCTCTTGTAATAAAGAAGTAGCATCAAAAATAGAAACTGGTACATTTAGAGGAGTTTTAAAAGCAAAAGACAATCAGAATATCCCTTTTGTGTTTGAAGTTATAAATGATACTTTAATTCATATTAAAAATGGCGAAGAAACTATTGAAGTAACGAATATTAGTTACAAGAATGACTCTATAAGAATGCAAACACCTGTTTTTGAAGGATATATTAAAGCAAAAATTATTGATAAAAAAATTGAAAATGGTAGTTTTATAAATCCTAGTTTTAACAGAATTGTACCATTTACAACAATAAACTCAGCTGAAAGATTTGATACAAAAAATAATCCAACTGTAAATATTAAAGGAAAATGGGAAACAGTTTTTAGTAAACAAAATGATAAAAATAAATATTTAGCCAGTGGAATATTTAAACAAGAAGGAAAAATAGCAACTGGTACTTTTATTACAAAAACAGGAGATTATCGTTATTTAGAAGGTGTAGTTGATGGAGATTCTTTAAAGTTATCTGTTTATGATGGTATTCATGTGTTTTTATTTAAAGCTAAAGCTACTGATTCGACTTTAAACGGAATGTTTTATTCTGGAAATCACTGGAAAGAACCTTTTGAAGCTAAACTAAATAATGATTATGAACTAGAAATAGATGAAAATATCACTTTCATTAAAGAGGATTATAATGAGTTTTATTTTTCATTTCCAGATCACAAAGGAAGATTAGTAGAAAGTACTGATGCAGAATTTAATAATAAAGTTGTTATAGCTCAAATAATGGGTTCTTGGTGCCCAAATTCTTTAGATGAAACTAAATTTTTAGTAAATTATTTGAAAGAAAATCCAAATGACAAAATTAAAGTAGTCTCATTAGATATCGAAATTGCTAAATCTAGAGAAACATCTGTAAATAATATTAGTAGATTAATAGAAGAGGTTGAAATTCCTTATCCTGTTTTATTAGCGCAATTTGGAAGAGGAGGAAGTAAAAAGGCTGTTTTAGAGAAATTCCCAATGTTAAATAAGTTTAATGCATATCCTACTTTATTAATAATTGACAAAAACAAAAAGGTAAGAAAGATATACCCAAGTTTTAATGGACCTGCAACAGGAAAAAAATTCAATAATTTTAAAAAAGATTTTAATAAGACTGTTAATAAATTAGTCTCTGAAATTGAATAAAGTATTTAAACTTTAAAACAGTATATAAAAATTAAATATGTTTTCAAAAATACCTAATTACATAAAATTTCTATTCACAAATTTTATAGTATTAATCTTATTCAATTTTATTTTTAGAATACTGTTTTTTTATTTATTTGCAGAGTTAGAAACTGCAACATCAAAAGAAATACAAACCTCTTTTTTACTAGGCTTACGATTTGATATTAAGCTTGCATCACTAGTAATGTTTCCTTTAGTATTATTGGTTTTAATTACAAATTATAAATTCTTTAAAAGAGCTGTATATCAAAAAATTACGCTTTTATATTTACCCTTAGTTTATCTTGTTTTAACCTTATTTTATTTATTTGATTTTGGTTATTACAGCTACTTATCTGTAAGGTTAGATGCTGCTTCTTTACGTTTTTTAGAAGATTTAAAAATTTCTACGCAAGTTTTATGGGAAAGTTATCCTATTGTAAAAGGATTAATTGGTTTACTTTTCTTAATATTAATAGTTAGAAAACTGGCTAATTTTATTTATAAATCTCATTCTAACCAAATAAATCATATTTCAAATAAAATAAAAGCGGTTTATTTTATAGTTACTTTTTTACTATTTGCTTTTAGTATTTACAATAGTTTTACTCACTATCCATTAAGGTGGAGTGAGGCTTTCTTTTCTAAAAATAACAAGGTGAATCAGTTTGCATTAAACCCTGTGCTCTATTTCTTTGATTCTTTCGCTTTTAGAACAGAGTCAGTAAATATGGAAGAATTTAAAAAATACTATCCTGTTATTGCTGAAGATTTAAACTTACCAAAAGATAGCATTTCATTTGAAAGAAAAGTATTTTTTAATGATAGTGTAAAGCTTAAACAAAAACCAAATGTTGTTTTTGTAATGTTAGAATCCGTTGGTGTAAAGCCTATGAGTTTTTATGGAAACCCTATAAAATCTACTCCAAAAATGGATTCAATAATTCCAAATAGTTTACATTTTTCTAACTTTTTTGTTCATAAATCTGGAACAGCAGCAAGTGTGTTTGCAAGTGTTACAGGATTACCAGATATAGATGACGTTAATACAGCTTCTAGAAATCCAATGATTATAGATCAACGTATTTTATTTGATCAGTTTAATGGCTATGAAAAACTTTATTTTTTAGGAGGAAGTGCAAACTGGGCTAATATTAGAGGTATTTTTCAAGCCAATATAAAAGGATTAAAAATATTTGAAGAAGGAAGTTATGATACAGAAAACAGAGCTGATGTTTGGGGAATAGATGATTACGAATTATTTAAAGAATCTGATAAAGAGCTTAAAAGACTTCATCAAAAAAACAAACCTTTTGTAGCTTACATTCAAACAGCTTCTAATCATATGCCATTTACAGTGCCTGATAAAAAAGAAAGCTTCACTCCTATTCAAGAAACAGAAATTTCTAAAGATTTGTTAGAAAAATCTGGTTTTAAATCTGTTGCACAATTAAATGCATTACGTTACTTAGATTTTAATGTTGGTAAATTTTTAGATAGAGCTAAAACATCTGGTTATTATGACAATACAGTTTTTGTCTTTTTTGGAGATCATAATACTATGATGAATAGAAGTAGTAATTATACAAATGAACATGATTTAAACATTAATTTACAACACGTTCCTTTTTTTATACATGCTCCTAAATTCATTGAAAACAAAGAAGTTAATTATAATGGAAAGTTAATAGACATGTTTCCTACAGTTATGAGTTTATTAAAAATGAATTACACCAATTACACTTTAGGAAGAGATTTATTAGACTCTATTCATTATAAAAATCCAACCTCTTTTGTGTACTTGCGTATGCAAGGCGAACCTACAGTTGGTCTACTAAAAGATAGTTTATACTACTCTAAAACAAACGTAACCAACACCACAGGTTTATATAATTTAAAAAGCGATAAACTAGAGGATATTAGCAAACTATTGCCAGAAGAAAAAATGAAAATGGATAGTCTGTTAAAAGCCTATTATCACTCAACTAAATACTTATATTTCAACAATAAAAAATAATTAAGCAAGCGACTTTTTATCAAGCTTTTTATATAGCATAAAATATAGGTTTCCAAATAGAGTTCCTATGGAAATTCCTACAAAAATATCAATTGGAAAATGTACTCCTAAGTACAATCTAGAATAAGAAAAAAGTATTGGAAAAATCAACATCAAATAAATGTATTTTTTAAACTTTTCTTTTAAAAGTAAAATTACATAAACTGTAAAAAAAGTTGATGTTGTAGCATGACCAGACATAAAACTATAACTCTGAGGATTTATTAAGGTTCTTAATGAATCCATGATTTCTGGATCATTATTAGGTCTTAAACGTTCTACAGAGTTCTTGATGAGGTTTGTAAATTGGTCTGAAAAGGCAACTAAAACAATCATTGATAATATCATAAATCCTCCACGTTTCCAACCAAAGGATTTAATTACCAAATAAAAAATTAAAATGAACAATGGAGCCCAGTACAATTGGTTTGTTATAAACAACCAAAATGGGTCCCATTGTTCACTTCCTAAATTATTTAGAAAAATAAGTAACTCTTTGTCTTTTTGTATTATAGATTCAAACAAATTATTTACCTATTTCTAAAATTTCAATATCAAAAACTAAATCAGATTTTGCAGGAAAAGGTCCGTATTTAGCTTCTCCAAATCCAATATAATAAGGTATAAACAATCTTGCTTTTTCACCTTCTCTCATCATAGCTGCACCTTCTTTAAAACCTGTAATCATAGGTCTTTTTTCATCATCTATCTGAAAAACAAATGGCTGACCACTATCTTCTGTGGATTGTATTTTTTTACCATCTGCTGTATATAAAGTAAAGTGTGCTTTTATTGGCTTATTACTTGGCACTTTTTTACCTTTTGCATTTTCTTTTAGAATTAAGAAACGTAAACCAGAATCAGACTTTGTAGCTTTAGGCTCATCCATCTTCTTTAGAAATGCAGCCTTATCTTCTAAGTATTTAGAATATCTAGCCTCTTCAGCTTTAATTTCATTTTTCTTTCTTTCTTCAGTAGATGCATTAAATTTTATTATTTCTGCATTAAAAACTTCTTCTGCATCATAATCATTTGCATCACTACCAATTCTAATAATTTTAATAGCTTCAATAGTATCTTTCTGTTTTATGGCATTTACATTAACCATTCTTAATGAATCTATTGCTTTTATTAGTTTAGTAGAATCTTTAAAAGATTTTTTTAATTCTTTTAATTGATTAGAATTAATAATTGTTTTACCAAAAACAGAATGTTTACCATCTAAATGAGGGATATCTCTGTGAGTAATAAAAAACTGACTTCCATTTGCATCTGGTCCAGGATTGGCCATTGATAATACTCCAGCATCATCATGTGCATAAAGTAAATTGCCATTTTCATCTTTTGGAAATTCGTCTCCAAAAAGATAACCTGGTCCTCCTCTACCATTAGCTAAAGGATCTCCTCCTTGAATTATAAAATTATCTACAACTCTATGAAAAGTTAAGCCATCGAAATAATTTTTTCCTTTTAGAGAATCTGTTACTCTAGAACTTGTTCCCTGAGCTAAAGAAACAAAACTAGCTACTGTCATTGGCACATCTTTATAATACAATTCTAAAAGAATATCTCCTTTTTTTGTTTGTATTTCAGCATATAAACCTTCAGGTAAATTTTTATATTTCTCTGGAGTACAACTAATTAAAAAAAATGCAAAAACTAAAAAATAAACTAATTTCTTCATCTAGTCGTTTGTAATTTCTAATAACTCAATTTCAAAAACTAAAGGAGAATAAGGCTTAATTAATTGACCCCTTTGTTGAAAACCATAAGCTAATTCTTGAGGAATAAAAACTTTGTGTTTTCCACCAACTTTAATATTTAATAAAGCTTCATTAAAACCTGGTACAAATACATTTGCTTTAGAAACATAAGGCTTATTTCTTCTAATAGTACTATCAAAAACGTCTCCATTAATAGTAGTACCATGATAATTTATTTTAATAGTATCTGTAGGTTGTGGTTTTCTACCTGTCCCTTCTTTTAAAACAATATATTGCAATCCACTCTCAGTAGTTATTACACCATCTTTAGTTTTATTTTCTGCTAAAAACTTCTCTCCTGCTTTTTTATTTTCGCTAAAATTTTTAGCTGCCATTTCTTTTTGCTTTTCCATTTGTTGCTTTTGGAAAAAAGTTCTTAAAAACATTCCTAAATCTTTTTGGTCAATTAACATGTTAGTAGAATCCATTGTGTTTCTATACCCTTGTAGAAACATATCTGTATTAGCTTCTTTAAAGTTTTGTTTTACTTTGATAGCCATATCCATTCCTAAAGCATAACTAGCAGAATCTATTTCTGTTTCTAAAACCTTTACATCTGCTTTTTGATTTGCACATGAAAACGCAGTACTAATTAAAATTGCTACTACTAAACTTTTTAATATTCTCATTTTAAATTTATTTTATATTTATTAATGTTACTGTACTTTTTATTGATTGATTTATTCCTATTTTATTTCCATCTCCAGATATCCCAAAAGCACTGTATGATGGAATTACAAAGGTAATAGTTTCTCCTACTTTCATCAACTTTATTCCTTTTTGTAAACCAGTTATAAAGTCTTCTTTATCTACAATGTAGTTTTTTACACCTAATTCGTCTTTGGAATAAATATTAATGCCCTCTAAATCTTTAATATCATAAGAAAACTCAACTTCATCTCCACTATTTGGGGTTGGTAAATTTTCTGCAATCTTATTTTCATATGTATACCAAAATCCATTTGAAGATTGGATATAAGTTTTGGTAGAATCATTTTTTATTAAATCTAAAATCTTTTGTTCTTCAATTTGATTTAACTTTTTAAGCTCTTGTGCTGTATTGCTCTCAAAAATAGTTGTAGAAGGTTTTGGATTTATAGGTCTTCTTGGCTGAACCTTAGCACAACCTATAAAAAAAACTAAACTTAAAAGCAAACAACTATTCTTCATAAGATGATTCTAATTCTGATTTATATTGAGGTAATAGGCTAGTAAATTTAGTTACTGTTTTTGCCATATCTAAGTCAGATTTACCTCCTGCAGCATTATCATGACCTCCCCCACTAAAATGATTTCTTGCAAACTGATTTACAGAAAATTTACCTTTAGAACGAAAAGAAATTTTAATAATTTCTTGATCTGAATCTTCTATAAAAATAGCAGCAAAAATAATTCCTTTTAAAGATAGTGCATAATTTACAACACCTTCTGTGTCTCCTTTTTGAAAATCAAATCTTTTCTTTTCTTCTGAAGTTAAAGTAATATAAGCTGTTTTATAAGATGGCAATATTTGTAAATTACTTAAAGCTTGTCCTAAAAGAAGTAATCTATTATATGAATTTGCATCATACACATTGTTATGAATTCTATCATTTTCTGCTCCTTTATCTATTAAATCAGCAATAATTCTATGAGTAGCGCTTGTGGTTGACCTAAATCGAAAAGAGCCTGTATCTGTCATTATTCCTGTATATAAACAAGTGGCAATATCAGCATCTATTAACTCTAAATCATTATTCATTTCTATAAACTGATATACCATTTGACATGTAGAACAAATAGTAGTATCAGAATACATATAGGTTACATCATCTGGTTGTTGATGATGATCTATCATAGCAAAATCATTCTTGTAATTTTCTAAAGTTTTTTGCATATCAGAACCTACTCTATGTAAAGCATTAAAGTCTAATAAGAAAATAATATCAGAATTTTGAATAGCTTTTTGCGATTGATTATTTTGCCAATCGAACCTGTAAGTAGAATCCGATCCTGGCAACCAATGCAAAAAGTCTGGATACTCATTTGGCACAACTACTGTGCAATTGTGGCCTTTTTTTTCTAAATAAAACTTAAGCGCAAGTGTAGAGCCCATAGCATCTCCATCAGGATTTCTATGGCCAACAATTACAATATTTTTAGGCGTTGTTAAAAAAGCTTTTAGCTCTGTAAATCCCTTTAAAATCATAAGATGCGAATATACAATTTAATACCATTTTGTAAAATATATTTACCTATACATTTGTTAAAATCAACAAAAAATCTGTTTTATAAACTCAAAATAATGTAGTGTATCCTTAACTTGTTATTAACATTAAAAAATGTACTTTTGCACAAATTTTAAAAATAAAAATGGCAACAAATAGAACATTTACCATGATTAAGCCTGATGCTGTAGAAAACGGACATACAGGAGCTATATTAGAAAAGATTAATGCTGCAGGTTTTAGAATTGTAGCAATGAAAAAGACGCAGATGACTAAAAATGATGCAGAGACTTTTTATGCAGTTCATAATGAGCGTCCTTTCTTTGGAGAATTAGTAGAATTTATGACAAGAGGTCCAATTGTAGCTGCAATCTTAGAAAAAGATAATGCTGTTGAAGATTTTAGAACTTTAATTGGTGCTACTAACCCTGCTGATGCTGCAGAAGGAACTATTAGAAAACTATATGCAACTTCTATGGGAGAAAATGCTGTACATGGTTCTGATTCTGATGAAAATGCTGCTATTGAAGGTAATTTTCATTTTTCAGGTAGAGAGCAGTTTTAGTCTAAATACTTTATAGATATATTAAACTCGTAGAGTAATCTGCGAGTTTTTTTATTGATATTTACCCTAAAAAAAATATCTAACAACTATATAAATACTTTTCTACTAATATTTATTATAATAGAGAAATAACAAAATCAAACCAACATTAATTTAGAAATTACTTGTTCTCCTAATTCTTCATTAAGCATTTTAATAATTTTTTCTTTACCATAACTTAATTCTTCTCTTAAAACAGAAGAAGATAATTGAACAACTAAAGTTTTATTTTGCAACCTTACAGATGTGGTATAATTTACTACACCCTGACCCATTAAAGCATTCCAGGCTTCTTCTACTTTAAGTTTTTGCATGCCTTTACTTAGGTTATTCTCTTTTATAAAAGATTTCATTAAGTCTTGAATAGAGTAAGATTCGTTTTCTCTTTTTGCCATTACAATTTAAATATTTGATATTCAGTACCAGTTTCTTTAACTATAGTTTCTGTTCTTTCAGAATGTGTATCTGTTATAAATATCTGTCCAAATTCATCGTTATTTACTAAACTTACAATTTGAGAAACTCTGTTTTCATCTAACTTATCAAAAATATCATCTAATAATAATATTGGTGTTAATCCAGATTGTTTTTTTATAAACTCAAACTGAGCCAATTTTAATGCAATTAAATAAGATTTTTGCTGACCTTGTGAACCAAACTTTTTTATAGGATACTCTCCTATTTCAAAGCTTAAATCATCTTTATGAATTCCTGTTGTAGAATATTGTAAAATTTTATCTTTTTCAACAGAAGAATCTAACAAATCTCTCATACTTTTAGAGAGTAACTGGCTTTTGTAAATTAAATTAACACTTTCAAAATCACTTGATATTAATTTATATTTTTCATTAAAAATAGGAATAAACTCTTTTAAAAACTGCTTTCTAACATCAAATATTTTATTTCCAAGTTCTATCATCTGAGCATTATAAACTTCCAAATTTAAAGCATCAAAAGTTCTGTTTGCTGCAAAATATTTTAACAGGGCATTTCTTTGACTTACCACTTTATTATAAGCCATTACATCTTTTAAATATTGTTTATTTTGTTGAGAAATAACAGTATCCATAAATTTTCTACGAGTGTCACTTCCTTCTATAACTAAGTCTCTATCTGCTGGAGAAATTATAACCAAAGGTATCTGACCTATATGTTCAGAAAACTTTTCGTAGTTTTTTCCATTTCTTTTTAAAACTTTTTTCTGACCTTTTTTTAAACTACAGATAATAACTTCATTCCTGTCTTTTATTTCATAAGCACCTTCTATCATAAAAAAAGATTCTCCATGCCTAATATTCTGTATAGCTACAGAATTAAAGTAACTTTTAGTAAAAGACAAATAATAAATTGCATCTAATATATTTGTTTTACCTACACCATTATTACCAACAAAACAATTAATTTTTTGGTGAAAATCAAATGATTGTGATTCAATATTTTTAAAATTTACTATAGATAATCTTTTTAAATACATCAATAAATGTGGAGTTTAATACTAGTGTGCAAATTATCGAAATTTTTACAAAATAAGCCCTTTTAAAATCCAATTAAAAAAACTATTTTTGTCGCCACTAATTTTTAAGGAAATATGGCAACATACAAGAAGAGAGGATACAAACCAAAGAATAAAAAAGAAGAACTAGCTCAAGATATGGACAGCACAACTGCTGAAGTATTTAATACTTTAGATGAAACTGCTTCTAAATCTGAACAATGGATAGAAAAAAATAGCAAACCATTATTTTATGGTTTAGTTGGTCTAGTTGTTATTTTCTTAGTTTTCTTAGGATATAACAAATACATTGTAGAACCTAATGAATTAGAAGCTTCTAATGAGTTAGCTTTTCCAAGAAAATATTTTGATGAAGCTTCAACTGCAGGTTCGTCTAATATTGATTCTCTTTTAACTTTAGGTTTAGAAGGTGCAGATGGTAATTATGGTTTTGTAGATATTGCTGAATCTTACAGTGGAACTGATGCAGGAAATTTAGCAAATTACTATGCAGGAGTTTCTTACTTACAATTAAAAAAATACGATAAAGCTATTGAGTATTTAAGTAAATTTAATTCGGATGATGAAATGTTAGGTCCTGTAGCTTTAGGCGCTATTGGTGATGCTTTTTCTGATATCGATCAACAAGAAGATGCTTTAGATTACTACGAAAAAGCTGCTAATAAAAAAGATAATGAGTTTACAACTCCTCTATTTTTATACAAAGCTGGTCAAACAGCAATGTTATTAAAAGATTACAGTAAAGCTGAATCTTTATTTACAAGAATTAAAGATAATTATCCTAATTCTGATCAAGGTAACAACATAGATAAATTTATAAATGCTGCTAAGTATGCAGCTAACTAAAAGCTAATTAGTAAAGATGGCTACAACAAATTTATCTTATTATGATAAAGCTACAATCCCAAATGCGAAACCTTTTCGATTTGGGATTGTTGTTTCTGAATGGAATCCAGAGATTACACAAAACTTACACAAAGGCGCAATTGATACTTTAATTGATTGTGGTACAGAAAAAAATAACATTATTTCTTGGGATGTTCCTGGAAGTTTTGAGTTAGTGTATGGTTGTAAAAAAATGATTCAATCTGAAAAAGTAGATGCCATTATTGCTATTGGTAATGTAATACAAGGTGAAACAAAGCATTTCGATTTTGTTTGCGAAGGTGTTACTCAAGGTATTATCGACTTAAATGTAAAGTATGATGTACCTATTATCTTCTGTGTATTAACAGATAATACCAAACAACAATCTCTAGATAGATCTGGAGGTAAATTAGGTAACAAAGGTATTGAGTGTGCTGTTGCTGCTGTAAAAATGGCTGCTTTAAAACACATAGACAGCCCTAAAGAAAGTATAGGTTTCTAAATTACTTTTTAAACACATTATTTTAAGAATTCTTTTAGCATCAATCTTTGATGTATTACTTTTAATTCTTTAAATTTGACTTACTTTATATTGGTATAATATTTGATTTCTCATGATCATTATTTATCAATTATTTTACAGTATTATGGGATTTTTAAAAAGAACAAACAAAAAATTTGATTACCAACCTCGCTATTATAAAGGCGATGGAAATCCTTATAAAATAGAACACAAACTAGATAAGTTTAGAAAAACTACAGGAACTAACAAAGGGTTAAAAACCAAGTTTACAGATGCTATAGATGAACTTAAATCTGGTGAAGGAGGCTTAAACAAAACAATCATATACATCATTTTAATCTTAGTATTTATATTCTTATACATTATAGATTTTGATTTATCAATATTTTTCAAAAGCTAATGTCAGATATCATTCAACTTTTACCAGATCATGTAGCTAATCAAATTGCTGCAGGAGAAGTCGTACAAAGGCCTGCTTCTGTTGTTAAAGAATTACTAGAGAATGCCATTGATGCTGGTGCAACAAACATAAAACTATTATTAAAAGATGCTGGTAAAACACTTATACAGGTTATTGATGATGGTAAAGGAATGAGCGTTACAGATGCTAGAATGTGTTTTGAAAGACATGCTACATCTAAAATTAAAAAGGCTGAAGATTTATTTAATTTAGGAACAAAAGGTTTTAGAGGTGAAGCTTTAGCTTCTATTGCTGCTATTGCTCATGTTGAGTTAAAAACAAAAGAAGAGCATCAAGAATTAGGTACTTGTATAAAAATTGAAGGTAGTAAAGTTATTTCTCAAGATGTTGTAAATACAGCTAAAGGAACCAGTATTGCTGTTAAAAACTTATTTTACAATATACCTGCAAGAAGAAATTTTTTAAAATCAGACACTGTTGAAACTAGGCATATTGTTGATGAATTTTTAAGAGTAGTTTTAGCTCATCCAAGTATTACTTTTTTATTGCATCATAACAATAACGAAGTTTATCACTTAAAAAGCACAAATCTTAGAAAACGAATTGTTGCTGTTTTTGGAACTAAAATGAATGAAAAATTAGTTCCTATAGATGAGCAAACAGATATTTTAAATATTACCGGTTTTGTAGCCAAACCAGAATTCTCTAAAAGAAAAAGAGGTGAACAATTCTTTTTTGTAAATGATAGATTTATAAAAAGTTCTTACCTAAATCATGCAGTTGTAAATGCTTTCGATGGTTTATTAGAGCAAGGTACTCATCCCTCCTATTTTTTATATCTAAAGGTTCCAAATCATACTATAGATATTAACATTCATCCTACAAAAACAGAAATAAAGTTCGATAATGAAAAGGCTTTATATGCTATGCTAAGAGCTACTGTTAAGCATAGTTTAGGGCAATACAGTATTGCACCTGTTTTAGATTTTGAAAGAGATGCTACTTTAGATACATCATACCATCAAACAAAAAATACCAGTTCTGCTTCAGTGCCAAAAGTTTTGGTAGATCCTGATTTTAATCCTTTTAAAGAGGTTAAACAAAGCGAAATTCGTTTTCCATTTAAAAGAGAACAAAAAAATGAACAATGGGAATCTTTGTATACTTCTGTTTTAACCTCTGATGATAAACAAGAAGAGCTTTTTACAGAAAATGAAGATAAAGTTCAAAAAACATTTCAAATTCAGCGAAAGTATGTGATGAGTTTAATTAAATCTGGAGTAGTTTTAATACATCAGTCATTAGCTCATCAAAGAATTTTATATGAAGAGTTTTTAGAAAGTATAACTGTAAAAGAGGCTAATAGCCAACAATTATTGTTTCCTGTTAAAATTTCTTTTTCTTCTCAAGAAATAGAAATGATTTATACCATAAAAACTGAATTAGAAAATGCAGGTTTTTCTTTTGATGAATTTACTAAAGATAGTGTAACTATAAAGGGAATACCAGTATCTGTAACAGAAAGTAAAATAACCATAATTCTAGAAGAATTATTAAGTGACATTAATTTAGAAGTGCCAGACACAAGTTTTTCTCATTTTGATGTTATGGCTAAATCTTTTGCAAAAACATTAGCCATTAAAACAGGTACAAAGTTGTCTGAAAAAGAACAAGAAGCATTAGTTAACGATTTGTTTTCTTGTAAAGAGCCTAATATTTCTCCTTTTGGAAAAAGCACTTTTAAAACCCTAACATTAAACGAAATAGATAACTTATTTAATAGTTAAAAAGATATGAGTAGAATTTCTGATGCCATAAAACATCTAATTATAATAAATGTAATTGTATTTATTGCACCACAATTATTACAACTTGATTTTACAAATATTCTTGCATTACATTTTCCTAAAAACGAACATTTTGGATTTTGGCAATATGTAACTCATATGTTTGTACATGGTAGTTTTCCTCATATTTTATTTAATATGTATGGTTTATGGGCTTTTGGTACACCATTAGAAAGAATGTGGGGTAAAAATAAATTTATTTTTTTCTATTTCTCTGCAGGTATTGGAGCAGCTTTAATTTATACATTGGTTAATTATTATCAATTTAATGCTATATATGAATTATTTTTAGGTGCTGGTTTATCTGAAAATGAAATAATGGCAATTTTAAAAGCTGGTAGTACAAACGACTATAGATTAGATGGAGTAATTACCCAAGAGCAATTTCAGAAAATTTGGTCATTATATCATACTCCTGCTGTAGGTGCTTCAGGTGCTGTTTATGGTGTTTTAGTAGCTTTTGGCTTATATTTTAAAGAGGCAAAGCTGGCATTAATATTCTTTCCTGTGCCAATTGCAGCAAAATACTTTATTCCTATATTAATTGCTTTTGATTTATTTTTTGGAATGACTCGTTATTCTGTTGGAAACATTGCTCACTTTGCACATATAGGTGGTGCTTTAATAGGATTTATAATTGCTTGGTATTGGAAAAAAAATCAATTTAAAGTATATTAATGAGTATAATTAAAGATTTAAAATACAGGTATAATACTGGTAATATAGTAGAAAAACTTATTTACCTTAATGTTGCATTATTTATTTGCACACTCTTAATCTCTGTATTACAAGGGCTTTATAAAGGAGAAATGAATTTTATCATGGAGTGGTTTTCATTAGATAATGATATTAATACATTATTTAGAAAACCTTGGTCTATTTTATCTTATGGGTTTTTACATGCTGGTTTTTTACACATTTTAATGAACATGATTGTACTTTACTTTATTGGTAATCTGTTTTTAGAATATTTTACAGAAAAACAACTTTTAAACTTTTACATATTAGGTACTCTTTTTGGCGGAATTTTCTTTTTATTTAGTCAAAATTATTTTCCTTTATTTGAAGGGAAATCTACTGTTTTAGTTGGCGCTTCAGCAGGTATTTCTGCAATTTTTATAGGTATTACTACCTATATGCCTAACTATCAAATAAAATTGCGTTTTATTGGCTTTGTTAAATTATGGTATTTGGCTGCATTTTGGATTGGTTTAGATATTCTTGGATTAATAGGCAGTAATGCAGGTGGGCATTTTGCACATTTAGGTGGAGCTTTATTTGGTTTTATATATGTTTCTAGAGCTAGTAATAAAGAAATTTCTTTTTTTAATAATTTATGGAGCATGTTTTCATCAAAAAATAAAAAAATGAAAACTGTTTATAAATCTTCTACTAAAAGAAAAAATAATGTAAATAACACAAATTCTAATCAAGTAAAAATTGATGCTATCTTAGATAAAATTAGCAAATCTGGTTATGATACATTAACAAAAGAAGAAAAAGATTTTTTATTTAAACAAGGAAAAAAGTAATTGTAACTTTCAAATTGCATGAAAAAGTTATCTATTATAGATAAATTTATATATTTTATTAATACACTATTAGCATTGGCCTTATTAGTGTCTTATCTTCTGCCTTACATTTCTCCAGAAAAATTTCCGTTTTTAGCTATATTAAGTCTATTTGTACCAGCTTTAATAATAATAAATAGCTTGTTTGTATTGTATTGGCTTATTAAACTTAAAAAACAATTACTATTATCTACACTTATCTTAGCAGTAGGTTGGTCTTTTAATTCTAGCTTAATTCAATTTACTGGCAAAGAACTATCTAATGAAAAAGGGTTAAGCATAATGAGTTATAATGTTCGTATGTTTAATCGTTGGAAGTGGATTGACAATGATAGTATTGGAAAAAACATCATTAATTTTGTAAAAAGTAAAGATGCAGATATTGTTCTTTTTCAGGAATATTATATTCTAGAGAAAGAAAAGCTAGATTATGAATATAAATACATTAAAACCCAAAAGAAAGATAATAAAACAGGCTTAGCAATTTACTCTAAGTACCCAATTATTAATAAAGGCTCTTTAAATTTAGAAAATACTTCTAACAACATTATTTTTATTGATATAGTAAAAGAAAAAGATACAGTTAGGATATATAATTTTCATTTACAATCTTTACAACTAAACACCAATGAAGAGAATTTTGGTCAAGAAAATTCAGAAAAACTAATTGCCAGATTAAAAGAAAGTTTTAAAATACAAGCTGAACAAACTAAAGTGTTTTTAGAACACGAAAAAACTTGGAAAGGCAAAAAAATAGTTGCTGGTGATTTTAATAATACAAGCTATTCTTGGGTATACAATCAAATAGCTAATGATAAAAAAGATGCGTTTTTAGAGGCTGGCAAAGGATTTGGTAAAACTTTTAATTATTGGTTTCCTTTACGAATCGATTTTATACTAACAGATAGAAACACATCTGTAAACTCATACCAATCTTTTCAAAAACAGCAAAACTCAGACCATTTTCCTATTTTGACTAATATCAGTTTTTAAAAAATTAATAGCTTCTTTTAATTATCATTTTTTTAAACTTCTTCTCTACTTTATTTTTAAATAAAGAAACTAGTTTATAGAATATTTGTTTAAACCTCATTAATCTTAAAGTAAAATAACTGAATTTCAATAATTTACTAAATTCATTTTTTAAATTCTTTTGATGTTTATTTAAAGTTTTACTTGAAAAATCATTTATTCTAATAGCTTCTTTAATTGTTTTTACTGCTAAAATACCAGACATCATTCCTGTACCAACGCCTTCTTTATAAAATGCATTAGCTAATCCAGCAGCATCGCCTACTAATAAAAAATTATCTCCAAAAACTTGTTGTTTACCAAAATGAAAAGGAATCACCCAACCACGCCATTTACTAGTAATAGAAGCTTTTTTAAATTTATGTTTTACTTTTTCGTGTGATTTTAAAATATGATCAACTTCTTCTAGTAAATTAATGTTGTATTTATTTAGTTTATCTGTTCTAGCTCCTAAACTCACATTTACAGTTCCATCAGAAAGTGGAAAAATATAAAAAAACAAAGGTGTTTTTTTATAAACAATACGTATTTCTGCCTCATTATCTTTTGGCAGATGATCAACATTTTTAAAATAAGCACTTATAAAGGTCGATTTATATTTTGTATCTGGTTTTTGTTTAATTAATTTTCTAGAAACTAAAGAATTAACTCCATCTGCACCAACAATAATTTTTGCTAAAATTTGCTTGTTATCTTTAAGTTTTACTAATATTCCTTTTTCTGTTTTTTCTAAACTTTTAACACCATTACCAAACTCTTTAAAAGCAAAATCGTTTGAAATTTGTTCTACCAAAAAGTTATCAAAATCAATTCTTTTTACATAAGAGATAAGCATATCTCTATCTTTAGATTCTTCAAAATTTATAAATAACTCATTATTTATATGAAGTCTTACGCTTTTAGAATGTAATATTTTTGGGTGATTTAAAAAACTATTGAATATATTGTCTCCAAATATTTTTAAAGATTTATAAGCATATAAAATTAGACCATCACCACAAGTTTTATCTCTAGGAAAAACAGCTTTATCTATGATGTAATGATGAATTTTCTCCTTTGACAACATAATAGATGTTGCTGAACCTGAAGGACCAGCACCAATAATGCAAACATCTGTTTTAATAAGATTATTCATAAAGCTAATAGCTAGATATTAATGTAGAGCTTTTATTCTTTCTTTTTAATTTATAATACTCTTTATCAGCAATATAAATTGTTTTATCTATTTCAGCAAAAACAAAAGATTTATCTTTGTTTGTAATTTGTATATTTTTTACAATGTCTATTTTGTTATTTTCTTTTACTTGTTTTTTAATATCCTCTATTTCTTCACAAGTAAAAGTAAAATCTATAAAGCAATGTTCTTTTGCAGGTTTTTTAAATCTTATAGTAGTAGCTTTATCCCAAACTACATAAGAATTACCTAAAATATTAAGTAATTGAATCATAAAAATGGGATCTGAAGCAGACAATAAACTACCACCAAATATAGAGCCAACATAATTACTATTCTTGTAACTTAGTTTAATACGAACTATTACTTTATGTAAATTTTCAGAAACAAAAATTACTCTTCCTGTAGATCTTCTATACATTGGAGAATAATTAAATCCGTATTTATAAATGTTCTTTTTACTGATGAATTTCTCAGCTATAGCCTGAAGTTTAGCGTACATATATTATTTTTCAAATCCATATTCTCTTTCTACTTTGCATATTCTTAGTTGGTATTTTTTATACCACTTCTCTCTTCCTAAATTTCTAGCTTCTGTATGCTCAATGTTGTTTTTCCAAGCTGATATATCATCTAAATTTTGCCAATAAGAAACTGTAATTCCAATTTCTTTTCTTGCAGATTCTATTCCTAAAAATCCATTTTGTTCTCTTGCTAATTCTTCCATTCTTTCTGCTGTTTCAAGATAACCATCTAGATTTTCATTTGTAATTGTAGAAAAAATAACAGCATAATAAGGAGGCTCTAAATGGTCTACTATCATAATATTATTTGATATTTTATTTCTTTCTGATTTTGTTTATTAGTAAAAGTATTCACTTTTTTAAAACCAACTTTTTCTAAGATTTTTAAAGAGGCTACATTATCTTCAACTACATAACCAATTAATTTATTTTTACCTATCAGCTTTGTGTATTGTAAAATACCATTACAAATTTCTAAACCATATCCTTTTCCCCAAAAATCTTCAATAAAACGATATCCTATTTCATCATCTTTATCATCTTTTACAAAAGCAACTGTTCCAATAAATATAGAATCAGTTTTTCTTTCTATAGCGTAAATCCAAAAATCATTATCAAGAATATCATATTTATTTATTAATAAACTTAATTCTTTTTTATTTTCTCTTAAAGATTTTACTTCACCATCTGCAAAACGCAACACATTAGGGTTGCTTTCTAAATTGTGAAAAGAAGCTAAATCATTTACTGTTAACTTTCTAACTATTAGCCTTTCTGTTTCAAAAATCATGAATAATATACTACTTTTGCAAGTGCTAAAGATACATTAATGATGGATGAGAAAAAAGTAGCTTTTTATACTTTAGGATGTAAATTAAACTTTTCTGAAACTTCTACTATTGCTCGAAACTTTACAAATGAAGGTTTTAAAAGAGTTGAGTTTGAAGATTCAGCAGATATTTATGTAATAAATACTTGTTCTGTTACAGATAATGCAGACAAACGCTTTAAAACGATTGTAAAACAAGCATTAAAAAAGAATGAAGATGCTTTTTTAATTGCTGTAGGATGTTACGCGCAATTAAAACCTGAAGAATTAGCAGCTGTTGATGGTGTAGATTTAGTGTTAGGTGCAACAGAAAAATTTAATGTAACCAGTTATATTAATGATTTATCTAAAAATGATATTGGAGAAGTCCATTCTTGTGAAATTTCTGATGCAGACTTTTATGTAGGTTCTTACTCTATAGGAGATAGAACTCGTGCTTTTTTAAAGGTACAAGATGGTTGTGATTACAAATGTACTTACTGTACAATTCCTTTAGCTAGAGGTATTTCTAGAAGCGATACTTTAGAAAACGTGATTCATAATGCTAAAGAAATTTCTTCTAAAGGTATTAAAGAAATTGTGTTAACTGGTGTTAATATTGGTGATTATGGAAAAGGTGAATTTGGAAATAAAAAACACGAACATACATTTTTAGAATTAGTTAAAGAATTAGATAAAGTTGATGGGATTCATAGATTAAGAATTTCTTCTATTGAGCCTAATTTACTTAAAGATGAAACTATAGATTTTGTTGCTACATCTAACTCTTTTGTGCCACATTTTCATATACCATTACAATCTGGAAGTGATGAGCTTTTAAAGAAAATGAAAAGAAGGTACTTAAGAAAAGTATATACAGATAGAGTTTCTAAAATTAAAGAAGTAATGCCAAATGCTTGCATTGGAGTTGATGTTATTGTTGGTTTTCCAGGAGAAACAGACGAGTTATTTTTAGAAACTTATAACTATTTAAATGATTTAGATATTTCGTATTTACACGTTTTTACATATTCTGAAAGACCAAATACAGAAGCTGTAGAAATGGAAGGTGTTGTTCCTAAAAAAATACGTGCAAAACGCAGTAAAATGTTACGTGGCTTATCTGTAAAAAAACGTAGAGCTTTTTATGAAAGTCAATTAGGCAATACCTTAACTGTTCTTTTTGAAAGTGAAAATAAAGAAGGATATATTAACGGTTTTACAGAAAATTATGTGAAAGTAAAAACTCCATGGAATCCTGATTTAGTGAATACCCTACATACCATTAAACTTACAGAAATTGATTCTGATGGTTTAGTTAGATTTGATTTTGTAAAACAATCAGTTATTGTATAAATTGGTATAAAATTTGCAATATTGTATTTGCAAAACATTTAAAATAAATGACAAAAACACATATCTACTTTATGCCTGGTTTGGCTGCTGGACCAGAAATTTTTGAAAATATTAATCTTGATAAAAGCCTATATGAGCTTCATCTTTTACAATGGATTAAGCCACTAGCCTTAGAAGAAACTATTACTAATTACTCAATGAGAATGTGTGATAAAATTGAACATAAAAAATGTGTCTTAGTTGGTGTTTCTTTTGGTGGTATTATGGTTCAAGAAATGAGTAAATTTTTAGATGTAAAAAAAATTATACTTATTTCTAGTGTTAAAACTCATCATGAGTTTCCAAAAAGATTTAAAGTTGCTAGTATGAGTAAGTTGTATAAGCTATTCCCTACTAAATTAGTAATTAATTTTGAGGATTATGCTAAATTTTTTCTTGGTAAATCACTTAAAAAGAGAGCTAAAATTTATAAAAAATATTTATCTGAAAGAAATGAAACCTATTTGAAATGGTCTATTCATAATGTTTTGCATTGGCAACAAGAAGAACCCTTGCCAAATACAATTCATATACATGGTACTAAAGATCATGTTTTTCCTGTTCAAAATATTAGTAATTTTATAGAAATCGAAAATGGAACTCATGTTATGATTATCACAAAAGCTAAAAAAATATCTGAAATAATTCACACGACTTTAACTACATAATTTCGATATTATACTTACTTTTAAATAATAATATAAACACCTATGAAAAAACCTTTACACTACATAAATATAATTGCTGTAGTAATTGTTTCCATTTTATTTTATAATGCTGTAAGCCCAGATAAAGTTGATGTTATAAATGATAATGATCAAACAAATACACATGAAGATTATAAAATAAAAGCTCTTGACTTACCTAAAAATATAAATTTAGCCGGAGAAAGAGTTCCTTTAGAAATTCCTGATGTAAAAGAACGTATGGATAGAGAATTGTTAGTAAATACTTACTGGCAATCTAATGGTTTGCTATTAATGAAACGAGCTAACAAATATTTTCCAATTATAGAGCCATTACTAAAAAAATATGGTTTACCAGATGATTTTAAATTTCTTGCTTTAGCAGAAAGTGGATTTACAGATGAAACTTCTACAGCAGGAGCTGCAGGAATGTGGCATTTTATGAAAAAAACAGGTAGAGAATTTGGTCTTGAAATTAATAATAATGTAGATGAACGTTATCATATTGAAAAATCTACAAAAGTTGCTGCAGAGTATTTAATAAAATCTAAAGAACGTTTTGGAAGTTGGACTTTAGCTGCTGCTGCTTATAATGCAGGTAATTATGGAGTAGCTAAAAGATTAGAAACACAACAAGTTTCTAATTATTATGATGCGCTTTTACCAGATGAAACAGAAAGGTATGTATTTAGAATTTTAGCTTTAAAAGAAATTATTAATAACCCTAAAAAATATGGTTTTTTGTTAGAGGAAAAAGATTTATATACATTACCAAAAACATATACAGTAAAAGTAGACACTGCAATTTCTAATATTACTTCTTTTGCTAAAGGATATGGATTAACATATAAAGAATTTAAAATTCATAATCCTTGGTTAAGAGAAAACAAATTAAATAATAAGAGTAGAAAGTTATACGAAATAAAAATTCCAATTAAATAAAAAAAAGCCAGCAAATTTGCTGGCTTTTTTTACTTAATTTATCTTCTACTATAATTAGGAGCTTCTTTGGTAATAGCTACATCATGTGGATGACTTTCTGTAATACCACTTGAAGTAATTCTTATAAACGTTCCATTTTCTTTAAGCGTTTCTACATCCTTGGCTCCACAATATCCCATACCAGCTCTTAAACCTCCAATAAATTGGTGCATGGTTTCAAATAACTCACCTTTGTAAGGAACTCTTCCTACAATTCCTTCTGGAACAAGTTTTTTAATATCATCTTCTACATCTTGAAAATAACGATCTTTTGAACCTTGTTTCATGGCTTCAACAGATCCCATTCCTCTATAAGACTTAAACTTTCTTCCTTCGTAAATAATGGTTTCTCCTGGAGATTCTTTTGTTCCTGCTAATAGAGAACCTAACATTACAGTATCTGCACCTGCTGCAATTGCTTTTGGAATATCACCTGTATAACGAATACCTCCATCAGCAATAACAGGTACTCCTGTTCCTTTTATGGCATTTGCAACTTCTAATACAGCTGAAAATTGAGGGAAACCAACACCAGCAACTACTCTTGTAGTACAAATAGAACCAGGACCAATTCCAACTTTAACAGCATCTGCACCAGCATCAACTAAAAATTTAGCAGCTTCAGGAGTTGCAATGTTACCTACAACAACATCTAATTGTTTAAATTTTGATTTAATTTCTCTTAGTACATTTACAACACCTTCTGTATGTCCATGTGCTGTATCTATAATCACTGCATCTACACCAGCATTTACAAGAGCCTCTGCCCTTTCAACAGCATCTCCAGTAACTCCAATTGCTGCAGCAACTCTTAACCTACCATAAGAATCTTTATTGGCAATTGGTTTTTGAGTAACTTTAGTTATATCTCTAAATGTAATTAATCCTTTTAATTTGTAATTATCATCTACAATTAAAAGTTTTTCAATTTTATTTTTCTGAAGAATTTTTTCTGCATCTTTTAAAGAAGTACCTACAGATGCTGTAATTAAGTTTTCACTTGTCATTACTTCTACTATTGGCCTTGCTTGATTATGCTCAAATCGTAAATCTCTATTAGTTACAATCCCTTTTAATGTACCTTCTTGATCTACAACAGGTATACCACCAATACTATGCTCACGCATGTTATTATTTGCATCACCTACAACCGCTGTTAATGGTAAAGTAACAGGGTCTAAAATCATTCCACTTTCTGCTCTCTTAACTTTTCTAACTTCTAAAGCCTGTTGCTCAATAGTCATATTTTTATGTAACACACCTATACCTCCTTCTCTAGCCATAGCAATGGCTAAAGCAGATTCTGTTACAGTATCCATAGCTGCTGAAACTATTGGTACATTAATAGTAATATTTCTTGTGAATTTGGTTTGAATACTTACTTCTCTAGGTAGAACTCTAGAGAAAGCTGGTACTAAAAGTACATCATCATAGGTTAAACCCTCTCCTAATATTTTGTTTTCGTGTGAAAGCATCGCAATTAAAATTTAATTGCGAACAAATTTACAACATATAATTGATTTAATATGTTGATAGACTTTAAATTATTGTTATCTAATTTTATCATATTGGCTTTGCCAAGAATATTCACTAAAATTCTTTCCTGAACCACCAAAAAATATGAAAAAACAACCTACTACACCTTTGAAGAAAAACATAAATAACATTAACAAATAACCAAAATCTGGTTCTCTTTTAATAAAAAATGGATATGTTAAAGCAGTACAAATAATACTAAAAAGTGTGATCGAGATTAATAAGTTTTCTATATTTTTAACAGACCAGTATCTTAATTTTCTAAAAGGGTTTACATCATTACCCCATTTATGTATTAAATAATAATAACCATTACCCATTGGTGCAAATAATAAAGGATCATCTGCTTTTCTTAATTTAAAAACATCAATTGGAGCAACAATTTTAAAACCACTTAAAGTAGTATTGTGCAAGTTTTCTAATTCATGAATTTTAGTTATAGCTTCTTCTGGATATTCATCTTTAAAAAAAACTGTGTCTAAAAACCTAAGCCTGTAATCTGCACATAACTTTTTTATATCAGAAATATGAAATATAGCATTTGTTTCAATCTTATTGATATCAAAATTATTATGAGTATTTTTAGATGTATTTTTTAATTCATTTAAAGTAGATTCTCTTTGTTTGTCTACTTCTAAAAAAATTTTTTGATAGAAATTTAATACATTTTGTTCTGTAAACTTTCTATCTCTTTGCTTCTCTAAAACTACTTGTAAATTAATAGAATTGAACATACTGTGTTTTTTTATAAAATTACAAACTAACTAAGAAATTTAAAAATATCTAAAAAAAAATCGATTATTTAGATTCATTTTAAATTCGAAATTTGATTAACAATAAAAAATCGATATTCCATCTTATTCAGAATGAATCTGTTAAGAGTTTTTATTTTTATTTATTCTAAATAAACTTTGTCAAATCTATTTTAGGCTTTATATTTGCACCCGAAAAACATACTATTTAAAATTAATCTAAATAAAATGAAGAGATCAATATTATTGTTAACTACCTTATTTACAATAAGTTTATCATCACAAGAAAACAAGAAAAAGAAAAATTCGTTAGATTCTATTCAAAAATTAGACGAAATAATAATTTCTACAAACAAAATATTAGGTAACAAATATGTTGCTAAAAACAGAACTGGTTCTGCTTTTTATTTGTCAACGAAAGAATTACAAAAATTTAATTTTACAGATGTAAATAGAGTTTTAAAATCTATACCAGGAGTTACTCTTTATGAAGAAGATGGCTTTGGATTAAGACCTAATATTAGTTTAAGAGGTACTTCTCCACAAAGAAGTGCTAAGATTACAATTATGGAAGATGGAATTTTAGCTGCTCCTGCTCCATATAGTTCTTCTTCAGCATACTATTTTCCAACAATAGCTAGAATGGAAGCTGTAGAAGTTTTAAAAGGAAGTAGCCAAGTACAATATGGACCTTTTACAACTGGTGGTGCTATTAATATGATTTCTGCACAAATTCCTACTAAATTTAGTGGAAGTGTTAGAGCTAGTTATGGAAGTTTTAACACCAATCAATTGCATGCAAAAATTGGTGGTACTTCTGGAAATATTGGTTATGTACTAGAATATTTAAATTACGGTTCTGATGGATTTAAACATTTACCTAGTGGAAAAAACACAGGCTTCAATAAAAATGATATCGTAGCTAAAATTAGTGCTAAATTATTTCCTAATGCAAGTATTAAACAACGTTTAGAATTTAAATTTCAGTATAGTGATGAAGTTGGTAATGAGACATATTTGGGTTTAAGTCAAAATGATTTTGATACAAACCCTTTCTACAGATATCCTTCTTCGAATAATGATAAAATGACAACAGATCATTCTCAATATTTAATAACATATACTATTGATTTTAAAGAGAATATAAGATTAACTACACAGGCCTATAGAAACAATTTTGCAAGAAACTGGTACAAATTAAATGATGTTACGATAAATGGAAATACAGAAAGTTTATCAGATATTTTAGAAGACCCTACAACTTTTTCAGATTACTATAATGTGGTAAATGGTACTGTAAATTCTGCACCAGATGCAATTGCTTTAAAAGCTAATAATAGAAAATACTATTCACAAGGATTACAAACTAAATTAGACTATCATTGGTATACAGAGAATGCATTTCATGATATCGAAGTTGGATTACGTTATCATTATGATGAAGAAGATAGATTTCAATGGGTAGATAGATATGGTATTTCTAATGCTGGAATTTTAAATTTAACTACGGCTGGAACTCCTGGAACAGATGCAAACAGAATAAGTAGTGCAAACGCATTTGCATCCTACATTACTTATAAATTAAAATACAAAAACTGGACCTTTACTCCTGGAGTACGTTATGAAAACATAACTTTAGAAAGAGTTGATTATGGAAAAAACGATACTACAAGAAGTGGAGTTAATTTAGCCACAAGAGAAAATTCTGTTGATGTATTTATTCCTGGAATGGGTGCTAATTATCAATTTAACAATGATTTTTCATTATTTGGAGGTATACATAAAGGATTTTCGCCTCCAGGAAATCAAGTTGGAGAACAACCAGAAGAAAGTATAAACTATGAATTAGGAACACGTTTTAGAGCAGGTAAATTAAATGGAGAAATTGTTGGTTTCTATAACGACTATTCAAACCTTTTAGGAAGCGATTTAGCTGCAACTGGAGGTACTGGTTCACTTGATCAGTTTAATGCTGGTGAAGTGATTGTAAATGGTTTAGAGTTATTATTAAATTATAATTTTTCTAATGCAAACAGTAAGGTGTCTTTGCCTATAACTTTTGGCTATACTTATACAAATACAGAATTTGAAAATAGTTTTGGGAGCTCTAATAGTATTTGGGGAACTGTTGCTGTTGGGGATGAATTACCATACATCCCAAAACATCAATTTAATACAAGCTTTTCTATTGAGCACAAAAAATATGAAGTAAACTTAAATGCACGTTATAATGGAGCGTTTAGAACAATGGCTGGTTCTGGAACAATACCTATAAATGAGTTGGTAGCATCTAACTTTATTATAGATGCATCTGCTAAGTATTTTATTAATGAAAAATTTGGTTTAACAGCTAACGTAATTAATTTATTCGATGTTACTTATGCAGCTTCAAGAGTACCTGCAGGATTAAGACCTGGTCATCCATTTGGCATCTATGGTGGTTTCCAATATAGATTCTAATATACCAATAAAAGTTAATTAAAAAACCCAAAGAGAATATCTTTGGGTTTTTTAATTAAACAAAAAAAGAGCTGATTTCTCAGCTCTCCATGTACAGTAGTTTTAAATTAATACCCCTAAAAATTATTTAAACTACTGATTTCTTTATTATATTATTTTAAATATATGAAATATATCTGTTTTCTATATTTTTTTTAATATTACTTTCTTATAATTAACTTAGAAGTACCATAATTACTCTGTTTACTAGCTACTTTAAGTAAATACATACCAGTTTTTAATGAGGTAAAGCTAAATGATAATTCATTTTTACCAGTGGTTAACTCATTTGTTCCTTTATAGATTACTTTACCTGTCATGTCT
>NZ_CANMBY010000001.1 GCF_947496195.1 uncultured Polaribacter sp. | reverse complement strand
AACTGGGGCTTAGACTTTGATAGCAAATTTACTTCTATTCAGAATTACTTTGTATGGAATGATTTTAATAGAGAGTATAAAGATGATGAGCATGCTATTAACAGAAATGTTGAAATAAAAGCGAAAAGTGAATACGATTACTTAACAATTTACAAATCTTTACTACCAGGTACTTTATCTGCTGATTATACAGAATACAAGTATTTAGCATTTACTGCTAAAGGAAGTGGAGTAATGGAATTAGGGTTAATCAAATCATCAATTCAAGATTGGAAAGAGCAATACAGAATTATGGTAGATTTATCAGAAGAAGAGCAAACATACTATGTTCCTTTTGAAGCCTTTACATCTGTTGGAAATCAAGAACCAATTACTGCTTATGACTTAACAACAATTACATTTACATTCTTACCAGTAGAAGCAAACACTACAGAGTTAGATTTAGAAATCTCTGATGTTAAATTTACAAAGATTGCTGTAGAAAGCGAGATTGTAAACAAAGTAGAGAAGTTTGAAAATGAGTTTGTAGCTTATCCAAACCCATCAAAAGGAAATGTAAACTTGTTATTATTTAGTAAAACAGATACACAAGCAGAAGTTACTTTAACAGACATGACAGGTAAAGTAATCTATAAAGGAACAAATGAGTTAACCACTGGTAAAAATGAATTATCATTTAGCTTTAACTCATTAAAAACTGGTATGTACTTACTTAAAGTAGCTAGTAAAGAAAGTAATTACGGAACCTCTAAAATTCTTTTTAGAAGATAAAGAAAAAGTATAATAATAAATCAATAGTTTAAATAATTTTTAGGGGTATTAATTTAGAACTATTGTGCAAAGAGAGCTGAGAAATCAGCTCTTTTTTTTTGTATATTCATATCTAAAACATTTGTATTTTTACAATATAAATTTTGATATGGCTAAAGATCTAAGTAACTACAGAAAATCTTACGAAAAAGAAGAATTATTAGAAAGCAATTGTCCAGAAAACCCAATGGAGTTATTTCAAAAGTGGTTTATAAATGCTGATGAATCAGATACTGTAGAAGAAACAAATGCAATGACTGTTTCTACAATAGGTTTAGATGGCTTTCCAAAAAGCAGAGTAGTTTTGCTAAAAAAATATACTTGGGAAGGCTTTATCTTTTACACCAATTATGAATCTGAAAAAGGAAAAGCAATAGCAAATAACAATCAATTATGTATCTCGTTCTTTTGGCCTGCACTAGAGCAACAAATTATAATTAAAGGACAAGCAGAAAAATTATCTGAAAATTTATCTGATGGTTATTTTGAATCAAGACCAGATGGAAGTAAACTAGGTGCTTGGGCTTCTAATCAAAGTAATACAGTAAACTCTAGAAAAGAGTTAGAAGAAAACTTAAAATTATACGAAAATAAGTTTCAGAATAAAGAAATACCTAGACCAAAACATTGGGGAGGATATCTTGTAAAACCTATATCTATAGAGTTTTGGCAAGGTAGACCCAATAGACTTCATGATAGAATAAGATATACATTACAAGAAGATTTTTCTTGGAAATTAGAAAGATTAGCTCCATAAATTTTATATTTACAAAACTAACATCAAACTTAAAATGAAAACCTTATATATTGTTCGCCACGCAAAATCTTCTTGGGAATATTCAGGTATAGATGATATAGACAGGCCTCTTAAAAAAAGAGGAATTAATGATGCCCATTTAATGTCTAAATTTTTATCTAAGAATATACAAAGACCAGATTTACTGTTATCTAGTAGTGCAAATAGAGCATTGCATACTGCTGTTATTTTTTGTGAAAACTTAGGTTATCCTTTAGCAAATCTTCAAATTAACAAGCAGTTATACAGTTTTAGTGATGGTTATTTAGTAAAAACAGTTCTTGCTTTAGATGATGGCTTTAATTCAGCTATGGTTTTTAGTCATGATCATGGTATTAATACTTTTGTAAATAAGTTTGGTAATAAGCCAATTGCACATGTTACCACATGTGGTATAGTTGGTCTTAAGTTTGATGAAAAACACTGGAAAAATATTAAAAAAGGAAAAACATTTATGGTTGAATTTCCTAAAAACCACAAATAATTTAAGGTGTTAGAAATTAAAAAATACGGTGCAATTGATATTGGTTCTAACGCAATTAGATTATTGGTTTCTAATGTTATTGTTAGAGAAAATGCAGAACCTCAATTTAAAAAATCATCTTTAGTTCGTGTACCAATTAGATTAGGTGCAGACGCTTTTGTATCTGGTATTATTTCTGATGAAAACGTAACAAGAATGATTGATGCAATGCAAGCATTTAAATTATTGATGAAAGTTCATCATGTAGAAAAATATAAAGCTTGTGCAACTTCTGCTATGAGAGAATCTAAAAATGGTAAAGAAGTTATTGCAAAAATAAAAGAAGAAACTGGTGTAGATATAGATATCATTGGTGGTAAAGAAGAAGCAGCAATTATATCTTTTACAGATTTAAACACTCTAATAGAGGGAGACAATTCTTACTTATATGTAGATGTTGGTGGTGGTAGTACAGAGTTTACCATTTTTTCTGGAGGTAAAATTATAACCTCTAAATCTTTTAAAATGGGTACAGTTAGGTTACTAAATAATAAAAAATCAGAAAACAAAATTATTTTTGCTAACGTAGAAAAGTGGATTAAAAAAAATACCAAAGATTTAAAAAGATTATCTCTTATTGGTTCTGGTGGTAACATAAATAAACTTTTTAAAATGTCTGGTAGAACTGAGGGTAAACCTATTTCTTACATCTACTTAAATGCTCAATATCAATTCTTGAAAAAAATGAGCTATCAAGACAGAATTTCTGAGCTAAGCCTTAATCCAGATAGAGCTGACGTTATTATTCCCGCTACAAAAATTTACTTATCTGCAATGAAATGGAGTGGGGCTAGAAAAATATACGTTCCTAAAATTGGTCTATCAGATGGTATTATTAAGAGTTTATTCTATAATAAGCTATAATTTATCGCTATTTAGCAGAAATTTTTAAATGTTTTTATTACTTTTGAATCTTATTATATATATTAAATATAGATATTACTTTATGTCTAAAGCCATGAAAAAAAAATTATTCTTTTTATTAATAACATTAACAGCATCAGTAAGTTTTGGTCAAGATTTACCAGAAAATCCTGAACCTGGGAAGTGTTATGTTCGTTGTAAAACACCAGATGTTTATAAAAACGAATCTGTACAAGTGGCAGTTTCACCTGAATACAGAAAAATAGTTGCTTATCCTGCAGAATATAAAACCATACAAGAAAAAGTTTTAATTAAAGAAGCTGGAGAAGAAATAAGAATTATTCCTGCTGTTTGGGGTACTCAAGAAGTTACTTATTACGAAAGAGAAGATGGAACAAAAATAGAGATTGAAGAAGCTAAATTTTTGCAAGGTTTTGAAACAGTAGAAACAAGAGCTGCTACTGCAAGCTGGGAAATGAGTGAAAAATTACCAGATTGTGAATCTACAAATCCTGATGATTGTAGATATTGGTGTTATAAACCAGTACCTGCTGAGTTTAAAACTATGCCAGTAGAAAAATTAGCAAGCGATGCTAGAGTTGTAAAAATTCCTGTACCCGGTGTTAGAAAGACTTACACTAGAAAAGTAATGGTAAAAAAAGCTACAACTACTACAGTGCAAACTCCACCTGAATATCTAACAATTACAAAAACTGTTTTAGTAAGTGATGCAAGAACAGAAGAAGTAGTTGTACCTGCTGTGTATAGATCTGTAACTAAACAAGTATTAGTTAAAAAAGGAGGTTTATCTTCTTGGAAAGCAGTAGATTGTTCTTTAATAGAAAACACACCATTACCAATTAATTGGGATTTTGCTAGTGCTACTTTAAATGATGGAGCAAAGCAAATAATTGATGCAAGATTATTACCAATTTTAAAAGACGGAGTTGCTGTATTTATTGAATCTCACACAGATATGAGAGGTACTAAAAGAGATAATCAAGAATTATCTGATAGAAGAGCAAAAGCAGTTACAGATTATTTAATATCTAAAGGTATTAATCCAACACAATTATATGCTAAAGGTTTTGGAGAAAGTAGATTATTAAACAAATGTTCTGATGGTGTTGTGTGTTCTGAAGCTGAACATGCTGTAAACAGAAGAACTACTTTTAGAGTTGTGAATCAAAGATAACTTTCAAAATATAATAAAAAAAAGAGCAATTTTAAAATTGCTCTTTTTTTTATTTAATAATTATAAATAACAGATTGAATATATGGATAGTAATATTCTGTTAATACATAACCACGTTTTTCAGAAACTTTTTTTCCTCTGTGATTCACAAATAATAAAGTTGGAAAAGAATTAACTTTATATTTCTTTTGTAAATACAGGTTTTCACTAATTTTTTCATCTGATAATAAATCTTGTCTTCTAGGTATGTCTACCTCTAACAATACTAATTCTTTGTCAGATAAATTTTTAAATTTTTCTGTGTGAAACAATTTTTCATCTAAAACTTTACAAGGTCCACACCAATCAGAACCTGTAAAATAAATCAAAACTGGTTTTTTTTCTTTTTTAGAAATTTCTAAAGCCTCATCGTAAGTAGAAATCCAATTCAGTTTTATAGAATCTACTAATTCTAATTTTTTACTTTTAATGTGTAAGCTGTCTAGAACAGAATCCTTTCGCACTTCTTGTGCGTTTAGTGTAGCAATTAAAGTAAAAAGCCAGGTGCCTTTAATTATTGTTTTTTTCATAAGTGGGGGTTTTAAGTTGTTTCAAAAATATCAAAAAATATACCATTATTAAAAGATTTTTTTAATCTCTTTAAAATTTCTGGTATTTTTATTTATAATTTTTTATGTGAGATAGAATTAAATCATCAAAATTTATTTGCTGTTTCTCTTCTAAAAAAGCTGTTTTAATAGGTAAATAATAAAGATTATTAAGTTTAAATTCTAACCTTACAAAATCTTTTTCTGTTGTTAAAATCAACTTATTCTTTGTTGCAATTTCTTGATATCTTTTTTTAATTTTTAAGATATCTTTTTCTATAAAATTGTGGTGATCTGGATATTCTAAATGATCAAAATCAACATTATTACTCTTTAAAAAACTTAATAATGATGTTGGGTTAGCAATACCAGTAATTAATAATACTTTATAATTAGATAACTCATTAATTGCTATTTTATTTATCCCTCTTATACTTGAAGCATATGAAATTTTAGAAAAGAAAACAGCTGCATTATAGGTGCTAAATAACTTACTTATAGCTTCTTGTTCTTTTAATGGTAAATTTTCTGGGCATTTAGTGACAACAATAGCATTAGCTCTTTGTGCCCCTCTCCTACTTTCTCTTAAATTTCCAACTGGTAAAATAAAATCCTTTATAAATAAATCATTATACTTAGTAAGGAGTATAGCATAACTTCCTTTTACTTTTCTATGTTGAAATGCGTCATCTAAAAGAACTACATCAGTCTCTTTTAAACGTAGTAAATTCTGTATTCCTCTGGCTCTTTTTTCATCAACAGCCACAGAAATATTACTAAACTTTTTAAAGTATTGCATAGGTTCATCACCAGAATCTACATAAGTATTATCTTTATTAATCAATAAAAAACCACTTGATTTTCGCTTGTAACCTCTACTTAATACAGCTGTTTTATAACTATCTTTTAACAATGCTATTAAATATTCAATTTGCGGTGTTTTTCCTGTTCCTCCAACACTTAAATTTCCAACAGTAATAATAGGTATAGAAAATGAATATGATTTTAAAATTTGATTATCATACAAAAAGTTACGTATTGAGGTAATCAAATAATAAATAAATGAAAACGGAAATAATAAAAACCTTAGATATTTCATTAAGGTAAAAATACATTAAAAATGTTAACTTTGATTTTGTTAAATTCATAAAATGAAAATTAAAGACGTAACAAATTATATCGAAGAATTAGCACCTCTAGCTTATGCAGAAGACTTTGATAATGTAGGTTTATTAGTTGGTAACTACCAAACAAAAGTTAAAGGCGTATTAGTTACTTTAGATACTTTAGAAGAAACTGTAGATGAAGCTATTGCAAAAAATTGCAATTTAATTATAAGCTTTCATCCTATAATTTTTAGTGGATTAAAGAAGTTAAATGGTAATTCATATGTAGAAAAAGCTGTTTTAAAAGCAATAAAAAATGATATTGCTATTTATGCAACTCACACAGCTTTAGACAATTCTAACAAAGGAGTTTCTGCAAAAATTTGTGAAGTTTTAGGATTACAAAACACCAAGGTTTTAATACCAAAAAAAGGAATAGTAAAAAAACTAACAACCTATATACCAAAAGATTACTTAGAAAAAGTAAGGCAAGCTCTATTTGAAGCAAAAGCAGGAAATATTGGTAATTATGATCATTGCTCTTTTACTAATATTGGAGAAGGTACATTTAAAGGGAATGAAAATTCTAACCCTGTATTAGGTAAAAAAGGGGAATTACAAAAAGAAGAAGAAATTCAATTAGCAATCACTTTTGAGCAAAAAAATGAAGCTGCAATTCTAGAAGCCTTATTTGAAAATCATCCTTATGAAGAAGTAGCTTATGAAATTACGACTACAGAAAATGTGCATCAAAATATTGGTATGGGAATGATTGGTGAATTAGAAAAACCTTTAGAAGAAAAAGACTTTTTAGATTATTTAAAAAAAACAATGCAAACTGACTGTGTTCGCTATTCTAATTTATTGCATAAAAAAATACATAGAGTAGCTGTATTAGGTGGTTCAGGTAGCTTTGCAATTTCTAATGCAATTAAAGAAAAAGCAGATGCTTATGTAAGTGCTGATTTTAAATATCATGACTTTTTTAAAGCAGAAAATAAAATTCTTTTGGCAGATATTGGACATTATGAGAGTGAGCAGTTTACAAAAAGACTTTTAGTTGATTATCTTACAAAAAAATTTAGTAATTTTGCAATCGTTTTATCAGAAAAAAGTACAAATCCAATTTATTATATATAAACATGGCAAAGAAGAAAGAAGTTTCGGTTGAAGAAAAATTAAGAGCTTTATATGACTTACAATTAATTGACTCTAGAATAGATGAAATTAGAAATGTAAGAGGGGAACTTCCTTTAGAAGTAGAAGACTTAGAAGATGAAGTAGCTGGTTTACAAAAAAGAATTTCTAATCTAAACGAAGATGTTGCCAATTTAGAAACAGATATTAATAACAAAAAGTTAGCAATTGAAGAATCTAAAGGGTTAATGAAGAAGTATGATGAGCAACAAAAGAAGGTTCGTAATAATAGAGAGTTTGATTCTTTATCTAAAGAAATCGAATACCAAGATTTAGAAATTCAATTAGCTGAAAAAAGAATAAATGAATTTAAAGCAAAAATTGCTCAGAAAAATGAAGTAATTGTTGCTACTAAAGAAAGATTAGAAAAACAAGAAAAGCATTTAGGTCATAAAAAAGCTGAATTAGATGCTATTTTAAAAGAAACTGAAAAAGAAGAAAAGTTACTTTTAGAAAAATCTGAAGAGTTTTCTAAGTCTTTAGATGAGCATTTATTTTCTGCTTATTCAAGAATTCGTAAAAAAGTAAAAAACGGTTTAGCAGTTGTAGCTATAGAAAGAGGTGCTTCTGGAGGTTCTTATTTTACTATACCACCTCAAGTTCAATTAGAAATTGCTAATAGAAAGAAAATTACTATAGACGAATATAGTGGAAGAATTCTTGTAGATGCTGCTTTAGCAGAAGAAGAAAAAGAAAAAATAGATAAGATTTTCTCTTAATAGAATTATAAATAAAAAAAATGCCAAACATTAAGTTTGGCATTTTTTATTTAATAATCTTTCTTTTTAATGTAGCTTAGTTTTTGTTTCCAAACGTCTAAGTTTTCTTTAAAATCTTTCACTTGATTTTTTACATTAACAACTAAAGGGTTCTTTTCGTCTGCATTTTGGAAAAATCCTAAATTATTTTCTAATTGTTGAATTTCTCTTTTAATTTCATCGATCTTCTTTCTAATAAAGATTTCTTCAGATTCTAATTTTCTTGATTCATTATCATCTGCAAGTCCATCTATTGTATTAGTAAATTTAAGCATTGTAAACTCTGTTTTGTCAACAGATAATTTATCTAAAAGTAAATCTAATTGTTTATTAAATTTACCATCTAAGTGCCTAAATTTTCTAGGTAATCTACCTAAATCATTCCAATCATTAATTGCTTTTGTTAAAGAATCTTTAGTAGCCTTTTTAGTTTCTTTTAATTTCTCTAAAAACTCTTTTTTAGCATCTACAATAGCTTGCTGTTCTTTACTAATTGCATTTTTTTGTTGATGATACCTATCAAAATAATGATTACAAGCTGCTTTAAATTTTTTCCAAATATCGTCTGAGAATTTACGTGGTACGTGCCCAATTTTTTTCCAATCAGATTGAATTTTCTTCATGGTATTTGTTGCTTCTTCCCAATCTTCACTATCTTTAAAAGATTCAGCTATTTTAATTAAGGCTAATTTCTTTTTTAAGTTATCTTGCTGACCACTTTTTTCTTGCTTGTAAAAAGCATTTTTTGCTGCATTAAAGCGTTTTGTTGCTGCTTTAAACTTTTGCCAAACTTCTTCACTTTTTGCATAAGGCAACTTACCAGCATCAAAATACTTTTGCCTTAATTTTTCTATTTCTTTAATACTTTTTTGCCAATCGTTATGAGAATCATTCTTAGAGAAATCGTAATTATTTAATTCTTGAATTACTTCTAATTTTTTCTCTATAATTTCTTGAACCTTAGAGCGCATTTCTTTGTAATGCTCATGCCTTCTATCATGTATTTTTTTTGTAGCGTTGCTAAACTTTTTCCAAATTTCTTCTCGCATTTCAGAAGCTACAGGTCCAATATCTTCTTTCCAAGCTTTATGTAAATCTTGCAATTTTTTTGCTGCATAGTTTACATCTTTTTCTAAAGTTAAAGCTTCTGCTTCTGCTATAATTTTTAACTTTTCTTCTAAATTATTTTTAAAATCTAAGTCTCTGTAGTCTTTACTTAAATGTAATAGGTCATAAAATCTCTCTACATGAAAGTGATATGTTTTCCAAGTATCATTGTATCTGGTTTTTGGAACTGGCCCAATTTGTCTCCAAGAATCTTGAATTTCTTTAAAAACGGTATACATAGTTTTAGGATCTGCTTCATCAATTAAAGCTTTTAATCGCTCTATAACTAATAACCTTTTTTCTAAATTTTCGTTTAAACGATTCTCTAGTTCACTATAGTAAGCGTCTCTAGTTCTTTTATATTCAGATAGTAATTTATTATATTCTTCTTTAACAGGACTATTAAATTTAAAATCAATTGTATTACCTCCAGCTTCTAAAAACTGAGCTTTTTTCTCTGCTAAAAGTTTTCCGAATTTTTTATTAAAACTACTTCTTATTTTTTCTACTTGAGACTTAATTTTATGAGCTGCATTATCATTAAGTAACTTTTTTAATGCATCTACTAACTCTTCAAGAGATAGTTTACTGTAGTCAATCTGAGGTAATGAATCGTCCTCTTTTTCATCTTCTTTTTCTGCTTCTTCAGCAACAGATTTTTCAATCTCATCTATTGCTTCAGTTGCATCTACTTGTTCATTTACTTCTTGATTGTTGTTTGTTTCTAAAGCTTCTTCTTCTTTATTGACAGCTTTATTGTCATCATTTTCTAACATATCTACAATGTTTAAAGGTCTTTATATAATACTATAATTATATAGTCATCAAAAATAACAACAACTTACATAAATAGCAATAGTTATTTATAAGTAATATTTATTATCGAATTAAGAATTCCATATTCTCCAGGATTCTTCTGCTTGAAGTTGCAACATTTCTAATCCGTTTTTTATTGTAGCCCCTTTTTCTTTTCCTTTAGATAAAAAAGTAGTGACTTCTGGATTATAAATTAAATCATAAAGTAAATGATTTTTAGAAAGATATTGATAAGGTAATTCTGGGCAAAGCTCTACATTTGGTGAAGTTCCTAAAGGAGTACAATTTATAATAAGATGCGTTTCTAATAGAAGTTCTTTATTGATATCTGAATAAGAAATTTCTTTTTTCTTAGTTGGATTTCTTGAAACAAACTTAAATTTTATATTATTCTTTTTTAAAACAAAAGCAATTGCCTTAGATGCACCTCCTGTACCCAATATTAGTGCTTTTTTATGATTTGATTTTAGTAAAGGCAATAATGAATTTTCGAAACCAAAAGCGTCTGTGTTAAATCCTTTTAAATTACCTCTCTTTGTAAATTTAATAGTATTAACTGCACCTATTTTTTTTGCTGTTGCATCTATTTTATCTAAGAATGGAAAAATTTCTTCTTTATATGGAATTGTAATATTTAAGCCTTTAATATTTGGATTGTTTTCTAAAACGTCTTTAAAATCTTTAATTTCTTTTAAATCAAAATTTAAGTATTTAAAGTTATCTAAACCTAATTGTTTAAACTTGTCTTTAAAATAACCTCTAGAAAAAGAATAGGATATATTTTTCCCTAAAAGTCCAAATAATTTAATTTCTGTATTTTTTGTCATAATAATCTAAAGCCAATACTAACCCAACCCCCAAAAAGATAAAAAAGATAGCTGTAAAAGTTTCGACACTATAAAATTCTGGCAGATATCGTTCGTAATTTTCTACAATTTTATTGCCAGCTATATCTGTTTGAAAAATATTATCTTTTTTTACATAAATCGTTTTTTTCCAAGGCCAAACAATACCTAAAGAACCTGCTATAAATCCAATAATTATAGCATTTACTAATTTATTCCATTTACTTAGCACATACCCTAAAACATGAGAAATTGTTACTAAACCAAAAGCAGAGCCTGCTGTAAAAACAGAAATGATTTTTAAATATCTAATTTTAATAGGATCTGAAAGCACTTCAAAATCACCTGTTAATACATTTGTAATGATATTAAAAAATACATTAACAGAATCTACCAATAATAACACATAATTACCTAATAGAATTAATATAAAAGAGCCAGATAAGCCAGGTAAAGTCATACCAGATACACCAATAATTCCACAAAAAAACACAAACCAAAGATTATCATTTTCTGTGGCTGGTTTTAAAAAACTAATGGCTAAACCTAAAGAAATGCCAATTAACAAAAACACAAAACTTACTCTAGACCATTTTCCAAAATCTTTACCTATGTAATAGATAGAGCCAATTATCATCCCAAAAAAACAGCTCCAAACATAAAGTTCATAGTGCTTTAAAAAATAATCAAGAATTAAAGAAACACTAAAGTAGCTAAAGATGCTACCTCCCATAACCAAGGTTAAAAACTGCCCATTGGTATATTTATAAAAACTTTTAAATTTACCTGTAAATAGTAATTTAAAAGCATCTATGTTTATTCTTCTAAAAGAATAAATTAACTCTTCATAAAAATCAAAAACATAAGACACAGTTCCTCCAGAAACACCAGGAACTTTGTTAGCAGCTCCCATTGCAATACCTTTTAAAAAAAGATAAATTTTATCTAAAAAACTTCTGTCTTTTTGCATTTATTGTTTTTTAACAGCTAACTTTTCCATCAATAAAATTAATAAAAAACCAATTAATGCAAGTAAAACTGCAAAAGGAATCTGAGGGTCTCCTTCAAAAGAAAATGGTGAAACACTAACTTGATTAAAAGGTACTTTTATACCATGAGAATTTGTGCGCCAGGTTAAGGTTTCTTTCCATGGCCAAATCTTATTTAAAGAACCAATAATAAACCCTGTTAATGCAGCAAGTGTATAATTTTTATAATTAGAAAATAACCATTTTAAAATTTTAGAAAAACTTAATAAACCTACAATTGCACCTAAACCAACAGTAGCTATTGTTTTTAAATCTCTATCATCTACTGCTGTTAAAATGGTTTTATAAGCACCTAACAAAACTAAAATAAATGCCCCTGAAATACCAGGTAATATCATTGCACAAATTGCAATAGCACCAGCCAAAAACAAAAATAATAAAGAAGAATTTTCATTTACCAAAGGGTTTAAGGTAGTTACATAATAAGCAAGAAAAGAAGATAAAAGTAAAAGTAAAACACTAATAAAATTCCATTTTGTAATTTGTTTTGCAACATAAATTATACTTGCTAAAACCAAACCAAAAAAGAAAGACCATAAAAGTATAGGTTCATTTTCTAATAAATATTTTATAGCTTTTGCTAAAGTTACAACACTAATAAATATTCCTAAAAAGAGAGAAAGTAAAAAGTTACCATTTACTTGTTTCCAAGCTGCTTTTAAGCCTTCTTTTTTAAAAGTTTTTAAAAGCTTAAGATTTACATTACTTATAGAACCTAATAATTCTTCATAAATACCAGAAATAAAGGCAATAGTGCCTCCAGAAACACCAGGCACAACATCTGCAGCACCCATAGCCATTCCTTTAAAACCAATAATAATATAATCTTTAATTTTTCTGCTCATATCTTATTTTAAAAACGAAGATAATAGATTTTAAAGAAACCTTAACAACCCTCAAATATTAATATTCATATCTTTGAGAAACAAACTATTTACTATGAAAACTATCCTAACTTTTTTAGTCATTTCAGCATCAATTTTTTCTTGTAAGAAAGCTGAAGAACAAAAAAACAATAACTTAATTTCTGAGAAAACAGAAGTAAAAATAAGTGATACAAAAATCACTCCTATTTCACATGCAACAGCAGTTTTAGAATTTGGTGAAACAGTTATTTATATAGACCCAACAGGTGGTGCTAAAGCTTTTGAAGGTTTTAAAACTCCTAATTATATTTTTATTACAGATATTCATGGAGATCATATGAATAAAAAAACACTTAATGAACTTGACTTAGCTAACACAACTATTGTTACCCCAGATGCTGTAGCAAAACAACTACAAGCTATAAATGCAAAAGAAATTATTGTTATAAATAATGGGGAATCTAAAACAATAAATAATTTTAGTGTTGAAGCTATACCTATGTACAATTTAAGAGAAGAGGCGCTTAAATTCCACTCAAAAGGAAGAGGAAATGGATATGTTTTTACCATTGATAATGAAAGAATTTATTTTTCTGGAGATACAGAAGACATCCCTGAAATGAGAAAACTAAAAAACATAGACAAAGCTTTTGTTTGTATGAATCTACCTTACACAATGACAGTTGAGAGTGCTGCAAGCGCAGTTTTAGAATTTAAGCCAAAACAAGTTTATCCTTATCATTACAGAGGTACTAATGGGTTAAGTGATGTATCTAAATTTAAAGAACTAATTAATAATGGTAACAATGATATTGAAGTAGTACAATTAAATTGGTACCCTAACAGAAAATAAAAGTATATGAAAATTTTAAAAACACTTTGTATTGTATTTGTAAGTATAATGTTTTTTACATCTTGTAAAACAGAACAGAAACAAGCCATTGCTACTATAACTGCTAAAAGTAGTAGCAATGTTAATGGAACTGTAACATTTACAGAGAAAGATGGTAAAATAATGATGTCAGCAAAAATAAATGGGTTAACACCTGGTACACATGCTATTCATATTCACGAAAATGGAGATTGTTCTTCAGATGATGGAAAATCTGCAGGTGGTCATTGGAATCCTACTAAAGACAATCATGGAAAATGGAAACATGGCGAGTTTCATAGTGGGGATATTGGAAATTTAGAGGCTAATGAAAATGGAGTAGCTACTATAGAAAAAGAAAGTGATTTCTGGTGTATTGGTTGTGAAGATGAAAATAAAAACATTTTAAACCATGCTATTATTGTACATGCAAGTGCAGATGATTTTAAATCTCAACCTTCAGGAGCTGCAGGTGCCAGAGTTGGTTGTGGGGTGATAACCTTAAAATAAAAAATAAAAAAACCTGAAGTAAAATTCAGGTTTTTTTTTATTCTAATGCTTTTTTAAAGTTTAAAAGTAATTTTTGTATTTCTTGGTTTTCATATACCACAGGGTACATTTCTGATAGAATTATGTGATAATCATAATCTATTTTCATACCTGCAATTAAGTGGTTTTTAGCATACTTTATTTTATTTAGTAAAAAAAACAAACCTGCTAATCTATATTCAATTTCTGCAAAATCTTTGTAAATTTTTTGAGCTTTAAACAATACTGCAACAGCATCATTAAATTCACCTACAAAACATAAAACATCTACTAAAGCAATATATACTTCTAAAGCATGATCGTTTAATTGTAAACATTTTCTAAATCCTTCAATTGCTTCTTCATAAAAGTTTAGTTTAATCTGTATTTCTGAATAACGTCTCCAGTACAAAGAATTATCTTCATCTATCTTTAAAGCTTTTGAAATATAATAAGATGCTTTTTGATAATTTTTAACATCATAGTAAAGATTGGTCAATAAAATCCAACCTCTATCTAATAATGGATCTTCATGAACTGCTTTTTTATAAAAAATAATAGCATTATCAAAATCATTCAACTTTTGGTAACATTCCCCTATTCTAACAAAAGCAAAAGCAGTTGGGTCATCTAACTCAAGAGTTACAGAATAATTTTCTATAGCTTCTTTATAGTTACCTAACTCTTCTAAAGTTTTTGCTTTTTCTAAATATCCTCCTATAAAAGATTCGTCAATTAAAACAGCATAATCAAAAGCAGTTAAAGCTTCTTTAAACATATCTAACATAAAATACTGTCTCCCTAGTTGATGCCAAGCTACTTCACAGTAAGGGTTTCTATCTATGTAACTGTTTAAATATTTAATAGCAGATTCGTGCTCTTTTTCCATGTCAAAACAATAGACAATATTATAAAGTGCAGAATAATCTTCGAAATCTACATCTATACACTTGGCAAAATTTAATCGAGCATTTTCAAAATCATCTAAATAAAGATACTCCATACCCATTAATGACCAAACATCTACTTTATCACTAGTAAACTGTAATGCTTTCTTCAAATTTTCTATGGCCTCTTTGTGATTACCTGATTTTGATGAAATGGTTGCTTTTTGAATGAAAACTTCGTCGTTATTAGGTTCTAAGTTTTCAATTACCTTTAACAACGTAGTTGCTTTTTCTAAATCATCTTCAAAAATAAATAGCTCTACTTGTAATAATTTTAAATCTACTGATTGTGGGTGTTGTTCTAAACCTAACTTAACCGCTTTTTTAGCTAAAGCATGTTTACCAACATCTAAATAATGAATGATTATTTCTTCGAACTCAACCAAATCAAAAAAGTAGATATTATTGGTTTTGAGCATTTTTTCAAATTTCACTAAAGACATAGCTAAGAGATAAGATTTGTTATTTTAAATGTACTATAAGTCTTTGCTTTCTTTTTAAAATCAGGTTTTTGTTTTCAACAATTTAATTAACAAAATCATTATTGCATTTAGCTACTATAAATTTTGCATATACATTTATTTACGTTAATTTTGATTTTCAATAACTATCAACTAAAATTTGATAGGTTTCTTATGAGCAAAAAAACACTTCTTAACTCAAAAGATATTGAAATTATTTTACACAGATTAGCTTGTCAGTTAATCGAAAATCATAATGATTTTTCTAATTCTGTATTGATAGGTTTACAACCTAGGGGTTCTTATTTAGCCAATAGACTCGTAGATTTATTAAAAAATGAATACCAAATAAATAACCTAGAATTCGGTTTATTAGACATTACTTTTTACAGAGATGATTTTAGAAGAAGAGACGAACCATTGTCTGCCAAATCAACAGAAATTGACTTTTTAATAGAAGATAAAAAAGTAGTGATTATTGATGATGTTTTATATTCTGGTAGAAGTGTAAGAGCAGCTTTAACTGCTTTAGAGTCTTATGGTAGACCAAAAAACATTGAACTTTTAGTACTAATTGATAGACGTTTTAGTAGACATTTACCTATACAACCGAATTATAGAGGCAGACAAGTAGATGCTATAAATCAAGAAAAAGTATTAGTTTCTTGGAAAGAAACTAATAAAAAAGACGCAGTTTATATAGAACAACGATAAATATGGATCAACTAAGTGTAGAACATTTACTAGGCATAAAATATCTAAATAAAAATGATATTGATCTCATATTTAAAACAGCAGATGGTTTTAAAGAGGTTATTAATAGACCTATTAAAAAGGTTCCTTCTTTACGAGACATTACTATTGCTAACTTGTTTTTTGAAAATAGTACAAGAACAAAATTATCTTTTGAACTTGCAGAAAAAAGACTCTCTGCAGATGTAATTAACTTTTCTGCTAGCCAATCCTCTGTTAAAAAAGGAGAAACGCTTATAGATACTGTAAACAATATTTTATCTATGAAAGTAGATATTGTTGTTATGCGTCATGGAAATGTTGGTGCAGGTGTTTTCTTGTCTAAACATGTAAATGCAAAAATTATAAATGCTGGAGATGGTACTCACGAACATCCCACACAAGCTTTATTAGACTCTTATTCTATAAGAGAAAAACTAGGCTCTGTAAAAGGAAAAAAAGTGGTGATTGTAGGTGATATTTTACATTCAAGAGTTGCCTTATCAAATATCTTTGCTCTACAATTACAAGGAGCAGAAGTAAAAGTTTGTGGTCCTACTACACTTATACCTAAGTATATTTCTAGTTTAGGAGTTACAGTAGAAACCAATCTTAAAAAAGCACTTGAGTGGTGTGATGTTGCTAACGTTTTACGTGTACAGCATGAACGTATGGATATTAAATACTTTCCATCTACAAGAGAATATACACAGCTTTTTGGTATAAATAAAGAGATACTAGATAACCTAGATAAAAAAATTGTAATCATGCACCCAGGACCAATAAACAGAGGTGTAGAAATTACTAGTGATGTTGCAGATTCTAACCAATCTATTATTTTAAACCAAGTAGAAAACGGAGTTGCTATAAGAATGGCTGTAATTTATTTATTAGCACAACAAATTAAAAGATAATATTGTGATTGTAGAGAAAAAAGAAACATATTCCCTTATTTCTACAAAAGAAAATTCAATCCAAGAATTTTATAAATCCTTTGATAAACAAGTAGATAATTTTAAAAATGAAAATCTAATACTTGAACTTTCTAATTTTATTAACTATAAAAAAGAAGATTTTTTACTATTTTTGGATATAGCTCAAGAAAAAAAGAACAATGGCACGTCATTTGTTATTGTAAATGCAAAGGCTAATATTGAAGATTTTCCTGAAGATTTTAATATTGTACCCACAATTATTGAAGCAGAAGACATCTTAGAAATGGAAGCCATAGAAAGAGAGTTAGGATTTTAACCCCAAAAGAATGATAAAAAAAATACTTATTTTTTTATTTTTTGTTTTTACCATCAATGTTTTTTCACAAGAAAAATCTATTGATAATTTATCGGCTGCACCTAACCCATTTACATCAACCACCAAAATAACTTTTAAAGCCTCTAAAAATACCAATGTGTTTTTTGTTATAAAAAATGTGCTTGGCAAAACCATACACAAAGAAGTTTTTAAGGCAAAAACAGGTACTAATAGTATTCCTTTTTCTAAAGGAGATTTAAGTACAGGTATTTATATTTATTCCATACAGAACGAAAAAAGAATTATTTCTAAACGTTTTGTTATTAAATGAGTATACGTTTAACTATTTTAGGCTGTCATTCTGCTACTCCACGTGCTAAAGCTTACCCTACATCACAATATTTAGAAATTAATAATCATCATTTTTTAATCGATTGTGGAGAAGGTACTCAACGTCAAATGAGAAAATATAAGGTAGGTTTTTCTAAAATAAATCACATTTTTATATCTCATTTACATGGAGATCATTTTTTTGGATTAATAGGATTAATCTCTACTTTAGGTTTATTAGGTAGAGAACGTGAACTGCATATTTTTGGTCCCAAAGACATTAAAAAAATGACTTTAATGCAGTTAAAAATCACACAATCGCATGCTAAATTTCCAATTCAATTTCATGAGCTATCCTCTAAAGAAAGTGAAGTTATCTTAGATGATGATAAAGTAACCGTAAAAACCATACCTCTAAAACATAGAATTTATACGAATGGATATTTATTTATAGAGAAAGAAAAACCTAAAAATCTTCATATAGATAATATTAAAAACTATCCAGAAATTGATAGAGCAGATTATTTAAATATTAAAGCTGGTAAAGACATAGTATTACCTTCTGGTGAAGTTGTACCTAATTCAGAACTAACCTTACCTCCAAAAAAACCATTGCGTTTTGCTTTTTGTAGTGATACTGCCTACAAACCCAATATAGTACCTCTATTAAAAGATGTAGATTTACTATACCATGAAGCAACTTTTTTAGACGATAGAAAAGATTTAGCAAAAAAAACGATGCACGCTACAACAAAACAAGCTGCAACTATTGCTAAAGACGCTAATGTAAAGCAACTCATTTTAGGGCATTATTCTGGAAGATATAAAGATATTAGCGAATTTAAAGAAGAAGCACAGAGTGTTTTTACAAACTCACATTTAGCTGAACCAGGTAAAGTTTTTACAGTATTATGAGAAAAGAGGAAATTAATAATATCTACAATAAAATTTTTGAAACCTACCCTACAGTAGAAATCGAAGAGCATATTAAAAAATTAATTGAGCTAGATTATTTTTATCCATATAACTCTACTTTTTACTGTATAACAAACACAGTTCATCAAAGTTTTGAATATATAAGCAAGAACTTTACAGCTTGTACAGGTTTAGATAAAGAAAAGATGTTAGCTGGTGGTATGGAGTATTTTTGGTCTTTATTTCACCCAGATGATATTCAACTTTGGATTAAGAGTTTACAAAATTTAATGCAGTTTACAATGACTGAATTAAATGATGAGCAACGCAAAAAAATGAGCTATACTTGGAATTATCGTATAAAAAATGCAGATGGTGTATATGTAAATGTGGTTCAAAATACAACACCTCTTCAATTTGATGAAGCTAATAAACCAATTATTGGGTTGGCACATTATACAGTTTTACACGGAGCAATAGAAATGGATATTTGTGCAAGTGCTAAGTATTTAAACGATAATAATGAGTATGAAACATTGTACTATCAAAATATTTCTAATACTAATATTTTAGATGCAGTAAGTAATAGAGAAAGAGATGTGATACGCTTATTAATTACAAAAAAAACAAGCGATGAAATAGCTAAAACGCTAAATATTAGCAAGCATACTGTAGACACGCATAGAAGAAATATTCTCAGAAAATTTAATTTATCTTCTACCTTTGAATTGATTAACTATTTTAGAAATAACCCGAAATTGATATAAATACTCATATTGAGTATTGTAGAAACTTTATCTTAAAATTATATTTGTTGTAACCAAGCTTTAAAAAAATTGGGTTGGTTTATTATTTGGGTTACTATTTTTACTGCTAGAAAAAGAAGATTTTACTCCCAACTAACCAATCCAATTTTACTTTTAATATTGGTTGGTAGATAATAGCACCAAAGTGCAAGCAATTTCTGTCTCAATATTATTTTCTTTCAACAGCTTAACAAACTCCATATTTTCTGTACCAGGATTAAAAATAACTCTTCTAGGTTTTAAATCTATAATGTAATTGTAATACGCTTCTTGTCTTTTAGGATTTAAGTATAAAGTAACAGTATCTATATTTTCTAAAGGCTGTTTTTTGTCTAATATAGCAACATCTAAAACATTACCTTTTCTTAGACCTACAGCTGCTACAGCAACATTTTTATCTCTCAATCTTTTAATAGCAATATTTGAATATCTATTAGGATTTAAAGAAGCCCCTAAAACTAAAGTTACATTTTTCATTTGTTAATAATACGTTAAACACTGTTAAGAATGGTAACAAAGATAAGTTATGTATCGTCTATAATACATCAATCAAAACAAAAAATCAACCAAAATGAGAAAAGTACTACTACTAGTAATGCTTGTAATTTCAGCAAATTCATTTGCGCAACTAGCAAAATCTGCACTTCCAAAACCTGGTTCTATCTCAGGGAAAGTTATAGACAAAACAACTAAAGAACCTTTACCTTATGTAAATATTGTAGTAAGAGATGCTGCTAAAAAAATAATTACAGGAGGTATTACTAATGAAGAAGGTTTTTTTGGCATAAAAGATCTACCAAAAGGAAAAAGTGTTGTCGAAGTTCAATTTATAGGATATGAGATTTTTAGTAAAGAAATAAATGTAACAAATGATAATAAAAGTATAAATCTTGGTACAATATCATTATCTGAATCTAGTGCTTCATTAGACGAAGTTGTAGTAAGAGCAGAAACCTCTTCTGTAGTTCAAAAAGTAGACAGAAAGGTAATAAATGTAGGTAAAGATTTAACTGCTGCTGGTACAACAGCTTCAGAACTTTTAAATAATGTACAATCTGTAAGTGTAGATAGCCAAACTGGACAAATAAGCTTAAGAGGTAACGCAAATGTAAGAGTATTAGTAGATGGTAGACCGACCAACATACCTGCTGCACAATTGTTACGTCAAATACCCTCTACTTCTATTAAAAGCGTAGAGTTAATTACCAATCCTTCAGCAAAATATAATCCTGATGGAATGAGTGGAATTATTAACATCATTCTAAACAAAAATGCAAATATGGGCTTTAATGGTTCTGTTGATACAGGTATAACTGCTGGTCATTATGTACGTTATAATGCATCTACAAACATGAACTATAAAACAGGTAAAGTCAATTTTTTCTTGAACTATGGACATAATAGTGGAGAAAATTACAATTATGGTTTTGTAGAAAGGCCTGGCGTAAACTTTCAAGATTTTATTTTTGTAAATGACAATACATCTAACTTAGTAAAACTTGGTGCAGATATTTATATTAATGATAAAAATACATTATCTCTTTACACTACTCAAAACTGGTTCGATGGTTTGGCAAGTGGTCGTTCTATAATTACAGATAATAGTGATAATGTTATAATTAATGCACCAAATACGCAAGATAACACCTCGCCTACTGGTACATATAACTTAAATTATAAAATTGATTTTGCTAAAAAAGGACATAATTTAGAATTTGAAGCGACGTATTCTAATACAGATGCAGCTAATTTATTAGATAATTTAAACCTACTACAAACTTCATCAGATTTTGATTATAGAGTATTTAATTATTATAATAACATTAATAATGATAGAAATAATGCACAACTGAATTTAGACTATACTAATCCTTTATCAGACAAAACAAAATTAGAATTAGGGTTAGAATATAGAGGAGACAACACCAATAATATTAATCTAACGAACCAAGAAATTTATACGTTTGACACAAACAATACTATAAATGGCACAGAAGTTTTAGGAAGTTCTGATTTTGATTTTGAAAGAAGAATTTACTCTGCCTATGCAAATTACGGAACCTCTTTTGGAAAAGTTACTATGCAATTAGGAGCAAGATTTGAAAACTTTTTAATTGATGGTACATTTAGAAGATATAATGATGAAAACAGAAACTCTGTAAGAGACATTCAGAACGTAAATCAAGATTTATTTAACATATATCCCTCAGCTTTCTTTACCTACAGTCCATCAGAAAAAAACCAATGGCAATTAAGCTATAGTAGAAGAATTGATAGACCAGGTATTCAACAAGTAAACCCTATTAGAGAATGGAGTACTCCTTTAATTATTTCTATTGGTAATGCAGACTTAAGACCACAGTTTACCAATAGTTACGAGTTAAATTATACACGTCAAATTAAAGGAGGTAACTTAACCTTTGGTACATTTTACAGAAAAATAGACGATGTTATTTCTAGAATTACTAACGTAGATCCTGCAAACCCAGATTTTGGTCAAATATTATCATTTACAAACTTTAGTGATACAGATGCTTATGGTATTGAGTTTTCAGCAAATTTTAAAATGAATAAATGGTGGAGAGTAAACTCTAGTATGGATTTTTATTCCCAAGAACAATTAGGAAACATTAATAACACTGGTGCAAACCCAACACAATTAACTGTACAAAACGATGTTTTTAATGCACGTATTAGTAATAGTTTTACAGCAACAAAAAACTTACGTTTACAATTATTTGCCATGTATAGAGGACCACAAAAAGACATTCAATGGGATGTAGAAAATATGTGGATGATAAACGCAGGTGCTAGTTGGACAGTTTTAAAAGGTAAAGGAACCATTAATTTTAGAGTTAATGATATCTTTCAGGGTATGAAGTTTGCGTTTAACTCTACAAATCCTTTTGTACAAAATGGACGCTTTCAATGGGAAAGCAGAACTACCTTCTTAGGCTTTAATTACAGGTTTGGTGGTGGTAAAAATAGAGCTAAAGCCAGAAGAAATAGAGACAACAGAGAAAAAGATGGTGGTGGAGGATTTTTCTAACCACTTTAATGTATAGTAAATTTGAATTATAAAACGTGCTTTTTTTTTTAAAACAGCACGTTTTTAATTTTATTAAATTGTACTAATTGATTTTTGTAATTTTACGATAGATATAAAAAAATGATACAACCTAGAATTACAAATCTTCAAGAAAAAAAGTTAGTAGGTATTGCTACAAAAATGAGTTTAGTAAACAATAAAACAGGTTTACTTTGGGCTCAATTTGCACCTAAAATAAAAGATATTAAGAATCGAGTTTCAGAAGACAAAATCTCTTTACAAATCTATCCTACAGATTATTATGCAAATTTTAATCCTACAACTGAGTTTACAAAATGGGCTACTGTAGAAGTGGTAAACTTTGATAATAAATTACCTGAATTAAACACCTTACTTTTAGAATCTGGTTTATATGCTGTTTTTGATTACAAAGGATCTAGTTTAGACACTTCTATTTATGAATATATATTTTTTAATTGGTTACCAAATTCTAAATATAAAGTTGACAATAGACCCCATTTTGAAATTTTAGGTGAAAAGTATAGAAATAACGACTCCAATTCTGAAGAAGAAATTTGGATACCTATTAAAGAATAAAAACATATTGGAAATCCTATATAATTCACAATTAGTTCTATTTGAAATTTAATTAATCAAATAATTAATCATATGTATAAATGTTAGCCTTAAATAAAAGCGATATTAAAAATGAGTTTAGACAAAAAAAAGCATTGGGAAACAGTTTATGAAACTAAAAATCCAGACCAAGTAAGTTGGACGCAAGATATTCCTAAAACCTCGCTTGAATTTATACGTTCTTTCCAATTAAAAAAAACAGCAAAAATTATAGATATTGGTGGTGGTGAAAGCAAACTAGTAGACTACTTATTAAAAGAAGGATTTGAAAACATTAGTGTCCTTGATATTTCTTCTAAATCAATAGAAAAAACTAAAAATCGACTTGGAGAAAAAGCTAAAAAAGTTAATTGGATTGTAAGTGATATTTTAGAATTTAAACCTAATACTACTTATGATGTTTGGCACGATAGAGCAACTTTTCATTTTCTAACTAAACCAGATCAAATAAAAAAATATATTAAGATTGCAAAAATATCTGTGAACGGATTCATTACAATTGGAACCTTTTCAAAAAATGGCCCTAAAAAATGTAGTGGACTTGATATAAAACAATATAATGAAAATGAATTAACTCTCGAATTTAAAGATGGTTTTAAAAAAATAGAATGCCTTACAGAAGACCATATAACACCTTTTAAAACATTGCAAAACTTTATATTTTGTAGTTTCAAAAGAGATTAAACTAAAAAAAGAAACTTTCCTTAATCCTTATAAATTTTAATTAAGTTTTTATTTGTTAAATTTATCGTAAACCAATCAAAACAAAACAATTAAAAACAACATAAAAATGAAAAATATTTTACTTCTCATTTTAGGAATATCTATTATTTATTCTTGCAATGATTCCCAAAAATTAGATAAAGCTACAGTCTATTACAATGGTGATATTCTTACTATGGTTGGCGAGTCACCAAATTATGTTGAAGCACTAGTAGAAAAGGAAGGTAAAATAGTTTTTACAGGCTCTAGTAGTGAAGCAATGAAAATTGCTGGTATGGGTCATAATATGATAGATCTCAAAGGAAATACATTAGTACCAGGTTTCATAGACGGTCATTGCCATTTTGCAAATTTTGGAGGGCAAGCTATAGGAGCCCAATTACTTGCTTCACCAGATGCTAATGTTGATGATTTAGAAATGTTAATTTCAGTATTAAAAAAATGGAATACACCTGAAAATAGAGCATTAACAGGTTGGATATTTGGAACTGGTTTTGATGATTCAGTTTTAAAAGAAAAACGTTTTCCTACCAAACACGATTTAGATCAAGTAAGTACTGAATTTCCAATAATGATAGTACATATTTCAGGTCATTTTGCAGTTGTAAACTCAAAAGGGCTAGAGAAATTAGGTATTAATTCCAACACTAAAGATCCTGAAGGAGGACTGATTAGACGTGAAAAAAACTCGAATGAACCTAATGGTGTACTAGAAGAACTAGCTGCAATTCCTTTTATGCTAGAAGCAATAGCGCCTAAATCAGAAGAAGCTCTTATTAAATTTTTTGATGCAGGCCAAGATATGGCTCTTTCTTATGGTTATACTACTGCACAAGAAGGAAGAGCTATGCAAAATCAAGAAATGCTTGTAGCAATGGCTGAAATGGATAAATATAAAATTGATGTGATAAGCTATATAGATTACATGTTTGTGGATAAACACATGAATAGTAAATGGAATAGTAAAAATTACATTAATAATTTTAGAATAGGTGGTATGAAAGTAACATTAGATGGTTCACCACAAGGCAGAACAGCATGGAGGACAGAACCGTATCTTATTCCACCAGAAGGAATGCCTCATGACTATAGTGGCTATCCAGCTATTCCTAATGATAGTGTTCTTTCTTCAATATTTGAAAAAGGCTTCATTAATAACTGGCAAATACTTACACATACTAATGGAGATGCAGCAGTTGATCAACTCATAAGAACAATGAAACCATTAAAAGAAAAATATGGTAATAATGAAAGACGAGATGTTATTATTCATGGACAATATATTAGAGAAGATCAATTAGACAGAGCTAAAGAAATGAAGATGATTACATCTTTATTTCCTTTACATACTTTTTATTGGGGTGACTGGCATAAAGAATTAATAGGCGATTCTTTAGTTCAAAAAATTAGTCCAGTTCAAACAGCAATAAGCAAAGGGTTAGATGTAACCATTCATACAGATGCGCCTGTAGCATTACCAAACTTAATGCGTGTTGTTTGGACAGCAGTAGCAAGAAAATCAAGGTCTGACAAAATCATTGGTCCAGACGAAAGATTAACACCATATCAAGCATTAAAAGCAATAACAATATGGTCTGCTTATCAACACTATGAAGAAGACAAAAAAGGTAGTCTCGAAAATGGAAAATTAGCTGATTTAGTAATTTTAGACAACAACCCTTTAAAAGTAAATGTTGATGATATAAAAGAAATTAAAGTCTTAAAAACAATTAAAGAAGGGAAAGTTGTATTTGAAAAATAACAGACTTAACCTTTTAATTTTGTTTCTTATAGTTTTAGTAATTAAAAGCCTTAACTTGTAGAATTAACAATTAATCTAAAACTAAAATAAAATGAAAAAAGGCCTAATTAAAGTAAGTGTAGTTTATCCAAACTCAGAAGGAAAAAATTTTAACATGGACTATTACTGCAGTAAGCATATTCCATTAGTTAAATCATTACTAGGCAATGCTCTTATAGCTGCTACAGTTGAAAAAGGTATTGGTGGTGGAACTCCTGGATCTACTGCTCCTTATGCTGGAATGGGAAATATGTACTTTAATTCAGTAGAAGAATTTGGGAATGCTTTTGGCTCTAATGCAAATAAAATAATGGGAGATTTACCAAAATTTACTAATATAGAGCCTGTTATACAAGTTAGCGAGGTTATGATTTAAATGTTATTATTAAAAATTAATTACATTTAAAAAGTTTAAGGCAACTTTTAAAAATATGTTAGCTTAAATCGTATTAACAACAAATATCAGAAATAATGAAAAATATTTTTTATGTGATAGTATTGATGCTATTTTTTACTATCAGCTGTAAAGACGAAACAAAAAAAGTTAAAGATGTTTCATCACTAGAAACAAAAAAAGAATTAAATGTAATAGGAAATTATGTTTCTGAAGAATATTCAAAAAGAAGTGAAGGCTATGATTGGATAGCTATAATGGTTTCAGAAAAAGAAAATAATCTATTGAAGATTTCAATTCGTTCGCGAGCAGACAAAAAAAGGCCAACTTGTACATTTGATGCTGTTGCTAAAAAAATAAATGATAAAACTTACCAATCACAAATTAATGGAAAATCTATTCTGTTTACATTTACTGACACACAAATAAATATAACAGCAGAAAATAAAGAAGATGAAGGCTTACTTTATTTTTATTGTTCTGGTGGTGCAAGTATTTCTGGGTCTTATCAAAAAATAAATGAACCTATTGATCAGAATCAAATAGACCAAACAAAATTTAATAAAGTACTAAATTTACAAGATGTTGGTTTTAATGTATCTACAATAAAAAAAGAGGGCAAAAACACTTTGACAATTTTTACATTTGGTCTAAAAGAACAAGAATACAATGAAACAATTAACATTGAAGGTGAAGTTGTAGTAAATGCTGAGGTAGAAGATTTAAATTCTGATGGCTCACCAGAACTTTTTGTTTTTACCCAATCTGTTGGAAGTGGAAGTTATGGAAATGTATATGCCTTTTCTGTTAATAATAAAAAATCAATGAGTGAAGTATATTTTCAACCAACAGCAGAAAATAGTAAGATTAACAAAGGATATATGGGTCATGATGAATTTTCTCTTATCGAAAACAGTTTAGGTCAGCGATTTCCAATCTATAAAGAAGGTGATACAAATGCTGCACCAACTGGGGGTACTAGACAAATTTCATATAAACTTATTGAAGGAGAAGCCATGAGAAAATTAGAAGTTGATAAAGTTTCTGAATATTAAAAACCAGCATCAAAACTTATAATTATACTCTCTAATATTATTCACAATTTATTTCTTATAATTATTTTTTTGTAAATTTAAACCAAACATAAATTTATTTAATTATGAAAAAACTATTGTTATTAATGTGTATTGCCTTATTTTCATTAACAAGTGTTAATGCGCAAACATTTAAATTAGGAGCCTCAGTTGGGTTACCTGCTGCAGATGCTTCAGATATCTCTAATTTAGTTATTGGTATTGATGCTTATTATTATTTTACAGATATAGATGCTCCTATTGAATTTGGATTAAATGCAGGTTTTAGAAATTTCTTTGGTGACGAAATTCAAGTATTAGGGCAAACTGTAAGCGTAGATGACGCTCAATTTTTACCAATTGCTGCTGCTGCTCGCCTAAAGTTATTTGGCATTTTTACTGGTGGATTAGATGCTGGTTATGCCCTTGGTTTATCTGATGGTTTAGATGGTGGATTTTATTACAGACCAGTAGTAGGTTTAGATATAGCAGACACTATAGAATTAAATGTATCTTATGAAAATATTTCTGATGCAGCTACTTGGGGTAATTTTAATGTTGGTCTATTATTCCAATTCTAAGAAAATTTAATATATATTAGAAAGAGAAGCTTTTTGCTTCTCTTTTTTTTATTTAAAATATTTGTGTGTAACATTATTCCATTTTAACTTGGCTAGTTGTAATTTTTAAAAATAAAATATTACCGTTTTTTAAAACAATTAACTCTATTTTGTCATCTCTAAAAAAAATTATTTTACCAACTATTGTAGTAGCACAATTTTGTTGTACTTCTTTATGGTTTGCTGGTAATGCAATATTAGATGATTTAATCATAAATTATAATTTACCCGAAAATTCAATAGCTAGTTTAACCTCTATTGTTCAGTTTGGTTTTATTTCAGGCACATTATTATTTGCCATACTTACCATTTCAGATAGGTTTTCTCCTTCAAAAGTATTCTTTACTTGTGCTATTTTGGGAGCCTTTACGAACTTGCTAATTATTCATAGTCAAAATACTTTTATTAGTATATTACTATTAAGATTTTTAACTGGTTTTTTCTTGGCTGGAATTTATCCTGTAGGCATGAAAATAGCTTCAGATTATTACAAAAAAGGGTTAGGAAAAGCATTAGGTTTTTTAGTTGGGGCTTTAGTTTTAGGAACTGCTTTTCCTCATTTATTAAAAGATTTAAATACAGGGTTTCCTTGGAAAAATGTAATGATAATTATTTCTATTTTATCTGTTCTTGGAGGTTTGTTAATTCTTTTTTTAGGCGATGGTAAAAATAGAAAACAAAGTCAACAATTTAATTTCTCAGCGTTTATTGGTGTTTTTAGAAATGATGATTTTAGATCAGCTGCATTTGGATATTTTGGTCATATGTGGGAATTATATGCCTTTTGGGCTTTTGTTCCTGTACTTATAAAAATGTTTGCAAACAATAATTATATTGATATAAATATTCCCTTATTTTCTTTTTTAATAATTGCTATTGGTGCTTTAGGGTGTGTAGTGAGTGGTTATCTTTCACTAAATTTTAAAACAAAAAAGGTTGCTTTTTATATTTTATTAAGTTCTTTTATTTGCTGTCTTATTAGTCCATTAATTTTTCAACTAAAAAGCAGTTTTATTTTTTTAAGTTTTCTGTTTTTCTGGGGATTTGTAGTAATTGCAGACTCACCTCTATTCTCAACATTAGTAGCAAATAATGCTGAGGCTAAAATAAAAGGAACCGCTTTAACTATTGTAAATTGTATTGGTTTTGCAATTACTATTATTAGCATTCAACTTTTGAGTATATTAATTTCACGTTTTAATACACCAATGGTATTTACACTTTTAGCTATAGGTCCATTATTTGGAATTTTATCTTTACAAGTCATTAAAAAGAAAAGGTCTTTTCTACTTTAAGAAAAGACCTTTATATTATAAAAAAATGTATTTACTACCAACGAATAATTACAGAACCCCAAGTAAATCCACTTCCAAAAGCAGCTAAAACAACCAAATCGTTATCTTTTATTTTACCTTGTTCCCAAGCTTCTGTTAATGCTATAATTACTGATGCAGCAGTTGTATTACCATACTTCATAATATTGTTATGAACCTTATCATCAGATAATTGAAACTTCTTTTGAATAAATTGAGCAATACGTAAATTCGCTTGATGAGGAATTAGCATATCTATATCTTCTTTTTGTAGATTATTAGCTTGCAATCCTTCAACAATAGCTTCAGAGAAACGCACAACAGCGTGTTTAAAAACAAACTGTCCATTCATATATGGATAATAAGATTGGTCATCTGGATCATTCTCAGCTAAAATTTCTGGCACCCATCTTCCTGTTGCAGGTCCATCTAACATCAATTCTCTTGCATGCTTACCTTCTGAATGTAAATGAGAAGATAAAATACCTTTTCCTTCTTCTTCACATCTAGATAGCACTGCTGCTCCTGCTCCATCTCCAAAAATTACAGTAACACCTCTACCTCTAGTCGATTTTTCTAATCCTCCAGAATGATTTTCTGAACCAATAACTAAGATGTTTTTATACATACCTGTTTTTATAAACTGGTCTGCAACTGACATAGAATAGATAAATCCTGAACATTGATTACGTACATCTAAAGCACCAATAGTTGGCATATCTAGCATATCTTGCACTCTTACTCCACCTCCAGGGAAATACATATCTGGACTTAATGTTGCAAAAATGATAAAGTCGATATCATCTTTAGTTAAGCCAGCTCTTTCTATAGCTATTTTTGCAGCTTTTGCTCCCATAGAAGAAGTATTATCACCAGTCTTTGGGTCTATCCATCTACGTTCTTTAATTCCTGTTCTTTCTTGTATCCATTCATCAGAAGTATCCATAAACTCTTTTAAGTCATTATTGGTAACCACATTTTCTGGAACGTAATACCCTAAACCAGTAATTTTTGAATTATACATATTTATCGGTTCTAAAAATTAGTAATTTGTTATTTGTAACTAACAAAAATAGTGATAAATTAACACCTTTACAATAAGCAATTTAAAATCAACCAAACATTTTTTTATTATGAATAGAAAAGATTTTTTATCACTTTCGTCAAAAGCTGCTCTGTTTTTAGGTTTATCAACAACAATTTCTTGTAAAGAAGAAACTTTAGAAAAAACAAATTCATTACTTAATAAAACTGCTAAAGGAACTGCCTTTGGACTAACTACTTCAAAAATTGACAATGTAAGAGTAGGTATTATTGGTGCTGGAAACAGAGGACAAACCTTAATACAAATGTTCGATTGGTTGGTAAAAAATAACCATGCCACTGTTGTAGCAATTTCAGATTTAAGAAAAGAAAAAACAGACAAATTAAATGCGCATCTTAAAAAAACACATAATACTACTGCAGATGCATATTTTGGTAATCCAGACGAATGGAAAAAAGTTGCAGATAGAGATGATATTGATTTATTAATTATTGCTACACCTTGGGAAATGCATACACCTATGGCTCTGTATGGAATGGAGAAAGGAAAACATGTAGCTTCTGAAGTACCTATTGGATATACTATGGAAGATTGTTGGAAATTAGTAGAAACTGCAGAACGCACCCAAAAACATTGTATGATGATGGAAAACTGCTGTTTTAATGGTGAAGAATTATGGGTATTAAATATGGTAAATCAAGGTGTTTTTGGTGATTTAACTCATGCAGAAGGTGCATATATTCATGATTTAAGAAAGCATCTTTTAGATGAAACCTATTATGAAAATCAATGGCGAATTAAACATCATCTTAAGAAAGATGGTAATTTTTATACAACTCATGGCTTAGGCCCTATAAGTCAATACATGAATATTGGTAGAGGAGATACTTACGACCATGTAGTTTCTATGAGTTCAAGAGAAAAAAGTTTAAGTGATGCTGCTAAAAGGGCTAATCTACCACAATTTCAAAATGTAAAATGTGGTGATATGAACACCACTATGATTAAAACCAAATTAGGAAAAACCATTATGTTACAGTTTGATGTGCATTCAGGTAGACCTTATGATCGATTAAATACAGTTATAGGAACCAAAGCAGTTCACGAAGGATATCCTTCTAAATTATATATCAATGAAGAAGAATTAGCTTGGTGGGGTCATAAATGGTTAGATGATGAAAAATATACTGAATATAGAGAAAAATACAATCATCCTTTATGGGCAAAATTAAAAACTCAAATATCAGACAATTCTGTTGGTCATGGAGGTATGGATTTTGTCATGATTTATAGACTTATTAGATGTTTAAACAAAGGATTACCTTTAGACATTAATGTCTATGATAGTGTTTTATGGAGCGCTATTACTCCACTATCAGAACTTTCTGTAGCACAAAACAGTAGCTCAATAAAAGTACCCGATTTTACAGGTGGAACTTGGAAAAACGAGAACAAAACTGAAATGTTGAGAGACATATAAATTACAAATTATGAATTTATAATTCATAATTAAAATATTTCTGTCATCTTGTCATAATTCTTTCTTTGGTATTTTTTTTGACTTATTAATAATCAGAAAATAATATTAAAATAAATATAAAATTATGAGCAAAGGAAACATTAATGTATCAGTAGAAAATATTTTTCCACTGATTAAAAAATTCTTGTATTCTGATCACGAAATCTTTTTACGTGAGTTAATTTCTAATGGTACTGATGCCACAACAAAACTAAAACACTTAATTTCTATTGGTGAAGCAAAAACCGAATTAGGTGATGCTAAAATTGAAATCAGTATTGATAAAGATGCAAAAACCTTAACCATAAAAGATCAAGGTATTGGAATGACTGCTGATGAAGTTGAAAAATACATCAACCAAATTGCATTTTCTGGTGCTGAAGAATTTTTAGACAAATACAAAGATGATAAAAACGAAACTGGTGTTATTGGACACTTTGGTTTAGGTTTTTACTCTGCTTTTATGGTGGCAGATAAAGTAGAAATTATTACAAAATCGTTTAAAGACGAACTTGCTGCTCATTGGACTTGTGATGGTTCTCCTGAATATACTTTAGTGGAGCATGACAAATCTGACAGAGGAACAGAAATTATTTTACACATTGCAGAAGATTCAACTGAATTTTTAGAAGAAGGTAAAATTAGAGGTTTATTAACTAAATACAATCGTTTTAACCAAGTGCCAATTAAATTTGGAACTAAAAAAATTAACGATCCAGAGCATGAGCCTGCAACCATTACAGATAAAGATGGTAAAGAAACTAAAGAACCTCACAGACAAATAGAGGTAGATGATATCATCAACAATACTAATCCTGCTTGGACAAAAAAACCAGCTGATTTAGAAAAAGAAGATTACGATAATTTCTACAGAGAATTGTATCCAATGCAATTTGAGGAGTCATTATTCCATATTCACTTAAACGTAGATTATCCTTTTAACTTAACAGGTATTTTATTCTTCCCTAAGTTAACACAGAACTTAGACATGCAAAAGGATAAAATTCAACTATATCAAAATCAAGTTTTTGTTACTGATAATGTTGAGGGTATTGTACCAGACTTTTTACAAATGTTAAAGGGTGTTATAGATTCTCCAGACATTCCATTAAACGTTTCTCGTTCGTATTTACAAGCAGATGGTGCTGTAAAAAAGATTTCTGGTTACATCACTAAAAAGGTTGCAGATAAATTAGCATCATTATTCAAAAAAGATCGTGAAGATTTTGAGAAAAAATGGAATGACATTAAAGTAATTATTGAGTATGGAATGTTATCTGAAGATAAATTCTTTGATAAAGCAAAGAAGTTTGCTTTATATCCAACAGTAGATGACACATATTTTACATTTGATGAATTGGTTGAGAAAACAAAAGATACTCAAACTGATAAAGATGGTAACCATGTAATTTTATATGCAGCTAATAAAGATGCTCAACACAGTTACATTCAAGCTGCAAAAGACAAAGGTTATCAAGTGTTAATTTTAGATTCGCCAATTGTTTCTCATTTAATGCAAAAATTAGAAACTTCTGGAGATGGCAAAATTAAATTCTCTAGAGTTGATGCAGATCATATTGATAATTTAATTAAAAAAGATGACAACGTAATTTCTAAATTATCAGATGAAGAAAAAGAGAAATTAAAGCCAGTTATTGAAGGTGCTGTAAACAATTCATCTTATACTGTGCAGTTAGAAGCTATGGATTCTAATGCTTCTCCTTTTATGATTACTGTGCCAGAATTTATGCGTAGAATGAAAGAGATGCAAGCTACTGGTGGTGGAGGAATGTTTGGTATGGGTAATATGCCAGATATGTACAACTTAGTGGTGAACACAAATAGTCCATTAGTTTCTGAAATTTTAGCTGCTGATGAAGAAAAGCAAAAAGGTTTAATTTCTCAAGCTTTTGATTTAGCAAAATTATCTCAAAACCTTTTACATGGTGAAGAGTTAACAAACTTTATTAAGCGCTCTTATGAATTAATTAAGTAATCAATAATTTTGTTCTTGATTATACAGGAATCTATAAAACCAAAACCTCTCTGTTTAACCAGAGAGGTTTTTTGTTGACAAAAAAGTTTACATCTAAAACTAGGCAGCTTTTATACTACCTTTACAAAAAAATCAATCAATGCAATTCACAGAATTACCATTACATAAATCTATCTTAAAGTCACTTTCTGAAGCACGTTTTCAGAGACCAACTTTAGTACAACAAAAAACAATACCATTAGTTTTAGCTAAGAAAAATGTAATTGTTGCTGCACAAACAGGTACAGGTAAAACTGCTGCATTTGCACTGCCAATAATCAATTTATTATTTAATAAACAAGATGCTGAAAAAGGAGCAAAAACCATAAAGGCTATAGTAGTGACTCCTACTCGTGAACTAGCAATACAAATTGAAGAAAACTTTACCTTATTTAGCAAGTATACTAACTTAAGAACTACAGCCGTTTTTGGAGGTGTGTCTTTAGAACCTCAAAAAGAAAAGTTAGCAAAAGGTATAAATATTTTAATTGCAACACCTGGTCGTTTATTAGATTTACAGCTTCAAGGTCATTTAGATTTAAGTCATTTAGAAATTTTTGTTTTAGATGAAGCTGATTTAATGCTAGACATGGGTTTTATCAATGACGTTAAAAAGATTGAAAAACTTTGTCCTAGAAAAAAACAAACCCTTCTATTTTCTGCCACTATTCCAGAAAAAATTGATGATCTTGCAAAATCTGTAATTAAAAATGCTATTAAAGTAGAAATAAACCCAGAAGAAACTACTGCAAAAAATATTGGGCAATTATTATATTATTTGCCTAAAAAAAACAAAACAGACTTGTGTTTACATTTGTTAAGAAACACCATAAATGGTAAAATAATTATATTTAGACGCACTAAATTTGGAGTTGACAAATTAGAGCAAACTCTTCTTAAAAATGGATATAAAGCAACAAGCATTCATGGAGACAAAACACAGTCTATTAGAAACAAAGCCATTGAAGATTTTAAAACTAAAAAGGCAAGCATTTTAATTGCTACAGATGTTGCTGCTAGAGGTATAGATATTACCAACGTAGATGCCATTATTAATTTTGATATCCCAAATATTCCTGAAACTTATGTGCATAGAATTGGTAGAACTGGTAGAGCAGGTAAATCTGGAATAGCTTTTTCTTTTTGTTCTCCTGATGAAAATAGTTATATAAAAACCATTGAATCTTTAATAGAGAAACCTATAAAAGTTATTGAAGATCACCCCTACCCAATTCATAAACCAAAGCACAAAAAGAAACAACCTAATACAATTAGTAAACATAAAAAAAGTAGAAAATCTACAGCTTCTAAAAAAAATAAAAAGCGTTGGTATTAATTTTTTAAGTATTATATCTTTTCATTTTCAATTTTACTAAATAAAAAGTAACTTTAACCCAGTAAATGAATTACTTGGCTAAATAGCGTTTTTAAGTTTTTTTATTTACCTATAGTTTTGATATCAACATTAAAAACATATCATTATGAAAACGAGTACAACTGTAAAAATGACAACATCAACAAAAATTTTAATAACATTATTTTTTATTAGTTTTTTATGTACATCAACCATTAATGCTCAAAAAGTTGAAGTAAAAGGTGTTGTAAAAGGTAAAACTGAAGAAAAGGCAGAACCTTTAAATGGAGTAAATATTTATTTAAAAGATAAGTCTGTTTATACCTCATCAAATAGAAAAGGAGAATTTACTTTTCCTAAAACATTAAATGTTGGTGATGTTATATACTTTTCTTACTTAGGCTATCTAAAACAAAAAGTTACCATCACAAAAAACTCTACAAATCTTACTATCGTATTAAAAGAAGATGATAATGAAATGTTAGGTGCAGTTGGAACTAATAAGCGTTTTTCTTCTAAAAGAAAAGGGCAATAATTCTGTATGCAAAAAGCTTTTTTTTTACTTTTTGTTTTATACACTACACTCTGTTTTAGTCAAAAATCTGACTTTAAACACATCAATTTTACAAAAGCAGATAGAATTGCAAGTACTATTAAGAGTAAGCGATTATTTAATTTAAATAAGCTTACTCTTGATCTAACAAAAAATCTTGATACTGATATAGAAAAAGTAAGAGCCATTTATAAATGGATTTGTATAAATATTGCAAGCGATTTTAAATTATACTCTAAAAACGAACGCAAAAGAAAAAAATATAAAAAAGATTCTATAAAACTCGCAGAATGGAATTCTGAGTTAAAACGTGATTTATTTTCTAAACTCTTAAAAAGAAAAAAAACCATTTGTACTGGTTACGCATATTTGTTTAAAGCTATGTGTGATGTTGTAGATATAGAATCTAAGATGGTTTATGGTTTTGGCAGAACTGTAGATGTAACAGAATTTGACCCTAATTATCCCAATCATACCTGGAATGCTTTTAAAATAAATAATAAATGGTATTTGTGTGATGCAACTTGGGCTGCAGGTATTTCTTATCCTGATGAAAATAGATTTATTTTTAAATATAATGATGGATATTTTTTAACAGAACCAGAACTATTTATCAAAAATCATTTTCCTATTCAAAAAGAGTTTTCACTTCTTGGTGATAAAATGCCAACTTTTCAAGAGTTTATAGAGATGCCTTTATTGTATGGTGGTGCTTATACATATTTAAATAAATACATATCTCCTAAAAAGATGTATTATAGCTTACAAAAAGGTAATACTTTTAACTTTAATTATGTTTTTAAAAAAGAAGTTGATCCAAAAAATCTAAAATTAGTTTTTGTTTCTGGAGTTTCAGAGAAAACTTATAACCCTTTCATAAGTCAAAAAAACGATACCACTACTTTAAGATACACTTTTAATAAAGCAGGTTATTTTGATGTTCATCTGTATTACAAAGAAGACATTATAGCAACCTATATTTTTGAAATTAAAAAAGATAATCAAAACTAATAAACTGTATTTAATCAAAGTAGTACAATATGATTTCTATTAGAAAAGCTACCCAAAAAGATGCAAACTTATTATCAAAATTAAGTATAGAAACTTTTTTACCTGCACATGGGCATTCTGCTCCAAAAAATGATATAGATAGTTACATTTCAGAAAATTTTACAGTAAAAAACTTTGCTAAAGAACTTTCAGAAAACACTCACCAGTATTATTTGTTAACTTATAATAATGATGTGGTTGGTTATTCTAAAATTGTTTTAAATCTTCCTTGCGAAAATATTGATGCAGAAAATATTACTTATTTAAGTAGAATATATTTTTTAAAAACTCATTATGGTTTAGGCTTAGCCAAACAACTTTTAGATTTTAATATTCAATTATGTAAAAAAAATAATCAAACAGGAATTTGGTTGAAAGTTTGGGTTGAAAATAAAAGAGCTATACAATTTTATAAAAAAATGGGGTTTACAATTGTTGGTAAAAGTGATTTTAGAATATCTGCAACACATAGTAATCCAAATCATCATATGTATTTGGCTTTATAGAATTTATTATATTTGAGAAAATCGTTTTTTATGAAAATTTTTATTCTCATTATATTTTTTATCTCTTCTTCAGTTTTATCACAAACCAATACAGAAATTCATGTTTTTGATATTGTAAAAAAAGGGGAATCCTATATTTTAAAAAATGGTAAAAATATATCTAAAAACACTGGTTATGATAGCCAGCCTTTTTTTTATGAAAATGATATGGTACTTTTTGCTTCAGAAAAGAATGGACAAACAGAAATTGTTTTAAGTAATCTAAATTCAACAAATAAAAATTTAAATTATAGATCAAACACACCTAATGGAGGAGAATATTCACCACAAAGAATTCCAAATTCAAGTCAAATTTCAGCTGTTCGTTTAGATAATGATGGTTTACAGCGTTTTTATAAATATGATCGTAAATCAAAAAAAAGCACTGAACTAATTCCTGATTTAAAAGTTGCATATCCTGCATGGTTTGATGAAAATACGCTTGTAGCTTCAGTTATTGTAAATGATAGTTTACATCTCATTATATCTGATTTAAAAAGTAAAACAAATACAACTGTTGCAAAAAATGTAGGACGTTCTGTACATAAGATTCCAAATACAGAATTAATGAGTTTTATAAGTAAGGAGAATGATAAGTATTGGTTATTGAAATCTTTAAACCCAAGAACAAAAGAAATAAAAACTATTACTTCTGTTGGCAAGACAGAAGATGTTACTTGGTTACCTAATGGAACTTTGCTTTTACCCAACCAATCTACTATTTATCAATTTAATCCCAAAACAGATAAAAACCCCAAATTATTCTTTAGTTTTTCTGATGAAAACATCAACAACATTTCTAGAATGGCTGTTAATAGTGAAGGAACAAAAATTGCAATTGTAGCAGAAGTTTCACCTAGATATTTAGCTGAAGAACAACTTATTGGATACAATAATAGAGATATTAATGCTTTTTTAAAACCATTTGCTAAAAACGTAAAAGTCTATCGATTTCCAAATACTTTAAGTTATGAGGGTTTAGAAAAAATGAGAGAAAACTATGATTCGTATTTTAAAAATACACCAGATTTACATTGCAAAATTTTAAAACGAATTGTATTTAAAGACAAAGTTATAGATCACGAATTAGTAACTGCAAATGGAAGAACATTTAAAGCAGTAGCTATTTATAGTATTAAAAACGGTAAAATTGTAAGTGTAACTTTTATGTAATTACTATGAAATTTCTTCATTCAAAAAATAGATTAGAAAGTGTTAGTGATGGAGTATTTGCTTTTGCAGCTACTTTAATGGTAGTAACAATTGGCAACAATGCAACAATTACTTCTTTTCAAGATGAACTACCCAACTTAATAAGTTTTGCTGTAAGTTTTTTTGTAATGATGGCAATTTGGAAAGTACACTATAATTACTTTAGAAGAACAGATTTTATTGATAATTGGATTATTGCCTTTAATATGGTGCTTTTATTTACTGTACTCTTCTATATTTTTCCTATTCGTTCTTTAATAAATACTGGTACAGGTGGTGTTAGAATAAGTATTGAAAAATTTGCAAGTATATTTCAAATGTATAGCTCTGGTTTTCTATTAATTTTTTTATGTTTCTGTTTTATGTATTTAAGAGCATATAAAAAAACAAATGATTTAAAATTACTTTTCTACTCTCGACATTTTTTTGTGTTTGTGTTGGTAGCCTTAATTTCTTTTATTTTTGCTACTTTAAGAATAGGCTTACTTTTTGGTTTTCCTGGTTTTATTTATGTTTTTTTAGGCCCTTTATGTTACTTTCACTCCAAATGGTTTCATAAAAAATACAACCTGAAATACTAATGTATTCTACTTTCAAAATATTTTTTTAGATAAATAAACTGAATAAAAATCATAAGGCCAAACAAGCAAATGATAGAAAAAGTAGTATTAGAAATAGAAACGCTTTCAAACAAATTAGAAAACTGAAATTTATTTAAAAAAGTAACACCTAATTCTGGTACACTTAAAATACTTTCTTCATTAGAATTAAAAGGAATAGATAAAATTGCAACAAGAAGCAAACCAATTAAAAACCAAACTTTTTTAGAAATTAAAGGTGTAAAAGGTTGTACTTTATATACATTCAATACTTGAATTTTTTTCATTAATTCACTAGTAAATTCTGGTGATAATTTTTCTGTATCAATATCTTTTATATATTTTTTAGAAAAATCATCTAACTCTTTTATGTGTTTATTTTCTCCCATAATTTTCTATCATTTCTGGTTCTATATTTTTCTCTACAATTGTCAATAATTTTTTTCTTGCTCTATGTAGTTTTACTTTTAAATTGGCTTCAGAAAAATTAGTAACTTCAATTATTTCTTTTAAAGATAACTCATCATAATAAAACATCCAAAGAATACTACGTTCTTCGTCTGGTAATTTCATTAGACATTTGTCCATGATTACTGAACGTTCTTTTCTTTCTATACCTTGTAAAATTGTTTCTACTGATTGTATTTGATTGTAAGTAACTTCGTTTATTTCAAAAGTGTAATTGTTTTTTTTATTCTTTTTAATAGCATCTAAAGTTGTATGATAACAAATTCTATATAACCAAGTAGAAAATTTAGAATCGCCTTTAAAATTAGATAAATTTTTAAAAGCTTTTATAAAAGTATCTTGACTTACTTCTTCTGCTTCTTCTTTATTCTTTGTCATTTTATATGCTAAACTAAACACCATATTTTTATAAGTATCAACAAGATATGCAAAAGCACTTGCATCTCCATTGATGACTTTATTAATATATAGTTGGTCTTTAGTTGCAGTCATTTTCTATTTGACATATATTATTAAATAAAGGTTACAATATTTATTAAAAAAATTATTTTTATTTTTTTTGTAACCTCTTTGTAAAATGATTCGTCAAAGCTACAAACAATATAAAATTAACCATTTAAAAATCAAATCATATGGAAGTAGCAGTTTTAGCAGTAATTTTTGGAAGCATCTTTGGAGTTTTCTATTTGTACTTTTCTACAAGAAATAAAGAAAGATTAGCATTAATAGAAAAAGGAGCAGATGCAAGTATTTTTATGAAAGGAAGAAGCAAAAATGCTGCTCCTTTTTGGAAAGTTTTAATTTTAAACCTTGGTTTATTAGCAATGGGTATAGGAGTAGGTGTTTTATTAGGTGCAGTTTTAGCTTTAAACTTTGCTTATGATGGGCCTTATAATACTAGACCAGATATGTATATAAGTCCTGAAACATTTTATGTAGCATCTATATTTTTATGTGCAGGAGCTTCTTTATTAATTGGTTTTAATATTACAAAAAAATTAGATCAAGAATAATTTACATTAAAAAAAATTTGAAAAAAACCATCTTAGAATTAAGCTAAGATGGTTTTTTTATATAATGATTTTAATTTATGTTTTTTATTTAAACCACTCTTTTATATTATAAATATCTGTCTTTTTTTGATTCTTAGCTCTTTCTATGTTTACCTGTTTATAAGCTTCTATTTCTTTAAGTTCATAAGCTGTTAAATCACGTTGCTTTTGAAGTATAAAGTCCCACTCCTTTTCTGCTTGCTTTCTTTTATATTCTTTATTTTCTTTAATCTCATCCTTTATTTCATTTTCATCTTTTCTTAATTCTTTTTTGATATCAGAAACTAATCTTTCTAAATCTGAATAGCATGAAGATGCAGGGTCTATTTTACGTAAAAATACTGCAGCTTCATTAGCAGCATCATAATCTTCTCCTTTACTCCAAGCTATTTGGGCATTCTTCATTAATTCTTTACAGTCTGTATTGATTATTTTCTCGAAAATTGGTTTTACTTTTCTAGCAGCTTTTTTGTAACAAGACTTACTCACAGTTGGTACTGACATTGCCATACCTAGAGCTTTATCAAGTTCTCTTGCATCTTCATATTTTTCAATATCAGCTATAATAAAATTACAATTATTATCATAGTAGTCAATAATTCTAGATTTAGCATCTTCGAGTACGTTTGTAATTTCTTTATTGTTTGCTTTAATATTTTTAATTGCAGAAATATATGCCTTAGTTTCATTGATGCCAACTCCTTGTACAGTAATATTTGTACTTGAATATTTTGTACCATCAATTCCATCTCCGACAAATAGTGCTACATCTAGAGTTAACGCAATTCTAGTTGGTGCTCCAGCAACAACTTCTTTTGTTAAAACAGAAATATTAGGTACAATAATAAATCTATTGGTAAATCCTGTTGAGCCTGCAAAACCATTTTTAGTAACAATTTGTGCTAGTTTACTTTGCAGGTTGTTTCTAACAATTAAAGAAATGTTTTCTATTTGTTGTGGAACATAAGGAACAATCTTAACTCTTTCACTATCTGAAAGATTATTTCTCTGAGCATTTACTTGTGTTATCGAAATAATACAAGCAAAAACAAAAATATTTAATAATTTCTTCATATCTATTTTATTTACTTCCAAGAATTAATGTTGCTTCTCCCAATCCTCTTGTTGTTAATTTATTTTCAATACCAAACTTATCTCTTAAAAACCTACTTAGATTGCTTGCAAAACGTCTGGTATCCATGGCTCTTTGCCTGCCATTTCTATCGTAATACAAAGGAATTCTTACTTGTTCAAAAACCATCATATTTTCTGTAGCATCTGTTGTAGAAAATCTTCCTTTGACAGTATTATCTGCAAGCCAGTCTTCTATAATAATACCCAACTCTTCATCATCTTTTCCAAAATAAGATTCAAGATCAAACTCCCAATCATCCCATCTTTTTATACGAATAGAAGCCTCTCTTCCGTTTGCAAAAAGATCATCAAAATGCACTTGTAGTGAGTTGGTAAATTTATCCATGTATGAGATTACTGCTTCTTCTAATAAAACTACAACTTCTGATGAAAATGTTTGAGCACCTGTACCAGCTGCAGTTGCAATTTGTTTATTGGTATAAGAATCTAAACCTTGCATATTAAAGGTTAGTGTTTTCTTTGGACCTACTTTATTGACGGTCCATGTTAACTGAATGACAATATCTGCCTTAGCTTGGTTTAGAAGCTGATCTACAAGTGATTCTGCAATTTGTGAACCACCTTCTTTAGAAGATCTCATATTGTCTATTGCAGTAGTGCTATTAATATTCTTTAATACGGTTTCTGCATTTTTTAGAGGAAAACCTCTTTCCGCCATTAAACCATTTATTTTACTAATAACAAGTAAAAGGTCTGTATCTCTTTGAAATGCAGATTTAAAATCAGGTACAACTTCTTTAATTCCTTGGTTATCGTATTCTATAACATAACCATTATCTATGCACCAAGCATCACTTGGTAAAACCATTAGTGTTGGCTTTTTTGCTTGAGAATATGTTGTAAAACAAATTACAACCAATAATATGGTAAGCGTTAATTTTTTCATCTATTTATTTTTTAATTTTCTAACAAAAAGTTTTCTTAGTTCTCTTGTATCTACAGTAAAATACAAACCATATGCTTTTTGTCCTTGCCCTATTTCTTTTTCGTCTAATTTTTCTGCTTTAGCACGTGAGACAAATTTTCTAAATTTACCTTTGTCTTTAAAAAATCTATACATTTTTCTTTCTGCATCTTCTTTAGCGTTTGGATTAGAAATAATTGGATTGATACTACAATCATCTGTACCTCGAATTCCTTTAAACAATAAATCGTCTACAGCTTTCTTTCTAGCATCAAGTTCAGCTTCTTTTTGATTAAGGCCTTTACCCCAAGCTCTAACAAGCATTTCTCCTCCTGCATCTTTTCTAATACATTCTGTATCATAACTATAATATCCAGATATTACTTTGGGTACTTGTCTTGATCCACAAGAAACTAATGTTGTAATAGTTAAACTTAAAAAAGTTATATATAATATTCTTTTCATAATAATCACCTTTAAAATCCTGCGTTTAGTTTTCTAATTATACCTGCAGCTTCTAACTCTTTTCTTAATAAGTCTTTATTAACAGAAATAACCAAACCAACTTTTAGATACTTTTTCTTTCCTATTCTTACTTGCATTCTATCTCCAGATTCAACAGCACCTCCAGTGGTTAAGTTTACAAACTTTTTGTACTTACCTCCTTCTTTAAAAAATGAATCGAAATATTCACTTTTTTGCTCCTCTACATTGGCATCTTTAATAAGTGCAGGTTGTGAAACACAATCTCTACTTTTAGAGTTTATTCCTTTAAAAATAATACCATGTAAGGCATTCTTTTTTGCTAATTCTAAATCTAGTCCTTTTCTTTTTTTCTTTCTGTAAAATGAAAAGACTTTAACCAAATATTCTCCTTGATTTCCAACGCCTACGCATTCAAGATCATAATTCCATTTCATATTTTGTTTCTCGCTTGTTCTTCTTTTTCCTTGAGAAAAAACAATTGTTGAAACAAAAAGCAATATCACTAAAAGATTTAATTTATTATTTGCCATTATTTTAATTTATTTGTCTTATTAACATTCCTGAAGCGTATTTACCTTTTTTACCTTTAAATATTGTGTAATTTGGTTTTTCTACTTTTTCTTCTTCTTTCTTAGATTTTTTATTTTTCTTATCCTTTTTATCTTTTTTCTTACTAGAGAAAACAGAAAACATATTTTTTGTGTTACTTTTTTTCTCTGGTTTTTTTTCAGCTGCTTCTTCTTGTTCGTTAGCTAAATAGGCATTATCCCAAATATTTCTTGGGTCTACAGTAATTGTACCTACTCTTTTGTAAGAAGTAAATCCATCTTCATCTACCAGCTGCTCTAAAACTTCAAATTTATCACCTCTCTCAAGACCTTCTTTAGTTCCTATTTTTGCAGAAATCGGATCTCCAGACAATAGTGGAGTTTTAACTCTAAATTCTTCAAATTTTCTTTGAAGTTTACCTATATTTTTATCTACGGCTCTTGTTGTAGCTATTTCAATTAATTGATCATTACTTTTAGATGTAAAAATAGTTGATTGTAAATTTGTTCTACTTATTTCACTACCAACGTATTTTAATTTAAATAAGTTCGATTTTTCAAAGGCTTCTTTTTTTGATTGATCTGGATTATCTTTATCAACCCACATTTCTGTATAAAATGTATTAGCTGTCTCATCATCCCAAACTAATTTGTATAAATACGAAGTTGTTCTTACAAAGTACCCCTTACCTACAACATCTGAAGCCATTTTAACTCCATCTGTAATTAATGAAACATCATCTGCACCAGCTATTGAGGCTATAGAAGAAATAGCTTTTAAAAAACCACCTCTCTTTTTTGCTGTCTTTTCTTTATTGGTGTATTTATAATCATAGACAATAACAAATGTGTTACCTATTAATTCTTCTCCTGCATCTTTTAAAATTGCGGCTCCTCTTTTAGAATTTTTTGCGATTTGCACATTTAAGTCTGATGCATTATACTGCCCTCTTTCTGCTACTAAATCCATATTAAAATTACCATTAGAATCTCTATTAAACCATTTAGCAATTAATTCTTTGGCAACATTATTTTCATTTAAATAAGCTTCAATTCTAGGCACTTGATCTTTTTCGGCTTCTTTACCAGAAATTAAATAAGGACCAATGTTATGGTCATTAAATTTTGTTGATAATTCTGTATTTCCAAAAGCATTTCTAATGATGTTATTTCTTTCTCTTCCAGGATCGTTAATCATCATTGTATAAAGAGAACTCCTTCTATATTTTAGATCTTCAAAACTGTTATAATCATCTTGTAAATCTTTTACTTTAGTCTTTACTCCTACTGATTTTATAGTATTCGTATTATTTGAAACTAGTTGAGTTGAATCGTTCTTTTTATTTTCTAATATTTCTTTATAGGCTATATCTCTTAAACTATTTCCAACAACTACAGGTTTATTTGTAATACTAATGTTATCAATTTTATCTGGTACAGTTCCAGATGTTAATCCTAAAGTCGCTAAACCTTTTTGATGTCTTTCATTAGAAACTGTAATTGAATTTAATTGCTGCACTGAAACAGAAATATCTTCTGTAAAATAAGAATCTAAAAAGCCATTATAATTATATTCTTCGTAAACAGTCGAAATAATAGACTTCATACCATTTCCTAAATCAGAAACTACTATAGTATTCATAGAAGTTAAAAAGCCATTTATATCTTTGTAATCTAGATGAAAAGATTCTGTTTTTGTTCCTGCTCCTGTACCAAAAGTTGCGTATAATAACCCAGTTTTAGTATCAAAATACATTTTAGATTTTATTATTTGATTGTTAGCTTCTGTAAAACTTTCAATTACATGATATTGTTTTCCTCTAAGTGAATCTGTGGTCACTTTTGGTAAATATTGTATACTTTCAGCTTCTAATCCATTTAACATTGTATTAGAGAGATTCTTATATATTTTATTTAAATTGTCATCAAAATTTGTTTTAGAATTTAAGGCTTTTAAATAAGTATATCCTTTTTCACCATCAAAATAAATTTTAGTTAGTAAATCTTTTTCATCGCCAGTTAACATTAAATACTTACCATCTTTATTAACAGCCATAATATTTTTAGTAGTCATTTTTGTGGTCTTTCCAGAAACTTCTGTAGAAATTTTAGAAGAGAATTTCATCAACTTATTATTGACTTTTTTCAATTTTTCTTTACCACCTAAAGCTGCATAGTATTTATCTAATACTTTTTGATAAGTTAATTTTGAGTTTTTTTGAGTTTTTGATTGAGCGACTGTAGTAGCTTGCATAAAGGTAACAACAAGCATTGCTACAGCAATCTTATTAATTGTAGGTCTCATAGGTTTTTTTTGGTTAGTATGCAATAATAACAAATTACTTGTTAAAATCATAATATTTTGACAATTATCATCATTTAAATACACTAAAAACACCCATAAAGTGCAAAAAATATAATTTAGTTTAAAAGTCAATATTAATATTAAATTAAGATGGTTTTTTTATTTTTAAAAAGCTCACTATCTTTAAAGGGTAAATTTACATATGAGCAAAGAGCTACATAATTCTACTTTTAAAGAACTATTAGATAAGTTACAGCAAGAAAGTTGGCAACTAGAACTATTAATCTCTGGTTTTGCAATTTTAGGTCTATTTTCAGCTACAGATACTTTAGCTCTAAAATTTCAAATAGCACAGCATGAACAACATTTAACAGAAACTTTTATATGGTTTGCTGTAAATATTTCTTGTTGGATTTTAATTACAAACTTATTAATACATGTTATACTTCGTGGCTTATGGATTGGAGCACTAGGATTACGTTATGTATCTGGAGATATAGATTATGATGAGCTTAACTACTCAAATAAATTTACAAAATATCTTCAAAAAAAAATAGGCTCTTTTGATGACTATATAGCAACTCTTGAAGATTATTGTAGTATTGTATTTGCAGTTTCTTTTTTATTTATTTTTTATTTTTTAGCAAGTTTTTTATGTGTTGTATTAATTCTAATATTAGTCTTACTTTTTTTAGATAATGATTTAGACGGAATATGGGAAAACATATCTAGTATAACTGGAATAGGGCTTATTTTATTTACCTTAATTGGTATGTTTTTTACATTTTTAGATTTTATTACTCAAGGCTTTTTGAAACGTAAAAAATGGACTAGTAAAATTTATTTTCCTTTTTATAGAGTTTTTAATATTATAACGCTCTCTTTTTTATATAGACCTTTAGTTTACAACTTTTTAGATAATAAATTTGGTAAAAAATTAAGTTTAATTTTATTACCTGTTTATATTGGTATTTTATACTTAACCTCTTATTCTTATGTAGATTCTAATTATATAAATCTAGATAAAAGGTCTTCTGAGTTTGTTGCTAATGCTGGTAATTATGAAGACTTAATAAAAAAAGAAAACGATTTTATTAATAGAGCAACAATTCAATCTAAAGTAATCACTGATAATTATTTAAAAATATTTATCATTTTTAATGATAATATTGAAGATAGGTTATTTGATTTTAACCCAGGTCTTAAGCCAAAAGATGATCATAGAGGGTTAAACTCAGGTATAAAATTTTCAAGTAATTTTAACGCCTTTGATTTCAGAAAAAAAGACAGCTTAACTAAAGTATATTTTAAAACATTTAATGAAATATATTTAACAAAAATTAATGATACTTATTACAAAACAAAATACGTAGTAACTTCAAATAAAAATAAAAAATTAGGATTCGAAACCTATGTAAATATCGATAGCTTAAAAGAAGGGAAACACATTTTAAGAATAAACCGTAAATACATTAACAGAAAAAAAGATACAGTATTAAGAAATGAAGTACAAATACCTTTTTGGAAATTTAAAAAATAAAAAAATGAAACAAATTACATTAATTGCATTACTTTTTTCAACCATTATTTCTGCTCAAACAGATCAAAAAATATATGATATTATAGATGCTATCTCTGCAGATAGAATAAAAGCTGATGTAAAAACCTTAACAGAGTTTGGTACAAGAAATACTTTTTCTGATACCATTTCAGATACTAGAGGAATAGGTGCAGCAAGAAGGTGGATAAAATCTGAATTCGATAAAATTTCATCTGACTGTAATAATTGCTTAAATGTATTTTATCAAAAAGACTTAGTGACAACAAAAATGAGTAGAAGAGTGCCTCATGATGCTTATGTTGTAAATGTTGTAGCCATACAAAAAGGCACAAAATATCCAAATAGATATATTATAATGAGTGGAGATATAGACTCTAGAAATAGTGATGGCTCTAATTTTACTAAAGATGCTCCAGGTGCAAATGATAATGCTTCTGGAATGGCTGGCACAATGGAAGCTGCAAGAGTTTTAAGTAAATATCAATTTGAAAGTAGTATTATTTATGTTGGTCTTTCAGGAGAAGAACAAGGACTTTTTGGTGGTGCAGGATTAGCAAAATATGCTCAAGAAAAAGGTTGGGATATCATTGGCATTTTAAATAATGATATGATAGGTAATATTACTGGTGTAGATGGTGTTACTGATAATAGAGCTTTTAGAATTTTTTCTGAACCAGTACCAGCTAACGAAACTGAAAGACAACGTAGAATGCGTCGTTTTTATGGTGGTGAAGTTGATGGCATCTCAAGACAACTTGCAAGATATATTCATAAAACAACAAAAACCTATATGCCAGAAATGAATCCTATGATGATTTATAGATTAGATAGATTTGGTAGAGGAGGTCATCACAGACCATTTAATGATTTAGGTTTTGCTGGAGTAAGAATAATGGAAGCTCATGAAAATTATACGCAACAACATCAAGATATTAGAACAGAAAATGGCATTAAATATGGAGATACTTTTGAACATGTAAATTTCCCTTATGCAAAAAAGTTAACAGCTGTAAATGCAATAAATTTAGCTAGTTTGGCTTGGGCACCTCCTGCTCCAAAAGAAGTAGCTATTGGTGGTATTGTTGAGCCTTCTGCAAAATTTAAATGGAGTAAGGTTGATGGTGCTAAAGGTTACAAAATTTATTGGAGAGATACTACATCTCCAACATGGGACAATTCTAGGTATGTAGAAGCAACAGAATTTACTTTAGAAGGTATTGTTATTGATAATTTCTTTTTTGGAGTTTCTGCAGTTGGAGAAAATGGACATGAAAGTGTTGTTGTTTTTCCTAATAAAGTATTTAGATAAATGATTTTTAGGGTACTTGTTTTATCTTTAGTTTTTGTTTCTTGTGGACAAAGCCAAAAAAAAACAAGTTATATCTCTTTTAAAAAATTAAATGATAGTATTTATGTTAATGTAAAAAATACATTAGCATGTCCTACACATCTAAAAGTAACAAATCTTATTAGCAAAAAACAAAAAGTTTTAGACTTAAAAGCTTATCAAGAAAATACATTTTTATCATTTAGTTCTTTAGAAAAAGACAGCATTCAAATACTAAAAGAATTTGATTTTAGCCTTAAATATGGAACTTCTTACCCTTTAAAAAGTTATGACACTTTATACAATTATGCCTTACCCTTTTTAAAAGGAAAACGTTACAAAATATTACAAGGTCAAAACACAAACTTTACACATAAAGGAACAAAATCTAGGTATGCTATAGATTTTAAAATGAATGTTGGTCAAACAATTTGTGCTATGAGAGATGGTGTTGTAGTAGCAATTAAGCAAGATTCAAATAAAGGTGGCAGAAGTAAAAAATATTTAAATGATGGCAACTATGTAATGCTATATCATAAAGATGGTTTATTTACACAATATGTTCATCTAAAAAAAGATGGGGTAATTGTCAAAAAAGGTGACTCTGTAAAAAAAGGACAACCCATAGCATACTCTGGAAATACAGGAATGAGTACTGAACCTCACTTACATTTTGGAGTATTTAAAGCCACTGAAAAGGGTTTTGAATCAATTCCTTATCTATTAAATTCTATATCTACTAAAAAATATATTAAGGGTAAATACGCCTTAAATAAGTAACAGTTTCTATTTCTTAATCTTTTGTTAAATACAATGTTAAATAATAGCTTTTACTTCTTTATTAATAGTAAAACTATTATATTTAAGGTATAAAACTATTAATTATGAAACTACTTTCAATTTTAGTAACATTATTTATCTCGAGTTTAACTTTTTCACAAAATGATAATTTTATAAACTCTAATTCTAACCTAGATTTTCTTAGTAAAGAAAAGTTTAAAGTGAATAATGATAAAGTCAATATAAATACCATTTTCCCTGAAATTATCTTGATAAAAAATTGGGAACATAAAGAAGTTTCTGAAGGTAAATTTTTAGTGAATTCTAAAACAAAGCAATATTTTATTAAAATAAATGAAAGTTTAACAAAACAACCTAAAGATAAAAACATCCATTTATCTGCTGATACTAAACAAAATTTTATAAAAGAAGTTATTGTAAAAAAATTAAACGAAGAAATTTTAAAATTATCTCTTTTAGAAGAGTCTTTAACTTATGGTGACAGAAATATAGAATTATACAGAAACTATGAAGAGTTGATAAATAAACTAATTATTGATGTTGATGTTAATGAACAAGTAACACTACAAATTGGTAAAAACATTTATCCTTATTTAAACAAAATTTTAAAAACGGAACTAGACAAAACATTACAGAATAGCTTAAACTTATTTGCTGTAAATTTTTAAAAAGATTATTTGAATTTTAATTTGGTTGATTGATTGAATTGGCATCTTAATGTTTTTTAAGGTGCCATTTCTCTTTTATTAGTTTTTTGAATTCTTAAAAGATTTATAAATAAAATACTCTGAAAACCACAATTTCTTTATTTCATATTTTTTAAATTCAATTATATTTTTAAGAAAAAAGTTAAAATTAAATAAGAAAAGAAATCAATACATCAATTTTTTAATGGTCTCCATATAACCTCTACTTACTCTTACAACATCTTTATTTTGCATAGTTATGTCATAACTTTTACCATATTTATGCATTTCTTCTATTCTATTAATGTTAATTATCGATGAACGATGTATGCGTAAAAAAATGGCATCATCTAATTTGTCTTCTAATTGAGAAATACCGTAATTACTTAGAAAGGTCTTATCATCTGTAATAATTTTTGAATAATCTCCAAAGGCTTCTATTCTAATAATATCACTTACAGCAATAGTTACTAATTTATTTTGTGATTGAACTAATATTTTAGATGGATATTTTTCTGCATCCATTAACAAACTATTTGTTAACTCTTTTGCAGAATTATCGTTAGTATTTGATGGTAGTTTTTCAATAGCTTTTTTAAACCTTTCTTTAGTATAAGGTTTTAATAAATAATCAACTGCATGAACTTCAAATGCTTTTAAAGCATATTCATCATAAGCTGTAGAAAAAATTATATGAGGTAATTCATCTAAATGTTTTAGTACATCAAAACCTGTTAAACCTGGCATTTGTATATCTAAAAAAACCAAGTCTGGTTTAAATTCATTAATCATTTTTACAGCATCAACACCATTATTAGCTTCACCTAAAACAATTAATTCAGGAAAATCTTTAATGTACTCATTAATAAGCGATCTTCCTGCTTTTTCATCATCTACAATAATTACTTTTTTCATAACTCAAAGCTTATTTTTAATCCCTTAGGAGTATTATCTGATAGATTTAAAGTGCTTTCGTACATTTTTTCTAATCGAAGTTTAGTATTTGTTAAACCAATACCTTTATTAAAAACAGCTTCTTTATTTTTAATTCCAACACCAGTATCTGAAACTTCAAAATACAATTTATCTTCTTTTTTCTTAACTATTATTTTTATCTCTCCTCCATCTATTAAACTAGATAACCCATGTTTTATAGAATTTTCTATGAGTGGTTGCAATAACATTGGCGGAATTTTTTCATTTAGTATAGTAGTATCAATATCAAATATTACTTCTAATCTATCTTCAAAACGTTCTTTTTCTAACTGAAGGTATTTTTTTATAAAGTTCAACTCTTCTTCTAAAGTTACTTTTTCTACTTTACTCGCTTTTAATTGATATCTAAATAAATCTGACAACTCAGCAATCATATTTCTTGTTTTCTCTTGTTCTGCTGGTACAGAGGCGCTTATGGTATTAAAAACATTGTATAAAAAATGAGGATTTAATTGTGCTTTTAAAGCAGACAATTCGCTTTTTAAAGCTACTTGTTTCAACTCTGCTTCTAGTTTTATTTTCTTTTGATTGTCTATAAAATAACGATAGGCAAAAAACATTCCGAATTGAAATAATAAAAACAAGGTTGGGATATACCAATCCCAAACAGAACCAGTTCCATTTAAATGAAAAACACCAATACTATCTAAAAAAGAATAACGTGTTTCTCTAACAAAATAAACAACTATAGGTATCAAAATTAAAACCGTTAACATCTGTAAATATTGAGGCTTATTTTTTAATAATTTAATACCTACAAACCAAATACCAATAGATGCTAAAAAATAAAAAGTATATTGCATACCAGCCATATACCAGTAATCTGAAAGATTTGCCCAACCCCAAAAACCTTCTTTTGCATAGTCTCCAACATTATACCAAAGCACAATTCTATAGAGAAACGAAAAAAACAAATAAAATATAAAAATGGTGAAAGCTTCTTTCTTAGTGATGTTCTTCATAATGTAAGAATTTACTCAAAAATACTATTAATCTGAGGTTTTTAAAATTCGAAATCGACGAATTGACCTATTTAAAGTTGAATTGTCCAAGACCATTTAACGGATTATAGTGCAACTAAAAGACTTCTTATTGCAAAAACTTTACTTCTGAAATAGTTTTGTAGTGTCAAAATTAAAATCAGAAAATAATGAAAAATAGTATAACTGTACTTTGCTTTTACATATTAAGCAATTTTACGTTTTCACAAGCTACAATTACTGGTAAAATTGTTGATTCTAATAATAATCCTTTAGATGCTGCTGCCATTTCTTTATTAAGTGACTCTAATCAATTTATAAAAGCTGCTGTTTCTACTTCTAAAGGTTTTTTTAAAATAGCAAATGTTAAAAATGGAACCTACTATTTAAAAATAGAGAGTTTAGGTTTTAAGGTGTATAAATCTGATAAAATCATTGTTACTAATGACAAAAATTTAAATACAATTCAATTAACCTCAGCTACAGAACAGTTGGAAGAAGTTGTTATAAAAACTGAAAAACCAATGGTACAAGTTTTAGCTGATAAAACTGTTTTTAATGTACAAAACACCATAAATGCAGCAGGAGATTCTGGTTTTGATTTGCTACGTAAAGCTCCTGGAGTTGTCATAGATAATAATGATAATTTAATTGTAGAAGGTAAAAATGGAGTGTTATTTTATATTGATGGTAAACCATCAGTTTTAAGAGGCGAAGATTTGGTAAATTTTCTAAAAACATTACAATCATCAGATATTGAGTCTATAGAAATTATAACCCAACCTTCATCTAAATACGATGCTGAAGGAAATGCTGGTATTATTAACATCGTATTAAAAAGAGACAAGTCTTTAGGCACAAATGGTAGCTTAACAAGTGGCTACACACAAGGTGATTTTGCTCGATTTAACAATGCTGTATCTTTTAACAATAGAAATAAAAAAACAAGTTTGTATGGGTCTGTAAGTAATGGAACTGGAAATAGTTTTGGGTTTTTAAACTTAAACAGAACACAAAACAACACCAATTTTAACGCAAAATCAGAAACTATTTTCGATTATAACAGAACCAATGCTCGTTTTGGTTTTGATTGGTACACAAATAAATCATCGACTTTTGGTATTATTTTATCTGGTAATTTTTCTGATAACTTTTCTCAAAATGATTCTAGAACTCCGATAACACCTCAAGGACAAAACCAACCAGACAATGTTTTAGTTGCAGAAAGTGATACTGATAGTGATGTGTATAATCTATACACCAACATCAATTATAAATATGACAATAAAAAAGGAACTTCTTTTAATGTTGATGTAGATTTTGGAAAGTATAAAAGTGATCGAGAAAATCTACAACCTAACTATTATTATAATGGAAATGAAACTCAAATTATAAGTGAAAATATATTTTTTATTGTTTCACCAACCACTATTAATCTTTTTACATCAAAAGCAGATTATGAGCAAAACTTCTTAAAAGGCAAATTAAGTTTTGGAGTTAAATTCTCGAAAATTAATACAGAAAATGACTTTGATTTTTTTAATGTTAACAATGGACAAAATCAAATAGATAATACAAGATCAAATGACTTTGAATATGATGAAATTATAAATGCAGCGTACATCAACTTTAATAAAAAGTATAAGAAAGTAAACATTCAGTTTGGTTTACGAATAGAAAACACAGATTCTAAAGGAACATTAACAGCAATGCAAACCAGTAATAATAATGTAGTTGAACGTAATTATACAGATTGGTTTCCAAGTGCAGGAATCACTTTTACACCTAACAGAAAAAACTCTTGGGCTTTAAATTATAGTAGAAGAATACAAAGACCAAATTATCAGAACTTAAATCCTTTTGAGTATAGAATTGATGAGTTATCTTTTAGAAAAGGAAATCCTTTTTTACAACCACAATACACCAATAATTTAAAATTATCTCATACTTATAATTACAGATTAACCACTTCTTTTAGTTACAGTTTTATAAAAGATTTATTTGCTCAAGTAACAGAAGCTCAAGGCAATAATCAAAACTTTATTAATGTTAGAAATGTTGCCAATCAAAGAGTATATAATTTAGGCATTTCTTATCCTTCTAAATTTAACGATTGGTGGAGTTATTACATCAGTATAAATGCTTCAAGAAATGAGTTTATTGCAACAAATCCAGACTTTATAGGTATTTCTCAAAATTCATTAAGCTTTTATGCACAAAACACTTTTAAACTTCCAAATGACTTTAGATTCGAAGTTTCTGGTTGGTATAACTCGCCTTCAATTTGGGGTGGAACTTATAGAACCAATAGCTTAGGTTCTTTAAATCTGGCACTTCAAAAAAAGTTTTTAGACGATAAACTAAATGTTAGAATTGGTATAGACGATATCCTTTTTACATCACCTTGGAGTGGAACCACTCAATTTGGAGATTTATTTATAGATGGTTCAGGAGGCAGTGATAGTAGACAGTTTAAAATAAATCTAACCTACAACTTTGGTAGTAATGAAGTTAAAAAAGCTAGAAATAGAAAAACAGGAATTGAAGATGAAAAAAATAGAATTGAATAATCACTTAAAAAATAAAATCATGAAAACATTTGTAACAAGCCTTATTTTAATGGCATCATTAATTAATTACGCTCAAAATACTTACTTAAAATTTAAAGTTGATGACAAAGAAAGTAAATACATTATGTATCCTCCAGGAACAAAATTTGAAGTAAAAACAAAAGAGGGCTATATTCAAATGAAAAACTCAGAAAACCCTTACAAGCTTGATATTGAAAGTGAAGGTTTTCGTCTATATGTATATCCTACCTATAAATCTGAGAAAGATGTATATCATTTAGAAAAAGGTGCTTCTTTAGAATTAGTACTCACAAAGCATTTTAAAGATAATGATAGTAATAACTTAAACTATACTCATAATTCTTTAACAGGATTAAAAAAGATTACAGACTCTAAATCCTTAGAAAGTAAAAAGAATCTTTATTTTAAACTTAGCAATGGAATTGAATTTAGTTACGTTGATGGAAAATACAATGCAACATTAAATAACAAATATTTAGATATAAAAGGGAAATATGTAATTAACTCTAAACTTGGTACTTTAAAAATAAGCTTTAATCCAAATAATGGAGAAACTTGGTGGGTCTTTGAGAGTAAAGAATAAATAAAAAAAAACCTCAGCATTAGCTGAGGTTTTTTAATTACAATCCGTTTATAAAATTACCATAAGGATCTTTAAATTGTGTGCCTTCTGCAAATCTATATTTGCTTAGTTTTTTAAATTCAACTAATCCCCAAAGTAAAAATTCTTTTACAAAATAAGCATCAGCTTTATTCATATTAGGTTGATGTTCTTGTAAGAAATCATCTAAAGGACCTATTTTATCTAGTTCATTTTTATATTGCTGATTATTAAAATCTTCTAAGAGCTCAAAATCTTCATCAGCATTAAAAAACCAAGAAACAATGGCATCATAAGGTGTTTCTTCACTTTGTTTTTCTAACTTCTTTATCTCTGGAAAATAGGTTGGAAAAATAGATTTAATCGCTTTTTTAATCAAATTATCTGCAACAACATGTGCCCCTTCTTGTTCACCTTCATACACCAACTCTACTTTACCAGTAATTGCAGGAATTATACCATCGAAATCACTTAAACGAATCATGGTTTCATCATCACCAGATAAAATAGCACGTCTTTCTGCTGTGCTTAGTAAATTCTCGAATGCAGAAATAGATAGTCTTGCACTTACCCCACTTTTTGCATCTATATACTCGCTTTCTCTGGCTTCAAAAACTACCTGTTCTAATAAATCTTTTGCTAATTCTGGAACTTTAATAAAGTCTTTCTGAATATTTTTTGCCTCTTGTTGGGTTATGATTTTTGCAGTTTCTATATCCTCTGGATAATGCGTTAAAATCTGTGAACCAATCCTATCTTTTAAAGGTGTTACAATACTTCCACGATTTGTATAATCTTCAGGATTTGCAGTAAACACAAATTGCATATCTAAAGGTAATCGTAATTTAAAGCCTCGAATTTGAATATCTCCTTCTTGTAAGATATTAAACAAAGCCACTTGAATTCGAGCTTGTAAATCTGGTAATTCGTTAATTACAAAAATACATCTGTTGGCTCTTGGAATCATTCCATAATGAATAACCCTATCATCTGCATAACTCAATTTTAAGTTAGCTGCTTTTATGGGATCTACATCTCCAATAATATCTGCTACAGTTACATCTGGTGTTGCTAATTTTTCAGCAAAACGTTCGTCTCTATGCAACCAATAAATTGGAGTTTCATCTCCTTTTTCTTTGATGAGTTCTATTGCATATCTTGAAATTGGATTTTGTGGATCATCATTTATTTCTGATCCTTCAACCACAGGAATATATTCATCTAACAAACCTATCATTAATCTTGCTAGTCTTGTTTTTGCTTGCCCTCTTAAACCTAATAAATTGATATTATGTTTACTTAAAATTGCTCTTTCTAATTCAGGAATAACTGTATTTTCATATCCATGTACACCTTTAAAAACAGTTTCTTTACTCATCAATTTACTAATTAGGTTTTCACGTAATTCGTCTTTAATTGATTTAGATTTATATCCTGACTTCTTTAATTCTCCTAATGTTTTTATATTATTCATTGTTCAGCTTTTGACTGTTTTTTATCCTTTTATTCTTTTTTTTCTATTGGTTTCGTAATCTTCAAAGATCATTTCTCCTAATCCTTTTAATCCTGTATAAAAAGCTTTCCCTTGGTTGGCTTGCGTAAATGCTCTAACAAACTGCATTAAATAAGGATCTTGAGCAATCATAAAAGTAGTAATGGGTATGTGTAATTTTCGAGCTTGTTGCGCCATTGCATAACATTTGTTTACTATGTATTTATCTAAACCATTACTGTTTTTATAATACTGACCATCAGGTAAACGCAAACAACTTGGCTTACCATCTGTTATCATAAAAATTTGTTTATTGGTATTTTTCTTTCTACGCAATAAATCCATGGCTAAATTTAAACCAGCAACTGTATTTGTATGATATGGACCTACTTGTAAGTAGGGTAAATCCTTAATTTTAATAGTCCAAGCATCATTTCCAAATACCAAAATATCTAATGTATCTTTTGGATATCTGGTTGTAATCAATTCAGCTAAAGCCATGGCTACTTTTTTAGCTGGAGTAATTCTATCTTCTCCATATAAAATCATAGAATGACTGATGTCTATCATTAACACAGTACTCATTTGGCTTTTATGCATTGTCTCTTCTACTACCAAATCGTTTTCAGAAAGTGTAAAATCACCAATTCCATTATTAATTTGAGCATTTCTAATGCTTTCAGTCATAGAAACTTTATCCAAATTATCACCAAATTGATAGGCTCTAAAATCTCCTGTATGCTCATCACCTATTCCAGGTGATTTACTTTTATGATTACCAGAACCACTTCTTTTTATCTTACCAAAAATATGATTTAATGCCTGCTGACGAATTGCACGTTCTGTTTTTGGAGTAATTTTTGTGCCTCCTACTCCATCTGCATCTATTTCTTCTTTGATATATCCTTTCTTTTTTAGATCTTCGATAAAATCATCAATTGTATATTCAGCAGTGGTTAGATTATACTCTTTATCTAAAGAGCGTAACCAGTCTATAGCTTCATCAAAATCACCTGAAGTATATGTTATGAGTTCTTTAAAAATCTCAAAAAGTTTCTCAAAAGGAGATTGATTTTTTGCTTCATAGGTTTTAAAAACAAAACCTTTTCTTTTCTTGTAGTTTTTCATCACTATAAAAATACGGCTTTATTAAGTTAGATAAAATTGCAATTAAATAATAGCTTAGAATTTTATAAAAATCTTAACATTTAGATAATTATCTAAAAAGTACCTTGTTAGCTTAATAAATTCAACAAACTTATATGAAAACTCAACCGTTAAAAAAGCTTAACATCTTATGGATATTTCTATTGATTATAGCTATTGTTGGCGTTCAAGATGTAAACGCACAAAAAAAGAGTAAGAAAAAGAAAAAAGGAGACAAAAAAGAAGTAGTAGCTCCGAAACCAAAACCAAAACCAAAAGGAAAAACTATTGCTAGCTTAACAAAAAGCAGCAAAAAAATTGAAGGATTATTTACAATCTATCAAGATACAATTACTGGTTCTGTAAAGCTTTTAGTAAAAGATGACCAATTAAATAAAGACTTTATTTATTTTTCACAAATTGCAGATGGTGTAACAGAAGCAGGTGCTTATAGAGGTTCTTATAGAGGTTCTAGTGTATTTCACATTAGAAATTATTTTAATAAAATAGAATTCGTTGCTCCAAATACAGCTTTTTATTTTGACAAAAACAATGCAATTTCAAAATCTGCTGATGCTAATATTAGTGAAGCAGTAATTGCAAGTGGTAAAATTTTAGCTTCTAACAAAAAGAAAGGTGAGCACTTAATTGATGCTAATGGATTATTCTTATCAGAAACTTTTACAAGAATAAAACAACCTAGATTTCCTGGGCAATCTCCTTTTGCATTTAGCTTAGGTAGATTTGATAAAAATAAATCTAAAATTAATGCCATTAAAAACTATCCAGAAAATACAAATGTAAAAACTGAATATGTATATAGTAATCCTTCTGTAATTAATGGAGGTTCTAATGCTGTTACAGATGGTAGAAATGTTTCTATAAAAGTATTCCATACTTTTATGAATATGCCAACTGACGACTACGAAGTTAGAATGGATGATCCAAGAGTAGGTTATTTTTTAACTGAAACTAATGATATGACTACAACAGAAACTGTTAATTATAGAGATATGATTCACAGATGGAAGTTAGTTAAGAAAAATCCTGAAGCAGCTATTTCTGAACCTGTAGAACCAATCACTTGGTGGATAGAAAATTCTACTCCAATTGAATGGAGAGAAACTATTAAAGAAGGAGTTTTAGCATGGAATGAAGCTTTTGAAAAAGCAGGTTTTAATAATGCAATGGTTGTAAAAATACAACCAGATGATGCAGATTGGGATGCTGGAGATGTAAGATATAATGTTTTACGTTGGACATCTTCTCCAAATCCTCCTTTTGGTGGATATGGCCCAAGCTTTGTAAACCCAAGAACTGGTCAAATTTTAGGTGCAGATATTATGTTAGAATATGTGCATTTTACAAACAGAGTATTTGCAGATAAATTATATAATAATGCTTCTAAAAACATGATGTTGGAGACAACTGAAGAATTAGAAGCTAAGAAGTTTTTAGCTAAAAACAACTTACTTTTCTGTTCTGCTGGTCATGTAATGCATGAAAACTTACAGTTAGGAACTGCTGTTTTACAAGCAACAGGTGCTTCTGCTTTAGATATGGAAGCTATTAAAAAAGAAGGTATGAAATCTTTAATTATGCATGAAGTTGGACATACATTAGGATTAAACCATAATATGAAAGCTTCTCAGTTATTTTCTCCTGCTCAATTAGCAGATAAAGACTTTATTAAAGGAAAAGCTTTAACAGGTTCTGTAATGGATTATGCTGGAATTAACATTACAAATGATAGATCTAAGCAAGGTCAGTATTATGATATGGCAGTTGGTCCTTATGATATTTGGGCTATTCAGTTTGGTTATACTCCGTTTAAAAGTGAAGCAGAAAGAAATGCTTTATTAAACAGAAGTACTGAGCCAGAATTAATTTTTGGTAATGATGCAGATGATATGCGTTCTCCAGGAAAAGCAATTGACCCTAGAGTAATGATTGGAGATTTATCTAATGATCAAATTACGTATTCTATCAACAGATTTGAATTAGTAAATGATATGATGAAAAATCTAAAAACTCAATTCTTAAAGAAAGGTGAAACTTATGAAGATTTAAGAAGAGCATATTATACCTTACACAATCAAACAAGAATTGCAGGAGGTGTTGTTTCTAGATTTATTGGTGGTGTTTATGTAGATAGATCTACTTATGGACAAGAAGGAGGAACTCAACCTTATACTCCTGTAAGTTTAGAAGATCAAAAAAGAGCAATGGCTGCTTTAAAGAAATATATTTTTGCTCCAAATGCTTTTGACACACCAAATGAAGTTTACAATTATTTAGCAAGACAAAGAAGAGGGTATAATTTCTTTGGTGGACCAGAAGATCCTAAAATACATGAACAAGTGCTAGGTTATCAAACAAGCATATTAGCACACATTATGCATCCAAACACTTTACAAAGAATTTCTAATTCTGAGTTGTATGGAAACCAATATAAGCTATCTACATTTATGACAGATTTAAACAATATGATGTTTAAACCAGATGTATATGGAAGTATTAATTCTTTTAGACAAAATTTACAAGCTGTTTATACTCAAAGATTAATTAGTATGGTTACAGGTAGAACAAGTGGTCGTTTTTCTGTTGCTGCAAAATCTATGGCGATTTATAACTTGAAAAACATCAAAACTTGGACTAGTAATGGTACAGGTGATTTAGCTACTAAAGCTCATAAAAATCACTTAAAAACGTTAATTACTAACGCAATGAAAGAAATTAAATAATCTTTTAAGAAATATTTAGTTAAAACCGCAATTCTATTGGATTGCGGTTTTTTTATCTTTACATATAAATCATTTTAAGGGTATGAGTAAAGTTTTAATAACAGGAGGTACAGGTTTAGTAGGGTCAAGGTTAACAGAATTACTGCTAGAAAAAAACCATGAAGTTGTTATTCTTAGTAGAAACCCTAAGGAACAAAATGAATTTAAATGGGATATTAAAAATGACTTTATAGATGATAAAGCATTTGAAAATATAGATTATATAATACATTTGGCTGGAGCTGGTATAGCTGATGAACGTTGGTCAGATAAAAGAAAAAAAGTAATTATTGATAGCAGAGTTGAAACTGCGAACTTATTATTTAAAAAGGTAAAGGAATTAAACCTTAATTTAAAAAGATTTGTTTCTGCTTCTGGAAGTGGTTATTATGGAGCAGTAACATCAGATAAAATATTTAAAGAAACAGATAAACCTGGGAATGATTTTTTAGGTGAAGTTTGCCAAAAATGGGAAGATGCTGCTCACCAATTTAAAGCATTAAAAGTTCCAGTTACTATTTTAAGAACAGGTATTGTTTTATCGAAAACAGGTGGAGCTTTAGAAAAAATGAAAACTCCTATAATTTCTCCTTTAGGCTCAGGAAATCAATATTTACCTTGGATACATATTGATGATTTAGCTGAAATGTATATTTATACCATAGAAAATAATATTGAAGGTGTTTTTAATGCTGTAGCACCTGAACATCACACAAGTAAAACATTTTCTAAAGCATTAGCAAAAAATATAAATAGACCTTTTATTGGTGTAAATGTGCCAAGTTTTGCTTTAAAATTAATGTTTGGAGATATGTCTCAAATATTACTTAAAGGCTCTAGATTATCATCAAAAAAAATCGAAAAGAATGGATACCCTTTTCGATTTAAAACACTTAATAAAGCATTAAGTAATTTGTAATATTCTTAAAAAGAAGAAGTAATATCTAAAGCTACTTCACTCCAAGTTTTAGATACACCATCTGCACCTGTATGTAATAACTTACATACTTCATTTAATTTTGCTAAAGCAGCTGATGCATTCCAATCGTTTACATCTATAGTTGCTTTCATATTAAATATTTTATCTTTAATTGTATAAGTAAATGGCACATCTTTAGTTTCACCATTCATAGTTATTTTAGCTGTACCAGTAGTTTCATCATTGATTAAAAGTTTACCTTTTAATAAATCTGTATTATCCATTACACCAAAGAAAAACTTTCTAATTTTATAATCTCTACTCGAATCTTTAGTTGCTAAAGTAGTTACAGGAATTGAAAACTCTGTATTATGTATAGCTTCTTTAACAGATGCCCCTTCTCCTCCAGAAATTACATCTACTCTTGTAAATTTACCCCCAACAGCAACTTTTTCTGTTGTTTTATAAGCTGTAAAGTTAATATCGTTTTTTGCATTTTCTACAACAAAAGCTGCTGCAGGAACCTTTTCTATTTGTGTTCCATTTTTATCTTTATTCGCATCTGATTTACAAGATGAAAACTGAAATGTTGTTGCCACTAAAAATAATAATAAACTAATTTTCTTCATGATCTTATTTTTTATTTAAAATATTGTTTGCCAATTTAATATACTCTTTTTTTGCGTCTGTAGAACTCATACCATTTAACTGCATCCAAGCATTAAATTTAAAGGCACTTCTTACATCTAAACCACTATTAAATGTAAACTTATTTCCAAAAGTAGCTTGTTTATAATAAGCGTAGAACTTTAGCATTAAATCTGGAGCAATAGCTTCTTTTAATTTAGAGATTTCTTCAAAAGCTTTTTGAAAATTATCATCTAAATTAGCATCTTCATTATTATTTTTCTGCGATAACTTGGACACCACCTTTAACTTTATCTCCTAAATTTACATTTACTTTAGTACCAATAGGTAAAAAAACATCTACCCTAGAACCGAATTTAATAAAACCAGCATCTTCACCTTGAACAACTGTTTCACCTACAGTAGCATAATTTACAATTCTTTTTGCTAAAGCTCCTGCAATTTGTCTGTACAATATTTCTCCAACAGAATCATTTTCTACTACAATAGTAGTTCTTTCGTTTTCTGTAGATGCTTTTGGGTGCCAAGCAACTAAGTATTTACCTGGATGATACTTACTATAATTTACTTTTCCTCCAATAGCATATCTAGTTACATGTACGTTAATGGGAGACATAAAAATTGAGACTTGTAATCTTTTATCTTTAAAATATTCTGGCTCTTCTACCTCTTCAATTACAACTACTTTACCATCAACTGGAGCAATAATTGTATTATCATTTATAGCAGTAAGTCTTTTTGGATTTCTAAAAAATTGTAAAACAATTATTACAAAAACTAAAGTTAATACTTGAATAGATTTTGCAAGCCATAAAATATCTACGAATTTATCTGCTAATAAGATTATAGAAATAGCAATAATAAAAGTAACAACTATAATTTTATAACCTTCTTTATGAAAACGAATCATGCTTATATAATAAAATTGATATACAAATATACGAATGGAGCTACAAACAACAAGCTATCTAACCGATCTAAAATACCTCCATGACCTGGCATTAAATTTCCACTGTCTTTTATATTAGCTTGTCTTTTAAATTTTGATTCTATTAAATCACCTAAAGTACCAAAGACAGATACTATAAAACCAATAACTAACCAATTTAACATAGAGAAGCTAGTATTATATTTACTTATAAATAATGAAGCTAATAATGCAAATACTAATCCACCTAAAAAACCTTCTATAGTTTTATTTGGAGATACAGAAACAAATAATTTATTCTTTCCAATATTTTTACCAACAAGAAATGCAAAAGAATCATTTACCCAAATAATAGATAATATGCTTATCATTAAATAAGGATGAAAAACATTATCATAAAAAGGTAGTAATATTAGAAATGCCATTGAAAAAATAACGTACCTTATTGTAAGGCCTAATTTTTCTCTATCATTTCTAAATGTAGTTACTTTTTTTGCAAAAAGTTGATACAAAAAATAGATGCCTGATAATATAGTTATGCCTAATATTAAAACTACTGGATAACTTTCTTGTCTTTGTATTATTAAAAAAAGTAATAAAGCAAATATTAAATAAGATGCAAATCCTTTTAAATTTATGATTTTAGAAAATTCCCAAATACATAAAAAACCAAAAATACTAGTTAATATAAGGTAAGTGTATTGAGAAAAAAGTATAGATGATATAAAAAGTAATATATAAACTATCCCAGAAAAGCTCCTTCTTAAAAGGTTGCGCATATTATAAATTTTCTAACAGCAGCAAATATAAGTTTTTTGAATTACTGTTTCCATAGTTCAGAAAATTATCGTCATTTTTATTTATCTGATAATTTCTAATTGATGAAATATTAGTTGGTAGAGCGTCTTTACAATTGGTTTTAATACCTGTTAATCCTTGACCCGTATTTTTTACTATTTGGCTAGTAGTTGCTAAAACAATAAAATTATCTGGATATTCTATAAGCTTTTTACTTCTTAATTGATTTGAAGAAAACATAATATCTCCATTTTCTGCAATTAAATGTTCACAAGAAGTAAATACTGGATATTCTGCTTTAGGTAAAGAAGATGATTCTATTTCATTAGATGGCAATAGATTCTTTAAGTCATTATTTAACAAATAAACAGAACTCCAATTATTCTCTTTAAGAATGTTTCTTAAATTTTCTTTAACCTCTTGTTCTTTTATACAATAAAGAAACTTACCTCCTTTTTTTACAAAATTGTGTACAAACAAATCGTCAAGAGATAAATTTACCTCTTGACTTTTAATTTCCTTATCCTTTTCGTCTTGGATATTAAAAAGCTTCTTAAAAAAATTCATTAAAAAAATTATTCTTCAGATACTGTATCTTTTGGTTCCTCTTTAGTTTCATCTGTCTTAACTTCGACATCTAATTCTTCAAAAGGTCTCTTACCAAAGATTTTTTGTAAATCGTCTTTAAAAATAACTTCTTTTTCTAATAGCAATTCTGCTAAAACTGTTAGCTTTTCTTTATTCTTCTTTAATAACTCTATAGCTCTTTGATATTGAAACTCTATCATTTTAGAAATTTCTTTATCTATTTTCTTACCTGTTTCTTCGCTATAAGGTTTTACAAAAGCATCATTACCAGAAGAATCGTAATAAGTTATATTACCTACTTCACTATTTAAGCCATAAACAGTAACCATCGCTCTTGCTTGTTTAGTCACTTTTTCTAAATCGCTTAAAGCTCCAGTAGAAATCTTATCAAAAATAATTTTTTCTGCTGCTCTACCTCCTAAAGTGGCACACATCTCATCTAACATTTGCTCTGTTTGAACAATCATTCTTTCTGCAGGTAAATACCAAGCTGCTCCTAAAGATTGACCTCTTGGAACAATAGTGACTTTTACTAATGGTGCTGCATGTTCTAACATCCAACTTACTGTTGCATGACCAGCTTCATGATAAGCAATTACCTTTTTCTCTTTTGGAGTTATTACTTTATTTTTCTTTTCTAAACCACCAACAATTCTATCTACAGCATCTAAAAAGTCTTGATGTTGAATTGCTTTTTTACTTTTTCTAGCAGCTATTAATGCAGCTTCATTACACATATTTGCAATATCAGCTCCAGAGAAACCTGGGGTTTGTTGTGCTAAAAACTCAACATTTACATCTTCTGCTAATTTTAATGGTTTTATATGAACTTCAAAAATTTCTTGTCTTTCATTAATGTCTGGTAAGTCTACATAAATTTGTCTATCAAAACGACCTGCTCTCATTAAAGCTTTATCTAAAACATCAGCTCTGTTTGTAGCAGCTAATACAATTACATTAGTATCTGTACCAAAACCATCCATCTCTGTTAGTAACTGATTTAAGGTATTTTCACGTTCATCATTACCTCCAGTCATACTATTTTTTCCTCTTGCTCTACCTATAGCATCTATTTCATCAATAAAAATAATTGAAGGCGATTTTTGTTGTGCTTGCTTAAATAAATCACGTACTCTAGAAGCACCTACACCAACAAACATTTCAACAAAATCTGAACCTGATAAAGAAAAGAATGGCACTCCTGCTTCACCTGCAACAGCTTTTGCTAATAATGTTTTACCTGTTCCTGGAGGTCCTACTAATAAAGCGCCTTTTGGAATTTTACCTCCTAAAGCAGTATATTTTTCTGGGCTTTTTAAGAAATCTACAATTTCTTGCACCTCTTCTTTAGCACCTTCTAAACCAGCTACATTTTCGAATGTTGTTTTAACATCTGTATTTTTATCAAATAGTTTTGCTTTAGATTTACCTATGCTAAAAATTTGACCTCCTGCTCCAGAACCACCTCCTGCTCCAGACATTCTTCTCATAAAGAATACCCAAATTAAAATTAGAATGATAAAAGGCAAGAAACCAATGATTGCATCAAAAATGCTAGTTTGCTCTTCGTTTCTTAAATCTACAATTAATTTATTCTCTTCTTTAGCTTTATATACTTGGTTTTCAAAGTTTTGTTGATCTCCAAAATTATATTCATATACAGGAGAGCCTGGTCTATAAAAAGCTGAAGTAGTGTATTTTTTATGTTTTTCTTTTTCTAATGCTTCTTTAGTTAAATAAATTTGAGCAACATCTTTATTTACAACTGTAATTTTCTGAATGTCATTATCATTTAAGATTTCATCAAACTTATTTTTAGAAATACTTTTAGAAGCTAAATCTCCACTATTTAAAAATTGGAAAGCTATTATTGCTATAAATATAGCCCCATAAATCCAGTAAGAACTAAATTTAAACTTAGGCATATTTGTTTTATTATCTTTATTTGTATTATTCATGTAATTTAAAATCTATCAGATTAAACTGGATTAATTTCGGTGATTTTTGCATCTCCCCAAAGACTTTCTATATCATAAAAATCTCTAACTTGCTTTTGAAAAATATGAACTACTACATTAACATAATCCATTAAAACCCACTCAGCATTACCTTGGCCTTCTATGTGCCATGGTTTGTCTTTTACTTCTTTACTTACAATTTTTTGTACAGAATTAGAAATAGCATTTACTTGGGTATTAGAGTTACCAGAACAAATTATAAAATAATCACAAACTGTGTTTTCTATTTCTCTTAAATCTAGTAGTTGGATTTCCTCTCCTTTTACATCATCAATCCCCTTAATAATTACAGCGATTAAATCGTCTGTGCTTACTTGTTTCTTAGTCATTAATATTCTTATAATTTAACGCAAAGTTATTATTTTTTTACGAGTTTTGTACGTATAATTAAACTTGTTTATACATTATTTAACAATTGAAAATAATCAAACTTGATGCCATTGATTCTACCAACTCTTTTTTAAAAGAGTTGAACAAAGATTCTTCATTAGAAAACTTTACAATTGCAGTTACTAAAAATCAACAAAAAGGTCGTGGACAAAGAGATGCTAACTGGTATTCTGAACCATTTAAAAACTTAACATTCAGTGTTTTAGTTAATGAATTGAAATTAAAAACTAACGAAGCAAAATACATAAACTTTGCTGTGAGCTTGGCTATTTTTAAAGTACTTGAAATATATAAAATTCCAAATTTATTTATTAAATGGCCAAACGACATTATGTCAGCTAATAAAAAAATTTGTGGAATATTAATCGAAAATTCGTTATCTAACAACAAAATAAACAACAGTATTATTGGAATTGGGCTAAATGTGAATCAGGTTAACTTTCCCAATTTAGAAAGAGTAAGTTCTCTTAACAACATCTTAGGTTATGAATTAAATTTAGATGATTTATTAATAGATCTAATAAAACAACTTAAATTTCAATTTGAACTTTTAAATAAAAAGTTATTTTCTAATTTAGAAAACGAATACTTAGCTGTTTTATATAAAAAAGATATACCCTCTATGTTTAAGACAGATAAAGGAATCACTTTTCTTGGTAAAATTATTGGAATTGCTACAAATGGAAATTTACTCGTAGAAAGTGAAAATAATGGAGTTGAAGAATTTGCAATTAAAGAAATTAGTTTTCTTTAAACTGTCTCTAAATTATCTGTAAGTGTTTCTATAAAAGAAGTTAATGGTTTTTTAACCATCATCTGCATCATCATATTAAATTGACCATTAAAATCTAATTGAACTTCAGATGAATCTTCATCAATTTCATCAATATTTGCAATTAATTGAAAATCTAATTTACTACTAGCTGCACCTAAAACAACTTTAGAATATTCTGTTTTTTCTTTTAAAACCAACCTTATTTCTGGCATTCCTTTTAATCCAAAGATGAAAGAATCTCCATCAACTTCAAATTTTTGAATAGATTCTGGCATTAATTGCTCAAAATTTTTAAGATCTGTTAAAAATTCAAAAGTTTCTTTTTGAGATTTTTCTACAACAACTCTGTTTCCTTGTATATTCATTTTTAGTTGATTTTATTTATTGATTCCACTCACTTGGATTAGACCTCCAACTTTGTAAAGTTACTAATTCTTTATCAGAAATATAATTACTATCAAGAGCTTGTTCTAATAGATTTTCGTAGTTACTAAGCGTTTTTAAACTTACATTTTTTTCTTTAAAGTTATTGTATGCAATTTCAAATCCATAAGAGAAAATAGCAACCATACCTTTAACAACAGCTCCTTCTTCTTTTAAAGCATCTACAGCATTTAAACTACTTTTACCAGTACTTATTAAATCTTCTATAACCACAACGTTTTGACCACTTTCTAAATACCCTTCTATTTGGTTTTTTCTACCATGCTTTTTTGGCTCTGGCCTTACATAAACAAATGGCACTCCCAACTCTTGAGCTACTAAAATACCAATAGCAATTGCACCTGTTGCAACTCCAGCAATTACATCTGGCTTGCCATATTCTAATTCAACTATTTTAGCTATTTCTTCTTTCAAAAAAATTCGTACAGAAGGATAAGATAAGGTTACTCTATTATCACAATATATTGGTGATTTCCATCCAGAAGCCCACTGAAAAGGCTTACTTGGACTTAACTTTATAGCTTTAACTTGTAATAAAAGTTCGGCTGTTTTTTTTGCTGTATCTTTGTTCATAATCATAAGACAAATGTATAAAGTTTTTGTAAATGAAAAGCCGATAATTATTACATCTTCTTCACAAAAAGAAAATAATTTTCCTGTTTACATTTTAAAAAACATTGTTTTAGATGAAATTATTCATAAACTCAGAAATGAAATAATTGATGGTGTTTATTTGTATACACCTGATTTAGAGTCTGGTTGGAACTATTTTTTAACTCAAATCAAAGTTGTTCCAGCAGCTGGTGGACTTGTAAAAAATAACAAAAACGATATTCTTTTTATTTACAGAAATAATATTTGGGATTTACCAAAAGGGAGAATCGAAAAAAATGAATCTATAGAAACTGCTGCAATAAGAGAAGTAGAAGAAGAATGTAGTATTTTTAATTTAACTATTGAAAAACAACTTATTACAACATATCACATCTATTTTCAAAATAAAAATAAACTAAAATTAACCTATTGGTTTTTAATGAATTCTAATTATAACAAACCTTTAATACCTCAAATAGAAGAAGGTATAACTAAAGTAGAATTTATTAAAGAAGAAAGTATAGATACTATTTTAAAAGAAAGTTATGCAAATATAAGATTGGTTTACGATTGTTATAAAGACAATTAGATATCTAAAAAAACATTCTATATTTGCCGACTTAAAAAATTTACAAAATTATGACTGAATTTATCACCAAACGTGTTAAAAATGTTAGAAATGATGTCCTTTCTGGAATTACTGTTGCTTTAGCATTAGTGCCAGAAGCTGTAGCTTTTGCTTTTGTTGCAGGTGTAGATCCTTTAGTGGGTTTATATGCAGCTTTTATGATTGGATTAATCACTTCTATTTTTGGTGGTAGACCAGGAATGATTTCTGGAGCAACTGGTGCCTTAGCTGTGGTTATGGTTTCTCTTGTAGCAGAGGGAAATGCAATGGGTAATCCTGATGAAAATTTAGGACTTTACTATTTATTTTTAACTGTTATGTTAATGGGTATTATTCAAGTTTTAGCAGGAGTTTTTAAACTGGGTAAGTTTGTAAGATTAATTCCACACCCAGTAATGATGGGATTTGTAAATGGTTTAGCCATAGTAATTTTCTTATCACAATTAGGTATGTTTACCAAAACTGTAAATGGAGAAAAAACTTGGTTAGAAGGTAATTCTTTATGGTATATGATTGGCTTAGTTGGATTGACTATGTTAATTATGTGGGGTTTACCTAAACTAAAAGCTACAAAAAAATTACCAGAAGCCTTAATTGCCATTTTAGTTGTTTCTTCTATTGTAATTTTTTCGAATCTAGATGTAGCTACTGTTGGTTCTTTTATTAGAGATGGAGGAGGAACTGGTTTAGAAGGTGGTTTTCCAGTACCTGTTTTAGAAACGTTTTCTAATATACCTTTAAATTTAGAAACACTTAAATTCATTTTCCCTTATGCTTTAATATTAGCTGCAATTGGTTTAATTGAATCTTTAATGACACTAAATTTAATTGATGATTTAACAGAATCCAGAGGAAATACTAACAGAGAATGTATGGCTCAAGGAGGAGCAAATATTATCACAGGTTTATTTGGAGGAATGGGTGGTTGTGCCATGATTGGTCAATCAATTATTAACATTAAAACTGGTGGACGTGGTCGATTATCTGGAATTACAGCTGCTGTTTTCTTATTAATGTTTATTCTATTTGCATCATCTTTAATAGAACAAGTTCCTATTGCTGCTTTAGTTGGTGTAATGTTTATGGTTGTAATAGGCACATTTGCATGGTCTAGTTTTAGAATTATGAATAAAATACCAAAAACAGATGTTTTTGTATTGATTCTTGTTTCATCATTAACCGTAATTTTTGATCTAGCAATAGCTGTTGTCTCTGGAGTTATAGTTTCTGCTTTAGTATTTGCTTGGGAAAACGCAAAGAGAATTAGAGCTAGAAAGCGTTTTAGAGAAGATGGAACAAAAATATATGAGATTTGGGGACCTCTTTTCTTTGGAAGCATCTCTGCTTTCAATAGTAAATTTGATGTAAAAAATGACCCAGAAAACGTTGAGATCGACTTTGTTGAAGCTCGTATTTCAGATCATTCTGCTATAGAAGCAATTTTTGCATTAGTAGAAAAATATCATGCAGCTGGAAAGAACATTACATTAAAACATCTAAGTGAAGATTGTAAAGTATTGTTATACAAAGCAAGTCCTATTTTTACTGATATAATTGTAGAAGATATTGATGACCCAAGATATCATTTGGCTGCAAATCCAGAAGATTTTCCAAAACCTTTAGGTGAATATAAGTTTTAATACTTTATATCAATCCTTCATCAATTAAAGGTAAAGAACGATAACGCTTACCAGTTGCATTAAAAATTGCATTACATATTGCTGGCGCCATTACAGGTACTCCTGGTTCCCCTACTCCTGTTGGTTTTTCATTCATTTTATCTAAAATATCAACATGTATTTTTGGTGCATGTTTCATTCGTGTCATTTGATAATCGAAGAAATTATTTTGCTCTACAGCTCCTTCTTTAGCTGATACTTTTCCAAATAAAGCAATAGACAAACCAAAAATAGCTGCACCTTCTAATTGATTAATAACATTGTCTTTATTTAAAACCAATCCACAATCAATGGTTGTCCAGACGTTTTCTATTTTTACTTTACCATCATTCATAGAAACCTCTACAGCTGTAGCTACATAACTATAAAAACTGTAGTGAATAGCAATACCCATTCCATGGTTTTCAGGTCTTTTTTTATTCCAATCAGCTATTTTTGATGTATTATTTAGAACATCTTTCATTCTCTTAGTGTCATAAGGATAGTCTGATTTTCCTTTAATAACTCTATCTTTTCCTATTAAATTTAAATGAAATTGAACAGGATCTATATTTGCTGCAAAAGCTAGCTCATCTACAAAAGAATTATTACCAAAACCACTATGAATATGCACAACAGAACGTAACCAACCAATTCTTAAATGTGCTTCTGCTTTTACACTTTCTAATCTAAAATTTTCTAAGTCATAAGGATTATTTGTAAATCCTTGCCCTAGCTCAAAACCAGAAGCATAATCAGATAAAGGTTTAAAAGAGGATACTATTGAAGGAAAAGCAACTCTTTGTAACCAACCAGAAACATTACCTTTTTCATCAATTCCTCCTTTTAAATATTGCACACTTGTTGCATGATAAAAACTGTGTTTAATATCATCTTCACGAGTCCAAACTAATTGAACAGGAGCTTTAATTTCTTTTGATATTGTAACAGCTTCTACCACAAAATCTGACTTAGATTTACGACCAAAACCACCTCCTAAAAAAGTAACATTTATCGTAATATTTTCTAAAGGAATCTCAAAAAATTGAGCTAATTCTGCTCTTGCTGTTTGTGGATCTTGAACTGGTGCCCAAACTTCTATTTTATTATCTTGATACCAAGCTGTTGCATTAGGCACTTCCATAGGTGCATGCACTAAAAAAGGAACATGATATGTTGCCTCAATAACTTTATTTGCATTGTTAAAAGCAGTTGAAACATTACCTCTACTGCCTGGAACTAATTTTCCATTTTTTTGAACTCGTTGAGTGAGTGTTTTTTTAAACTCTTCTGAATCAAATGATTTATTGTCTCCAAAATCCCAATTAATATCTAAATCTAATTTTCCTTGAAAAGCAGACCAAGTATTATTTGCAATAACTGCTACACCTCCTAAACATCCATAAAACTGCTGACCAATTCCTGGCTTTTTCCTTTCAATTTTAATCACTTTTTCTACTCCTGATACTTTCTCTGCATTTGTACTATCAAAGCTTTTAACTGTACCAAAAGTTACTGGACATCTTGCTATAGCAGCAAATTTCATATTCGGAATTCGAACATCTATTCCATAAGTTGCAGTACCATGTGTAAAATGGTTTAAATCGACACTTTTTAAAGTTTTCCCTATGTATTTGAAATCTTCTACTTTTTTAAGTTGAATGGCATCTTCGTTTGGTACAGGTAGAGCTGATGCATCTTCTACTAAATCCCCAAAAAATATTTTTTCATTAGAAATTGTATTAATTACATAATGATTTTCTGCTTTACAATCACTTTCATTTACATTCCATTTATTTGCAGCTGCTGTAATTAACATCATTTTAGCAGCAGCACCCATTTTACGCATGGGTTCTAAACGCGTTCTTACACTTCTAGAACCATCTGTATTTTGATTTCCATACTTAGCATCTCCTGTTGCTTGTTTTACAGCTACATATTTCCAGTCAGCTTCTAACTCGTCTGCTATTGCAGATGCTAAAGATGTTCTTATTCCTTGACCCATTTCAGATCGAGAAGCAATTAATGTGATATTTCCATTTTTCTCTAAATGGATAAATAAATTAGGCGCAAAAAAGTCTTTATTAATTTCAGGACTAAATTTCTTCTTGGCAGTTTGTGCAGTACATCCTAATATAATACCTGTAGAAGCTAAACCAAAAAGCTTCATAAAATCTCTACGATTTACTTGATGAATATTGCTCATGCTTTTTGATTTTTTAATTCAACTGCTTTATGTATTGCTTTTCGAATTCTACTATACGTTCCACATCTACAAATATTACTACTCATAGCATCATCTATATCTTTATCTGTAGGGCTTTCTATCTTATCTAACAAAGCTGTGGCTGCAATAAGTTGACCAGATTGACAATAACCACATTGTGGTACATTACCATCATTCCAAGCTTCACGTAAAACCTCTAAATTTTCTGAAGAGCCTTCTATAGTAAAAATTTCTTTACCTATTCCATAAGAAACTGGCATACTACAAGATTTTGTAAGTTGGCCATCAATTAAAATAGAACAAGCACCACATTGTGCAACACCACAACCAAACTTGGTACCTGTTAAACCTACAATATCTCTAATTGCCCAGAGTAAAGGCATGTTTTCTTGCACTTCTACAGTGTAAGATTTTCCATTAATTGATAAAATTGTACTCACTTAGATAAAATTTAAGTCTCTAAGTTACGTAATTTTTAGAACAAAATACAAACAGGATTTGGTGCAGAAACTTCACTTATAAAAGTAAGTTTTCCTGTTTTTTGATTTCTTTTAAAAGAAACTAAATTATTACCATCTTGATTGGCAACAACTACAAACTTATTATCTGGTGATAAAGAAAAATTTCTAGGATTTTGACCTCTTGTGTTTTCAAAACCAACTAAACTTAAATTACCACTTTTACGATCTACTTTATAAATAACAATTGAATTATGCCCACGATTTGAAGCATATAAAAAGCGACCATCGTTAGAAATATGAATATCTGCACCAAATGAATATTTATCAAATCCTTTAGGCAACATAGAGATTGTAGTTTTTAAAACATAACTATTGTCAACTTCCTCAACTAAAGAAACTGTGTTATTCAATTCGTTTAAAACATATATCCACTTTTGATTAGGATGAAAAGTTAAATGTCTTGGACCTGCTCCCACATTCAATTTAAATGTTTTTTGATTTTTAAATTCAAGCTCATTTTCATTATTTATAGTTGAAAACCACAACTCGTTTGTACCTAAATCTACAGAAATTATCTCTTGTTTTACAGGATGAAACCATGCAGAATGTGCATGTGGTGATTTTTGCCTATCAGTAGTTCCTTTTCCAGTATGTTGCTGAACTGATAATAAATTAGTTAATCCATTTTGATTGTCTATTTCTAAAAAACCAACGTTTCCTCCTGTATAATTAGCCACTAAAACTTGATTTTTTTGATTTATAGTTACAAAACAAGGGTGTGCTCCACCAGATTTAGACTTGCTTCTATAAAATAATGTATCATTATCTATTTTGAATGATTTTACAAAACCTGTTCCATTTTCATCTGTTTCATCTACAGCTAATAATGTTTTATTGTCTTTAGTTTTTGCTAAGAATGATGGATTATTTGTTTTTGCCACTAAACCTATTTTAGAAAGCATTCCATTAGCATCTAATTGATATTTATAAATACCCTCACTAGCTCCATTTGTATAAGTCCCAACATAAAAATCTATTGATTTCTCATCTTTTACGTCTAGCTCTTTACAACTCATAATGACAGTTAAGATTGAAAATAATATTATTTTTTTCATAATTATTTTACTTTAAAAACAGGTAGACGTTTATGAGCTTTCTCATAATGTGGGGAATTTTTGTAGATAAAATCTAATTGCATTCTTGGATTGTTTGCAAAGTCTTCATCATTCTTTAATTTCTCATCAAACTTTTGTTTTAACAAGGCATCTTCAGACAAGTATTTTTGAGCAACATCTTCAAAAACATAAGAAGAATAACCTTCTTTTTGTTGTAAAATTGTATCGAAAAAATTCCAATTGAAGAAAGAATCTGTAGCCTCAGCTTCTAGAGTTTCAAGCAAATATCTAACTCCATTTTGGTTGGTATCAATAAAAACATCTCCTTTCTTAAATTTTATAGTTTCTATTGAACTTGATATTGTAGTGTTGTAATGTAAATAATGGCCTTCATAAGGATTTGTTCTTGTTTTAAAGTCTTTAATATGATTTACTTCAACTTGAATTGAAGTATCATTTTTAAATCTTATAAACTCAATTTGATTATTTTTTAACCTTTGAATTACATCATGCCAACCTTGAGGAATTATATAAGCTTTAGGTATATCTATACCTTTTGTGGCAATAAAATTGTCATAGTATTTTACAACTTCTTCAAAAGCTTTTGTCTTATCATAAAATAAACGCTTTCCATTAGTAACTTTACTATCAATAATTTCACCTTCATAACCTTTAAAAAGTAAATCACTATAATTTTCTCTATCTATTTTAAACTGAATAGGGTATGTTTTTTTAGCTAAAATTTCTTTAGCAGCATTTGCTCTTAGTTCTTTTATTTTTTCTGAATTTTCTTCTGTGAATTTTACAACTGAATGCATCAAAGCATAGGTTTGATCTACTCTAATTTCGTAAGGTTTAAGCATGTGGGTTTCTACCATTAATCCTAATGTGTGGAACAATGTTGTATACCCTGTAGAATATCTTGGAGAATCAAAAAATTGAGACCAACCACTTTTTGGAGTAGAACCCCAAACATTTACATAAGGAGTTATATCAATGCCTTTTTCTTTTAAAGATTGCTCAACTTCAGGTTTCATTGTAGCATTCAAAAAATTCCCTAAATCACCTCCTAATTTATTATGTTGTGTAAACAAATGTGTAATTGCATATTGGTAATCTGCTCCATTACTTACATGGTTATCTACAAAAACATCAGGATTTACAGCATGAAAAATTTCTGCAAAAGCAGCAGCATTTTTGGTGTCTTGTTTTATAAAATCTCTATTTAAATCGTAATTTCTTGCATTACCTCTAAAACCATATTCAGCTGGTCCATTTTGATTGGCTCTTGTGTGCGAATTTCTGTTTAAAGCACCTCCAATATTGTAAATTGGAATTACACAAATGATAGAATTTTGATATTTTTTTTGAAGAGAATCATTTTGAACAATATCTCTTAACAACATCATAGAAGCATCAATTCCATCTGATTCTCCTGGATGAATTCCATTATTAATTAAGATTCTGTTTTTTGAAGAACTCTTAATTTCATCAACATTATAAATACTTTCATTAGTATAAACTACTAAATGTAAAGGTTCTCCTGAGTCTGTTTGCCCAAAAGAAAACATCGATATTTTAGCATAAGAATTAGCTAAATCTTTATAAAAAGAAATCACCTCATCATATTCTGGTGTTTCAGTTCCTCTTGAGTTTTCGAAAAGTGTTGTAAAATCTTTATTTTCTTCTGTATTGTTTTTACATGAAAAAATGATACAAAATAGGATTACTAATAATAGGCTTTTTTTAAACATTTGATATTTTTATAGTGTTTTTAGAAGTCTTTTGAGTCAAAATATACCCTACTTATTGAACTCTTACTGTTTCTGGAACCAGCTTAGTATAATCTCCATCATTTCTGATGACATCTCTTACTATAGAAGAAGAAATATATGAAGTTTTTGCTGCTGTAAGTAAAAACACTGTTTCTATAGGAGCTAAATCTCTATTTGTATGTGCAATTGCTTTTTCGAACTCAAAATCTGCAGGATTTCTTAATCCTCTTAAAATAAAATCTACATTATTCTTTAGACAAAAATCTACAGTTAATCCTTTATAAGTAACTACTTTAATTTTAGGTTCATCTTTAAAAGAGTCTTCTATAAATTTTTTGCGTTCTTCTAAAGAAAACATATATTTTTTATCGGCATTAACACCAATAGCTATAATAAGTTCGTCAAATAATTTAACACCTCTTTCTATAATATCTAAGTGCCCTAAAGTTATAGGATCAAAAGATCCAGGGAAAATTGCTTTTTTCATTGTTTTTATTTTAAAGCCATTAGAATTGCATTTTCAAATAAATCTTCTAGAGATATACCTGCTGCTGCTGCTTGTTGTGGTAAAATACTTTCTTCTGTCATTCCTGGTACAGTATTCATTTCTAAAAAATGAGGTTCATCATTCACAAAAATAAATTCCGATCTTGTAAAACCAGACATATTTAGTGCTTTATATATTTTCTTAGCAACTTCTTCTACTCTATTTTGTTTACGTTTAGAGATACTTGCAGGTGTGATTTCTTGAGATTTACCTTGATATTTGGCTTCATAATCAAAAAAATCATTTTCTGAGACTATCTCAGTAATTGGTAAAACTTTTATTTCATTTTGATATTCTATAACTCCTACAGAAACTTCTGTACCTTCTAAAAAAGATTCAATTAGTATTGAAGAATCTTCTTGATAAGCTAAATCAATTCCTTTTAAAACCTCTTCTTTTGTATAAGCTTTAGAAATACCATAACTAGAACCTGCATTATTGGGTTTAATAAAACAAGGTAGATTAACTTTATCTATAATATTTTCAACATGAATCTCATCACCTTTATTTAAGTAAACAGATTTTGCAGTTTTTACTCCATATTCTTTTACAACACTTAAGGTGTCTCTCTTATTAAAAGTAAGAGCCATTTGATAAAAAGGAGCTGATGTGTGTGGTATATTTAGCAACTCTAGATAACTTAAAATCATTCCATTTTCTCCAGGGTTACCATGCATTGCATTAAAAACACAGTCGAAGGTAACATGCACATTATTCTTTATAAATGAAAAGTCACTTATATTAATTTGGTATTCGTTACTTTCATTATCTAAAGCTACCCACTTTTCTTTTAAAATATGAACTCTATAAGCATTATATTTTTCTTTATTTAAATGCTTATAAACAACATTTCCACTTTTTAGAGAAATATTGACTTCAGAAGAATAGCCACCCATTATTATGGCAATATTTTTTTTCATCAATCTTGGTTAATTATAACAAATTTATCAAAATATAAATAGAAACCACAACGTTTAGTTTTTATATATTTGTCATCTATCAAAAAACATTTCATGAGTATTTTTCAGTTTTTAAAAAGTAAATCGTTTTTTAAACAAATAGCAATTGCTTTAATATCTCTTGTATTGCTATATTTTATTTTAAATTTTTGGTTAAATATTACAACAAATCACGATCAAAAAATACAAGTACCAGATTTGCATAAAATTACAATTGATGAAGCTGAGCGTAAACTAAAAGAATTAGATTTAGATTTTAAAGTAATTGATAGTGCTAGTTACAATCCAGAATACCCAAAAAAATCTGTAATTGAACAAAACCCTGAAGCTGGAGAATATGTAAAAGAAAAGCGTAAAATTTACTTAACGCTAAATCCGTCTAAATACAGAGATATTACAATTCCTGATTTAAATGGACGCACAAAAAGACAAGCAGAGTCTGAATTACAAGCTATTGGTTTTATTGTAGGTGCAAATTACACTTATGTAAGAGATCTTGGAAAAGATGTGGTTAGAGGATTAAGACACAAAGGAAAAATTGTAAATCCAAATGATAAATTACCTAAAAACTCAATTATAGATTTGGTTTTGGGTGATGGTAATAAGTAACAAATTATTTAAATTCTTCAATTTAAACATTACAATATTAAAGGGCTGTAGTAAAACAAGATGCAAGAAAACGAAAATTTAGAAACAGAAAATGATGACTTGTATGAACATTACAGGTTTACTGCTAGTGTGGGTCAAGTACCTTTAAGAGTTGATAAATTTTTAATGAATTTTATTGAAAATGCTACAAGAAATAAAGTTCAGCAAGCTGCTAAAGCTGGTAATATTTTAGTAAATGATGTTGCTGTAAAACAGAACTACAAAGTAAAACCAAATGATGTAGTAAGAGTGGTTTTAGCTCATCCACCACATGAAAATTTATTGGTTGCAGAAGATATGCCTTTAGATATTGTTTATGAAGATGATACTGTTATTGTTGTTAACAAACCAGCAGGAATGGTTGTGCATCCAGGTCATGGAAATTATTCTGGAACTTTAGTGAATGGGTTAATTCATCATATAGAAAATTTACCTACAAATTCTAATGAAAGACCAGGCTTAGTGCATAGAATTGACAAAGATACAAGTGGCTTACTTGTTGTTGCAAAAACTGAATTTGCAATGGCTAATTTGTCTAGACAATTTTTTGATAGAACAACTGAAAGATTATATTACGCTTTGGTTTGGGGTAATATTGAAGAAGATGAAGGACGAATTGAAGGCAATATAGGTCGTAGTTTAAAAAATCGTTTACAAATGGCTGTTTTTCCTGATGGAGAATTTGGAAAACATGCAGTTACACATTTTAAAGTTTTAGAACGTTTAACTTATGTAACTTTAGTACAATGTAAACTAGAAACTGGAAGAACACACCAAATTAGAGCTCATTTTAAACATATAGGTCATACGCTTTTTAACGACGAAAGATATGGAGGAAATGACATTTTAAAAGGTACCACTTTTACCAAATACAAACAGTTTGTTCAAAATTGCTTTAAAGTTTTACCTAGACAGGCTTTACATGCAAAAACATTAGGGTTTACACACCCAAAAACTGGTGAATTTTTACAATTTGATTCTGAAGTTCCAGAAGATATGAAAGTATGTTTAGAAAAATGGAGAACCTATTCTGAAAACTCTAAAGAGGATTTTTAAACTCTCTAATTTTCATAGCATAAACAATAAAAGTTTCGTTTTCGATTTTAAATATTTTATAAAATCGTTTTCGATTTTGCTGAATTTCATCTTTTACTTCATCTAAATAACTTAAAGTAATATACCAAAACTCTTTATCTTCAGTTATTTCTATTTCTTCTAAATCAATATCAGTAGCTTTTGGGAATTGCTCTAATAAAAAATTTTCAGCTATTTTAATTGCTCTTTTTACATCCATTATTTTCTATTAAGAAATAGAGATTAACAACATCCTGAACCAGGTGTACAAGAATTTACTTTACCTAATTCAGAAATTCGAATTCTAGGTTTTTGTTTTGGAATTCCACAAGCATCTTGTGCTAAACATGCTGTAACTTTTGAAGTTAATAAAAAATTCTTTCCATCAAAATCTAAATTGTATTTACCTATTGTTGTTGCACCTTGATATTCTACCTCTATTTCTAAATCATCAAATTGAAACATTTTTTCAGATAATTCAATAATTTTTAATAATTTCTCTGGATGTAATCTGTGGTCATAATCGTTTTCTTCCCAAAGCTGAAAATTAATTACTTCTTCTTTTCTAACTTTACCTCCACAATCAATAAAATCTTTACTTATTTTACCAACTTCAGTCACATGAAAATGAGCAGGAACTAACTCTCCATTTGGTAATTGAAAAGCTATGGTTTTTAAGTTTCTTAAATGATTTTTTATTTCTGATAATATCATGATTCTAATTCTTATTCAAATCTAGTAAATATCCTACTGAAAATGAAAAGAAATTAGTGTTAGATAAATTACTTTCGTTTGAGACTGCATTTGGGAGATTTAAATGATAACCTACTTCAAAATCCCATGATTTAGTTGATAATGACAATGGAAAACTTAATTGAGTATTTAATAAATCAAATACTTCTTGAACTACTGTAACTATTCTTGGGCCTAATGGACTTCTAATTATGCTACTAAATGTATAAGTTTGGTCTGCTATAATAAAACTAATATTAGGTCTAAAACGTAAAGCTAAATTAGAAGTTCTTTTTAAATTTATATTAAAAAAACTATTTGAAACTAATTGTAAAGAAGTATCTGTACCAAATAAATATGATGCTGCTAAAGTTGTACCTAATGTTCTTTTTTTATTTCTAAATCCAAAACTTAAATCTATTGAATTTGTAAAATCATCAAAATCATCTGAATAGAAAAAATGAGTATATCCTAAATTATAATTGAAGTTTTTTTGTTTTCCAATAATATTAAAATAACCTACAGATACACTTGTAAAATCCCAAGCAGGCGCAAAATTTTGATAGTAAATACCTGATATACTAGCATTAAATCCTGAAGAATGATAATAAGAAACTTGCGGAATTATATTAAATTGATCTGTACCTGAGTCTCTACCAGAAAAAAAGGTATTTGTATTATATGAAACAGAAGTATATAAAAAATTATAAGTTAATCCACCTTCTATTAGTTCATCTAAAAATTGTTGGTCATTAAAAAAAAGCTCATCTATTAATCCATCAATATCATCTAAATTTTCTTCTTGTGCATAAGAACAAAAAGAGGTTGCTATTGAAAATAATAGCAACCCATAAAACTGTAGTCGTTTTTTAACTTTTTGGTAAAGAGGCTTCATATAAGTCTTATCTAATTGCCTCTATTTCTTTTCTTTTTGCCATCTGCATTATTAATTCTAGGCCCATCTTTCAACTCTCCTCTATCTTTTGAATTTCTAATTTTATCAATACGTTCTTTTAACATCTTTCTTTGCTCTCCTGTCAAAGATTTTCTGAATGTTTCTCTGGTATTTCTAAGTCTTATTTGTTGACTTTGCACCATTTTTTTTTGGTCTCTAGAAAAAGTAGCAACTAATCTTTGTCTTATTTCAGCTTTAGAAATGGTTTTATCTCTTAAAATAGCTAGTTGCTCTTTAGTTAGAGATGCTTTAAATGCTTCACGATTAGATTTTATCATTTCTCTTTCTTTTTGAAGCAATGCTCTTTGTTCTTTGGTCAACTCTTTTTTAATTAAGTTGTAACTAGAGTCTTGAGCAAAAGCAGGAATGTTAAATAGCATTGTAATTAACCAACCAAATAAAAATATGCTGTTTTTTAAATTCATTACTTTTCTTTTTTTCTCAAAAATCTAAATTACAAATTTATAATTAATCTCGACAACTCTCTTTTGCTGCATCATATGCTGTTTGATCTTCAATAGTAGCTACTGTACCATCTCTATATTCAACATCTACAGGAAAATTTAATGAACCTTTTTCTGTTGCATTTGGGTTGTCTTTATACCATTCTCTAACCAACTTAAAATCATCTCTTTCATTTACTTCAATAACTGATGCATCTGGCATAGTAAAAGTTACTGGTAACACTAACTTAAAGCACTTTCTTTTGTCTTTACCTGCTCTACAATTTTGTTTTACTGCAATTAAATCATCTCTATCTATTAACGTTTGTGTAGAACCATCTTCTTTTAAAATAATATCTACAGGAAAAACTAATTGTGCTCTTTCTCTAGTATCTGGATTATCTTGATACCAAGCTCTTATTAAAGTCCAATCTTCTTTTGCACTTAATGTAATTGTAGTATCATCTGGCATTATAAAATCAATTGGAAAGACAAACTCAAAACATTTACGTCTTTTCTTTGCTCTTCTTTCATTAGTATCATTTAACTGTCTGCCCAGTAAAGTAAAAAATACATCACTTTTACTTTCTTCTCTTGCTTCATTGTCGGTTTCTATTGCTACTTTATAACCTAAACCAGAGGCTAGCTCTACGTTTGCAACAAAGCTGTCAGCTAAATCTCCATTAAATGCTATAGAAGTAGAAGTTGGCAAATCTGTATCACTTACTGTAATTTTAGATGCTGATTCTATCTTTTCAATTAATGTAGTATCGTCTTGTAAACCATCTATACTTTCTGATTCTGAACATGAAGTAAATAGAATTAAAGATAAAATAAAAGCAGAAATTGCTAATAATAAAAAACTTGACTTTGAAGTAGTTTCTTTTAAATTTAAAGTTCTCATAATTGGTAATTTTTTAATTAATAATTGTTTCTGTTTATTTAGAACTTTGTTTTTTTAAATAGTTTGAAAAAATTTTATTTTTTTTTATAAAATAATTGTTTCCACTAGTTCCTCATCCATATAATTATCTAATAATGAGTCTTCTAAAATTAAGGAGTTTAAAATTAAATCATCCATTTTTTGTTCTTTAATTTCTGCTTTAACAACAACTTCATTAAATAAAGTAGCATCTGTAAACTCATCTAGATCTGAATCTTCTACCAATAAAGATTTAATTAAAACATCATCTTCAAGGGCTAGTTCTTCTATAGTAATATCATCAAAATTATTTTTACTTTCTGAGTTTTGTAACCAAATACTTAAGGTCAATAAAAATAAAATAGCAGCAGCAATAAATTTAAATTGAGGTCGTAAATAAAAAACAAGTTGTTTTTTAGGCTTTTGTTCTACTAAAGCATCTTCTTTTATTGCATTTAAAATTGAACTTTTAGACTTCTTAAAATAATCTTCAGGGATTTCTGTTCCTAAGTAGTTTTTATGATGTTTTGTGATGTCTGACTTTTCTTCAATTAGAAACTTACCAGTAGTAGTTTCAGATTTAATTTTATTTAAAATAGACAGTTTAGATGTTTCAAAATAATCTGCAGGAATACCTGTACCTAAGTATTCTTTATGAAGTTGAGTAACATCAGAAATACCTTTTTTTAGGAATTTTTTATCAGATTTATTTGAAGTATTTTTTTTCATTATTTAGTTAGACCCTCTTTTTTAAAAATAGTTTGGTTTATTCTAATATTTTTTTTTCAATTATTTTCACAACTGTATAATATGTTGATTTTAAGGTGCTTTCAGAAACTTCTAAAAGCTCAGAAATTTGCCTAAAACTTAAATCATCAAAATATTTTAGATGAAAGACTCGTTTTTGCTTTTCTGTGAAACTGTCAATAATTTTATGTAATTTTTTCTGAATCTCATCACCATTAAAATATTCATCTTCAAATAAAACTTCTAATTTTGAGCTTTTTACATCATCTATATTGTCATAACTTTTCTTTTTGTTTTTTTCTAAAAAACGCATAGACTCATTATAAGCTATTCTATACATCCAAGTATGCAGACTACTTTTTTCTTGAAAATTATTTATGCTTTTATACACTCTTATAAATGTATTTTGTAAAACATCATCTGCATTTTCGTGGGTTTGTACAATTTTTCTAATATGCCAATACAATCTTTCTTGATAGACGTCAAGCAGCTCACTAAAAGCTGTATCTTTTAGTGCAGGGTTTTGTAATTTCGCTACAAGTTCTGCTTCTTTACTCAAGTATATTTTGTTAGTTCTTTTACTTTGACCTTAAAAAATCGAAATAGTTGTATGTAAATATAAAATAATTTTAGGCTATCAATTTTCTTAATACGATAATCAATATTTAATAAGAAATCAATTTGAAATTATATCTCATGATTTGTAATTTTACATTTATAATAAATCATTGAAAATCACTTATGAAAATTATAATTTCTCCAGCTAAATCTTTAGATTTCGAAAATAAAGTACCAACAAGTTTACATACACAACCTCAATTTTTAGAACAATCAGAAAAATTGAATAAAAAATTAAAAACACTTTCTCGAAAAAAATTAGCTGATTTAATGTCTATTTCAGATGATTTAGCTAGTTTAAATTATGATCGTAATCAAGAATGGCAAACTCCCTTTAATCCTGAAAATGCCAAACAAGCTATTTATGCATTTACAGGGGCTGTTTTTCAAGGTATAGACGTAAATTCTTTAGCTGAAGAGAAATTACCTCTTTTACAAGAAAGATTACGAATTTTATCAGGTTTATATGGTGTTTTAAAACCTTTAGATTTAATTCAACCTTATAGGCTAGAAATGGGGACAAAACTAAAAGTTGGTAGAAAAGATAATTTGTATCAATTTTGGGATGATACTGTAGCAAATGCTTTAAATGAAGAATTAGCAGATGATGAACTTTTAATAAATTTAGCAAGTTCTGAATACTTTAAAGTCATTCCAAAAAAAGTTTTAAAAGTGCCCATGATTACTCCTGTTTTTAAAGATTTTAAAAATGGCCAGTATAAAACTATCATGACCTATGCAAAAATGGCACGTGGTTATATGGTTCGTTATATTATAGATCATAATGTAACTACTTTAGAAGAATTAAAAGGTTTTGATGTTGAAGGTTATGGTTTCTCTGAGGAATTATCTTCTGGAAATGATTTAGTTTTTACGCGTTAACAATCAGCTAATCTAACTGTTACAGCCAAACCACCTTCTGAAGTCTCTTTGTAATTTTTATTCATGTCTTTGGCAGTTTCCCACATTGTGTCAATTACTTTATCTAGTGGGACTTTAACTTCTTTAGGATCTGTTTCTAAAGCCATTTCAGCAGCATTTATGGCTTTTATGGCACCCATAGAATTACGCTCTATACATGGTACTTGTACCAAACCACCTATAGGATCACAGGTTAAACCTAAGTGATGTTCCATAGCTATTTCTGCTGCAACCAAACATTGTGCTGCAGAACCTCCTAATAATTCTGTTAATGCTGCTGCAGCCATTGCAGAAGAGACTCCTATTTCTGCTTGACAACCACCCATTGCTGCAGATATTGTAGCATTCTTTTTAAAGATACTGCCAATTTCACCTGCTGTTAATAAAAATCTTCGAATATGATTAAAATCAGCTTCATGATTTTCTATCACCATATAATACATTAATACTGCAGGTATTACACCTGCACTACCATTAGTAGGTGCTGTTACAACTCTACCTAATGAAGCATTTACTTCGTTAACAGAAAGCGCAAAACAACTTACCCATTTTAAAATTTCTCTAAATTTAACTTCTGTACTTCTAATTGCAGCAATCCACTCTTCTGGATTTGAATATTGTGAATCTTTAATTAATTTTTGATGAGTACCAAAAGCTCGCCTTTTTACATTTAAGCCTCCAGGTAGTTTACCTTCTGTATGACATCCAATATACATACATTCTAACATGGTTTCCCAAATTCTATTGAGTTCAAAATCTATTTCTTGTTCTGATTTTAATTCTAATTCGTTTTTAAAAACGATATCAGAAATTAAAAGATTTTCTTTCTCACAAAACTCCTCTAATTGTATAGCTCTATTAATTGGATAAGGAAAATTCTTTTTATTAATTTCTATTTCCTCTTCAAGATTATCTTTTTCTTGTACAATAAACCCTCCACCTATAGAATAATAGGTTTCTGTAGATATTTCTTCACCTTCAGAAAAACCTCTAAATGTTACTCCATTTGCATGAAATGGTAAGAATTCTCTATTAAATGATATTGAATTATTAGGAAACTTAATTACTTTACCTCCTTTTAAATACAATTCTTCTTGAATATTTATACGCTCAACAATAATAGCAATATCTTCTATTGGAATGTATTCAGGATCAGCTTCACTAAGCCCTAAAAGAATTGCTAAATCTGTAGCATGCCCTTTACCAGTTAAAGAAAGAGATCCATACAAATCTACTTTTATAGTATCTATACTATCTAAAATACTAAGTTCTCTTAATTTTTGCACCCAAGTTTGTGCAGCTCTCCATGGACCTAATGTATGCGAACTTGATGGCCCAACACCAATCTTGAGCATATCAAAAACACTAATAAATTGTGACATTCGTAAAAATCAAGTTTAAAATTGCTGTAAATGTAAAAAATCCAACTCAATGAGTTGGATTTTTTTATAATATTTAAAAGACAAATTTAGAAACCGTAAACTGACTCTTTATCAAACTTTTTCACTAACATGTAGTATACTACAGCTCTGTATTTTTTTCTTTCAGACTTTCCAATTCTTTCCATTACTTCCTCAATCCCTTCATCTAATTCTTTGCTATCTGTTAATCCTAATTTTTTTATTAAAAAATTATTTTTTACAGTTGCTAACTCTTTTGCATCTGATCCAGAAACAGTTTCTGCATCTGCTTTGTAGATAGAAGGTCCTAAACCTTTTGTTACAGCAGCTAATAATTCTGTGTTAGAACGCAGATTTCTATCGTCCATAAATTGTTTGTACAAAGCAACTTTTTCGTCAAATTTACTCATGATTTTTGATTTAATTTTTTTTAATATTCCCTTTTATTCTATTTGAATTACTCAAATATATAAAAATTAATTATGTAAGAAAAACAGAATTCGTTAAGTGGTAAGAATTACAAGTTGTGTCATATTGTCATAACTATGAATGACTTTTTTAAAAAAACTGACATTTCCTTATCAAAAATCAGTTGGCACACACTTTGACAATATGAAGATGTAAAATTGAAATAAAAATTAATAAAAATAAATATTATGAGTAAAATTATAGGAATAGATTTAGGAACAACCAACTCATGTGTTTCTGTAATGGAAGGAAATGAGCCAGTTGTAATCCCAAATGCTGAAGGAAAAAGAACAACACCATCTATTGTAGCTTTTGTTGAAGGTGGTGAACGTAAAATTGGTGACCCTGCAAAAAGACAAGCTGTAACTAACCCAACTAAAACTGTTTATTCTATTAAGCGTTTTATGGGAAACAAATTCTCTGAATCTTCTAAAGAAGTAAAAAGAGTACCTTATAAAGTTGTAAAAGGAGATAATGACACTCCAAGAGTAGATATAGATGGACGTTTATATACGCCACAAGAAATTTCTGCTATGGTTCTTCAAAAAATGAAGAAAACTGCAGAAGATTACTTAGGTCAAGATGTTACTGGAGCAGTAATTACTGTACCTGCATATTTTAACGATGCACAAAGACAAGCTACTAAAGAAGCTGGTGAAATTGCTGGTTTAAAAGTAGAAAGAATTATTAACGAGCCTACTGCTGCTGCTTTAGCTTATGGTTTAGATAAAGCTAATGACGATAAGAAAATTGTTGTTTTTGACTTTGGTGGTGGTACACATGACGTTTCTATCTTAGAATTAGGAGATGGTGTATTTGAAGTATTAGCTACAGATGGTGATACTCACTTAGGAGGTGATGACGTTGATGAAAAAATCATTAACTGGTTAGCAGATGAATTCCAGTCTGAAGAAAACATGGATTTACGTAATGATCCTATGGCTTTACAGCGTTTAAAAGAAGCTGCTGAAAAAGCGAAGATAGAATTATCTAGTTCAACATCAACAGAAATAAACCTACCTTATATTACTGCAACTGCAAGTGGACCAAAACACTTGGTAAGAACATTATCAAGAGCTAAGTTTGAGCAGTTAATAGATGATTTAGTAAAAAGAACAATAGAGCCATGTAAAACAGCTTTAAAAAATGCTGATTTATCGACTTCTGATATTGATGAAATTATCTTAGTAGGTGGTTCTACAAGAATACCAGCAATTCAAGAAGCTGTTGAAAAATTCTTCGGAAAAGCACCAAGCAAAGGTGTAAACCCAGATGAAGTTGTTTCTTTAGGTGCTGCAATTCAAGGTGGAGTTTTAACTGGTGATGTAAAAGATGTATTATTATTAGATGTTACGCCTTTATCATTAGGTATCGAAACAATGGGGAATGTAATGACAAAGTTAATTGACGCTAACACTACAATTCCTACTAAAAAGTCGCAAGTTTTCTCAACTGCTGTAGATAATCAACCTTCTGTAGAAATTCATGTTTTACAGGGTGAAAGAGCTATGGCTGCTGACAATAAAACTATTGGACGTTTCCATTTAGATGGTATTCCACCAGCAGGAAGAGGAATTCCACAAATTGAAGTAACTTTTGATATTGATGCAAATGGTATCATTAAAGTTTCTGCAACAGATAAAGCTACAAACAAAACGCAAGATATTAGAATTGAAGCTTCTTCTGGATTAACTGAAGAAGAAATCGAAAAAATGAGACAAGAAGCAGAGGCAAATGCTGATGCTGATAAAGCTGCAAAAGAAACTGCTGATAAAATTAATGGAGCAGATTCTATGATTTTTCAAACAGAAAAGCAATTAAAAGAATTTGGTGATAAATTATCTGCAGATAAAAAAGAACCAATTGAAGCTGCTTTAGAAGAATTAAAAAAGGCTCATGAATCTAAAGATATTGCTCAGATTGATACTGCAATGGAAAAGATAAACGAAGCTTGGAAAGTTGCCTCAGAAGAAATGTATAAAGCTCAGCAAGAAGCTGGAGGAGCAAATCCTGGAGCAGGTGCACAAGGTGAGCCAGAAGCTAATACAGATCAAGGAGATAATGTAGAGGATGTAGACTTCGAAGAAGTAAAATAAGTCCAACATCTGAACTTAGTTCAGAGTCTATATATAAAAACGCAATCATTAATTTGGTTGCGTTTTCTTTTTTCTAATTGTTTTCTCTATTTTTGATTGATGAAAAAAATTATTCTTTTTGCTGCTCTTTTTATCAGTTTAAATTTTTGTCAAAAAAAAACATATGACTCATTTAAAATAGGCGTAATTGCAGATTGCCAATATTGCAACTGTGAAGTTAAATGGGATAGGTATTATAAAAAAGCGCCTCAAAGATTAAAAGAAGCAGTTGCTACCTTAAATAAAGATTCTTTAAGTTACACTATTCATCTAGGTGATTTTATTGATAAACAAATCTGGAGCTTAGACAGTTTATTACCTACTTGGAATAGTTTAAAATCTAAGTCTTATCATGTATTAGGAAATCATGATTTTGATGTAGGCCAAGTAAATAAAGAAAAAATATTAAAAAAGTTAAATTTAAAAAACAGGTATTATAGTTTTGTTCAAAACGATTGGCGTTTTATTGTTTTAGATGGTAATGATTTAAGTTTTTATGGAACAACTACTAAAGAGAAAGAGCTACAAACAGACTCTCTTTTTAACTTATTAAAAAACAAAAACTTACCCTATTTAAAAAAATGGAATGGTGGCTTAAGCAACAAACAAATAAATTGGGTAAAATCTGAATTAGAAGCTTCAAAAAGAGAAAACCAAAAAGTTGGATTTTACTGTCATTTTCCAATTTATCCTTTAGATCAACATAATATTTGGAATAGAGATCAGTTTGTAGAACTCATTAAACCTTATAAAAATGTAAAAGTTTTTTTTAACGGACATAATCATGCAGGTGCCTACGAATTTGCAGATAATGTGCACTATTTAACTTTTAAAGGCATGGTTGATACAGAAAAAACATCAGCTTTTGCAAAAGTAAAGTTTGACAAAGACACCATTTTTGTTGAAGGGTTTGAAAGAGAACCATCAAGAAAATTAGTGATTAAATAATTCTCTTTGAAAACTTATAACTCATCTAACTTTTTTAAACATACTTTTTGTGAATTTCATCAAGTTGATGATTTTGATTTTCCAGAAAATACCAATTATAGAAGTAAATCTAACAGCTATTATTTTTATACAGAGAAAGGAGTTTATCGAAAATCAAATCATTGGGGAAGAGTTGCAAATTGTAGATGGAAATTAATTACAAAAGAAAATTATAAAAATCAAAAAACAGTAATTGGTTTTGCAAATTGGAGTGACTTCTACCCTATTAATTCAGACAACAAACTGTATATTATTCAAGTTGATTTTAAGAATGAATCTGTTAAAATTAAAACCAATAATAACCCAAACCTACTTCATAATTTAACCTTTACTGAAGCTTTAAAAAGAGAACAAAAAATTAAAAATCTTTTTAAAAAGAAAAGTTGGGCATCATATTTCAACTTAGAAGAAGAGAAAATTATAGAGAAAGTGATTACTGAATTTATATCTACAGATAAGTCTTTACAACAAATTAAAAATGAACTTAAGAATTATTCTTGATATGAAAAATCTTCTCATTTATTAAAGCTTTTACTACTTTCTTCTCATAAGGTCTATTACCAATAGCTTTTAAAAGAGTATTTTCTCTATAAACAACTTGGCTATAAGTACCTTCTTTTTCTAATTGATTAAAACATGATTTTACCAATTCTATTGCTTCTTCATCTTTTAAAAATGTAAAAGGTATAGAGATTATAAAGTTATCTACTTTTTCAGAAACGTATTCTTTAAAATTTAATGCACTATCATTAATTACTCTTAATCTATCATCTTTTATATGTTTTTCTACATGTTTACAGAAATCTGTATTTATTTCAAAAGAATAAAGTATTGAGTCTTCAGAAATAGTTTTTAATATTTCTTTAGTCATGTTTCCATGACCCATTCCAAATTCAATAACATTTATTTTTTTATTGATGTCTATTTTTGAACACATTTCAGAAACAGTTTCTGGTTTTGTTTCATTTATAGCACCAACAGTAAAAAGATTTTTAGTAAAAGAAAGGGCAGTTTTAAGTGTATTTTTCATCGAATATCTGAGGGACTTAATTTTTACTAAAATATAAAAAAAATATACTTTTTATGAGTATACTCTATATATATTTTTAATTCTAGCTACAATAAATAATAAAAAGACAACTCATCTTATATTTTTTACAACTCAGTATTTCTTTTTATTTTAAAACTTAGATTACTTACACCTTTGTTTCATCAAAAAACTAATAAACGATGAAACGCATTTTATTTATTTTCTTTATTCTATCTCATCTAAATGTATTCTCACAATTTAAAATTTCAGGAAAAGTAGTAGATTCAAATAAAAAACCAATTGTAGGTGCAAATGTGTATTTAGATGGTACCTATGATGGAACTTCTACAAACGAAAAAGGAGAATTTTTATTTACAACAGAAGAAACAGGACATCAAACCATTGTAATTTCATATGTTTCCTTTGAAACTTTTATAAAAACAGAAGATGTAAAAAAACTAAATAATTTAATTGTAAAACTTAGAGACGATGTTAATGCATTAGATGCAGTTACCATTAACGCAGGAACGTTTAAAGCAGGTGAAAAAGCAAAAGTTACTGTTTTAAAACCCTTAGATATAGTAACTACTGCTAGTGCAGTTGGCGATGTTTTAGGCGCATTACAAACGTTACCTGGTACTTCTGCTGTTGCAGAAGATGGACGTTTATTTGTTAGAGGTGGGCAAGCTGAAGAAACTAAAATTTTTATAGATGGTTTAAGAGTATTTACACCTTATACACCAACTGCAAACAATGTTCCTACAAGAGGAAGATATTCACCTTTTTTATTTAAAGGAGTTACTTTTTCTACTGGTGGTTATTCAGCAGAATATGGACAAGCATTAAGTAGTGTATTAGTTTTAAACACAATTGATAAACCAGATCAAGAAAAAACAGATGTTTCTATAATGACTGTTGGTGCAGGTGTTGGAAACACACAAATTTGGGGCAAAAATTCATTAAGCATAAATACATCATATGTTAATCTACAACCTTATTTAGAATTATTTCCTGATAGAAACACATGGTTAAGTCCGTTTCAATCTTTTAGTGGAGAAGCTGTTTATAGACATACTTTTAAAGATGATTCTATGTTAAAAGTTTATGGTGCTTTTAGTTATACAGACATCGATTTAATTCAAGAAGATATTAATTATGTTGATGGGTTTAGATTTGGATTAGAAAATAGAAATCTATACATCAATACATCTTACAAAAACAAAATAGGAAATAAATGGAGGATTGAAACTGGTATTAGTTTTACAAAAGATAATTCTAATATGAAAATTGAAAATGATAAAATAAGTAATAGTGAGAACTCAGCACATTTTAAGGTAAAATTGAAAAAATTATTTTCAAGTAGATTTCGTTTAAGTTTTGGATCTGAAACATTTATAACAAACTTTAATGAATCTTATACTGCTTTAAATAGTAACTCAATTAATTATGGTTTTAATAATAATATTTTTGCAACTTTTGTAGAAACAGATATCTTTTTCTCTAAAAATTTAGCTGCTCAAATAGGCTTTAGAGGAGAACATTCAAGCATTTTTAATGAGTTTACTTTATCTCCTAGGATATCATTAGCATATAAAGCGAATAAAAATGCACAATTCTCTTTGGCTTATGGACAATTTTACCAAAACCCAATAAACAACTATTTAAAATTTAATCAAGATTTAAACTCTGAAAACACAACACACTTCATAGCAAATTTTCAACATACAAAACAAAATCAAATTTTTAGAATTGAGGCCTATTATAAAAATTATAAAGACTTGGTGAAGTTTGATTCTCAGATGGCTAATTATAATTCTAACTTTTCAAATGATGGATTTGGTTATGCAAAAGGTATAGATATTTTTTGGAGACAAAATCAAAAAGTAAAAAATACAGATTATTGGATTTCTTATTCTTATTTAGATACAGAAAGAGATTTTAGAAACTATCCTACAGCAGCAACTCCAAATTTTGCATCAACTCATAATTTATCTATAGTTGGTAAACATTGGGTAGAAAAATGGAAAAGTCAAATAGGCTTAGCATACAATTTTGCTTCTGGCAGAACTTACACAAACCCAAATGAAACAGGTTTTTTAAACAATACCACTAAAAATTACAATTCTGTAAGTTTAAATTGGGCATATTTAATAGACCAACAAAAGATTTTATATTTTTCTGTAAACAATGCTTTAGGTACAAGAAACGTTTTTGGGTATAATTATAAAAATACTCCAGATATGAATGGAAATTTTGACAGACAAGCTATTTTACCAAATGCAGACAGCTTCTTTTTTATTGGATTCTTTTGGACTATAAGTGATGATAAAAAATCTAATCAATTAGACAATTTGTAACTTTTAATAAATTCATTTAAAAGAAAAAGAAAAATAATTACAACTCAGATTAGAATATTTACAATTCGGTATTATAATTGTTATAAAATCAAAAAAACATCAGATATTTGAATCATTAAAATAATATATTATGAAAAAAATACTTTTACTATTAGCAATCATTTTTCTAGGAACATTTTCTTTACAAGCACAAGAAGAAACTTTTGATTTGAAAGTTGAAATAACTGGAATGGATACAGATAAAGGAAAAGTATTTTTAGCTTTATACAATAGTGAAGCTACTTTTCTTAAAAAAAGCGAAGACACTAAAGGAGCAAATGCTATTGTAAAAGACAAAAGAGCAATTGCTATTTTTAAAGGATTAAAAAAAGGCGAATATGCAATTTCGTTATTTCATGATGAAAATGACAATAACAAAATGGACACTAAAATTTTTGGCATCCCAAAAGAACCTTATGGTTTTTCTAATGACGCTAAAGGTTTTATGGGCCCTCCAAAATTTAAAGATGCAAAATTTATAGTTGATACAAATAAAACAATCACCATAAAAGTCAACTAACACTTAAAACAATTAACTTTTTAAAAATCAATTAATTATGAAAAAATTATTTTTATTCATTGGGATACTTATGTCCTTAAATGTAGCAGCACAGAGCAAATATCAAAAAGGAATGCAAAAAGCATTTACGCTTTGGGGAGAAGGAAAAAACACAGAAGCATCACAATTATTTGAAAGAATTTCTAAAGCAGAACCTCAAAATTGGCTTCCTTCTTTTTATGCAGCTCAAATAGAAATTTTAGGAGCGTTTGGCGTAAAAGAAGAAGCTACTTTAACAGCTAAACTTAATAAAGCAAAAGAGTTTTTAAATAATGCTAAATCTAATTCTGAAAATAATCCAGAAATTATGATTACAGAAGCTTTATTAAATACAGCTTATATTGCATTTGATGGTCAAAAATATGGTATGACTTTATCTGGAAAAAATGCACAATTATATGCAAAAGCTTTAGCTATTGCTCCAAAAAACCCAAGAGTTATTTTAGGAAATGCAGAATGGAATATGGGAGCTGCACGTTTTTTTGGTAAATCTACAAAGCCCTATTGTGATGAAATTAAAAGAGCTATTAAACTTGGGAAAGAAGAAAAAATTGAAGAAGAATTTTATCCTAAATTTCAAATAAAAAGAGCTGAAGAAGTTTTAAAACAATGTCAAGGGTAAAAAAATCGTTTTAAATTCTTAGTTTTTTATTTAATTAAAAGCTAAGAATTTAAAATTTTTGAAACTAAATCTTGTTTCGCTTTTTCATCATCTCCAAAAAGCCATTGTAATACATTGTTTTCCCACATATCTTCACGTTCATCTTCTGTAATAATTTTTCTTTCTATTGCTAAATCTAGTATTTTACCAGGATAAGAAGATTGTGGATCACTTTCCATTTCTCCTAAAGGGTAAGGATCATCTAACCCCATTAATACTTGCTTAGAGCCATGATTTCTTATTAATAACTCTAAAGCACCTGTGTCATGCACTAACGTATCAAAGAAAATATTTTTGTGACCAACTGCTTTTCTTGGATGTACTTTACCTTCGAATAAATCTGATCTACCATCAAAACCCTGTATTCTTCTCCCTAAGTTAATCTGAGCTAATTGACCTCCATGTGCAAAGCAAACACGCATATTTTTATACTTTTCATAATAGCCATTTAAGGTTAAAAAATGATAAGCATCTGCACATTGTGCTAACATCCAAATTAGATGAAAACGCCAACTTGTATTTTCTAATTTTATAAACTTTTCTCCATCATAAGGATGAATTTCTACAGCTAAATTATATTTATCTGCTAATTCAAAAATTGGTTCGTTTTCTTCATCAAAAATACATCTCCAAGTACCAATAGTATCCATATAATGAGTAGGTAAACACAATAAACGCATACCTAATTCTTCTACACATCTTTCAATTTCCCAACAAGCCCCTCTTATAAAACTTGGATGCACCACAAAACCACAAGTAAATTTAGAAGGATGATCTCTTTGTATTCTAGCATTAAAATCGTTTTGAAAACGTAAAGCTTGTTTTAACTCCTCTACACGTAAACCATTACCATATAATTGAGACAAATTTAAAACTACAGCATGATCTAGTTTGTATCTATCCATCCATTCTAATTTTTCATTTAAGAAAAAACTAGAGTCTGTAATTGGTCTATTCCAATCTTTTTGGAGCATAAACTTTCTATCTTTATCTACCCAAAAAATACCTTTTTTTTGCATAAAATCAGGGATTTCCTCTGGATAAGGAAGCAAATGCGAATGACCGTTAATACGTAGTTTTCTTTGTTTCATTTGTTCGAAAGTTAAGAAAAAGCTTAAGTTTAAGCTAATTCAAATAAAGTTATTTCTGGTTTAACATTTAGTCTAACTTGATGTAAATAGCCTAAAGCCCTATTTATATATAATATTCTATTATTAGAAAGTGGTATTTTTCCTGATGAATATCTTTTGTTTTTTACTGGTAAAATTGGTGGATCTAGAAAAGGTGGTTTTACTTGACCACCATGTGTATGACCACTTAAAATCCAACCTTCAAAATTATTCCAAATAGCTAAATCACAAACATCTGGGTTATGACATAAACAAATTGATGGTTTTTCTTTTTCTAATTGGTTCATTACCTGATTAGGATAAAAATTAGTTCCCCAATAATCATCAATACCAATAAATTGCAACCCTTCTATTTCTTTTTTTGTATTTCTTAATATTTGAATATGATGGTTTGTTAATATACTTTCAATTTCATCAGCCACCTTACTTTCTTTCCAATCTTTTCCATAATCGTGATTCCCAAGAACACCAATTGTAGCTATATTTCCTTTAACTACATATTGCAAAACATCTTTAAGTTGTTCTAATTGTTCTGGAGATTCATAATGCACAAAATCGCCTGTATACACTACAAAATCTGGCTTATATTGTTGGGCTTTTTGTAATGATTCTTTTAGATATTTACTACTTACTCTATTACCAACATGTATATCACTTATTTGCATTACAGTCTTACCTTTTAAGTGATTGGGTAAGTTTTTTATTGGCATTTTTAGTTTTACAAACTCCAATAAAAAAGGTTCTATTTGCCAAGAGTAAAAGCCTGTTAATAGACCTATTCCAAAAAAAGTATAGAAACTTTTTTTTAAGAATTTTCTTCTTTTCAAAATGTAAAAACTATTTAGGAGGTTGCATTACATTGTTACATTTACTACAAGTACACTTACCTTTATCTGAATAGTATTTATCGAAAATAATTGGCATATCTGTTTCTATATTATCTAAGGCAAACTCTTCTCTGTATAATTGATTTCCACAATTTTCACAATACCACTCTAAAGCATCTAACATACCTTCTGATCTTGGATATTCTATAACTAAACCAACAGTATTTTCTTTACGCTGTGGAGAGTGAGGTACTTTACCTGGTAATAAGTAAATATCTCCTTCATTAATTTCTACATCTTGTTGTTTTCCATTTTCATCAATAATCTTAAGAACCATATCACCTTCTATTTGATAAAAAAATTCTGGTGTTTCATTATAATGATAGTCTTTTCTAGAATTTGGTCCACCAACTACCATTACAATGTATTCTCCATTTTCCCAAACTTGTTTATTACCTACAGGTGGTTTTAATAAATGACGATGTTCATCTATCCACTTTTTAAAATTTAAAGGTGTAACTAGTTTACTCATATCAAAAAGCCCATCCTAACCTTCCCAAAGGGAAGAAACTCCAATCTGGGTGAGAATTGGAATTTTATTAATAATTTAATTCTACTAATATAATTATTTTATGCTACAAAGCTTCCTCCCTTTAGGAGGATTGAGGTGGGCTTATAAACTTTTTGTTCTTCCACCATCTACAGGAACATTAATTCCGTTTATAAATGCTGCTTTTTCACTAGCTAAAAAAACAATAGCGTTTGCAATTTCTTCTGGCTGAGCAAAACGTTTAGCTGGTGATGCATTTTTCATTATTTCTGCAACTTTATCTACTGTTAAGCCAGTTTTATTGGCTTTGTTTGTAATAATTTCAAGTAAACGTTCTGTATTTGTTGCACCAGGTAAAACGTTATTAACTGTAATGCCAAATTCGCCTAATTCATTTGCCATAGTTTTAGACCAACTTGCAACTGCACCTCTAATTGTATTGCTAACCCCTAAACCATCTAATGGTTGTTTTACAGATGTAGAAATGACATTTATAATTCTTCCAAAACACTGCGTTTTCATAAACGGAGCTAGTGTTTGTACCAAAATATGATTACATTTTAAATGTTGCGTAAACGCTTTTTCAAACTCTCCAATTTTTGCATTAAAAATTGGGCCTCCTGCAGGTCCTCCTGTATTATTTACCAAAATATGAAATTGCAAATCTGATGATAACAACACTTTTTTTAATTCTTCTGGTTTAGAAAAATCTGCAACTAAATAATTATGTTTTTGATTTGAATTTGGCAATTCATTTAATACAGCTTTTAATTTTTCTTCATTTCTTGCTAATAAAGTTACGTTAGCTCCTTCTTGTGCTAACAAAATTGCTGTTGCTTTACCTATGCCTTGTGTACTACCACATACTAAAGCATTTTTATCTTTAAGTTTTAAATCCATTTTAATTGTATTTTATACAAACATTTTTTGGTTCTGTAAAAAAACGTAAGGCTTCAAAACCTCCTTCTCTACCTACTCCACTTTCTTTTGCTCCTCCAAAAGGAGTTCTTAAATCACGTAACATCCAAGTATTAACCCAAACAATTCCTGTATGTAATTGTTTAGCAAATTGCATGGTTCTATTAAGGTTATTTGTCCATAAAGTAGATGATAAACCATATTTTACATCATTGGCTAAAGTTAAAGCTTCTTCATCAGTCTTAAAAGACATTATAGTTACAACTGGACCAAAAATTTCTTCTTGGTTTAATTTACATTGATTGTTAGTTACTTCTATAATTGTGGGTTGAAAATAATATCCATTTTCATAATTTGGTAAGGTAACTTCTAGACCTCCACACAATATTTTTCCTCCTTCATCTTCAGCAATTTCTATAAAAGACTCTATTTTTTCTAAGTGTTCTTTTGAAACTAATGCTCCAATATCTGTTGATTCTTCTGATGGATGCCCTACTTTTAATTGTTTTACTTTTTTGATAAAATCTATTTTAAACTTCTCATATATTTTTTCTTCGACTAAAATTCGACTACCACATAAACAAATTTGTCCTTGATTTGCAAATGAAGAACGAACAGTGATTTCTAACATTTTGTTATAATCGCAATCTGCAAAAATGATGTTAGGATTTTTACCTCCTAATTCAAGAGATAGTTTTTTAAACATTGGAGCTGCAACTCTAGCAATATGAGCGCCAGTTTTTGTACCTCCTGTAAAACTAATGGCTTTAATATTTGGATGTTCTACTATGGCTTGACCTGTAGTTGTGCCTAAACCATGAACAATATTTAAAACGCCTTTAGGCAAACCTGCATCATTGCAAATTTCTCCTAACAAATAAGCAGTCATTGGTGTTACTTCACTAGGTTTTGCAACCACACAATTACCTGCAGCTAAAGCTGGTGCTATTTTCCATGTAAAGAGATACAGAGGTAAGTTCCAAGGAGAAATGCAACCTACAACTCCTAAAGGTTGACGTAAAGTAAAATTTACTGCATCTAAACCTACACTTTCGTGTGCTTCTGAGGAAAACTGAGTAATAGCATTTGCAAAAAACTGAAAATTACTGGCTGCTCTAGGTATATCAACTGTTTTTGCTAAGTTTACAGGTTTTCCATTATCTTTTGATTCTGCTATTGCTAAAACATCTAACTTTTCTAAAATTAAATTAGCAATTTTAGAAAGTATTTTACTTCTATCTTCTAAAGGAGTATTACTCCATTTTGGAAAAGAATCTGCTGCTGCTTGGTAAGCATTTTCTACATCTTCTTTGGTTGAATTTGGAATTTGACCATAAACTTCACCTTTTGCAGGATTAAAATTGTCAATCCAATCTTTTGAAACTGGATTTACAAATTCGCCATTGATGTAATTTTTTATATTCATTTACGAAAGCTATTGATTGGTTTCTATTAAAATATTATCAATTATTTTTTCTAAATCATCAATAGTTATTTGAGTGGTAGAAATTCTATACAGATAATCGTCTAAAATATTTTCGAACTCAATATCACTAAAAATTTTAAACTTATCAACTTTTAAATTTGAAGGTTTTTTCCATTTTAAGTCTCCATATTTATCAATATCTTTTAAAGCATAATTTTTTGATAAGTAAGGAAGTATGTCTTCATCAATTTTTATTTCTATGCGATTATAACCAGCATCAAAATCTTTTAAAGTACTTTGCCATTTGTACAATTGTTCTTTTAGTTTTTTATTGCTTAGAAGTTTTAACCTTCCAGATTGCACAAGATCATTAATTGTATTTTCACTGGCTCTAAAATCACCTGGTTCTAGTACTAAATATAGTAGACTATCAGGATTTTTTGTAATGATTTCTTCTTTAGATTTACCAAAAAGTTGCATTAAATCTAAACCCACTTTTTTTACACTAGCTGTTTCAAGCTTTGTAGTTTTAATTAGTGTTTTATTAGCTGTAAACTCATCATATAAATTTTTTAAAACTGAACTTACTTCTGATTTTTCTTTTCTGTTTTCATTCCAATTATTTATTTGTAGTGCAATTAAAATACCTATCACAACTAACACAATTTCTCCAATGGCATAGATTAAATATTTATTGAAACGATTTTCATTTAGCAACTTTCTTCTAAGATTCTTAAAAAGTTTTATCATTAATAAATTTTTATTTTTCCTAATACTATTTCCACCAAATGACAAAAGGACATTTTATTTTGCTTCACAAAATTTTGTTTCAATAATCTAAAAAACTTAATTATTCTTTTCTTCTTCTATCATTTTTAAAATCCTTTTACCACCTTTAATGATTCTTGGAAACTCTCCTTTTCTTCTTATACTTAATGCACTTTTATAATTGAATAAATTATTTATAAATGAATGAATCTCATTCATATCATTAGTAAGTAATTGGAGGTTAAGTTTTTTGGCTTCTCTGTATGCTCTTGAATTTAGATAAATAGACTTATTTTTTTTTCTTAGTGAAACATACAATGTGTCTGTAAGATCTTTTCTATTTGGATAATTAGTGTTTATTATTTTATTCATGTCTCTAATAACAGCCATAGAAATATCATAATCTTCTTGATAATCTTGATCTAAATGCTCTGTAAAAGCATAGTATTTAGTAATAAGTGATCTTAAAGTATCGTTTTTAATCAACTTTAAACCTCCAGAACTTTTAATTTCATCTATGGCTCCTCTATACCATTGAAAAGGTCTATAGCCATAATAAGTATATACTCTACTAAATACATCTAAGTTATCTAGGTCTTCTATTTTCTTAGTTCTAAAAAATTCTGCAAGACTGTCTATATGTCCTGTTTTATTACCTAAACTTTTTATTCTATATTCTGTTTGTTTTATATCTCCTTTAATATCTGAAGCTAAATTTTTAAGATGCATGTTAACTTTTTGTTGCTCTTTAATATTTTCATTCCAATTGTTAATTTGAAGTGCAATTAAAATACCTATAACAACCAAGATGATTTCACCAACTGCATAGAGTAGATATTTTTTGAAACGGTTTTCAACTAATAGTTTTTGACGGATTTTTCGGAAGAATTTAATCATTTTTTAATTTTTTTGCGTAGCTATTTCTTGTAGCATCTTTAAAATCAATATATTTTAAACCTTCTACTTTATTATCTGTATTTCTTTTTACCACCATAATCATATCAGTATATTTTAAAAAACTAAGTGTATCATTTTTATATTTTAAAATATCATCATTATGAAAGAATAAAAACCCTCCTTTTTTGTGTAGTTTAAATGTTAGGTTATCGTTAATATCTTTATAATCACCTACCAAATCTGATGTTTCTGATGAATACCCATACTTATTTAATAAATAAGTATCGTTAATTTTATAATTATCTTTTAGGTAACTGTTTATTTCTAATAATAATAAAAATGCATCATTTTCTATTTTCTTAAGATCTCCATATTTTCCTGTTGTATTGTCTACACTATGTTGAGACACCCAATTTTTATAAACTGGATTGTTTACATAGAAATTTATCATTTCTTCAGTAGTTTCTTTTTTACGTAATAAATAATACCAATTATGATTTGTAGCTAAATAATCGTGTCTGTCTTTTATTTGTTGTCGTAAACGTTCATACATGTAATCATATCTTTTTACTACAAGATTGTAGTAGTTACTTATTTTATTGGTTAATGAGTCAAACTCTTGTGGTATAATTCCATTAAAATTTTCAAATTTCTGAAATGCTGTTTTTTGATAATCAAAAGCCGTAAATTGTAGTCCTACCCAAAATAAATCTCTATTTTCTTTTTTTAAGTATTGTTCTTTGGTGATTTTTTCACTCAGAACATGTCTTGTAAGACTATCCATTTCTCTACCTCTTTCAAGTAAAAACTCTGTTTTACTTAAATCTGTTTCTAAATCTTTTCTAATTTCTTTTAAGACCTTAATAAAACGTTCTTTGTTATTTTTTGCTTCGTTATTATTATTAATTTGCAACGCAATTAATATACCAATTACTACCAAAACAATTTCACCAACAGCGTAAAGTAAATATTTGTTGAAACGGTTTTCAGCCAACAAACGTTGTCTAATTTTACGAAAGAATTTTATCACAGCTAATTTGGTTAATCAATAATTAAGTAGTTAAGATACAAAAATTGTTACAATACATTGATTTTATAAAAGTTACAAATAAACTATATGAATACCTTTTTTTTAGTAGTATTTAATCTATAAAATCTGTTTCTAAAATTGACAAACAAATTTTTATACCTTGTCTAATATTACCTACTCTAATATTCTCATTAGGGCTATGCTGATTGTTATCCATATTTACCATAGGAACAATAATTGCAGGAATTTTTAACTTATTTATAGCTGGTATTATAGGAACTGTACCTCCCATAGTTCTAATGCTAACTGGTTCTTCTCCAAAAGTTTCTGTTAAACTTTTTCTTAGTTTTTTCCCAAAAGTCGAGTTTAATGGCGTTCTAAAAGCATTTACACCAGAGTTAGAAGTAAATGTTACTATTTTGTTATTAGACAATCTTTCTTCATCAGTTGGCTGTCTATCTAAAACTAAAAAACCTCTTGATTTTATATGGTTTTTTATCTTTTCTAATTGTTCTTTTCCATCTGTTTCCACTACCAATCTCACATCAATATCTGCTTTTGCATATTCAGGAATTACCGTTTTTAATCCTTTACCTTTCCATGAAGTTCCTATTTGACGTACATTTAAAGAAGGGTATTGTAATGCTTCTTGATAACTACCTCCAACTTTTTCAGCATCTTTAATTACTAAACCATTATTCATAAAAACTGAATTGTCTGGAACTGATTCTAAGATGGTTTTTATATCATCAGAAATTGATATGCCTTTATAATAATCTTTAATTAATACTTTACCCTCTTCAGATTTCATAGAAGCTAATAAACGAGAAAGGGTAAAAACAGGATTAGATACATAATTGCCAAAATGTCCACTATGTTGTGGAAGATTTGCTCCATAAGTGGTAATACTACAAGTTGCAATACCTCTACAACCAAAAGTTAACGTAGGTTTATTGGTATTGTGTGCAGGACCATCCATTATAATCATATAATCAGATTGATAGGTGTTTTTGTATGCATCTAAAGTTGATAAAAAAGCATTAGAACCATATTCTTCTTCTAAATCAAAAATAATTTTAATATTGAATTTTGGTTTTTGATTATTACTTTCCAATAGCTCTAAAGCAGATAAAAACATAACTATGGGTGCTTTATCATCTGCAGCTGCTCTTGCAAAAATGCGCCAATCATCATTTATTTTAGTGTTTAATTTATCCCAAGAAATAGATTTCCAGTTTCCTTTTTCAGTTTGTTCTTTTAATTCTGGAATAAAAGGATTTTTCTGATTCCAGGCTTTTGGGTCAACAGGTTGCCCATCAATATGAAAGTAAAATAAGATTGTTTTATAATCAGGGTTTACAATCCTTTCTGCAAACAGAACAGGAAGTGTTGTTGCTTCTAAATTTTTAAAACTAAAACCTATTTTTTTATATTTCTTTTTTACCCAAGAAATATTTTTATACATGTTTTGTTTGTTCGTAGGCAAATTGGGAATGCTTACAAACTCTCTATGATTTTGTAAAACTGATAATAGTTTTGCATCCACTTTGTTTTCCCAATCTTGTTGTGCAAAAAAAGAAGTTACACTTAATAAAAAAAGAAGCAGTATTTTTTTCATTATTGCTTTTTATAGGCTGTAACTTTAATTTCAACCACTAAATCTGGATGTGGTAATTGATGCACAGCAACTGTGGTTCTTGTTGGGCCAGTTTCTTTGTTAAAAAACTCAGCATAAGCTTTATTATAATCTGCAAAATCATTCATGTTTACTAAAAAAGAGGATACATCAACAACATCTTTTAAACTAGCTCCTACTGTTTGTAAATTACGATCTATGTTTTCTAGTACAGCTTTTGTTTGCAAATACGCATCTAACTTTTTAGTACCCATTTCATCTATAATTACAACTCCTGCAATAGTATTATCTGGTCTTCTAGAACTTGTACCAGATATAAAAATGAAATCTCCCACAACTTTAACATGTGGATATGCGCCTCTTGGTGTTACTTTTTTTTCTTCCATAATTATAATCCTGCTATTTTATCTTCTTTTAAAATTTCTTTGGTTTGCTGCTCTACTTTTTTCAAAATAACTGCTAATTCATCTTTTGTCATCTCTAAATTGGTATGCACTTTATCATCAGCAATTAAATTTAATAAAGCTTTATCTTGAGCTCTACCTCTTTGCATGGCTTCATTGTAGCCTATGTTTTCATTAAAAGTAACCAAAGAGTATTTAGATGAATATTGAGATGGAAAATGTTTTTCTAAATCCATTTCAATTTTTCGTTTCTCTTTAAATAAAGGGTTTGCAACATGATCTCTCATTTCATAAAAATTGTCAATTGCCAAATCTGCAATGGCATCTGTATCATGTTTTCTAGCTTTTTGATAAGCTTTAAAAACAGTATTCCAATCACCCAAATCTTGATTTAGAATTTCATCAAACACAAAAACATCTTCGAAAGAAGCATTCATTCCTTGTCCATAAAAAGGTACAATTGCGTGAGCAGAATCACCCATTAATAACGTTTTGTTTTGATAAAACCAAGGTGAGCATTTTATAGTGCCTAAAGGCCCTGTTGGATTGTTAGCAAACTCTTCTTTTATATTAGGAATTAATGCTAAAGCATCTGGAAATTCTTGCTCAAAAAACGCTGTGATTTTTTCTTCTGTTGTTAAATTATTAAAATTATACTCACCTTCATCATAGCTTAAAAACAGTGTAACTGTAAAACTACCATCCATATTAGGTAAAGCTATAAGCATAAAATCTCCTCTTGGCCAAATATGCAAATGTCCTTTACTTATTTGATGGTTTCCATTCTTATCAGCTGGAATTTCTAATTCTTTATATCCGTGATTTAAATAGTTTTGAGAATAACTAAATAAAAATTTACGTTCAGAAACATAACTTTTTCGCAATGAAGAACCAGCTCCATCAGTCCCAAAAATAACATCTGCCTTTACTATATATTTTTCATTAGTTTCATAACTTTTAAAGTGAGCAATATTTTTTTCTATGTCTACTTTTTTACATCCACTATTAAAATAAATAGTTACATTTTCATGTTCTTCTGCAGCATCTAATAAAATTGCATTTAGGTCTCCTCTAGAAATTGAGTTGATATACTCACCTTCTCTCCCAGAATAATTAGAAGCAAAAGTATTCCCTTTTCTATCATGCATTAATCTACCATACATGGGTATACAGATTTCTCTAGCTTTTTCTTCCATTCCACACAATCGTAAAGCTTTTAAACCTCTGTCTGATAAAGCTAAATTAATAGAACGTCCTGCAGAAATATCAACCTTTCTTAAATCGGGTCTGCTTTCATATACCTCAACTTTATAACCTCTTTGAGCCATTCTTAACGCTAATAAAGACCCACAAAGCCCAGCACCTATTATTAAAACTTTATCTTCTTTTTTCATTTAAACTAATTCTTTTAAAATTGAAACCATTTGATAAACATCTTCAAAACTATTATACATTGGCACAGGTGCACAACGTATTACATCTGGCTCTCTCCAATCTGTAATGATATGATGATCCATTAATTTTTTATGTAAACTTTTATCAGCATTTTTTACTTGAATAGATAATTGACAGCCTCTCTCTTTTGGATTTTTAGGAGTGATGATTCTAATTCTATCTGTTTCTATTTGATTGATTAAAAACTCGAAATAACCTGTTAATTTTTCTGACTTTTCTCTTAATTCATCCATTCCTACTTCTTCAAATAAATCTAAAGAAGCTTTTATTGCAGCCATAGATAAGATTGGAGGATTACTTAGTTGCCAGCCTTCTGCACCTTCCATCACATCAAAAGGCATTCGCATATTAAAACGAGTTTCTTTATTATGGTTCCACCAACCTGCAAAACGAGGTAAATCTTTATTATCTGCATGCCTTTCATGAACAAATAAACCAGCTAAACTTCCTGGACCAGAATTCAAGTACTTATAAGTACACCAAGCTGCAAAATCTACACCTGAATCATGTAAATTAGGTTGAATATTTCCTGCTCCATGAGCTAAATCTATACCTACAATACAGTTTTTTGAATGACCTATTTTTGCTATTCTCTTTATATCTAGAAACTGACCTGTATAGTAGTTCACACCTCCTATTAACAACATTGCAATTTCATCACCTTGTTTTTCAACAATATCTTCTAAATCTTCTATCCTTAGTAATTCCTCACCTTTTCTTGGTCTCCACTCTATTAAATCACTTTCAGTAAACCCATGAAACTTTAATTGAGATTGCACAGCATATCTGTCTGATGGAAAAGCATCACTTTCTATTACAATTTTATATTTTGTTTTTGTGGGTCTGTAAAATGAAACCATTAACAAGTGTAAATTTGTAGTAAGTGTATTCATCACTACAACTTCTTTAGGTTTTGCTCCCACAATTTTAGCCATATTATCTGTTAAATATTCGTGATAATTTAACCAAGGATTTTTAGCTTCAAAATGTCCTTCTACTCCTAAATTTGCCCAATCTTTTAATTCTTGTTGTATATAATCTGCTGTTACTTTTGGTTGCAATCCTAGAGAATTACCTGTAAAATAAAGCCAATCTTTACCATTGTTATCCTTAGGAATATGAAATTTATTTCTTACCTCTTTTAAAGGATCTCTTTCATCTAATTGTTTGGCAAAGTCTAAAGAATTTTGGTAGTTCATTTAAAAATTGGTTTTCACCAAATATAAAACAATCTCTATTTAGAATGAATTATTTACTATGATAAATTAGTATCTTTATGTTTTATAAATCTTTAATTTCTTAGGATGAAAAACCTAAAATTCGTTTACATTTTATTAATACTATTTGTTATAGGTTGCAGAAACAGTTCAATTTTAGAATCTGCTTTAGAAGGTGTAAATAAAAGTATAAAAGAAAAATATGCCCCTGACAAAAGAGTAGCAATTTATGATGTTGTGATTAATAGTCAAAAAAATAAAATTGTAATTTCTGGGGAAACTAATCTAAAAAAAGCCTATGACAAATTGTTAGACAGCTTACAATCTTTAGATATTGGTTATGTAAATAAAGTAAGGTTTTTACCAGATTCTGCAGTTGGTGATAAACAATTTGCTATTGCAAGAAACTCAGTGATTAACATACGCTCTAACCCAAAACATTCAGCTGAATTAGGTACACAAGGTTTATTAGGTATGCCTTTAAAAATTTTAGACAAAAAAGGAGATTTTTATAGAGTTCAAACACCTGATAATTATATTTCTTGGGTAGACAAAGGTGGAATAACCCCTATAAACCAACAAGAATTTGAAGCTTGGAAAACTGCTAAAAAAGTAATTTTTACAGAAAATTTTGGATATGTTTATAAAGATGAAAGTTTTAATGAAATCATCTCTGATATCTCTTTAGGTGGTCTATTAAAATTTATGAATGAAAATACTAATTCTTTTCAAGTAGTTTACCCTGATAAAAGAACTGGTTTTATAAAAAAAGAACAAGCATTTATTTATAATGAGTGGTTAGATAATCTTAAACCTAGTGATTTAAATATTGAAATTATTGCAAAAAAAATGGATGGTTTCCCTTATTTATGGGGAGGAACTTCTTCTAAAGGAATGGATTGTAGTGGATTTACTAAAATGGTGTATTTAATGAATGGCCTTATTATTCCAAGAGATGCATCACAACAAGTACATGCAGGAGAAGTGGTTGATAAAAACTTAGATTTTACAAATTTAGAAAAAGGAGACTTATTATTTTTTGGCAAAAAAGCTACTGAAGAAAGTAAACAAAAAGTAACTCATGTGGGTATTTGGTTAAATAATGACAAGCAAGAATTTATTCATGCTTCAGGCAATGTACATATTTCATCAATGGATAAAACACACCCTTTATATGACGAATTTAATAAAAACCGTTATTTAGGAAGTAGACGTTATTTAGGTGTTACAGATAAAAATATTTTTAACTTAAAAAAATTGTATTAATACAACACTCTAAACTTAATTGTACCTTCTACATTTCTTAGTTTATCAATAACTTCTTTATTGTATTCTTTATCTAAATCTGTTATTACATAACCTACTTTTGGGTCTGTAGATAAATATTGACCCATAATATTTAAATCGTATTTAGCTAATATCTTATTAATTTTAGCCATAACTCCTGGTACATTCTTATGTATATGTAAAAAACGATGCGCATTTACTTGTCTTGGCAAACGAATATTTGGAAAATTTACTGCATCTACTGTATTACCAGAATTGATATAAGCCATAATTTTGCCTGGTACAAAATCTGCAATATCTCTTTGTGCTTCTTCTGTACTACCACCAACATGTGGAGTTAAAATCACATTATCTAAGCCTTGTAATTCTGTATAAAACTCTCCATTTTTTCTTGGCTCTTCAGGATAAACATCAATAGCTGCCCCAGCTAATTTTTTAGATTTTAAAGCTTTTACTAAAGCAGGAATATCTACAACAAAACCTCTTGCTAAGTTTACTAAATGAGCACCATCTTTCATTTGAGAAATTTCTTTCTCTCCAAAGAAATTTTTATTTGCTGCATTATCATCAACATGAAGTGTTACTACATCAGAAATTTCTAATAACTCTTTTAAAGTATCCATTTTAGTGGCATTACCTAAAGCTAATTTATCTTCTACATCATAGTAATAGACATCCATACCTAAAGCTTCTGCTAAAACAGATAATTGCTTACCTATATTACCATAACCAACTATACCTAATTTTTTACTTCTAACTTCTTTAGAACCATCTGCTGTTTTATTCCATTGTCCATTATGTATTTCTGTACTTCTCTGAAAAACAGAACGCATTAACATGATAATTTCTCCAATTGCAAGCTCTACAACAGATCTTGTATTACTATAAGGTGCATTAAAAACTACAATTCCGTTTTCTTTACAAGCCTCTAAATCTATTTGTTTTGTACCTATACAAAATGCACTAACTACCATTAATCTATTGGCTGCTTCTACAACTTTTTTAGTAACATTTGTTTTAGATCTAATACCTAAAACATGTACATCTTTTATTTTTTCAATTAACTCTTCTTCAGATAAACTTTTAGATACAGTTTCTACTGTAAAACCATCTTTAGATAACTTTGTAAAAGCATCTGGATGTACGTTTTCTAATAATAAGATTTTAATTCTGTTCTTTGGATAACTTATATTTCTTGTCAAATCGTTTACGTATAAAAATTCATCTAAATTTGGTGCAATATGATCTGCATTTTCTGTTGTTTTTGTTCTTGATACATTTTCTGTGTAAGCAAAAAACTTATCTGCAACCCCAGCTTCACGAGTTACATAATCACTGTAACCATCACCAATAACTTGTATTTCTCCTTCAAGGTTCATGTCTTTTAAACACTTGATTTTTCCATTATGTTGTGATAAAGGATTTTTAGCATCAAAACTTACTATTTTTCCTTCTTTATTAAACTCAAAAGTATTTGCAAAAACACGATCTGAAGGAATGTTATATTCAGCTACAATTGGATCTATAAATTCTTTAAATCCACAAGAAATTACATAAATATCATCTGAGTAAAGCTCGAAAAATTCTTTATTTCTTTCAATTGATAAAGAAACTTGTTTTTTTAAATTTTCTACAAGTTGATCTAAATCAGACTTATTAGCATTTAAAAGTTTTATTCTTCTTTCTAATGATTCTGTAAATGATATTTCACCATCAATTCCTAGATTTGTAATATCTATAATTTCCTGTATAATTTCATCTTTCTTAGGATTATCAGATAATGTAATTTCTGCTAAAACATCTAAGGCTTCAACTCTTGTTAAAGTACTGTCAAAATCAAAAATGAAATTTCTTTTTGTAACTATCATTAGGTAAAACTTAACGCATTTAAGTTGGTAAATCTACAAAGATGATCTACAAATTAGAAACGTTTTTAAATTTTTGTATTATCAATTTTATTAACAACGTTTTATAAAAATATCTTTAAAAACAAACGTTTTAATCTTTAAAAATTATCAAATCCTAAAAGTAATAACCACCAAAAAACAGGAATTACTTCTACCCAAAATGAACTATAGTATTTAGATTGATCTGTTTTTGCTCTCATTAACAAAATAATGGTCATAAAAAAGAATAACATAAAAGGAGATTTTACAGTAGCTACTGACTCAATAATGTACTCTAATACTAATACAATTACCATTAAAATGATTCCTAATCTTTTAGTTTGTTCAACACCTATTTTTTGAGGGATAGTTTGCAATGATATTGCATCATATTTAACATCTCTAATATCAAAAGGAAGAATTAAGACCAATACAATTAAAAAACGCTGTATTAAAAATAAACTAATATTAAAGTCTAATTCTTTATTAGACTCTATTATTGAGAGAAGCACTGTAAAACCTACCCAAACTAAGGCTATAACAATATTTTTTAAATGACTTATTTGTCTTAAGTTTTTTTCAAATCCGCTTAATAATGGAATAGCATAAAGTGCTGTTAGTAAGAAAAAAGGAACTGTAAAGAACAATGTTTCTGTTTGTATTTTAGAAGCATAGTAACACATTGCTACAAAACAAAATAAAGAAAATATTTGAATGATTTTTAAGTTATTTGTAAGACTTCTGTGATGTAATTTAGCTACACCAGCAAACTTTACAAAATTATAACCTGTTATTGTCGCAAAAAATATAAAGAAATCTAAATTTTGATGATAAGGTAAATTAAAATAGAATTCTGTAATTCTTACAAATGCATAAACTGCTAAAGCAACATGAATACTAGCATTTATGTAAAAATCGAAAACTGTCTTTAGAACTTTCATTAAACAAAAATAACTTATTGTTTATAATTATTCTATTTAGTTGATAATTAATATTTGTGATGATAAAATTTTAGGAATTAAGAATACTAAAATCCTTATTTTTGCATCGTTAAATTTTAGCTAATTAATACACTATAATTTTAATTAACTAAATCGTTTGAAATAAAGACTATAAATTATATTAAATGAATACAAATACGTTTCAATTAAGACACATTGGACCTAACAAAAGTGAGCGTGAGAAAATGTTACAAACTATAAATGCAGATAGTTTAGAACAATTAATTAGCGAAACTGTTCCAGAAAATATTCGTCTAAAAGAAGATTTAGATTTGGCTCCTGCAATGAGTGAATATGAATATTTATCTCATATAAAAGAGCTTTCTGAAAAAAATAAAGTTTTTAAAAGCTATATTGGTTTAGGTTATCACGAAGCAATTGTACCAAGTGTTATACAACGTAATATTTTAGAAAATCCAGGATGGTATACAGCTTACACTCCTTACCAAGCAGAAATTGCTCAAGGACGTTTAGAAGCTCTTTTAAACTTTCAAACGATGGTTTGTGATTTAACTGGAATGGAATTAGCTAATGCTTCTTTATTAGATGAAAGTACAGCTGCAGCTGAAGCTATGGCATTATTATTTGATGTTAGAGAAAGAGCTCAGAAAAAAGCTGGCGCTAACAAGTTCTTTGTTTCAGAAGAAATATTACCTCAAACTTTATCAGTATTATTAACTCGTTCTACTCCAATTGGAATTGAATTAGTAGTTGGTAATCATAGAGAATTTGATTTTTCTGAAGAATTTTTTGGGGCTATTTTACAATATCCAGGTAAACATGGTCATGTATTTGATTATTCAGATTTTGTAGCTAAAGCCAATGAAAATAACATAAAAGTTGCTGTTGCTGCAGATATTTTATCACTTGTAAAATTAAAAGCTCCAGGAGAATTTGGAGCAGATGTTGCTGTAGGTACTACTCAAAGATTTGGAATTCCTTTAGGTTATGGAGGACCACATGCAGGTTACTTTGCTACTAAAGAAAAGTACAAAAGAAGTATACCTGGAAGAATAATTGGTGTTACTAAAGATACAGATGGCAATAGAGCATTAAGAATGGCTCTACAAACTAGAGAGCAACATATTAAAAGAGAAAAAGCTACTTCTAACATTTGTACTGCTCAAGTTTTATTAGCAGTTATGGCTGGTATGTATGCTGTTTATCATGGTAAAGAAGGCATCCAATTTATAGCAGATTCTGTACACAATAAAACAAAATTAGTTGCAGACTGTTTACATAAATCAGGTTTTAAAATTTTAAATGAAAATTATTTTGATACACTTTTAGTAGAAATTGATACGTTTAAATTAAGACCTATAGCAGAATCAGAAAAAGTAAACTTTAACTACATCAATGATAAATATATTTCTATATCATTAAATGAAGCTACAACTCAGCAAGATTTAATGAAGTTATTTATGATTTTTGGTCAATTAAAAAAACAACCTGACACTGCAGCTGCTGAAAGTGAAGGCGAGTTTCACCAAATTTTAACTCAAGAATCATTTACTTCTAATTTTGATGTAATTCCTGATAGTATCAAAAGAAATACTTCATTTTTAGATAATGAAATTTTTAATACATATCAGTCAGAGACAGATATGATGCGTTACATAAAAAAATTAGAGCGTAAAGATTTAGCTTTAAATCATTCTATGATATCTTTAGGTTCTTGTACTATGAAGCTAAATGCAGCTTCAGAGATGTTACCATTAAGTAATCCTCAATGGGGTAACATTCATCCTTTTGCACCAATTAACCAAGCAGAAGGCTATCATGAAGTTCTTAAAAAATTAGAACATCAATTAAATATAATCACTGGTTTTACAGGTACATCTTTACAGCCAAATTCTGGTGCACAAGGTGAATTTGCTGGTCTAATGACAATTAGAGCATACCATTTATCTAGAAGCGAAGAACACAGAAATATTTGTATAATTCCTGCTTCTGCACATGGAACAAATCCTGCTTCTGCAGTTATGGCTGGTATGAAAGTAGTGGTAACTAAAACAGATGATCATGGAAATATTGATGTAGATGATTTAAGAGCTAAAGCAGAAGAACATTCAGAAAATTTAGCAGCATTAATGGTTACTTATCCATCTACTCATGGAGTTTTTGAAAGTGCTATTACAGAAATTACTCAAATAATTCATGATCATGGAGGTCAAGTTTATATGGATGGTGCTAATATGAATGCTCAAGTTGGGTTAACAAACCCTGCAACTATTGGTGCAGATGTTTGTCACTTAAACTTACACAAAACATTTGCAATACCTCATGGAGGTGGAGGACCAGGGGTTGGACCTATCTGTGTAGCTCCACAATTAGTGCCTTTTTTACCATCAAACCCTGTAATTCCAGTAGGAACAAAACAAGCCATTACAGCTATTTCTGCAGCTCCTTATGGTTCTGCTTTAGCTTGTTTAATTTCTTATGGCTATATAACAATGTTAGGTTTTAAAGGATTAACTAATTCTACAAAAAACGCCATTTTAAATGCTAACTATATAAAAGAGCGTTTACAAGGTCATTATGACACATTATATACTGGAGAAAATGGTAGAGCTGCTCATGAAATGATTATTGACTGTAGAGATTTTAAACAAAAAGGAATAGAAGTTGTTGATATTGCAAAACGTTTAATGGATTATGGTTTTCATGCTCCAACAGTATCTTTTCCTGTAGCTGGAACAATGATGATTGAACCTACAGAATCTGAAAGTTTAGCAGAATTAGATCGTTTTTGCGATGCTATGATTTCTATTCGAAAAGAAATTGAAGAAGTATCTAAAGAAGATGCTAATAATCCTTTAAAGAATGCGCCTCATACACAGGCTATGTTAACTGCAGATGAGTGGAATTTACCTTATTCTAGAAAACAAGCTGCTTTTCCTTTAGATTATATAGCTGATAATAAGTTTTGGCCTACTGTAAGAAGAGTTGATGATGCTTACGGAGATAGAAACTTAATTTGTTCTTGTAATCCTATTGAAGATTATATGTAAAATTTAAGATTTAATACATAATAAAAAGCCATTTCTATAAAGAAATGGTTTTTTATTGCATAAAAAAAACTCCAACAATATTGTTGGAGTTTTTTACTATCTTCTTAAATTCAAAATTACTTCTTGAATTTTGCGTATTTATTTTTAAACTTGTCAATACGTCCTGCTGTATCAACTAATTTAGATTTACCAGTGTAAAATGGATGAGAAGTTCTAGAGATCTCTAATTTTACTAAAGGATACTCAACACCATCAACCTCTAAAGTGTCTTTAGTGTCTGCAGTAGAACGTGTTAAAAACACATCATCATTAGACATATCTTTAAATGCTACCATTCTGTAATTTTCTGGATGAATTCCTTTTTTCATTTTATAATATTTTAATACTTTAATGTTATGTTTGCAAAGAGTAAAGTTGGTAAGGTTTTACTCTAAAATTCTAAATAGTTGTATATTACTATTTTGAGGATGCAAATTTAACGATATTTTTTAATTTACAAATAAATAAATTACTTTTATTTGAAAACAAGAATAAAATAGACAAAACGCTTTAAATAATTACATGTAAAGCTGTTAGAAAAAATGTAATATGACAAAAAAATTAATACTACTATCTTTTATTGGTTTACTAATATTCACTTCTTGTGATTCTGACTATAAATTTAAACTTGAAGTTCCTAAAAAACCAATATATAACTCAGAAATTAAGATTTCTTTAAATGAAGAAAACAATCAACAAATAGATAATGTTGAGTTTAATATAGATGGTAAAAAATTAAAATCTGATGGTAATTCTGTTATTTTAAAAACTTCAGAAATAGGATTAGGAAAACATAGCGTTTCAGCACTGGCATTTTATCCAGGTAAAACTAAAAAAGTAAATAATTCTTTTGAAGTATTAGCTGATAAAGCTCCTGAAGTTTATGATTATAAAATTATTAACTCTTATCCTCATGACACAAAAGCTTACACTCAAGGCTTAGAATTTTACAATGGATATTTATATGAAACTACAGGGAGAAGAGGACAATCTACTTTAAGAAAAGTAGACATTACTACTGGTAAAGTTTTACAAAAAATAGATTTAGAAAAAGAGTATTTTGGTGAAGGTATGACCATTGTAAATGACAAAATTTTCTGGTTAACTTGGGAGTCTAAAAAAGGCTTTGTCTATGATTTAAAAACATTTAAAAGAGAAAAAGAGTTTGATTATAAAAACAGTAAAGAAGGTTGGGGTTTAACTAATAATGGTAAATCTTTAATTAAATCTGATGGAACCAATAAAATATGGTTTTTAGATCCAGAAACATTAGAAGAAATAAGTTCTATGCAGGTGTATACTAACAAATATGCAGTTGATAATTTAAATGAATTAGAACTAATAGGTGATAAGCTTTACGCAAATAAGTACCAACAAAATGCCATTGTAATTATAGATATTAATACAGGTATTATTGAAGGTATTGCAAATCTTAAAGGTTTAAAAAAAGAAATGGAAAAAACTCAAAAACTAGTACCACAAGACGAAGTATTAAATGGTATAGCTTACGATGCTGAAAATGATAGACTTTTTGTTACTGGAAAAAATTGGGGAAAATTATTTGAAATCAAATTGATTAAGAAATAATAAAACAATCTAATTAAAGTTCTATTTTTATACAAAATTGATGTATGCGTTATTTTATCACTTTTATTATATGTATTGTACTAATCTCTATAAGTTCTTGTCGAAAAGATTTTTCCACAATTCCTAATTTTGGAAAATTAGAGTTTTCTAAAGACACTGTGTTTTTAGATACTGTTTTTACAAATATTGGTTCTGCTACTTATAATTTAAAAGTATACAATAGAGGTAATAAGGCTATCACTATTCCTAAAATTGCACTAGAAAATGGAACCAACTCAAATTACAGGCTAAATGTTGATGGTATTCCTGGTAAAGAATTTAACTATATTGATATTTTAGCCAAAGACAGCATATATGTTTTTGTAGAAACTACTATTGATGCAAACTCAGTAACAAACCCTTTGTACACAGATAGAATTTTATTTGATACAGGTATAAATCAACAAGATGTAGATTTAGTTACTTTAGTACAAGATGCAAACTTTATTTTTCCTGGTAGAGATCCTATCAACATGAAAATTGATAGTTTAACTTTAAATGGACAGCCTACTACTATTAAAGGCCGTTTTTTAACAGATGCTGAATTAAATTTCAACAACACAAAGCCAACAGTTATTTATGGATATGCTGCTGTTGCTGCCAATAAAACACTAACAATAGATGCTGGAGCAAGAATTCATTTTCATAGTAATTCTGGTTTAATTATAGATGATAAAGCTACTTTAAAAGTAAATGGAACCTTATCAGAAAAAGTTGTATTTGAAGGTGATCGTTTAGAAAATTCATTCTCTAGAATTCCTGGTCAATGGGGAACCATTTGGATGCGTGCTGGAAGTAAAGAAAATGAAATTATACACGCACAAATTAAAAATGGTATTATTGGAATTTTAATAGACAGCATAGGCTCTAACTCTTCACCAACACTAAAACTAGAAAATACTGAAATTTACAATAACTCAAACTTTGGTATCCTTGCAAGAGAAACTAATATAGAAGCTCATAATGTTGTAATTGGCTCTGCAGGTCAAGCTTCTTTGGCTGCAACAGTTGGTGGTACTTATAATTTTACTCATAGTACTTTTGCAAATTTTTGGAATAACGGAATTAGACAATTACCTGCTGTATTAGTAAATAACTTTTTTGTTTATCAAAATGAAAATGGACAAGAAATAACAGAAACAAGAGATTTACACGCAGCTAATTTTACCAATTGTATTTTTGATGGAAATAACAATATTGAATTTGTATTAGATAAAGTTGATGGTAGTTTATTTAATTTTAACGTGCGTAATTCTATGATTTCATTTAATGATACTGGTAATAATTTTAATGGAGTGCTAGAGCTAGATTTTGATAACAATCCCAACTATCAAAATATTATTTTAAATGGTTTTTCTAATTTTAGAGAAACTAATAGAGAAGATTTTATAATAGGTAAAGATTCTGATGCCATTAATAAAGCAACTAGTACACTATTTAATTTAGATATTTTGGGAGTAGATAGAAGTAGTACTCCAGATATAGGAGCTTATCAACATATTAGTTTTGATTAAGCTTTTTGTTAGCTTTACTAAAAAAAGAATAATAATTCTTTATAGCAATAAAAGACCATATTATTATCAATAACCAAGCATTAGATGATTTAGAATCTAAACTTACAAAATTAACTTGATCTATAAATTCATTGAGAATAATTACACTTGCAACAAAGGCCCAAAAAAGATTGAAATATTTACTTTTCATATAAATGTACTTTCTTGGGGGAAAGCGAATTGATACTCAAATATACAAAACTATCAATTAAAATCCTAACATATTGATTTGAAGACAATCAAAACATCCTATTAGGATTAAGCATACTATTTTTTATAAACTTTACCTTCTTTCATTACAAAAACTACATTTTCCATAGTTTCAATTTTTTTAGTAGGATCATCATTAACAGCTATTATATCAGCTATAAAACCTTTTTTAATTTGTCCTATCTCATCATCCATTTTTAGAAGCATAGCATTTGTAATTGTTGCAGATTGTAAAGTTTCTATAGCAGGCATACCAGCTTCTACCATAAAGCCAAACTCTTTACCATTAACACCATGCTTAAAAACACCTGCATCTGTACCAAAAGCAATACCTACTCCTTTTTTATAAGCTCTACCAAAAGTACCTTGTATTTGTGGCCCAACAGCTAAAGCCTTAGGAACAACAATTTCTGGATAGAATCCTTTAACTTTTGCTTTTTCAGCAACTTCTTTTCCTGCAGTAATTGTTGGCACTAAATAAGCATCATGTTTTATCATTAAATCCATAGTTTTATCGCTCATATAGGTACCATGTTCTATAGTTTTTACACCACCCATGATTGCTCTTTGCATACCTATATCTCCATGAGCATGTGCAGCTACATGCATTCCATAATCTTTAGCCATATCACAAATTGCTTTTACTTCTTCTATTGTAAATTGCGGATTATCTCCAGATTTTGCAACACTTAAAACACCACCAGTTGCAGTTATTTTTATACAATCTGCTCCATTTTTATATCGTTGTCTAACTGCTTTTTTTGCATCTTCTACAGAATTTACAACTCCTTCTTTTGGACCAGGATTTCCAATTAATTTTCTACTACTACCATTTGTTGGGTCTGCATGACCACCTGTTGTTGCAATAGATTTACCAGCAGTAAATACTCTTGGACCAGGAATTTTACCTGCATTTATGGCATTTCTAAGAGAAATATTAACTCCTGTTCCCCCTAAATCTCTAACAGTTGTAAATCCATTTAACAAAGTAGTTTCTGCAAATTTTACAGAATTATATGCAATATCAGCTTCATCTGTAATATACTTTCTAATTTGAGTTTTATTATCATATTCCATTTCTAAATGCACATGCATGTCAATTAAACCTGGCATCACAACTTTATCCCTTAAATCGATTAGATTAGCTCCTTTAGGCATGATATACCCATCCATAACATCTATAATTTTAGTTTTCTCAACTAAAATTGTTTTTTTTGATTCAATTTTTCCAGACTTTGTATCTACTAGCTTACCACATAAAATATATGTGGTTTGAGATATGATGTTTTGAATAAAAAGTAAACTAAATAAAAGGATAAACGATTTTTTCATTTCTAAGATTTTAATTCTTAAATGTATGAAATTTTAAGTAGATTGCTTCTTGAAAATTTTACTATATGAAGAATGTTGTAATTACTGGAACTAGTAGAGGAATTGGTTATGAATTAGCAAAATTATTTGCAAATCAAAACCATAATGTTTTAGCAATCTCTAGAAATACAGAACCCCTTGAAGCTCTAAATCATAAAAACATTAAAACCCTTTCTGTAGACATTTGTAAAAATGATGAAATTTTACAGGTAACAGAGTTTGTAAAAAACAACTGGAAACAAGTTGATATTTTAATTAATAATGCTGGAAAACTAGTAAATAAACCTTTTACGGAATTAACTTCTGATGATTTTTTAGAAGTTTATAAAGTAAATGTTTTTGGTGTTGCAGAATTAACAAAAAGCTTAATCCCTTATTTACAAAAAGGCAGCCATGTTGTTACTATTAGTTCTATGGGAGGCATACAAGGTAGTATGAAATTCCCAGGTTTAGCAGCATACTCGTCTGCAAAGGGAGCTGTAATTACCTTATCTGAATTATTAGCTGAAGAGTATAAAGAACAACAAATTGCTTTTAATGTTTTGGCATTAGGTGCTGTACAAACAGAAATGTTACAAGAGGCTTTCCCAGGTTTTCAAGCTCCTGTTTCTGCAGAAGAGATGGCTAATTATATCTATAATTTTAGTTTAACTGGTCATCAATTTTATAATGGTAAAGTTTTACAAGTTTCATCTACAACACCTTAATTTAGTTTTTGTTTGAGTACTAATTATCAAAATTATATTCCTGTAAAAGCTATTCCTTTTGTTCAATTTTTAATTGATGAACATTCTTTTGAATTAAAAATTGTAAATCAAAGACAAACCAAACATGGTGATTTTAGAAAATTACCAAATGGAAGATTTCAAATAACCGTAAATAATAACTTAAATAAATATCAATTTTTATTGACTTTAGTGCATGAAATTGCACATCATGTAACACATCAAAAGTTTGGAAGGGTACAACCTCATGGAAAAGAATGGAAAACTGTTTTTCAGCATTTAATGTTGCCTTTTTTGACTCCTGAGATTTATCCTAAAGAAATGCTGCCTTATTTAGCTAATTATTTAAAAAACCCAAAAGCTAGCACAGATTCAGATACCAATTTATCTTTAGTATTACGAAATAATGAGGCCGAAAATGGAAAGGTATTTGTTTTTGAAATTCCGTTTTCATCTTTATTTGTCTATAAAAATCAATTGTATAAAAAAGGAAAATTAAGAAGAACACGATTCGAATGCTTACAATTGCAAACCAATAAAACCTATTTGTTTAATAAAAATGCTGAAGTAATTCTATTTAATCAAACTAATTAAGCTTCAAACTCTTTATCATAATAGGTTTTAGCATCAGCAATTAAAAGTTTCATTTTTTCTTTCTCAGACTCAACTTTTACATCATCCCAACTTAAGTTTTTTATAAAATCTTTTACTACTAAATCAAAATATGTAGTTACACTTTCTATATTAAAATAAAGACTTCCTGTTCTTCTAATAAAAAAATCAGCTAAACTATTAGCCATTTCAAAATGGATACTATACCAAACCTCAGCTCTAATTAATTTTTCAATAGGAGTTCCTTTTGCATAAAAATCCATACGTTTACTAATCAGGTTTGCATTTTTACCATAAGTTGACACTAAATACCAAGCATAATAATTTTGAGTAATCCCTTTTGAAGCCAATTCATCTTGCAACTCTTTTTCATAAACTTCAACTTCTTCATACGTATGTAAAGTAGGACTAACTAATGGAATTTCGTCTGTGTAAGATTTCTTTAATTTTCTTTTGCGTTTGTTAGGTAACTTATCTGTAACTTTTTCTAACACTCTTTGAGCCATTTTTCTATAACCTGTTAATTTACCTCCTGCTATGGAAATCAATCCGCTTTTAGAAATAAAAATTTCATCTTTTCTAGACAACTCAGATGGGTCTTTATCTTCTTCATGAATTAAAGGACGTAAACCAGCCCAATTAGATTCGATATCATCAATGGTTAAATTGATGTCTGGAAAAGCATCATTAGCTGCTTTTATTAAATACAAAGCATCTTCTTTTGTAGCTACTACTCTATTTAAATCTCCATTATAATTAGTATCTGTTGTGCCTACATAAGTAACTCTACCTCTTGGAATTGCAAAAACCATTCTACCATCTTCAACATCAAAATAAACAGATTGTTTTATAGGTAATTTTTCATGAGGAAAAACAATATGTACTCCTTTTGTTAAGTGTAAATATTTATGATTGATAGAATTATCTTTCTTTCTAATTTTATCTACCCAAGGACCAGCTGCAGAAACATAATTTCTTGCTCTTATATTAATTCTTTTCCCTGAATTATAATCGATACAATTTAAACTCTCTATTTCTTGATTGGCATCATAAACAAACGATTCCATCTCACAATAGTTGATAATCGTTGCTCCAAACTCAGCTGCTTTTTTTAGTAATTCTATAGTTAGTCTTGCATCATCTGTTCTGTATTCTGCATAATAGCCACTTCCTAAAACCAAATCTTTATCCAATAAAGGCTCTTTGTGAAACGTTTCTTTTTTGTCTAACATTCTTCTCCTATCATCTCCACCAACATTGGCTAATAAATCGTAAACTTTTAAGCCAATAGCAGTCATCATTTTACCATAAGTACCACCTTCTGTTAGTGGTAATAACATCTTTTCTGGAATGACTAAATGTGGTGCTAATTTGTGTACAATAGCCCTTTCTGATCCAGATTCACGTACCAAACCAATTTCCAATTGTTTTAAATAACGTAAACCACCATGTATTAGTTTTGTTGATTTATTACTTGTACCAGAAGCAAAATCGTCTTTTTCTATTAGACATACATTCATCCCTCTAGATGCAGCATCTAGAGCTATACCTGCTCCAGTAACACCTCCACCAATAATAACAATATCAAATTTTTTAGAAACAATTTTTTTAAGTTGCTTATCTCTATCTAAAATCGAAAAACGTAAAATATCTTCTTTTGTAGTTGATTTTGTTGTTCTTGTTTTTTCAATGGCTTGTAACCAACCTTTATACTTTTTATTTCTCTGTTTTGATTTCATTTTTGGGGAAAACAAAACATCAATATTTCTTAAATTATCTATTTCTTCTTTTTGCCAAAAACCTGCTTTAATTCCTGCTAATAATGCAGCACCAAAAGCAGTAACTTCAATCATTTTTGGTCTATCTACATCAACATTTAAAATATCTGATTGAAACTGCATTAAATAATTATTTGCACTTGCACCACCATCAACTTTAAGTGCAATCATTTCTTTACCAGAATCTTGAATCATAGCATCTAAGACATCTCTTGTTTGATAAGCTAAAGATTCTACAGTGGCTTTTATGATTTCGTTTTTGCCAGTATCTAAAGTCATTCCATAGATACTTCCTTTGGCCTCAGCATCCCAATAAGGAGCTCCTAAACCAGCAAAAGCAGGTACAACATAAATATCTTTTAATGGTGGAATACTATTACAAATAGCCTCTGTTTCTACAGCATTTTTAATCAATTGCATTTTATCTCTTAGCCATTGAATAGATGCACCACCTACAAAGACACTGCCTTCTAAAGCATAATTAATAGGTTCATTTTGAATGCTACAAGTTAATGTGGTTAATAATCCTTTTTGAGAAATTACTTGATTTTTACCAACATTCAATAACATAAAACAACCTGTTCCATAGGTGTTTTTTGCTATACCAGATTTATAACCTCCTTGTCCAAATAAAGCTGCTTGTTGATCTCCAGCAACACCTTGAATTGGGATTTGAACACCATCAATAAGAACTGTACCAAAATTAGAGGAAGACTCTTGAACAGCAGGTAACATAGATTTAGGAATTTCTAATGCTTTTAGCAATGTATCATCCCATTCTAAATTTTTTATATTATAAATTAATGTTCTAGATGCATTTGTATGATCTGTTACATGTTTTTTACCTTCTGTAAATTTGTAGATTAACCAACTATCTATAGTACCAAAGCAAAGGTCACCATTATTTGCCTTTTCTTTTGCATCATTAACATTATCTAAAATCCACTTTAATTTTGTTCCAGAAAAATAAGGATCTACAACTAAACCTGTGTTTTCTTTTATGTAATTAGTTAATCCTTGTTTTTTTAAATCATCACAAATAGAAGCTGTTCTTTTATCTAACCAAACAATGGCGTTATAAATAGGTTTACCACTTTTTCTTTCCCAAACTACAGTAGTTTCTCTCTGGTTTGTAATACCTATTGAAACAATTTCATTAGCATTAATTTTTGCTTTTTTTATTGCTTCTTTAAACGTATAAAGTTGATCTTCATATATTTCTTCAGGGTTATGCTCTACCCAACCAGATTTAGGATAATGTTGAGTTAATTCTTTTTGAGCTACAGCAACAATTTCTCCTTCTTTATTAAATATGATAGTTCTTGTACTTGTTGTTCCTTGATCGAATGCAACTACATATTTTTTTTCCATCATTTAAGATTTGTAAGTAATGTTATTATTTATCCCTTTTTATGAATAAAGTATCTAGCTCCAATTCTTTTTGTAACCAAGTTCTTAATTCTCTTTCTTTTGGGGAAATAATACTGTCATGTAGTTTTACATTCCATTTAATTGTTGCAACAGGTATTGTATCTATTTTAATAAAATCTTTAGAAGACAACATACTTGCAAAACCAATTTCTTCTATATCTATATATCTTATTTTTGCATCTTTAGCAATTCTGCTAAAAGCAACCGCTTTTTCATTTCGGTTTAAAGCATCTTGCTCAATTCTTGCATTTAATTTAGAAATTGTTTCTTGTAAATCTGCAATTTGTTTGTGTAAACCGTCTATGATATTTTTACTTTGTTGTAGTTCTTCTCTTTTTTCTTGATATGCAGTTGTTATTAATTCAAAACTCTTGGTATCACTACCTTTTATTTTTAAATCAAAGTCTTTAAGTCTATTGTATTCTTCATCATTAAGTTGATTTTTTAAAACGTATTTAACATCATCTGTTACTTCATTAAAAAAACTCATTCTTATTTCTTTCTTTTTGTAGTCAAAATCAGGATCTCCAAGTAATTGAAATTTAGGAATTTTCTTTACCTCATTTTCTATAAATCTACTAAATTGAATTTTTGTTTGGCTTTCATTAAAAACACTTATAAAAGTAAATATTGCAGGAATCATTACTGCTAATCCAACTACAGTTGCAATAGTTGCATAACGCTTTCTTGTTACAGAATTTGCGTATTTGTGCATTGGAAATTTTAATAATTTGAGTACAATAAAAGAAGCTAAAGCAATAAAAATTGTATTTATGATAAATAAATACATTGCTCCAAAAAAGAAAGAAAAATTGCCACTTGCCAAACCAAATCCAGCAGTACAAAGTGGAGGCATTAAAGCTGTAGCAATAGCTACTCCAAAAATAACAGAAGCTATTGTACCTTTTTTTGTTCTTGCCACCATAAGTGCTAAACCACCAAAAAATGCAATTAAAACATCTCGTATATCTGGACTTACTCTACCTAATAATTCAGAAGTTCCTTCTGTTGTAGAAGTTAATGGAAAAAAATAAAAAAACATAAATGAGGCAAATAAACTTAGCCCAATCATAATTCCTAAATGAGTTAATGATTTTTTAAAGGTATTAATGTCATTTAAAGCAAAAGACATTCCTAAACCTAAAATTGGCCCCATTAATGGCGATATTAACATGGCTCCAATAACAACAGCAGTAGAATCTGCATTTAACCCAATAGAAGCTACAAATACTGCAAAAATTAAAATCCATGCAGTGGCTCCTTTAAATGGAATATCTGCTTTAATTGCTTCAATTGTTGCTTTGTGGTCTGTATCGTCTTTAAAGTCAAAAAGACTAATTAAAAAGCTTTTTAGAATTTCAATAATTCTAACAGTTTCTGATTTTGCGTCAATCTCTGAATATGACTTCTTTTCTGCTTCTTTTTTGATGTCTTCTTCCATCAATCTATAAATTTAGTATTGCAGAAAGATACAAAAACAAGTATAAATTATTAAAAAATTATTTCAAGTATATTTTATCTATTTCTAATTGAAATGACTGATTTTTTTTGTTACCTATTAAAAATCGAATTTCTTCTATAAAATCTGATGAAAAATTATTCATATTTAATCTTCTACCTCTAAAAGCAGGAAACATATCTGATATTTCTAATTCTATTTCTTGCCAATTTTTTGAAGTTCCAAATTCAATTACATAAGAATAATAATCTTGTATTTTATTTTTTATTCTAAATTGATATTTTTTACCATCACCTTTTACTCTGAGCACTATTTTAGAAAAAGAACTAATATTTTTTTTATTGAACTGGTATCTTAATGATGAAAAACCACCATTATTTTCTAAAGAAACATTTCCATAAAAAACTCCATTACCAAATGCATTAATTTTAAAATTTCCCTGAGATCTACCTCCCATAACAACATCATCAACTATCTGCCAATTATTAAGATTACTATTTTCTTTAAAATCAAAAATTATATTAGAAAATAAGTTCATAAAGAGTAGTATTATGAATAAATAATTCATTTTTATTTTATTAAAATTGAATTTTAAAAATACGTTATTTTAAAAAAAACAAAAGCCTTGTATTAAATACAAGGCTTTTTCTGTGACCGGGCTGGGGCTCGAACCCAGGACCCTCTCCTTAAAAGGGAGATGCTCTACCAACTGAGCTACCAGGTCATTCTTTTTCGTTTTAGCGGGTGCAAATATATAAGTTAATTTTAAAAAAACAAACCAATTTTCTAATTAGTTTCATTTAAATATGCAACTCTTACTTTTTTGAAAAGATTAGAAGAATACACAAATCCAACAACTGCCTCATTATCAGTTTTAAAGATTTCTTCATTAGTACCTTCCCATGCTTTTATACCATTTTTTAAAAAAAGTATTTTTTCTCCAATTTCCATCACAGAATTCATATCATGCGTATTAATTACTGTTGTAATTTTATATTCATCTGTAATTTCTTGAATTAAATTATCAATTACTGTTGCTGTTTGAGGATCTAAACCAGAATTTGGTTCATCACAAAATAAATATTTAGGATTCATAACTATTGCTCTTGCAATAGCAACTCTTTTTTGCATTCCTCCAGATAATTCTGCTGGTAGTTTATAATTAGAATTCTCTAAGTTTACTCTATTCAACACAAAGTTTACCCTATCTAACATATCAGACTGAGATTGATCTGTAAACATTTTTAAAGGAAACATAACATTCTCTTCTACAGTTTGAGAGTCAAACAATGCACTTCCTTGAAAAACCATACCAATTTCTTGCCTCCATTGCCTTTTTTCTTCATTAGTAAATTTAGTATTAACTCTACCATCAAATGCAATTGTACCTTCTTCTGGGGTATGCAATCCAATTAAAGACTTAAGAAATACTGTTTTTCCTGAACCACTTTGCCCAATTATTAAACTTGTTTTTCCAGGTTCAAAAGTTGTTGTAATACCTTTTAAAACTTGAACATCACCAAATCCTTTATGTAAGTCTTTAACTTCAATCATTTTATGTAAGTAGCATTTGTGTTAAGAAATAATTAGCGATAACAATTAGTATAGTTGTCCAAACAACAGATTGTGTACTCGCTTTTCCAACAGCAATTGAACCTCCTTTAACATAATAACCATGATAAGAAGGCACTGTTGCAATTAAGAATGCAAAAACCAAAGTTTTTATGATTGCGTAAGTAACTAAAAAAGGATTAAAATCTGTTTGTAAGCCAACTACATAATCTACTCCACTAAATAAACCAGAAAGAACACCTGCAATCCATCCACCAAAAATACCTAGCACCATTGCTAATGCAATTAAAAAAGGATAAAAAAATACAGTTGCTAAAATTTTAGGCAAAACCAAATGATTTAATGAGTTTATACCCATTACCTCTAAAGCATCAATTTGCTCTGTAACCCTCATAGTACCAATACTAGAAGTTATATATGAGCCTACTTTACCAGCTAAAATTATAGAACAAAAAGTTGGTGCAAACTCTAAAATAATAGATCTTTTTGCAGCGAAACCTATTAAAGATTTTGGGATAAAAGGACTCTCTAAATTTAGTGCAGTTTGTAATGCAATAACTCCTCCAATAAAAAAGGAAATAAACATTATAATGCCTAAAGATTTTACTCCTAACTCTTCAATTTCTTTAAAAAGAGATTCATAAAATACTCTAAACTTTTGAGGCTTTTTAAAAACTTGACCAAGCATCATAAAGTATTTTCCAATATGCTCTAAATAATTCATGGAATAATTTTAAGCTAAATTAAGAAATAACATTTATACTATATAAAATTAGTTACCTCAATATTAAAATTGGTAAATTTGTAATTTAAAACAGATTATTTTTATGATAAAAAAGTCGACTTTACTCCTGTTGTTTTTATCTTTATTTATAAAAACATATTCTCAAAAGAAAAATTCAAAAAATAATATAAAACCTAAATTGGTTGTTGGTATTGTTGTTGATCAAATGAGATACGATTATATAACTAGGTTCTACAATCGTTTTGGTGATGGAGGCTTTAAAAAAATAATAGAAAATGGATTTACATTAGAAAACGCTCATTTTAATTATATCCCAACCTATACTGCTGTTGGACATACCTCTGTCTATACAGGTACAACACCAAATAATCATGGTATTATTTCTAACAATTGGTATGATAAATATTTAAAAGAAAGTATTTATTGTGTTACTGACACCAATTATAATTCTGTGGGTTCTGATTCTAAAAGAGGTCAAAGATCTCCTTTTAGATTAATGACAACCACGATAACAGACCAGCTTCATTTAGCTCAAAATAATAAAGGAAAAACTATTGGAATAGCACTGAAGGATAGGTCCGCAATTTTACCAGTTGGACATACAGCAAATGCTGCTTATTGGTATGATGGAGGTTTACAAGGAAATTTTATCACCTCATCTTTTTACATGGATAATTTACCTAATTGGGTAAATGATTTTAATAATAAAAAAGTACCTGAAAAATATCTTTCTAATACTTGGAATACCTTGTATGATATTAAAACTTATACAAATAGTTTTGATGATAATAATGATTTTGAAGGAACTTTTAAAGGAAAAGAAACACCTACATTTCCTTATAATCTAAAAGAATTAAAGGATGAAAATGGTAATTTAGGAATGATTAACAATACACCTTTTGGTAATAGTTTAACTTTAGATTTTGCTAAAGCTGCAATAGAAAATGAAAATTTAGGAAAAGGAAGTTATACTGATTTTCTTGCTATAAGCTTTTCATCAACTGATTATATTGGCCATAAATTTGGACCACAATCTATAGAAATTGAAGACACCTATTTAAGGCTAGATAAAGACATAGAAAAATTAATTAATTACCTAGATACTAAGGTAGGCAAATCTAATTATACTGTTTTTCTAACAGCAGATCATGGAGCAGTTCATGTTCCTGCTTATTTGCAATCATTAAAAATACCAGCTCATTATTTAGGAACTTTAAATATCAAAAATTTCTTAAAAAAAGTAACTCTTAAATATTTTAAATCTGACAAGCTCATAGAGAACTTTTCTAATTATCAAATCTTTTTAAATAAAGAAACTATTGAGTCTTTAGGTTTTTCTAAAAAAGAAGTTGCAGATAAAATTGTGGAAGAAATTATTAATTGTAAAGGCATCTATAAAGCAATTACTGCTAACACATTACAAACAACATACTTTAATTCTGGTATATTAAATTCTTTACAAAACGGATATAATCAAAAATTTTCTGGTGATGTATTATTGATACCTTATCCTGCTACATTAACAGGTGGTAGAAAAGGAACATCACATGGTTCTGGTTATAATTATGACACACATGTACCTATAATCTTTTATGGTAATGGTATTAAAACTGGTAAATCTAGTAAAAGACATCATATTATAGATATAGCACCTACTATTGCTAATTTATTACAAATAGAACCCTCTAATGCTGCAACTGGTAAAGTTATAGTTGAAGCTTTAAAATAAAAAAATTGAAAGATCTTATTGTTTATAGTTTACTCATTGGCTTTAATTTATCTATACTTTGTCAAGTAAGTAATTTTAAAGATAAATTCGAATTACCAGATCAAGTAAAAGAATCATCTGGATTGTTATTTTTTAAAGGAAAAATCATCACCCATAATGATAGTGGTGATTCAGCAAATTTATACGAATTAGATAGTTTAAATGGTAATTTACTTAGAACCATTAATATAACCAATGCTACAAATGTAGACTGGGAAGATATTGCAGAAGATAATACTCATATTTACATTGGAGATTTTGGTAATAATAATGGTAACAGAACAGATTTAAAAATTTATAAAATTTTGAAATCAGAATTAGAGAACAGCAATACTGTTACTGCAGAAATTATTTCTTTTGCTTATGAAGATCAAACTGATTTTACAACTAGACCTAATAACAATAATTTTGATGCTGAAGCTTTAATAGCATATAATAATAGTCTTTACATTTTTAGTAAAAATTGGGTAAATGCAGAAACTAGAGTTTATAAAATACCTACTTTAACTGGTAATTATACAGCAATAAAGATTAGCGAAGCTAATGTTGAAGGCTTAATAACAGGAGCTGTAACTTCTAATGATCACATTATTTTATGTGGATATGATGCAACTGCACCTTTTTTGATATTTATTAGCGCTAATAGAAGTCCTGATGAAAACGTATTTAGTAACGGTTTTGAAAAATATTCGTTCACAAATGAGCTTGGAGCTGGCCATCAAGTTGAAGGAATCACAATTTTTGATGATGGTAATTTTTATATTTCTAGAGAAGCTAGTAATAATCAGTTTTTTACTTTTACTCAAAAACTATTTGAATTTACAGACAATAGAGCTTTAACTTTAGGCACTAAGTTTAACAATAAAAGTTTAGCGAATATTTATCCTAATCCAGTAAAAACTAGCTTTATAATAAATTCAAACAAACCTATTAAAGATATTTATATCTATAACCTTTTAGGTAAGAAAGTATTAAAATCTTCTTCAAATAATATAAATATAAGCGCTTTAAAAAAAGGAGTTTATATGATAAAAATACTTTTTGATGATAGGAGTTTTACATCAAAAAAAATCATCAAACTTTAAAGAAAGAGTCTTCTTGATGTTTTTTTATCGCTTTTTTAGACAATACAATTCCAATAATTAAAGATACAAAAGCACCTACAGCAATACCAGGCACAAAATTAATGAACAAGAAAAAATCATAAGCTCCATGAAATAATGTAGCCATAGTTAATCCTAAAATATTATAATATACCCTATGGTTAGAAAACTTAGCTTTACCCATAAAATAACCCATTAAAATTCCAAAGGTTGCATGCGCAGGAACAGCAGTAAAAGCTCTAATAATACCAGTAGAAACACCATATTGAAATACATATAATATGTTTTCTAGAGCTGCAAAACCCATAGAAACCATTACTGCATATACAATACCATCAAAAGGTTCATTAAACTCTTTATTTTTTTGGGCATAATATTTTACAATGATGTATTTTGAAAATTCTTCTACTAAAGCAACTACTATAAATGCTTTTATAAATTGTTGAAATATACTTTTAGCATCATTTAATTGTAGAAAATTACTAAGTAAAGTACCTAATAGTAAAGTTACTAAAATACTAAAAAAAGCACCCATTAAAAAATTCTTAAATAAAAAATGAATTGGTTCTTTTTCGAATTTATCTTTTAAATAGATAAAAACGATAATAATCATTGCAGGCGCAATAGAAAGTAAGAGTAATGTCATTATTTATTTTTAGGTAAAAAAACTTCAGCCATCATACAACGTGCACTTCCACCCCCACAAGTTTCTATTGTCTCTAAAGAACTTGAAATTATATTACAATGTTTTTCAATCTTTTTAATTTGTTCTTTTGTCAATGAATTGTATGCAGCTTGACTCATTACCAAAAATAGCTCGTTATTTTTACCTTTTACTTGAAGCATATTTCCTGCAAATTGGTGCATTTGCTTTTCTGTAATATCTATTATTTCTTTTCCTGATTTTTTTAAATGAGAAATTACATTCTTTCTCTCTTTTTTATCATCTATACATGATAAGCATATTACTGAAAAAGTTTCTGCTATACACATCATTACATTGGTATGATATATAGCTTCTCTAGAATTATCAACAGTTTGATTGGCTGTAAAAATTACAGGAGTATATTCGAAATCTTCACAAAACTCTATAAACAACTCTTCATCTGCTCTTGGAGAAATTGCACAATAGGCTATTTTATTTTGCCTATCTAAAATCATACTTCCAGTACCTTCTAAAAATATATTTTGATCTTCAGCAGAAGTATAATCTACTATATTCTCGATTAAAAAACCTTCTTTTTCTAGTTCAAGAATAATATCTTCTCTTCTTTCTAATCGTCTATTTTCTGCAAACATTGGATAAATAGCCATGGTGCCATCTTTATGAAAAGAAACCCAATTATTTGGAAAAACTGAATCTGGAGTATCATTTTCTTGATTATCTGACACAACAATAACTTCAACACCAAAATTTCTTAATTTATCTACATAATCATCAAACTCTTTCTGAGCTTTTAGATTAATTAATGAATCTCTTAAAGATAAATCTTCTTGAAAATAATTATTAACTGCAGTTTGTTCATTCATCCTAAAGTTTATAGGACGAATCATTAATATTGAATTTGTAGTTTGAGACATTTATTTAAAAAAGACAAAAATAGATTTTTTTCTTACCATTAAAAAACATATTCAAAAAAGTATTTTAAGTTTTGTTTAACTTTTTTTTTATTTTATTTAACAATTATCATTTTTCACTTTGTTTAACTTTGTTTCGAAATAAATAAACATAAATTAATTTAAAATGAAAAAAATCACTAAAATTTTGTCCCTCGTTTTAGCATTCTCATTCTTAGCTTCTTGTAGCGATGATGAAGATGTTGTAATTGAAACTAACACAATTGTTGATGTTGCAGTAAAGAATAACCTAACTAGCTTAGTTGCTGCAGTAACAAGAGCAGATTTAGGAGCTACTTTATCAAGTAATGGTTCTTTTACTGTTTTAGCACCAACAAATCAAGCTTTTGAAACGTTTTTACAAAGCAAAGGTTTTGCTTCTGTAAATGATGTACCTGTTGATGTTTTAAGAAACATCTTATTAAATCATGTTATTACAGGTAATTTAAGAAGTACAGATTTATCTACTGGATATGCAAAAACAAATGCAACTAGTGCAGCATCTGGAACTGAAATGTCTATATACATTAATACAAGTAATGGAGTTGTATTTAATGGAGATTCTACTGTAGATATTGCAAATGTAGAAGCAGATAATGGTATTGTACATGTCGTAGATAAAGTTATAGACCTACCAACTGTTGTAACTTTTGCAACTGCTGATCCTAACTTTTCAATCTTAGTTCAAGCATTAACAAGAGAAAATGATTTTACTTATGTAAATACACTTTCTACTCCAAATGGAACTAGTCCTGCTCCTTTTACAGTATTTGCTCCTACAAATGATGCTTTTGTAGATTTATTAGGAGAGTTACAAGTAAATGGATTAGGAGATATTTCTAAAGCTACATTATCATCAACATTAAACACACATGTTGTAGCTGGTGCTAATGTTTTAGAGTCAAATTTATCAGATAATTTACCAGTTAATACTTTGGGTGGTCAATTAACTGTAAATATTACTTCTAATGGAGCTACCTTAACAGACTCTCAAAACAGAGTAAGTACTATTATAGCAACTGATGTACAAGCAGATAATGGTGTTATACATGCTATAAATAAAGTAGTATTAGAATAATATATTATTTTCATAAAATAAAAAGGCTTGTAAAAATACAAGCCTTTTTTTTTATTCTCTAATTAAAGGTAAAGTTGAACACCTTAACAGTCCTTCTTGCTTAGCAATTTCAGCATATGGAACTTCCTCAACAGTAAATCCATGATTTCTTAACCAAGAATTTAATCTTGTAAAGTTTTTTTCAGAAATGATTACATCTTCAGAAATTGAAAAAATATTACTATTCATATGATACATTTCGTTTTTATCAATCTCAAAAACATTTTCTTTTCCAAAAAAATTGATTAACCAATTATACTCTTCATCAATTAAAAACCCATTTTTATGAATGATAGCTTTGTCTTTACCTATTGGTTGAAAACAGCAATCTAAATGCAATGCATTTTCCTTAGGATCTGTATTTGATTTTCTGAGCTCAAATGATATTACTTTTTTGTTTGGAAATAATGTTCTTATTTCTTCTACAGCTTCTTTATTAGTCCTTGCTGTAATAAAATCTGAATAATCTTTTCCTGTATAAGTTCCAATAAAGATATAATCATTCCAAGGCATAACATCTCCACCTTCTATATGACAAGCTTCTGGTAGGGTAATTATTTTATTAGAATCAATTTGATTGATTACATGTTTTATTGCTTCATATTCTTTTTCTCTATCAGGTAAAATGTTTGCTTTTATTAATTTATCTTCAATTACAAAAGCAATATCTCTAGAAAATATCTGATTATAATCTTCAATAACTTTTGGCCTGAATACTTTTACATTATACTTCTCTAAAACTTTTGCTACAGCTTCCATTTCAGCAACCATATCTTCCTCTTTTGGGTAAGTACCTCTTAGAATGTGCTGCACACTTTTAGGATCATAAGCCTCCTCTAATGTAGGTTGTGGGCCATTTGATACTGCTGTTCCTAATACAACAGCTTTTAATGTTGATGTTTCGTTTTTTATGTTTAGTTCTAACATATATGTTTTATAAAAAAAGCTTCATAAAATTATGAAGCTCTAAATTATTAAAAATAATATTAATGATTATCTTTTATCTATACTAACAAAATCTCTTTCGTTTTCGCCAATATAAATTTGTCTTGGTCTACCAATTGGTTCTTTCTTTAAACGCATCTCTCTCCATTGAGCAATCCATCCAGGTAAACGACCCAAAGCAAACATTACTGTAAACATATCTACAGGAATACCCATTGCTCTGTAAATAATTCCTGAGTAAAAATCTACATTAGGATAAAGCTTCCTGTCTACAAAATACTTATCATTTAACGCTTCTTGCTCTAAACCTTTAGCAATTTCTAAAATTGGATCTTCTACACCTAAATCATTTAAAACCTCATCTGCTGCTTTTTTAATGATTTTTGCTCTAGGATCAAAGTTTTTATACACTCTATGACCAAATCCCATTAATCTAAAAGGATCTGACTTGTCTTTAGCTTTAGCCATGTATTTTTTTGTATCTCCACCATCAGCTTTAATAGCCTCTAGCATTTCTAATACAGCTTGGTTTGCACCTCCATGAAGTGGTCCCCAAAGTGCAGAAATTCCTGTTGATAAAGATGAAAATAATCCAACATGAGAAGAACCAGCAATTCTAACTGTAGATGTAGAACAGTTTTGCTCATGATCTGCATGTAAAATTAATAACTTATCTAAAGCATCTTTAATTACAGGGTTAACTTCATATGTTTCGTTTGGTTGTTCGAACATCATTTTCATAATATTTTCTACATATCCTAACGAGTTTGAACCATAGTTTAAAGGTAAACCTTGTTTTTTACGCATTGTCCAAGCTACTAATACAGGAAATTTACCCATAATTTTAGTAATAGCCCTGTACATTTCTTCCTCTGAATCTACATTTACAGAAGATGAGTTAAATGCTGTTAAGGCAGATGTTAAAGATGATAATACACCCATTGGATGAGCGCTCTTAGGAAAAGCATCTAGTATCTTTTTAATATCATCATCAACTACAGATTGTTTCTTAATATCACTTCTAAAAGTTTCTAATTGTTCTGTAGTAGGAAGGTTCCCAAAAATAAGTGCATAAGCTACTTCTAAAAAATCAGCTTTTTCTGCTAATTGTTCTATTGGATATCCTCTATATCTTAAGATACCTTTTTCACCATCTAAAAATGTAATAGCACTTTCACAAGAACCTGTGTTCTTAAAACCAGGGTCTATCGTAATTACTCCATTTGTAGCATTTCTTAAAGTTTTAATATCTATTGCTACTTCATTTTCTGTTCCTATTACTAGAGGAAATTCATAAGAATTATCACCAATTTGTAATTTTGCTATGTCTGACATTTACGTGTGTTTAAGTGTGTTTTTTGTGTTTCGCGAAGATACCAATTTTTGTAGAATTTTAAAAGCAAGTGTTCATAGATTTTAGATATAAAAATATAAGCTTAAACGATTTAACAAATATTTAATAAATAAAAAAAACCTCACATTAATATATGAGGTTTTTAAAATCATTTTATACGTCCTAAATTAGATTTTAAATGCTTTTTCTTGAGGAAAATATGCAGTATCTTCTAATTCTTCTTCTATACGTAACAATTGGTTGTATTTAGCCATTCTATCTGAACGTGAAGCAGAACCAGTCTTGATTTGTCCACAATTTAAAGCTACTGCTAAATCTGCAATTGTATTGTCTTCTGTTTCACCAGATCTGTGAGACATAACAGAAGTATAGCCAGCATTTTTAGCCATATTTACAGCAGCAATAGTTTCTGTTAGACTACCTATCTGATTTACTTTAATTAAGATTGAATTAGCTATTCCATTTTCTATACCTCTAGATAAACGCTCTACATTAGTAACAAATAAATCATCACCTACTAATTGTACTTTATCTCCAATTTTTTCAGTTAAATACTTCCATCCTTCCCAATCATTTTCATCCATTCCATCTTCTATAGAAATAATAGGATAGTTTGCTGCTAATTCAGCTAAATAATCTGCTTGTTCTTGGCTAGTTCTTACTTTACCTGTTTCTCCTTCAAATTTAGAATAGTCGTATTTACCATCAACATAAAACTCAGCTGCAGCACAATCTAAAGCAATTTTAATTTCATCTCCAAAAGAATATCCTGCATTTTTAACTGCTAATGCTATGGTATCTAATGCATCTTCTGTACCATCTAATGTAGGTGCAAAACCACCTTCATCCCCTACAGCTGTAGATAAATTTCTATCATGTAAAACTTTCTTTAGATTATGAAAAATTTCTGAACCCATTTTCATAGCCTCAGTAAAGTTTTTAGCTTTTACTGGCATTACCATAAACTCTTGAAAAGCAATTGGTGCATCTGAATGCGAACCTCCATTAATAATGTTCATCATTGGCACAGGTAATGTATTCGCAGAAACACCTCCAACATATCTGTATAATGGCATTCCTAATTCATTTGCAGCTGCTTTTGCAACTGCTAATGAAACTCCTAAGATTGCATTTGCTCCTAGTTTTGATTTATTTGGAGTTCCATCTAAATCAATCATAAGTTGGTCTATTGCATTTTGTTCAAAAACAGAAGTACCAATTAATTCTTCTGCAATAATATCATTAACATTAGATACCGCTTTTAACACGCCTTTACCCATATAATCTTTTCCTCCATCTCTTAACTCAACTGCTTCATGTTCTCCTGTAGATGCTCCTGAAGGAACAGCTGCTCTTCCTAAAATTCCACTTTCGGTAACAACATCAACTTCTACAGTTGGATTACCTCTTGAATCAAATATTTGACGCGCGTGTACACTAATTATAATACTCATTTATTTACATTTTATAAACTCTAAGAAGAGTTTTGGTTTTTTATATTTATGATGCTAATTTACAAAATGTATTAGCCATTTAAAATATTGATTCTAAGAATTTACGAAAACGTTTACTAGAAGAAATAAAAAAACCCACTCAAAATTTGAGTGGGAAAATTGCTATGAAAAAGAAATGTGATATTTCTATCACACTTCAAATGTATTACTTTCTTTGTAAATACAAAAAATTTTATTGATTAAAAACGATAAAGTATAGACGAATGAAAGAAATATTACGATAAAACTTTCTTTGCCTCCTTTATATTCTCTATAAATTGATCAAATAAGTATTCTGAATCATGTGGTCCAGGGCTAGCCTCTGGATGATATTGTACAGAAAAAGTATTTTTATCTTTTAATCGAATTCCTGCTACTGTATGATCATTTAAATGTACGTGTGTAATTTCTACATCTTTATTTGCTTCTGTCTCTTCTCTATTGATGGCAAAACCATGATTTTGAGAGGTTATTTCACCTTTACCAGTTAATAAATTTTTAATTGGATGATTTATTCCTCTGTGACCATGATGCATTTTATAAGTAGAAATACCTTGAGATAAAGCAATAACTTGATGACCTAAACAAATACCAAACAAAGGTAAATCTCTAGAAATTACTTCTTTTGCTAATTTTTGTGCATCTTCTAAAGGTTCAGGATCACCAGGTCCATTTGAAATAAAGTATCCATCTGGATTAAAAGATGATAATTCTTCAAAACTTGAATCATAAGGAAAAACCTTAATATAAGCTCCTCTTTTTGATAAGTTTCTTAAAATGTTCTTTTTTATTCCTATATCTAAAGCTGAAATTTTTATATCAGCATTTTCATCTCCTATGTAGTAAGGTTCTTTAGTAGATACTTTAGAAGCTAACTCTAAACCTTCCATACTTGGCACTGCAGCTAGTTGTTTTTTAAGAGCATCAATATTATCTACATCCGTTGAAATGATAGCATTCATAGCTCCATTATCTCTAATATAAGAAACTAAAGCTCTTGTATCTACATCTGAAATTGCAACTAAATTATGTTTAGTAAACCAATCTTTTAAATTACCATGAGAGTCTACTCTAGAATGTGTAAAACTAAAGTTTCTACAAATTAATCCAGAAATTTTTATTCCTTCAGATTCTACTTCGTTATCATTAACTCCGTAATTACCAATGTGTGCGTTGGTTGTTACCATTAATTGACCAAAATATGAAGGGTCTGTAAATATTTCTTGATATCCAGTCATACCTGTATTAAAACAGATTTCACCAGTAGCTGTACCTTCTATACCAACAGATTTTCCATAGAAAATAGTTCCGTCTGCTAATAATACTAATGCTTTTTTTCTAGTTTGATATTTCATTTTAGGTAATATATTTTATTTTATAGAGCTATGCTTTACAAAAGTAAAGATTATGATTTTTAATAAATAATAGAGTTATTAGATTTTATTGACAATAAAAAAGGATAAACAACTAAGTTTATCCTTTTTATATGATTTTGAAATAATTTCATTACTATTCTTCAGATTTCTCTTCAGTTGTAGTTTCTTCAACTTGAGCAGTAGTAGCTTCTTTTTTCTTTCCACCTCTTCTACTTCTTCTAGTTGATTTTTTAGCTTTGTTTCCTTTTGGATCATATAATTCGTTGTAATCAACTAATTCTATCATAGCCATAGGAGCATTATCTCCTTGACGATTTCCTAATTTGATGATTCTTACATAACCTCCAGGTCTATCTGCTACTTTTACAGAAACTTCTCTAAATAATTCTGTTACAGCATATTTATTTCTTAAATAAGAGAATACAATACGTCTGTTATGAGTTGTATCTGACTTAGATTTTGTAATTAATGGCTCTACAAATGTTCTTAAAGCTTTTGCTTTTGCAACAGTAGTGTTAATACGTTTGTGCTCAATTAAAGAACAAGCCATATTTGCTAACATCGCTTTTCTATGCGCTGTTTTTCTTCCTAAATGATTGTGTTTTTTTCCGTGTCTCATTTTTGACGTTTGTTTTTAGTCTTTCATCTTGCATCTAACCTCTTTGGTGAGCAAATTATGAAAGGTTAATCTCTATCTAATTTATATTTTGTTAAATCCATTCCGAAACTTAAACCTTTTACAATAACTAGTTCTTCTAATTCTGTTAAAGATTTTTTACCAAAGTTTCTAAACTTCATTAAATCACTTTTGTTAAAAGAAACTAAATCTCCTAATGTATCTACCTCTGCAGCTTTTAAACAATTTAAAGCTCTAACAGATAAATCCATATCAATTAATCTAGTTTTTAATAATTGACGCATATGTAATGATTCTTCATCATATGTTTCTGTTTGTGCAATTTCATCAGCCTCTAAAGTAATACGCTCATCTGAGAATAACATAAAGTGGTGAATTAAAATTTTTGCAGCTTCAGTTAATGCATCTTTTGGATTAATAGAACCATCTGTGTCAATGTCAAAGATTAATTTTTCGTAATCTGTTTTTTGTTCAACACGATAATTTTCTATCGAATATTTTACGTTTTTTATTGGCGTGTAAATAGAATCTGTAAAAATTGTACCAATTGGAGCTGAAGCTTTCTTATTTTCTTCTGCAGGTACAAAACCTCTACCTTTTTCTATTGTAATTTCTGCATTTAACTTTACAGAACTATCCATATTACAGATAACTAAATCTGGGTTTAAAACTTGAAAACCAGAAATAAATTTCTGTAAATCTCCAGCAGTAAACTGCTCTTGACCAGATACAGAAATTGATACAGTTTCTTTATCAGTTTCGTCTATTTGTTTCTTAAAACGAACTTGTTTTAAGTTTAATATGATTTCTGTAACATCTTCTACAATACCAGATACAGTAGAAAATTCATGCTCAACACCATCTATTCTTAAAGATGTGATTGCAAAACCTTCTAAAGATGATAAAAGTACTCTTCTTAAAGCATTACCAACTGTTAAACCAAAACCTGGTTCTAAAGGTCTGAACTCGAATCTTCCAGAAAAATCTGTAGATTCTATCATTATTACTTTATCTGGTTTCTGAAAATTTAAAATTGCCATTTTGTTCTTCGTTTTAATTGTTATTAAGTTGCGCGGTTTATGAGTTTGAAGAAGTACAAATAAACCCTTTGGCTTAATACCAATATGATTAATTTATTATTTAGAATATAATTCTACTATTAATTGTTCTTTGATGTTTTCTGGAATTTGTAATCTTTCTGGTACCTTTACAAAAGTTCCAGTCTTAGTATCATTATTCCAAGTTAACCATTCATAAACATTGTTATTAGACGCTAAAGCATCTTCTATAGCTTGTAATGATTTAGATTTTTCTCTTACAGCAACAACATCTCCTTCTTTTAAACTATAAGATGGTATGTTAACGATCTCTCCATTAACTGTAATATGTCTGTGAGAAACTAATTGACGAGCTCCGCTTCTAGAGTTAGAAACACCCATTCTATAAACTACGTTATCTAAACGAGATTCACATAATTGTAATAAGATTTCACCTGTAATACCAGATGCAGCTTGAGCTTTCTTAAACAAGTTACTAAATTGACGCTCTAAAATACCATAAGTATATTTTGCTTTTTGCTTTTCAGCTAATTGAGTAGCGTATTCAGATTTTTTTCCACGACGTCTGTTGTTTCCATGTTGTCCTGGAGGATAATTTCTTTTTTCGAAGTTTTTATCTTCGCCAAAAATTGCTTCACCGAATTTACGAGCAATTTTAGTTTTTGGTCCTGTATATCTTGCCATTTTGTTTTTGTTATGATTAGGGATTATGAATTAAGGCTTATCCTTCGAAAATCTTATTCCTAATCGATTAAAATATAATTATACTCTTCTTCTTTTTGGAGGGCGACATCCATTGTGAGGAATTGGAGTAACGTCAATAATTTCTGTTACTTCAATACCAGCATTGTGTATAGATCTAATTGCAGATTCTCTACCATTTCCTGGACCTTTAACGTATACTTTTACTTTACGTAAACCAGCCTCTTTTGCTACATTTGCACAATCTTCTGCTGCTAACTGAGCTGCATATGGAGTATTCTTTTTAGAACCTCTAAAACCCATTTTACCTGCAGATGACCAAGAAACTACGTCACCTTTTTTATTTGTTAAAGAAATAATGATGTTGTTAAAAGAAGCGTTTATGTGTGCTTCTCCAATAGCATCTACTATTACTTTACGTTTTTTTGAACTTGCTTTTGCTTTTGCCATAATTCTTAGTGTTTAATTATCCTTATTAGTAAATTGTGTAAAACACGGCACACTAATAGCATAATTAGGTTAATCTCTAACTTATTTTTTCTTGTTAGCTACTGTTTTTCTCTTACCTTTTCTTGTACGAGAATTGTTTTTTGTTCTTTGACCTCTTAAAGGAAGACCTAATCTATGACGAATTCCTCTTTGGCAACCAATGTCCATTAAACGTTTGATGCTTAATTGAACTTCAGAACGTAATTCACCTTCAATAGTAAAATTACCTACTTGTTCTCTAATTGCTGCGATTTGATCATCTGTCCAATCTTGAACTTTAATACTTTCGTCAACTTTTGCTTTAGCTAAAACTTCTTTAGCTCTACTGTTTCCTATACCAAAGATGTAAGTTAAAGCAATAACTCCTCTTTTGTTCTTTGGAATATCAATACCTGCTATTCTTGCCATTACCCTTGTCTTTGTTTAAATCTAGGATTTTGTTTATTTATTACGTATAATCTACCTTTTCTGCGAACAATTTTGCAGTCGGCACTTCTTTTCTTAACTGATGCTCTTACTTTCATCTGTTTATGTTTTTAGTATCTGTATGTAATTCTGGCCTTAGTTAAATCATAAGGACTCATTTCTAATTTTACTTTATCTCCTGGTAATAATTTAATATAATGCATACGCATTTTACCAGAGATATGTGCTGTAACAATATGTCCGTTTTCTAATTCTACACGAAACATAGCATTAGATAATGCTTCTGTAATTGTTCCATCTTGTTGAATTGCTGATTGCTTAGCCATACTATTTAGATTTTCTTTTTGAATTTCCTGCTTTCATTAAACCATCATAATGACGATTTAAAAGATAAGAGTTAATTTGCTGTAATGTATCTATAGCTACACCAACCATAATGATTAAAGATGTACCACCATAAAACATTGCCCAACTTTGTTGAACTCCAAATTGAACTACTATTGCTGGTAATATAGATAATGCTGCTAAAAATAACGATCCAGGGAACGTAATTCTAGATAATACAGAATCTAATCTATCAGCAGTATCTTTACCTGGTCTAATTCCTGGTATAAAACCACCACTTCTTTTTAAATCTTCAGCCATTTTATTCGTAGGAATAGTAATTGCTGTGTAGAAATAACTAAAAATGATAATTAACAATGCAAAAATTACATTATACCACAAACCATTTATATCTTGTAAACTTGCAATTGCAGGAAAACGTTGAGCTAAAGCTATTGGTACAAACATTATTGCTTGTGCAAAAATGATTGGCATTACTCCTGCTGCATTTAACTTTAATGGTATGTAATCTCTTGAACCTGCAACATTTTGAATGTTACCAGCTACTGTTCTTCTAGCATATTGTACAGCTATTTTTCTTACAGCAGTCACCAATAAAACAGTTAATAAAATTACAATGAACCAAACAATAACTTCTATTAAAATCATCATTATACCACCTGCACCTGCATTTGTTGTTTTCGCAACAAATTCTTGTAAAAATGCAGCTGGGAAATTAGCGATAATACCAACAGTAATTAATAATGATATACCATTACCAACTCCTTTATCAGTAATACGCTCACCTAACCACATTGCAAAAATTGTACCTGCAGTTAAAATAATAATAGATGAAACCCAAAAAGTTGCACCACTAACTAAAAAAGCTTCTGGTCCTAAACCAAATTGAGTTTTAATAGCTGTAATATAAGTAGGTGCTTGAACCAATGTAATTCCAATGGTTAACCATCTAGTGATTTGTGTAATTTTTTTACGACCACTTTCTCCATCTTTTTGTAATTTCTGTAAATAAGGAACAGCTATTCCCATTAACTGTACTACAATTGACGCAGAAATGTATGGCATTATACCTAAAGCCATAACAGAGGCTCTAGCAAATGCACCACCAGTAAATGCGTTTAATAAACCTAAAAGACCACCATCAGTACTTTCTTTTAATGCTGCAAGTTGTAATGGATCTACTCCAGGTAATGGAACAGCAGCCATAAAACGATATACCGCAATTAAACCTATTGTTAAAAGAATCTTGTCTTTTAACTCTTCAATACTGAAAATATCTTTTAATCTAGTGATTAAATTCATCATTTACTTAATATTATAAAGTAACAGCTTCTCCTCCAGCTGCTTCAATAGCTGCCTTTGCTGATGCTGTAAATTTATGAACAGTTATATTTAATTTAGCTTTTAACTCTCCTCCTCCTAGTATTTTTACTAAGTCATTTTTAGATGCTAATCTATTAGCAACTAAAATATCTAAATTAACTGTATCAGTTATTTTTCCACTATCAACTAAAGACTGTAACTTGTCTAAGTTGATGCCTTGATATTCTTTTCTATTGATATTAGTGAAACCAAATTTTGGCACACGTCTTTGTAAAGGCATTTGACCACCTTCAAAACCAATTTTTCTTGAATATCCAGAACGAGATTTAGCCCCTTTATGTCCTCTTGTAGAAGTACCTCCATGACCAGAACCTTCACCACGTGCGATTCTTTTCTCTTTCTTTACAGATCCTTCTGCAGGTGTTAAATTATGTAAACTACTACTCATTTTAAATATCTTATTTTAATTCCTCTACAGAAACTAAATGTGAAACTTTATTTACCATACCAACGATAGAAGGAGTTGCCTCATGTTCTACAGTTTGGTTTAATCTACGTAAACCTAATGCCTCTAAAGTTCTCTTTTGATTCTTTAAACGACCGATTTGACTTTTTACTTGTGTAACTTTTATTTTTGCCATCTCTTTTAGATTTATCCGTTAAATACTTTTTCTAAAGAAATTCCTCTTTGTTTTGCAATTGCAGCAGCACTTCTTAACTGTAATAAAGCGTCAAAAGTTGCTTTTACTGCATTGTGAGGGTTAGAAGATCCTTGAGATTTAGATAATACATCATGTACACCAACAGATTCTAATACTGCACGTACTGCACCACCAGCTATAACCCCTGTACCAGGAGAAGCAGGCTTTATGAATACCTTTGCACCACCAAATTTTCCTTTTTGTTCATGAGGTAATGTACCATCTAAAATTGGAATTCTAACTAAATTTTTCTTTGCGTCTTCTACTGCTTTCGCAATAGCAGAAGAAACATCTTTAGATTTTCCTAATCCATGGCCTACAACACCATTACCATCACCTACAACAACAATTGCAGAGAAACCAAATGCTCTACCACCTTTTGTAACTTTAGTAACACGTTGTACACCTACTAATCTATCTACAAGCTCTAATCCGCTTGGCTTAACTCTTTCTACGTTTTTATAACCTTGCATAATTTCTTAAAATTTTAAACCAGCTTCTCTTGCAGCGTCTGCTAATACTTTAACTCTACCATGGTATAAATAACCATTTCTATCAAAAGCAACAGTTTCAACTCCAACTTTAGTAGCTTTTTCTGCAATTGCTTTTCCTACAGCAGCAGAAGCTTCAGCTTTTGTGCTTGCTTTTATTTCTTTACTTCTAGATGATACTGAAGCTAATGTTACTCCATTAATATCATCTACTAACTGAGCGTAAATTTCTTTATTACTTCTATAAACAGAAAGTCTTGGTTTATTTGCTGTACCAGAAACAATCTTTCTAATTCTGTTTTTAATTCTTGCTCTTCTTTGTAGCTTTGATAATGCCATAATTCTTATAATTATGCAGATTTACCTGCTTTTCTTCTTAATTGTTCACCTACAAACTTAACTCCTTTTCCTTTATAAGGCTCTGGTCTACGGAAACCACGAATTTTAGCTGCTACTTGACCAACTAATTGCTTATCAAATGAAGTTAATTTTATAATTGGGTTTTTACCTTTTTCTGAAACAGTTTCAACTTTAACTTCAGGAGCTAATTCTAAAACAATATTATGAGAAAAACCTAAAGCTAAATCTAATTTTTGCCCTTGATTTGAAGCTCTATAACCTACACCTACTAATTCTAATTCTTTAGTCCATCCTTTACTAACACCTTCAATCATGTTGTTAACTAAAGATCTCATTAAACCATGTTGAGCTTTGTGATCTTTACTGTCTGATGCTCTTTCACATACAACAGCATTGTCTTCTACTTTTACAGAAATACCGTTAGAAATTGTTTGAGTTAACTCACCTAACTTACCCTTTACTGTAATTTCGTTGTCTTTAATGTTTACATCTACACCTTGTGGAATGCTAACTGGATTGTTTCCTATTCTACTCATTTCTCAAGATTTTAATAAACGTAACATAAAACTTCTCCTCCAACGTTCTCTAAACGAGCTTTCTTGTTTGTCATTACACCTTTTGATGTAGAAACAATAGCAATTCCAAGACCGTTTAATACTCTTGGCATCTCTTTAGAAGCCACGTATTTACGTAAACCTGGTGTGCTAATTCGTTGGATTTTTCTAATTACTGACTCTTTTGTGTCTTTGTCATACTTTAAAGCTATCTTGATAGTTCCTTGAACTTTATCATCATTAAATTGATAACTTAAGATATAACCTTGATCGAACAAAATTTTAGTCATTTCCTTCTTCAAGTTTGAAGCTGGAATTTCTACTACTCTGTGTCCCGCAGCAATAGCATTTCTTACTCTTGTAAGAAAATCCGCAATTGGATCTGTATACATATTTATTTAAATTGCGATTACGGTTTTCAAATATCTCTATTTTACTTACAGATTACTCTGTGATAATTGAACCTATAATCAGTTAAAATTCTAATACTCAAAAAAAATAGAGCGTGCAAAGATACACATTCTATTTTTATTTGTATGGTTTATTTTGATTTTTACCAGCTGGCTTTTTTAACACCTGGTATTAATCCTTGATTAGCCATTTCACGAAACGTTACACGAGAAATACCAAATTGTCTCATATATCCTTTTGGACGACCAGTTAATTTACATCTATTGTGCATTCTTACTGGTGATGCATTTTTTGGTAATTTTTGCAATGCTTCATAATCTCCAGCTTCTTTTAAAGCTTTTCTTTTTTCAGCATATTTTGCAACAGTTTTTGCTCTTTTACGTTCGCGAGCTTTCATTGATTCTTTAGCCATTCCTTAATTTTTTTTAAATGGTAAACCTAATTCTCCTAATAATGACTTTGCTTCTTTATCAGTATTTGCAGATGTTACAAAAGTAATATCCATACCGTTTATTTTCTTTACTTGGTCAATATTAATTTCTGGGTAGATGATTTGTTCAGTAATTCCTAAATTGTAATTACCTCTTCCATCAAAACCATTAGCTTTTATTCCGTTAAAATCTCTTACACGTGGTAAAGATGCAGTAACTAATCTGTCTAAAAATTCGTACATTTTATCACCTCTTAACGTAACTTTTACACCAATAGGCATTCCTTTACGTAATTTAAATGACGCAACATCTTTCTTAGACATTGTAGAGATTGCTTTTTGACCTGTAATTTTAGTCAATTCTTCTACAGCATAATCTATTAATTTCTTATCTGCAATTGCAGCACCAACTCCTTTAGAAACAACAATCTTTTCTAATTTTGGAACCTGCATTACATTCTTATAACTGAATTCTTCAGTAAGAGCCTTTATAACTCTTTCTTTATATTCTGCTTTTAATCTTGGTACGTAACTCATGATTACTCTTATTTTTTAGTTTTTTTAGAGATTCTAGATTTAGTATCTCCATCAACTTGATAACCTACTCTTACAGCAACACCATCTTCTACTAACATAACGTTAGATATATGTAATGAAGCTTCTTTTTTTACAATACCACCTTGAGGATTTTGAGCGCTAGGTTTAGTGTGCTTAGATACTAAGTTTACACCTTCTACTAAAACTCTATCTTTATCTTTAATGATTTGTAAAACTTTACCTTCTGTTCCTTTGTGATCTCCTGCAATTACTTTTACAGTATCTCCTGATTTTATTTTGAACTTCTTCATTTTATAATGATTTAAAGCACTTCAGGTGCTAATGATACTATTTTCATGAATTGTTTCTCACGAAGTTCACGTGCAACTGGTCCAAACACACGAGTACCTCTCATTTCCTCTGTAGGATTTAAAAGTACACAAGCATTATCGTCGAATCTGATGTAAGATCCGTCTTTACGTCTAACTTCTTTTTTAGTTCTTACAACAACTGCTCTAGATACTTGACCTTTTTTTACAGTTCCGTTAGGAGTTGCAGATTTAACAGTTACAACAATTTTATCTCCAATTGAAGCGTAACGTTTTTTTGTTCCTCCTAAAACTCTAATTACTAAAACTTCTTTAGCTCCAGTATTATCTGCTACTTTTAATCTTGATTCTGTCTGTAACATATTATTTAGCTCTTTCTAGGATTTCTACTAATCTCCAACGTTTAGATTTACTCATAGGTCTTGTTTCCATGATTCTAACAGTATCTCCTTCGTTGCAATCATTCTGTTCGTCGTGTGCAACATACTTTTTCGTTTTTAAAACGAATTTACCGTACATTGGGTGTTTAACTCTTTTAGTTTCTGAAACAACGATAGATTTCTCCATTTTGTTACTTGAAACTACACCAATTCTCTCTTTTCTAAGATTTCTTTTTTCCATCTTTAAAACTGACTATAGAATTATTGTAATTCTCTTTTTGTTAATTCTGTTGCAATTCTTGCAACAGTTCTTCTTAAGCTTCTCAACTGCAATGGGTTTTCCAATGGAGTTATTGCGTGAGCCATCTTAAGATCAGTATAATTCTTTTGCATCGCTCCCAACTTTTCATTAAGATCAGCTGTAGATAATTCTTTAATTTCTGATTGTTTCATAGTGTATAGAATTATGCTTTGAAATCGAAATCTCTAGCAATTACAAATTTTGTTTTTACTGGTAATTTTTGAGCTGCTAAACGTAAAGCTTCTTTTGCAATATTCATTGGCACACCACCAACTTCAAACAAAATTCTACCTGGTTTTACAACAGCAACAAAATGATCTGGTGCACCTTTACCTTTACCCATACGTACTTCTAATGGTTTTTTGGTAATAGGTTTATCTGGAAATATTTTAATCCATAATTGACCTTCTCTCTTCATGTAACGAGTAGCTGCAATACGAGCTGCTTCAATTTGACGTGAAGTTAATAAGTTCTGGTCTAAAGATTTAATACCAAACATTCCGTTAGAAAGTTGATTTCCTCTTTGAGAATTACCAGACATATTTCCTTTGCCTTTCTGTACCTTACGGTATTTTACTCTTTTTGGCTGTAACATCTTAAGTCTCTAATTTTATAAATTATTTTCTTCTACGAGGATTACGTTTAGATCTATCTCCTTTTCCACCACCTTGCTTTTTAGATAAACCAACTAATGGAGATAATTCTCTTTTACCATAAACCTCACCTTTCATAATCCATACTTTAATACCAAGTCTACCATAAGTAGTATGAGCTTCTACTAAAGCATAATCTATATCTGCTCTAAATGTAGATAAAGGAATTCTTCCTTCTTTGAAGTGCTCAGATCTTGCCATTTCAGCACCATTTAAACGTCCAGAAATTTGAACTTTGATACCTTCAGCATTCATTCTCATAGTGGCAGTAATAGCCATTTTGATAGCTCTCTTATAAGAAATTCTATTTTCGATTTGACGTGCTATACTAGTTGCTACTAATCTTGCATCTAATTCAGGGCGCTTAATCTCAAAAATATTAATTTGAACTTCTTTACCTGTAATTTTCTTAAGCTCTTCTTTTAACTTATCTACTTCTTGTCCACCTTTACCAATAATAATACCAGGTCTTGATGTTGTTATAGTAACTGTGATAAGTTTTAAAGTACGCTCAATGATTACTCTAGACACACTAGCTTTAGATAATCTAGCATGTATATATTTTCTAATTTTATCGTCTTCAGCAATTTTATCTCCGTAATCATTACCTCCATACCAATTTGATTCCCATCCTCTGATAATTCCTAAACGATTTCCTATTGGATTTGTTTTTTGTCCCATTTTATACTTTGATTAATTGCTTAAATTTTTACTACCTAACTCTAAAGTAACGTGATTAGAACGCTTACGAATTCTGTGTGCACGACCTTGAGGAGCTGGTCTTAATCTTTTTAACATACCTGCACTATCTACGCAAATTGTTTGAACAAATAAACCAGCATCTTCGATACTTGCATCTTCGTTTTTAGCTTGCCAATTAGCTATAGCAGATAACAATAATTTCTCTAAGTTTCTTGATGCTTCTTTAGGGCTAAATTTTAAGATTTGTAAAGCTTTTTCGACCTCTACACCTCTAATTTGATCAGCAACTAAACGCATTTTTCTTGGTGACGTAGGACAGTTAGTAAGCTTAGCAAATGCTCTTTGCTTTCTAGCTTCCTTTAACTGTTGTGCCATGTTGTGTTTACGACTTCCCATACCTACTATTTTTTACCTTTATTTTTAGCACCAGCATGTCCTCTAAAAGAACGAGTTGGTGAAAATTCTCCTAATTTATGACCTACCATGTTTTCAGTTACATATACTGGAACAAACTGACGTCCATTATGAACTGCAATTGTTTGTCCAACAAAATCAGGTGTAATCATACTAGCTCTAGACCATGTTTTAATTACTGATTTGTTACCAGACTCAACATTAGCCAATACCTTTCTCTCTAACTTATAGTGAACGTAAGGTCCTTTTTTTAATGATCTTGCCATATCTTACTTATTTCTTTCTACGTTCTATAATATATTTATTACTTGCCTTAGTTTTAGATCTAGTCTTAAATCCTTTTGCAGGAATACCATTTCTAGATCTTGGATGACCTCCAGAAGAACGTCCTTCACCACCTCCCATTGGGTGATCAACTGGGTTCATTCTAACTGCATTAGTTCTAGGTCTTCTACCTAACCATCTGCTTCTACCTGCTTTACCAGATACTAATAATTGATGGTCTGAATTAGAAACAACACCTATTGTTGCCATACAGGTTAACAATATTAATCTTGTTTCACCAGAAGGTAACTTAACAGTTGCATATTTATCTTCTCTTGCCATTAACTGAGCAAATGAACCTGCTGAACGAGCCATAACAGCTCCTTGTCCTGGTCTTAACTCTATACAAGAAATTGTAGTACCTAAAGGTATTTCACTTAAAGGCATTGCGTTTCCTATTTCTGGTGCTGAACCAGAACCTGATACTATTGTTTGCCCAACTTGTAAACCATTTTGAGCTATTACGTATCTTTTTTCTCCATCAGCATAATGAACTAAAGCAATAAATGCTGTACGATTTGGATCGTACTCTATAGTTTTTACTGTAGCAGGAACACCGCTTTTATCTCTTTTAAAATCGATAATACGATATTTTTGTTTATGACCACCTCCAATATTACGAGTTGTCATTCTACCCTGATTGTTACGACCTCCAGATCTTTTTTGCGGTACAAGTAAACTTTTTTCCGGCTTATCAGTTGTTATGGTGTCGAACCCATTTACAACTCTAAAACGCTGACCTGGTGTTATTGGTTTTAATTTTCTAACTGACATTTCGTCTTTTCTTAAAGATTGTTATAAAAATCAATACTATCTCCTTCTGCTAATTGTACAATAGCTTTTTTGTATCCACTTTTAATACCAGTAACTAAACCTTTTTTAGTATACTTCGTATTTCTTTGTATTGGATAATTAAGCGTTTTTACACTAGAAATAGAAACTCCATAAGCTGATTCTACAGCATCTTTGATTTCTACTTTATTAGCATTTTTATCTACAACAAATGCATAACGATTGAATAATTCACTATCGTTTGTTGCTTTTTCTGTTATAATCGGTTTTATTAATATACTCATGACCTTATTTGCTTAAGTTTGAGTTAATACCTTCTAAAGAACTTTCTGTAATTACTACTTTATTAGCATTTAAAACACCATAAGTATTAATTTCTGAAGCTTTTACAACTTTAGAGTTTTTTAAGTTACGAGATGATAAATACACATTTGTATTTTCTTCGTTTAAAACAAATAATGATTTTTTTGTATCTAATCCTAAAGCTTTTAAAACATCAACAAAGTTTTTTGTCTTTGGTGCATCAAAATTAAAATCTTCAACAACCACTAAGTTTTTATCATTTGCTTGAATACTTAAAGCAGACTTACGAGCCAAACGCTTTAAGTTCTTATTCAATTTAAATGAATAATTTCTTGGTCTTGGACCAAACATACGTCCTCCACCTCTAAAAACACCAGACTTGATAGAACCTGCTCTAGCAGTACCAGTTCCTTTTTGTTTTTTTATCTTTCTTGTAGAACCAACAATTTCAGCTCTTTCTTTAGATTTATGAGTTCCTTGACGTTGATTTGCCAAGTATTGTTTAACATCTAAATAAATAGCATGATCATTAGGCTCTATACCAAATACATCTTTAGAAAGTTCAACTTTTCTACCTGTATCTTTCCCTGTAATATCTAAAACTGCTACTTTCATTATTTCTGAATAGTTACAAAAGCATTTTTGTGACCAGGTATTGCACCTTTTACAACAAGTAAGTTCTTTTCAGCAACTACTTTTAATACTTTTAAGTTTTGTACTTTCACTTTTTCTCCACCCATTCTTCCTGCCATACGCATTCCTTTGAATACTCTTGCAGGATAAGAAGCAGCACCAATAGAACCAGGAGCTCTTAAACGGTTATGCTGACCATGAGTAGCTTGACCTACACCACCAAAACCGTGACGTTTTACTACACCTTGAAAACCTTTACCTTTAGAAACACCTGACACATCAACAAATTCTCCCTCAGCAAAATGCTCTACTGTGATAGAATCTCCTAATTTGTACTCTTCTTCAAACCCTTGAAATTCAACAACTTTCTTTTTAGCAGTGGTGCCAGCTTTTTTAAAGTGACCGTCTAACGCTTTGTTAGAACTCTTCGCCTTTTTGTCATCGAAACCAAGTTGTAACGCATTGTATCCGTCAACCTCTTCGGTTCTGACTTGGGTAACAACGCAAGGACCTGCTTCAATTACGGTACAAGGGATATTTTTCCCATTCTCGTCAAATAAGCTGGTCATTCCAATTTTTCTTCCTATTAACCCAGACATTTAGTTAAAATTTTAGACGATTAGATCTTATTTATCCAGCGCGTCTATTATTAATTAATTATTTGAAACAATTGTTTCGGTTTTTGTCCACTAAATTTCAATCAAAAAAAACAGCGCAAAAACAAATTCAACGCTGATTCTGTTTTTTCCGTTTTTCCTTCGCGAAACGCTCTGGACATGTAACTATCTCATTAGAAATAGTATCACCCTACTATATTTCGGGCTGCAAAAGTATAAATAACTTTCGGTTTATCAAAATAAACCGAAAGTTATTTATAAAATTATACTTTTATCTCAACTTCAACACCACTAGGTAACTCAAGTTTCATTAAAGCATCGATAGTTTTTGATGATGAACTATAGATGTCTAACAATCTTTTGTAAGCAGCTAATTGAAATTGCTCTCTAGATTTTTTGTTTACGTGCGGAGAACGTAATACTGTAAAAATCTTTTTGTGTGTTGGCAATGGTATAGGACCGTTAACTACAGCTCCAGTACTTTTTACCGTCTTTACTATTTTTTCAGCAGATTTATCTACTAAATTGTAATCGTAAGACTTTAATTTTATTCTAATTTTTTGACTCATCTTTTATAATATTAGTAGATTAACCTTTAGCAGCTGCTATTACTTCTTCTGAAATGTTAGATGGAGTTTCTGCATAATGAGAAAATTCCATTGTAGAAGTTGCTCTACCAGAAGACATAGTTCTTAAAGAAGTTACATAACCAAACATTTCTGATAATGGTACAGTAGCTTTTACTACTTTAGAACCGGCTCTATCTGACATGTCAGATACTTGACCTCTTCTTCTGTTTAAATCTCCTACGATATCACCCATATTTTCTTCTGGAGTTAATACCTCTAACTTCATAATAGGCTCCATAATTTTAGCTTGAGCAGCTTTAGCAGCAGCTTTATAACCTAATTTCGCAGCTAATTCGAAAGATAACTGATCAGAATCTACAGGGTGGAATGAACCATCCTTTAAAGTAACTTTCATAGAATCCATTTCATAACCTGCTAATGGACCATTTTTCATTGCTTCTTTAAATCCTTTTTCTACAGATGGAACAAATTCTTTAGGAACGTTACCACCTTTGATTATAGATTCGAACTGTAAACCTTGCACACCTTCATCTGCAGGCTCCATAGTAAATACAATATCAGCAAATTTACCACGTCCACCAGATTGTTTCTTGTAAACTTCTCTGTGATCTGCAGATGCAGTGATAGCTTCTTTGTATTCAACTTGTGGTTGTCCTTGATTTACATCTACTTTAAACTCACGCTTTAAACGATCTACAATAATATCTAAGTGTAACTCACCCATTCCTGATATAATAGTTTGACCTGAAGCTTCATCAGTTCTTACAGTAAATGTTGGATCTTCTTCAGCTAATTTACCTAAAGCCATACCTAACTTATCAACGTCAGCTTTTGTTTTAGGCTCAACTGCAATACCAATTACTGGATCTGGGAAATCCATTGATTCTAATACAATAGGATTTTTTTCATCAGATAAAGTGTCTCCTGTTTTGATAGATTTAAATCCAACAGCAGCTCCAATATCTCCAGCCTCAATAAAATCTAATGCATTTTGCTTGTTAGCATGCATTTGGTATATTCTTGAAATACGTTCTTTTTTTCCAGAACGATTATTTAATACGTATGAACCAGCATCTAATCTACCTGAATAAGATCTAAAAAAAGCTAAACGACCTACAAAAGGATCTGTTGCAATCTTAAATGCTAAAGCAGCAAATGGCTCTTTTACATCTGGTTTTCTTGTAATTTTCTCTCCAGTTGCTGGATCTGTACCTACAATATTATCTCTATCTAAAGGAGAAGGTAAGTAACGACATACAGCATCTAATAAGAATTGTACACCTTTATTTTTAAATGCAGAACCACAGATCATAGGTATGATAGCCATATCCATAACAGCAGCTCTTAAAGCAGCATGAATTTCTTCTTCAGTGATAGAATCTTCATCTTCCATGAATTTTTCTAACAAGTCTTCATCATAACTAGCTACTTCCTCTATTAATAAAGCTCTATATTCTCTTGCTTCTTCTTTTAATTCTTCAGGAATATCGATAACGTCAAATGTTGCTCCTTGTGTTTCATCATGCCACACAATAGCTCTGTTTTTAACTAAATCTACAATTCCTTTAAAATCAGCTTCTTCACCAATAGGTAAAACAATAGGTACTGCATTAGAACCTAACATTTCTTTTACCTGCTTATTTACATTCATAAAATCAGACCCTTGACGATCCATTTTATTAACGAAACCAATTCTTGGCACTTTATAATTATCTGCTAATCTCCAGTTTGTTTCTGATTGAGGTTCTACACCATCAACAGCAGAAAATAAAAATACTAAACCATCTAATACACGTAATGATCTATTTACCTCTACAGTAAAATCTACGTGACCAGGAGTATCAATTATATTAAAGTGATAACCTTTAGTATCAGGAGTTGGTTGAGCGTTCTCTAAAGGAAACTGCCATGTACAAGTAGTTGCAGCAGAAGTAATAGTAATACCTCTTTCTTGCTCTTGCTCCATCCAGTCCATTGTTGCAGCACCATCATGTACTTCACCAATTTTATGAGAAACACCTGTGTAATATAATACACGTTCTGTTGTTGTTGTCTTACCAGCATCAATATGTGCTGCAATACCAATATTTCTTGTATATTTTAAATCTCTAGCCATTATATTTAGAATCTAAAATGTGAAAATGCTTTATTTGCTTCAGCCATTTTGTGAGTATCTACTCTTTTCTTAACAGCTGCTCCTTCTTCTTTAGCTGCAGCTAAAATCTCTGCTGCTAAACGCTGAGCCATAGTTTTTTCATTACGCTTTCTAGCATAAAGAATCATCCATTTGATAGCCATAGATACTTTACGATCTGGTCTAATTTGCATTGGAATTTGGAAAGTTGCACCACCTACTCTTCTAGAACGCACTTCTACGTGAGGCATTACATTTGACAATCCTTCTTTCCATACTTCCAAAGCTGACTTTTCTTCATCAGTCTTTTTTTCTTCTACGATTTCTAACGCATCGTAAAATACTTTGAACGCTACAGATTTTTTACCATCCCACATTAAATTGTTCACAAAACGCGTTGCTAATTGATCTCCGAACTTTGGATCTGGTAAAAGCTCTCTTTTTTTCGCTCTTCTTTTTCTCATGTCTTTACATTAAAAAAGTTAATAAATTACTTCTTTGGGCGTTTTGCACCGTACTTAGACCTACGTTGAGTTCTTCCCTCAACACCTGCAGTATCTAATGCTCCACGTACCACGTGATATTTAACACCTGGTAAATCTTTTACCCTTCCACCTCTAACTAATACTATCGAGTGCTCTTGCAAGTTGTGTCCTTCTCCTGGAATGTATGCGTTTATCTCATTACCATTTGTTAACCTAACCCTAGCAACTTTACGCATTGCTGAATTTGGTTTTTTTGGTGTTGTAGTATAAACACGTGTACAAACTCCACGTCTTTGAGGACTCCCTTGTAACGCAGCCGATTTACTCTTCTTAGTTATTTTGGTTCTTCCTTTACGAACTAATTGTTGAATAGTTGGCATACTAAATAATTACTGTTTTTCGTTTATATTAAACTTTTACCCTATTTTTAAGGGTGTGCAAATGTACAACTAATTTCTAATTATTCAAATATCAGTAAGTTATTTTTTAGAAATGCTTATTTAATATTGATTTTTTATGATTTTAAATTACTTTTGAAACCATAGAATATAACAAATTGAGCAAAAAACTTCTATTCTTTTTTTTTATTTTTTTCTTGATGTTTTTTCCAAAAATAAATTGTCAAGAATTAAAATTAGAATTCTTTTCTTTAAAAAAAAGTGAATTAAAAATTCTAAAAAAGATAAATTACACTAAAAAACACAAAGATTCCACTTCACTATTTAATGAAATATTCAAAACTGCATCTTACCTAAAGAAAATTGGTTATTTCACAAACACAATCGATAGCATAAAAAAGAAAGATTATAAATATCAAGTATTTATTAGTCTGAACAAAAAAATTAATTTTGCAAAACTTAAAATCAACAAAGAATTAAATGAAATCTTGAGTGATTATAAGGTTGCGAATGACAGTGTAAAATTTCCTATTGAAAACTTACAATCAAATTTATCTAAAATTACATCTGTTTTAGATAATTCAGGAAAATCATTTTCTAAAGTAAAGTTATCAAATATCAAGATAAAAGCTGATACCCTATTTGGAGAAATTATTATAAATGAATCTTTTAAGAGAACTATAAATAAGGTAACCGTTAAAGGTTATGAAAATTTCCCAACGTCTTACTTAAACAGATTTTTTAAACTAAAGAAAGATCAAGTTTTTAATAAAAGTACAGTAGAAAAAATTTCTTCTGAATCTAAAAACTTAAGATTTGTTCAAGAAATAAAACCTCCAGAAATTCTATTTACAAAAGACTCTACGTTTTTATATATTTATTTAAAGAAAATTAACAACAACAGTATAGACGCTTTAGTAAATTTTGCAACTCAAGAAGATGGTTCATTTTTACTTAATGGAAACATTGATTTAAAACTTAATAATGTACTGAATACTGGAGAAGAATTTAATTTATACTGGAATAGTATTGCTAAAGAAAGACAAGAGTTTAAAATATCTACATTTATACCTTACCTATTCAATTCACCTATATCTCCTAAAGTAGAATTCTCAATCTACAGACAAGATTCAAGCTTTACTAATACAAAATTTAAAACATTTTTAAATTATGATGTAAATTCAAAATTAAAATTAGCTTTCTCTTACAATGCAGAAACTTCAGAGAGTTTACAAAACACTAGCCAAGAAATTTCTTCTTTTACAAATCAATTTTTTGGAATCAACATAAATTACAATCAATTTAATCAAGATATATTTAACAATAAAAAATTGTATTTTAACATAAATCCTTCTTTAGGTGAAAGAAAAGCAGAAAATAACAACTCTAATCAATTTAAGTTTGAATTAACTACTGAGTATTTATGGGAGTTAAATCAAAGAAATTTTATCTCTTTAAAAAACAATACAGGATTGCTAAATTCCGATCAATATTTTACAAACGAACTATTTAGAATTGGAGGAGTAAACTCTATAAGAGGGTTCAATGAGCAAAGTATTTTTACAAAAAATTATTCTTACTTTAACTTCGAATATAGGTTTTTAGCTTCTACAACTTCTTATTTCTATACAATAACAGATTTAGGCTTCATAAACACTACAAAAAACGAAAGTATTTTAGGATTAGGATTAGGGTATTTATTCATCAATAATCAATCTAAAATAAACCTAAATGTAGCTTTAGGAAAAACAAGCAACAATAATTTTGATTTTAACAACCTAAAATTAGCAATAAGCTGGGTGAATTATTTTTAATAAATCTAAGTAAGGCTTATTTTGTTTAACGTTTTTTAATTTTTTTTCAACTTTTCATCTTTTTAACATTTTTTAACGATTTTTAACAAATAATATTTGCCAATTAACATAATATTTTAATATTTGTGATTAATTAATTCAAATTTATTAAATAATGAAAACAAAGTTTAGAGGAATTTTAACGCTGCTCTTAGCGTTTGTTGTGCAAATACATTTTGCGCAAGAAAAAACAGTTTCTGGAACTGTATCTGAGTCTTCTGGAGTTTTACCAGGGGTTAGTGTATCTATAAAAGGTACAGCAAAAGGTACAGAAACAGATTTTGATGGTAAGTATTCTATTAAAGCAAATGTTGGTGACATTTTAAGCTTTAGTTATGTAGGATATAAAACTGTTGAGAAAAAAGTAGGCGCATCTAATACCATAAACGTTTCTATGGTAGAAGACGCAAGTGTTTTAGATGAAATTGTTGTTACTGCACTTGGTATCAAAAGAGATAAAAAATCTCTAGGTTTTGCACAACAATCTGTAAAACCAGAAAACCTAGTAAGAACAAGAGAAACAGACCTTAACAATGCTTTAGCAGGTAGAGTTTCTGGTGTTCAAGCAGTTGGTGCTCCTTCTGCAGGTTTTGGTAATTCAGCAATTAGATTAAGAGGTCAAAGTATCTCTTTATATATTGTTGACAACGTTAAAGTAAACAGTATTTCTGATATTAACACTGATGATATTGCTGATTTATCTGTTCTAAAAGGTGCTGCTGCAACTGCTCTTTATGGTCCAGAAGCATATAGTGGTATTATTGTAATTACAACTAAGACTGCTAAAAAAGGGCAATCTACAATTACTTTAAACCATAGTACAGCAATCGAAAATGTGTATTTATTACCAGAATACCAAAACGAATATGGTGGTGGTTATTCACAAAACTTCAATACATTTTCATTTAACCCAACTCAACATCCTGCATCTTGGTCATCTTTTGATGGACAACCAATGGTAGAATATTATGCTGATGAAAGTTGGGGTCCAAAATTAAATGGACAAATGGTTCGTCATTGGGATTCTTGGATTCCTGGTGATCCTGAATTTGGTAAGCTTAGAGCTTTTGAAGCTAACCCAGACAACGTTAAAAACTTCTTTGATACAGGTACTGTTAATAACACAACTGTAGACTTTACAAAAGGTGGAGAAGGTTATAGCATTAAAGGTGGTTTAGTAAATATAGACAGAACAAGTGTTGTACCAAATTCTTTTAGAAGACAAGTACAAGCTTACACAAACATCCGTTTTAATATTACAGATCAATTAGAGGCTTACGCAAACATTAACTATCAAGATAGAAGAACTAGAAACTTCCCAGATAATGGGTATGGAAACATCACTTCTAACTTTAACCAATGGTGGCAACGTCAATTGGATATGGATAGAGTAAGAAATTACAAAAGAAATGGTCAATTTGTTTCTTGGAACATTAATAGTCCAACAAACTTATCTCCATTATACTGGGATTCTCCATTTTTCGAGACTAATGAAAATTTAAATTTTCAAACTAAAAATGCTACATATGGTAGAATTGGTTTAAACTATACAGTAAATGATAATTTAAACGGTTATGTAGAATTAAGAAAAACTTACACTTCTTTCGAGTCTAATGATAGATTAGCTTTTGGTAGTGTAAATCCAATTCCATCTTACAGCGAGTCTGAAAGTATGAATTACAGAGATGAGCTTTTTGGTATCATCAACTATTCTAAAGATTTAACTGAAGACTTAGACTTAAATGCAAGTGCTGGTTTTGAACTAATTACTTTAGGAGGTGAGTCTTTAAGCGCAAGTACTAATGGTGGTTTAACAACATTAAACTTTTATAGCTTAAGTACTTCTAAAGATAGACCAACTGTAAATAATAGCTCTTACAAACAAAAAACTAGAGGTGTATTTGCTAAAGCTTCATTAGGATATAAAGACATGCTTTATTTTGATGGTTCTGCAAGATTCGATTGGGGATCTACAGCAAATCCAGATGACAACAGAGTAGAAACATATGGTGGATCTTTAAGTTTCATCTTCACAAAACTTTTACCTCAAAACGATATTATTTCTTTTGGTAAATTAAGAGCAAGTGTTGCTTCTGGTCCTTTCTTCCCAGGAAGATATTTATTAAACCCTACTTACGATATTGGTACTCCTTATGGAAGTAGTGGTACTTTAAGTAGCCAAGGTAATTTTGCTAACCCATTATTACAAGGTGGTAAAAGAATCGATTCTGAATATGGTGCTGAATTAAAATTATTTAAAGGTAAAGTTGATTTAGACGTTACATATTTTAACAGAAAAGATAAAGATTTACCTTCTAGAGTTAGTTTAGATGGTGCTAGTGGATTTACTTCTACATTCTTAAACAGTGGACAACAAACTACACAAGGTATAGAAATTGGAATTAACTTTTCACCAATCAGAAATGAAGATTTCGATTGGAGAGTATATACAAACTTCTCTACTTTAAAAAGAACAGTTGATGCAATTGCTGATGGTGTAGATGTAAATGTATTATCTAGCTCTTGGAGAGGTATTCAATTACAAGAGAGAGTTGGTGAAGAATGGGGTGCTATTTATGGTAGAGCTTATAGAAGAGATGCAGATGGTAACATCTTATTATCTTCAACAGGTGCTCCAAGATATGACACAAACCAATACTTAGGTAATGTATTACCAGACTTTACTGGTGGTTTATCTAACAACTTCCGTTACAAAAACTTTAACTTAGGATTTGATATCGATTTCCAAAAAGGTGGTAAAGTATTCTCTGTAACAAGAATGTTTAACAACTACTCAGGTTTAGGTACAGAAACAATTGGAAACAACACTTTAGGAAACCCTGTGAGAGACCCAATCGTTGGTACTGGAGCTTCTTACTATACTCCAGCTAGTGGAGTTGGTGCTAACTCAGGTGGTGTATTAATAGAAGGTGTAGATGAAACTTCTGGTTCTCCAGCTTCTTACTATGTAGACCCAGTTACTTATTGGGGTAGATTATTTGCACTTCATGAAAGATGGTTATATGATGCTTCTTACGTGAAGTTAAGAACTATTCGTTTAGATTATGATTTACCAGCTGCATTATTAGACAAAACTCCATTTAAGAAATTAAATGTTGGTGTATTTGCTAACAATGTTTGGGTAATCCATTCTGCTATTCCAGGTTTAGATCCTTCTGAGATTGAAACAAGAAATGGAGTTAATTGGACAGAAGGTGGGCAATTACCAAACACTAGAACATTTGGTGTTAATGTTAGAATGACCTTTTAATTAAAAAAAATTAGATAATGAAACAAATAAATAAATTAAAAAGTATTCTCTTAGCAGTAATAGTAGCCTTTACTGCTTGTGATACAGTAGATTTTGGAGACACTAATGTCGATCCAAATAACCCTAGTAATGCAGTAACATCATTACTACTTACAAATGTTCAAAGAGGTATGAGTGGGTATATAGCTAGCACTACGTCTAACCTATATGTACAATACTTGTCTAATGGACAATATGATGAAGAATCTAGATACCAGACCTTAAACTGGAATACAGATGGTGCATATGCTTTACTACAAGATGTTAAGCAAATTATAGAAATCAATACTAACCCAGATACTCGAGTAGCTGCTCAAGCTTATGGTTCTAATGGTAACCAAATTGCTGCTGCAACTATTTTAAAAGTTTGGTATTACCAAATGATGACAGAAAGATGGGGGTATTTACCATATTCAGAAGCAAATGATGCTTCAAATACTACTAAACCAGTTTATGATAGTCAACAAGACATCTATAATGGTTTATTTGCTGAGTTAGATTCAGCTTTAGCTAGTATTGATTCTGGAAATGGACCAGATGGAGATATTCTATTTGGTGGTGACATGACTATGTGGAGAACTTTTGCTAACACAATTAAGATGACTATGGCTTTACGTTTATCTAAAGCAGATGCTGCTACAGGTAGAACTAAGTTTAACGAAGCTTTAAGTGCAGGTGCAATTTCTTCTAATGCAAATAATATTCAGTACACTTATTTAACAGAAGACACTAACGATAATCCTTGGCAAGATAGATTTGAATCTAGAAGAGATTATTTAATGAGTGATGTTTTTGTTAATGCATTAATTGGTTCAGGTACAAATACTGCACCTGAAGATCCAAGATTAGCACAAATGGCAGAATTATCTACAAATGGTGGAGTTTATGTAGGTGCACCTTATGGTCAATCAAATTCAGCTACAGATGATTATTCATTTATCACTAATAATATCATTAATAAAGGAGATGCTCCATTAATGATTTATACTTATGCAGAAGTTTTATTTGCAAGAGCAGAAGCTGCTGCAATGGGATGGACTACAGAAAACGCTGCTACACTTTATGGTCAAGCTGTTACAGCTTCTATGACTCAATGGGGTGTTAGTACTGTAGATGCTGCTACTTATTTAGCAGCTAATGCATATACTAGTGTAGATGATATCGCTTACGAAAAATGGGTATCTTTATTTTTACAAGGATATAACAGTTGGGCAGAATGGAGAAGATTTAAGGCAATGGGTACTGAATCTAGAATTGGTTTAGTTGCTCCTCCTAATTTACTTTCGAATGCTAACGGTATTCCACAAAGACATGGTTATTCAGCAACAGCTGCTTCATTAAATGAAGCTAACTACAATGCAGCAATTGCTGCTCAAGGTGCAGACGAATTAAATACTGTACTTTGGTTGTTTAAATAATCTTTATTTCCATTAAACAATAAAAACCAGCCTAGCAGGCTGGTTTTTTTATTTTTAACAAAAAAGAATTTGAATTTTTAGTGTTAAAAAATTGTTTTTTTAAGTTTTATTTAAGACTTTTGGCTTTAATTAATTCAAATAATTATACAATGAAGACAAAGTTTAATGGATTTTTAACGCTTTTATTAGCGTTTGTAGTGCAAATTTCCTTTGCACAAGAGAAAACTATTACTGGTACAGTTTCTGACAGTTCAGGTTCTTTACCAGGCGTTAGTGTTATAATTAAAGGAAGTACTACTGGTACAGAAACTGACTTTGATGGTAAATATTCTATAAAAGCAAAAAACGGAGATGTTTTAGTTTTTAGATATTTAGGTTACAAAGTAGTAGAAAAAACAGTTGGTGCATCTAATGTTATAAACGCTACTTTAGTAGAAGATGCTAACGTTTTAGATGAGATAGTTGTTGTTGGATATGGAACAAGTACAAAGAAGGCTTTTGCTGGTACTGCATCTGTTGTAAAACAAGAACAATTAGAAGTAAAAAACTTCTCTAACGTATCTCAAGCTCTTACAGGTGAGGTAGCTGGTGTTACCGTAATTAACGGTTCTGGACAACCAGGTACAGTTGGTGCGATTAGAATTAGAGGGTATGGATCAGTAAATGGTAACAGAGCTCCATTATATGTGGTAGATGGTGTTCCTTTTTCTGGAAGTATTAACTCTATTAACCCTTCAGATATTGCTAGTACAACAATCTTAAAAGATGCTACTGCAACTGCAATTTATGGATCTAGAGGTGCTAACGGAGTTGTTGTAATTACAACAAAAACAGGTAGTTCTTCAAATTCATATATCGAAGTAGATATCAAAACAGGTGTTAATGATCAAATTATTCCAAGATATGACGTAATTACTTCTCCAGAAGAGTATGTAGGTTATGTTTGGGAAGGTATTTACAACAGAGGTGTAATCACAGGTCAACCAGACCCAGTAGCTTACGCTAATGCGAGATTATTTACAAACAACTACATTGACCCAGGTTACAATATGTGGAATCAAACTGCTGCTCAGTTAATTGATCCTGCAACTAGTACAGTTAGATCTGGTGCAACAAGAAGATATACTCCTTTAAGATATACAGATGTTGCTTTTGATACAGCAATTAGAACTGAAACTAACTTAAGAATGGGTGGTGGTAATGGAGATACTAGATATTTCGCATCATTTGGTTACTTAGATGATAATGGATATTCTATCAATACTGGTTATAAGAGATATACTACTCGTTTAAATTTAGATACTAAAATTAAGCCTTGGTTAAAAATTAACTCTAATATTGGTTATGCTTACTCAGAAAGTATTCAAAATGGACAAATTGTTGGTTCTGAAAACGTATTTGAATTTGCTGACAAAATGGCTCCAATTTTCCCAGTTTTCTTAAGAGATAACAATGGAGATTTAGTTCCAGATACTAACTATGGTGGTTTCCAATATGATTATGGTTCTTTATCAGGATTTAGAGATAGACCAAACGCAAACGGTCTTAACCCAATTGGTTCTGCTTTATATGATTTTAACGGAACAGACAGACATGAATTTAATGGAAACTTCTTAGCTCAAGTTACAATTACAGATAACTTAAGTGCAGAATTAAGATATGGTGTACAGTATGCTACACAAAAAAATAGAGATTATACAAATAAATTCTATGGTGGTGGTGTTTCAACTGGAGGTGATTTAACAATAAATGACTTTTCTAGTTTAACTCAAAACATCCAACAAATTATTAGATATAACAATACTTGGGGAGCACATTCTTTTGATGCATTAATTGCACATGAGAGTAACGAATTCGAACAACAGTTCCAATCAGCTTCAAAAGGGTTACAAATTTCTCCTTTCTTATTAGATCTTGATAACTTCCAGTCTAGTTTAGGTTTACCTTCTGGATCTAGAAGTGGATTTACAATTGAGTCTTACTTTAGCCAATTTAACTATAACTACGATCAAAAATATTACTTCACTGCATCTGTAAGAACTGATGGTTCTTCTAGATTCGTTAACGATAAGTGGGGTACATTTGGTTCAGTTGGTGCTTCTTGGGTAATTAGTAATGAAGACTTTATGGAAGATAATGGAGTATTTGATTTCTTAAAAATTAAAGCTTCTTATGGTATTAATGGTGACCAAGCTGGTGTTGGTTTCTTCTCTGGATATAACACATATAATGGTGGTAACTTAGGAGGTAGTATTTCTTTAGCTCCAGGTGCTGTTGGTAACCCAGATTTAACTTGGGAAACTACTAAGCAATTCCAAGTAGGTACTGAATTTGGTATTGGTAAATTCTTAGATGGTACAATTGATTACTATAACAAATTAACAGATAACTTAATCTTTAACCGTTTTGTTGGACCTTCTCAAGGTATCTCTTCTATCACAGTTAATGATGGTGAGTTAATTAACGCAGGTATTGAATTTGACTTTACAGGACATATTATTGATAAAAAAGACTTTAGTTTAGATTTATCTATTAATGGTGAAATCGTAAATAACGAAATTAAAACTATGCCTTTAGATCCAGCTACTGGATTACCACAAGTATTAACTCCAAATGGAGCGTATGCATGGTCAGAAGGAAGATCAATATTTGATTTCTACATGAGAGAGTGGGCAGGTGTTGATGCAGCTGATGGAGCACCAATGTGGTACCAATATTATGATGATAGAAATAACAACGGATTATTAGACGCTGGTGAGCCATCTTCTTACTCAAGTGGATCTTGGATTCCAGCTGACCCAAGTATTTCTAATGCTACAGGTTCTATAGTAGAATATCAAGCTAAAGTATCTGATGCAAACATTAAGAAAACTGTTACTAAAACTTACTCTGATGCTTCAGATGTATACGTAAACAAATCTGCAATTGCAGACGTACGTGGTGCTTTTAGATTAGCAGGTAGAATTGGTAACTTTAACATAGGTACACAATTTACTTATAGTTTAGGTGGTTATGCTTACGATGGTCAATACGCAGAATTAATGTCTGATCGTTTTGGTGCAGTAGGTAACAACTTCCATAAAGATATAGCTAACAGATGGAGACAGCCAGGTGATGTAACTGACGTTCCTAGATTAGCTGATGGTATAGATCAAAATGCAACTTCTCAATCAACTAGATTTATTACTTCAACAGATTATTTAGCTTTAAACAACGTTAACCTTGGATACACAATTCCTCAAGAATTTCTTCAGAAAATTGATATCCAATCAGTTAATCTTTGGTTATCTGCTGATAATCTATTTAACATGACAGCACGAGATGGTTTCCTACCTAACACACGTGAATCAGGAAACTCAGGTCGAAGATTTTATGCGCCAATGACAACAATTACATTAGGTGTTAGAGTTAAATTTTAATTAATAAATTTTAAAGAAAAAAAAATGAATAAATTTTTTAAATTCGGATTATTATCAGTTTTCGTAATAACTGGTTTTAGTTGTGGAGATGATTTCCTAGAAGATCCTGCTTTAGAGGGTTCTGCATCACTTACAAGTTCTCAATTAGAACAAGCTGCAGCAGTTGACCCAGGTGTTACAGGAGCATTAATGTCGGGTGTGTATTCACTTACATTTACAACTGGTACAGGTGGTACTGGTGGACACGATGACTTTGGTCATAAATCTTATGATGTATTTAGTGATATGTTATCTAGTGATATGGCTTTAAGTGTAAGTACTTATGGTTGGTATAGAGCTTCTATTACTGAAATGCAAGCACCTTTAGATTTTACTTTTGGTGATAACAGACAAGTATGGAGATATTACTACAGAATCGTAAGAGGTTGTAACGAAGTAATTGATGGATTAGGTGGTACAGATGCTGTTCCAGGTAATGCAGAAGGTAAATATATTATGGGACAAGCGAAAGCTTTAAGAGCTCATGCTTATTTCTATTTGACTCAATTCTATCAAAAAGAATATGATGCTACAGAAGAAATTTTACCTATCTATACAGATGCTATTACACCTAATGGACCAAAAGTAACTGCTGCTGAAATCTATGACTTAATGGAAAAAGATTTAACAGAAGCAATTGCTTACTTAGATGGATTTAACAGATCTAACAAAACTGAGATCAACAAATCTGTTGCTCAAGGTATTTATGCATATGTTTTAGGTGCTAGAGGTACAGATCCTTTAAAAGCTCATAATATGGCAGTAGCTGCTATTTCTGGTGGTTATACATTAATGAGTGGTTCAGAAGTTACTGGTGGATTCAACAATGTGAATACTCCAGGATGGATGTGGGGTGTTGACTTAAACGATGAATTAGGTTTAGGCCTTGTATCATGGTGGGGTCAAATGGATTACTTTAGTTATAGTTATCCAGCATTTGGTGATGCTAAAGCTATAGATGATGGTTTATTTGCACAAATTCCTGCAAATGACGTAAGAAAGGCTCAATTTACAAATAGTCCAGGTTCTTATACTCACTTAATGCCATTAGATAAGTTTTATGATTCAGACAGAACTAGATATGGTACTTCAAGAATTGTTAAAGCAGATTACGTTTACATGAGAGTTGCAGAAATGCACTTATTAGCTGCTGAAATGGGAGCTAGAGCTGGAAACGATGCTGCTGCAAGAACTTACTTGAAAAATGTTGTTAGTCAAAGAGTTCCTGATGCTTCTTATATAGATGCTTTATCTGGAAATGCTTTATTAGATGAAATTTACTTACAAACTAGAATCGAACTTTGGGGAGAAGGTAAAAGTTACTTAGCTATGAAGCGTAACAGAGCTACAATTACAAGAGGTACAAACCACCTTTCTTTTGTTGGAGCTTCTATTCCTTACAATGATGAAAGATTAACTTTTGAAATTCCAGAAGGAGAAATTCAATTTAATCCATTCATCTCAACACAAAATAATTAATAAAATTAAACAGTGAGAAAAGTCTTTACTTTTCTCACTGTTCTAAAAAGATAATTTAATATGAAAAAATTAAAATTTTACTTTGCAGCTTTATCAGCTTTAGTAATGCTAAGTGCATGTGAAACTGCAGATTTAGAGCCTCAAGGTACATCATATGCTTCTTTAGAAGCTTTTGAAAAACCAATGGAAGTTCCTCCAGGGGGAACTTTAAACAGAGAAGTTAAAGTATATGCAACAAATACAACGTCTACAGACAGAGTATTAAATTTAGTTACAAGTAACGTAACTTTAGATGCAGCTGCTTATACTATTCCTGCTACTGTAACTATTCCTGCTGGTTCTACTGAAGGTAGTTTTACAATTGCTGTAAGTGATATTAATTTAGATGCAGCTTTAGATAAAGGAATTACTGTTAATTTAGAAGCTACTCCAGAAGTTGCTACAGGTGATTCATTTAGATTAAATGTATCTAGAGCTTGTCCAACAGGAGAGCAAAAAGTAAGAGTTGCTATTACATTAGACAGATATCCAGAAGAAGTATTCTGGAGAATTAGAGATGCTAATGGAGCTACTGTACTTTCTAATGGAACTACTACTGGTGGTGGTGGTTTACCAGCTCCTTGGGGAGGTTATGCTGGATTAGCTAGAAATAGTACGCAAAATGCTGCAGGTTGTTTAGCTCCTGGAAGTTATACTTTCCAGATTTATGATGCTTACCAAGATGGTGCTGGTGCTTGTTTAGTAACATTACCAGGTAACATTACTGTTTATTCAACAAATGGTGCGTATGGTGCTGGAGCTTCAGTTCCTTTTACAGTTAATTAATTATTTGTAAATAATAAATTCATAAAAAAGCGTAATTTTTTAATTACGCTTTTTTTTACATTATGGAAAAATCACAAAATATATTTGGAATTAGAGCAATAATTGAAGCAATAGAGAGTGATGCTTCTATTAATAAAATTTATTTACAAAAAGGTTTACGAGGTAATTTATATTACGAACTTGATAAACTAATAAAGTCAAATAAAATTGCAACAAGTACAGTTCCTGTAGAAAAATTAGATAGGTTATCTAAAAACAATAATCATCAAGGTGCAGTTGCACAAATTTCTCCAATAAAATTTTATGATTTAGAAGTACTTCTTGAAACCATTAATAAAAAAGAAAAGACTCCTTTACTTTTAATTTTAGACCAACTATCTGATGTAAGAAACTTTGGTGCTATTATAAGAACTGCAGAATGTACTGGAGTAGATGCAATCATTATTCAAAAAAATGGTAGTGCACCAGTTAATGCAGAAACAATAAAAACTTCAGCAGGAGCAGCTTTTAAAATTCCTATTTGTAAAGTAGATCATATTAAAGATGCTTTATTTTTATTACAGGCATATGATATAAAAACAGTTGCAGCTACAGAAAAAACAGAAACTTCTGTTTATGATTTTAATTATAACCAACCTATAGCAATTATTATGGGTTCTGAAGCAAAAGGGATAAATCCATCCGTATTAAAAATGGTTGATTATAAAGCAAAATTACCATTACTAGGTGAAATAGAATCTTTAAACGTATCTGTTGCTTGTGGTGTATTTTTATATGAGGCAATAAGACAAAGACAATAAAATTACCTACACTACTCTACTTTTATTTTCTCTTCTTTCTTTGGTAAAAAATTACCATCTTCATCAAACATATCATCAAACTCTGTTCTTGAGAATTGGTACTCCTCTATTGTTATTCCTTTATTTCTATATAATAAAGAAAAAAATACTCCTACCATAAATCCAGATAAATGGCCTTCCCAAGAAATACCTTCTTTTATTGGTAAAACATACCAAATCATACTGCCATATAAAAAAATAATGATAAAAGATAAAGCTACTAATCTATAATGCTTTCGAATAATTCCACTAAAAAACACAAAACTAAATAACATATAAACTACTCCACTTGCTCCTATATGATAGGATTCTCTTGCAAAACACCATGTTAATAATCCTGTAATAATAGTTCCAAAAAATAAAACTTTATAAGCAATATCTCTATAGAAGTATAAAATACTACTTATAAGCACAAATAAGGGCACAGAATTATTAAAAAGATGATTTGTGTTGCTGTGTATAAAATGTGTTAAAAAAACCCCTTTAAATCCTTTAAAAGTTCTTGGATAAATACCAAATTTATTAAAATTGAATCCAAATTGTATTTCTACCCAATAAATAAACCATATAGAAAAAACAATAATTGCAGGAATTACAAAAACTTCTCTATTAAATTTTAACTCATTATCCATGGTATAATAATAACAAAAATTAACCCAAAATAAAATAAAACAAAATCTGTCAGAAATCTTTTCTATTTTTACTTTATGAATGCACCTTTGGCAGAAAGAATTAGACCCAAAAAATTAGAAGACTATATTAGTCAGCAACATTTAGTTGGCAAAAAAGGAGTTTTAACTAATTTAATTAAACAAGGTATAATTCCTTCTTTAATACTTTGGGGTCCTCCAGGAATTGGTAAAACTACCTTAGCGAATATCATAGCAACAGAATCTAAAAGACCTTTTTATACTTTAAGTGCTATAAGTTCTGGAGTAAAAGATGTAAGAGATGTTATTGAAAAAGCTAAAAAAAGTGGTGGCCTTTTTACTTCTAAAAATCCTATTCTATTTATAGATGAAATTCATAGATTTAGTAAATCTCAACAAGACTCTTTACTTGGTGCTGTAGAAAAAGGATGGGTAACTTTAATAGGTGCCACAACTGAAAACCCAAGTTTTGAAGTGATACCTGCCCTACTTTCTAGATGTCAAGTTTACATTTTAAATTCTTTTGATAAAAATGATTTTAAACAACTTTTAGAAAGGGCAATGAAAGAAGATGAATTTTTGTCTTCTAAAAAAATTACTTTAAAAGAAATTGATGCATTATTGCAAGTTTCTAGTGGAGATGCAAGAAAATTGCTAAATATTTTTGAACTTTTAGTTGCGTCTGAAGATGAAATAGAAATTACAAATAAACTTGTTTTAGAAAAAATTCAGAAAAATACAACTAGGTATGACAAAACAGGTGAGCAACATTATGATATAATATCTGCATTTATAAAATCAATTCGTGGTAGTGATCCAAATGCAGCAGTGTATTGGTTAGCAAGAATGATAGAAGGTGGAGAAGATGTGAAATTTATTGCTAGAAGGTTATTAATAGCAGCATCAGAGGATATTGGAAATGCAAACCCAACTGCTTTAATTCTTGCAAATAATACTTTTCAAGCAGTTTCTGTTATTGGTAATCCTGAATCTAGAATTCTACTAAGTCAATGCGCTGTATATTTAGCAAACTCACCAAAAAGTAATGCCTCTTATTTGGCAATAAAAGATGCTCAAAGTATCGTGCAAAAAACAGGTGATTTATCTATACCTCTTCATTTAAGAAATGCACCCACTAAATTAATGAAAGATCTAGATTATGGAAAAAATTATAAGTATGCCCATGACTATGCTAATAACTTTATAGATCAAGAGTATTTACCTGAAGAAATTTCTGGCACTAAAATTTACGAACCAGGGAATAATTCTAGAGAAAATCAATTTAAAGAAGTTTTAAAAAAAAGATGGAAAAATAAGTATGGGTATTAAAATTTAATTTGATATTTTTCTTGAACTATTTTATCAGCTTTATAGTATTCTGCTATCCAAAATAAACCACTTTTAAAGATTATTCCATTTTTACTTTTTAAAATATATGTATTTTCTTTTGAGGTTTTTAATAAAGTAAACACCAACTCTGGTTTTAAATTAACTAATTGAAATCCATTATCTGTCTTTTGTGCATATAATAATGGAAAACCATCAGACTTTACAATTGGATTTGTTGGTATTATCTTTTTTGTAGGGTTTTCTGGCTTAATATCAATTTTTGTAGCGTCTTTTTTAGTAACGCTTTCCTTTTTTACTTTATCTTCTACAACCTCTTTTTTTGGCATATAACTATACCTTAAACCAGTCATTGTCTCATAAGCTTGTCTAATGGCTTCTTGATATCCTCTTTTGTAATCTTTTATTTTAGTTTTACCAACTTTTGAAGTATAAATAGTTTTACCAAAACAATCTTTTAACTCAATAACACTCTTTATTGTTAACATGTTAGATTTATCTAATACTTTAGCAGTAAGTGCTAAACATCTATTTTCTATAACTTCAGAGGGTAAAGTCTCATTTTCTATAAAAACCTTAAATCCTTTTTTTTGTAATAAAAACTTAGTAATCGAACTTGTTTGATATTGATCATTCTCTTTAAGAAAGTCAAACTTTTCTGGAACAATAATATACTTATAGCTACTTAAATTTACTTCTTGTGAAAAATGGATTCCACAGCACATTAAGAATAAAAGTAAGAATGTCTTTTGTATCATTTTAATTAAATATAAGATTAAAACCTAATTGGAAAGAAATACTATTTGCAGATGACAAATTACTAAATTCTAAGATATTATCTACCAATGCATAAAAATTAAGTTTGCTTACTTGAGTAGAAAAACCAAAACCAATATTTGCATAAGAAAAATCATCAATAGTATATGTAATTTTAGATCTTGTTTTTTTTGATATCGCTTTTTCGTAAAAAGCAGTTAATGCCAGTTGTGGACTTAAAGGCCTAAAAACATTAAATAATTGAACGCCTAATGCATCTGTATAATAATCTTTATAAACATCATCATAACATAATAATCTTCTTTGTTCTCCAAAACTATATTTTAAAGCCGCATTTAATTTAACTGGTCTAAATGATGTGTAAGCAACTTCGTCTTCTGTGTTTGGTAATTGATCTTTAAAAGCTTCATCTATTTGCCCCCAATAATCTATATTACTATTTGCATCGTACTCAAATTCTACTCCTTCAAATATATGATCTCCTCTTATTCTTGTATTTTTTACGTTGTTCTTATATGTAATAAATCCAATATCTAAAAGACTTGCAGAAAATTGTAATTGATCAGAAATTTTATAATTTAATCCAAAATCAAAACCTAATCCTACATTAGCATTACTTCCAAAAAAAGTGTTTTTTACAATTGATTTAGCATCATCAACATATTCATTATTCTCAATTAATCCTGAGGTTAATAAGTTTACATTAACATTACTAAAAACATGTCTGTAAACGCTATTTTGACCATTAACTGTTGTAAAAGTACCTGTATTATTGTTCGATTGTAAATTTATTGAAGACGAATAGATTTTTAATCTACCTCCTACTGAAAGCTTATCATTAATTTTTTTTGAAATACCAGCATGTAATACCCCCAAATAATCAAATTTATACCTTATGTGAGAAGCACTAAATGGTCTGTTAAGATTTGTTGCATTACCTTCATTAAAGAATACTAGTAAATCTCTAGGAAAATATCCAATTGCATCTATTTCTTGATAAAACCCAAAATTGATGTAATAGTTATCTCTTAAACGAAATCCTGCATTTATAATTTCTATTTGTGTATTTATAGCTACAAAGTCTCTTGAAGAAATAGAATTTATTACAGAAGATATCTTATCATTAATATTTCTACCATCGTTAGCAAAAATGTCTGTTAACTTAAAATTAGAAGAACCTATATTTGAAGAAACACCAGACAAAAAAGGCAAACCCACATGTAATTTATAACTAGGTTCTATTGCTGGGTTTAAAAGAAGCGTTTGAGGTAAATCTGCAAAATCATACAATACTTGTTTATTTTGTGAACTCATTTTAATTGTAATGAGTAGTATTATAAAAAAGATGATTTTTTTCATTTTTAGAGCTTAGTTTTTATGTAAGCTGTAACAGAAGATTTAAACTCAAATTCTTCTGTACTATTAGGATTCATCTGAGTTCCTGTATTTTCTAAAGATGCTTCAATTTTTACTTTTGTTACATTTACTATATCAGGATTTTGAGAAATTTCTATTTCTTCTAAATACGTAAAATTTAATTCACCAGATCTTACATTAATTGTAGAAAAAGTATAAATTTCTCTATCATTATCATCTAAAAAATCAATATTGATAGTTACATCTCTATCAAATTCATTTTTTATTTCTGCATAAAAGTCAAGCTGAACAACATTATCTTTAACAATGTTAGCTTCAAAAATCTCAAACCTGGTTTCATCTACTATACTGTTTTCTTGAACTCCTTGACTATTAAAAAATTGTCCAGGAACTAAAGTAAAAGAAGTTAAAGAAGAAGTAAAAATTGGCTCATAGACATAATTGTCTAGTTGATCAAAATCTAGTTTTTCATAACAAGAGGTTAAAGAAAAGCATAAAACAAAAAGGAAAATAAGTTTTGAAAATTTCATATAATGATTAAAACGAACTTTATCTTATAGATATTGTTTAATTTCTATTAGCGATTTTATACTATTAAAATCTTTAGTTTGTATCATTTCGTTTTCAAAATTACAGTGTAACACTTCCATACCTACATTTAAAGCACCTTTAATATCTGCCTCTACACTATCTCCAATCATAATTGAAGAATTGGCAGTTGCATTCGCTAATTTTAATGCATGATGAAAAACTTTAGGATTTGGTTTTTTAACACCTACAGATTCTGATGTAATTACATTTTCGAAGTAATTTAAAATATTTGAAGATTTCATTTTTTTGGTCTGAATTTCTTCAAAACCATTAGTAATTATATGTAGTCTATATTTTTCTTTTAAATAATCTAAAATATCGAAAGTATAATTAAACAAATGGTTAAAATGAGGTAAATAATCTATATAATCTATAGCTATTTTATTTATGAGCGTGTCTGAAACCGAAAAATTAATTTTATCAAATGCGGTTTTAAGTCTTTGATATCTTAAATCTTCTTTAGATATTTTTTCTTCTCTATAAAGCCTCCAAAATTCTCTATTTAAAGGTTTATAAACGTAAAGAAAAGAGTTTATATCTATAGTTATATTTTGTTCTGTAAAAATCTTTTGGAAAGCTAAATCAGAATTTTTTTCAAAATCCCAAAGGGTATGATCTAAATCGAAAAATACGTGTTCTATTTTCATGGCTTTAAAAGTAACTATTATTAGATAAAAATTCCATTAATTAGTTGTTATATTTGTTTTAATTAAATCTTTTTTTTTGCAAAAAAAATTATCAGTATTATTTTTATGTGGATGGTATCCTTCTAGAGTTTTACCAACAAATGGTGATTTTATTGAAAGACATGCAAAAGCTGTTGCTAAGCTTAACAATGTGTCTGTTATACACATTATTACAGATGAAAATTTGGTAGCAAAAGAAGAAATAATAGTTTCTAAAGAAGAAAACTTAATTACTTACTTAGCTTATGTTAAGCCTCAAAAAAACGGTTTTTTAAAAGCATTAACCTTCTTTAAGATTTTTAAAAAAATATATTCAAAAATAGATTCAATAGATGTTGTTCATTTAAACGAAATTTATCCATTTGGTATATTTAGTTTATATTTAAAAAAGAGGTTTAATAAACCGTACATTATTTCAGAACATTGGACAGTTTATCACCAACCACAAGCTAAAAACATTTCTTTTTTTCAGAAAAAAATATCTAATTTAATAACAAAAAGTGCTGAATATGTTTGCCCTGTTTCAAATGATTTAGCAGATTCTTTAAAAAAGATTCCATTAAAGGGTAATTATACAAAAGTTCCTAATGTTGTAAATACAGAACTTTTTTTTCCATTAGAAAAAAAAGAAGAGAGATTCACGATTATTCATATATCAAATATGATTAACGAACACAAAAATGTCGAAGGCATTTTACATGTAATTTCAAAACTACAATTAGAATCTATAGATTTTTGCCTAAAGTTAATTGGAGATAATTCAATTAAATATATTGACTTTGCAAAAAGATTAGGAATAGATTCTAAAAATATAGAATTCATAAATCAGATTCCACATAAAGAAATAGCAACTCATTTACAAAAAGCAGATGTATTTGTACTTTTTAGTAATTACGAAAATTTACCTTGTGTTATTTTAGAAGCGTTTTCTTGTGGTGTACCTGTAATCTCCACTAATGTAGGAGGAATAAAAGAATATTTTCCAGAAAATTTTGGAACTTTAATTTCTAAAAATAATGAAGAATTATTGTTAAAAGAAATTCTGAACATTTATTACAAAAAATATAAAATTGCAGATAAAAAAATAATGCATCAATATGTAAAAAATAATTTTAGTGAATTAATAATTGCTAAAAATTTTAATAATTTATATCAAAAAAGCATTAAAAAAATAGCTAAGTGAATATAATTATTGAATACATAAAAGGTTTTCTAAATAGATCTGGAAGCTATGTTTTTTTAGCAACTATATTAGGTAGAGTGCTATCTTTTATCGCTTCTTGGATTGCTCTAGAATTTATAGAGAATGATGCTTTAGGTGTTGTTTTGTTTGCTTATAATATTATATTATTTGTAATTCCTATAAGTGGTTTTGGGTTACATCAAAGTTTAATAAGATATGGAGCATTGGCTAAATCTTCTGAAGATAAAGATTATATTTTAGCCTATGTTTTTAAAAAAGGTATGGTAGCTTGTTTGGTTTTAATTACCATAGTTATTAGCATAAGTTTATTTATAAATTTTAAATTTGAAAACACTCTTTTTTATGTTGTTTTACTCTCTTTTACAATTATTCCAAGTTATTTATTAGAGATTATTAGAGCGCAATTTAGATTACAACATAATAATAAATCTTTTGCCTTTACAGAAGGAGTACAAAGTATTATTTTGTTATTAAGTGTCTTAGTATTAAGTTATTCATACAAAGAATTAGGGTATGCTATTGCTTTATTATTAACACCTTTACTCACTTCTATAATTTTCTTTAAATCATTAAACATTAATAATTTAATTTATAAAAAAACTAAAGTAATTAATTTTCAATTTTGGAAATATGGTTTTTTTGCTAGTCTATCTAATGTAGTAACTCAACTTTTGTTTGTTATTGATATTTTATTAATTGGTTTTATATTATCAAATACAGAAATGGTTACCAATTACAGGTATGTCTCTATAATTCCTTTTAGCATGTTATTTTTACCAAGAGTATTTATTGCTACTGATTTTGTTGCTTTTACTGAGAAAATTTATGACGCTCAATATATTTTTAAATACATTAAAAGTTATGTTCTTTTTTTTACTGTAGTAAGCATATTAGTACTACTATTTTCCTGGTTATTTTCTGTTGAAATATTAGGCTTATTAGATAAAGAATTTACTCAATTTTCTGACACTTTTATAATTCTAATGATTGGTATTTGCGGAATTTTTATTTTAAGAGGATTGTTTGGTAATCTTTTATCTTCAATAGGTAAAGCACATTTAAATTACTACATAGCAACTTTAGCTTTAGTTATAAATATTTGTGCTAATTTTTATTTAATACCTAAATATGGTATTAAAGGTGCAGCAATAACTTCTGCCATATTAATGTGGTTTACTGGCTTATTATCTTATTTACTATTTATAAAATTATATAAAAAGCTACTTCTTAAAAAGGGTTAATAATTTTGCAAGATTATTACTTTTAAATTGATAATAATTATCTGTTTTAGCGCCAAAACTTAAAAAATAATTTGCGATTGATTTTATTGAGGAACCTCCAAAATTAAAGGTTTTAAACTCCTTATGGTATTTAAAAATAGCGCTGTCAATTAAAAAAGTATTTGCTCCATTTTTTCTATTATTAAAATCGGTAGAAGAAACTAAAATTGTAACTGTTTCTTTATATTTAATTAAAAAAGCTGAAGCTACTAAAGTTTCATATGGGTTATAAATTGAAAGCATCTCTCCTACTCCATTTTTAATACATTCTTGTATAATTCTTAATAAAATATCATAATCCTTTTTACCAATTTTTGGTGTACGTAAACCTACATTTTCTTTAAATAGTTCAATCAAATTTTCAGGACGATCATGCCATTTTTCTTTTAATAAATATTCTTTGGCTCTTCTTAAATCTTTTTTTCTATCTTTTCTGTAGTTATCTACTATAGCTTCGTAGTTTTCTTGAAGTTTAAGCTTTTGTACAGTTCTCTTTTTTAAATTTAACGGATTTTCAACAACACTGTCTGTATTTAAATAACTCTCTATATATTTAAAATACAACTTTGCTTCTTTTAAAAATTCATCAACTTTTAAATTGGTATGTATAGAAAAGATACCTAATTCTAAAATCCAAAAAGGAGGATACACATATTTAATTCCTAATTTTTTTCGCCAAGGAATTGGCATAACAGCCTCGTAATCATCTAAGATTAAAATATCCCAATTTTTACAAGCTATATCTAAATACCAAGAAAAAGCATACACTCTAGATTGTAAAGATTTTTCAATACAATTATTGTATTTAATTTCGTCTAACTGATGTCTTTTGATTAATTTAATCATGCATTAAGCAGTAGCTATTTTTAACATAGATTCATACAAACGTTTCCAACCTTTCCAACGCAAATAGTCACTTAAACTTTCGTTATGAAATAATGTTATAAAAGTTCCGTTTACAGCTTTTATTTCGTTTCTTAAGTCTCTTATTTTTCCTAAAGATTGTTTAGGTGTAAGCTTTAAATAATCGTTTAATGTAGTGTCCATTAAAGCAAAAGGAAAAACTTTTAAAGGAGTTTGTATTTCAAAATCTAAATCATAAAAATAAAAAGGAGTGCATGTACTTGCTCTAAAACCTACATTACTTGCATAACCCATAGAATACTCTTCATCAATTTCTAAATCTATTAATTGTTGATAGGTTTCTGGTAGATTAAATCTTAAATAATGCTGTCTAGATTTTTTTATAGTTGTATTAGTAATGTTTTCTAACCGTCCTTTTTCCTTTTTTAGCATACTTGCATTATTCATTGTAAAATAGGATGGATGTAAACCAACTAATGCATAATCTTGAACATTCTTAATAAGTAATTTGTATTTGTTTTTTGATGCTGAAACATTTGTATCAAACGTTGTATAATCTCCAATAGAAAAAAAGAAAATAGTTTTAATATTAAACTCTTTCTTAAAACTTAATAACTCATTAAATGTATTAAAAGGATCTTTTTTAAGATTTAAATTAACAGCTGTTCTATTCCATACATCTCTTAATTTAAAACGAAAGATATCCATAAAAAAACCTCCAAATCCTCTTATAAAACTCTTATGTTTATATGCATAAGCATTATCTATATCTATTGTAGAAATATAATTATACTTTCTAGTTTTATAGGTATAATCTGGAAACCTCTCTTTTAAAAGTGATAGAAATTTATAGCTCCAAATATCTATAACTGGTTTCTCTAAAAATTTGTATTTAAATGCTAAACTTTGTTCTGCTGTAAAACGTCCATGAGTGTCTTTAACATGTGGCAAATATTCTTCATATCTAGTTATTAAATAAAAACTCGCTGCAAAAATATCAAAAGGTAAGCTCGAGTTTATATTGGTTGCAAAGAAACAGGGTACATCATCCCATTTTTGAACATTTATTTCTAAATCATTTACACCTTGTTCAAATAACAAATCATTAGATTTTATAAAAAATTCACTTCCTAAGGCTGTTTTTGTATAAGATAATTTTAACCCATTGTGAGCAACAAAATCTTCTATTTTAGAAGTAAACGAAACAGGAATTAACAATGTTCTTGTTAAAATATGTTTAAAAATATAACGAATTCTTGGTGTAATTCTGTGTGAATAAACTAATAACATTTTTCGTATTCAGATTCTATTTTGCAGTTTTTAAAATAGATTTAATTTATAAAATACCTTCGTCTGCAAAGCTAAAATACGCTTTTTCAGTTATAATTAAATGGTCTAATAGTTTTATATCTAAAGTATGGCCAGCTTCTTTAATTTTTTGAGTAATTTGTTTATCTGCATTGCTTGGTGTTAGTTTTTCTGAAGGATGATTATGACAAACTAATATACCCACAGCTCCTAATTCTAAAGCTTTTTTAAATAACAACCTAACATCTACAATAGTAGCTGTTAAACCTCCTTTACTTATTTGTTTTTTAGCTAAAACTTTATTAGAGTTATTTAAAAAAACCACCCAAAATTCTTCGTGTTGTAAATCGCCAATTATTGGTTGCATTATATTAAAGGCATCTTTACTACTTGTTATTTTTGGCTTTTGTGTAGAGACTTCAAATTGTCTTCGTTTACCTAATTCTAAAGCAGTAATTATTGATATTGCTTTAGCTTCACCAATTCCTTTAAAACTAGTTAAACCGTCTATAGATAATTTAGCTAGTTTGTTAATATTACCATTAACAGAATTTAAAATACGCTTACTTAAATCTACTGCACTTTCTTCTTTATTACCTGATCCAATTAATATGGCAATTAGCTCAGCATCAGACAAAACACTTTTACCTTTAGCAACTAATTTTTCACGAGGTCTATCATCTAAAGCCCAAGATTTTATAGTTAATTTTTTCATAAATGCAATTTTTATAAAAGTACAAAAAAAGAGAAAAGTGCGTTAATTTCTACTTTTTTTTATTAAAGCTGCTTAAGACTTTATATCTTTGTATTCTATTTCTATATCTTATATATGAAAATTATAATAGCAGGTGCTGGAGATGTTGGTTTTCACTTGGCTAAGCTACTTTCTTACGAATCACAAGATACATACATCATAGATTTTGATGGTGATAAATTAAACTACATCAACAATCATTTAGATGTGATTACCAAAAAAGGTGATGCCACTTCTATACAGTTATTAAAAGAAATTGGAATTTCTTCTGCAGATTTACTTATAGCAGTTACAGATAGCCAAAACACTAATTTTACAATTTCTGTTATTGGTAAATCTTTAGGAGCAAAAAAGACAATTGCAAGAATTGACAATCCTGAATTCTTAAACGAATGTGAAGTAGATTTTTCAAAATTTGGGCTAGATTTTATGATTTCTCCTCAAGAATTAGCTGCAAATGAAATAAAGATGCTTTTAAATCAATCTTCTTTTAATGATACTGTTGAGTTTGAAAGTGGGTTGTTTAATGTAATGGGTACTACTTTAAATTACAAATCTCCTTTGGTAGATTTAACAGTAAAAGAAGCTAAGCAAAAGTTTTCTAAAGTAGATTTTATAACCATTGCTATTAAGAGAGAAAATGTTAGTCAAACTATAATTCCTAGAGGAGATACTGTTTATGAATTAGATGATCAGGTTTATTTTTCTGTACCAAATTATAGCATGAAAGACCTCTACCCTATTATTGGTAGAAAGCAATTTAATATCAAAAATGTAATGATTCTTGGTGGTAGTAGTATTGGAGAAAAAACTGCCAGAAATTTATGTCAAGATAACTTTAAAGTTAAACTAATTGAAAAAGACAGAGAGAAAGCTGAAACTTTAGCTGAAACTCTAAATAATACGTTAGTTATTAATGGTGATGGAAGAGATTTAGAATTATTAGAAGAAGAAAATATAAGAGAAACAGATGCTTTTATTGCAGTTACTGGTAACTCTGAAACTAATATTATGTCTTGCTTAGTAGCAAAATCTAAAGGGGTTAAAAAAACCATTGCTTTAGTAGAAAATATGGATTATATTGATATTTCTCAAACCATTGGAATACAATCTCTTATCAACAAGAAATTAATTGCTGCAAGTAATATTTTTAAACACATCAGAAAAGGAAAAATACTAGAATTAGCCAATCTTCATAATATAGATGCAGAAGTTTTTGAATTTGAAGTAAAAGCCAAAGCTAAGGTTACAGAAAAACCTATTAAAGATTTGCGTTTTCCTAGAGAAGCTGTTTTTGGTGGTGTAATTAGAGATGGTAAAGCTCTTATGTCTTTTGGTGATATGCAAATAAAAGATGGAGATAAAGTAATTGTATTTTGTTTACCAGAAGCCATATCTACAGTAGAGAAATTCTTTAATTAATGAACTCATTAAACATTAAAATAATATATCGTTTTTTAGGCATCACTGCTATTTTAAACGGTTTATTTATGTTTATCGCTTTTCCTTTTAGCTTTTTTAATGAAGAAAATGAAGCTTGGGGAATTTTAAATGCAGGTATAATTACCATTTTTATTGGTCTATTACTATATTTATTTAATAAACCTAAAAACACAAATATCCAAAAGAAAGAAGGGTATTTAATTGTAACTTTAGGATGGCTAACCCTCTCTATTACAGGCATGTTGCCTTATTTGTTATCAGGAGCAATACCAAGTATACCTGATGCTTTTTTTGAAACCATTTCTGGATATTCAACAACAGGTTCATCTATCTTAAAAGATATCGAAATAATGCCAAAAGGTATACTCTTTTGGAGATCTGCTACACATTGGATTGGTGGTATGGGTATTATTGTTTTAACCATAGCCATTTTACCATTATTAGGTATTGGAGGAATGCAATTATTTATGGCAGAAGCTCCTGGCCCATCTGCAGATAAATTACATCCAAGAATTACTGATACAGCTAAACGTTTGTATTTAATTTATGTAGTATTAACTTTTGCTGAATTCTTTTTATTAAAAGTTGCTGGTATGACGTGGTTTGATGCTTTAAATCATGCTATGGCTACAGTAAGTACTGGAGGGTTTTCTACCAAAAATGCAAGTATAGCTCACTATAACCACTTGCCTTTTGTACAATATATTATTACATTTTTTATGTTGGTAGCTGGGACAAATTTTGTACTTACGTACTTTGCATTAAAAGGTAAAATTCAAAAAGTTTTTCAAAGTGAAGAGTTTAGGTATTATTTATTTGGGATTATTGGAGTCTCTTCATTAATCATTATTTTAATATATCATTTTCAAGATCCAAGTTTACAAACCTCTATAAATCATCCAAAAGTTTTTGGTGATTTAGAATACGCTATAAGACACTCATTATTTATGGTTACTTCTGTGGTTACCACAACAGGTTTTGTTTCAGCAGATTTTACCATGTGGAATTTCTTTGCAACTGGAATTTTCTTTGCTTTGTTTTTTACTGGTGGTTCTGCAGGTTCTACAAGTGGTGGCGTAAAAGTAGTAAGGCACATTGTAATGTTAAAAAACAGCTTTTTAGAATTTAAAAAGGCGTTACACCCAAATGCGATAATCCCTGTAAGATATGATGGAAAATCTGTAAGCCAAACCATTGTATTTAACATATTATCTTTCTTTATTATCTACATGTTTATCTTTATTATGGCTTCTGTAACCTTAAATTTATTAGGGTTAGATTTTGTTTCAGCACTAGGTGCAGCAGCCTCATCATTAGGTAATATTGGACCAGCCATTGGTTCTGTAAGCCCAGTAGATAATTTTGCACATTTGTCTACATCTGCAAAATGGTTTTGTTCTTTTTTAATGTTAATTGGGCGTTTAGAACTCTTTACAGTGCTTATTTTATTTACCCCTTTCTTCTGGAGAAAGAATTAAGCTTTAAATTTTTATTAATTAATTGATATTCTTTTTAAGAAATCATTAATAATTAAAGAAATTCAGATAAATTCTAAAATGTTCTCAATAATTTGTTTTAAATTTATGTGAATTAAATTCATAAATAAATTTACTATGAAACAAAAAAACTTTTTAAGCTTATTAATTATTTGTCTTATTGGTATTTCTTCTTTTGGACAATCAAGGGGAGATTTAGCCTTTACTGCTATAAATGTAGATGGAGATGATGATTTTGCAGTAGTAGCTTTAGTTGATATTACAGCAAATACAACTATATATTTTACAGATTATGAATGGGATGAGGGAGGAAGTGCATTTGTAGAAACTGGTACAGATGGATTTATAGAATGGAATACTGGATCAAACATTATTAAGGCAGGTACAATCATAGTATTTACGGATGTAGATAATAGTTCAAATACAAATTATGGAGTTTCAGTTGGAACTATAACAAGTCCTGAAAATATAGCTTTATTAGCTACTGGAGAAACATTTTTTGCATATGTTGGGACTGACAAAGATACTCCAACAACATTTATTACAGGTATTAAAAACGGAAGTATATCATCAGAACTTACTGGAACTGGATTAGGAGGCACTGATTTAGTTGTTGGAACTGACTTTTTAGAATTTAATCCTACAGTAAGTCCTGATGGAGGTATATTTAGTGGATCAAGATCTAACCAAACATCTTACAGTAATTATTTATCAATTATAACAGATAAATCAAATTGGACAAGCAATACAACAGATGGAGAAGCTCTTCTTCCTTTTTCTCAAGAAGCCTTTACCATAAATACAACAAACTGGACAGGTACTACAAGTAGTGTATGGAATTTAGCAGGAAACTGGGATAATGGAATACCAACGACTTCTTCTTTAGTAACAATCCCAAATGTTACAAATGCTCCAGTAATTAGCTCAGGTACAGAAGCTTTAGCTGGTAATCTAACATTACAAACTGGTGAAACATTAACCATAAATAGTGGAAATGCTTTAACAGTTAATGGAAATTTAACTATAACTGATAATGATAGTTTTATTTTAAATAGTGGTAGTTCATTAATTGTACATGGAACTTCTACTGGTGATCTAAAATATATTAGAAGTATAGCAACAACAGATAAATGGTATTTAGTTTCTAGCCCAGTTGTTGGTGAAAATTCTACAGATTTTCTTAACAACGCAGGAGATGGATTTGGATTTATTCCACAAGGGGGTGTTGGAGGAACACAATTTGCAATTGGAACTTATAATGATGGATGGACATATAATTCTGCTAATTTCACCTCAGGTCTTGGTTTTACCGTTAAAACGAGTAAGGCTGGTGATTTAGTTTTTACTGGTCAAATGCCAACTTCTGATTATGCTCCTAGCACTTTTGATACGACAGAAAATTACTGGGTATATGGCAACCCATACCCTTCTTTTATTCCTGCCAACGAAAATGCTGATGCAACCAATAATATTTTAACTGTTAATTCTGCAACAGGACAAGATGAATTAGCAGAAGCAACTATTTGGTTTTGGGATCAATCTCAAACAAAATACATAACAGTAAATCAAAGTTCACCTGCTCGTTATATTTCTCCTACTCAAGGTTTTTTCTTAAAAACTAAAGGAGGTTCTGGTGATACGAAGATTGACTTTAAAGAAAGTATGCAAAGTCATCAATCTACTGAAGTATTTAATAAAAGTAGTCGTCCAGAAATTAAAGTATTTATAACAAATAGTAGTAATTCAGATAATACTGAACTTTATTATATAAATGGCACTTCTACTGGATTTGATAATGGTTATGACAGTTCAATTTTTGGTGGTGGAGATAATAGTTTCATTATATATTCTGGGTTAGTAACAAATAGTCAAGGAGAAAAACTTGCTATTCAATCATTACCAGATTCAGATTATGAAAATATGGTAATACCAATTGGTATTAATGCAGACTCAGGTTTAAACATTGAATTTACTATTGAAGCTTTAAACTTACCTAATGGTATTAATGTATATTTAGAAGATAGATTAAAAGACACTTATACAAGACTAGACGAAACAAATAGTAATTACAGTATTACCTTAACTGAAAAAACAAATGGATTTGGTCGTTTTTATTTGCATACAAAATCTAGTAGTGCTTTAAGTACAAATGATATTACTTTAGAAGGTGCTAATATCTATCAATTAGATAAAAACTCATTAAGAGTTACAGGTATCAATAGTGATGTTGCTTCAATTAAAATCTATTCTATTTTAGGGAAACAAGTTTTAGACCATTCTTTTTCTTCAAAAGGAAATTCAGATATTTCTTTACCTAATTTAAATACAGGAGTTTATATTGTTCAAGTAGCTACTGAAAAAGGGAAAATTAATAAGAAAATTGTATTAAAATAATTAATAGCTTAAAATTAATAACATGAAAAACCATAAAAAAACGGAAGAAATTACTCGTAAAGAAGCTATTAAAAAAATAGGTAATTACGGAAAATATGCTGCATTAACTGCTTTAGGTACATATCTAATTTTAAATCCAAAAAAAGCTCAAGCAGCTAGCCCTTCAGCACCAGGAACAGGGTTTTAAATTATAAATTTATTTTAATAAAAATGCCTCAAAATATTTGAGGCATTTTTCATATATTTCATATTCAATATTTTTAATTTTAATGAAAAATCAAGACTTTTTATTTAAAGCTGTAGAAGGTAAAACTGTAACTTGGTGCAGTAATGAAAATCAATATGTAGTATTAGAAAATATTACTGCAGATATCATAAAAAGACTATACAAAGAGGTTCCTATAAAAGATATTGCAAAAGCTTTATCTAAAAAAATTGATGCTCCAGAAGAAAAAACTATTGATTTTATTTTAGATATAAAACGTCGATTTTTAAAATCTAAAACTAAAAAAGACAGGTCAATTATTAATGATCATAGAGATGTTAAAAATCCAGAAAACTTTGAATATATTAAATATTATCAGGTAAATAATATTGTTTTTAAAGTGTCTTTTTTAAGTGAAAATGAGTTATCCTTAGTTCACCCTAAATTTTCTCACTTAGAAACTAAAAAAACGAGCAATTATAACCATACTTTTGATGTTTTTACCAAACATAATTATACTTTTTTAACCGTTAATAATCACATTATAGGTTCTTGGTCTAGAAATGACATTCATTATTTTCAAGGAAAATTTTCGATGGAATTAATTCAAAAAATTCATCATAAAGAAGAAAGTGAATGGATGGGTGTTTTTCATGCCTCTGCTTTAAGTAATAATAAAAAAGCTATACTATTTTTAGGTGATTCTGGAAATGGAAAAAGTACTTCTTTAGCTTTATTACAAGCGAATGGTTTTACTTGTTTAGCAGACGATTTTGTACCTATTGATGAAAAAAAGCAAGAAGTATACAGTTTTCCAGCAGCTATATCTATTAAAAAAAACAGCTTAGAAACTTTACTACCCATTTATCCAGAATTAGAAACTACAGCAGAATATAATTTTGAAAGATTAAATAAAATTGTACGTTTTTTAAAGCCTAACAATAGCGATTTTACACAACATTTACCTTGTAAAGAATTAATATTTATAAAGTATGAGAAAGATGCTAAACTTAAATTTTCAGAAATTTCTAAATTAGAAGCTTTTCAACAATTAGTCCCAGATTCTTGGCTGTCTCCAAACAAAGAAAATGCAGCTATTTTCTTAGATTGGTTTGCTAAACTAAACTGTTACAGTTTAACCTATTCTAGAAATGAAGAAATGATAGATGTAGTTACTAAAATCTTTAATGATGAATTATAAAGAGACACTTTTTTTTATTGGTAAGTGCTTAACAATAAATCATGAAAAACATAATTACAAAATTGTTGAGAATGATTTAATATCTAATCAAATAGATTGGGATGCTGTTGTAAAAATTAGTACTGCACACTATGTGTTTCCTGCTTTATATTGCAATCTTAAAAGAGCTAATTTCCTTAATTATCTTCCTGATGATTTAGTAGATTATATGAAACATATTACTGATTTAAACAGAGAAAGAAATCAACAAATTATAACACAAGCTAAAGAAATTAATGAGCGATTGTTAGAGAATGATATTACTCCTATTTTTTTAAAAGGCACAGGAAACTTATTAGAAGGTTTATATGAAGATATAGCAGAAAGAATGGTTGGAGATATTGATTTTATTGTATCAAATGAAGAGTTTGATAGAACAATAAAATGTATTGAAAACTATGGTTATTCAAAAGTACATCAAATAAAATACGATTTTCCTATATTTAAACATTACCCAAGATTACAAAAAACAGGAAAAACTGCAGCAATAGAAATTCATAAAGAGTTGTTGCTAGAAAAATTTGCTGATGAATTTAATTATGATATTGTAACTAAAGATAGCCAGAAAATTAATGGGTTTTCTGTCATGAGTTTTGAGAATCAACTTTCATTATCTATCATAGCCAAACAAATAAATGATGATGGCTTTTATTACAAAACTATTGCATTAAGAAATGCTTATGATGTATTTCTTTTATCTAAAAAGTGTAATGCCAAAAATGCATTTTATCAATTTGATAAATTAAAAACACCTCTAAATTGCTTTTTAGCTAGTTGCTTTTTTGTTTTTAATAATCCAACAAGTCTAGAATACAATAAAACAGATGAAACTAACACTTATTTAAAGGATTTTGAACAACTCTTAATAAACAAGAAACAAGCTCAAAAGAAATTAAAAAAAACTTCAACAAAACTATTTTTAAGTAAAAGATTAAATATTATTTACAAATCTATATTTGATAAAGCACATAGACAATGGTTAATAAAAAGAATAACTGATAAAGAATGGCAGCAGCAAAAACTAATTCAGTTAGGTTTAAAAAAGCCTAAACCAAACGTTTAACATCGTCAAAATCTAAACCTCCATAATTACCAGAACTCATTAAAACCAAAGCTGTTTTATCTAAATTTTGAGAGAATAGAAAATCTTTAAATTCTTGCGGATTTGTATAAATAATTAAATCATCTCTTTGAAAAGCATTTGCAATTTGAGCTTCTGAAACCTCTTCTAATTTTTTAATTTTTACTGCATGAGGTGAAAAGAAAACAACAGCTTTATCTGCATAATCTAATGCCCCTTTATACTGCTCTAAAAATTCTGCATTTAAACTAGAATACGTATGCAGCTCTAAACAAGCTAAAACTGTTCTATCTGAGTATTGCTCTTTTACAGCTTTTGTTGTTGCTGAAACTTTAGAAGGTGAATGTGCAAAATCTTTAAAGATGACTGTGCTATTATTTTCAGCAATTTTTTCTAATCGTTTACTTGCTCCTTTAAAACTAGCTATTGCCTCATAAAAGTCATCTTCATCAATACCCATATGTTGACATATCCATTTAGCACCAGCTAAATTTTGTAAATTATGTTTTCCAAAAATTTCTAATGGCAAGTCACCTGATGTTGTTTCTAAATAAGTGATACCATTATCAATAAAATGATCTGGTGTTCTATATGGATATTTTTTAATGTGATTAGTTGAATTTTCGACAACAGCTACTACATTCTCATCTTCTTCATTATACACCATACTTCCTCCATTTGTTAAAGAGTCAGTAAAAATTGAAAATTGCTCTTTATAATTTTCAAAAGTTGGAAAAACATTAATATGATCCCAAGCTATACCACTTAACAATGCTATGTTTGGTTTGTATAAATGAAATTTAGGACGCATATCTATAGGAGAACTTAAATATTCATCGCCTTCTAAAACGATAAATTCGTTTTCAGTGGTAAGATGCACCATAGTTTCAAAACCATCTAATTGTGCACCAACCATGTAATCTACCTCTCTTTCATGATAATTTAATACATGTAAAATCATAGAAGTTATGGTTGTTTTTCCATGTGAACCTCCAATAACAACTCTTGTTTTATCTTTAGATTGTTCAAATAAAAACTCTGGATAAGAATAAATTTTAAGTCCTAACTCTTGCGCTTTTAATAATTCTGGATTATCAATTTTTGCATGCATTCCTAAAATAATTACATCTAAACTATCAGAAATTTTTTCTGGAAACCAACCAAAAGTTTTAGGTAACAACCCATACTTTTCTAGTCTTGATTTTGATGGATCATGAATAGTATCATCACTTCCAGAAACCTCATATCCTTTTTGATGTAAAGCAATGGCAAGATTATGCATTGCACTTCCTCCTATAGCTATAAAATGAATCTTCATATATAAATTTGAACAGTAAAAATACAAAAGCTAACATAAATTTAGCCCCTAAAAGCATGAATTAATAACTATCAATTTTTATTAATTTTAAAACTTTAGTAGATGATTTCATTTAAAATAAATGAAAAAAACCCTATTTTTACTTAAAATAATAAAAATCAATTATCATGAAAAAAGTAATTTTAGTTTTTAGTTTAGTATTTGCAGCTGTTTTATCTTCTAATGCACAAGATGTTTCTGACAATGCAATAGGTATACGTTTTGGAGGTGGAAATGGAATTGGAGGTGAAATTTCATATCAAAAAGCTTTAGGAAGCAATAATAGACTAGAAATTGATTTAGGATTAGCTAATGAGTTTAATGATTTTAAAGCCACTGCTTTATATCAATGGGTTTGGAATTTAGAAAACCAATTTAACTGGTATGCAGGTTTTGGTGGTGGTATTGTTTCTAATAACGGAACTGGAGTTTATGGTTCTGGTGTTATTGGTATAGAGTACAATTTTAGTGCACCAATTTTATTATCTATTGATTATAGACCAGAAATAGGAATTGCTGGTGGATTAGATGGATTAAATTCTGATGTAGCTTTATCTGTTAGATATCAATTCTAAATAAAGAATTAATCATAAAAAAACCTCTAAATTTTATTTAGAGGTTTTTTTTATTACAGGATATTCATTTAAAATTTGTTGAATAACCTTTTTGTAATGATTTGTTTTTGTTTCAGGTTTTCTTTTTTCTGATACTTTAGAGTTTAAAACACCTTCCCAAAAAAGTGTATTTGTTTTTGCATTTACAAATTCAACAATTAACTCTTCATTAATTTTTTTACCTCCTATTGGTATTCCTCCACCAACACCTATTCCCCCATTTCCAAATCCAATATTAATGGTATTTGTAGTTTGTAATTGAGAATAATTTACAATTACATTTATTAAAAAATCTGAAGTATCTTGTTTTTTAAATCCTGATGAAATAAGCACAGAATCTAAAGCAGAAGTAACACGTTTTACATCTAATTCATTTAATCCTTTTCCTATATCTTCATAAAAATTATAAGATTTGAATTTTGATAAATCTATAGTTTTATCATAATCTGTCATCACTTTAGAAGAAGAACAGCCAAATAAAAAAACTACTATTAAAAATTTTAAAAATTTCATTTTCTTATTTTTTTCTTTCTACAATTACAACTCTTGTTGGTGTATCTTTTCCATCAATAATACTTTTTGTGCCTTTTGCTACAGCTTGAATGGTTTGTGTTATCACAGTCATATTTAAAGTCTCTGCTTCATCTGTGACTTTATGATAATCTTTATCAACATCTATAGCTGTAGTAGAAAATGTGTGAGAAGGAACTCCTAATCTTGCTAAAGAAGCGTTATCTGATCTAAAAAATAAATTGAAATTTTTATACGGATCTGGAAACAATTGATACCCTGTACCTTCTAAGTTTTTTTGAACTATTTTACCAAAATCTGAACGTTCAAAACCAGTTAGCCAAGCAGTATTTGGACCAAAACTTGGTGTTTTTCCTATCATTTCTAAATTAATGCCTGCTACAAACTTATCTGCATCTATACCTTTACCAAAATGAGTAGAACCAATTAAACCCATTTCTTCTGCTGTAAAAGCAGCAAAAACAATGGTTCTTTCATTACCTACTTTTTTAAAATAATCTGCCAAAGCTAAAACACCAGTTACTCCAGATGCATCATCATTTGCTCCATTATAAATTGAATCTCCTTCTATAGGTTTACCTATTCCTAAATGATCATAATGTGCAGAAATAATAACATATTCATCTTTTTTGCTTTTACCTTCTAAAACACCAATAATATTTGAGCTTTCAATTTCTTTTTTAGACCTTCTGTTTGTAAAAGTGAATGTTTGTCTATAACTGTCTAGTCCTTCAAAATTGGTTAAGCCAATTCTTTTAAACTCATTTTCTATATACTGAGCTGCTTTTTCAATACCCTTGGTTCCAGATCTTCTACCTTCCATTTCATCAGAAGCCAATGTATATAGATGCTTTTTTACCAAAGTAGAATCAATAAAAAAAGCAGAAGTAGATATATCCTCTTTTTTTACTCCTTTTTTACCATCATTGCCAGATTTTCCTGTTTGAGTAATTTTACAACTACTTGCTATAAAAAGTATACTTACTAAAAGTATTTTAATTGTTCTCATCATTTTTAAAACTATTTATGCTATAAATATAACTAATTTAATTCCTTATTTTTGCCTAAAATTTTACCAATGATTTTATCTGAAATTCCAAATATTAAACACGTAAACTCAAATAATTTTTTCTTATTGGCTGGACCCTGTGCTATAGAAGGTGAAGAAATGGCTTTAAGAATAGCTGAAAAAGTGATTTCTATTACTGATAAATTAGAGATTCCTTATATATTTAAAGGAAGTTTTAAAAAAGCAAACAGAAGTAGAATTGATAGTTTTACAGGAATTGGTGATGAAAAAGCTTTAAAAATATTGCGTAAAGTTTCTGAAACTTTTAATGTACCTACAGTAACAGATATTCATGAAGTTTCTGATGCTGCTAAAGCTGCAGCCTATGTAGATGTGTTACAAATACCTGCTTTTTTAGTAAGACAAACAGACTTGGTAGTAGCAGCTGCAAAAACAGGTAAAGTTGTTAACTTAAAAAAAGGACAATTTATGAGTCCAGGTGCCATGAAACATGCTGTACAAAAAGTAAAAGATGCTGGCTCTAATAAAGCTTGGATTACAGATAGAGGAACCATGTTTGGTTATCAAGATATGATTGTAGATTTTAGAGGAATACCAGAAATGCGTGAATTTGCCCCTACAATTTTAGATGTTACTCACTCTTTACAACAACCAAACCAAACAGTTGGTGTTACAGGAGGTAGACCAGAAATGATAGAAACTATTGCTAGAGCTGGAGTTGTAAATAATGTAGATGGTTTATTTATAGAAACTCACTTTGACCCTGCTAATGCAAAAAGTGATGGTGCTAATATGTTACATTTAGATAATTTAGAAAAGTTACTTACCAACTTAGTAACTATAAGAAAAACTGTAAATAATTTATAACCACAATTTTTAGGCATAAAAGTTGTTTATTTACATATTATGAAACAACTTTTATTTTTATTTCTTACTATAACTTTAAACTCTTACTCTCAAGACTTTAGTAAAGTTGATAGCATTGTAAAAGCATACCCAAAATTTTCTAAAGTAGAAGATTTAGCAAATAAAATTAGTGCTGATTTTACTTCTGACTCTGATAAAATTAGAGCTTCATTTTATTGGATTGCTACTAATATTAGGTATAATTTAAAAGAGTATTATAAGCCAACTCAAAGACGATACAGTTTTTATTATTCTTCTGAAGAAGATAAAAAACAAAAATTACAGACCCTTATAGATAATTTAGTTATTAAAACTTTTATCTCTAAAAAAGGTGTTTGTGAAGAGTATGCACAATCTCTAAAAAAAATATACGATTTATTACAGATAGAAAGCACTGTAATTAAGGGTTATGTAAGAAATAATGCCAATGAAATTGGTGAAATTAGACATAATACTAACCATGCTTGGAATGCTGTAAAACTAAATAATGAATGGATTATTTTAGATGCAACTTGGGCTGCTGGTTATGAGCTAAATAGAAAATGGGTTAAAGAGTTTGATAATTATTATTATAATATACCTAAAGAGAAAATTTTTAAAACACACTTTCCAGAAGAGACTATTTGGGTTTTACGTTTTGGTAGAATGACTAAAGAAGAATTCTACAATCAACCTATATATAATAATACGTTTTTAAGCTCTGGTATTGAATTGAAAAATCCTATCAATGGTATTATCAACATTAGAAATAAAGCGAATTTAGAGTTTGAATTTATAGGCTTAAACGAATCTTTGTATTATTTACTTTCTGGAGAGAAGTACTTAAAAAAAGCTGAAATCATAAAGAAAGGTGAAAAATCAATAGTTAGTATTGCAAATCCAAAAAGAAAAACAACTTTAATATTTTTTATTAAAAACAGAAATGCAGTTCAATTTAAGCTTGTTTATTAAAGCTAATCTCTTTTGTAAAAACCTTTTTCTTTTAATTGATGAGCTTCATCTAAAACTGAAAGTAAAACCTCTTCATTAATATCTTCTAACTTAAAGTATCTTAACGATTTTACAACTTTTCTGTTTTCTGAAACTAAGTATTCATTATATTTAGTTAGATGTGCAGAAACCCAAAAAGCAACATCTACAAAACTTTTTTTTTTAGAAGGATTTAAATAACAAAAAGGCTTGTTATCTAAATAATAAAAAGGAATTTTCCATTTAAATTGAAGCTCTACCTCAGGAAAAGAAGTTTCAATTAAAATTTGTAAATGAAGTAATATAGATCTAAAAGGTTCTGGTTGACTTAAAATGTATTCTTCAGCAGGTTTCATTTTTTGTATATTTACGAAAGTTAAAAAAAATATGAGTAAACACGATAATTTCGAAGTCAATTTTTGTTTAAAAGGATTTGCCAGTATTCAAATAGGCATCTATATTTTAATTGCTGCTTATTTGATTAAAAATATCTTAACTGGTTTTTTAATAGATGATAACCCAGCTGGAATGTTGTCTGTAGAAATAATAGAAATTGCTGTAATTTTAATACTAATTTTAACTTTCTTATTTTCTTCAATGGCTTTATATTTTAAAGCCAGAAGAGCTTCTAGACGATTTCAACATAAAATATTTAATAGTAAAACTAAAAAGGCTTTATTAGTTTATATCATTTTTTTAGTTTCAACTTTTACTATTATTATTAGTTTAAAGAATTTAGGCTATGTAGATTTTATAACACCATCTTTTTTAATATTATATGGAATATTCTTGTTTTTTATGAAGCATAAATCAAGAAAAAATATTTTAATTATTTCTTTAGTAAGTGTTTTGTTGGCAGCCTTGTGTATTGTTATCCCTAGCTATTGGTATTCTTCATTATTTATTTTAGGAATTGCGCATATTACTTTTGGAGTTGTTGTAAAACATTAATCTCCAATTTTAAAACCTGTTTTTTTATAGTCTTTTGGTATATTTTCTGGTGGAACTGTTAATGAATTACCATCTCTAACTGCATTATAATGAGGAGAAAGAATTTCTATACCAGAATTATGCATCTCATTTTTTATATTCTCATGCAATAATGAATAGATTATAGCTGATTTTTCTGGAGTCTTTGTATGGCAGTTTATTTCGTAGTTAATATAGAAATCATCTAAACTTTTTACTAATACAAATGGCTCTGGTTTTTGCAAAATCATATCTGTACTTTTTGCTCCTTTAATCAGTGCTTTTATAACATCTCCACTTGGCACATCATACCCTATAGTAACAGATGTATGTAAAATTATACCTACCTCTTCTGCTGCATTTTTACTAAAATTTATGATATGATTACCCAATATTGTAGAATTTGGCACTGTTACATCTAAATTTTTAATAGTTCTTACCCTTGTTACTAATAAACTTCTTTCTGTTACATCACCAACTGTATCTCCTATTTCTACTCTATCACCAAGTTTAAAAGGTCTCATATACGTAATTACAATACCTGCAACAATATTAGAAATTGCTGATGTAGAACCTAAAGAAAATAATACTCCAAAAAATATTGAAACCCCTTTAAAAGCATCTGATCCAGAACCAGGTATGTATGGAAAACATATAATAGCTGCAAATGCAATAACTACAATTCTTACTAAATTAAAAGTTGGTTTTGCCCAATCTGCATGAAATCCATCTAATCTAACTGCTTCTCTCTCTAACTCACCAGTTAAATATTTTAAAAATTTTAGTAGATATTTAGTTATAAAAACAATAACGATTATAAAGAAAAATCCTGGTAAAAATTCTAAGAACCCATCAATTAAAAAATAAACAGGTTTCATAACATACTCTAAAACTTTATCTGCGTATTCTTTTGTTTCAGGTAAAAATTTAAAAACAAAAGGCAAATAAATAATTAAGAAAAAAAGACTGATTGATATCCTTAAAATACGAATTGCAAACTTTATGATATGCTTTTCTCTTCTTGGAGTAATAAATTTAAAAAGCTTAGCTACTTCTTTCTTCTTAAATAATACATTTCTATCTATTTTATCTGCTTTAGATTGCAACCATCTAAAAAATCTTTTTAAAAGAAAAAAGAATATAAATATTCCTACAATAGAAATTCCAAAATAGACATACCTTAAAACCATTAATTCACTAATTTAAAATTAAGTAAATGTAAAAGATTTTTATTGGTTTTGTAAAAAGTGATTAAAATATTACTTAATATTTCTAATTATTTCTTCTAATCCATTTAATTTAATCTCATACATTGATGCCATTTGTTGACCTAATTTTCCAGGAGGAAAACCCTAATTTTTAAACCAAACAAAATAGGCTTCTGGTATATCTACTAAAAAGACATTTTTATATTTACCAAAAGGCATTTTTGCTTTTACTAAGTCAAGAAGAAATTGATGATTTTGAAGGTTCAAATTTCAAATTTTTAAGAATTATATAGAAATCTATTCTTTACCATCTATATAATCTTGAAGATACGAAAAACGGTCTGTAAGCTTACCATTCTCTGTCATTTTTGCACGAGCTAAAACACCATCTTTATCATTATTAAAAAAAGCAGGAATAACATTTTCTAAAAACATTTCTCCAAATCCTTCACTAGCATCTTTTGGTAATTCACATGGTAAATTATCTACAGCCATTACAACAATTGCGTCTTTATCTGTGTAATTTACTTCTTTCTCTTTTTTAGGATGATACCCATAAATAGGATCTGCTATGGTTGATGGTCTTATTGTAGAAGCAACTGGGCCATCTATATCACAAGAAATATCTGCAACATATTTTATTTTAAAATTTTGTTTTTTAGCATCTTCTCTAGTAAATAAATAAGGAGAGCCATCTCCAAAAAAGTGCCCAGCAATAAAAAAGTCTGTAACTTCTGCAAAACGCATAAAATTAGATTCATAAGCTTCTGGATGATTATAAAAGTCTAAATTGTCTATTATTTGTCCATCTTTTCGTTTGTTATAATCTAAAACATCTATCATGCAATACACAACTTCGTTAAAAGTTTTAGATAGATACTCATCTACAGAAACTTGTTTTATGTTCATTGCATCTAACATTTCTTTTGCTCCATAAGCTACTTTACCATTTCCTGTAAGTAATATTTTAAACTTATTACTTAGTTTAATTTTTTGTAACTCCTCAATTAATTCTTTTTTACTATCTAAAGTTTCTGCTTTAGGTAATTGAAAAGATTTAGTAGTTAACCCAATAGCTCTAAAGCCATTATATGCACCAACAATACCAGCATATCTACCAAAACCAATTAAACGCATTCCGTTTTCTTTGGTAATGGTTTCATGATCGTACAACTCTATGTTTTTGTCTAAAATTGCTTTTAGTAAATTTCTATTATAAGGTTGCTTTTTAATAGTGTGACTAAAAAAAAAATATTTTTTATTTGGTATTAAAGTATCTACAGGTACTTCCTTTACACCTAAAAGAACATCACAAACAGTCATATCTTTAGAAACTTGAATATTCTCTTTTGTATATTCTTCATCTGTAAAAACTCGAATATCTGAACTTTCTACTTCAATTTTAGCAGTTGGAAATTTTTCTTGTAATTCTCTAAGTTTTTTAGGAGAGAAAACAACTCTTCTATCAGGTGGATTTTTACGTTCTTTGATGATGCCAAACTTCATTTGATGTTATTTATAAAATTCTGAATACAAACTTATACCATTTGGTATAAATTTTGCTCTAAGATATTAGATTTTCTAAGGATAGACAACAGTATTTTTTATACTTTTGCAATCCACATTTTTATAGTAAAAATGTTCTTTGACAATTTGGGGACGACTGGTTTTGACAGCAAGGTCAGTGAATTGGTAAGCATATCAAGGAGTGAAATGATACTTGTAAAACTTATTTCAAAATTATAAACGGCGAAGATAACTACGCTTTAGCTGCCTAATCTGAATTATAGTAAGATTAAGCCTCGGCTCACTAGGTGAGCAAGCTTTATGTCCACGAAAAGCCTTGGTTTACGGCGTTTCATTTTTGGGCATCGTAAAAGTAAACATAGAAAACCTATTACTTCGTTAGGTTTTTGAAATTTAAGAAGTTAAGTGTAAAGTAGGTTGTTCTTAATCATCTTTACAACGAAAACTAAGTAAGAACTAAATATGTAGAAAGCTTATTGGCTGCTTGTTTGGACCCGAGTTCGATTCTCGGCGTCTCCACAAAAAAAAATCCGTAACTATTTAGTTACGGATTTTTTTTTTAATATTTAAAAATGAATTATCTACTTCTTCTAGATCTACCCATTCTGTTTGTTCTCATCTCCATCATCTTTTTCTTTACAGTTGATGCATAATCATTTTTAGTAATTTCTGTTCCTTTTGTTGGTGCTTCTATAGCAACTTGTTGCTTGTTATTAATTTCAATTTCAGTACATAATAATGTGGTTCCACCAGAACTTACTTCTAAGATTAAACCTGGTAAACCCCAGAATTCTGCTGGCCCTTGAGAAACTGGAATTTGTGGTGTATACCAAGCTTCAACAATTTCTAAATTTTCTTCTGGCTTTTTGTCTGTATTTCTTAAATCACTCCAAGAAAAATTATACCATTCTAATTCATTTTTTGGAACAAAAGCCTTTGCTTTGTAGCAAGTATATTGACCAATTTTTTTGGTTTCTGTGCCCATTTCCCAATTTATTTTATATAAATCGTCTTTTACTATAAAACGTTTACCATAAAATTCTTGAGCTTGAATTAATTTATTTTCTTTTACATTTTTATATTGATCTCCTCTAGAAAAATAACTTCCCCAAGAATCTGTTGCACCAGAAATAGCATCGATTTTCTCATCTTCTAAAAACATTGCTTCTTGCATGTTAAAAGTTAAAATGTATGTTTTTTCTAATCTATTTTTTAATCTAGCAGCTATTTGTTTTTTTTGACCTTCGCTCATTCTTGCTCCCCAATTTCCAAGCTCCATTTTAGTTTTAGACTTATACACAGCTTTTCCTTGGAAACTCTGACCGTAAAAATTTATTGATATAAATATTATAAAAATAGAAAGTAGCGTTTTTTTGATAAGTGATTTCATTTGGTTAAATTTTGTCTAACAAATATATGTTTTTATTAAACATTTTTAGATGTGTATTATAAATTTTAACAATTATTTAATTATCAACCTATTAAAGCATTTATCTACTATTCTAAAAATATCAAAAATATATGTAAAATATAGTCAAGCATGTAAGTTTTCGATATAAAATACGTTCTTATAAATAGATAAGAACATTCTTATCTTTCTTTTTCATAGCAATTTTCCCACTTCTTACTAAGGAGTGGGTTTTTTATTTTTATATTGCATTTAAAGAAGATAGAAATTGCAAAGAATTATAGTTTCTGTAACTAATGATTTATCAACAGACCAAAGAGTTGAAAAGGTATGTAGCACCTTAGTTAAAAATGGATTCAACATTTTACTTGTTGGTAGACTTTTAAAAAATAGTAAGCCCTTAAATAGAGCTTATAAAACCAAACGCTTTAAACTATTTTTTAACTATGGGTTTTTATTTTATGCTGAATATAACATTCGTCTTTTTTGTTTGTTACTTTTTTCTAAGAAAGATATATTATTATCTAATGACTTAGACACTTTATTACCAAATTACTTAGTAAGTAAGCTTCAAAACAAAAAATTAGTTTACGATAGTCATGAGTTGTTTCCTGAAGTTCCTGAGTTAGTAAAAAGACCTTTAGTAAAGAAAATTTGGACATTTTTAGAAAGTAACATTTTACCAAAATTAAAAAACAACTATACAGTTTGCGATAGTATAGCTAGATATTATAAAGAAAAGTACAACACGAATTTTAATACGATTAAAAATTTACCAAATTTAAAAACTATTGATTTAGGTAAATTTCCTTTTAATACTCAAGGTAAAAAAATTATTATTTATCAAGGAGCTATAAATCTAGGGAGAGGATTAGAATTAATGATAGAATCTATGAAGTTTCTTAATAACTATTTATTAGTAATTATTGGTTCTGGAGATTTAACTAAAGAATTACAAAATTTAGTTGAATTGAAAAGTTTACAAGCAAAAGTGAAATTTTTAGGAAGAATTGAACCTAAAGAACTTCACAAATTAACTCCACTTGCTAGTTTAGGTATTAGCTTTGAAGAAGACTTAGGATTAAATTACAGATATGCACTACCCAATAAAATATTTGATTATATACAAGCAGAAGTACCCATTTTAGTTTCTAATTTACCAGAAATGAAACAAATTATAAAATATTATAAAGTTGGTGAGATTTTAATGGATAGAAATCCTAAAAGTATTGCTAAGCAAATTGAATCTATGTCAGAAAAGGATTATAGTATAGTTTTAGAAAAAGCGAGAAAAGAATTAATTTGGGAAAATCAAGAACAAGAGTTATTATCAATATTCAATAATCTTTCTTAACTATTTTTTGTATTGATGTGGGTTTTCTCTAACTCCTTTTTTAAATAAAACTCTTAAAGATTGCCTGATTCTGTTATCAATTTGTAGTACAAAATCTTTAATTTTTTCTGAAGGCCTTCCTCTAAAGGTAGTTACATGAAAAGTATCTGAATTTAACAATGGTGTTGAAGAAAAGTAATAATTAGACACACAACATCTTATAGCATCAACTTCTACTTTACTAACTGAATGCCATGATTTTTGATGAGTAGCCATAACAACTAATCTATTAAATTTACTTTCAATTGTTGTCTGTTTATCTTTAATACCTTTTGGCCAAATCTCTAAATTTCCACCATTTTCTAACTCCCAATTTGGAGTAACATAATACAACAAATTTAAAACTCGCCATCTATCTCTATCTTTATCATGAGAATTATCTAAATGAGGATTTAAAAAATTTTCTTTACCCATTAAAGACAAACCTCCTGCATATAATTTTTCATCAGCAGAAATTTCTTCGATTTCACATATCTCTCCTACTAATTTTACAATTCTAATGTCTTGAAAAGCATAAATAACTTCTTCTAATAAAGCATCATATTTATCCATTTGATAAGCTGTATGCTTTAACTCTCTATAACTGTTTCTTTTTACAGTCTCTTCTATTCTTGGGAATTTTTTATAAATCTCAAGTGCAAATTCTTTAGGTAATAAATCATCTAAAAAGAAAAATCCAATCTCTTTTTTTGAGGCTTTAAATTGATTTTTTAAATCCTCTTTATTAGTATTAATTCTATCGAAAATTAAATTTGCTATGTCTTTTCTAGATTTCACTATTCGCTTTTAAGTGGCACAAATATGAGACTTTTAAGCAGTTAAGATAAAATAAAGATTTCTTTCTAATTGCTTTATCTTCAAAATAAGGATTCAATTTTCCAATAAAGTTTGAAATTCTTATAGTTTGTAAAAGCTTTAAAATTTTTAATAAAATGGTTTCATTAGATGAAATTAATTTTTCTTGCTTTAGAAAATATAAGTTTTTCATAGCTTGTTTTGTTTTGGCAACAAAGCTTTCATCACTTTCTAAACCAAGATGATAAATTTCATTAGAAATATGATGAATTTTAAAGTTTTCATTTTTTAATGCAAGTGCAAACAAAAAATCTTCTCTACCATATTTAGTCAATTTTTCTTCAAATTTAATGGTTTTAAAAATACCTTTATCAATCAAAAAATTAGAAGTAAAAAAGTATTTATAAGGTTTTTTATTTCTTAACCTTGCTGATATTTCTTCATTTTTTAAGCCATGTTTTACATGTAATAATCCTTTAGTTTTTGGGTTTCTTTCATATTTAATTCCACCACAAAAAACAGTAAACCTACTTTTTTTAGTTTCGTCTATATAGGTTTTTATAAAGTTTTTATTTACAGGTAATACATCTCCGTCTAAAAAGAGTAACCAACTATATTTTGCTTTTTTTGCAAGTAAATTTCGAATAGCACTTCTTCCTAAATTATCAATTAATACTGAGAAACTACAATTTTCAAGCAGATTTATTTTATCATTAATTGGATTAAGACTAGAATTTGAAGCATCATCTAGACAAATTATTTCAAAAGTAATTTGTTCTTTTATAAGTTGTTTTTGAAGTAACTCTACTAATGGTAAAGCATTATAGTTGTAGATAGGAATAAGTACAGAAAGCATTATACCTTTGCTTGTTGTGCAACTTCAAACAACTCACCAGCTTCAACTTTAATTGTTTTGTGCTTAAATTTTACGATAAGTTGATAATCATGAGTTGCCATTAAAATAGTTTTCCCACTTTTATGAATTTCATTCAGTAAATGCATAACTTCTAAAGAAGTTTTCGGATCTAAATTTCCTGTAGGCTCATCAGCTAAAATTAACTCAGGATCGTTTAACAAAGCCCTTGCAATTGCGACTCTTTGTTGCTCACCTCCAGAAAGTTCAAAAGTTTTTTTGTAGTACTGCTTTTGCATACCTACTTTTTCTAAAACTTCGTTAATTTTTGCTTTACGTTCTTCTTTGTTTTTCCAACCTGTAGCTTTTAAAACAAATTCTAAGTTATCAAAAACGTTTCTATCATTTAACAATTTAAAATCTTGAAATACAATCCCGATTTTTCTTCTTAAAAAAGGGATGTCTTTTTCTTTTATTTTTTTTAAATCAAAACCAACAATAGTTCCTGTACCCCTTTGCAAACGTAAATCACCATAAAGTGTTTTCATAAGACTACTTTTTCCACTCCCTGTTTTTCCAATCAAGTAGTAAAAATCTCCAGTATCTATCTTTAAATTTACTTTAGATAAAACTAAATTATCTCTTTGATAAATATCTGCGTTCTCTAGATGTAAAACTGAATTTTCCATAAAAAAAGTAGTTTTCACAAACTTAAAATTTTCGTTTCATTTTTCAACAATAAAACAAGATTATTATTAATTTTGATATACTAATTTTTAGTTTTTTTTATTTACATCCAACAATCGCTAAAAAATTTCGTTACTAGCTATGAGCACAAAATCAATTGTATGAAACCCATTTCTATAAAAAGAAAGTTATTAGTTTTAATTATTTTTATGTCAGCTTTTTATGTAAAAGCTCAACAATCTAATATTGATGTAAATACTAATTCTGAATTTAATAGTGCATTAAAATTATACAATAATAAATCTTATGCTGCTGCACAAAAAACCTTCGAAAAAGTGCTTCAGGATGCTGATAAAAACACATCATTACATTCAGATGCATCTTATTTTGATGCTATGTGTGCTATAAAACTAAATCAAACTGATGCTGATAAAAAAGTATTACGTTTTGTTGAAGAAAACCCAGCTAGTAGTAAAAAAAATAAAGCTTATTTTAATGTAGGCAACTATTATTTTTCAAATAAAAAAGCTGCACATGCTTTAAAGTGGTATCAAAAAGTAAATATGGATTTGATATCTAAAGAAAATCAAAAAGAACTTAATTTTAAAATGGGTTATGGTTTATTAGTTGCCAATAAATTAGCATTAGCAAAAGATAAATTTTTACCTTTAATTAATGATGCTAAATATGGTAATGATTCTCGTTATTATTATGGTTTTATTGCTTATAAATTAGAAGATTATGGCATTGCAGAGTCAACGTTAAAAGAAATTGCTGATAACGAATCTTATAAAGCTGAAATTTCTTACTACTTATTAGATATCAGTTTTAAAGCTGGTAAGTTTGACAGATGTATAGAAGTTGGAAAAGAATTACTAAAAGATGCTAAAAGAAAAGAAGCTTCAGAAATTTCCAAAATTATTGGTGAAAGCTATTTTAATTTAAAAAAATATGATGAAGCTATACCTTATTTACTTGAATATAAAGGTAAAATGGGTAAATGGAATAACACAGATTATTATCAAGTTGGTTATGCCTATTACAAACAAAATGATTTTGAAAATGCTATAAGATTTTTTAACAGAATTATCGATAAAAAAAATGCAGTATCACAAAACGCCTACTATCATTTAGCAGAATGTTATTTAAATACAGATAAAAAAAATGAAGCTTTAAATGCATTTAAAGCAGCAAGCGAAATGAATTTTAATCTTCAAATTAAAGAAGATGCAGCTTTAAATTATGCTAAATTAAGTTATGAATCTGGTAATCCTTACAAAGATGTTGCTGATGTTTTACAAGATTACTTAAAGAACTACCCAAACTCTAAAGCTTACAAAGAAATTAATGAATTGGTAGTTTCATCTTATATTCATGATAAAAATTATGAAGGAGCTTTAAATTATTTAAAAAAGAAGAATACAAAAGATAACTATGCACTTTCTTTAGAAGTTTCTTTATACAGGGGTATTCAATTATTTAATGAAAAAAAAATAGCAGAAGCATTACCTTACTTTAATAAAAGTACTGCATCTGGCATTAAAAATATAAGTGACAAAGCAAAATATTGGGAAGCTGAGACTTTGTATAGATTAGAAAACTATCAAGATGCTTTATTTAAATTTAACCAATTAAAGAGGTTAGTAAAAGATAATTCATTTCCTTTAATTGATTATAATGTTGGCTATGCTTATTTTAAGTTAGAAGAATATGATAAAGCTTCTGCATCATTTAATAAAGCAACTAAAAATACAGGTATACAAGAAGAAGTTAAATATGATGCTTTTGTAAGATTAGGTGATAGCTATTATGCCAACAGAGAATATAAAAGTGCTATAAACGCTTATCAAAATGTTATTAGTAACGAAGCTTCTCAAGCAGATTATGCACAATATCAAATTGGGATGAGTTATGGATTTATGAATGATGATAATGCAAAAATTGATGCATTAAAAAAAGTGATTAATAACTATCAAATTTCCTCATTAAAAGATGATGCTCTTTATCAATTAGCAAGTACTTACACAAAAATAAAAGATAATACAAAAGCTCATCAAGCTTATGATAGATTGTTTAATAAATACCCAAATAGTAATTTTTTATCAAAAGCTTTAGTTCGTCAAGGACTGCTGTATTACAATGATAACCAAAACAAACAAGCTTTAAATAAATTTAAATTAGCAGCAACAAAATTCCCTAATTCTTCAGACGCACTTCAAGCAGTTAGAAACGCAAAAAATATATATGTAGATGAAGATCGTTTAGACGATTATGTAGCTTGGACTAAAACTTTAAGTTTTGTTGAAGTGTCTGATAATGAGTTAGAAAATACTTCTTTCTCTATTGCTGAAAAAAGATATTTTGAAGGAAAAACAAATGCAACAATCTTAAGCTTAAAAAAATATTTACGAAGTTTTCCAAAAGGTAAAAACAGTTTAAAAGCTACTTATTATTTAGCTGATGTTCTTTTTAAAGAAAAACTATATGATGATGCTCTAAAAAAATATAATAAAGTTTTAGAAGCTGGAATAAGTGAATTTAGAGAAGATGCACTAGCAAAAACTTCTCAGATTTACTTAGAAAAAGAAGATTACAATAGTGCAATTCCTGTTTTAATAGAATTAGAAAAAGAAGCTTATGCTACAGAAAATCTGCTTTTTGCAAAAAGTAATTTAATGAAATCTTATGCTAAAACAGAAGAAAACAAATTAGCCTTAGATTATGCAAAAAAAGTTTTATCTACTAAAAAACTAAGTGAAGATTTAGAGTTTGATGCCAAAAAAATAATTGCTAGAATAAGTTTTATTACAGAAGATTTTTCTACTTCAAAAGAATATTACGAAAATTTAGAAAGTATTGCTACTGGAGAACTAAAAGCTGAAACATTATTCTACAATGCATATTTTAAAAGTATAGAAAAAGATTATGAAGGTTCTAATAAAGTAATTCAGCAATTAATTGCAGATTACTCTAATTACAAATACTGGGGTGTAAAAAGTTATGTAGTGATGGGTAAAAATTATTACAATTTAAAAGATGCATATCAAGCTACCTTTATTTTAGAAAATGTAATTAAAAACTTTCCTCAGTTTAAAGATATTGTAAAAGAAGCTCAAGCTGAACTAGACTTAATAAAAACCAACGAAGCCAAAACTAATAATTCTGTAACACCAAAAAACTAAACAATCATGAAAAAAGGCTTAGTTGTACTATTTACACTATTTTTTGTTTGTAAACAATTTTCACAAAACCCACCTACAAAAAAAGTAGATACAGTAAAAACAGAAGTTGTTGAGGTTGTAAGTAAATACAATCCAAAAATTGCTGACGCAAATAAAATTAATAAAAACCCTACTATTCAAATATCAGAAAGAAATAAAAAGAAACCTTTAAAATATACTATATTTTCTGCACCTGTTGCATCTACATTTGTACCAAAAAGTGGTGTTGTAAAAGGTATAGATGTAGGTATTAAAGAACGTATTTATAATAATTATCTTGCATTAGGTTATGGTAATTACAACTCTCCATATGCAGAACTATATTTGCATAGCAATACTCGTTTTGAAGATCAATTTGGACTTCATGCAAAATACAATTCTTCTTTAGACAATATTGAAAACACCTTATTAGATAGTAATTTTTCTAACTTTTTTGCGAATGCATTTTACAAAAAAGAAGAACGTTATTTTGATTGGAAGATAAATGTAGAAACTGCTTTAGACTCTTATAATTGGTATGGTTTATCTAATACTAACTTTATTACTTCAACGCTAAACAGTATAGAAGAAAAACAGATTTACACATATTTAAAAGCCTCTGGAGAAATAGATTTTTTAGATTCGTATATAGATAAAAGCACATTAAATGCTTCTCATTTTTCAGATAATTTTAAAAGTAGAGAATTCTTTTTTAATTTAAACACCATATTTGATTTACCTATTGATTTTATAAGTAGAAGTTTAAAAAATCTAACCCTAAACACTAATTTAGAATATTTAAGTGGAAGTTTTGAAAGAGATTACGCAAACCAAAACAGAGTAAATTACAGTCTATTTACAGCAAGTGTAAACCCAGAATACAAAACAACATTTAGTGGTTTTTCTTTAAAATTAGGCACTAAGTTTTTTGCTTCTTTTGATACTGAAAATAAAATCAACAATTTTTTAATTTATCCAGATGTATTTCTTCAAAAAGAGTTAGCAAAAGGTAAATTTAATATTTACACAGGTGCTAAAGGAGGCCTACAAACTAATACATTTAGAAGCTTTACAGAAGATAATCCTTTTGTTTCCCCAACACTTTTAATCACACAAACTTCAGAAAAATATAATGCTTTTTTAGGATTTAATGGAATTATAAATAACGATTTAACTTTTAATATTTCAGCAAGAATTAAAGATGAAGAAGACAAGCCTCTTTTTATTAAAAATAACTCAAAATCTGATGGTATAAATACTTCTTTAAACGGAAATACATTATTAGGATACGAATATGGTAACTCTTTTGATGTAGTTTATGATGATGTTAAAACAACTTCAATTTTAGCAGAATTAGAATATGAGTTTACAAAAAGAATCTCTATTAAAGCTGATTTTGAATACCAAAATTACACAACTACAAATCAATTAGAGGCTTGGAATTTACCTAACACACAAGGATCTATTACTGCTGAATATAAAAACACAAAATGGTTTGCATCAACCAATATATTTTATGTTGGCCCAAGAAAAGATGTAGTTTATACAAGTATTTACCCAACCATAAGTAATGGTACACAAACTCTAGACGCATTTGTAGATATCAATATAAATGGAGGATATCATTTTAACGATAAATTCTCAGCATTTCTAAGAGTAAATAATATTTTAAATAATAGTTATGATCGCTTTGCAAACTTTAATGTTCAAGGATTTCAAATTCTAGGAGGGTTAACTTATAAGTTTGATTTTTGATAAAATTAATTCTACATCTAACATTAATAATTATATTAACAATTATAACTCAAATTGGAGGTGTAGTATATTTATTCTCAATATTATTAATAAAAAATAACAAGAAACTTTATAGATTTAAAAGACTTTTTGCTTTCATAATAATTTATTCAATTTCAACTTTTTTAATAGTTCCAATTGTAGCAACTTATTTTGGAAGAATAAAAATTAATGATAATAATGTAATTGAATCTCACAACTTTTTAACTATACTTTGTAACAGAAACTATGTAGTTCCTGAATTAAATAATACACTAATAGATGTTTCAAAAAAGTTTAAAAAAGAATTCCCTTCTATTAAGATAATTTATTTAGATGCTAACTTTCCTTTTTTTGATGGATTCCCTTTATTACCTCATTTAAGTCATAATGATGGAAAAAAGATAGATTTATCTTTTATTTATGAAAATAAAAATGGAAGTTTTACAAATTTAAAAACTTCAAGAAGTGGTTATGGTGTTTTTGAAAACCCAAAAACAACAGAAAAAAGTCAAACTAAAAGTTGTTTAAAAAAAGGTTTTTGGCAATATGATTTCACAAAATACTTAACTTTTGGTAAAATCAATAAAAATTTACTGTTTTCAGAAAAAGGAACAAAAAAACTTATTGAAATAATTTTAAAAAATAAAGATGTTAGTAAGCTTTTTATAGAACCTCATTTAAAAAAAAGACTAAATTTACTTAATTCAAAAATAAGATTTCAAGGTTGTAAAGCAGTAAGACATGATGATCATATTCATTTCCAAATAAAATAAGTTTCTCGTTTCATTTTTGTAGTTTTATGTTTTTAAAAAACGAACTACTCAATGAAAAAAATTTTAACTCTTTTTAGCTTTACTTTTTTACTTTTCTCTTGTCAGCAAACTGCAGAAAAACAAACTGTATCTAATACGTTATCTACAGAAGAAAAAATAGATTCTTCTCAAATTAAAACAATATTTAATTCTGCATTAACAGAAGGTAAATCTTATGAATGGATAAGAGATTTAACTCAAAATGTTGGAGGTAGATTATCTGGTTCTCCAGAAGCTCAAAAAGCTGTTGAATGGGGAGAAAAAGTAATGAAAGAAGTTGGTTTAGATTCTGTTTGGCTTCAACCTGTTATGGTTCCTCATTGGGTTAGAGGAGAAAAAGAAGTAGCAACTTATACTACAAATGGACAACAAAAAAATGTGGCTATTTGTGCTTTAGGTTTTTCTGTAGCTACACCAAAAGAAGGTGTCTTAGCAGAAGTTATTGAAGTAAAAAGCTTAGAAGAAGCCAAAGCTTTAGGTAACAAAATGAAAGGTAAAATTGTATTTTTTAATCGTCCTTTTGATAACACTTTAATTCACACTTTTAAAGCTTATGGTGGTTGTGTAGACCAAAGAGTAAGAGGAGCAGCTGTTTGTGGTGAGTTTGGTGCTAAAGGAGTTATTGTGCGTTCTATGACGAATTCTATTGACGATTTTCCTCACACAGGAACCATGAGTTATGGAGATTTACCAACAGAAAAACACATTCCTGCAGCAGCAATTAGTAGTTTAGCTGCAGAGAATTTAAGCAAAGATTTAAAAGTAAATCCTAATTTAAAGTTCTATTTTAAACAAAGTTGCGAAACTTTACCAGATGCACCATCTTTTAATGTAGTAGGTGAAATTAGAGGAACTGAAAATCCAGAAAACATTTTTGTTGTTGGTGGTCATTTAGATTCTTGGGATTTAGGTGAAGGAGCTCATGATGATGGAACAGGTGTTGTACAATCTTTAGAAGTTGCTTATTTATTTAAACAAAATAATATCAAGCCAAAGAACACAATTAGAGTAGTGTTTTTTATGAATGAAGAAAATGGAACTAGAGGTGCAAAAAAATATGCAGAATTGGCAAAACTGAATAAAGAAAACCATATTGGAGGTTTAGAATCTGATGCTGGTGGTCATACACCTAGAGGTTTTTCTATTGATGCAAATACTGCAAATACTACTCTTTTACAAAGCTGGAAAAAACTACTATCTCCTTATGGATTACATGATATAGAAAAAGGAGGTTCAGGTGCAGATATAAGCCCTTTAAGAGCTGAAAATGTAACTTTAGTAGGTTATAGACCAGATTCTCAACGTTATTTCGATTATCATCATACAAGTAGAGATACATTTGACAAAGTAAATAAACGTGAGTTAGAATTAGGGTCTGCTTCTATGGCTAGTATTATTTATTTAATGGATAAGTATTTGTATAATGACACTCCTGTAAAACCTTAAGTTATGGAAACCACTGTTTTCATTTTAAAAATAATTTATGGTGCTTTTTTCTGTTTTGCAGGCATTATGCATTTTATAAAACCTAAATTTTTTAACGGTTTTATACCTAAAGGATTTCCTAAATTAATGGTTAATTATGTTGTTGGCGTCTTAGAATTTGGTTTAGGTTTTTCGCTTTTTTTAGATAATTATTGCAAATTAGGAGCAATAGGCATCATCATATTACTATTTGGTTTGTTGTTTATTCACATTTGGGATTACACAAAACCAAAACCAGCTATTGGTTCTAAAAAATTAGCATTTATTCGAATTCCATTTCAATTTGTATTGATGTATGGAGCGTATTTAATTTATTTAAACTCTTAAACATGAAAAAAATATTTTCAATTTTAATCTTATTACTAATTCTAATTTCTTGTCAAAAAGAAAAAGTAGATAGCATTGTAATCAATGCTAATGCATATACTGTAAATAATACTTTTGACAAAGCTGAAGCTTTTGCTATAAAAGAAGGCAAATTCGTAGCTGTTGGTTCAACAAAAGAAATACAAGACAAATATGATTCAGACAATATTATTGATGCTAAAAACCAAACTATTGTTCCTGGTTTAATTGATGCTCATTGTCATTTTTTACGTTTTGGAACAGGTTTACAAACTGCTGATTTAAATGGAACTAAAAGTTATGATGAAATTTTGGAGAGACTAGTTGCTTTTCAAAAAGAAAAAAATGTTGCATTTATAAAAGGTAGAGGTTGGGATCAAAATGACTGGGAAGTAAAAGAATTCCCTACTAAAGAAAAATTAGATAAATTATTTCCTAAAACTCCAGTTGCATTAACTAGAGTTGATGGTCATGCTTTATTAGTAAATCAAGCTGCAATTGATTTAGCAAGTATTACTAAAAACACCAAAGTTTCTGGAGGAGAAATAATTACAAAAAATGGAGAAATGACTGGCGTTTTAATTGATGCTGCTATGGACTTCATCAAATTTCCAGAAACTACAAAACAAGAAACGATTCAAGGTTTGCTAGATGCACAAGATATTTGTTTTTCTTACGGTTTAACCACTGTAGATGATGCTGGTTTAGATCAAAAACATATAGAGTTAATAGATAGCCTGCAAAAAGCTAATCAGCTTAAAATGAGAGTTTATGCAATGGTTTCTGGAGATAAACAAAAACAAATAGACTATTACATTAACAAAGGAATTTACAAAACAGATTACTTAAATGTACGCTCATTTAAAGTTTATGGAGATGGAGCTTTAGGCTCTAGAGGAGCTGCAATGCGTGAATCTTATTCAGATAGAAATAATCATTTTGGAGCTTTAATTTACAGCCCAGAAAGATATCAAGAGATTGCTAGACAAATAGCTGCATCAGAATTTCAGATGAATACACATGCTATTGGAGATTCTGCAAATACTTGGTTAACTAAAACCTATAAAGAAGTTTTAAAAGATGCTAAAAATAGAAGATGGAGAATTGAGCATGCTCAAATAATATCTCCAGAAGATTTTAAAAACTTTGACAACATTTTACCTTCTATACAACCTACTCATGCAACATCTGATATGTATTGGGCAGAAGATAGAATTGGAGCAGAAAGAATGAAAGGCGCATATGCATTTAAAGATTTATTAAAAGAATATGGCAAAGTAGCCTTAGGAACAGATTTTCCTGTAGAGCAAGTAAATCCGTTCTTAACTTTTTATGCTTCAGCTATTCGTAAAGATTTAGATAATTTTCCTAAAGATGGTTTTCAAATGGAAAATGCATTATCAAGAGAAGAAACTTTAAAAGGAATGACTATTTGGGCTGCTTATTCTAACTTCGAAGAAAACGAAAAAGGAAGCATTGAAGTTGGTAAATTTGCCGATTTTGTGATTTTAAATCAAAATATTATGGAAGTTAATGGTGATAAAATACCAAAAACCAAAGCAGTTGCTACCTATTTAAATGGAGAAAAAGTATTTTAATTTTAACAAAATATTATTCAAAAAACATTACAAATTGTTTAATTTTAATGTGTTTATTTAAAAAAATTGGCATTATTCTTGATGAAGAATAACAATAACAAAATCAAACATTTATGAAAAAAATAAATACATTTTTAACCATCTTAATATTATTTTTTACAGTATCGTTTTCTGCTCAAGAAAAAGAAAACATTAAACTTACAATAGCTGTAAAAGATGTAAATAATAATCCTGTACCTGGAGCTGTAATTTTAATTGACAATGTAAAACAAAAAAGAGTTGCAAATTCAGCAGGATATTTTAAAGTAAAACTAGATAAAACACCAAAAGAAATCACTGCATACTCTCCTCTTTTTGGAGTAAAAAAAGTAGCTTATTCTGGTAAAAATAATATCATTATAAATCTTGTTAATGGTAATAAAGATTTCGTCTCAAGTACTACAAACACTAAAGTTGGTGGTGCTATACAGTTTAGAGATATTTACGATTATTTAAGAGGTAAAGTAGCTGGTGTAAATGTTAGTGTAGGTAATATTATAACGATTAGAGGTAATAATTCTATTAATGGTAATAATACACCATTATACATTTTAAATGGGGTACAAGTAGGCGAAGAAACTTTTGCTAATATAGTACCTACAACTATCATTTCTGTTAAAGTACTTAAAGGCCCTGAAACAGCTGTATATGGAATGAGAGGTGCTGCAGGAGTTATAGAAGTTAAAACATCTATTGAATAATATTTTTACTCTTTTTAAAATAGATATAAAATCTATCAGTTCTTTATTTTTGAAATAAATGAATTGATAGATTTTACATTTGAACTACCTAAGAACTTTATAAAAGCAGAACCAATAATTGCTCCATTTGCATAAGCACAAGCAGTATTGAAGGTTTGTTTATCAGAGATACCAAAACCTACAATTAATTTGCTTTTTAAATTCATAGCTTTTATTCTTTCAAAATATGCAATTTGCTGATTTGAAATTTGACCTTTTGCACCTGTGATAGATGCAGATGCAACTACATATATAAAAGCCTTAGTGTAATTATCAATCTTTTTAATTCTTTCTTGGGATGTATGAGGTGTTATTAAAAAAACATTTGTAATTCCGTATTTGTCAAATAATCGTTGATAATGATTTTCAAATTCAACCATTGGTAAATCAGGAATTATAACAGTATCTATACCACAATCAACAACTTTTTGGCAAAATTTATCTTCACCATACTTCAACATTTGATTTAGATACCCCATTAAAACTAAAGGTGTTTTATTGGCCTCTTTAATAGTCATTAATTGCTCGAAAACAATATCTAAATTCACACCGTTTTTCAGAGCAACTTGACTACTATCTTGTATAGTTGGTCCATCTGCTAAAGGGTCTGAATAAGGCAAACCCACTTCTATAAAATCTACTCCACTCTTCTCTAATTCAGTTATTACTTTTGTAGTATCAGTAAGCTCTGGATAACCACAAGTAAAATAAATTGAAAGAAGATTTTTATCTTTTTGTTGAAATAATTTTTGAACTGAATTCATAACTTACTCTTCTAAATGTTTAATATAAGTTTCTAAATCTTTATCTCCTCTACCAGATAAATTAATGACCACAACTTGATCTTTATTTAATTTCATTTTAGGTAAAACCGCTAATGCATGTGCTGTTTCTAAAGCTGGAATAATACCTTCTATTTTTGTTAATTCATAGGCTGCAGTTAATGCTTCTTTGTCTGTAGCATTCATAAACTTCGCTCTTCCACTTTCATACAAATACGCATGTAAAGGACCAACTCCAGGATAATCTAATCCTGCAGAAATAGAATAAGGCTCTACAATTTGACCATAATCATCTTGCATTAAAATGGTTTTAGAACCATGAATAATACCCACTTCTCCTAACTGAGAAGTTGCAGCACTTTCACCAGAATTGACACCTAAACCAGCTGCTTCAACAGCAATTAGTTCTACTTCTTCATCATCAAAATAATGATAGAATGCACCAGCAGCATTACTACCTCCTCCAACACAAGCAATAATAGTATCTGGGTTTTCTTTACCTGTTTTTTCTTTCAATTGCCATTTCATTTCTTCTGAAATAACCGCTTGTAAACGAGCAACCATATCTGGATGTGGATGTGGTCCCACCACAGAACCAATTAAATAAAATGTTTCAGGATTTTGAATCCAATATCTTATTGCCTCGTTTGTTGCGTCTTTTAAAGTTTTAGAACCAGAAGTTGCTGCAACAACTTTTGCTCCTAACATTTTCATTCTTGCTACATTAGGTGCTTGACGTTCTATATCTTTTTCACCCATAAAAACAGTACAATCTAAACCCATTAAAGCGCAAACAGTAGCTGTTGCAACTCCATGCTGCCCTGCACCAGTTTCTGCAATAATATTTGTTTTACCAAGTTTTTGAGCAATTAAAATCTGACCAATTGTATTGTTTACTTTATGTGCTCCTGTATGATTTAAATCTTCTCTTTTTAAATATATATGAGCTCCATATTTTTCTGATAATCTCTTAGCAAAATATAGAGGACTTGGTCGCCCAACATAATCTTTTAATAACGATTTATACTCTTTTTGGAATTCCTCTGATTCGATAATTTGAATATAATTATCCTCTAATTCTTTTACATTTGGATATAACAATTCTGGTATAAATGCTCCTCCAAATTGTCCAAAATATCCGTTTTTATCTGGATGAAATTTTGATTTCATATCTCTATATTTTTCTTGAAGCTTTGTAGCTTTTGTGTATTTTTTAGCCCTGGTTCTATTTCAAACTTACTATTAACATCAAGTGCATAAATAGGTAAATCTAAATTTAGTATTTCTTTTATTTTATTTTCATCATTTGGTCCAATTCCTCCACTTAAAAAGAAGGGTTTATCATATGGATATTTTGTTAAAACAGACCAATTAAAATGAATTCCATTTCCTCCTCTCTGCTCGCCTTTAGTATCAAATAAAAAATAGTCTACGACTTCTAAATAAGGTTGTAAAACCTCAAAATTAAATTCATCTTTAATTCCGAAGACTTTTATAATCTCTAAATTGTCATAAGATTTAGGTTTTTTAACTTTTTTTCTACCATTATTTTCTTCTATTCTAGAAGATCTGCTAAATGCCAACTGTTCTCTTACAGTCTTTATATAGTCTTCAGACTCATCACCATGTAATTGAATAGCATCTAATTGATATTCTTCTACAATAGACACTAAAATTTCTGGTAGTTCATTTACAAAAACTCCTGTTTTCTTAATATTAGTTGAAAGTTCTGGAATAATACCCTCAAAATTTCTTTTAGATGAATCATAGAAAATAAATCCCAAATAGTCAGGGTTTAATTCAGCAACTTGCTGAATATTTTCTACGAATTTCATTCCACAAACTTTTAGTTTCATATTATCTTATTTGATTGATAAAGTCTTGACATGCTTCACCTGGGTTTTCTTCTTTCATAAAACTTTCGCCAATTAGAAATCCTTGAAAACCAAACTCTTTTAAACCTGTAATAATTTTAGGATCTGAAATTCCACTTTCAGAAACCTTAATACAGGTATCAGGAATTTGATTTGCCAGTTTTATAGAATGTTCTAAATCGACCTCAAATGTTTTTAAGTTTCGATTATTAATGCCTATAATTTTATTATCTAAATCATTAATCTTATCTAAATCTTCTTGAGTATGAACTTCATATAATACTTCTAAACCTAAATCTTTAGCTAAGTTTCCATAGTTTTTTAACTCAGTTGAAGTTAAACAAGAAGCAATTAATAAAATTACATCTGCGCCAATAGCTTTTGCTTCAACAATTTGGAATCCATCAACCACAAAATCTTTTCTTAATATAGGTTTAATTTGATTCGCAATTCTTGCTTCCATTAAATCTGCTATAGTACCTCCAAAAAAAGAAGTATCTGTTAAAATAGATTGCGCTGCTACATTTGCATCTAAATAACCATTGGTTACATCAGTTACAGTTGCTTTGTCATTAATAATACCTTTAGAAGGAGACTGTCTTTTAAATTCAGCTATAATTCCTGTTGAACCCACTTCTAATAAAGACTTTTTTAATGAAATTGGTGTTCTTTTAAATTTTGGACTCTCTACTAATTTTTTTAAAGGTACATCTGCTTTTATTTTTGCAACTTCCTTCTTTTTAAATGCGATTATTTTATCTAAAATTGTCATATTATGACTTTTTATTTATTCTATTATTTCTGTAAATCAAAAAAAAGTAAACAATAATTCCAACTATTAAACCCACAATTGTTTGTTTAATAACTGTTTTAGTTTGTATACCAATTGCTGCACCCATCAATAGAAATGCTGGTATAATTAAAATTAAATTGTTCTTTTTTTTTGCCATTTATATACTTATTAATTTCTGTAAAGTTTCTTTAGCTTTTAAACCAAAAAGAGAATCTTTTGCCTCTTCAAATGCTAATTCAAAACTTTTGTTTTCATCCACTATTTTAAGTGCAAATGCAGCATTAGTTAATACTACATTATTTTGAGCATCAGTTCCTTCACCATCTAAAATTGTTTTAAAAATTTTTGCTGCCTTTGCTACATTATTTCCTCCGAAAATTGCTGATTGCTGAATTCTTTTTTGTCCTAAATCTTCAGGGTTAATTAATTGTTCTCCTTGTTTTGTGAATATTTTAAAACCACTTGTTAAAGAAATCTCATCATATCCATCTAAAGCGTGTATGATTCCATAATTAATATTTTCCTCTTGTAAGATATAATTATACAAACGTGCCACTTCTAAATTAAAAGTGCCTAACATATGATTTTTAGGCGAACTCGGATTTACCAAAGGCCCCAACATATTAAAAAAGGTTTTTAATTTTAAAGCTTTCCTTGTTGGTCCAACTGCTTTCATGGCAGGATGAAATTTTGGTGCATGTAAAAAACAAATATTCGCTTTATCTAAATGCTTTTTTAGAGTGCTTTCATCATTTGTAAAAGTATAGCCAAAACTCTCTAACATATCTGAAGAACCAGACTGAGAAGACACAGAATAATTACCATGTTTTGCTACTTTTTGACCTGTTCCTGCAACTATAAAAGATGTTAATGTAGATATGTTAAATGTATTTTTTCCATCACCTCCTGTACCAACAATATCAATAGTATTGTAATCAGAAAAATCAACTTTAATAGCCAATTCTTTTAATGCATTTCTAAAACCAGAAAGTTCATCTACAGTAATTGGTCTCATCATAAAAACCGTCATAAATGAAGCTAAATGAGCATCATTGTATTGCTCAGAAGCTATTTCAATTAATACTTGTTTTGCCTCTGATTTTGACAATCTTTCATGATTAAATAATTTGTTTAAAATTGCTTTCATTTATGCTGAATTTATTTCAGTATCTTTTGTTATGATGCTGAATCAAGTTCAGCATTAGACACTTTACAAGCGTCTATAAAATTAGTAACCAATTGTTCTCCAACGTCTGTTAATATAGATTCTGGATGAAACTGAACAGCAGAAATTGGGTATATTGTATGTTCTATTGCTTGTATTCCACCATCTTCATCTCTAGCTGTAACTTTTAGTTCTTTTGGAAATTCTTCATCAGTTGCAGACCAAGAATGATAACGTGCAGCCATAAAAGTTTCTGGAATATTTTTAAAGATAACTGCTGATGAATCTGTAATTTTCATCTCTGTAGCTACTCCATGAAAAACATCGTCTAAATTGATGATTTTACCTCCAAAAACTTCTGTAATTGCTTGTAAACCTAAACACACTCCAAAAATTGGTTTTTTACCTGCATAGGTTTTTATTACCTCTTTTAAAATTCCTGCTTCATTTGGAATACCAGGTCCTGGAGACAACATAATGATGTCGAAATTTCCAACATCTTGAATACTGATTTCATCATTTCTAAAAACTGCAGGAAATTTTCCTGTAATTTTCTCTACCATATGAACCAAATTGTAGGTAAACGAGTCGTAATTGTCTAAAATTAATATTTTCATAAGTTATTCTTTTAGCTGTTGGTTCTTGGCTTTTAGCAAAATGCTAAAGGCAAAAAGCAAACAGCCAATTATATATTTTCCGCTAAAATCAACGCTTTTTTTAACGCTGCTAGTTTATTATTAACTTCTTGTAATTCTTTTTCTTCGTCTGAATGTATTACAATTCCTGCTCCTGCTTGGTAATACAAAGTCTTATTTTTACTCACAAAACTTCTAATAGCTATTGCCAAATTTACAGAACCATCTAAACCAATAATACCAACAGCACCTCCATAAAATCCTCTTGATTGATTTTCGTATGTATCTATTAATTGCATTGCTTTGTATTTTGGAGCTCCACTTAAAGTTCCTGCAGGAAAAGTATCACCTACAATCTCTATTGGATTACCCTTTAACTGACCAGAAACAGTTGAAACCAAATGAATAACATGACTAAAATATTGCACTTCTTTAAAAACCTCAACAGTTACTTCATCTGCATGTTTGCTTAGATCATTTCTAGCTAAATCCACTAACATTACATGTTCTGCTGTTTCTTTTTTATCAGCTGATAATTTTTTACCTAACTGAATGTCTTTAGCCATATCTCCAGTTCTTCTGAAGGTTCCTGCAATTGGATTTATAGTTGCTTTGCCTTTTTGAATTTTTATCTGCGCTTCTGGTGATGAGCCCATTAATTTAAAAGAACCATAATCAAAAAAGAACAAATAAGGTGATGGATTTATTGAACGTAATGCTCTGTAAACATTAAATTCATCTCCTTTAAATTTTTGTTGAAATTGACGTGACAACACCAATTGAAAAACATCTCCTCGTTTACAATGTGATTTTGCTTTTTTTACATATTCAATAAACTCTTCTCCTTTTACATTCGAAGTTTCATCTCCAACAATTTCAAACTTTTGAGTATTAAAGGCTTGTGCATCAATAATAGTTTGAATTTCTTTAATTCGAGACTCTGTACCTTCTTCAACATTCTCTATCAAAGTCATTTCATCATTAAAATGGTTGATAGCAATAATAAATCTGTAAAAACTGTATTGCATTAACGGAATTGCAGACGGAGCTTCTTCAACATTTAGCGTAATATTTTCAAAATACTGAACAGAATCATAAGTTGTATAACCATACAAACCATTAAATGATTTTAATTCATTAGGGCAATCTAATTCAATTTGATTTGTATAGGTTTCAAAAATTGAATTAAAATTTCTTCCTATTTCTTTATTCTCTAACTCAATTCCTTTATGCGAAAAACTTAAATGATGATTTTCTGCTTTAATTGTAATTACAGGTTCTATGGCAATAAAAGAAAAACTTTCTTCTTTACTATGATAATCTGAACTTTCTAACAGCAATGTATTTGCGTATTTATCTCTAAATCTCAAATACAATCCTACAGGAGTAAATGTATCAGCAATCTTAGTTTTCGAAAATGCTTTAAAATTAATTTTTTTCATTTTTTATAATTGAAAAAGGCTTATCGTGAGATAAGCCTTTTATTATATTTATATATATAGGTTTTTTTCTCACTTATTTAAATAAGAGAGTTCCACCACCATATATTTTGTTGTTTTTGCATTGAGTAGCAAATTTAGAAAGGCTTTTTTATTTGTACAAGAATTCTTTCATGTTTTTTGTTAAGATTAAAAATGAAAAATTATAAGCTTAAGAAAACGTTTTCGAACTTTCATTTTTATAAATATTGTTTCTTATTTATTACAAATTATTACAAATATTAATCATTATGTAAAATATTTGTATAAAAACTTGTTATTTTACATTCAGAATGAGTGTTTGAATTTGAATTTATTGAATTAATTTCAGCGCCAATAATTTATTTTTTAAATTATTGGTGTTTTCATTTAAAAAAATCGAATAAAATGTGTAAAAAACTTGCAAACGACTCAAATCTATCTATATTTGTCAGTAATTAATATTATATATGATTCGTAACAATAACAATAATAATTTCAATAATCCTGATTTTTAGGGAAGGAATTGTATTGTTTAAAATATATTAAAAACCTTCCAAAATATTGGAAGGTTTTTTCATTTTAAAAAAAGTACAACATGAGTAAAATAATGACTGTAGACATTTTGTCTAGCATTAAAGGAGCTAAAGAATCTAAAGCTGTAAGTAAATTATTTGAAGCTATTAAGAATGCAAACACAAGTAACAATAGCTTCAACAATTTAAATAAAAGTGCTGTGTCTTTAGAAGATTTGAGGGATGATGTTGTTATAAACAGCTCAGCATTAGAAAAAAGTATTATCAAAGAGAACTTTCCAAAAGAAAAGAAAGGATACTTAGTTGTAAATAGAGTGATAGAGGAATAAATATGGAATCACAAATACACAAAATTCATCAACAATTGGTGAGTAAAGAAATTACATGTATGTCTTTAATTCAAGAAAAATTAAATGCCTTAAAAGAAAACACACACAATACTGTAAATTCTTTGTTAGATAAAATGGCTTTAGAATTAGCAGAAAGAGTAGATGCAAAAATTGAATCTGGGGCAGCAATTGGTTTATTAGAAGGTATCCCTTTTGGAATTAAAGATGTATATATGGTTCAAGGAACGTATACTACAGCTAGTTCTCAACTTTTAAAAAATTATAAATCTGCATATACAGCAACTGCAATTCAAAAATTATTAGATGCAGGTGCAATTCCTTTAGTAAAAGAAAACTGCGATAGTTTTGGTCATGGTTCATCATCAGAAAACACCATTTTTGGAGCCGTTAAGAATGCAATTAACCCTAATTTAGTTGGAGGTGGTTCTAGTGGTGGCTCAGCAGTAAATGTTGCCAAAGACTACACAGTTTTTTCTATTGGAGGTGACACAGGTGGTTCAATCAGACAACCAGCAGGATATAATAACGTCTATGGATTAAAGCCTACTTATGGTAGAATTTCTAGATTTGGATTAATGGCTTATGCCTCATCAACAGATTGTGTAGGTCCAATTGCAAAATCAATAGAAGACATTAGAATTGTTGTAAATGTAATGAGTGGAAGAGATATAAAAGATCAAACTACTTATGAATCTAAAATAATTACTGATGGTAGTATTGCCAAAAACCAAGTTAAAACTGTTGGTTATTTTAAAAACTTCATAGAAAGTGATGCAATAAATCCAGAAATTAAAGAAGATTTTTTAAATGCTTTAGAAAGAATAAGAGAAAAAGGAATTCAAGTAAAAGAACTAGATTTCTTTGATTCTGATACTTTAGTTTCTACCTATTACACTTTAGCCATGGCAGAAACAGCTTCTAACCTTTCTAGATTAGATGGCACAAATTATGGAAATCGAATTGAAGGTGAAAATTTAAAAGACACCTATTCCATAACACGTTCAGAGAATTTTTCTGAAGAAACCAAACGTAGAATTGTTGGTGGAAATCAGGTATTATCTCAAGGTTTTTCTGATGAAATTTATTTAAAAGGACTAAATTTAAGAGATCAAATTGCTGCCAATTTTGAAAACGACTTTAAAGAGGTTGATATCATTTTATCACCTGTTACACCAAATACACCTCCTAAAATTGGAGATAGCCTAAAAGATCCATTAGCTATGTATTTATCTGATGCTTATACAGTTGGTTTTAGTTTAGGACAGTTACCTACGTTAACAGCTCCACAAGGCACATCAACAGGAATTCAAATTACAGCAGCTAAAGATAATGATGAAAAAGTATTACAATTCGCTAACTTTTTAAAGGATATTTTATAATGGAGTTAGAAAAATTAAATGAGCTTTTAAAAAAGCATGAGTTAGAGTTAGTCATTGGTTTAGAAACCCACGTTCGTTTAAACACAAAATCAAAACTATTTTGTTCTTGTGCAAATCAAGAATCTGAAAAACCCAACACAAATATATGTTCTGTTTGCACTGGGCAAATGGGTGTTTTACCTGCTGTAAATTCAGCTGCAATAAAAAAAGCAATTTATTTTGGTAAAGCAGTAAAATCTACTTTCGAAAATGAAGTGATTTCTTGGGATAGGAAGCATTATGAATATCCAGACAACCCAAAAAATATTCAAATTACGCAGTTTCATAATCCTATAATTCCTGATGGTCAAGTTTCTTGTTTTAGAAATGATGGAAGTCAGTTTACTGTAAATTTAACTCAAGTTCACATAGAAGAAGATGCTGCAAAATTGATGCACGAAAAGAAGGTGTCTTTAGTTGATTTTAACAAAGCTGGAGTTCCTTTAATTGAAATTGTAACAGAACCTTGTATTCGTCATATAGAAGATGCATCTATTTACGCTCAATACATTCAGAGAATTGTTCAAAACTTAAAAATTTCTGAAGCCAATTTAGAAAAAGGAGAATTTAAAAGTGATGTTTCTGTATCACTTAGAAAAAAACATTCATATCAATTAAATCCTAGAACTGAAATCAAAAACTTAAACTCATTTAAGTTTATGATTGAAGCTTTAAAAGAAGAAGTTGAAAAACAACTGAACTATTATTTAGAAAACAAAGAGTTTAGGCCAGATCAAACTACAGTATTATTTGACGCTGATTTAAAACAGACCAAAACAATGCGTAAAAAGGAGTTTGAAGCAGATTATCGATTTATATCTGAACCAGATTTACCTTTTGTGAATATTAAAAGTGTAGTTGATAGTATAGATGTTGATGTAAGCTCATTGCCTTTTGCAGTAGAATCTATCTTAATTAAAGGAGGTGTTTTACCTCAAGATGCCAAGTTTTTTACAGCAGATGCTGTGCGTTCAGAAACTTTTATTGCTATTAATAATGTCATTAAAGATCCTTCTTTTGTGGCAAAAACCTTAGTGAATAATATTACTGCAGATGAGTATGCAAATATTCATAGTATTGCCCATTTAATTGAGATTTTTCAATTATTTAAAGAAGAAAAAATTACATCTGTTTTAGTTCAAAACGGAATTACGAGCTATTTAAAAGACAGAACTTTTGACTATAAGAAGTATTTTGATGAAAACACTATTTCAGAAAGTCAAATTAAAGACGCTGTTGCTAAAGTAGTTTCTGAAAATGAAGCTATTGTAAATGATATTAAAAAGGGTAACCAAGGAAAAGCAGGAATCCTAGTTGGTAAAGTCATAAAAATTATTGGCAAAGGTGCTTCTGGGAAAGTGATTCGTGAGGAGATTTTGTCACAAATTACTGTCGATAAAGTTGGAAGTGTGAAGAATGAAGCTGGAAGTAACAAGTCATCAACCAACAAACATCAACCAACAAACATCAACCAAGAGGAATTACCTAAAATACCGATTGTAATTAAAGAACAATATAGAAGCCATAAAATTGTTCAACTTTCAGAATTGAATATTAATGAAGAAGTGACTTTAGCTGGTTGGGTAGCTAGCGTTCGTGATCATGGAGAATTAATATTTATTGATTTGCGTGGTTCTAATAACGAGGTTTTTCAAGTTAGATTGAGTAGAGAAACTTTTCCGAATTTAGATGAATTAGTAAAGCTAAAACCAGAAACTGTAATTACAGTTAAAGGCATTATTGTTCAAAGAAAAGAAGATGATTATAACTCAAGTTTAAGAACTGGTAAAATTGAATTAGAAACATCAGAATTAGAAATTTTAAACCTTTCTAAAACATTACCTTTTGAAATTAAAAGAGCTACTAAAACTAATGAAACCACTCGTTTTCAATACAAGTTTTTAGATCATAGAAATGATGATGTTCGCAGCGCAATTATTAATCGTCATAAAGTCATAAAATTATTACGTGATATTTTAGATGAAGAAGAATTCTTAGAAATTGAAACACCTATTTTAACAGCAGGAACAGATGAAGGTGCAAGAGAATTTATTGTCCCAACAAGAAAACAAGCTGGTTCTTTTTACACCTTACCACAAGCACCTCAACAATTTAAGCAAATGTTAATGGTAGGTGGTTTTGAAAAGTATTTTCAAATTGCTCGTTGTTTTAGAGATGAAGATTCCAGAGGTGATCGTCAACCAGAATTTACCCAGTTAGATATAGAGTTAGCTTATGCAAGCATGCAAGATATCATTGAATTGAACACCAAAATGTTTAATGAAGTGGTTACAAAAATCTATTGCAAAAAATGGATTTTACATCCATTTGTAATACTCACTTACAAAGAAGCTATGGATAAATATGGTTGTGATAGACCAGATTTACGCTTTGGTCTAGAAATGCAAGACATTACAGAAATTGTTAAAGAAACTTCTTTTCAGGTTTTTAGCAAACCTATTGATGAAGGTGGAATTGTAAAGTGTATTAAAGTTTCTGCTGCAGAGCAAGGCAACAAACGTATGTCTAAAGGTCAAATTGAAAACTTAACAGCAATTGCACAACAACATGGTTTAGGAGGTTTAGCCTACATTATCGTTAATGAAAATGATTTACAATCGCCAATTATTAAGTTTTTAGGTGAAGATATTGCAGCTAATATTATCAAAGCAAACAGTGCACAAGTTGGAGATATTGTATTCTTTTCTGCTGCTGATTATGCAACTGCAAACAAAGCTCTAGATGCTGTTCGTCAAGAAATGGGACGTATTTTAAAATTGATTAATCCAAAAGAATTAAGACCTGCTTGGGTTGTTGATTTCCCAATGTTTGAAAAAACGGATGAAGGTAGATGGACGTTTACACACAATCCTTTTTCTATGCCAGCAGTTTACGATTTAGAAAAACACATGAATGGAAATGAAGATGAAATTGGCAGCATTATTGCCCAGCAGTATGATTTAATATTAAATGGATACGAAATTGGAGGTGGTTCTGTTAGAGCACACAAATCAGAAATTTTAGAAGCAACGTATAGAAATATGGGTTACAATAAAAAAGAAATGATTAAAAGTGTAGGAACTATGTATAAAGCCTTTCAATATGGAGCACCTCCTCATGGAGGAATTGCTTGGGGTGTAGACAGACTAATGATGATTTTGGAGAAAAAAGCTTCTATTAGAGAAGTTATGGCTTTTCCAAAAACTGGAACATCAGAAGACTTATTATTTAATGCTCCTTCTCCTCTTTCTGATAAAAAAGTAGAAGAAATGAATGTAAAAATTATGAGATAAGCCATATTTTTGGTTCAATTTCATATTTAATAATTAAAAAATCTCGCTTTTGCGAGATTTTTTAATTTTCTAAAATAAATGACTTATTAAAAACAACAAACATTTAAAATAAAACTATTTTTAGACGATTTAAGACACTTTTTCTTTTTTAACAAATGTTGATAATTTTAAAACAAAATCGCTAAAAACTCTTGAAATCATCTTATAAAATTGTAAATTTGAGATAATAGAATTCGTCATGTAAAGACGTTTTTTTTATGAACCAAAAACTTAATAATTCACTTTTAAAATGAGCGAAGAAATAAAAAAAGAATATGATGCTTCCAGTATTCAGGCATTAGAAGGAATGGAGCATGTAAGAATGCGTCCATCAATGTATATTGGAGATGTTGGTATTAGAGGTTTACACCATTTAGTTTATGAAGTTGTAGATAACTCTATAGATGAGGCTCTTGCTGGTCATTGTGATAGAATTGATGTTACCATTAACGAAGATAATTCAATTACAACAAAAGATAATGGGCGTGGAATTCCTGTTGGTATACACAAAAAAGAAGGAGTTTCTGCATTACAAGTTGTAATGACTAAAATTGGTGCTGGTGGTAAATTCGATAAAGATTCTTATAAAGTTTCTGGTGGTTTACATGGTGTTGGTGTTTCTTGTGTTAATGCATTATCAGATCATCTAACAGCTACTGTTCATAAAGAAGGTAAAATTTGGCAACAAGAATACAAACGTGGTAAAACTTTATATCCTGTTAAAACTGTTGGTGAAACTGATTTTACAGGAACAATTGTTACTTTTTTACCAGACAAATCTATCTTTCAACAAACCACTGAATATAATTATGATACACTTGCTACTAGAATGCGAGAGTTATCATATTTAAATAAAGGAATTACCATTACTTTAACTGATAAAAGAAGAACAGATGATGAAGGCAACTTCATTTCTGAAACTTTCCATTCAACAGAAGGTTTATCTGAGTTTGTAAAATATTTAGATTCTACTCGTGAGCAACTCACAGCTGGAGTAATTTCTATGGAAGGTGAAAAAAATGACATCCCTGTTGAAGTTGCAATGGTTTACAACACTTCTTATTCAGAGAACTTACATTCTTATGTAAACAACATCAACACACATGAAGGAGGTACACATTTATCTGGTTTTAGACGTGGACTAACAAGTACATTAAAGAAATATGCAGATGAATCTGGATTATTAAAAAATGTGAAATTCGAAATTGCTGGAGATGATTTTAGAGAAGGATTAACAGCAATTGTATCTGTAAAAGTTCAAGAACCACAATTTGAAGGTCAAACAAAAACGAAATTAGGAAACAGAGAAGTAAGTTCTGCTGTTTCACAAGCAGTTTCTGAAATGTTGACCAATTATTTGGAAGAAAACCCAAATGATGCTAAAACAATTGTACAGAAGGTAATTTTAGCAGCTCAAGCACGTCATGCAGCACGTAAAGCCAGAGAAATGGTACAGCGTAAAACTGTGATGAGTATTGGTGGTTTACCTGGTAAATTATCAGATTGTTCAGAAACAGATCCTGCTCAATGTGAAATTTTTTTAGTTGAGGGAGATTCTGCAGGGGGTACTGCAAAACAAGGACGTGATAGAAACTTTCAAGCAATTCTTCCATTAAGAGGTAAAATCTTAAATGTTGAAAAAGCAATGCAACATAAAGTTTTTGAAAACGAAGAAATCAAAAACATGTTTACAGCTTTAGGCGTTTCTATAGGTACTGAAGAAGACCCAAGAGCATTAAATCTTTCTAAAGTACGTTATCATAAAGTAGTAATTATGTGTGATGCCGATGTTGATGGTTCTCACATTGCGACTTTAATCTTAACTTTCTTCTTTAGATATATGAGAGAAATGATTGAACAAGGTTACATCTACATTGCTACTCCTCCTTTATATTTAGTTAAAAAAGGACAAAAAAGAGAATATGCTTGGGATGATAACCAACGTGATTTAATAGCTCAAAAAATGGGTGGTGGAGTAAACATCCAAAGGTATAAAGGTTTAGGAGAAATGAATGCAGAACAACTTTGGGATACTACTATGAACCCAGAGTTTAGAACTTTACGTCAAGTAACTATTGATAGTTTAACTGAAGCAGATAGAGTATTTTCTATGCTTATGGGAGATGAAGTGCCTCCAAGAAGAGACTTTATAGAACGTAATGCTAAATATGCAAATATAGACGCATAATATTAAGCATATAAACTTATAAATCATCACACAAAAAATACACACTTTAAAATAGTGTGTATTTTTTTTTATCTTTACTATAATATTAATCAAACTAAAGAAAAATGAAAAAGTATCTTTTAATTATTGCAACTGTATTCGCTTTCAGCATCAATTCAAAAGCACAAGATGGAATAGAAAATATTCTTTTTGCTGATATTTCAGACGCGAATAAATTAACATTAGAATATTTAAGACCAGCATCAGAGGGTTTTATTTATGGTATGAGTAATGGTTGGTATCATACTGCCAAAGTTCATAAAATACTAGGATTTGATATTACCATCGGAGCTAATATTTCTACAGCACCATCATCAATGGAGACCTTTAATGTAAATAGTTTAAACCTATCTAGTAAGATAACTCAAAATCCATCAACCTCACCAACAGTTTTAGGTAGTGGAGTTGCAGTTACTAATGCTTTTGAAGTAACTATCCCTGCAAACTCAGATCCAAATATTAATGGAGGAGTACATCCAGAATTAAGAAGAAACTTTACAATGCCAGATGGTTTTGGAGATGATTTACCAATGAGTGGTGTCCCAACACCTGCCGTACAAGTAAACGTTGGTTTACCTTGGAAATTAGAAGCTAGTTTACGTTATGCTCCTGAAATTGGTGATGATGTAAAAGGAAAATTATTTGGTTTAGGTGTTAAAAAAGAAATCACTAGTTGGTTTGGACCTTTAGATAAAACACCTTTACACATATCAATTATGGCAGCCTTTACTAATATGACTGTTTCAAGCGTAATTGATGATCCATCAGGAAATGATGTAAATATTACAAATGGTTTAGGTGAATTAGATTTAAAATCTCATACAATTCAGGCTATTGCTTCTTTAAACTTTCCAATAATAAATATTTATGGAGGTTTTGGCTATATAGGAGGCTCATCATCTTTAAATTTAAGTGGTAGATATGAACTACAATACCAAGATGGTCTTGTAAATTATACAAGAATATTAAACGATCCATTAAACTTAGATTATGATGTTAGTGGATTTACTACAACTGTAGGTGCAAGATTAAGTCTTGGGTTCTTTAAAATATTTGGTAGTTACACTTTACAAGAATTTAATACTTATAGTGCAGGTATTGCTTTTAGTATCAGATAATTTACAATATTATACAAACTAAAAAGACATCTAAAAATGATGTCTTTTTTTATGATATATATCACAAAAAAATATTTTTTAAATCGTATTTTTGCAATAAATAAATTTTATAACAAAAAAATATAATAAGATGAAAATTACAGTTGTTGGTGCTGGAGCAGTAGGTGCAAGTTGTGCAGAATATATTGCAATTAAAGATTTTGCTTCAGAAGTGGTTTTATTAGATATTAAAGAAGGCTATGCAGAAGGTAAAGCTATGGACTTAATGCAAACTGCTTCTTTAAATGGTTTTGACACAAAAATTACAGGTAGCACAAGTGATTATAGCAAAACTGCAAACTCAGATATTTGTGTAATTACTTCTGGTATTCCAAGAAAACCAGGAATGACTCGTGAAGAATTAATTGGCATTAATGCAGGTATTGTAAAAACAGTTTCTTCTAGCTTAATTGAGCATTCTCCAAACACTATCATTATTGTAGTTTCAAATCCTATGGATACTATGACTTATTTAGTTCATAAAACAACAGGATTACCAAAAAATAGAATTATTGGAATGGGTGGTGCTTTAGACTCAGCTCGTTTTAAATATAGATTAGCAGAAGCATTAGGTGCTCCTATTTCTGATGTAGATGGAATGGTTATAGGTGGTCATTCAGATAAAGGCATGGTTCCTTTAACAAGATTAGCTACTCGTAACTCTGTGCCAGTTTCTGAATTTATTTCTGAAGAAAGATTAATTCAAGTAAAAGAGGATACTAAAGTTGGTGGAGCTACATTAACTAAATTATTAGGTACTTCTGCTTGGTATGCTCCTGGAGCTGCTGTAAGTGGATTAGTACAAGCTATAGCTTGTGACCAAAAGAAAATTTACCCTTGTTCAACTTTATTAGAAGGTGAATATGGTTTAAATGACTTATGTATTGGAGTTCCTGTTGTTTTAGGGAAAGATGGTATTGAAAGTATTGTAGAAATTAATTTATCTGATGCTGAAAAAGCGCATTTAGAAGAATCTGCTGCAGGAGTTTCAAAAACTAACGGATTATTAGAATTATAAAATTGTTCTATTTATAAATAAAAAAACCAGCAATTTTGCTGGTTTTTTTATTTCAATTTTTTTAGCTTAATCCAGAGATAACTCCATTATTATCAATACTCATATTTTCTGATGCAGGTTTTGCTGGTAGTCCAGGCATACGCATCATCTTACCTAAAATAGGAATGACAAATTGAGCACCAGATGCAATTTCTATTTCACGAACTGTAACTGTAAAATTTTCTGGTCTTCCAATTAGTGCATCATTATCTGAAAAAGACTTTTGAGTTTTTGCCATACAAACAGCAAAATCATTAAATCCTAACCTATCTATTCTTCTTAAATTTAATTGGGCTTGTTTACTATACTCTACATTAATGGCTCCATAAATTTCTTTAGCAATTACCTCTATTTTATCTTTTATTGGAGATTTCCAATCATATAAAGGTTTATAATTAGAAGCCTTATGTTCAACAACTTCTACAACAGCTTTTGCTAATTCAGTAGTACCTTCTCCACCTTTTTCCCAACCTTTAGATAAAACAGCAGTTACACCCAAATTAGCACATTTTTTTACGACATAATCTATTTCTTCTTCAGAATCAGATGTAAAAGCATTTACTGCTACTACTGGTTCAATATTAAACTTTCTAATATTTTCTATATGCTTTTCTAGATTTTTAAATCCGTCTTTAACCTTTTCTAAACTTGGTGTATTGTAATCTTCTGATTTTGCTCCTCCATGATGACGCAAAGCTCTAATTGTTGCCACTAAAACCACACATTTTGGGTTTAATTTTGCAAATTGAGATTTAATGTTTAAAAACTTTTCTGCACCCAAATCTGCACCAAAACCAGCTTCTGTTACTACATAATTAGATAATGATAATCCCATTTTTGTAGCTATAATTGTATTTGTACCTTGAGCAATATTAGCAAAAGGACCTCCATGAATAATTGCAGGATTTTCTTCTAAAGTTTGCACTAGGTTTGGCTTTATAGCATCTTTTAATAAAATAGCCATAGCATTTTCTGCCTTTAAATCTTTAGCAAAAATGGGTTTGTTGTCGTAAGTAAATCCTATAAATATATTTCCTAATCGTTCTTTTAAGTTTTCTAAATCTGAAGCCATACATAAAATAGCCATAACTTCAGATGCAGGTGTTATATTAAAACCATCTTGTCTTGGAACTCCATTAGCTGTACCTCCTAAACCAATAGTGATGTCTCGTAAAGAACGATCATTCATATCTATAACTCTTTTCCAAAGAATTGTTCTAGGGTCTATATTTAGATTATTGGTTTTACTTTGAATATTATTGTCTATTAATGCTGAGAGTAAATTATTAGCTTTTTCAACTGCATTAAAATCACCAGTAAAATGTAAGTTGATATCTTCCATTGGTACCACTTGTGAAAAACCTCCACCAGCTGCACCACCTTTAATTCCAAATACAGGCCCTAAAGAAGGTTCTCTTAAAACAACAGTAGCTTGTTTCCCTATTTTATTTAAGCCTTCAGTTAAACCTATTGATGTAGTTGTTTTTCCTTCTCCTGCAGGAGTTGGAGTTAAAGCAGTTACTAAAACTAAATTGTTTTGTGCTATTTGTTCATCATCAATTAATGATAAAGGTAACTTAGCTTTGTATTTACCATACATTTCTAAATCATCTTCTTTTACATTTATTTTCTGAGCAATTTCTTTAATGTGTTTCAGTTCTTTTGACTGTGCTATTTCTATGTCTGATTGATATTTCATACTATTAATTTGAATAATTAAATATAGTCATTTTTTAAGTTTCTTATTTTAATTTTCATAGTTAAATAAGAATGTAACTTCTAAAGTAAAAGCAATCTTTTTTTAATATATTTGGGCCATGAACGCAAAATGGTACATTAGTACACTTTTTTTTCTATTTACACTTTTTGGAGCTTTTCATGAAGAAGTTTCTACACCTAACCAAGAAATTATTTTAGAATTTGTTGATGTAGAATCTAATAAAAATGCAATAGATATAACTATTGCTGACATTAAAGAAAAGCTTTTAAATGCTGGCGTTAGCAATATAAATATTAATAAAGCTAAAAACGGTAGTTTAAAGATTTCTTATTTTAGTAATGTTGATGTTATTACTATAAAAAAAGTACTTCAAGAAAATATTTTAATTGTTCATCAAGACTCAAAAAATAATCAAAAAGAAAAATTTGTTTTTGATTATAGCCTAGACGTTTATGAATTAAATAAAGAGATTAACAGTTCTAATTTAAATGACAGTTATGTTTTAGAACATCAATTTATTTCTGATAGATTCATAACTTCAGACTATCAAGTACTTCTTAAATCTTTTGATGATCATCAAACTCATCAACAAGTAAAAACAAAATATCGAGTAAATAAAAATATTTTCTTAGTTAAAGAAATATCTTCTTGCACAAAACCAGAAGTAAGAGCTGGGCCTTTTTATTTATTTTCTTAAAACTAAAGAAGGTGTATATAAGCACTATAAATTACTGAGACTCATCTCATCATCAAATAAAACAAACATAAAAAACAATTGTCAAGTTTTTAAAGAAGCTATATATTTGCTCGTTTTAAAAATTACAGACAAACAAATCATTTAAAAATGCAAAATAAAGGACTTATAAAAGTATTTGCAATCCTTTTTGGATTGGTAAGTTTATATCAATTATCCTTCACTTTTTTAGCCAATAAAGTAGAAGACGAAGCTAACGTTTATGCAGAATCTAAAGTTTCTGATAACGATGCTAGAAAAAAAGCAAACCTAGAGAGAAAATATCTTGATAGTGTAGCAAATAAAGACATTATAAACCTAGGAATAGCTCAATATTCTTATAATGATGTTAAAGACAAAGAAATGAACCTTGGTCTTGACTTAAAAGGTGGAATTAATGCTATTTTACAAGTTTCTGTAAAAGAGGTTTTAAAAAGTTTATCTAATGAGTCTAAAAACGAAGTTTTTAATAATGCTTTAACTGCTGCAGACGAAAGATTAAAAAACAGTAATGATACTTATTTAAATCTGTTTTTTGAAGAATTTGAAAAAATTGCTGGTGACACTAAATTAAGTGATCCTTCTATTTTTGGAACAAAAGCTTTAAGTGAAAAAATTGCTTTTAACGAAGAAAACGCAACAGTAAAAGAAACTTTACAAGAAGAAATTAATAGTTCTATAGGTACTGCTTTTGAAGTATTAAGAAGTAGAATTGATAAGTTTGGTGTAACACAACCAAACATCCAGAGAATTGGAAATTCAGGTAGAATTCAGATTGAATTACCAGGAGCAAAAGATATAGATCGTGTTACAAAATTAATTACAAGTAAAGCTGAATTACAGTTTTGGGAAGTATATAGTAATGCAGAAATGCAAAACTTTTTCTTTGCTGCAAATGCTAAAGTTGCAGAATTATTAAAAGATGATTCTGAAATTGAAAAAGAAAAAGACTCAGTTAAAAAAGATGATATTGATGATTTATTAGGAGAAACAACAGATTCTACTAAAGTTCAGAAAAACTTATTTACTTATTTATTACCTAATGTTGCTCAATCACAGCAACAAGTTAGCTCTTTAGTTGCTCAAGCTAGAGTTTTAGATACTGCAACTGTTAATGATTTATTAGCTAAAAAAGAAGTAAGAGCTTTATTACCATCAGAAGTTAGATATGCTAAGTTTTTATGGGATTATAAACCTTTTGATAACAAAAATGTTGATGAAAATACAGAGCAATTTATTGGTTTATATGCTATAAAATCGAATAGAAAAGGGAAACCAAATATTGAAGGTGATGTAATTTTAGATGCTGCCCAAGTATTTGATCAATTAAACAAGCCAGAAGTTTCAATGACTATGAATAGTTCTGGTACAAAACAGTGGGCAAAAATGACTGCAGATAATGTAGGTAAATTTGTTGCTGTTGTTTTAGATGATTATGTATACACTGCTCCTTCTGTAAATCAAGCAATTACTGGAGGTAGAACATCTATTTCTGGTGGAAGCATGACTGTAGCAGAAGCAGAAGATATTGCAACTGTTTTAAAAGCGGGTAAATTACCTGCAGCTGCAAGAATTATTCAAGCAGAAGTTGTAGGTCCATCTTTAGGTCAAGAAGCAATTAACGCGAGTTTCTTATCATTTGGTTTAGCTATTATTTTAGTTTTACTTTGGATGATTTTATACTATGGTAAAGCAGGTTTATATGCAGATGTTGCCTTAGTTGTAAACATTTTATTTATTTTCGGAATTTTAGCATCATTTAATGCTGTATTAACGTTACCTGGTATTGCTGGTATTATTTTAACTATTGGTATGTCTGTGGATGCCAATGTTATTATTTTCGAAAGAATTAAAGAAGGATTATTTAAGAAAAAAGGATTAAAGCAATCTGTAGAAGAAGGGTTCTCTGTAAAAGGAGCTTTATCTGCAATTATTGATGCCAATATTACTACTTTATTAACAGGTATTATACTTTATGTTTTTGGTACAGGGCCAATTAAAGGTTTTGCATTAACATTAATGATTGGTATTGCAACTTCATTATTTACAGCAGTTTTTATTACTCGTATTTTAATTGATGGTGCAGTTAATAAAGGAACTAACTTAACATTTAACACCTCTTTTTCTAAAGGATGGTTCCAAAATATAAATGTAGAATTCTTAAAGAAACGTAAAATTGCATACTTTATCTCTGGTGCTATTATTATTGGAGGGTTAGTATCTATTTTTACTATAGGATTAAAACAAGGTGTAGACTTTAAAGGTGGTCGTTCTTATGTTGTTCGTTTTGACCAAGACATGAGTGCAACAGAAGTTGCTGGTACTTTAAAAGACGCTTTTGGTACAGCTCCAGAAGTAAAAACGTATGGTACAGATAATCAATTAAAAATAACTACTGTATTTAGAATTGATGAAGAAGGTGTAGAAGTTGATGAAGAAGTACAAAACACTTTATATACAGGTTTAAAATCTTATTTAGGTGATTTGTCTTACGAAAACTTTAAGCCAGGATTTGAAAAAGAAGGTGCAGGAGTAATGAGTTACGTTAAAGTAGAACCAACAATTGCAGATGATATAAAAACATCAGCATTATATGCAGTATTTGGATCTCTATTAGTAGTTTTCTTATACATCTTATTACGTTTTAGAAAAGTATCATTCTCTATTGGTGCAGTTGTAGCTGTATTCCATGATGTATTAATTGTATTAGGTGTTTTCTCTATCTTCTATAAGGTAATGCCTTTTGATATGGAGATTGGTCAATCGTTTATAGCAGCAATTCTTACAGTAGTAGGTTACTCATTAAACGATACTGTGGTTATATTTGATAGAATTAGAGAATTTGCTGGTATACATACAAAATGGCAGTATAGTGAGGTAGTAGATAAAGCATTAAGTTCTACATTAGGAAGAACTATAAATACTTCTCTTACAACTTTACTAGTTATGTTAGCAATATTTTCTTTTGGTGGAGACTCAATTAGAGGATTTATGTTTGCATTAATTGTAGGTGTAGCAGTTGGTACATATTCTTCTTTATTTGTAGCAACACCAATTATGTATGACACTTCTAAAAAAGAAGAAAAGAATAAATAATTCTTTTTATAAATAATAAAAAACCGTTTTGAATGAGTTTCAAAACGGTTTTTTCATTACTCTAATAGCTTTTATATTTGTAACAAATGAGCATCATAAGACTTCAAGATTTATATTTTAAACCTTACATTAATAAGGTTGAAATTAAAGCAATTGTAAAACACTTAGCAGAGCAAGTTAAAGCAGAATTACCAAAAGGAGAAGTGCCAATATTTGTTGGTATTTTAAATGGTTGTTTCTTATTTGCAGCAGATTTTATTAGAGAATATAATGGAGATTGTGAAGTTTCATTTGTAAAATTAGCTTCTTATCAGGGAACTAAAACTTCAGAAAATGTAAAACAACTTGTAGGTATAAATGAAGATTTAACAGATAGAACTGTAATCATTTTAGAAGATATCATAGATACAGGTACAACACTACAAGAAATTTATAATATATTTAGGCATCAGAATGTAAAACAACTTAAAGTAGCTACTTTATTTTTTAAGCCTGATGTATTTAGAAAAGAATTACCTATAAATTATATAGGTAAAAGTATTGACGATAAATTTATTGTGGGATATGGTTTAGACTATAATGGTTTAGGCAGAAATTATCCAGAAATATACCAATTAACAACAACACCAAAAATGAAAAACATTGTATTATTTGGCCCTCCAGGTGCAGGAAAAGGAACTCAAGCAGCATTTTTAAAAGATATGTACAATTTGGTACACATATCTACAGGAGATGTGTTTCGATTTAATATTAAAAATCAAACCGAACTTGGTCTTTTAGCTAAAAAATATATGGATGAAGGCGATTTAGTGCCAGATGAAGTAACTATAAATATGCTTAAAGCAGAAGTAGAAAAAAATGCTGATGCACAAGGCTTTATTTTTGATGGTTTTCCAAGAACTCAATCACAAGCAGAAGCTTTAGATGCTTTTTTAAGCGATAAAGGAGAACAAATAAATGCTATGATTGCTTTAGAAGTACCAGAAGATATTTTAGTAACTCGTTTATTAGAGAGAGGAAAAACTAGTGGTAGAACTGATGATACAGATGAAGTAAAAATTAGAAATCGTTTTAACGAATACAACACTAAAACAGCTATTTTAAAAGATTATTTTGATGCACAAAATAAATATTTTGGTATAGATGGAGTGGGTTCTATAGAAGACATTACAAAAAGAATATCTAAAGTATTTGACCAGCTATAAAAATTAATATCATCTAGAACACAGTCGAAAAATCTTCTAAATTAAGATCTTTTGACTTTGCTCAATGATATTTAAAAACATTAAAATGACTGAAGGAAATTTTGTCGATTACATAAAAATATACGCTTCCTCTGGAAAAGGTGGTCAGGGATCTGCTCATCTACACAGAGAAAAATACATTACCAAAGGAGGACCTGATGGTGGTGATGGAGGACGTGGAGGACATATCATCTTAAAGGGTGATAAAAATATGTGGACATTATTTCATCTAAAATTTAAACGTCATTTTAGAGCTGAAGGTGGTGGAGCTGGAAGTAAAAGTAGAAGTACTGGTGCAGATGGAGAAGATATCTACATACCTGTACCTTTAGGTACAATTATTAGAGATGCAGATACAGATGAAATAATCTGCGAAATTACAGAACATGATAAAGAAGTTATTCTTTTAGAAGGTGGTAAAGGTGGTTTAGGAAACTGGCATTTTAAATCTTCTACCAATCAAACACCTAGATATGCACAACCAGGTATAGAAGGTAAAGAAGGATGGTTTAGAATAGAACTTAAAATATTAGCTGATGTTGGTCTAGTAGGTTTCCCAAATGCTGGAAAATCGACTTTATTATCTGTTTTAACAGCTGCTAAACCAAAAATTGCAGATTATGCATTTACCACTTTAAAACCAAATTTAGGTATTGTAGAAAATAGAAATCATACCACTTTTGTTATGGCAGATATTCCTGGTATAATAGAAGGTGCTGCTGAAGGCAAAGGATTAGGTCATCGATTTTTAAGACATATAGAACGTAATTCAGCATTATTATTTTTAATACCTGCAGATTCTGATGACATTAAAAAAGAATACGAAATTCTTTTAAACGAACTCAAAAAACACAATCCTGAGTTATTAGATAAAGACAGATTGTTAGCTATTTCTAAAACAGATATGTTAGATGATGAGTTAAAAGCAGAAATTAAAGAAGATTTACCAAAGGGTATTGAAACATTATTTATTTCTTCTGTGGCTCAAATAGGTTTACAAGAGTTAAAAGACAAACTTTGGCAGATGCTAAATTAATTCTCCAATTTAATCTTTATTGGCAATTGATATTTTGAGGTAACAGGTATTCCTCTTTTTATTGCAGGATATATTTTAGGTAGTTTAGCTACAGATAATTTTAATAAACTATCTAATTCTGGAAATTCTGTTTTAATTTTTTCAGAAGAATTTAATTGCTCTAAATGTACTTTTCCTTTAGTATCTATTATTAAATCAACAAATATAGTTTCCTTAATTGTGTCTTTTGTAGATAAAGAATAGGTTAATAACTCCTCTCCTATTTTTTGATGAATGGTATTTCTAAAGCAATTATATTTTTTGTTTTTATCTATTAAAGAATCACAGACAGTAAAAGAAGGAAAAGTATCTACAGAAGTAAAATCGACAATAGTATCTAATTGTTGAAAGTTCTCTTTTTTTGTAAATGAAAATTTATTGCAAGCGCTGCAAAAAACAATCAAAAAGATTACAAAAAAATTACGCATAAAATAGAATATAAATATTGCGTGAATTTACTAAAAATAAAAGAATTTTACTTTAAACTTTCACCCTTCATAAAATACTCTTTTTTTATTTCAGCAATTCTTTTTTTAACATAGTTGGTAATGTCTTCATCTTTATCATACTGACTTTCTACATATCTTATATAAAGTTTATAAGCTATTTTTTTGTCTTTATAATAATCATCAGATAGTTTTGCATATTGATATAAAGCTCTATAATTTCTTGGGTTTTCAAAATGGGCTTTTTCAAATATTTTTATAGCTTGTTTAGGCTTTTTTAATTCATAAAAAACAGTTGCTAAACCATAATATTCTTCATCTCTAATTTTTTTACCTTTTAGAGTTGCCATAATATAATTCATTCTTGCCACATTATAATTTTTCTCTTTCAAGGCAATATGACCTAAATAAGTATTTGTTTTAAAATCTTCTTTATCTATAAATGATAATTTTGTTAAATACTTTTTTGCTTTCTCTAAACTATCTAAATGATAATAAGCTCTTCCTAATAAATACATTGGGTAGGTTTCCTTTTTGTAAAGTGTATCTAAATTTAATAAATACGGAATCGCTTTTTCATATTCTTCATCTTTATAAAGTTGATTAATTTTAAGCGTATTTAAATCATAATCATTAGGCGAAATCGCCAATCCTTTTTCTACAAAAAGCTGAGTAGAATCTTTATCTCTTAACTTTTGAAAGCTATTAGCTAATCTAGTTATGGCTTTTACATGAAGTGTGTCTTTCTCAAAAGTATCTATAAAACTATTTATCATTGGATCTCTTTTACCTTGCAATGCATAAGACAACCCTAAATGATAAGAATAATTAGCATTCGTTTTATCTTCTTTTTCAAGACTTTTAAAAGTTCTTTCAGCTTTTTTAGGATTTTTAGTAATTATGTACAACTTACCCAATTGGTATTTTAAGACCAAGTTTAAAGAGTCTTTGTCTATAATATCTTCATAAATTTTAATTGCTTTTTTATACTGTTTTACAGCTCTATAATTTTTTGCTAATTTTAATTTGGTTGTAAAATCATCTTTAAAAGTTAGCGCTTTTTCATAATTAATTATTGCCTTTTTATAAGCATCTATACTTTCGTAAATGGTAGCTTTTTTTAAATGACTCACAAAACTTTTAGGTTGTTCATCTAATACTTTTAAAGCCAATTTGTACCTTCCTTTTGCAAATAAACTATCAGATAAAGAAAAGTTTGAAGTTTGTGCTTTACTATTAAATGCTAAAAAAAGTAGTAATAATAGGGTAATCTTTTTCATTTATATAATTTGCTACAATTTAAAAAAATGTAACAAATTATGGAGACTATCGTCACATAATTAAATATAAACATGGATATTTTTTTATTAATTCTAGGATTCTTACTTACCCTTGTAGGAATAATAGGTTCATTTATACCCATTTTACCTGGACCTATTACAGGTTGGTTTGGTTTATTGTTATTACATATAACTAATATTATACCTATGAATTATACTTTTTTAGGAATTACTTTAGCTATAGCAATTTTCATTTGGTTTTTAGATTATATCATTCCAGCTTTGGGTACTAAACGTTTTGGAGGCAGTAAATACGGAATGTATGGTACCACAATTGGGTTAATTATAGGTTTATTATCTCCTATTCCTTTTGGAATTTTAATTGGTGCTTTTTTTGGAGCTTTATTAGGTGAATTGATCTATGATAGTAAAGACACAAATAGAGCAACTAAAGCTGCATTTGGTGCTTTTGTTGGCTTCTTAGCATCAACTACCATTAAATTTTCTATAGCAACAGTCTATGTTGTTTTATTTATTATGAAGTTTTGGGAGTATAAAGCTGAGTTCTTTTAAACTACTCTTTTTCAGCCATTTTCTTAACATAATCAGTAATGATTACAATTTGTGTTGCTCCAACTTTACCCTCTATATATTTTGCATTTTCGTGATCTAAAGAAATTTTACGAACTGCTGTACCTTGTTTTGCAACCATACTAGACCCTTTTACTTTTAAATCTTTATTCAACACTACTGAATCTCCAGACTGTAAAATAGCTCCATTACAATCTCTGTGAATTATCTTTTCACTTTCTTCTAAATGATCTCCTGTTTCTTTAGCTAAGGCCAATTCATCATCTTCTAAATACATCATATCCAATAAATCTTGTGGCCAACCTTCCTTTTTTAGACGATGTAACATTCTCCAAGCTAAAACTTTTACAGGTTTAAATTGGCTCCACATACTATCATTTAAACATCTCCAATGATTTGCATCTATTTCTTCAGTATTTTCTATTTGATTTACACATGTTTCACAAGCTAAAATACTACCATCAAAACCAGCTGTTGATACTGGTTTTACTTCGTAAATAGTTAAATTATTTGTTGATGCACATAATTCACAAGCATTGCCACTTCTATTTTCTAAATCTTGTAATAAACTCATTTTGTTTTTTGATTGATGCTAGCAAAAATACTACTTCTACTTTACCTCTAATGAAGTAAATTTAAATTTATGCCCATCAAATAACCCCTTATCAGATAATTTTAAAGATGGTATTACCAATAAAGCCATAAAAGACAAACTCATGTATGGAGCTCTAAGTGTACTTCCCATTTTTTTAGCCATTTTATCTAATTCAGCATAAGCTTTACCTATTTCTTTTGCTGGTTTATCTGACATGATACCTGCAACTGGTAAAGGCACAATTTTTTCTACATTTTCATTTACAGCACAAACTCCACCTCTATTTTTAATGATAAGATTTACAGCTTTACAAATTTGTTCATCAGAAACACCAACAGCTATTATATTATGAGAATCATGCCCTACAGAACTTGCAATAGCACCTTCCTTTAAACCAAAATTTTTAATGAAAGCAATTGCTGGCTCTGTATTTTGATAACGATTAACAACTGTCATTTTTAAAATATCAGTTTCAATATTTGAAACTAAGTTACCATCAATTAGTAAAGAGTCTGCCTCTATTTGATTCGTAATTAATTCTCCATCTAAAGCTTCTATGACTCTAATTTTATCTGATGCTGAATGATATTCAAAATCAGCAATCTTTTTGAAATCGGTATTAAAATTATTCAGGATTTCAAAATCAACATGTTTCACAAAACTTTCTCCATTTTTAGCCACCAATTCTGCATTAATATACGTTTCTAAAACATTAAAATCTTTTAAATTATCGACTACTACAAAATCAGCAAAATCTTCTTTTTGTAATAAACCTACATCTAAATTATAATGTTGAACAGGATTTACACAAGCAACTTGCAATACTTTAAAAACATCCATTCCTTTTGCAATAGCTCTTGCACATAATTGATTAATATGACCTAATAATAAATCATCTGGATGTTTATCATCTGAACAAAACATCATATTTTCAAAATGTGTTGGTAATAAATCTATTAAAGCTTCGAAGTTTTTTGCAGCTGAACCTTCTCTAATGATAATTTTCATTCCCTTTTGTAACTTTTCTAAGGCTTCATCATAAGAAAAACATTCATGATCTGTAGAAATACCTGCAGCAATATATTTAGAAACATCATTACCTCTTAAGCCAGGTGCATGACCATCAATGGGTTTATTGGCATTTTTAGCATGCTGAATTTTTGCTAAAACATCTGCATCATCAAATAATACTCCTGGATAATTCATCATTTCTGCCAAATATTTAATGTCAGGATTTTCCATCATTATTTTTATATCATCAGCATCAATGATAGCTCCTGCACTTTCAAAAGAAGTTGCTGGCACACAACTTGGAGCTCCAAAATTGAACTTTAAAGGAACTTTTTTTCCGTTTTCAATCATAAACTCAACTCCTTTAACACCTAAAACATTAGCAATTTCATGAGGATCAGAAACTGTGGCTACTGTTCCATGGGTTACAGCTATTTTTGCAAACTCACTGGGTACCAACATAGAACTTTCAATATGAATATGAGCATCTACAAAACCAGGTAAAATATAATTATCTGTGGTATGATTTACTTCACGAATCTCTTTAATTCTATCATTTTCAATCTCTATTTCTCCTTTAAAAATTCGCTTGTTTTGTATATCAACAATGTTTCCTTGTACAATCATTTTTTGGTGCTTTTACACAAATCTACAAATAATAAAAAGTGTATATCTAAAATTAGAAATAGAATATTTATTTTTGATTATGGATGAAAAACTACATTTTGAAAAATTTATAAGCTGGACCAAAAAAAACACTTTTTCACTAGAAAATTTGTTTCCAACAGTTCATAAAAATAAAGCTATTCATATAGATTTAAGTATACAAAACAACACTGTAAAAACGGAAGAAGAATTTAACAGCCCAAAATATTTTGGCGAGAAATTAGCAGAAATTCAAGAGCAAAATTCAGATAAAATTATTGCTGGAGGTTATTTAGAAAAACGTGCTTTATATACATCAGATATTTATTATGCAGAGAACTCAAACCAAAAAAGAAATATTCATTTAGGAGTAGATTTTTGGTTACCAGAAAACACGCCTATTCATGCTCTTTTAGATGGAGAGATTATTTGTGCAGTTCATCAAACTTCGTATAAAGGTTATGGAGGTTTTGTTATCTTAAAACATCAAAGTAAAGAGGTTGAATTTTACACCTTATATGGGCATCTCACTAAAGAAAGTATTTCGAATTTTTCGCTTGGTGAAATCATCAAACAAAATCAACAAATAGGGGTTTTAGGAGATTATCAAGAAAATGGTGAATGGGTACCTCACTTACATTTTCAAGTAATGTTAGATGTATTAGATTATCAGAATGATTTTCCTGGAGTTGCGTTAGAAAGTGAACTTGAATATTGGAAAATGATTTGCCCTAACCCAAATTTGCTGTTTAAACTAGATTCTCTATCTAAAATATAAATACTACATTTATAGAACTTATTAATAAACATCACTTATGTACAAGAAAATATTATTAGCTACGCTATTCATAGCTTGTCAAGCTTTTGCGCAACAAAAAGAAGATAAACCAAAAAATTGGGATGTAAATAACCCTCATGAAAACTGGTTATACAATACTTTTCAGTTAAATACTGATGAAGGTACTTGGATGAATCTAGATGTTTCTCCTGATGGAAAAACGATTGTTTTTGACTTATTAGGTAATATTTATAAAATGCCTATTTCTGGTGGATCAACTACTGTTTTACGTTCAGGATTAGCCTATGAAGTACAGCCAAGATTTAGCCCAAATGGAAAATACATTTCGTTTACTAGTGATGCTGAAGGTGGTAATAATATTTGGGTGATGACTGCAGATGGTAAAGATGCAAAATCGATTACTAAAGAAAAATATAGACTTTTAAATAATGCTGTTTGGACACCAGATGGAAAAAGTGTAGTCGCTAGAAAACATTACACCTCAACTCGTTCTGTTGGTGCTGGAGAAATGTGGCAATACCCACTTTCTGGAACAGCAGGGTTGCGTTTAACAAAAAGAAAAAACGATCAGCAAGATGTAAATGACCCATCTATTTCACCTGATGGAAAGTATTTATATTATGCAGAAGACATGTATCCAGGAGGCTATTTTCAATACAATAAAGATCCAAATAAACAGATTTATGTAATTAAAAGATACAATTTTGAAACTGGTGAAATAGATCAAATTACAGGTGGGCCTGGAGGTGCTGCAAGACCTGTAGTTTCTAGAGATGGTAAGTTGTTAGCTTTTGTGAAAAGAGTGAGAACAAAGTCAGTTTTATACATTCATGAATTAGAAACAGGAAAAGAGTACCCAATTTATGAAAATTTAAGCAAAGACCAAAGTGAAGCTTGGGCGGTTTTTGGTGTGTATCCACATTTTGCTTGGATGCCAAATAACAAAGACATTGTTTTATGGTCACAAGGTAAAATCAACAGGATTAATATTGATACGAAACAAATTACGAATATTCCTTTTCAAGTTGATCAAGAAATTAAATTGGCAAAAACACATCGTGTAAAACGTAAAGTTTTTGAACCCCAATTTGCATCAAAAATGGTGAAAGATGTAAAAACTTCACCTGATGGAAATACTATAGTGTTCACAGCATTAGGTCATATTTATAAAAAAGTTTTACCTGATGGAACTCCCAAAAGAATAACAAGCTTAACAGATTTTGAAGCTGAACCTAGCTTCTCTTCTGATGGAAATTCTGTTTTATTTGTGACTTGGAATGATGAAGAATTAGGGGCTATTTACAAAGTAAATTTAGATGGTTCTAATTTGGAGAAAATTACTAATGAAAAAGGGATTTATAGAACACCAGCTTTTAATAGTAATAACTCAAAAATTGTATACAGAAAAGAATCTGGTAATGGAGACCAAGGTTTTGATTACACAAAAAAGACAGGAATCTATATAGCAAATACAGATGGTACTGATGCTAAAAGAATTTCTAAAAGTGGAGAATTTCCAATGTTTTCTGCAGATGATTCTCGTGTTTTCTTTCAAACTGGAGGTGCTTTTTTTGGAGGTTTAACCAAAAATTTAAAAAGTATTGATTTAAATGGTAAAGAAGAACGCAGCCACTTTTCATCTAAACTAGCTAATAGATTAGTGCCAAGTCCAGATAATAAATGGGTTGCATTTATCCATCTTCATAAATTATATATGGCTCCTTTTATAATGAATGGTAGCGAAATAAATTTAGATAATAATACAAAATCATTTCATGTAGAGAGCTTGTCTAAAAATGCAGGAATCAATTTACATTGGTCTGCTAGTAATGATAAAATATTTTGGACTTTAGGTGGAGATTATATTCAGAAATCTGTTGTAAATAATACAACAAATCCGTTTGCTAAAACCAATTTAGCAGAAAATCCAGAAACTACAATCAGCATTAATCTGGTAACAAAATCTGATGTTCCTGAAGGTAGAATTGCATTTAAAAATGCTAGAATTATTACTATGAATGGAGATGAAGTTATTGAAGATGGTACCATTGTTATTAACCAAAATAAGATTGAACAAATAGGCAATACTAGAAGCATTACTATACCTTCTGATGCCAAAGTTTATAAAATGAATGGCAAAACCATCATGCCAGGAATTGTTGATGTACATGCACATGTAGGGGCTTTTAGAAATGGTTTAAGTACTCAAAAACACTGGCAATTCTATGCTAATTTAGCATTTGGTGTTACCACTTCTCATGATCCTTCTGTTCATACAGCTGCTGCATTTACTTTAGAAGAGTTACAGAAAAGTGGTCATTTAGTAGGTCCAAGAATGTTTTCTACAGGGTTTATTTTATATGGTGCAGAAGGCGATTTTAAAGCAGTGGTTAACAACTTAGATGATGCACGTTTTGCAATTGCAAGAACCAAAGCTTTTGGAGCAAAATCAATAAAAAGTTATAACCAGCCTAGAAGAGAACAACGTCAGCAAATTATGCAAGCTGCTAGAGAACAGAAAGTAAATGTAGTTCCAGAAGGTGGTTCTAATTTCTTTTCAAATATGTCTATGATTTTTGATGGACATACAGGAGTTGAACACAACATCCCAGTTAATCCTGTATATAAAGATGTATTATCGCTTTGGAAAAATAGTAAAACAGGATACACTCCTACATTGATCGTAAATTATGGAGGTATGAATGGTGAGTTTGAATGGTATCAAAAATATAATGTGTGGGAGAATGAAACCTTACTAAAATATACACCTAGATATGTGGTTGATACTCGTTCTAGACATAGAACTATGGTACCTGAAGAAGAATATAAAAACGGACATGTTTTAACTTCTGAAACAGTTACAGCTTTAGCCAAAGAGGGTGTTAAAGTAAATTTAGGAGCACATGGACAATTACAAGGTTTAGGGGCTCATTGGGAGTTATGGATGTTACAACAAGGAGGTTTAAGCAATCATGAAGCTTTAAAAGCAGCCACTATTAACGGTGCAGATTATATTGGTGCTGCTGATGAAATTGGTTCTTTAGAAAAAGGCAAATTAGCGGATTTAATTATCATGGATAAAAATCCTTTAGAAGATATTAAAAACTCTAATTCAGTAATTTATACAATGGTTAATGGACGTTTATATGATATAAATACCATGAACGAAATTGGTAATTACGATAAAAAAAGAACAAAATTTTATTTTGAAATGGATGGTTACAATCAAGGAGTGCCAGTAAATATGAACACGAATAGTTTCTTAACTCCTAGATGTAGTTGTCATGAATAAATTTTATTTTGGATAAATCACCTCATCCAAAGCAATATCAAATTCATTACTATCAGAAATTTTTGGAATAGGTTTAAAGAAATTTAAACCTATTTTTTTACAATCTTTTCTGCAGTTGGCTAAAAACCGATCGTAAAAACCTTTTCCATAGCCTACTCTGTAATGTTGCTCATCAGAAATTAAAAGTGGTACAAATACTAAATCTAGTTTACTTTCAGAAACTTGTTCTGCATATACAGGTTCTGGAATTCCGTATTTATTTAATGCTATTGCTGTGTCTTTTTCTAAATAAAAATGGGTTAAAGAGTTATTTGTAAAATCACTTTTAGAAACTACAATTTTTTTGTTTTGACTTCTAAAATAATCGATAATAGGGTTTGTATTAATCTCTTTAAACTTTTCTAATGATAGAAAAACATGAACATTCTTAATATTAGAAATTTCTAAATCATAAATTTGTTGATAGATATTCTCTTGTAACTCCTCTATATCTTTACTAGATAATTGTTGTCGTTTTTCTTTGTAGATTTTTCTTAAATCTGCTTTCTCCATTATTAATAAAATTACGAAAATCGATCTACAGAAAACGGATTTAGATTTAAAGAAGTTTTTTGTTCTGAAATGACCTCAGTAACCAACTTACCAGTTGCAGGTCCTAAACTCCAACCCATCATTGCATGACCTGTTGCTATAGTTAAGTTTTTATATTTTTTAGATTTTCCTATATAAGGTAATCCATCAGGAGAACAAGGTCTTAAACCACATTTAGCATTTTGTTTTTCAGTATTAGAAATACTAATGTTTTTATAGTAAGATTCACCAGCTTTTGCAATGGCATTTACTCTTTTTTGATTAATTTCATGATTAATTCCTCCAATTTCCATAGTTCCTGCAAATCTTGTAAAACCTTGCATAGGTGTTACTGCAACTTTAGCCTCCATTAAAATTGCAGGTGTTGTAATTGGGGTTTCTTTTTCTGTATTTATACTATACCCCTTACCTGCTTGCACAGGTATTGTAATTCCTAACTTTTTTGCAAAATTTTGAGACCAAGCACCTGAAGATAAAACAAATTCATCTGCTTTAATTTCTTGCTTATTTGTTGTTAAAGATTTTATAATTCTGTTTTCAAAATGTACATCTAAAACCTCTTCATTAGATTTTATAACCACACCATTTAGCTGCAAGTAATTTTTTAACTCTTGCATAAAATTATTTGGTGTCATGTGTGCATCTGAATGATAATATACAGCTCCTTTTATATTTAAATCTACATTAGGTTCTAGCTTTTTAACTTCATCTTTAGTTAAATTTTCTACTTTTAAACCTAATGCTATGGCTTTTTTACCTGTGTCCCATTCTTCTTCTCCTGCTTTTTCAGTTTGATAATACATCAACAAACCTTTGTGGTCATAAGAAAAATTAAACTCTTTAGCTGATTTTAATTCTTCATACAACTCTCTACTAAAAAGATTAATATTTTTTATTACAGGTATAGCTTTAGTTACTTTTTGATGTGTAGCCGATTTTTTAAATAACCATGACCATTTTAAAAAATCTGCATCTAATCTTGGTTTTACATAAAAAGGACTTTCTGAATTAAACATCCATTTAATGCCTTTTGTAATCATTCCTGGAGCTGATAATGGAATAATATGACTAGGTGTAATATAACCTGCATTTACATATGAAGCTCCTGATGAAAAATCAGATTTATCAATTACAGTAACTTTATGACCTTCTTTTTGTAAATAATAAGCTGCAGATAAACCTATGATCCCTCCTCCAATAATAACAACTTCTTTATTCATTTTTTAGTGTAATATCCCAAATTGGTTCTTCGTTTAAAAGATGTTCTACAAAGTAACTCCAAAGTTTTTTAATAAAATAGTCTCTATGAATACCTGTATAACCATGTCTTTGGCTAGGTAATATTAGTAAATCGAATTCTTTATCTGCTTTAATAAATGCCTCAGCTAATTTAAAGGTGGCAGAAGGATTTACATTGTCATCTAAACCACCATGAGTAATCAATAATTTTCCTTTTAAATTTTTAGCATTGGTAATATTAGAAATTTCATGATAAGTATTATCTACAGGCCAACCTTGATACATTTCTGGCCACCAAGCTTTTTCCATTCTAAAATCGTGATCTGCAGAACTAGATACACCTACTTTATAAAAATCTGGAAAAGCTAATAATGCTCTACCTGTATCATAACCACCAGCAGAATGCCCAAAAATACCAACTTTATCGATATCTATAAACGAGTTTTCATTTGCTAAATGTTTTATAGCTTTTACATGATCTTCTAAATTATTACCCATGTTTTTGTATGAAAAATCTCTAAAAGCCTTAGATCTACCTGTGGTTCCTAAACCATCTATTTGTACTACAATAAAACCTAATTCTGCCATTGCTTGATTTGCAAAAGCCCTATCAAAAGATTTTGGAAATCTTTGAGTATGAGGGCCTGTGTAAGTTGCATCTATGATAGGGTATTTTTCTGATGCACTAAAATGAGTTGGTTTCCAGTAAGCCCCATAAATTGTGGTTTTATTGTCTTTGCCAATTAAAGAAAAAGGTATTGGTGATTCCCATCCTTTTTGAGTTGCCCAATCTACATTTGAAGTTGTTAATTCTGCTACAATTTTTCCTGTTTCAGAAACTCTAAGAACTGTTTTTGTTTTTTCTTGAATTGTAGACATATTATCTACAAAATACTTTCCATCTTTAGAAAAATTGATTTGATGATGTAAATTTTCTGCAGTTAATAATTTTTCATTCCCATTAAAATCTACACTATACAATTGTTGGTGGTAAGGATTATTGTCTTCTTCTTTTCCTGATGCTAGGTAGTAGATAATTTCTTTTTCTTTATCTACATAACTAATATCATTTACAACGTAACCATCGCTTGTTAATCTTGTTGTTTTTCCTGAAGAAATATCTAATAAATACAATTGTCTCCAACCACTTCTCTCTGAATAAAAAACAATTTTATGATCATTTATTAATTGATAATTAAAGTTTTCTACGTTTGTATTAGAAGTTTCTTCTATTAATTTTTTAGTTGAATTATCTTTTAGGTTTAACAAGATAAGCTGTTCCTCTTTATATCCTCTTTTTGTAATTCTTGCTAAAAGCGTTCCAGAAGTATTAGTCCATTGTAACTGACTAGCATTAATATGAGTAGTTGTTGGCAGTTTGGTTTTTACCTCTTTTTTTGTATCAATATTATAAATTACAGGAGTAATTTTTACCATATTAGAATCACCAGGAGAACCTCTGTAATAAGAGAGTAATTCAGGTTTAAAAAGCTCGTCTTTACTCCAATCTAAAAGATACATTTTTTCTGCGTTTCTTGTATCTACAATAGATGTTGAAATATATTTAGAATCTTTAGACCAATTCACAAAAAAACGATCTGGTCTGTTTCCATTTTCTCCTTTCATTTTATCAAACCAGCCATAATAAGAGGCATATTGAAAGTCTTTTTTACCTGATGTACTTAATTGATATTCTCTATTTGTTAGAGTAGATTTTATAAATAAGTTGTAATTTTTGGTGTAAGCCAACCATTTTTTATCTGGTGATAAAGAATGATCTGTATTCTCTTCTTTTTGTTTTGCTTTTTCTTCTTTTTTAATATTATAAGTCTTTAAATCTACAATGTATTTTTCATTAGAATAAATAAAGGATAACCCTTCTTTTACAGGTTGAAAATTGCTAAAACTTACTCCATTTATTTCAGTAAAGCTATCATTAAGTTTACTTATTGCATTTTTTAGTTTATCATAATCAAAAAGTGGCTTTACTTTGTAATCATTAAAATTTACTGTTTTATATTCTTTTTTTTCTTTACTGTAATCTATAAACCAAATCCCTGAATTATCTTGAAACCAATTTACCTTTGTATTTAAATTAAATACTTTTTTATTATTGTAATTATTATATAGAAAATCTACAGCATTGTCATATTTGGCTTGTATATCAATCTTTTTTTCTTTGTAACAGCTAAACATTATTATACTGAATAACACTAATAATATTGCTCTAATTTTCATAATATTTTTTATTTAAATTACACTAAATCCATAAGCATAAGGATCGTCTTCTGTATCTATAGTAATGGTATTTTGACCATAAATTTTAGCCCAACCTTTAATGCTTGGTATAATTGCTTTAAAATCTCCAAGTGTTGATTCTTCTTCTATCTCCCCAACAAAAGTGCTTCCTATATAACTTTCGTGAATAAACTCTTCACCAACCTTTAATTTTCCTTTTGCATATAATTGAGCCAATCTTGCTGATGTTCCTGTTCCACAAGGACTTCTATCTATAGCTTTATCTCCATAAAAAACAGCATTTCTTCCATCTGAAGTTTCATGAATGGTATCTCCAGTCCATAACAAATGAGTTACATTTTTAATAGAATCATTTTCTGGATGAATAAATTTGTTAGGATATTTTTCATTAATTCGTTTTCTAACTGCTTGCGAATATTGAATTATTTTTGAGGCAGTAAAATCTTGAATTCCGCTAAAATTTTTCTGTGGATCTATGATTCCATAAAAATTACCACCATAAGCAACATCAAAAGTAAGTTCTCCTAATTGAGGGCAATCTATTGTTAAGTTTTCTGCTGCTAAATAACTTTTTACATTAGTCAATTTTACCCATTCTACTTTATCATTTTTTTGTGAATATTCAATTTCTACTAAACCAGCAGGTGCTTCCATTTTTAGTTTCCCTGCTGTTTTAGGTTTAATTAAACATTCTTCTATGGCTATAGTTATAGTACCTATAGTTCCATGACCACACATAGGTAAACACCCAGAAGTTTCTAGAAATAAAATGGCAAAATCGTTTTCTGGATTATGAGGTGGGTATAAAATACTACCAGACATCATATCATGTCCTCTAGGTTCAAACATTAATCCTTTACGAATCCAATCGTATTCATTAATAAAATGAAGACGTTTTTCATTCATGGTTTTTCCAACCAATTCAGGACCACCTTTTTTGATGACTCTTACTGGGTTTCCACAAGTATGAGCATCTATACAAACAAAAGTATGTTTACTCATTTTTTACTTTGTTAATATAATTGTTTACTCTAGTTTCTAAGATAGCTAAAGTTACTGTTCCTTGCTCTAAGATTACCTCATGAAAATCTCTGATATCAAACTTTTCATTCAATTCTGTTTCTGCCTTTTTACGAAGTTCTCTTATTTTAATTTCTCCTATTTTATAAGACAAAGCTTGTCCAGGCCAAGAAATATATCTGTCTGTTTCTGTATTTATTTCGTGTAATGATAGTGCTGTATTTTCTGACATATATTTTACAACTTGATCACGTGTCCAACCTTTTGCATGTATTCCTGTATCAACCACCAATCTACAAGCCCTCCACATTTCGTATGTATATTTCCCAAATTGTTCATATGGTGTTGTGTACATACCCATTTCGTCTGCTAAAAATTCTGAATACAAACCCCAACCTTCACCATAAGCAGATAAATATAAATTTCTACGAAATTGAGGAATAGAATCTCCCAATTCATTATTTAAGCTTCCCTGTAAATGATGTCCAGGAACTGCTTCATGTACTGTTAAAGCTGGTAAAGTATACAGTGTTCTACTTGGTAAATCGTACGTGTTTACCCAGTAATATCCTGGCTCAGTACTGTTTTTTGAAGTCCCTATATAACGTCCTCCTGTGTATTTTGGAGCAATTGCATCTGGAACAGGAGCTACACCATAAGGTTTTCTAGGTAAGGTTTTAAAAAATTTAGGCAATTGAGCATCTGCTCTTTTAGCCATATCTCTAGCAATCATTAAGATTTCTCTAGGTGTTTTTGCATAAAATTGTTCATCTGTTCTTAAGAATTTAAAAAAGTCTGCAAAAGAACCTTTAAAGTTTAATTCCTTTATAATTTTTTGCATTTCTGCTTTAATTCTTGCAACTTCTTTTAATCCAATTTGATGAATATCTTCTGCTGAATATTGTGTGCTTGTCGTATAAAAATTAATTCTATTTTGATAGTAAGCTGAACCATTAGGCGTTTCTGAAACTCCTAAAGAGGTTCTCGTTTTTTGAAAATATTCCGTTTCAAAAAAAGTTTTAATTCTTTTAAATTCTGGAACTACTTTTTGCTCTATAACATTTTTAGCAGCAGTTAGTACAGAGTCTTTTTGAGTTTGACTTAGGCTTGAAGGTAAATTATTAAAAGGTTTATAAAAAGGACTCTTTTTAAAGTCACTTACAATATGATCATTATAGGTAGTTTCATATCCTTTAAAAATAACTTTAGGTTGCGAAACTCCTTTATCTAAACCTTCTCTTAAATTTACAAAATGCTGATTCACAAACTCTGGAAGAGCATTTAACTTTTTTAAATATTCCTTTACAGCCCAATAGTTATTTAAAGGTCTAATTTGGTAATTTAAACTACTATGAAATCCAGAATCTGATAATAAAGGATTTAGGAAACGTTCAAACTTGTAAAAATCTATTTTATCTTGAAGCACAAATTTTAATAATTCTGCAGAAATTTGTTCTGTTTCAGAAAGGTCATCCATTTTAATACAAGCAAAATTTTGTAATTGATTTTCTGCATAATCTGCTTCTGCTTTGTAATGCGCTCTAGTATACAATCCTAATGGATATTTATCTCTATCATAAGATTTTCTATCTTCATAAGATTTAATTAAAGAGGCTAATTCAGTTGATGATTTACCACATTTTTCATCTTTATGATTACAAGAAGCAAATATGAAAAAAGCTATAAAAAGGATTTTATAAATTTTCATAGTTTAAATTTTATCTTTAGTTCTTTCTCCATCTATAGATCTAAAAATATCTAATGGATTTTCGTTTTGTAATTCTTTTGGCAACAAATGATTTGGCCAACTTTGGTAACTAAAAGGTCTTACCCAACGTTTTATAGAATTGATTCCAACAGCCGTAAATCTGCTATCAGTTGAGGCTGGATAAGGACCTCCATGAACCATAGATTCACAAACCTCAACACCAGTTGGCACTCCATTAAAAATAATTCTACCTACTCTATTTTGTAGTGCATCCACTAAAATATTATAGCTAGATAATTCATTATCATCAGAAATAATTGTTCCTGTTAATTGGCCTTCTAAATTAGAAATTACTGTTTCTAATTCAGTTACATTATCACACTCAACTACCATAGAAAACGGACCAAAAACTTCTAAATGTAATGTTGGATTTTCTAAAAAAGTTTTACCTTCTACTGTAACCACAGCTTGTTGTGCATAATTATTATCTACATCACTTGTAAAGTTAGCTTTTATCTCAACTTTATCTTCATTAACTATTTTTGATTTATTTGCTTCATATCCTTTTTTGATGTTTGGATGTAACATACAAGAAGGTTCTATTTTTATGATTTCTGTAGATAATTGTTCAACAAAATCTGTTAAACCCTTGCTTTTTATCCCTAATAACAAACCTGGGTTTGTACAAAATTGACCTGTTCCTAAAGTGATAGAACCTGCATAGGTTTTTGCAATATCAGCTGCTCTATTTTCTAACGCTTTTGGCAATAAAACCACAGGATTTATACTTCCCATTTCTGCAAAAACAGGAATAGGTTCTTCCCTTTTCGCAGCTAAATCTAATAAAGCTCTACCTCCTTTTATACTTCCCGTAAAACCAACAGCTTTTACTTTTGGATGTGCAACTAACTGCTGCCCAACTTGTATTCCACTTGAGTTTAAATTTGAAAAGACTCCATTTGGCATTCCTGTTTTGTTAGCTGCTTTTACAATTGCAGAAGCTACTAATTCTCCAGTACCAGCATGCATTGGATGCGATTTTACAATTACAGGACAACCTGCAGCTAATGCAGCTGCTGTGTCTCCACCAGCAGTTGAATAGGCTAAAGGAAAATTACTTGCACCAAAAACTACTACAGGACCTAAAGGAATATTCATTTTTCTAATATCTACTTTTGGCATTGGTTCTCTGTTAGGTTGTGCTTTATCTATAGTTGCTTCTACCCAAGAACCTTCTTCAACTAAATTTGCAAAACTTCTTAATTGACCAACTGTTCTTCCTCTTTCTCCTTTTGCTCTTCCTTCTGGCAAGCCTGTTTCAGAACAATAGGTTTTTACTAAAGTATCATCTAATGCTAAAATTTCATCAGCAATAGCATTTAAAAACTCAGCTTTCTTTTTACCAGAAACATTTCTAAACTCTTTGAAAGCATCAGTTGCTAAGGATAAAGCTTGTTCTATTTCTTCTTGATTAGCTTCTGTGAAAACTACATCATTTTCTCTATCTAATTCAGGATTATAAGTGGTGAATGTTATTGTTCCAGTAGCTGAAAGTGTATTTCCAATTTGATTTTTTCCTGTAATCATTTTTATTTAATTTTTATTTTTCTAATTTAAGAATCAACTTACTAAATCTAAAACTTCAAGTCTCTCTTTTGCTAAAATATATCTTGCTTTGACATCATCAATTTTCTGTTGAGTTAGTTTTTTACCAAAAGTACGCAGACCTCCAGCAACATCATTATGATGAATGCCCATTGCAAGCTTTAGGTATTCCAAAAGCAAAGGCTGAGCATCCAAATACGATAAGGAATTTAAAGCCTGTGAAATTTTATTTGCTTTGTCCCATTCACCTTTTAAAACATATTCTTGCATGGTTACACTTGCTTTTGGGAAGATACAACCTACACCTGTAATTCCACCACAAGCACCAGCAAGACCTGCATGAACAGTGACTGTATCTACTCCTGCCAAAATTTTTAAATCTTTATTTTTTAGCATCAGTGTTTCAATGATTGATACATCTATAGTTGATATTTTTAGTGCAGTTACATTTGATAACTGAGAGAGTCTTAATAGAAGTTCAGTTGAAATTGCATGATAACCAGCTGCATCTGGATTGTTATATGGCATAATTGTTACTCCAACATCTCTTGCCGTTTTTTCAGCAAGAACATAATACTCGTACATTTCTGTATCAGAAGGAACTGTCTTCGTTTTTGGGGGCATAACCATAACTGTATCCACACCAACTGTTGCAAGTCCTTCAACTATTTTGGCGAGTTCTTCTTTAGTCTCTGCAGCAGCTCCACTAATTAAAGGAACATTGTAGTCTTTAGCAACTTCAGAAAGTGACTTAAGTAAAGAAATGCGTTGTTTATTACTCAAATAACTATTCTCACCCAAAGTACCAGAACCAACAAGTCCACTCATTCTACTTCCACCCTTTCCTTGAGTTTTTAAAATTTCTGCAGCTTGTTTCTGAGTTTCATAAAAGTCAATTTCTAGAGTGCCTGATTTTGATTCTTTTAGCCATGTAAAAACTGCAGGCATTACACCATCCCAATTACTTTTCATTTGGTTATAATTTGTTTGATATAAATTTATAACTCATAATTCTTTTAAAATAGGAGTAAATTAATCAATTTTAATACTATATTATCTATTTAATGAATTTTATAACTATAAAAGAATAATATTTACTTATTTTTAATTTTTTAATTATTAATCTTAAATGAAGGTATATCCGTTTAAAATTCCTAAACCGAACAATAACGCTCTTATTTACCAAGAAGATATAGAGGTTGTTTTTTATGATAAACTCCATCAACATGATGAAATACAAATTAGTTATATAGAAAAAGGAAATGGAACTTTATTAGTTGGTAATAGTTTTACAAATTATTATACAGGAAATGTATTTGTAATTGGCAGTAATGTACCTCATGCTTTTAAAAGTGATACTACTAAGAATGAAACCTCTAAAATGTTGACGCTTTTTTTTACAAAAGAATCTTTTGGAACTTCGTTTTTTAAACTTGAGGAATTTGAAGAAATTGAAAGTTTTTTTGTCAATTCTTTACATGGCTTTCAAGTAATATCTCAACTAACAGAAATAAAAGAAATATTCAATAAATTAAAAAAAGCCACGAAATTTGAACGATTTATTATTTTAATCGCGCTTTTAAAATTATTATCAGAAAGTGATATTAATTTACTTTCTAATTACACCTATACAAAAAAACTATCTGATTCCGAAGGAAAAAGAATGCGTAAAGTATTCGATTACACATTAAAAAATGCAGATCAAAAAATTTCTTTAGATGAAATTGCTAGTGTTGCAAATATGACTAAAAATGCTTTTTGTAAATTTTTTAAAAAGAGAACTAATAAAACGTACATTAATTATTTAACTGAATTACGCATAGAAAATGCATGCAAAATTTTAAAATCTAATAAAGATATGGCTATAGTAGATGTTGCTTTTAAAGCTGGATTTTATAATATTTCTAATTTTAATAGAAGGTTTAAAGAATTAAAAAAAATGACTCCTTTAACATTTAGAAACTTATAAATCTTCTAACTCTCTTTGAACCTTTTTAGGAAAGCTTTTTATTACTTGATCGTAAGAATGATTAATTAATTCTCTCACCAAATCATCAGAAACATCACTATTATTTATAGTTACTGTATTCCAATGTTTTTTATTCATATGCCAACCTGGATTAATACCTTCATATTCTTCTCTTAATTCTACAGCTTTTTCTGGCAGACATTTTAAATTTATTTTTTGTTCTCCTGCTTCCCAAGAATCTAAACCAACCAAAGCAAACATTTTATTAAATACTTTAAAAACCAAAGTAACATCATCAAAAGGAAAATGTTCTGTTACTGCTTTTTTTGCAATACAAAAATTTCTAAGTTCATCTATTTGCATTGATATTAATATTTAAAAAGTATCTTTATACTATAAATTTACAATATTTTTTAATATGAAAAGTGAGTTTCTAAAAAACACATCCTTAATAAGTTATTCTAAAAAAAGTTTCGAAAAATCTTGTTATACTTCGATTCTTGATGTAATTCTTACAAATTCCACACCATCTACAGAATGGCTTAATACCTATGGATTAAATTTTAGAGAAATTTTTAGAGAAATTATTGCTAATAATAATTTAGACGACTTTTTGATAAAATTATTTATGGATGAAGAACATTCTAACAAAGTGATTTTATTAAATGATTTAGTTTTTATTAGTACAAGAATTCTAAAAACCGAAAGCAGAACATTAGATTCTGAACAAATGTTTTTTATTATTTCTTCTGGATTTTTATGGAGTATTCAAGAAAAAGAGGGCGATTACTTTAATTGGATTCGTGAAAGATTAGAAAATAATAAAGGTATAGTAAGACGTAAAAAAGCCGATTATTTACTGTTTTTAATTTTAGAATCTATTGTAGATAATTATGAAGATACTTATCAAAAAAATGCGGAATTAAGTGCCACAATTTTAGAAGCAGAAAATATAAAACCCACACCAGAATTTACAGCTAAAGTTGAAAAAAGAAAACAAGAACTATTCAACTTTAAAAAGGCAACCATAAGTTTAAAAGACACTATTTTAAAGTTAGAAAAAATTAAGATTGAAGGTTTTGATGTTAAATATTTTAGTGAATTAAAAGAGCAAACCAATAACCTAATTTCTAATATAGATTTTGAATTACAAGAATTAGAAAGCAAAATAAATTTAATATTTAGTATACAAGGTCATCGTTTAAATGAGGTGATGAAAACGTTGACTATATTGTCTGTAATATTTATTCCACTTACGTTTTTAGCAGGAATTTATGGTATGAATTTCGAAAATATACCCGAATTAAAATATAAATATGGTTACTTTATTTTATTAGGAGTTATGGTGGTTGTTACCTTAGGTGCTGTTTGGTATTTTAAAAGAAAGAAGTGGTTTTGAGTAAAAAATTAAGTAAACGTGAAAAAGAGCAAATAGATAGCAAAAAAGATTCTAGACTTACAACTTGGTTTTGTTTCATTTTTGGAATCGCACTATCTATTGGTGGGTTTAAAAGACTATTTTCTGGATATATTGGAGTAAATATTAACCCTAGGACAAATTATCCAATTCTAAGTAATGGATTTTATCCTACAGTTATAGGTGTAATTTTTATACTTTTTGGTTTTTATAGAATATTCTTTCTTAAAAAGAAATGAACAACTACAAGTTTTAATCACTTTTTTGATTAAATAAGTAGTAAAAGAAAAACAACAATCCCAGAGTCCCAAAAAGTAATAAAAACCAACCACCAATTTTTATTAAAATAAAATATCCTATTGCATAAGTTGAATTAGCTTTTTCTAATTTTTGTAAAAGTCCATCAAATAAAGGTGACTTATCAAATAGAAAATAAATTCCTAAAGATATCAAAGAGTAAAGAATTAGTTTCTGATTTTTCACTTCTCTAAAAACTCAAGTAACAATTGCAAACTCTCATCAGGATTTTCTTCCATAGGTACATGACCCGAATTTTCTATAACTACCAACTTAGAGTTTTGCATTACACTATCCATTCTTTTTCCATTATCTAAAGGAATCCAATTGTCTTTAGCTCCCCAAATTAAAAGAGTTGGTGTTTCTATACTTTTTAACTTATCTAAATTGGCTTTAGAACCCAATTTAAAATCCATTCTGGCTCTATCAATAAAGGCTTGTCTATTACCATCTCTTAAAGCCATTTTATGATAACGTGTAATTAATTCATCTGTAATTTTAGTATCGTCTGCATAAACTTCTCTCATGTTTTTTTTGATAAAAAACTTAGGAGTTATATATAAAAACAAATCACTTAATAATGGTGTTTTTGCCAATTTAAAAACAGCAGGTTGTGGTTTGTTTGTAGGCAAACCACTAGCATCTACTAAAATGAGTTTTTTTACTTTATTAGGATGTTCTGCTGTATAATTCCAAGCAATATTTCCTCCTAAAGAATTCCCTGCTAAATAGAAAGTATCAATTTCTATTTTAGTTAAAAATTTATGTAAAAAGTTTGTGTAAGATTTTATAGAATAGTCTGCTATTGCATTAGGCCCTGTTAATCCAAAGGCTGGTAAATCCATTCTAATGACTTTGTTGGTTTTCTTTAACTCAGCTGTCCAAGCATCCCAAGTGTGTAAAGAAGACGCTGTACCATGAATTAAAACTATAGGTGTACCTTCACCTTCAATTCTATAATGAACTTGAAGATCATCTACATTTATAAATTTTGAGTATTTATTACTATAATCTACTTTTAATTCATCTACAGATATATCCCTATAAATAGGACCATAAAGAATAAATAACAAAAATGTTAAATATAAAAGTAACTGCTTAATACTAAATTTCTTCACTTATTTTATAATTTCATACAAAATTGGCTTACTTGGTGTAGCATCATTTTCAAAAGGAGCTATCATTAAATTTAATAAATACTCACCATCTTCTACATCATTAGGCACATATATGAATTCTGTTATTGTAGCATCCATTCTAAGTTTACCATCTGTATTCCAAAAAGCATTATGAGACAAGAGTCTACCTTCATCTTTTTCTTTATCTACAGAAGGTAAATCTATGAGTAGATGTTTAATCCCTTTTTCTTTTAAATAAATAGCTGCTTTTTCAGATAAATAGGTAGGATTTGTATTTGAATAATCCATACTTTTTTTATCCTCTAAATTGGGTAAAGTTCGAATTACAATAGCATCTCTTTTTTTATTTCTTAACGCTGTTTTTAGCTGTTTTACTCCTATTAAAAAATCTCCATTATGAAACAAAGGGGCAATTGTAACTACTTCTGCAAGATGAAAATAGTGTTTTAAATTTTGATTTATAGAATGGACTTCTTTTGTAATATGCCCCACACATTCTGTATGGGTAATATGTGAATGTGGGTTAAAACTTATACCATTAAAATTAACTACAGCTCCATTTGCAACACTTACTTCATAATCATCAAATTTTTCTGGTTTTATTTTTGGATTATCTATATACCAAGCATTTACACTTTGCTTTTTTGGATCTATAGCAATTGAAATATCTATTGGTTTAGATATATCTATCACTATTTTTCTTGAATTGTATTCTATTATTGCTTTCAATTAAATAATTTTAAGATAAGTTCAACATAAATAAATCTGAGGCAATACCATCAGATAAAAATTTACCTTTTTTAGTTGTTTTTAATGTTTCGTTTTCAAGATACAATAATTCTTCTTGAATATATTTTTTTGCCTGATTTTCTAGATATTCAAAATATTTAATACCATAATCATTCTTTATTTTATTTAAAGAAACACCCCAAATTGTGCGCAAACCTGTCATAACATATTCATTATATTGATCTCTTTTTGAAAGTATTTCTCTTTCTATTGGCAATTTATTGTCTTGTATTGCTTTTATATATTTTGCATTATTTCTTACATTCCAACTTCTTTGTTTACCATCAAAAGAATGAGCAGAAGGACCAATACCCAAATATGATTTTCCTTTCCAATAAGAAGAATTGTTTTTACTAAAAAAACCTTCTTTTCCAAAATTAGAAGTTTCATAATGTATAAAATTAGCTTTCTCTAATTCTTCTATTAAAATATGAAATTGCTCTTGCGCTTTATCATCATCTACATTTTTAATGATGCCTTTTTGAATAAAATTTGCTAAAGCAGTTTTAGGTTCAACTGTAAGTGCATAACTAGAAATATGAGGCACACCAAAATCTAAAGCTGTTTTAATATTTGCTCTCCATTGTTCATTGCTACAATCTGGAATGCCATAAATTAAATCTAAAGAAATGTTTTTAAAATATTGCGTCGCTATTTCTAAACATTTTTTTGCTTCAGTTGCATTATGAGCTCTATTCATCAATTTTAAATCGTACTCAAAAAAAGATTGGATACCAATACTTAATCTATTAATAGAAGATTTCGAGAGCGTTATAATTTTTTCTTCTAACAAATCATCAGGATTTGCCTCTAAAGTTATTTCTGGATTTTCAACTACTTTATGATTATTATAAACAGCTTCTATAATGCCATTGATTTCTGGTAAAGATAAAATGCTTGGTGTACCACCTCCAAAATAAATGGTTTCTATAGTTTCATTATCTAACTCATTTTTACGGAGTTCTATTTCTTTAATAATACAAGAAATTAATTCATCTTTCTTTTTTAAAGAAGTAGAAAAATGAAAATCACAATAGAAACAAGCTTGTTTACAAAATGGTATGTGAATGTAAATACCACTCACTTTTTTACTCTTTTTTCATTCTGTTTAACAAAACTAGCCCAACCAGTATAACTCTTACCACCCACAACTTTACCAGAATTGTAAAAATGGCAAACTGCAGCAGCTAAACCATCTGTTGCATCTAAATTTTTAGGTAATGTTTTTAAATTTAAAAGCGATTTTAACATTAAAGCCACTTGTTCTTTACTCGCATTTCCATTACCAGTTATCGCCATTTTTATTTTTTTGGGTAAGTATTCTGTAATAGGAATTTGGCGCGATAAACCTGCAGCCATAGCAACACCTTGTGCTCTACCTAACTTTAACATAGATTGTACATTCTTACCAAAAAATGGTGCTTCTATAGCAATTTCGTCTGGGTTATAAGTATCTATAAGCTCAATTGTTCTTTCGAAAATGAGTTTTAGTTTTAGATAATGATCATCATATTTTTTAAGTTGTAGTTCATTCATTTGAATAAACTCCATTTTTTTTCCTACAATTTTTATGAGTCCAAAACCCATAATTGTTGTTCCAGGATCTATACCTAATATGATTTTTTCTACACCCAAAGATTAGTTTAAAAAAGAGATTTTAAAAGTGTTTCTGCATTAAACCATAAATATAAAGCTATTGCTAATAACAGAACTAAGAACAGACCTTTTTTAGATTTTGTTCTTTTTCGTTTACCAAATTTTCTTTCAAATTTCATTTATATATTTTTTATGGCTCTTAACATTTCTCTTTTTCCTGGAGGACCAGGTAATCTTTCTACTGTAAAACCTACAGATTGTAAAGCTCTTCTAACACTTCCTTTAGCTGAATAAGTTACTAAAATTCCTTTTGATTTTAAAGCTTTAAACATAATTTCAAAAATAGCCTCTTTCCATAATTCTGGCTGAACTCTAGCTCCAAAAGCATCAAAATAAACAATATCAAATTGCTCTAAATCTTTTATATCTTTAAAAAACTGCTTTCTTTTAGTTAGTGAAAAGTACTCTTTAATTTGGTGTTTTTCTTCCCAACTACTATCATGTATTTTATCAAAATTATCTTGAAAATGATTGGCATTTAACTCATCAACATAATTTAATTTTTTAATTTCTTCAGCTAAAACAGGATAAGCTTCTACACCTAAGTAATTAACTGTTAAACTATGCTTTATTGTTTCTAACAATGTAATAAATGCATTTAACCCAGTGCCAAAACCAATTTCTAGTATTGAAATTTGATGACTATTAATGTAAAAGTCAGAATTGATAAAATATGATAATCCATGTTTAATAAAAACATGATTTGCTTCTTGAATTGCACCATGTTTAGAATGATATTGCTCATTCCAATCTGGTAAATGTATGGTTGTAGAACCATCTGAAGTAATTAATATTTCTCTTTTCAAGATGCTTTATTGGTCATAATTAAAAACTCCTAGCCTAAAATTTTAAAAAAAGCCTAGGAGTTTTTTAATCTAATTATTCAACTTTCATTAAAACACCATGTGCTTCAAAAGCGTATTCTTTTTTAGGTTCAGTAATTTTAGCAATTTCTTCTGCACTTTTACCAGCATCTTCTGCATAATGCTTTAATTCATCTACAGGTGTTTCTTTTACAAAAGCAATACCTTCAACTATTACTTCTCTATCTTTAGAATCTAATGGCATAAAAAAACCATAATCTTTAAAACGAACCATTGTTTCTGTTTCTTCTCCTAAAGGAAGTTTCATCCAACAACCTTTTTTAGAACAAACTTCGTTTATTTTTGAAGCAAATTTAACTTGAATTGTATCACCAACATTCATGTTATTAAATTTAGCCAACATCTCTTCAGATGTTAATGCATTTTCTTTTGAAATTTTTTCTCCAAAAGCCTTTAAATTAAGATTTACGTCTTCTTTAACAACCTCAGTTTCTTTCTTTGTTTCAGCATCTTTACATCCAAATAATACTACTAAAGATAAAACTACAATTTGAACTATTTTTTTCATTTCATAAATATTTAACGAATTCATTACAAATGTAGTAAAATTAACAGTTAAATAGGCTTATTTCTTAAGTTTTGAATAAATAAATTATGTACATTTGTAGCACTTAAAGAGTACTAAAAATGACAACAAGTATAGAAATAAAAAGAGTAGAAAAATCTAATATCTCATCTGTAGATTTCGATAATCTTCCTTTTGGAAGTGTATACTCAGATCACATGTTAACTTGTGATTTTGTAAATGGCAAATGGCAATCACCAAAAATTGAACCTTTTGCACCTATTTCTTTAATGCCTTCTGCTAAAATATTTCATTATGGCCAGTCTATTTTTGAAGGAATGAAAGCCTACAAAGACAAAGATGAAAACATTATGTTATTTAGACCTGAAGAGAACTGGAAACGTTTAAATAAATCTGCTAAAAGATTAGTTATTCCTGAAATTCCAGAAGATATTTTTATGGATGGCTTAAAAGCTTTATTAGAATTAGATAGTGATTGGATACCTACTAACGAAGGTAGTTCTTTATACATTAGACCATTTATGTTTGCAACAGGTAATGGTTTTCATGCTTCTCCTGCAGATGCCTATAAATTTGTTGTTTGTACTGCACCTTCTGGAGCTTATTTTGGTGGTAAAGTAAAAGTTTTAATAGAAGAAAAGTATGCAAGAGCTGCTAATGGTGGTGTTGGTTTTGCTAAAGCTGGTGGTAATTATGCTGCACAGTTTTACCCTACTCAATTAGCAATAGAAAAAGGATATAACCAAGTTATTTGGACAGACGATAACACTCATGAATATATTGAAGAAGCTGGTGCTATGAATATTTTTGTGAGAATAAATGATACTTTACTAACTAGCCCAACAAGTGACAGAATCTTAGATGGTGTTACTCGTAAAAGTATTTTACAAATTGCTAAAGACAATGGAATTAAAACAGAAATACGTAAAATTTCTGTTACAGAAGTTGTAGAAGCTGCAAAAAACGGAAACTTAAAAGAAATGTTTGGAGCAGGAACAGCTGCTGTTATTTCTCCTATTGCAGGTTTTGGTTATAAAGAAGATGATTTTGATTTACCAGTTTTAGAAAATCCATATGCTTCTCAATTAAAAAAATTAATTACTGATATTCAAACAAATAAAACAGAAGACCCTTATGGTTGGAGAGTTATGATTTAATTTTGAATAATAGATAACATAAAAAAAACTCACTAATTACTTAGTGAGTTTTTTTTATGTTATCTTCTTTTTTTAGAACTTCTTTTTACTTTATTTTTTCTTCTGTTAAAAGGAATTGCATCATCAAATGTATGCTTAACAGGTTTTAAATCTTTTTTCTTTCGCCAACTTGTTTCACTATTGGGTAATAATCTATTCACTAAATCAGAGCGTCCAACTTTTGTTAGTTTATCTTTAATCCACTTTCTATTTTCTTTTTTGTACCAAAAGAAAAATTTGTGTTGATCTAGTTTTTCTTGACGTGTTTTAGGTGTTCTTACTTCTTTTAAAGTGTAAGGATGATAACCTGAATAGTAAATAACTGTAGCCACTGTCATAGGTGTAGGTGTAAAACCTTGCACTTGTTCTAACTGAAAGCCCATGTCTTTAGTTTCTGCAGCTAGATTTGCCATATCTTCTAATTCGCTTGCAGGATGACTTGATATAAAATAAGGAATCAACTGTAAGTTCAGTTTCTTTTTTAAGTTGATTTTATCAAAACGTTCTTTAAACTTATGAAAATAAGTAAACGAAGGTTTACGCATTAATTTTAAAACAGGATCAGAAGTATGCTCTGGAGCCACTTTTAAACGACCTGAAACATGTTTGGTCATTACTTCTTCTGTATAAGCATCTAATTCTTTAGCATCAGCATTTTTATTAAACTCTGGCACTAACATATCATGCCTTATCCCACTTCCAATAAAAGATTTTTTTACTTTTGGATGCTTATCAACTGCTTGATATAACTCTGTAAGTGGTTTATGAGAAGTATCTAGGTTTGAACAAATTACGGGTGATATACAAGAAGGTGCAACACACTTGTCACAAATTTCTTGAACCTTCCCTTTCATTTGATACATATTTGCAGAAGGACCACCAATATCAGATAAATAGCCTTTAAAATCTGGCATATTTGCAACTTTATCTACTTCTTTTAAAATCGACTCTTGACTTCTACTTGCAATAAATTTTCCTTGATGTGCTGAAATCGTACAAAAGCTACAACCACCAAAACATCCTCTATGAATGTTGATGGAAAATTTAATCATTTCAAAAGCAGGTATAGGACCTCTTTTGTCATATTTTGGATGAGGAAGTCTAGTATATGGTAAATCAAAAGAACCATCAATTTCTGCTTCTGTCATTGTTGGAAAAGGAGGATTTATTACCAAAGTCTTTTCTCCAACTTTTTGAAATATTCTTCTTGCTTTTAATTTATTAGACTCTTGCTCTATGACTTTAAAATTAGAGGCAAACGTTTTTTTATCTGCTAAACAAGCTTCATGAGAATTAATTTCTACGTCTTCCCAATTCTTTACTACAGGAATTTTCTCTTCTTTTTCATTGATTAAAACTGCAGTTTGTTTAATATTTTTTAAAGAAGAAAAAGGCACTCCTTTTTGTAATAGTTCTACGATTTCACGTAAAGGCTGTTCACCCATTCCATACACCAACATATCTGCTTTAGAGGTTTCTAAAATAGTTGGCAATAGTTTATCTGACCAATAATCATAATGAGTAACACGCCTTAAAGAAGCTTCTATACCACCGATTAAAACAGGTACATCTGGAAATTTTTCTTTTAAAATTTTTGAGTAAACAGATGTTGCATAATCTGGTCTAAACCCTTTATCTCCATTTGGAGTATAGGCATCTTTATCTCGTCTTTTTTTGCTTGCTGTATAATTAGAAACCATTGGATCCATACAACCACCTGTAGCTGCGAAAAATAATCTTGGTTTTCCTAATTTTTCGAAATCCTGCAAATTATCATTTACACTGGGTTGAGGCACAATTGCTACTCGCAAACCATAACTTTCTAAAATACGACCAATAACAGCGGGTCCAAAAGAAGGATGATCTACATAAGCATCTCCACTAAATAAAATAACATCTAACACTTCCCAACCACGTATTTTTACTTCACGTTTAGTAGTTGGTAACCAATCTGTTAATTGATGTTTTTTTGTTTCTTGCATATTTTGTAAAAATACATCATTTTAAAATGAGAAGTAAAACTATTTAACAACTAAATGAGGAATTTCTTCTAAATTCCAATCTATCACCAAACCTTTTGCTAAACTTTTTGCAATATCAACTCCATACAAGTATTCTGTTAAATACAAAGCTGCTTCAAATGATTTTGCACCTCCAGCAGAAGTAATGTACTTATCATCATGCACAAATAAAACATCTTTTCTAATGTCTAAATCTGGAAAACTAACTCTCATTTTGTCAATATCTGAAGGAAAAGTTGTAGAAACTTTCCCATCTAATAAACCAGCTTTCGCTAATACAAATGCACCATCACAATGACTGGTCATAAAAGTTGCTTCTTTATCTACTTTTTGCACAAAACGTATCATAGCTTCATTTTCTAAATCTGTATCTAAATGATGCTCTGCAGAGGGTATCACTAAAATATCAATTTTAGGCAAAACATCTTTTGTATAATTAAAATCAGGAGTTATTTTCATCCCTTCAAAAGTAGTTATAGGCTCATCTGTATTTGCAACAGTAAATACATTCATTGCTTTTATATTTTCTCTAAAAATAGTATGCTGAAAAATATCAAAAGGTGCAGTTAATTCTGTATTATAGGTTCCATCCATAATTAAAAAAGCAACATTATATCTACCTGAAACTATGTTTTTATACTTATCAACTTTTTGGGTAAGTACTTCATGTTTTATTTCTGTTTTTTTTGTTTGACAGCCTAAAATTAAAATCAATACTATTAGAAACACATTTTTCATAAATCTATTATTAAAGACATAAAAGTATCAAAATCATTTTAACAATCTTAATCGATAAGTCTTTTTAATATTTTGTAATTTTATAGAAACTACCAAAACTTAATTATGAGAAAAATTTTCTTTATCCTATTTGTAAGCTTATTTACTTTAACTTCTTGTAAAAAAACAAATGAAACAAAAGATACTTATGTTATTGATAATTATACAAAACAAGAGGTAGACATTGAAATGCGAGATGGAATAAAATTACACACTACCATTTATTCACCAAAAGATACTTCTAAAGAATACCCAATACTAATGCAAAGAACACCTTATAGTTCTAGACCATATGGAAAAGAAATGAGAACTAAAATTGGGCCTAATGTGCATTTAATGAAAGAAGGAAATATTATTGTTTATCAAGATGTTAGAGGTAGATGGATGAGTGAAGGTGTTTATGACAATATGCGTGCGTACATACCCAATAAAAAAGAAAATGAAAGTGATGAAGTTTCTGATACTTATGATACCATTGATTGGCTAGTAAAAAATGTTGAGAATAATAATGGCAAAGTAGGTACTTGGGGTATTTCTTATCCTGGACATTATGCAACAGTTTCTACTATTGATGCTCACCCAGCTTTAAAAGCAGCCTCTCCACAAGCTTGTATAGGTGATTTTTTCTTTGATGATTTTCATCATAATGGAGCTTTTTTATTAAGTTATTTTAGAGCAATTTCTTTATTCGGAACCTATAAAGATACTCCAACAGATTCTGCATGGTACTCTTTTCCAGAAATGAAAACACAAGATCAATACCAATTTTTCTTAGACAAAGGTCCTTTAAAAAATCTGAATGAATTTTTTCAATATGATAAATTAGATGTAAATGCAACAACATCTAAAGAAAAAATTGATGATTTTTTCTGGAAAGAAATCGTAGAACATCCAAATTACGATTCGGTTTGGAAAAGCAAAGGAATTATACAACATATGGATAAAGTTCCTAGCTCTGTAGCTACTATGATTGTTGGTGGTTGGTTTGATGCAGAAGATTTATATGGTCCTTTAGAAACTTATAAAGGCATAGAAAAACATGGCAAAGACAATTATAACACCTTAGTTTTTGGGCCTTGGGATCATGGAAAATGGGCAAGTTCTGGTGTAAAAAATTATGTTGGTAATTACTATTTTGGAGATTCTATATCATTGAATTATCAAACACAAATAGAAACCAAATTTTTTAACCATTTCTTAAAAGGTGAAGGAGATAAAAATTCAGGTTTACCTGAAGCTTATGTTTTTGATTCTGGAAAACTAGAATGGAAATCTTATGATGCTTGGCCTCCTAAAAATGTGGTTAAAGAAGATTGGTTTTTAACTGAAAATCAGAAATTAACTCAAGAAGTAACAACATCATCAAAAATTAATTTTATAAGTGATGTAAAACGTCCTGTGCCCTATTCAGAGGATATTAAAACGGTTTTTACGCCAAGAAAATACATGACAGATGATCAACGTTTTGCAGCTAGAAGACCAGATGTTTTGGTTTTTGAAACTGATGTTTTATCTGAAGATTATACACTTGCAGGTGATATTTTAGCAAAATTAAAAGTTGCAACTACTGGAACAGCTGCAGATTGGATTGTAAAAGTGATAGATGTACATCCTGCTGATGCAGAAGAAAATAATGAAGGTTTACAAGACCACTTAAAAATGAGTAACTATCATTTAATGGTAAGAAGCGAAGTTTTAAGAGGACGATTTAGAAATAGTTTTGAGAAGCCTGAACCTTTTGTACCTAATAAAAAAACAGATGTAAATATTAAATTACAAGATGTTTTCCACACATTTAAAAAAGGGCATAAACTTCAAATTCAAGTGCAGAGTACTTGGTTTCCATTGATAGATTTAAATCCTCAAACTTATGTAGACAATATTTATAAAGCAGATGAAAAAGACTTTAAAACACAGACTCATACTGTGTTTACAGATTCTAAAATCGAATTTTCAGTTTTAAAATAAATGACAAAAATCATATTTGTTTGCATCTTTTCTTTTGTATTTTCGTCTTATTCTCAAGACGTTAAAAAACACAAATGGGAAAACAGGGTACTTTTGGTATTTACTCATAAAAAAAATGATGAAATTTTTAATAAACAAATCAGTAATTTATTAAAAGAAAAAAAAGGGTTAACAGAAAGAAAACTCATTATTTATCAATTTGTAAAAGATCAATACTCTATAAATTTTGATTCAAAGTGGCTTTTATCTTCTTTAAAAAAGAATAAATACAAAACAGAATCAGAAAACTTTAAAGTAGTTTTAATTGGTTTAGATGGAGGTATAAAATTAGAACAAACCTCATTATTATCAACTAAAAAACTATTTACAATAATTGATGGTATGCCAATGAGAAGAAATGAAATAAGAAATAAATGAAAAGAATGAACCAAGATATTATAATTATTGGAGCTGGTTTATCTGGTATTGGAGCAGCATGTCACTTAGAACGTAAAAATAAAAACAAGAGTTATATTATTTTAGAAGCAAGAGAAGAAATTGGTGGTACTTGGAGTTTGTTTAAGTACCCAGGCATTCGTTCAGACTCAGATATGTACACTTTTGGATATTCTTTTAAAACTTGGGATGATGACAAATCTTTTGCAGATGCTCCATCAATTTTAAGGTATTTACATCAAGCTACAGAAGAATATAATGTTAAGGACAAAATTAAATTCAATCAAAAAGTAGTTAGTTATAATTTTGATGAAGAAAATAATTTATGGACACTAAAAACTATAAATCCTAAAACAAAAGAAGAATTAGAATACACCTCTCAATTTATTTTTAACGCAAGTGGTTATTATAATTACGACCATGGTTATACTCCAGAATTTAAAGGTTTAGAAGATTTTAAAGGAACTTTTTTACATCCACAAAAATGGGACACTTCTTTAGATTATAAAAATAAAAAAGTTGTTGTTATTGGAAGTGGAGCTACAGCAGTTACAATAGTACCTAAAATAGCAGAAGATGTAGATACTGTAACCATGTTACAAAGAACACCAACTTATATAGCTGCATTGCCTAATAAAGATAAAATTGCAAAATTTATTAAAAGAATTTTACCAAGTAAAATTGCACACACCATAGTTAGAGCAAAAAATATTTTAGCTGATATGATTTTCTATAATCTTTGTAGAAAATACCCAAATACGATGAAGAAATTCATTTTAAAAGGAATTAAAAAAGAATTAGGAAATGATTTTCCTATAGCACCTCACTTTTCGCCAAACTATAGACCTTGGGATCAACGTTTTTGTTTAGTACCAGATGGAGATTTTTTTAAAGCCATAAAAAAAGGGAAAGCAAATGTAGTTACAGACACCATAGATACTTTTGTTGAGAATGGTATAAAACTATCTTCTGGTAAATTTTTAGAGGCAGATATTATTATTAGTGCTACAGGATTAAAATTATTACCTTTTGGTGGTGCAAAAATTTCTTTAAACAACAAACCTTTTAATATTACAAAACAATTCATTTACAAAGGCTTAATGCTAAGTGAGTTACCTAACTTTTTTGTTTTTGCTGGTTATACAAATGCCTCTTGGACATTAAAAAGTGATTTAACAAGTGAATATATTTCTAGAGTATTAAAGTTTATGGAGAAGAACAAACTGAAATCTATAAAAGCAAAAGTTATTGAAGAAAATCTAGGTGAATTACCACTTATAAATTTAGATTCAGGTTATATACACAGAGCAAAAGATATTTTACCAAAACAAGGAGACAGGTTTCCTTGGAGATTATACCAAAACTATATTTTGGATTATAAAGTTTTAAGAATAAATTCAGTTAGAGATAAGCGCATCGAGTTTAGATAATTCTCATTTTTATAACATGTTTGGACCAAGAATTCCATTAGAAGAAGACGATTTTTATTTAAATGACCAAGGCTTTAAAGTTTTTACAGAAAAGTACCATTTAAAAAGAGGCTATTGTTGTAAAAGCGGCTGTAAGCATTGTCCTTATGGTTATGATAAAAAAACAGATTCATTTAAATAAAAATAGTATGATAAAAAGGTTTTTAGTTTTACTTATTGCTATTCAATTTTCAAATTGTGCACAGCAACAAAAAGTAGTTAATACTTTACCTAAAGATAATATATTAACAGAAGAACTTATTAGTAAAGGCATACACCAAGCACTAGTTAATGGTATAAAAAAACAAATTCCAAAATTAATTTGTGAAGATGGATTTTATAGAAATAAAATAGTTAAAATCTCATTAGATAAAGAATTAAAAGATGTAGATAAACGTTTACGTGAAATTGGTTTAAATAATTTAGCAGATGAAGGTGTTAAGGTTTTAAATAGAGCTGCAGAAGATGCTGTAAAAAATGCAACTCCAATTATTGTAAATAATATTAAAGAAATATCTTTTAATGATCCCAAAAATATTCTTTTAGGAGAAAATAATGAAGCAACAAAATACCTAAAGAATAAAACTCAAAAACAACTTCATAAGAGTTTTAAACCTATTGTAAAAAATTCAATTTCTAAAGTTAAGGCAGATATTATTTGGAGCAAATTAATTACAAGATATAATGCTATCCCTTTTGTTAAACAGGTAAATCCAGATTTAACTAGTTATGTAACTAACAAAGCATTAGAAGGAATTTATACTATGATAGAAATTGAAGAAAAAGAAGTTCGTACAAAAATATGTCATAGAAATACTATTTTATTAAGACAGGTTTTTGCGTTACAAGATAAAAAGAGTTTTATAAAATAAAATCGATACAATAAGTGTTCTAAGTACTGCTAACACTTAAAATACTGTATTTCAGTATATTTTTATTTTTGTATTATTTTTTTAATTATATTTACTTACCATTTTTTTAAAAATAATAACCAAATGTAATTATGTATTATCGATCTCAATTTAAAATATATAAAAACCATCTGAGAAAAAGATATGCAGATTTAATAGAAAAATCTAATAATTACAGATATGAAGACGAAAGTAAAAGTGATATGGCTGCATTTAAAGCCATGAAAATACTTGAAAAAATAAATCAAGTAAAATATTTAGATAGAGAAGTTACTGTTTAATATTTCTTCCATTTGTTTCTGCAGCTCTTCTGCTTTTTCAGCAGCTTTTTTAGCATAGTTTTTATCTTTTGAAGCATAAATAATTCCTCTTGAAGAATTTATTAATAAGCCTACATTTTTAGACAAACCATATTTACAAACATCTTGTAAATTTCCACCTTGTGCTCCTACACCAGGAACTAATAAAAAAGAATTTGGTATAATTTTTCTAATATCTGCAAAATACTTAGCTTTTGTTGCACCAACAACATACATTAACTGATTCGCATTTTGCCATGCTTTAGAAGTTTCTAAAACCGTTTTATAAAGTTCTAAATTTTCAACTTTTTTAGTTTGAAAATCAAATGCACCTTCATTTGAAGTTAAAGCTAACATAATAGTATGTTTGTCTTTAAAAGCTAAAAAAGGCTCTACAGAATCTTTACCCATATAAGGTGCAACTGTTACAGAATCAAAAGCTAAATCTTCAAAAAAAGCTTTAGCATACATAGTAGATGTATTACCAATATCACCTCTTTTAGCATCTGCTATTGTAAATATCTCTGGATAATTATCATTTAGATAATTAATTGTTTTTTCTAAAGATTTCCATCCTTTTATGCCATAAGCTTCGTAAAAAGCTGTATTTGGTTTATATGCCACACATAAATGATGAGTAGCATCTATAATGGCTTTATTAAATTCGAAAATAGGGTCTTCTTCTTCCAATAAATGCTCAGGTATTTTTTGGAGATCAACATCCAACCCAATACATAAAAAACTTTTTTTTAGATTTATTTGTGATACTAATTCTTGCGTTGTCATTACTTTTACTTCGAGTTACACAAAAGTACTACTTTTAACTTTTAAGCATTGTAAGATATTAGATTTTTAATAGACAGTTTTTTTATGAAAAAAATATTCCTCCTTTCAATCATTCTATTTATGAGTTGTAATACAAACAACCCAAAAGAATTTTCAGAAGAAGCATTACAAGATATGGTACTTACTGTTACTAATGAAAAAATGACTTTTAGAGAGGTTTTATATCAAAATAAAGGTAAAACTATTTTAATTGATGTCTGGGCTTCTTGGTGTAAAGATTGTATAGTTAGTTTACCAGATTTAGAAGAAGTGCAGAAAAATTTTCCAGAGGTTAGTTATGTTTTTTTATCTGTTGATAGAGGCAATACAGCATGGAAAAGAGCCATTGAAAAATACAACTTAAAAGGACAGCATTATAATTTTCCAAAAGGACAAAAAAATGGAGCTTTTGTAGATTTTATAAATTTATGGTGGATACCTAGATATATGGTTATCAATAAAAAAGGAGAAATTACCTTATTTAAAGCTACGAAAATAACAGATAAAAAAATAGTTGAAGCCCTAAAAAAAGGTTAGAAAAATCGTTGTAGTAAGATTTTTAATTTGGTAATTAAACTTAATTTTCTATTTATTAATTTTACATAACTAAAAAAATCTAATCATGAGAAAAAAAATAGTAGCTGGTAACTGGAAGATGAATAATAATGAAACTGAATCTATTCAGCTTATTCAAGGCATAAATGAACAAATTACTGGTGAATCTCTAGATAATACAAGAGTTATTGTTGCACCTTCTTTTGTAAACTTATCTGCATCTTTAAAAGCTTCAGAAAACACACCTATAGAAGTAGTTGCACAAAATATGCATGAAGCAAAAAGTGGAGCTTATACAGGTGAAGTATCTGCAGATATGTTAAAAGGTTTAGGTATTAAAACTGTTATTATTGGTCATTCAGAAAGAAGATCATTATTTAATGAAACAGATGAAATTCTTTCAGAAAAATTAAAAGCTGCTATAGATAATGGTTTGGAAGTCATTTTTTGTTTTGGAGAGAAATTAGAAGAAAGAAAATTAGATAACCATCTATTAGAAGTTGGCAGCCAATTAAGAAATTCATTATTTCAATTAAAAGCTGATGATTTTAAAAATATCATTTTAGCTTATGAGCCAGTTTGGGCAATTGGAACAGGTGAAACAGCATCTCCAGAGCAAGCTCAAGAAATGCATGCTTTTGTTAGAAATGTTTTAGAAAAAAGATATGGTAAAGAGGTTTCTGAAAATACCTCTATTTTATATGGAGGTAGCGTAAAACCAAATAATGCTGAAGAAATCTTTTCTAAAAAAGACGTTGATGGTGGTTTAATTGGTGGTGCATCTTTAAAAGCAGAAGATTTTTCTGCAATTATAAAAGCAATCTAATATGCCAAAAACTTGGCAAGAAAAATTTAACTCATCAAAACTGCCTATTGTAAAAACAATAGACAAAAGATTTGCAGATTTAACAGAAGGCACAAAAATGTTTATTGCATCTCCTAAACTAATAGATGTATATATAAATGAAATACCAGAAGGTGTATCTGTTGATTTAAAAACGATGAGATTAGATTTAGCTATAGAACATCAAGCAGATAATTCTTGCCCAGTAACAACAGGTATATTTTTACGCATTGTATCTGAAGTTGCTTTTGAAAACTATCAAAAAACTAACAACTTAAACTTAATTACTCCTTTTTGGAGAGTTGTTGATACAAAAATGCCAATCGCAAAAAAATTAAGTTGTGGAATTGATTTTATTAATAATCAAAGAAAAAAAGAAGGATTATCTTAATGGATAAGATTTATATAGAATATCAATTTAAAATTAACCCAAAAGAACCTGCAACAGAGATCTTAATTGCTGAATTGGGTAACTTAAACTTCGAAAGTTTTGTAGAAACTGAAGAAGGATTAACAGCATACATACAAAAAGAAGACTGGCATACTAATATATTAGACGAAGTTTTTATTCTTCAATCTAAAGAATTTAATATTGTTTCTGAGTATAGTGAAATTGCTCAAACTAACTGGAATGCAGAATGGGAAAAAAATTTTAATCCCATTATAGTTGATGATTTAGTAAGTATTAGAGCCCCTTTTCATAACAATCCAAATGTAAAATATGATATTGTTATAGAACCAAAAATGAGTTTTGGTACAGGTCATCATGAAACTACACATATGATGGTTCAGCATCTTTTACAATTAAAATTAGAAAATAAAAAAGTATTAGATATGGGTTGTGGTACTGGTATTTTAGCAATTTTTGCTGAAATGAAAGGTGCTAAACCTATAGATGCTATTGATATTGACAATTGGTGTTATCTTAATTCAATGGAAAATGCAGAAAGAAATAATTGCAATTCTATTTCTGTTTATGAAGGAGATGCATCTCTTTTAAATAACAAGAATTATGATGTAATCATAGCTAATATCAACAGAAATATATTACTTAACGATATAAAAATTTATGCTAATTGTTTATCAAGTGGAGGAATTCTTTTGTTAAGTGGTTTTTATAAAGAAGATTTTACGATTATAAATAAAGAAGCTGAAAATCAAAACCTTAAACTTGATGGTGAGCTTACTAAAAATAATTGGATGTCTTTAAAATTTGTAAAACAATAAAAAATATTCTTTATTTTTGTAGTATGAGTACAAAAGAGAAAATACAAGAAGATTTAGATATTCTTGAACAAGAAACACATCAGCATGAAATTGTTTTACATAATGATGATGTAAATACTTTTGATTTTGTAATCGAATCTTTAATTAATGTTTGCGACCACACATTAGAGCAAGCAGAACAGTGTACTATTTTAGTTCATTATAAAGGAAAGTGTACTGTAAAATCTGGTGAATATAAAGATTTAGAACCAAGATGTTCTAAACTTTTACAATTAGGTTTGTCAGCAGAATTAGTTTAATCTTTATGGAAAATATTTTAAAGTACTACCAGTTTTCTGCATTTAAAAAAGACGAATCTGGTATTTTTAGTGGAAATGAAATTTCTTATTCCATTTTAAACGACACACACTTTTTAATTTTTGAAAAAGAAAAAGAAGTATTTAACTTATACGTTACTAGATATACTTCTAAAAAAGATATAGGTATTAATAAACCTGAAATTATTGAAATTCTAGTTAATAATTACGATAAGAGTAAGCCAGAACACAGAATAATTTTAAAACAATATTTTCAATAATATTTAATTTAAAAATTTTTTATCTTCTAAATTTATATCCTCAGGCTTTATAAATTCTTTAATCATACCATATACTAAAGTATCTTTATTATCATTGATATCTCGCCACTTAATAGACTTAACATATATTAGTTTACCGTCTTTATCGGTGGTTTCTTCTATAGTTTCTAACTCTTTTCCTGTTATAGATACTGACATATCATTTTCTTGATATTTTTGCCCATAACTAGGCCCAAAATTTTCAAAATTATTTTTACCTATTTGCTCATATTTATCGTAATTAAAAAGATGTCCAATTCTATTTACATATTCTGGATTGACATATTTCATGATAAATTCATTACCCTGTTTAATTTTTTGCCAAACAGGTTGAGGAAAGTTTTCATAATTTCGATTAAAAATAACCATGTTTCTTGTTAAGCTTTCATTTCTTTCTTTAAGAGTAGCAAAATCAATTTTTACTTTTTGATTTTCTGTTCTTAAAAAATATGTAGAAACAGTTAAAAACAACAAAGACACATAAGTAATAACCTTATGTTTTTTTTCTAAGTTTGAAACTATAAACAAAAAATTTCTAGATCTTTTTTTTATATCTCTCATTATATCTAGAATTATTTATTTATAGGTATAATTTCTTTTACCATACCATATACCATAGTATCTTTATTATCTTTTATATCTCTCCATTTAACTACTTTTAAATCTAGGCTTTTACCAGATTTGTCTTTAAATCTCTCTATACTTTCTAGTTTACTACCTAATACTGAAACAGCAACATCATTTTCATAATAAATTTGAGCTATACTTATTGGGAATAATTGAAAATTATTTTTCCCCATAATTTCAAATTCATCATAATTAAAATCATGTCCAAATAGTTTTACATATTTAGGGTTAACATATTGAATAATAAATTGGTTTCCTCTTTTAACTTTTTGCCAAACAGGAAGTGGAAAATTTTCGTAATTACTATTAAAAATAAGCATGTTCTTTTTTAAACTAATATTTTTTTCTTTAAGACTTGCAAATCCAATTTTTAATTGTTCATTATCAGATCTAAGAAAATATGTTGATATTGATAATAGTAATAAAGAAGCATAAGTAATAACTTTATGTTTTTTTTCTAAAATAGAAAGTTTAACCAATAAGTTTCTACCAAAATTATTCATAGCTGTATAATTTTAGGTTACAAATTGTTAAATTAAAATCTAAACTTGAAATTAATACAACAAATAGACATCTTCTAAGGTTAGAATAAATTGAAGTATTAGTAAGTTTTCTGTCCATAGTTTGGGGGAATTGGCATTCAAAACACTAAATTAATTGAAAATCAACTTAACCAAAAATAAAAATTAAATATAACTATAACAAACATTTGTGTCACATAGTTAAAATAAGGCATTAAATGGAAAAAAATATAAAGATATAAATCAAAAAAAAACTCATCTAAGATTATAGATGAGTTCTTGTGACCGCGACAGGATTCAAACCTGTAACCTTCTGAGCCGTAATCAGATGCGCTATTCAGTTGCGCCACGCGGCCTTAAAGCGGGTGCAAATATAACTTCATTTTTTTTAAAATGGAAATCTGATTAACATTTTATGCTCTAATTTTTAACTCATAAGCTTTTATAATTTTTAAGGCTTTGTCTAAATCTGATGAATGCACGTGTACTTCAACTGAATTATCAGGAGACCCAAACCCAGCTAACCTAGAAGATTCAACCCTATCTTTAACTAAATAGGTAATAGATTCCTCATCTAGTATTTTTGTAAGTCCTTTTACAATGATACTATTATCTGTAAATAATTTTGAATATTCCATAATTTTAATCTAATGATTGTTTTGTTACGTAAGCTCTAAATGCAATTATTGCCAATTGCATTTTAGATGCTTTAGTAATGTCTAGTTTTTGTTTAGTGAAAGATGGCAAAATAACTTTATTCACTTTAGCCAAAACTTTAAAAAAACCTTTTTTCATTTAGTTTGATTTATAATCAAATTTAATGAAAATATTCTTTTTCTTTTTTCTATATCAATTATCCCATAAATAATAAAATTTAAAATAAAATCATGTATAGAATTCCAGTAATAAATTTCATGATTTTTAAGGCTACAATAAGCATAGTTAATAGTTTTAAAAGTTAATATTTTGTTTGTTAATAATAAATTGTTTCAGCAATATTTAAGAATATTTTTATTCCACCAAATTTTATAAATCAAAATAATTATATTGATTTAACTATTGTAACTAAAATAATAATAATAGTTATAATACTTAACTAACACTTCTTAATATAGGTTTATAATTATAACTATATATACTACTTATTATTTAATTATGAAATAAAGTAAAGGTAAGAAATACGCTATTTTTTAAAAACAAAGGAAAAATGATTTTTGAAAAGACAATTTATTAGCTTTTCATCTTTTTTGGACTTTTAAAAAATCTTAAAACTGTATCTTTACACTAAATTTTTTTTATGAATTTTTTATTAATTTTTGGTGGTTTAATATTATTAATCTTAGGAGGTAATTGGCTATTAAAATCAGCTGTTGCTTTATCTTTAAAATTAGAAATTCCAAAAATTATTATTGGTATGACAGTAGTTTCTTTAGCAACTTCTGCGCCAGAACTCATTGTAAGTATAAATGCTGCATTAAATAACTCTTCTGATTTAGCTTTAGGAAATGTAATAGGGTCTAATGTTGCAAATTTGGGTTTTGTTCTTGGAGTCACACTGCTTTTTGGTAAAATTGAAGTACAACATGGATTTTACAAAGTAGACTGGCCAATAATGATTATAGCATCATCATTACTCTTTTTCTTTTTAAAAAGTGGTAAAGTAATCACCCAAATAGAAGGTATTATATTATTTACTTTTTTGGTTTTATTTTTAATATATCTTTTAAAGTTTCAGAAAAAAGCAGTGATAGACGAAATGCCTGAAGACGATGAATTACTTCCTAGTATTAAAATTTTTACATACTTAGTTGTTGGTGGTTTAGGTTTGTGGGGAGGTTCTGAGCTTTTAATAAAGGGTGCTACAAACTTAGCATTAGATTTTGGAGTAACAGAAAGAGTTATAGCAGTCACAGTTGTATCTATAGGTACAAGCATTCCTGAATTAGCAGCCTCGTTAATAGCCATTATTAAGAAAGAAAAAGCAATTTCTTTGGGAAATTTAGTTGGTTCTAATATCTTTAATATATTAGCTGTTTTAGGGATAACTTCAATTATTACTCCTATACCAGTTGTAGATGAAAGACTATTATCTAATGATATTTTTTGGATGTTAGGTATTTCATTTTTAATTCTTCCATTGGTTTTTATTCCAAAAGGACTTAGACTTAACTGGAAAGATGGTATTATCTTATTAACTTGTTACGGTTTTTTTATTTACCAAACGCTGTAAAACTTCATTACTAGCGCTTTTTTCTTTCTTAAGCATTAATAAAAGTATAAAGAGTACTATTACACCAAGCATTGCAAAAATGGCCATTAAACTCCATGTAAATGAATATCCATATTCATCAATAAGTAACATACCAACATTATGACAAAAGATATTAGCCAAAGAAAATGATATAGCATACATAGCCATATATTGTCCTTGATTTCCTTTTTTACCACGTTCAATTGCAAAAGCATTAGAAAAAGGAAATGCAACCATTTCACCAATAGTCATTAACAACATACCTACAACCAATATACCAACCCAAGAGGTTGTATTTATAGCAATAAAACTAAATGATAATAACAGCAACCCAATTAACACCAGCTTTATTTTAGACTTCTTTTTGTTTTCTAACCAACTGATTAATGGCATTTCAAAAACAAAAATAAAAAAGCCATTAAATCCCATTAATAATCCAATCTCAAATTCAGACAAAAAACGAGCGTCTTTGTAATATAAAGGCATTGTAGAAAAGTATTGCATAAATGTAAAACCAAAAATAAACATGGCTACAAAAAAGACCCAAAATAATTTGTCTTTATAAACTGAAATAGGCTTTTCTACTTTTACCTCATCTAAAGTCTTAGCTTTTTTAGGATGTAATACTTGAACTAAAAGAATTGCTGCCAATACACAAGTAATACCATCAACCCAAAATAGAGATTGATAACCAATACCTGTAATAATTAAGCCTCCAATTGCAGGACCAGCTGAAAAACCTAAGTTAATAGCTAAACGAATTAAAGTTACTGAACGCGTTTTGTTTTCTGGTTTACTGTAAGCACTTAATGCCACAAACATAGCAGGTCTAAAAGTATCTGCAGCCAACATAACCAGCAAAATGCCAAAACAGAAACCGTAAAAAGAAGTTATATATTGTAAAGAGAAAAATAAGACTCCTGTTAAAAAAAGGCTTACAAACATTACTTTATAATAACCTAAAACATCTGTTAATTTACCTCCCAACCAAGTTCCAATTAAAGATCCAACACCCCAGAAAGACATAACAATACCAACTTCAGGCATTGAAAAACCTAAACTTTTATTTAAATAAAGTGATAGAAAAGGAATCACCATAGTTCCTGCTCTATTAATTAAAGTGATTAAAGATAACCACCAAACTTCTCTAGAGAGACCTTTAAAAGTGTTTATGTAATTATTAAATAGTTTTTTCATAATTTGGTTGATACCACAAAAATAAAAAGCCCAACTTCAATGTTGGACTTTTTTATATTGTTAGATTTTATATAGATATTATCAAAACACATTTACAGAACAACATTTGTGTTTAATACACAAAATTTGAGATGTATAAAAGGTGTTTATTTTCATGATTATGTTATTAACGGAATAAAACTAAAGAAAATAATTGAAAGTTGTATTTTTGATTTTAAATCTTTTGTATGAAAAACGTTTTATCATTTTTATTCATATTCTTATTAATTTCATGTAATTCTAATGGTAAAAGGCCATTATTAGGAGAGACTGAATATCAACAAAAATTAAATGCGAGTTATAAAGATGCTACAACCTCACCTTTAAAAAAGAAAGATTTAAAGAATTTTAATGGATTAGATTTTTTTGCTGTTGATTCTAATTTTATAGTAACTGCAAACTTAACAAGGATAGAAAATGCACCAGTTTTTGAGATGGCAACTACAACAGACAGAAAACCTCTTTACAAAGAATATGGTTTATTAAGATTCAATATAAATGGTCAAGATTTAGAATTAACTATTTACCAAAGTCAAGATGACTTAAGAGATGAAAAATACAAAGACTATCTGTTTTTACCTTTTACAGATAACACCTCTGGAAATGAATCTTATGGTGGAGGGCGTTATATGGATGTTATGATAACTGATATTAAAGATGATAACACAATTGAATTGAATTTTAACAATACTTACAATCCTTATTGTGCTTATAATGATGATTATTCTTGCCCATTAACTCCAAGAAAAAATCACTTAGATATTGAAATAAAAGCAGGAATTAAAGCATTTAAAAAGAATTAAGGATTTAAAGAAATACTACCTTTTAAATCTAATTCTATTGCTTTTTCTAATGATTTTAAATGTGCTTCTCTAACTTTTAATTTGGTTTCAGCATGTGCTTTTTTATTTACTTGAGCAAACATGTTAGCTATCTTAATTGCGGTTGGCAAAAGTAAGTCTTGTGGCACAATAGTATCTAAAAATCCAGCTTTAACTGCATTTTTTGGATCAAATATTTCACCATTATTTACACTTCTATTTAGGTAAACTTCAGATAAGCGAGATTTTGCAATGGCTATACCTGCATAATGCATTGTCATACCAATTAACACTTCATTTAATCCTATTTTAAAATCACCTTCTGTACCAATTCTATAGTCTGTAGATAAAAGCAAAAAGGCTCCTTTAGCAATTGCATGACCATTACATGCTGCAATAATTGGCATAGGAAAAGATAACATTCGTAAAGACAAATTAGAGCCTTTAGTAACTAATTCTAATGCAGATTTAGGAGACTCTTTCATTACCTTTAAATCAAAACCACCAGAAAATATACCTGGAGTTCCTGTTAAAATTACTACCTTTTGTTCTTCTTCAGCTTTATCTAAACATTTATTTAATTCTGAAATAACTTGATGAGATATTGCATTAGCCTTACCATAATTTATGGTAATTATTGCATAATTTTCTTCTGATTGATAAGTAACTACATTGTTCATTTTACATAAATTTAATTAAATACATACCTGCAAAAACAGCTAAAAAGCCTACTACAAAACTTGTAATTGTATAAAGTGCAAAAGAGGTGAAATCTCCTGATTTTAAAAAGATATGGTTTTCGTAAGCAAAAGTAGAAAATGTAGTAAAACCTCCACAAAAACCTGTTGCTAATAATAATGTTTGATTTTGATTAAGTGTATCACTTTTGGCTGCATAACCTAAAATAATACCTATTAAAAGACTACCTAGAATATTTGCTACAAAAGTTCCAAAAGGAATTCCGTTTTCAGTATTATTTAGCCATTTGCCTAAAAGAAAACGCAAAACACTACCAAAGCCACCACCAATAAATACAAATAAAAGATTTTTCATTATAGCTCTATATCATCTAAATCTCTCCAGCTTTTCTTTTCTATAATTGTACCCTTATTTAAAATAATAACTCCAGGATTAGCTCTAATCATAGTTTTTAGAGTGGTTTCATCACAAAACAAAAACTTAAAAGGTAAATTATAATTTTTTTGTGTTAATTCTATTATTTCTGAAAATGAAGCTGTTACACCATATACTTTGTATCCTTTTCTTTGGGCTTCTAAAGAAAACTTTTTAACTTCTGGAAATCCATCAAATTCAGATTTTTCGATACTTGAAGCAATCACTAAAATAGCTTTATCCATTTTTAAAATGTCATTAGCTAAATCGCTCTGTTCATCTTCTAACATAAAATCGTGAATAGGAGGTATTTTTCCATCTCCTTGATATTTCATCCCTTCAGGAATATTAGTGCCAACTTTATAAGCTCTAAAATCTATTACAGGTATATGATATATTGTATAAATTGCTATAAATAAAGATAATAACAAGCTCGAAACTGTTATAACTGTTACTTTCTCTATTGAAAATAAAGGATAAATATCTTCTCTATTTTTATATAAGAAAACTATCAAAATTGTTAAAATAACATCTTTATAAAAAGATTGCCAAGGCGTAAGTTTGATAGCATCTCCAAAACATCCACAGTCTGTTACTTTATTAAAGAATGCAGAGAACCAAGTTAAAAACAAGAAAAATATAATAAGCACTAATGCATATTTTATCATCTTTTTTGCTCTATAACCAAATAAAATTGCAAAGCCTAAAAATATTTCTAAAACAATTAGAAAGACAGAAAAGTATAATGCAAAAGGTATTAAAAATTCTAAGCCTAAAACTCCTTCTGAAAAATATTCTTCAAATTTATATTGAGATCCTATAGGATCTACCAACTTAACAGCACCAGAAAAAATAAATAATACACCTACAATTACTCTAGCTACCTGAACTAAAGGGCTTATTAATCTGCTTTTAGTTTTTTTCATTTTTTAAGTATTTTAAATATTATGTAAATCAACAGTGCTAAAAATGTGAACCCTAAAATATAAATAATTACAGTTCCATATACACCATTATAGATTAAGATTGAAGCGATTGCTATAGCAATAAAACAGAGCCCTAAATAAATGATTTCAAGTAAAGCTCTACTCATAAATTACTTCAAATGAATCATAGCAAAAACAGCGTAATTAATCATATCTTGATAATTTGCATCAATACCTTCTGAAACCAAAGTTTTACCTTTATTATCCTCTATTTGTTTTACACGTAATAATTTTTGTAAAATTAAATCTGTTAAACTAGAAACACGCATATCTCTCCAAGCTTCACCATAATCATGATTTTTATTAAGCATTAAATCTTTGGTAATTTTACTGTGTTTATCGTATAACAAAGTAGCATCCTCAGTTGATAAATCAGGATTTTCTACAACTCCTTTTTCTAACTGAATTAAGGCCATAATAGAATAATTTATAATACCAATAAATTCAGATTTTTCACCTTCGTCTACTTTTCTAACATCATTTTCTTGAAGCTGACGTATTCTTTGTGCCTTTATAAATATTTGATCTGTTAAAGAAGGTAATCGCAAAATTCTCCATGCACTCCCATAATCAGACATTTTTTTTATAAATAAACTCCTACATTCTTCTATAACAGCATCATATTGTTTTGAGGTATCTTGCATTTTAATTGTAAAGTATTTTTCCAAATGTAGTAAATCTTACTCCCTTTTCATTTATTTTTACAAGGATTTTATCAACCAGATATGAATAGAATAGTAGTTTTTTGTGGTTCTAGTTTAGGGTTTAATAGTATTTATAAAGAAGCAGCCATAGAATTAGGGAATTATTTTGCCAGACATGGTATTGTTTTGGTTTATGGTGGTGGAAAAATAGGAATGATGGGAGCAATTGCTGATACTATTTTAGCTAAAAAAGGAAAAGTAATTGGGGTAATTCCAAAATTACTAGAAAAAGAAGAAGTAGTCCATGCTGGAGTTGAAGAAATGATTGTTTGTAAAAAAATGAGTGATCGAAAAGTAATTATGAGTAAATTAATAGACGGTTATATTACTTTACCAGGAGGTTTTGGAACGCTTGATGAATTATTTGAAGCACTTACATTAAATCAACTACAAATAGAACAAAAACCTGTAGGTATTTTAAATATTAATGGATATTTTGATGCAACTCTTCAACAATTAGATAAAATGGCTGAAGAAGGTTTTCTTAAACCTCAGAATAAAGCTTTGCTTATAGTTGCAGATAATATACCAGAATTAATGGATAAGATGAATAATTATACACCTCCAAAAACTACTCATATAATTAATAAAGTTGTTCGCTAATGACTATAAATTGTAAAGGCACTTTAGTAGATTTATCCTCACCAAAAGTAATGGGAATTTTAAATATTACTCCAGATTCTTTTTATGATGGAGGTAAATATAAAAACGAATCTGAGATTTTACATCAAACTGAAAAAATGCTTACAGAAGGTGCTACATTTATAGATGTTGGTGCATATTCTTCTAGACCAGGTGCAGCCCATATTTCTGAAGATGAAGAATTAAATAGGATATTACCTGTAATTGATTTATTGATTAAAGAGTTTCCTGAGATTCTAATATCTGTTGATACTTTTAGAGCTAAAATTGCTAGTGAAACTATACAAAGAGGAGCTTCTATAATTAATGATATTTCTGGTGGAAATATAGATGAAAAAATGTTTTCAACTATTTCAAAATTTAATGTACCCTATATAGTTATGCATATGTTAGGTACACCACAAAACATGCAGAAAAACCCTGTTTACAAAAATATAACTCAAGAAGTGATTTCTTTTTTTGCAGAAAAAATATTTCAATTACATCAATTAAAAGTAAATGATATTATAATAGATGTTGGCTTTGGTTTTGGAAAAACCATAGCACATAATTTTGAACTTTTACAAAACTTAAGCTTATTTAAAAGTTTAGATGCACCCATTTTAGCTGGTGTCTCAAGAAAGTCTATGTTATATAAAACCTTAGATACCTCTGCTAAAGAAGCCTTAAATGCAACTACTTCTGCAAATACAATTGCGCTTTTAAACGGAGCTAATATTCTAAGAGTTCATGATGTAAAAGAAGCTGTTGAAGCTGTAAAAATTGTTGAGCAAGTTCTATAATTTTGTACATTTACCTAAAATGAATTCTTTTTAATGTTCGATTTTATTGAATTTTCTGTTTTAGATGCACTAGATATTTTATTGGTAGCTATTTTACTCTATTATATCTATAAACTTTTAAAAGGAACTGTAGCCATAAATATTTTTATTGGAATTGCTTTTATATTTCTAATCTGGAAAATTACACAAGCCTTAAAAATGGAAATGCTTAGTGGTATTTTAGGCTATTTACTTTCTGGTGGTGTTATTGCATTAATCATAGTTTTTCAGCAAGAAATTAGAAAGTTTTTGTTAATGATTGGTACAACTAATTTTTCTAACAAAAGAAGTTTTTTTAATCAACTTAAGTTTTTAAGAACAGAAATAAATTCTGAAATAGACACCGAAAAAATACTAAGAGCTTGCTCTAATATGTCTAAAACTAAAACAGGTGCCTTAATTGTTATAGAAAGAACTAACAGCTTAGATTTTTTAATTAATACTGGTGATTCTATGAACGCACAAGTAAACGAAGTATTACTAGAAAGTATTTTTTATAAAAACAGCCCTTTACATGATGGTGCCACAATTATTAGAGATAATTATGTAGTAGCAACTAGAGTTGTTTTACCAATTTCTGATAGTAAAAAAATTCCTGCAAGATTTGGTTTAAGACATAGAGCTGCAATTGGAGTAAGCGAAAAAACAGACGCTGTTTGTTTATTAGTATCTGAAGAAACAGGCGAAATTTCTTACATAAAAGATGGCGAGTTTGTATTATATACTACTCAAGATGAGTTAGGAGAAAAGATTAAAAAAGATGTAATGTAATTAAGAAGCTACTTCTAAACTAAACTGCTTATCATATAAATTTTTATAGTAGCCATTCTCTTTTTGCAACAACTCTGTATGAGTTCCTTTTTCTACAACCAAACCATTATCCATTACAATAATTTTATCAGCTTGTTTTATAGTTGCTAATCTATGTGCAATAACTATAGATGTTCTATCTTTTGTTATAGTTTCAGTTGCATGTTGTATCATTTGTTCTGCGTGTGCATCTACAGAAGAAGTAGCCTCATCTAAAATTAAAATACTAGGTTTACTTACATAAGCTCTTAAAAAAGAAATTAACTGTCTTTGTCCAGAAGAAAGCATAGCTCCTCTTTCTTTTACATTGTATTGATAACCTCCAGGAAGTGTCATAATAAAATCATGAATTCCTATTTGTTTGGCTGCTTTTTCTACTTGTTCTAATGTAATACTTTCGTCTTTTAAAGTAATATTATTTAAAATCGAATCAGAAAATAAAAACACGTCTTGTAACACAATAGCGACTTGATTTCTTAAACTTTCTAAAGTGTACTCATTTACAGGAACATCATCTACATAAATAGATCCTGAATCTATTTCATAAAATCTATTAATTAAATTAATAATGGTTGATTTACCTGCACCTGTTGCTCCAACTATAGCTATTGTTTGTCCGCTTTTTACTTCTAAATTAATTCCTTTTAAAACTTCTTCATCAGCTACATAACTAAATCTTACGTCTTTAAATTTAATATCGCCTTTTAAATTTTCAGCAACAATAGTTCCGTTTTTATCAATACTACTATTGGTATCAATTACTTTAAAAACACGTTCACCAGCAACAATTCCCATTTGTAATTGATTAAATTTATCTGCAATTTGACGTAAAGGTCTAAATAACATTTGAGCATATTGAATAAATCCTATAATCATACCTACAGAAATACCTGAATCTTGAATGGCTTGCCCACCACCAAACCAAACAATTAAACCAATACCAATTGAAGATAAAATTTCTGCAATTGGAAAGAAAACTGAATAATACCAAATAGTCTTTACGTGAGCTTTTTTGTGTTTATCATTTATTTCTTTAAAATTTTGATATTCTATATTTTCACGATTAAATAACTGTACAATTTTCATACCTGTTACTCGTTCTTGTACAAAGCCATTTAAATTTGCAACTTGATTTCTTACTTCTTGAAATGTTGCTTTAATAGCTACCTGAAATAATTTTGTAGCATAAACTAAAATAGGTAAAACTGCAATTGTAATTAGTGCAAGCCTCCAGTTTAGAATAAACATAACAATTGTAACAGCAAGCATTTTTAGAATATCACTTAAAATGGTAAATACTCCATTACTAAAAAAAGCAGCAATAGTCTCAATATCAGAAACTACTCTTGTTACTAATCTTCCTACTGAGTTTTTATCAAAATAAGCCATTCTAAATTGTAGAATATGCCTAAATATTTTAGCTCTTATATCTCTAATAATATGTTGGCCAACCCAATTTGCAAAATAGATAAAAGTAAATTGCAGCATTACTTCTATCAATAAAATACCTAACATTAATAAAGTATAATTTAAGAGACCAACTTTATCTTGAGATAAAATATAATCATCTACAGTATTAATTAAAATGTAAGGTGATAAAACAGAAAATAAAGCCAACAATATCGTAGATGAAGAAGCTATAAAAAAATACAATTTATAGCGTTTCGCAAAACTCATTAGCCTTGTAAATATTTCTATGTCAAATGCATTTCCAGATTTTTCTGCCAAAACTTAATATTTAATTTGTGTTAAAAATAACCCTTTTGCAGGGACTGACAATCCTGCATTACTTCTATTTTTACTTTCTATGATATTCTTAAAATCAGAAATTGAAATTTTCTCTAAACCAACGTCTAATAAAGTACCCACGATTGCTCTAACCATATTTCTTAAAAAACGATTTGCAGATATATGAAACGTTAGTTGATTGTCTTTTTGAACCCAAAAAGCTTCAGTTACATTACAATTAAAAGTATGTACATCTGTTTTTACTTTAGAGAAAGACTCAAAGTCTTCATAATCTAATAATAATTTAGCAGCTTCATTCATAAAGGTAACATTTGGCTTTTGAGAGTGAATTTGCCAAGAGAAATCTAATAAAAAAGGATTTCTGCCTAGCCAAATTTTATATTCATAGCTTCTAGATAATGCATCAAAACGAGCATGTTTTTCATCATCTACTAAAAAAATAGCCTTAATAAATATATCATTTGGTAAAATTGAATTTAACTTAAATACTAAATTATCATCAATAAATTTATCAATATCAAAATGAGCAAACATTTGAGAAGCATGAACTCCAGTATCTGTTCTTCCTGCACCTACTATTTGAATATCTTTTTGATAAACCGTACTTAATGCATTATTTATTTTTTCTTGAACAGAAATAGCGTCTGGCTGTATTTGCCAACCATGATAGTTTTTTCCATTATAAGAAAGTTCAATAAAATATCTCAAAAATAAGTGATTTAATAACTGTCAAAATTAAGGAATTTATTTTGTTATGATTACTTTTGATAAAGATGAAGACGTTAAACTTTTCTTACTTTTTATGAAGAAAATCTTACTATTATCAGATACTCATAGTTACATAGACGAACAAATCTTAAAGTTTGTAAAACAAGCAGATGAAGTTTGGCATGCAGGAGATATTGGTGATTTAAAAGTTACAGATACTTTAAAAAAAATAAAACCTTTAAGAGCTGTTTATGGTAATATTGATGATAAAGATGCTAGAGCTGAATTTCCATTAGACTTAAAATTTACTATTGAAAATATTACTATTTGGATGACTCATATAGGTGGTTACCCCAATAAATATAATTTACGTATTAGAGAAGAAATTAAACAAAATCCTCCAAAAATCTTTATATCTGGTCACTCACATATCTTAAAGGTTCAATATGATAAAAAGCTAGAATTACTGCATTTAAATCCTGGTGCAGCTGGCAAACACGGTTTTCATAAAATTAGAACAATGCTTCGTTTTGAAGTTGATAAGAGCGACATAAAAAATCTAGAAATAATTGAACTAGCTAAGCGCTAATTGAAGTTTCTTTTTCTTGAATTGGTAAATCTATTTTTACTTTAGTACCTAAACCTTTCTTAGAATCTATAAAGAAATCACCTTTCATCATTCTTATTCTGGCATCAATTTGGTTAATACCCAAACCATCTTTTAAATTAATTTTAGTTTTATCAAAACCAATACCATCGTCAATAATGCTAATTAAAAGTTTTCCATTGTTTTCTTTAATACTAACCTTAGCATTTTTTGCTTTACTGTGTTTTAAAACATTATTTAAAATTTCTTGAATAATATTAAATGTTTTAATCTCAAATTTTTGATCAAATCTTCTAAGCATATCAACATCTGCATCTATTTGTAAAGATGAATTTGAATATTTATCTACAATATCTTTTACTGCAAAAGTTAACCCAAATTTTAAAAGTATAGAAGAGACAAGTGTGTGAGATAAATCTCTAATTTTTTCTGAAGCCTCGTTTATTATTTGCTCACTCTTGTAAATTTCTATTGGAATATTACCTTTAAAATGTTTTCTAGATGCTTGTAAATGAAGATTTGCAGAAGATAGTAATGCACTTACATTATCGTGTAAAGTTTCTGCGATTTCTTTACGTTCTGTTTCTTTACCATCTATTGTAGCGTTTAAAACTCTAGTCTGAGATTCTGATTTTACAGCATCAATTTTCTGTTTTTGTTCATAATCTATATTAGCAAGTCGTAAAGCTAAAGTTCTCTTTCTTTGATAATATAAAATAACATAAAAAGTTAAAGAAATTATGACAAGCAACCCAAAACCACCAACAATCCAAAATCTTTGTTCTTGTATTAATCTCTTTGATGCTTCTTCTTTTCTAACTTGATTTACATTGTGTTCTGCTGTTACAGATTCAATCATCCTTTGAACACTCTTATCTCTGATCCTATCTGTAAATTCATAAGATTTTTCCAAATTATCATAAGCCTCTACCTCTTCCAAATTACGCATGGCCCAAGCTAAATTAAAATATAAGTCAGCTTTAACTTCAATAGCTTTAGAAGATTTTTGATTATTTATAAGTTCAATAGCTTCAAAATAAATGTTTTTGGAATCTTCATACCTTTCTTGGTTTAGATAAATATTACCTATATGACTTAATGATGTAGCTTGACTTAATTCATTATTCCTTTTTTTATGTATCTCTAAAGCTTTAAATGCATATTTCTCTGCTTCTTGAAAAGAGGAATCTTTTTGATAAATACCTGATAAATTATTATAAGTACTTGCTTTATAATCTAAAACTTCATCATTTAAAGATGTGTAATTTTCTACCTTTTTAAAATAATATTTAGCACTATCAATATAAAATTTCGTAGTATCTATTAAATCAAGTTTCTGAAATGATGAACCAATTCTTTGGTAAGTTTTTACAAATTCTAAATCATAAGATGAAATCTCTTTAGAATCTAATGCATTTAAAGAACTTAATAGAGATAAAGCTTTTTTATAATATGACAAAGACTCATCCCTTTTATTGGTAATCTTATAGGTTTCAGCTATTAAAAAATTAATATCAAATCTTAACTTTATTTTATTTTCAGGTATACTGTCTTTAAGATTCAATGTTCTCTTTAAAACTTCACCATATTTTTCTTTTTCGTATAATCCTACTATTTGTTTAAGCTTATAATCATAAATAGTATCATTTTCTTGAACAAAAACAAAAGAAGTCTCCTTTTTAATAGAAACTTCTTTTATGATAGATTTAAATTCTGAGCTTAATAATTTTAGGCTAAAGAAAAATAATATAAATATTAGTATTTTTTCTTTTTTCAATTATATCTTATTTGTTATTAATTATTAAAATCATCAATAATTATTCTTGGTTTTCTTGGTGCTTCTAATAATTCTGATTTAGATGTACCACCAGCATAATGATTTACAAAATCAATTTTTAAAACTTTACCAGCCTCTTTTTCAAAGTTTTTCGTAAAATTCTTTTTACTTGACTTACCATTATCTAAATGAATTTCATAAGTATCAGCTTCTTGATTATAAGTAAAATCTACACTTATTCCATTAGAAACTTTAAAATCTAATTTATAAATACCATCTTCAACACTTTTTACACTATAGCTTTTTAATCCTTGAGATTTTCCTTTTGCTAATACAATGTTGTCATCTATAATAGAAATTGATTTACTATTAGAAGAGGCCATGTCTACAAATCCTATTTTTAACTCAGAATTATTTAAACCAAATTCTTCAGAAAAATTATTTTTTGCATTAACATCAGATGATGATAAATATAGTTCATTTGTTTTAGTTTCTTTATTGTAAAACTTATCAACTTTTGTTCCGTCATTTACATCAAAATCTAAATAATATTTACCAGATAAATCTTTTTTAATTTCAAAAGACTTTAATGATTTTGCATTTGGTGAATCTAAAGCAACGTCATCTTCTGTGTTACAAGAAGAAAATACTAAAGAGATACAAGCTAAAATAGCTAAAAGGTTTGTTTTTTTCATGGTTATTTAATTTATAAATTTAAAAAAGTAGGCTTGCAATGTATTACTAAAACAAATATTACTGGGGGAATTATATAGTCGAAATTTTTAGGGATTAACCATGTAAAACAGTTAAAATTCCGACCAAAATGTTTTTTTTAATAAAATAATATTGGGGGATTATATTATTTTATATTTTATAGCATACATTGCTAAGCCTACTGCATTTTTTACTTTTAATTTTTTTAATAAACTTTTTCTATGTGTTTCAATTGTACTAACACTTACATTTAATTTATCCGCAATTTCTGGTGTATTATGTTCTTGGGTTATTAATCTTAAAACTTCAATTTCTCTATCTGTTAAAGTTTCCATTAAAAATGACTCAGGGGCATCTCCATGAGGCACTTCTTTTTTATTAACATACTTCTGTAACATATCTTTTTGTACATCACTACTAAAGTATTGTTCTCCTTGAACTACTGCCTTTATTGCATTAATGATATGAGCACCAGCGTTATTCTTTGTGATATAACCAGAGCATCCGAGTTTTAACATCTCTTCTACTATTCGAATATCATTATAACTAGAAACTATAATAATTTTAGGTTTGTTAACCTTTTTTCTTAAATGCTTTACAACTTCAAAGCCATCTAATTCAGGAATGTTAATATCTAAAACTAAAACATCTGCTTTGTTTTTTCTATTATCAAACCATTTAGTTACTTGAGTTCCTGTTAAAGAATAATCAACAACTTCAATATCATCGTCGGTATTTATTACAGCTATGATTCCTTCGATTACTATCTTATGATCATCAGCTACGTGAACGTAAATCTTTTTACTCATTGGTATATTACAAATTTAAGTTAGGAAATTAGTTCTCACAATCCCTATTTACAGTGAAATTTTTACATCCCTGTTTTCAGGGATTGCACTCCCTGAAAACAGGGAGATAGAAAATCACAAATAATTGTTTATCAATATATTATCTATTTTTTTAAAAAACGAATTTAATAGATTTTTTAAAAGTAGAAATATTTTTTTTCTTTAAAAATATTCTAGAAAAGCAAAAAACCGAGAATAATCTCGGTTTTACGCACTAAATATACTATTTGTTAAAATTACCTCAATCTGTCTACAGATTTTACAAGATCTTCATCCTTTTTAATAGCTTTATTTGCCAAAACAATAAACAAAATAGCTAAAACCGGTAAGAACATCCCAATACCCTTCTCAGAAACCGAAGCTTCTCCAGATAAATTTAGAGACAAATAAATCAATAATCCTAATAAAAAAAGGTTTATCAAAATTATAATACGTCCAAAAACAAATTGCAGCTTTCTATTTTTAAATAAAAAAATAGCTATTAAAGCTAACAACGCAGACGCAAAGAACATAAAAGGAATTACTTTTAAAGTAATTGCTTCTCTAGAAAACAAATCTACAACAAATATTTCTTGTTTTATAGTCTCCCAAAGATTAAAAACAAAAATTAAAACTCCACTTATTACAGAAGTTAATAATAGGTAAACTGTTTGTATTCTTTGAATCATATTATTTTTTGAATGGTCAAAAATAAACACTTCTTTTTTAATGAGAAAACCTTATTGTAAAAAAAAAAGATTATATTTGCTTTAAGAACCTCACAACTGGTTTATATAGTACTATATATATACCAAAATTTCAAAACAGTTTCAAAAAATATCTTTACAAAAGATTATATTAATTAATACAATATTATAAATGTTCGAAATCTCAGAACTAAAAGCAAAAACTCTTGCTGAACTTCAAGTTATTGCAAAATCTATTGGTTTAAAAAAAACTAGCCAATTAAAAAAATTAGATTTGGTGTATCAAATTTTAGATACGCAGGCAGCAAACCCAAAAACCAATTCGTCTGAAAATGATAAACCTACTGAAAAACCAAAAAGAAAAAGAGTGGTTAAAAAAGTAGAAAATAAGCAAGATGAATATAAACCTAAAACAGAATCTAAAATTGAACCAAAAAATGATTCAAAAGTTGATTCGAATGTTGATTCAAAAGTAAAAGCTAAAGAAAAACCTATTTCTAAGAAGTCTCCTGAAAAAAAGGATACTGAAAATACTGATGATAAGAGTTCTGATAAAAATCAGAAACCTAATCATCATAAAAATCAACAAAGGAATAACAATCAACAGAATAATAAGAATAATAGAGGAAAAGATAATAACCACAACAACTCTAAAAATAATAGGAACAAATCTGGCAACAGATATAGAGATCCAGATTTTGAGTTTGATGGTATTATAGAAAGTGAGGGTGTTTTAGAAATGATGCCTGATGGCTATGGTTTTTTAAGATCTTCTGATTACAACTATCTTTCATCTCCAGATGATATTTATGTGTCTCAATCACAAATTAAATTGTTTGGTTTAAAAACAGGAGATACTGTAAAAGGTAATGTTAGGCCACCTAAAGAAGGTGAAAAATATTTTCCTTTAATTAGAGTTTCTAAAATAAACGGACTTAACCCTAATGTGGTTAGAGATCGTGTTTCTTTTGAACACTTAACACCACTTTTTCCTCAACAAAAGTTCAATTTAGCAGAAAAAGGTAGTTCTTTATCAACAAGAATCATAGACTTATTTTCACCAATTGGAAAAGGGCAAAGAGGTATGATTGTTGCTCAGCCTAAGACTGGTAAAACTATGTTGCTAAAAGATGTAGCTAATGCAATTGCTGCAAATCATCCAGAAGTATATCAAATTGTTTTATTAATAGATGAAAGACCTGAAGAGGTTACAGACATGCAAAGAAGTGTTCGTGGAGAAGTTGTAGCTTCAACTTTTGATGAACCTGCAGATAAACACGTTAAAGTAGCTAATATAGTATTAGAAAAAGCTAAAAGATTAGTTGAGTGTGGACATGATGTTGTTATCTTATTAGATTCTATTACACGTTTAGCTAGAGCATACAACACAGTTGCTCCAGCATCAGGTAAAATACTTTCTGGTGGTATAGATGCAAATGCTTTACACAAACCTAAACGTTTCTTTGGAGCTGCTAGAAATATTGAAGGTGGTGGTTCTTTAACCATTATTGCAACAGCATTAACAGAAACTGGCTCTAAAATGGATGAAGTTATCTTTGAAGAATTTAAAGGAACTGGAAACATGGAGCTACAATTAGAACGTAATATAGCTAATAGAAGAATCTATCCTGCAATTGATTTAATTAAATCTTCTACAAGACGTGATGATTTATTATTAGATGATAAAACAGTGCAAAGAATGTGGGTGTTACGTAAATATCTAGCTGATATGAACCCAATAGAAGCAATGGAATTTATTAATGAAAGAATTAAATTCTCTAAAAATAATGACGAGTTTTTAATTTCTATGAATGGATAAAATTCATTATCATATATAAAAAAAACCATCAAATACTATTTGATGGTTTTTTTTATTGTTAATGTTAAATCCTTAATTAGAACTATACATTATAGATCTATTATCTTCTATATCTGTAGCTTCTTTTAAAGCCTCAAACATTTTATAAGTTAAACGCTTTCTAGCTTCTGAGATTCTTTTTCTATTACTATCGTAATTAGGTAAAGCTGTAGGTAAAACTCTATTAGTTACTTTAAAACTAAATACTCCTTTATTACCTTCTAAAGCAGTATAAACTTTATTTAACTCAGCATTGTACATTGCTCCTACTATTTTAGGCTCAACCCCTACTCCTGAAATTGTAGGGCTCTTTAAAGTTACATTTGAAGCTGTTCTAATACTTGTATTGTTAGTTTTTGCAATATCTTCTATAGAACTACCTTCTAACTTATCTTTAAGCAATTCTGCTTTTTTCTCATTCATTAAAATTGGTCTTACTCTATTAATAGCTTTAGCTACTGGCATTAATCCTTTTTCAGTTTTTGCAGTAATATATGCTACAACATGACTACCTTCTAAATCAAATCTTTTAAAGTCACCTATTGAAGATTCTTTACTAAAAGCCCAACTTACAATTTGTCTTTCGTTTCCTAAACCTGGTACATTTTCATCTAAAACTTTTAAGCCTACAGCTGGTCTAGGACTTAATTTATTTTCTGTTGCTACAGCAAAGAAGTCATCTCCTTTAGAAACTTCTAAAGCAAATTGCTCTGCATTTCTAAAAACAGTATTTTCTGTATCTTCTGATGGAACTATCTTTCTACTAAAAGTAGCTAATTTTACTACTTTCTGAGTATTCTTTTGATCGTCTACTCTAATAATATGGTACCCAAAAGGTGTTTTAACAACATCCATTGCTCCTTTTTTATTAGTAAAAGAAAAGTCTCTAAATTCAGGAGTCATTCTATTGTAGTTAAACCAATCTAAATCTCCACCTTTTTCAGCAGAACCTCTATCTGAAGAAAATTCTTTAGCTAAATCAGAAAATTTGTTTCTATTTCTTTTTATTACTGTTAGTAAACTATCTGCTAATTTTTTAGCATCTTCTTCAGTTCTTGTAACTTCAGGTGCAACTCTTTGTGCTCCAACATGAGGAATTAAAATATGACTAGCTCTTACAGAGTCTGGCATTTGTGCTACTTCTGTAACTTTTGAAATTTTAAAGTACTCTTTGTCTTTGTATGGACCAACTACATCTCCTTTATTTGCTTCATAAATTTTATCAGCAACTTCTTGGTTGATGAAATTTTTATACTGAAAATTCGAATTTACATTGGTATCTGAACCATTTTCAGCAATAAATACAGCTGGATTTTCAGCTGATTTTAATTCAGGAATTAAAGCAGCAACATCGTCTTTAATAATTTTTTCATCATCAGCAGTAGGATTGATATCGAACTTTACATAAGATATATCTCTTGTTTCTTCAACTTGAAACTGATCTTTTCTTTGACTTATATATGCTTCTACTTCTGATTTAGATATTTTAACTAAACTATCTGCAATAGTTGTATAAGGTACATATACAAATTGTGCATTAATTTTTGTGTTGTCTATAAAGTATTCTGTTTCTCCTTCTTTTAGAGAAGCTCCTAAACCAGCAGTTACTAGATTATTATACGTATTTCTTTCAGCATTATCTTTAATCTGACCCATATAATTAGACCACTGAGACCAAAGTTGTGTTTGGTTTTCTTTTTCATTTGCTAAAAATTGTTTGAATTTATTTTCATCAAACATTCCTAACTCATTTTGATATTGTGGATTATTTTGAACAAATTGTGCACTTGTAACTTCATTCCAAACATCAGCCTCTCCAATAGTAATACCTGCCTCTTCTAATTGATTTGCATATATTTTTTTACGGATTAAGTTATCCCAAACTGTTTTTGCAGCTTGCATTTCAGAAACTCTACCTCCTGTTTGTTGTTTGTAACTTTCTAATTCGTTAACAAATTCTTGTCTAGAAATAGACTCACCATTAACTTCACCAACTTCATTTATTTTGCTTGAGTTAAAGAAATCACCAAGTGTAGATGGGTCTAATACAAATGCAAAAAGTGCTAAACCAATTATTATAATTAAGAACATTGAACGTTCTCTAATTTTAGATAAAACTGCCATACTTCATTTTATTTTATTTCAGTGGGCGAATATACGATTTTTGGATTGAAAAATCCAATGTATTAATTAGGAATTATTTGTCTGATTTTATTTGTTTTTGAAGTAGTTTTTACAAATAAAAATTAATCTTCTGGATCAATAAGAATTAATGATATTTCATCAATTTTTGCACCACTTATTTTTTTAATTTTAAACTTATAAGTTTCTATTTCTATAACCTCATTTTCTTCAGGAATATTTTCTGTATGTTCTATAATAAAACCTCCTAAAGTTTCATAAGCTTCAGATTTTGGTATATTTAAATTATATTCTTCATTTAAATAGTCTATTTCTAATCTTGCAGAAAAATTAAATTCTTTTTCACTAATTCTTTCTTCTAAAAAAACTTGACTATCATGTTCATCTTCTATTTCTCCAAATAGTTCTTCAACAATATCTTCTACAGTGATCATACCAGATGTACCTCCATATTCATCTACAACAACAGCTACACTTTTTCTTTTTTTCATTAACGTATTTAAAATGTCGTTAATCATCATAGATTCTGGAACAATTTCTAAAGGAAGTAAAATAGACTTTACTGTTTTCGGTTTTTTAAACAATTCGAAAGCATTAACATAACCTACTACATCATCTAAAGAATTTTTATATACTATTATTTTTGACAATCCAGTATCTATAAATAGTTTTTTAAGTTTTGTAACACTTTCATGAATTTCTAATGCAACAATTTCTGTTCTAGGCACCATTATTTCTCTTGCTTTTACATTTTGAAATATTAGTGCATTCTGAAATATTTGTATTTCAGAATCTAATTCATCATCATCATTACCAGTCTCTAATTGCTCATTTATATAATAACCTAACTCTTCTTTGCTAAATTCTGTTTGTTGCTCTTCTGCGTCTGTCTTAAAAAATACTTTTAAAAAGAAGTCTGAAATAGCAGTTATAAATTCTGAAAAAAGGTGAAAAAGATTGTAGAAAAAATATACAGGTAAAGCAAATATTTTTAAAACCTCGTTAGAATAAATTCTAAAAATGGCTTTTGGTAAAAATTCTGCAGTTACTAATATAATTAGTGTAGAAATTATTGTTTGAATTAATAAAACAGTTAATTCATTTAAATTGTTAACTGGCAAAAATCTTAATATAAACTGCCCCATGTAATAACTATAAATTACAAGAGATATATTATTACCCACTAACATTGTGGTAATAAATTTAGAAGATTTTTGAGTTATTTTTGTAAGGATGATAGGTATAAAGCCCTCTCTTTTTTTCTCTAATTCTATATGCATTTTGTTTGCAGAAACAAAAGCAATTTCCATACCCGAAAAAAAAGCGGATAATAATATAGATACAAGAATTATAATAAGTTCTACCTCCATTGAGAACTAAAATACTACTTTTTTTGATTATTTCTTTGCTGAACCTTTTTTCTAAAATGTCTTTTAAAGAAAAACACAATAGTAATAAAGATAGCAAAACCTAGAAAAAAGTAAGCTCTTTCTCTATCAGAGTTCCATCTAACAATACCTTCTACAACACAAATAAAAGCTACCATTAAATATCCGTACTGAAAAAATTTCCAAAGTTTGTTCATCATTTTAATCTTCTGTTGTTTCTAATTTACCAGTAGTTTTTTTTGCCAAATGTTTAGTTAAATCATCTTTAGACTCAAACCCTACTCCATAAATGGTATCGTTAACTTTAATTAATTTAAATGCTTTTTCAGATATAAAATAATTATTTTTTTCATCCCAAAAAAGTTGTTCAGTTTCTAATCTTGAATTGTCTGTATGATTTACCACAACAACATTACCCCTAATTTCTGAAATAGATGTTTTAGGATAATTTAATGCAAAATCACCAATTATTGTTACAGAATCTATTTGATTTTCGAAGTTAACAATTTTTATCCCTTCAGGAAACTTACTGTAAGGATGTTCTTTTCTGTTAGAAAAATCTAACATTAAAGGTGTAATTAATTTTGAAGTTATTTTACCAGAATCTTTATAAACATGATATACATCTTTTGCTTTACCTACTGGTAGATTTTTATCAACTAAAAAATCTCTAACTTTTTTTGAATTATTAACACAAGAAAAAAGCATTACTGAAATTAAAATTACAGAAATGCTTTTACTTTTTATATTGAAATTAAATTTCATTATTTTCCACTAGACTGAATTTTTACAGTCTCTCCAATCCAACATTTTATTGTATGACTTTGACCTTCTGATTTACCTGCTGTAAAAATTACTTTTTTACTTGGTAAATTAGCTCTATAGTTTCTTATATACTTAGGTGCAACAGTAGATACACTTGGGTCTACAGAATAAGCTTTTTGTGCTTGTCTTAAAGCTGCAGCATAAACCATTCTTTTCTCAAACTCATCATCTCCACAATTATTAACACTAGTTTGGTAAGCTCTACCAATTAATAAATATGCCTTACCATAATTAGGGTTAAAAGATAAAGATTCTCTTGCTAAACTTCTAGCTTTACTTAATTGACCTCTTTTTAAAGCTGCTTCTGCAAACTGCAATTTGTATTTTGCTTTCTTTAATGGGTCTGTTTCTAATTGAAAAGCTTTTTCTCTCATATCTGCAGCTCCTTTAGAATCTCCATTTTTTTCTAAGATACCTGCATAGAAAGAATAAGAATCTGGAGAAGGTGTAGCCTCTGCATATGCCTTAGCTAATTTTTCAAATAAAGGATCTTCTTGACAACCTTTATTAAACATTCTAGAAACTGCTCTTCTTAACCAAACAGCATCATTCTTAAAAGTTTCGAAATCTCTAGTGTAAATAGGAATTAATCTTTCACAAGTTGCGATTTCAGAAATCATTGCGTCTAAACCACCTTCAATTTGTCCTAAAGCTTTAGAGTTTACAGTATATATTCTTAAATATCTTTTTTCTTTGTTACTTAAAGTCTTTGTAGAGTCTTTAGTTAAGTCATTAATTTTCTTAGTATAATCATCTAACTTTTCTCCAACAGATTCTAATACATCATCGTATGTATCAAAAACCTTTTGTGGGTTTACATCTTTATATTTATCTGTAACCCCTTGAAAGTATCTATAGATATTTTTAGCACCCATGTCTTGAGGAGATATTTTATACGCTTTTTCTAAAAGCTCAAATATTTCATCATCAGAAGCTAATTTATTTTTAATTAAATATGTAGCATAATCACTATGTACTTTTGCAGGATCATTATCTGGAAAATACTGTAATCTTTGCTCATAAACTCTTTTAGCTAAAGCAGGACTTTTTTTAACATCTTCTGCAAGAGTAGATCCATACTTATAAATGTTTACAGATAAATCTTTACAATTATCCATTAAATACATCCAGTTGTCAAAAGACTCATTGTATTTTTTTGATAAATAGTCTCCTTTAAAAAGATTATATTTTATAATACATTCTTGATTTTCTTGCCCATTTGTTTTTGCAGTTGCTAAAAGCATAAAAGCTGCTAATAAAAACGTAATTTTCTTCATTTTAATAATTTTTATTAATCTATTTTTCTTTTTTTGAACCAATTAATGTCTGTCAAAGATAAACTTAATCTAAGATTAAAATAATTTTCTTCTATCAAATTATTCTCTGTTGTACCTCTTTTTCCAAACTCAAATCCAAGGTTTACAGTAGATAATCGTTTCAATGGTAAACCTAAACCAAAAGATATGCCAAAGTCGTTTATTGCTGTAAAATTTGTATTTGTACCAGAACCATCTATTGATAAACCTGTTTTCTCAAATCTAACACCAGCTCTATAAGTTATTCTATCCCAATAGCTAGATATTGAATTTATTTTAGGTAAATAATAACCTCCTAAAGAAATTCTATTAGAATTATCATATCTATAAGCACCAGTTGTATTTGCTAATATTCCAGAAGTTGTTAAAGCATCTTGCATTTCGTATTCCAAACCAACATACCATTTATCTATTTTACCTAATCCAACACCAAGAGTAGATTGTAGTGGTAAATTAAATCTACCATTAATTCTCGATGAAGATAGCGTATCTCTAGGACTTTCAGAGCCTGATGCAGTAATTGCTAAAGAATAAAAATAATCGTCTCCTGAAACTCTTAAGTCATTTGCTAACTTTAATGAAGCCCCAGCAGAAACTTTTAAATTATTTTTTAAAACTTTTTCATATAAAGCACCCAATTTTACTGAACCCCCTCTTACATTAGTATTTTCATTATACCTAGTAGCTAATGCTACACCTCTTCTTTGAGTTAAAACGCTGTTTTCTACATTACCAAAACTAAAATCAGCTTCTAAACCTAAAGAAAGTCCTCTAAAAGCTTGAATACCAAAAGCACCATAAATTCTATTTACACCTCCATTACCTTCAAATAAAGTAATTTGGGTTAAGGTACCAGATGCATCTTCTAGAGAGTTCGTTAAAGAATAACCAACAGTTGATATTGGTTGTAACCCAACTGCAAAACCTGCTTTTTGACCAATAGGAAAACCAAAAGCTACATATGATAAACTTGTAGAAGTTGAAGATTGTGTAGATGTACTAGATTTAACTTTTAAATCGTTATTTAATGCACCCAAACTATAAGTTGTATATCTTAAGTTAGCGTAAGCTGCTGGGTTTGTAAAGTTTAAATATTTGTAGTGGCTAAACGCAACTCCTATACCTCCCATTGCATTTTGCTCTACTGTTCTACTACTAAATTCATCACCAATTCCAAAGTAAGAGTATGGAGAAGAACTTGTTCTTTGCCCAACCATAAAACATGACATAGACAAAAAAAGAGCAACTAGAATATTTCTAATCATTTGTTATCGTTAAAAATCAATAATTTATTTAATCCTTCTAGGAGAAAATTTTGATTGGCAAATATGCTACTTTTTAATTGTTTTGACAAGAATTTTGCGTCTCCACCTGTTAAAACTATTGTTAAATGAGAAAATTTGTTTTTATATTGATTAATTACACCATCGATTTCTTGCAAAGTACCATTAACAACTCCTGAATGAATACTTTCTTCTGTAGTATTACCAATGAATGATTTTGGCTGTTTTAAATCTAACAAAGGTAATTTAGATGTATAATCGTTTAAAGATTTGTATCTAATTTTAAGTCCTGGTGAAATGGCTCCTCCAAAATATTCTGAATCTTTAGAAACAAAGTCATAAGTAATACAAGTACCTGCATCTATTATTAAAACATTTGTTTTTGGAAATAACATAACAGCAGCTGATGAAAGTACTAATCTATCTACACCAACAGTTTTTGGAGTTTTATATAGATTTTTAAAAGGAAAACTAAACTTATGGTTTACTAAAATAAAATTTGAGTTTTCTTGTAAATAATCTGTAATTTCACTTGAAACATCTTTAACTGTAGAAATAATTGAGGATGAAATTTTTTGTAACTTAAAAAGTTTTTTTATTTTTTTTAAAACAGTTTTATCTGTTTCTAAAAAGATTTCAGAAAGCATATCTTTCTCAAAAAGAGCAATTTTAATTCTAGAATTGCCAATATCTATAATCAGGTTCATGTTTCTAATTCTGATAAAAATCAAAAATACAATACATTTTTTTAATTTTTATTTAGTAGATGTGAAAAAACATTTTATATTTGCATCCGCTAATGCGATGGTGCCTTAGCTCAGTTGGTAGAGCAAAGGACTGAAAATCCTTGTGTCCCTGGTTCGATTCCTGGAGGCACCACCATAAAAACCCAAACTTAATTGTTTGGGTTTTTTTTGTTTACAACTTACTAAACCTTTTAAAACCTTAAAGATTTTCTGAATTTAAATTAAATAAGTTTTATTTTAATATCTACTATTTTTAGATTTATATATTTACATAGTTTATATAAATTATTCTAATGAAAAAATTAACTTTAGTTGTTTTAGCTGCAGGAATGGGTAGTAGATATGGAGGTTTAAAGCAAATGGACACCTTTACTTCACAAGGTGATACTATTATCGATTTCTCTATATATGATGCCCTACAAGCTGGTTTTCAAAAATTTGTATTTGTAATTAGAAAATCAATTGAAAAAGACTTTAGAGCAACAATTGACAATAAACTAAAAAATAAAGCAGAAGTTGAATATGTTTTTCAAGAAGTAAATAATGTACCTGAAAAATACAAAAACTCGAAAAGAGAAAAACCATGGGGAACAGGTCATGCTGTATTGATGACAAAAAATGTTGTAAACGAAAATTTTGCAATCATAAATGCAGATGATTTTTATGGTAGAGAAGCTTTTAATGATATTGCTAAACAATTAATCAAAACAAAAGAAAATAGTTTTGAGTTTTGTATGGTTGGTTATGCTTTAAAAAATACCATTTCAGAAAATGGCTATGTATCTAGAGGTGAGTGCTTTGTTAATAAAGAAGGTTATTTAACAAATGTTATAGAAAGAACTAGAATAGAAACAATTGATGGATATTTAAAGTTTGAAGACGAAAAAGGTAAAATGGTTTCAATTGATAAAGAAACTACTGTTTCTATGAATATTTGGGGGTTTACAACAAATTATTTTGAATATGGAGAAAAGCTTTTTTTAGATTTTTTAGAAAAAAATAAAGAAAATTTAAAAGCTGAATTTTATTTACCTTTTATTGTAAACTCTTTATTAGCTTCTAAAAAAGCTACAGTAAAAGTCTTAAAATCAAAAGCAAAATGGTTTGGAGTTACTTATAATGAAGATAAAGAAAAGGTTGAGAAAGAAATAAAAAAATTAAAAGAAGCTGGAGTTTATCCAATAAATTTATGGGATTAATTAATGATAAATAAAATACAAAACATATTTGAACAATTTGATCATCATCATAATTATGTAAGTCATTCAGAAATACATTCAGGTCATATAAACGATACTTTTTTTGTAAAAACAGATGGTGTTACAAATTATATCATTCAAAGAATAAACCATAATATCTTTAAAAATGTATCTGGCTTAGTCAATAACAAAGTGCTTGTAAGTAAGCATTTAAAAAATAAATATTCATCAATTTATGGAGAAGAACTTAACCAAAAAGTATTAAGTTTTGTAAAAGCAAAAAAATCTAACAATTACTACATTAATGAAAAGGGTAACTTTTGGAACGCTATGATTTTTATAGAAAATAGTAAAACTTTTGAAATTGTTAAAGATGAAGAAATTGCATATGAAGCTGGTAAATTACTTGGTGATTTTTTAAAATTAACTTCAGATTTCGATAGCAACTTATTAGTTGATGTACTTCCGAACTTTCATGATATGTCATTTCGCTATCAACAATATGAATCATCTTTAAAATCAGCTACTTCAGATAGACTAAAAAAAGCCAATAAGTATGTAAATATGATTTCTCAACTAAAAGAAGAAATGCATATTCTTCAAAATTTAAAAGAATCTGGAAAAATTCCAGTTAGAGTAACTCATAATGATACAAAAATCTCTAACTCACTTTTTAATAGAGAAAATAAAGGTATTTGCATGATAGATACAGATACTGTAATGCCAGGTATTATACATTACGATTTTGGAGATGCCATTAGAACAATTTGTAATACTGCTGCAGAAGACGAAAAAGATTTATCTAAAGTCGAATTTAACTTAGCGTATTATAAAGCCTACAAAAAAGGGTTTATAGAAAAAACAAAAGATTCATTAACCCCTATTGAATTAGAAAAGTTACCTCTTGCTGCAAAAACTATGATTTTTATAATTGGTCTTCGATTTTTAACAGATTACCTAAATAATGATGTGTACTATAAAACAGAATATTTAGAGCATAATTTAGATAGAGCCAAAAATCAATTTAAATTATTAAATAGTTTATATGATAAATTAAAAGAATAGAAATTAATTTTTATTAAGCTCTAACGATTTTTTAAAGTAGCTGTAATTATAATAAGTAAAACCAGCAAAGTTTAAATGATTCTCTAAAGCTATTTCCTTTTTTTCTAATTCTTTAAAAAATATTTCTTCTGCTTTTTTAAAGTCGTGTGTTCTTAACCATTTACCCATAAAATTATTTTCTGCAGAAAAAAGGATAGATACGTCTATATGAGAATGAATTGCATCTAAATAATTTAATCGATCTTTTACATATAAGAAGCTATATTCTGGTTGAGTTACATAATCGTGAATTAATAAACGATCTACATGATGGCTAATAGAATCGATTTCTTTTCTAGTATATCTACCAACATAAGCTTCAATTTTTACATCTAAATTATCGTCTTTTGCTAATTCTTTCATCACAAATAGAGAGTTTACAAAATAATTAAAAGAATTTTCTCTATTACAAGGCAAACTAGCCCTTTTAAGATAGGTTTCACAATAATAACCTCCATCTAAAGATTGTCTTTCATTCCAGTATTCGTACTCTAAATTATATACATCAAATTGTTCTTCTTTTTTTGTTCTAGAAACATTGTAAGGATGAATTGCTTTGATAAAAAAATTAGCTGTTTCACCAGATGCACTAATACTTTTGATATTATATTTTGTTTTAGCTTTAGAAATAAAATTTGCTAATAGACCATTTTTAGTAGCATCTCCTAAAGGGAACCTTCTATTAACTTTATGTAAATCATATAAAATTAATTCATCTTTTTCTTTAGCTTTAGCAAATTCTAATAATTTATTTTCTTTAGTTTCACTACCTAAAATATTTGCAAAATTATCTACATATAGTGCTCGTTTTTGACTGTATATAACTAGGCTAAAAAATATAATAACACAAGAAATTAGTCCTCTTAAATTACTTTTCATTTATTTCTATTTAATTAAAACATTTAAAATTAAACATTTCTATTCAAATTAATTATAAATAATAAATATTAACATATAATTGTTTGATAATGAATAACAATTAAGACTTTTTTTTTAATTTACACAAAAATTAATTTTAAAGAATAAAAATGAAAAAAGTACTTTATTTAATTGCTTTTGTAAGTGTAGTAGCTTGTAATAACAAAACAGATTTTGACAAAAGTTTATTAACCCCTGAAATTATTGATCATAATGTACCTTTAGAAGTAGAGCCTTATGCAGATGAAAATGTGCTTAATAATTTAGCTCCAATTCGTGCAAGATTTGACAATTTTGCAGTAACAACAGACAGCGAATTTATTAATGATAGAATGACTTCTTTTGGTAAACAAATGCCAAAAACAATTTATGAGCCTGTAAAAGGAAAAGCCTTTTTAATGGCTGGTTGGCAATTAACTTCTACACTTATTGTAGTTGGAGATGATGGTTTAATTGTTGTAGACCCAGGAGAAAGTGATGAAGCCTCAGAAAGAATTATTAACGATTTTAGAAAATCTACAAATATTAATTTACCAGTTAAAGGTGTAATTTACTCCCACAGGCATCCAGATCATTCATTTGGTGCTGCTGGTATGGGTGTTACTCAAAACCAAGTTGATAAAGGTGAAGTTAAAGTATTTGCTCACTACCAATTTATGGATTACTTAGCAAATGACGCAAGTGTAGTTGGAGGCATTTTAACAGAAAGAACTGCTTATGGGGGTGCTACGTATTTAGGCCAAAATGAAAAAGGATTAGTGCATGCAGGTTTAGGACCAACATTTGCTGGAGGTAAAATATCTTTTTATCGACCAACAGATATAGTAAAAGGGAAATTAGAAACAGAAGTTGCTGGTGTAAAAATTGTTTTATTTGAGGCTTATGGAGATGCAGAAGATGAAATAGACGTTTATTTTCCAAACTTAAAGCACGTTCATGGTTCTGAGACAATTCAAGGTGAATCTTTCCCTAACTTATATACTTTAAGAGGAACAAAATATAGAGATTTAGTAAAGTGGTATAAAGGTGTAGATAATTTATTAGAGTTTGCTAAAAAATCTGATAGTTATAGTCACTCACACATGAGGTCTTGGGTTGGAAATGAATTTATTGTTGAAAGAATTCAGAATTATAGAGATGCTATTCAGTATACTCATGACCAATCTATTTATCATATGAATCAAGGTGCTACTCCAGAAGAATTAGTACAGCTTGTTTCTTTGCCAAATCATTTAAAAAAGGATCCTTGGTTACAAGAGTTTTATGGAAGTGTAGAACATGTTGTTAGAAATGTTTACAATGGTTATTTAGGATGGTATTCTGGAGATGCTACGAAATTAGCAACACCATCTTTTAAAAGAAAAGCTAAATTATATGTTGAAGCTATGGGTGGTAGAGACAATGTTTTAAATATTGCAAAACAAGCTATAGAAGCAGAAGATTATGGGTGGGCAATGGAAATTACCACACATTTAGTTAGATCTAATCCAGAAGATAAAGATGCTAGAAATTTAAAAGCTAAAGCAATGCAAGAATGGGGTTATGATCAATCAAACATATATTACAGAAATTTTGCCCTTTCTGGAGCAAAAGAACTTGATGGAACTTTAGATAAATCTGGGGCTTTTGATTTTGCAAACCCTGTAATTATTCAGCAATTTTCTATTGGTACTATCTTAGAAAATTTAAGAGTTAAAATTAATGCAGAAAAAGCTGTAGATGCTGATTTTAAAATCGGATTTAATATTACAGACCGTAAAGAAAAATATGGTTTTCATATAAGAAATGGTATTGCTGCTTTTTATGAATATGTTCCAGAAAATGCTGATTTAGTAGTAAATATACCTAGTGATGTTGTATACAATTTTATTTTAGGTAAAGAAAGAGTAAAAGATGCTATTTCAAAAGGTAAAGGAACTGCTAAGGGTGATATAAATAAATTAGACACCTTTGCAACATACTTTGATTTCTCTAAGCCAGAAATTAACTTATCTTCTAGATAACAACAATTTAAAAATATAAAAAACCTAATTATAAATTTATAATTAGGTTTTTTAATATTATTTATGATAAGAGTACTAATAACTTTTTTACTTGTTTTTCTAAGTTTAAAATGTAATTCTCAGAATGAATTTTTTAGTGAACTTAGTATTGAAAAAGAATTTCTTTATAATGAGGGTAAACATTTTAATCTTGATGTTAATTACAAACACGCTTATCAAGATAGTAAGTGGAGAAAGTTAGGTTTTACTATAAGTACTCAAAAAAAATTGAATGATCATTGGTCTATAGTTGGTGGCATAGTTAATAATTATAGGTTTGATAAAGACTTAGGAGATTTCTTTGAAGTGAGACCAAAATTAGGTTTACAATTAAAAACACCCATAATAAAAAACTTAAGCTTTTCACAGAGAGTTCTAGTTGAATGGAGAAACTTTTTTATTTCTAAGCATAATCATTACCTAAGATCTAGATATAAAGTTTTATTAAATTATATCTTCCCAAATAATAATGAAGATAATTCTTGGTCTTTGAGTTCTGCTTTTGAATGGTATTATCTTAAAGCTCCAGATGTTAGAGAAAGATTCTCTAACTCAAGAGAATTTTCATTTTTTTTATCAAAAAAGATTGAGGAAGTTCATTATAGTTTAGGATATATTAGAGAGGTTTTTCTTTTTAGAAGTTCAAATTTTGGAAGAGTAGGAAATACAATCTCATTAAAAATTAGTTTTTAAAAAAATCAAAATGAAAAAAAATATTTTACAATTTATTGTGTTGTTTTGTGCTGTTTTAACTATTAAAGCTCAAGATAATGACAACAAAAAATCAAGTGGAGCTCAAGCTAATAATCCCTTAGCAAATATGACTGCTCTTAATTTTCACAATTACTATATACCAAAACTAACAGACGCTCCCAGTGACGCTTATTTAAACTCTTCTTATCTTAGATTTGCAAAACCTTTTTCATCAGGTAAATTACTACTTAGGGTTTCTGTACCATTTAATACTGTAAGTTTACCAAATACAAGTGGAAATGTAGTTTCAGAAAATGGATTAGGAGATTTAAATGTTTTTTTATCTTATAACTTTATTTCTAAAGCAAATGCTACAGTTGGTATTGGCCCCATGATTACTGCGCCTACAGCTTCTAATGATATTTTAGGAACTGGTAAATGGCAAGCTGGTTTTGCAGCTGTTGCTTTTGTTGTAAAATCACCTGTGTTTCAACTTGGTGGTCTTTTAACTTGGCAAACTTCTGTGGGTGGAGATGAATTAAGAAACGGAACAAATAATTCTGCTTTACAACCTTTCTATTTCTGGCAATTAGGTAAAGGCACTTATTTAAGAGGCGCTCCTATTTGGTATTTCGATTTTAAAAATGATGCTTATTCTATACCTTTAGCTTTAGGTATTGGAAAAGTAGTTAAAGTAGGTAATACTGTTTTTAACTGCTTTATAGAGCCACAATATTCTATGTTACATCAAGGAACACAACCTCAATTTCAAATATTTACAGGAATTAATTTACAGTTTTTAAATTAGATACTTATCTATATAAAATAAAAAAAGCCTAATAACAACTTAAATTGATATTAGGCTTTTTTATGTAATGTATTAACTTATTTCATAGCTTTTAAGTTATTAATTTCTAAGTCTGTTAAAGTTCTCCATCTACCTCTAGGTAAATTTTTCTTAGTTAGTTCAGCAAAAATAACTCTGTCTAATTTAATTACTTTATAACCTACATGCTCAAAAATCTTACGAACAATTCTATTTCTACCTGAATGAATTTCGATGCCAATTTCTGTCTTTGGTTCATTATCTATATAAGAAACAGCATCAATAAACACTTTTCTTCCCTCAATAATTACTTCTCCTCTTAATTTCTGTAAATCTTTTAAATCTAATTTTCTATCTAAAGATGCATGATATAATTTACGAACGTTATGTTTTGGATGAGTTAATTTTTTAGCTAAATCCCCATCATTAGTAAACAACAGTAATCCTGTCGTATTTCTATCTAATCTTCCAACAGGATAGATACGTTCTTTAGATGCATTTGCAATTAATTCCATTACCGTTTTTCTACCCCTATCATCATCCATAGTAGTAATGTAATTTTTAGGTTTATTTAAAAGAATATATCTTTTTTGCTCTGGTGAAATGGTTGTTCCATCAAATTTTACAACATCTGTAGCTTGCACTTTATAGCCCATTTCTGTAACCAATTTACCATTTACTTCTACACTACCATGTTCTATATAAGTGTCTGCCTCTCTTCTTGAGCAAATACCAGAATTAGCTATATATTTATTTAATCTAACACCTTCTGAAGTATTTTTATTTTGAGGTGCACTCGGTTTTTTTTTGAAGTTTTTTCTATTTTGAGGTTTACTGCCTTTACCTTCTTGTCGTCTTCGCGACGAGTTTTTATTTGCATTCATTATTTATAAATTTTATGCAAAGGTACTTAAATTGTTGACTAATTTAATGAGCCTATTACTTTTTCTAATAATAAAGAAGTATCTAAAAACACCAATGAAAAAACACCCAACAATAATAGTATTTTTAAAAGATTATGCAATCTTCTATACTCTTGAACTGAATTTGACTTCATTAAATAAAATGCAACAAAAACAAGCATTAATCCTGCAAAATAAAAGTAATATCGCATATCATCTATGCCAGGGTAATTAAATAAGAATATTACAGGTACAATAGTAAACACTAATAAAACTAAACAAACATTTTTAGTATACTTTTCTCCATAAGCAACAGAAAATGTATTGTAGTTATTTGCAATTGCTCCTTTTAAATTTTCTAAATCTTTAATTAATTCTCTTACCATTAACACTAAAAACAAAAATATTGCATGTACAAAAATGATTTTTGAAAAATTTTTAAAATGAATAAAAACTACAAAAAAAGGAAGAATAGTAATTATGGTTGCTGAAAGTAAACCAATAAATGGATATTTTTTTAGTTTATGTGAATATATCCATATAGCAAAAATATACACAGCAAAAAAAACAGCCGCTCTAAAAGAAACTAATAAACCAAATAGACATCCTATAAAATTTAATACAAAATACAATGTAAGTCTAGTTTCTTGTCTTATATAATTATCTATACCTGTTTTAATAGGTCTATTAATTTTATCAACTTTTATATCGTAAAAATTATTGATAATATAACCTGCAGACACTACACAAATAGTTGAAAGTATTAAAAAATGTAGATGAATATCAAATAAGACAACTCTTAATGATTTTTCTGGAGAGAAAATAAAGATAGAAGCTAAATACTGAGCAATAACTAATACTAAAACATTGTAACCTCTTACTACAGAAAGTAAGCTTACAATTTTTTTTAGAAAAGTCTTCTTTTTTGAAGAACTCATTGTGAAGTATTGTTTCTAGAACCTATAAACTAATTCTAATTTATAGTCTTGTAGACTTTTTTTAGCTTTTTCAAAATCTTCAGTAAAACCTAAAATATAACCTCCACCACCAGAACCACAAAGTTTTAAATAGTAGTCATTAGATTTTAAACCATTTGCCCAAACTTTATGAAATGCATCAGGTATCATTGGTTTAAAGTTCTTTAAAACAACTTTAGATAACTTTTTTACATTACTAAAAAGAGATGTAACATTACCACTTAAAAAATCATCTATACATGCATCAGTATGTAATGCAAATTCATCACTTATCATTTTTCTAAAACCTTCGTTTTTCATCTTATTCATAAAGATGTTTACCATAGGTTCTGTTTCACCTACTTGTTCTGAATCTAATAAGAAAACAGCTCCTTTGCCTTCTTTTTGAGAAGGAATCCCTGCTGGTTCTATATTTTCTTTAGAATTGATTAGTATAGGTAAACTTAAGTAAGAGTTTAAAGGGTCTAATCCTGAACTTTTACCATGAAAGAAAGATTCCATTACAGAGAATATTTCTTTTAACTTAAGTAATTTATCTCTGGTTAAATTTTCTAGAACTGTGATTTTATCAAAAGCGTAATTATCGTAAATAGATGCAACTAATGCTCCTGAACTTCCAACTCCATAACCTTGTGGAATAGAAGAATCAAAATACATACCTTTTTCTAAATCCTTTTTAAAATCTTCTAAATTAAAAGAAACTAGGTCTGTTTTTAGGTTAGATAAATAAGTATAAAATTTAAATAGGCTTTCATTAGATTTTTTTGCTTGTCCTGTTAAGTTATCAGAAGTCTTTAAAGCACCTCTATAAGCGTTAAATGGTATTGCTAAACCTTTAGAATCTTTTATAATTCCATATTCTCCAAACAGAAGAATTTTAGCGTAAAACAGTGGACCTTTCATTTTTCTTTTTAATTAACAATACAAAAATACGAATTCTAAAGTTAAGAAATTAATAAACATTTTTATAAAACGTTTTCCAAACCCCAACTTTTTCACCTTTATCGTATTTACCTTTTTCTTTTATCTTACCAGTTTTATAGAATGTTTTCCAATTACCTTCTCGTAAACCATTTTTATAAAAACCAACTTCTCTAAGTTCTCCTGTGCTGTAGTATTCTAAAAATTTACCTTGTAATTTACCTTCTTTATAAGAAACTGCTCTGTAAACTGTTCTGTTTTTGTAAAAATAAGTAACCTTACCTTTTAAATTTTCTCCAACCCTGTAGTAAGTTGCTTTGTTTTGAGAAGTTCTATTTAAATCTTTGTCTAACCAAATGGTTTCTTGAGTTTTAAAACCAGTAAAAACTAAAAAAATTAAAACAAGAAATAAAGATAACTTGTAGTTTATTTTATGTTTAAGAAGTAAATTCAAACTTAGATTTTTTGGGCTCCTAGACCTGTATAATCACAAATATAATGATTTTTTTGACAGAATTTAGATAGCTCGTTTTCTATAAATTTCAATACATCATTTTTTTCGTTTTCAGGAAACAATACATGTACATTAGCACCTGCATCTAAAGTAAAACAAATATTACTATTAGTTGTTTCTCTAAATTGCCATATTTTATTTATAATTTCTAATGTATTTGGTTTCATTAAAATAAAATAAGGATTACTTGTTAGCATCATTGCATGTAAGGTAAGTGCCTCACTTTCCACTAAATTTATAAAACTTTTGATATCGCCATTTTGAAGAATTTTAGACATTTTTGTCAAATTCTCATTGGCTTGTTGAAACCTATTTTCAGCAAAGGGATGGTTATGCATTAAATTGTGACCTACTGTACTAGAAACTTGCTTTTCACCTTTATCTACTAATAAAATAACATCTTGATAATTAGAAAAAATAGGATGTACTTTTTTTGAAAATTTTACTCCAAATAAATCTGAACTTCCCTCTATTTCTGGGTGTTTACCCCATACAACTAATGGCCCCTCTATACTTCTACTTGCAGATCCAGAACCTAATCTTGCTAAAAATGAGGCTTTTTTTGTTATATATTCTGATGTTAATCCAGCAACTAATTCTTGCTCAAGGCTCATTAAACACATAGCAATTGCACTTAAACCGCTTGCAGACGAAGCAATTCCACTTGAATGAGGAAAAGAATTTTCTGAATTAATTGTCATTTTATAATGAAATATGTAAGGACAATACTCTTGTATTCTATTAAAAAATTCAGCAATTTTTGGTTTAAATTCATCTTTTTGCTTGCCTTCAAAAAACAAATCAAAATCTACACTTTGTGATTTTTCTTTTTTTGTAAAATCAATTTTAGTAATTGTATGACAGTTATTTAAGGTGAAACTAATTGAGGCATTTTTAGGGATTTGAGGATTACTTTTACCCCAATATTTTACCAATGCAATATTACTAGGTGTTTGCCAAGTATAACTTGATGAGTTTATATAATTAACTGCTGATTTTATTAAAAATTGATCTGTATTCAAGATGTAAAAAATTTTGAAACAAAGATAAAGTTTACCCTAGACTTCTGCTAATTTTTGCAAAACGGATTCTTTATAACTCCTGCTTATAGGTAATGCTTTGTTTTCAATCTCTATAAATTCGTTTGTGTAAGAAGTCATTTTAGTAATAGATACAATATAAGATCTATGAATTCTAATAAAATTATCATAAGCCAATTTTTCTTCTAAACTACTTATATTTTCTCTTGTAACTATTGTCTTTTGAGGTGTAATTATTTTAACATAGTCACTTAAACTTTCGATATATAAAATAGTATCAAAATTTATTTTAACCATTTTTCTTTCTGATCTAACAAACATAAAATCAACCTTTTTTTCAGCAGTTTTTGAAGGTATAATTTTTTGAATAGCTTGCAAAAATCGATCATAAGAAATAGGTTTTAATAAATAATCTACAGCTTGTAAATTAAAACCATCTACAGCATATTCTCTATATGCAGTAGTAAAAATTACTTTAGCTTTTTTGTCTATGATTTTTGCCAAACTAAGACCAGTTATTTCTGGCATATTTATATCTAAAAAATATAAATCTGCAGTATTTTCTTGCATAAAAACAAGTGCTTCTGATGCGTTTTTACAACTTTTAATAAGTTCTAATTGACCTGTTTTATCAATATATGAAGTCAAGATTTCTAAAGCTATTGGCTCATCATCTACAATAACACATTTTAATTTATGCTTCATTTTATAAAGGTACTTTTAAATAAGTAGTAAAAGATTTTTCAGTTTCTTTAATTTGTAAACTGCTTTTTAGACCATAAAGCATGTTTAATCTTTTCTTTATATTCTCTAAACCTATTCCTGATTTAGATTTATGACTCTTTTTAACATAATTATTTACCTCAAAAACAAGATACTTATCTTTTACTTCTAAGTTAATTTTTATTTTTAAAATATTATCAATTTGTGCACCATGTTTAAATGCATTTTCTACAAATGGCAATAATAACATTGGCGGAATTTGAATTTCATGATCTTCTAAATTTACAGAAAAGTCTACTTGTAGACTTTCTTGAAATCTACTTTTTTCTAGAGCTATATAATTTTTAATGTGTTTAATTTCATCCACTAAAAAAACGTTAGGTTTATCTACTTGATATAAAATGTAGTCTAATAGATCTGATAGTTTTAATATCATTTCTGGAGTTTCATCTGCTTTTTTTAAAGCAAAACCATACAAGGTATTTAATGTGTTAAATAAAAAATGTGGATGAATCTGCATTTTTAGAAACTTCAATTCTTGTTCTTTTAACTGCAATTGTGTTTGTAAAAATTTATTTTCTAAAGTTTTTTTCTCCTCTAATGATTGATAATTATATTTTAAAATTTTAAAGCTACTTGCTAATGCTATAATTAACAGAACACAAATTAAAATAACACCAGAATTTTTTGTTAATGCTGGCATATTTTTAAATTCTAAATTATAGAAAAAAACAAACCCAAAAACCACAGTTACTAAAACTGCACAAACTATAAAAACTAAAGAATAGAAGGTATATAGTGCAAAGAGTTTATATTTTTTATGAATTAAATAATTAGGAATTAATTGATAAATAAACTGGTATGTTGAAACAATAGTTATGATACTTAATAAAGTAGAAAACCAAAAAATAAAATCTATATTTTGAGTACCAACACTAAAAAAAGAGAAGAAAAAAAACCAAACAATTAACCAAAACAAAAAATGTAAAGGTGATTTTTTTAATGCATTAATTGCTTTTTTCTTCATTTTACAAAGTAACAGTTTTTACATTTTTGTTTGCATAAAAATAGATGAATTCTACAATTAATGTCCTTTTCTACCAATTTTAGTCTGTTTCTCGATTATTAGTCAAATTTGTAAAAAACAGTATTTAATTGGTAATTCATCGCATTTTAAATTTTTAACTAAGTTTACCAAATACATTTGTTACATAATTTTAAAAAATGATATTATGAACTTTATTATGGAAGGTGGACCAATATTTATGGTTCCTTTATTAATCTTACTTATTGTTATTGCAGTTTTATTTGCAAAGGGTCTAAAAGACAATACAGAAAAAAACAGCTATTTAATTAATTCTCTTAGTCTATTCTCTTTTGTTTTTGGTGTACTAGGTTTTGTCATTGGTCTTGTTGGTGCATTAGAATCATTATCAGCAATGCAAGGAGATATAGCTCCTCAAATATTAGCAGGAGGTTTAAAAGTAGGTTTATTATCACCAACTTTTGGAATGGTTATTTTTTTAATTGGAAAATTATTTTCCATAATTCTTACTTGGAAAAAACAGTAATAAATATTTCATGTTAATTTGTAAAAGCATCTTTTCTAAATTTTAGAACTGATGCTTTTTTGTTTGTATTTTTGTAAGTGATGAAAAACAAAAAAGTTTTCTTATTACTTAATGGTGAAAAGCCAAAAGAAGTTCCTAATTTCTCTGTTTATGATTTAATTTGTGCTACAGATGGTGCTTATCAATATTTAGAAAAACATAAAATTGTTCCAGATTTTGTTAGTGGTGATTTTGATTCTCTTGAAGCTATTCCTAAAGAAATAGAAGTAATTAAGACTCCAAATCAAGACTTTACAGATTTTGATAAAATATTACAAATATTATTTGATAAAGGATTTACAAATATTGATGTCTATGGAGCAAGTGGACAAGAACAGGATCATTTTTTAGGAAATTTAGACACAGCAATTCGTTGGAAAAAAAAATTATCCCTTACTTTTTTTGATAATAATGGTACTTATTTTTTAGCCAAAAAAAAATTAGTTTTAAGCAATTGTAAAGGCAAAATTATTTCATTAATTCCTTTTTCAAAAGCATCAAAAGTAGAAACCTTTGGACTTAAATACTCTTTAAAAAAAGAAACTCTAAAATTTGGTAAAAGAATAGGAACTAGAAATTTAGCCATACACAAAAAAGTGAAAATAAATTTCAAAAAAGGAAATCTGTTTGTTTTTATAAATAACTAAAAATGAGTAGAAAAATAAAATTATTGTGGGATTTTAGAGGTCCAGATGCTTTAGAAACTGCAAAACATCATACTGTGCATTTAAAAGAATTCGCAACTTTAGAAAACTTAAACTATCATCAAATTGATATACAAGAAAAGAACCCAATGTTAGTGGCTGCTTTTATTACAGTTGAAGAAAAAGACATGAAAATATTTAGAGATGCCCTAAAGCCACAAAGAGGTGAAATAGCTTAATAAATAGTTCAATATTTATTAAATAAAAAAATAAAACTATTTTACTTTAAATTATTTTATTATTAGAAAATATGGGTGATATAGCAATTTTACCTTTAGCACTAACTGTAATGCTCGGACCACAAATCTTAGTAAGCATGTTGTTAATTACGAGAAAAGATGTTGTAAAAAGTTCTTTAGTTTATACTTTTTCAATAACAATTACACTCTTAGCTACTATATTTTTATACAATTTTTTATCAAATTCTATTGATTTACATAGAACAACTGTAGGTAATAGACCTGTTTTAAAATATCTATTAATATGTCTTTTTATTATTCTAATAGTTAAAAATATAATAAATAGAAAAAAAATTACTGAGCCTCCTAAATGGATGCAAGGCATAAAAACTGCTTCGCTTTCTAAAATATTTTTTATTGGATTTTGTTTAATTGCATTTATGCCTACAGATATTATTGTAGCATTTACAGTAGGCAGTCTAGTAGATAGTGCAGAAAAATCTATTTTATTAGAAATTATGCCTTTTTTAAGTACGGTTCTTTTTATTTGCCTTTTACCCTTGGTTGTCTATTTTTCTTTAGGTAAAAATGGAGACTCATATATAGAAAAAGCTAACAACTGGTTAAATACACATGGATATGTAATTAATATTGTAGTATTTCTCTTTTTTATTTACTTGCTCTTGTAATTATTTCCACTTAATTCCACACCCAACACTTGGTTTTTGATTTTCTAATGCTGGTTTATTCTCTAGTAAATTATCTAATGCTGCTCTCATATCTTTTCCTGTCACAGGTTTTTCATTTCCTGGTCTAGAGTCATCTAATTGACCATGATAAATGGATTTTAAATCGGCATCAAAAACATAAAAATCTGGTGTACAAGCTGCATCATAAGCCTTGGCTACTTCTTGAGTTTCATCATACAAATAAGGAAAAGGATATTGATTTTCTACAGCTACTTTTTTCATTAAATGAGGAGCATCTTGTGGGTAATTTTCGATATCATTAGCACTAATTGCAATAAAGGCAATACCTCTTTGCTGATAATCATTTGCTAATTGCACTAAGGCTGAATTAACATGAATCACAAAAGGACAATGATTGCAAATAAACATGATTACTGTTCCTTTACTACCTTTTAAATCGTTTAAAGTATATTTTTTATCATCAACAGTATTTACTAATTTAAAATCTGGTGCTTTTTTACCAACTGCAAATTCATTTGATTCTGTTCTTGCCATTTTTGTTCTTGGTTTATGTTTATTCGTTGATAGTTTTTAGATTTTTGTGCTTAATCAATTACTCTGAAATTGCTTTTGCACAAATATAACCACCTGTCCATGCATTTTGAAAATTAAAGCCTCCTGTTACTGCATCAATATTTAATACTTCACCCACAAAAAAGAGGTTTTTATGAATTTTACTTTCAAAACGTTTAAAATTTATTTCTTTTAAATCTACTCCTCCAGCTGTTACAAATTCATCTTTAAACGTAGTTCTACCATTAGCATTATAAACTCCTTTTGTTAACTGATTTGCTAGATTTTGCAATTGATGATTATTTAAATCTGCCCAATTTTGTGTTGCTTTAATTTCTGAAAACAAAACAAAACGTTCCCATAATCTTTTTGAAATTTCTGTAAAAGGAGATTTTAAAATGACTGTTTTTCTAGGTTCTTTTTTCTTTAAATTTAAAAGAACATTTAAAACTTTATCTGTAGGTCTTGATAACCAATTCACTTCTACATTATATTGATATTTTTTTTCTGCTAAAATTCTAGCTCCAAAAGCAGAAAGTTTTAACACTGCTGGCCCACTTAAACCCCAATGTGTAATTAATAAAGGTCCTGAAGCTTCTAATTTTGTATTTACAAGTTGTACTGTAGCATTAGGCACAGAAATTCCTAATAAATCTGTGATTCTTTTATCATTTATATTAAAGGTAAACAAAGAAGGAACAGGCTCTATTATAGTATGATCTAACGTTTTACATAATTCCCAAACTTTTTTTGAACTACCAGCTGCAACTACCACTTTATCAGCGATAAAAGTTTCTCTTTTAGTGTTAATAACCCATTTTTCTTCCTGTTGATAAACTGAGTTTACACCACAGTTTGTCAACACTTTAATATTCAACTTATCAACAGCATTTTGAAAGCAATCTATGATAGCTTGACTTGTATTTGCTTCTGGAAAAACACGATTATCTTCTTCAATTTTCAAAGGAACTCCCCTATTTTCAAACCATTCGAAAGTATCACCAGTCATAAATTGATGAAAAGGTCCTAATAATTCTTTTTTTCCTCTTGGATAAAATTCAGTTAAGTCTTTAGGAACAAAACAAGCATGAGTAACATTACATCTTCCTCCACCAGAAATCTTTACCTTTTGCAATACATCTTTTCCTTTTTCTAGAATGGTAATATCTAATTCTGGATTATTCTCTTTTGCATTAATTGCAGTAAAATAACCTGCTGCTCCACCACCAATAATTATTACTTTTTTCATAATATCATTTCTGAATAAGAAATAACTATTTCAAATCCTTTATTCTTAAAATAACTTGGAGTTTTTTCATTTCCTGTAACCATAACAAAATCGCCTCCCCAAGCACCAAGACTTTTGATCTCTCCAAAATAATCTGAAAATAGTTTCTCTTTAACTGGCTTTATTTTGATGATTGAACTAATAATTTGTTCGTGTTCTATGATAAGTTTTTCGAAGTCTTGTAAAGATTCAGCAACTAAAAAAGCTTCAGATAACTCTGAGATTCTTTTTAATTCAACTGAAAAGTCTTTTTGACTTTCTCTAAATTTTGCAATACCTTCTTTAGAATCTTGTTTTTTATTTAAGAAAACAAAAAATAGATTTTCTTTAAAAATAGGGTTAAAATTAACTTGTTCTATAATTGGATTCTTATCTTTTATTTGATAAAAAACAGCTGTATTATTTTGAGCACATGCAATATCATAACCACTTCCTTTAAAGGAATTCCAAAGTAATTTAAAAGCATCTACTTTTGCCCAAGAAGCAATCGAATTAATTAATGTTGATGAGCTTCCTAATCCCCAATTTCTTGGAAAAGTCAATTTGGTTTTTACGATATAACCTCCATCAACATTTAAAAATTCTGGGTTTAAATTTCTAGCTTCTTCAAGTATTTCTAGTAATGTTTCTGCAATAAAATCTGCACTACCTTCTTTATCTGAATTAAATGTAGCAGATACTAATCTTAATTTTGGTAAATCAAAAACTGCTTCAAACCAACATTCGCTAGTATTTGTAAAACTACCCCAAATTAATTGAGGTTCTAAAATTTTTTCTACAATTAAATTTTGTCCAAATTTTGTAGGTAAAGCTAAAGTTTTGGCTCCATCTAAAACCAAATATTCTCCTGTTAATAATAATTTTCCATTCGAATAAAATTCCATTACAACAAGTTAAATTGTTTAAAATGATGTGTAAAATGTTTTACTTGAAATTTTTTCCAGTAATCGTAATTAAGTTCTCCAAAAAATGGATGTACGATTGTTTCTTTTGGATTAGCTTTATAATAGTTCTCAAACTTATTGATTTGATGTACTAAATCATCTATTGCTTCTGTAAGAGATTCAAATTGTAAAGCATTAGGTTCATCTGATAAAAATGATGGTCTAAACCCTTGAGACAACTCATTATCTGTATCTAAAAAAGGTTTTCTTCTCGCTGTTTTTTCATCAGAAACAAATAAACCTGTTTTAACTGTATTATTAGCAATTTGAGTTACAAAACTTAGGTGCTCTATCATTTGTTGTGCATTCATTTTACCAAAAATTGGTTTTGAATCACTACTTAACTTTTCTAATTTTTCACGAATTAATGTTTCATCTAAGAAATTAATCCAATTTATTTTAGATTTTCTAATCTCTTCTAACTTTTCTACAACAGCAGAATGGGAAACTGTCTCTTTTTCAAAATACTTTTCAATTTGTTCTTTTTCAGCTTCAGTAGCATTAAATTGATTTAAAATATTTTGTAAGTGCATTTTCATGTGTCCATGCTGAATGCCTTTTGTAGTTAAGGCTCTTAAAGCTGCAAAATTTTGAGCTAAACCAGCTGCTGCCATAATTTGCATTAGCTCTCTTGCTGTTGGTTTTTGCAACAATTCTAAAGAAAATTTAGCTAAAGGATGTAAAGCTGTCAAGCCACCTACTGTGCCTAAAGCTAAAGGAATTTCTATCCAAAATTTAAAAATACCATCATCAATTGTACAATGTGATAAACTAGAGTAAGAACCACTTCTAGAAGCATATGCATGAGCACCAGCTTCAATAGCTCTAAAATCATTTCCAGTGGCTAAAACTACTGCATCAATTCCGTTCATTATTCCCTTATTATGCGTAACTGCTCTATAAGGTTCTACTTTTGCAATATCTACAGCTTGTTTAAATTTCTGAGCGAATTTTTGCGGATTTTCAACACCTAAATCATCAATTTTACAACTCACCTCTGCTCTAACCAAACACTCAGGAACGTAATTAGACAAGATACTCATCACAATCTCAATTTCATCATTCTTAAATTGATTTGCAATGGCTTCTAAACAAGAGTTTATAAAGTTTGCACCCATAGAATCTTTAGTTTCAAAGGTGACATGTAATTGATAATAATTAGCAAGTTTATCTGTTTTATCAATTAAAACTATATCTAGAATACCTCCACCACGTTTTTCCATATTTTTTGTGATAGAAGCAGTTGCAGCATATAATTCTGTTTTATTTTTATTAAAATAATCTTCTAAATCATTTTTATGACCTGCATACATAAAATGCACTTGCCCAATTTTTGTTGTACCTAAAACTTCGGTCTTAAATCCACCTTTTTTACTCCAAAATTTAGCTACTAAAGAAGCTGCTGCAACCACAGAACTTTCTTCTATAACCATTGGTATTGCATACTCTTTGTTATTAATTACAAAGTTTGGAGCAACCCCAAAAGGCATGTAAAAATTAGTAATTGTATTTTCTATAAAATCATCATGCAGATTTTGCAAATCAGCATTACTATTCCAGTATTGTTGAATAGTTTGTTTTATTTCACTTGGGTTTTGAAAGAAATTTTCTGTTAACCAATCAATTTTTTCTTGCTTGGTGAATTTCGAAAATCCAGATATTATTTTGCTCATTTAGGTCTTTGTATACTCTACAGAACAAATATAATTCAATACATTGAAACTAGTATCATGAATTAAGATTTCTGAATTTTTAGCTATTATTTTGCCGATTTTTCCGTAAACTTGGCAAATCTTTATTAAAAACTAATTTTCTAATGAAAAAACTGTTTATTATAGCAACTTTTATTTCTTTAATAAGTTGCAAAGAATCATCTGACACATCCTCAAAAATCATTACTGGAGATAAAGAAATTACACTCGAAGAAATTTGGAATGGTACATTTTCTCCAAAAAGAATGAATGCTTTAAACTCTATGAATGGAGATTTTTACTCTCTATTAAATAGTGATGAAAATGGAAATACAACTGTAGACAAATACAGCTATGAAACACTAGAAAAAGTAGAAACTATAGTTAATAGTAAAGATTTAAAAGAATTAAAATCTTTTGAATCTTATAGCTTTAACAACGATGAAACAAAATTAATTTTAGGGACAAATTTTAATAAAATTTACAGACGCTCTTATACTGGTACTTTTTATGCATATGATATTGCCTCAAAAAAATTGTCTTTAATTGGCGAAGATATTCAAGAGCCAATTTTTTCTCCTGATAATCAAAAAGTTGCATTTGCAAAAAACAACAACCTTTTTATCAAAGATTTCTCTAAGAATAAGTTGACTCAAATTACTAAAGATGGTAAAAAGAATAGTATTATAAACGGAATTACAGATTGGGTTTATGAAGAGGAATTTGGTTTTGTAAGAGCTTTTGAATGGAGTAAAGACAGTAAATATTTGGCTTTTTTACGTTTTGATGAAACCAATGTTCCTACTTTTTCTATGGATATTGTAGGTAAAGAATTATATCCAAATCAACAAGTTTTTAAATATCCAAAAGCGGGTGAAGAAAATGCAAAGGTTACTTTACATACATACAATGTTGCTAATTCAAAAACTGCAAAAATTAGCTTAGGAGATTATGAATACATCCCAAGAATAAAATGGAGTAACACACCTGCTGTTTTGGTAGCAACAACTTTAAATCGCCAACAAAACAATTTAAAATTACATAAAGTTAATGCATTAAGAACATCTTCTTCTATTTTATTAAATGAAACTGATAAAGCCTATATAGATATTCATGACAATCTAACTTTTTTAAATGATAATAGTTTTATTTGGACAAGTGAAAAAGATGGTTACAATCATATATATCATTATGATTTTAATGGAAAATTAATCAACCAAATTACCAAAGGAAATTGGGAAGTAACTAATTATTATGGCTTTAACCCAAGTAAAAAAACCATTTACTATCAATCTGTTGAAAATGGCTCTATAAATAGGGGTGTATATTCTATAAATTTAGATGGATCTAATAAAAAATTATTAAGCAATGAAGAAGGACAAAATAGTGCTGCTTTTAGTACAAATTTAAACTACTTTATAAACACCTATTCTTCAGCAACTACTGCTCCTGTTTATGATTTATATACAGCTGAAGGAAATAAAATTAAAAACATTGTAAATAATGTTGATTTAGAGGAAGAATTATCAACCTATAAAATGAGTCCAAAAGAATTTTCTACTATAGAAATAAATGGAAACGATTTAAATATGTGGATGATGAAACCTGCTGATTTTGATCCTAATAAAGAATATCCAATGTTAATGTTTCAATATTCAGGTCCAGGTTCTCAACAAGTCGCAAATAGATGGAATGGAGCAAATGATTATTGGCATAATATGTTAGCACAAAAGGGTGTTATTGTAGTTTGTGTTGATGGACGAGGCACTGGTTTTAAAGGAGCAGATTTTAAAAAATCTACGTATTTAAACTTGGTAAAATATGAAACTGAAGATCAAATAGCAGCTGCAAAAAAACTAGCAGAACGTTCTTATATAGATGAAAATAATATTGGTATTTGGGGATGGAGTTTTGGTGGACATATGAGTACAAATGCCTTACTAAAAGGCAATGATGTTTTTTCTATGGCTATTGCTGTAGCTCCAGTTACTTCTTGGCGTTTTTATGACACTGTTTACACAGAAAGATTTTTAAGAACACCTCAAGAAAACCCTGCTGGTTATGATGAAAATTCACCAATAAATTATCCAGAAAAATTAAAAGGAAAATACTTATTGGTTCATGGTACAGGAGATGATAATGTACATGTACAAAACACATACAGAATGATTAATTCTTTAATAGATGCTAACAAACAATTTGATATGTTTATAGTTCCAGACAGAGCTCATGGAATTAGAAAAGGAAGCACAATGCGTTTAAATCTATTTACAAAAATGACCAATTTTGTAGAAGAAAATTTAATTAATACAACAACTGAAATAAAAGGATAATTATGTTAGATAAAGGAGTAAGCACAACAACACAAGAACCAGAAATGTTCGGACATCCAAAAGGATTGTTCTACTTATTTTTTGCTGAGTTATGGGAGCGTTTTAGTTTCTATGGAATGAGAGCATTATTAACGCTGTATATGGTTGAACATATATTTAAAGCTATAGTAGAAAGAGATACAGCTACAGCAGTTGTATATGCTTCTTATGGTTCTTTAGTTTATGCTTCTACAGTTGTTGGTGGTCAAATTTCAGATAAGATTTTAGGAATGAGAGCATCTATTTTTCTTGGTGGTATATTAATGGCAATTGGACATTTTGTTTTGGCTATAGAAAATGATATTGCCTTCTTTTTAGCATTGGCTTTTATTGTGGTTGGTAATGGTTTTTTTAAACCTAACATTTCAACATTTGTTGGATCTTTATACAAAGAAGGTGATGTTAGAAAAGATTCTGGTTTTACCATTTTTTATATGGGTATTAATGTTGGTGGGTGGATTGCTCCATTACTTTGTGGATGGTTAGCTGTAGAATACGGATATCATTATGGTTTTGGATTAGCAGGAATTGGAATGATGGCTGGTTTAGCATTCTTTTGGAGTGGCATTAAAAAGAATATTTTTGGTGATAGAGGTTTACCTCCAAACCAAGAAGTTTACAATAAAAAAATAATAGGTATACCTCAAAAGACATTAATACCAGTTATTGCATTTTTGACTGCTCCAGGTATTGCATATTTGTTAGCTTCTTGGAAACAAAATTATGTAAGTGGTTTATTTAAATTTATTGGTTTTGCTGTTTTGGCATATATAATTTACATCATATATACCTTAAAAACTAATGAAGCTAGAAAAAAAATGATAATGGCAGTTTTAATTACGTTCTTTATGACTCTTTTTTGGGGGTTCCATGAGCTTTCTGGAAGTGTTATTACATTATTTGCATCTAGAAATGTATCTCTAGAAGGTATAATGACTGCAGCACAAACAAATTCTTTAAACTCAATGTTTATAATCATTTTAGCAATTCCAATTTCTTTGATGTGGGGTTTTCTTTCAAAGAAAGGAATGAACCCAAGAACACCTTATAAATTTGGCCTTGGTCTACTTTTGGCTGGTGCTTGTTTCTATATTTTAGCTTTGAGTAAAGGAAGTGCTGATGAAAATGGAATGGTACCTTTTGCTTATTTATTAATTATGTATTTAATATTGTCTATTGGAGAGTTATTTATGTCTCCTGTTGGATTATCAAAGATTACTGATTTATCACCTAAAAATGTAGTTTCATTTATGATGGGGGTTTGGTTTTTATCTTCTGCTTATGCTTTTCAAATTGTTGGTTTTATAGGTGAACAATTAGCAGTAGAAAGTACAGATACTAATGTTGGTGGGCTAGAAACTTTATCTATTTACACAGATGGTTTCCATTTAATAGCCATGTATGCTTTAGGTGCAGGTGCTATTGTTTTAGTATTCTCTCCTTTAATGAAAAAGCTTTTAGGCAACGTACATTAATAACTTATTTAAAACTCAGCTTGGTTTTCAAGTTGAGTTTTTTTTATTTTCAGTTTTGTAAATTTGGCATATGATTTGCGACTTAATAGTTATGAAGAAATCAGTTTTACTTATATTATTATTTTGTACTAGTTTATTTACAAATGCTCAAAACAAAATTAATTGGTTAAGCTTTGAAGATGCAATTGAGTTAAACAAAAAAAGCCCTAAACCTATTTTAATAGATGTTTACACAGATTGGTGTGGTTACTGTAAAAAAATGGATTTAAAAACTTATTCTAATAAGGTAATTATAGACTATATCAACAATAATTTTTATGCTATAAAACTTGATGGTGAAGGCAAAGAAGATATTACTTATAAAGGCTATACTTTTAAGTTAAAAGGAGAAGGTAGATCTAAATATCACGAATTATCTGCTGCATTAATGAATGGTAGACTATCTTATCCAACAACCATTTTCATGAACGAAAAAGAGCAAATGCTTCAACAAATTCCTGGTTATTTATCTTCAAAACACTTTGAGAAAATTTTAGCTTTTTTTAATACTAAAGCTTACATAGATACAGATTGGCCAGAATTTGAAAAGAATTTTAAAAGCAATATTAAATAGTTATTTTATAATAAAAGCACCTTTTTTACTTGTATTATAAAAAGGTATGTTTTCTTTTTTTGAAACCTCTTCCCATAAATTCATATAACTTTTGTAATTACTTCCATCAGCAATAATTTGCGAAGGCTTAATAACCTTTATTAAACGTTCTAAATTAATTTTAGGCGATTGCTGTAAAATTACAATAGTATTTTTTAACTGCTTTATATTGTAAACTCCTAAACTATCTACAATTAGTATATTCTTGTTTTTAATTGAATAAATATTCTTTAATTGATTAGTGTAATTTAATCTTACTTTTTCACCAACTTTATAAGAGTTTAAGAAATTATGATTATTACTATTTGTAGTATGATAAATTTTTAATTGATTACCTAACCTTTCTCCAAGAATAGAATATCTGCTTTTATGAAAAACGATAAACTCTTCTTTAGAAACTCTTTGCTTACTTTCTATCAATAAAACTGACTGTAACACAATTATTGATCCTAAGAAAAAAAGCAACTTCTTTGGTGAATATCTAAACACCAATAACACAAAACTAAAAACGATTAAGTACATACAAATCATCATCAAAAAAGACAATGACAACTCTTCGAATAAAAATGCTTCTTGATTAGAAATCCATTGAACAAAACTGTTAATGATTGATATAATTTTTCCATAGAAATCAGCAAAAAATTGAGGTAAAATATCTAAAACTGACAGTAGAATAATCATAATCCCACCAAATAAAATAGCTCCTAAAAAAGGAATAATTATCAAATTTGATAATAAAAACAACCCAGGAATTTGATGAAAATAATAGATACTTAAAGGTAAAATTCCTATTTGTGCTGCAATAGAAACTGTAAACAATCTCCAGAAGAAATTAATTATTTTTAATTTTGGATGCCATATTTGGACTAATTTTGGTTGCACCCAAACAATACCAAAAACAGCTAAATAACTTAATTGAAAGCCAACATCAAATAAAAACATTGGTTTAAATAAGAGTAAAAAGAACATTGAGCTGATTAAAGAAAACTCGACAAAATTTCGTTTTCTAAAAAATAATCCAAAAGAAACAAAAGTAAACATGGTTACTGCTCTAATAACAGATGCAGACAAACCTGCTACAAATGCAAAACTCCATAGAGATATTATAACCATAAATGTTTTTAAAATTTTTCCATTTTTAAAAACCTCAAGAGGCTTAAAAAGCCAATTTAAAATGAGTAAAATTATACCTACATGTAAACCAGAAACTGCTAAAATATGAATGGCTCCAGCTTTAGAATAATCATCAATTAAATCTTTAGAAATATCCTGTCTTTGTCCTAATAACAGTGCACTTATTACTCCAAGTTCATCGTCTTTAAAATGATATTTTTTAAAAGAATTTTGTACTTTATTTCTAAAACTTGCAGACAAACCAAATAGAGAAATATCATTATTTACAAGTTTTTTAAATTCGTTTTCAGCGATAAACATTTGCTGAGTAATTCCTTTTTTAGCTAAATAGCTTTTATAATCAAATTGATGAGGATTTAAAGGAGGCATTACATCTAAGAAATCAGTTTTAACTAGTAAAATATCATCCACATTAATACCTGAATGTAAAGTGTCTTTTTTAAGATTTAAAAGTACTGAACCACAAGTTTTATAATCATCTATTTGAATAACTTTAGCTTCAAATTTAAAATGATAAAACCCTGGTTTAAGTACTTTATTTATTTTTAAAATTTTAGTTGAGTTATTATCAATAAAATTTTGATAATAATTAGTATAATGCTGTTTATTCTGAAAATATACAGTTGAAATACCTATAAAAAAGAATAAAAGAAAACTAAGGAATGTCTTTATAATTTTAGACTTCACAAGAAATAAAGTCAAAAGAATTATCCCAAAAACAGACAGGAAATGTAAAAATCCAAAACACCAGATTTTGTAATAAAACTGAACACAAATACCTAATATTAAGAAAATTACAAAATGTACTGGTAAGTAATTTAGTAACCTTTTCATAGCGAAATAAAGTTACAAAATTATTTTAAAGTTACTAACTTTTTAATCCGTCAATTATAAGTTGTGCTGTTTTTTCTGATGCGCCTTTACCTCCTAGTTTCTTTTCTAAATCAAAATAATGTAAAAACATCTTTTCTCTGTAAGTGGTATCTAAAATTTTAGTCAATTCTTTTTTAAGATTAGATGTAGTAAAATCATTCTGAATCAACTCAGTTACTACCTCTTGATCCATAATTAAATTCACAAGAGAAATAAACTTAAGTGTAATAATTCTTTTTGCAATTTGATATGAAATAAAACCACCTTTATAACAAACTACTTGTGGTACTTTAAATAAAGCTGTTTCTAATGTTGCAGTACCAGAAGCTACTAATGCTGCTGTTGAAACTGATAACAAATCGTATGTTTTGTTATTTATAAACTTAACTTCTTTATTACCTATTATTTGTTGATAAAAAGAAAAATCTTGACTTGGTGCACCAGCAATTACAAAAATATAATCAGAAAAATCATTAGTTAAAGACAACATTACAGAAAGCATTTTTGTAATTTCTTGTTTTCTGCTGCCAGGTAATAAAGCAATTATTGGTTTTTCCCCTAATTGATGTTCTTCTCTAAAAGTAAATTCATCTATTTGTTTTCTATCTGCAATTGCATCAATTAATGGATGTCCTACAAACTCAACTTGATAATCGAACTTTTTATAAAATTCTTTTTCGAAAGGTAAAATAACAAACATGTTATCTACATCTCTTTTTATCTTTTTTACTCTACTAGCTCTACTTGCCCAAACTTGTGGAGATATATAGTAGTTAGTTTTAAAGCCTTCTTCTTTTGCCCATTTTGCAATTCGTAAATTAAATCCTGAGTTATCTATAAAAACTACAACATCTGGCTGAAATTTTTTAATATCTTTTTTACAGAACTTAATAAATACTAAAACTTTATTTAAGTTTTTAATCACTTCAAAAAAACCCATGAAGGCTCTTTCTTTATAATGGCTTACAAGAGTACCACCCACACTTTGCATTAAATCTCCACCCCAAAATCGAATGTCAGCTTTTTTATCTTTTTTATAAATTGCTTTCATTAGGTTTGAACCATGTAAATCTCCTGATGCTTCTCCTGCTATAATGTAATATTTCATCAGATAAATTTTAAGATAAAAGTGGTTAATGCAATTAATATGGTCATAAGTAAAACTCCTCTTGCTCTATAATCTTGTTTTTTTCTAATAAAAACAAAGAATATAAATAAATTTGGAATAGCTGCTATTGATAATATTTTACCATACAAATTACCTTCTTTAATTAGCTGTAAAGTTTCTAAAAAACTTACTTTAGAAAAATATTCTATATACAAAAAAGCACCTGCTGCAGTTGCAAATATGGATATTAAAACACCAATTAATATTTCTTTTTTTAAAGTTCCCAAGAATTTAATTTTTGTATCATATGATGTGCAGTTAAATCAAACTGGACAGGTACAATAGAAATGAAACCATTATCTAAAGCCCAAACATCTGTATCTTGACCTTTATCTTTATTAACAAATTCTCCTGAAAGCCAATAATATTCTTTACCAAAAGGGCTCTTTCTTTTATCAAAGTCTTCTTTCCAAACACCCATAGCTTGTCTACAAATCTTAGTTCCTTTAATTTCTTCTTTCTTAAGATTAGGTATGTTTACGTTTAAAACAACTCCTTCAGGCAATCCGTTTAATAAGGTATTTAAAGTGATCTTTTTTACAAAATCTTCTGCAGGTTTAAAATCTGCATGCCATTTAAAATCTAAGAGCGAAAAACCAATTGCAGGTATTCCTTCTATTCCTGCTTCTATAGCAGCACTCATAGTGCCAGAATAAATTACATTTATAGATGAATTTGAACCATGATTTATACCAGAAACACATAGGTCTGGCTTTTTATTTAAAATTTCGCTCACAGCCATTTTAATACAATCTGCAGGAGTACCAGAACAGGTATATTCTAATTGTGGTCCATCATCAATTGTTATTGGGTTACAGGTTAACACATTATCAACAGTAATAGCATGCCCCATTCCACTTTGTGGGCTATCAGGAGCCACAACAACCACTTCACCAATTTTATTCATTATTCTTATTAAAGCTCTAATACCTGGAGCTGTAATTCCATCATCATTGGTAACTAAAATTAATGGTCTTTCTTGCATAAAATCGAATTTAAAATACAAATGTAATTTATTTTAAACGATTTTCTTTTTAACATTTTGTAAAGAATATATCATGCTTATTTTCAGTAACATTGTAAGAGATTATTTTCTAAAAATGGCACGTTTAATAACCTATTTTTTATTTCTTATTACTGTATTTATTTCCTCAAATATAATTGGACAAAATCAAACAAAAAGTCCTTGTTCTGGAGAAAAATATGGCCAGTTTGATTTTTGGGAAGGTTCTTGGAATGTTTACAACACACAAAACAAATTAATAGGTACAAATAAGCTTATTAAAATGCAAAACAATTGTGTTATGCAAGAAAATTGGGAATCTAAAACTAGCCAAAGTAGAGGAACCAGTTATAATTATTATAACAAAACAGATGATTCTTGGAATCAAGTTTGGGTAGATAATTCAGGCTTTTCGTTGGTGTTAAAAGGCAATTTAGTAGATGGAAAAATGATTTTAAAAAGTGACATAATTAAAACCAATAAAGGAAATTATATAAACAAAATAACTTGGTCTAAAAATAATGACGGTTCTGTGACTCAAGTTTGGGAATATGTTAATGAACAAGGAAAAGTAATTTCTGAATCTTTTAGAGGTATTTATAAAAAAGCCATTTAAAGTTTGGCACTATTTTAGTAGATTAGTAAAATATTAATAATAACAATTTTAATAGATTAGATGAAGACGAATTTAAAGATGAAATCTGTTTTTTTAGCATTCTTTTTGCTAATAAATGTAGTATCAGTTCAAGCGAACAATAATAATACAGTTACAAACTCAGATCCAGAAAAAGATAAAGTTCTAATATACGTTTTAAAAAATATACTTACTAGAGGTCATTTTGTTGTTAAAGACATGAATGACGATTTTTCTGAACAAGTTTTTAAAAGTTTTATAAACGGGTTAGATCCAAGCAAAAGATATTTTACACAACAAGATTTAAAAGAATTTTCTAAATATAAATATCAAATAGATAACCAGTTATTGCAAGATGATTTATCATTTTACAAATTGGTTTATGGTCGTTTTATAGAAAAAATAAAAAATGCAAAATCTTATTATGGAGATTTATTAGCACAACCATTTAACTTTAATAAAAACGAAACTGTAGACTTAGATTTTGATAAAGTACCATTTGCTAAAAACGATAATCAATTGATAGATTATTGGAGAAAGCAATTAAAATTACAAACGCTTAGTAGAATTCAAGAACAAACTGATTTACAAGAAGCTAAACTAAAAAAAGACAAGAGTTTTAAAGTAAAGTCTTTTAAAACTTTAGAAAAAGAAGCTAGAGCAGAAGTACTTAAAAATATGGATGAGCTTTATATTAGAATTGAAGAGTTAGAGCACGAAGATTGGTTTTCTACTTTTTTAAATTCTGTAGTTGGTGCTTTTGATCCTCATACAACTTATATGGATCCAAATATCAAAGAAAGATTTGACCAAACTATGTCTGGTAAATTAGAAGGTATTGGAGCTCGTTTACAAAAAAAAGGAATTTACACGCATGTTTTTGAACTTGTTGCTGGAGGTCCTGCTTCAAAACAAGGCGAATTAGAACCTGGAGATATCATTTTAAAAGTTGCTCAAGGAAATGAAGAACCAATAGATATTGTGGGTATGCGTTTAGATGATGCTATTAAATTTATTAAAGGGCCAAAAGGAACTGAAGTACAACTTACAGTTAAAAAGAAACTAGATGGTTCTATAAAAACAATATCTATAATTAGAGATGTTGTACAATTAGATGAAACTTTTGTAAAATCTAGTATTGTTGAGAAAAACGGAAAAAAATACGGTATTATAGATTTACCAAGTTTTTATATAGACTTTTCAGACAATAATTATAGAGATTCTGCTAAGGATATGGAAAAAGAAATTGAAAGACTAAAAGCAGAAGGTGTAGTAGGATTAATCATAGATTTAAGAAATAATGGTGGTGGTTCTTTAAAAACAGCCATAGAAATTTCTGGTTTATTTATAGATAAAGGACCTATTGTTCAAGTTAAATACAGAGGAGAAAATCCAATAGTTAAAGGAGATATAGATCCTAAAATACAATGGGATGGAGCAGTTGTTGTTTTAGTAAATGAGTTTTCTGCATCTGCATCAGAAATTTTTGCAGCTGCAATGCAAGATTATAAAAGAGCTGTAATTTTAGGAGGTAACCAAACTTATGGTAAAGGAACTGTGCAAAACGTATTACCTATCAATCAGTTTTACCCTAATTACAAAAAAGATTTAGGATATTTAAAATTAACCATTCAAAAATTCTATAGAGTTAATGGTGGTTCTACTCAAAAAGAAGGCGTGTATTCAGATATAGCAATGCCAAGTAGATTAAGTTATATGGAATATGGAGAACGTGATTTAGATGGAGCTTTAGCATGGGATAAAGTAGACCAAGCAAAATATACACAAACTAATTCTTACTCAAATTTTGCTGATGTTGTGTACAACAGTAAAAACAGAATTGCAAATAGTGAGAATTTTCAATTAATTAATGAATACGCAAAGTGGCTCAAGAAAAATCAAGAAAACACAACCTATTCTTTAAATTATAAAAAGTTCTTCAAAGAAAATGAAATGAAAGAAAAAGAAGGAGAAAAATTTAAATCTGTTTTTGATTATTCTTCAAACTTAAATTTTACTTCTCCAAAATATGAGATGTCTTTATTTAAAGTAAATACAGATTTAAAAGATAAAAGAGTGGCTTGGCATAAAAATTTAGCAAAAGACATGTACATTTCTGAAGCTTTAAATGTATTGAGTGAATTAAAGCTTAGAGAAAAATCAGAAATTGTAAAAAATTAAATAATTAAATGATATAATATAAACCTGATATGCTAGAAAAACATATCAGGTTTTTTTATTTTTGAAGTATGGAATACAGTGTAAACTTTGCCACAAAATGGTCTGATTTTGATCCTAATAGACATATGCGTCATACTGCTTATAATGAGTATGCTGCAGAAGTAAGAATTAGATATTTTGCTGCTCAAAATTTTTCTATAGAAGAATTTACCAAACATAATATTGGCCCTATTCTATTTGAAGAATATGTTAGCTTTAGAAAAGAAATTCATTTAGGTGAAAATATAAGTGTTAATTTAAAAATCTCTGGACTATCAAAAAACAATGAACGTTGGAAATTAACTCATGAAGTTTTCAATGAGGCAGGACAATTATCAGCTATCATAAAAGTTTATGGTGCTTGGTTAGATTTAACAAAACGTAAATTAACTGTTCCTCCAAAACAAGCAAGTCATCTATTTGATAATAGTGAAAAAACAAATGATTTTGAAGAAATTATACTAAAAGCTAAATAGTCATATCAATTACTATTTTACCTTTTACTTTTCTTTGCATCATATCTTCTAATGCTTTTGTTGCATTTTGTAAAGCGTATGTATTGTCTATATGAGGATTTAATTTGCCAGTTGCAAACCAAGTTAACAATTCTTTAATATTTTCTAAGCTTTTTTTAGGTTCTTTTTGTGCAAAAGCACCCCAAAAAACACCTACAATACTTGCACCTTTGAGTAATGTTAAATTTATAGGTATTTTAGGAATTTCTCCGTTTGCAAAACCAATTACTAAATGTCTCCCTTTCCAAGCTATAGCTCTTAAAGCTAACTCAGAAAAATGACCCCCAACAGGATCATAAATTACATCTACACCTTTTCCATTTGTTAACTCTTTAACTTTATCTTTAACACTTTCTTCTTTATAATTAATTAATTCATCTGCACCAAATTGTTTGCATAAGTCTAATTTTTCTTTAGTAGAGGCAGCTGCAATTACTTTAGCTCCCATTAATTTAGCCAATTCTAATGCAGTTAATCCTACTCCACCAGAAGCACCAAGAATTAAAATAGTTTCATCTTTTTTAAGTTTAGCTCTATCTTTTAAAGCATGGTAAGAAGTACCATAAGCTAATAAAAAAGCAGATGCATTTACCATAGACATACCTTTAGGTTTTGGAAAACAATCTTTTGCTTTTAGTATTGCTTTTTCAGCATAACCTCCATAAGGAATAAAACCAACAATCTCATCTCCTACTTTTAAATGAGATACTTTATTTCCTACTTTTTCTATAATTCCTGCTACATCACTCCCAGGAGAAAATGGAAATTCTGGTCTAAATTGGTATTTGCCTTGTATAATTAAAGTATCAGGAAAATTAACACTACAAGCTTTTACAGAAATTAAAACCTCATCTTCTTTTGGTAATAGGTTTTCTACTTCTTTGTATTCTAATGTTTCTGGTAAACCAAATTTATTACAGATAATTGCTTTCATTACTTAATATTTGTAGCAACAATATAAGTCAATTATAAAAAACAAAAAAGCTTCTCAATAATTAGAGAAGCTTTTTGTACAGGCGGAGAGACTCGAACTCTCACACCTTTCGGCACTAGATCCTAAGTCTAGCGTGTCTACCAATTCCACCACGCCTGCAATTTGGACTGCAAATATAAACAATCACTTGAAATTACAAAGCCCTTCATTATTATTTTTATATTTTTGAATTTCTTTCAAATTAATAAAAAATGTCACATATAAAATCTTATATAAAAGAACACAAACAAACTTTCTTAGATGAATTAATAGAGTTATTAAAAATACCTTCTGTAAGTGCAGATTCAGCTTTTAAAAAAGATGTTTTACTTACAGCAGATTTTATTTTAAATAGCTTACATAAAGCTGGTTGTGACAAAGTAGAACTTTGTGAAACTCCTGGTTACCCAATAGTTTATGGTGAAAAAATAATTGATAAAAACTTACCAACAGTTCTTGTATATGGGCATTATGATGTGCAACCAGCAGATCCAATAGAATTATGGACTTCTCCTCCTTTTAAACCTGTTATAAAAGAAACTGAAATACATCCAGAAGGTGCAATTTTTGCAAGAGGTGCTTGTGATGATAAGGGACAAATGTATATGCATGTAAAAGCATTAGAATACATGACATCCACTGGTAATTTACCTTGTAATGTAAAATTTATGATAGAGGGTGAAGAAGAAGTAGGTTCTGAAAGTTTGTCTTGGTTTGTTCCAAGAAATAAAGAAAAATTAGCCAATGATGTTATTTTAATTTCAGATACTGGAATGATAGCTAATACAATTCCTTCTATAACAACTGGTTTAAGAGGGCTTAGTTATGTAGAAGTAGAAGTTACAGGACCTAATAGAGATTTACATTCTGGTTTATATGGAGGTGCTGTAGCTAACCCTATTAATATCTTAACAAAGATGATAGCCTCATTACATGATGAAAATAACCATATTACTATACCTGGTTTTTATGATAATGTTGAAGAATTGTCAAAAGAAGAAAGAGAAGAAATGGCAAAAGCCCCATTTTCTTTAGAGAATTATAAAAAAGCTTTAGATATTGATGCTGTTTATGGTGAAGAAGGTTTTTCTACAAACGAACGTAATTCTATTAGACCAACATTAGACGTAAATGGAATTTGGGGAGGTTATACAGGTGAAGGTGCTAAAACAGTAATTGCAAGTAAGGCTTTTGCAAAAATTTCTATGCGTTTAGTGCCTAATCAAGACTGGAAAGAAATTACTGAATTATTTAAAAATCATTTTGAAAGTATTGCTCCAAAATCAGTAAAAGTAAAGGTAAAACCACATCATGGAGGTCAAAGTTATGTTACTCCAATTGATAATATTGGCTACCAAGCTGCCAGTAAAGCATATGAAACTACTTTTGGAAAAACACCTATACCACAAAGAAGTGGTGGTAGTATACCTATTGTATCACTTTTTGAAAAAGAACTAAAAAGCAAAACGATTTTAATGGGATTTGGTTTAAATTCTGACGCAATTCATTCTCCTAATGAACATTTTGGGGTTTGGAATTATTTAAAAGGTATAGAAACTATACCATATTTTTATAAATATTTTACAGAACTTTATAAAAATCAATAATAAATTAAGCTTTAATATTTGAAGTTAATATCATTTCAAATGGAAGCCAATATCAATGTAATTGAATAATATTTCTATATTGCAATAAATAAATTATAACTTTGCATTTTAAAGGGGATAAAATGAAAAATCAAAACAAAATTAAAGTAGAATTAATGAAGAAAATATGTATAGTTTCTTTACTATTTTTAGCTTCATTTCAAGTAAATAGCCAAAATTTTGACAAATGGTCTTTAGATTTAGGTGCTGGTATTCATCAAGTTGGTGCTCCACTATCTTCAGGTTATGCAGTAAATATGTTAGGTCAAGGTAGTTTAGGTGCTAGATACATGTTTAATGAACGTTTTGGTTTAAGATTAGATTTAGGATATAATAAATTTAAAGAAGAAAGCGGAAGTTTACCATTTAGCGCAAATTATTATAGAGCAACATTAGAAGGTGTTGTTAATATGGGTAATATTTTAAAATTTCATACTTGGACTAAAAGATTAAACTTACTTGCTCATGGTGGATTAGGAATTGGTATTTTAAATACAACTGCGCCTGTTGTTTCTGGTAATGATAATGTTGTTTCTTTAAATTTTGGCCTTACACCACAATATAAAATTTCAGATAGAATAGCTGTTTTTGCAGATTTTTCATCTTTTATAAATTTTGGGCAAGACAATACTTTTAATGGAGGAATATATAGTGATAATAGAGAATCAAATATAAGTATATTTAATACCTCTATTGGTTTAAGTATATCTTTTGGAAGATATAATAGACTTGCAGATTTCTATTTTGAAGAAAAAACTCCAGTTGAAAGTGAGTTAGATAAAATTAAAAAACGTTTAAGTACTGCAGAAAAAGAAATCGCAGAATTAAAAAATAAAGAAACCACTTCATCACCTAATAAAGATCTAATTATGACAGAATTAGATGCTAGATATATCAAAAGAGACGAAGTAAAAGAAAATAAATATGCAGATGTTGTATCTGGAGGAAATGTAAGTTTTATCAAAGAACTTTTAAATAGAGGTTATATTAATGTTTATTTTGATGTAAATAAGTCTGAAATTCAAGAAGGATCTTTAAATTCTGTAAACTACTTAAAACAATTTTTGATGGATAATCCAACTATAAGTGCAGACTTAATAGGTTATGCAGATGAAACAGGCTCAGCTAACAGAAATAAAACTTTATCTCAAAAAAGAGCAAAAAAGGTGTATGATGTTCTTGTTGCTGCAGGTATAAATCCTTCTAGACTATCTTATTTTGGTGGTGGAGAAGATACTAGTGTTGGTAAATCTGCAAGACAATTTGCTAGAAAAGTTATTTTTAAATTAAGATAAATTTTAAATACTAAAATTAAAAGAGCATCAATATTTAAAATATTGATGCTTTTTTAGTTTAAAGAAATATACCAAGTTGTTCTAAACCATAAATCATTCTGAGTATTATTTTTTATAAATTCACCCAATCTATAATCTAAACCAAATTCTATTCTATCTTTTTTGGAAATTTGATAACCTAAATAAGGAGTTATTCTAATTTTTAAATCTGTAAAATCATACAATAATTCATTACCTAGCTTTAAGTAAAACTCTTTAATATCAACTCTTTCTCCACTTAAGGGTTTTTCTAAAGTAAATCTATACCTAGTTCTAAAAATTGTTTGTCTTTTAGATTGATAAAATTGTTCGAAAGCAATTCTATGCGCAATTTTTATACTTGTTAATTGACTTACAAAATTGTAATGCTGAAAAATTCTATGAATAGTTTTATCATCTCTAAAACGAAGAATATAACCAAAGTTAAAAGATTGTTCAAAGTCTGTTTTTATTGATATAATTGAAGATATATCAACTAAACTATGTGAAAATTCATTATTATCATCAAGAATAAATGTTCTAGATTCTAAACTATTAACCCAGATATTCTTATTAGATAGTTTTTTAGAAACAACTATTTTAGGTAAAAATCCTGTATTAAAATTAGATTGTGCAAAAAGTAAATTTGAACAATAAAAAGATAGTAAAAAACAGCAGAATGTTTTCATTAAAATTGAAGATTATCAGAATTTGGAATCGCAAACTTTAATGATTTTACAAGATCTCCTTTTGCATCAAATAAAAACTCATAAAGTTCATAGTTTTTATCTTTTTTTCCTTTTACCACTATTTCATAAAAAACATCAACCTCAATTGTATTATTGTAATACTTAACAAAAAGTTTGGTAAGCTCTTTTTGCAAACCTCTATATTGAAATTGAGTTTTTTTAATTCTGTATTTATCAAATCTGTCTTTAAATGTTTTTGTAATTTTTTCTTTAACTGAAGCTTCTATTTTAGAAAAAGATGTTTTCATTTCGACATCAATTAAAATTCCTTTTTCAGAAAACTCAACGCTAAACAAATGGTTTTCAAAACAAGTTTTTGCTTCAAAAGTTTTACCATCATTACTGGTTTCTATATACCATTTTACTTTTTTGGGTAAGTTTAATTTATCAATAAAATCTAGTGCTTTATTGGGTGCTTCTGTAGATTTAATTCGATATTCTCTTTCTAGTTTTTCTTGACATTGTAGAGAAGAGACAATAATTAGTAAAAGGAAAAATAATATCTTTTTCATAAAATATTATTAGTCTTTTAAAATATAAGCCTTAATTATATAATCTACTTTTGGATATTTTTCTCTTAAAAATGTATTACCAAATTTAGAAATAGAATCTTGTTTGTAACCCAATTTATCTCCATAACCATTATAAAACTTTAATACATTTTCTTTACCATCAACAACTTCTGCAATTACAGGAAATCCTGTTACTCCAGAATAAGCTAAAGTGTCTAATCTATAATTGTCTTTTAAATTTATAAAAATCTGATTAGACCTTGTTTTTACTCCTCCTCTTGCAAAAGCAATCGTCATTTTAGCATTTTTTTTCAACACAGGTTCGTCAATAATTCCTTTTTTACCCCAAGCATTATTAATAACTGTATCATTATGAATACCAAATTGAGCAACAAATTTTGGTACTACTCTAAAAATAGCTACATCTTGATAGTATTCTCTAGTAATTAACTGATAAAGTCTATCTACTCCTGCAGGAGACCATTCTCTCTTTGCTAGAATATCAAAATTTCCTTGAGTTGTTTCAAAACGAGCTTTAAAAGTCTCTGGGGCTTGTTTTGTTAACCATTTATCTTTGAATTTAACTGATGCACACGCAGATAAAAGAAGTAAACAAACTATTACATATATTTTTTTCATATTTATTTCTATTTCTATAAAACAAAAATAACCAAATAACTTTTAAATATTTTTTAACTCTACATTTGTAGAATCAAATATTTTATTCTATGTTTGTAGAGTAAAATACATTTCTATGCAATTATCTAAAACAGAAGAGCAATTAATGCAATATCTATGGAAACGTAAAAAGGCTTTTTTAAAAGACTTATTAGAAGATTTTGCTGAACCAAAACCAGCAACAACAACTGTAGCCACTTTATTAAAGAGAATTAAAGACAAAGGTTTTATAGATTACAAATTATTTGGAAAATCAAGAGAGTATTATCCAATCATAAAAAAATCTGATTACTTTTCTAATCATGTTAATGGTTTAATTAAAAACTTTTTTAATGATTCTGCTAGCCAGTTTGCATCGTTTTTTACTAAAGAAACCAACTTAACAACAAAGGAACTAGAAGAATTAAAAAAAATCATTGATCATCAAATAAAAGAACAGAAAAATGATTAGCTATTTATTAAAATCTGCTGCTTGTTTAGCACTTATACTTTTCTTTTATCATTTGATTTTAGAAAAAGAAAAAATGCACCATTTTAATCGATTTTATCTTTTAATTGGAGTTGTTTTCTCATTTGTAATTCCTTTTGCTTCAATAACTATTGATGTTGAACCTATAGTTATACAAGCGACAGAATCAACTTATTTGCCAGTTTTAGAAAACAACAACAATGCTGTAATAATAGAACAAAATAATATCGATTATCTATCTATAATAATTGGTGTTTATGTTTTTGTATCATTATTATTTTTAATTCGATTTGGAATAAATTTATATAAAATCATCAGAAAAATATATCTCAATAAAAAAATCAGTTATCAAAAAGCTGTTTTAGTTTTGGTTGATGATAAGATTTTACCTCATACATTTTGGAATTATATATTCATAAATAAAGAGGCCTATTTTAATGAAAAAGTAGAACAAGAATTATTTACCCATGAATTAACGCATGCTACTCAAAAACATACTATTGATGTTTTATTGATAGAGCTTTTGCAAGTTGTATTTTGGATAAATCCATTATTTATATTTTTAAAGAAAGCAATTCAATTAAATCATGAATATTTAGCAGACGAAACTGTAATTACAAAACATAAAAACACATTTCAATATCAGCATTTATTAATTAATAAAGCATCTTGGAAAAACGATTATTACTTGGCCAGTAATTTGAATTATTTAGTAACAAAAAAGAGATTAAAAATGATGACAATACAAAGTTCACCAACAAAAATCTTGTTAAAAAAACTGGCGGTAATTCCGTTATTAGCAGGATTTTTCTTCCTCTTTGCAGAAAGAGTTGAAGCACAAGAAGTTATAGTAGAAGAAAAAGAAATCCCTATTGAAACTATTACTGAAAAAATAGCTGATAATCAATTAGATTATAGCAATAATAAATTGTATAAAGAATATATATATAGTAAAGGTAGATATACATTTAAAAATAAAAATGGTAAAAGTATAACTAAAAAGTATAACGAATTAACTCAAGAAGAAAAGAAAAGTTTAGTACCTCCTCCACCATTAAAAACAAAGAAAAAAATACCAACTTCAAAATTAATTAAAGAATTAAAAAATAGTGAAAAATATGCTCTTTGGATAAATGGAAAAGTTGCTAAAAATAGTGATTTAAACAAATACAACAAGACAGATTTTAGTCATTATTTTATAAGTTTTATTCATAAAAATGCAAGAAGTAAAAGATTCCCTCAAGAATATCAAGCTAGTTTAGAAACAAAACAATATTTTAAAAGTAAAACCCAAAAAAGAGTAAATGACTTTTTAAAATATCTAAAAGAAAAGCATGGTATAGAAGAAGTTGAAGAAGAAGTAAAACCAAAAGTAATTGAGGTTAAAGAAAATAAAAAGAAATACAATTTACCTAGCAGTAATGGTTCTAAACAATCTTATCTAGAAAAACCTATTCTTATAAATTCATTAAAAACTGGATTTAAAGAAATCAATGGAAATATTTTCTATTATGTTATTACAAGAGGAAAAACTAAATTTTATAATAAAAAAGGCTTTTTAGTAAATGAAAAAGGAAAAGAAATTTCGTCTAAGAAAGCTAATGCAAGTGAAATAATTCCAGACAATTATGTCAAAAAAGTATTTTACAAAAATAAGTTGTTTTGTGAGTTTAAAGATGACAATCCAAATACTGGATTTACTAATGATATAAATATTGAAGAACTTAAAGATAATAAATTAGAAAAATACTTAAAAGCTAATTATGCTTATGAAGCAGTTAGAAATAGCAAGCCTCATTATGTAAATAGCTTATCAAAAAGACAAAAACATTTAGAAAATTTATTTTCAGAACTAGGTTCTCTTTATTTTAGATTATCTAAAGAAAATAAATCAAAGGTAAAAAGACCTATTCATCCACAAGAACCTTATGTAAGGTTAATGAAAAATGATGTTGTATTTTATAAGTTAAGAAAAGATTTAACTGAAGAAGATAAATTGTTATTTCCTCCTCCACCTGTTCCAATGAATGCTTCTGAAGAAGAAAAGCAAAAAGCAAAAATGGAGTTTGAAAACTGGAAAAAAAGAACTGGTAATACTTTAAATGAAATTCCTCCTGCTCCAAAAAAAAGTAAAAAGCCAAAAAAAGAAATTATTAAAAGTAAAAATGTTAAAAGTGCTTTAAAAGTAAAAGATACAATTCCTGAGAAAAAAGTAAAACCAAAAATTACTTTTAACAGCAGTAAAACTTTAAAAGAAGAATCATTTGTAAATGCATTAAAAAATCTTACAGAAGAAGAAAAGAAGAAAAATAGAGAAAATGTTAGTTACTTTTTAGACGGAAAAAAAATTACTTATAAACAATTGAGTAATGTTGAAACAAATAAAATTAAAAGTATCAATATTAGAAAACTTAAGGACGGATCAAAAATAGTCGAAGCTAAAAGCAAATAATACAAAAACCTCGAAAATTCGAGGTTTTTTTATGTAACAAATTCACTTTAAAAACGTTGTATTTAAACAAATACATACAAAAACGTGCTTAAAAATTTCTTTCTTACCTGTTCTGGAGTTGATAAAAACTTAATTAATGAATGTGCAAATGGCGAACAAAATAAATATGTAGGTATTGGTGCTACTGTTTTTTTTACTGCAGTTATGGCAACCATAGCAGGTTCTTATGCTTTGTATACTGTTTTTGACAACCTATATGCTGCTATTTTCTTTGGATTAATTTGGGGTTTACTCATATTTAATTTAGATCGTTTTATTGTATCTACCATTAAAAAATCTGACTCTAAATGGAAAGAAGTAGCACAAGCAACCCCAAGAATTATTTTGGCTATTATTATTGCTGTTGTTATATCAAAACCCCTAGAACTAAAGTTATTTGAAAAAGAAATCAATCAAGTTTTATTATCTGAAAAAAACCAAATGACTTTAAATAACAAGACAGAAATTGCACAACAGTTTAGTCCAGAAATTGCAAAAATTAATTCAGAAATTAACAATTTAAAGCAAGAAATTAGTAATAAAGAAATTGAAACTGATGCATTATATGAAACATATATAGCAGAAGCTGAAGGAAGGAAAGGAACAAAAAAACTTGGAAAAGGACCTGTTTATGCAGAAAAAAGAGCAAAACATGATGCTTCTTTATTAGCATTAAATCAATTAAAAAAAGAGAATCAAGTAAAAATAAATCAAAAAGAAAAAGCTATTTTAACTTTACAAGAAAATCAAAAATTAGCAGAAAAAGCATCAAAACCTATTATTTCTAATTTTGATGGATTAATGGCTAGAATAAACGTTTTAGGTAAACTTCCCTTTTTTACATCCTTCTTTATATTCTTGTTGTTTTTGGCTATAGAAACATCACCAATTATAGCAAAATTATTAGCCCCAAAAGGCGAATATGATTTTAAACTAGAAGAACGTGAATCTGCTATTAAAACCTGGGTTAAGCAGCAAGTACAGCAAAGAGAAAAAATGCTACAAGCAGATATTAGTATAGACAATAGTGTTTATAAAGATTTAACTCAAGATGAAGAATTAGTAAGCTATAAAGAAAAAATGGCTAGAGAATTAATGAAAATTCAAGCAGAAGCATTTTACAAAAAGCAACAAAAAATGTTGTAAAACAAAAAAAGCGTCCCAAAATAGGGAAGCTTTCCATTGGTTAACAAAACCACGACACTTTTACGAAAGTGCCAAAACAACACAACTTTATCACTCTAACAAAAAGTGATGAGCAAATATACGTTGTTTTTACATATCTAAAAATAAATATCACTTTTTTTGCTGTTATCGGAATTGTCTATTTGCCTATACATTGTATCTTTGCACTCTTTATTTAACATTAGAAATTATACACCAAATGCAATTATCAGAACAAGAAGTTGTACGTAGAGAAAAGTTAGCAAAATTAAGAGCTTTAGGTATTAATCCTTATCCTGCAGATTTATTTCCTGTAGATGCAAGCTCTAAAACAATTAAAGAAAACTTTGCTGAAGATAAACAGGTGATTATTGCAGGTAGATTAATGTCTAGACGTATACAAGGTAAAGCTTCTTTTGCTGAATTACAAGATGGTGAAGGAAGAATACAAGTCTATTTTAATCGTGATGAAATTTGTACAGGAGAAGATAAAACCTTGTACAATGATGTTTATAAAAAATTATTAGATATAGGTGATTTTATAGGAATTACTGGTACACTTTTTACAACCAAAGTTGGTGAAAAAACAGTAATGGTAAAAGAGTTTAAAATTCTTTCTAAAGCTTTAAAACCTTTACCATTACCAAAAGTAGATGCAGATGGTAATACATATGATGCTTTTAATGACCCAGAACTAAGGTACAGACAACGTTATGCAGATTTAGTGGTTAACCCACATGTTAAAGAAGTATTTGTAAAAAGAACAAAATTGTTTAATGCAATGCGTTCTTTCTTTAATAACGCTGGTTATTTTGAAGTAGAAACTCCTGTATTACAGCCAATTCCTGGTGGTGCTGCTGCTAGACCTTTTGTAACACATCATAACTCATTAGATATTCCTTTATATATGAGAATTGCTAACGAATTATATCTAAAAAGACTAATTGTTGGTGGATTTGATGGCGTGTATGAATTCTCTAAAAACTTCAGAAATGAAGGTATGGATAGAACTCATAATCCTGAATTCACAGCTATGGAAATCTATGTATCTTATAAAGATTACAATTGGATGATGGACTTCTGTGAACGTTTATTAGAACATTGTGCTACAGCTGTAAACGGAACAACAGAAACTACATTTGGTAAACATAAAATAAACTTTAAAGCTCCATATAAGAGAATTACAATGCGTGATTCTATTCTAGAATTTACTGGTTTTGATATTTATAACAAAACAGAAGCTGAAATTAGAGAAGCTGCTAAAGCTATGGATATTGAGGTTGATGAAACCATGGGTAAAGGAAAATTAATTGATGAAATTTTTGGTGAAAAATGTGAAGGTAATTACATTCAACCTACATTTATTACAGATTATCCAAAAGAAATGTCACCTCTTTGCAAAGAGCACAGAGAAAACCCAGAACTAACAGAACGTTTTGAGTTAATGGTTTGTGGTAAAGAAATTGCAAACGCATATTCTGAGTTGAATGACCCAATTGACCAACGTGAACGTTTTGAACATCAATTAAAATTAGCAGCCAAAGGTGATGATGAAGCAACAGAATTTATAGATCATGATTTCTTACGTGCTTTAGAGTATGGTATGCCACCAACTTCTGGTATGGGAATTGGTATGGATAGATTAATCATGTTTTTAACCAATAATCAATCTATACAAGAAGTATTATTTTTCCCTCAAATGAGACCAGAGAAAAAAGCTCCTTCTGTAGAATTGAATGATGAGGAAAAAGCAGTTTTAGCCATTATTACAAAAGCAGAAAAAATTGATTTATCTGCTTTAAAAACCCAATCTGGTTTATCAAATAAGAAATGGGATAAAACTATTAAAGGCTTAACTAAAAAAGAAGTGGCTAAAGTTTCTAAAACAGACGAAGGTTTGTTTGTTGAAGCTCTTTAATAAACTGTCTTTAAAATATTTAAGAAGGAATAACAGAAATGTAGTTCCTTTTTTTATCTTTGATTATATGGAATGTAAAAACTGTCTAAATAATCTACCAGAAAAAGCTAACTTTTGTAATAATTGTGGAGCTAAAGTGGTTGTAAATCGCATCACTTTTAAATCTTTATTATTAGATGTTTTTGTAAATGTTTTTGGTTTTGATAGTCGTTTTTTTATAACTCTTAGAACTGTTGCTCGTCAGCCAGAATTATTATTACACGATTATTTAAATGGTGTAAGAAAACGTTACATGAATCCGTTTTCTTTTTTAGCAATTGCTGCTGGTATTTCTTTATTGGTATTTAATTATTTTGCTGATGATTTCATTGAAATTAATCAAACAATGAACTCAAGTCAAATAGAAGCACTTCAAGAAAAAGCAAACTTAGACATTGCCTCATTAAAAAATTTATCAGAAGAACAATTAAAAAAACTAAAAGTTGAGCAACAATCTGCTCAAATGCAATTAAAGTTTAATAAAGGTATGATTGAATTTATGCTTCGTTATTTAAACTTACTCACCTTTGTTTTTTTATTATTGTTTGCAGTTTTAAGCAAATGGACATTTTGGAAACCTTATAATTTTGGTGAGCATTTAGTTATTAATGCTTTTCTGTATGGTTTTCTTACTTATTTAACATTAATCTTATTTTTCTTTGCGATAGTTATACACCCTTCAATTTACTTTGTTAGTACATTTATATATATATTTTATTATATGTATGTACTAGGCAAATTTTTTAAGTTAACTCTTTGGCAAAGTATTAAAAAACTCTTTAGATTTTTATTTGGTCTAGCTGTAGTTTTTGTAACAATAATTATATTGACAATAGCTATTGGAATTCTTTTAGGGTTTTTAGGAATTATAAAGTTTGATCTCTAAAAAATTATTTACTTTTAAATTTCATAGGTAAATGCACTACTTTTTTAGTTTCAAAAAAAGGTTCATCAAAATAGTTTGGTAAATCATAAATAGTTGCAGTAGTATATTTTTTTAACTCTTCAGATAAATCCCCTCCTTTTAAATAGAGAATTCCGTTTTTTAATTCGTGATTCTGTTTTTTAGAAATTTTACCTTTTGTCCATCTTACAAAGGTCTCCATTTGTGCAACTGCCCTGCTTACTATAAAGTCGTAAGTATCATTAACCTCTTCTACTCTTCCATGAGTTGTTTTTACGTTTTCTAAACCTAAACCTTCTACCACTTCATTTACTACTTTTATCTTTTTACCTATAGAATCTACCAAATGAAACTGTGTTTCTGGAAATAAAATCGCTAAAGGAATGCCAGGAAAACCACCTCCAGTTCCAACATCCATAACCTTTGTGTCAGGCATAAACTGCATCACTTTTGCAATACCTAAAGAGTGTAAAACATGTCTTAAATACAACTCGTCTATATCTTTTCTAGAAACTACATTAATTTTAAGGTTCCAATCTTCATATAACTCTTGAAGTTTTGAAAACTGCTCTATTTGAGTGTCACTTAAATTTTTAAAGTATTTGTGTATGATTTCCATGAAAAAATATTTACCAATGCAAAAATAGGAGTTATATGAAAACAATTAAGAATAAAATTGATCGTTTATGAAATATATACTTTAAAATCTATATTTTTACATCATAATACAATATATGAATACAATCAATTTTTCTAGAGTAGATAAAGCTAAGTTTTTTAGAACCTTAAACAAAAGGGTAAATAATTATTTTAAAGAAAATAATGTAAATAGAACTGGTAATTGGAAGCTTTACTCTAAAGCAATATTAATGTTTGCTACTTTTTTAGTGCCTTTTATTTTAGTACTTACAGTATCTATGCCTCAATGGGTTATGGTCTTATTAATGGTAGTTACAGGAATTGGTATGGCAGGTGTAGGTATGAATGTAATGCACGATGCTAACCACGAATCTTTTTCTAAAAGAAAATGGGTAAACAAATTAATGGGGAGTAGTATTTACATTCTTGCTGGAAACGTTTACAATTGGAAAGTACAACACAATGTTTTACACCATACTTTTACAAATATTCAAGACCATGATGAAGATTTAGATGCAGGTAGAATTATGCGTTTTTCTAAGCATGCAAAATGGTTAAAGATTCATAAAATCCAAAAATATTATTCTATTTTTTTATATGGTTTGTTAACTATTAATTGGGCAATTACTACAGATGTAAAACAAATGCATAGGTATTTAAAAAGGAAATTATCTTATGGTGAGTTTCCAAACCCAACAACAGAATGGACAAAATTGGTAATTTCTAAACTAATTTATTATTCTCTTTGGATAGTATTACCAATAGCAGTTTTAGACATTGCTTGGTGGAAAGTTTTAATTGGTTTTTTTGTTATGCACTATACTGCAGGTATGATTTTGAGTTTAATATTTCAATTGGCTCATATTGTACCAAAAACAGAAACACCAGCACCAGATAAAAATGGAAATTTAGAACATACTTGGGCAGTCCATCAATTATATACAACTGCTAACTTTGCTCCTAGTAACTGGTTGATAAACTTTTATACAGGTGGTTTAAATCATCAAGTTGAACATCATATTTTTCCACATATTTCTCATGTACATTATAGCAAATTAGCTAAAATTGTAAAAGAAACTGCAAAAGAGTTTAATTTGCCATATCATGAGTACGAAACTACAAGAAGAGCCATTATTGAGCATTTTAGACATTTAGGAGTTTTAGGAAAAAAACCTGAATTAGCATAAATTAAAAAATAACAATTTAAAGTAAAAATGTCACATCCATTATCGGACAGAATTAACAGTTTGCCAGTATCACAAACATTGGCAATGGCTGCAAAAGCAAGAGAATTAAGAGCAGAAGGTAAAGATATTATTGGATTAAGTTTGGGAGAACCAGACTTTAACACTCCAGATTTTATTAAAGATGCTGCAATAGAAGCTATTAATCAAAACTATAATTCTTACACACCAGTAGATGGTTATGGAGAATTAAAAGAAGCTATTTGCGAAAAGTTTAAAAGAGATAATAATATATCTTATAAACCAAATCAAATTGTAGTTTCTACAGGTGCAAAACAATCTATAGCAAACGTTGCACAAGTTTTATTAAATCCTGGTGATGAAGTAATTTTACCTACACCTTATTGGGTAAGTTATTCTGCAATTGCCACTCTTTGTGAAGCTAAGTATGTAGAAATTCCTTCTTCTATTGAAACTGATTTTAAAATTACACCAGAACAATTAGAAGCTGCAATTACGCCGAAAACAAAAATGATTTTCTTTAACTCACCAAACAACCCTAGTGGAACTATTTATAGTGAAGCTGAGTATAGAGCTTTGGCTAAAGTTTTAGAAAAACACCCTCAGATATATATATTATCTGACGAAATTTACGAGCATATTAATTACGATTTTAAACCTTTTAGTTTTGCTGCTATCGAAAGCATGTATGAAAGAACTATAACAGTAAATGGTCTTGCAAAAGCATTTGCTATGACTGGTTGGAGAATAGGTTATATTGGTGCATCTGAATGGATTGCAAAAGCATGTACTAAAATGCAAGGTCAAATAACATCAGGTACAAATTGTATTGCACAAAGAGCTGCAATTACTGCAGTTTTAGCGCCAATTTCAAAAATACAATACATGGTAGATGAGTTTAAAACTCGTAGAGATATTGTTATTGATTTATTGAGAGAAATTGACGGTTTTAAAGTAAATGTTCCTGAAGGTGCTTTTTATGTTTTTCCAGATATTTCTGAATTTTTTGGAAAAACCATAAAAGGAACAAAAATTGAAAATGCTAGCGATTTTTCTTTATTTATTTTAGAGAATGCCAATGTTGCTACTGTTACTGGTGAGGCTTTTGGTTCTCCAAACTGTATTCGTATTTCTTATGCAGCTTCAGAAAAAGATATTAGAGAAGCTATAAAAAGAATTAAAGAAGCCTTAAACTAAATATTTATAATAAAATATATTTACTACAATCTCACAGATGTATTTCTGTGAGATTTTTTTTATACAATAACTAATAATAATGCAAAAGCAAATAAACTAACTTGTAATATTGTGCCTGTTTGACTTTGCGCTTTTGCATGATGATCTTCTATTAACTTTTTAAACTTTACTAAAGAATCTCTTTTAGTAGCTTTAATGCTTTCTTTAATTTCACGCTTATAAGCAGAAGTTAAAATTCCTCTTTCTATTGTTGTTGAATATGTTGTTTTCATAATTTTTGATTTAAATTGATTACACTATAAAGACGAGAAGAAAAAAACTTTGTTACAACCTAAATATTTAAAAATAAGCAGATAATAATCATTTTTGTAGTATTGATGGTTTACGACAATCAATAAAAAAAATAAAAAAAACCACTAAATTATCATTTTAGTGGCCTTTTATTTTAGAGGTTTTTTAGTAATTGGGGAATAAATAGGAGACTATCTAATCTTAATTTACAATTAACTTTTTTGTATTATACTTTCTATAATCGTTTGATACTTTTAAAATATAAAGTCCTGATTTTAATCCATCTTTGAAGATTTCTACTTTATTATTTCCTATTTGAGTATCAATTTCGATTTTTCTAACTAAAGCTCCTGTTAAACTATAAACTTCAATATTTGTGTTAGCGTTTACTTCTGAATAAAAGCTTATTTCAGACTTATTAGTCATTGGATTTGGATAAATTATAGACTCATTCTCTTCTATAATATTATCGTTTACACTTAATGCTCTTTGAGAAAATAATATATCTTTTAAGTTCATTTTCTTTGTTTGTACATCTGTACCATTTGATGACATTGTAAATACTATGCTTACTGCATCATTTAAATCAATATTATTTTCGGTTTTAGAAGTAAAGTATTCTAAAGGAATTACGAAGTGATTGTCTGTATCATTTAAACTAATTGAAGTTTTAAACTGATTCTCCCATTCGTTAATACTTTTCTTAATAATGGTAATTTCTAATTCTCCTGTACCATTTGCATTAAACTCTAAAGCATCAAATTGAGATAAATCTACAGGCATAAATCTTGGCGTTAAAGATCTGTAAGCAGCAACATAAGAACTTGTAGTTGCTTCTAGAGAAATATTTCTCTCTACTCTATGACCAGAACCAACATAAATATTCTCATTCTGAGTAATTTCAAATTTATCTAAAGTTGTGTCATTCGAAGAATCATCTGCACCCCAAACTCCATCAGACATAAATAAATCATCTGGGGTATCTGTTCCATTTTCTAGTCTAAAACCTATGTCAAAAACATTACCAGTATTTATAACCATAGAATTTAAATAAGAGCCATCTAAAGAAATTGTTTTATTAGCAAATTCAGTTTGTGATGTTTCTGTTCTTTTAAAACCAGAACTGTAAGTAATAGTTTCGGTTTTATTTCTGTTAACTACTTCTAATTCTAAAGTACCATTTACGTATTTCCCTTTTTTTACGAAAACTGCAGGTGGAGTTGAATTATTATAGGCTATAATCTCTCTTTTTGAATTAAATAATTCTAATGCTTTTTCTCCTAATAATAGTAAATCATCTATTTGATTTGTCCAAATTTGAAAATTATAATACGTAGCATTATTTTCATATTTATCGATATTCCAGTGGCTATCAATAGCAAAATTAGTGTCGTTATTTGTAAGTTTACCTGAAAAACTTAGTACAAATTCTTTAGAACCATCTGTGTTTTTTATAATCGATTTTATAAAAGTATGTTCTCTAATTTCTATGGTAGAAACAGACAATAACTCTGCACCTAATAGTCTATCGCAAATGTATTTAGTATGCTCATATACTCCATTTTCTGTCTTAGTTGCTAATACTACAGCAATGGTTTTGTTGTCTTTTATATAATCTACTGAATACAGTTCTGTTGCATTTGTCATAGAGATTAAATCTGATGGCGAAGATTCTATAGTTTCTGTTCCAGATAAAACATCTAAAGGAATTAAATCTCTTAAAGATACACTTGTATTTTTAGATGCATTTTTACTGTAAAACTCAGATTTTAATATCTTTTTGGCTAATTTTTTATCAAACTTATAGTTTGATTTAGCTCTTAAATAATTTCTTTTATTTATTAAAGAAGATAATCTATCATTACTTTCTAAACCTCCTTCATTCCCTGTAGATACTTCAAGGCTTATTATAGGACATTCTGCTACTCCTGAACAAGATGGATCATCACAATCTGTTAAACCATCTCCATCATCATCTATACCATTTCTGCAATCTTCTTGTGGTACTGGAGCAGTTGGACATCTTGCACCATCATTTAAACTACTAGAAGGTCCAAATGCAAATAAATTTGATTCTATGACAGACCCGATTTCTAAATTTTGAACGTCTTGTATTACATATACAGTTCCTGTTTGGTTTGCTGAAACGTAAAATCTACCTTCAACATCAAAATAGACTGCACCAAAAGTATAATTAACACCAGACAAAATAGGAACTACACCTAATGAAGTTGCTACTCCTGTTTCAGGATCTATTCTATATAAAATATTAGTTCCTTTTTCTACTGTATACAATAAACCATCTACAGCATTAAAAGCCCAATCATGAATATTTATGTTAGATGATAATGTTTTTGAAGTTATGAATTGCTTGTAAGTATTACTGTTTGGATTTAAATCCACTAAATAGTAAGTAGAACCTCCTGGTTTTAAGTAGTAAACTCCATCTTCTCTTACATCTCCTACATATCTGTTTGATGTTGGAAGCTCTGGGATATAAACAACCTCTGTACTAAAGTTTTTACCAATTTTTACAATTGATTTAGATGGTGTACTTAATGATCCCCAGATATAACCATCTGCAGGATTATAACCCACTGCATTAATATTGCCAGGTGTAATATCTTTTTTTACTAAATATGAGTTACCTGAAGCTAAATCTAAAGCATAAATATCATTATACTGAAATAAATATGCATTGTAATCACAATTAAAAGGGTCTTCTTGACCATATCCAAAAACACCTATTATAATGATTAATGTTTTTACTAAATTTCTTAATGATAAAACCCAATTTGTGTGCATTATAGTCTAATTTTTAAGCAAAATTAGTTTAGTAAAGGTCTTTTTTAATGGGGTTTCTGTTTTTATACAATTTAGTATCGATAAAAGGTAAAGAAATATTCGATAAAAGGTAAAATAAAAAAGCACATCGTTTTTGATGTGCTTTTTAATTATATTTAATTATAAAATTAATCTACATTATCGTGTAAAAAAGAGTTGTTAGATTTTAAGCCCAAATCATCTGATTTTTTTTTAATTGCGGTTTCTGTTTTACTAGAAACTGCGTTTTTATCTAAATCTACACCTAATCTTTTGTAGGCAGGTTGACGTTCTATCTCATCAATATTTTTATTTAACTGATCATTGAACTTGTAATTAAAACCTTTCATTTTAAGTTTTCTTTCTTCAGATCTTTTTCTTAATTCAGAAATATTAAGACTTAAAGGAGATATCTCTTCACTTTCAGTTTCAATTTCGTTTATTTCTGCTTGAGGCATTTTAGTTTTTAACTCAAAGTTTAACCCTTCTTCTTCCTGTACTTTTTCTGTATTAGAAAATGCAGAGCTTTTACCTATAGTTGGCTGAGCATCGAAATCTTCTAAAACAAATCTTTTAGTAGTTTCTTTTTCAAACTTTATTTCTTCAGCTCCAAAAACTTCTATTTCATTAATGTTAATCTTAGAATCTTCAACTAACTCGTGTTTTATCTCTTTTTCTGGAGTAACTTCTGTATAAGAATTTAGAGGTAAATCAAATAATAAATTTTCACCCAAATCTTCTTCTACTTGCTCACTAACAACTTCTTTTTGAGGTGTAACATTAGTAATAATAAAGTCGATTTCTTTTTCTGGCTTTGTTGTTATTTCATCATAATAAACAGGCATGTTCGCAATAATTTCTGAAGTTTTTACCAAATCCATTTTTGGAGCATCATCTTCATCACTTAGAACATGAATAATTTTTTCATTGTTCTGTTTTGGTAATTCTTCATTAAGAGATGGCGTTTTAACAACTTTTTCTTCACTAAAATTGTAGGTTGCTTTTTGTTCGTCTTCTAGAGTATGAATTACTTTTTTCTCGTCAGAATTAGTAATTGAGTTTTGCTGATCTGCTGCAAAACCTGTAGCAACAATGGTAACAGAAATTGCTTCTCCTAACTCTTCATCTTCTCCAATACCCATAATAATATTGGCATCATAACCAGCTTCATCTTGTATGTAATCATTGATTTCACCAATCTCATCTAAAGTAACTTCACTTGTACCAGAAACAATTAATAATAATACATTTTTAGCTCCTGTAATTTTATTGTCATTTAATAAAGGAGAATCTAATGCTTTAACTATTGCATTTTTAGCTCTATTTGTTCCTTCTTCTCTTGCAGAACCCATAATTGCAGTTCCACTATTAGAAAGTACAGTTTTAGCATCGTGTAAATCTATGTTTTGTTTGTAATGATGTGTAATTACTTCTGCAATACCTCTAGCAGCAGTAGATAAAACTTCATCAGCTTTAGAGAAACCTGCTTTAAAACCAAGGTTTCCATAAACTTCTCTTAATTTATTATTATTAATAACAATTAGTGAATCTACATTTTGACGTAATTGATCTATACCTAATTGTGCTTGTTTTGAACGCATTCTACCTTCGAACTGAAATGGCATAGTTACAATACCAACAGTAAGAATATCCATATCTTTTGCAATTTTTGCAATAATTGGTGCAGCACCTGTACCTGTACCTCCACCCATACCAGCAGTAATAAATACCATTTTTGTTTGGGTATTTAACATTTGCTGAATTTCTTGCATACTTTCTTTAGCTGCTTGTGCTCCTATTTCTGGATTAGCACCAGCTCCTAAACCTGAAGTTAAGCTTGCCCCTAACTGAATTTTATTAGGTATTGGACTGTTTTCTAATGCTTGTGCATCTGTATTACAAATTACAAAATCTACACCTTTTATTTGTTGTGTGTACATGTGGTTTACAGCATTGCTACCTCCTCCACCAACACCAATAACTTTTATGGTATTAGACTTTGTTTTGGGCATTTCAAAAATAATGTTATCAAATTCTGCGTTCATAATAACGTTTATTTGTTTTTGTTGTATTGATATTTGTTTTAGTCTTATTCTGCGTTATCCAAAAAATCTTTTAATCCTTCTGTAAACTTTTCGAAGAAAGATTTCTTTTTTGGTTTAACTTTTTCTTCAATTAGAGGTTTTAATTCTTCTTCTGGACTAGTTGAAATTTCTTCTTCAATTTGTTCTTCTACTGCCTCTTCTACTACTTTTACATCTTTATCTAAACCTTCCATTAATAAACCAACAGCTGTAGCATATGATGGACTTGATAAAGCTTCATCTGAATCACCAGCTAAATGTTCGTTTGGAAAACCGATTCTAGCATCCATACCTGTAATATATTCTACTAATTGACGTAAATGCTTTAATTGAGAACCACCACCTGTTAATACAATACCTGCAATTAGTTTTCCTTTTGCAGTATCGTGTCCATAATTTTTAATTTCTAAGAACACATGCTCTATAATTTCTTGAACCCTAGCATGTATAATTTTAGATAAATTTTTAAGTGTTATTTCTTTTGGTTCTCTTCCTCTTAAGCCAGGTATTGAAACAATTTCTGTTTCTTTATTTTCTCCTGGCCAAGCAGATCCAAATTTTATTTTTAATAATTCAGCTTGTTTTTCAATAATTGAACAGCCTTCTTTAATATCATCTGTAATTACATTTCCGCCAAAAGGAATTACTGCTGTATGTCTTATAATTCCATCTTTAAATATGGCTAAATCAGTTGTACCTCCACCTATATCTATCAAAGCTACACCTGCTTCTTTTTCTTCTTGACTTAAGACAGCTTGAGCAGATGCAAGAGGTTCTAATGTAATTTCACTTAAATCTAAACCTGCACTTTTTACACAGCGTCCAATATTTCTTATAGATGAAACTTGCCCAACTACTACATGAAAATTGGCTTCAAGACGTCCCCCATACATGCCTATTGGTTCTTTAATATCTGCTTGAGAATCTACTTTAAACTCTTGTGGTAAAACATGAATAATTTCTTCACCTGGCAACATTACTAACTTATGAACTTGGTTTACCAAGTCATCTATATCTGTTTCTTCTATTACCTCATCTGCATTGTCTCTTGTGATATAATCACTATGATGTAAACTTCGAATATGCTGACCTGCAATACCTACAACTACATTTTCTATCTTAAAACCAGAAACGCTTTCTGCTTCGTCTACTGCTTGTTGAATAGATTGAATGGTTTGGGTAATATTACTTACAACACCTCTTTTTACTCCTAAACTTTTTGCTTTACCAATACCTACAACCTCAATTTTATCGTACTCATTTTTACGACCAATCATAGCAACAATCTTGGTTGTACCAATATCTAAACCTACAGCTATTTTATTATTCTCCATTTCAGTTTATTTTGTACACACAACTTGGTTGTGATATTTTATATTAATAGTTTTATAATTTTGAATTGTTTTATCTTCAAATGTTTTATTATAAAACGCTTTTAATTTTTTAAATTTTATATCAATCTCAGATAATTTTCCAAAATCAATTTTATAATCTCCACTTCTTACAGCAAATTGAAATTCATTTGCGTCAGATTTTTGTATTCCAATGATTTCTTTTTTTAAAAAATCATCCTTTAAAATATTAGATATTAAAGGCATAATTTCTTTAATATCTTCTATGTTTTTTACACCAGAAATTAGCATTACTCTAGCAGAGTAATCGTTAGATAATGGGATTTTTACCCCCTGTTTATCAACATAATAAGAATCTTTATCAGTAATTATTCTAGCTACAGGTGCACGTTGTTTAACTACAGTCTTTAGCTTACCTTCTATGGTCAAAAAAACAGATGATTTTTCGACATACGGATTTTTAGATACCTCGTTTTCTAGTTTGTATAAATCTATTACAGATTTTGCTTGGTTTTTAACCGTTTTATTTTTTTGTATTAACAATTTATTAACCATTGAATGTGTTAAAAAATTATTATCTCCATCTTCAAATTCGATAATAATTTCTGATACTTTTTTATCTGAATTTCTCTTTGAAGAAAAACTATATAAAAAGCCAAGACTTACTATTAATAATAGAAATAAGAGATATTTTAAAATTCGTTTAAACTTCATTAGTCAATGGTTTTAAAAGTTGTTCTGTAACTTCTTCTATCATTACTCCAATATCTCCAGCACCTAACATTGCAACAATTTTTGATGAAGATTGTTTAATATCGAAAAGTAAATTTTCTTTAGTTGTTATTTTTTTATTTTTATTATCAATTTTAGATAATAACCAATTAGAATTTACACCTTCAATAGGCAACTCTCTTGCAGGATAAATATCTAATAAAAGCACTTCATTGAACTTTGTAAGTGCATTTGCAAAATCGTCTATAAAATCTCTTGTTCTACTAAATAAATGAGGTTGAAAAACAACTAAAACACGTTCTTTTGGATACATTTCTCTAACAGCTTTTTCTACTGCATTTATTTCTGTTGGGTGATGCGCATAATCATCTATCAGCACCAAATCATTAGTTTTAATTTTATAAGAAAACCTACGTTTTACTCCTTTAAAACTAGCTAACTGTTCTTTAATTATTTCTAATGAAACCCCATAAACATTTGCCATTGCTAAAGCAGCTAAAGCATTCATAACATTATGTTTACCAGGCAAATGAAAAATTATATTTTTTATATTTTCTTTTGGTGTTTTTACATCAAAAAGGTAAGCTCCATTTTCAATTCTAATATTATAAGCACAAAAATCTGAATCATCCTCTATACCATAAGTTAACCCTTCTAATGGCAAGCCATTAGCAACTATAAGTTTATGAGAAACTTTTTCAGAAAATGCTCTAAAAGAAAGTTCTAACTCTTTTGCTTCTCCATAAATGTCTAAATGGTCTGCATCCATAGATGTTACACAAGCAATATCTGGGGATAACTTTAAAAAAGACCTATCAAACTCGTCTGCTTCCACTACAGAAATTTTATCTTCACCCAAAATTAAATTTGAATTGTAATTTTCTGCAATGCCACCAAGAAAAGAAGTAGCCTTTTTTACAGTCATAATATGACCTAAAATGGATGATGTTGTGGTTTTACCATGTGTACCAGCAACTGCTAAACAGGTCGTATTTTTTGTGATTTCTCCTAAAACTTCTGCCCTTTTTAAAACAGTAAAATTATTTTCTAAAAAATAATTGAATTGATTATGTTTTTTAGGAATTGCTGGTGTATAAACAACCAAAGTTTCTTGTGAATTTAAAAATGAAGTTGGAATTAAACTAACACTATCTTCAAAGTTAATAATAACTCCTTTATTTTCTAAGTTTTTGGTAATATGAGAAGGCGTTTTGTCATAACCAGCAACCTGTTTTCCATTAGACACAAAATAATGAGCAATAGCACTCATACCAATACCACCAATACCAACAAAATAGACGTTATGTATCTCTTTTAAATTCAACTATTTAATAATTTTTCAATTTCGTTAACTATAGCATTTGTTGCTCCAGGTAATGCTAATTCTTTTATGTTTTCTGCTAAATGCGCTTGTTTACCTTTATCTTTTAGTAAAGTCTCAAAAACAATTGCAAAAGTGTCTAAATCTGTTTCTTTTAGTAAAATAGCTCCATGCTGATCTGCTATTGATTTTGCATTTTTTGTTTGATGGTCTTCTGCCACATTTGGAGAAGGAATAAAAACGACTGGTTTACCTACTATGCATAATTCTGAAACTGAACTTGCACCAGATCTAGAAATTATGATATCTGTAGCTGCGTATGCTAAATCCATAGTATTGATAAACTCATGCACTTGCACAAAATCTAAATCATTGTGTTTTTTATATTCATTGAAATATAATTTTCCACATTGCCAGATAATTTGCACTCCTTGAGTTTTAAAAAAATCTAGATTCTCTTCAATTAATTGATTTATTCTTCTTGCTCCTAAACTTCCACCTAAAACTAAAATAGTTTGTTTCTTATGATCTAGTTTAAAATGAGATTTTCCTTGCTCTACTTTTGTATGGATATATAGTAAATCTTGACGAACAGGATTACCAGTTTTTATGATTTTATCAACTGGAAAAAAGCGTTCTAAATTATCATAAGCCACACAAATTTTATCTACTTTTTTTCCTAATAATTTATTAGTAATTCCAGGAAAAGAATTTTGTTCTTGAATTAATGTAGGTATTCCCTTTCTTTGTGCCATAATTAAAGTTGGCCCACTTGCAAAACCACCAGTTCCAATAACAACATCTGGCTTAAAATTGTTGATTATATTTCTAGCCTTTAATAAACTACTCGTTAATTTAAATGGAAATGACATATTATCTAAAGTCAATTTTCTTTGAAAACCTGAAATCCATAAACCTTTTATATCATAGCCAGCTTGTGGTACTTTCTCCATTTCCATTCTATCTTTTGCACCAACAAAAAGAAAATTTGCATCAGGATATCGCAATTTAATTTCATTTGCGATTGCTAAAGCAGGATAAATATGCCCTCCTGTACCTCCTCCAGAAATAAGTATATTATATGGTTTCATGCAAAATATCTAAAGGGTTATCGTCTAAAATATCTTCTTCTGTTTCTTCTTTTGATGCGCTAACGCTTAAGATCATACCTAAAGCAAAACAAGTCATCCAAATAGAAGTACCTCCACTACTTATTAATGGTAATGTTTGCCCAGTTACAGGAAATAAATTGGTAGCAACAGCCATATTTATGGTTGCTTGAAAAATAATTGGAAAACCAACACCTATAACTAATAATGTTCCAAATATTGTAGTTGTTTTTTTAACCACAACAAATATTCTAAAGAATAATAAAAAATAAATTGATACTATTAAAATACCACCTAATAAACCATATTCTTCTATAATTATTGCAAAAATAAAATCTGATGAAGATTGTGGTAAAAAGTTTTTTTGTACACTTTTACCTGGACCTAAACCAACAGGACCTCCTGTTGCTATTGCTATTTTTGCTTTTTCTACTTGATAAGCTTCTTTTGCATCATCATTAGAAAAACTTTCTATTCTACTTTGCCATGTTTGAACTCTATTAGGCATTGCATCAGGAAAAGCTTTTGCTACTAATACAAAAAATGCTAAAGCCAAAACACCTGCTCCTATAATAAAACCAATGTATTTAATAGGGTATCCACCAATAAAAGTAACCATTAAAATCATGACAAAAATAATGGCAGTTGTAGAAAAATTTGCTGGTAAAATAAGTATTAAAACTGCTGCAACAGGTAACCAAAGTTGCAACAAACTTTCTTTAAACTTAATTTGTTTTTCTTTATTTTTTGCTAAATATCTTGCTACATAAACCATTAATACTAATCCTGCTAAAGTTGATGTTTGAAAACCAATACCTACAAACGGAATTCGAATCCACCTACTTGCATTTGCACCTCCAATTGTGGTGCCTTGAGCCAAAGTAAAAACAAGTAAAACAATAACTATAGGAAGCATTAAAACTGAACCACCAGAAAAATAACGATAAGGTATTTTATGCACTCCATAAATAATTGCAAAGCCCATAATTAATAATACCATGTGCTTTATTAAATATCCTAAAGTAGAACCAGAACCTACAACATATACCAAGTTTGTACTTGCACTATATACAGGCATAAAAGAGAATATTGCCAAAACAGCAACTATTGCCCAAATAGTTTTATCACCTTTTATATGTTGAAAAATGGTTTTCACTTTTTATAAATTTCTTACCGCTTTTTTAAATTGACGACCTCTATCTTCGTAATTTTCAAATAAATCAAAACTTGCACAAGCTGGTGATAATAAAACAGCATCACCTCTTTCTGATAATTTCTCTGATACTTTAACTGCTTCTTCTGCACCTGCAGTTTCCACAATAATATCAACTACATTACTAAAAGTATTTTTAATTTTATCATTATCAAGACCCAAACAAACTATTGCTTTAACTTTCTCTCTTACAAGTGGAAGTAAATCTGTATAATCATTGCCTTTATCTACACCTCCTACTATCCAAACAGTTTGTTTATCCATACATTCTAAAGCATAAAAAGTTGCATTTACATTGGTTGCTTTAGAGTCGTTTATGTATTCTACATCTTTAATTTTAGCGACTTTTTCTAAACGATGTTCTGCACCTTCAAAACTTGCCAAACTTTCTTTAATTGTTTCTTTTCTAACTTTTAAAAGTTGAGCAGCCATGGTTGCTGCCATCGCATTTTTTGTATTGTGTTTTCCTTTGATTGATAAGGTTGATAGTGGCATATTTATATTCTCTTTATTTATATTTATTATTATTGTTTCATCTTTTAAATAAGCTCCAAAACTCAACTCTTTTTCGAGTGAAAATGGAACTAATTTTGCTTTTGTTTTATTTTTTTTTAACCAATTATTTATAGCTTCATCATCTGCATCATAAATAAAATAATCTGTCTCTTTTTGATTTTTTGTTATTCTAAATTTTGAGGCTATGTATTTATTAAAATCATAATCATACCTGTCTAAATGATCTGGTGTTATATTTGTTAAAATTGCAATATGACTATTGAATTTCTCTATTCCATCTAATTGAAAACTACTAATTTCTAATACGTAATTTTCTTTATTTTCATTGGCAACTTGAAGGGCAAAACTATCTCCAATATTACCTGCAACACCTATATCTAATCCAGCATTTTTTAAAATATGATGCGTTAATAAAGTTGTCGTAGTTTTACCATTTGAACCTGTAATACCAATAATAGTTGCATTTGTAAATTGCTGAGTAAACTCCATTTCAGAAATAACAGGAATGTTATTTTCTCTAAGTTTTACAACAAGCGCAACATTATCAGGTATACCAGGACTTTTCATAACAACATCAGCTTTTAAAATTCTTGTTTCTGAATGTTGTTTTTCCTCAAAATCTATATTATTATGTAAAAGAACTTCTTTATATTTTTCTGCTATTTCGCCTTTGTCTGACACAAAAACATCGTAACCTTTTTGCTTTCCTAAAATAGCTGTACCTACACCACTTTCTCCACCACCAAGAACCACAAGTTTTTTGCTTCCTATATTATTGGAAATCTTATTACTTATATTTATTTCTTGATTTTTCATCTTTAATAAAAGAGGCCTATCCTCTCCCAAGGGAAAGCTAGGATAAGCTCTTTTTTATCTTAATTTTAATGTTACTATTGTTAATACTGCTAACAAAATGCCAACAATCCAAAAACGAACAACTATTTTACTTTCGTGATAACTTAACTTTTGATAATGATGATGTAAAGGCGACATTTTAAAAATGCGTCTTCCTTCTCCAAATTTCTTTTTAGTGTATTTAAACCAAGAAACTTGTAAAATCACAGATAGGTTTTCTACAACAAAAATTCCTGCTAGTATTGGAAGTAATAATTCTTTTCTAATAGCTATTGCAATTACTGCTATAATACCACCAATTGTTAAACTTCCAGTATCTCCCATAAACACTTGTGCTGGGTAAGTATTATACCATAAAAACCCAACTAAAGCTCCTGCAAAAGCAAGAATAAAAACTGTCATTTCACCTGAATTTGGGATGTACATAACATCTAAATAATCTGCAAAAATGATATTACCAGAAACCCACGCAAAAACGGCCAAGGTTATTACCATAATTGCAGAAGAACCAGCAGCCAAGCCATCTATACCATCTGTTAAGTTTGCTCCATTTGAAATTCCTGTTACTATAAAAACAGTAATAAAAATGAAGATAATCCAGCCATATTTTTCATAGCCATCTCCTAAAAATTGTAATGATTTTGAATAATCTAACTCGTTATTTTTTAAAAACGGAACTGTTGTTTTAGTTGATTTATGTGCTTCACCAAATACTTTTTTTCTTCCATTTTCTTGCACTACTTGCTGTTCTATAGGAAGTTGCTCTTTAATAGTTACTCCATCATTAAAATACAACATGGCTCCTACAAAAAGTCCCAAACCAACTTGACCCAAAACTTTAAACTTTCCTTTTAAACCGTCTTTATCTTTTTTAAATACTTTTATATAATCATCTAAAAATCCTATTAAACCCATCCAAACAGTGGTAATTAATAAAATAATGACATATATATTATCTAATTTTGCCAACAGAACTGCTGGAATTAATGTAGCTAAAATAATGATTAAACCACCCATGGTTGGTGTACCAGTTTTTTGCTTTTGACCTTCTAATCCTAAATCTCTTACTGTTTCTCCAACTTGTTGATTTCTTAAAAAATTAATAATTCTTTTACCATAAATTGCAGAAATTAACAATGATAAAATAAAAGCTGCTGCTGCTCTAAAAGTGATAAATTGAAATACACTTGCTCCTGGCAAACTAAACTCGTTTTCTAAGTATTGAAATAAATAATACAGCATTCTATTTGTTTTTTAGTTGATTAAAACAATTACTAACTTCCTCTAAATCATTAAAATGAGATCTTACACCATTTATTTCTTGATAAGACTCATGCCCTTTACCTGCAATTAAAATGATGTCTCCATTTACGGCTAGTTTACAAGCCGTTTTAATTGCCTGTCTTCTATCTAAAACTGTTAGTGTTTTTTTATAATTTTCTGGTGAAACACCCAATTCCATTTCATCTAAAATAGATTGAGGTTCTTCAGTTCTTGGATTATCTGAAGTAAAAATGGCTTGATTACTTAAATGAGAAGCTATATGAGCCATTTTTGGTCTTTTGGTTTTATCTCTATCTCCACCACAACCAACAACAGTTATCACTTGCTCATTACCAGTTCTGATATCATTAATGGTTTCTAAAACATTTTTTAATGCGTCTGGTGTGTGTGCATAATCTACGATTGCTGTAACCCCATCATCTGAAATTGTATATTGAAAACGACCACTTACACTTTCTAATTCACTTACAATTCTTAAAATTTCAAACTTTTCTAACCCTAAAAGCTCTGCTGTTGCAATAATTGCTGTAAGATTATAGATATTAAACACACCAATTAACTTAGTCCAAACCTCTATACCATCAATAGAAATTAATGTTCCAGAAATCTGTTTTTCGAGAATTTTTGCTTTAAAATCTGCTACTGTTTTTAAAGCATAACTATATTTTTTTGCTTGTGTATTTTGCAGCATATAGTTGCCATTCTTATCATCAATATTTGTTAATGCAAAAGCTGATTTTGGTAGGTTGTCAAAAAATTCTTTTTTTACATCTCTATACTCTGAAAAGGTTTTATGATAATCTAAATGATCATGAGAAAGGTTGGTAAAAATACCACCAGTAAAAGTTAAACCTTCTGTTCTTTTTTGATGAATTCCATGAGAACTTACTTCCATAAAACAATACTCAACACCTTCTTCTAACATTAAATCTAAATAATGATTTATAGTAATTGAATTTGGAGTAGTATGTGTAGCTTTATATTCTGTTTTATCAACTAAAATTTTTACTGTAGACAATAAACCAACTTTATACCCTGCTTTATTAAATAATTGATAAAGTAAAGAAGCAATAGTGGTTTTTCCATTAGTACCAGTAACACCAACTACAGGAAATTTTGCTGAAGGATTATCATAAAAATTGGCAGCCATTATTGCTAAAGCTGCATTAGAATCATTAACTCTTATATAAGTTATTCCTTCTTGTTTATCAAATGAAATTTTTTCACAAATAATAACTGTAGCTCCTAAAGAAATTGCTTTATCAACATATAAGTGACCATCTACATTAACTCCTTTTTGAGCTATAAAAACATCATTCTTTTTAACTTTTCTAGAATCAAAAACTAATTGATTGATAGCAACATCTGTACTACCAAATACTTGATTGATACTAACCTTATATAATATGTCTTTTAAATTCTTCAGCTTAAGATAATTTTAAAACAATTGTTTTTCCTTTAACTAATTTTTCACCCTTTTTTAAAGATTGATAGTTTACTTTTCCAACACCAGAAAATTCAACTTTTAACCCAATATTTTCTAATAGAGATACAGCATCCATACCATTCATTCCTTCAACATTTGGTATTAATGAATATTCTTTACTTAACTTTTTATCGTAATTTTTATAATCTTTATCTATAGCAGCAAACTCTGTTTTATCTTTTACAGATTGATTATCTATAGGTGTAGTTGTATATATTTTTTGTGCTATTTCTTTAAAAACAGGAGCAGCAACAGTAGCTCCATAATAACCTTTCTTTTTATCTGGATCATGAATAACAACTATGCAAGAATATTTAGGTTCTTCTGCTGGAAAAAACCCTGCAAAAGAAGCCACATATCTTTCTGTAGAATAATAACCTCCTACCCATTCTCCATCTTTATTTTTTGTTCTAGGAATAAATTTTTTGGCTGTACCTGTTTTACCTGCCATCGAAAAATTAGGTGAGTAAATATTTTCTGCTGTACCTTTTACAACAACATTTTCCATTACCTTTCTCACCTTTTTTAAAGTCTCTTCTGAAGCAATCTTTGGATTAACAACTTCAGTTTTAAAAACTTTTTCTGCTTTATCTTGTTTTCTTAATTCTTTAACAAATCTTGGCTTTACCATAACTCCATTATTAGCTACAGCATTATAAAACATTAATGTTTGCATAGGAGTTACAGATACTCCATAACCCCAAGACATCCATTCTAAAGAAATTTTATTCCATCTACTTTTATTATCTGGAGTTGGAATAAATGGCTTACCTTCTCCTTTAATTTGAAATCCAACAGGCTTAGTAAATCCGTATTTTTCTAATTTAGAAATGAATTTTTCTGGGTTTTCATCATAATGTTCTTTCATCAATTTTACAATACCCACATTAGAAGAAACTTCAAATACTCTTGCTGCAGAAATTTTACCATAACCACCTCTATGAGAATCTTCTATTTTTCTATTATGAATGTAAATTTTACCTTTTTGTGTATCTACAACAGTTGAAGTATCTATTACTTTATCATCTAAAGCAGCCATTAAACTTGCAAGCTTAAAAGTAGAACCAGGCTCATGACTCTCCCAAACAGCATAATTTCTTTTTTCGTAATATTTACCTTTAGATGTTCTACCTAAATTTGATATGGCTTTTATTTCACCTGTAGCAGTTTCCATAACTACTGCACACCCATGATCTGCCTCAAAAATTTCAAGTTGTTTTAATAAAGCATGATGAGTAATATCCTGAATATTAACATCTATAGTTGTAATTACATCATGCCCATCTACAGGTTCTTTTTCGTTAACATCAGAAATTGGTTTCCATTGATTTTTTGCAATTTTCTGTTTCCATCTTAAACCATTTTCACCCTGCATAAAATCTGCAAAAGCCCCTTCTATACCTGCTTCACCTCTAAAATCATCATAGCCAATTGTACGTTCTGCAATTTTTCCTATTGGATGTTCGCGAACCGTTTTATGCTCTGCAATAAAACCCCCTCTATAAACACCTAAGTTAAAAATTGGAAAGGTTTTCATCTTTAAATAATCATTATACCCAACATTTCTTGCAATTAGTAGGTATCTGTTTTTTCTACTTTTAGCTCTTCTTAATTTGTTTTCATAATAGCTAACAGGTTTGCCAAACATAGATGACAACTCTTTAGAAAGTGCTGCAATATTTTTCTCAAAGACATTAGTATCTACAGCTACAACATCCATTCTAATGGTATATTTAGACATCGAGGTTGCTAACAAATTACCATCTGCAGCATAAACATTTCCTTTATTTGCATAAATGGTATCTTGTTTAATAGTAAGTTCTGTAGATAGTTGCTTATACTTTTCTCCTTGGATATATTGGATATTAACAACCCTAAACACAATAGCCAACAAAAAAAGCGTCATAAAAGCAGCTACTATGTAGAATTTGGTAAGTATGCTTTTTTTCTTAGTTGCCAATTGATTAATCTTTATAGGTTACTTTTATTTTTTTTGGTGGTGTTTCTGACGGTTTTAAACCTCTTTCTATTGCTTTTTCTCTGATACTAGATTCCATTTTCATTCGCATTAAAATAGTACCAGTATCTACATATTCTGCTCTTAATTCCCTCTTCTTTTTATTAAGCTCTGCAATGGTTATTACTTTTTTATCTATTCTATGAGCACTTGTAATCATTATTAATAAAAGCGCAACAACAAAGACAATAATCCTCCAATTTTTAACAGCAGATTCGTCTGTTAAAAAACTACCTCTTAAAAAAGCATATATCCCCTTTTTAACTTTTGTCATTCTAATTTTTTAAAGTCGCAATTCTTAATTTTGCACTTCTTGCTCTATTATTAATTTTAATTTCATCTTTTGAAGGAACTATTAATTTTCCAACTTTTTTTAGAGGTTCATTTGAATTTCCGAACATATCTTTTTCAGGTTCACCCTCAAACAAACCAGTTCTTATATATCTCTTTACTAATCTATCTTCTAAAGAGTGATAAGAAATTACACTTAACCTACCTTCTGCTTTTAAAAGATTTGGAATTTGTTCTAAAAACTCTTTTAAAACATCTAATTCTTCATTGACTTCTATACGAATAGCCTGAAAAATTTGAGCTAAGATTTTATGTTCTTTAGCCTTTGGTAAAAACATTTTTAGAACTTCTTTTAACTGAAAACTTGTTTCTATAGATTTATTCTTTCTTTCATGAACAATAGTTCTTGCTATTTTTCTAGAATTTCTTAACTCACCATACAAAAACAATATCTCAGCTAGTTTTTCTTCTGAATATGTATTGATAATATCTTTAGCAGATTTTTTAGACTTTTGATTCATTCTCATATCTAAATCACCTTCAAAACGAATCGAAAAACCTCTTTCTGCTTCATCAAATTGATGAGATGAAACCCCTAAATCAGCCAAAACACCATCTACTTTTCTAACTCCATGAAATCTTAAAAATCTTGAGATATATCTAAAATTCTCAGGAATTAATACAAACCTTTCGTCATCTATAACATTTTCTAATGCATCAGGATCTTGATCAAATGCAAATAATTTTCCTTCTTTACCTAGTCTATTTAAAATTTCTTTTGAATGACCTCCACCACCAAAAGTGACATCTACATAAACACCATCTTCTTTAATTGCTAAACCATCTATACTTTCATGTAATAAAACTGGATTATGGTAACTCATCAAAATCGGTATTACCCATAACTTCTTCAGCTAAATCTGCAAAATCATCAGCTGCTTCATTTATGGCTTTTTCGTAATTTTCTTTATCCCAAATCTCAATAATATTTATAGAAGAAGACATCACTACTTGTTTTTGAATTCCTGCAAAATCACATAAATCTTTTGGTATTAAAATTCTACCACTGGCATCTAATTCAATTAATTTTACTCCTGCAGTAAATCTTCTTATAAAATCATTATTCTTCTTTTTGAACTTATTTAGTTTACCCACCTTTTCCATCATTAAATTCCACTCTTTCATTGGATATAATTCTAGACAAGGTTGAAAAACCGCTCTTTTTAACACAAAACCTTCTTGTAAGACAGGCGACAGTTGCTTTTTAAAAGCGGATGAAAACATCACCCTACCTTTAGCATCTGCCTTACATTCGTATGTACCAATTAGATTAATCATTAAAATAGCTATAGAAACTCAAAAATATATAAATTTTACCACTTTTTACCACTTTTTACCACATTGTTAATAAAAACAGAGAATACCCTTTATATATATGAGATTTTAAGATGTTAACAACCTTAAATCACTGGCACTTAAAAGGCTTTGTATGTTATAAAAAAGAATTACATTTGCGTTTGATAGTAACTAATCAAAACTCAATGACTGACAAGTTAAAAACTGAAGGTAAGTTTACATACGCAGAAGCTGGAGAAGGACCTGCAATCATTGTTTTACATGGATTAATGGGTGCTTTAAGTAATTTTGGAGCTACTTTTAATCATTTTTCTAATAAAGGGTATCAGGTTTTAATTCCTGAATTACCTCTTTATACTTTACCTTTAATTAAAACCAACGTTAAAAACTTAGCAAAATATTTAAAAGAATTTTTAGAGCATAAAAAAATTGATAATGCTATTCTTTTAGGAAACTCTTTAGGAGGCCATATTGCTTTGTACTTTACCAAACATTATCAAGAAAAAGTAAGTGCTTTAGTTTTAACTGGAAGTTCTGGATTGTATGAAAATGCAATGGGTGGTAGTTTTCCAAAAAGAGGAAATTATGAATATATTGAGCAAAAAACTAAAGACGTTTTTTACGACCCTAAGGTAGCCACAAAAGAACTTGTTGATGACGTTTACAATATTGTAAATGACAGGAATTCTGTTATTAAAACATTAGCTATTGCAAAAAGTGCTATAAGACATAATATGGCCAATGATTTACCTGAAATGAAACAACCAACTTGTTTAATTTGGGGTAAACAAGACAATGTTACTCCACCAGAAGTTGCTAATGATTTTAATAAATTATTACCAGATTCAAATTTATTTTGGATTGACAAATGTGGTCATGCTGCTATGATGGAAAGACCAGAAGAATTTAATAAGATTCTTGAAGATTGGTTAGTATCTAGAAACATATAAAATTTATTTGCTGTGAAAATTAAATCTGCTGACTTTGTAATGAGTAATAGCAATGTTATTAATGCTCCAAAAGACAGAATTCCAGAGTACGCGTTTATTGGACGTTCTAATGTTGGCAAGTCTTCGTTAATAAATATGTTGATGGAGCGTAAAGATTTAGCTAAAATTTCTGGAAAACCTGGTAAAACACAGCTAATCAATCATTTCAAAATAAATGATGAATGGTTTTTAGTAGATTTACCTGGTTATGGTTATGCTCAAGTTTCTAAAAAAAAGCGTCAAATATTTCAATATTTTATAGAGAATTATTTTAAAGAAAGAGAACAATTAGTCTGCACTTTTGTTTTGATAGATTCTAGACACGATCCTCAAAAAATAGATTTAGATTTTATGCGTTTTTTAGGTGAAAATCAACTTCCTTTCTGTATTGTTTTTACGAAAGCTGACAAATTAGGTAGCTCTAAATTAAACAAGCAAATTACTTCATACAAAAAGAAGTTATTAAATCATTGGGAGTCTGTACCTACTTCTTTTATTACATCTTCTTCAACTGGAATGGGTAGGAAAGAATTCTTAGATTTTATAGATGGTGTAAACGAAGATGTAAAAGATAACTTTAAGTAAATTAAGTTTACATAAGCTTAAACAACAATTGATAATGCATTCTAACAAAGACAACTTACAAGTACTTTTTGAGGATAATCATATTATCATTGTTAATAAACGTTCAGGAGATATTACCCAAGGAGATAAGACTGGTGATAAACCATTAAGTGATGTTGTAAAAAATTATATTAAAACAAAATTTAATAAGCCTGGTAATGTGTATTTAGGTGTTGTACATAGATTAGACAGACCTACTTCTGGCGTCATTATTTTTGCAAGAACTTCTAAAGCTCTAGAACGTTTAAACAAAATGTTGAGAGATAAAAAAATAAACAAAACTTACTGGGCAATTGTAAAAGGATGTCCAAAAAAAGAAAAAGACACACTTATCAACTTTTTAAAAAAGAATCCAAAAAACAATAAATCTTCTGTATATCAACATGAAATTTCGGGTTCTAAAAGAGCAGTTTTACATTATCAAGTCATTAAAAAATTAGATAATTATTCTTTGTTAAAAATTGATCTAGAAACAGGTAGACATCATCAAATTAGAACTCAATTATCTGCAATTGGGTTTCCAATTAAAGGAGATTTAAAATACGGTTTTAATAGAAGCAATAAGGATGGTAGTATCCATTTACATGCTAGAAAAATTGAATTCATTCATCCTGTTTCAAAAGAGCAGATTTCTTTAATTGCACCCACACCAAATGATGTAATTTGGAACGCTTGTAACTAATTACTATCTTTAGAAAGTAATATTTAGTTATATGAAAGCTCTTAAATATTTTTCAATTTTAATACTTCCAATAGTTGTATACATATCTTTTACAAGTAAAGGATGGTTAACGCATTTACCTGCAATTGTTTTCTTTGGTTTAGTACCTTTTTTAGAGTTTTTTATAAAACCTAATAAAGAAAATTTCACAAAAGATGAGGAGAAATTAGAAAAAGAAAATAAGCTATACACTTACCTCTTGTACTTAACATTACCTATTCAAATTTGTTTTTTAATATTCTTTTTTTACGCAATTCAAGAACCAAATTTAACCAATGGAGAAATAACTGGACGCATTTTTGCTATGGGAATTATGTGTGGTGTTATTGGTATAAATGTTGGTCACGAATTAGGGCATAGAAACAACAGATTTGACGAATTTATTGGTGAAATTTTATTGCTTACCTCTTTAAACACACACTTTTTACCTTATCATAATGGAGGGCATCATTATAATGTAGCTACTCCAAAAGATGCTGCAACTGCAAGAAAAAATGAAATCTTATTTATCTTTTGGATTCGTTCTCACTTTACAAGTTATTTTCAAGCTTGGAGTTTAGAAAATAAGCGAATGAAAGAATTGGGTAGGTCTTGGTTACATCATCAAAATAGAATGGTTATTTACACACTTTGTAATATCATTTTATTGGTTAGTATTTATTTAATTTTTGGTCAATTTGTTCTTTTTGCTTTTTTAGCAGCTGCTATTTCTGGTATTATCTTATTAGAAACTGTTAATTATATTGAGCATTATGGATTGTTACGTAAACAAAATGAACATGGACGATATGAACGCGTAAAAAGAAATCATTCTTGGAATTCTGATCATCAAGTTGGGCAAGTGTTGTTATTTAATTTATCTCGTCATTCAGATCATCATTATAATGGAAGTAAGCATTATCAATTATTAAAATCACTTCCAGAAAGTCCGCAAATGCCAACTGGTTATCCAGGGATGATGTTACTCTCATTCTTTCCTCCTCTTTGGTTTTGGGTTATGAACAAAAAACTTAAACAAATCTCATAAATAATTTATGTCAACAGAAAAAACAGTTTCTGAAGCTATACAACATAGACGTTCAGTAAGAGTTTACGATGCAGAAAAACCAATAGATACTGCCATTGTAAAAAAATGTATTGAGCAAGCTTCTTTAGCTCCTAATAGTAGTAACATGCAATTGTGGGAGTTTTATCATGTAACTTCTAAAGAAACTATTGCTAAAATTGCACCTTTTTGTTTTAATCAAAATGCAGCAAGAACAGCACAACAATTAGTAGTTTTTGTAACGAGAAAAGATTTATGGAGAAAAAGAGCTAAAAGCAATTTAAAATTTATTGATAAAAATTTCGGAGCTAATAATCCTAAAGCAGAGCAAAGTAGCAGAGAAAAAGTAGCACGCAATTATTATGGAAAAATTATTCCTTTTGCTTATGGAGATTTTTTAGGCATTTTAGGTTTCTTAAAATATATTATGGTCTCTGTTATCGGACTTTTTAAACCTATTTACAGACAAGTTAGACAGTCTGATATGCGAATAGTAGCTCATAAAACCTGTGGTTTAGCTGCCCAAACTTTTATGCTATCTATGGCTGCAGAAGGTTATGACACTTGCCCAATGGAAGGTTCTGATACCTTAAGAGTAAAACGATTATTAGGCATCCCTTTTGGAGCAGAAATAAACATGATTGTTTCTTGTGGCATTAGAAAACCAGAAGGTGTTTATGGAGAACGTTTTCGAATTCCTTTTAATGAAGTTTATAAAGAGATTTAAAGATTATTTTTTCGGTTTCAAAACTAAAATATTATTACTTTTTTCAATTTCTTTTTGATTTAAGCTCATCTTTACAAACTCACCATCTACAAACTTTTGTGCTTGATCTTTGTAATATGGACTAAACACTCTACCTGATTGTCCTGTAGGTAAAATAGATAAAGAGTTTTCTATATCAGAAAAATCGATAACTCTTCTAGTTGAAGGGCCAGCTGTAATTTTGTAAACTCCTGTACTATCTAATTTAAAAATTTGATTATTAATTACTTCATTACCACCAATAGTTTCAAAAGGTCCCACATTAAAAAACTTACGTAATACACCACCAGCTTTACCAATGGCATGTTCGTGCTCTATAGAAATAACTCTTTTCCATAACCAATCTTCTACATTTGCACCTAATTGATTTTCTAGAAATGAAAACGCGTTTTTAAATGAAGTTGTCACAATTTCTGCTCTAGTTTCTGTTTTATTCTTACTACTTATATTGTCCCACCAAACCGAATTTTCTCTACTAATTTGATTTGGTAAAACTTGGTCTTGTAATTGCGAATTGATAAATAATTCAAATCCATCACCCAATTCATCTTTAAAAGTATTTACTAAAAACTCATATAAAAAGCGATTATAAATGGTTGCACCTACTGCAGTTTTTGAATAAGTTCCATCCCAATTTTTTAAAATAGAAACAGCTTTTTTCTGAGAAACTGAAAAATCTGAATCATTTACAATTGCTAATAAATCGTTAGCAATTTGAGACACATTAGAAGATTTTACATCATAAATCATTTTTGCAACATCTTCTTTTGTAAAATCATTTTTTGCTTCTAATAATTCTACAATTCTTTTAGACCTGTCTTCTGGTTGATAATATCCAGGGTACAATTTACCTCTTACAGAATCTGGTTGATGATTAGCAGAATACACATAATTTCTGCTTGGATTAATAGCTTGTGGGTTTTCTTCAAAAGGTAAAATTTCTAAAATTTCATCCTTACCAGAAGCACCATCTAAATAGGTTTTATAAGAAACACTATCTCTTAGTTGATATAACTTTGCAGCAGCAAACCAAGCAATATTATCTTTAGCATCACCATACATTACATTTAAGCCTGGTGCATGAATTTTTGCTACAGAAGCTCTAAAATTCTCAAGAGATTTTGCATGAGAAATACCATGTGTAACATTTAGCATTTCGTTTTCTAAATAGGTATACATCCAATTCATAGCTATAGGTCTATCATCAGAAATATTACGATTTAAACCATTCATTATTGGACCATGTTTACTCACTTTCACTTGAAAAGTGGTATCTTTTTCATCTTTAATTTTAATGGTCTTTGTTCTAATTTCGTAATCTTTAAATCCATCAACTGTTTTATATTGATTAGCATTATCTGGATTATTTTCTTCGATATAAAAGTTTAAATCGTCATTAGCTAACATGGTTAAACCATAAGCATAATCTCTGTTATGACCTAACAAAGGAAAAGGCATTAAAGCAATATTGTACCCATAAATTTCGTAATCTGGTGTTTTTATATGATTCTGATACCAAACAGAGGGTTGTGCAAAACCAATATGAGGATCATTTGCAAACAAAACTTTTCCGTTTTTTGTTTTTTCTGGTGCAATTACCCAAGAGTTACTTCCTATAAATGCAGATACAGGTAAATTATCCATAATTTTACTTACAGCCTTAGACATTTCAGCTTTAATAGGTTGTATTTCAGTTTTATTAATAGTTAGGTTTTTATCAAAAGCAGACATTAATTCATTAAAATATGGGGCACCTAATTTTTCTTTAATTTCTGTAAGTAATGGGTCTGTTTTGTGTGCAACTGCGAAACTAAAAGACATATAACCAAAAACATTATAAATATCTTTTAAGGTATACTTCTCTTTTTTAATACCAACCAAATCAAATTCTAAAGGCATTTTACCTTCTTTCAAATATTGATTTACACCTTCTAAATAAGCCATACTCATTAGATAAGCTTCAGAAGATGTATCTAATTTTGCAATCGATTTTTCTGAAGCTTCTTCTATACCTAAACCAGCAAAGAAAACATCAGTTTCTAATAAATCTTTTCCAAAAATTTCAGACAATCTTCCAGGAGCAATTCTTCTAATTAACTCCATTTGCCACAATCTATCTTGAGCATGCACATAACCCAAAGCTATATAAGCATCTTTTTGATTTTTTGCATTAATGTGTGGCACTCCAATTTCATCAAAATATACAGTTACTTCATCAGAAAGATTATTTATTTCTAATTCTCCTTCATAATTTGGATGATATGTTTTACTGTATAACCAAGTACCTACTACAATTAAAATCAATAGAACTGCTATGACTTTTAAGAGTTTTATAAGAAATTTCATTCGAAAAATTTTTGATGATTTCAAAGTTAATCAATTTATATTGTATTTTTGAAGTATCAATATTTTCTGACTTTATGAAAAAAATTCAAATGGTTGACTTACAAGGTCAATATCAACAAATAAAAGAAACAGTAGATACTTCTATACAATCGGTTTTAGATACCTCAACATATATAAATGGTCCTTTAGTTAAAGATTTTCAAAAAGACTTAGAGGATTATTTAGAGGTTAAACATGTTATCCCTTGTGCAAACGGAACAGATGCTTTGCAAATTGCAATGATGGGTTTAGGTTTACAACCAGGTGATGAAGTAATTACTGCAGATTTTACATTTGCAGCTACTGTAGAAGTAATTGCATTGTTACAATTAACTCCTGTTTTAGTTGATGTAGAACCAGATACTTTTAATATAGATATTGAAGCTGTAAAAAAAGCTATTACACCAAGAACAAAAGCAATTGTACCTGTTCATTTATTTGGACAAGTTGCTAACATGGATGCCATTTTAGAAATTGCAAAAGAACACAATTTATATATAATTGAAGATAATGCACAAGCAATAGGTGCAAATTACACATTTAAAGATGGTAGAAAGCAAAAAGCAGGAACTATTGGTAATGTAGGTACTACTTCTTTTTTCCCTTCTAAAAATTTAGGTTGTTATGGAGATGGAGGAGCTATTTTTACAAATGATGATGAATTAGCACATACCATTAGAGGAATAGTAAATCATGGTATGTATACACGTTATTATCATGATGTTGTTGGTGTAAATTCAAGGCTAGATTCTATTCAAGCAGGAGTATTAAAAGCTAAACTACCTCATTTAGACAGTTATTGCAATGCACGTAGAAATACAGCTCGTTATTACAATAATGCTTTTGCAAATAATCCGAACATTATTACTCCAACAACAAAATCGAATGCAACTAAAAATTGTGGACAGATTTGTGAGGTTTGCGACTGTCATGTTTTTCATCAATATACCCTTCAGATAACTAATGGTAAAAGAGATGAACTACATCAACATCTATTAGAAAAAGAAATACCTAATGCTATTTACTATCCTGTTGCTTTACATGCACAAAAAGCATATAAAGATGAAAGGTATAATGAAGCTGATTTTCCAGTGACAAACGATTTAATTAAAAATGTGATATCATTACCTATGCATACAGAATTAGATAATGAGCAATTAACTTTTATCACAGAAACTATATTACAATTTCTTAATAAATAGATGCCTAGTACAAAGGAAAAGCTTGAAAAAGAAAAAATAAGGCTTAAAAAGATTTATTCAGTAAATTTACCTTTAGGAATTTTAGGTGGAATTATTTTTAGTTTTGGCTATCCTTATATACCAAGAAAATCTGGAAGAAAACCACAAATTGAAATGATGGAATATTCAGAAGCAGTTACAGATAATGCTATCTTATTTGGAATAGTATTAGCTATTAGTTTTTATTTTTTGATAAGCAAGTCTAAAAGAAATATTGAAAAACTGCAAAGAGAATTTAATGTAGAAAAGAAAAACATAAAAAAATACTAAACCCTTAAATAAAATAATCATGAAAAGAATTTTAGTAACAGGAGGTCTAGGCTTCATAGGTTCTCATACAGTTGTAGAGCTACAAAACGAAGGCTTTGATGTAGTTATTATAGACAATTTATCTAACACAACTATTTCTGTTCTAGATAGCATTACAGAAATCACAGGTAAAAAACCAGATTATTATAATTTAGACGTAAGAAGTAAAAGTGATTTAAAAACTTTTTTTGATAATAATAATGTAGACGGAATTATACACTTTGCAGCATTTAAAGCTGTTGGAGAAAGCATGGAGAAACCTTTAGATTATTATGAAAATAATTTAAGTTCTTTAATCTATATATTACAAGAAATAAAAGATAGAAATCTAGATAATTTTATCTTTTCGTCTTCTGCAACTGTTTATGGTGAGGCAGATAGTTTACCTTTAACTGAGGATGCTCCTGTTAAAAAAGCAGAGTCTGTTTATGGTAACACAAAAAAAATTGGAGAAGAAATTATTAGAGATGCAAGTAATGCTCATAATATAAATACGATTGCACTACGTTATTTTAATCCTATAGGTTCTCATGAAACAGCAAAAATTGGAGAATTACCTTTAGGTGTTCCAGCAAATTTAATTCCTTTTGTAACTCAAACAGCAGCTGGTATTCGTGAACAATTGTCTGTTTTTGGTGATGATTACCCAACAGAAGATGGCACAGCAATTCGTGATTATATTCATGTTGTAGACTTAGCTAAAGCGCATATTGCAGCTTTAAAAAGATTACTAAACAAAGACAATAAAAAATCTTTCGAATATTTTAATGTAGGCACAGGTAAAGGAAGTTCTGTTTTAGAAGTGATTAAAACTTTTGAAAAAGTAAACAACTTAAAACTTAATTATAAAATTGTTGATAGAAGACCAGGAGATGTTATGGCTTCTTATGCAGATACTACAACTGCAAACAGAGAACTAAACTGGAAAACAGAAAAGAGTTTAGAAGAAGCATTAGCTTCTGCATGGAAATGGCAATTACAACAAAAATAATATTTAGAAAAACCATAAATAATATCTATAAAGAGAAGCAAATTTGCTTCTCTTTTTTTGTATTTTCGAGAACTTAAAAAATAATACTGAAATAATTCAGCAAATAATGAATTGGGAACAACTCCTTTCTTTAAAACGTTTTGGCGATACTCAAAAACGTATTAGAGCGCAACAAGATGAAACTAGATTGGGTTTTGAAGTAGATTTTGATAGAATTATTTTCTCATCTGCTTTTAGAAGTTTACAAGATAAAACTCAAGTTATTCCCCTTTCAGAAACCGACTTTGTACATACTCGTTTAACCCATAGTTTAGAAGTTTCTGTTGTTGGTAGAACTCTAGGAAGAAAAGTAGGTAAAGTATTGTTAGAGCGTCATCCTAACCTAAAAGAATTAGGGCATACATTTAATGACTTTGGAGCTATTGTAGCTGCAGCATCTGTAATGCATGATATAGGCAACCCTCCTTTTGGTCATTCAGGAGAAAAAGCAATTGGTGAATATTTTAAATCAGGTAAAGGTTCTCAATTTAAAAATGATTTAACAGATAAAGAATACCAAGACTTAATAGATTTTGAAGGTAATGCAAACGGATTTAAAATTCTTACAGAAACAAGAGAAGGTATCTCTGGTGGCTTGCGTTTAAGCTATGCAACATTAGGTGCTTTTTTAAAATACCCAAAAGAAAGTTTACCTAAAAAACCAACTCAACACATTGTAGATAAAAAGTATGGTTTTTTTCAATCAGAAAAAGAAGCTTTTTTAGAAGTTGTTGATGAACTTGGTTTGCTAAGAAAATCGGATAAAGATATTTCTTATTTTAGACATCCTTTAGCTTATTTAGTAGAAGCTGCAGATGATATATGCTACACAATCATAGATTTTGAAGATGGTATTAATCTTGGTCTAATAGATGAAGAATTTGCACTAGAGTACATGATAAAATTAGTGAAAGACACTATTGATATTAAAAAATATCATTCATTAAAAATTAAAAAAGATAGAGTTAGTTATTTAAGAGCCTTAGCTATTGGGGTTTTAATAAATGAAGCTGTAAATATCTTTTTAGATAATGAAGAAAAAATATTAAATGGTGAATTCGAAAAGTCTTTATTAGATAGATGTAAGTACGAAGCTCAAATTAATGATATTATAAAAATTAGTGTAGACAAAATATATAAAAGTAAAGAAGTAATAGAAAAAGAAGTTTCTGGTTATAGAGTAATTGCTGATTTATTAGACACCTTCATAACAGCACTAAACAATAAATATAATAACATACAAACTAGTTATGATAAATTAGTTTTAAACTTACTACCTATTGAATATCAACAAGATAGTGATATTTTATATGTAAGAATTATGCAAATTTGCAATTATGTTTCTAGAATGTCTGATAGTTATGCTATAAGAATGCATAAAAAATTAACAGGTTACATTATATAAATAATTTCTTTAAGCCTTATTTTTACAAGATGAAGTTTATTCCAAAAAAATCGAATTATTATTTACTTATAACTATTTTTTTATTTGCATTTGCTTGTAAGTCTAAAGAAGTTACAAAGACTAATGAAAATAAAGAAATTACTATGGAAACTAAATTAGTTACTGAAAAGACTTATAATAAAGACAGTACGTACTTATTAGTTTTAGAGTATTCTAAAAATATAGAAGTAGTTAAAAATTTTAAGTTTAAAGTAATAGACACTTCAACTAAAGAAACAGTTTTAGATAGCTCTTTTATTGGTACAAAATTAACATGGCATACTAATACAGAATTAATTGGATATTTACATGTTGGCATAGTAAAAGAAGATGATGATTCTGTTCTAAACAATAACTCAACCAAAGAAAACAAAGACAGTTCTTATAAAATAATCAAAATTAAAAACTAGTAAATGAAATTTAGAAATTCTGCAATTTATATTGCAATTTTAACAACGCTTTTAATTACTTCTTGCTCAAAAAACAATGAAGAAGTAAAAATTAAAAAAGTTACTTATAAAAAAGTAAAAAAAGACCCTAGCAAACGCCATAAAAAAGGTATAGAACATATGGCTGATTACTATAAAGAAATCAGTACACCTATTGGAGAAACAAAGTCTTCTTATGAACCTGGCTATATTTATAAAGAATTTAATAAAGCAAAATTAAAGTCTAATAATCAAGCAAAAAATAGTGCGTCTCCAAATGCAGTTTTTATAGAAAGAGGTCCTTTTAATGTACCTGGAAGAACAAGAGGAATTGCTATAGATCCAACAAACAAAAATAGATGGTTTGTAGGCAGTGTTGGTGGTGGTATTTGGTTAACAGAAAATCAAGGTACTTCTTGGGTTAATTTAACAGATGGTAAAATTCCTAATTTATCAACTTCTGTAATTGTTATAAGTCCACAAGATAAAAACACTTTATATGTTGGTACAGGAGAGCCTTTTGGTAATTTAGGTGCTATTGGTGGTTCTGGTGTTTTTAAAACTACAGATGGTGGTGCTACTTGGTCTAATTTACCTGCTACTGCAAATTTTGGTGATGTTGGTAGAATGATTATTGACCCAACAGATAAAAACACAGTATTAATTGGGACACAAACTGGTATTTATAAAACTACTGATGGTGGTACAACTTGGGTAAACACATACGATTCAAGTGGAGCTTGGGTACAAGATTTAGATGCAGATCCTTCAGATTTTAACATTCAGTATGGTTCTTTAAGAAATGTTGGTGTTGTAAAAAGTACAGACGGAGGTGATACTTGGTCTTTAGTTTTTGACAGAAATGTTTTTAACGGTAGTCATTCTAGATTTGAACTTTCTATTTCACCTGTAGATAACAATTATGTGTATTTAAGTGTTTATTCGCCAAGTGGAGGTAAATCTGTAAATACAGACTTTTATGTTTCTAAAGATAAAGGAGCTACTTTCACTTCCCTAACTCCAATTGAAACAGGCAGTGCTTCTAACTTAATTACTGGACAAGGTTGGTATGATAATATAATAATGGCACATCCTTTTGATAAAAATATTTTCTATGTGGGAGGTGTTGCTGTTTTTAAAGTAACAGTAGATGAAACTAATGATACTTTCACTTTTACATCTATTGCTTCTGGCTATGATAGCTCACAAATTAATACTGGTGTCCATGTAGATCAGCATGGAATGGACTATATTTTAGGTAGTAATGCACAAGAATTTAGAATTCTACTAACCAATGATGGTGGTGTATACAGCACTGCATTTGAAACAGACCCAGGAGCATCTCAAGGAGATTGGTCTGATGACAGTATTTCTAAAAATAGTACACAATTTTACGGAGCTACTAAACAAAATGGAGCAGATAATTATATAGCTGGTGCACAAGATAATGGTTCATGGATTTCTACAACTAATAATACAAGCAAAACAACTTCTTATCAAAGAATATTAGGTGGTGATGGTTTTGAAGCAGTTTGGCATTATAATAATCCAGGAGACTTTATTGTGGCATCTCAAAGTTATGGTAGTATTGGACAATACATTAATAATAGTGGACGATTAGTATCTTTTCCAGATGCTGGTAATAGCAGTTTATCTCCTTTTTATTCAAAACTTTCAAATGCAGATAATAACCCAGATGTAGTATTTGCGATTTCTTCTAATGGAGTATGGAGATCTATAGATTTTGGAAGTAATTGGAACCTAAGTTCTATTCCTTCTAGTTTTGCCCCTAATTCTACAAGTACTTTAAATGTTGAAGTATCAGTTGCTAACCCAAATATAGTTTGGGCAGGTTCAGCAATGACAGAAAGTGGTTCTTTTGTTTTACATGTTTCTCAAGATAATGGTCAAACATTTACACCAGCAAGCACCTATGACAATCCAATTGATAGTCATAACTTATTTATCTCTGGTATAGCAACATCTCCTACAGAAGAAAACAGAGCTTATGCTTTATTTTCATCAGGTAATCGTCCTAAAGTTTTAAAAACTGAAGATCTAGGTACTACATGGACAGATATTTCTGGTTTTGAATCAGGAGTTGACAGAGGTTTTCCAGATGTTAAAGTACACTGTTTATTAGAAATGCCATTTGATAAAGATGTTTTATGGGTAGGTACAGATATAGGTCTATTGGAAACTACAGATGGTGGTGCTAGTTGGAACTTAAGAAACGATTTTATTTCTGTCGCAATTTTTGAAATGAAAATTGTTAATGATCAAGTTGTATTTGCAACACATGGTAGAGGTATTTGGACAGCTACTTTAAATGAGTTAAGCAACTATACATTACCAAGTTACTTAACTTCACCAGATGTAACAGCAAGACAAAAATCTATAGATAGTTTTAAAGCTGTGGTTTCTTATAATGCAACAACTGATGCTGTAACAAGAGCTAAAATATTTGTTGATGGTGTAGAAAAATCTGAAGTTTCTCAGACTTTTGATACAACTACAACTTATCAGTTTGAAACTGAAGATTTAACTGAAGGTAAACACACAATTGGTGTTCAATTATTTGATGATAGTGTATCTTTATCTACACAAACTAAAGAAATAGAAGTACACATAATTGATTATGAAAATGCATCTACAAATTTATCTATTGCTGAATTTACTTTAAATGATATTTACATTTTTGATAATACCTTTAAAGTAGATAATGCACAGTTCTTTGTAGATCCTTTAATTAATACTGCAACAATACCTTACGCAAATAATACAACACACGCTTTTATATTAAAAAAGCCATTAACATTAACCTCTTCTAATAATGCATTAGAATATGTAGATGCTGCTATTGTTGAACCTTTTGATAATCCTGCTTCAGATTTAAATCAATTTTATGATTATGTAAGTATTGAAGCTTCAAGCGATTTAGAAAATTGGATAACTATTGATAAATATGATGCCAGAAGATTTTCTGACTGGTTAGATTTTTATAACAATTTTGGATTCTTAGATGAAACCATCTTGAAATCTCAAAAAATTAATTTATCTAATAAAGGCTTAAATACAGGAGATACCTATGTGTTTAGATTTAAATTAGTTTCAGATGCTAATGTTAATGCTTCTGGTTGGTTTATAAAGTCTATTAATGCTACAACAGCTTCATTAAGAGAAGTAATAGAAGATAAAAAAGACTTGGTAATTTACCCAACAATTTCTAATGGTAATTTTACGATTTTCGGAAACAACAAATTAGGTGAAGCTAAAGTGAATATTACAGATATTACTGGTAAAGTAATCTTTAATGACAAAGTTAATTTCACTTTTGTTAACGAACAAAAAGTAAATGTAACTGCTAAGCCAGGTGTTTATTTTGTGAATATAAATGGTGATTCTAATATTAGAATTTCTAGAAAAATAATTATCAAGTAAACTGTATAGTTTTATACAAAAGAAAAGGCACTATTTTAGTGCCTTTTCTTTTGTATAAAACTTAATAAGCCATTAAGATCTAAACTTACTTTTTTTAATAAGTCTTTCATACTTCCATGCTCAATAAATTCGTCAGGTATACCTAATAATTCTACTTCATTTTTGTACTTGTGTTCTGAAATAAATTCTAAAATTGCGCTTCCAAATCCACCTTTTATAATACCATCTTCAACAGTTATAATTCTCTTATATTTTTTTAAAATCTTGTGAAGTAATTGTTCGTCTAAAGGTTTTACAAATCGCATATCAAAATGCGCAATTTCATCACTATTTGTAGCCAATTGAATGGCTTCTGAAACTAAATTTGATAAAGTTCCTACAGATAAAATAGCTAAAGAATTGCCTTCTTTTAATTGTTCTCCTTTACCAATTTCAATTTTTTGAAAAGGTATATTCCATTCTTTTATTTTTCCATAACCTCTTGGGTAACGAATAGCAATAGGATTATCTAAACCTAATTGAGCTGTATATAAAATATTACGAAATTCAATTTCGTTTCTTGGTGACACTATAATTAAATTAGGAATAGCTCTTAAGTAAGCAATATCAAAAACTCCATGATGTGTAGCACCATCTTCACCAACTAAACCTGCTCTATCAATACAAAAAATTACTGGTAAATTTTGTAAAGCAACATCATGTATAACTTGGTCATAAGCGCGTTGTAAAAAAGTAGAATAAATAGCACAAAAAGGAACTAGCCCTTGAGTTACAAAACCAGCAGCTAAAGTAACAGCATGTTGTTCTGCTATACCAACATCAAAAGTTCTATTAGGGTATTCTTGTAACATATACTTTAAAGAACTACCTGTTAACATCGCTGGTGTTATAGCAACAATATCTTTATTTTCTTTGGCTAATTCTACAATAGTTTTACCAAAAACATCTTGATATTTAGTAAACCCTTCTTCATTTTTTACAATACGTTCACCAGAGATTTTATCGAATTTACCAGGTGCATGATAAGTAACTTGATCTTCTTCTGCCTTTTGTAACCCTTTTCCTTTTTTTGTGATAACATGCAAAAACTTAGGCCCTTTTATAGTTTTTAATCGATTTAATTCATTTATCAATTTTGGCAAATCATGACCATCAATTGGCCCTGAATAATCAAAGTTTAAGGCTTTAATAATATTATTTTGTGCTGCTAACCTTTTATCTGTTTTTACTTTAGTTAAGTATTCTTTTAAAGCACCCACTGAAGGATCTATACCAATAGCATTATCATTTAAAATAATAAGAATATTTGCTTTAGAAACTCCAGCATGATTTAACGCTTCAAAAGCCATACCACTAGCAATAGATGCATCTCCAATAACAGCAATATGATGTTTATCTCTTTCTCCTTTTAAATTAGAAGCAATTGCCATTCCTAAAACAGCAGAAATTGATGTAGATGAGTGGCCAACACCAAAAGCATCAAAAACACTTTCTTTTATAGCTGGAAAACCTGCAATACCTCCAAATTGTCTGTTGGTATGAAAAATATCTTTTCTACCTGTTAAAATTTTATGACCATAAGCTTGATGACCAACATCCCAAACTAAAATATCATTAGGGGTATCAAACAAATAATGCAAAGCAATAGTTAATTCTACAACACCTAAACTAGCTCCTAAATGTCCTTCTTTAGTTGCAACAATATCAATAATAAACTCCCTTAATTCTTTGGCTAATTTAGGTAGTTCATCTAGATTTAGTTTTCTTAAATCTTCTGGATATTTTATATGATGAAGTAAATTTTTCAAAATCAATACAAAAATACAACTTCAATTTTTGTAATATTACTTTTTTATTTTTAAAAATGATACAGCCTTTTGATGATGAATATTTTATGAGAAAAGCCTTACAAGAAGCTAATTTAGCTTTTGATAAAGGTGAGGTTCCTGTTGGTGCAGTTATCGTTTTAAACAATCAAATTATAGCAAGAGCTCACAATTTAACAGAAACACTTAATGATGTAACAGCTCATGCAGAAATGCAAGCTTTTACTGCTGCTGCAGATTTTTTAGGTGGTAAATATTTAAAAGAATGTGTTTTATATGTTACATTAGAACCATGTCAAATGTGTGCTGGTGCTAGTTACTGGACACAACTCAAAAAAATAGTATTTGGCGCTTCTGAACCAGAAAGAGGATTCATAAACTTACAAACCAAACTTCATCCTAAAACTACTGTTGTAAGTAATGTTTTAGAGAATGAATGCTCTCAAATTTTAAAGAGATTTTTTATCGAAAAAAGAAATCTAAACTAACTCAATTTGTTAAAGTTTTATAAAACTTTATATTATAATTGGGAATGTAATCTATTTTAAGGAAATTTAACATCTAATTCAAACTACTTTTATGAAAAAATATACGATAATTTGTGCTTTAATGCTAAGTTTTATTAGTCTTACTGCACAAGAAACGCCTACTCCTAATTACGATTTGGCATCTAGATTTTCACCTAATAAAATAGCTAAAATGGTGCACTCTACTTCTGTTAGACCAAATTGGTTACAAAAGGGAAATCGTTTTTGGTATCAATACAAAACATCTACAGAAGGTTCTAAATATTATTTAGTAGATGCTGATAAAAAAACTAGAAAACCACTTTTTGACAATGTAAAAATGGCAAAATGGTTATCAGAAATTACAAAAGACCCTTATGAAGCAAAGCATTTACCTCGTTTTAATTTTGAATTTACAAAAGATGAAAATGCTATTCGTTTTTATATAACTTCTAATGAAGAAGTAGAAGTTACAGAAGATGAAAAAGAAGGTGATGATAAAAAAGATGATAAAAAGAAGAAAAAAGGGAAACCTAAAATGGAGAAAAAAGTTTATCATCTAGAATATAGACTTGGAGCTAATGGCTTAACTATTTTAGATACTAAAAAGAAAGAAAAGCAACCTTGGAAAAGTTGGGCAAACATTGCTCCTGATAGTTCAATAGTTTTATATTCTAAAAACTACAATGTTTATTGGATGGATAAAGCTAACTTTTTAAAAGCTGTAAAAGACGAAAAAGATTCTACTATAGTAGAAAACCAGTGGACAAAAGATGGTGAAATAAACTACAGTTATGGAGGTAGAACTTATGGAAAAACAGATAAAGATAAATTAAAAGATAAAGATAAAAGACAAGGTCTTTATGGACATTGGAGTCATGATTCTAAGAAATTTGTTTTTACAAGAACAGATGCAAGACACATAGAAGATTTATGGGTTATACATTCAACTAAAAAAGGAAGACCACAATTAGAAACTTATAAATACCATATGGCTGGTGAGCAAGATTTTTATAAATATGAAATGTTAGTTTTTGATATTCCTTCAAAATCAAAAAAAGAAATTGAGTTAGATTCAACTATTCAACAATCTATAAATATTTATAGTTATCCTAGAAAAAATAATGCTAGAAGTGATGAACACAATCCTACAAAATTACTTTCTAAAAACGGAAAAATTTACTTTAGCACAACTAGCAGAGATCGTAAAAGATTAGACATACATGTTGCAGATATTGCTACAGGAGAAATAAAAACTTTAATTGAAGAACATTCAAATACTTACATAGAACAAAGAGGAAAATCAATTGTTTTATTTAACAACGAGCAGGAAATATTATTCTGGTCAGAAAGAGATGGTTGGGGGCATTTTTATTTGTATGATACTAGTGGAAACTTAAAAAAACAAGTTACAAATGGACCCTTTCATGTAGATGGTTTTGAAGGTATTAACGAAAAAGAAAGAACAGTCTATTTTACAGCAAATGGTATTGCTAAAGATCAAGACCCATATTATTCTCATTTATATAAAATTAACTTAAATGGTTCTGGTTTAAAGTCTTTAAACCCTGGTAACTATAATACTAGCATAAGTTTATCAGATTCTAATCAATATTTTGTGAGTAATTTCTCAAGAGTAAATACTGTACCAAAATCTGAATTAAGAGACAGCAATGGAAAACTAGTTATGAAATTAGAAGAAGCTGATTTATCTCAATTATTTGCAGCTGGATATAAATTTCCTGAGCCATTTAAAGCAAAAGCTGCAGATGGTATAACAGATATTTATGGGGTTATGTACAAGCCTTACGATTTTGATTCTATTAAAAAATATCCGTTAATTGAGTATGTTTATCCTGGCCCTCAAACAGAAGCTGTAAATAAATCATTCTCTCAGTATATGGACAGAACAGACAGACTTGCACAAGTTGGTTTTGTTGTAATTACTTTAGGAAATAGAGGTGGTCATCCTGCTCGTTCTAAATGGTACCATACTTATGGTTATGGAAATTTACGTGATTATGGTTTAGCTGATAAAAAATATGTTGCAGAACAATTGGCAGATAAATATGATTTTATTAACCTTGATAAAGTTGGAATTTTCGGTCATTCTGGAGGTGGATTTATGTCTACAGCAGCTATGTTAGTGTATCCAGATTTCTTTAAAGTAGCTGTTTCTTCTGCAGGTAATCATGATAACTCTGTGTATAATTCTTGGTGGAGTGAAACACATCATGGAATTAAAGAAGAAAAAGATGCAAAAGGAAAAATATCTTACAAGTATATGATTGATAAAAACCAATCTTTAGCTAAAAACTTAAAAGGTAAAATTATGTTAGCTACTGGTGATGTTGATAATAACGTACATCCTGCAGGAACAATTAGAATGGTAAATGCATTTTTAAAAGCAAATAAACGTTTCGATTTTATGTTATTCCCAGGAAGTAGACATGGTTTTAATGATAGAGAATATTGGTTCTGGAGAAAAGCAGACTATTTTAGCAAACATCTTTTAGGTAAAGAGGTTGAAGGTGTAGATTTAATGGAAATGAATAGAGATATTCCTCAAAAAAGATAAATTAAACAAGTAGTTAATTAACTAAAAACTCCAACTAAAAAGTTGGAGTTTTTTTATGCCTCCATATATTCTAAAATATCAGCAGGCTGACAGTCTAATGCTTTGCAAATGGCTTCTAATGTAGAAAAACGAATAGCTTTTGCTTTCCCTGATTTTAAGATAGATAAATTAGCAGTTGTAATACCTATTATCTCTGCCAAATCTTTACTCTTCATTTTACGTTTGGCAAGCATTACATCTAAGTTTACAATGATTGCCATATTATATAGTTAAATCGTTTTCTGTTTGTAATTCTATACCTCTTTGCACAATTTTTGTAAAAATAAAAATCACAGCTGCTAAAAAAACAAAGTCACTAGAAAACAATTCCATTTCAAAACCCTGTTTTTTACCAATAAATTGTATGTGGGTATTATGAATCATTGCAATAATCCATAATACAAAAATGCTAATACTCGTATTTTTCATTAGATCTGAAACAAACTGATTAAAAGGATTTTTAATATCTAAATCCTTTAAAAGTTTAATTAAAATAAAAGCAATATAAGCCTCTACTGCATAAAGTAAAACTTTATAAAAAACTATAACAGAATATTGAGTAATATTATAATTGTAATATTCACTTAAATTTAACCCACCAAATAAATTTTTAGAAGCTTCTGGGTTATTTAAACTAACTAAGTATGAAAATATAATTGCTCCTGTTTGTATGCAAAGACCTATGAATGCCAACCAAGCAAACACGTACATTATTTTTAAAATATTTTTTGATTTCATAATATTATTATTGTTTTACGATAACAAATATATATTAAATTATCGTAAAACAATAATATTTTATTAAAAAAAGGTAATTTTAAACTTTTTTAATGACGTTTGTTACAATTCCCCAAATTACAAAATCATTGTCTTCTGTAATTTTAATTATGGGATAATCAGGGTTTTCTGGCTGTAGCCAAACTTCATTATTTACAACTCGTAAACGTTTAACTGTAAAATCTCCATCTATATAACAAACAGCTATTTTTTTATCTTCTGGTTGTAAGCTTCTATCTATCACTAACAAATCATCATGATTTAAACCAGCGTTAATCATAGACTGTCCATTAACTTTAGCGTAAAAAGTTGTTTTTTTATTCTTTATTAGAGTGTCATCTAAAGAAACTCTTTCTCCTTCTATATCTTGGTTATGAGAAGGGAAACCTGCAGATATACCAGTATCTATTAGTATAGCACCCTCGCTTTTAGATTGTTGTGGAGTAAAAAAAGTTAAGTTTTTAGACATTTTTTATCAATTAATTTCATTGTAAATTTAAGAAAAAAAACAGCTTAGTTTTCTTAAAAAAAAGAATTCGTTTATTTTGGTTTTAATACATTTACACTCTTAAAAATTCAATCAAAATGTTAAAATTAAGATTTGCTTTTACTCTTTTATTAGTAGCTACTTCATCTATTATTGCACAACAAACACAAACTAGACAAGAGTTAGATACTGTATTAATAAAATCTACAAGAATAGATGTTCCTTTTAAAGAGAATGCAAGAACCATACAAATTATTACTGCAGACATCATTAAAAAAAGTGCTGCCACAAACGTAGCTGAATTGTTACAACAAGTTGCAGGTGTAGATATTAGAAGAAGAGGTACAGCTGGTAGTCAAGCAGATTTATATATTAGAGGTGGTGGTTTTGACCAAACTTTATTACTTATAGATGGTATTAAAATGGACGATGCACAAACAGGTCATCACACATTAAATGCTGCATTACCAATTGAAGTTATAGAAAGAATTGAGATTGTGAAAGGGCCAGCAGCAAGAATTTTTGGTCAAAATGCATTTACTGGTGCAATTAATATTGTAACAAAAAAGAAATTAAATAGTACTGTTTCTGCCAATATAGAAGCAGGTTCTTTTGGTCAATTAAATGGTTCTGTAACTTTTGGTAAAGAAACAGAAAACACCACTATTATTGCACATATTGGAACGTTAACCTCAGATGGTTATAGAACAAATTCTGATTACGAAAATTACAACTACTTTTTTAAAGGAACCTTTAATAAACAAAAACAACCTATTAATGTAATTGCAACTTTTTTCGATAGAAAGTTTGGTGCACAAAATTTTTATACTCCACCAAGCTTTGGTTTAAATGAGTATGAAGAAACGCAAAACAGCTTATTAGGTATTTCTACTACTTTTCAATCAGAAAAATTTAAAATAACACCAAGACTTTATTGGAGAAGAGGTCAAGATATCTTTTTATTACAGAGAGATAATCCATCATTTTATAGAAATTTACACATTACTAATAAAGTTGGTGCAGAAGCTAATGCATCTTATACTTCTAGTTTAGGAGTTACAGGTTTTGGGTTAGACATTTCTAGAGTTTCAATTAGCAGTAATAACTTAGGAGATAGAAATAGAACTATGGTAAACCTATTTTTAGAACATCGTTTTAAAACAGGTAATTTTGATATTACTCCTGGTGTAGCTGTTACTTATTTTTCTGATTTTAAATTTCATGCTTTCCCAGGTTTAGATATTGGCTATAAAGTTTCTGATAACTTTAGAGCTTATGGAAATATTGGATACACTTATAGAATACCAACCTATACAGATTTATATTACAATGACTCTAGTACTACTGGTAATCCTAACTTAAAACCAGAAGAAGCACTTGCACAAGAATTAGGATTAAAATATAATACAAATAACTTTTATGCTACAGTTTCTGTTTTTAACAGAGATGCAGATAATTTAATCGATTTTATTAGACCAAACACTACTGCAACTAAATTTGAAGCTACAAATATTGCAGAAGTAAATACTAAAGGTTTTGAGTTTGATGCAAATTATACGTTTAAAATAAAAGATTATAACCAATCTTTAGCAGTGGGTTATACTTTTTTAGAAGACAATATAAAAGATCAAGACAGAGATTTATCACGTTACAGATTAAATACTTTAAAACATCATTTTACGACTAGATTAAGAACACAATTGTTTAAAAATGTAAGTCAGAACATCATTTATAAACATGCAGAAAGAACTGATGGACAAAGTTATAATGTTTGGGATGCATCTATCATCTTTAACTTTAATAAGTTTGATTTTACAGTTACAGCAAACAATATATTTAATGCAGAGTTTATAGAAACTGGTTTTGTACCAATGCCAGAAAGTAATGTTTTATTTGGCTTACGATATTCTTTTTAGATTTTTATCTTTTCCTATTGATTTCTTATTTTTGTGATTATTTCTATTGCATATGAGTTTAAATTTATCACAAATTGATAGGGTAGCTACTATTACTAAAGAAGAATTTTTACAAAATTATTTTAAACCTCAAAAGCCTGTGGTTATTGAGCGTTTTATAGAAGATTGGCCTGCATATAAAAAGTGGAACTTAGATTATATGAAAGAGGTTGCAGGTGATAAAATAGTACCTCTATATGATGATAGACCTGTAGACTATAAAGATGGCTTTAATGAGCCTCATGCAAAAATGAAAATGTCTGAATATGTAGATCTTTTAAAAAGAGAACCTACTAAATTCAGGATTTTTTTATGGAATATTTTAAAAGAAGTTCCTATTTTACAAAAAGACTTTTCTTATCCAGACTTTGGCTTACGTTTAATGAAAGGATTACCAATGCTTTTTTTTGGTGGTACAGATTCGTATACTTTTATGCATTATGATATTGATTTAGCTAATATTTTTCATTTTCATTTTGAAGGTAAGAAACAAGTCATTTTATTTGACCAGCAACAAAATAAGCATTTATATAAAATTCCTTATTCATTAATTACAAGAGAAGATATCGATTTTTCTAATCCAGATTTTAATAAATGGCCAGCTTTAAAAAATGCAAAAGGGTATATTACAAATTTAGAACATGGTAATGTATTATATATGCCTGAAGGTTATTGGCATTATATGAAATATATTACTCCTGGTTTTTCTATGAGTTTAAGAGCTATAGCAAGAAATCCTAAAAATCTTGGTAAAGCTATCTATAATGTTTTTGTGATGCGTTCTATAGATAATGTAATGCGTAGAATTAAAGGCCAAAAATGGATTGATTGGAAAAATAATAAAGCCCTAGAAAAAACCAAAATCAATTAAACTTTTTTCTTTTTCTCAAAAACACTTTATTTTTTTTTTACTTAGTAAAATAAAGCAATCACTTTTTTTAAATTTATATAAAAATATGCTTTTAAAAATTTATAATAGATTGATTTTATTATATTTACAATAACTAAACAAATATTATCAGCATATGAAAAAGTGTCCACGATGCAAATCTGTGTCTAGGCACAGAATGAAAAGAAAACAATTTATAAGACTAATACCAGGCACAAAAACTTACTCTTGTGATAAATGTAACACACAGTATACTTGGTTTGCTATTATAAATCGATCTTTTAATTTTTAAAAAAAGCCTCGAAAATTCGAGGTTTTTTTTATTATAATTATTTAAAAATTAAGAGTTTAATTTTTTTTCACTACATTTAATATTCTATTACCCTTAAAAATGATCTGTCCCAACTGTAATTCATCCTCTAGAACCCTTCTCAAAAGAAAACCTTTTGTTAAATTAATTCCTGGTTCTAAATCTTACGAATGTACACAATGCAGTACAGATTATACTTGGTTAAAACACTTTAAAGTGTCTTTAAAGATTTAATTAAATAGCCTAAAAATATCATTACCATTAGCAAATAACAACAAGGCTATTAAAATTATAAAGCCAGTTACTTGTGCGTATTCTAAAAACTTATCTCCAGGTTTTTTACCTGTTATCATTTCCCAAAGAGTAAACACTACATGACCTCCATCTAAAGCTGGTATTGGTAATAAGTTCATAAAACCTAACATGATTGATAAAAAGGCTGTAATGTTCCAAAAAGATTGAGCACTCCATTCATCAGGAAAAATACTTCCTATAGAAATAAAACCACCTAAACCTTTATAAGCACCTGTACTTGGGTTAAAAATTTTCTTTAATTGCTTAACGTAATCTGTTAAGGTTTTCCAAGACTTGTTCCATCCTGCAGGTATTGATTCTAAAAAACTATATTCTTTATTTGCTAAAGTATAATAACCTAATTTTTCTAAATCTTTAAAAGATATTGTAGAAAATACAACCCCTATTTTACCCTCATTGGTTACTTGTAAATCTATAGTTTTGGTTTCATTTCCTCTTAAAACTGTAGCAGAAACTTTTTCTCCTTTATAGTTTGCTAAAATAGCTTCAGCTTCATCATAGTAATCCATTTTATTACCATTAATGCTAGTTATAATATCTTTTACCTTTAATTGGGAATTAAAATTAGGAGAATCTTTAGAAATTTGCCCAATTGTAAATGGATATCTAGGATATAATAATGGACCAGCATCTTTACCTCTATCCATTAGTTGTGAAATAAAGTTGGTAGGAATTTCTTTCTCTATAACTTCTCCATTTCTTTCTATTTGGTAGTTAGAGCCATTAATAAACTCTAACGTTAATGCTGAAAATTTTTCTACTTTATTACCATCAACAGTTAAAATTCTATCTCCTGTTTCTAAGCCTAAATTTGATGCTAAAGAATCTTGAACCCAAACTCCATCTTTTAAACTTTCGTTTGGTAAATATTGCTCTCCATAAGCCCACATTAGCATAATGTAAATAAAAATACCTAAAACAAAATTTACAAATACACCACCCAACATTATGATTAAACGTTGCCAAGCTGGTTTTGCTCTAAACTCCCAAGGTTGAATAGGTTGTTGTAACTGTTCTTTATCCATACTTTCGTCTATCATTCCAGAGATTTTTACATAACCTCCTAAAGGAATCCAACCAATTCCGTAAACAGTTTCTCCTACTTTCTTTTTAATTAAAGAAAATTTATAATCAAAAAATAAGTAGAACTTCTCTACTCTGGTTTTAAAAAGTTTTGCGGGTATAAAGTGTCCTAATTCGTGTAAAACAATTAGTAACGATAAGCTTAAAATAAATTGTGATGCTTTTATTAATATTTCCATTCAGCGTTAAATCATAAATTATAAAACGCACAAATGTACGTTTTTACGAAGAGTTTAAAAAGAGTAAACACATTTAGATTTTTCTTTTTAACAAAGATTTTAGAGCTTTTTTAAACCCAGCTTCTTTTCTAAGAAATTAGTATGGAGTAAATTTGCATAAATTCTATTCATATGGATGTTAGCTTCTTTAAGAAAAGTAAATCTCTTTTAATTTTTTTAATTGTTTTTTCAGCAATTTCTTTACCTGTTTTTTATCATTTATTAAAGGTTGATAAAAAATTAAAAGTCTACAATCCTATAGACGTAAACCCAAGTTTGGTGCATGAATCTATTAAACACATCACTAAAGACCACAAAATAGCTGATTTTAAACTAACTAATCAGAATGGAAAAACTATCACTCAAAAAAATTATGAAAATAAAATTTACATAGCAGATTTCTTTTTTACAAGATGTACCAATATCTGTATTGCTATGGCATATAATATGAACGAGCTACAAGAATATTATAAAAATGATGATGATATTATGTTCTTATCACACTCTGTAACTCCTGTAATGGATAGTGTACCTGTATTACGAAAATACGCTGATGAAAAAGGAGTGATTGATGGCAAATGGAATGTTACTACAGGCCCTAAAAAACATATTTACGAATTAGCAAGAAAAAGCTACATGGCTGTAATTGAAGAAGGTGATGGAGGTGAAGATGATTTTATCCATACAGAACAATTTATTTTGGTCGATAAAGAAAGACGAATTCGTGGCTTTTATGATGGTACAGACAAAAAAGATATGGAAAAACTAAAAGAAGATATGATTTTGTTAAAAGAAGAATATGCTTCAAAATAAATTGTTTAGAATCATTCTAAACACTTATCTTTGTTTAATAATGTAAATTACTAATTATTTGAGCACAATTGCAACTTTACAAATTGGAGAAGTAGGTTATATTTCTGAAGAATCTTTAGATTTGATTCCGCTTAAATTATTAGAAATGGGTTGTTTGCCAGGAGCAGAAATTAAGCTTGTTCAAATAGCACCTCTTAAAGACCCTTTGTACATTTGCGTTAATGGAAGTCATTTAGCCATTAGAAAAGAAACTGCAATCCAAATAAAAATTTTAAAAAGCGAATAATTAATGGCTCAAAATTCGATTAAGGTTGCTTTAATTGGTAATCCAAATACAGGTAAAACTTCGCTTTTTAATCAACTTACAGGTTTAAACCAAAAAGTAGGTAATTATCCTGGGGTTACTGTAGATAAAAAACAAGGTATATCTAAATTATCTGCCTCACATCAAGCTACAATTATAGATTTACCTGGCACCTACAGTATAAACCCAACTTCTTTAGATGAAAGTATTGTTTTAAAAACGTTATTAAATAAAGATATAGAGGCTTCACCTGATGTTATTTTAGTAGTTGCAGATATAGAAAATTTAAAAAGAAATTTACTCTTATTTTCTCAAATTAAAGATTTAGAAATACCAACTGTTTTGGCCATAAACATGGTAGATCAAATGTCTAAAAAAGGAATAACCATTGATTTATCTTTATTAGCAAAAGAATTAAACACAGAAGTAGTATTAATAAGTGCAAGAAAAAACGAAGGAATACAAGAGGTAAAAGAAGCCTTAATTCGTTGTCATATTGCTGCTAAAGCATCACCTTTATGTGGTATTAATTCTAAAATAGATCCAGATTATTTTGAGAGTTTAAAACAAATTAGCGCTAATTATTCTTTATACGAATTATGGTTAATGGTAACCCAAAATAACTTTCCAGATACTATAACAAGTGAAGAAAAAGAAAAACTAATCGCTTTTCAAAAAGACATCTCTAAACTAAAGAAATACCAACATAAAGAAACCATTTATAGGTATCAAGAAATTAATAAAATCTTAAAGAAAACTTATTTAGTAGATAAATCTAAAGCTACAGATTTAAGAAGTAAATTAGATAAAGTTTTTACTCACAAAATTTTTGGCTACTTAATTTTTGTGGTACTTCTATTGCTTATTTTTCAATCTATTTTTGATTGGGCAAGTATCCCTATGGATTTTATAGATGCAACTTTTGCTCAATTAGCTGACACCGTAAAAAACACATTATCTCCTGGTGTATTTACAGATTTACTAGCAGAAGGTATTATACCAGGTATTGGAGGAGTTATTATTTTTATACCACAAATTGCCATATTATTTTTATTTATTGCTGTTTTAGAAGAAACTGGCTACATGAGTAGAGTCGTTTTTTTAATGGATAAAATTATGAGACGATTTGGTATGAATGGTAAAAGTGTTATTCCATTGATTTCTGGAACAGCATGTGCAATTCCTGCAATTATGGCTACTAGAACCATTGGGAGTTGGAAAGAGCGTTTAATAACCATTCTAGTTACGCCTTTTACCACTTGTTCTGCAAGATTACCTGTATATGCCATTTTAATTGCTTTGGTAATACCTGATAAAAAAATAATTGGTTTTCTAAACTTACAAGGCTTAGTACTACTTTTATTATATGCGCTTGGTTTTGCATCTGCAGTAATAGCTGCTTATCTTTTGCACAAGACTTTAAACATTAAATCAAAATCATTTTTTGTTGTTGAAATGCCAGATTATAAACTGCCTTCTTTAAAAAATGTATTTTTTGAAGTTGTAGAAAAAACAAAAGCCTTTGTTTTAGGTGCAGGAAAAATAATTTTAGCACTTTCTATTGTGCTATGGTTTTTAGCATCAAATGGAGGTAATGATTTTAAAAATGCTGAAAAACAGGTTACAGAAAATACTGTAAATCAAAATTTAAATGAAGAAGAATTAGGCCAAAAAATAGCTTCTGCAAAATTAGAAAACTCTTATATAGGTATTTTAGGAAAAACCATAGAACCAGTTATTAGACCTTTAGGATATGATTGGAAAATTGGTATCGCTCTTATTACTTCTTTTGCTGCACGTGAAGTTTTTGTAGGTACTTTAGCAACGATTTATAGTGTTGCTGCAGATGATGATGACACATCAACTATAAAACAAAGAATGGCATCTGAAATAAATCCTAGAACTGGAGACAAAATGTTTACACTACCTGTTGGTATGTCTTTATTAATATTTTATGCATTTGCAATGCAATGTATGGCAACATTAGCAATAGTTAAAAAAGAAACTAGAAGTTGGAAATGGCCTTTGATTCAGTTATTTTCTATGGGACTTTTAGCCTATGTTGCTTCATTTATAACATTTCAAATTTTAAGCTAATGCAACAAATAGTAGTTTACATACTCGTTTTTTTAGCTGTTTTTTACATTGTTAAAAAGTATTTTTTTAACCCTAAAAAAAATAAAGGCTGCAATACAGATTGTAACTGCCATTAATTTCTTAACACAAAATTAGGAATCTTACTATTTTGTATTTTCTAAATTTGAAGAACATAAACTTAATCAATTCATTATGAAAAAAATATTCTTATTCGTATGCATTTTAGGAGCAACATTGTTTATCAATTTTGATGCTCAGGCTCAAAAATTTCCTAAAATGGATGTCAGTCCAATGGATGCTGCTGCTTACCCATCTAATTGGAGAAATGCAGATAAAATGGTAAAAGTAATTTACAGTAGACCACAATTAAAAGGACGCTCTTTAGATAAATTAGCTCCAGAAGGAAAAGTTTGGAGAACTGGAGCAAATGAAGCTCCAGAAATCACTTTTTACAGTGATGTAACTTTTGGTGACGAAGAAGTTTCTGCAGGAACTTACTCTTTATTTACGATACCTAATGGAGAGAATTGGACAGTTATTTTAAGTAATCAAAAAAATATTTGGGGCTCTTACTTTTACAATCAAGAAGAAGATGTGGTTCGTATAACTGCAAATGTTTCTACTGCTGAAGAACCAATAGAAGCTTTTTCTATTATGTTTGATGGTGAAGAAGAAGACAATACAACTATGCTTTTAGGTTGGGGAAATACTGTAATTAGTGTTCCTGTAAGTAAGAAATAAAATACTTATTATATAAATAAAAAAGAGAAGCAAATTGCTTCTCTTTTTTTTTTGAACTATTAATTTATAAAGTTTGGTTTAAGAACCACACATTAAACAATCGTCTGGTCCTGCATTTTTAGATGCTTCTACCATTGCTTTAAATTCTGCAGCACTCATTGGCTTTTCTTCTGCTTCTGGTTGATTTTTCTTTTGAACATTTAATGTAAATTGTTTTGCATTTACAGCAGATTTTGTTCTTAGATAATACATACCCGTTTTTAAACCTGATTTCCAAGCATAGAAATGCATAGAAGTTAATTTACCATAATCAGGATCATTCATAAACAAGTTTAAAGATTGAGATTGATCTATGAAATAACCTCTGTGACGAGCCATATCAATAATATCTTTCATACTCATTTCCCAAACTGTTTTGTATAATTCTCTTAAATCAGCAGGAATCTCTTCTATGTGTTGTATAGAACCATTTGCACGCATAATGTTTTCTTTCATATCATTATCCCACAAACCTAATTCTACTAAGTCTTCTAATAAGTGTTTGTTTACTACAATAAACTCACCAGATAAAACTCTTCTTGTATAAATATTAGAAGTATATGGTTCAAAAGCTTCGTTATTTCCTAATATTTGAGAAGTAGATGCTGTTGGCATAGGTGCTACTAGTAAAGAGTTTCTAACTCCATGCTTCATTACATTTTTACGTAATTTAGCCCAATCCCAACGTCCACTTAATTCATCATCATTTACACCCCACATGTTGAACTGAAACTCACCTTCTGCCATTGGTGAACCTTTAAAAGTAGAATAAGGTCCTTTTGCTTTAGCAATCTCCATAGAAGAAGTTACTGCAGCAAAGTACATAGTTTCAAAAATTTCTTGATTTAACTTTTTAGCTTCTTCTGAAGTAAATGGTAAACGTAAATTAATAAATGTATCTGCTAAACCTTGTATACCTAAACCTACTGGTCTGTGTCTAAAGTTAGAGTTTTCTGCTTCTTTAACAGGATAGAAGTTCATGTCTATCACTGTATCTAAATTACGTGTAACTTTTTTAGTTACATCAAATAATTTTTTATGATTAAAATACTTTTCTCCATTTTCTTTTTCAGAAACAAACATAGGTAATGCAATCGAAGCTAAGTTACATACAGCAACCTCGTCTTTTGCAGTGTACTCCATAATTTCAGTACATAAGTTAGAAGAACGAATTGTACCTAAATTTTTCTGATTTGTTTTACGGTTTACAGCATCTTTGTATAACATGTAAGGAGTACCAGTCTCAATTTGAGATTCTAATATTTTCTCCCATAATTCACGAGCTTTAATGGTTTTTCTTCCTTTACCAGCTGCTTCGTAACTCGTGTACAAACGCTCAAATTCTTCACCATAAGTATCATATAAATGAGGACACTCATGAGGACACATTAACGTCCACTCACCATCTTCTTGTACACGTTTCATAAATAAATCTGAAATCCACATTGCATAGAATAAATCTCTAGCACGCATTTCTTCTTTACCATGGTTCTTTTTTAAATCTAAAAAGTCAAAAATATCTGCATGCCAAGGCTCTAAATACATTGCAAAAGATCCTTTACGCTTTCCTCCTCCTTGATCTACATAACGTGCTGTATCATTAAATACACGTAACATTGGTACTATACCATTACTTGTACCATTTGTACCAGCTATGTAACTACCTGTAGCTCTAATATTATGAATAGATAAACCTATACCTCCTGCAGATTGAGAAATCTTAGCAGTTTGCTTTAATGTATCATAAATACCTTCTATGCTATCATCTTGCATTTGTAATAAAAAACAAGAAGACATTTGAGGTTTTGGTGTACCAGCATTAAACAAAGTAGGTGTTGCATGTGTAAAATATTTTTTACTCATTAACTCGTATGTAGCAATAGCTTCGTCTATATCTGACTTGTGGATACCAATAGAAACACGCATTAACATGTGTTGTGGACGCTCTACAATTTGACCATTCAATTTTAATAAATATGAACGTTCTAATGTTTTAAAACCAAAGTAATCGTAGTTAAAATCTCTATTGTAAATAATAGTAGAATCTAATTTATCTCTATTTTCTTGGATAATTTCATAAACATCATCTGCTAATAATGGAGATTTTTTTCCTGTACGTGGATTTACATATGTGTATAAATCGTCCATTGTTTCTGCAAACGACTTCTTTGTATTTTTATGTAAGTTAGAAACAGCAATTCTTGCAGCTAAACGTGCATAATCTGGATGTGCAGTAGTCATAGTAGCAGCAGTTTCTGCAGCTAAGTTATCTAACTCTGAAGTGGTTACACCATCATATAATCCTTCAATTACTCGCATTGCAACTTTTACAGGATCAACTATTTTGTTTAATCCATAACACATTTTTTTTACTCTTGCTGTGATTTTGTCGAACATCACAGGCTCTTTTCTGCCATTTCTTTTTACTACATACATTGGTTTACTTGTTTTATTTTAATAGTCGTTTGTTTAGCCACCAAAACATCCACTTTTTGACAGCTGATTTTATAATTGTTTCTGATGTTACTCAGAAATATATTTTGAAACTTAAGTTTTTGTAAAAACTATAGGTTAAAAATCTGAATCGAAACTAATGCTTCCTGTACCACCAGATTTAACACCTGCTTTTTGGTACTCAGAAACTCTTTTCTCGAAGAAATTAGTTTTCCCTTCTAAAGAAATCATTTCCATAAAATCAAAAGGGTTTGTTGCGTCATAAACTTTCTCACAACCAAACTCTAACAATAATCTGTCTGTAACAAATTCTAAATACTGAGTCATTAATTTAGCATTCATACCAATTAAACTTACAGGTAAAGACTCTGTAATAAACTCACGCTCAATATTTAAAGCATCAACAATAATTTCTTTAATTCTGTCTTTAGATACTCTATTTACAATGTGATTGTTGTGTAAGTGAACAGCAAAATCACAGTGCATTCCTTCATCTCTTGAAATTAACTCGTTAGAAAAAGTTAAACCAGGTAATAAACCTCTTTTCTTTAACCAGAAAATAGAACAAAATGCTCCAGAGAAGAAAATACCTTCTACTGCTGCAAAAGCAATTAAACGCTCTGCAAAAGAATCAGACTCTATCCATTTTAGTGCCCATTCTGCTTTTTTCTTAATTGCTGGAAAAACTTCAATTGCTCTAAACAATCTATCTTTTTCTACTTCGTCTTTTACGTAAGTATCTATTAATAGAGAATATGTTTCTGAGTGAATGTTTTCCATCATAATCTGGAAACCATAGAAAAATTTTGCTTCAGAATATTGAACTTCATTTACAAAGTTCTCTGCTAAATTTTCATTAACAATACCATCAGAGGCAGCAAAAAAAGCTAATATATGCTTAATAAAATAACGTTCATCATCTGTTAATTTTGTAGTCCAATCTACAATATCAGAATGCAAATCAATTTCTTCAGCCGTCCAAAAACAGGCCTGTTGTTTTTTATACCATTCCCATAAATCGTTATGTTGAATTGGAAAAATTACAAATCTGTTGTCATTTGGTTGTAAAATTGGTTCTTGTTGAGCCATTATTTTTAAAAATTTTGCGTTAGTAAATGTTAATTTATCGTTAAGAACGAGCCTTACAAAGATTGAAATTTTTAAACCAAAAAGAAAGACCTACTTATTCACAAATCCCTTGAAGTTTTTAACAAAATTCTAAAAATTACGAATATGATAAAATTTTAACAGTTACATAAACATCTGTTAATCAGTTTTTTAAAATAGCTATTTCTTTGAAACCACTATGACTATTGACATTCTTAAAATTAAGTATTAAAAACTTTTTTTTATTAAAAAAATAAGCTCTTCAATATTTATGTCACAAAAAGTAACATTTAGAAAAGTTAAACAAAACTGGTTTTTTATTTTTTATAATTCTAAATAACAACTTCTAATAATATTGAATTTTAAGCCGATTTTTTTTGACGTATTTTTGCAAAAAGATATAAATACAATGAAGCAAAAGTTTCCTAAAATTGTAAATATTGCCATTATTTCTGTTTATTTAATCTTTCTAGCGGGTTCTATTGTTAGAATGACTGGTTCAGGAATGGGGTGTCCTGATTGGCCTAAATGTTTTGGTTATTATATACCGCCTACATCAGAAGAACAAATTACTTGGAAACCAAATACTACCTTTAAAAAAGGTTATATTATTGTAAAAGACGAAGTACTTTTTGTAGCTGACAAAGATGTAACAACCTCTTCTGAATTTAATGCTAAAAATTGGAGTAAATACACGAAGCATGATTATGCTATTTTCAACAAATTTCATACTTGGACAGAGTATATAAACAGATTGGTTTCTGTTTTAGCTGGTTTTGTTTTTCTGTTTCTTATTTATGCATCAACTAAATATTGGAAAGAAAAAAAAAGCATAACCCTTCTAGCTTTTGGCGCTTTCTTTTTAATGTTATTTGAAGCATGGTTAGGAAAAACAGTTGTTGATAGTAATTTAACACCAACTACAATTACTATTCATATGGTGGTTGGTTTAATAATTATTGCGCTTTTATTACGATTAAAATATAGTATATCACCTCAAAAAAGCTACAATTACAACGTGTTATTTAATAAACTACTCATTGTCTCTGTTATATTCTCTCTTATACAAATTGCTATGGGAACACAGGTAAGACAATTTATAGATGAGCAAGTAAAAATATTTGGATTCGAAAATAAAAATTATAGCTTAATGGATCCTAACTGGAAATTTTACTTTCATAGATCATTTACAATAGCTATTATTTTAGTTAATTTAGGTTTGTTTTACTTAAATCAAGTAAAAAATTTAGGGTACAAATTGGTGAATTGGATTGTATTCTTAATCTTTCTAGAAACCATTACTGGTATTTTAATGTATTATGCTGATATACCTCTTGGAACCCAAGCAATACATTTAATGTCTGGAGCCATTTTATTTGGTTTACAATTTTATCTTTGGATGCAAAGCAGAAAGACAGTTAGCAGTTAGCAGTTAGCAGTTAGCAGTTAGCAGTTAGCAAAAATGACAATATTTCTTAATTACAAATAAATACCGTCTGCAATCTAACAACTAAGGATGTGCATTTACCCAAACTTCACCATCAGAAAAATATTCTTTTTTCCAAATTGGTACAGTTTCTTTTAAAGTATCTATAGCAAATTCACAAGCTAAAAATGCAGCTTTTCTGTGCTTTGCAGAAACAGTAATAATTACTGGTATATCACCTATTTGTAACATACCCTCTGCATGATGAATGGCAATTTTTTTAATATCAAATTTCTCTAATGCTTTGTCAGCAATTTTTTGCATTTCTTTAATTGCCATTGGTTTATACGTAGAAAAATCTAGCTGAAGTACCTCTTTGCCTTGTGTGTCATTTCTAACAGTACCAATAAATGCTGTTATACCTCCACATGCATCATCTTCTACAAAAGAATAGCATTCTTTTACATCTAATTTTTGGGATGATATTTTTATAGAAGTTCTTATCATATTAACGCAAAAATAACAATTCAGCACGTATCTTTGTCACAATTTATTTTTTTGATTTAGAATATGAAAACTGCATTTAGAATCATTAGTTTTTTAGAAGGTGTTTCTTACTTATTATTACTTTTTATTGCAACTCCAATAAAATACTTACAAGGTAATGAAGCCTATGTAAAAATGTTAGGAATGCCACATGGAATTCTTTTTATGCTATATATTGTCTTAGCAATTGTATTAAGAAAAGAAATGAAATGGGATTCTAAATCTTTTACAATAATCTTACTTTGTGCAATAATACCTTTTGGTACTTTTTATGTAGATAAAAAATATTTAAGATAATTAACCTCCAGAAACTGGTGGAATAATTGCTACAACATCATTAGGTTTTAGAAAAATATCATAACTTACATATGCTTCGTTAACAGCTAAAGCGTAAGTATCTAAATGTTCTAAGTTGCTATATTTTTCTTTTAAAATAGATTTAAAGTCATTTATAGAAAGTTCCTCATTTACTTGTAAAACAACTTCTTGTTCACCAGTTAAATCTGTTGTAATTCCAAAAAACAAAACCTTAATATTCATAGATTAATTATTCAAATAAACTAAGTCTAAACACAAAACCATCTTCTGTAACACCACCATAATTAGCTCTAACATACTCAAATCTTAAGAACCTCCATTTACCAAAGCCCAAGTTACTTAAACCAATTGAATATTCTGAGTATGGATTTTTATCAGCCATAAAAAGCACTTTTGCTCCTGTAACTAAATGAAAATTTAATTTATTAATTAACGGAACTTTACCTAAAATAAATCCTTTAAAATTATACTCTGTATGCAACTCTGCATACTTATCATTTGTATAATATTTATAATATTCTAGCAAATTAAAGCTATTTAATTCTCTATCAATAGGAAATAATAATTGATTTCCATTGGCTTGAAGATTATCCATAAAAGCAATATTCTTTTTCTTTAAAAAAGCGCCACCTCTAATACTATACATAAAGTCTCCATAGTTACCAACATCTAAATATTGTCTAATATTTGCGATAAATACATCAGAATTTAAACTACTGTCGCTTGCACCAAATCTTTTAATGTAATTAAGACTTAAACTTGGGTATTTACTATTACCAATATTTACTTTTCTATTAGGATAAGACAAGTATTTTTGTCCAAAAACAAAACGTGTTCCAATATTTAAAGTTGCAATATTATGCTCAGTAAATGCTGCATTTGTATAATCGTTTTTATCTAATGGATTGTTAGAAGTAAAAGGATCATTAGAACTTTGTGCAGCAAAAGAATAGTTTGTTGTGTTAAATAATGGTGTTCTTTTGGCATATTCTAAAGATGTTGAAAAGTAAAACCCATTACTTATTTCTTCTGAATATGCAATTCTACCAAAGGTTTTTTCATAAATCTTCATATAATTTTGCCTATATAATAAAGAACTAATCGTGTTATTTAATTTTAAAATAGGCTCTCTATTGTTAAACTGATTTATGGTAACACCACCAGAAATAGTCATTCTTGGTCTAGAAATGTTGTCCCATTTTTTACTAAAATAAAAAGTTGGTCTTGCTCTTTTATCAGATAAACCATAATTAACATCAGCACCTACACTCCACCATTTACCTTTATCATTTTCTTGTTTAAAATAACTAAACCCTAAAGATGCATTAAAACCCTGAACCGTATTAAAACTTAACTCATCTATTAAACCTTTAAAACTTAAAGACCATTTATCATAAGAGTTTCTGTAAGTATACCCTGTTAAAGGAGCCACAAGATTAAATTTATTTTGAATTTTATTTACAGAATCTAAATAAGTTTTAGATTCTCTAACCACTTTAATACTGTCTTTTATTTTATAATCTTTTACTTCTTCTGGAGTTAGTGGTACAGGTCTTAAATTATTCCAATACACACTATCTTTTTCTGTAGCTTTATCTTCAAAAGTTAACACCTCGTTTGTAAAGGTTTTTTCTTTAAAATCAGGAGTAAAATCATACTCAGAATAAGCAGACGAAAAACGGCCATTAAATTTAAACCCAAAGAAATTTACTTTAAAATCTATACTCTGACTTATTAAAACCCATGCATCATTTTCATTAGCATAATTATAGTTTTGTTTTAATTTTAAAACATCAACTAAAGGTATGTTAACTTGGGCACCAGTCACAGAAACATCAACTCCATACAAAGCCCAATCATCTTCTACAATATAAATATCTCCATCAAAAACACGATCGTTTTTTCTTTTTGGAGTCGCTTTTATTTTATTGATTAATTTTCCGTTTTTATCATAAAAAGTTCCAACTAATTTAAAGTTATAATAGGAGAATGCATTTGTAGAAATAGGAGAAATTAAATCATTACCAAACTCCACGCTATTTTCATAAAAATTAATATTTGCGTCTTCTGCCCTATTAAAGCTTATACCATTATCTCGTCCTGAAACTTTAGAAGCAATTATCTTTTCTTTAAATTTTTTAGGCTTTTTTTGAAATTTTATTTCAGAAACCGTTTCAGAAAGGTAAATAATACCACTTCTAGTAGAATCTAGACCTCCACCAAAATCGCCCATATTTTGACCCATAAATTTTTCTGGAGCGTCTTTTATTCTGTACAAACCTCTAGAATAAAACTTAGCCTTATAGTTCGCAAATTTATTGGTGTTTTTTTCTTTGTTAGCAATTACATTTCTTATTATTCTATTTGCTGGATTGTCTTTTGTAGAAATAGAAAATTCTGCCAACTCTACTTTTTCTTCTTCTAAAACTACATTTAATTCAAAAGGAAGACTGTTAATCTTTACTTCTTTTTTAAGTGTTTTATATCCTAAATATTGAAACACAATACTGTAGGTTCCTATTTTATTTATCTCTAAAACATAATTACCATTATCGTTAGAAGTTGTACCTGTTACAGTACCATTAAGATAAATACTAACAAAAGAAAGTGGCTCATTTTTTATATCTGTAATTTTTCCTTTTACTTGCGCTGTAATAGCAATACTGAAAAACAAAACAAACAGAGAAAATAGTTTTTGCATAGGTTGGTTTTTATTGATAGACGCAAACATAAACCAATTGTTACTCGTAATTCTTAAATATTTGTGAAACAAGATACAATTGTTTCTTAATTTTGCTCCTATCATGAAAAAATATTACTCACAATTTATTAAAAAAGAAGCCAAACGTTTGGGTTTTTTAGATTGTGGTATAGCCAAAGCTGAGTTTCTAGAAGAGGAAGCCCCAAGATTAGAAGAATGGCTAAAAAATGGTTTTCAAGGCAAAATGCAATATCTAGAAAATCATTTTGACAAACGCTTAGATCCACGTTTATTGGTAGATGATGCAAAATCAGTGATTTCTCTTTCATTTAATTATTACCCTAAAGAAGAACAAAACTCTGATAGTTATAAAATATCAAAATATGCTTATGGTGAAGATTATCATCATATTATTAAAACAAAACTTCGAGAATTACTACAAAGTATAAATGATGAAATAGGAGAAGTTTCTGGTCGTTGTTTTGTAGATTCTGCACCTGTTTTAGAACGTGCTTGGGCAGAAAAAGCTGGTTTGGGTTTTAATGGCAAACACTCTCTACTGATTCAAAAACAAAAAGGATCTTATTTCTTTCTAGCTGAATTAATTATTGATTTAGAATTAGATTATGACCATCCAACAACCACAAATCATTGTGGTACTTGCACTAAATGTATAGATGCTTGCCCAACAGAAGCCATTTTACCAAATAACACAATAGATGGTAGTAAGTGCATTTCTTATTTAACTATCGAATTAAAAGACAACATCCCCAATCAATTTAAAGATAAAATGGATGATTGGATGTTTGGTTGCGATATTTGCCAAGATGTTTGTCCTTGGAATCGTTTCTCAAAACCTCATAAAGAGTCTTTATTTCATCCTAAAGAAGAGCTATTAAATTTTAGTAAAAAAGATTGGGAAGAAATTACAGAAGAAACGTTTAAAAAAGTCTTTAAAAAATCTGCAGTAAAAAGAACAAAGTTTGCAGGTTTGCAAAGAAATATTCGATTTTTAAAAAACTAATTATTTGTAGAGTCTCTAATTACTAATTCTGTATCTAAAACAACTTGTTTATAGTCAAAGTTTTTGTTTTTTTTCTTAGCCATCATTTCTTTATATAAAATTTTGAAAGCTTTTTTTCCCATTTTAAAACCTGGTTGATCTACAGTTGTTAAAGAAGGAGAAATTACAGAAGACATAAACCAATTACTAAATCCAACAATATTTATTTGCTCTGGTATTTTAATACCTTTTTCTAAAAATAGAGTCATTGCACCAATAGCAACCAAATCTGTATTAATAAAAATACCATCAACATCTTTATGATCTTTTAATAATTGTTTGGCGTTCTTTTTACCTTCTTCAAAACTTTTATCACTGCACTCATTAATATACACTAAAGAAGAATCATATGTAATGTTATTATCTAATAACGCTTGCTTGTATCCTAAAAACCTATCTATAGAATTCTGAGGCAAAAGTGGTCCTCTAAAATGGGCAATTTTTTTACAACCTATATTTATTAGGTATTGTGTAGCCATATAAGCAGCTTTTCTATCATCAATAATAACTTTAGAACAATTTACAACTTTAGCAATTTTATCAAACATTACTAGTGGTATATCTTGCGAAATTACATTTTTAATATGATCAAAATTTCCAGTGCCGTTTGCTAAAGAAATTAATATACCATCTACTCTCTTACTTATTAATAAATCTAATTGTTTTTTTTCTAAATCATAAGATTCATTAGACTGTAACATAATTACTAAATATCCTTTTTTCTCTGCTTGCGAAACAATACCCTTTATTACACTAGAAAAAAAGTGGTGAACAATTTCAGGTATAATAATACCTATGGTTTTAGATTCTTTAGTTCTTAAATTAACTGCAAAAGAATTTGGTTTGTAATTTAATCTATGTGCTGTTTCTCTAACTAATACTCTTGTTCTTTTACTGACATCTGAATACTCTTTTAAAGCTTTAGAAACTGTAGCTACAGAAATACCTAATTCTTCTGCAATTTGTTTTAATGTAACCAAGGTAGATTTAATTTTATTAACGTAAATATATACTTTTTTACCTCATAAATATAGTAAATTTTCAAAATCGAAAACGTTTTCGGTTTTTCGAAAACGTTTTCGATTTGTTTTTTTCTCAATTAATTTCTTTAGGATTATACATTTATCAAAAAAACAATTAACTTTTTATTAAATTCACATTTATAATGAAAAAACAAATACACTTTAAAATTGTTGCTTTAATAGTGCTTACACTATTTACAGCTGCATCATTTGCACAATCAACAATTTCGGGTAATGTTAAAGATCAAGATGGTAATTTGATTCCTGGAGTAAACATTCTTTTAAAAGAAACTTCACAGGGTGCCAATACAGATTTTGACGGAAATTACGAAATTAAGAATGTTGCAAACGGAACTTACACAATTATCGCATCTTATATAGGTTATGATAATTTTAAAAAAGAAATTAATATTAATGGTAATTTAAAATTAGATATAATTTTAAAAGAAAATGCACAATCTTTAGATGAAATTGTTGTTACTGGTGTGGTAAACCCAAAGTCTAAAATAGAATCTAGTATTTCTGTTTCTACTGTAGGTATTAAACAAATAGAACAAGCATCACCAAGATCAGCTGGAGAACTTTTTAGAAGTATTCCTGGTATTCGAGCAGAATCTTCAGGTGGTGAAGGTAATGCAAACTTTAACGTACGTGGTGTACCTGTTTCATCAGGTGGTTCTAGATATTTACAATTGCAAGAAGATGGACTACCTATTATGCTATTTGGAGACACATCTTTTGGTAATGCAGATAACTTCTTACGTATCGACTATAATATTGGAAGAGTAGAAGCTATCAGAGGAGGCTCTGCTTCAACACAAACATCTAATGGTCCTGCAGGTATCATCAATATGATTAGTAGGACAGGTAGAACAGAAGGAGGTACTATTGGTGCAACTTATGGTTTAGATTTTCAAACGAGTAGATTAGACTTTGAATATGGTACTCCAATTGCAGAAGGTTTATATTATCATATTGGTGGTTTTATGCGCGTAGGTGAAGGTCCAAGAAATATAGGTTATCAAGGTAATAAAGGAGGACAATTAAAAGCTAACCTAACAAAAGAATTTAAAAACGGTTATATACGTACATATTTTAAATATTTAAATGATAGATCTGTAATGTATATGCCAATGCCAGTAAGTCTTACAGGTACAAACTCTAATCCTACTTTTGGAAATCTTCCAGGCTTTGATATTACTTCAGATTCTCCACATTCTGTAAATATTCAAAATACATACAGTGTTTATGACGGAAATCCTACACAAAACGACATGAGAAGTGGTAACAACCCTGTAAGTGCTTCTGTTGGTGCAGAATTCTCTTTTGATTTAGGTGATGACTGGAAAGTAAATGGAAAAGCAAGATACTCAAATAATTCAGGTCAATGGAATGCTCCATTTACAGCAAATGTAGGTACAGTAGCAGATATAGAAGCTCTAGTAAGAGGTGCTTCTGGTGCAACAGGTGCTTTAACTTTTCAAGATGGCTCACCTTTTAATCCAGCAAATGGATTAGCACAAGATATTAGATATTTTGATGTGACTATCGAAGATTTAAGCAACTTTTTTAGCGATGTAAAAGTTACAAAATCAATTAATGATAATATTGGAGTTACTTTAGGTATGTTCTCAGCAACTCAAAATACTAAAATAGGATGGCAATGGAGCTCTGCTATTTCTGAAGTTGCAGGAGGTGGAACAGCTAGATTAGGTATTTTTGAAGGTTTTTCTCAAGGAGGTGCTTATTCATTTGGCCAGCCTGTATGGGGTAATTGTTGTCAAAGAAAATACAACACAGTACATAATGTAAATTCTCCTTATGTTGGTGTTGATGCAAAAATATCTGAAAAACTAAACTTCGATGGTAGCGTTCGTTTTGAAAACGTAAATGTTAACGGAACTATTAACTCTGGTCAGTTAAGTAATGTAGATGCAAATGGAGACTTAATTGGTTTTGATTACAACAGTGATGGTGTTATTAGCCCTTTTGAATCAACAATCCCAACAATAGCTGGTAACCCAGGACAAGCAATAAGTGATGATTATAATTTTGTTTCTTTCTCTGCAGGTTTAAATTATAAAATTAATGACGGAGCTGCTGTTTTTGGAAGATATAGTAAAGGTGCCTCAGGAAGAGCTGCAGATAGAAATAATTATGGTGCAGATGGATTAGGAGATGTGCAATTTGATGAAATTTCACAATTTGAGGTTGGTTTAAAAAAGAGATTAGATAATGGTGTTTTAAATGTTACAGGTTTTTTAAGTAATACAGATGAAGGCATAAGTAACGAATTAAATAGAACTGTAGGTAACCCTTTTAAAGCTTTAGGTTTAGAAGTAGAATCTGCATATAATTTTGGAGCATTTTCTTTAAATGGTTCTGTAACTTATACAAAAGCAGAAATTGATGGAGGTGTAAATAAAGGGAACAAACCAAGAAGACAAGCAGATTTTGTATACAATTTAGCACCAACATATTCTTTTGGAGCTAGCAGACAACACCTTTTAGGAATTACAATTCTAGGAACATCTAAATCATTTGCACAAGATGATAACGATCTAGTAATGCCTGGTTATGCTTATATAAATGCAGTTGCAAAAGTTAGCTTAACTAAAGGCTTATCTTTAAGTGTTAATGCTAACAATTTATTTGATACTATAGGTGTTACAGAAGTAGAAGGAAATGGAAATATCGCTGGAGGTTTAGCTGCAGCAAGAACAATTTCTGGTCGTTCAACAACAATGACATTACAATATAGCTTTTAATAAAAAGTTGATTATTATTAATTTGAATTAAAAAAAGAGCCAATAATATATATTGGCTCTTTTTAATAAAACTTAAAAATAATCTGTTTAAACTAAAATACTAACATAACTTTTTATACGTAAATAAATTATATTCTAAACTTAAACTTAAAATGAAGTATCTAGTAATTATTTTTCTTTTGTTAGTAACATGTCAAAATAATGAAAAAGAAGTGTATCAAGAAGATATAAGTGCAAAAAAAGGTAAAATTATTGTGTATGGTAGTGATAGTTGTCATAGCTGTATAGACACAAAAGCTTTTTTAAATGAAAAAAAAATTAAATTCACTTATTACGATATAGATATAAACAAAAAGAAAGAACAAGAAATGTTAGTTAAACTACAAAAAGCTAATATTTCTATACATACATTAACTTTACCTGTTATAGACAATAAAGGAGAAATTTTTTTAAACAAAGGCAACCTTAAAGAATTTCTAAAAATAGTAGAAAAAAAATTAGTAAAAGATGCAAATTAAAAAACCAAAATTAAGCTTTTGGCAAATCTTAAATATGAATGTAGGATTCTTTGGAATTCAATACAGTTTTGGTTTACAACAAAGTGCAGTAACTCCAATTTATGATTTTTTAGGTGCTAGCCCAGATCAAATTCCAATCTTACATCTTGCTGGTCCAGTAACAGGTTTGCTAGTTCAACCTATTATTGGAGCTTTAAGTGATAAAACCTGGAGTCCTAGATTTGGGAGACGTAAACCATTTTTCTTAATTGGGGCGCTTTTATGTAGTTTAACACTATTAGCATTTCCTTATAGTAGCTCTCTTTGGATGGCAGCAGGTTTATTATGGATTTTAGATGTGGGTAACAATACTGCAATGGAACCTTATAGAGCTCTTATAGCAGATAATTTAGATGAACAACAACAACCCTTAGGGTTTCAAATGCAAAGCTTTTTCACTGGTTTTGGTCAAGTTTTAGCTAATTTATCTTTATTTATATTTCCTCTAATATTTCTAGGCTCAACAGGATCTTTACCTACTTGGGTATATGCCTCTTTCTTTTTAGGAGCATTTTGTTCGATAGCAACTATACTTTGGAGTATCAGTAAAATAAAAGAAATACCTCCAACAGAAGAAGAATTAAAAAAACTAAAAGAAAAAAGAAATGTTTTAGAGCCTTTACTAGAAATATTTTCAGCCATTAAAGATATGCCAAAAGTTATGTGGCAATTAGCTCTAGTTTATCTTTTTCAATGGTATGCTTTATTTTGTTATTGGCAAAACTCATCTAAAAGTGTTGCACTTTCTGTTTGGAAAGCAACACCAGATGATACAGTTGCTTATAGTGAAGCTGTAAGTTGGACTGGGCTAGTAAATGGCTGGTACAATGTGGTTACTTTTTTAGTAGCTTTTTTACTTGTAGGATTTGCAAAAAAATATAGTCCTAAAAAAGTACATGCATTTTGTTTATTAATTGCAGCAATTGGTTTTTTAGCATTCCCTCATATAGAAAATAAAAACTTATTATTTTTTGCAATATCTGGTTTTGGAATTGGGTGGGCAAGTATGATGGGTATACCTTATTTAATGGTAGTTTCAGATATTCCTAAAGAAAGATATGGAGTCTATATGGGTATTATTAATATGATGATTGTAATACCAATGATTATACAAACCTTATCATTTGGGTATATTTTAAAAACTTTTTTAAATAATGATCCAAGAAATGCAATTTCTTTTGCTGGTATATTATTAATTATTAGTGCATTTTTTACACTTTTTATTAAAAACAATAAAGAAACGAATTAAATTTAAAAATCTGATTTGAAAAAAAATATAGACATTTTATGTGTTGGTGAAATTTTAATTGATTTTATAGGTCATCAAAATGATGTATTAATTAATGAAACTAGAGATTATCATAGATATCTTGGAGGTTCACCAGCTAATGTAGCCATGAACTGTAAAAGACTTGGACTAACATCATTGTTAGTATCTACTTTGGGAATTGATGGTTTTGGTGAATATGCAATAAATAGGCTTAATGAAATTGGTATAAATACAAATTATACTAAAAGAACAAGCAAAGATTCTACAAGTGTTATTTTTGTTTCAAGATCTAATGGAACACCAGACTTTATACCTTACAGAAGTGCTGACTATAAAATAACTGAAGATCAAATCCCAAAAGATATTTTATTAAAAACTAAAATTTTTCACACAACCTGTTTTGCCTTAAGTAAAAAACCTGCGCAAACAACAATATTAAAAAAAGCTAAAGAAGCATTTAATCTTGATTGCATATTAAGTATTGACATTAATTATGCCAAAGAATTATGGGAATCAAAAGAAGAAGCGCTATCAGTAATTAAAGAATATTGTATATATAATCCATTAATAAAAATTAGTGAAGATGATATGTTACGCCTTTTTGAAAAAGAATTACCTCATCAAGAAATTTTTGATTATTTCCACAATTTAGGCGTAGATATTGTTTGTTTAACTCTAGGAAGTAAAGGTGTAAAATTATCTCAAAAAGGAAAAGAACTAATTCAATTACCTGCTATCAAAATTGATAAAGTAATGGATACAACTGGTGCTGGAGATGCGTTCTGGTCTGGCTTTTTATTTGCTTACATTCAAAATAAACCCATAAAAGAATGTTTAAATATAGCATTAAATTTAGCTGCATTAAAACTTCAAAATGTGGGTAGGTTACCAGATAACATAGATATACTTTCTAAACTTCTATAATCAACAAAAATAATTACTTGATTTATGTCAAAAGAAAAAAAAACAGCTCTTTCTAATGGAGTTATGCTAAATGCTTATCCAGATAGTATTGGTATTAAGCTAAGTGATGCAATAGAAATGTTGCAAAAAAAAGAGTTTAAAGATGTATTTTCTTTATTTTACATTTTACCTACTTTTTTCAACAGCGATTTAGATAGAGGATTTTCTATAATTGATTACAACATAAATAAAAAACTCGTTTCTGAGGAAGATTTAAAAACACTAAATAAATTAAATATTGCTTTAAAATTTGATATAGTCTTAAATCATCTTTCAGTCGCTTCTCCACAATTTAAAGACATTTTAAAAAATGGAGAAAAATCAAAATACAAAGATTTTTTTATCAACTGGAACACCTTTTGGGAAAATAATGGTGAGGTTAATAAAGATGGAATTATAATTCCAAAAAAAGAATTTCTAGATAAATTATTTATGAGAAAATCGGGTTTACCTATTTTAAAAGTACCATTTCCTGATGGCTCTGAAAAACCTTACTGGAATACTTTTTATCAAGAAATAAATTATGATAAAATTACTGTAGAAGATTTAAAGTCGGTTGAAAATCTATCAGTAACTGAAAAAGAGGAAATCTGTATTAAATTAAATAATTTAGAAAATAAAGAAGAAATCTTAAATTTAGATTATGATAATAACCTTAAACCTGAGTTACTAAAAATCATTAATGCTAAAAAATCATTCTTAGGCCAAATGGATGTTAACGCAAAATCTAAGCTGGTTTGGGATTTTTATGAAGAAACATTAAAAAAATTAAGTGATTATGGATGCTCTATTTTAAGATTAGATGCTTTTGCATATTTACATAAAGAAATCGGAAAATCTAACTTTTTTAATAAACCTGGTACTTGGATATATTTAAATAAAATTAAAAAAATTGCCCTTAAAAACAACTTAACCCTACTACCAGAAATACATGCAGAATATGGACTTCATTTACATGATGAAGTTGCTAAAGAAGGTTATAGAATATATGATTTTTTCTTGCCTGGATTAATGATACATACCATAGAGAAAAAAAATAATAAAGCTATAATAAAATGGATTAATGAAATAATCACAAAGAATTATCAGACAGTAAATATGTTAGGATGTCATGATGGTATACCTGTTTTAGATTTGAAAGGAAAAGTTATTGATGGAATTTACAATAAAGGCTTACTGGAAGATTCTGAAATTGAAGACATAATGAATACTATAATAAATAGAGGAGGTAGAGTTAAAAACTTATTTGATGCTGAAGGAAATAAAATTTCATATTATCAAGTAAATGCTACTTTTTTTAGTGCTTTAGGTGAAGATGAACAAAAATTACTTTTAGCAAGAGCTATTCAATTATTTATGCCTGGTATTCCTCAAATTTGGTATTTAGATTTATTTGCTGGCAAAAATAATTATACAGCAGCTAACAAAGGAGGTACAGGATCTCATAAAGAAATAAATAGAACAAACTTATCTAAAGATGACATAGAAATTGGTTTAAAGAAAAAAATAGTATTAAATCAATTAAAGTTAATTCGTATCAGAAATACTTCTAAAGCCTTCTTAGGTAAAATTACAATTAATAAATCTAAAGAAAATCATCTTGATATAATTTGGAACAACAAAAATGATTTTGCCCATCTCACAGCAAATATTGAAACATTAGAATTCTCAATAAATTATTCAGAAAAAGACACAATTAAAAAAATTAAGTTTTAAAAAAATTAAACTATTAATATTAGTACATTTCTCTTGCTCTTTATCTGAAAACTATATATTTGTATGTTAAAACAGCAAATAACTAATTTATGAGCAATTCTAGGAAAAGACACGAAGCTTTACTGTATCATGCAAAACCAAAGCCAGGAAAAATAGCAGTCGTTCCTACAAAAAAATATGCCACACAACACGATTTAGCACTAGCTTATTCACCAGGTGTTGCAGAACCTTGTTTAGAAATCGAAAAAGACAAAAACAACGTTTATAAATATACTTCTAAAGGTAACTTAGTTGCAGTAATTTCTAACGGAACTGCTGTTTTAGGATTAGGAGATATTGGCCCTGAAGCTTCTAAACCAGTGATGGAAGGTAAAGGTTTGTTATTTAAAATTTTTGCTGATATAGATGTTTTTGATATTGAAGTAGATGCTACAGATGTAGACAAATTTATAGAAACTGTAAAAGCAATTGCCCCTACTTTTGGTGGTATAAATCTAGAAGATATTAAAGCTCCTGAAGCTTTTGAAATAGAAAGACGATTAAAAGAGGAATTAGATATTCCTGTAATGCATGATGACCAACATGGAACTGCAATTATTTCTGCAGCTGCACTAAAAAATGCGATCGAAATTACAGGTAAAGATATTACCAAACTTAATTTTGTTGTAAATGGTGCAGGTGCTGCAGCTATTTCTTGTACTAGATTATATTTAGAATTAGGTGCAAAAAGAGAAAATATTGTAATGTGTGATAGTAAGGGTGTCATTAGAAAAGATAGAGACAACTTAACATCACAAAAGGCTGAATTTGCTACAGATAAAGACTTAAATACGCTTGAAGAAGCCATGCATAATGCAGATGTTTTTATTGGTCTTTCTATGGGTAATGTGGTTTCTCCAGAAATGTTATTATCTATGGCAAAAGATCCTATTGTTTTTGCAATGGCCAACCCTGTTCCAGAAATTGAATACGACTTAGCTATTGCCACAAGAGATGATATTATTATGGCAACTGGTAGATCTGACCATCCAAACCAAGTTAACAATGTATTAGGTTTCCCTTTTATATTTAGAGGTGCTTTAGATGTTAGAGCTACTAAAATTAATGAAGAAATGAAATTAGCTGCAGTGCATGCTCTAGCAGACTTGGCTAAAAAATCTGTACCAGAACAAGTTAATATTGTTTATGATGAAGTTAGCTTAACATTTGGTAAAGAATATATTATACCTAAACCCTTTGATCCAAGATTAATCTATGAAATTCCACCAGCCATAGCAAAAGCAGCTATGGATTCTGGAGTTGCTTTAGAACCCATTCAAGATTGGGATAATTACAGAGAAGAATTAATGGAACGTTCTGGATCTGGAAGTAAAGAAATACGATTAATACACAACAGAGCAAAGAGTAATAGAAAGCGAATTGTTTTTGCAGAAGCAGATCATTTAGATGTTTTAAAAGCTGCTCAAAGAGTACATGAAGAGAGATTAGGTCATCCAATTTTATTAGGTAGAAAAGACGTTATTTTAGCATTAAAAGAAGAAATAGGATTTACAGGTGATGTACCTATTTTTGATCCAAAAACTGACGAAGAAAAAGAACGTAGAGAACGTTTTGGTGCTGCTTATTGGAAAACCAGACAACGTAAAGGAAGAACTTTATCTGAAGCAAAAAAATTAATGCGAGAGCGTAATTACTTTGCTGCAATGATGGTAAATGAGAATGAAGCAGATGCCTTAATTACTGGTTATTCAAGACCTTACCCAACTGTAGTTAGGCCAATATTAGAGTTAATAGAAAAAGATAAAGGCATTTCTAAAGTTGCAGCATGTAACTTAATGCTAACCAAACAAGGCCCATTATTTTTAGCAGATACTACCATAAATATAAATCCGTCTGCAAAAGATTTGGTGAAAATTTCTCAAATGACCTCTAATTTAGTTAGAATGTTTGGTATGAAACCAAATATAGCAATGTTATCTTTCTCTAACTTTGGGTCTTCTAATACAGAAACTTCAAAAAAAATTAGAGAAGCTGTATCTTACATTCATCGTCATTTTCCAAATGCAAATGTAGATGGAGAAATTCAGGCAGATTTTGCATTAAATCCAGAAATGTTAGCTAAAGAATTTCCTTTTTCTAAATTAAATGGAAAAAAAGTTAACGTTTTAATTTTTCCTAATTTAGAATCTGCAAACATTACCTACAAACTATTAAAACAAGTAGATAAAGCAGAATCTATTGGACCTGTAATACTAGGTTTAAGCAAAGCAGTTCACGTTTTGCAATTAGGAGCAAGTGTAGACGAAATGGTAAATATGGCAGCTTTAGCAGCAGTAGATGCACAACAAAGAGAAAAGAATAAATAAATTGTTACATTAGAGCCCATAAAGAGGAAACATGATTACACAAATTAGGGGGAGACTTGTGGAAAAAAATCCGACTGAAGTAGTAGTAGACTGCAATGGAGTTGGATATTTATTACATATATCTTTAAATACATTCTCTGCTTTACCAAATGATGAAAATGTAGTTTTATACACACATTTGTCTATTAGAGAAGATGCACACACACTTTTTGGTTTTATCAACAAAACAGAAAGAGAGGTTTTTAAACTTTTAATTTCAGTTTCTGGTGTTGGGCCAAGTATTGCTAGAACTATGTGTTCTTCTATGACTTCAGAGGAAATTCAGAATGCGATAGCTTCTGAAAATGTAAGAGTAATACAATCTGTAAAAGGTATTGGAGCTAAAACAGCACAAAGAGTTATTGTTGATTTAAAAGATAAAATTTTAAAAACTTTTGATATTGATGAAGTTTCTTTAAACACAAGCAATACTAATAAAGATGAAGCGTTATCTGCTTTAGAAGTTTTAGGCTATCATAGAAAACAATCTGAGAAAATTGTAAACACTATTTTAAAAGAACAGCCAGATGCTTCTGTAGAAAATATTATAAAATCAGCTCTAAAAAACTTATAATCCATTGTATAGATTATTAAAAAATATATTCTTTTTATCTCTTTTTACTTTTTTAGTAAATCAAAATTTATACTCTCAAACTAATTCTAGTAAAGATTCTACAGCTGTAAAAAAAGACACAATTCAATTAAAATACGACTTTAAAAACACACAAAAAGGAGGGTTATTTTTAGATGATTTAGCTAAGAAAGAAGTTATTTTTGATAAAGATTTAAACAGGTATGTTATCATAGAAAAAATAGGAGACTACTACACTAAAACTCCGATTTTTTTAACTAGAAAAGAGTACGCAAAATATCGTTTAAAGAGAGATATGTTATTGTACTTTAAACAAAAAGTAAGTGCAACAAATAGTAAGAAGAAAAATTCTGAAGAAGCGCGTAAAGATTTACTACCAACTTATTATGTGAACTCAAAGTTTTTTGAAGATATTTTTGGAGGAAATACAGTAAAAGTTACACCTACAGGTAACATAAATTTACGATTAGGTTTTATTTATCAGAATACAGAAAATCCTCAAATTTCAGAAGAAAACAGAAGTAGTTTTGTGTTTGATTTTGATCAACAAATAAATGCAAGCATTAGAGCAAAAGTTGGAGAACGACTTGAGTTTACTGCTAATTACGACACTCAAGCCACTTTTGATTTTCAAAATTTAGTAAAAATAGATTATACTCCAACTGAAGATGATATTATACAAGGTATTGAAGCTGGTAACGTATCTATGCCTATTAAAAACTCTTTAATAAATGGAGCACAAAGTTTATTTGGGGTTAAAACAAAACTACAATTTGGCAATACAAATATTACAGCTGTTTTTTCTCAGCAAAATTCAGAGAGTACAAATGTAATTGCAGAAGCAGGTGCATCAATTCAGCCTTTCGAATTAAGAGCTACAGATTATGATACAGATCGTCACTTTTTCTTATCTCAATTTTTTATAGATAATTATGCAAATTCATTAAAAAATTATCCATTAATAAGTAGTCAGGTTAATATTACAAGGATAGAAGTTTGGATTACTAATAGAAATGCAACCACAGAAGATTTTAGAAGTATTGTTGCGTTTGCTGATTTAGGTGAAAATGATAATCCTAACACTACTTACAATAATTTAGTAGATGATAGTGGCACAGTCCAACCTGCAAATCCTGTAAGTGTTAATAGTAATGGGCAAACCTTATTTTTACCACAAAACAATGCAAATAATATTTATATAAATAGTACTTTAAGTGGTATTAGAGATGTTTCTAACGTAGATAATACGTTGTCTTCAACATACCAAATGCAACAAGGTACAGACTACTCTATCTTAGAGAATGCCCGAAAATTAAATACAAATGAATATTCATTAAACCCTCAATTAGGTTACATTTCTTTAAATAGAAGATTAAATGATGGTGAAGTTTTAGCTGTAGCTTATGAATATACTATAGCTGGTTCTGTAAATGGTAGTACTCAAAAATCTTTTAAAGTTGGAGAGTTTTCTAATGATGGTGTACAAGCACCAAACAATTTAGCTGTAAAATTATTACGTTCAGAAGTTTTACAAACAAAAAGAACAAATACTACAACAGGTAATGATGAGGCTTTCCCAACTTGGCGTTTAATGATGAAAAACATTTATGCTTTAGGAGCTTTCCCATTAACTAGAGAAGGTTTTCGTTTTGAAATTCAATATAGAGATGATGATACAGGTATACCCTCTAATGTATTACAAAATGCAGCAACTCCTGGTATACCAAACACACCTTTAATTCAAGTATTAAATTTAGATCAGCTAGACCAAAGTCAATTTAGAACACCTGATGGATTTTTCGATTATTTAGAAGGAATTACAGTTAACTCTCAAAACGGATATGTCATTTTTCCTCATCCAGAACCTTTTGGAAATGGATTAGAAAATGATTTAACTAATCCTGCAGATGATAAGTTTTTATTTGATGAATTATACCTAAATACTAAAATTAATATTCAAAATAATTTCCAGAATAAAGACAAGTACTTTTTAAAAGGGTACTTTAAATCTGAGAATTCTGGAGGTATCCCAATTGGTGCTTTTAATGTTCCTAGAGGTTCTGTAACAGTAACTGCTGGTGGTAAACAATTGGTAGAAGGCATAGATTATGTTGTTGATTATCAATTAGGAAGAGTACAGATTATTGATCCAGGCTTACAAGCATCAGGTACTCCAATAAATGTATCCACAGAAAACAATGCTGTATTTAATCAGCAACGAAAAACCTTTATGGGAATAGATGTTGAACATAAATTTTCTGATGAATTAACAGTAGGTGGTACAATTTTAAATGTTATTGAAAGACCATTAACACCAAAAGTAAATTATGGTTCAGACCCTATAAATAATACCATGTTTGGGTTTAATTTAGATTACTCAACAGAAGTTCCATATTTCACAAAATTAGCTAACAAATTACCATTTGTAGATACAGATGTACCATCAAATTTATCTGTTAGAGCAGATATGGCATATTTATTACCTGGTACACCAAGTGGATTAGATGTAACTGGAGCTGCTACTTCTTACATAGATGATTTTGAAGCTTCACAAATTCCTATTAGCTTAATTTCTCCTTTAGAATGGTATGAAGCTAGTACACCAAGATATGAAACCAATGATATTTTTAATGGAGCAAACAACGATTTGTCTTACAATTACAAACGTGCAAAATTAGCTTGGTATAGTATAGATCAAATTTTTTATGGTTTTGGTGAAACGCCACCAAGTATAGATGCAGATCAACTTTCGAGAGCAGAAACAAGGCAAATTAATTTTCAAGAGCTTTTTCCAAATCAGCAATTAGATATTACACAAAATGCACAAATTAGAACTTTAGATTTAGCTTATTTCCCTGAAGAAAGAGGTTCTTACAATTTTAATCCAAATGCAAATGTGGTAAATGGAGAAGCCTTTTTACCTAATCCTCAAGAAAATTGGGGTGGAATTATGCGTCCTCTAAACACTAATAATTTTGATGTTGCTAACGTAGAATATATTCAGTTTTGGATTATGGATCCTTATGAAAATTATTCTCTTACTGCTGAAGAAGGATTGCCTCAAGGTTTAAATCCAAATAATTTAGCAAATCAAGTTGGAGACTTATATATTAATCTTGGAAATATCTCTGAAGATATTGTAAAAGATAATCGTAAAATGTTCGAAAACGGATTACCAGAAGATGGTTTAAAAATAAATGGTAATAATGTAAATAGAACAATTTGGGGTGATGTACCAAGAAATCCATCAATTATATATGCATTTAGTGAAGAAGATGCAGCTAGAACAAATCAAGATTTAGGTTTTGATGGTTTAACCAACTTAGAAGAACAAAATTTAGCAAATATTGATGCTAAATATAGAACGCTTTTAGATCCTGCTGCAGATGATTATCAATTTTTTAGAGGTACAGAATTAGATGCTATAAATGCATCTATTTTAAGAAGATATAAGAACTTTAATAATACACAAGGTAACTCACCAACCTTAAATCAATCAACAGAACCTTACCCAACCTCTTCAACTACATATCCAGATGTAGAAGACATCAATAGAGACCAAACAATGAATACTGTAGAAAGTTTTTATGAGTATAAAATCTCTATGAATAAAGCAGATTTAGTAAAAGGAAGAAATTATATTGTTGATGAAAAAACTACTACTATAACCTTAGAAAACGGAAATCAACAATCTACAACTTGGTATCAATTTAGAGTACCTATAAGAAATGGAACTCCTGTGAATGGTATTACAGATTTTAATAGTATTCGTTTTATAAGAATGTTTTTAACAAACTTTAGAATGCCTGTTGTAATGCGTTTTGGAGAATTAGATTTAGTTCGTGGAGATTGGAGACGTTATACAAGAACTATTGACCCAAATATAGACCCAGATAGAGAGTTAACACAACAAGAATTAGAAGGTTTTGAAGTAGGAGTTGTGAGTATAGAACAAAACGATGGTAGTTATATACAACCACCAGGAATTGAGCGTGAACGTTTACAAGGTAGTACTACTGTACAATTACAAAACGAACAATCTGTTACTTTAAAAGTTAATAATTTAGGGCCAGGTAAAACTAGAGCTATCTACAAAAACATAAGTGTAGATTTAAGACGTTTTAATAACCTTAAAATGTTTATGCATTTAGAAGGTGATAGTGGTTTTTCTGGTATTATACGTTTAGGTACAGATTTAGCAGAAAATTATTACGAAATAGAATTACCTTTAACAGTTAGTTCTGGAGGAAATGGTCAATTAGATATTTGGCCAGAAGTCAACAATTTAGATGCTATCTTAGAAGAATTTGGAAAAGTTAAATTAGAAAGAGATGCTGCAGGCGCTCCTATAAATCAGCTATATACTTCTACAGCAATAGGTGCAAGTCAGCCCTATACATTAAGTGTAAGAGGTAACCCTACTCTAGCCCAATTAAGAACTATTGTTTTAGGATTAAAAAACACAGGTGTTGTTTCTAAATCTGGGGAAGTTTGGTTTAACGAATTACGTTCTTCTGGTTTTGACAATGATGCAAGTTGGGCTGCTGTTATAAATGCTGATGCAAATTTTGCTGATGTTGCTAATGTTTCTTTAGCTGGTAGTATACAAACTATTGGTTTTGGTAATGTTGAAGACAGAGTAAATCAACGTTCTTTAGATGAAACAAAAAAATATGATGTTTCTACAACTGTAAATCTTGGAAAAGTAATAACTCCTAAAAAATGGGGTATACAAATCCCTATGAGTTATAGTGTTGGTGAAACTTTTATTGATCCAAAATTTGATCCTCAATACCAAGATGTAAAATTAGAGGATGCTATTAATCAAAACCCAAATAGTGAGTTTTCTAGAGATTATACAAAAAGAACTAGTATTAGTTTTAATAATGTAAAAAAGAATAGAAATCCAAATTCTACTAAAAAACCAAAATTTTATGATGTAGAAAATTTAGCATTTTCTTATGCACATAATAGAGAGTTTCACAGAGACTATAATATTCAAAAATATGTAAATGAAAATGTAGTTGCATCTGCAAACTATAATTTTAACTTTAGCTCTAAACCTTTAGAGCCATTTAAAAATAATGACTCTATTTTTAGAAGTAAATATTGGCGTTTTTTAAAGGATATTAATATCAATCCTATACCAACAACTCTTGCTATTAACTCAAGAATTAACAGAAGTTATAATGAGCAACAATCTAGAAACTTAATTGCTGGTTTATCACCTCAGCCAGAATTAAAACAACGTAGATTTTTATTCGATTGGGATTACACTATTGGTTTCGATTTAACAAAATCATTACAATTAAACTTTAATGCTACAAATAGTTATATCTATGATGCTTTTGGTAGTGGAGAAGATTTACAAGTTTTCGATAACTTCTTTAATGTAGGTAGACCAAATCAATATCATCAAAAATTAAATGCTACTTATAATTTACCTTTAGACAAGTTTCCTTTCTTAAGTTTTTTACAAGCAGATTATGCATACACTGCAGATTTTGATTGGCAAGTTTCATCTCAAGATAAAACTATTGTAGAACAAATTGGTAATGTTGTACAGAATGCAAATACGCATAATTTAAATACTACTTGGTCTTTTGATAAAATTTATAAAGCCATAAACTTCGAAAAACTTTTACTTACAAAAGCTCAACGAAAAAATGCAAAGGCTGGTAATAGAGCTAGAATTAGACCTAGCAAAAATTTACCTTTAGGTAAAAAAATATTAAAAGGTACTTGGGATATTTTAACATCTGTAAAACAAGGTAAAATTAGTTATACAGAAAATAATGGTCAGTTTTTACAAGGATACAACCAAGGAATAGGTTTCTTAGGAGGGGCACCAACTGCATTTGCTTTTGGTAGTCAAGTAGATTTTAGAAATACAGCTTTAGAAAATGGTTGGTTAGTTTCTAGAAATGCTGGGGATGAATATTTTAATAAAACTTATAGTAGAACTTCTTACAATAAATTAGATTATACTTTTACATTAAAGCCTATTAACGATTTAAATATAGATGTTAGAGGTAATAAGATTAAAACAAGAGACATCTCTCAGCAATTAGATTTAATTACTGGAAATAATACTTTAGAGGATACTCCAATTTTTGAAACTGGTAACTTTAGTTCTAGTCATTCAATGTTATCAACAGCTTTTAAAGATGGTGATGCACTATTTCAAACCATGAAAGACTATAGAGCTACAGTTGCAAATAGATTATCTAATGAAACAGGAGCACCAATTTCTGGTTTTGGAGAAAACAGTCAACAAGTATTATTACCTGCTTTTATGGCAGCTTACTCAGGTAAAAATCCTAATAAAGTAAATACTGGGTTGTTTAGAAATATACCAATACCAAACTGGACATTAAGATATAGTGGGTTAATGAAATTTAATTGGTTCAAGAAAAACTTCTCTAATTTTATTGTTTCACATGGTTATAAATCTTCGTATACTATTTCTAGTTTTACTAATAATTTACAGTACGATGCTAATAACCCATTTGCAAATACAAATGCTGCAGGAAATTACGAAGTAGACAGACTTATTTCTAGTGCAACATTAGTAGATGAATTTTCTCCACTTATTAAAGTAGATATGAAAATGAAAAATTCATTTTCGTTTAGAGGAGAGGTTAAAAGAGACAGAACCTTAACTATGAACTTTAACAATAGTACTTTAACAGACATTGCTGGTACTGAATATATTTTTGGTTTAGGTTACGTGTTTAAAAATGTAAAAATGAATACTCGTTTTACAGGTAAGAAAACTACATTAAAAGGTGATATAAATTTAAGGGCAGATGTATCTTTAAGAGATAATATTACACAAATTAGATATATTGATGAAGATAATAACCAAATTAGTGGTGGACAAAGATTATTTTCTATTAAATTTACAGCCGATTATATATTGAGTAGAAGTTTAACAGCATCTTTCTATTATAATCATCAAACATCAGAATACGCAATATCTACAACTTTCCCTAGACAAGCGATTAATGGAGGGTTTAATATTGTTTATAATTTAGGAGGAAATTAATAATAAAATAAAAATGAATATTCCAGCAGATTTAAAATTTACAAAAGATCACGAGTGGATAAAAATTGATGGTGATACAGCAACAGTTGGTATTACAGATTTTGCACAAGGTGAATTAGGTGACATCGTTTATGTAGATGTAGATACTTTAGATGACACAGTAGAAGAAGGTGAAGTTTTTGGTTCTGTAGAAGCTGTAAAAACAGTTTCAGACCTATTTATGCCATTATCAGGTGAAGTATCAGAATTTAATGAAGAATTAGAAGATGAGCCAGAATTGGTAAATACAGATCCTTATGGTAAAGGTTGGATGATTAAAATTACAATATCAGATGCTTCTCAAATAGATAATTTATTAGATGCTGAAGCGTATAAAAACCTTATTCAAGGATAATCTCATATTTTTTGCTATTGCAATAACCTTAGTTATTCTTTATCTAAGTTTAATGAAAATGCCAAACACTGGTATAGAAATTAAACATATAGATAAAGGATATCATAGTATAGCTTATTTTGTTTTAACACTATCTTGGTTATTATCTTTTTATAAGAAGCCAAATAAAAAATACCTAATAGTTATTTTATGTATAATTCTTGGCATAATAATTGAAGTGTTACAAGATACCATAACAGTTTACAGAACAGCAGATTACTTTGATGTTTTAGCAAATTCTGTAGGTGTATTGTTTGCGTTAGTTATTTTTAATATTTTTTTAAGAAAAAAAACTATTAATTAAGTTAAAGACTTGCGTTAAACACAATAATTTAATTAAATTAGCAACCTATTAAAACTCTTTAGTATGCAAATTAAAAAAAATCCGAAATCGAATTTAGAAAATTTTAGTAAAATTTTCATGCAAATAGGATTAGTATTAGCCCTATTTGTAACATATCAAGCTATAGAACAAAAAACATATGACAAAACCTATGGAGATTTAGGTACTGTTAATATGAATGCAGAGTTAGAAGAAGAAATTCCGATTACTGAAAGAGTTGAACCAGAAAAGCCAAAAACTCCACCACCACCAACTCCAGAAAAAATTGAAGTTGTAGAAGATGAAAAAGAGGTTGAAGAAACTGTGATTGAGTCTACTGAAACTGATGAGACTGAAGCTGTTGTTGTTGAAGAAATTGAAGAAATAGAAGAGGTTGAAGAAGTTGTGGAAGATGTAAGTTTCATGATTATTGAAAACGTTCCTGTTTTTCCTGGTTGTACTGGAAATAATGAAGAGTTAAAAGCTTGTTTCAGTAAAATGGTACAAAAGCATTTCTCTAGAAAGTTTGATGCAGAATTACCAAACGAATTAGGTTTATCTCCTGGAAAGAAAAGAGTTTTTATCGGTTTTAAAATAGACAGACAAGGTAATATTGTAAATATACAAGCTAGAGCACCACACCCAAAAATTAAGAGTGAGGTTGTAAGTGTAATGAAAAAATTACCTAAAATGAAGCCTGGAAGACAAAGAGGTAAACCAGTAGGTGTTAAATATAGTATTCCTTTTACATTAATTGTAGAGTAATATTTAATATAATAAATTAAAAAATCTACTAATTTTATTAGTAGATTTTTTTTGCTCATAAAAAAAGCATCTTAAATTTAAGATGCTTTTTTTATTTTTTTTTAAACTTAACTTAATCGTTATTGACAGCTACTTTAGATTTTGGTTCCCATACATTTACAGAAGCTATACTATTATTTTCATAGTTAATTTCTTTTAACGTTTGTTTTGTCCAAATAAACCATTTTCCAACTTTTTTACCATTATTATAATAAGCTAATTGAGTTTTATTCCCAGACTTATCAAAACGAACCCATTCTCCAGTTAGTTTTTTATTCTTAAAAAACCCTTGTGTTTTTATTGATCCATCAGCATAATAGTAAGTAGCTTTTACTAAATCACCTTCTGCCTTAAAAGTTGGTTGTTTCTCTTGTGCAAATGCTACGATTCCTAAGCTTAGCATTACTGTTGTTAATATTTTTTTCATGACCACAATATTTTAAGGTTTACATTACATTTACAAATATAACATTTATGTAACTATTAAGCAACATTTACATAACATTAAATTAACATTAAAAATATATTTACTTGATTTACAATAATTTAATATATTTGAAATATATAAAAATCATTAAAATGAGTACTTTTCAGTTAATAATTATCCTTTTCGTAGCTATTATTCATATCTACATTTTAATTTTAGAGATGTTTTTATGGACTTCTAAACAAGGCAAAAGGGCATTTGGGTTAAAAAGTAAAGAGTTTGCAGAAGAAACAAAAGTACTTGCAGCTAATCAAGGATTATATAATGGATTTTTAGCTGCTGGTTTAATATGGTCATTAATTATTAAAGAATTTGATATTGCTACTTTCTTTTTAAGTTGTGTAGTAATAGCTGGAATTTATGGGGCTTATTCAACCAAAAAAATAAAGATTTTATACATACAAAGTGTTCCTGCTTTAATAGGAATCATTTCTATATTTATATAGTATATCTTTTTAAAATTAAATATGTTCTATTACATTTACAATAATTAATAAAATACAAATGGAAAATTATATAGAAGACATCAAAGATTTATTATTTGAATATGCACCAAGTGTAATTACTGCACTTGTTATTTTAATAGTAGGTTTATTTGCAATTAAATTTATTGTTAATTCATCAAGAAAAATTATGGATAAAAGAGGTGTAGATATTACACTTCAAAAATTCTTATTAAACTTGGGTAGTTGGATTCTAAAAATTCTACTTTTTATAACTGTTATCTCTCAATTAGGAGTTGCTACCACATCTTTTGCAGCAATAGTAGCTGCTGCAGGTTTAGCTGTTGGTTTAGCGCTACAAGGTTCTTTAGCTAATTTTGCAGGAGGTGTTTTAATTATGATTTTTAGACCTATAAAAATTGGAGACTTAATAGAAGCTCAAGGAGAAATTGGTGTTGTAAAAGAAATAGAAATTTTTACAACGAAATTAACTGGTTTATCTAATAAAGAAATTATAATACCTAATGGTTCTTTATCTAATGGAAATATCGTAAACTATTCTACAGAAGGTACTAGACGTGTAGATTTAGTTGTTGGTGTTTCATATGATTCAGATATTAAACAAACCAAAGAAGTATTAATGAATATTCTTACATCTAATGATAAAGTTTTAAAAGATCCTAAGCCTAGTGTTACAGTTTTAGCTTTAGCAGATAGTTCTGTTAATTTTGCTGTTAGACCTTGGTGTAAAACAGAACATTATTGGGATGTATTTTTTGAGACTACAGAAAATGTTAAGTTAGAACTTGATAAGGCTGGAATTGAAATTCCTTACCCACATAGAGTAAATATTAATAAAACAGAATAAACAATATTAGAAAAGAGGTTTTTTCTTTTTTTCTGGAATAACAATAAAATCTTTTAAATAAAAAGGTTCAAAATAAGCGACATCTTCTATGTCGCTTTTTTTGTATTTCTCATATGATAATATGGCCATTTCTTTTGCTGATGGATATTTATCATCTACAAATACGGCATTTTTATGTGTAATAATTTCTTTACATTTCTGAGAACCATCACCTAAAAAATATACTTTATTCTCAGATAAATAAGCATTGAAAGAGTTATCATCAATAATTTCTGCTTTTATTGATCTTTCTTTTTTATGTTTATCATTAAAAACACAAGAATATACTTCCATGCGTCTAGCATCTATCATTGGTACAATAAAACCTTCTTCTATTGTAATTGAATATGATAAAGAAGTTAAAGTATCAATAGAAATTAAAGGCTTATTAAATGCAAAGCAAAATCCTTTTGCTGCAGAAACTCCTATTCTAAGACCAGTATAAGAACCTGGGCCTTTACTAACAGCTACTGCATCAATTTTATTCATTTTAATATTTGCTTCTACTAGTATATCTTGTATAAAAGGATGCAAAACTTCTGCATGAGAATATTGCCCATTATTTAGTTCTTTAATAGCAAGTATTTCTCCATTCTTAGCAATACTAACAGAACAGTTTTTTGTAGATGTTTCTATATTTAAAATGTAAGCCAACTGTATTTTTTTACAAAGATAGTTATATCAACAAAAAACCTCATAAGTTTTACTTACGAGGTTTTTAATATTTTATGAATTCGATTTTTAATCGAAAACTAATTCTCCGGAATAGAACTGTAATACTTTAGTTTTAAATACATAATCGTATTTAGATCTTATTAAAGCAGATTGCGCATTAACTAATCTATTTCTAACTTGATCAAAATCGAACTGAGTCATTGTACCAAAATTATAACTCTCTTGTGCATTTTTAAAAGCTTCTTCTTGAGCTTCTAAAGAAAGTTTTGAAGCTTCATAAGTTTTTAGAGCTGTTTTAACATCTAAAAAAGCTTGCTCAATAGTCTGCTTTAAATTAAGTTTTTCATTAAGTAATCTAAACTCAGAAATTTCTTTACTTATCACAGATCTAGCAACTCTATTTTTAGTTTGCAATCTATTAAAAATAGGGATGTTTAAATTAAACCCAAAACCATAACCAAAGTTATCACTTAGTTGTGTACCAAAACCAGTATTAGAAATTCCAGCAGGAGGATTTAAATTAAAACCAAAATTTGTAGACAAACCAGCTGTAGCTGATAATGTTGGTAAATAAGCGCCTTTAGAAAGTTCTATATTTAAATCTGCGTTTTCTATAGCTAATTTTGCTCTAGTAATTTCTGGCATTACTTCTATAGATTTGTCATAAACAGAAGATGAATTTTTATATAATAAATTAGCTGTAGGTGCACCAACATCTACAGGTGCTACATCAAAATTCTCTACTGGTACTTGTAATAATTGTGCTAAAGTTAAACGTGCAATATCTAAAGCGTTTTCTTGCGTTATTACTGATTGTAAATTAGATGCAGCAGTAGATTGTACATTAAGTAAATCTCCTTTTGGTATTACTCCGTTTTTAAATCTTAACTCAGCAGCTTCAATTTGTTTTTTACTAATATCATATTGTACTCTAGCTGCCTCTAAATTTTCTTTAGCAAACAATACATTTAAATAAGTATTAACAACTCTTAAAGAAACGTCATTTTCTATAAACTTTAAATCTAACAAACTAGTTTCAACACCAAGTTGAGCTTGTTTGTAAGTATTTGTGTTTCTGTAACCATTAAAAACTGTAACACCAGAACTCACATTCATAGAACCTCCAAAAAGACTCGTATTAATTCTATCATTTGTTCTTGGGTCAAAACTTGTACCGAAGTTAAAGTTACCTCCAGTATTTGCGTTTAAGTTTGGTAAAAAGTTACCTTTAGCAATATCTACATCTTTTTTTGCTAATTCTAAACTAAGCTTATTTTGTTGTATAGTGATGTTTTTTCTTAACGCTTCATCTACACATTCTTGTAAAGTCCATTGTTTTTGAGAAAATGTAGCAACAGTTGATAATAATGCTACAAATAGAATAAGTTTTAATTTCAAAACGTATATATTTTTGGTTGGTTTATTTATAAATGATAACTAAAAAAAGTGATTTTTATAGTTGGTAACGTTTATAAGACGACCAAAAGTAAAATATGTTACAAGATATTAATCTTATTGAAATGTTAATTTTTAAGTTGCTTTCTATATCTATAAATTACAAAAAAAAGAAAGCCTATTAAAAGGTATGGAAAAACCATAAGATAGGTAATCCCATTATTAACTCCTTCAGCCATATCTACATCTCCATTTTCTACAACTGCTTTACACATAGCACATTGTGAAAAAGCATTGCTTAAAGTAAAAAAAGAAAAGACTAAGAATAATATTATTTTTTTATACATAATAAGGAGAAATCATTAAATAAACTACAACACCTGTAATTGCAACATATAGCCAAATTGGAAAGGTAATTTTTGCAATTTTTCTATGTTTTTTAAAGTCTCCTAATTTGGCTCTCATTAACGTAGTTAAAACTAAAGGAATAACTGCAATAGATAATAGAATATGACTAATTAAAATAAAATAATAAATGTATTTGATAACTCCTTCTCCTCCAAAAGAGGTAGAATCAGAAGTCATATGATATGCAATGTACATTAACAAAAAAGCCAAAGAACATAGTATTGCTAATGTATTTAATTTTTCATGTAATTTTCTTTTTCCTTTTTTAATAGCTACAACAGCAGCAACCAATAGAACAGCTGTAACTCCATTAATAGTAGCATAAATTGGAGGTAAAAATGTAAATGGTTCTACATCAAATCCTAACTTTCTTAAATTAATTCCAAAAAGTGCAGCAACAGCAATAGGTATTATTATCGATAATGCTGTAATTAGTTTTCTATATTTTCTTTCTTGTGCTAGATTATTCATTTAACAACAGTTTTATATCTTCTTTTAATTCTTTTATTTGATCAGGAAAAGTTTGCTCTTCTATAGCTCTGTAATACATTATTGGATTTCCATATTCATCTTTTCTAGAGCGTATAAAGCCATCTTTATCTACTAAAGCAAATAAGCCTGAATGTTCAAAACCTCCATGTTCTTCATCTCCTTTTCCTGCATATAATTTAAATCCTTTATTTGAAAGTGCATAAACTATATCATCTGACTTGCCTGTTAGTAAGTGCCAATTTTTATGAGTGATACCATTATTTTTAGCATACTCCTTTAAAATTTCTGGAGTATCAATCTCTGGAGTTATAGATATTGAAGCTATACCAAACTCTGGATTTCCAAAAAATGCATCTTGTAGTATTAGCATTTTTTTATTCATAATTGGGCAAATGGTAGGACAAGTAGAAAAGAAAAACTCTACTACATATACTTTACCTTCATAAGTTTTATTTGAAATTGTTTTACCTTCTTGATTTGTAAATTCAAAATCTGGGACTTTATTAAATTTTACTAAACCAGAATCTTGAAAACGATTTACAATTTTTGGAATTGAATAAATACCAAACAACAAAATAACAAATGAGATACCTATGTATGAATATTTTTTGCTCATAAGCCTACTTCTTTTCTGTCTGCTTTATTTTTATTTCTTTTTTTAAACGCTGCATAATATTCGTAAAATAACACGTTAATATCGTCTTTCATTTTACTTTTTAATTCAGAAACAGAATTTAAATTATAACCTTCTAACCTACCATCAATAAAATCTTTATCATTAACTCTACCTCTTAAATTTAAATTTTTATCGATAATAAATGCTTTTGAAATACCTAAGTTTTCCAAACTATCTTTAACAAACAAACTATTAAAAAAAGTGTTAATTTCATCAGAATTTAATGCTGTAAACTTCCATTTTTGCATATCTGTATAAGCACCCATATTTTCTTTTAGTTTAATAACTTCATTTTCATTTTGAGATGGATAAACTGCTATGATTTGAAAATCGTTATAATCTAAAAACTTCTTGTAAATTTTTTCATTTAAGTTAAAAATACCTGATTCTAATGTTTTTACATTATTACCTAAAAAACAAATAACACTTACTTTATTGTCTAAAGACAAAGATGCTGTATTACTTATATTTTCTGTAAGTATGGGCAGTTTTTTAAAGTTATTTTCGCCTGTTGATAAAATTAAAAAACAGATTAAAGGAAAAATAAAAAGTAGAAATAATACAACTCTTTTTTTTGTCAAAAACTTCATAAATCAATATTTAAAAAAAGGGATAAAAAAAGGTGGTTAAAACCACCTTACTATTTTTTTACCATTTTACTAACGGTGATAATGTTTCGTATAAATAACCACCTTCAATTAATAGCAATGCTACTAAGTAACAGATTAGAAATACTGCTGTCCATACAACAGCTCTTCTAAACCATTTTTTTTCACCTTCCATATGCATGAAAGTCCAGGTAATACCATAAGCTTTAGCTAAGGTTAATATAATAAATAACCAATTTAAAGGACTAGTACCTAAAAAATTTGTTAAGTGTAAAGCATCTGGTTTATAGATACCAAAACCAACTTCAACAATGGTAATTAAGGATAATATTCCAAATACCATCCATATTCTTTTTACATTTGATTCGTGTGCGTGTGACATTTGTTATGCTTTAAATATGATTAAACTAAGTAGAAGAATGTAAATACAAATACCCAAACTAAATCTACAAAGTGCCAATATAAACCTACTTTTTCTACCATTTCATAATGTCCTCTTTTTTCGTAAGTCCCTAAGATTACATTAAAGAAAATGATAATATTAATAACAATTCCTGAGAATACGTGAAAACCATGGAAACCTGTTATAAAGAAGAAGAAATCAGCAAAAATAGTATTCCCATACTCATTTACTTTTAAGTTAGCTCCTTCTACTACCATTTTGGCTTTAGATAATTCTGCTAAACCTTTTTCTCTTGTTAGGATAAACTTTTGTTTCTCATCCATATTAATTTCTTCACTTCGAATCTGTACTGAAGGATCTGCTTTATAAGAAGCTAATACTTGAGCAACAGAATATTGAGGTAAAGTTTCATCTGCTTTATTCCACCACAAACCGTTTTTTCTTGTGTGCTGTACTCTATCATCCATTCTATCTCCAACAACAAAGTCAGATAGTGCTATTTGTTTTCCATCTCTAGCAAACTGTAAAATTTTACCATCTGTTGTTTTAACTGCACCATAAGTACCATTAATAAAAGTATTCCATTCCCAAGCTTGAGAACCAACGAATATTAAACCTCCAATAATTGTAGCAAACATATACCAAGCTACTTTGTTCTTCTGCATCTTATGACCTGCATCTACAGCTAACACCATAGTTACAGAAGAAAAGATAAGTACAAAAGTCATAAAGGCCACATAATACATAGGGAATTCTCCATGTATAAAAGGAACGTGTGTAAAAACCTCATCAGCAATTGGCCAAGAGTCTATAAATTTAAAACGTGTTAAACCATAAGCTGCAAGAAATCCAGAAAATGTTAAGGCATCAGACAAAATGAAGAACCACATCATCATTTTACCATAACTTGCTCCAAATGGTCTTACTCCTCCACCATCCCAAGTGTTTTTTCCGTCAGAAGGTATAGCAATATTTGCTTCCATATATAAATTTTAATTAAATCTTAAAAGTTTGTCAAAATTAATCATTTTTCATCATCTAATAAAATAGAAAAAGAAAAATAGATATATCCATAAAACATCAACAAAATGCCAGAAAATTGCGCCTAGCTCAAAGCCTAACATATCTGTTGGTTTATATTTGTATTTAAAATGATTATAAATTACAACAAGTAGTACAATTATACCTGCTAGAATATGCAAAACGTGCATAAAACTAATTCCTATAATAAAGGATGTAGATACTGTACTTTCTGGACCTGTAAAAAATAATCCTATACTTTTTAGTTGATTAAAACCAACATATTGTTGCCAAACAAAAGCAACACCAAGAGCAAAGGTAATTAATAACAAAATTATCGATAATTGCCTCTTATCTTGTTTTAAAAATCTTTGTGATAATAATAAAGTAATACTACTTACTATTATTAAAGCTGTACTAATGTAAAAAGCCTGAGGTAAATCAAAAGAAACCCAATCGTCTCTTTTCATACTTATTACATAAGCACTTGTTAGTCCTGCAAAAAACATTACCATACTAATCATAGCAACCCATAACATAGGTTTTGCAGATTTTTTCTTTGCTGCTACATATTCTTGTTCTAAAGTTTGTCCTTCCATCATTTTAATGTAAAAATTTATCTACTACATATATTATTTGAACTAATGTAATGTACAAAACACTTGCCAACATTAGTTTTCTAGCATCTATATTTTGTTGTGATTTATGTAAAGCTAAAGCATAATACAACATTATAAAACCAAGTAAAGCAACTATTACTGCTGTAATTGGGTGAATATAAAACGCCCCTGATAATTTAAGTACTGGTGCTACAGATACTAAAATCATAATAATGGTATAAAAGATAATTTGCTTTACAGCTCCTTTATCTTTTGTATTCATAGGTAACATATTAAACCCTGCTTTCTTATATTCTTCATATTGTAACCAACCAATAGCCCAAAAATGTGGAAATTGCCAGAAAAACTGAATCATAAATAAAAAACCTGCTTCTATACCAAAGTTTCCAGTGGCAGCAACCCAACCTAACATAAAAGGTATAGCACCAGGAATTGCACCAACAAAAACAGCCAAAGGTGTTACAGCTTTTAAAGGAGTATAAGCACACGTGTAAAGAAAAATAGATATTGCACCAAACAATGCAGTTTTTGGATTTATACTATAAAGAATAGCAAGCCCTAATACTGTAAATAAAACAGCTATAGTCATTGCAAAATTAACAGACATTCTACCTGTTGGCAAAGGTCTATTTTTTGTACGTTGCATTATAGCATCTGTATCTTTCTCTATAACTTGATTATAAGCATTTGAGGCAGCCACCATAAAAAAACCACCTAATGCTAATAATAGCACAGTGCTAAAGTTTATTATTTCTGCTGCTAAAAAGTAACCAGCAACAGAAGAGAAAACAACACTTAAAGATAAGCCCACCTTTGTGAGTTGCTTTAAATCAGAAATAATTGTTTTCATTAATGGTTTTGTCTGAGAAATAACTGTGGTATTCATTCTATCACAACTAGTTTGCAAAGATATTTGATAATTATGAATTTACCATAGAATTTAATCCTTTTTGAATGTTAAATAAATAAAAAAACCCACTCAAAATTTGAGTGGGAAAATTGCTATGAAAAAGAAAAAGTGTGGTTTTAAAAAAACCACACACAAATATAATTATTAATTAACAATTAATCATAAACAGATCTGTTTTTTTTAAAAATTCTTAAAAAAATTATCCTATGATAATTTTTTGATAATTTTATTTAATAATTAATCGATTAAAATTTCTCTGTAAGTAGTTTTTTTTGTTTTTAGAGATTTTAATGTGCCTCTTTCTGTATTATAAATATAAGTATCTTCTAAATCATTTATTTTTTGTGGTGTTTTAAATAATAAAGTATCATTTTTTTTATCAAATTCACCATTATAAAAGCAATCATAATTTGTAAAAGATTTTTGCAAAACAAAGGTAGAATCTTCATACAAAGTAATTGTTATGCCTTTTAAAGAGTTAGTTATTTTAAATTTTAAAATTTCTTTTTTAAAAAATATATTGTGCTGATGATTAAAAGCAATATATAATCCTATCAAAAAAAGAACTAGAATAATTACAGGTCTAAAGTCAAATAGTATTTTTTTTAATGAAAACTCATATAAATTATAAAATAATATAACTAAAAAAGGAATAGTAAATAAAATGATAAACCCCCAAACTACAACTAAATCTTTATCTCCAAAACAATAATCTTCTGGATGATAAAACTTATAAAAGGGTAAAACTGCTAAAAAAATTAAAAAAATATACCTTAAGCCTATCGATTTTTTTCTTTTCATTTAATCCCCTTTATTTCTTTTTGTTGTTTATATAAGTCTGCTATTGTTGGGTTAGTTTTAGAAGATTTAGTTTGTTTCAACTCATCTCCAACATTTACTAAGCCAGGTTGTATTACTTTAAAATAGACTCCACACATAGTGGTACTCCAAAACTGTTTAACTATTTTCATATCATTAAAACGCACGCCTAACTTATAACATGGATTTCTTTGTAAAGTAGCTTCAATTATAGCTTCACCAACTTTATAAGTATCACCAACATGAATTTTAGTTTCATCTAGTTCATCAATAGTTAAATTTTCTCCAAACATTCCAAAATTCCATTCTAATTCTGGATATTTTGGTTTCCAAAACTCATAATGTTTTTGAGAATATCCATACACAGCTTGGTTGATTCCTCCATGATGTTTTCTGTCTGAAATTTCATCTCCTTTAACCTCTTCTTTGTCTAAAAAAATAGGTTCATCAACAGGATATTTAAAAATACCTGTAGTTACTTTTTTATTTTTGTAAGTTATTTCTTTACGATCGCCAATATTTGTAGAAATAATCTTCATTTATTTTTTGGCAAATTTTGATAAGGCTTTTTTTGTAAAATCAGACAAAACCAACTCACCTGAAATTTTTGCTCTTTCAATTAGTAAATCATCCCAGTGATCTGTGTTTTTCCAGAATACTTTTTTCATTTCTGATAAAGCTTCTGAATTATAAGATGATAATTTTGTTGCTAAATGCGCTACCTCTTCATCTAACTCTTTTATACTTTCAAAAACCTTAGCATATAATCCTTTTTCTTTAGCCCAATAGGCATTTTGCCAACTTGTAGCATCTAAAGTTAAAGTTGATGTTGCTGCTAAACCTATTTTTCTACTAACAGCTGGTTCTATGACAAAAGGACCAATACCAATAGTTAATTCAGATAATTTTATACTTGCTGCTTCTGTTGCTAAAACATAATCGCATGCAGCAGCTAATCCTACTCCTCCACCCACAGTTTTTCCTTGAATTCTTCCAATGATAATTTTTCCACAAGTTCTCATGGCATTAATTACGTTTGCAAAACCTGAAAAGAATTTTTTCCCTTCTTCTAAATTGGTAATAGCCACTAATTCATCAAAAGATGCACCTGCACAAAAAGCTCTTTCTCCTTCAGATTTTAAAATAACCACAGATACTTCATCATTTTTAGCTATTATATGTAACTCATTAGTTAATCTTTCTAAAAGTTCACTTGGAAAAGAGTTACTTGCAGGATGACCAAATTCTACAGTTGCAATTTTATTTTGAATATTTACATAAAGACTTCCATTTTGTCTATTTATAGTCATAGGTTTTTGAATTTATTCAAAAATAAGTCTTTATTAAGAGAAAATCAATCAAATGTACTTGAGATTTAGATTACTTATTTGTGTTTAAGTTTCATGTATAAAATGTAAATAGAAGAAACTAAAGTTATAGCATTAGCAATAATCATAGGTAAACTATTTAGGTAAAAACCATACACTAACCATAGTAAAATACCGATAGAAAATACAATATACATAGAAAGTGAAATTGATTGGGTGTTTTGGGTTTTATACACTTTAATGTCTTGAGGAAAAAATGCCACAGTTGTTAAAATTGCTGCCAAAAAACCAATAATTTCAAAATACTTCATACATACATATTAGCCAACAATATTTACAATTTTACCAGGAACAATAATTACTTTTTTAGGAGTTCTACCTTGTAATTGTGCTTGTGTTTTTTCGTGAGCCATCACTATTTTCTCAATTTCTTCTTTAGATAAATCTAAGCATAATTCTAGGGTAAAACGCATTTTTCCATTAAATGAAATAGGATAATTTTTAGTGCTTTCTACCAAATGTTTTCCATCAAATTTAGGGAAAGGTACTTTAGAAATTGAAGTTGTATGACCTAATTGACTCCATAATTCTTCTGTAATATGTGGTGCATAAGGTGATAATAAAACCAATAAAGGTTCTAAAATTTGACGTTTATTACATTTTTGAGTGGTTAACTCATTTACAGCAATCATAAAGGTAGAGACTGAAGTATTAAAAGAAAAATTCTCTATATCTTCTTCAACTTTTTTGATGGTTTTATGTAATGTTTTTAACTCGTCTTTTGTTGCTGTTGCTTCTGAAACTTCAAAATTTTCACCATTATAATACAGTTTGTATAGTTTTTTCAAGAACGAATATACACCTGAAATTCCTGAAGTTTTCCAAGGTTTGGTTTGCTCTAAAGGCCCCAAAAACATCTCAAATAAACGTAATGCATCTGCCCCATATTCTTCGCAAATCAAATCTGGATTCACCACATTATATTTGGATTTTGACATTTTTTCTACTTCTCTTGAAACTTTAAAAGTGCCATCTTCTTCAGTAATAAACTCAGCATCTTTAAACTCTGGTCTCCAATTTTTAAAAGCTTCAATATCTAATTCATCAGAGGCGTTTACAAATGAGACGTCTGTATGAATTGGTTGAACTTTTAAGTTGCTAGTTTTTGATGATGTAATTAATTTATTTTCACCTTCAACTCTAAATACAAAAGCAGAAGTCCCCAAAATCATTCCTTGGTTAATCAGTTTTTTTGCAAACTCATCAACAGGTACTAAACCTCTATCAAATAAAAACTTTTGCCAAAAACGTGCATATAATAAATGTCCTGTTGCGTGTTCTGAACCACCTATATATAAATCAACTTCTTTCCAATATTCCAAGTTTTCTATAGAAGCAAAAACAGTATTTTCTTTTTGCTCTTCTTCAGATTGCATATACCTGTTAAAATACCAAGAACTTCCAGCCCAACCAGGCATTGTATTTAATTCTAGTGGAAACACAGTTTCATTATCAATTAACTGATTACTGACCACTGAACACTGTTTGATATCCCAAGCCCAAACTTCAGCATTTCCTAGAGGTGGTTTACCATCTTCTGTTGGTAAGTACTTTTCTACTTCTGGCAAGACTATTGGTAAATGCTTTGCATCAATCATTTGTGGCATTCCGTCTTTATAGTAAACAGGAAAAGGCTCTCCCCAATAACGTTGTCTGCTAAACACTGCATCACGTAATCTATAATTGGTTTTACCATAACCAAAACCTCTTTTTTCGATTTCGTAAATAGCTAATTTTAAGGCTTTCTTGTATTTTAATCCTGATAAAAAATCTGAATTTGCAATGACAGTTCCTTCTTTATCTGTATGAGCCTCTTCAGAAATATCTACATTTTCAAAAATATTAGGAATAGGAATACCAAAATGTTTGGCAAAATCATAATCACGTTGATCACCACAAGGAACAGCCATAACAGCTCCTGTTCCATAAGATGCTAACACATAATCACCAATCCAAATTTGAACTTTCTCACCAGAAAAAGGATGAATTGCATACGCTCCTGTAAATGCACCAGAAATGGTTTTTACATCTGCCATTCTATCACGTTCAGAACGTTTTGCTGTAGCTTTTACATACGCTTCAACCTCAGCTTTTTGAGCTTCAGTTGTAATTTTTGACACCAATTCGTGCTCTGGAGCTAGTGTCATAAAAGACACTCCAAAAATGGTGTCAGGCCTTGTTGTAAAGACATCAATTTTTTCACCTTCAAAACCATCAACAGCAAAAGAAACCATTGCACCTTGACTTCTACCAATCCAATTGGTTTGAGAATCTTTTAGTGGTTGAGGCCAATCAATAGTCTGTAAACCATCTAGCAAACGTTGTGCATAGGCTGAAATTCGCATAGACCATTGTGTCATTTTTTTACGAACAACAGGATGACCACCTCTTTCTGAAACTCCATTTACAATTTCGTCATTTGCTAAAACAGTACCTAATGCAGGGCACCAGTTTACTTCTGTATCAGACAAAAATGTTAATCTGTATTGTAATAAAATCTCTTGTTGTTTGGTTGATGAAAAACCATTCCAATCATCACTTGAAAATGGAATTATATCTTCATCACAAACTGCATTTACATTTGCATTACCCTCTTTTTCGAAAATTGAAATTAAAGTTGAGATGTCTTCTGCCTTATCTGAATCTTTATTGTACCAAGAATTGAATAGTTGAATAAAAATCCATTGTGTCCATTTATAATATTCAGGACTCGATGTTCTCACTTCTCTACTCCAATCAAAAGAAAAACCAATTTGATCTAATTGTCTTCTGTAAGTTTTTATGTTTTCTTCGGTTGTTTTTGCAGGATGTTGCCCAGTTTGAATAGCATATTGTTCTGCAGGTAAACCAAAAGAATCATATCCTTGAGGATGCAATACGTTAAACCCTTTATGACGCTTATAACGTGCATAAATATCAGATGCAATATAGCCTAAAGGATGCCCAACATGTAAACCTGCTCCTGAAGGATAAGGAAACATATCTAACACATAATATTTAGGTTTTTCAGAGTTATTAGAAGCTTTAAAAGTTTGGTTTTCAGCCCAATATTTTTGCCACTTTTTTTCTATTTCTTGATGATTGTATTGCATCTTCTATGAATTTAGAGGGTGCAAATTTACGTTTATTCTTTGTAAGCTAAAAGTGTAACTACTCTAAATTAAAAAAGCCTCTAAAATATTTTTTTAGAAGCTTTTTGAGCTTTTTTTTATAAACAGTCTTTGTAATTTGAGTTTCTTCTATAAAGTGTTTTATTTAATTCTCCGTCTTTATAAAACTCTATAATATTGTTATCACAAGATACTTTTACATCAAAAGTGATAATATTTCCAAAATTATAATCAAAAGTTAGTCTATCACCTTCTATAGTATAAGTTTGAGTACCTGGTATAGCTTCATCAGGAAAAACATTATTTGTACCATAATACGTAAACTGTTTTCCATCTTTATAGGTATGCATCACTCTATCTTCAAAATCTTTTAAAAGCCATTGCCCACTTTTAAGTTGCTCTACCTTTTGTTGAATAGACAATTCTGTTTGTATATCATCTGCTGAATTTTCACAACTTGAAAAGAATACAATTGAAAAAGTAATTAATGCTGTGTAAATTGTCTTTGCTACTACTCTCATAATTTTAGTTTTAATTGGTTTGTTTTTTGTTACTACAAAGAAATGACTACTAAAACAATTTCCTTCTAATAATGTTTCTAAAAAGGAAAAAAACAACCTTAAAAAGGAAAAATTAAAAGTATAAAAATCTTTTTAAAATAATTTAACAACAAAAAAAGTACTACTTTTTAATGAATTAGTACTTTTAGAGAATTATAAAAAATCAACTACTTATGAAAAAAATTATTGTATTTGTTTTAGCTGCTTTTGTTTTATCAGCTTGTAAAGAAAAAACTCCTGAACTTAGTATCAATTATAAAAAAATAGAACTTGAAAATGGTTTAGATGTAGTTTTTCATGTTGATAAATCTGACCCTGTAGTCGCTGTTGAACTTATGGTTCATGTTGGATCTGCAAGAGAAGTAGAAGGTAGAACAGGCTTTGCGCATTTATTTGAACACTTATTATTTTTAGAATCAGAAAATTTAGGCAAAGGAGGTTTAGATAAAATGAGTGCTAGAATTGGAGGTTCTGGAGCTAATGGTTCTACATCTAGAGATAGAACTAATTATTTACAAACTGTACCAAAAGATGCTTTAGAAAAAATGATTTGGGCAGAGGCAGATAAGTTAGGTTGGTTTATTAATACTGTTACAGAACCTGTTTTAGCAAAAGAAAAGCAGGTGGTTAAAAATGAGAAAAGACAAAGTGTAGATAATAGGCCTTATGGTCATAACCAATATGTAATTGATAAAAATTTATACCCAAAAGATCATCCATACAACTGGCAAGTCATTGGTTCTTTAGAAGATTTACAAAATGCTACTTTACAAGATGTAAAAACATTCTTTAAAAAGTGGTATGTACCTAATAATGCTACCTTAGTTTTATCTGGTGATATTGATATTGAACAAGCAACAAAATGGGTTAAAAAGTATTTTAATGAAATACCAAGAGGTGAAGAAATTGAACCTCTAGAAAAAAAATCTGGTATCGTAAATGAAACTAAATTTTTATATTATGAAGATAATTTTGCAAGAGTTCCACAATTAACAATGGTTTGGCCAGCAGTCGAAAATTATCACCCAGATGCATATGCTTTAGAGGTATTAACAGAATATTTAACTTCTGGTAAAAAAGCACCTTTTAATCAAGTTTTAATAGATGATTTAAAATTAACATCTAATACTAGTATGTATAATTATTCATCTGAATTAGCAGGTCAAACGCAATTGGTTATTAGAGCTTTTAAAGGAAAGGATTTAGATGAAGTTAAAAAAGGTGTTGAAAAAGCTTTTGCTAAATTCGAAGAAGAAGGCATCTCTGAGAAAGATTTAAATAGAATTAAAGCAGGACAAGAAACTCGTTTTTATAGAAGTTTATCTAGTGTTTTAGGTAAAGGCACCAATTTAGCATCATACAATACTTATACAGGTAATCCTGGTTTTGTAACTAAAGATATCCAAAGAACTTTAGGTGTTACAACAGATGATGTAATGCGTGTTTATAACACATACTTAAAAGATAAAAACTTTATTGCAACTAGTTTTGTACCTAAAAATAGTGCTGAGTTAGCTTTAGAAAATTCTACTTTGGCAGATGTTGTAGAAGAACAAATTGTTATTGGAGCTGAAGAAAAGTTTGACCCAAAAATTGCTGCTACCTATACAAAAACACCTTCTACTTTTGATAGAAGTATTGAGCCACCTTATGGAGAAACTCCTTCTTTAGCTGTGCCAGAAGTTTATCAAAATAAACTTGAAAACGGATTAGAAGTATATGGTATTGAAAATAATGAAGTGCCTTTAGTTCAATTTAATTTGGTTATTAATGGTGGACAATTAGTGGAATCTATGGATAAATTAGGTGTTGCTAATTTAACTGCTAGTCTTTTAAACAAAGGAACAAAAAACAAAACTGTTTCTGAGTTAGAGGAAGCTATTCAAGAATTAGGTGCTTCTATTAATATTTATGCTTCAAAAGAAAATATTACAATAAGTGGTACTACCTTAAAAAGAAATTACGAAAAGACTTTAGCTTTAGCTCAAGAAATGTTACTAGAGCCAAGGTTTGATGGAGAAGAATTTGAACTTCTTAAAAAAGCAACTCTTTCTAGATTAAGGCAACAAGAAGCTAGCCCTAATTCTGTTGCAAGTAATAAGTATAATGAATTGATTTATGGTGAAAATAATATTAGAGCTAAAAATACTTTAGGTAATATTAATTCTGTAACATCAATAACTCTAGATGATTTAAAAAAGTATTACAACAAATTTATTTCTCCTTCTGTTTCTAAATTATTAGTTGTTGGTGACATTTCTAAAGAAAACGTAACACAATCTTTAGCTAAATTAAATCAAAATTGGAAAGCAAAAGAAGTTACGATTCCTGAATATAAAACTCCTGATGCTCCAGAAAAACCAACTGTTTATTTTTATGATATTCCAAATGCAAAACAATCTGTGTTATTATTTGGTGCACCAGCATTAGCTGCAACAGATGAAGATTATTATCCTGCATCAGTTATGAATTACATCTTAGGTGGAGGTGGTTTTGCTTCACGATTAACACAAGAATTACGCGAAGGAAAAGGCTATACTTACGGAATTCGTTCTGGATTTTCGGGGACTAATGCAAAAGGAGCATTTACCATTTCTAGTGGAGTTAGAAGTAATGTAACTTTAGAATCTGCTCAGCTTGTGAAAAAAATATTAGAAGAATATCCAACTACTTTTTCTGATAAAGATTTAGAAACCACAAAAAGCTTTTTAATAAAAAGTAATGCAAGAGCTTTCGAAACTTCTAGAGCAAAATTAAATATGCTTACAAATATTAGTGATTATGGTATGAGTCCAGATTATGTAAAAGATAGAGAAAAAATAGTAAATAATATGACCAAAGAACGTATTACTGAATTAGCTAATAAATACGTGAATCCAGAGAAAATGATTTGGTTAGTAGTGGGTGATGCAGAAACTCAGTTTGATAGAATGAAAGAATTAGGTTATGGTGAACCTATTCTATTAAATAAGAGACAAGAAAAAATTAAGAAGTAAATGTTTTCTTTTTAAGTAGCATAAAAAATCCCAATTTCTAATATGAAATTGGGATTTTTGTTTTAAATATATTTTAAAATTATTTACTCAAAACTTGCTCCACTTGCAGAAACATTTCTATCAATTTTACGCATTAAACCTTGTAAAACTTTACCTGGTCCAACTTCAATAAATTCAGTTCCACCATCAGCAATCATAGCTTGTACACATTGTGTCCACTTTACTGGTGCTGTTAATTGAGCAATTAGGTTTTCTTTTATTTCATTAGGATTAGTAACTGCCTTAGCAACTACATTTTGATATACAGCACATGTTGGCTCACTAAATTCTGTTGCTTCAATAGCAGCAGCTAATTCTTCTCTAGCAGGCTCCATCATTGGTGAATGAAAAGCACCACCAACAGGTAATAATAAAGCTCTTCTTGCTCCTTTTTCAGTTAAGACTTCACAAGCTTTTTTTACAGCTTCAATTTCTCCAGAAATCACTAATTGACCAGGACAATTATAATTTGCAGCAACTACAACACCATCAACAGCATCGCAAACTTCTTCTACTACATGATCACCTAAACCTAATACTGCAGCCATTGTAGATTCTTGCATTTCACAAGCTTTTTGCATCGCTAAAGCACGTTTAGAAACTAATTGTAAACCATCTTCAAAAGTTAATACTCCATTTGCTACCAAAGCAGATAATTCGCCCAAAGAATGACCAGCTACCATTTCTGGTTGAAAAGAATCACCTAACACCTTTGCTAAAATTACAGAATGTAAAAAAATAGCAGGCTGTGTTACTTTAGTTTCTTTTAATTGTTCTGCTGTTCCTTCAAACATTATGTCTGTAATAGAGAAGCCTAAAATATCATTTGCTTTTTCAAAATATTCTTGAGCTAAAGGCGATTTTTCATATAAATCTAAACCCATTCCTGTAAATTGTGCACCTTGACCAGGAAAAATATATGCTTTCATAAATTATTTTATTGTTGTTTGTTGTGGCAAAAATAATCATTTTTATCAGAAGCTAACACCTGCTTTTATTACTCACTTTTTCTATACCGAAATTTAGTTTAGATTCTTAAAATGATCACAAACAAGTAGTGTAAATAGTGTTATGCAAGTCAATCAAATTTTAGATAAGAAGAAACACGTTGTTTTATTTATTAACTTCGCTTTTATGACATCAAAAGATAAATTATTAGCCAATAGAATCTATTTAATTCTTGCAGCTCTTTTTATAGCCTCTTTAGTTACCTCAAATTTAATATTTCAAAAGTTTTTTTACTGGTATCCTTTTGATATTGAAATATTTGACACAAAATTATTTGAAGTTTCTGTAGGCTTATTACCTTACCCAATAACTTTTTTAATTACAGATATTTTATCTGAAATCTATGGTAAAAGAAAAGCCAACGAAGTTGTTATTGCAGGAATTTTTGCTTCATTTTTCTCATTAATAATTATTTATGTCTCTAAAAATGTACCTGCTACACCTTGGTCTCCAGTAAATGATGGTTTATTTGTAAATGTTTTTGGTGCTGCACCATTAGCAGTTTTAGCATCAATGTTAGCTTATCTTTTTGCTCAATTTATTGATATTAAAGTCTATCATTTTTGGAAACAACTTACTAAAGGTAAACATCTTTGGTTACGTAATAATTTCTCTACTTTTTCTTCTCAATTTATAGATACACTTACTGTTTTAATACTACTTTGTTCTTTCGGAATTATTAACTGGGATAACTTTTTAGGACTTCTTATTAGTGGCGTTTTATTTAAAATAATGATTGCTGCTTTAGACACACCTATATTATATTTAGTTGTTTATGCTTTTAAGAAAAGATTTAACCTAAAAATAAATGAAGAAATTTTAGATTAATTTTTGTAATTAATTAAAAAAGCGCTCGTCTAAAACATTAGAATATTTTTAAAAATGAAGAAAATACTTTTTACATTCATTGCATTTTTAATGCTTTTACATACAAATGCACAAACCTCTATATTTAATGATTTATTACAACAACATGTCTCTGATGAAGGAATTGTAGGCTACCAATCATTTAAAAAAGATGAGGCTAAACTAGATAGTTATATCAAATATTTAGAAAAAACGACTCCTGAATCTTCTTGGTCTGACAACAAAAAAAGAGCGTTTTGGATTAACGCCTATAATGCTTATACCATCAAATTAATTTTAGAAAATTATCCTCTAAAATCTATAATGAAAATCGAAAGAAAAGATAAAAATGCTTGGAAAATTCCATTTGCTAAAGTTGGAAATACGACTTATACTTTAGATCATATTGAACATCAAATTTTAAGAAAAAAATTATTTGATCCAAAAATTCATGTAGGTGTAAATTGTGCTTCTATGTCTTGCCCAAAACTTGGTAATGTAGCATTTACAGAAGAAAATATAGATGCAGAATTAACTAAGTTAATGAAGGCTTTTATAAACGACCCTAATAGAAATAAAATAACTGAAAAAAGAATTCAAATTTCAGAAATTTTTAACTGGTTTAAAGGTGATTTTACTAAAAATGGTTCAATTATAGATTATTTAAATAAATACTCAGAAACTGAAATTAAATCGAATGCAAAAATCAGTTATTTAAAATATGACTGGTCTTTAAATGGTAAATAATTTCTGTATCTTTCGTCTTCTTAATTACAAATTAACTTATGTCTAAAAACTATTATGATGCAGCCGATTTAAGAAAATTCGGTAAAATAACAGAATGGAGTGAAGAGCTTGGAAACAAGTTTTTTGATTATTATGGAAAAGTTTTTGAAGAAGGAGCCCTTACAGCTCGCGAAAAATCTTTGATAGCATTAGCTGTAGCTCATACAGAGCAATGCCCTTATTGTATAGATGCTTATACTAAAGACGGTTTACAAAGAGGTATTACCAAAGAAGAAATGATGGAAGCTATTCATGTAGGAGCTGCCATTAAAAGTGGAGCAACTCTTGTTCATGGAGTACAAATGATGAACAAAGTGAATAAACTTGAAATGTAAAATCAATTACAAATTACGAATGAATAATTTATCAATTCGTAATTTTTAATTTGAAATTCGTAATTAAATAAATGGCTACAAAATCGCTAAAAGCAAGAAATAACGATATTGCAAATACTTCTCGTCAATTAGAAATTCTTTCAAACGGAATTTTCGCTGATGGAGAGTTACCAACTTTTGCAGCAAAAATTAAGGAGACAAATCAGTTTCCTTTACGTCCTAAAAAGCTTGAGATTTTACAAATCAATCTAGGATATATGTGTAATCAAGTATGTGAACATTGTCATGTTGATGCTGGTCCTGATCGTAAAGAAATTATGACTGTAGAAACCATGCAACAATGTTTAGATGTAATTAAAAATACTGGAGCGCATACTTTAGATTTAACAGGTGGTGCCCCAGAAATGAATCCTAATTTTAGATGGTTTGTAGAAGAAGCATCAAAAGCAGGTATTAAAGACTTTATTGTGCGTTCTAATTTAACTATCATAAGAGCTAATAAAAAGTATTACGATTTACCAGAATTCTTTAAAAAACATAATGTTCATGTAGTTTCTTCTATGCCTCATTGGACCCGTGGAAAAACAGACAAACAACGTGGAGATGGTGTTTTCGATAAATCTATAAAAGCATTACAAGAACTAAATGCAGTAGGTTATGGAATGCCTAATTCTGATTTAAAACTAGATTTAGTTTACAATCCTTCAGGAGCATTTTTACCTGGAGATCAAATGGCTTTAGAAGCAGATTTTAAAAAAGCTTTAAAAGCCGATTTTAATATCGATTTTCATCATCTTTTTGCCATTACAAATTTACCAATAAGTAGATTTTTAGATTATTTAATTGCATCAGAAAATTACGAAGACTATATGTATGCTTTAGTTGATGCTTATAATCCGTCAGCAGTAGCTAATGTAATGTGTACAAACACACTTTCTGTTAGTTGGAATGGTTGGTTATACGATTGCGATTTTAATCAAATGCTAAATTTAAAAGTAGCAAGTAAAGTAAAACATATTAAAGATTACAATGAAGATCTTCTTCAAGATAGAAATATTATTATAAATCAACATTGTTATGGATGTACAGCTGGAGCAGGTAGTAGCTGCCAAGGAACTGTAGCCTAACAAAAAATATATTAAAATGAGTTATTTAGAAACTACAAAAGACGTCTATAAAGAAGCAGCCTTAACTCCTGATGTTGGGCTTTGCTGTACTACAAATCCTATTTGGGAATTACCAGGATTAAAAATCCCAAGAATTATGCAAGAGATGAATTACGGTTGTGGTTCTACTGTGCATGCAAGAGATTTAACAAACAACCCAAAAATGTTATATGTTGGTGTTGGTGGAGGTATGGAATTGTTACAATTTGCTTATTTCAACAGAACTAAAGGCGGAGTTATAGGTTTAGATGTGGTTGATGAAATGCTAGAAGCCTCAAGAAAAAACTTTAAAATTGCTGAAGAACAAAATGATTGGTTTAAAAGTGAGTTTGTAGATTTACGTAAAGGTGATGCAATGAATTTACCTGTTGAAGACAATTCTATTGATGTAGCAGCGCAAAATTGTTTGTTCAATATTTTTAAATCTGATGATTTAAAAAAGGCGATTGCAGAAATGTATAGAGTTTTAAAACCTCATGGACGTTTGGTAATGAGTGATCCAACTTGTGAACAAGACATGAATGATGAATTAAGAAATGACGAACGTTTACGTGCACTTTGTTTAAGTGGAAGTTTGTCTATTGCAGATTATGTAAAAGCATTAACAGATGCTGGTTTTGGAACAATAGAAATTAGAGCAAGAAAACCTTATAGAATCTTAGATCCAAAGCATTATCCAACAGATGAGTTGATTTACATTGAGTCTATAGAAGTTGCTGCCATTAAAGACCCTATGCCTGCAGATGGCCCTTGTATTTTTACGGGTAAAGCAGCAATTTATTTTGGAGAAGAAGATTATTTTGATGACAAAGCTGGTCATGTACTACTTAAAAATCAACCTCTTGCTATTTGCGATAAAACTGCAGGAGCTTTAGCTAGTTTAGGTAGAGATGATATTTTTATTTCAGAATCTACTTTTCATTATGATGGAGGTGGTTGTTGTTAGTATTACTTTTTAGCTTTAATATCAAATGATAAATTGGTTTTTAAATCAAATTGAAAAAATAAAAAAGAGCCCCACAATAAATTCAAAATTACTTGAAAAGGGTGAAAAACAAGAAATAATTTTTCCTCTTGAAAAACAAGACAACCAAGAATGGAGGCTAAAAAAGTGGTATGTAAATAAAGGGGAGAAAGTAAAACTTGGACAAAAGATATGTTGTATTGAAAATGATAAAAATCAAATTGAATTTGAATCATTTGTAACTGGAAGAATAAATTACTTCAAAGTAGAGCAACAAAAAATAGAAAAAGGTGACCTTATATCTGAAATAATTGGAATTTGAAATCTTTAATCTTTATGAAAAAACTCTTCATCCTATTTATACTAGTTAGCACCTCAACTTTTGGGCAAAAAAAACTAGATAAACTACTAAACAAATGGAACAAAAGAAATGTTCCTTACATGTCTGTAGAAACTCTAGCTTTACCAAAAACTGATGCAATTTTATTAGATGCAAGAGAAGAAAAAGAGTTTAAAGTAAGTCATTTAAAAAATGCCATTTGTGTTGGCTATGATAATTTTAAACTAAAAGAAACTTTAGCAAAATTACCTGAAGATAAAAACACAAAAATTGTTGTTTATTGCTCTTTGGGTATTCGTTCAGAGACAGTTGCTCACAAACTTATTGAAGCTGGTTATAATAATGTTTACAACTTATATGGTGGTATTTTTGAATGGAAAAATAATAACTATACAGTTGTAGATACTTTAAACAAACCTACAGAAAAAGTACATGCTTTTAGTAAAGATTGGGGCAAATGGCTTAAAAAAGGAAAGAAAATTTATGACTAAAAATCTTCTTTTAATTTTTACTAGAAACCCTGAGCTTGGTAAAGCTAAAACACGTTTAGCAAAAACTGTTGGAGATGAAACTGCTCTCGAAATCTATAAATTTTTACTAAAAAAAACGAATGAAATTTCATCAAAAGTAAATGCAGATAAAGCAGTTTACTATTCTGTTAAAGTAAGAGAAAATGATATTTGGGATGCATCAATTTATCAAAAACACCTTCAAAAAGGAGAAGATTTAGGGATTAGAATGCTAAATGCTTTTAAACACGGATTTGATGAAGGGTATAAAAAAATTATAATCATTGGTAGTGATTTGTATGATTTAACACCAAATCATATAGAACAAGCTTTTTCTTATTTAGATTCTAATGATGTAGTAATTGGACCTGCAAAAGATGGTGGTTATTATTTATTAGGATTAACTAAACTTCATGAACAAATCTTTAAGAATAAAGATTGGGGTACATCTTCTGTAAGAAAAGATACATTAAAAGACTTAAAAGAGAATACCATACATTTGTTAGAAGAATTAAATGATATCGATGTTTTTGAAGATATTAAAGATCATAAAGCATTTCAGCACTTTTTAAAATAGCAATATGAATAAACAGCAACAACTTCAAGAAAGTATTTTATTTTTAAAAGAAAATGGATTTACCAATCCTGAAATAGGCGTAGTTTTAGGTACAGGTTTAGGGAAATTAATTCATGAAATTTCAATTGAAAAAGAAATCGCCTATTCAGAAATACCACATTTTCCAGAAGCAACAGTAGAGTTTCATTCTGGGAAATTAATTTTTGGAGATTTATCAGGCAAAAAAGTTGTTGTGATGTCTGGTCGATTTCATTTGTATGAAGGCTACAATTCTTGGGAAGTAACTTATGGTATTAGAACCATGCATGGTTTAGGCATTAAAAATTTATTAATATCTAATGCAGCAGGAGCTATAAATCTAAACTACAAAAAGGGTGATTTAATGTTAATTGAAGATCATATTAATTTGCAAGGCAGTTCTCCACTAGCATTTAAAGGTGCAAATGACTTTGGAAATATTTTTGCTGATATGTTAGAACCATATTCAAAATATATTAATTCAAAAATAGTTGAAGTCGCCAAAAAAGAGAATATTAAACTACATACAGGTGTTTATGCTAGTGTTTTAGGACCACAATTAGAAACAAGAGCAGAATATAGAATGCTACAAATTTTAGAAACAGATGCTGTAGGTATGAGCACTGTTCCAGAAGTTATTGTTGCTAAACAATTAAACTTACCTTGTGCTGCTATCTCAGTTTTAACAGATGAATGCGATCCTAAAAATTTACAGCCTGTTAATATTGCAGAAATTATTGCTATTGCTGGTGAAGCTGAACCTAAAATGATTACTCTTTTTAAAGAAGTAATCAAAAATTTATAAATTAAAATATTAATTAAAAATCTAAGACTATTTTTTAGAATAACTAAAAGCGCTATTCTTTAACATAGGTATGTGCTACTGTTTTAAACTCTTCCCAATTTACAGTTCCAGATTTTGATTTGTCAAATTCATTTAACATAAATTCTGCAACTAAGCCTCTTATTAAGCTACTAACTTTGGCTTCTTTTAAAAGTTGTTTAAGATCGGCTTTTGTTAACTGCCCATCATTATCACTATCAAAATACTCAAATGCTTCTTTAGGATTAGTAAACTTACTTCTCATTAAGTTTTCTATGTTTATCAGTATTTTTTCTTTAGACCAAGCCATAAGTTAATCTGCTATTTTACAATAAATAAGTTGGTATCTCATTATTTTTATTTCAGAAAACAAGCCTTTTAGTCTTGCCATTCTGCAATAAATAAATTGGTATCTCTACCACCTCCATTATTTCTATTAGATGAAAAAATAAGTTTTTTACCATCATTAGAGAAAACAGGAAATGCATCAAAAGTTTCTCCATGAGTAACTCTTTCTAAATTTTTACCATCTAAATCTATCATGTATAAATTAAAAGGAAAACCTCTTTCTGCTTCAAAATTAGAAGAGAATAATATTTTTTTACCTGAAGGATGAAAAAACGGACTCCAGTTTGCATTTCCTAAATCTGTTAATTGTCTTAAGTTAGAACCATCTGCATCACAAATAAATAATTCCATATCTGTTGGTTCTACTAGACCTTGAGCTAACAAATCTTTATACGCTTTAATTTCTTCTTCTGTTTTTGGTCTTGAAGCTCTAAAAATCAACTTTGTTCCATCAGGAGAAAAGAAAGCACCACCATCATAACCTAATTCATCTGTAATTTGCTTTACATCTGTACCATCAATATTCATAGTGTACAATTCTAAATCTCCACTTCTAGTAGAAGTAAACACAATTTTATCTCCTTGTGGTGATACTGTTGCTTCTGCATCATAACCAACTTCATTTGTTAATTGTTTTACAACATTACCTTCTAGATCAGATACAAAAATGTCGAAACTATCATAAATTGGCCAAACATATTTACCGTTTTTACGCAAAGGAACTTCTGGGCATTCTTTATCTTTTAAATGAGTAGAGCCATAGACAAAATGTTTGTTATCTGGTAAAAAATAAGCACATGTTGTACGTCCAAAACCAGTAGAAATCATTGGTGGTTTTGAATCTTTAAATGTTTCGTTTGCATTCATCAAAAACATTTGATCACAATTAACTCCCCAATTTTTAAAGTTAGATTGAAAAACAATTTGTTTATCATCAAAACTCCAATAGGCTTCTGCATTATCACCACCAAAAGTAATTTGCTTTAAGCTTTTAAAATGTTTTTCTTCAGGGTAAATTAAAGAATTTTTAACTTCGGCTTTAGCTTCTGGCTTATTATCATTTTGTTTTTTATCTGTTTTACAAGAAAGCATGGTCAATGCAATCATCAATACAAAAAGAATTCTCATTTTCTTATTTATTAATTAACTTCGCAAAAATAATATTCTAATCATGAAAAATACCTTATTTCTTATATTTTTAGTAGCATTTATATCTTGTAAAACAGATATTAATCAAGAAAACAGAATTAAAGAAGATGTTACTTTTTTAGCTTCTGACGCTTTAGAAGGCAGACAAACTGGTACAGATGGTGAAAAAAAAGCTGCAAAGTATATAGCAAATCGTTTTAAAGAGTTAGCATTAGAAGCTAAAGGTACTGAAGGATATTTACAACCTTTTACTTTTAAGCCTAAAACAAACCCTCATGATGAAGTAAAATTTGATGTAAATGGAGATGGAACCATTACAGGAAATAATGTTATTGGTTTTGTAGATAACAAAGCAGAAAATACGATTATAATTGGTGCTCATTTTGATCATTTAGGTTTTGGAGGAGAAGGCTCTTTATATAGAGATTCTATTAAAGCAGTGCATAATGGAGCAGATGATAATGCTTCTGGAGTATCTGTTTTACTAAATCTAGCTGCAAAATTGAAAGAAAAAAACACTAATAATAACTATTTATTTATGGCTTTTTCTGGAGAAGAAATGGGACTTTTAGGTTCTAATTATTTTGTAAAAAACCCTACTATAGACACTAAAAAAGTATCATATATGATAAATATGGATATGGTTGGACGTATGAAAAAAGATTCAACTTTAGCTGTTTATGGTACAGGTACTTCACCTATTTTTAAACAAGTATTAAAATCTCATAATGATAACTTTAAATTAATTCAGCAAGAATCTGGTGTTGGCCCTTCTGATCATACAAGTTTCTATTTGGCTGATATACCTGTTTTACATTTTTTTACAGGACAACATGAAGACTATCATAAACCAGGAGATGATTCAGAAAAATTGAATTACGATGGCATGTATTTAATTTCTGAATATATTTTTAATATTATCACAGATTTAGACGATAATGGAAAATTAGCTTTTAGAAAAACTAAAAATGAAAGTGAAAGTACGCCAAGATTTAAAGTTGGTTTAGGTGTTATACCAGATTATTTATTTGATGGAAAAGGAATGCGAATAGATGGAGTTTCAGAGAATAAACCAGCACAAAAAGCAGGTCTTAAAAAAGGAGATATTGTTATAAAATTAGGAGATAGCACAATTACAAATATGATGAGTTATATGCGTGCTTTATCAATTTTTGAAAAAGGAAATAGCACAAAAGTAATTGTAAAAAGAGGAGATAAAGAAGTTGAAAAGGTTATTAACTTCTAAAAAATGAAGTTATCTAAAGAAGCTTTTATTACCAAAATACATTTAGTTATATCTGTAATTATAGTAATACCTGTTTCTTTCATTTATGGGTTTAACCCAAGTTCTCAGTTTGATATTTCCCTTAACACAGTAGATGAAAACAACTTTTTTAAAGCTATTATGGGTTTATACATTGGTTTTTCTTTACTATGGATTTTTGGAATATTTAAAACAAAATTTCTAAAATCGGCTTTACTAAGTAATATGATCTTTATGCTAGGTCTAGGGTTTGGAAGACTTCTAAGTATTTTTATTGATGGCACACCTACTTTTGGATATACTTTTGGAACTGCAGCAGAATTGTTTTTAGGATTTTACGGATTTTGGGTTATCAATAATAAAAAGGTATTTTTGCAAAAAAAATAATCTTGGTAAAAATAGACAACATAGAATTATCTGACTTTCCATTATTGCTTGCACCAATGGAAGACGTTTCTGACCCACCTTTTAGAGCATTGTGTAAAGAAAATGGAGCAGATGTTGTATATACAGAATTTATTTCTTCAGAAGGCTTAATTAGAGATGCTGCTAAAAGTGTGATGAAATTAGACATCTATGAAAAAGAAAGACCAGTTGGTATCCAAATTTTTGGAGCTAACTTAGATTCTATGCTAAGATCTGTTGAAATTGTTGAGAAAACAAATCCAGATATTATTGACATCAACTTTGGTTGCCCTGTAAAAAAAGTTGTTTCTAAAGGTGCTGGTGCAGGTATTTTAAAAGATATTGATTTAATGGTAAAGTTAACCAGTGAAATGGTAAAACATACTAAATTACCTATTACTGTTAAAACACGTTTAGGTTGGGATCATGATTCTATTAAAATTGTTGAAGTTGCAGAACGTTTACAAGATGTTGGTTGTAAAGCAATTTCTATTCATGGAAGAACTCGTGCACAGATGTATAAAGGTGATGCAGATTGGAAACCAATAGCAGCAGTTAAAAACAATCCAAGAATGCATATTCCTGTTTTTGGAAATGGTGATGTAAATACACCTGAAAGAGCTATGGAAATGCGAGATAAATATGGTTTAGATGGAGCTATGATTGGTAGAGCTTCTATTGGATATCCATGGTTTTTTAATGAAGTAAAACACTTCTTTAAAACAGGAGAACATTTACCTAAACCTACAATTGCAGAACGCACAGAAATGGCAAGAAGACATTTACAAATGTCTATAGATTGGAAAGGAGAACGTTTAGGAGTTGTAGAGACTAGAAGACACTACACTAATTACTTTAAAGGAATTCCTCATTTTAAAGAATACAGAACAAAGATGGTTACTTCAGACGATCCAAAAGACGTTTTTGCTACATTTAACGAAGTAGAAGAAAAATTTGGTAATACTTTAATCACAGAGATTCCTCAATAATCAAATCATCTACAAAACTTTACAATTCGTCTACACTTAAATGCAGTCTGAATTATTTTGAACTTTTCAATAAACAATACTATATATATTTGTAGTGTAATTACTAATTAATCCCTAATAATTAGTAGTTACAAACCCCTAAACTCATAAACCTAGTGTTTAATAAATACTCATCACTATTAAGAGTTTTTAGGTCATTTAGGTTTAATACATAAAGTTAAATCCTAGCTAGGTTTTATTATTATTTTTTGAAAATTATTAATTCATATGTATCATAATAGAGATACATCTACCTTATAAATATCTTTTTAAAACTGATATTTATCATACTTTTTTATAGTACATAATCTTAACTTTATTTTATTAATTCAAAACCTAAGATTATGAACACAGAAATTCAATTTGTAAATATGCCTACAAGTGAAACTATGGAAGCTTATATTACTAAAAAACTGAATAGGTTAGCAAAGAAGTTTGACAATATTATTTTTGTAAATGTTTTTTTAAAAAAGGAAAATAGCCAAGAAAATTTAGGTAGAATTTGTGAAATGCAACTAAGTTTATATGGTCCAAGAATATTTGCTTCTTCTAATGAAAAAAATTATGAGTTAGCTGTAAAGAATACCATAAGAGATTTAGAGAAACAATTGAAAAAAAGAAAAGGTGTGTTAAAACCATACATGTAGTTTTTTTTAAAAGGCTTTAAAGAAATTTAAAGCCTTTTTTTATGTACAATTTAATTTTCTATAAAATTTTTATTTATTCTACTACTAGCAATTTTTGCTGCTATATAGCCTAATGTTGATATTGTTAAAATTACTACAATAAGATTTGTAAATCGAAACTCAACAGGATAAGGTAAATTTTGAGTTATCATAAAAAGACCAAATTGTTTTTGAACAAAAACTAGAGTAACTCCTATTATTAGCCCAATACTCATACCAAATAGCGTTAATAAAAATCCCTGTAAAACAAATATCTTTTTTATTTCTTTAACTGTAGTTCCTAAATTAAATAAAGTTTTTAAATTTTCTTTTTTATCTATAATCATCATAATTATAGCACCTATAACATTAAACAAAGCAATAATAATGATGAGTGTAAATATTAAATATGAAACTAAATTTTCGGTATTTATTACTTTATAAAAAATAGCATTTAATTGCTCTTTAGTTTGTACTTTATAATTATCTCCAAATGCTTTTTGTAAATCTTCTGCTACTTCATCTGAAAAATTGGTATCCTTTAGTTTTATTTCTATAGAAGTTATTTCGTTTGATTTAAATTTTAATAAGTCTTTTGCTAAATTAAAATCTACAAATACAAATTTACTTTCAAAAGCTTCAGTACCTGTGTACAAGCCTACAATTTGAACATTAGTTTTGTAAAAAGCATTATTTGGGTTTATAAATCCTTTACCTGGTTTGGGTACCATAATTGTTAATGGCTCAGTAAAATTTCTAATTCCCATAGATAATTTTAATGCAATAATTCTGCCTGCAACTGCTGTGTTACTATAATTAGGATTTAACCAGCTACCAATACTTAAAGATGAATCTATTTTGGTAATGTTTGTATAATTTTCTTTAACGCCTTTTATGTAAGCAATTTCATTTTTATCATTATACTCTAAAAACACTCGTTCTTCAATAACACTAGAAAAATCGTCTATATTATCATTTTCAATTAGTTTTTGTAAGTTACTATTTGATAAAATAAATGATTTACCTTTTACAGAAGTTATTTTTATATCAGGGTCTGCAGCATCTAATAAACTATAACTAAACGTTCTTAAACCAGAGAAACCAGATAGGATAATAAATAAAGCAATAGAACCTACTATAATACCAAAAGAAGCTATAATAGTTATAATATTTATAGCACTATTTGAAGATTTAGAATATAAATACCTTTTAGCTATGTAGTAAGAAAAATTCAAATAGTTTATATGAATTTAACGTTTTTGACGTCTTGGTAAAACATCAGGGTTTTTTATTGGGTCTTCATCTTTACCTTGTAAAGACTTGTCTATTTCTTCTAAATAATCTAATGTATCATCACCAAAAAATAACAATTCTGGCATTCTACGCAATTGATTTCTAGTTCTTTGAGACATTTCGTGTCTAATTAATGGAGCATTAGATTGTACACCCTTTATAATTTCGTCTCTTTTTTCTGATGGAAAAATACTTAAATAAACTTTTGCTACTCCTAAATCTGAAGTTACAAAAACCTTAGAAACAGATATTATAACACCTTTCATTCCATCTTGTGCCGCTTTTTGCAACACATCTACCAAATCTTTTTGCAGTACACCTGCTATTTTTCGTTGTCTGTTAGTTTCTTCCATAGTGCAAATTTACAATTAATTTACGGAGTGTAAATCTTATTTTTTATGGCATACATTACTAAACCAACTCTGTTTTTTACATTTAGTTTTGTAAAAAGTTCATTTCTATAATTATCAATGGTTTTAGGACTTAAGCACATTATGTCTGCAATTTCTTTATAAGTTAACTCTGAACAGGCTAATTTTAAAAACTCTATTTCTTTTTCTTTTAAATCTAATTGATTTTCTATTTTACCTGTAATAGATTTCATAAGTAATTGAGTAACAGATTTTGTATGATAGAAACCATGTTTAGCAGTTTCTAAAAGAGCTTTTTCTAAAACTGATTTTTCTGTATCTTTTAATAAGTAACCAATTGCACCAGCTTTTAGCATTTTTAAAACAGTACTATCATCATCTTCTACAGATAATGCCATGACATTAACTTCTGGATAATTAGTAGTAATCCAAGCAGTAGTTTCTATACCATTCATAATTGGCATATTAATATCCATTAATACAATGTTTGGCACTTTTGATGGACTATCTGCAAAATGCTCTGTAAGTTCTTTTCCATTTTTACAAGTATATAATACTTTAAATTGCTCAAAAGTATTAACCATAGCTTCTATGGCTTGTGATAGCAATGTATGATCATCTACAACAACTACAGTATAATTATTCATATTTATAAGTTATCTCTATTGATGTTCCTTTATTTTCGGCAGTTACAAAGTTTACTTCTGCACCTATTAATTTAATTCTATTTTTTATGTTACTTAAGCCTATACCTTCTTTCTTTTCGTTTATCAAAAACCCAACTCCATTATCTTTTGCAAACAAAATAAGTTTATCTTTTTTATAATTTAAAGTTACTTCTAAATTAGTTGCTTTAGAATGTTTTATTGTATTTGAAAAAAATTCTTGTAAAATTCTAAAAAGAACAATACTTGCTTTTTTATCAATTTCAACTTCATCACCTTCAACTTTATAATTGGTTTCTATAAAATTTAAACGGTTAAAACGATCTACTTCTAATTGTAAAGCTTCTCTTAAATTAATGTTTTTTATGGCTTCAGGATTAATTAATTTAGATAAAGAACGTACTTCTGTTAATCCTTTTGTAATGGTTTCTGAAACTTCTTTTATATTTTCTGGAGTTGAATTTTGTAATTGTATTTTTGCTAATGTAAGTAGTTGCCCAATATTATCATGAAGCTCCCAACTAATATTTCTAAGTGTTGCTTCTCTAATTTCTATTTGAGTTTCTGCAATTTCTTTTTCAAATCTTTCTTGTTCTTCTTTTTGTTTTTCAACTAAAAAATTTTTCTTTTTTTGAAAAGTTGTAAATAATATTATTAATGCAATTACTATAATTAGTATTAATATAGTAGAAACTATTAATACAAATTCTCCATTTTCTTGCATGCTATTAAACCGTAAATAAAAATTAATTGATATACAGTAGCAAGATAGTAAATTATAGGAAACATATCTCTTGTATTAAAAATACTTGAATAGTATAAAGACCAGAAAGGAACAGATGTTAGGTAGAAAATTAAAAAGCTAACAGACATCCAAAATGAAAATAATTTCTTGTAATTTAAAATTCTGTCTGAATTTAATAATTCAATAAAAAATAAAATAACAAAAATGCTATTTACTACGCCTTCAAGTGGTACTGTATATAGTACGTAAAAATCAAAAACAATACTTAATAGATAAACAATATTAAAAAAAAGAGCTAAGATTTTTAGTCTTGTTTTTTGCTTTATTAAATGATAATAAATAAGTGCAATACTATTAAATTCGAAAAATGTATATACATTATAAAGATCTATTGTATGGCCTGTTATATAAAATTCTGCTAAAAGATCTACAATTACTATAACTAAAAAATATAAAATAAAATACTTATAAAATGTATAAACTTTATACTTAGGGTAATATACTAATGCAAGTAAAAATGTTATATAATGTAAAGCTCTTCCAAATTCTTTAATAAATAAACCATCATCTGAAATCATATCTATTAATATGGTGGAGTTGGCCTTAATCTATTTGCTGATGAACTTAATAATGAATCAGAATATCTTTCATTAGAAAAAGAACTATTTTTTAATTTATTATTTCTAACCAAGTTTAAATAATCTTCTACTAATGTAGGTTCACCTTTTTTCGAATATAAAGGTTCAAATGCAACATCCATCTTATTATTAACAACAGTAGTTGGTGTAAAGATTAAAGTTGTTCTATTTCTTAATTTTGGATTTTTATGATCTTTAGGGTAGCTGCTAGGTATAATTCTAAAACCAGTTAATGTAATATCTTTTTCTTTAGATATTCTTTCTACATAAGCTATATATTGCTTTAAATCCTCTAATTTATACCAACTATACTTAGTTGAAACAGAATCTTTACCTTTTGATACTTTTTTTAAATATTTATTTAATTCTTTTTTAGCTCCATTATCATATGCATCCATCATATTAATCATTTCTGAATACGTAATTACTTGTGATGGTAAACTATCATTAGGATAACAAGATTTACTTTCTAATTGATGATTACAAGTAGTAGTATTACAAGAATAAAATAATATTGAAAATAATACTAAAATTGTTGGTTTTAAAAACTTTGTTTTCATGTTTAAAATTTAAGTTGAATGATTACTAAAGTACAATATATAAAATGATAGTTGATTTTCGTAAAAAAGAAAAGGGGTTTTTCTTTTTTTTAAAGGGTGTTTTTACTAACGGTAAATTGAATAAAAATCACAACATTTGTAATGAAGAAAGAATTTTATTTGAATTCGTTAACTCAATTACTGGGAAAATTGCAAAAAAAAATCTCGAAACTTTTAGGTTTCGAGATTTTTTTTAATTGATTACTTTATTAATCTGCTAAAATAATCGCTTTATTATCATTCAATTCTATGGTACCTGAATCTATAGGTAACATTAAAATTTTATCATCATCTGCATGTTGAGTTAATTTTCCTTTTAAATCGTTTAACTCTACATGTTCTTGAGAATGAACATGAATATATACAGTACCTTTTGCTAAATTAGAAACTACAGGTGCGTGATTATTTAGCATCTGAAATTCACCATTTACGCCAGGAACAGATATAGAATCTACTTCTGATGAAAATAAAATAGCCTCTGGTGTTACAATTTCTAAAAACATAATTTTCTAGTTTTTAGTTTTTAATTTTTAGTTTTTAGCTATTTAATCATAACTCAATCCTAAAAACTCAAAACTCGTTTATGCCTCTGCTAACATTTTCTCTCCAGCATCAATTGCATCTTGAATTGATCCTCTTAAGTTAAATGCTGCTTCTGGATATTTATCTAACTCACCATCCATAATCATATTAAAGCCTTTAATAGTATCTTTAATATCTACTAAAACACCTGGTATACCAGTAAATTGTTCAGCTACGTGGAATGGTTGAGATAAGAAACGTTGTACACGTCTTGCTCTATGAACTACTAATTTATCTTCTTCAGATAATTCTTCCATACCTAAAATAGCGATAATATCTTGTAATTCTTTATAACGTTGTAATATTTCTTTTACTCTTTGTGCACAGTTATAGTGCTCATCACCTAAAATATCTGCTGTTAAAATTCTTGAAGTTGAATCTAATGGATCTACTGCAGGATAAATACCTAACTCTGCAATTTTACGAGATAATACTGTAGTTGCATCTAAGTGAGCAAATGTAGTTGCTGGTGCTGGATCTGTTAAATCATCTGCAGGTACATAAACTGCTTGAACAGAAGTAATAGAACCTTTTTTAGTTGATGTAATACGCTCTTGCATAGCACCCATTTCTGTTGCTAATGTTGGTTGGTAACCTACTGCAGAAGGCATACGTCCTAAAAGTGCAGAAACCTCAGAACCTGCTTGTGTAAATCTAAAGATATTGTCTACAAAGAAAAGTACATCTTTACCTTGCGCTTCACCTGCTCCATCTCTAAAGTATTCAGCTATTGTTAAACCAGATAATGCTACTCTTGCACGTGCTCCTGGTGGCTCGTTCATTTGTCCAAAAACGAAAGTTGCTTTTGAATCTCTCATTCCAGCTTTATCAACTTTAGATAAATCCCATCCTCCTTCTTCCATAGAATGCATAAAATCATCACCATATTTGATAATTCCAGATTCTAACATTTCACGAAGTAAATCATTTCCTTCACGAGTTCTTTCACCAACTCCTGCAAAAACAGATAAACCACCATGACCTTTTGCGATGTTATTAATCAACTCTTGAATTAATACAGTTTTTCCTACTCCTGCTCCTCCAAATAATCCAATTTTACCACCTTTTGCATAAGGTTCAATTAAGTCGATTACTTTAATACCAGTAAATAAAACTTCTGTAGAAACAGATAAATCTTCAAATTTTGGTGCTTGTCTGTGAATTGGCAAACCATCTTTACCTTCTTTGGCAAGATTACCTAAACCATCAATTGCATCTCCAGTAACATTAAATAAACGACCATAAATATCGTTTCCTATTGGCATTTGAATTGGGTTACCTGTAGCAAATACTTCTGCTCCTCTTTGTAATCCATCAGTAGCATCCATAGAAATGGTTCTTACTGTATCTTCTCCAATATGTTGTTGAACCTCTAAAACTAAAACAGAACCATCTGGTCTTTTAATTTCTAATGAATCATAAATTTTAGGAAGTTCATTGTTTACAGTATTGAATTCAACGTCAATAACTGGACCAATAATCTGAGAAACTTTACCTGTTGTTGTAGACATTTTGTATCTAATTAAATTATTATTTTTTATATGGGATTTACCCTCTCATTTTCAAGGTGCAAAGGTACTTTATTTGATTGAAATTAAAAAACATTTATAAAAAAAAAGAGCCTCATTACTGAGGCTCTTATTTCTTATTTAAAAATAGCTTACTTTTTATCGTTTACTACTTTAATATCTACTCTTCTGTTTTTTGCTCTTCCAGCTCTAGTGCTATTTGTGTCTATTGGATACTCTTCTCCAAATCCACCAGCTTCTAATCTTGACTTGTCTACACCATTTTTAGTTAAGTAATCTCTTACAGCTAAAGCTCTTTTTTCTGAGATTCTTAAGTTTAATGCAGCACTACCAGTACTATCTGTGTGACCTTCAATTACAAAATTAGCTTTTGGAAAATCATTCATGATTTTAACAATAGCATCTAATTGATCTGTAACTCCTGGTTTAAAAGTAGCTTTACCAGAGTTAAATAATATAGACTTAGCAGTAAAGTTAATAACTTCAGCAGCTTCTTTAGTAATTACTTCTTCTGGACAACCCATGTTTGAAGCAGGACCTACTTCGTTAACACACTTATCATCTTTATCTAAAACACCATCTCCATCAGTATCTGGCCAAGGGCATCCACCATTAGCTGCAGGACCTGCAGTAGTAGGACATTTATCGTCTTTGTCTAATACACCATCACCATCTGAATCTGGACAACCTTTGTTAGCTTTTGTTCCTTTATCATTTGGACACATATCATCTTTATCAGCAACACCATCTCCATCTGAATCTGGACAACCGTTCATAGAAGCTAAACCAGCAACATTAGGACAAGCATCATCAGAATCTTTGATTCCATCACCATCAGCATCTGGACAACCATTAAACTCAGCTAAACCAGCAACATCTGGACAAGCATCATTCTTATCATAAATACCATCTCCATCAGTATCTTTTCCACCGAACTTAATTACAAGTCCTAAAGAAGATTGGATATGATCATTTACTTTATCAGCAAATCCGAATTTAGCAGCAGTTTGGAAGTTTACACCTAAGTTATCGTTAAACCAAACATTAAAACCAGCACCAGTAACTAACATACCTTCTTTACCTTGTCCTCCAAAAGAAACATATTCTCCTCCTAAAGATACGAAAGGATCAAACCAAGCAGTTTCACCAACTAAATTGTTTAAGTCATACTTAACATTTAAACCAAGTGAATAATAAAACTCATCTACATCACCTTCTGTTCTTAAAATGTCAATTTTATTCATTGTTCCAGCAAATTGTAAAGAAAAACCTTTATCTAGGTATTTATCTACAGTTAATCTAGATATAGATGGTAAAAAGTTCCAATCACTATTACCTAAGTGATCTTTTACATGGTCTCCAAAATTTCCAGATCCATAAAAGTCAACGATATTAGTACCAAAACCAATAACCCAAGGGTTATTTTCATCTTGTGCATTAACATTGCTTAATGTCATTAACGTAAACAACGCTAACACAGCTAATTTTAATTGTTTCATTATCAAATTTTTAAATTAAAAGTTCATTATTATTAAGAGCAAAAATAAGTTGTATTAACTTATCTTCAAAGACAAATCTACAAAAAGTTAAACAAAAAACAAGTTTTTTTAATGATTCTAAATAATTTGTAGCTCTTTACCTACTTCAATAAAACTAGAAATAGCCTTATCTAAATGTTTTTTTTTGTGAGCCGCAGATAGTTGAACCCTTATTCTTGCTTTTTCTTTTGGCACAACTGGAAAGAAAAATCCTATGACATAAATGCCTTTTTCTAATAACTTATTTGCCATAATTTGAGATAACTTTGCGTCATATAACATTACAGGAACTATTGCTGCATCTGCACCTACTAAATCGAAACCTGCTTTTTCCATTTCTGTTCGAAAGTAATTGGTATTCCATTCTAACTGATCTCTTAAAGAAGTATCGTTTTCTATAAGTTCAAAAACCTTTAAAGAAGCTCCTACTATTGCTGGCGCTAAAGAATTTGAAAACAAATAAGGTCTAGAACGTTGACGTAAAATTTCTATAATTTCTTTTTTACCAGTAGTGTAACCACCCATTGCTCCACCAAGAGCTTTACCTAATGTACCTGTTACTATATCTACTCTATCCATTACATTTTTTAGCTCAACTGTACCTCTACCAGTTTTACCAATAAAGCCTGTTGCGTGGCATTCATCAACCATAACTAAAGCATCATATTTATCTGCTAAATCACAAATTTCATCTAGTTTAGCAACAATACCATCCATAGAAAAAACTCCATCTGTAACAATAATTTTAAATCTATGGTTTTGTTTGTTAGCTGCTATAAGCTGCTCTTCTAAAGAAGCCATATCATTATTATCATATCTGTAACGTGCAGCTTTACATAAACGAACACCATCTATAATTGAAGCATGATTTAAACTATCTGAAATGATAGCATCTTCTTTTGTAAGTAATGGTTCAAAAACTCCACCATTTGCATCAAAACAAGCTGCATATAAAATGGTGTCTTCTGTGTGATAAAATTCTGCAATCTTTTTTTCTAATTGCTTATGAATATCTTGTGTGCCACAAATAAAACGCACAGAACTCATACCAAATCCGTGAGTATCCATTACATCTTTAGCAGCTTGAATTACTTCTGGATGATTTGATAAACCCAAATAATTGTTTGCACAAAAATTTATTACTTCTTCTCCTGTAGAAATTTTTATAACTGCATCTTGAGAAGAAGTTATAATACGCTCTGATTTGTATAAACCTGCTTCTTTAATTTCTTCTATTTCTTTCTTTAAAGTATCTTTAATTTTTCCGTACATTTTTTATCAATTTAAGAATTACAAAGTTACAAAGTTTCTTTTGTTTGATTATACTTCAACAATATCAATATTATCATTTATGTAAATCAATAATTTTTTAGCAACTTTAAAATTCATTTGCTCTAAAACTCTTGCATAATTTTTAATTTGTTGCTGATGTTTTTGAGATTCACTCCCTGTTTTGTAATCTATAATTGTAACTGTTTTTGAATCTTGAAACACCAATCTATCAGGAATTACAATTTGATTATCTATATCAACAATATCTCTTTCATTAAAAACTGTAACTTTATCTGAATAATAGGGTTTTAATTCTGGATGATGCACAACATTTTCTATAGAGCTCTTAATATAAGCTAGCTGATCATCATCTAAAAAACCTTGTTCGTAAAATTGCTGAATTACTTTTTCTACGTCTTTTTCAGTGTAAATTTTTGAAAATATATCATGAATTAAATTTCCAAAATCTATTGCTTTTCCTTGTTCTGTATTCCATAATTTTGAAGCACTAGCTAATAAAACAATATTATGTTCTTGCCAAGGATTAGATATAAATTGCTCATGATTTTCTGAGACACTTTTACTTTCTGTTTTTTTACTAACTCTTACTTTATTGCCAAAATTGTAATTAAGTTTATGATTGTCCCAAAGATTATTTTCTTGCAAATAATGTATAAAAACACCAGAAAAATAATTTGTGTTCACAATACCTTTACTAGATATTTTCTTTTCTGTAATTACATAAAGTTGCTCAACTGCTCTTGTTAAAGCTACATACAATAAGTTAAAATTATCTAATTCTAACTCTTGCCTTTGTTGATTATAAATTTCTAAACCTCTTTCATTTACAGCACTTATAGATTTTTTAAAATCTACATACAATTCAGAAAAATTATTAAAATTTTCTGGCAATTTATCTAACCAAACTTTTGGGTTTATTTGATTGTAAATATTTACATCACAAGGAAAAATTACAACAGGAAATTCTAATCCTTTAGATTTGTGAATTGTCATAATTTGCACAGCATCTGCACTTTCTGGAGCAACAATACTTAGTTTTTCTTTTTTTAACTCCCAAAAATCTAAAAATTCATTTAACTCTGCTCCTTTTCTTTGTTGTTCTAAAACAACATCTAAAAAAAACTGTACATAGGCATCTGAAGTATTAATCAAATTAAAACTTCTAATAATATTTTCTATTTTTTCGTAAAAAGGTAGTTGATGTAATTTAGAAATTTGAAAGTCGACACCAAAGACTTGCAACTCATCAAATAGTAAAAAAAGTTCTTTTTTAGCAAATTGATGAAGAAATTGAGATTTGGTAGTATTAAGTTTTAAATGATCACTTAAAAAATACAAAATTTCAAACTTAGTTTCTTCATCTTCTGGGTTCTGAATTAATTTTAAAACATCTATTAAGAAAGTAACTTTAGCACTATTTTTTAATAATAAAGTTTCTGATGAAACTATTGGAATTTCATTTTCAGACAAATAGTTAGCTATAGCAATACCATCTTTTTTAGTTCTAGTTAACACACAAATTTCTCCTAAAGAAAATTGTGTTCTTAACTCAAGTACTTTTGCTAAAACTTGTTTTGGATATCTTAAATCTTTATCATGTTTATCAACCTCTTCCTCTAGAAAAGTTAATGAAACATAGCCTCCTTTTTTTTTATTTTCTGACTGATTATTGCCATCAATAAACATTTTTTTATAAACAGAATTCTCTAAAAAATTTGAAGTATGCTTAAAAAATTTATTATTAAAATCTATAATTTCTGAATAGCTTCTATAATTGGTTTCTAATTGTTGCTTCTCTTTTTTAATAGAAAAAGGATTGTTATTTTCTGAACCCAAAGCAATAAATTGTTCTGCTTTACCTCCTCTCCACCTATAAATAGCTTGTTTTGCATCACCTACCAACAATAAACTACTTTTTTCTTGTGCTAGTGCATTATCTATTAAGGGTATTAAATTTTGCCATTGTAAAACAGAAGTATCTTGCATTTCATCAATAAAATAATTTTGAAAACGTTGCCCAATTCTTTCATAAATAAAAGGTGCAGGTTGTTCTTTTATATTTTCTGAAATTAACTGATTAAACTCAGCATTTAACTGCAAATTATTTTCTTCTTTAATTACAGAAAGCTCATTATTAATCTTGTTTAAAACAGCTAAAGGGATTATACTCTTTAATAAAAGCTGACACAATAAATAATCTGAATAATACGTATTATATATTTCTTTTGATTCGAAATAGAATTGATACAATTGCTCTTTTATAGCATCAATAGTTTGTTTTGCATTTTCAGGGGTTTTTGCAGCATATAGATTTTTATTTTCCTCAATATTTTTATTTAATCTACCATCAAACTTTAATTCTTCAAATTTTAAAGTGCTTAGTTTTTGCATTTTTTGAAAATGCTTTGGATATTCTCCAGAATAACTAAAATCTGAAAATTGTAGATTATGATCTTTAATAAATTGTAACGTTTTATCTGCTATAGAAGTAAACTCTTTTTCTATAACATCCATTTGATCTTTAACCTTCTTTTTTAAAGTGATAAAATCATCTAAAGATTTATTTGACAATTTTTTAAAATGCAAAATGTCATCTTCGTTTAACAACACTTTTGCAAACTCATTTAAATCTCTTGAAATATCCCAAGATTTATCATCATCTGCTTTTTCTAAAGAATACTCTATTAATAAATTTGTTAGTTTTTTGTCTGTACCTATTTTAGATATTAAAACGTCTACTGCTTCATTTAATAAAGTTTGTGCATCTAATTCTACTTCAAAATTTAGAGGTAAACCCAAATCGTAAGCAAAACTTTTAATGATTTTATGTGTAAAACTATCTATGGTAGTAATAGAAAAAGCTGAGTAATTCTGCAGAATTGCATCTAAAATTTTTATGCTTCTTTGTTTTATTATACTCTTATCTAAAGCTGTTTCTTGTAAAATTTCTGGCATTAAATCATTTTCTTTTTCTTCAGAAAAATCCTCTAAACTTTTTAAAACTCGCTCTTTCATTTCAGCTGCAGCTTTATTAGTAAAAGTAATTGCTAATACATTCTGAAACGAAAAAATATTTTCTGAAGTTAAAATGATTTTTAAATACTCTTTTACGAGTGTAAAGGTTTTTCCACTACCTGCAGAAGCATTGTAAACTTGAAAAGTTGAAGGTTGATGCACAGAATTATTTTATTGCAAAATAATCTTTTTACAAGCAAAAGACAAGCATCAAAAGAAAAGAAAAATGAATAGTTGGGTTTTCTAACCTAGACCAACATCAAGTGACATCATTACAATAAATCCGCCAATAAAACCTAAAGTGGCTATATCTGTATATTTATCTCTTTGTGTTTCTGGTATAACTTCTTCTACTACAACAAAAATCATTGCACCTGCTGCAAATGCTAAGGCATAAGGTAAAATAGGTGTAAAAAATGATACTGCTAAAGCTCCTAAAACTGCAGCTATTGGTTCAACCACAGCAGAAAGCTGTCCATACCAAAAACTTTTTCTTCTACTTACACCTTGTCTTCTTAAAGGCATAGCAACTGCAAAACCTTCAGGAAAATTCTGTATTCCAATACCTATTGCTAAGGAAATTGCTGCAATAATCATTTCTGTTTGCTCAACACCTACTAAAGTTGATGCAGCACCAAATAAAACACCAACTGCTAATCCTTCAGGAATATTATGTAGTGTAATTGCTAAAACTAATAAAGTTGTTTTGTGCCAATTTGTTTCTACACCTTCAGCCTCTGTTTCTTTAAAATTAATATGTAAATGTGGCAACCATTTATCCATACCAAATAATGCTAAAGCCCCTAAAGCAAAACCAAAAGCAGCAGGAATTACTTTTATAAAACCTTCTCCAGGACTATTTTCTATTGCAGGAGATAACAAACTCCAAAAACTTGCAGCTACCATAACTCCTCCTGTAAATCCAAGCATACCATCTAATACTGCTCTATTTAATTTTTTAAAGAAAAAAACCAAAGCAGCACCTGCAGCTGTTAAACCCCATGTAAAAAGAGATGCATATAAAGCTGCTTGTATTGGGTGTTCTTTACCAAATGCAACTATTTGATCAAAATAACTCATGATGTTTTTATGTATAAATTATTTGCAATTTTATTTGAAACTGATATTCTTTTCTGATTTATTTCTATAATAACAGAATTATCAAACTCTTCTTTTTCTATAACTTTTATTGTTTTGCCTAATTCAATATTTTTTTTATCTAAATATTGTAAAAACTCTGAGGAAGAATCTTCTACACCAACACACAAACCAATTTCATTTATTTCTAATGTTGATAATAATTTTTTATCAATCATATTCAAATTTCCATCTTTATCAGGTATGGGATCTCCATGAGGGTCGTGTGTAGGGAAACCTAAAAGCGCATCTAGTTGATTTATTAACTTTGGAGACTGAATATGCTCTAACTGTTCTGCAACATCATGAACCTCATCCCAAGAAAAATTTAATTTTTCTACGAGAAAAACTTCCCATAATCTGTGTTTCCTTACGATGTTTGCTGCCACTTTTCTACCATGAAAAGTTAATTTAACACCTTGGTATTTTTTGTAAGCAACTAATTCTTTTTCAGATAATTTCTTAATCATGTCTGTAACAGAAGAAGCTTTCGTTTCTAATTTTTCTGCAATAGCATTAGTGCTAATTCCTTTATTAGGAGAAACCTCTAAATGGTAAATTGCTTTTATATAGTTTTCTTCAGACTGACTAAACATTTGTAAAATAAAAAGACAAATATACAAAGTTTTGTTATATCAAAATCATTTTTTAGACTTGTCTAAAAATTATTTTATATTTGCATAAAAATAATCAAATGCGCTTTAGTTTAATTTTATTATTACTATTCTTTTCATTTAAATCTGTTAGTCAAACTGTATCAGGAAAAGTGACTTCTATTGATGGTAATAGTATTCCTTATGCTTTTGTTTATTTAAAAAATAGCAATAAAGGAACATCTACCAATGAAAAAGGGTTTTATAAATTAGAAAACGTTTCTGGACAAATCACAATTGAAGTAAGTTATCAAGGGTATAGAAATTTAAGTAAAACTATAACTGTAAATCATAATGAAAACAAAGTAATAGATTTTGTATTGATGGAAGATCAGTTAGGATTAGAAGAAGTTGTGGTTACAGCAACAAGAAATCGAGTTACAAAAAGAAAAGCTCCTGTTATTGTATCAACTATAAAACCAAGATTATTACAAGCCACCCAATCTATTTCAATGGCTGATGGTTTAAATTATGCACCAGGTATTCGTGTTGAAACTAACTGCCAAAATTGTGGTTTTACTCAGGTTAGGTTAAATGGTTTAGGTGGTGGTTATACTCAAGTACTATTAAACAGTAGACCTGTATTTACTTCTTTAATTGGTGTTTATGGCTTAGAACAAATACCTACTAATATTATAGAAAGAATTGAAGTAGTAAGAAGTGGAGGATCTGCATTATATGGCTCTAGTGCAATAGCTGGGACTATAAATGTAATTACCAAAGACCCCATTTTAAATACTTGGGAAATAGGAACTAACCTAGCTTTAATAGATGGTTCTGCTATAGATAGAACACTTACTTTTAATAATTCGTTAATTGCAGATGATTTAAATAGTGGAATTTCATTTTTTGGTAATTATAGAAAAAGAGATGCCTTTGACGCTAATAATGATGGCTTTACAGAATTAGTTAAAATTAAAAATACAACAGTAGGTGCTAATGCTTATTTAAAACCTACTGAAAAAAGTAAAATCTCTCTAAATTTAGCATCTATTCAAGAATATAGAAGAGGTGGAAATAAACTTGATTTAGCACCTCAATTCACAGATATTACAGAAGAATTAAATCATGATACTTTTATTGGTGGCTTGGATTACGAATCTTTTAGTAAAGATGACACAAAAAAATTTGAAGTCTACACTTCTGTTTCTCATACAAATAGAGATAGTTATTATGGTGGTTTAGGAGGTGCAAGAACAAAACAAGACAGTATTACTGCAAATAATGCTTTTGGAACAACCAAAGATTTAGCTTGGGTAAATGGTTTACAATTCACAAAATCATTTAAGAATAATGATGTTATAACTTTAGGTTCAGAATACAATCATACAAATACTAAAGATGAAATTTTAGGTTATAATAGATTAATAGATCAAACCGTAAATTCTTTTGGAATTTATGCACAATATGAGTGGAAACCTACAGAAAAATTTACAGCTTTATTAGGGTCTAGATTTGATAATATTTCTGTTGATGGTATTTATAAAGTAGGTTCTATAAACAGAGAAATAAATGTAAATCAAAATGCGTTTTCTCCACGATTAACGTTTTCTTACAAGTTTACTGACGCCCTTAAATTTAGAGGAGGTTATGCTAGAGGATTTAGAGCATCTCAAGCATTTAATGAAGATTTACACATATCCAGTGTTGGTGGAGAACCCCAATTTGTAATTCTATCTGATAATTTAAAAACTGAATATTCTAATGCTTATACAGGTAGCTTTAACTACTCAAAAAGCATTAACTTATTACAAATGGATTTTTTAATTGAAGGTTTTTACACAACATTAGAAAATCCTTTCACTTTAGTAAGTACTGGAAGTGTATTACCAAATGGCTCTATTTTAGAGGAAGTAAGAAATGGTTCTGGAGCAAAAGTATATGGAACAAATTTTGAATTTAGCCTTTCTCCAAATCCAAAGTGGCAATTTCAATTAGGTGGTACTTTGCAAAAAACAAAATATGATGAACCTCAAGTTATTTTTGAAACTGATGGAACTGCAGGAGAATCTAACATCATCATTAATGAATTTTTAAGAAACCCTAATTTTTATGGATTCTTAAGCACAAGTTGGATTCCTAATAAAAAATTTAATATGGATCTTACAGGAACTTATACTGGTTCTATGACTGTACCAAAAGTAATTAGCAATACTGGTTTTTTACAATTAAACGAGGTAGATTCTTTTTTTGATTTAAATTTAAAACTTGAATCTCACATAGATTTTAGTGATAACTTTATGACTACTATTTCAGCTGGCGTAAAAAATATGTTTAATGCTTATCAAAATGATTTTGATATTGGGCCAACAAGAGACTCTGATTATGTTTATGGACCAAGTGCTCCAAGAACATTCTTTATTGGAGTAAAATTTGGCAAATTACATTAGTATGAAAAGAATTGTTATTCTTATATCATTTATTTTAATTACTCTTAAACTTCATACTCAAGAGTCTAAAATAAATTGGATAAGCTTTGAACAACTTGAAGATTCTCTAAAGATAAAACCTAAAAAAGTATTTATTTCATTTTATGCAGATTGGTGCACCTACTGTAAAAAAATGGATGCAACAGCTTTTAAAGACATAGAAATTATCCGTATTTTAAATAATAATTACTATGCTATAAAATTAAATGCTGAAACAAAAGACACTATTGTTTTTGAAGGAAAAAAATATATCAATAAAAACATTGGGAAAAGTAGAAAGCCTACTCATCAAATTCCTTTGCTTTTGGCTTCAAGAATAAATATGCCATTTTCATTACCAGCAAATATTGTTCTAGATGAATCTTTTAAAATTAAAGGAAGGTATTTTGAGTATTTATCTCCTAAAAAACTAATCTCTATTTTAAAGAAAGATTAAACTTTAATTATTCCCAAATACGTTTATTAGTTCCTAAATCTATACTATAGATTAAACCTGCAGAACCAAAAATATGCGAACGTTGAAACTCTGTACTAAAAATACTTACTTTATAAAATAACTGAGCATTTAAACCAATTACATCTGTTATCCAATAAGTTCCTCCTGCACCTGCATTAAAAGTAAAACCGCTATCTAATAAGTTTACAAGACCAAAACCAGCAAGCACATAAGGCCTTAACTTACCTTCTGGGTTAAAAATATCGTAGCTTAAATTTAAATCTGTAGAAAAATAGTTTTGAGTATCTCTTACAGAATTAGACAATGTTAAAGAAATCGTCATTTTATCTCCTAAGTATTTACTAAAACTTACACCAGGAATTGTTGCTATATATCTACCTCCTAAAATTTTTCCATCTTCTTCAGAATATAATGCAGAACCAAGATTTAAACCAACACCTAAAGTTCCATCAAAACCTTGAGAGTTTATAGTTTGAATGGCTAAACTGTGAAATAAAAAAACTAATAAAAAAATTTTAAGGGGGGAAATGTTTTTCATGATTAAAGGGATTTTTATAATAATTACAACTGTAAAAGAAACAAATATATTGTATTCAATCTAGAAATGACTTTAGTTCTTTTATATTTTCTATATAAGATACTTACATTTGCAAAAACTTTTACAATTGAGTAAACAATATATTGTAAATCAATATCAAAAATCTGCAAAAGTTGAGCAGATTATTTCTGCCCTACAAAAAGAAAAAAACCAAATTCAAATTTCGAATTTGGCTGGTTCCTCTTTGTCTTTTGTAATTTCAGAAACTTTTAAAAAAGTAGACAAACCCTATCTTTTAATTTTTAATGATAAAGAAGAGGCTGCTTATTATTTAAATGATTTAGAACAATTATTAGGTGATAAAAATGTACTTTTTTATCCTGGTTCTTACAGAAGACCTTATCAAATTGAAGAGACAGATAATGCTAATGTTTTATTGCGTTCTGAGGTTTTAAATAGAATTAATTCTAGAAAAAAACCAGCAATAATTGTAACCTATCCAACAGCATTGTTCGAAAAAGTTGTTACTAAAAAAGAGTTAGAAAAAAATACATTGCATGTTAAAGTAGGTGAAAACTTATCTTTAGATTTTGTAAACGAAGTATTATTTGAATACAAATTTAAACGAGTAGATTTTGTTACAGAACCTGGTGATTTTTCTGTTAGAGGAGGTATAATAGATGTATTCTCATTTTCAAATGATGAGCCTTTTAGAATTGAGTTTTTTGGTGATGAAATAGACAGTATAAGAACATTTGATGTAGAAACGCAGCTCTCTAAAGAAAAATTAAAAAAGGTTTCTATAATGCCCAATGTAGAAAACAAAACTTTACAAGAAAGCAGAGAAAGTTTTTTAAAATATATTTCTTCTAAAACTATTGTTTTTGCTAAAAACATAGAATTACTATCAGGAAATTTAGATAAGTTTTTTAAAAAAGCAGAAGAAGCTTTTGATGGACTTTCCAAAGAAATAAAACATGCAAAGCCAGAAGAATTATTTTGTGATGGTAATTTTATAAATCAACAGATACAAGAGTTTTCTGTTGTTCATTTTGGTACTACAAATCAAAATGTAAATTTAGAAATTGTATTCGATGCAAAACCACAACCTTCTTTTAATAAAAAGTTTAATTTATTAATTGATGATTTAAATGAATACCATAAAGCAGGTTTTACGAATTATATTTTTTGTGCAAACGATCAGCAAGCAAAACGTTTTCATGATATTTTTGATGATGCAGAACAAAAAGTTCATTACGAAACTGTAGTTTTTCCTTTATATCAAGGATTTATAGATGCAGACAACAAGTTAGTTTGTTATACAGACCATCAAATTTTTGAACGTTATCATAAATTCCAATTAAAAAATGGCTATGCAAAAAAGCAAGCCATTACTTTACAAGAATTGAACAAATTAGAAATTGGTGACTATGTAACACACATGGATCATGGTATTGGAAAATTTGGAGGTCTTCAAAAAATTGATGTTCAAGGAAAAAAACAAGAAGCTATCAAACTTATTTATGGAGATAGAGACATCTTATATGTAAGTATACACTCTCTTCATAAGATTTCTAAGTTTAATGGTAAAGATGGTAAAGCTCCAAAAATTTACAAATTAGGTTCTGGGGCTTGGAAAAAAATTAAACAAAAAACCAAAGCTAGAGTTAAGCATATAGCATTTAATTTAATTCAATTGTATGCGAAAAGAAAACTACAAAAAGGCTACGCTTTTGGACCTGACACACACATGCAACATGAACTAGAAGGTAGTTTTATGTATGAGGACACTCCAGATCAATTTACAGCTACTTTGGATGTAAAAAATGACATGGAAAAAGAACAACCTATGGATAGGTTAGTTTGTGGTGATGTTGGTTTCGGTAAGACAGAAGTTGCTGTAAGAGCTGCATTTAAGGCAGTTGATAATGGCAAACAAGTTGCTATTTTAGTGCCTACAACTATATTAGCTTTTCAGCATTATAAAACCTTTTCAGAACGTTTACAAGATTTTCCAATCAAGATTGATTATTTAAATCGATTTAGAACTGCTAAACAAAAAACTGCTGCTATTGATGGAGTTAATGATGGTTCTGTAGATATTATAATAGGTACACATCAGCTAACAAATCAACGTATAAAATTTAAAGATTTAGGTTTATTAATTATTGATGAGGAACAAAAATTTGGTGTGGCTGTAAAAGACAAATTAAAAACCTTAAAAGAAAATGTTGATACATTAACTTTAACTGCAACTCCAATACCAAGAACATTGCAATTTAGCTTAATGGCGGCAAGAGATTTATCTGTTATAAAAACACCACCACCAAACAGACATCCAATAGAAACCAATGTAATTCGTTTATCTGAAGAAACCATTAGAGATGCTATTTCTTATGAAATATCTAGAGGTGGTCAAATTTTCTTTATTCACAACAGAATAGAAAATATTAAAGAAGTAGCTGGGTTGTTACAAAGATTAGTACCATCAGCTAAAATTGGTATTGGTCATGGACAAATGGAAGGAAAAAAGTTAGAAGAACTAATGCTTGCTTTTATGAATGGCGATTTTGATGTATTAGTATCAACAACTATTATAGAAAGTGGTTTAGACGTACCTAATGCTAATACAATTTTTATCAATAACGCCAATAATTTTGGATTGAGTGATTTACACCAAATGCGAGGAAGAGTTGGGCGTTCTAACAAAAAAGCGTTTTGTTATTTTATTACGCCTCCTTATCATATGATGACAGATGATGCCAGAAAAAGAATACAAGCTTTAGAATTATTTTCTGATTTAGGAAGTGGAATTAATATAGCCATGAAAGATTTAGAAATTCGTGGAGCAGGAGATTTATTAGGTGGAGAACAAAGTGGATTTATTAATGATATTGGGTTTGATACTTATCAAAAAATATTGCAAGAAGCCATTGAAGAACTTAAAGAAAATGAGTTTAAAGATTTATATATAACAGATAATTCTAAACCAAAAGAATTTGTAAAAGAGGTACAAATTGATACAGATTTCGAAATTCTTTTTCCTGATGATTATGTAAATTCTGTAACAGAACGTTTAAGTTTATATGAAAAGTTATCTGACTTAACTTCTGAAGATGAACTAATTGCTTTTGAAAATGAAATTATAGACAGATTTGGAGAAATACCTACTCAAGTAGAAGATTTATTAGATTCTGTTCGAATAAAATGGTTGGCTAAAAAATTAGGTTTAGAAAAAATCATTTTAAAACAAAAAAGAATGATTGGCTATTTTGTATCTGATCAACAAAGTGAGTTTTATCAAACAGAAGCATTTACTAAAACTTTAAAATACCTACAACAGAATCCAAAAAGCTGTGTAATGAAAGAGAAACAAACTAAAAATGGTTTACGTTTGTTAATTACTTTTATAAAAATAGATACTGTAAAAAAAGCATTAGAAACACTACAGAAAATCTAATGCAAAACAATCATTTACAAAATTTATCTGGTTTATTATTAGCTACTTTTTTTATAAGTACTTCTGGTGTTTTAGGTCGTTATATAAAATTACCTGTAGAAATTATCATATGGTTTAGAGCATTCTTAGCCATGTTTTTTATCTATGGTTTTTGTAAGTATAAAAAAATAGATTTAACCATAAAGTCTAGTAAAGATTATAAACCCTTTTTAATTGGGGGAGTATTAATGGCTGTACATTGGATTACTTATTTTTATGCGTTAAAATTAGCAAATGTAGCTTTAGGTGTTTTATCATTATATACGTTTCCGATTATTATTGCATTATTAGAACCTTTCTTTTTAAAAATAAAATTTAATCCTATTTATATTTTATTTGGTTTTATGGTACTTACAGGATTGTATATTTTAACACCTGAATTAAATATTGAAAGCGCTCAAGTTAAAGGCATACTCTTTGGTATTTTTTCTGCTTTTTGCTATGCATTAAGAATTTTAATAATGAAACAACATGTAGCTAATTACAATGGCTCTATGTTAATGTTTTATCAAACAGTAATTATAAGTATACTACTTTTACCTACTTTGTTTTTTATGGATTTATCTGGTTTAGATACTCAGTTTCCATACATTTTATTATTAGCGATTTTAACTACAGCAGTTGGTCATAGTTTAATGCTACATTCTTTAAAATTCTTTTCTGCTTCTACTGCAAGCATAATTAGTAGTTTACAACCAATATTTGGTATTATTCTAGCTTTTTTCTTCTTAAAAGAGATACCTAATTGGAATACTTTTTGGGGTGGTAGTTTAATTTTACTTACGGTTGTTTTTGAAAGTTTACGAAGTAAAAAGTAAAAGGTTAATAATATATGATTACGTAGTCGTTATTTGGTTTTTTTAATTAATTTATAGTAAATAGCTAATAAAATCATTACAACCAATATTACATATTGTAACCATTGATATTCAAATTTACTATCAAATATTTGGATTAAAAAAATTAAACTTAAAAGTAAATATATTATAAGAGTTTCTTTTTTCATATTTAATAATCCTTTATTTAATACATATCATTTATTTAAATATTTATGATACTAAAACAACTCTTTATTACTAATATTTAGATAGTTACGTTTTACAAAATCTAAAATAGTTTCCAAAATTTCTCCCATATTTTTACAATCTTTAAACTTAACATCACCTACATATTGTATTAAATGTTTTTTAAGTAATTCTATATTTTCTGGAAAAGAGATAGTGTCTTTTTTCATACACTTTATTAAACGTGAAGTTCTTTTAGGAGAGGTAATCATTCTTTTAGCCATAAAAGAACGCTCCTCTACTTTATACTGATTTATAGAACTATTTTGTAGTTTTCTACCCACCATTTCTATCATCTTAAAATTCTCTTTCATAAACTGAAGATTATAGACTTTTAGATTACCTTCAAAAGATTGTTGATCGAAATCTATGGCTCTAAATTTGTAAACGATTTGATCAAAGTCGTGAGTAGGTGTAATCACATAATTGTAAGAGCGCATATCACCCAACAAACGTATTAAGCAACGTTCTTTAAATTTTACAAATTCTTTAGCAATTTGTGATTTTTCTGATTCTGTACATTTTGGTAAAAAATCTCTAATAAAATCATCTCCAGGAATTCCAGCAATATGTTCTTCTATTAAAGTTTCTTTATGAACTAAAAAGTTCATGTTATGTGGAGATAAAATGTGCTCCAATTCCAGTCCGTAAATACGAGAAGCATCTGCTTTTTTTACATAAAAATAAATGAAGTTATCATTTAAAATATTTCTTACTTTAATACGAAAAGGTTTAGAATTACCAAACGTACAATAATCAATGGCATCAATATTTAAAAAAGGAATTGTCTCATTACTACCATCAGAATGTAACATGGTATATATTTTCTTTAGGCTTTTATCAATCTCTTTTCTATCCCACTCAGAATAATAAGTTCTAACCCAAAGAGTGTCTTCATCGTTTTTATCAAAAACAGCTACAGAGCCTTGAAAACGAAGTAAGTCGTCATAAAATATAGGAATTTTTATGTTTCGCTTATATCGTTTTAAATATCCATCTAACATTTCATTTACAGGAAATGTTGGCTTTTTTTTGGACATTAATTTTTTAGGTGAAGACATTATATTAGAGTTTATCTCAAAAATAAGGAAACTATTTAGACTACTTCAAACATTTTACCTGGTAATGGTTTTATAACCCCTTTTAATTCCATTTGTAATAATACAGAAGACAATTGATATAGAGGAATGTGACATTCTAAAGCAACAACATCTAACAATTGTTTACCATTCATACTTAAATAATCGTAGATTTTTTGTTCTTGATTATTAAGTTCTACAAATAATTGTTTTTGTATTTCTTTTTTTTGTTTTTGATGAATATCCCAATTTAAAAATTTCACTATATCAGATGCAGATGTAAGCAAATGAGCTTTATTGTTTTTTATTAAATTATTACATCCTTTACTAAACAAGTCTGTAGATCTTCCAGGTACTGCAAAGACATCTCTATCATAAGAATTTGCGATATCTGCAGTAACTAAAGAACCACCTTTTTCTGCACTTTCTATGATTATGGTTGCTTTAGAAATACCAGCTACAATTCTATTTCTTTTTAAAAAATTTTCACGTAAAGGTTGATCTTCACTCCAAAACTCAGTAAAAAAACCACCATTATCATTTACTTGATTAATGTATTTCTTGTGTACTTTTGGGTAAATCTGCTCAAAACCATGAGCCAAAACAGCAATTGTTTGTAAATTGTTTTTTATTGCTGCTTTATGAGCACAAATATCAACTCCGTAAGCAAAACCACTTACAATTATTGGATTATACTCAGCTAAATCTTCTATAAGTTTATTAGTGAAATCTCTACCATAAGAACTCATATTTCTAGTACCAACAATAGAAATGATTTTTTCATTTTTTAGGTTTATGTTGCCATCTTTAAAGAGTAAAATTGGACTATCTATACAATTTAAAAGATTTTTTGGATAATCATCTTCTAAAAAATAGGTGTAATCTATTTTATTTGATTTAATGTATTCTAGTTCTTTTTGGGCAAGTTCTAAATTTTCTTTAGCAAACAAATGTTTTATAGCATGACTACCTATACCATTTATTTTTGCTAAAATTTGAGGTTTCTCTTCAAATATCTGCTGCACATCACCAACAGAAACAATTAATTTTTTAGCTAAAATATCTCCAATAGCTTTACTTTTTTGAAGTCTAAGTATAGACAGTAATTCTTCTTCTTTCATAATTTACAATGAATCACAAGATAAAAAAAATTGTTAATAAGTAGTGTTATGCTTTATTTGGATAAGTCAGTTAAAAAATTAATTTTGTTAATATGAATTTAGCTAGCTACATCAACGATTTATTATACAGATACGATTGTGTTATTGTTCCAAATTTTGGAGGTTTTATAACTAATAAAGTAAGTGCAAAAATAAATGAGAATACAAACTCAATTTATCCACCTTCAAAAAAAATTTCGTTTAATAAACATTTAAATGTTAATGATGGATTGCTGGTTAATTACGTAGCAACATCAGAAAATATTTCTTACGATAAAGCAACTAAAGACATCTTAAACTGTGTTAATAGTTGGAAAATTGAACTTCAAACAAATACAATTACTATTGGTGCTTTAGGAAGTTTGAGTTTAAATGAAAGTAAACAATACATTTTTGAACCTAATACTAAAGTCAATTACTTAACAGAATCTTTTGGTTTATCTGAAGTTGAGTCTACTAAAGTTGATAGATATAAAGAGAAAGTAAAGCCTTTAGTAGCTGTTGTAAATAAAAAAGAAAAAACAGGTATACCTCCATTTATAAAATATGCTGCAACTGCTGCCATTTTATTAACGCTTGGTTTTGCTGGTAATAACATGTATCAACAAAACGAACAAAAAGAAATACTTGCCAATCAAGAAAAAGCTTTAGAAGAAAAAATTCAGTCTGCTACCTTTGTTATCTCTAATCCTTTACCAACTATAGAATTAAATGTTGTTAAAGAAGTTGAAAAACCATATCACGTAATAGCTGGCGCTTTTCAATTTCCAGAAAATGCTAAGAAAAAAGTAAATCTATTAAAAAAGAAAGGTTTTAAAGCTAGTATTTTAGGAGTAAATAAATGGGGATTAACAGAAGTTGCTTTTGAAAGCTTTTCTGATAAAAACAAAGCTACTAATGCTTTATACAAAATTCAAGATACAGTATCTAAAGATGCTTGGTTATTGATTAAAAAATAGATTTATTTATCACCTCTTCTTATCTTTGCAAAAATTAAAAAAATGGAAGCAAAGACACCTAAAGAATCATTAACTGTATTAACAGACTTAGTGTTACCTGGTGAAACCAACTATTTAGACAATCTTTTTGGTGGTGAATTATTAGCAAGAATGGATAGAGCATGTAGTATTGCTGCAAGACGTCATTCTAGAAGAATTGTTGTTACAGCTTCTGTAAATCATGTTGCTTTTAATAAATCTGTACCTGTTGGAAGCGTAGTTGTTGTTGAAGCAAAAGTATCTAGAGCTTTTAAAACTTCTATGGAAATTTATGTAGATGTTTGGATAGAAGACAGACAATCTGGTCAAAGAACAAAAGTAAATGAAGGCATTTATACTTTTGTTGCAGTAGATGAAACAGGAAAACCAGTAAATATACCTCAGATAAAACCTGAGACTGAACTAGAAAAAGAACGTTTTGATGGAGCCTTAAGACGTAAACAATTAAGTTTAGTTTTAGCTGGTAAAATGCTACCAAATGAAGCTACAGAATTAAAAGCACTTTTTAAATAAATAAAAATGGAATTCTTCGAAAACTTTAAAATTTTACAGTCAATAATTATTTTAGCAGTTGCTTTTTTATTGAGATTTCTAATAACTAACTCACTTAGAAAAATTCAGATAAAGTTTGGTTTTCAAAGAGCTAGAATTCTTGTCACTAATAAAGTTGTAAGTTTTTTAATTTTTGCGACAGCTATAATTGTTGTTGCATTTTTATGGGGTGTAGATGAAAAACAATTGGTATTATTTATCTCTTCATTTTTAACCATTTTAGGTATTGCATTCTTTGCACAATGGTCTATGCTTTCTAATATTACAGCTGGTTTAATTTTATTTATAAATTATCCTGTAAAAATTGGTGATAGCATAACAATTTTAGAAAAAGACAACGATTTAACAGGACAAATTAAAGATATTGGTGTGTTTTTTATAACCTTAACCACAAAAGATGGCCAAAATGTATCGATACCAAATTCTTTAATTCTTCAAAAAATGATTAAGTACAAATAAAAAGACGAAAAGTACAATTAGGGTTAAAGAGTATTTTTTTTAGTAATTATCTTTTTAAAATCCAAGAAGAAGGATTTAATCGTTTTGTATTTTTAAATAAAGAAAAAACCAATTTTGTTTTACCAGAAACTTTATCAGTAAATATTTTACCTATTTTTTGCCCAGTTTTTATTTTATCACCTTTTTTTACATATGATGATTCTATGTTATTATATGATGAAATGTAATTACCATGTCTAACCATTACGTTTTTAATACCACCAGAACCTACTAAAATATTTAAAACTTCACCATCAAAAATAGCTTCTGCATCACTTTCTTTAGCTGTTACAAAATGTAATCCTGTACTATTTATGGTAATACCAGGAAATGTAGAATGTGGTTGAACACCAAACCTCCTTGTAATTAAACCTTGTTCTATTGGCCAAGGCAATTTACCTTTGTTAGACTCAAAATTTGCAGCCAAAACTTTGGCTTCAGGACTTAAAATAAATTCGTTTCGTTTTACTGTTTTTGGTTTATTTTTAATTTTTCTATTGGCTCTTGCTATCTCTTCTTTAATTAATTTATCTATTCTTGCAGCAATTAATTTATCTTCTTTTATTTTATTTCTAAGATCTCTTTTATATTTATTTTCTCGTTTTTTAATTGTAGAAATTAAATTTTCTTGGTTTTTCTTATCATTTTCAATTTCTGTTTTTTGATTTTTTTCAAAAACCAATAATGTGTCTTTTTCTATTTTTTGAATGTTTAAAGAATCTATTACACTTTCTATTTCTTTAGTTTGCAATACAATAGATTCTCCTTGTTTTTTTCTGAATTTTGTATACTGTTTCATATACTCCATTCTTTTATAAGCTTGATAGAAATTTTGAGAAGATAATAAAAACATTAACCTACTTTGTTGCGATTTACTCTTATAAGACTTATAAATCATCTCTGCATAATCTTCTTTTAAAGAAGCTAAATTTGTTTTCAGCTTTTTAAGTTTAGATTCGTTAGTATTAATTTTTCTTGATAAAAGTTTTGTTTCTGATTCTATGGTTGCTAATAACTTATTTCTAAGTTCAATTTTTTGATTTAAATCTCTTAATTCTTCAAGTGCATTTTTTTCTTTTTTTTGTTCAGAAAAAAGAAGTTTGTTAAGTTGATTGATCTCTTTTTTATATTTTTTTCGCTGTTGTTCTAACTCAGCTTTAGTTTGCGCGTTTATAGAAACACTCAAAAAAGAAAAAGTAAAAATGAATATGTGTAAGAATATTTTTTTCATTAAAACTCTAAACGTTTGTAGCCAGAAGGTATATTAAAACTCATAGAAATATCTTCATCGAAAACAATTGTTTTATAATCAAAATCTATACGAGTTGTTCTTTTTGTATTCTTTGCGATGATGTTTATTTTAGAAGGAAAAATAATATCATTAATTAAATTATAAGAAGGATAAATTATGTCTAAGCTTAAATTTTTTTGAGAATTTATTATGGACTGTTTATCAATTTTGAAATAAGATGGGTTTATTGTGTAGAAAATATCAAACAAAATATTTTGGTTTTCAGGAGTTAAAACATATTTATTATCTACAATATCTACTTCATGTTTATCATCTTTTAAATTTTGTAATGCTTGTCCTAAAAATAAATTTTGTAGTTGCTCAAAATTAATTTCTACGCCTAATAATTGTTTTATCATAGAGAAATCTCCAGTAAAATAATTTTTTGCAAATGGCGAATAATAACTTACAGAAGTAGGTGTAATTTTAGCTTTAAAAACAGTAATTAATTTTGTGCCTCTTAAATAAATTACCTCATCTTTTTTCATTTTTAATTGTACAGATAAGCCTTGATTTGTCTTTCCGTTATTAAAATTTACTTTCAATTTAGCATCAACAGTTTTTTTATCAAAAGAACCTAAATCATGTTTTTTTGCAACTTTTCTTGCAGAAATATTTTTTGCTATAATATTAGCATCTATCATGTTTTTTTTGGTTTTACAAGAGAAACAAAATACCATAAAAAAGAGCGAATATTTTAAAATCTTCATTACTTAACTTTTTAACTGTTTTGCTTTTTTAATGTATTTATTTTCTTGATCTATATTTCCTAAACCTTTATATGCTTTAGCTATTTCTTTATAAAAATCGATTTCCATATTATCTTCAATAACAAAATCAATACCATTTTGTAAAATCAATAACGCATTTTTGTACTCTTTTTGCATATTTAATGCTTTGCCATTTATTAAATAAACAAAAGACTGAGATGGATAAAGCTCTATACCTAACTTACTATACTTAAGTAAATCATTAATATTATCATTAGATAACTTTAAAATTTTCTCTAATGTTTTATAAGATTTTTCATTCTCAAAGCTTTTTTTTAGGGTAGAAACATCATTTGGTGATTCAGTTTTAACGCCAATGTTTTTTCTTGCCTCTAAACTTTGTTTTAACATTTTTAAAGAAGTAGATAATGCTTTATCTTTTTCTAAAGCGTTCATTAAATCAACAGCTTTTTTATACTCTCTATTATACAAAAATAAACGAACTAAATATTCTTTTCCTTTAGGGTTTTGGGCAATAACTTTTTGTTGAACATCAATAGCCTTGCTATAATTTCTTTCTTTTACATAGATTTCTACTAAGTGTTTTAACATCCATATATTATCAGGTTTTTTTACTAATGCTCTGTTAATATATTCTTTAGCTAATAATGTTTTATTAAGCGCTAAATAATTTTTAGAAAACTCAAAAAATACTGCTGTATTTTCTTGTAAAATTTGATTACAATCTTCTAGGTTTTCAATTGCTTTTGAGTAATTACCAATAGATTTTTGAGATAGAGCCTTAAAAAAATATTGCTGAAACTTAAGTTCTGCTTCTTCTGTTAAATCTTTTTGTTCTGGTATACTATCTTGAGAAACTGTTTTTAAAGAAAAAAGAATAAAAAATAAATAGAAAAGAGCCAATCTAAAATTTTTAAATTGCCTCTCTCTACTTTTTATTATTTTTCTATTGTTTAACATTATTAAGTTAATTCAGTGTAATCGCCAATACTTACAGATGTATAATTACCATTATATTTAGCATGATTACCAATCATAGCATTATCTAAATTAGCATTAGAAATAGATACATTTGTTTGTATTAATGAGTTTACAATTGTAGAATTTTCTACAATACTATTTTCTCCAATAGAAACATAAGGACCAACTTTAGTATTTTTTAAAACTACATTTTTACCAATAAAACAAGGTTGTATAATTTCTGAATTTTCTAAAACTACATCTTTAGAAACTAAATTATTACCTGCTTGTTGTTCAAAGCCTAAAATAATTTTATTGGTTTCTACTGTTGGATCTTTCTTACCACAATCCATCCAAGTAGAAACTTTACCAGGAATAAATTTTGCTCCTTGTTGCTTTAGAGATTCAAGTACATTTGTTAATTGATATTCATCATTCTCTTTTAAATCATTATCAATTAAATACTGAATTTCATCTAATAATTTTTCTCCACTTTTAAAATAATAGATACCTATTATAGCTAAATCAGAAACAAATTCTTTAGGTTTTTCGATAAAATCTTTAATATATCCGTCTTCTAATTTAATAACCCCAAACGCACTTGGGTTATCTACTTGTTTTACCCAAATTGCTCCATCTGCATTTGCATCTAATTTAAAATCTGCTTTAAATAAAGTATCAGCATAGGCTACAACACAAGGCCCACTTAGAGATTCTTTTGCACAATAAATTGCGTGAGCAGTTCCTAATGCTTGTTCTTGTACATATACAGAACCTTTAGAACCAAGTTCTTCTGCAATTTTTAATAATTTATCTTCAGTATCTGTTGGAAAACCTTTTGCTGTTGGACCAATTACAAAAGCAATTTCATCAATTTTTTCATCAATAACAGAAGCAATATCTTCTACTAATCTCTGTACAATTGGTTTTCCTGCAATAACTGTTAATGGTTTTGGAACAGTTAACGTATGTGGTCTTAAACGTGAACCTATACCAGCCATTGGAACTATAATTTTCATAAAGTATTTTTAAATTTATAATTGCAAGATAGCATTAATTGACTGATTTAAAAAGCCCTTCAATAATTTAAAATCATCGGTTTTCTAGTATTATTTTTTGTTTCTTTGCTTAAAGAAAAATGATATAATGAATTACCTTTCTGTAGAAAATATTTCGAAATCTTATGGTGAACGTATTTTGTTTAAAGACATTTCGTTTGGTATAAATAAAGATCAAAAAATAGCATTTGTTGCAAAAAACGGAACAGGTAAAACTTCTATTTTAAACATTATTGCTGGTTTAGATGTCCCAGATTCTGGACAGATAGTAAGCAGAAAAAACATCTCTATAGCTTACTTAGCACAGAAAGATAATTTAGACAATAACTTAACTATTGAAGAAAGTGTTTTTAATACAGATAATAAGATTCTTTCTGTAATTAGCCAATATGAAAAAGCATTAAAAAATCCAGAAAATGAAGAGGCTTATCAAAAAGCATTTGAGTTAATGGAACAGTTTAATGCATGGGACTTTGAAACCCAATACAAGCAGATATTATCGAAACTAAAATTAGATGATGTTTCACAAAAAGTAGCATCACTTTCTGGAGGACAAAAAAAGAGATTATCATTAGCTATTGTTTTAATTCATAAACCAGATTTATTAATTCTAGATGAACCAACAAATCATTTAGATTTAGAAATGATAGAATGGTTAGAAGATTTTTTTGCAAAAGAAAAAATAACCTTGTTTATGGTAACACATGATCGTTATTTTTTAGAAAGAGTTTGTGATGAAATTTTAGAGTTAGATGAAGGCAAAATTTATAAATACAAGGGTAATTACTCTTATTATTTAGAGAAAAAAGAAGAACGTTTACAAATAGAACAAACCACAGTTCAAAAGGATAAAAAACTATATAAGAAAGAGTTGGATTGGATGCGAAGACAACCAAAAGCTAGAACAACAAAGTCTAAATCTAGAATTGATGATTTCTTTGAAATTAAACAAAGAGCACACCAAAGAAGAAAAGACCATAAAGTACAGTTAGAAATTAATATGGAACGTTTAGGAAGTAAAATTCTTGAACTTCATAAATTACAAAAGTCTTTTGATGATAAAGTAATATTAGATGGTTTTGATTACGTTTTTAAAAGAGGAGAAAGAATTGGTATTATTGGAAAAAATGGAACTGGTAAATCTTCTTTTTTAAATATAATTACACAGAAAATTCCTGTTGATGGTGGTAAAGTTGTAGTAGGTGAAACTATTAAATTTGGGTATTATACTCAAAAAGGAATCATTATAAAAGAAGGACAGAAAGTAATTGAAGTTGTTAAAGAATTTGGAGAATTTATACCCTTAACAAAAGGACGCAAAATTTCTGCTTCCCAACTTTTAGAACGTTTTTTATTTGATAAGAAAAAGCAATATGATTTTGTTGAAAAACTTTCTGGTGGAGAACAAAAAAGGTTGTATTTGTGTGCTGTATTAATTCAAAATCCTAACTTTTTAATTTTAGATGAACCTACCAATGATTTAGATGTTATTACTCTAAATGTATTAGAAAATTTCTTGTTAGATTATCCTGGAAATTTATTGGTTGTCTCTCATGATCGTTACTTTATGGATAAAATTGTAGATTCTCTTTTTGTTTTTAGAGGAGAAGGAGTTGTTGAAAATTTTCCTGGAAATTACTCAGATTTTAGAGCTTATGATAATTCAAATCCTTATGTAGCAGAAAATACAAAAATTGAAGTTAAAGAAGATAAAAATAAGAGTACTAAATCTGCTTTAAGTTATATTGAAAAAAGAGAATTTGGGTCTTTAGAAGTCGAAATAGAAAGGTTACAAAACCAAAAAACTAGGATTGAAAAACAGTTTTTAAATGTTGAAATTGCTCCTGAAGATATTCCAAAAAAATCAAAAGAATTAGAAGAAATAATTAAAAATATAGAAGAAAAAGAAGAGCGTTGGTTTGAGTTATCTATGAAATTAGAAGACAACTAAACTTTTATAATATTTTTATCTTCTAGTAATTTTTCATTGTTCATTTTTAATAAAATTTGAGCCACTGCAATTGTGTCTTTTTCACAATAAGTTACAATACGTTCTATATTATTTTCTTGATAATAAACTTTAGCAACCTCACTACCATCTATATCATCTTTTGGTGAAGGAACTCCCAAAACATGAGTTAATAATTTTAATGAGGTATAATGCTTGTAGTCTCCAAACTTCCATAATTCTAGAGTGTCTAAATGTGGTACTTCCCAAGGTTTTTTACCAAATAAATTTAACTTTTTAGGTAAAACAATTTGATGAATTATCATTCTTCTGGCTATAAAAGGAAAATCGAATTCTTTTCCATTATGAGCACATAAAACATGTTGATTCTTAGAAAAATGAGATGCTAACAACTCTTTAAATTCAGATAATATTTTATGCTCATCATAGCCAAAAAAAGATTTGACTCTAAACTTTTTGTCTTCTTCTAGACCAGTAAAGAAGCCAACTGAAATACAAATAATTTTACCAAATTCTGCCCAAATACCTGCTCTCTCGTAAAAATCTTCAGCAGTAATTTCATCTTTTCTTTGATATTGAGTTTTTTGACTAAAGAGTTCTTTTTCTTTAGAAGATAAATTTTCCCAATGTTCTTTTTGAGGTACAGTTTCTATATCTAAAAACAAGATATCTGACAACTTCTTTTTAAAATTCATAGCATTTATTTTGATTTAAAAATAAAAAAAAGCTCTGAAAATTCAGAGCTTTTAATAAAATATGTAAAAAATATTATCTAATAATAAGTTTTGAAGTTGCTGTTTTACCACCCTCTACAACTTTTAAAATGTAAATCCCTGCAGAAATTGCGGAAGTATTCACCTCTGCTTTGGTTCCAGAAACTGTAGTATTCAATACGTTTTTACCTAAAACATTAAAAATTGAAACTTGCTTTTTATCTGAACTGATGCTAGTGATAGAAAGTCTACCATTAGTAACAGGGTTTGGATAAATTGCAAAACCTTCTATTTGACTGTTTATGGTTGATGCTGTAGCTTCTTTAGGTGTTACATCTGCCCAAGATGTAGAAATTCTTAATTCATCAACTTCTATAAAAGGAGTTTCTCTATCTGAATCTTGTCTTAAAATAAATAAATTTATAGAATTTGGTGGGTTATCATCTGTTGTGCTTAGAGTAACAGCAGGTGCAGTTCCTCCAAAAGTAGATACGTCAGGATTAACCCAGGTACTTACTACTTTTGTATCCATATTATAAGCCATAACTACAAATAAAACATCATTTAAATTGTATGTTCCAGATGTAAAAGTTGGATTAGAAGAAACATGTCCAAATCCAATATCATATGTAGATCCACTTGTATCTGGATTTGGTCTTACCCAAAATCTTGCATCATATCCACTGGTACTTCCTGCTAATGCAGCAATATAGCCACCATCTGTTGTATCTGGAGTACCATTTGTTTGAAAACCAGTTATTTTTAAGAGAAAAGAGGCATAAACTGTACCAGAGTTAATATCCGAAAAACTAGTATAAGTTTCTGAACCAGATTCACTAAAAGTTACTTTATTACCTGTAGAAGCTTTTAATCCTGTATAATTTAAACTTCCTGCAGTTACTAACATATCATCTCCAGAATTTAACTTTGTCCAAGAAGCTTGGTCACCTAAATTTGCTGCGTCTGCATAGTCGAAATCTTCTTCTATTGGAAATGCAATACAGCTAGGACTAGAAATATTTCTTGTTAAATCACAACTACTTCCAGTTCCTCCAATTACTTTTACTGTAAAATCTGTTCCCTCTGGAACACCAGTAATTGTTATAGTTCCTGCAGCACTTGTACTAGGGTTATCACCTCCAATAGTACCAACATCATTATTATTACTATCTTTTGCAGTAATGGTATAAGTTGTAGTATTACCAGCTGTAAAATCTATACTAGTTGTATATGTATCTGTACCAGATGTTGAAGTTTCACATGTTGTTAATATAGTTGCTAATTGAATATCACAAGGAAAAATAACTGAAAAAGTAACAGACTGTGTAACTGGTGTACTTAAAGAATTACCTGAGTTATCTACTAATTCAAGAGTTAAAGTGTATGTATTACCAGCAGCTACAGTTATATTTGGTAAAGTCGTTGTAAAAAAGTTACTGTTTTCTGTTGACCCTCCTTGCGTTTCAAAAGTTGATTTAATATAACCATCTCCAGAGTTATCACTAACACCTCCTCCAGCATCACCTGAAACTGTAAAGTTATTTACATCTATTGAAACTGAAACTTCAGTTACAGATTGAAAAACCTCATTAGTTGATGGAGATGTTATAGCTAAATTTGGATTTGTAGAAGCAGTCATAGAATAAGTACCTGCAGGAAAAGGTATAGATGCAGATGCATTAGTAGATTGATTATCTAATGCATTTGGCCCACTATATGTCCAGTCACTATCAGTAAAAGTAGTGTTTGCTGTTTTACCATCTTTTCTGTAAGCCCAACCATCCATATACTCCCAAGTTTCACCTGTACCATCTGTACCAACCGAACCAAAAACATCAATTGCTGTTCCATTCATATAAAGTTTAATTGGATCATCTCCATTAACAGATAATACTCCATCTTGATATGTAGAATTAAAACCAAAAAAATCATTAAAAGCTGTAGGGTTTGTTCCTGAAACAGACTCTATATAAATAAAAGTTCCTGCTGTTACTTGATCAGCTGGAAATGTGAATTCTGGAGCATTACCTGAAGCATTACCATTTGTTACGCTTTCTACACCATAAATGCTTAAATCTGAAATATTATTTACAACATATAATTCTAGTGCTTTAGGTGTTCCTCCACTAAGAGAACCATCTACAACTCCTGTAATAATTAAGTCTTGCCCAAAGGAAAAAAGGCTAAAACATAAAGTTAATAATAAAGTTAAAAAGTAATTTTTTTTCATGTTTGATTGAATTTTAATTAAGACCTTAAAAATAGAAAATTATATTTATGTTTTTATCATTTAACCTGATTAACTTATTGTTAAGTTATTCACCACTTTATTCTTGGCCAATATTAAATGATTGTTAAGCACTTGTTATTATTCTATAATTATCGCTATTTTTGAGTTATCAATCATAATATTATGAATAAAGGAGATATTAAAATTCTTTTAGTAGACGATGAGCCTGATATTTTAGAAATTGTTGGGTATAATCTAAAAAACGAAGGCTACCAAGTTATTACTGCAGAAAATGGTCAAGAAGCCATAAAATTTGCTAAAAAACATAATCCGCATTTAATATTGCTAGATATCATGATGCCAGAAATGGATGGTATAGAAGCCTGCGAAAAAATTAGAAAAATTAATTCTCTAGAAAATGTAATTATTGCTTTTTTAACGGCAAGAGGAGAAGACTACTCTCAGGTTGCTGGTTTTGAGGCAGGTGCTGATGACTATATTACAAAACCTATAAAACCAAAAGTTTTAGTAAGTAAAATAAAATCTTTATTAAGAAGATTAAAGACTGAAAAAAACTCTGAAGATTCTTTAAAAATTGGAGACATTGTTATTGATAGAGAAGAATATGTGGTTTATAAATCTGGAGAAAAAATTTCTTTACCAAGAAAAGAGTTTGAACTATTTTCTCTTTTAACTTCTAAACCAAATAAAGTTTTTAAAAGAGAAGTAATTTTAGATACTGTTTGGGGAAATGAAGTTGTTGTAGGTGGTAGAACTATAGATGTTCATATTCGAAAATTAAGAGAAAAAATTGGAGACAATCATTTTAAAACTGTTAAAGGAGTAGGTTATAAATTTGTACTCCCTAATACAGAAAAATAAATCTATTGAAAGTTAAAAAGACATATTCTTATGCACTTTGGTCTGCAATTTATTTAACACTTTTATCTGTTATTATAGCAGGTGTTTCTTATTTTTTTATAATTAAACATTTTGGTGTTAAAACCATAATATTGTCTGTAATTGTTCTATTTTTTGTTTCATTTTTTATTATTCAGTATAGAGCTGAACATTTTATCTATAGACGATTAAAAAAGATATATGAAGAAGTTTCTATTTTAAATGCAAAAGATTTAAAAAGAGAAAATGCTACTACAGATATAGATCAATTATCTAAAAGTATGCAGAAATATGTAGATGGAAAAAGACTGGAAATCAAAAACTTAACAGAAAGAGATTCATTTAGAAGAGACTTTTTAGGTAATGTTGCTCACGAACTTAAAACTCCACTTTTTACAGTTCAAGGGTATATTTTAACGTTATTAGAAGGCGCAATTAATGATAAAAAAATAAGAGCCAAATACTTAGAAAGAGCCAATAAAGGTGTAGAGAGATTAACAGCAGTAATCAAAGATTTAGACATGATTGCTAAGTTAGAAAACGAAGGTTTAAAACTTAAAATTGAACCTTTTAATATACTTGAACTTGTTCAAAATGTTTTTGACTTGTTTGAAATGAAAGCTAAAAAAAGAAATATTTCTCTTCTTTTTGATAAAGTTTATGAATTTCCTGTTTTTGTAAAAGGTGATATAGAAAAAATAGAACAAGTACTAATTAACTTAATCGTTAATTCAATTAAGTATGGTAAACCTAATGGAAGTACTATAGTTGCTATTGAAAGTTATAATGATAAAAAGTTTATTATCAAGGTAATTGATAATGGTGAAGGTATTAAACAAGAACACCTATCACGTTTATTTGAGCGCTTCTATAGAGTAGATCAAAGTAGATCCAGAGAACAAGGTGGTTCTGGTTTAGGATTATCTATTGTAAAACATATTGTAGAAGCTCACAACGAAAATATTTTACTAAAAAGTACTTATGGTGAAGGTTCTGAATTTTCTTTTACTCTAGAAAAAGCAACCTAACTAAAGCAAATCGAAACCAATGTCTTTTCTAAAATTCATTTTATCAAAATGAATTTTTTCTATTGATGCATAACTTTTATCTAATGCCTCTTGAATATTTTCTCCAAACGAAGTTATAGCCATAACTCTACCTCCATTTGTAATTACTTTATCTTCATTTAAAGAAGTACCTGCATGAAAAACGATAGATTCATTAATGTTCTCTAAACCATTAATTTCTTTATTTTTTTCATAAGCCTCAGGATAACCTCCAGAAACTAGCATAACAGTAGTAGCCGTTTTTGATGTAATAGAAAATGATTTTTCTCCTATATTTTGGTTTGCAACACCTTCAAATAAATCTAATAAATCTGATTCAATTCTTGGTAAAACAACTTCTGTTTCAGGATCTCCCATTCTTACATTATACTCAACAACAGAAGGATTTCCATTATCATTCATTAATCCAATAAAAATGAATCCTCTATAATCTATTCCATCTTTTCGCAAACCATCAACAGTTGGTTTTACGATTAAATCTTCAACTTTTTTAAGAAAAGCATCATCTGCAAATGGTACAGGAGATATTGCTCCCATTCCTCCAGTATTTAATCCCTTGTCACCTTCTCCAATTCTTTTGTAATCTTTAGCTGAAGGCAAAATTTTATAATCAATACCATCAGTTAATACAAAAACAGATAATTCTATTCCTTTTAAAAATTCTTCGATAACAACAGTAGATGAAGCTTCTCCAAATTTTTGATTAGAAACCATTTCTTTTAATTCCTTTTTAGCTTCTTCTAAAGAATTTAAAATAAGAACTCCTTTACCTGCAGCTAATCCGTCTGCTTTTAAAACAAATGGAGGTTTTAATGTTTCTAAGAATGCATAACCTTCTTGTAAATTATCTTTAGTGAAAGATTGATATTTTGCAGTTGGTATATTATGTTTTTGCATGAACTGCTTTGAAAAATCTTTACTTCCTTCTAAAAGAGCACCATCTTTTTTAGGTCCAATAACAGGAATATTTTTAAGTTGTTCATCTGATAAGAAAAAATCGTGTACACCTTCTACTAGTGGAGCTTCTGGACCAACAACCACCATTTTTATGTTTTCATTAAGTACTAAATTCTTAATACCATCAAAATCTATTGGATTTACATCAACATTTATCGCTATTTTGTTAGTTCCTGCATTTCCAGGAGCAACAAATAGTTTGTTAATTTTTTTACTTTCAGAAAGTTTTATAGTAAATGCGTGTTCTCTTCCTCCAGAACCTAAAATAAGTACGTTCATTTTATAATATTAATGATGTTGCAAATATATTTTAAAAAATATCAGAATGCTAAAAACCCCACTTTAAAAAATATTTAATTGCTGAGTTAATATGCATTATAAACAGGTTAAAATCTTTAGATGAGCCCTGCTTTAAAACATGTATTATTTCTTCTTTAGGGTAATATAGCTTTTGTTTATCTATTTTTTCTATTTTCTTACAAATATCAACATCTTCCATATAAAGAAAATAACGTTCATCAAAACCACCAACTTTGATTAAGTCTTCTGTTTTATATAAATGAAAGCAACCAGTTATATAATCTGCGAAAAATGAAGATTCCAATTGTTTATCATGATATTTCCCTTTTTCTATATATGAATTAAAAAGAGGTTTTAGAAATGGAAATCTTCTTGCTAACAGTTCAGGAATTTTTGGATACCTTCTACAAGAAAATTGATGCATTCCATCAGGAAATAAAACTTTTGGAGCAATCATAGAAACTATTTCATGTCTGTCTAGTTTTGATATTAAGTTTGGTATTACATTTGAAGTGAAATAAACATCAGGGTTTAAAATTAAATGATGTTTAGACATTGTCTTTATTTGTTCTAAAATTACATTGTGCCCTGCTCCAAATCCAATATTTTTACCAACAGCTATATACTCTACTTCTTCATGACTATATAAATTTTCGAATCGTCTATCTTTATTATTATCAATTAGGTAAAGTTTCTTTTTTAAAGGAGTATTTAAAAAACAGTTTATAGTTTTTGTAAGCTCTTCTAGATTTTCTTTATATAAAACAATTGAGGCAGTTATAGCAAATTTTTCATCCATCTAATAAGCTTTTTCTTCTTCTTTAAAAACACTTAAAAGAGTTTGTAAAATAATTTTAATATCTAAAAAGAAAGACCAGTTTTCTATATAAAAAATATCTAAACGAACTCTGTTTTCAATATCTGATTTTTCTTTAACTTCTCCTCTATATCCTGAGACTTGAGCTAAGCCAGTTATACCAGGTTTTACTGAGTTTCTAATTATGTAATTATCTATTTCGTTTAAATATTTTTTTGTTTGAATATTCATATGTGGTCTTGGACCAACTACACTCATATCTCCTTTTAAAACATTGAAAAATTGGGGTAACTCATCTAAGCTTGTTCTTCTTAAAAAAGAACCAACTGATGTAATTCTAGAATCATCTTTTGTTGTGGAAATTTTATCTGCCAGAACATTATTTTTCATTGATCTAATTTTATAACAATAAAATTGTTTTCCATTAGCTCCATCTCTTTTTTGTTTAAATAAAAAATTTCCTTTTGAATTTAATTTTACAATAATCCATAAAATAGGTAACATCCAAGAAAGAATCAATAGACAAACAAAAAAAGAAAAAATTACATCAAAAAATCTTTTTAATATATGTGTTTCTATACGCTCAAAAGGTAATTGTTTTGGTTTTAAAACAGGTATAGTACCATAATATTCAAGAATAAAATCTTTACTGTAAATTGCTTTATTTTCTGGTACTAAACTAAAATCTATTTTATGTTTATTACAGAATATTCTAATCTGCTTAAACTTTTCTCTACTCATAGAACTTTCTTCACAATAAACCTCGTCTATATCTTCTTTTAAGATATAATCTAAACCCTGTTCAATAGTTCCTGAATGACCTGTTACATTTGTTTTATCAGTAAAAAAGCCTCTAAACCTATATCCTAAATCTTGCCTTTTCTCGAAAATAGATGCAATGTTTTGTGCTGATTTACTTTTTCCAAATACAACAACATTTCTATAATTATTTCCACTTAATCTGTAGGATTTTAATAGGAAGAAAAAAATAAACTTAAAAAGTGTAATTATGCTTACAAAATAAAATACAATGTTAGATTGTTTGTTTACAATTTGACCTTCTTCAAAAATGGTGAAGTATGCAAAAAAGGCCAATAAAAAAACAAAGAATTGAGATAAAATTAGTGTTATTAATCTTAAAACGTGAGTATATCTATATACGTTATAAAACTTTGTATAATAAGAAATTAGCAGCCAAAAAATACTTAGGTAAATTGAGAACTTTAGATTAAAAAACTGTTTATCTGAAAAAAAATAGACAACAACATTTATAACTATTAAATCAAATAAAATGATTAATGGTCTTATTAAACTTGAATATTTTTTTATCCTCTTTATCACTATTCTGCTAACTTAAAAAAAACTTCTTTAAATTGATTTAGAATTTTTGTTTTTGAAAAGTTGTTTTTCACAAATTCCCTTGCATTTCCTCCATATTTTACTTGTGAATTTTTGTTATCCTTTAAATCAATAACAAAATCTACAACTTCATTTATATTATGTGTTTCAAAATACTTACCAGCTTTAGATTCTTTTATTATTGATGATACTTCTGATTTTAAATTTCCAGTAATTAATGAAGGCTTTTCACTAGACATCATTGCTAAAATCTTTGATGGCATAACTGTATCAATAACATTATTTTTTTGAAACAATACATGTAAATCTGCACTACACAATAAATTTGATAATTCTGAATAATCTACTGGACTATAAAAATAAATATTATCAAAATCTAATAAGTTTTCCTCAAGCCAAATTCTTTTACTACCATTACCAACAACAATAATTTCAATATCTTTTATAGGTTCTAGTTTCTTAACAAAATCTATGAAAAAATTCCAATCTTGTTTTTCACCAATATTACCAGAATATAAAATTTTAAATTTTGTTGATGATAAAAATTGATGAGTTTTATAATTATCTGGCTTAATAAAATTAGCATCTACCCAATTAGGCAAAAGTTTTTTATTATTAGTTTCTGTATTAACCTTGTTTTTAAGTTTTAAAATCATTGAAGTACTTATAGTACTCAAAAAATCTGCTGATTTTAAAAGCTTTTTCTCAACCCTAAATAATGCCTTAAATATAAAGTTACTGTTAGTTTTATTTTCTATCAAATTAGAATCAGATACTGCATCAAACTCAAAGTCCTGAATATGAACCCACAACTTAGCTCCTTTTAATTTAGATAATATTTTACCTAAAAAAACACTTCCTATAAAAGGCACTACACATAGTATAACATCTGTTTTTTTTACTTTAAAAATATTAAAGAGTGTACCTAGTGAAAAATCTAATAAGTGTAGAATTCTTTTTATAAAGGTTGGTTTTTTGGGCACATACTGCTTATATCTTAAAACTCTTATACCATTTATATTTTCCTCTAAAAATCTTTTTTTTGATCTATAATTTTCATGAATTCTCCATGCAGGATAATAAGGAAATCCAGTAATTACAGTAACATCAATATTACTCAGGTTTAAATATTCTGCAAGTTGAGATGTATATAATCCAATAGCTGTATCTTCTGGAAAATAATTGATTCCAATAATAGTAATTTTCTTTTTCAAAGTAGAAACTATTGATTATACGTTAAATATTTAAAACTGCTCAAAAATACTATTATTTATCAAAATTTAAAGGGTTTCTAGAAGAGATGATAGAATAAAAACTGATAAAAAACTAGACTCTATCTTTTATTTCTTTTGCAGGATTACCAATGTAAATTTTATTACTTTTTAAATCTGAATAAACACTACTTCTTGCGCCTACTAAAGTCCCTTTTTTAATATTTACTCCTGGAGCAATAAAAACATCTGTTGCTATCCAGCATTCATCTTCTATTTTTATTTTTTTTGCATAAATAGGAAATTCTGAATTTTTATAATCATGAGAACCCGTGCATAAATAAGATTTTTGAGATATAACAACATTTTTACCAATCTCTATTTCTCCTAAAGAATATAAATCTACATCATCACCAATCCAAGAATAATCACCAATTGAAATTTTCCAAGGATATGTAATTTTTACAGTGGGTCTTAAGATAACTTTTTTACCAATTTTAGCTCCAAACAACCTAAGCAAAAATCTCCTGTATCCATATAGAAATTGAGGTGAAGTTCTAAACAAAAGACTTTGTACTAACCACCAAAGTTGAACAATAAAGGCATTTCTTCCTCTAAAATTTTTTGGTAATTTAAACTTATCTAATTCTTGGACTTTCATTTATTACTTTTATGATTTTTGTTTGAAACTCATTTAAGGTAAAGTTATTTAAAAAATACTTTTTATTACTTTCTGCAATAGATTTAATTTTAGTTTTATCATTATCAAGAATCACTAGTTTTTCTATGATATCTGATACATTTTTAGGCCTTACTATAAAACCATTTACTTCTGAGGTTATTATATCTGGAATCCCAGAATGATTTGTTGTAATAATTACATTTTTAGTTGCTAAAGCCTCTAGAATAGAAATTGGCTGACCTTCCATTTTATAAAACGTAGGAAGTATAAATATATTACTCCAATCTAATAGTTCTTTTTTCTGGTTATCATAAACAATACCTATATATTTAGTATGCTCAAGTTTATCAATCTTACTATTAATTTTTTCTTTTAAAGATTCGTCAATATTACCAGCAATCCTAGCTGAATAATTGATGTTTTTCTTTTCTAACTCAAATAATGCATCTAATAAATATAGTATCCCTTTTTCTTCCATTAAGTTACTTAAAAAAGTAATTTTTAGTTTAGAAAAGTCTTTAGTATGATCTTTATCATAGAGAAAATTTTCTGCAAAATTATAAACCACATAAATATTTTCTTTACTTATAAATGGTGTTAAATTTTTTAATAAAGATTCAGATAATACAATTCCCTTATTAAATTTTGAAAGTAAAAAATAAAAATATTTCTTTTTAAAACCTTTTAACAATTTATATTCTGTACCTAAATAATTTCCATGAACGTGAATAATTAATTCCTTCTTTAAAACAAATGCCAAAAGAATAAAAAGGGAATACTTTGAAACTCCAAAAAAAGATTGACCTGGTGTTATATAAATTTTATTTGCATTAAGAACTTTTAATACTTTAAAATTTAAAGAAATAAAAAAAAAGAATTTTTTAAAAGAAAATTTACCAATAGATTCTTCAAAGAAAGGTAATGAAGTATTTATGATTTGGGTTTTAAATAAATTTGATTTATCTAAAGTTTTTTTTAAAACACTATTTGCTAATGCTACACCAGAAATAGGTTTTGGAAATGGCCCAATAATTAATACTTTTTTCATTCTATTTAAAAATTGAAATAAAGGGACTTGTCATTCTTTCTATTGAATATTGCTCTTTACATTTTTCTGAAATTTGATTTCTTTTTTGAATCCATTTTTCTTTATTTAAAAAAAATGCTAATAATTTTTCTCCTAAATCTGTTTGATTATCTGTTTCAAAAAAAATTGAATTAAAACCTTCTATTGAAGCTTCTATTTCTGGAGAGTGTTTTTCTGTTCTAGAAATAAGCATTGGAACACCAAAACCTAAACTTTGTGTTATTGACAATCCAACATAACCTGGAGAAATACTTGCAATACTTTTTGAATAATGATCTCTTAAATCATTATAATTAGAAATTTCTCCTAACAACTCTACTCTATTATTGAGATTGTTTAATTCAATATAATGTTTGATTGAATCAAATTCAGGCCCTGCACCAATTATTATTAATTTTACATTAATTGGTAAATTATCAATTATATTATGAAAAGACTTTACAAGCAAAGAAATTTTCTTCTCCTCAACTAGTCTACCAACATAAATAAAATTTAGTATATCATTTTGATCTACATGTTTTGGTGACATTTCTTCTTTAAAATAAATAGCATTAGGTGCTGCAAATGTTTTTAAACTACTTATTTGTGACTCTAATTCTTTTTGCTGCTTTAGTGTATAAGTAATATAACCTGTAGATGTTTTTTTAAAAAATTTACGTAAATATTCTGATTTCGATTTTGGTCCTTTTCTAGACCATGCATGCCCCCATAGATAAACTGGTTTATTGAGTAATATCCTTAAGAAAAAAACAATGTAAAATGTTATGTTATTTAAATTAAATTCTATGATAACATTATCAGCTTTTAACACTTTAAAAAAAGGGATATTTTGAAACAAAATTTTTCTTTTAAAGATAAAATAATTCTTTACCCAAATTACTGATTTTGTTGATGGATCTGAAACAATAGATTTTGAATAAAAATATTTACCTGCAATTATTTTAACTGACTTAGAATTTGAAGTTATAAAATTAAAAAAATTCAATCTATAAGATGGAACACAGGTTTGAATTATAATATTCATTCTTTTTATTCGCTTTTAATTAATGGTATTGTGTTAAATAAAAAACAAAATAAAACTAATCCAGATTGTCTTTCTAAAACATTTTCAGTAAAAAAAAATACACAAAAGTAAACTACTGTCAAAAATAAAAACTTATTATTCTTATAACTCAATCTTAAACCATTATATAAGACATATATAAATATCAATAAGGCTAAAATTCCAGAATGTAAAGCAAATCCTAAATATTGATTATGTGGGTTATAAATAACTCCTTCATTATATGTAAAAGTTTTTCTTACACAATTGTTTACACTAGCATTTGTATTTTCTAATCCAACTCCAAACAAAAAGTTTGATTTAAAAATATCGTAAGAGCATTTAATTGTTTCTTTATGAACAAATGTAGAATTATATTCTACATTTCTTTTTAATATATTATTATTAAACAAATCTGTGAACCTATTTAATTTCGATGGTAATAAAAATATTGTTGTAAAAAAAAGTAGAAATAAACTTATTATTATTGGTAGTCTTTCTTTTTTAAAGCTAACAATTATATAAATTATTGAACATGTAACTATACCAAGAATAGCAATTTTAGATGAAAAAAGAAATATCGGAATTAAAAGGAAAATAATAATTAAAAATAAATAGACCTTGTTTATTTTTTCTGAAGCTTTATTTAAAAAATCTAAACATATTAAAATTGCAACATTAATAAACATAGATATATATGCTGGATCTCTTGAAAAAAAAGAAGAATCTGATAAAGCAGCTTTAAAAAGATTTGAATCAAAATTTGGATACCTTGGGTTTGAATAATTATAAACAAGATAATAAACAACAAATACTAATAATATACTTGAACCTAGAAAGGTATACTGCCAAATCTTAAATAACTTATTTACTTCATTCCTTTTTTGACTACTTAATAAATAAAATATTATAGGAAAAATTAATAAAGAAACCAATTGCTCTAATTTCTTGTATGCTAAATAATCAAAACCATCAAAAAAAGTAAATAATAAAACAAAAAACAGTAAAGTATTTATTGTATAAAATTTAAATTCTTTTTTTTCTTCATTTACATTAAAAAAATTCTGAACAATTAATAAAAGAATAAAAATGGCAACAAAAACAGCTTCTAATTTTTGAGAAGTTAAAGGTATGAGCCCAAAAAGTAAAAAAGCAATTACTGCAAAAAAACTATTTTTAGAAATATCTATTTTAAATGGAATTCTTATGTTCATATTTAGAATTTATAAATTTAAATTTAAATACGCTGTAAAATGCCATAGCAATATAAAATCCTTTATGGGTATTTAAGGTAAAGCTAAATTGAGTTTCAAAGAAAAAGAAAATAAAAAGTACTAAAGCTGTAAATAAATAGATATTCGAAAAAATCTTTTCTTGATTTCTTATAATAAAATTATATTCAAATAATAGAATATAAATAAAGAAAAAAGATAACAAGGCACCTACAATTCCAAAACTAGATATTAATTCCATAAATAAATTATGAGCATATGTACCTGTTTCTTCTGCAGATGAGTTTTTATCTGAATAAAACTCACCAAATGTACCAACACTAATTCCCCAGGGTCTATAGATTAAAAGTTTTATTGAATCTAGATATGCAATTAATCTTGGAGAAATAGATTCTGCATCTTTAGGAGCCAAATTGATAAATCTTACTGCAATTTTTTGAACATCAAATGCGCTAATAAATATTATAAAACCAACAAACAAACTTGCTAAAAAACTCATTATAATTTTAATATGTAATTTGATTTTAAAGAACATAAAAAATAACACTATTACAGTTAGTAACATTGCAAAAACAGGACCTCTGGTATTTGTTTTTATTATTGAAAATAAAACGATTCCTAATACAGGTAAAGAGAATAAAATTCGACTCTTTTTTGCAAGTTGAAGTTTAAGTGATGGTTTTATATAATATAATAATAAGATAATTAAAGCTGTACAAAGAAAAAGACAAAAAGGAATTGGATATACCCCAGGAAATGTCATTCTTTCATATGGATATTTAGCAATGTTATGCAGATAGAGACTTACTATAGAAAAAGCAACTGCAAAAATTACTATTGACTTTAAAAATTGCAAAAACCTTGTTTTATATTTTTTAGTATTTAAAAAATATACTTTTGTTACCAAGTATAAAGGCAAAGCAAGTAATAAAAAAATACAGGTGTAATAAAATGATTTAAAAGTATTTGGAGAAAATATTATAGATATAATCATCACAATACTTAAAACTAGCATAAACAAATCAAAAACATCAGTATGATATTTTATTTTAGATTTATTTAAAAAAATTTTAGAGAGTATAATTATGTAACAAGTAATTGGTAATATAGCTCCTAAAATTAAATCATTCTCATTATAATACCCATAATAAGGAGCCTTATAATCTACATATGGGATAGCTCTAAAAACAACAACATTTAGTAATATTGCTAAAGAAATAGCAGAATTTTTTACTGTTATTACAACAATTAATAGAAATAAAGAATAAGTTAAAACTTGCTCCATATATTTAATTTCTTATTTCAGAACTTGCTCCCATTCCATTTTCCATTTTCTAAAAGAAAAACTTTTTACAGATGTTTCTCTAGCATTTTTACTTAATGATAATAATTCATCAGGATTATTTATTAAGTATTCTATTTTTTTAACAAAATTAGTAGCAGTTGGATTTACTAAAAAACCATTAAAACCATCTATTAAAATATTTGTCATACCTCCTATATTACTAGCAATTGGCACACAACCACAAGCCATAGATTCTAACAAACTTAAAGAAGTGCCTTCACTTGCTAATGATGGTACTATAGAAATATCATAATTTAACGATACATGAATAGCTTCATCAAAATTAAAACTAGAAATTGTTACATTATTAAAATCACCAAGTTCTTTTTTAATATAATCATTAAGAACACCTTCACCATAAATGCCAAAATTAACATTGTCGTATTTGCTTAGTATAGCTTTAACAACTTCACACAACAAAAAGACTCCTCTATATGCTACAAATCTTCTAGCAAATAAAATATTAATAGCAGTAGTATCTTTTTGTACATTTAAATTTGGAATTTTTGTGAAATTAGGAATAACAACAGCTCTATTAGTATAACTTCTTGGCAAAATTGTTCTTATCCAATTTAAAAAATTATAATCTACACAAACTACTGTTTTAGATCTTAAAAAATATTTGACTGCACTTAAATATTGGAAAAAACGATAGGTAACAGATAGTAGTAAACTCTTTTTTAAAATATTTCCTATTTTGATATTTTCATAATCTAAAAAATCAAATGTAATACCATGTTGGATTGAAACTGTTTTATTATGGTTTGTTTTACAAGCTATCCTATCTGTAGCCCAAATAATATAATCTTCATCATTTAAATTAGACTTTATATTTTTATATAACTGCTTGCCCAAATTATGGTTCTTTGTAATTTTAAAGCCTTGTACAGTATAATCGTTAAAATCTTTTTTAAAATATTGATTTGATTTTTGTATTATCTTAATATTGTATTTAATATGAAAAACTTCTATTAAACCAAGTATATAATTTTGAATTCCTCCAATACTGATTTTATTCTGTTCGTAAATGAAAAATTCAGAATAAATAATATATAGAGTCTTTTTTTTTGTCATAATTTAATGGTAAGTTTTAAAACCTCTTGACCAAATTAATTTTTAAATTAAATATCTTGTTAATAATAACAATTGAATGAATTAATTCTTAGATTTTAAAAACCAGTTAACAGAAATAAAACATAAAAATATTAATGATAAAATTAGTAATAATAATCTTAAATAAAGGTCTAAATTAAATGTAGTAATCCAAAAACTAACTAATACTAAAGACCAAATTGATATACTTTGTATAGAATAGATAAAGTTCTTTTGTATAATTTCTTTTTTAATATAAAAAGGTAAAATAAAAATTGAATTTATTAAATAAGCCAAAACAAAAGCTAGAGCTCTTCCTTGTGCACCTTTATCTACAAAATAAAATGTAAATACAATTGCTAAAAATGCCCATATTAAATTATCAAAAAATCCATACCACATTTTATTGACAGCTGCTAAATTTCTTGAAATACCTTGTCTATGACTTATAAAAATGATAAAAATAGCTATATAAATTACTGTTTTATACATTTCAATGTTATGATATTTTTCATCAAATATATAAGTAAAGAAATCTGGTAGAAATATTAAAAAAAAACTTAAGAATACACCTATCAACCAAGGCATATTCAAATTTAAAAAATCGAACTTTTTATTTTTTTTATTAAATAATCTAACAGCAAATGGATATAAAACTTGCCCAACCATAGAATTAAAAGTCATAGCTATAATTGAAAAATTAAATGCAGCCTCATAAATACCCATAGCTACAAAACCATTATTAGATTTTACCAAAATATTATTACAAACTAAAATAGTTGGACTTATGATAAAACCTCCTAGGAATGAAGGAATACTAAACTTTTTAATAATTTTAAACTCGCTTTTAATATTAAAAAAATTTAATTTAATATCAACTTCTTTTACTGCTCTTTGTAGGTATATTTGAGAACAGATAAAAAGAATTAAAAATAAGAGAGCCATACCAAAACAATAACCTAAAACACCATAGTACTTAGTTAAAACAAACAAAATTGGAATAGATAATACACCATTAATTATATTAATTATTGATATATTTTTAAATTTTTCAAATCCTGCTAAAGCTCCATTTTGGTAACCATTTATTGCAGAAAAAAGTATTGCTATAGAAATTAAAAAAGTGCCTAATGTAAAACCCTCTTTATTAATAACATGTCTACTGAAATATGTAGAAAAAGCATTAATACCTATAAAAATAATTAGACTTACTAAGACTGTAGATAAAAGCGTTAAGGATAGTATTTTACCAACTCTAGTTAAATCTTTTTCTTTATAAATAGCAATATATCTAGTTGCAGTTACCCCAAAACTAGCTAAACTAAACATAGTAAATGTTACTATAATAGACTTAATAATACCTATTTCTCCATACTCTTCTAAGCTTACTACATCAGTTATAAAAATTGTAGTTAGAAAAAAAAGACCTCTTGAAATAAATGTACCTAAGAAAGACCAAAAGACTCCATTTGCAATTTTTAATTTTATATCTGAATCAATTAGTTTATTTAACTTTTTAATTTTCAATATTTTTATTTTTATGATATTCTATCAATTAATGAAAATCAAAATTATATTATAAACTTATGGAATTCTTTTAATTGCATATCTTTTTTAGATAATATTATTTTATCCTTTGGAATTTTCCAATCAATATTCAATTTTTTATCATTGTAAATTACCCCATCTTCAGATAAAGGATAATAATAATTATCACATCTGTAAGCAACTATAGTATCATTTTCTAACACTGAAAAACCATGTAAAAATCCTCTTGGTATTAAAATTTGCTTTTGGTTTTCTTTACTTAATTCAGTAGAAAAAACTTTACCAAAAGTTTTAGAATTTATTCTAACATCAACAACTACATCTAAAATTTTGCCTTGTATAACTCTTACTAATTTTGCCTGAGCAAATTCACCTTTTTGTAAATGCAATCCTCTTATTACCCCATATTTAGATATGGACTGATTACCCATTACAAATTCACCTTCAAATCCTGTTAATTGTTTCAGTTGATTCTTATTATATTCTAATAAGAAACTTCCTCTTTCATCTTCAAAAAAAGCAGGCTTTATTATAAAACAATCTTTAAAAGGGGTTTCAATTATCATACTAAATATCTAAAAGATTATTACCATAACCACTTTTCAATAATGGTTCAGCTAATTTTTTTAATTGACTTTTATTTATAAATCCACTTCTAAAAGCGGCTTCTTCTATAGAACCTATTTTTAAACCCTGTCTTTCTTCTATTACCTCAACAAAGTTACTTGCTTTCATTAAACTCTTTATTGTACCAGTATCTAACCACGCAATTCCTCTATCTAAAATAGAAACTGATAATTTATTTTCTTCTAAATAAGCTTTATTTATATCTGTTATTTCTAATTCTCCCCTTTTACTTGGTCTAATATTTTTTGCTTTTTCAATAACTGAATTATCATAAAAATAAATACCTGGGACAGCAAAATTAGATTTTGGATGTTTTGGTTTTTCTTCTATGGACAATACTTTCTGTGAATCATCAAAATCTACTACTCCATAACGTTCTGGATCATTTACATGATATGCATAGATAATACCTCCATTAGGATTTGTATTAGACTGTAATAAGTTCGATAACCCTGTTCCATAAAAAATATTATCACCTAAAATTAATGCTACAGAATCTTCTCCAATAAATTTTTCTCCAATTAAAAAAGCCTCTGCTAATCCATTTGGATTTTCTTGAACTTCGTATTGAAAATTACAACCTATTTGAGAACCATCTCCTAATAATTTTTTAAAAAGATGCTGATCTTGAGGAGTTGATATAATTAAAATTTCATTAATCCCAGCAGAAATTAAAGTTGAAATTGGATAATAAATCATTGGTTTATCGTAAACAGGCATTAATTGCTTACTTACAGATATTGTAAGAGGATGTAATCTTGTGCCTGAACCACCTGCTAAAACTATCCCTTTCATAAATTATACTTTTTTAAATACCAATTTACGGTTTTATAAATACCAGATTCAAAGTTTTCTTTTGCTTTCCACCCTAATTCACTTTCAATTTTTGAAGCATCGATTGCATATCTAAAATCATGACCAGGTCTATCTTTTACAAATGTAATTTGATCTTTGTATGAATTTTGTTTTGGATATATTTCATCTAAAACTTCACAAATTCTATTTGCAACATATAAATTATCTCTTTCATTATTACCACCTATATTATAGGTTTCACCTACTTTTCCTTTTTTATATACCATTTCAATTCCTTCACAGTGATCTAAAACATATAACCAATCTCTAATATTTTTTCCATCTCCATAAATAGGTATATTTTCTCCAGAAATAGCTTTTCTGATAATAGTAGGTATTAATTTCTCATCATGTTGATTAGGTCCATAATTATTGGAGCAATTAGTTGTTACTACATTTAAACCATACGTATGATAATAACTTCTTACCAAAAAGTCTGAAGAAGCTTTTGAAGCACTATATGGACTATTTGGTGCATATGGAGTTTGTTCTTTAAACAAACCAGTTTCTCCTAATGTACCATAAACCTCATCTGTAGAGATATGATGAAACCTATTTTTATTTGTTTTTCCTTCTTCTAGCCAACAATTTTTAGCGCATTCTAAAAGTGTAAATGTTCCTAAAATATTTGTTTTTATAAATTCATCAGGACTTTTAATAGAATTATCTACATGAGACTCTGCTGCAAAATGTATAACACCATCAAATTGATACTTTTCAAAAAGATTTTCTATTAATATTTTATCACAAATATTACCATGTACAAAATGATACCTAGAATTATTTTCTACTTCCTTTAAGTTTTTTAGGTCACCTGCATAAGTTAAAGCATCAATATTAACAATTGAATAATCTTTATTTTTATTTAAAAAAAAAGAAATAAAATTTGAACCTATAAAACCTGCACCACCAGTAACAAGAAGAGTTTTCATCTTTAATTCTTCTTATAATTTTCTAAAAATTTATTTAATTTTAAAAGTAATAAAAAGACAATCATTAAAGCAGCAGATAAAGCTCCTAAAATAAAAATGTAGTTCTTTGTTACTCCTTTAATTTCATAACCAATAGGCTGAAAATTAGAAATTACGTTAATAACTTCAAATTCTGCTGCTTTTTGATCTGCTAAATCTTTTAAGTCTGAATTTATTCTTCTGTTAGTCTCAAATAATTCAAGCTCTTTCGTTGTTCTTTTCTCTCCTCCTAAATCTATACTTGTCCCTGTAGACTGTTTTTTAGCTTCTTCGATCATTACAGTCATATAAACTTTTCTTAATGAATCTATTTGGGCTAAATTTTCTCTATAAACAGAATCTGTTCTGTTTAAGTTTTCATTGGTAAGTTCTTTTAATCTCTTAAAATATTTATTTTCTACGATAGAAGAAATTATTTTATTTTCTAACTTTTTAAAAACGTTATTCTTTTCAGATATTACTTGTACTTTATGAATTTTATAGTCATAATTTGAAAAAGATGCTTTAAATTCTTCAAATGAATAGCTACTAACAGTTGCAGTATCTACTTCTGTTATAAATTCATCATACCCATTAATAATATCATTTTCATTTACAATAGGTTCTACAGTAAACTTTTTTAATGATGCTGCGTCTTCTTTACTTAAGTTAAAAGTGTTTACAAGACCAATAGTATCTTTTTGTTTTACAAGATCATTATAAAACTGAATATTATTGTACAGTTGCATTACACTTTTAAAGTTAGGTTCAAGTAATAAATCTGAACCATATTTTTCAGATGAATTAGATTGAATGAAAAATCCACAAATTGCACCAAAAATGGTAGAAAGACCAATTTTAATAAAATTCTTTTTTAAGAATAGTAATATTTCTATTAAAAAATCAAAAATGCCTTTAAATATACTTCCAATGAAGTTGAAAAACTTTGAAAATCCTTTACCAATAATAATAAACAAAGAGCCTAAATCTACCTCTTCTTCATTATTTTGTTGTTTTTGGTTAGTTGACATATAATTTTAACTGTTAAAAATTTGTTCTAATATTTTTTGAGTAATCGCATAAGTAGGCACAACTCCTGTCATACCTAAACCTCCTGATGCTAATGTTGCTCCTGTTTCTAAAGGGTTATCAGATGCGTAATAAGCATATCTTACTTTTACATCTTTAGAAATATTATCTCTAATTCTAGATGCAGATTGAATTGCTTTTTGATAATGAGCTCCCTCCATTTCTAAACCAATTACATTCCAAGTAGAATCATGAAAAAACTTTAGTAAATCTTTGTTTTGTAAAGATGTTCCTAAAACTGATACCATTGATCCATCAAAAACCTTTACTCCAAATCCTTCTAAATCTTCTTTTTTTAATTCATTTTCAAAAGGATAATTATCTGCTGTGCCTTCAAAAATATGTGCATTAGGAATCATTATATCTCCTTTACCTCCTTCTAAAATCCCTGCTTTACCCATAATTGAGACAGACTTAACATCTAAATGAACATTTTTACTTTCGCCAATATAAGGTTTAAGTAATTCATCCATAGTTTCATAAGCTTGTTCTCCAAAAGCATAATCCATAACAATAATTACAGGATTTTCTTCTGTGTTTTCTCTTTTTTCAAACGTTAGAATATCGAAGTTTATTTTATGAGTATCAATTATTTGTACATCTATGTTTGTCCCTGAATTATCATCAACAAAGATTAATCCATTTCTTAAGGCAAATTCCTTAACTTTTTCTTGTAATTCTTTACTTTTTTTATCGCTCAGTAATTGAAATAAATCAAAGTCTTTTTTTGAAATACTTTCTTTTTGTAGTGCATTCTTTGCATAGATAGAGTTTAAAACGCTATGCATATTTGCACTAATTATATGAATTGGTCTTTCTAATAGATTATAATGATTTAATACATTTTTTATTTCATTAGCCCAAATTTCACCATAAATGTGATGACCAATTTCTTCTACTAAAACCGAACTAAAAGTAATGGTTCTTTTTTTACTTTCTAATACTTCATATATAGCTAATTTACCTAACCAATAAATGAGTTTAAAAAATTTATGAGGATTTTTTTCAGTAGAAAACACTTTGTAAGCTGCAAGAACTTCGTTAAATGTTCTTCCTAATATATTACCTAAATGAACTATAAGTACTTCTTTTTCTTTCTCAGAAATTACTTTATCATGTAAAATAACATCTTCTAAATGTTTCCATTCTCTAGTAAAATTTTCACCTTCATTTATAGTAACTCTATTTTGAATTTTATGAGATTCTATAAATAAAAAAGTCAAATGTGTAAGTATATCATAGATTTCAGATCTCCCTCTTGTAATCTCAATATTCATTTGATCTTTATCTATTCTATAACAATTTCTTCTTCTTTTGGGAGGAATTATAGGCTTAAAGTGAGAGTTTTTATATCCTTCATCAGCAGTTAAATTAATAAACTGACATTCTTCTATGCCTTCAGGTAATCTTTCTATGACATAAATTAATCCATTTAACTCTACTCTTTCTTCTGCAATAGAACCATAAATTTCTGGTCGTAAAAGCAAAAGCGATTTCCTTAATGTTTCACCAGAAACACCCATAGGTTTGTAAAAGCCTCTACTAAATAAATGTCTCATAGAAATATATAATTTTTCTATGGCATTGGTAGATTCTTGTGCTCTAGTTCTATCTATGTTTTTTACTTGTTGCATTTATTTTTTTGATAAGCAAATATAGAATTATTTAGAGGATAAAATTCTATTGTACTCTTTTGTGTTCTTCAATAATTTTACTGCTTCTATAATGGTTTTGTCATTTTTTAAATCATCTATAAAAACACCCTCTTTATAAAAATATTTTAATATTATTTCATCAATAATTTCTTCTTCTATTACTTCTTTATTTTTTGAAATTTCATCAACTTTTTGTTTGTATAACTCTTCTTGTATTTTATTAAGTTCTTTACTTATATTTTGGTTTTGTGCATAATTAAAAGCTTCTTTAAACAGCTTTTCTTGTTGAGTTACAAAAGTGGTATCTTTTTCTAGATATTGTATAAAATCTTTAAAAATAGTTGATGGAATATTTAAATCTTCAAGTTTTTCAACTTTCTGATTATTATGATAATAATCTGTAGCAAAATTAAAAATAGCCTTAGATTGAAATAATTCTTTGGTTAAATCTGTTTTATCTGAAGAGTTTGTCTTTACATCTGGTAAAATACCACCACCATCGTAAACTATTCTTCCATTTTGAGTCTTAAATTTATTAATTATTTTATCTGAAAACTTAGGTACTTTACCTGTTTTAAGATCTCTATTTGTATAATCTAATTCTTGAATACACCTTCCACTTGGTGTATAATATTTAGAAATTGTCAATTTTAATTGAGTACCATAGGTTAATTCTTTTTGACGCTGAACTAAGCCCTTACCAAAAGAACGTTCGCCTAAAATTACAGCTCTATCATAATCTTGTAAAGACCCAGCAACAATTTCTGATGCAGATGCAGAACTACCATTAATTAAAACTGTTATTGGAATTTCTAAATCTAAAGGTTCATTACTGCTTCTGTAAGTATTACTCCATTTTTTTATTTTAGCTTTAGTAGTAACTATAGTTTTACCTTTTGGAATAAAAAAGTTAGAAATATTAATAGCTTCTAAAAGAGAACCACCTGGGTTTGAACGTAAATCAAAAACTAATTTTTGCATCCCTTCAGACTTTAATTTCCTAAATGCTTTTTTAACTTCTGATGATGCTTTATTATTAAATCTTGTTAGAACAATATAACCAGTTTCTTCATCTATCATTTTGGAAAAAGGAACAGGATTTACCTCTATTTTTTCTCTAGTTATTTCTTTTTTTAAGACTTTTCCTTGCCTTTCAATTTCAACTGAAATCTTACTATTTGGTGTTCCTTTTAAATACATAGAAAGTTGTTCTCTTTCCATGTTTAATAAAGATTGCCCATCAACAGATGTAATAATATCACCAGCTTTCAAATCTGCTTTATCTGCTGAGTAACCTTGATATATCTCTTTAATTTGTATGCCTTTATCTAAATAATAAACTGAAACTCCTATACCTCCATATTGTCCTTCTCTTCTAATTTTAGCATCCTCTACATCTTGTTCATTATAAAAATTTGTGTATGGATCTAAATCTTTTAAGGTGTTTTTTATAGCCCTGTCTGTTAAATCTGCAGGGTTAATTTCATCTACATAATACATATTTAACTCTTTAAAAAGAGAGTTATATATTTCAATTTGTTTAGCAACCTCAAAGAAATTAGACTTAAAAGAATAACTTAAAAACATTGTTGCTGCAACTACAACTAAAATTGTTTTGTTTGAAAATTTAAACTTCATCCTTTTGTCTATTTTTTAGTTTTTTCTATAAATAACTCAAGCAGCTTTTTCGTTTTAAAATATAGCTCTTGGTAACTCATTTCTTCTCTACCAATATACGAAATCATAAAAACATAAGGTTTATCTACTTTATCGTAAACAATATTTTTTTGTAAACGATACGTTTCTCTCATTAATCTTTTAATTCGATTTCTGCTTACAGCTAATTTAAAATTTCTTTTAGGAACAGAGAATCCAACCTGACAAGGAAAATCAGAAGTGTGCTGAACTTGTAAAAAAACCAATCTAAAAGGAAAAACCTTTATAGATTTTCCTTCAGCATAAAGCTGTTCAATAAGCTTTTTGCTTTTTAATCGTTCTTTTTTTCCTAAAGTAAACTTCATTGATACAAACTTAAATGAAATCAATAACTTTTATAGAATAACTTTATACGAAATTTTAATTATTTGTATTTTTAAAATTGAAAATACACTTGTTTTATATTAAACAAATAATTGTATTTTTGTTTAAAATTACACATTTAAAATAATTAAGTAGATTTATATGAAGCCAGACTTATTTCAAGCACCAGACTATTACAATATAGATGATTTATTAAGTGATGAACATAAATTAGTACGAGAAGCTGCTCGTGATTGGGTAAAACGTGATGTATCTCCAATTATTGAAGAATATGCTCAAAAAGCTGAATTTCCTCATCAAATTATTAATGGTTTAGCAGAAATTGGTGCTTTTGGTCCTTACATTCCTGAAGAATATGGTGGTGCTGGCTTAGATCAAATTTCTTATGGGTTAATTATGCAAGAAATAGAACGTGGAGATTCTGGTGTTCGTTCTACTGCATCTGTACAATCTTCTCTAGTTATGTATCCTATTTATAAATATGGAACAGAAGAACAACGTAAAAAATACTTACCAAAATTAGCTTCTGGAGAATGGATGGGTTGCTTTGGATTAACTGAACCCAATCATGGTTCAAACCCTGGAGGAATGGAAACTAACTTTAAAGATAAAGGTGATCACTATTTATTAAATGGAGCAAAAATGTGGATTTCAAATGCTCCTTTTGCACAAGTTGCTGTAGTTTGGGCTAAGAATGAAGAAGGTAGAATTCACGGTTTAATCGTAGAACGTGGTATGGAAGGATTTTCTACACCAGAAACTCACAATAAATGGTCTTTACGTGCTTCTGCAACTGGTGAATTAATTTTTGATAATGTTAAGGTACCAAAAGAAAATTTATTACCTAATAAATCTGGTCTTGGAGCCCCTTTAGGATGTTTAGATTCTGCACGTTATGGAATTTCTTGGGGTGCTATTGGTGCTGCAATGGATTGTTATGATACTGCTTTACGTTATGTAAAAGAACGTGAACAATTTGGTAAACCTATTGGTCAATTTCAATTGCAACAAAAAAAGTTAGCTGAAATGATTACAGAAATTACTAAGGCTCAATTATTAGCATGGAGATTAGGAACATTAAAGAATGAAGGAAAAGCTACTTCTGCTCAAATTTCTATGGCTAAAAGAAATAATGTAGACATGGCTATAAAAATTGCACGTGAAGCAAGGCAAATGTTAGGTGGAATGGGTATTACAGGCGAATATTCTATAATGCGTCATATGATGAATCTTGAGAGTGTAATTACCTACGAAGGTACACATGATATACATTTATTAATAACAGGGTTAGATGTAACTGGATTGAATGCTTTTAAATAAATCTTAAGAAGCAGATTCTAATAAAATTTTTGGGCATCTTTTACAATTGATGCCCTTTTTTTTATACTTATTACAACACTTACTTTTAGGCTTTAAGCAATTGGTTAAGCAAGATGAATCACAAACGGCTGTTGTTTGTAATTGTGTAACTTTTGTAGTCTCTTTCTGATAAAAAACAATCATTTGCTATACTGTTGCTGCAAAGATAATTGTTTATTTAGAATAAATAAAAATAATGAATGTTAAAATTTAATCAGTTTTATAAAAAGTTCTTTCCCTTTTCTACTGGGTTCAGAATTATAACATTTTTCGAAAATGTTTATTTTAAGAAATTTTTTAAAATAAAGTAAATATTCTTGTTTAGAGCCTCCAAAAGGAGGTCTGTTTTTGTATAGAGGTGCATCAAATAATACACCTACTAATTTTCCATTTATTTCTAATAAGTTATACATTTTTGAAACATAATCTTTTCTCAAAGAAGGATGTATAGCACAAAAGAAAGTCTGTTCTACAATTAAATCAAATGTATCATTTACATTAAAAAAATCACCTAAAATTAATTGTGAATCTGGAAAATTTGGAACTCTCTTTTTGATATTGTTTAAAGCAGTTTTTGATAAATCAACAACAAATACATTCTTAAACCCTAAATTAAACAAGTACTCAGCTTCATAAGAATTACCTCCACCAGGAATTAAAATTTTAAGATCTTTATTATTGAGTTGATTAAAATAAGCCTTTAAAGGAGAAGAAACTTTCCCTAAATCCCAACCTATATCTTGGTTTTGATAACGATTATCCCAAGATTTTTCAGATAAATCTATATTAGACATTTAGTATTTTTTGTTTTAAATCTGTTTTAGATATTAAACCTGCTTGTTTCCAAACTTGTTTCCCATTTTTAAATAAGATAAAAGTTGGCACGCCTCTAACATGAAACTTACTAGCTATTGCAGCATTTTTATCTACATCAACTTTTAAAATAGTTACTTTATCTCCTAAATTATCTTTCACCTCTTTTAAAACTGGACTCATCATTTTACATGGGCCACACCATTCAGCAAAGAAATCTACTAAAACTGGTTTATTTTGATTTACTATTTCTGTAAAATTATTCATGCTTATATAATTATTTTTCTAACGATACTTTCCAAATTCCCCTAATTTCATTAATACTATATCCAACTGCTTTATCATTTGGATATAATTCTTTCAATGATGCCAAAACATTTTCCTTAATATCTGTTTTTGGATTTCCATGACATTGCAAACACAGACCATTTGTTTTGATGGGGTAATAGACATTAACAGTATTGTTTTCCTCTCTAACAATTGCATTTGCTTCTTTCTCTTCCAAAATTTCTTGTTTAAAAATCTTTATATAACCTTCTTCTTCAAATGTTGCTCTATTTTTTAAATTTCTTGGTTTGTCAGAAACTCTTTTAATATTAGCATTTAGAACTTTAGACATACTATCTGTTATGGGTAAAGCATTTATATTACAAAATTTTAATGCTTCAAGAATTCCTTCTTTTTGAATTTTCTTCATCAAATTTTTTCCTAATTCAGTTTTGGTTGCTAAAGCTATTTGAACACCTTTTTTCTTATGTGATTTTGTTTTAGCATCCATATTATTACCATATTTGACCATGCCTTGGTGTTTACCTTTACCTATGCCATTTTTCATGCCTTTTCCTTTTCCTTTACCATTATGATTTTTATGAAATCCTTTTGGTTTTTCTAATTCATTATCGTACATATAAGAAGCAATATGTTCAATTGTTTTTTCAGAAAAAACTTGTTTAGGCATAATCCCAAACTTTTTGACAGCTCCATGCATTTTTACATTTTCTTGAGTAGGGTTTTTTATCCAATTTTGGATATCACTTATAAACTCTTTTTTAGTCGTATTTTTATTTAGATAATGATTTTTTACAGCAAACATAGGAGGTGCAATTCTTGAAGAATGATTTGCTGTATTACTATGACAAATAAGACATTTATTCTGCATTAGCTCTTTACCTATATTAGATTTTAAAGCTAAGTCTGTTTTATTGTTATAAGTTTTAGTTTTATTAGAACAACTTAAAAGAAATAAAGACACGAAAACAACTAGAAAATATTTCATCTTTTTATTTCAAAGATAAAACGATCTCTTATCATTTTTGGTAACAAAGGTTACAGTTGAAGCACTTTTATACTATTTCTATGCAACTTTATTTTAGATTCATTTTCTAATTTTTTTAATAACCTAGAAATGACAACTCTAGAGGTATGCAAATCTTCAGCAATTTCTTTATGAGTTGTTATTATGATGTCATTATGTATAACCATAGCTTTGTAAGATAAAAGATTACCAAGATTGATATTTGCTAAACCACTCTCCCATTTTTGCTTTTGGAATCATGATTAACTATACATCTGTTTCTGCTACTGCTCTAATTTTACTTTTTGTTTCTCATAAACAACAAGATAAAGTCATTGCACAAGTATCTTCTTTCTCTAAATAATATAATACCAATTCATCTCCATTAGCATCTTCTCTTAGAATTTTTATAGCTCCCTTTAACAAAAGTGGCATAAACTTTATATAATCTCCAATATCTATAATTTCTTCATTTTTGGAGATAACTTTTGGATAACCAATTTTTTGAATTTCAGAAATTAACTCTTCTTCTCAAGAATATCCAAAATTTGTTACTAAATCATTAAAGTAGTTAGGCATTAAAATATATTTTCATAAAAAATAACAATAAGACTAGACATAAAAAAACCGAGTATTAAACTCGGTTGTATTTTTTTCAATTCTTATTCAATTGGCTTTTTTATCACTATTCATTAAAAGATAAACAGCTAAAATCAAACCAACTACAACTAGCACAAAAACACCGATCATTACAGTACCATTTGCCCAAGATACTAAAGGTAAATTATATAAACTCATATTTAAATTTTTTGGTTAAAATTAATTTTGATTTTTTAAAATTATATGTTTTAAATCGCTTTTTGTTATAAGTCCAGATTGCTTCCAAACTTGTTTGCCTTTATTAAAAAGTATAAAAGTAGGCACCCCTCTCACTTGAAATTTATTAGCTAGTGCTTTATTTTTATCAACATCAATCTTTAGAATTTTTACACTCTCGCCTAAATCATCTTTAACTTGCTTTAAGATTGGAGACATGGTTTGGCAAGGACCACACCAAGTTGCAAAAAAATCTATTAAAACAGGTTTGTCTTGATTTATAAATTCTAAAAACTTACTCATAATTTTATTTTAAAAATACCAAAAAAACTATGAAATCAATTAATAGTTAAGCTTTCTTAATAGAGTCAGAAATAACACTAACTGTTAAAAGAAACACTAAAAATACAACTACAGCAACTGCACTTAATATTGGGCTAAACACTAAAAGTAAATTAACTAGGCTCATAATATAAATTTTAAATAAAGTTACTATTTAAAAAATCTACATTATATGATAAAAATCAAGTTTTAAAAATTTACATTTAATATATCTCCACTTAACTGTAGTAATTGAAGTTCTATTAGTTTAGCATCAAACTTTGCATTGTTTAAAGCAGTTTTAGCATTAATAAGGTTTATTTGTGCTTGTCTAAACTCTACAGAAGTTATTTGTCCAAGGTTAAAACGTTCTTGTGTTCTATCGAAATTATTTTGATTACTTAGTACATTTTGCTCTTGCGCTTTTAATATAAACAATTGATTATTATAATTTTCCCAAGTGTTTTTTAGGTTGTTTTTAATGGTAACTTTTTGTTGCTCTAAAGCAATTTGTTGGTTATCTAAAGCAATTTTTGCATTGGCTACCCTAGTTTTTCTTGTGCCACCATCAAAAATATTCCAAGTTAAATTTAAGCCTGCATTTAAACCATCTGAAGTAATTAATTTAGCACCAAATGGATTGATTAAATTCTCATTTTCTGTTCTATTAAAACCATATGAAGCATTAAAATTTAATGTTGGGAAATAGTTAGACTTATTTACTTTAATATTAAATTCACTTATTGCTATATTTTTTTCATTTTGCTTTAATAATGAATTATTTGCAATGGTTTTTTGCTCAAGTTCTTCTAGATTTAGTAGCTTATTATATTCAACTACGGTTTCTACATTGTAATTCGTTTCTTTATCTACACCTAAAACTACATTTAAACCTCTTTTTGCGTTACTAAGTTGCTGTTTAGCTGATATATAAGTAATACTATCATTATTTACATCTACTTGTGCATTTAATAATTCTAGTTTAGTAGATTGTCCATAATCATATTGGTATTTAGCACGTTTTAATCTTCTTTTAGAAATACTTAAAGCTTCTTTTAAGTTATTTGCGTTTTCTGACAATCTAGCAATTTGAAAGTAAATGGTAAAGAGTTGTAAGTAAGTATTTTCTATAGTTTCTCTTGCTTGCAACTCTGTTAAATTATAAGTTTCTTTTAATTGTTTATAATTATATTTTCTTCCTAAACCATCAAAAATGGTATAATTAACACCTAAAGAAGCATTATAGTTTTTAGATACAACACCATTTCCAGAAATTTCAGAATCATTACCAGTATTTCTATCTGTAAACGTTAAACTCTGGTTATTTCTCTGATAAGTAGCACCTGAATTTAAAGTTGCAGTTGGTAAAAAACCTGTGTTTAAAATATCGCTATTATTTTTAGCAATTTCTAAATTATTATTGGCAATTTTAATTCCAAAATTATTTTTTAAGGTTATTGCTAAAGCTTCTTTTTTTGTTAGTATTTCTTGAGAAAAACTATAAAATGTCGATAAAAAAACGACAACAAATGTGAGTTTATTAAATTTCATTTTCATCGTATTTAGAATCTATAACTGCTCTTTCTACTTCTTCTTTTGTAACATTGTTACCTGTAATTAACCACTTCATTTTTACCTTAAAAAAGTTAGAACTTGATAATAATAATGGCAATACTAATAAAGTTAATAATGTTGCAATTGCAATACCATAAGCAATAGAAATAGCCATTGGGATTAAAAATTGAGCTTGTCTACTTTTTTCAAAAATTAAAGGTGCTAAACCTGCGATTGTAGTTAATGATGTTAAGAATATAGCTCTAAATCTAGATCTTCCTGCAGCTATAAGTGCATCATCATATTTCATGCCTTCTTTTAGATAATTATTAAACTTACCTATCAATACTAAACCATCATTTACCATAATTCCTATAAGTGCAATAATACCTAAGAAGGATAAAATTCCGATGGCAAAATCATGAATAAAATGACCCCAAACTACACCAATCATACTAAAAGGAATTAATATTATAAGTAAAAATGGTTGTGAGTAAGACCTAAATGTAAATGCAATCACTATATAAATTAGTCCTAAAATGATTAAGGAAACTCCGTTTGCTGAGTCTGTTGTCTTTTTACGCTCTCTATTTTGACCTTCGTAAATTGGAGTTACAGAAGTATATTTAGACAATATTTCTGGCATAATATTAGACTTAATATCATCTAATATTTCTGTTGCACTACCTTTTACTTCTTTTAAATCTGCAGTAATTTGTATTTCTCGTTTTCCTTCTAAGTGATTTATAGCAATATCACCTCTCTCAATAGTATAATCTGCAATTTCAGAGAGAGGAATTCGTGTTCCATTTGGAGCAATAATTCGCATATCATCTAAATCTTTTATAGAAGATCTATCTTTTCTGTTATAACGAACCCAAACTTTAATTTCATCTTGACCTCTTTGAAAACGTTGTGCCTGAAAACCAAAAAATCCATAACGTACTTGTTGCATTACAGACTGTAAATTTAAGCCCAACAAATAAGCATTATCCTTTAATTTTATTCTAACTTCTTTAATACCTGCAGGATCATTATCTGTTACATCTTTTAATAATGGATTATTCTCTAAAGCAGTTTTTAACTCTTCTTTTACCGCTTTTAATTCAGTAATATTATTCCCTAATAATGAGATGGCTACTGGGCTTCCTCCAAAATTTCCTCCAGAACCAAAAACCAAACTTTCTGCTTCATAGACCTTACCTACTTTTTCTCTAATTGAATTTGTAATTTCTGGGGATGAAAAATCACGAGCTTCTCCAGGCAAAAGGTTTACAGTTAAAGTAGCATTTGCACTTCCAGGGCCAACCCTTCTAATTACATTTTCTACTACTTGTAAATTATCTGTCTGTTTAGCTGTATACTCGTTATTTACTAACCAAACTTTATCCTCTATTGAAGATATAATTGAGTCTGTAATTTTTTCGTTAGTTCCTTGTGGCATAGTAAGAGTAATCTGAACCCTATCACTAGCAATTCTAGGGAAAAATGAAGTTCTAACAATACCACCACCAATTGCCATAAAGCTAAAAATTAAAATAGCTACAGGAATACAAAAAGAAAAGAACCTATGTTTTAATGTAAAACTTAAAAGAGGTACATAATATTTATCTCTAAATTTAGATAAACCTTGGTCTGCTGCCTTATTTATTTTTTTAAAAAAAGCATCTATTGCATTGGTCTTTTTCTCTTCTCCATTTTCTAATCTTTTTCTATCTAAAGCTTTAGAATGAGCAATATGAGCAGGTAAAATAATAAGAGCTTCTATTAATGAAACACTTAAGGTTAACAATACAATTGTAGAAACTTCTCCAAAAAAACTACCTATTCTACCATCAAGAAAAAAGAATGTAGAAAATGCAATAATAGTGGTTAAAATTGCAGAAATAATGGGTGGAATAACTTCCATAGTTCCATCTATAGCAGCTTTTATTTTAGATTTTCCTAAATCGTAATAATGATGATAAATATTTTCTCCAATTACAATTCCATCATCTACCAAAATACCTATTACTATGATCATCCCAAATAATGATAAAACATTAATGGTAACATCAAATTGAGAAGCAAAAACAAACATACCTAAGAAAGCTACAGGTAATCCAAAAGCAACCCAAATAGCTAATCTTAAGTTTAAAAATAATGCTAAAAAGAACAATACTAATAAAATACCTACTGCCCCATTTTCTATTAATAATTGTGTTCTTCCTTTTAGTGTAGTAGAAGAATCACTAGAAACATTTAATTGTATGTTTTGTTGCTTTTGATTGTATTCGTAAATGTATTCTTTTACTTTATCTGCTGTTGAAATTAAGTCTTCGCTATTGGTATTATTAATAGTTATGTTAATTGCTAAATTTCCATTAAAGTACAACCTGTCTGGATTTTCTGACCATACATCATTTACATTAGCAATATCTTTTAAACGAATAATCGTTCCATTTTGTTGAGTTCTAACAATTAAATTTTGAAGCTCAACTCCATAATAAGATTTGTTTCTAGCTCTAATTAAATAGTCTTCTTGATCTGTTTTAATATTACCCCCAGTTACTAAAATATTAGCGTTTCTAACAGCATTTGCAACTTCTGTAAATGATAAATTGTAAGCTCTTAAATCATTTTCTCTAACCGCAATTTCTATTTCTTCTTCTGGAAAACCAGAAATAACTATTTGAGAAATACCTTCTATACCACGAATATCGTTTTCTATATTTCTGGCATATTGTTTTAGTGCTTTTAAAGAAACATTTTCTCCACTAACAGAAAAACTTATAGTAGGTCTTATACTTTCTACTTTTGCAATTACTGGTGGTTCCATTCCAGAAGGAAAAGAAGGCACTCTATCTACAGCATTTTTAACATCAGATAAAACAACATCAATATTTTTACCTTTTTCTACTTCTACATTTACAACTGCAGAGTTTTCTCTTGAGATAGATGTTACTCTATCTACACCAACAATTCCTTTTAAATTATCTTCTATTTTTAAAACTACACCTTCTTCCATTTCTGCAGGTGAAGCTCCAGGATAAGTTAGACTAATATTAATTAGTTGTGAGTCAACTAATGGAAAAAAGGAAGACTTCATTTTTAAAGCTCCAATTATTCCAAATACAAAAAATGCAATAATTACTACATTAACTGCAACAGGATATTTTATAAAGTAACTTATGATTTTTCTCATCTTACAATTACTTTTTATTGATTTTTACAATCATACCATCAAATGCGCCTGGTAAAGGTTGAGATAAAATTTTTGTTCCATTTTCTAAACCTTTAATCACTACACTTTCTGAACCAAAATAAACTGCATTCACAGCTTGTAATTTTAAAATACTATCATTTTTAACAGTATATACTGCTTTATTATCGACTAATAATTTTCTTGAAATTTCTATTGCATCATCAATTGATTTTGCTTTTAAGTTAGCTTCTAAAAACATTCCTTCTTTTAAGTCTGGATGTTTTACTTCTATAAATGCAGAAATAGTTTGAGATACTTGATCTATTTTAGCATTTACTCTTGCAACTTTACCAGTATAAATAGTAGTATTGTTTGAACTAGATAATTGCACAGTATTTCCTACTTTAAGTAAGTCTGCAAATTCTGCATTAATTGAAACTTCCAATTCATATACACTTGTATCTATAAACTCACCTAGTCTTTGACCAGATCTTACTAAAGAACCAGAAGTAACTAAAGCTTCTGTTAAAACACCAGTAAAAGGGGCCTTAATTTGATGTTTGGCAAGTCTTACTTCTAAATTTTTTACATTGTAGTAAGCTGTTAAAATACCTCTACCAGAAATAAAATACTTTTCTTTATCTGATGAAAATTCTGGTAATTTTGGTACTGATTTTTTAAAATCGAAACTTTTTAAATAGCTTTCCCATTTTGTAAACTCAGAAGCATAATCTAAACGAATATCAGGTAAAATAGAAGTAATTAAATTATATAGATTACTTTTTTGAGATTGTAAACTGGCTCTAAATTCTTCACTATTAATACTTAATAAAGTTTCACCTTTATAATATTTTGTACCAGGTTTAAATAGTTTATTAGATGTATGTAAAACTCCTTGAACCTCAGAAAAAATGTCTATTTTATGTTTAGCTACTAAATTACCATTAGCAGATAACATAATTGGTACAGATTTATTTTCTACATTATTTACAAAAACCGTATTTATAATTTTTTTAAACTTTGGTTTTGGTTTTTGATTATTATCTATAAAATACTTTCCTAAAAAAATTGCTCCTGCAATTAGTAAAACACCTAGAATTCCTAGAATTATTTTTCTCATAATTGGTTAGTTATAATACCTTAAAGTTTATTTTGGTAACGGATTTTTATAAGATACAAAGATACTTTTAACATTTTCAAATGACTTTTTTAAGTAACATTACTTTGTTAAAGAAAAGTTATAATTAACATTTTAAATATCCTTTTTTAATAAATGCGTAATTTTACGTTTGATTAAAACAAAATCATTAAAAATCTATTGAATTTCTCTTCTAATTCAAATACAGCATTATTTTTTTCTTCTATTGATGAAATTTCTAACGAAATTTGGACTCAATTAGAGTGTGAAAATAATTTATATTTTCATAGAAATTTTTTAAAATCAATAGAAATAAATCATTCTGAAATTAATTTTTACTATATAATTTTAGTAGATAATTCTAATAAACCAATAGCTTTAGCTTCGATTCAAATAGTGGATTTTTACTTAGATACAGTAAAAACTAATTTTGAAGATTTTATAAGAAAAATAAAAAATCTATTAAGAAAACTACACATATTACCAAATAAAAAAGCTTTAAAACTACTTATATCTGGTAATACATTTGTAAGTGGTGAGCATGGTATTTTTATAACACATAGTCAAGATAAAAAACAAGTTATTAAAAACCTTGCTAAAGCTATTTTACATTTCGTAAACTCAAATAATAGTATAAATATTGACGCCTTTTTACTAAAAGATTTTGTAAATGAATCTTTATTTATAACAGATGAATTAAAGAACTACAACTATCATCCATTTTCTGTAGAACCAAATATGATTTTAGAAATAAATGAAGATTGGATCTCTTTTGAAGATTACTTAAATGCAATAAAAACTAAATTTAGAGTAAAGGCAAAAAAAGCATTACAATTAAGTAAAGACATCATTATTAAAGAGGTTAACGATCATAACATAGAGAATAAATTACCTCAAATGACTGCTCTTTATAAGAAAGTTGTAAATAATGCAGATTTTAATTTGAGCCATTTTAATCTAGAAAGTTATAAAACATTAAAAAGTGCTTTTGGAGAAAAATACATTCTTAAAACCTATGAATTAGATGGTAAAATTGTTGGTTTTATGTCTGGTATGATTAATCAAAACTCTCTAGATGCACATTTTGTAGGTTTAGATTATAGTTTAAATAGACAATATGCTATTTATCAAAGAATGTTGTATGACTATATTCAAATTGCTATTGCAAAAAAATTAAAAACTTTAAATTTTGGAAGAACTGCAAGTGAAATTAAAAGTTCTGTTGGGGCAAAACCTCAAGATTTAACAATGTATTTAAGACATAAAAAAGGTATAACAAATAAAATAGTAAAACTGTTTTTACAATACATACAACCATCTCCTTTTAGACAACATTTCCCCTTTAAAAATATCAAAAATGAATAATACTAAAGAACTTATAGCTCTTTTAAATTTAGATAAATTAGATAACCATACATTTTCTGGAACTAGTGTTACTATTGGTAGTGCTATTGTTTTCGGAGGTCAAGTACTTGCACAAGCTATTAATGCAGCTTACAGAACTGTTCCAGAAAATAGATTTCTGCACTCTTTACATTCTTATTTTTTAGAAGCAGGTGATTTAACTTTACCCATTCAATATAAGGTAGATGAAATGAGAAATGGTGGTAGTTTTTCTACTAGAAGAGTTACTGCTTCTCAAAACCAAAAAACCATATTTATTTTAGCAGCTTCTTTTCATAAAAAAGAAAAAGGTTTTGAACATCAAACACAAATGGAATCGAATTTAAAACAGCCAGAAGAACTGTTAAGTTGGGTAGATATGGTTGATAAATTTGGAGCTGTTTTACCTAAATCTATAAAATCTTTTTTAAGTATTAAAAGACCTGTAGATTTTAAACCTGTAGAAGTTAAAAACCCTTTAAAACCAGAAAACAAAAAACCAATAGAACATATTTGGTTTAAATTAAAAGGAGAGATTCCTGAAATGGATACTGCTTTAAAGCATCAGATTCTTACCTATATTTCTGATTATAATGTTTTAAATGCAGCTTTTAATCCTAATGGAAAAGAATATAGTTTTGCGAATACAATGACTGCTAGTTTAGACCACTCTATGTGGTTTTTTAGAGACTTTGATTTTAATGACTGGATGTTATTTTCTGCAGAATCTCCAAATACATTTGGAGCAAGAGGTTTAGTAAAAGGTAATATATTTACTAGAGAAGGCAAACTTGTAGCCTCATTTTCTCAAGAAGGATTAATGAGACCAATTAACAAATAAAATATTATAACATGAATCCATTTATTTACGTATTAACCACAAATGGCGTCTTATTTTTATTAAGTATTATATTTTGGAAATTTCCACCAAAAAAAATAAATAATTTATATGGTTATAGAACTCATAAAACCATGCTAAATCAACAAATTTGGGACTTTGCTAATAAAACTTTTAATGAAGCTTTTGTAAAATACAGTGGTCTATCTTTTTTAGCAAGTTTAGTCTTAGCTAATTTTGCTAAAAGCGAATTAACTTGGCAGCCTATGGTTTTAGTTGCATTATCTATTTTAGTTGCTATTGTAAAAACTGAAAGAGCTATTTCTGAAAATTTTACTGAAGAAGGAAAGAAGAAATAAAAAAGTCTGTAATTTTAAAATGATGCCATAAAAGAAACTGACAAATTTCTACCTGGAGAAGAAACTCCTGAAGCAAATTCGATGTAATGTTCATCAAATATATTATCTAATCTTGCTTGTACAGAAAAATTATCGCTCACAACATATCTTCCATTTACACCTAAAGTAATCCAACTTGGAGATCCATAGAATTTATCAATATCATTTGTTGCATTTTGGTCTACAACAGGTGTTAACTCATGATTATCTATGCCTTCTGTAAAATTAAAATCTTCTATATTTTTTTTAGCATTAAATCTAACTACAGAACCTAATTCTATTTTATCTTTTTTATAATTGATAGAAAACTGGCCAAATAAAGGAGGTATAGAAGACATAGGTTCGTCTGTATCGTAAGTTCTACCCTTTGTATATGTTAAAAATCCTTCTGTATTTATTGTGTTAGATATTTTTCCTAAATAGTTTATTGTATATCCTAAAACATAAGCAGTTCCTTTATTTTGATTATTAACAGCGTTACCAAAATCACCATCAAACTGTACTTGTTTTATAGAACCATCTGGGTTATAAACAAAGTCTCTTTGAATATAATTATCTAATAATGTGTAATAAAAATTACCTCCAATTCTAAACTTTCTATAATTAAAATATTTTTGAATTCCTATTTCTGCATTGTATGCAAATTCTGGAGAAACATGAATATTTGGAATGGTTACATTACCTGCTTTTTCTCTTACTCTACCAATATCATCTATATTTGGAGATCTAAACCCTGAAGATATTACTCCATTTAACTGCCAATTTGTATTCGGTTTATATACATAACCTAAAGTTGCTGTTATTGCAGAATTATTTCTAGAAATTGATTTGTCTTGAAAGGTTAAAAACGTTTCATCTATCCAAGTTGCGTTTTTATTAATATTAGTAAATCTTATGCCTGTATTTAAAGTAGACTTGCTATTTAAATCTTGTCTGTAGCCTACGTAAATAGCTGATGTTAAAAAATCACTTCCTCCATCAGGATAACGTGATTGTACTTTAAAGTCTCCTGAAAAACCATCAATTTCTCCATTAGAAATATTTAAAGTTCGACCATAAGAATTAGACATTACATCATTGTATGCAACTTCAAAACCATAACTTAAAGTTCTTGTTTTATCTTCTGTTAATGATACAGAAAAATCTCCATTAACACTTAAAATATTTACAGTTTCTTCTCTGTAAGAACGATCTAAACTTCCAAATTTTCTTTGAATTCTACTTTCTTGAACATTTTGATATGCTGTTGTAATTGCACCACTTTCTAACCAATTTTTATTTGGGTTTAATAACAGCTGAGAAGAAATTAATAATCTTTTTTGCGGTCCATAATACCATTCTGCAAACTTTAAAGAAGATGGGTCTGAACTATTTGTTAACTCTGTTAAACGATCAAATCTTGGAATGTCTGATGAACTAGAGTATTGTAGGTTTATTTTTAGATCAGTATTTTTAGATAAAGGCACAAAAAACTTTTGAAGCACATCTGTTTGATTATAACCTGTATTTCTTAATAAATTAGGGTCTGCATTTAAGGTAGGATTTGGATTGTAATTACCATTTACATTTTCTGAAAAATAAAATACTTTACCCCAATCTTTAAAACCATGTCTTCTGTTTTTACCTGCCATTAAATCTCCAAAATCTGAATATGATATGCTTGTAAATGAAGCCCAATTTGCAAAGCTAATTTCTGCAGAAACATTGGTTGTTATTTCTTGATTTACTGTTGAAAATCTAGAAAAAAATTGACTTGTAACTTTTTTTTCTTCAGATAATTTAGGCGTTTTTGTGTAGTAATGAACTACGCCACCTAAAGCATCAGAACCATATATTACAGAAGAAGGTCCAAAAATAACTTCTGTTTTATCTAGTAAATTAGGAGATAATGTGATTGAGTTTTGCAGATGTCCTTTTCTGTAAATTGCATTATTCATTCTAACACCATCTACCACTAAAAGCACTCTGTTAGATTCCATTCCTCTAATTACAGGGCTACCTCCACCAAATTGTGATTTTTGAACTTTGATACCTGGTATTGTAGCCAATAAATCTGCTGAAGTTTGTGGAGATACTTTTTGAATATCTTTTAGAGAAACAACAGCAATTTGTTCTGCTATTCTTTTTCTTTTTTCTGCTTTTTTAAATGATGAGATTATAATTTCATCTAATTGTTCTGATTGTTTAGATAGGTAAACTATAAAATCTTGCTTTCTTAATTTCGCCTTTGTAATACTAAAAATAGCATAAGATAAATGAGAAAAATATATTGTTTCATTTTCTTTTATAGAACTAATATCTACAAAGCCATTATTATTAGAGGTTAAAGAAATGGTGTTGCTATCATTAAAAACAGTTACATTTCTAATGCTTTTTCCTGTTTCTTTATCTAAAATTTTAACGTTTTGACTTAAAGAAATACTATACACAAAACATAAAAAAACAAAAACACTGTACCTCATCATCAACTAAAAATGGTTTCTAAAACTTGTAAAGAATTCGGATTTTTAAAATTGCCCAAATGTAATTTAAAATATTCAATAATAATTTTTAAAACTAATTGTCTTTCATTTTTACTGAAAGTAACTTTTTCTATACTATCAAAATTTATGCCTAACAGCTTTTTAAATTGATAAAGTTCATTATCTGAAATACTATTTTTATAATAATCTTGAGAAGTAAAATTGCCTTCTAAGAGGTTAAAATATTTACTATCAGTATTTGACACATCAGGATAGAAACCAAGAAAATTAGTTAAATTTAAAAGAAATAATAAATGAAAGTTTGCAATTTTATCATGTACATCTAACCAATTAAGACCGCTTTCTAAATAATTATATAATGGAATGTTTTGTTCTTCTTCTTTAATTGCACTAGTTAGCATTTCTGATAAAAACAAGACTACAGATTGCTTAACAATATCTGCGTAGATGGTTTTGTAAGGATGTATTACATGCACTTCTTTTAAGTGATGTAAATTAGATTTTTGATGATGATTTGCTGTTAAAGAAAGTTGATTTAAAGGTTGAAAATAAGCGGCTTTTATATTTCTTTTTTTTGAAGATAAAACACCTTTAATTAAATAAGATTTTAATCCCTCTTGTTCTGTAAAACATTTAACAATTAAACTTGTTTCACCATATTTTAGTGAGCTTAATACAATAGCTTTTGTAGTAATAATTGACATTAATTTACAATCGCAATTTTTGTGGTTGATGTTTCAGAAGAATCTTCATTGGTTAATAAAACAATATAAACTCCAGAAGCTACAGATCTACCAGCAAGATTTTTTTTATTCCAAACCACTTTACCTCCTTGTAGTTCTTGTCCTTCAATTACATTTGTTTCATAAACCAAATTACCAGCAACATCAAGAATTTTTACGTTTGTTCCTTTAGGTAAAGTGGTTCCATTTCTTCCTGTAATTGTAACTGTTGCATGGTTTTTTAAAGCAGGATTTGGATAAGCATAAACTTCTCCTAAAGTGTCTCCAAAAGGTGCAACATTACTATTATAAGCAACAATTCCTTTATCTGTAGCAAAATATACTTTGCCAGAACTATCATCAACTTTAATTTTTAGCACTCTATTGGAAGGTAAAGGAGAATTTTCTTTACTAAAATTAGCTATTGTTCTTAACCCAGAAGGATTTGTATAAATAACTCCTCCAGAATCTGTACCAAACCATTTATTATCTGCTCCATCAATTTCTATAGAATTCACGTTTTGATCACCTAAAAGTCTTTCTCCAATTCCGTTTTCTTCAATAATTATAGGTTGAGCATTTACAACATCAGAAGTAAAAATACTTGATGCATTTCTAAAAACGACCATTCCACTTCTTGTACCTAACCAAACTCTATTACTTCTATCTATTGCAACTGTTTTTACATTTGCATCTGGCAAATTACCTAAATTGGGTGTAGCTATTAAAGATTTTGCTGTATTAGCTCTTTCATTAAAAGCTAAAATTCCATTTCCTCTAGTACCAAACCAAACATTCCCAGATCTATCTAATTCTATTTCGCTTAAACCAAAGGCATTTCTAGTTTTTGCAGCAGAAACATCATAACTTGTCCACTGACCAGAAGCACTTAACTTTTTTAATTCGTTTGGCACACCAATATTTGTTACCCACAAATTACCTTCGTTATCAAAGACAGTTCCACTAATTCTTAATGTAACTCTATTAGGATCATTTGCCTCTATATCTTGTAAGGGACTATTTAATTGATTGTAAAATTTTTTTATAACATCATTCTCTACTTCTAATAAACCACCTGTCAAGGTACTGTTTACATCTCTTGTGTCACCAAAAGAGCTTATAAAAACTCTATTCTCTGCATTTGGGTCTATAGAAATGTAATTTAAATCTGTTAAAGGAAATGTTGGGTCATATCTTGTGTTAATCCAGTTTTCTCCATTAAAATGACTAAATCCCTTTCTAATAAAATTAGGCCCATAAACTGCACTATAACCACCATAAACCACCCATAAATTACTATTTAAAACATCTATATTAAAAGCTTCATTAAATAGAGGTCCTTCTGGATGAATTTCTTGATAAGGGTTTGCTACATTATTTGATATTAAAACACCATATTCTGATGTTGCAAGATATATTGTATTATTCTCATATATAGCTTTCGATAATGTAAAATCAAAATCTGTTGTAGTATTAAATTCTACTGTTTGATTTAAACCTGCATCTAAAACAATTGCTTTTTTATTAAGAGATACAGTTAAACTATTTGTTGTGGCGTCTATATTTGTAATACTTTCAAAAAAATTTCTTTGCTGATTTAACAGACTATTTTCATATTGATATAGAATAGTATTTTCGGTTAGATAAATCTGATTATTAAAACTTTCTATATTGCTAAAGTTTCTTCCAGAAAATTCTTGAGTCCAATTATTAAAATCAATTAAAAGATTACTTGTTACATCTGCAGAAAACAGCCCATCTTCTGTTGCAGCATAAATTTTACTATCTTGAATAACAGTTTTGTTTATGGCTAATGATAATGAGCCATTGCCAATAAAGAAAGTGTCACCAAATTCTAGTTTTTCAATATCATATTCTACAATGGCAAATGGAGTTGATAAATAAAGTGTATTTCCAGATTCAGAAATATGATCTATACTTTTATTACTAGATTGGTTAAAGTTAATAATATCAGAAGAAATGGTAATTGAATTATCATCATCTATAACCTCTACTAAACCATTTTCATAACCTATAACTAATCTTTTAAATGTGTTATTATAATGAATACTTGATGTTGTTTCTCCAGATAAACCTTGAATAGATGAAAATTTACTAATTTCTGAAGTTGACTCATTGTAGGTAAAAACAGCATTGTCTGCTAAAGCATAAATAATATTATCTACTTTTACAAAGTCTTTAACGTTATTGTAAGAGAAAAAATCTTCCCAAGAATCACTATAATCAACTTGAGAATAAAGGTTTATTAAATTAAAAAAAAAGAAAAGAAAAAGTATTTTTTTCATGTTAATTTATATACATCAAATATATTATTTATTTATGATAAAACGACTAATAACGTATCTTAGTGCACCTGTAAATAACTGTTTTAAAATAAAATTTAATGCCATTCATAACTTTAGATGATTTTATAGATACTTATTTTAAAGTTGTACAAAGAGGAAATGGGTTTTTCTTATCAAAACTAACTTTTAATAAAGAGAAAAGAACAAAAAGTGCATTTAATAATAGTTCTTTTCAATCATCAAACTTCTGGTCTATTCCTCAAGTTAAAGAAAGGTGGAACACCTTAATTACTGGAGATAAAAAACAAGATTATATAAGTTACTTAATCAGTACTACTTTAAAAGATAAAAAAGATTTAAAACTACTTTCTATTGGTTCTGGTATTTCTAATACTGAAATAGAGCTAGCAAAAAACACTCATATTTTTAAAAAAATCACCTGTTTAGATATCGCTGAAAATCTTCTTGAAAAAGCTTCTATATCTGCAAAAAAACAAAACCTAACAAATATTGAATTTATTGCAAAAAGCATTTATGATATTCATTTTAATGAGCAAGAGTTTGATGTTGTTTTTTTTAAAGCCTCTTTGCATCATTTTGATAAAATTGATTCATTTTTAACTAACAAAATAAAACCACTTTTAAAACCAAATGGTTTGTTAATCATTAACGAATTTGTTGGCGCAACTAGACATCAATTTTCTAAAAATCAAATTGCAGCAATTAATAAAGCTATAGCATTAATACCCAAAAAATATAGAGTTAGATTTAAAAGTAGGTTTCTAAAAAATAAATATAGAGGTGTAGGAACATTAAGAATGATAATTGCAGATCCATCAGAATGTGTAGATTCTTCAAGCATAATGCCATCAGTTCATAAACATTTTAATACAGTTTTAGAAAAACCTTATGGTGGTAATTTACTAATGAGTGCATTTAGAGATATATCTCATCATTTTTATGAAGTTAATAAAGAAAAGCAGCAAATTTTAGAAGAAATTTTTCTTCTCGAAGATGAATTTTTAAAACATAACCCATCAGATTTTGTGTTTGGTATTTATCAAAATAACAATTAAATGAATATAGAAATAGAAAGAAAGTTTTTAGTAAAAAACCAAGATTTTAAAAACCTAAGCTATAAAGAAGAAGTATTTAAACAAGGCTATTTAAATTCTGATAAAACAAGAAATGTAAGAATTAGAGTTACTAACGATAAAGCTTTTTTAACAATAAAAGGGGCATCTAATGCTTCTGGAACTACTCGTTTTGAATGGGAAAAAGAAATAAATAGACAAGAAGCAGAACAATTACTTTTATTGTGTGAACCTACTATTATTGAGAAAAAAAGGTATTATATAAAAAATGATGATTTAATTTTTGAGGTTGATGAGTTTTATGCTGATAACCAAGGATTAATTCTTGCTGAAATTGAATTAAATAGCGAACATCAAAAATTTAAAAAACCAGATTGGTTAGGCAAAGAAGTTACTGGAAATAAAGAATATTATAATTCATACCTCAGTAAAAATCCTTTTAAAAATTGGTAATTTATAAATTGTAAATTGCTAAAAAATGGCTCAAACTACCTAAAAGAACAAATATGTGAAATATAGCATGGTTGTAAGGTAATTTTTTTATTGAATATAATATTGCACCAACAGAATAAAAAATTCCGCCAGCAAACAAAAATTGTAATCCTTCTGAAGTTAAACTTGCCATTAATGGTTTTATAAAGATAACCACTTGCCAACCCATAAGTAAATAAAGAGCTGTTGAAAGTTTATCAAATTTACCTGTGTAAAATAATTTTAAGATTACCCCAGCTAAAGCAAATAACCAGACAAAAACAAACATATACCAACCTAAACTTGAGTCTAATGCAACCAAACAGAAAGGCGAATAACTACCTGCTATTAAAACATAAATTGCTGCATGATCAAAAATATTTAATCTTCTTCTTTTTTTTGGGTTTTTTGCTGCATGATAAAATGTAGATGCAGCATATAGAATAATCATACTTAAACCATAAATAATAAAACTTAATGGTTTCCAAAAACCAATAAAATTTAAACTTTTTAAAATTAAAAATGGTAATGCTACAATACTCAATAAAAATCCTAATCCATGAGAAAGAATATTTAATGTTTCTTCTTTTTTAGGATAAAGGTGATTTAAATTCTCTTTCATTATTAGGTCTATTTGTATCTTTCATATACTTTTTGTCATTTACCAAATCGTTGTAAATAATATCAAAAGTTTTTTCTTTTAGTTTTTGCATGTCAGACTGTTCTAAGTCTTTTGTTTGAATAAATTTATGTTGACGAATTCTAAAAACTCCAGGTCCGCCTTTAAAAAAATCCCAAGAAAATAAGCGTTTACCATCTAAGTAAACTTGTGGTACAATTGGTATTTCATATTCAATAGCTAAAGAAAATGCACCATTTTTAAAAGGGGCCAAAATTACATTTTCTGTTGGTACTAATCCTTCAGGAAAAATAGCCATACTTACTCCATTTTGTAATCTTTTTTTAGCCATTTCATAAACTCTTTTTCTACTTTTTGGACTACTTCTATCTACCATAATTACCACTCTTTTGTAGAAAAACCCAAAAATCGGAATTTTTACAAACTCTTGTTTGCCAACAAAAACTATTGGGTTTTTACTTAAAGCAATCAGCACAAACGGATCCATTAACGAAGCATGATTTGGACAAAACATGTAGCTTTTATTTCTATCTAAAACTTCATCAGCTTGTATCTTAAGACGAAATCCCATCCCATAAATTAGCACTTTTGCCCAAAGTCTAACCATTTTCCAAAATGTAGGGTAATATTCTTCTTTTGACGTTAATACTAATAAAAAAGGGACCATAATAATAATGGTAATAAAAATGAGTATGTAAAACCATACTCTCCAAATTAGTAAAAAAGGTATTTTCAAAAATTTCATAAACACCAAAAATACTAATATTCTTTTGTTTGATGGATTTTCATATACAAAACCTTATTTTTGTGCTTTTAGAGATTTTTCATCAATCTCACTCTTGTAAAAATAGATAAAATAAAAAATTAATGTCAAGAATTTTAACAGGTGTACAAAGTACTGGAACACCCCATTTAGGAAATTTATTAGGAGCCATTTTACCAGCAATAGAAATGGCAAATGATCCTAAAAATGAATCTTTTTTATTTATTGCAGACATGCATTCTTTAACACAAATTAAAGATGGAGATGTCTTAAGAGAAAACACTTACAGTACTGCTGCAACTTGGCTTGCTTGTGGTTTAGACATCAATAAAACTGTTTTTTATAAGCAAAGTGATATACCTCAAGTTACAGAATTGTCTTGGTATTTAAGCTGTTTTTTTCCTTATCAACGATTAACTTTAGCACATAGTTTTAAAGATAAAGCAGATAGATTAGCAGATGTAAATTCTGGTTTATTTACTTACCCAATGTTAATGGCAGCAGATATTTTATTGTATGATGCTGAGATTGTACCAGTAGGTAAAGATCAATTACAGCATTTAGAAATGACAAGAGATGTTGCCAATAGATTTAATAATATAGTGGGTGATACACTTATTGCTCCACAAGCAAAAATTCAAGAACATACTAAATTAGTTCCTGGTATTGATGGAGAAAAGATGAGTAAGTCTAGAGACAATATCATTAATATTTTTTTAGCAGATAAAAAATTAAGAAAGCAAATAATGAGTATTAAAACAGATAGTACTCCTTTAGAAGAACCTAAAAATCCTGATACAGATAATGTTTTTGCTTTATATAAATTATTAGCTTCTGATGAACAGATTGTTGAGATGCGTGCAAATTATGAAGGTGGAAATTATGGATATGGACATGCAAAGCAAGCTTTATACGAATTGATTATTGATAAATTTTCTGAAGTAAGAGCTAAGTATCATCATTACATGGAAAATAAACATGAAATTGATGAAGCACTTGCAATTGGAGCAGAAAAAGCAAGTAAAGTTGCTAATGATGTGCTGCAAAAAGTAAGACAAAAAATAGGGTATTAATAAATAAAAAAGCTTCACAAATGTGAAGCTTTTTTATTATTGTTATAGTTGGTTTTTATAACCATTGACAAATAATGCCTCCCATGATTGCTAGAGTTACTATCCAATAACCAGCATTAATTGCTATATATTTAAAAGATTTTCTTTCAAACATTGCTATAATTGACAAGATTGGTAAAACAAAAAATAACCCAGACATAACACCATGAATAACTCCATGTTGAAATGTTCTAAATCGATCTCCATAAGCAGCAATAAAATCTTGAAAATAAGCAAAAGCTGTCCCTGTCTCTTCATTAAACCCAGGTTCATTAATTAGTGTTTGAAAAACACCCATTTGATGGATTACAATGAACTGTAAAAAGAAGGCCAATAAAAGACTAAAAATATAGCTTAAAATAAAAACCTTAGCCATATTAGTTCCTTCTAAGGATTCTTTTGTAAAACCCATTTCATTCATCCAAGCATTGCCAAATAAAGGACCATACCAGACAAAACCTATTAACATAGGTACAATTGCTGCAATAAAGAGAATGTAAATATTCATTTCCATAATAAAAAAGTTTATTGATTGATACTCAAATATATGAAAATAAATTCATGAAATTTATAACATAAAAAAAGTCTGAGCTTTTAATACTCAGACTTTTAATATTATTTTGATGTTTTTTATTTTATTTTTAAAGACTTTGCTATAGCTTCTAGCTCAAAAAGAAAAGCCCTTTTACTTACAGAAGGTGCATAAGTAAAACCTTCTACAACTATTAGTCTATTTTTTTCTTCATCAAAAACAGTATAGTTAACAAAAGGTCCAGCCATAAAATCGCCTTTTACCTCCCATTTTCCACGAGTTTCATAGGCTTTTTTACCATCAACAACAGCATCAAAAGTAAAAGGTGTATAAGCCTCTTCTGTAATCATATACATACCTTCTTTATAACCGGGAATGTATTTTTTACCAATTTTATTCCTATTTACAACAATACTATCTGCAACTTGTAATCCATCTTCTAAAGGCAAAGAATATACCAAAATATTGTTACTTCCAGATTTTGCAATACCACTTGTTAAGTGATTTCTAAGCCATAAAAAATCTCCTGTATCATCTACTGTATTAAACTTATTTGGTATGGTTAATGAAATACCTAAATTTTGTAGTGTTTTATATTTAGAATCATCTAATTTATTTTTTGCAAAAATACTTTGAGTAAAAGCTATATCTGAATCTAAAAATATTCTCTTTATTTTCTCTTTATTTTTGTTGAAAATATTAATAATTGCTTCGTCATTTTTTGCTTGTAGATATACAATAGTTTGTGGTTGTGCATACACATTTTTCTTAACAGAAATCCCTTCTTGTTCACCTTCTAAAACCATTAGTATATTTCTACTAGATTTCATCATAGAGCTAAAACCATTAGGTGCAACTTGAGATACAGATAAAATTGGTTCTGGTTGAGGCAAACCAACTTGAAGCTCTCCAAAGCTGTTTCTAATTTCTTGACCAACATCACCTGTCCAATCACTAATTTTAGCAACAACCATTACTTTATTAATTTTTCCAATAGAGTCTCTAAGAATCATTTTGTCATTTCCAACACAAGAAATTAATAAAACTGTAACAAAAAATACTAGTATAATTTTTTTCATGAGGTTAACTTTTATAAATTTTAAGTTTAGTTCCAGGTTTTAAACCTTTAGCACTCCAAATATTGTTCCATTTTTTAATATCATCAACAGAAATTCCTTTAAATTTTTGTGCAATGGTCCAAAGTGAGTCTCCTTCCTTTACAATATAAACATCATATTTTCCAGATTTCTTTTTGCTGCTGCTAACAATATTGTCTTTCTTAGCCTTAGGTTTTGCAATATCTCTTGGTATTCTTTTAGGATAAATATACAATCGTTGACCTATTTTTAAACTACTTGTTTTTAAGCGATTCCATCTTTTTATGTCACTTACTCTAACTCCATATTTATTTGCAATTTTACCTAAATAATCTCCACTTCTTACTTTGTAACGAACGCGTTTGTCCATTTCAAAATATTTAGGCAAAGGTTTTTCTCTTTTGGCATCATCTGCTTCTGCTAAAGCATATAATTCTTTCTCCTTATTTAAAAACTCAATAACTTTACTGGTGGGTAATCTTAAGGCGTATTTTCTGTCTTTTATAAAAGGTATAATATCTAATTTATAAGAAGGATTTAAAAATGTTAAAACCTCTTCATCAACATTTATGATTTCTGATATTTGATCAAAAGAAATGGTTCTTTTAACTTGAATCGTATCTGTCTGGAAATCGAAAAATTTTGGTAAATCTGAATAAATTTTATGCTCCTCTGAATATTCAAAAATGTACATTGTTGCATAAAAAGCAGGCACATAACCAGCAGTTTCTCTTGGTAAAAAAGGGCGAATATTCCAATAGTTTTTGTAACCTCCAGATCTTTTTATAGCTTTAGTAACATTACCAGGACCAGAGTTATAAGCTGCTAAAGCCAAATCCCAATCTCCAAAAATTTTATACAATTGACTTAAATATTTACAAGCAGCTATTGTAGATTTTACAGGATCGTATCTTTCATCTACGTAAGAACTTACTTTTAAATCAAATTGTTTTCCTGTACCATACATAAATTGCCACATACCAGATGCACCAACTCTAGATCTTGCTCTTGGTTTTAAAGCAGATTCTACAATGGCAAGGTATTTCATTTCTAAAGGAATATCATATTGATCTAGATATTGCTCGAACATTGGAAAATAATACTTAGCCTTAGCCATTAATGCTGGATAATACTTTCTTCTATATTTTAAATAGCTATTAATTACTTTTTCTAATGCAGGATTGTATGCTAAGTTAAAAGGAGTGTTATCATTTAAAACAGATAGTCGCTGTTTTAATAAATCTGTAGTTAATACCAAATTAGTATTACCTATAATATCTTTATCATCTATAACATACTCTAAAGTATCTAATAATGCTGAACTAAATTTTTCATCAACCAATAAACTATCTATTACTTTTAAGTCTTTATCTGTAAAAAAAGCAGAATCAACAGGTTGTTTTATAGTGTCTTTTGCAATAAATAAAGTGTCTTTTTTAGGGATGATTAGTGTATCTTTTTTCGTTTGAGAAAAAATTGAAGGAATAATAAAAAAGAGTAGAATTATATGTTTTACCATTTTTGGTTGATTTCTTTATGTCTTAATTTTAAATAGTAATAAATTACATAAAACCAACTGAAAATTCCATGTATAATTGCATATAAAATTGATTTGTTTCTTCCCCAGGAAATAACCACAGCAATAACACTTCCTAAACCAATACCATTTTTATACACTGTATTCTGGACTTCTGTGTGTGCAAATGCTTTAAATGAAAAAAAAATAAATACCAGTAATAATAATTGTTTTATTTTCATAATTTAAATATCTAATTCCAATGCTATTGGACAATGATCTGAATGTTTGGCTTCAGTTAAAATATAAGCTCTAGCTATTTTATCTTTAAGAGGTTCAGAAACCATTGCATAATCTAACCTCCAACCTTTATTATTTGCTCTAGCATTGGCTCTATAACTCCACCAAGAAAACTCTTGAACACCTTGATTTAAATATCGATAGCTATCTATAAAACCACTATCTATAAAAGAACCTATCCATTGTCTTTCTTCTGGTAAAAAACCAGAAACTCCTTTCATTTTAGGATTATGAATATCTATTTCTTCATGACAAATATTATAATCTCCACAGATAACAAGGTTAGGCATTTCTTGTTTAAGTTGATTGATATACGCTTGAAATTCATCCATATACGTCAACTTAAAATTTAATCGATCTATATTTGTCCCAGAAGGTAAATACAAACTCATAATAGACACCTCATCAAAATCTACTCGCAAATTTCTACCTTCAAAATCCATAGTTTCGATTCCAGTTCCATATTCTATATGGTTTGGTTTTTCTTTACAAAATATAGCTACAGAAGAATATCCTTTTTTTTGTGCAGAAAACCAGTAATGATAAGGATAGCCAGCATTTTCTATTTCTGAAACATCAATTTGTTCTTTATGTGCTTTGGTTTCTTGTATGCAAATTACATCAGGGTTTGCTGCTTGTAACCAATCTAAAAAACCTTTTTTTAAGGCAGCTCTAATTCCGTTTACATTGTAAGATATAATTTTCATTTACTCTAAAATGATAGGTTTTTTAAGAAAAATCCAAGTAACTTGAGTTTTTTCTCCTGTTTGAGTTTTTAATTTTTTTCTTCTTGGAGAAATTACAAAAGCTAAGGTTATTGAAAAAACAGTTCTTAACATGGCGTTTTCAATTCCTGACAAATAAGTAATAAGGTAAATGAAAACAAAAAAAAATACAAAAACTAATCTAGGATATTGTGCGATTTTATTCATTTATATTTTCATTTCTGGGATTTCTCCATTAACAATTAATGTGCCTTCTGTTGCATTTTTAATTTCTTCTACAGAAACTCCAGGAGCTCTTTCTAAAAGATGAAAAGCATTCTCTTTTATTTCTAAAACTGCTAAGTTTGTGACCACTTTAGTAACACAACCTACACCAGTTAAAGGCAAAGAACATTTTTTTAATAGTTTGCTTTCGCCTCTTTTATTGGTGTGCATCATAGCAACGATTATATTATCTGCAGAAGCTACTAAATCCATTGCACCACCCATACCTTTTACCATTTTACCAGGAATTTTCCAGTTGGCAATATCACCATTTTCTGCAACTTCCATAGCTCCTAAAATAGTTAGGTGTACATGCTTACCACGAATCATAGAAAAACTTGTTGCTGAATCAAAAAAACTAGCACCAGGCATTGTAGTTATTGTCTGTTTACCAGCATTAATAATATCTGCATCTTCTTCTCCATCAAAAGGAAAAGGTCCCATTCCTAAAACTCCGTTTTCACTTTGAAACTCAACTTCTATATCATCTCTAACAAAATTAGCTACTAAAGTAGGAATACCAATTCCTAAATTTACGTAGTAACCATTTTTTACTTCTTTAGCAATACGTTTTGCAATTCCGTTTTTATCTAAAGCCATACCTAATTTTTTTGTCTTACTGTTCTTTGTTCTATTCTTTTCTCATAGTTTTTACCTTGAAAAATTCTTTGAACAAAAATTCCTGGAATATGAATTTGATTTGGATCTAATTCACCAACAGGAACTAACTCTTCTACTTCTGCAACTGTAATTTTTGCAGCTCCACACATATTAGCATTAAAATTTCTTGCAGTTCCTTTAAACACTAAGTTTCCTGCAGCATCACCTTTCCAAGCTTTAACAAAAGCAAAATCTGCTTTAAAAGCAGGTTCTAAAACATACATTTTACCATCAAAATCTCTAGTTTCTTTACCTTCTGCTACTTCTGTTCCAAAACCTGCAGGTGTGTAAAAGGCAGGGAAACCAGCTTGCGCTGCTCTACATTTTTCTGCTAATGTACCTTGTGGCGTTAATTCTACTTCTAATTCTCCAGAAAGCATTTGACGTTCGAATTCATCATTTTCACCTACATAAGAAGAAATCATTTTTTTGATTTGTTTATTTTGTAAAAGTAAACCTAAACCAAAATCATCTACGCCTGCATTATTAGATATACAGGTCACATCTCGTACATTTAACTTAACTAATTCTGATATTGCATTTTCAGGAATACCACATAAACCAAAGCCTCCTAACATAAAAGTCATTCCGTCTTTTACGCCATTTAAAGCTTCTTCTACATTATTAACTTTCTTATTTATCATTGTGCTTTATTAAAAATCTGTATCAGTATTTTTCTTTGGTATTACTTTTTTATCTTCATCTATAACCTCATCACAGTCAACTTTTATGGTTAAGTTTTCTGGTTTCTCAAAATCTTCTTTACTCACATTTAATGACTTATCCTCATAACATTTTCGCATAAAGATAGCCCAAGAAGGCAAAGACATATTTGCGCCTTGACCATAAGTAATGCCAGCAAAATGAGTAGATCTATCCTCACCACCTGTCCAAACACCTGTAACTAAATTAGGTACAATACCCATAAACCAACCATCTGATTGATTTTGTGTAGTACCTGTTTTACCAGCAATAGCATTTGTAAACTTATAAGGAAAACCTGTTGAAGCTTTACCAGAACTAGTATATGAAGATCGTAAACGAATACCTGAACCAGAATCTGCTACACCTTCTAATAACTTTAAAATTACATATGCAGATTCTTCACTAATTACCTCTTTTGTTTTAGGAATAAAGTCTTTTAAAACTGTTCCGTTTTTATCTTCTATTCTTGTAATAATCATTGGTTTTACTCGTAAACCTTTATTAGCAAATGTGCTGTAGGCACTTGTCATTTCTAACAATGATAGATCTACTGCACCTAATGCTATAGAAGGGTTTGCTTGAATTTCAGTTTCGATTCCAGCAGATTTTGCTAAACGAACTACATTTTCTGGAGCTACCTGATCTATTAAATTAGCTGTTACCACATTTGTTGAAGTTGCTAATGCATCTTTTAAAGTCATCATTCCTCCATACTTTTCTTGAGAGTTTCTTGGTGTCCATTCTTCTGGTATACCATATTTACCTTTAGGTATTGTATAAGGTGTATTTGGCAACATATCACAAGGTGATTTTCTTAATTGATCTATAGCTGTTGCATATACAAATGGCTTAAATGTTGAACCAACTTGTCTTTTTTGTTGAGCTACAGCATCATATTTAAAATGTTTATTATCTATACCACCAACCCAAGCTTTTATATAACCTGTTTGTGGCTCTATAGAAACTAAACCTGATCTTAAAAAGTGCTTGTAATACTTTATAGAATCCATTGGAGACATAATTGTATCTATATTACCTCTCCAAGAGAAGACATTCATTTTAGTCTTAGCATTAAAAATACTGTCTATTCTTTTAGAAGAAACACCAGCTATTTTTAGTCTTTTGTAACGTTCTGAATTCTTTTTAGCTCTGGTTAATATTCCTCTTATTTGATCTCTTTCAATGTCATAAAAAGGTGCTGTTCTATTTTTCTTTTGTTCTCTAAAAAAATAGGTTTGCAAATTAGCCATATGTTCTTTTACAGCTTCTTCTGCATATTGTTGCATTCTAGAATCTATAGTCACATAAATTTTTAAACCATCTTTAAAAATATCGTATTCCTCACCATTTGGTTTTGGATTTTTCTCTACCCAATTACGCATTATTTTTTGAAGGTGTGTTCTAAAATAAGTAGCATAACCTTCATCATGACTTTCTGGTGTGTAATTAATTTTTAATGGAAGTTGTTGAAGTGAATCTTTCTCAGACTGAGTTAAAAATCCATTTTTTGCCATTTGAGAAAAAACAACATTTCTTCTTCTTCTAGATTTTTCTTTAGATATTTCTCTATTAGGGTTGTACTGCCTTGGGTTTTTTAACATAGCTACCAAAATTGCAGACTCTTGAACGTCTAAATCTTTTGCTTCTTTTCCAAAATAAATTCTTGCTGCAGAACGAATACCTACAGCATTGAAAATAAAATCTTGAGTATTTAAATACATTGCAATGATTTCTTGCTTAGTGTATTGCCTTTCTAATTTAACAGACACTACCCACTCTTTCATTTTCTGACCTATTCTTTTAAAAATATTTCTAGAAGCTCTTTTCGTAAATAAATTTTTAGCTAATTGTTGAGTTATTGTACTTGCACCACCATCTCTTCCTAACTTAATAACGGCTCTTGCAAAACCTTTAAAATCAATTCCAGAATGTTCATAAAAACGTTCATCTTCTGTAGCAACTAAAGCTTGAACTAAGTTTTCTGGTAATTCTTTATACTTAATAGGCGTTCTGTTTTCTGTTGCATATTTACCAATGGTAACACCATCTGCAGAAATAACTTCTGTTGCTAAATTAGTTTGTGGGTTTTCTAATTCTTCAAAAGTGGGTAATGCTCCAAAACCACCTATTGAAGCTGTAAAAAATAAAAGTATTACAACTAATAAACCTCCTAAAATAGTAGCCCAAAACCAAAGGATGTATTTTTTAAAATTTGTTTTTTTCTTTGTTGCCATTTTTTAATTTTCTATTGAAAAACCAACATCTTGAATTCCTTTTAAAGTAGAAATTGGTTCTATTTCTCCTTGTTTTCTCATAGCATGATATATGATAAATTGATATTCTCCTTTAGTTGGAAAAATTTTTGCTTCTTTATAGAATAATTTATTTTCTTTAATATTAGAAAATCCTTTTCCTAAAAAAGCCCCATATTCATCTGTCATTTCATATTGTAAAGTGTCTACAATTTTTGTACCATTTGCAAAATTTAAACTGGTAATTAAATACAAGTTACTAAAGGCATAATCTTTATTATTTCTAACATGAATAAACAGATTTTTAGGCTGTATAGTATCTTTTACAGTAAAATTAAATGTTAATTTCTCATTTGATTTCCAAGTTGAATTTTTTAATGTTTTGTATTCTGTAAACACTAAATTATCTGAACAAGAAACAAGAAATATCAATGAAAAAAAACAAATTAAAACCCTATTTTTCTTGAGAATTATTTCCATTTTTAGATTGATTATTTCTTTTATTTTTAAAATTTCTTCTCCTGTTTTTATTTTTATTTACAGTTTTAGATGCTGATGAATTTTCAGTTGATTTTTGATGATTAACTTTTTTTCTAGCTTGATGTTTTTTATCTTCTTTATTCTCTGAAGAGGCAACAGCTGCTGTAGCTGGTCTTCTTTTTTTGTTTCTATTATTTCTTTTACGTTTTCTAGGTACATCAAACCTGGTTAAACTATCTTGACCTACTGCATCTTCAAAATCGACTTTTTCAGGAATTTCAATATCAGATTCATAATCTTCTAATGAACTCGATTTTTTATTTTGCTTATTTAAAGCGATAATTTCTTGCACTTGGTCTAAAGTTAATCTAAACCATTTTGTACGTTCTTCTTTATAAGTATACCAAAGATATTTTTTAAAAATATCCATTTTTACAAAAGCAGCATCTCCTTTTTCTGTTTTTAAAACAACATCTTGTTTTGGAAAAGGTTTTAATGCATCTAAATAGGTATCTAATTCAAAATTTAAACAACATTTTAACTTTCCACATTGACCAGCCAATTTTAAAGGATTTAAAGACAATTGCTGATAACGAGCTGCTGCTGTGGTTACTTTTCTAAAATCTGTAAGCCATGTAGAACAACATAATTCTCTTCCACAAGAGCCAACACCTCCAAGTCTTGCTGCTTCTTGTCTTGCACCTACTTGTTTCATTTCTACACGAATTGAAAAAGCACTAGCTAAATCTCTAATCAATTGTCTAAAATCTACTCTTGCATCAGCTGTATAGTAAAAAGTAGCTTTATTTCCATCTCCTTGAAATTCTACATCAGACAATTTCATCTGAAGCCCTAACCTACCTAATATTTCTCTTCCTCTTTTTTGAGTTTCTTCTTCTCTAGCTCTAGCTTGCTGCCAAATATCAATATCTTTTTGTGTAGCTTTTCTATATATTTTTTTTATGTCTTCGCTATCAATTGGCACATTTCTTTTCTTCATCTGAACTTTTACAAGTTCTCCTGCAAGAGATACAATTCCAATATCATGACCAGGATTACCTTCTACAGCAATTACATCTCCCATAGAAATGGTTAAATTATCTACATTTCTAAAAAAATGTTTTCTACCATTTTTAAATCGTACCTCAAAAATATCGAATCGCTCTTGTCCACTTGGTAATGTCATATTAGACAACCAATCAAAAACAGCTAGTTTTTCGCTACCAGAACCACAGGTTCCTGTACCACAATTTCCATTACTTTTACAACCTCTTGGTACTCCATTTTCTGTTGTACCACAACTTCCACATGCCATATATATTTAGTCTTTAGTTGTTCGTCTTTAGAAGTTAATTAACAGTCTATAGTTTTAACTAAAGTTTTATTTCTGATTATTAAATAGTTGCAATAAAAAACTTCTTTATTGCTTAATAGGTAAATATACACAATATTAAAGAATGAAAAAAGGCTATTTTTAAAACTACCTTACTGTAATGAATGTATCTATTACTCATCAAATATAATTTTAAAAGTGATGCTTTATAAATCTTTTTAGAATTCGCTAGGTTACTTTTAGTATTTGATTATTATAACTAAAAAAGACCTCTTAATGAGGTCTTTTTTATTGGTTTTTTTATTTCTTAAATTTCAAAACTTCACTTCTTCCTTTTTTGAAAATTTTATTGCTATTCCCTTTTCCTTTTCTAAGCTCTTTTTGTTTTTCATAAGGTAAGTGAATAATTTCTTGACATTCTGTAGAGCATGTATTTTCCATTTGCTCAGCACAATCATCACATTGTATAAACAATAAATGACAAGCTTCGTTAGCACAATTTGTATGGGTATCACAAGGCTTTCCACATTGATGGCAATTTGCAATAACATCATCTGTAATTTTTTCTGCTCTTCTATGATCAAACACAAAATTCTTACCAATAAATTTATTTTCTATGCCTTCTGTGTTCACTTGACGTGTATATTCTATAATACCACCTTCTAACTGAAATACATTTTTAAATCCTTTATGTTTATAGTATGCAGAAGCTTTTTCACAACGAATACCTCCTGTACAATACATCAATAAATTCTTATCTTCTTTATGATCTTTTAAATCTTCTTCTATAATATCTAAAGAATCTCTAAACGTATCTACATCTGGAGTAATTGCACCATCAAAATGGCCAATTTCACTTTCATAATGATTTCGCATATCAACACAAACTGTATTTGGGTCTGCTAACATTTCATTAAATGCTGCTGCATTTAAATGTACACCTTTATTAGTTACGTCAAAAGTTTCATCATTTAAACCATCTGCAACAATTTTATTTCGAACCTTAACTTTAAGTTTTAGGAACGATTTATTGTCTTGCTCAATAGCTACATTTAATCGAATATCCTTTAAGAATGATATACTATCTAATTGCTCTTTAAGAGCATACATGTTTTCTGATGGGACAGATAATTGAGCATTGATACCTTCATAAGAAACATAAATTCTTCCTAGAACATCTAAAGCATTCCATTCTAAAAATAATTTATCTCTAAGTATTTGTGGGTTTTTTATCTGATGATATTGATAAAAAGAAATTGTGATGCGGTCTTTACCAGCCTCATCTATTAATGCAGCGCGTTCTTTTGCGCTTAACTTATTGTACAGTTGCATGCTATACTAATTTTTAAGCTGAACAAAATTCAGTTTTTGTTAATAAATTTTTTGCAAATGTAGTTATTTCTTATAGACTTGCAAGCCACATTAGAACTAGCATTCAATTAAAATTATATCAATTTGTTTTAAATTAAACATTAGAAATAATTTTGGTAAATATTTCTTAAAAGAATGGTCAGTATTTTTTTTGTGTTGATATTTGCAAAGCAAAAAATAAATTTTTTAAAAAGATAAAATGAAAGTAGCTGTTGTTGGTGCAACTGGTATGGTTGGCACAGTCATGTTAAAAGTTTTAGAAGAACGTAACTTACCTATTACAGAATTAATTCCTGTGGCTTCAGAAAGATCTGCAGGTAAAAAATTATCATATAAAGGAAATGATTACACAGTTGTTACCTTACAAGATGCAGTTAATATGAAACCAGATGTTGCTTTGTTTTCTGCAGGTGGTGATACCTCATTAGAATGGGCTCCAAAATTTGCAGAAGTAGGTACAACTGTAATAGACAATTCTTCTGCTTGGAGAATGGATCCTGATAAAAAATTAGTGGTTCCAGAAATTAATGGAGATGTATTAACTTCAGAAGACAAAATTATTGCAAATCCAAACTGTTCTACAATTCAGTTAGTAATGGCTTTAGCGCCTTTACATGCAAAATATAAAATGAAAAGAGTTGTTATTTCAACATACCAATCTGTATCTGGTACAGGTGTAAAAGCTGTACAACAATTAGATAATGAAGAAGCTGGTATAGATGGAGAAATGGCTTACCCTCATAAAATTGGTAGAAATGCTTTACCACATTGTGATATTTTCTTAGAAAATGGATATACTAAAGAAGAAATGAAATTAGTTAAAGAACCAAAGAAAATATTACGTGACGATTCTTTTTCTGTAACAGCTACTGCAGTTAGAATACCAACAGCTGGTGGACATTCTGAAGCTGTTAATGTACAATTTCATAATGATTTTGATGTAGATGAAGTTCGTAAAATTTTAAGTGAAACTCCTGGAGTAATTGTTGAAGATGATTTGGCAAACAATGTATATCCAATGCCAATAAATGCAAATGATAAAGATGAAGTTTTTGTAGGTAGAATAAGACGTGATGAATCTCAAGAAAATACCTTAAATTTGTGGATTGTTGCAGATAACCTAAGAAAAGGTGCTGCTACTAATACCATTCAAATTGCAGAATATTTAATCGAGAAAAATTTAGTCTAAAACTATTTATGGCAACATTTTATAACGTAAACATCAAAGAAATAAAACAAGAAACCGCAAACGCGGTTTCTGTTGTTTTTAGTATTCCTGAAAATTTAATTACTGAATTTAGTTTTACAGCTGGGCAATACATTACTATAGAAAAAGAAATTAATGGTGAAGCAGTAAGAAGAGCTTATTCTATTTGCTCTACACCTAAAAGTGGCGAAATAAGAGTTGCCATAAAAGCTGTAGAAAATGGAGTCTTTTCTACTTATGCAACAACTGACTTAAAAGTTGGTGATGAAGTTAAAATCTCAACTCCTGAAGGTCGTTTCTTACTAAATCCAGAAGCTAAGAAAAACTATATTGCGTTTGCTGCTGGTTCTGGTATTACTCCTATTTTATCGATGGTGAAATCTGTTTTAGAGCATGATTCAACATCAACATTTACCTTAATCTATGGTAACAAATCTGTAGAGGATACTATTTTTTATGACGAACTACTTGCATTAAATTCAAAATATGAACATTTTAATTTAGAATTTGTTTGTAGTAGAGAGCGTCAAGAAAACATGTTATTTGGTAGAATAGATAAACCATTCACTAATTTCTTTATTAAAAATAAATACAAAGACATTTCTTTTGATGGAGCATTTTTATGTGGACCAGAAGCTATGATAAATACGGTTTCTGAAACTTTAAAAGAAGCTGGTTTTTCTAATGACAATATTCATTTTGAATTATTTACAGTTTCTGAAGATGAAAATGCAAAAGACGAAATTAAAGAAGGCACATCAGAAATTACTGTTTTGTTAGATGATGAAGAAACCACCTTTACAATGACGCAAACAGATAACATTTTAGCTGCAAGTTTACGTAACGATTTAGACCCACCTTATTCTTGTCAAGGAGGTGTTTGTAGTTCTTGTTTAGCTAAAGTTACAGAAGGTAAGGCTGTTATGGTTAAAAATACTATTTTAACTGATGGTGAAGTAGAAGAAGGATTTATTTTAACCTGTCAAGCACACCCAACAACTTCAAAAATTAGTATAGATTTTGATGATGTATAAAAATCCTTATTTTTGTTAAATATGGATTTTTACGATTTTAAAAACGCTTTTTTAATAGGTTTTTTCATGGCTTTTATGATTGGACCTGTTTTTTTTATGTTGATTCAAACTAGCATTATTAAAGGAGCTAGAGCTGCTATTGTTTTTGATTTAGGTGTTGTATTAGCAGATGTTACTTTTATTCTAATTGCCTATTATGGAAGTAGGTCATTATTAGAAAAAATAAAAGATGATCCAAGATTATTTTTAATTGGTGGTTTGGTGTTAATTATCTATGGTTTAATTACTTACTTTGATAGAGAAAACAAAAAAGAGGCCATAGAATCTGCTAAACAGATAGACGTCCCCATTGTAAAAAACAACTATATAAAACTATTTTTAAAAGGTTATTTTTTAAACTTTATTAATGTAGGGGTATTAGCATTTTGGTTAGGAACTATACTTGTAATTGGCCCCTCTTTAAAAATGAATCAAAATGCAATTTTCACTTATTTTTCTGTTGTTATAGCAGGCTATTTTATAACAGATTTAGGAAAAATATTTTTAGCAAAACAGCTTAAAAACAAGATGACTCCAACAGTAATTTATAGAGTAAAAAAAGTAATGGGAATTATTTTAATTGTTTGTGGAGTTTATTTAATGTTAGTAGGTTTTATACCAAAAGAAGATATAAATAGTCTTTTAAATTAAAAACCCCAGCCAAAGCTAGGGTTATTAAATTCTTACTATTATTTAATTTTATCTTGAGCTTGCAGGATACGTATTATTTTCTAATTTAATATCCGCCATTAATCCGCTTTTATCTATTACAACAGATTTTACATCTTTAGAAACATCAAAAGTGTAGGTTGGAAAAGCCCATCCCCAGTCTTTTAAAATTGTTGCAGATGTAGGTTTTACACCTCGCATCATACGTAATGGAATGTTAAAACTTTCTTTAGAGCCATCTGTGTATTCAACTTCAAGATCTATAGGCATTGGCATTTGACCAATTCTTTCTAAAGTAATTGTTTTTCCATCAACACTTTTTACACCATAATCTATTGTATGTGTAGTTTGCGTCCATTCATTTAAATACCAATCTAAATGAATACCAGAAACCTTTTCCATAGATCTTTTAATATCATTTGGTGTTGGGTGTTTAAAAGAAAAATCATTAAAATATTTTTTTAAACCTTTTGCCACATTTTCTGCTCCAATTACATACTCTAATTGAGCTAAGAAAATTGCTCCTTTAGAATAACTCCCTGTACTATAAGCCCAGTTTGTGTTATACCTGTCTGCATGTGTAGAAATTGATTCTTCATAACCTCTATTTACAATAGTTCTATAACCTCTATAAGAACCTGCATGAGGATTTTCTCTATTTCTTTCTAATATTTTATTTGATGCTTTAGAAGAAATGTATGAAGTAAATCCTTCATCCATCCAAGGATGTAAACTTTCGTTTGAAGCTAACAGAAACTGAAACCATGTATGTGCCATTTCATGTGCAGTAACACCAAATAAGCTTCCAAAATTTCTTTGACCTGTAATTAATGTAGACATTGCATACTCCATACCTCCATCTCCACCTTGAATCACAGAATATTGTTTGTAGGGATACATCCCCACATTTTCACTAAAGAAATCCATTAATTCTGCAGTCTTTGGCTGTAAATCTTTCCAATTCTTTAAATAATTAGCCTCCATAGTTTTCTTATAAAAGAAATGTAAATCTATACCAGAATTAGTTGTAATCATATCATGATTATATTCTGGATCTGCTGCCCATGAAAAATCGTGAACATTTGGTGCTTTAAAATGCCAAGTTAACTTTTCACCTTTTGGTAATTTTAATTCTTTTGATTTGTCTTCATAATTATGACCTACTTCTTGTGGATTTTGTAAATATCCTGTACCTCCAACAACATAATTTTTATCTATATGTAAAGTCACATCAAAATCTCCCCAAACACCATGAAATTCTCTTGCAATGTAAGGTGGAGTATGCCATCCTTGAAAATCATATTCAGCCATTTTAGGATACCATTGAGTCATAGATAAAGCAACACCTTCTGCATTATTTCTTCCAGATCTTCTAATTTGAACAGGTACTTGAGCATCAAACAGCATATCAAAAGTTACACTTTCTCCAGATTTTATAGGCTTGTTTAAAGTTACTTCTAAAATAGTACCCACAGTTTCATGAGAAACTGCTACTCCATCTTGTTTTAAAGAATTTACTTTAATGTAACCTATTTCATTTGGTTTTAATTTACTAATTCTATCTCTTACTCTTCTGTCTGGATCTTTAATATTTAAAGAACGAACATCCATTTGAGAACCAGGTTGAAAAGCATTAAAATAAAGATGATAAAAAACCTTATCTAAATCATCTGGAGAATTGTTAGTATACACTAATTTTTGTTTTCCATTATATTGATAACCATTTACATCAATATCCATAGTATAATCTACATGTTGCTGCCAGTAACTTTCATTACTTTTTTTAGCATTGTTATCTGTATTAGAAACATCTTTGGTTTGAGCACATGACACTAACATTAGTATTGATAAAACTAAATAAGGTACTTTCTTCATTTTTAAATTGGTTTTTATTTATTTATAAAAATAGTAAAAGATTTACTATTGTTTTTTGTTTGAAATATATTCTGCTAATTGTAATGCATTGTATGCATTTACAACTCTACCTGTAACAGATAAACTAGAAAAAGGAATCATTTCTCCATTTGGATTTTCTTCTGTTTGCGAACCTGGTTTTACAACATCAAAATTAATTTTTACTCCAGATTTCATAATGATATCTTTAACTTCTTTAGCAGATAAATTTGGATAATAAGAACGTACTAAAGCAGCAACTCCTGCAGTTGTTGGTGCAGCCATAGAAGTACCACTTAAAGCCTCGTATTTATCTTCTGGAATTGGTGCATAGATACTTACACCTGGTGCAAAAATATCTACATTTACTTTACCATAGTTAGAAAAATTTGCTGGTAAATTTTTATCATAATGCAAACTATTTGCACCAATTGTAATTACATTATCTGTAAATTCTGTAAGCATATCTTTTGAGTCTGTTGGGTAGGTTTCATTAACATCTAAATCTTTACCATCATTACCTGCTGCATTAACTATTAAAACATCTTTTTCTGCTGCATATTTTAATGCATCATAAACCCAATTTTTATTTGGTGAAAAACGTTTACCAAAACTTGTGTTTATAATTTTTGCTCCATTATCTACTGCATATCTAATACCAAGAGCCACATCTTTATCATGTTCATCTGCTTCAGGAACAATTCTAACAGTCATAATTTTTACATTATCTGCAACACCTACTGCTCCTATTTTATTAGTTCTATTTGCTGCAACAATTCCTGCTACATGAGTACCATGTTTACCTGCATCTGCAGTACCTAACATATTGTTATTGCCATAAAATTTATCTGTAATATCATATAAATCATCTCCTAAAGATTGACGATAATTCATATCTAGATTATAACCTTCCATTGCCTTTTTAAGTTCTGCAACGTATTCTTTTACTTTTTCTTTTTCTTCTTTCAAAGTACTTTCACTCATACCTTGCTTTAGAATATTAGCAACATTTTTTACCCTCATTAAAGTTTGTAAATTTGGTGCTTCTACTTTGTCTACAATTGCTAAAGTAAGACTGTCTGTTTTTGCTAATTTTTTAACAATATCAAAATTTTCTTGAACCATATCTAAATTTTTTAGATAGTCATCCATTTGATAAATTTCTCCTTTTTTCTCAATAAGAGTAGCTTCGAATTCTTTATTTAGTTTTAAATATTCTTCATATGCTTTTTTGTCTTTTTCTGCAATTTCAGAAAGTTTTTTATCTCCAAACTTTTCTCTGCCTCTTTTAACAATTCTAGTAATTTCTAATTGATCTGTGGTTACAATATCTCCTTTAGCATTCCCAAGAAAGTTCCAACCAAAAACATCATCTATATACCCATTATTATCATCATCTTTATTGTTACCTTTTATTTCGTCTTTGTTAACCCAAAGTACATCCTTTAAATCTTCATGATTAATATCTACTCCAGAATCTGCAATTGCAACAACAACTGGTTTTGCTTTTTTTCCCTTTAAAAATTTATATGCTTTTTCTAAGCTAATACCTGCAATAGAATCTTTCTGTATATCTAAATGATGCCAAACTTTTAATTCCTCTTCAGACAAAAAATCTTTTTTTGCTGGTGTTGTAATAATTTCATCGAAGTTTGGTGCAGTAACTGCTACTTGTGATGATTTACAACCCCATAAAAAAATGCCTAAAAAGGCAATAAAAAAACTTGCTTTAATACGCTTCATATTCTAACTTCTCTAAATAAATATTTCTGAAAACTTATGTGTAGTATTTAAACGAACTCCTTTTTCTGTGTGCTTTACAGTGCATAATTCATGATGTGCATCATGTTCTAAAAAAAGATAAAAGTTCTTATCTGCAGCTTCGTTTAAAAATGCTGCTTTTTCTTTAATAGTTAACAAAGGTCTAGTATCATACCCCATAACATATGGTAAAGGTATATGACCAACTGTTGGTAATAAATCTGCCATAAATACCAATGTTTTGTCTTGATATTCAATTTTTGGCAACATTTGTTTTTCTGTATGACCATCCATAAACAAAACATCAAAACCAATTTGATCTTTGTAATTACTATGAATAAATTCTAACTGACCACTTTCTTTAATTGGATTTATATTCTCTTTTAAAAATGATGCTTTTTCTCTGGCATTTGGTTCTGTTGCCCATTTCCAATGTTTTTGATTAGACCAAACTTTTGCATTTTTAAAACCAGGAATTAATAAACCCTCTTTGTTTCTTTTAATAACACCTCCACAATGATCAAAATGTAAATGAGTTAAAAAAATATCTGTGATATCATCTCTATGAAAACCATATTTTTTTAAAGATGTATCTAAAGAAAAATCTCCAAACAAATAATAATAGCTATAAAATTTATCTGATTGTTTATTACCTAAACCAGTATCTATTAATAGTAAACGATTACCATCTTCTATAAGCATGCAACGCATACTCATGTCTATCATATTATTAGCATCTGCAGGATTTGTTCTTTGCCAAATAGATTTAGGTACAACACCAAACATTGCACCACCATCTAATTTAAAATTACCAGTTTCTATAGGATAAATCTTCATTGTAGAACCTATTTTTTGATTCTTACAAAGATGTTAAAAAATTGATGATTTTTCGTTAAGAAAACTCTAAAGATTAACTCTTTTTTTATTCTTTAATACTAATTTGTTGCTGAATTTCATTACCAAAATTATCGACGACTGTAATTGTAAACTCTCCTTCTTTTGGAGTTATTGCTAACTCATGATTTTCTTTAGTTGTTCCTAAAAATTGTTGGTTTAAAGACCAAAATAAAATGGCTTCTTTATTAGAATGCGCTACTTTTAAAATTAGCTCATTTTGTTTGCCATCAAAGTCTTTTGGCAAAAAAATGGTGCTTTTTTCTGTTGGATATAGAAATTTCATCACATTCTTTACCTCACCCAAACAATCTTCTCTAAATTTTGGTAAGGGCTTATAAAAAGGATTTTGTTTTTTGTAATAATACTCTTGTAAAGGAGGCAACACAAACCAAGATTTGTGCTGAATATTTTCTAAACTTTCACAAGAAGTGTTTACTTGATAAGTACTTGATCTATCAATATTTATATTTATATGAAATGGACATGGCTCAGTTTTTAAACCTGTGTTTTGTATGTAAGATAGTTTCTTTTCTTCACAAATTTTGGTAGCTCTATAACCGCTTTTTGAACATATTTCAACTTGAGTCATTTCATCAAAAGGTTTTTCAAACCAAGATGAATTTGGAAGTTTATCAAAAACATCAAAAAGAATAGGAGCAGCTGTTTGTAGACCTACCAAACCAGGTCTTCCTTCTCCATCTGCATTACCCACCCAAACACCCACTACATAATCTTTAGTTACACCAATACTCCAAGCATCTCTAAATCCAAAACTAGTTCCAGTTTTCCAGGCAATTTCTTTTGCAGCATCAAAAAACTCCCAATTTTCATCTGCATTGGGTCTATTTACTTCTTTTAAACTTTCGAAAGTTAAATAAATAGAAGCTGCATCAAAAACGATTTTTTGATTAGATTTTTTACCAAAATCTATGGTTTCATCTTTATAAAATGTTGGATTTAAAAACTCATTATCAAAATAAAAACTTGAAGTTGCTGAGTAATGATTTACAGTAGAAGCTAGAGATGCATAACTTTTACATAAATCCCATAAATTACTTTCTGCACCTCCTAAAGCTAAAGTTAATCCATAGTAATTAGGATTTTTTTTGATATCTCTTAATTGTAACTTTTGCAGATAATCATGAAATTTTTCTAAACCAAATTTTTGTAAAAGTCTAACTGTAGGTACATTTAAAGATTTAGAAAGTGCTTTTTTAGCAGAGATAGCTCCAGCATATTTTTTGTCGAAATTTTCTGGCTGATAACTTCCATAATTTGTTGGCACATCAGCAACCAAAGTGTTTGGTAAAAGTTCTCCAGCATCTAACATAGCTGCATATAAAAAAGGTTTTAATATACTACCTGTACTTCTTGGCTTATCTATAATATCTACATCTTTTTGGTTTTTTTTTGTTGTTGGAGCATTACCTACATAGCTTAAAACCTCTCTTGTATTTACATCTAAAACCAAAACAGCAACATTATTTATTCCGTTTTTTGAGAGTTGATTATAATGGTTTTTTACAATAGTATTGGTTTGATTTTGTAATCTCTTATTAATTGTGGTTTTTACAATTTCTCCTTTTTTTTCTTTATTAATCTTTTGCAATAAATGTGGTGCAATTTGAGGTAAAGCATAAGGTTTTTGAGGCAGTTCTTCTAGAACTGATAAATTATAAGTAAGTGAATCAATTACATTTTTATGAAGTAATTTTTTTAATAATCGATTTCTTTTTACCAACAATTTTTGTTGATTTTTCCCTGGATAAATCAATTTTGGCGCGTTAGGTAATACTGCTAATGTTGCAGCTTCTGCCCAAGATAAATCAGCAGAACTTCTATTAAAAAAACGCCATGAAGCTGCATCTAAACCAACAACATTACCCCCAAAAGGTGCATTACTACTCCAATAAGCTAAAATTTTTTCTTTACTGGCTCTTAATTCTAATCTTGTAGCTAAAATAAATTCTTTACATTTTTCTAAATAAGTTCTTGGCCTATCATTTCTACTCAATCTTATAACTTGCTGTGTAATTGTACTACCACCTCTAACAACTCTTCCAGCATTAATGTTTTGTTGAATTGCTTTAAAAATAGAAACAGGATTAAACCCAGGATGTTTGTAAAAATGTTCATCTTCAAACTGAATTAAACAGATTTTAAACTTATCAGGTACAGAATCATTATGAGGAAATCTCCACTGACCATCTTCTGCAATTAAAGCCCCTAACAAATCGCCTTTAGTACTTGTAATAACTGTAGAAGTTGGCTTTACAAATAATTGCTTAGGTAAGCAAAAAGCATAAAAAATCAACAAGATACCAACTAAAATACTTTTCTTTTTATGCTTTGTTATGTAGCCTTTTATACTCATTTAACTACTTCACTACTTTTATCCAACGTCCTTTTGTTCTTACCAAATAGTCATTATCATACATAGCTTCAACTTGTATACCTGGTAAATAATAGTTACCTAAATAAGCTGCATTTAATAATACAGAGAATGTTTTTGTTTTAGATTTATATTTCCCATTTTCTAAGTCGAAGTAAAAATTAACGCTATCATCTTTAATATCTGTGTATCTAGCATCGCTTTTTGTAGTAGTCCCAAAATCTGTAAAACGTGTATTTACAATTTCCCATCCAGAAGGAAAAATTTGAGTTAAAGCGATATCTTTTACAGACTCATTTTTACTACTTTGAACCGTAATTTTTGCCACAAAATCTTGTCCTTGTTTTAATTGATTTACATCAATTTTATTGCCTTTTAAATCTTTGTATTCTAAAGCAACTTTTAATCCTCTATTTTCAACAATTTCGCTACCTAAAGGTAATTTTCCTGAGTTAACAATTCTTGCATAAACAACATTATTATCATTATTTTTAATGCTGATAGTATTCTTACCTTTTTCGACTTTTATGGTTCTTTGCAATAAAGAATTACTAGTGTTAATTTGATCTTTTTTATCATCTGAAGTCAATACCACATGTATAGCTTTACCACCATTTTTCACTACCATTTTACCTATAGCTAACAAACTATAAGCTGTTGTTTGGGTACTCATCCACTGATTACTTGATAGATCTTTTGCAATACTTTTTGCCAAGTCTTTTACATTATTGTTGTTCGTAAGCAACATCGTTTCTAAAGCCATAGCCTTATTTCTTGTTTTAGAGCCATAATTGTAATAGTTATAACCTTCAAAATTTAGAGTGGTTTGTGTTAAAATTTCATCTGAAGCTTCTTTTTGACCAACTAATGCATATGCTGCAGCTAACCTCCATTTTGCATCATTAGAAATCTTATTATATTCTCTTAATCTGTTCATAGCTGATAAGTCTGGACTACCTGCCAATGCTAATGTATATAACCTATAAGCTTGCTCTAAATCTCTAGAATAACTATTATAATTTGGCCTCCAATTTCTAGCTAAATTTCTTTGATAGTTAATAAAATTACTTTTAAAAGTAAGTGGTAACACAAAGCCTTTTTTCTCAGCTTCTAACATAAAATGACCTGCATAAGTTGTACCCCAATCACTTATGTAATTTTCACCTAACCAATAACTTAAGCCTCCATTTGCTTTTTGAAAACTACCTAATCTTTTAATTCCTTTTTCTATATTATTCTGAATTTTTCTTTTCTTTTCTGAAGTTAAATCGAATAAATCATTTAAAAATAATTGAGGAAAAACACTTGATGTGGTTTGCTCTACACAACCATGAGGATATTGAATTAAATACTCTAATCTACCTGTAAAATTCATAGCAGGTATTGTTGATAGTTCAATTATTGCAGAATTTGAACCTTCTACTCCAAAAGTTTCGAAACTTATAGTTTGAGTAGCATTACCTTGTATGGTTTTATCTATAATTTTTGTAGTTATTGGGTTTGGATTAACTACATCTAACTCTACTTTATAAGTTGACTTTTCTCCTGCTCCAGAAGCGATCACTTCAACAGTATTGATACCATTTGCTTTTAGAACATCCAGTTCAAAATAAACCATTTTTTCATCTGGTTTATTAAAATTGATTTTTTGAGTTGCATTACCCACAACAGAAATTCCTTTAGAAGTTTTAACCTGAACAGTAACATTTTTTACTTTTTTATCCATTGCAAAAACAGAAATAGGTAAAGTCACTTTTTCTTTAGGCGATAATTTTCTTGGTAAAGTAGCTAAAACCATTAGTGGTTTTTTTACAGGTGTTGTTTCTTCTGAACTACCAAAAGCTTCTGTAATAACATCACCAGCAACAACCATAGTTCTAACAGAACCTATATAGTTTGGCAATTTAATTTTATGAGTTTTACTGTTACCAGATTTTAATTCAAAAGGTCCTAAAAACTGAACTACAGGCTTAAATCTATTTGCTTTTTTATTCTTTCCTTTTGCTACGCTTCCATCACCACCAATTGCAAAAACTTGATCTATACTTCCAGAATACGCTCCAATAACATCATCAAAAATATCCCAAGTTTTAACGCCTAAAGCTTCTCTTGCATAAAAAGTATTGTAAGCGTTTGGAGTTTTAAATCGTGTTAAATCTAATAAACCATCTTCTACCACTGCTAAAGTATACGTCATTGCTTTACTGTTTTTCTCAGAAACTTTTACTGTATATTCTGTTTCTGGTTTTAATTCTTTTGGCATCTGAATTACAGGTTCTAATTTTGTGTTTGAATCTTCAACTAAAATCGGTATTACACCATACAACCTAATTGGCAAATCGTTTTCTGTAACTTTATGTGGCTGTAATAAAGAGATGTTTATAAAAACATTAGGTGTCATTTTTTTAGTAATAGGCAAATCAAAAGTTGTTGTTCCTTTTTCTGTCTTTACCCATTTTGTTTCTAACACTTTTGTGCCATTTTCTATGCTTATTAATGCATTGCCTTTTGAGCCTGAAGGAAAAGTAATCTTAGCAGTTTCACCAACATTATACGTTTCTTTATCTGCAGAAAATACTAACATTTTTGCAGCTTCTTTATCTCCAGATGCTGAGTTTTGCCACCAATTTTTATAAAAATAAGCTGTTCTACCAGTTGCATGACCACCTTTTTTATCGATAACTCTAATTAAGAATCGACCTTTATTTTCTTCAGGAATATTTAAAGAGAAATTACCTTCTCCTTTAGAGTTTGTGCTTAATTTTATTGTTTTATAGGGTTGATGGTAACTACTTGAAGTATATCTAGATAAATTATCTTCAGATGTACTCCACCACCAGCGCCATTTTATTTGAAAAACTTGAACTTCTATATCATCTACTTGAACAGGTTTACCATTTTCATCTACAGAAACTACAGAAAAAGTTTGATTTTCATCAGTAAAATATGAGCCGTATTTATTGCCTTTTGGTGATTTTAATCCTAAAAAAGTTTTAAAAGGCGCATATTTTTTGGTGAAAGCATCTATAGAAAAATCTCCACCATTTTCAAAAGCTCTCACTAAAAATTGGACATTTAACATTCCTGGTGCGTTTTTACCTACTTTTAAATTGGTATTTATTTTTGCAATTCCGTTTGCATTTAATTTACCTTCAAAAACGTTTAGTTCTTCAGTAGAAAAATTTCTTGAGGGGTCTGTAAAGACAAAATTTTTATACTCTTTAAAACTATAGTTTGATGATGTAATTTTTGCTTTTATTTCTGCTTTTAAATTTTTAGCAGGTGTTCCATGCAACCATTTTACATCTAAAGTACCATTTATTGGTTTTGAGTTTGATAATATTTCATCATCAAAATCTACTTTAATTTTTAAACGATTTGGTTTAACTGTTTCTACTTTTAAATTTTTATAAAACTTTGCTCCACCAACAGAAATTTTTGCAGAGTAATTTCCTGTTTTTGCTTTTTGCAAAGTCTTTATAGTAAACTTGTAAAAGTTATTTAATTGATCTGAAGTTACTTTTTTATATACTAATTTTCCACTAGGATCTGTAACTTCTAACTTTATAGGATGATTTTTAGGCAACTTATTATCAGCATCATTAAGCAAAAATGTAAGATGTATTTCATCACCTGGTCTCCAAACTCCACGTTCTCCATAAATATAACCTTTAAGGCCTTTTTGAGTTTTACTACCAGAAACATCAAATTTGCTTAACGATAAAGAATTACCATCAAATAATCTTACATATCCTTTTTCATTGCCTTGAGAAACTATTGCAAAGGCAGCATTATTTTTAGATTTAATCGAAACTATGCCTTCTGAATTAGTAACACCAGAAGCAATTTCTTGTTGTTGAAAATTGAATAATTTTACTGTTGCTGATCGTTTAGGAGTAGCTTTAACAATATCAGTAACTGCAAAAAAGTAATTATTATTTTCTCCTTTTTTAGCAATAATTCCAAGATTAGATGCTAAAAGATTTTGGGCTATAACTTTACTTTCGTCATAATAGGCATCATGACAGGGATTGTTTCTTTCTCTCCAATTGTAATTGTAGTTCTTGTAACTATATAATTGATTGTCCCAATACATTTCTTCTCTAGCTTCATCATCATTTATTTCATTTATGCTATTATTAAAATCTTCTTCAAAATCATTTGCTTCTTTTATTGATAATGTATTTTGACAATTATAAAATGTTTGATTTTTATTAAAACTAAGTTCAACCCTGTAAATAGCCCCTGGTTCTGCAGCTACCATTTTAGCGATGTCTATACTATAAGCTTTCCATTTTTGAGTGTTATTGTTTTTATTATTTATAAGAGTAATTGTTTCTTTTGCAACTCTTCTACCTACTCTTTTTATATTGTATTCATAGTTACTATTAATGTTGTTTTCTTGTAAAAACTGCAATACATTGTCCTCAAAAATTTTGATAATTCTAACCTCTACTTCTTTAACATTAGTAGCTTCGAAATTAAATTTTAAATCTTTAGAATTGGGTAAAATTGTACCACTAGAAAGCGCCCTAATTTGAGGTTTCTTTTGTTCGAAAGTAATTGTTTCTTTAAAAGTTTTCTTTAATTTATAATTCTGTGAATTTTTAATTCCTTCAAAAACAGAAACCAAAACATCACCTTCAAACTTGTTTTGAGGATAGATTTTTAACTCATTACCATTAACAATAAATTGAGGTTTATTTTGATTTTGAATTGACACTAAACCATCAAAATTTTGTTGTTCTTTTAATTCATCTGAAAAATTAATTGAAATAAACTGATTCTCATCATTATTAACTGAAACTGACAAAACTTTAAAATTATTTTTACCAGGAATTATAATTTCTTTTTCACCTTTATTATCGGCATTTATTGGTTTTCCATCCCAAGAAATAGTTAGTTTAGAATCTTCTACAAATCGTGTTATACTATCTATTTTAAACTCAAAAACTTTAGATGTTGCATAAGATTCGTTCCAAACAATATTTATCTTTTGGTTATTTTGAGAAGCATTTATAATTCTTTTTGCATCTTCTAAAGAAATAATATCTGCAGACTTTAATAATCCATTTAAATATTGATGTATTTTAGTATACGATTGTAAAGCTTCTGTTTGTATGCTATAGTTAGGTGTTATCGTCTTAAACTGAAATGTATAATTAGAATATTCTTTATCAATATTATCGTAGATTTTATCTAATTTAACTGTAACAGAATATTCTGTATTTGGTTCTAAAATTTCATCAGGTTCAAAATAAAAAGCATGCTTATTTATAATTTTCACCTTTCCAGAAATGTAAGGCTGTATTGTTATTACATCATTAGAAATCTCTTTATCTGCTTCCCAACTTTCTACATCCTTAGCTAAATTTATCTTAATATGATCTGAGGCTGACACAATACCAGAAGTGGTATAGCTTATATATTCTTTAAACTTATAGATGTTATCTGGTTTAATATCTTGTTTATTACAAGAAAATATAAGAGTTATGAATAGTGTTAAAATGAGTAGATTTCTTGTTTTCATTTTGGATTGATTTTTGAAGACTACTCAAAGTTAATAAATTTATTAAGCAAAGAATTTTTAAATGAGAATTCGTTATAATTTATTTAGAATTAGTATTTTAAAAAAGATCACATAGCATTATAAGTTACTAAAATAATTATCTAAGAAGTTTAGTTTTTTTTCTAGCCACCATTTAAGATGTTGATAATGCTTTTCTTTTGAGATTCTAGTATATTTATTTTGCCATACTAAAAACTCACGTTCATAGATTTTTTCTTCACTAAATTGGGTATAGATTTCATCAATTTTAGCAAATAAGTTTTTATCACTAAATTCTTTTAACCTTAATTGTGACCATCTATTTTTTAACTTTTGCTTATAGTTATCAGGATTAGTTACAATCAGCCTTTTTAACAAACCATTATCTAAAATTTTATCAGTATTGTATTGCTCTTTACCATCTTGAATGACTCCCCAAGAACCATCTAAATCCCAAGGAACAAAAAAGTAAGGCTCATTGTTTGAGTACTTTGCTAAATAATAATTTTTACCAAGATTATCTGTTGCTCCTAAAATATTTACAAATAAATAGTAATCTATTGCGTTAGCAATATTAAAATTAGTTGCTATATTTTTAATAAAATAATCATCTGTTTCTTTAACTACTAAATTTGAAAATTCAGCTAAATTTTTCCAATTAGGTTGATTGTCAATAAAAGGATAACGCATTGCCCAACCATTCCAATTACCTAATAAATTAGAATATTCTTTAGGAGCTTTTTCAAAACTAGGCCCACCTTCATAAGAATCTGCTTTATACAATTCTCCATAAATGGTTTTGTTTTTACTTTTCTTAAGTTTTAATTGTTTTCTATCTACAGATTCTGAAAGTTGATACACTCCATAATATTCATTATTTTTAAAAACCTCAACATACTTTACTCCAAAACCACTTTTTGCTTCAGGTTCTTTACTCTTATAATAAGGTTGATGAATTTGAGTCCATAAATTTGCAGCAATAAAAGATCTTAATCTTAGGGGCTCATTAAACATTGCGTCTAAAACCCAATCATCATCAGATCTCAGTCCTTCAAATTTTACATCTTTACTTTGTTTTAAAACTTTGTCTTTCCAAAATTCTAAATCAAAAGATTTTTTAGAAAAAGAAAGTGATAAATTACCACGATATCTTATCCCTAAATGAGATTGTAAAAATCTTGTCTTATAAAAAAAAGTGAAATTACCAAGTATCTTACTCTTACTATTTAATTCAGAAGTATTTACATCTAAATGAATAATTGGTAGTTTTGAAATATAGAGTTTGTATGAGTTACCATTAGATAAAGAAATAGAGTTTGTGTAAGAAAGATTTTTAGTTGATAAATCCTGAATTCTAAAGCTTTCATTAAATTTTATTGACTTTATATTTTTACTCATTTTTAGAATAGAGTCTAAGTTAAAAACATGCCAAACAATAATTTTATTCTTTGTATCTATTCCAAAACTCCCTTTTTCTGCAACTAATTCTTGAGCTAAATTGGTTGTACTTGTAAGAAATAATATAATTAGAAGTTTATATATATATATTTTCAAAACCTTTATTTATAGGTTTATAAATCTAATTAATAATATTAAGAGAGCATCAAAAAGAGTTGTAAATATTATATAAATAAAAAACTCTAAACTTTTTTAATAAAAATTTATCAAAATTATGTATGCTTAAACTTCAAAAACACTTCTAAAGAAATAGCTTTTAATCTGTTTTTTAACTCTTCTTTTCTTTCCTTTTGACAATTCAAAAGGAAGGAAGGCAATTAAAAATAATACTTTAAAAAATTCTTTTATCTTTTTCAACATAGAATTAAGTAATTTAATTTTTCTCTTCTTTCATCCAAAACGGTGTGCTAACAAACCATAATACTGTTCCTATTAGCATAAGCATCTTTACGGTTGCTAAATCAATTTTATCTAAAAATAAAAGTATACTCATTAATAATATTAAAACTCCTATTGATAAACCGCTTATTAATTTCAGTATTTTCATAATTTAAGATTTTTGAAGTTTCATAATAATCACATATAACATACTAGAAGCGATCCAACAAGGTATTACTGCATATGCAGGAAATAAATCTTTAGCAAAGATAAAATACAAACCTAAAGCTACTGGAAGCAACCAAGCTAATAAAACTGCTACATTAAAAACAGCCCCTTTTTTATCAGCATAATCTTGAGTAAAACTCATTTTTTTTGCAAAATAATGGTTTACAAAAATTACTCCTCCCATTGGTCCTAAGATGGTACCATATAAACCTACAAAATCAAGTAATTTTCCTGAAAGTGTAGGGAATATTCCTGCTACTGTTGCAACTAAACCTGCTAAAACAACACCTGAATATGCTTTTGTTTTAGGAGGAAATAAACTTTGAAAAGCTAGACCCGCTCTATATATAGTTGGGTTAGCAGTTGTCCATCCTGCTACAATAACACAAATAATTCCAGTCCATCCTACAACACTCCAAGCTAGAGCTCCAGGATTTGCAGAAATATCACCAGTTAATTTAATCTGAGCAGCTAACATAAATGAGGCGCATATCCATGCCATATAATGTCCTAAAAACATTCCTACTGATGGCCCCCAACCTGCACGACTATCTTTAGCAAATCTCATAATCGTTAAATCTGACATTCCAAAATGCATTGCTGCATTACATAACCATGAGAAAATCACAATTTTCCAAAACCCAAAATCTACTTTACCATTAGCAGATTGAATTACACTTACTCCATTATCCCAATCTGTGAGAAGACTCTCCCAAGAATCCACTTCCATCTGAGAAAGGGCAGATAATCCACATGCAACAAAAACAACTATCATCCAAGGAGCCGCAATATTTGCAAATTTAGATACTGCATCATAACCTGCTGCAGCTACTACTGTCATTACAATACCTACAATAATTACTATCATTGAAAAAGCTGCGCTACTTAATCCAAATATATTTTCTGGAACTGAAAAACTTACATCAAAAGGAACACCTACTGCACTAGCTGAAACTGTAATCATTGCTCCTGCTAAAAAACAGAAAAGTACCCCATTTACTACATTATATACTTTTACTAGATGTTTGCCAGCAATCTTTTCTAACTGATAATACAAAGTTAATTTGCTAGACACAGCTATAGGGGCTACTAAATATCTCCAAGTAAGAATAGCAAGAATATTACCAATAAACAGCCCAAAAATTAAATCTTTTAAACTTGCACCAGCAGCTAAAAATAATGGGCCTATCATAAATTCTGTACCAGCAGCGTGTTCGCCTGCATACATTCCTAAGAATGATTTCCATCCTTTTAACTTAGAATTTGGTACTGGAATCCTTTCAAACTCACCTCCTGCATTATCATTAATATTCACTGATGCACTTTGATTTTCTGCCATATTTTTGACTTATTTATTAGTTTTCACTAATAACGAATGTAAATTGGTTATTAAAAAATTCTATCCTGTACTATACCGTATAAAAAAACACAACTCAAAAATCGTTTTTTTTGAGTTATTTATTTGCAATTAAATGGTTAGGAAAATCTTCTACTTTTTCACAACATATTTGTTCCATTACTTGTTGTAGTTCTGTTTTCAATAATGAAATAGTATGATTTCCTCCTTTATTACCCAAAGCAGCAACTCCATACATAAATGAACGCCCCATAAAGGTGAACTTTGCTCCAGATGCTAAAGATCTTGCTACATCCACTCCAGAACGAATTCCACTATCCATCATTACTTCAATTTGATCACCATATTTTTCTGCAATAGAAGTTAATGGTTTTATAGTAGATTCTCCTGCATCTAATTGTCTACCTCCGTGATTTGAAACAATAATTCCGTCTAAACCTAAACGAATGGCTTGTTCTGCATCATAATGAGAAGCTACACCTTTTAAAACAATTTTACCTTTCCACATATCGCGAATTGGTTTGATCTTTTCTTCATTTAATCTACCTGAAAAAGTTTGATCCATAAATTTACCCAGCTGCTTTAAATCTAAATTTTTTGGCATATATGGTAGAAGGTTTGCAAAATTTGGAATTCCGTGTTTTAAGGTTTGTAAACTCCAATGAGGTCTACCAAAAGCCTGTAAAATGTTCGTCAAATTCATTTTAGGTGGCATTGCCAATCCATTTCTTATGTCTCTAGGTCTAAAACCAAAACTAGGTACATCGCATAAAATAACTAAAACAGGACATTCTGCAGCTTCTGCCCTTTTTATGATGTCATCTCTTAAACTATCTTCTGTTGGATGATACAATTGAAACCAAGCTTTCCCCTCTGTTAATTCTGCTGCTCTTTCTATACTAGTGGTAGTAACAGTACTTAAAATAAATGGAATATTATGTTCAAAGGCGGCTTTAGCTAAAATTTCTGGTGAGTTTGGCCACATTAATCCCTGTAAACCAACTGGAGCAATACCAAAAGGAGCATCATATTCAATACCAAATAATATTGTTTTTGTTGATGAACCTCCGTGATTTCTTAAATAATTTGGCTTTAATTGTACTTCTCTTAATTCTGATGTATTTCTTATAAGATTAACATCTTCATTACAACCACCATCTAAATATTCGAAAGCAAACTTTGGTATTTTTTTTCTAGCTTTATTTCGTAAATCATCTACAGACGGATAACGTGTGTCTATTTTTATTGCCATTTTTTTTGTTTTATGATAAAAACTTTTCTCTTAACTCTTCTACTTGTTCATCATTAATAGGAATCATTTCTCCTAAAGAGTTTCCTAAAACTATTGATTTTGCACTAAATTCTGCAACCTCTAAATAATCAAAAGTTTGTAATAACTTATCTCCTGTAATAATAACGGAGTCATTTTCTATAATCAATGCTGTATTACAATTTTCCGTGATTTTTTTATCTACATTATTCTTAAAATGAGTTCCAAAATTTACTGCGTGAATATCTTGAAGAAAAATCCAGCTTTCTGGAATTGTTCTTACATCTAAATACTCCCCTGTAACTGCAAATGCCATTAAATAAGGAGATTGCGTCATTATTATAGAATTTATTTTTGGATTATTCTTATAAATTTCTTCGTGTAAATAAGTTGCTCTACTTGGTGTTTTACCTGCTTCTCTTTTTCCTTTCTTTATTTGAACTATATCTTCAATTTGTAAGTCCCATCTGTTTACATCTGTTGGTGTTATTAAAAAATCATTGTTTTTCCAACGCATTGAAACAGTACCATAAGAACTAATCATTAAGCCTTGCTGACAAGATCGTTTAACGATGTTACAAATTTCAAGTCTTTTTTCCACCTCATCTGATGGATATTTATTTTTCTTTTTCTCTGGTCTTACAGCTGGCACCTGAGCTTCAAATTCATCAATTTGAGCATCAGCTAAATATTTTGGTGTACCTATCTGAGAACCATATAATATTGTTCTACAACAAAACTCTAAGGTTTCAAATCTTTCGTAAGCATCTGTTAAATCAGTTCCTCCTAATACAACTCCATGATTTTCCATAATCACTGCTTTGTATCCTTTGTTAAATTCGTCAGCAATTACAGTCCCCAAATCGTTAGACCCTGGAAGCCTATATTTTGCGTATCCAATTGGTCCACAAATATGTTTTGCTTGAGAAATAATATTTGTATTTGGTATTTGACGAACAATACTAAAAGAAACCAATGCTGGTGGATGCGCGTGAATAACAGATTTAATATCTGGTCTTGCTTCATAAATTGCTTTATGGAATGGAAACTCTGAGGATGGTTTGTGTTTACCTACAATAGTTCCATCTTTTTTTACACAAATAATATCTGATGCTCTTAAAGAGCCTTTATCTATAGCAGAAGGTGTAACCCAAATATCTCCATTATCATCTATAACAGAAATATTTCCACCAGAAGTAGTAGTCATACCTCTTTTATATATACGATCAATTATAGTAGTAATTTGATTTCTTGGGTGGATGAAATTTATTTTTTTTGACATTTATTTTATAATAAAAGGGACATGTTTCTTAAGTGCATAATTCTTTTTTAAGAATTTTGAATTTAATTTTGCATCAGATATTGCAATTGCTGCACCCAATGCAGAACCTAAAGAAGCTTTTGTTGTTCTTAGCTTCATACCTCTTAAATAATGAGATAATAATTTGATATATAAATCATTATCTGTAAAACCCCCATCTACATACAAACGATCTATGTCATATGTATTTGCTATTCTCTTAATACTTTCTACTTGAAGCTGAACTAACTCTATCATTAATTGATGATAAGCGTGCTCAAAAGTATTGTAAGAATAGGACGTTTTCGTTGGCATATTTTTGTCAGAAAAAGATTTCCATTTAAAGCAATAATGAAAATCTTTTATAATTTCAAAATAAGCATCATAATCAAACTCTATAGTTTTATGATAATCCTTATCTACATTAAACTTTTTCGTTAATTCTGCTACCTGAAGTTTGTATTCGTTACCTAAAAATAACCTTGAAGATTTCACAGGTTTACCATTTATCCTCATATAATTGATACAGCCAGCCTCTGTTTCTTCTGTTGTTAAAGGTACATCAGAAAAAGGATTTAAAGCTATAGACCAAGTTCCTGTAGAAACCAATACAAATGGTTTTTTTACACTTCTAACATAAGGTAAAAGTGCTGAAGAACTATCGTGAATACCAGCACCTACTTTAATTCTAGTACCATTATAATTCATATTGATACTTGTTTCTGTAGAAACTATTGGTGGTAGTATTGTATTAATTCCTTCTTCATACACCCAATTATGATAATCTTTGGTTTCGTAATTCCATAAAGATGTATGGCATCCAATACTTGTATATTCACTAATTGGGATACCTGAAAAAATATAACTTAAATATTGTGGCAAATGCAACGAATATTTAATCTTTTTAAAGATTTCTGGTTTTGTTTTTTTAATCCAATAAAGTTGCATTCCAGAATTTAACAGTCCTGATTTTGGAGAACCTGTTGTTCTTGTAAATTCTAATTCTGGGCCATATTTTTTATAAAATTCATCAACTAAATCTTGATTGATTTCTTTGGTGTAATTGTACAATGGTGTTAACGGATTTCCATTTTCATCTATATGCACAAAACTAGCTCCGTAAGTAGAAAAGTTAATGGCTTTAATACTGAAATCCTCATTTTTTAATACCCTATAAAACAATTCTTTTAACCAAGTTTTAAGTGCATCTAAATTTTCTGTTGGATAACCATCTTCATCTTCTATCTCATCAAAACTTGCATATTCTCGATAAACTTCTTTATAATTTTTATCAAACAAGAACAACTTTTTATTGGTTTTTCCGATATCAAAAACTGCTGTAACTCTTTTTGCCATAATGGATTTTTATAAACCAGTTGCTATTGTGTTTTTACCTCTTTCTGCAATTAAGCCTTCTCTTACTTTTAGGCTTCTATATGCATTTATTGGGCTAATTACACCACCCGAATTTAAACGTGCTTTTTCAATTAATGGTCTTACATCTGTTCTATAAGCTCCTTGTAAAATTTCTTGACATTTTACAACGTCGTTTTCTAATTGTGCAGCTTTTAATGCTTTTTGATCAATCAACAATGCTTTTGCATACGCTTCTTGAATAGCTTCTAATGATTGGATTAAATCTTCTAAAGGATCTTTTACATTATGACTTGCATCTATCATCCAAGCTAAATCTGGATTCTGTGGATTGTTCTCCATACCATATACCAATTCATTGAAAATCAAGAAAAGTGCATAAGGCTTGATACTTCCTACTGTTAAATCATCATCACCATATTTACTGTCATTAAAGTGAAAACCTCCAAGTTTACCCTTTAATTGTAAGATTGATACAATTTGCTCTATGTTAGAATTTGGTAAGTGATGTCCTAAATCTACTAGAGTGTAAGCTTTATCTCCACAGCCATTTGCTAACATTAAAGATGCTCCCCAATCTTGAATTACAGTGCTGTAAAAATTAGGTTCGTAAGGTTTATATTCTATTAACATAGACCAATCACTTGGTAAACCTTTATAAATATCTACTAGACTATTTTGTGTATTTTGGAAAGCAGTCTGAAAATTGTTTTGACCTGGAAAACAAGAACCATCTGCCAACCAAACTGTTAAACTTTTAGAGCCTAATTTGTCTCCAATATTGATAACATCTAGATTATGTTGAATTGCTTGCTCTCTAACAGCTTTGCTAACATTACTTAACGAACCATATTTATAAGATTCTGATGCATCTTTTTGATCTTGAAATGTGTTTGAATTTACAGAATCAAATTTAATGTTTAATGCATTTGCTTTTTCTTTGATAGCATTGTAATCAGAAGGAATATCCCAAGGAATATGTAAAGATACAGCTCCTGCAGTTTGTGTTAGACTATGCAAAATACCTACATCTTCTATCTTCTGTTCAAGGTTTGATGGTTCTCCATAAAAAGAAAAACGCCCAAAACGTGTACCTCCAGCTCCTAAAGCCCAACTTGGTATAGCTACCTGAAAACCTGCTAGTTTTGAAACAATTGAGTCTACATCAGCTCCTTGTTTGGATAATTTGTTTGCTAAAAAATCAAAGTTTTCTTTGTGATTGCTTAGTCCTGATTTGTTAAAATCTAAGATTTGTTCTTTTTGTATTTTCATACTAGTTATATAATTATAAAGGAAAAAACTTCTATAAAATTAATTTCTATAGAAGTTTATAATAATTCAAATTTAAATACTTCTAAATAGTTATCTTACAAATGCGTTAGCCATGCCACCATCAACATTAATTATATTTCCTGTTGATTTGTCTAATATCCCAACAAGAGAGAAAACTCCGTTTGCGATATCATCTGGTGTAATGATCTCATTTAATAAGTTTCTTTTTGCATAAAATGCTGGTAATTCTTCTACAGTAATTCCATTAGCTTTAGCTCTACCTTCTGCCCAAGCTCCTTCCCATATCTTGCTTCCAACAATTACTCCATCAGGATTTACAGTATTTACTCTCACTTTATCTTTAGCTAATTCAGCTGCTAAAAGGCGAACCATATGTTGTTGCGCAGCTTTCGCTGTTCCATAAGCTACATTATTTGGCCCTGCAACTAAACCATTTTTACTTGCAATTGCAATATAATCTCCTCCTAATCCTTGTTTACGAACGATTAAAGCAAATTGTTTTGCTAAATCAAATTGACCTTTTACTAAAATACTTTGTAAAATGTTCCAATCTTTATCTGTTGTATCTGTTAATGGTTTAGAAATTGCTAATCCTGCACTGTGTACAATCATATCTACACCACCAAATTCTAAGATTGCTTTTTTGTAGGCACTTGCTATTGACTCAGTACTTGTTACATCACAAACAGCATAAGCAGAAACATCTCTTGCATAAGTTCCATTTGCTTCGATTAAAGCTTCTTCGTTAATATCTGTCAATACCACATTAGCACCTTCTGCTGCTAATTTATCTGCAATCGCTTTACCAATTCCACCACCAGCTCCAGTAACAACTGCTACTTTTCTAGATAATGGCTTTTCTTTTGGCATACGTTGTAATTTTGCCTCTTCTAACAACCAATATTCAATATCAAATGCTTCTTGTCTTGGTAAAGAAGTATATTCTGTAATTGCTTCTGCACCTCTCATTACATTAATTGCATTGATATAAAATTCACTTGCCACACGAGTTGTTTGCTTGTTTTTAGCAAAACTAAACATACCCACACCTGGATATATAATAATTACTGGATTTGCATCTCTAATTGCAGGACTATTATCTTTTTTACAAGTATTATAATAATCAGCATATTCTTGTCTGTATGCTTCAAAAGCAGGTTCTAATTTTGCCTTTACAGCATCTGCATCAGATAAATCTTCATTTTTATCTAGAGTTAAAACTAAAGGTTGAATTTTGGTTCTTAAGAAATGATCTGGACAAGATGTACCCATTGGCGCTAATCTTTCTAAATCGTTACTATTGATGTATTGCATTACAACATCAGTATCAGAAAAATGACCAATCATTCTATTTTCAGAAGAACACAAACCTCTTAATAAAGGCATTAATTGTGCTGCTTTTTCTAAACGCTCTTCTTTTGGCAAGCTTTCCACTTTTTGTCCACCAAAAACTTCGCCTTGCTCTTTTAATTTTTGCTCTATATATTCAGAAGCCATTTCTATAACCTCTAAACTATTCATATAACACTCGTAAGAAGTATCTCCCCAAGTAAATAAACCATGACTTCCTAATACGATTCCTCTAATTCCTGGATTATCAGCTAAACATTTTTCTAACTGCAAACCTAAATCGAACCCTGGTTTTTGCCAAGGAACCCATCCCATAGTATCTCCCCAAATTTCTTTAGTTACTTGCTCACTATCTTTTGCTGCAGCAACTGCAATTAAAGCATCTGGATGCAAATGATCTATATGTGCAAAAGGTAATAAACCGTGCAAAGGAGTATCAATTGATGGTGCCTTACTATCTAAATCGTAAATACAATGGTTGAATAAACCCACCATTCTATCTTCATCATGTAAACCTTGATAGACATTTTTTAAATCTCTTAACCTACCTGTGTATAATCCTGCAATTCCAGAACGTGTTAAAGTACCAATGTCTCCACCAGAGCCTTTTACCCACATTACTTCAACTTCTTCGTTTGTAAGAGGATCTTTTTCAATAGTTTTACAACTTGTATTACCTCCTCCGTAGTTTGTAATTCTTAAATCTGCTCCTAAAATATTTGAACGATATAAAAATAATTCTACCTGATTATCTCCAAAAGAAGCTGCTTTAGCTTCATCCCATAAGTAATCTACGTATTTAAATGTCTTGGTTATATTTTCCATATTGTAGTTTATAGTAATTTAGTTCAAATATAATTTTACATCAAGGTAAACGTATCCTGTACTATACCGTATAAAGTTGAAAATTAAAAAATTGTTTGTCCTTAAAAAAATTTTAATTTTTGTACTTTGCATTTACCTAATCAAAACCAGAAATTATCTTTTATGGAAATGTTCAAGTTCATAAATATAGACGAAAACTCAAGAATACCCAAATATCAACAAATTGTAGATTCTATAATATATAATATATCAGTGGGTAATTTAAAAATGAATGAAAAGATACCATCTATTAATCGGTTTAGTGAAGAGTTTTATTTATCTCGAGACACGGTTGAAAAAGCTTATGGAATATTAAAAGAAAGAAATATAATTACTTCTATAAGAGGTAAAGGTTTTTATATATCTAGAACAAAATTAATCTCTAAAACAAATATTTTATTTTTAATTAATAAGTTAAGTAATTATAAACTAAGAATATATAATCACTTTATTAACAGAATTGGTGCCAACACTCATACAGATCTTCATGTTTATCATTGTGATGAAACTTTATTTTCAAATTTATTAGAAAAAAACAAATCTGCTTATGATTATTTTATAATAATGCCCCATTTTAAAACGAGTAAACTAACCCATATAACATTAACTGAAAAAGCTGCTTCAGTTTTAAATGAAATTCCTAAAAATAAATTAATTATTTTAGATAATATAAAAAATAAAATTAACAATGCATTAGGTGAAGTTTATCAAGATTTTGAAAATGATATATATGAATCGTTAACAGAAGGTCTAGGTAAAATTCAAAAATATGAAAAAGTCTTTTTAGTTTATCCTGATAAATCCGTATATCCTTATCCTAGAAGAATTTTGCACGGATTTAGAAAATTTTGTGTTCACAATAATCTAGATTTTGAAATTATTGATAAGATTTACGATGATTTTATATTAAAAAGTGGAGATTTATTTGTAACAATAGAAGAATCTGATTTAGTAAATCTAGTAAAACGAGTTCGAGAAGATGAGTTTAAATTAGGCTATGATATTGGAATAATATCATACAATGACACTCCTCTAAAAGAGTTATTAGGAATTACTGTAATGTCTACAAATTTTAAAGTAATGGGTGAAACCGTAGCTGATATTATTTTGAATACTAAAAAACAATCTCTAAAAGTTCCTTTTAATTTAATAATCAGAGATTCTTTATAACCTAATAAGAATATAGCTGTAGACTTGAAGGACTATTCACTATAATCTGATTTGTTAATTTCGTTAACCTACCAGATTTTAAATCTCTTTTAAAAATCACGATGTTATTACTAAACTGATTTGCCACTAACAAGAATTTTTCAGATGGTGAAATTGCAAAATTTCTAGGGTGAATTCCTCCTGTATCTTTATGTTCTATAAGTTGTAGTTTTCCATTTTCTTTATTAATAACAAAAACAACAATACTGTTTTCTTTCGGCTCACGATTAGAAACGTATAAAAAATTACCATCAGCAGAAATATGTATATCTGCTGCTCTATAAATATTTTGTTTTTGTTGATAGGTTTGGTAATCTTCAATCCAAATTAAGTTACCGTTTTTATATTGATAAGCATCAATAGTACCACTTAACTCATTAATTCCATATCCAAATCTACCATTTGGATGAAATGTAAAATGTCTTGGACCACTTCCTGGTTTTACTCTTATTTCTTGAAGATTCTTTAATTTTTCCTCAGATGTATTAAACGTGAATTTTCTAATTTTATCAGCTCCTAAATCGTGAGCAAATAAATACTTATTATTTGGAGAAAAATTTGAAGAATGAATATGAGAAGATTTTTGACTACTTTTTATAATACTACTATCTTTAAATTTTAAAGTTTGTAGGTTTTTACTTAAACTACCATTAGAATTTATTCTAAAAAGACTTAAACTACCATCTGAATAATTTGAATTTGTAAGATACTTTCCTGTTTTATCAATTGCTAAATGGGCAGGATTTACACCTCCACAATCTTGCACATTTAGTAAATCAATTTTAACACTATTTATATCAACTTTAAAAGCAGCTATTTTCCCATTATATTTCATTTGGCTATCTACCACAGAATATAAAAACTTACCATTTGATGATAATTTTTGAAATGATGTATTTGTAATACTATTTAAGGTAAACTTCAAAATAGCGTTTCCTGTTTCTTCATTAAACTCATAAATATGGATTCCTTCTCCTGGTTTTTTATCTGTAAAACTTCCTACAAAAAGCAATGTTTTATTTTCTTTAGAGTTTGTCTTACATCCACAGAAAAAAAGAATAGTAATTAAAAAAAGAATGCTATTTTTTATCATACGATTTAAAAAAAGATTTGGATTTGTTGGTATTTACTTCTTCGTTTTTAAAAACTAACTTCTCTCCTTCTCCAATATAAATACTCTGAAGAACATTCATTTTATTTAAAGTGATAACTGCATAAGAACCTTTAAAATAAATATTTTCATTTTTAAAGACTTGGTCTTTAGATTGTGTAATTACATATTGAATTAATTGTTCTTTTGGAGTTTTACTCACTATTTTTAATCCTTTATAAATGCCATCTTGTTCTAGTTTTTGAACAGATTGAATTGATGCTTTTTCCTTTTTATGATAAGGTTCATAAACCACAACAAATGGATTTTCCCAAGCTTCTCCTTTTTTTCGAATTACCAAAGTTGGTGTTGGTAATTTATGATACGGTTTTGGAGATTCAAAAGTTATTGGTGCATTTACTTTTGTATATACTCTATCTTCAAAACCTGGTATATGCAACTGCATAAAGACAGCACCTCCTTTTATTTTTTTTGTGTGAAAAGTTGCAACTACGTCTTTTTTATAGGTCTTAGAAGTGTGCACATCTTTAAAGAAATGCCATCCAGGATTTCTGTACCTTTTGTTATGTATCCACTTTTTATTGGCATTTGCCATATATCGATTTGGAGTTTTTGTAAGATTTAAATCTTTATTCTCAAACACCAATTTATCACCTATATTGTGATATAAATAGTCGTGAAACTCATTAAGAAGTTTAGATTTAGAACGAAAGACATCCACATAATAGCCTGTTGTTGGCGAAGTTCTGATTAAACCTAAAGTACGTTCTTGAGTAGCTTCTGCTTTATTACCTTTATCATCTATAAAACTTGTTTGACTAAATGAATGATTGGGAGATATTGCTTCAGTTCTAACTTTAGGTTCCATTGCAATTAGCTGAACAGAATTGATTCCCAAATTCACCCAACCACCTTCACCTTGTGAACTTCCGTTAACAATAACTGTATTGTGAGCCGCAAAAATTCTGGAATAGTTTTCATGTAAATCTTTACCATATTTTTTTCGACCATGATCTACACCTAAAACTTGTCCTTCTCCATACAACTCAATATTCATACCTTCTGCATGACCATGTACCATATGAGCTCCACCAACAAAACCCATTAATCCATCTTTAGGTTTGTTGGTTGTACTTAAGTTTCTTTGCAACACAATGCCTGCATGATAAACCCTATCTGTTCTTGGCAACTTAATTTTGTTGGATTCTCCATAAATGGCATCATCATACCAAAATAAAGCTTCTATATTTTTTCTTGAATATTTTCCTTTATCTCGTACATATTTTAACAATGGCGCAAATTTATTTTGTAAATACTTTAGGCTATCCATCTTCGCCAAAACATAGGCATTTTCGTAAGCTTGATAAGAACCATGTTGTCTTCTATGACCATCTCCCCAACGTATAATTTCGTAATTTGGATATACCAAATCATCCAACCTTGGTAATGCAAATAATATATTTGGATATTTAGCTCCTAATTTTAAAGAAGGATTGTATTTATTAATTACCAATAACAACTTGGTTAAAATTTCTGTAGAATGATTTAAATACTGTGAAGTTTCTGGCCAAATATCACCTTGATTTTTATAATTTTTCGCCATAATTGGCAAAGCATCTTGATTTTTAGTGCTTTTTGATAAAAAATAAGACAACCATTTTTCACGTTCTTTAGCATCATCCATAGCCAGTGCATTATACACCAAACTTGGCGATTCTAATACAGAATGATTTGATCCTGTTTGCCCATAATTTACAGTGATATTGGCATAGGTTTTAAAAACATTTTGAGCTTCTTTTAATGGAAAATTTACTTTTTGATTTTTAATAATATCAAAAACTTTTCCTTCATTTTTTAAGTAGGAAGCAACAAAATCATAAATTAATGGCAGCCTGTAGCCAATTACACGAACTTCCCTAAAACCATCATAAGGAAAAAGTAAACCACCTCTTCCTTTCCATGAAGACATTTTTGATTTCTGAACAGATTTTGTGAAAGAATACAAAATACTACTGGCTACATAGGCGTATTTTTCTTCTTGTGTGATGTAATATAGATACCCACAATCCAAAGCAACTTGTAAATATTCTATTAAAAGTGCTGCAGGTTTCCATTCTTTTTCAGTGGCATTGTCTAAATTTCTGTGTTTCCCATTTTCTATATGATCTGTTTTTAAAAAAGGAGGAAACTGATTGGCTTCAGCTTTAGACCAATTGAAAGGTAAATTTTTAAGATAGGATTTTGGATTCTGATAAAATTTAAGAACCTGTTTGTCTGTACTTTTTTTTAGATCTGAATAAATCTGTTTTGCCCAAGGTATGGAATCTATTTTCTTTAAAATTTCTGATCTCTCAGCGTTTTTTACTAAAATAAATGGGCGTTCTAATTTTTGAGCAAAGAAATTTAATGAACAAAGCACTAATAATAATTGCAAGTAGATAGTTTTGTTTTTCATATTAGGCTAATTCAAAAAATATTTATTTCTTTTACGCTGTATTATTGATAACTAGTTGCTTTTTCTTGTTTGCTTTTTAAGGCTTTTCGCATTTCTTTAAGCACCTCTTTATAGTTAACATCTGCAACTATATTCTTATTTTCTGCTGGATCCAATTTTAGGTCATATAACATTTCTTCACCATTTTCGAACAATGAATAGGTGAAATCATCTGTTACTATAGCATCTGCCTTTTTAAAACGAGCATATGCATATTCTCTAAAAGACTTTTCTGGATTATCTAAAGTAGCTTTAAAACTTTTTCCCATAATATAATCTGGTGTAGGTATGTTTGCTAAATCGCAAAGAGTTGGATAAATATCTACACTCTCTACCAAAGCTTGAGTATGTTTTCCTGTTGATTTTCCAGGTACTTTTACAATTAAAGGCACTTGCAGTGCATTGTGCAAAGTGTTGTGCTTTCCCCAAAACTCGTGTTCTCCTAAATGCCAACCATGATCTCCCCACAAAACAACAATGGTATTTTCTGCCAAACCAAGCGTTTCAAGCTCTTTAAGGACTTCGCCAACCAACTGATCTACATAACTCACACAAGCATAATATCCATGGCGCATCATTTTATGAAATGCTTCTGTATTGGGTTTATAATCGCCAAAACTATAGCTTTTAAATTCTCCACTACCTCTTAACAATTTTGGTGAATTTTCTGGTAAATGACGATTGTCTGCAATTTCTATAGAATCTCTATCATATAAATCCCAATATTTTTTTGGTGCGTAAAAAGGCATGTGAGGTCTAAAAAATCCGCAAGCCATAAAAAATGATTCTCCTGATTCTTTAAAACGACGTAAATCTTTAATTGTTTTTTGTGCTATTTTATAATCTGGATATGCACTGTCCTCAACTTCTGGAGCTTCATATACACGTCCATTTCCAGATTTCATAATCACGTAGTTGGTTGTAGGGTCATAACTTACTCTATGCCCTCCTTCTGGCATCCAAGGGTTTTCGCTCCAACTTGCTTCTTGAACATCTTTATTATAATGAAAAATTTTTCCATTTGAAATGCTTATATAACCAGCATCTTTAAAAAGAGCTGGTAATGTTTTTGCATTTGGCACATCTTCTTGTGCTTTTGCTCTATAATCTATAAAACGTGTTTTTGTTGGCAAAATACTGGTAAGCAAACTCGCTCTTGAAGCTCCACAAACTGGTACATTACAATAGGCTCTATTAAAAACCAAACTTTCATTAGCTAGTTTGTCTATGTTTGGAGATTTTACGTGTGTTGCTCCATAAATATTTAGTTCTGGACGTAAGTCATCAATAGCAATAAACAGCACGTTCATTGGTTTTTGATTTTGAGTTACTTCAGTTTTCTCTTTTGAGTTTTTACAAGAAACTAATAGAAAAAATAAAGTAAACACGTAAGTAAAAATTTTTTTTATCATTATACTACCAATGTTTTATAACGATATAATCGTCTTTTGTGAGTGAGTTTTTTATAGCATCTGGAATTTTTCTGCGAGGTGTATCTTGGTCTAACTTGAATCCTTTTTTACCTTTTGGAGTAATAATTGGCATGTTACCAACCCTTTCATCTAAAATATCTCCTTGAGCTTTCATCCATAGAAACATATCTTTTGATAATTTTTCTTTCATCAATTTAAATTCAGGATTATTGGCTAAATTGTGCTGCTCAAAAGGATCTTTTTCTAAATCGTATAATTCTTCAAAAGGTTCATTTTTAAATTTGTTTGCTCCTCTTTTTATAAAGTAATCTACATTTGGTTTTCCTGTTAAATTTTGTTCAACAACTTCCAATGAATTAAAATTTCTGATGTATTTGTAACGTTTATCACGAATCATTCTTGATGGAAAAATTTCAGAATTCAAAATATTCTGATTGGTTCTTACTCCATACACATATTTATTAACTGCAATATCATTTCCGGTTAAGATTGGCAAGAAACTTTTACCATCGACATTTTCGGGTACTTTACCTCCTGCAACATCCATAAATGTTGGTAACACATCTGTATAATGTATCAGCTGATTTGATGTTGTTCCTGCTTTAATCACTTTAGGCCAACGCACTACAAAAGGTACTTTTAAACCAATGTCTTTTACGGTAAACTTTCCTGAAACTCCATGATCTGCACTATAAATAAACAAAGTGTTTTCATCTAAATGAGCATCAACGAAATCCAATACTTTTTCAATCTGTGTATTGTCTTCTGTTATACTTCTGTAGTAACCTGCCCTACTTTTAATATACGATTTATCATTTTTTTTATGTTCATTGAAAGGATAAAATTTAAGGTCGTTAGCATCTGGATTTTTAACGTCAAAATATTTTCCATGTGGATATTTTGAGGTGATGAACATACAAAAAGGCTTTTTTGCAGTTTTCATATAATTTTCAATACTGTCTAAAGGAATATAATCTCTTGGCACATCTTTTTTAGGAACAGGTTCCCATTCTTTATCCCATTGATAAACACTTGATGGTTTTACGTGACTTTTTCCTGCCAGAACAACTTCATAACCCAATTTTTTCATTCTATAAGTTACACTTTCAATATTGGGTCTTGTTGCTGTATGATTGGCAAAACAACCATTTTTAACAGGATAATTTCCTGTAAAAATTTGAGATCTACTGGGTGCACAAATGGCTTGCGCTGTAAAGGCATTGGTAAATAACATTCCTTCTTTTGCTAATCTATCTACTGCTGCTGTATTTACCTTTTCATTACCATAACAGCCATAATCGTACACATCTTGATCGTCTGCTAAATAAAATATGATGTTTGGTTTTTGATTCTGATGTGCATCAACTTTAGCAATATTGTTAGATTTATTGTTACTAATACATCCTATAAATGCTAAACTTAGCAACATTAAAAAAGGCAAAATCAAGGACTTTTTACTCATTTCTTAAATTCTATTATTGATACTTTTTTACACCTTCTACTTTAGGATAAGGCACTTTTTCTTTGTTTTTTACCCAAGTTCCTGTTGGTGCATTATTGACTTTTAACCAAGCTAACATATCTGCATTCATTTGCAAAGCAATTTGCATTTCTTTGGATGTAGGGTTCTTTAAAATATTCCTTTTTTCTGAAATGTCTCTGGTGATGTTATACATTTCAAATTCTTCAGTTTCATAAAAATAAAACAACTTAAAATATTCTTCTCCTACTCTTGTTTGAATTAATGTGGTTGGCGAAAAACGCTCATCCATATATCCTGGTAGATGCCAAAACAAATTTTCTCTTGAAATTTTTTTTGCTTCACCTGTTAAAACTTTTGCAAAAGAAGCTCCATCATATTTAGGTTTGCTTCCATCTTTCTTTTTTAAAGTAGTAATATCTACTCCAGTTAAATCAGCTAAAGTTGGCAAAAAATCGATACAATGTACTGCTTGATTGGTTATCGAATTTTCTTTTATCACATTTGGATATCTAAAAATTAATGGAACTCGAATTCCACCTTCTGTTAAATTTCCTTTTTTACCTTTCAGTGGATTATTTTCTCTTAATCCTCCATTATCAGAATAAAAAATGAAAATAGTATTGTTGGTGATATCATCAGAAAAATCGCCATCTCCATTTGGATCTTTTAAAGCATCATTTATTTTTCCAACATTTTGATCTAACAACTCAATCATAGATGCATATTCTGCAGTTCTAGGATTTAATCCTCTTTTTAAATATTTTTCAGTTAAATCTTTTCTACCTGTAACATCAGAATGAACTGCGTGAAAAGGCACATACAAAAAGAAAGGATTTTCGTTGTTTGCTTTTTCTTTTATGTAATCTACAGAAAAATCTCCAATGGCATCTGTAAGATGTTTTGGTGTTCCTTTTAAAAGGGTTACATCTCCTTGAGAATGGTAAGGTTTTAAAGTGGTATTGATGTATTCATCATCATAAGGATTTGCATATTTATCTACAAACTCCGAATTAAACGTCCATCCTTTTTTATCGGAATTTAGGGCTAAATAAAACTTTTTCGTTCTTTTTCCGTTAATTGGTGCTGCTATAATATGATGAATATCTGCTGGCAAATCAATACCATAATCACCTTTTAAAGGATGTGGAGTTCCGTGACTTTTACCCACTAAAGCAGTTTGATAACCTTTTGTTTTTAAAACATCAAACATATTGATACCCTCTTCTGCAATTACCTTTTTTTGCTTGTGAGGCTCAATAAGTACATTTGGATATCCTTTAGTTCTTTTGTCTTGTCTTTTTAAAGAACCTACATTATACACCTGATTATCTAAACCTGTTGCATATTGTCCGCTAATTAAAGCCGCTCTTGAAGGTGCACAATTTTGATTGGTATAGGCATTTGTAAAAGACATTCCTTGTGTTGCCAATTTATCGATTACAGGCGTTTCATAAATTGTAGAACCGTTGTTTTTGTTTGTATTCCCTGTACTTACATCTACCCAACCTAAATCATCTGCAAAAATGAATACAATGTTTGGTTTTTTATGATTACGCTCCTTTTTCTGTAGTTTTGATGAGTTACAATTAAACAATATCAATGTTAAAAAACAGATAATTGAGATTTGCGATATTCTCTTCATTTAAATTTTACTTTTTTACAATTTTTAATTATATAATAATTTTTTATAAGTATTCTCTAGTTTTAAGATATACAATCCTTTTGAAAAACTAGAAACATCAATTATATCTCCTTTTCCTGAAAGCATTTTAGCTCCTTTTACATTGTATATTTCCCAATTTTCTTTGGTATGATTCTTAATTGTAAATACTCCATTTGAACTTGGGTTTGGATAAACAACAAAGCTATTTTTTAACGTATTATCATCAATAGAAAGACTTTCTTGCACAAATTTTGCTGTTATATTTAAGTCGGATGAAACTGTAATTGTTAATGGGTTTTCTGTACTCTGAATATCTCCTGTCCATTCTTGAAATTTCCAACCTTGGTTTGCAATCGCATTCAAATCAAACTGTTGACCTGAAAAAGATGTACCGCTTTTATAATTAAGCAAACCATTGCCTTCTTTGCTGATGTTTACATTAAAAACTTCTACTCCTGATTTAGGTAAAAATTCAATACGATCAAAAACAATACTACCTGTGCTTACTCTTTCATATACTTTAAATTCATTAATAGTTCCTGTCCAATGAGACCAATTTGTTAAATCTACATTAATAGTATGCCATTCACCATCATTAGGTATTGTAATTTTTTTTCTTCCCGAAGCAAATTCAGTACCTGGAACATTAGCAGCCATTTGTAACGTAGAACCTTCTGTAGTATTTTTAACTACCAATTGTAAAGTTCCATACAAATCAGAATTGATATTTAAACCCGTAATTGCTGCCATTGGTAATGCAAATCCAGTAGAATAATTTAAGGTTAACTTGTCATCATCAGTATTTACCACCATTCCAGAACTTACAGCTGTCCAAGGTGAGAAATCTTCTGTTGTTGTCCAAACCACAGTTGCTGGTGTTATCGTAGACTGAAAATAATCCTCTGTTCTAAATTCAAATTTTTCGAAAGCAAAAGAAGGAATTTCTGTATCTATACTAATTATAGAACCTGATTTTCCGTCATTTCTTACAGTAGTTACAATACTTTTCCACTCAGTATATTTATGAGGGTTTGGATTTTCATAAGCTTCATATGCAGTCAGACCTGCCTCTGTTAGAATTCGATCAGGAGAACCTCTATCATTAAAACCACTTTTTACAAAACCAGCATTTTCTTTTAAGAAATTCTGCAATTTATTATTGTCCTTACTGTAAGCCATATTTCTGTAATACAGTGTTATACCTTCAGGTAATTCTGATGTAAAAGAAATGTTTACATTTTCATTATCTCTATAGCTTAAAGAACTATTGTTATAATTATAGAGCAACACATCGTATTCTGTAGCATTCGCTTTTTTAGCAAAAATAGCATCCAAATCATTTGTAGAAGTTTGTGGAGTTCCAGAAATAGTTGTTGTATAGTTATCTTTACCGTTCATTGTGTTTAATACAGTAATTCCTGGAGGATCTACTGTACCAGTTTTATTACCCCATCTGTACACTAAATCTAAGCCTTTGTCTTTATTCTTGTAATAAATATTAGAAAAATACAATTCTACAATTTCTGCGTGAGTGGTTTCTGCATTTATAAATCCTTTATCATCTGCGCCATTCATAGTTGTAACAGTGGCATATTCCATTAAGTCAATAGTTGCATTTGCATTCCATTTTGGGTGGTTTATTAAATCAGCAAATAAATGATCATATTTAATGCTCATATTGCGTAAAGTACCACTGCCTAAAACCACGTAGTCAGAGACTCCCCAAAAATCATATCTTACATTATTGTCTGCACAATATTCTATTAAATCTTTAGCAAAAGAAGCAAAAGGTTCTCCTTTGTAATTCAAAACAGTTCCGTTTTTGTATAAAAAATCAGGAGCTCTTGTGTGCAAACCAATAACAGCATTTGGTAAGACTGCTCTTACTGCTTTTTCAGTATTTTCAAAATGCTCAATAAAATCTTGTTTGGTTCCATACCAATGATCTGGTGTTTCAATTTCTGAACCTACCCTAAAACGCCAAGACAACACTTTTTCTTCACCATAAGTAGCTACTAAATGCGTCATTAATGCTTTTATATAATCGTGATATGCTTGCTTATCAGCTGGTGGTAATGAGTTTCCATAAATGGATATTTGCTCATCTTCTCTAAAATTCACATTATCTCTAGTTCCTGTTGGGATAAACGTGTAACCGTGTTGAAAAGCCCAAGAAGGTTGGTCTAATACAATTTGATGAATTTCTGTTTGAGAGTTGAGAATTTTATCTAATCTTTCCGTTAAACGCTCAAATCTGTAGACATACACATTGTTGATAGAATCATATAAACAAGTATCAAAGTCTAAATCTTTTACGTTTTGTCCATTTACAGTTTTCTTGATTCCGCCAATCATTCTAACAATGTTCATTTTTAGTCCAGGACGAATATTCGAACCATTTTTTGGACTAATTCTATTGGCTATAGACCATATATTATGCAGAGGTTCTTTTTTATTAGCATCATCTGTAAAATCTGTGGACATTTGAACTTGAGCATTTATGCTTGAAAAGAAAAAAGCAAACAGTACTAAAACAAGATTTTTTTTCATTTTAAAATTGGATTTTATAGGTAGCTATTTAAACCTATATAATATGCAAAGTAGTTTAATATTAAAGATTTATTATCCTGTTCTGTACTGAATAAATTATTCTTTAATAAAAAACCCTTATTAAATCTTAAATTTTAATATAATTTCTGGATTTAATTACTATCAATTCTAGCTTTTTGCTCCACAAAATAAGGTTGAAATGTGTAATTGGATTTTGCATCCCATTTTGCATTTGTTTGTGGCAAAAGCTTTTTCATTTCTTCAATTTGTGCTTTGTATTTAGGATTGTTCGCTACATTATTCCATTCATTAGGATCTATGCTATGGTCGTAAAATTCTTGAGTTCCATCTTCATATTGAATATACCTAAAACCATCTTTTTTTACGGCGTGATTGTTCATACCAAAAGTTGTCAAAGCATAAGAGTTGTCAATTCCTGAATCATTTTGCATCATAGCCACTAAACTATTCCCTTCGTTTCTTTTGTAAGCTGGCAAACCACTCAATTCTAACAAAGTTGGATAAATAGACAACATTTCAACTGGTGACTTAACTTTCTTTCCTTTTGGCAAATTTGGAGCTGCAAACAGCAAAGGCCCTTTAGTTGCTGTTTCCCAAAGTGCGTGTTTTGCAAATGTTCCTTTTTCTCCTAATCTATATCCGTGATCAGACCACAAAACGATAATCGTATTGTTTCCATATTTACTACTTTCTAAAGCGTCTAAAACACGACCTAATTCGAAATCTACATAACTAATACACGCCAAATATGCCTGAACAATTTTTTTCCATTCACCACTTTCTTTTGCCCATTCTGTTGATGGCATCATTGGTAAATCGTTAATTTGCATTCCAACATTTGGGATATCATTTAAATCATCTGCTTTGTAAGGTGGTGTTTCAATTTTATCTAAAGGATATAAATTGAACCATTTTTGAGGCACATACAAAGGCACATGAACTCGTAAAAAACCAAGCCCCATAAAAAATGGTTTTTCGTAATCTCTTTGTAAACGTTCTGCAACCCAATTTACAGATTGATGATCTGGCATTAAAGTATCATTTTCTGGAAAAGCGCCCCAATCTGTACTTGTTCTTCCGTATTTTTCTTTTTTAGATTTTGATGTTCCAAAACCATCCCAAACAAAACGCTTTTTTGGATAAGGCCCAAAACCTCTTACACGTCCTCCAGATTCATTAAAAACACTATCTGGAGCGTGAATATGAAATAACTTTCCAATTCCCATAGTATGATACCCATTTTGCTCAAAATATTCTGGCAAAAACGTAATGTCTTTTGTTGCAGGGTTATCTTTTCTTCGGATTTGATTGTCTGGAGTCATTCCATAAATACCAGTGGTTGACGGACGTAAACCCGTCATTAAAGAAGCTCTTGAAGGCCCACATAATGGAGCTTGCACGTGAGCGTTTGTGAATGTAACGCCCATTTTTGCAAGTTTATCAAAATTGGGCGTTTTTACATTTGAAAAATTTTGAATTGGACTAATCCAATTGTTTAAATCATCAACAGCAATAAAAAGTACATTTGGTTTTGAAGTTAAATTTTTCTTTTGATCAGTTTTTTCTTGTTTACAGGAAAATAGACTCACCAATAAAACCAATAATAAAATACTTTTTTTCATCTTTTCAAATTCTTTAATTAGCTCTAAATCCTGCTATTTTTTCTTTTAATTCTTTTACAATTTCAGGATTACTTGCTGCAATATTTTTTTTCTCATAAGGGTCTTCATTTATATTAAACAATTGAACAACTTCACCTTTCTTTCTAACTGGATCTGGAACGATAATTTTGTAAGGAGGGAAAATAGCCATATTGTAAAACATACTATTTTCAATCGTGTCAAAATCGTGTGCATACACTTCTCCGAAAATACCTTTACGCTTATTTAATGCTTCTGTGTCTAAGACACTTATTCCTGGTAAATTGTCAGGTTTTTTTATATTTAAAATATCTAAAACTGTAGGTATCATATCTATACTACTTACCACAGTTTTATTATCCATCTTTGGAGTAATTTTACCTGCCCATTTATACATGATTGGTGTACGAATTCCCATATCATATGGAGCTCTTTTAGAATCTGACATATACCCACTTTTATCAGGATTTTGTTTCCAGCCATTGTCACACACGTAAACAAAAAGTGTGTTTTCGGTCAATCCTTTTTCTTCTATTAAATCGAATAATTGACCACAAGAATCGTCAAACCACTCTATCATTGCCCAATATTTTGCCAAATACTCAGAGTCTGTTTTCTTTTTATATTTTTCGAACAAATGCTTTGGTGGATTATGAGGTCTGTGAGGTAAAAAAGGTGCATACCATAAAAAGAAAGGTTTCTTCTCCTTTAATGCTAAATCTACATAATTGTTGATGGTATCTAAACCCTCTCTTCCTATTTTAAGACCATAATCTCCATGTCTTCCTCCTCTTTTAGGATTTCCATGAGTCATTCCATAATCAAAACCACCAACTTTGTGGTTTCCATGCCACCATTTTCCTGTTTGAAAAGACAAGTAGCCTTTTTCTTTTAACATTTCTGGCAATGTGGTTTGTTTTTCAAATGCTGAAATGATAGGTTTGTATGCTTCTGCCCTATTTTTCTGACTTGTTTTACGATCTCCTTTTATACGATCATAGACCTTATCATTTCCTAAAACCCCATGATCTTTGGGATATAAACCTGTTATAATTGTTGCCAAAGAAGGTGAACACAAAGGTGTGGGTACATAACCTTTTTCAAAAGCTAAACTTTCAGAAGCGAATTTATCTATTCTTGGGGTTTCTATATTTTCATCACCCATAAAACTATAATCTGTCCAAGATTGATCATCAGACAAAATGAATACAATATTGGGTTGATTTTGCGCTTTACTAGACGTACTTTCTGTCTCTTTTTTAGTTTCTTTTCCACAAGAAATTAAAATGCTTAATGCAAATATTCCTAAATATATTTTTTTAATCGTTTTCATTTTAGGTTAGATTTATTATTTGTTGGTTTGTTTTATTATTGGTTTTTCAAGTATTGATTCTTTTTTATTTCGTTTTATGGGTCCATTATCTCCTACAAGATACATTTTTCTAAAATCTGAGCCTTCTTCTTTTTGCCCAACAATAATTCTAGCATCAGGATGTGAGTTATCAATAAGCGCAGAAATTACAAATCCTGAATTTTCTATACTTAAAAATACTTGGTTCTTTTTAAAAGAAGCTCCTCCATCAAAACTATCCCATCTGCTTATTTCGCCAACATCATCGTTTGTTTCACTTTCTAAATAAATACTTACTTCTTTTGCTGATGTTACTTCCAAATCTCCATTTCCTCTAGGCAAATCAGTATTCTTACTTTGCAACCAGTCTTGTCCATTCCATCTATAGTGTTGTAATCGTTTTGGACCGCTTCTTTTAGCACCAATATCTGGCCCAACTAGCACAATAACTTGCGGATTTCCATTAGGATCTACATCTGCAATCGCCTGAAAAGTCCAATCGTTTGGTATCTTATTTACCAGTGCTTTTTCGTCTGCCATTTCTTTAGTTAAAGGCATTTCTAATGATTCATTTTTAACATTTTTCCAAATATCTTTTTTTGTATCAAAAACCATATAATACAAATTATGCCTTTCTGGAATGTGTCCTCTTACATCTTGACTATTTTTGTTGTCTCTGCAAATATGATAATCGAATGCTACAATAATATCATCTCCATTTCCTTTACTTACCCAAGGATACCAAGAATCTTCAGCTTCTATTTTTTGCTGACGTTTATGTTTTAAAAAGGAAACTGGCTCGTTAAAAGTAACTCCATTGTCTGTAGATTTTTGATATACCCAATTACTTCTATGCGCTCCATGTCTATAAAACAAATAAATATCTCCATTATCCATTTTTACAAACTGGCTATAGGTACCAAATATGGAAATATTATCTAAGGTTTCCCAAGCAGAAATGTCTAAAGGTTTTTTAGAAACTGCATGTAGGTTTTTTCCATAATGATGATTTCCTAAAGGATTGTCTCCATCTTCACGTGTTCCTCCATGACCTCCAAATGCAATATGAATATATCCTGCATCATCTATAAGAAGTGCTGGCTTGCCATGATTATCTATCTTTTTCTTTCGATTTGGATCTTTACCCATTTGGCTAACTCCAGCTTTAAATGGACCTTTCCATTCTTTTGTATTATGATTATAAGAGGCTACATAAGGGTCTTCTAAGGAACCTTGATACGCCACATAAGTTATTCCTTTATGATATACTCCTGATGGATGTTGTACAATAGCAACTGCATTTCCAAAACCGTTGTCTGCAAAGTAGTCAACCATTTGATTTTCTTCTTTATTTACTCTGGTATCATTAGTTCTTGATGCACATCCTAAAAAACAAAAACAAATAAATAGTATTTTGAAAAAGTGTTTATTTAGTATCATTTTAAAGCTTTACTTTTTTATAAAATTGAATCTTTACAGGGCCTAAAAGTCCAGAAATTTTTAATTCATCATTTTTACTCCAATGTTTCCAAGAGGAGAAGGTTTGTCTTTTAGAATTGCGAGTTTCTGGATTTGACAACCAACTAGGAAGGACTTTGGTTTTTGTACCTCTTCGTTTGTAATCTAAAGGGTGTTTTTCATCCCCAATTAAACGATTTACCCATAAATTGGTGATTTTTATTTTTAACCTATTATTGCCTTTTTTTAGATAATCATCAATAGCTACTCTAAAAGGTGCTTTCCACAAAGTGCTTACTTTTTTATTGTTGATAAAAACTTCTGCAATTATTGAAACACTGCCTAAATCCAATTCATAAGCATATTCTTTTCCTAATTGTTGTTTAGTTAGCGTAAATTCCTTTTCATAAATCGCAGTTCCAGAAAAATATTGAATTTCTTCTTCAGAAGCTTCTGACCAAGACTTTAATGTTTTATAATTCTTTTTAATTGATGATCCGTTTTTTAAAGGAAAAGTAACTTGCCAATCCTTTGAAAGCTCAATAGGTTTTGGAACTTCTACAGCTACTTTTTTTGATTTTCCTGAGGAAGTTGTATAGGATAAACTTCCAGAAAAAGGTGCTTTCCAAATGATATTACCATTATCCTTGTATATTTCTGAAGAAGGTTCAGATCTGTTTAAGTTCAAAAATTCGCCTTCTGGAATTATAGCGGTTCTTAAATTTCCATCAGTTTCAAAAGTGATTTTTAAGAAATTGTTTTGGTTTTTAAGAGTTTTTCCTCCAACTAAATTGTCAGTAATTTTAATGTTCAAATTACCCGTACTTACTTGTTTTTGAATGTTTTCGGTAACATCAAAAGCTTCAAAGTTTTTAGGAACTCCTTTGGTTTCTGCTTTGAATTTGCCAAATACCGCAGAAATTATTTTGAGTGATTGATTACCAGCATCAATGCTAACTACCTCTCTTTCTTCAGCATGAATATGTTCGACTTTATCACCAATTTGATATTCCATTCTAAACTCTTTTACATACCCCATTGCAGGGTCACAATCGCAAAAGGCTCTAGACATTTTAAAGTTTACTTTTCCGTTTTTTACAACTTTTTCTACTTTATCTGTAATATCTATCAATCCTTCTTGTAAAAAATTACCATATTCTGCTTTGACTATTTTTAAGTTGGATAAAGGTGTTGGTGTTGGTTTTTCTAATTTTACATCAGCTTTTACAATGTGATTTTTATCTTCTGAATTTTCTTTAAAAATGACAAAAATGGATTGTTCACTATCTAAATTTAAAGGAATACTTATGGTTCCATCTTCATTACTTTTCCAAACAACTACTTTTTTAATATCTCCTGTTTCTGCATTCCATAGTTCAGGTTGTTTGTCTTTTATTCTAAATCTTCCAACTATTACTCTGCTTTCTTTTTTTGTATTGGCGATAAAAAAAAGATCTGCTTCTGCTGTTTTTCTATGAATAAAACTAATGTCGTCTTTACTGCCTTTATCAACTGAAAAATCTGGTGTAATTTTATTTTCTTCTAAAAATTGATTGATTGAAATATCCTTAATCGAATTAGAATCCCAAAGTTTTTTAGCAGTATTATTAATAACAACATCGTTCTGTGGATAATTGGTTAAACTTGGAGATTGTTTTGGTTTTTTCCCAATAATTTTGGCTCCATCTTTAACCAAAGCCTCTATTATTTTTAAGGTTTTAGGCGTTATCCAATCACTTTCTGGTAAAAGTAACACTTCATAGGCTACACCAAATTTCGTAACGATTTTTCCTTTTTTTACATATAATTCTGCTAGTTTATTGGCTCCAATCAAATCATAATCATAACCAGATTTCTTCAACTCTGGTAATAAAAAAGCGGTGTTTGGAGAAGAATCTCCAGTAAACACCAATACATCTGCAACATTAGTGCCTTGTTGTAATAAATATTGCGATTTAGCGATATAATCTAGATAGCTTTTGCTTTGCTTCCACCAAGTATTCAAACGATTAAAATCAAAACCGTGATAACTTAGCGCCATTCCTGGTCCAATATCCCAAGGTTGATGCACGTACGAATGAAATATAAAACGTGTAATGCCTTCTGCCCAAGCTTTATCGCCAATAGATTTTATAGTTGCTGGGTGTTTGTCCCAACCTCCAATTCCTGTAAAGGATTCTGCACCAACAATACTAGTTCCGTTTAAATGAGCAATAGAAGACACAAATTTTGACGAATCAAAAAACGGATAACCTCCACTCCAAAACTCGCACATTACAATATCGCCTTTTGCACCAACTTGCATATTATCAAAAGGCCCCCAATAAGGTTCTACAGAAAATTTTAATTTGTTTTTATGGCACAATTCTGCAAAATATCCATAATAGTTTTCAGCAATTAAATCGCCAATAGTTCTTCTAAAATCCCATTGAAAACGCTCTGTAATTTCTCCACTTTCTACATAATAGCCTGCTAAAGTTGGTAAATACGATGTTAAATTATATCCTCTTAGTTCTTTAAATTGATGCTCAAAACCTGCAGTCCAATTTTGCGAACCTACTTCGTAACTATCAATCAAACAATTGTTTACAGTTTCTCCTACTAAATCTCCTAATTTATTTAAAATGGGCTGTACACCTTTGTTCCAATAATTATCTAATGCAACTTTAGACATTTTATCTACTTCTAAACCATGACCACCATCTACAGCTGGTCTATTTTTTGCGCCATTTGGCGTATGTCCAATTCGTAGAATTACCCATTCTCCTTTTGGTACTTTCCATTCTAAAATTCCTTCTTTATTCAACTTAGAAGTAATGTCTATAATACTTTCTTTTTGTACAACAGCATTCTTTGGAATTTCCTTAGTATCTGGCAACAAATGATTTCTGATTCTATCTGATAATATTTTATAATCTAATCCATCAATTTTTACAGCTTTTTTAGGTTTAGGAAACGCTAAAACAGCAATGTCTTTGTAGTAACTAAATTTAATTTTAGGTTTGGGAATTTTACCTTTAAAATCTTGTTCTCCGTCAACAATAAGCTCACTAAAAACTACAGTTTGCATTGCATTTTCTTCGGTAACCCAAGGTCCACCAGAAGAAGACCAACCTGCGCTATTATGAAATGCCAATTCTAAATCTAAACGTTTTGCTTCTGACGCTGCAAAATGAAATAAATCTAGCCATTCTTCGCTTAAATAGGTAATTCCGCCTTTTGGAAAACCCAAATGCACATTGAATAATTGCGCTTCTTGAATACCCACAGACTTCATTGCTTCTAAATCTTTTGTGATGCCTGATTTAGAAATGTTTCCACTTATCCAATGCCACCAAGTTCTGGCTTTGGCTTGATTTGGTGGATTTTGAAATCCTGCTACCAAATCAACTTTTATCTTAGAACCTTTTGTAGTGTTTTTACATTGTATAAATAGACCAAACACAGCTAGAATAAATACAAAAAGGAAGTTTCTGTTTCTCATTGGTAGATTATTTATTTTTAATTAAATCAAGTGCTTTGTCAAAAGAGTTATCATTTAAATCTCGTTTAATATATTTTAAATCTGAAATTAACTTATCTTCAGAATGCTTTTTATCTACAATTTGCGGAAGCTTCCATTCTTTTTCCTTAGTGAGATAAGGCAACATATATTGATATCCTTTTTTGATACTTCTGCCATCTTCAGATGCCACATTCCACAGGTTTACACCAACTTTTTGTCCTAATTTTACGAGCTCTAAAAATCCGCTCAAATTCATAACTGTATATGAATACGATTTTGTTCTGGCAAGTTCTTTAGGCTGACTTCCATCTGGCTCAATTTGTTGAAATATTCTTGCTGTTGTAATTGTTGTTAGATACTCTTTTACCTCTTCAATTCGATTTAAATACAACAAAATATTCAGCAATTGAATATCATAATAAGTTCCGTGATTATTTTCTCTAGTGGCTTCTTTTTTACCAAGTTTGCTTTTTTGTAACCAATTTGCATATTCAGTAAGCCAATTTAGCATCCCTTTTTCTATTTTTTTATCAAGAATGTTTTGGTCTTTTGTTAATTCTAAAAATTTTAGCACTCCCTCAATTCCTTTAAATTCTAGAATACCAAAACACCTTCCCTCTGATCGTCCTGGAACATATTGTCCGAAATTTACATTCGGATTCATCTTAGTTGTATCGTCTAAAAACCAAGCTTTAATAAGTTGCATTCCTTTATCAGCATATTTCTTATCATTACTATAATAGTATGCCTTAGTAAGTGTTTTTACAGTAGAAATAAAGTTATTTTTCTCTACATAATCTGTGGCATTATTTCTGGTTTCTGGGTTTATTTCTCCATCTTTTCTGATATAAGGCAAACCATTTTCTGAATTTGGATTTGGCCACCAATAAGGGCCAATACTCATATAATCGTGTTTGTTTCCACTTGGTGGAACTCCAGTTTTATTTACTACAGAAAAAAGTTTACATTCTAATAATTTATGAGCTTGTTTAATCAGCTTATTGAAACTATCAACTGCTTTTTTATCACCGTTTTTGATCAGATTTTTTTGATTTTCCAAATCCTGATATTCTATAACTCTTATTTTTCCTGAGATATCTTGCGCAGAATTACAGTTGCTAAAACAAATTATGAGAAATAAGACTATTAAATTTTTAATCATTTGCTGTTATTTCTAAATTATCAAAAAGATTATGATGATAAGAACTCGCAAAAGAAACATAACCACTACTAACAATGTGATTTGCTTTAGTTACAGATTTGTTATCAACAAAAACCTCAACGTTTTTATCTTGGAGTTTTATTTTTAATTGATGCCATATGGAACCATCAAAACCGTCAATATTTCCTTTGGATAAAGTTTTCTTGTTATGTATTAACTTCCAACTACCGTTTTTTGCTATCATAAATCGATAACCGTTCAAAAAGCTACCTTTTACTCGTCCACCTAATTCTACATTTCCACCTGCTATTAAAACATCTACACTACAGGTATAGTTTCTCCAATTGAAATCACCTATTAACGTATGTGGTTTTATATTGGGTCTTCTATAAATTCGCATCCAATCATAACCAGCTTCTGGAGCAACTTGTTTTAAACAATGGGTTCCATCTTCTTTTAAAGCAATTTCAAAACTTCCTTTTTGATCTGAGTGATATTTTGGTAAATCACCAACCTTTCTGTCTTCATAATCTTCTTTATATGGAAATGGAAATGCTCTAGACTTAGGAATTTCATAAGTTCCTTTTTGTTGACCTGTTGTTGTGGTTAGTGAATAGATACTTTTAGGATCGAGTTGAATGGTAAATGACTTCTTTTTAGGGATGATACTGGCTAGTTCTACAAATTGATTTTCTGAGTCAGATTTCCAAACATATACTTTTTCATTTGCCAAGCCTTTTTGGATGTTTACTTCTAACGTTTCTGAATCTTCAGTACAAATAATCATACTCCAATTGGCACTGTTTTTATCTTTAAGCGTAACCACACTTCCTTTATATGTAGATGCATCAAACAAACCACACCCTTCGTCTAAATATTGCCAATTTTCTGGCGTTGCAAATTGTGTTGTATGTGCAGTTGCCCAAATTGTTGGCCAAACTTCATAATAACCACTCCAAGGTTCATTGGCTTTCATAGCACCTGCTTTATCCCAAGTTACAGACTTATAAATAGAACCAATTGGTGCCCAAATCAATGTTTTTGTTATTTGATCTCGAATGTAAAATTTGTTATATAATCGTGCTAAATTTAAAGCTCCTGCACCACCCCAATCTTTACCTGTCCAACTCCAATCTTCACTAGCCCAAAGTGGTTTTCCTGATTGTTTTGCCTTTGTTGTTGTTGGTCTTCCTCGACCATCAACCATATTATCCGTAAATTCTCTTCCAGTTACGTAATGATAACCTACAGCTTCTATTACATTATCAAAGGCCTTGTCTTTTTCTAAATCATTAAATATTTTCCAATCGCCACTATTATCATCTGGTCCTTGAATTTTTACGTTTTGATAACCTCGAGCATCTAAAGTAGGTCTCATATGGTTTACCAACCAATCGCGATCTGTATCATTTTCGTTTTCTGCTGCAGATACCCAATCTATGTCTAAATCCCATTGTTTTTTGGCAACATCTAAAAAAGCAACAAAATAATCTGCAGATTCTTGCGTATAAATATTTGGTTTTAACCACCCAGGAAAACTCCAAGGCAGATATTCAAGAATCATATCTGAATTTCTATTTTTGGCTTCTTTCATCAACCAAAATTCATATCCTCTAGAAACAGGGTTTTTCACTTCTTCTTTGGTAAATGCGTGTGAAGGTTCTGATCCACAAGTGGAATTTTCTCCTCCACCCATTTCTACTTTTAAATGTTGAAAAGCCGCACCAAATTTTGGTTTGAACAAAAGGTCTAAAATTTGACTTCTAACAGGATCTACATAATCGTATAATAAATCTGTGGAAGCACCTGCACTAACTGCTCCAATTCCTTCAAAAGTTCTGCCTTTATCTTTACAATTTATATTGATTTTTGTTACACCTTTTTTAGATTTAGAAAAAACATTTGGCTGAAATGCTTTTTCAGGATTCTTTATTTTTCCCATTTCAAACCAAGTTACCTCACTATGCACTGCACCTCTATTATTTCCCCAAATAATGACCTTCCAATACACACGTTGTCCGTTTTTTAAAGGTGCTCCTGAATATTGTATGTCTTTAGATTGTGATGAACTTGTTGGCCCTGAATCCCAAAGGTCTGGATATTTTAATTTTTCAGGCGAAGTTGCCATCATAATTCTATATCCTCCTTGTTTTGGACTTTTAGCATCACCGATAAAAGTCCAACTAAAATGAGGTTTATTGATAACAATACCTGTTGGAGTTGTTTTTGATTCGCACTGTAAATCTTTCACCTCCTTAGCATAAAGCTGTGAACCTAAAAATACCATTAAGAACACAATCTTTTTCATAAGACCAAAGGTATTGGTAGCATTAAAAAACAACTTAGGTATTACCATTTTAATCTATAAATAGTTCATCAATATAAGGTCCACTTTCTCCTGCAGTTTCTAATCGAATGCTGTTTGCTCCTCCTTTTAAAGTGATGATTGTAGGCACAAACTTCCATTCTTTTTCCCAACCACCTGTGGGTTTAAATTTTAAAGTTCTGATGTATTCATCATTTACAAACAATTTCATTGGATGCATTTTTCCAACATTATTATGCATATACCTAAAACGAATGCTATAATCTCCTGCTTCACCATCATTTTCTTGATAAAATTCTACAGAACCTTCTTTATTATCAAAAGTTACAAAACCAGTTCCTTTAAATCTTCTAGCTTTTGAACTTGCTTTTGCATTGCCTTTTAAAATTCCTTCTTCTGCAGAAATATTTATACCTCTACCAATCCACATATCTTTAGAATGTTCATCACCCCAAAATAAACCTTCATTTTCACCAAAGGTTTCAGATAACGTAAGTACTGTTTTTCCATTTTGTTTGATGATCACTTTTACTGTTGTGTTAACATTAATAACAAATGAACCTTTGTAAACAAGGCCTTTTGTTTCAGGGTTATCACCATTAATGGTATACAATATTTCTAAGTTAGAAGCTGCTTTTTCTCCGAAAACTGAAATCAGTTTTGCATCAATAGAAATTTTATTTGAAGTGTATAATGCTTTATCACCTAAAATGGATGTAATAATAATTGAAGCTTTTTTAGCCTTTGGCAACGCTCTTAAAAACAATCTCGTTTTTCCAAAAAACAGCGCTCTAAAATCTGATTTTGTTCTACTTGTTTGGTCAATAGGATTTCCATTTTCCATGGAAATTTTCTTAACATCACCCTGAATAGCATAATAAACTTTGTTTTCTCCATAAGGATATAAATTATCATCTGCATCTAAACTTTCTGAAGTGATGATGTAACTTGTAGTAAAACTATCTTCTGCTGCTAATTTTTCAATAGAAGTTTTTAGTTTTGATGGTTGCTTACTTGTTGTAAACGAAGTTCTTCTTACTTCCTTTCCATCAATATAAGCTACTGCTTCTAATTTTCCTTCTTCATAAGGCACCATCCATTCGCATTGCATTTCGTTCCAAATGGTTCCTGGTTTGTCTTTTCCTAAGGATTTTCCGTTTAAAAACAACTCTACTTCATCTGCATTTGAATATACCCAAACAGGAATTAGAGTTCCTTTTTCCATTCTTGGATGCGACCAATGAGGCAACATATGAATCATTGTTTCTTTGGTCCATTGACTTTGATAGAAGTAAAACAGATCCTTTTTAAAACCTGCTACATCTAGAGCTCCTCCCATAAATAAATTGAAAGGCAAACCTCCGTGAACTAAACCAGCTTCTCCATAATAATCGAAACCTGTCCATCTAAAATTTCCACTATGCCAAGGATTGTCACGTACAACTTCCCAATATTTTCTTGCAGAAACTCTTACAGTTGCATTGTCATAAGACGAATTGAAACTTTGTTTTCTGTTTCTCCAATTTTTAGGATTGATGCCCTCGTAAAAGAAAATTTCTTTTTCAGTTAAATTTGGCAATTCGTAAGTTCCTGGTAATTCATTGTCTCTCCACCAAGTTTGGGTTCTGTAATACCCTCTAGTTTGCCAAGTATGTGGTGCTTCTGTAGAAATGAATGGTTTTTCTAGTCCTTTTTGAATTTTACTATCTATAAACGATTTGGTTTCAGAACCACCATTTACACCTTCAATATCCATATCTTCTGGATTTCCTGCTCCTGATGTAAACAATCTTGTTGGATCTAAACTTCTTCCAAATTCCACCATTTCTGGGGCAACATCACTATGCGTTTCGTTTCCTAAACTCCAAACAAAAATACTTGCGTGATTCCTGTCTCTTGTAATCCATTCCTTTACATCGCGTTTCCACCATTCATCAAAGGCTTGTTTGCCATAATCTTGAGGTGCTTTTTTGTGCCAACCGTCAAAAATTTCATCCATAACCAACAAACCAATTTCATCACAAATATCATAAAACATTGGTGGAGTTGGATTGTGAGAAGGACGAATGGCATTGATGCCCATATCTTTTAAAGACTGTAATTTCCAACGTAACAAAGGTTTTGTCCAAGCACCACCAACAGGACCACCTTCCCAATGTTCGCAAACACCTTTTAGTTTTACATTTTCTCCATTTAACCAAAAACCTGTATTTGTATCCCATTTTACAGTTTTGAATCCGAATGTGGTTTCTATTTCATCGATTACTTTTTTGCCTTTTAGAATTTGAGTGACAGCTTTGTATAAAACTGGACTTTCTGGACTCCATAATTGTGGATTTTCTATTTCAAATTGATAACTAGGGTTTGATGCATTTAATTTTTCACATTTATTGGTTAACTCTTTTCCTTCTGGAGAAAAGATTTTTACTTCATATTTCAACTTTTTAATTGATCCATTAATTGCAGCATCAACCACAACTTGTGCTTTATTTTTAGTTATGAAAGGTGTTTTTATAAAAATACTATTAGGTTGAATGTGGGTTTTGTTTACCTCAATTAATTTTACAGGCGCGTAAATTCCACAAGGATGATACCATCTTGCAGAAGGTTCTAAAGCATTATCTACTCTAACTGCAATTGTATTTTGTCCTTCTTTTAAATATTTAGAAATATCATATCTAAAACTAATGTATCCATAAGGTCTTTTAGCAATGTAATTGCCATTAATCCAAACTTCACTATTCATATACACGCCATCAAAATTGATGTATGTTATTTTTGAAAGACTTTCTTTTTTTACTTCAAAATACTTTCTATACCAACCAATTCCACCATCATGATAACCACCACCTTGACCTTGATCTCCACCTTTACGAACACCTTTTTCAAATGACCAATCATGAGGAACATTAAGATTTTTCCAAGTTGAATTATCATAGTTTTCTTGAGAAAATTTAGGGTTATCCTCTAAAATAAAGTTCCAATTATTATTAAAATTTGTTTCAATTCGTTGTGCATTAAAGGAACTAACAAAGATTAGAAGCAATATGGTAAATAGTATATTTTTCATTTTTTGGTTTGACTTTTATGCCATAAAAATCAAACTTAGTTTTAATAAACTGAAAAATAATCCTGTAGTGTTATGTATATAGACTAGCTAAATTCTAAACACCATTTTTGTTGAATTTATTAGAATATTCTGATGGTGTTAACCCGAACTTCTTTTTAAAACATTGGCTAAAATATTTAGGCCTTTTAAAACCAACCTTATAACTCACTTCTGAAATATTAAGATCATTAATTTCTAAAAGCTTAGCAGCATGACTTAATCTTATTTCCTGTATAAAATCATTAGGAGTAGCATCTGCCCAAGCTTTTATTTTAGTAAAAAGCATTGAACGACTCACCCCCAAATCTTCCGAAAACTGAGAAATATTAAAATCTTGATTAGAAATATTATCTTTTACTATTTGAAAAGCTTTTTCTAACAATTTTTGATCTAATGAAGTCAAAGAAACATCCAAAGATTCAAAACTACTATCTGTTATAAACTTATTTTTTAAATTTTGTTTTGACTCTAAAATATTGTTAATCTTTAGTTTGAACTCTTTTAGATTAAAAGGCTTCGTAATGTAGTCATCAGCTCCACTTTCTAAGCCTTCAAACTTGTAAACTAAGGATGTTCTTGATGTTAACAAAATAACAGGTATATGGCTTGTTGCTAATGTTTTCTTTATTTTAGCACATAATTCTGTACCTACCATTTTAGGCATAACAACATCGCTAATTATTAAATCTGGAAGATGTTTTTTAGCCATACTAAAAGCTTCTTCTCCGTTTTCGGCTTGCAGAATATTGTAGTTTTTCTGTAAAATTTCCTTTATGAAGGATCTTAACACCACATTATCTTCAACAATAAGAATTGTATGAGTTTTTTCTTCTAAAATTAATTCTTCGAAATCTTTATTTTCATATTCTGAGACATCTATTTGAGTCACATACTGGGAAACATCGTCACTTTTCTTAAAGTCTTTTACAATTTCTTTTCCAGATAGGTGCTTTTTACCTAATTTTAAGTTGACTGAAAATTTTGCTCCTTGAGGTTTCACATTTTCAACAATAATATCTCCACGATGCAGTTTTACAATATTCTTAGCTATAGAAAGCCCAATACCTGTACCTTTAAAATATTCTGCCTTTGATTGTTTATGTACAGCAACTTCAAAAAAACGATCAAAAATTTTGTCTTTGTATTCTTCTAAAATACCAATTCCAGAGTCTTCTACCTCTATTACAACTTCTTTATGCTCTTGTTTTATACGCACAATAATAGTTCCTCCTTTATCTGTGTATCTGAATGCGTTTGAAATTAGATTATAAAATACTCGCTCTAATTTATATCGATCATAATACACCAAAATCTCCTCATCTGATGGCAAAAAGGTATAGGTATAGTTTCCGTCTTTTGCATGTTCTGTAAAAGATAAGTAGATTTCATGTAAAAATTTAACGATATTTCCTTTAGCAGCTTCTAATTGAAATTGGTTACTTTCTAGCTTTCTAAAATCCATTAATCTATTGATTAATCTTAACAGATGATTTGTGCTACTTTCAATTATTTTTAATTTTTTGTATGTATCACTTGAACCTGTAAAATTGGTTAATATATTCTGTAGAGGGGCTGTAATAAGTGTTAATGGAGTTCTAAACTCATGGGAAATGTTTGTAAAAAACTGGAGTTTTGCTTTGTTTAATTCTTCGTCTTTTTTATGAGCAATATATTCAAGTTCTAACTTATCTTTTAATCTTGACTTAGACTGTGCAAACCACATAATGCTATAAAACACAGAAAAAAGCAGTATTACATATATTGAATAAGCCCACCAAGTTTTCCATGGTGCAGGAAGAATAATTATCTTAATTTTAGTAGGTTTATTATTCCAAAAATTTTCATGATTTGCACCTTTAACCTGAAATTCATAGGTGCCAGCATTTTGCAGTGTAAAAAACGCTTCTGTTTGTTTGGTATACATCCAGGTATCATCTAAACCCTGCAAACGATAAGCATATCTATTACCAGAAGAATTCAAATAATTTGGAAGCGCATAACTAATGGAAAAATTAGAGTTATAATGATCTAGTTTCAAAACATTAGTATATTTCAAATCTTTAGATAATATACCATCATCTCCATTAATAGTAACTTTTTCATTTTTAATTTTTAATTCTGATAATATAACTTTTGGAACCTTCTTTACTCTAATAATTTTTTCAGGATTAAATGTGGTAACACCATCTAAATGTCCAAAATACAACTGATTACCAATACCTAAACCTGAATTTGGCCTAAAATCATTATTTACAAGAATATTGTTTTGATTGTATAAAAAATTTTTTTTAGTTTTTGGATTGTATTTTAGAATTCCTCTATCTGTACTTAACCATAAATTTCCCTTATTATCTTCTAAAATAGAATTAACTGTTGAAAACTTATTTCGAGCAAGCATTCTAACGTGTTCTATTTTTTTTCCTTCAATACGGAATAAACCTCTAGTGTTTGTTCCTACCCAATTAACATTATTAGTATCATTAAATACTACATTTACGTTAAAAGTTGTGAAAATCTTATCAGTAAAATAATTGTTAAATTCTGGACCTTTATTATGGTTGAATTCTATTTTAGTAACACCTCCTAGACCTCCTATTACTACATTGTCATTTTTATCTATGGCAATACTTTTAACGATATTAGTTGCAATTCTAGATCTGGTAAAAGATTCAATTTTTTTATTTAATAAATTATATGTGACAAGACCATTTCCAAAGGTTCCAATAAGTAATTTATTATTAGCATCTATTTTAATATCATAAATAATAACATTCTGCAACAAACCATTCAAATCTTTAGATATCAAATCATTACGAATTGAGTTTAGCTCAATATCATACGTTAAAATACCTTGGTTTTGTGTTCCTATTAATAATTTACCTTTGTAATAGCAAATTGATTTAATCGAACCATTTATATGGTAAATTTCATCGATTTGTCCTTTAGGATTTAACACATTTATGGCACCACCCTCTGTACCAAAATATATATTATTCCTATTATCAGTTACAATATCAATAGTAATATTATTATCTAAATTATCATTTTTAAAGTGTGAAAAATTCTGATATGATTTATCCCATGTAATTACCCCTTGATTTTGAGTACCCAACCATATTATTCCATTTTTATCTTTATAAATTTTTCTAATGAAACTACGGATTCCTTTATTACCTTTCTGAGTTCTTTTTTTTATTGAAATGATTTCCTTTTCAGGTGTTATTATAAAAAGACCTTTATTTGTACCTAACCACAAATTTTTATCATTATCGAACTCTAAATCTCTAACATCTAATCTTTTGAGTATATCTAGTTCTTTTGGTTCAATGAATTTTTCTGTATTTGTATTAAAATATAGAAAGCCATCAAACTTAGTACCTAGACCAATTAAATCTGGAGTAATTTGTAAAATGCTATTAACACTAAAGTTTGTTCTTTTAGGATTAATTGTGTATTCTTTGACGACAAATTTTTTATTTTCATCTAAAACTACTTTAATTATACCTGTGTTAGTAGCTAGCCAAGTTCGGTTTTTTTTGTCTCGATAAATATCATTAATTGCTCGAGTAGTTTTATTAGAATCGCCTTGTAAAAATCGTTTAAATCTTTCTTGTTTTTTGTTATAAATTGAAACTCCATTTCCTGTACCAAACCAAATATTACCTTTAGGCATTTCTAGACTACAAATAATTAAGCTATTGGTTAAAGAAAATCTATTTGAAGGTCTTCTATAATAGCGAGTAAAAAGATTTTTCTCTGGATCATATTTATTAAGTCCATTGATGGTTCCTACCCATATATATCCATCTTTATCAACTAGAATATCATTTACGGTACTATTACTAATGCTAAATTTATTTCCTGGAATATTTCTGTAAACTGTAAATTCTTTTCCATTGTATTTATTTAATCCGTTATTTGAGCCTAACCATATTTGCCCAAATTTATCTTCATATATTGATGAAATAGTGTTGTTTGACAACCCTTCAGAAATATTCAAATTTCTAAAATTAAAGTCACTTACTTGTGTAAATAGACAGTTTGTAAAAAATATTAATTGTAATAAAAATAGTTTCTGTTTCATTAAAAACTAATTTAAGCTTTTAAGTATTAAATGATGTCCTAAGTTAAAGAATCCATTTTAATTGAGAAGAAAATTCATAAAAAAAGGAAGCCTAAAAATAGACTCCCTTTTATTATTTAATCTAAGAAAAGTACTTACACAGATTCTCTTTTAATAATATTGATAGGAATTTTGCTTTTTCCTTTTTTCTGTTCTAAAATAATATTGGCAGCTTGATTGCCCATAGATTCAAAATTAGCAGTTATTACTGTTATTCCTAACAATTTTTTTAATGGACTATCATTATAAGAAATTACACCAACATCTTTACCAAGATTATATTTACTACTTCTTATTTTATTTACAACCTTCACTAAATCATTATCCTCTAGTGTTATAAATAAATTTTTAGATTCTACTTCTGTTCCATCAGTAACCTCCTCAATAATTTCAAATTTAAAATTATTTTGGACACAATAATTTTGCAAGCCATCTAAAATGCTTTTAGGATAAGGATAAAAAGAAGTTCTTGGGTATACAATTGTTAGCTTATTATATTTGGCCAAACTATCTTTAGCCTGTTCTAGAGCAGAAAAAATATCCTTTTTAAAATCTTGATACACTTCATTAAAGTCACCTTTTATATCATAATCACAATTATCTAATAAAATTAAATTTTCTTTGGGTATTTTATTTATCACCTTGGTTACTTTTTCAGTAGTACTTATGTGAGTTAAGTCATTATTTCTAAAATGAGGAGCTATTACAAAGTAGTCATATGAAGATTTATATTTCTCCATTAATTCTAAAAATAGTGATTCATCAGAATGATAACTATGTAAGTCTACCTTATAATTATCTCCCAATTTGTTAATAAATGAATTGAAGATTTTAGTTTTATAAGGACTAAGCTTATTTACGAAAAATAGAACTTTTGGTTTAGCTATTGAATCAGTATCTGCTATATAAGTGCCTTTACCTTGAACAGTAACTAATACTTTTCGTTTTTTTAATACGCTGTATGCTCTTTCTACAGTATCTCTAGATAAATAAATATCCTGACTCAGTTTATTAATAGATGGAATTTTATCACCTATTTTAATATTACCTATAGTTATATGATGAACTATAGCATCAATAATCTGTAAATACTTTGGTACAACCGAGTTTGGGTCTAAATGAATTAAATCTACCATAATTTGCATTGTTTTAACTATGGTAAAAATAGTTTAGGTTAAAAAATTAAAAATCTGAAATAGGGTAACCAAAAGTTTTTTAACACTTTTGTATACCATATTGATATTTTTTAAACTTTCTATTATTTTCTAGGTATGTCATTTTGTGGAAAAGGTGGTGCATTTCTTGGGAATTGTTTTTCCAGAAGCATCTTCATTTTATTTTCTACTTTAGAATATTTTTTTATACCTGATAAGTTTACGAAAGACAATAAACTGTTTTTATGTTCGTACAATTCTGCTTGTAAAATTTTATGCGATTTAGAATCTCGCCACTCTGTATATCTCCATTTTCCATCTGTTGCAGTAACACCCATAATTTTTGTACCTCTAGCAAATAAACTTGTTGCTACTTTATCCCATTTTTTCTTTGGTTTATCTAAAACTGGTACTATACTTTTACCATCTGATTTAGGATTTGGTAAACCACAAATATCTGTTAGCGTAGCAAAAATATCTACATTTTCTACTAATGCGTTTGATACTTTACCAGTATTTCTCTTTTTATAATTAGTTTCTCTACTTATTATTAAAGGTACTCTAACATCTATTTCCACATTAGAATGCTTACACCAAGTACCATATTCGCCAATTTTATAACCATGATCACTCATAAAAACAATCATTGTATTTTTACGTAAATCTAATTCTTCTAAAGTTTGCAAAACCTTACCTACTTGAGCATCCATATAACTTACAGCTGCATAATAGCCATGAATTAATGTTCTAGTCGTCTCATCATTTAAAGGGTCTTCTTTTGGTATACCATGATAGCCTTTTAATTCTCCCCATTCACTTAATGCTAATCTAAACATATCTTTTGGCTTTTCTTTAGAAGGAATATCAAACTTATTTTTGTCGTGTAAATCCCAATATTTTTTAGGCGCATTAAACGGTAAATGTGGTTTCATAAAACCTACAAATAATAAAAATTTATCATTTTTATATTTCTGTAACATTTTTATTGCATCGTTAGCAACAACACCATCTTTATATGCATCATCTGCAACATCTGCATCTTCGTGTGCAGGTCCTTTTGGATTTTTTTTACCCTCTGCCTCTAAATCTGCAATAGCTTTTAAATTTTCAGGTTTAAAATATCTATCTTGTGGTCTGGCAACTAATTGTGTCCAGCTTTCTTTATCATCAGCAAAATGATGGTATACTTTACCTGTACTTATGGTTTTATAACCATTTTCTTTAAATAACTGTGGTAAAGTAACCACATCTTTATGTACTTTTCTTAAAGGTGTAAATATGCTGTAAATACCTAAATTTTCTGGACGTAAACCTGTAAGTGTACTCATTCTTGATGGAGCACAAATGGCTTGTTGAGTATATGCTTTGTTAAAGAGAATTCCTTCTGAAGCTAATTTATCTATGTTTGGAGTAATTGCTGTTTTACTTCCATAACAACCTAATTCTGCTCTTAAATCATCAATATAAAACACCAAAATATTAGGTGGATCTTTTTTTTGAGATTGTAAAGTGCCTACACTAGCAATTGTAAGGCAACATATTAATAGTATTTTTTTCATTTTATGGTTTTTAAATAATTTTATTCTAATTTTTTAACTCCTTCTTTTGTTGCATAAATTTCTTGTATTGTACCATCTTTATTATAATACAAATATTCAATTGCTGTATTTCTGCTAAACTTTGAACCTCCATTCCAATTTTGCCAATGGTAAAAAAAATAATCTTGCCCTTTATAATTTACAATAGAATGATGGTCTTGTCTTTGCTTTGGATTGATAGCACCTTTGTATTCAAATGGTCCATAAGGATTATCTGCCATTCCGTAAAAACCACCTAAACCTGGATTGTAAGAGAAATAATATTTGCCATTTCTTTTATGCATATAACTAGCCTCAAAGAAATTTTTATAACCATAATCAATTGTTCTTGGCTTTTCTGCTAACTCCAATAAATTATCTTTTAAACGAGCTACTTTAGGCGTTCTTACTCCCCAATACAAATACACTTTACCATCATCATCTTCAAAAACACAAGGATCTAACCACTGTCCTTCAACACCATCAATCCAACCAATATCTTTAAAAGGACCTTCTGGAACATCGCTTACAGCAACTCCACAACGCATATCATCTTTTGAACCTTTTACAGAATGTGGATACAGCAGATAGTATTTGTTATTTTTATAAATTGCTGTTGGTGCCCACATCCAACCTGAAACTCCCCAAGGAATGTCTTTGGAATGTAATACTTGTCCATAGTCTGTCCAATTGACCATATCTGTTGAAGAAAATGCACGATAACCATCCATAGTATTGTAATTCACAGCACCTTCCATATCTCCAGAAGTGTACATCCATACTTTACCATCTTTCCAAATATGTGCTGAAGGATCTGCTGTTCTTACGTGGCGAATTACAGGATTATTAAATTGCAATTCAGCAACCTGTTCTTTAGATTCCTTTGTGGTGCTAGTTTCTTTTGTATTTGATTTACAACTCAAAAAAACGGAAACGATACAAAAAAGAAAGTGTTTTAACTTCATACAATTACAATTTTGAAACGAATTGATAATTGCCTGGTTGCACTAAGAATTCTGTGTTTCCTTTTGTTTGATTACTTTTTTTGACGAACTCATTTTCATCAAAACTTACCATAATTCCAGGCACTAAAACCTTAGCTGTAGTATTTGGTGGAATGGTAATATTAAGTATAAACTTTCCTTCTTTTATCTTCCAAGAAGAAGCAGCTTTGCCATAAGGTGTGTTTAATTCTGCAGATGCTGATGTTAAAGGTGCTTTTGGTACTGGTGCAATTCTGATTGTCTTATACCCTGCTTCTAATGGAGCTATTGCTCCTATTCTTTCGTACATCCACTCACCAATTGCCCCATAAGCATAATGGTTTAAGCTATTCATTTTTTGCGCGTTAAAACCATCTTTTTTACTATAACTATTCCAACGTTCCCAAATGGTTGTTGCTCCTTGATTGATAGAATAAAACCAAGATGGATAAGTTTCATTAAATAGAAGTTTATACATTAAATCTATTTCTCCTGTTTCATCTAAAACTTCAGATAATAAAGGAGTCCCTAAAAAACCTGTTCTTAAATGATTATCAGCTTCTTCAATCTTTTTTAATAATTGTTCTTTAGCTCCTTTTTGTTTTTGCTCAGGTAACAAATCGAATGCCAAAGCCAACAAATAAGTAGTTTGAGTTTCTGTTGCATTTTTTACAGTACCATCTGCGTTAAAAAAATGATTGCTGAACTTTTTTGCAACTTGCCAATACAAATTATGATATTTCTCGTACTCACTATCTTTACCTAAAGCCTTTGCTGTTTTTGCTGTTAACATAGCAGATCTTGCAAAAAATGCAGTACCAATTACATTTAGTTTGGTATCTCCTCTATTATCTCCATTTTGTGGATAAGGCTGCAACCAATCAGCAAAAAAGCCCATTTTAGAAATCATATTTTTAGAATTATCTTGGTGATAACTAACCCACGCTTTCATCATTTCAAAATTTTCTTCTAAAATTCTTTTATCTCCAGTTCTAAGATAAATTTTCCAAGGAATTATGGTACATACATCTCCCCAACCTGCACTTACTTTTTTATTGAATAATACATCTGGCACTACCCAAGGTACTCCTCCATTTTCGTATTGTGATTCTCGTACACTTTGCATCCAACTAGCCCAGAATTTATATACATCTGCATTAAACATAGAGGTTGGCCCAAATACTTGTGCATCACCTGTCCAACCCATTCTTTCATCACGCTGTGGACAATCTGTTGGGATATCAAAAAAGTTACCTCTTAATCCCCAAACAATATTACTTTGTAGTTGATTCAACTTTTCGTGTGAAGTAGTAAATGTTCCATTTTTTTGAAAGTCTGAGTATTGCACCAAACCTGAAACCCAGCTTTTTGCTGGTTCTTGTGAAGTATCATAACCACTCAATTCTACATAACGAAATCCGTGAAAGGTAAATTTGGGTTTCCAAAGTATAAAACCATCTCTTGAAGCCGTGTAATAATTTGTTGATTGGGCTGTTCTGTAGTTATCCGTGTAAAATGTTCCATCAGGAGAAAGCATTTCAGCAAAACGAATTTTTAGGGTTTGCCCTTTTTTCATTGGCACTTTTAATAATGGCACACCTACCATATTTTGTTGTAAATCAAAAATAGCAGCACCATCTTTTTTAATAATTTCTTGTGTGGTTAACGTAATTTTTGATCTTACAGGTGTATGTCTTTTGGGTTCTAAACGAATTTTATCAGTCACAGGAAATTCATTTGCAGTTTCCCAGTCTTCTTCAATAAAACTATTTTTTGTCCATTCAAGCATTTCTAAATTGGCATCATAGGTTTCACCATCATAAATTTCAGATAATCGAATTGGACCTTTAGTTGTTCCTTTCCAAGTATCATCAGAAACAATAATTTGTTTAGAACCATCGTTCAAAACAATTTCTAATTGACATAAAACTTTTGGTGTTTCAGTATCACTCCAATACGTTTTCATCCAACCCAAACGTCCTGAATGCCAACCTGAAGCCACTTCAACACCAATTGTATTTTGTCCGGATTTAATTAAATCACTCACATTATAGGTTATTGTTTCTATGCGTTCTTTATATGGAGTATAACCAGGAGGCATTACATCATCGCTAACATCTTTACCATTAATGGAAACATCAAATACTCCTTTTGCAGTGATATATAAACGAGCAGAAACAACATTTTTATTTAATTCAAATCCTTTTCTTAAATATTGTGGTCTATGAATTATATTATCCTGACTACCTATAACTTTTTCTTTCTTAGTATTTAATCCAATCCATTTTGCTTTCCAGTCTTTATTGCTCAATAATCCCAATTCGAAATGATTGATTTCACTCCACTCAGAAACTTCCTTATTTTGATTCCAATACTTTACCTGCCAATACACTTTTTGACGAGAAGTTAAAGGTTTTCCATTGTATTTTACCCAAACAGATTGATCTGTAGTTTGCTTATTTGAGTTCCATAAATCTGGATTATTTGGTAATAAATCTGGATTACTAGCTACAACAATTTGGTAAGAAGATTGACGTTTTACATTTTCTGATACTGGTAATTTCCACGAAAAAGTTGGAGTTGCATCATAAAAGCCCAAAGGATTTTTAAAACCTTCTGAAATGGTTAAATCTACAGGTTTTTGAATGAGCTCTTTTTCTTTGCAAGATGAAAAAGTAGTTAAAAGAATTATAGAAAAAACAAATAATATATTGAATTTACGACTTAATTTATTTATCACTTTAATTTGATTTTGATTGAAATTTATAACTTCCAGAAGTTACTTGGACTATTACAATTCCTTCTGATGTATTTTGATTGTTTCTTTTTAATGGTTCTCCATTCATCAATATAGATTTAGCAAAACCACTTGGTATATGAACTTCTCCAGAAGAATTTGGAGGAATAACAATATTTAGTGTAAAAGTATCTTTGTCTATTTCCCAAGCAGAAATTGCTTGACCATAAGGCGTTTCTATACTGGCTGAAGCCGAATTTACAAATTTTGTATTTGGAACAGGAGCAATTTTAATTTTTTTGTAGCCAGGTTCTTTTGCAGAAAGACCAGCAATTCGCTCATACATCCATTGCCCAATTGCTCCATAAGCATAATGATTGAGACTGTTCATAGGCTGTGAATTGTAACCTTCTTCAATGCTATAGCTGTTCCAACGTTCCCACATCGTGGTTGCTCCTTGATTTATAGAGTAAAACCAAGATGGATAGGTTTCTTTGAACAGAATTTTATACATCAAATCTATTTGACCCATATCATCTAACACCTTTGGTAAAATTGGTGTCCCTAAAAAACCTGTCCCTAAGTGATAATCTGCATTCTTAATTTCTTCTAATAAATAATTTTGAGCTTTTATTTTGGTTTCTGGTTTAAATAAATCAAAATAAATGCCTAACAAATAACTTGTTTGTGTTTGTTTTTCACCTGTAAATTTTCCTTGCTCAAAAAAAGCATTTTCAAAAGCAATGGCAATATTTTTATATAAATCCTTATATTTTTTTTCGTCCTCTGATTTTCCTAAAACACTAGCAATTTTAGAGACTAAATGTGCAGAATGTGCAAAAAATGCTGCGTGAATTAAATCTTTTGGAGTGTCTCCTCTATTACCCAATTTACCAGATTTAGAAGGATAAGGTTGCAACCAATCTGAAAACGAATGCATTTTTGGTAAAAATGGTTGTTTTTTTACTTTATATTGATAGTAACCAACCCATTTTTTTGCTGACTCGTAACTTTCTTCAAGCACTGTAATATCTCCAGTTGCATTGTAAATATCCCAAGGGATAATTACAGCAGCATCGCCCCAACCAGAACTTCCATTTCTAGTTTGCAATACATCTGGCACAATAAAAGGTACCATTCCATTTTTATGTTCAGATTGATTTTCTCTTAAACTTTGCAACCAAGCAGTCCAAAAAGAATGTACATCATAATTAAACAAAGATGTGGGCGCAATTACTTGTGCATCTCCTGTCCAACCTAAACGTTCATCACGTTGTGGACAATCTGTAGGAATATCGAAAAAATTATCTCGTAAACCCCAAGTAATATTACTTTGTAACTGATTCAATTTATCGTGAGAAGAACTGAATGTTCCGTTTTTCTCAAAATCTGAATGTTGTGCTACACCTTGTACCCAAGAAGTGTCTGGTTTTGCATTTTTATCAAAACCACTTAATTCTATAAATTGAAATCCGTGAAATGTAAATTTTGGGGTGTATTCAATCATTCCATCTTTTGCTGCAATATAGTAATCAGTAGATTTTGCTGAACGATAATTCTTTGTGTAAAAAGTATTGTCTTTTAGTAACATTTCTGAAAAACGAATTTTTAAAGTATCTCCTTTTTTCATTGGTACTTTTACTTTTGGCACGCCCACCATATTTTGTTTTAGATTAAAAACTGCCGAATTTTCATCAACTGAAACTATTTCTACATCTTTTAAAATCAGTTGATTTTTTACGGTTTGATGTCTTTTTGGAGCCAATTTAACTTTCTTAGAAATAGTTTCTGTTTGGACTAATTCCCAATTAGAATCATCGAAAGAAGTTGTTTTCCAATTTGGAATTTCAAAATTTGCATCATAAAATTCTCCATCGTAAATACCTGCTAAACGTATGGGACCATTTGTAGTTCCTTTCCAAGACGTATCAGAAACAATGGTTTGTTTTGAACCATCTTTCATTTCAATTTCTAACTGACAGAGAATTTTTGGTGATGAAAAATTATCATAAAGCGCAGTTAGTCTGCTAATTCTTCCTGAATGCCACCCAGAAGCTAACTCAACAGCTAAAGCGTTTTTGCCAGTTTGTAAAAGTTCAGTAACATCATAAGTCAGTGTTTCTATACGATGATTGTATGGTGTCCAGCCTGGAGTCATTACATCATCACTTATATCTTTACCATTTAAATGTGCATCAAAAACACCCTTTGCTGTTATGTATAATCTTGCTGAAACAGCTTCCGAAGTTAACTCAAAACCTTTTCTTAAATATTGTGGTCTGTGCATTAAAAATTTACGAACACCTTTAATGCTATCTTTTGCAGTATTTAATCCAACCCATTGTGCTTGCCAGTCTTTATTTTTTAATAAGCCTAATTCAAAATGATTGATTTCACTCCAATCAGAAGCTTGTTTATCTTGATTCCAGTACCTTATTTGCCAATATACTTTTTGTCTTGATTTTAATTTTTTCCCTTGGTATTTTACAAAAGTAGATTGCTCACTTTTTTGCTTTTCAGAATTCCATAAATCTGGATTGCTTGATAATAAATCTTTAGAAGAAGCTACTATGATTTGATATGCAGATTGTGATTTTATGTTTTTAGCAACTGGTAATTGCCAAGAAAAGGTAGGTTTTGCATTGTAAAACCCTATTGGGTTTTTAAAACCTTCTGAAATGGTTAAATTGTTGGCTTTTTCTAGAGTTATATTTTCTTGACAAGATGTTAAACTTAGAAGAGTGAAACAGCTTATTGCGTAAAAAAAATACCTAAAATTTATATTTCTTAACATTGTTCTCAATAGGGTTTCAAAAATTATCATATAATTAAAACAAAATAACAAGATTTCATTTTTTTACTTAAAAACTATCCTGACCTGTCCTTAAATTTATATCAAAAAAAAAGGCAACAATATTAATTATTACCTTCTTCTAATCTAAATATTAAAAAATTCTAACTATTACTCTATAATAAGTTTTTGGTTGTACACTTTATTATTATCCGCTAAAACTCTAACCAAATAAATACCAGATTTGAATCTATCATAATTATTAATTAAAGTAGTTTTTTTCTCTGTAGAGGTTTCATAAATCAACTTTCCTATAAGATTATAAATTTTAATTTGTGCTTTATTTATCCCATTAACAGCAATTGTAAAATTACCATTTGTTGGGTTTGGATACACCTTTATTGATGCTGATTTAAATACATTATCATCAACACTAAGAGGAGAAGTGTTAGCCAATTCAAGTTTCCATTTACTTCTGGCATTATTTATATCTGCAAAAATGTTATAAAACTTGTCATCATCTTGATGATATAGAAAGTTATTAGAATCTCTAACGCTAAACCTATAGACATCTTCACTTTCAATATATGTAGATGTCCAGACTTTATCTACATCACTATTAGGTGATCCTCTTTCTGTACTTATAATAGCATTACCTGCTCCAGAACCAGCCCCTCTTAATACCCCTCTAACTTCACTATCTAAGTTATAATATTCTTTAGCACCAATATTAGTTTTAACAAATTTCCAATTTAAGGCATCATCTCCAGCAATATAATCGCTTGGAACTACATTGGCATCTGATGATTTTAAGTATTTACCTGTAGCCACATTTTTTAATCTATATATCTTTCCAGCTAAATCATTTGGATCAAAGGTAACAGCGTTTATTGTAATTTCATTAGAAGATACTGAGTTATTGTTTGCATTATAAGCCTTTGCTTGAATTGTATAAGAACCTTCATTAGTTGGTATCCAATTAATAGCATATGGCTCTGTATCATCTTGTCCTACTAAATTACCATTTACATGAAATTCTACTTTAGTAATACTGCCATTTTCGTCAATAGCATCTGCTGATAATTTTATTGTATCGTCTACATTATAAGTTTGTCCATCAAAAGGAGATGACAAAGAGACTCTAAAGGGTTCACTCACAATGTTTAAATCAATAATTTGCAAATATACTGGCATTGCATTACCTGTTTTTTTCTCCATTAAGTAATAGTACAATTTACCATTTGCTATGTGAACTCTTCCATGATCAAAAACCTTACCTGAAGTTGCTTGATAAACTGTTGTAAAATTGTTTGTTCCTCCTTGTGTTTTTTGAACAAAAACTCGATTGTTTTTTAAACCAATAATAAAAACATCATCTCCTGCAGTATAAATAGAAGTTCCGCCTGCAAAATCTTCTGATGTTATAAATTCTGAAGCACCTGAAGGCTTGTATGTATGTAAATATTTTGTAACATTATTTTCTCTATCTTGAACTTTACTAATAATATGTACATCTCCATTATCAGTTACTGTCCAATCAAAATCACCTACAATATATACTTGGTCTTCTTGTGTAGTGCTTACATAATCCCCAGGTTCCATTACTTTTATCTTATCTGCATCATATAGAGGCAAGGTAAAAGACTCTCCAGAGTGATTTTTCCAACCTGTAAAACCATTTTGATCATCAGAATAAGCATAATACACTCCATTTTGATATAGATATTTATCGCTATTATTAGCTGATCTTCTTTGGAAACCTATTCTTATTTTTCCATTTACATATTTCATATTTCCATAAAGACCCCAATTGTGAGTTATTTCAGATTGATTTTTTGCATTTAATACATTGAAATGTGTAAAATCTGACCAAGTTGAAGTATTCGCATCATATTTAGAAAACTTATAGGCACCATTATTATTTCCACCTTCTCGCATATACATAAATATATCTCCAGAATCATTGGTGAAAAATTGTGGATATGTTAAGGCTGAATATTTTGAGTATTCTTCTGCAGGATAACCTGTTTTTCCACTATTCAAACTTAAATGCTTATATCCACCATTAGAATTTTGAACAAATTTATCTAGAGTAAAATCGGCATCAGATAATGATGCTGTATTTTTTACTGAATAACTGTATCTAAAATAATCATTACTTAAACTACCATTAGAAGGTCTTGTTTTGCTATAGGCATGCATATCGTACAATAAATGAATCGTTCCATCTTTAGGACTTATTGCAACAGCAATTGTATTGTGTGACTCTCCAATCCAATATTTATTTTGGTAACCTGTATGCCTATGAGGAAATTCTATATCAACAGTTGTGCCTGTAACTGTGTTGTAACGTGTTAACATTACATGACGATCTTCTTTACCTCCTTTATACCAAGTCATGAAAACATAATCGCCATAAGTTTTTATACAATCTCCATGAGCGGAAATATTTCTCCCAAAAAAATAATCATAAGGAGCACTATCGCCTGTATTAGATGCTGTACTTCCAACCTTACTACCATCAAAATGTAATCCTAAATCAGTTATTTTTACTTCTTTCTCTAAAGTAACTTGAGAATAAGTATAAATACTAAACAACATCAGCACAAATAGTGGAATTGTTGTATTATTAAAATTAATTTTCTTCATTATAAATCTAACTAAACTTTTGGTGAAGATATGTTCTAATAAAAATAAATGCATCTTGGAGTGTCCTGATAAAAATTATTATAAACAGATTTCACCAAATTTAGGGTAAATAAAAAACCTCTTCTAAAGGAGTTGAAATGGGTGAATTATCTGGATTTACTTCCATAATATCAGCCATATAATCCCACCATTTTTTCACAATTTCATTATCTGATAAATCTTGTGAACCTGAATTACCTGAAATTTTTTGAAATGCAAATAATGTGTGAGTTTCTTCATCAAAAAAAATAGAATATTCGCTAACATCATTCTGTTTTAATAACTCCTTTAATTCAGGCCAAATTTCATTGTGCCTTTTAGTATATTCATCTTTCTGACCTTTATTTAACTTCATCTTAAAAGCTAATCTTTGCATAATTATTAGTTTAATTTATAAAAAAAATCATTCTAACTTTTAAGAATAAAAAGTTAAAATGATTAAATACTTTTAAAACTAAAGTTCTATAAAAAACTTATTGTTTAATTATTTTTTTCGTGAATCTTTCTCCATTAAACCCAGTCATTTCTACTATATATAAACCTGTAGATAAACCACTAACATTAAGATTTAAATCTTGGTCATTACTCTTAACTGACTGTGACAATATTTTATTTCCTAAAACTGAAAATAATGTAACTTGTTTTACTTTAGAAGTAGCTCCTTTAATAGTTAATTGATTGTTCACAGGGTTAGAAATTGTAAAAGCCTCTACATCAAATGTATTTACACTTAATGATGTTACAAGATGAAATTGAATCACATCAATACCACCACCATCCATCTGAAATGGATCTCCTGCTGCAGATGGAATTACACCATATCTTGAATTTGTACCTTGTGTATTTCTTAAAAACAATGCATTGTTTCCAGCAGCTGGGTTACTTCCTCCAGAGTCAGCAAGTCCATTTGCATCAACTTTAGCTTTTCTTCTTTGAAACTGATCTAGTCCTGTATAATCTCCTCCGTTAATTGCTACAGTTTTTGGTTCACCAGGTCTAACAGTCAGCGTTTGAGCAGGGTGAGCTGAGTCATCAGCTGTACACAAGGTAACAGTTCCTACACCAGTAATATTTGCTGTAATTTCCATCAATCCTGGAGAGGCTGGAGTTCTATGATCTACTATAGTCCAAAGTTGTGTTTCATCATCACCTGCTTTTTCTGGTTGCCATTCAACAAAAGGAGCCCCTTGTGCAGCGGCTAGGTTAATTGTTAAGTAAAGATTTGGCGATAAACCAGATGTAGAAATTTTATAAATTCCATTTTCAGTCCATAATGCTTGAGCTTGAGCAGTTGAAGCACCAAATAGAACTACAAATGCAAATAATGTTAATTTGAGTAATTGTTTTTTCATAATTTAATTGTTTATTATTGATTAATAGATGCAATTAAAAACTTTTGTTAGAATTTAGTATCCTGTACTATACTGATTGTTTATGTGTATTAACTAAATAAAGGGAGTTTTGTTTATAATTTAATTAATTTTTACTACTTAAACCTTTAATAATATATAAATTACATATAAAATTTCTTATTTATTTCAAATCATTTTTCAATATCAATTTATTTAAATATTTCTCTTTCTGGAGTAAGAAAGTAATATGTTACTATTAATAATCATCAGGATAGAACAGGATATATAAAAGGTAATTAATGGCTAGACTTGATAATTAATAAATTAAAAACCAAGAGAGACAGAAATAATATTTATGCAGATTTCACCAAAAAATATGCAGGAGCTACTTTATAAGCTTTTTAAAAAATATAACTTTAGCACCCAAAATGCTAAATTACTTGCTGACACATTTACAGAAAGTACTTTAAGTGGTGTAAGTTCTCATGGTATAAATCGAGTACCTCTATTTATTGAATATGTAAAAAAAGGAATCATTAAAGTTGATGCTGAAGCTGAAAAAATAGGGTCTTTTAGTAATATAGAACGTTGGGATGGAAAACTTGGATCTGGCATTGTAAATGCAACAAAGTGTACGAATAGAGCTATAGAATTAGCAAAACAATATGGAATGGGAATGGTTGCATTACGTAATACCAATCATTGGATGAGAGGTGGAACTTATGGAAAACAAGCTGCTGATGCCAATTGCATTTCGATACTTTTTACGAATACAAAACCAAATATGCCTCCTTGGGGTGGAAAAGATAGCAGAATAGGGAACAATCCTTTTGTGGTATCTATACCAAGAAAAAAAGGAAACATAGTGCTAGATATGGCAATTTCGCAATTTTCATTTGGTAAGATTAATGATTATAAATTGAAAGGAGAAAAATTACCTTTTAATGGTGGTTGGGATGATAATAATCAACTCTCAAACGACCCAGAAAAGATTTTATTTAAAGAACGAGGTTTACCCATTGGTTATTGGAAGGGTTCTGCACTTTCTATGGTTCTAGATATGTTAGCTACCATATTATCTGCAGGTAATTCTACAGCCAAAATAAGTAATAAAGAAATTGAGACAGCAATTTCTCAGGTTTATATCTGTATTTATCCCGAAGTTTTTGGCGATAAAGGACTTCAGGAAAAACTAATCGATGAAATCATAGATTTTACTAATAATGTAGAACCTATAAATTCAGGGGATAGAATTTATTATCCTGGAGAACAAAGCTCTCAAAAAAGAGCAAAAAATTTAGAAGAAGGCATAGATGTTAACCAAAGTATTTGGGAAAGGATTTTAATGCTATTAGAAGAATAAAAGCAAAAAATTTCTTGTTTTTAATATAAATATTATGACTATAACACGAAGAAGTATTTTAAAAAATTTAGCATTAGCGCCCTTATTTTTAGGAACTAGCAGACTAATATCTCAAATTAGCCCTACAAATATTAATGCATCATCAAGACTACAATACAGTATTAACGCTTATTCATTTAATTCAGAATTAAGAAGTGGTGAAATGACTTTTTATGAAATGATGGAATACGCAGCAGAAATTGGTTTAGATGCAATAGATTTAACAGGTTATTATTTCAATTCTTATCCAGAAGCACCATCAAACAAGGAGCTTTTTGATTTAAAAAGAAAAGCACTTCAATTAGGACTTGATATTTCATGGACTGGTGTTAGAAATGACTTTGCCACTCCAAATCTTACGAAAAGAATTAATGATATTGAACTGATTAAAAACTGGTTACAGGTTTCTTCTAGAATAGGATCTCCTATAATGAGAGTATTTACTGGAAGACATAAAAACAAAACCTATTCAAAACAAGATGTAAAGCAATGGATGGTGAATGACTTTAAAACCTGTGCTAAATATGGCGAACTTTATGGTGTTATTGTTGGTTTGCAGAATCATGATGAATTTTTATTTACCAGTGATGAAGTTATTGATACGTTGAAAAAAGTAAATTCAGACTGGTTTGGATTAATTTTAGATTGTGGAAGCTTACCTTCTGATGATACTTATAAAGAAATTGAAAATCTTGCTCCTTATGCCAACTACTTTTTTATAAAAGAACATGTTAAAGAAAAAGACAGCACCAAAGTTCCAGCTGATTTACAGCGAATTGCACAAATTATACAATCTAGCAATTATCGTGGTTATGTATCTTTTGAAAGCCTTAAAGAAGGAAATACAAAAGAAATTATAAAAGATATGTTTCGCGAATTTAAATCAGGGCTGAAGTAAAAATTAAATAATCTTAAAAAAAATAATTTAATTCTTTGAGTAATTTTTGCGTTTTAAAAATTTCGAAGTCCAGGTACAATTTTTATGTTGTAGTTTTTATTGGTTTCTGGCCATTTTAAAACAATTAATTTTTGCGTTTTTTCATTCCAAATAAAATCTGTAGGATTCGACTCTTTTGTTATTTTGTAAACTTCTAAACCCACATTTTTTAGCGGATTGTAATACATTACAAAATCTTTATTAATTATGATTGAAAATCCATCTGGATAATGTCTATTTGCACCAATAAATATTGTTGAAGCTCCTTTGTTATTGTCTGAAATGATATTGATATCTAATTCTCTTTTCGCAAAATTGAAGAAAAAAGAATGAATATCTCCTGCAATTGCCTGTGGAAAAGGTCTAGAAATTACGTCTGTAATATATTTACGTTCAACTGTTCCTGCATCTGTTTTATCACTAAAAATAGACCAAGTTGATGGCCCAGGTTTTAGAAAATTTTGCATTGTTCTATTGCCTAAAAACCAAGCTTTTATAGAACCTACTCCCATTCTGTCAAAAACTTCTGCAGTTCTAATATACATTTCTCTGTATTTTAACTGTCCCCAATTGCCAACTAAAGTAGTATCTGTTCTTGCAAAAGTTGGGAAACCCCATTCACCAATTAAAATTGGTGCTTTTAGCATTTCTGACTCTTTATCAAAACGATCCATATTCTTTTGAATAAAATCCACATTACTTTGATAAATATGTGGTGCAAAAATGATGTTTTCTCTATTAATTGGAGACGTAATTTCAGCATATTGATTGTTATCTATTTTCTCTCCTTTATTCATAAAAATAGACTGAAAGAGAATCTTTTTATTTGGGTTTATCTTGTGGCTTTCATCAATGATTCTTTGGTATAAAGGAATGAGATATTTATCAGTTAAATCTTTATAAGAGATCTTCATTTTTAATTTTCTAGGTTCATTTACAATATCGTAACCTAAAACATAAGGCTCATTTTTAAATCTTTCCCAAATAATTTTCCAAGCATTAATGTAGGTTGTGTATTGATTATCGTTTTTATTCTCCCAAAATTCTTCCCATACAAACTTATCAACTCCATAAACTGTCATTTTAAAGACTGTTTTTATATCGTGATTTTTGCCTAAAGCAACTAAAGAGTCTAACTTCAACAAATAACTTGGTTCAACATTACCTCCTGGAAATTCGCTTACTTTTCCCAGTTCTAAACGCACAACTTGATGGTTAGCCCCCATTCTAACTTGTCTTGCATAATCATCACTATTAAAAAAAACTTCACCTCTGTGATCATTGGTATTTATTACAAAGCCTCTTGGTATTATATGTCTACCTTGTTCGTCTCTTAAACCATGTTTTATTTGAGAATAGCCGAAAATATTTACTAATAAAAGTGTTACAATTACCAGTTTTTTTATTAGTGAATTCATTATTTTGTTGTTTGTTTTGTTATAGTTTTACTAGGCACGTAACCAATTTTGTGAGCCTGCACTATTATTTTATTAAACATTTTTAATTCAAAAGGCTCTGAATACACATTCCAACTTTCTGCTTTTGGATTAGTTTTATATCCAATGGAAGCTCCTTCTGTGTCACAAGTAATAACAACTTTATTATTCTCAAAATTTACTGAAGGATTTGCGGTTACAGGTTTTTGATTTTTTCCATTCCATAGTTTAGCTACCAAATCTTTTTCTAGTAAATTAGGATTATCATTAATCTCTAAAAGCCATCTATCCATTTCATTGCTCAACTCTTTTAATTTATTTTGATATTCTGGTCTTTCAGCAAGATTCACCAATTCATAAGGATCATTAATGCAATCAAACAATTCTTCTTTTGGTTTTTGTTCTCTAAACCATTGTTTTTGAATATCATTTAATTTTCCCTCTTCTTTCAATTTTAATAATTCTTGCATTGCAGGAATTTTCTCTCTGTAATCAACAGGTAAGTAATAACCTTGTTCTAACCTGTAATTTCTAATATATTTAAACTGGCTGTCTCTTACTGCTCTAATGGCATCTGTAAATCCGTCAAATCTATCTGCTGCTGCATGAATGTATTTACGAGGTTTTTTTGATTGATATTTACCTAAAAATGCTTGTCCCTGCATATATTCAGGTGGTTTTTGACCAATCAAGGAAAGTAAAGTTGGTGCAAAATCTACAAAACTAACTAAATTGGTAAATTTTGAACTTGCATTGATTTTTCCTGGAAAACGTACAATCATTGGCGTATTTAATCCAGAATCATAAATTAATCTTTTTTCTCTTGGTAATGGACCTCCATGATCGCCATAAAACATAATGATTGTATTTTCTAATAAGCCATCTTCTTCAAGCTGTTTTAAAATTGCACCTACTTGTTTGTCCATTTCAGCAATATTATTGTACATTTTCCATAGATCTCTTTGAGTTACCTCGTTATCAACCAAATAAGGAGGTACTTTAAATTTGGTATTCTTTAAAATGTGAACAGGTGTTTCTGCTTCAGTCATTCTATTTTTTGCATGTGATTTTCCAAAGCCTTTCCATTTATAATTTCTGTCCCCAGATTTGTAATGCCTAGTTTCAATTTGTCTAAATCCATAAGGTTCAAATAATCCAGATTCGTGTGTTTCTGTAAAATTTACAACAGCAAAAAATGGTTGATTTTCATTTCTATTTCTCCAATGTGCATAAGGACTACTTTCATCCCAAGCTGTTACAGGAGCTTTAAATTGATAATCTGTTTTGTAGTTATTTGTACAATAATAACCTTCTTTACGAAGTAATTCACTAATCATTGTTACTTCTGATGGAGGCACAGCCTCATATTTTGGTAGTCCTGTTACTTCTGTATAGGAAGTTGTACGCATATGGTTTGCACCAATACTTGATGGATACATTCCTGTTGCAATTGCTGCTCTACTTGGTGCACATACTCCAGATGTTGAATATAAATTTGGGTAAATAACTCCCTCTTTTGCTAACCTACTCAAGTTTGGAGTTTGTACAGTATTATCTCCAAAAGGCGAAATGTAAGCACCCATATCTTCTGTAACCAACCAGAGAATATTGGGTGGCTTTTGAGTAAGCTCTTTTTCTCCTTTTTTACAAGCTGAAAATGTAAAAATCCCTACTAATAAAATGGCGAATAATTGTTTGGTATTCATCTCTGTTTTGATGATTAAGATTTTATTGCAAAATAAACAAATCGTAAGAATAGCCTATCTTGTACTGTACTGTTTTACTTGTTATAGGCATAAATAACAGGACACAACAGGGTACATTTTACACCTCATCCTGCTACTTTTATTTAAATCTTAAAGAGATTCATAAATGAAAAAACATATTCTGCTTACGCTAACTCTTCTCTTATATGTCCATTATATAATAGCACAAACTATTAACCCACCAAAAGGAAGAATTGCTATAGTTGCTGATGGAAATTCTCCTGATCCAGACGATTTAGGTGGTACAGCAATTTCAATTGCATTGATAAAAGCTGCTGGGTTAGAAGATAGATTGGTACACTATTCTCATAGTTGCGATTTAGTAAGAGATGATAGAATTTCTGAAAAAGCAGAAAAAGAGCGTCATCATTTAATGCAAATTGCTTGTGATATGACTGCAAGACGTTGGGAAGGTTTTAAGCATTTGATTTTTTTTGATGCGATTTGGCAAAAAGAAGAAACCATAAATGATTTAGCCTGGGCAATTCAAAACTCAACCAAAGACAATCCCTTATGGATTATTGAAGCAGGTGAACCAGATATTATTGGAATGGCCTTACAAAAAACAGCAAAAGAAAAGCATAAATATGTAAAAGTGATAACACATCATCCAGCAAATGACAACGCTGGAGATTTTTACAAATGGCAAGAAATTTTAGATTTTGGTATTGAAGAGGTACGAATTCCAGATCAAAATATTAAATTAAAAGTACCAATTGCAAATTGGGATTGGGCAAAAAACCATTCAGATTCACGCATTCAATTAATATGGACCATTGGTAAGTTAGCAGAAGTTGATGATATTGTAAAATTCCAAAAAGGAAAATGGGATTGCTCTGATGCTGGTATGATTTTGTATTGGATAACTGGCGCCAATAAAAATAATGGTTTAGCACAAGGTACTGTAGAAGATGTTAAAAGTATTCTTTTAAATTATATTGAGGAAAACCCAGAAAAACCAAGAGGACCTAAAAGGAAAAAGAAGAAGAAATAAAAAACAATTTAATCTTTAATTAATTTACTCTTCCACCAATTTTTATTCGGTTGAAAATCTTTTGAAAGTACTTTTATTCTGTTTTTTTCTAATGATTCTAGTTTCTTAGTTTTAAGATTTTGCAAACGCAGATGTCTTTTATCTTTATTAAAAAGTGAATCCTTTTTAGGATATTTTGCGTTAACCTCTTTTAACCAAGTTAATAATTGATTACTCAACTTTTTAGCGAGTTCAGGATGTTCTGAAATCACATTCAGTTCATCTTTTTCTATGGATGGTAACTTGTATAATTCTTCAAGATTGTATTCCCAATAATGAATCAATTTCCATCCATTTTGCTGAATAATAGATGATGGATCTCCTCCTTGGTTTCCATAATGTGGATAATGCCAATATAGAGGTCTATCAATATTAATTTCTTTACCTTCTAAAATAGGCTTTAAACTGATACCATCTATATGTTGTTCTGGGTATAGAGATATATTTGATAAATCTAATAAAGTAGGATAAAAATCAGTATGAATTACAGGAAAATCTGATGTTTTATTACTTATACCTAACCAAGGGACTTTTATTAAAAATGGTTCTTTAATACCACCCTCCCATTGATAACCTTTACCTCCTCTTAATGGTAAATTACTAGTAGCATAGTTATCTCCAGAAGCAACACCTCCATTATCTGAAGTAAAAACTACAATGGTATTTTTATCTAAACCATTTTCTTTTAAGGATTTTAAAACAATACCAACTGCATCATCCATAGTTTCTACTAAACCTCCATAAATAGGATTGTCTTGCACTTGTCTTATTGGCAATACACGTTCCATTTTATAGCCAGATTTTAAAATACCTAAACTGTCGGCTTTATTTCGATATTTGTTCCATTTTGTTTCTGTAGTTTGTATGGGTGCATGAACAGCATAAAATGATAGATAGGCAAAAAATGGTTTTTCTTTATTCTGAGAAATGAAATTTACAGTTTCTTCAGCTAATCTAATCGTTAAATTTTCTCCATCTTTTTTATCTTTTAACTTCGGATTTTTGAATGGAGCAAAAAAACCACCAGAAGGACCTCCTCTATGAAAACCTCCTTTATTTATGTCGAAACCATGATCTTCTGGATACGAACCTTTATTACCTAAATGCCATTTACCCGCAAAAAATGTTTTATAACCGGCTTTATTAAACGCTTCTGCTATAGTTACATCTTGCTTTGGCAAAGCTGTAACATATTCTGCAGGAAGTAATTTATCTTGCCTATTTCTGTTTCGCCAATCTTCTCCTGCTTTTGCGCCAATCCAATCTGTAATTCCATGACGTGCTGTAAATTTACCAGTCATAATACTGGCTCTTGAAGGACTACAAACACGACTAGCTGCATACCCGTTTTTAAACCAAACAGATTCCTTTGCAAGTGAATCAATATTAGGGGTTTCATAAAATGTACTTCCAGAAAAACCTAAATCATGATATCCTAGATCATCAACTAAAATGAATAAAACATTCGGCTTAAGAACTATTTTTTGTTCTTTATTATCACATCCTATAAAAATTAGGAAACCTATATATAAAAGTATCCTTTTCAATTTTTTTTTAATGATATTTTAGTTTTATATTATTCTTTAACTTCTTAAATTTTATAAAAAACAGCTATTCTATTTCCAAATATTCTCCATTTCTTCTAAAGTTTTCCCTTTAGTTTCTGGCACATACTTTTTAACAAAAATTATTGCTAAAATGCACATAATACCATATATCCAGTATGCAAAACCATGATTAAACTGTCCAGTTAGATATGAGTTATCATTCATCATTGGAAAAGTAAGTGATACCAAATAATTTGATACCCATTGAGCTGCAACAGCAATTGCTAATGCTTTCCCTCTAATTTTATTAGGGAAGATTTCTGATAATAACACCCAAGTAACAGGGCCCCAACTCATGGCAAAACTTGCTACATACAACATCATACAGAACAATGCAAAATAGCCAGATAAATTTGCAAAAAACACAAACCCTAAACTTAACATAGCAACACCCATACCAATTGCACCTATCAACATGAGCGGTTTTCTACCATATTTATCAACAGTTCTTATAGCAATTATGGTGAATAAAAAGTTTACTATACCTACTATTATTGTCATTAATAACGCAGTATCTGTGCCAGAAGATACTGTTTTAAAAATTTCTGGTGCATAATACAGCACCACATTTATTCCTACAAATTGTTGAAATACAGATAACAAAATACCTATAATAATAACCAACCAACCAAATGATAATAAACGACCAGATTCAGTTTTATTTACTGATTGTTTAATTTCTTCTAAAATAGATTGTCCTTTTAATTCTGAATTTACTTTAACCAAAACAGCAAGTGCCTCTTCTGGTTTATTTTTTAACACCAAAGAACGTGGAGTATCTGGCACAAAAAATAATAAAATTAAAAACAATCCTGCAGGTATAATTTCTGATGCAAACATCCATCTCCAACCAAATTCATTTAACCATTCATCAGTTCCTCCTCCTTTTGCAATAAAATAATTCACAAAATACACTACCATGAAACCTCCAACAATAGCTAATTGATTAAAAGAAACTAATTTCCCTCTGCTATTTGCTGGCGCAATTTCTGCAATATAGAGAGGAGATAACATTGAGGCTAAACCTACTCCAATTCCACCAATAATTCTGTAAACAATAAATACAGTAGAAAAAGTATGGTCTAACTCACCAATAGGTGCCAACAACATTTCAGGCATTGCAGAACCTAAAGCTGAAATTAGGAATAAAATAGCTGCAAGTATCAACCCTTTTTTTCTTCCTAAGGACTTACTTACAATTCCTCCAAAAATGCCACCAATAATACAACCAATTAATGCACTTGATACTAAAAATCCTTTAAATGCACTTGCAGCAGTTTCTGAAAGTCCTTTAGGAGTTACAAAAAAACTTTCTAAAGAGCCAACTGTTCCTGAAATTACACCTGTATCGTAACCAAAAAGTAATCCACCCAAAGTGGCTACTAAAGTTAGTTTTAATAAATATGCTGAATTGGTTGATTTTGACATTTTTTATGGTTTAAATATATTGATTAATAATATTTTCGAATAATTCTTGTTTACCACTAATTAATGGTAGTTCTCCATTTTCTTTTGCAATAGTAAATAAGTCTGCTAATTCCAATTTACCTGCCTCAAATTCAGCGCCTTTCCCAGCATCAAAAGAGTTATATCTTTTTTCTCTTAATGTTTTGTATGAAGATGATGTTAAAATTTTATCTGCCGTAATTAAAGCTCTTGCAAAGGTATCTGCACCACCAATGTGTGCCAAGAAAACATCTTCCATGTCTGTAGAGTTTCTTCTGATTTTTGCATCAAAATTAACTCCTCCACCTTGTAAACCTCCTGCTTCTAAGAAAACTAACATCGCTTCTGTAGTTTCTTGAATGTTGTTTGGAAATTGATCTGTATCCCAACCATTTTGGTAATCTCCTCTGTTGGCATCTATACTACCTAACATTCCTGCTTTAGCAGCAACTGCTAATTCGTGTTGCATAGTATGTTGTGCTAAGGTTGCATGGTTTACTTCGATATTCATTTTGAAATCTTTATCTAAACCATACTCTTTTAAAAAACCTATTGCTGTAGCAGAATCAAAATCATATTGATGCTTCATTGGTTCCATTGGTTTTGGCTCTATAAAGAATGTACCTGTAAATCCTTGTGCTCTAGCATAGTCTCTTGCCATGGTTAAAAATTGAGCCATATGATCTAACTCACGCCCCATATCTGTATTTAACAAAGACATATAACCTTCTCTACCTCCCCAAAATACATAGTTTTCACCATTTAATTTGATGGTTGCATCTAATGCCATTTTTACTTGTGCTCCTGCTCTTGCTACTACATTAAAATCTGGATTTGTAGCAGCCCCATTCATATACCTTGGATTTGAAAAGCAATTGGCTGTACCCCAAAGCAACTTAATATTTGTTCCCTTTTGTCTTTCCTTAATGTAGTCTGTAATAAATTCTAAACGTTCTTGAGATTCAGATAAAGTAGCACCTTCTTGAATTAAATCGAAATCATGGAAACAGAAATACTCAAAGCCCATTTTGCTGATAAACTCAAAAGCAGCATCTGCTTTATCTGTTGCAGCTTGTTTAGGATCTGAAGCTTGATCCCAAAGAAAATTTTGAGTTCCTGGACCAAAAGGATCTGACCCTTGACCACAGAATGTGTGCCAATAAGCTACAGAGAACTTAAACCAATCTTTCATTTTTCTACCTGCAACTACTTGCTCTGGATTGTAATATTTAAATGCTAATGGATTATCTGATTCCTTTCCTTCAAATTGAATGGTATCTATTCCTTTAAAATATTCTGTATTCGCCATTATTTTTTTATTATATTTTATTATTTACTCTCTTTTTCTAAAATTAAGGTTAACTCACTTTTCCAAGTTTCATAAGCTTTTTGATAAGCTTCTTTTTCTTTTAATGGTTGATAGGTCATTACATAATCGTTTTCTAAAATGACTTTTGAAAAAGCGTCAAAATCACCCTTATGCAAATTACAAGCTCTTGCTGCTCCAATAGCACCAGTTGTATTGTAAATCTCTATATCTTGATTGGTTAAGGTTGCTATGGTAGTAGAAAATATTTCCGAACGAAATAAATTGTCATTTCCTGCTCTCATCACTTTAGGTTGTACTCCATCATTCATTAAAACTTCCATGCCATACACAAATGAGAATGCAATACCTTCTAAAGCTGCTCTACACAAATGTGCTTTGTGGTGTTTATTTAGATTGATATTAACAATTCTTGTACCGATTTCTTTGTTACTAAATACACGTTCAGCACCATTTCCAAAAGGTAAAATACTCAAACCTTCAGAACCAATGGCTATTTGATTTGCCAAATCATTCATTTCAGCATAAGAATCAACTTGTAGGTTATTTAGTAACCATCTATACTGAATACCAGCTCCATTAATGCACAATAATTTACCTATTTTAGGTGATGCATCTTTAGCATAATTTACATGAGCAAAATTGTTGATTCTATCACTTTCTTTTGATGATAGACTTTCTGAAACTGCATATACTACTCCTGATGTTCCACCAGTAGCAGCAACTTCACCTGGATTAAATACATTTAATGATAATGCATTATTAGGTTGATCTCCAGCTCTGTATAAAATAGGTGTTCCAACAGATAAACCACTTTCTTGAGCTCCATTTTCATCAACAAGGGATTGCTGAGAGAATGTATCTACAATATCTGGTACCATTGATGTGTTAATACTATAATGAGTTAATAGAAAATCGGCAACAGAATTGTTTTTAAAATCCCAGAAAATACCTTCTGATAATCCTGATATAGTAGTATTGATGTTTCCTGAAAATTTATAAGAAATATAATCTCCAGGTAACATGAACTTATCTACTTTGTCATACAATTCTGGTTCATTTTCTTTGACCCACTTTAATTTTGATGCTGTAAAGTTTGCAGGTGAGTTTAATAATTGCGTTTTACATTGTTCTTGTCCTATAGCTGTAAAGGCATCATTACCAATGGTTACAGCTCTACTATCACACCAAATTATACTGTCTCTTAAAACATTGCCTTTATTATCAATTAAAACCAAACCATGCATTTGGTAAGAAATACCAATTCCTTTAATTTGATTTGCATTAATACTATTTTCTGCTTTTAGCTCCTTAATAGCCTCACAAATATATTTCCACCAAGAATTTGGATTTTGTTCTGCCCATCCATTTTTATGAGCGGTTATACTCATTTCTTCTTTTGGTTGTTGTACTACAGAAATACTCTTTCCTGTGTTTACTTCTACCAATGACGCTTTTATAGAAGAACTTCCTAAATCAATTCCTAAATAATAATTCATCTTATAACATAATTAGAATTTTATGATAACATTTCACCCTATATTACATTAGATTTTTATAAATTTTTTAGAGAAAGTAATACTAGAATCACTCCCGGATATAAAATATATACCAGACTCTAGATCACTAATATCTAGAGTTAATGACGAGTTTTCTTGAATTTCAAACTTTTTTAAAACTGCTCCTAAAGTATTTGTAATTATTAATGTTGTAGACAGAGAAATGTTCTTAATATTTATTTTATCTGATGTAGGATTTGGATAAACTTCAAGGGTTTCTATTTTTTTTTTATCAATTGACAATGAAGCATCAAAACAAGATGACTCTGAATTATTCAAGTCAAATGCAACAGAATCTGATAAATTACTTTTTCGTAATACCATCTTATCCATAAAAAAGAAATTTGATCTTGCATCAACAATTATCGAGTAATTACCTGCAGTATTAAAAGTTGCCCAAATAAATCTGAAAGAATTACCATCGTTTGTATTTGTGACAAATCCCCATCTTTGGGATACATCACCAGTTGGACTTCTATTCATAAATGCTTTAAAAAAACCACCAGTAGTAGAGCCTTCTGGACAATTACGATTTGGATTACTAGTGCAACTAGGTTTCGGTTCTAAAGCATTACTTGCAGTTGGACTATTTGATTGAGTGGCATAAAAATCATCAGCTACAATTTTTAACCATGCATCATTGTGCTCTCCTCTAGATGTACCTGTTCCAATCCTTCCACGCCACGCTAATCTGTATGTACCAGGGTTATTAATTTTTATATTATAAGTTATTTCTGCTCCTGATAAAGAACTGAAAGATTGAGCACCATCCCAATATATATAATTAATAGTTGAGCCAGATAAATTCGGGTCTGCTTCACTTCCTGTTTGCCAATTAGAATTCGCAGGTAAAACGCCAGATTCCATTTCAATTGTCAATAAACCATCTTTTTCTTCAAAAGGTAAAGTACCATCACAGGTAGCTGTTTGTGCATTTAATTGGAATATGGTTACTGAAAGTATAATTAGTATAATGTTATTTTTCATTATTGTAGTTTATTTTTCTCAAAAATACGCCAAGTAAAAACACAAAGTATCCTGTGCTGTAATGACATTATATCAATGTAATCTAGCTTTTAACTTTTTCTTTAATTTCTCAACTAATTGAGGGTATTGGTTGGCAATATTCTTGGTTTCCTTTTCTGTAGTTGTATGATCATACAACTCTACAAATCCATCTTTATGCAGTATCATTCTATGTGTTTTTGTTCTAATGGTAGAAACATTACTCTTATATGCTACTGCTGGATGCCCCATAGCATTGGGATTGTTTAGTATTTTTTGTAGTGATTTTCCTTGGATGTGTTTCGGAATTTCAATTTCTGCTAAATCGCATAAAGTTGGAAAAATATCTAATGTTTCTACAATGGCATCTGTTTTGTGTCCTTCAAGTGTCATTTCTGGATGGTGGATTATTAACGGCGCATGCAAAGACTCTTCAAACAAACTGTGTTTACCCCAAATAGCCTGTTCTCCTAAATGCCAACCATGATCACCCCAAAGTACAACAATAGTATTTTTATCAGCTCCTGTTCTTTTTAATTCTGCAAGAACTTTTCCTACTTGAGCATCTGCATAACTCACACAAGCTGCATAATGACGACGAACTTCATCAGCAAAAACTGAATCTTTATTTGGGTTCTTACCCCAAGAATTATACTTCTTAAATTCACCTGATCCATGCCAAGTGGTTTTACCTTTTGGTTTATGTGGATATTTTATTTCGGGAAGTTTAACTCCTTTGTACTTATCATAATATTTTTTTGGTGCTCCAAAAGGCAGATGTGGCTTGATGATACCTACAGCAAGGAAGAATGGTTTTTTGTGAGTAGTAAGTTCTCTAATTTGTTCCATTGCTTTATCAGCAATAGCTCCATCTGGATAACTATTATCATTCCCTTCTACATTCTGAAAAACATCCATTTTGCTTGATTTTTCTCTAATTTCTCCATTAGCAAGTCCATGCATCATTCCACGAGGATGTTGCCATTCTGCAACTGGCATTAAATGCCTATCCCATGCATTTGGCATTTCAACTTTTGTACTATCATTCCAATTTTTACCTCCTCTACCTCCAGGATGGTGAGATACTTTACCAACAGAAACTGTTGTATATCCATTTTCTTTAAACCATTCAGGCATACTTTTTTCTACTTCTATACCTTGATTCATTTTACTTGCTCTTCGAAAAAGCGCGTTATTTCCTGCTGGCCCATACTGTCCTGTCAACAATGTATATCTAGATGGACCACAACTAGGTGAGTTTACAAAGTGTTTTTGAAATATAACTCCTTTTGAGGCTAAGGCATCTATATTTGGCGAACTAATATAATTTGCTCCAAAGCTTTTTAATTCTGGTCGAAGATCATCAACACAAATCAATAAAATATTAAGCTTTTTATTTACTTGAGTTTGTTGACAATTCGTAATCAGTATAAAAACTAATGCTGTACAAAAAAATAGAATTGTTTTTTTTAAGTTCATTAGCAGACTTTAAAAGAATTTAAGATTTGATATACTCTATTTTATAATTACCAGAACCCAAAATTACATTTGAACCTTTATCTATTTCGATTTTATTGTCTAACTTATACTTGTCAAAAGTTTCCTTATTTAACTTTAAAGATTCTAGTTCTTTTTCATTTAAAATAATTTTAGCCTTTGTATTGAAGGGAATAGTTAAATCCATTTTTAAAATTCCTTTGTCAAAATTCCAATCATTTCTAATAGTTCCAAAAGGAGTTGGTACAGAAACTTCTGTCTTTGTAATTTGACTAGGAAATTTTGGATTTACGGTAAATACTTTAAAACCTACATTTTCTGTGGTCGATTTAATTCCGCCTAAAGATTCATAAAAATAGGCTGCAAAACCACTGTGCATTGGGTGATTTAATGAATTGCTTGGACCTTCCATTTCTTCCCAAATAAACTGACGCTCAGGCCACGTTGTAAAGCCGGAATTCATTACATAAGTTTGACTTGGAAATTCTGGAGTTGTTAAAATCTGATACGCTAAATCTGCGTGTCCATTTTCTGTTAAAACTGTATAAATGTATCTGTTTCCGTGAATTCCTGTAGAATGATGACCTCCTTTTACTTCGACTATATTATGTACCAAACCATTTACTACATTTTCAATTTCAGCTTCTGGCACCATATCAAATTGCAATGCTTGTACAGTTGCAGTCTGACTTTGATACCATTTGTGTTTGGTATTTGGAATTTCAACTAAAAACTGTTTGTTAAACGCTTTTAACAACGCCTCTTTTTCAGTTTTCATTTGGCTTTCAAAAGCTGCATCCTTATTTATTTTTGCAAACTTTTCCATCACTTTTAAAACATCATAGAAGTATGCATTTGCAGATATTATAGGATCACATTCCATTGCAGACGGATTTTTACGTCTGTCCCAAAGTGGAGGACACCAATCTCCCATTCCATCTTGCATAATGCCATTTTCATCTTTAAAGTTTAAGTAAAAATTGGTTAACCCTTTCATAGGTTCATAATAATCTTTTATGATGGCATCATCTCCATAAAATTTATAATTGTACCAAGGCAAATACATTGTGGCAACTCCCCAATCTATTTTTGCATAGGTAGACGTTCTTTTACCTGGAGCAATCATAGTTGGTACTTTAAATTTTATTTCAGGATTGTTATGCCCTTTTGTTGGTCGCATTTGTGTTTTGATGTCTTCCATATACTTTTTATAGAAATCGTACATATCGTAATTGTACAAAGCATATTCGCAAAAAGCGTGAGCATCTCCTAACCAACCACATTTTTCTCTGTGAGGACAATCTTCTGGAATTCCGTGAACATTATCAACAATAGTCCATTTACTAATGCTGTGCATTTTGTTTAGCAAGGCATCAGAAGATGTAAAACTTCCTGTTTCTTGAATATCTGTTGCCACCAAAACTGCTTTAATCATATGTGCATCTGGTTTTTTAGAAATCCCTTTTATTTTGGCATATCTAAATCCGTGATAACTAAATTTTGGTTCCCAAGATTCTTCTTGATTTCCTTTACAGATGTATTTATAAATTTGTGCCATTCCATTTGCACCTCCACCAGTTGAACCTTGAAAAATATCTTTTCCGTTAGTTAATAAAGCTTCTGTAGTGATAATTTCAATTAACTGATTTTTCTTTTCTTTTACTTTGATTTTTACCCAACCTGCAATGTTTTGCCCAAAATCTACAATCCAGTTTCCATCTGCTCCTTTAAAGACTTTTTGAGGTTCAATTTCTTTTAGTTTTTTAATTGCAGGAATTTGACTCGCACTTATTTTTTTGACTTTTGGTGATGCTACTTTTGCATTACCCCATTTGGCATCATTAAAGCCAACTGTATTCCACTTACCTAACTCGAAATTTGCGTCATAGGTATCTCCTCCATAAATATTGTTAAAAACGATTGGACCTGTAGCTTCTTTCCAGTTTTCATCAGTATAAAAATCTGATGATGAACCATCAGTATAATTTACTTTTACCATCAGTTTTACAGTTGGAGGTCCATAAGAAACTCCTTTTTTATGCGATTCTGGATCTCTATTCCAAGAAATATTTTGTCCGTAAAAACCATTTCCTAAAATAATTCCGAATGCATTTTTACCTTCTTTAACTTCTTTAGTGATATCATATTTTACATAATAGGCTTGTTTATCATAATTAGATGGTGCAGGATCTAAAACGTGGTCGCCAACTTTTGCTCCATTTAAATACAACTCATAATAACCTAAACCACAGATGTATGCTTGTGCATTTTCAATTTTTTTATTGATGTCGATTTCATTTCTAAAATAACTGGCTGCAAAACCATTAACTTGCATTGGTTCTTTCATTCTACCTGTTTTATACTCTCTAAATTGATGTGCTGATGTTCTAGTATCATTATTTAAAGTTATCCATTTTGAAGCTCCCCAGTTTTCTTTGGATAAAATTCCTGTTTCAAATTCTTGAGGTTTAGACCAAGCTGAAGAATCTCCTTTTTCATCCCAAATTTTAACCTTCCAAAAGTAGGTTTGCATGGCTTCTAAAGCTTTTCCTTTATATTTTACAAAAGTTGATTTATTGCTTTCTACTTTTTTAGAATTCCATAAATCAGCATCATTTTCAGTTAACTTATCTTCTGATGATGCCACCAAAATATGATATGCAGATTGTGATTTGTTAAATCCAGCTATTTTTACAATCCAAGAAAAATCAAATTGATTATTCTCTATAGCAATTGGATTTTCTTTTGCATTTACTAGCAGTTTCTCAAAAGAAATTGGTGTTGTTGAAGTGGAAACTTGTTTACAAGAAACACAAAAAATAGCTATAAAAACTATTGACAAAAGAGATTGTTTGTTCATCATTGTTTCTATTTATAATATTAGATTATGGTTTTAAAATTTGATAAGTTTTATTCTACTACAATCTTATGATTCGTGATACCTTCCTCACTTTCTAATTGCAAAATATAAACACCTGTTTGTTTATGCTCAAAACGAACTTGTTTTTCAGATATAAAGTTCCCTTTTTGAACCTCTACTCCATTTATTGAGTAAATTCTGTACTTAGCTTTTTCTCCATTGTTAATTTTGATATTAAAAACTCCTTTGCTAGGATTTGGAAAAATGTCAATTTTTTGTTTTTGAGCAATATCTGAAATAGATAAAGTTACGTTACTTAATTCTATAATATTTATGGAAAACTTAGGTAAGGTAATTCCCTCACTTTCTTGACTAATTAATGTTAACGGATCTACATCAATGCCCATAACTCTTTCTTCATCCATTTCAGTAAAGGCAATCGCTTTGTGTACTACTTCATCTGTATAAGTTTCACCATCTAAATTTACATGAAAAGGCACATCTTGATTACTAAGGTTTACAACAAAAACTGAAGTTTTACCATTTTTAGTTACTACTCTTGCATTTATAGCTTTTACTCCATCTACAAGGTTTGCTACTTCTACGTTGCTTTCAATTAAAGTGGTATTTTCTAAAGCCAAACGTATAATTTCATAAGCAGAGCCAAACAATGTTTTTTCTAATGGATACTTTATTCTTGGACGCTCTACTCCACTATTAGAAATATAGGTTTCCCACACATAGTGCGAGTTTAATTGTCCATTTACACTAAACCAATTTGCACGTTCAAAAACATCTTGATTTTGACTCATAAAAATATAACAATCTACCATTCCTAAAACAGAAACTGCATTTGGACCTCCAGATTTTACCCCCCATTCAGTTAACCAAATTGGTTTATTTGGTGCTACCTTGTGTGCATAATCATAAATAGAATTCCCTAAATGTTTACGAGCAGTTAATGCTGTTCCATAAGCTTCATCACTATTAGTGGAATCATCAGGATCTGAACCCACATAAGTATGAACTGTAACTGCATCAAAATAGGAAAGATCTTCTGTCAGGTCTTTATTCCAATTAGGATTTGCCCAACTATCTCTTCTCAATAATGGCACAGAAACTCTTATATTAGGATCTTTAGCCTTTAATGCTGCAGACATCGATTTTGCTCTTGCAATATAATCTTCAGTATTAGGAATAATTGAGCTACGTTGACCAGGGTAAAAATTTTCGTTACCCAATTCTATCACTTTTACCTCAAAACCTCTTGAAATCAAATCATTATAACGAGCTATAGTTTCTGGACTTCCATTATTAAAATCAGTACCATCAGCACTCATATTAAATGTCCACATCATATCAAACCCTTTACCTGTTTCAGATTTTCTTTTTGCGTTTAAACTTGTAAGTCCATCTATACCAACTTTAATATTATTCGTATCAAATATTTTTATATTGGCTAATAAATCAGGTGTTTTTGTTTTAATCGTTTTATTAACTCCTTGTTCATATTCAAAACTTTCTGATCCAAAAAGTCGTGTTACATCTCTTCTCCAATCGTACCAATTTGCCCATAAACCGTGAGGAAACCTTATAGTTATTGGTTTTAATTTATTAATTAAATCTTTTTCTTTGGTAGTTGAAAAATGATGCGTATTTGTACCTAACAATAAATTGTTAAAGATCTCTTTTGAAGAAGAATTTATATTTATTGTTGCTTCCATATTAGAAGGCAAACTAAATGGGTAATCTTGAGCTAATACAAATGTTGATGATAATATCAGAAAACAACAAGTAAAAAGTTTATTCAACATAATTCTGTTTATAGATTGTTGAAAGATAATGCGAATTGTTTCAAGAGTAGTCCTGTAATGACCTGACTCAAAAATTCAGACTCTTTCTAACTTTATAGGATATGCTTTATTTGCATTCCATTGGCACACGTATAAATTTTCATCATTATCTACACAAACATCATGACAATGGCGAAAAATAGGTTGTTCTTGAACCATTCGTTGCAATTTTCCTTTTTTGTATTTAGGCTTTGTACCCCCAGGATTCGAAATTACTTTTCCCTTATTATCTAAAATAGTAACAAAACCTGACTTAGGACTTACTTTAAAAGGATGTGTACTTTGATCTCCTTCTACATAATCGGTTTCTGACGACCAGCAAACCCCAGAATATAAATTTTGATTGTGAATTACAGGACGACATACAAATGCTCCTGGCAAATCAATTTGCTCAATATATTGTCCATCCAAGGTAAAACGTTTGAAACAATTTGCTGCTCTGGATGTTATTAACAAAGTTGGATTTCCTTTACCTCTATAATCAATACAAACACCATGTGCAGTTTGAAATTGATTTTGACCAGTACCTCTACCTTCACCAATTTTTCGAATAAATTCTCCATCTTTTGTAAATTGAAGAATATAATTTGCACCATAACCATCTGCAATATAAATATCTCCATTTGGTCCTATAGCACTTTCAGTAGGTTTAAATTTATCTTTTTTATCATATGCACCATATTTAGAAGGATGACCAATAATCATTAACTCTCGTCCATCAGTGGTTGTTTTTATTAAGCTTTCTCCTTTTGAATCGCAGATAAATAAAAAATCTTCAGAGCCATCATTCCATAAAGACAATCCATGACCACCTTTATAACGAATGCCCCAAGAATCTAATAATTTCCCAGACTTATCATAAATTAGAATATTGTTCTTAGTATTATCTCCAACCAGAATTAAACGTCCTTTAGAGTCCATTACCATTTCATGGCAGTTTTTAACAGGTGTTTTTGCTCTATCTAAATCTCCCCAAGATTTATGTACTTTATACTTAAAATCTCCATGACCAATAATGGTATCGTACATTTTAGGTTTCGATTTTAAGATGTTAAAATGTGGTGCAACCAACATACCAGCAGCTGCTTTAACTGTATTTCCTAAAAATTGTTTACGATTCATTTTTTGTGTTTTTAAGCTTTCATTTCTTTTCCAAACAGATCTAAAATAGGTTTTCCTTTTCCATCTGGAGTCGTATAAAAAGGTCTACTTTCTACGTTATAATGTGTTTGAGAATCGATACCCAAAGCGTGATATATAGACTGATGCACTTGATCGATTACTACTGGTTTTTCTATAGAAACACAAGGTCTTTCATCTGCAGTTTTACCATAAATTAGTCCTTTTTTTACACCTCCACCCCACAATAAAATAGAGCCTCCATCAGTAAAATGACGATGCATTCCATAATGTCTAATATGCTCAATTTTATCTGGTTGTCTTCTGGCTTGATCTCTAACTTCTTCACCTGGTCTTCCCTCCATTATAGCATCTCTACTAAACTCACTTGCTAAAATCACTAAGGTTCTATCTAAATGACCAGATTCATCTAAATCTTTAATTAATTGTGCTACTGGTCTGTCTATTAGTTTTTTCATTTGTTTTACTCTAGTATGTCCATTTGCGTGGGTATCCCATCCTAAAAATGGTTCATACTCTGTAGATACAGAAATAAATCTTCCTCCATTTTGTGCCAAACGTTTTGCAAGTAAACAACCTAATCCAAAACGACCTGTATTGTAAGTATCATATTTTTCTTTTGGTTCTTGATGCAAATCAAAAACTTTAGCTTCTGGAGAATTTAAAAGTCGATATGACTGCTCCATAGAACGCATTAACGATTCTCTTTGATAATCGCTAGCTTGCTCCATAACTTCGCTTTTGTTAGCCAACTCTTTGTACAATTTATAACGAGCTTCAAATCGTTTTAAAGACATTCCTTTTGGAGGACGAACACTGTCTAAACCTTCTGATGGATCTGGTATTAAAAATGGACCATATTCACTACCTAAAAAACCAGCTGTATGAAACGCCTTTAATTCTTCTGCTTCACCCATTGTAAAACGCTGCCCAATTGAAATAAATGGAGGTATCACAGGATTTGCAGGGCCTAATTCTTTGGCAATCCAAGCACCAATATGAGGTGCTTGTACAGATTGTGGTGGTTCATAACAAGTGTGCCAATGAAATTGGTGTCTTGTATGTAAAATAAATCCTAAATCTGCTGCTTTGTAGGACCTAATAATCGCTCCTTTATCCATTACACTTCCAATGGATTGTAATCCTTCAGAAAACTCTAAACCATCTACTGCTGTTGGATGTTTTGGAAATGTGCTTAAAACACTATTTGTTTCTAACCCTTTTTCAAAAGGAGCGTATTTTTTTGGATCAAAAGTTTCTGTATGTGCCATTCCTCCTGCCATCCATAATAAAATAACACTATCTGCAGACGCCGCCATTTTTTGCACTTCAGTTGAACAAGAACTTAAAAAACTGGCAACAGGAATAGTTGTTGCAGATGCAGCAATACTTGCTGCTGTCATTTTTTTTATAAAATCTCTGCGAGACTTCATTTTAATTGTATTATCGTTCATCACTTAAGAGGCATTCATTTAGTTAATAAATTGAAATTCTGGAGAGATTAAAACCGACCAAATTACATCTTGCACTTGTTCTACATTAGGTTGATTACCCAAAGAAGATATTAAAATCTTTTGCTCATCAGATGATGGATGTCTACCTAATAATTTCTGATACAAAGTATCTACAATTATACTGCTATTACCATCATATTTCTCTAACCATTTTTCTGCTCCTCTTTCTAAAACTCCGTTAAAATAAGCTCCATTAGTTAACTCTAAAGCTTGTAGTAAAGTAGCTTGTTCTTCTCTTTTTGAAACTACGATTTCTCTGTTGGGTCTTCCTAAAGCTTTTAAGAAAGAATGCTGTTTTACCAAACTTGCTCTCGCAAATGTTTTTGGTTGATTTTTAAAAGTAAAATCTAATAATTTAGCCCAATTATTATTTCCGTAATTCTTAACTTTTTTCCAATTTTTAGGATCAAAATTTAAATTAATCCAGTTTTCATTAGGAGTTCTGTGTGTGCTTTTCCAAGTTTCATCAGAATATAATTTGAACGGTTTTCCATCAGTAAAAACAACTTTCATTGCGAATAAAATACTGGCAGGATTGTCTATTTTACCAATATTATTTCCTTCTACAGCAATAATATTATCACCTGTGTGTAACAAATTCGTTACATCATATTTACCTACTTTCGTCCAATCATTTCCTTCTCCAACTTTTTTTCCATTGATAAAAAGTGCGTAAGCATCATCCACAGAAATTAATACTGAAGCATTTTTTATATTCTTTTCAGAAAGTTGAAAAACTTTTCTAAAATAACGTTTACCAGGTAAAGGCAACACTGTATTTGTTAAATCCTTTTCGTGGTGCCAAATACGTTTTGCTGGCATTTTTTCTTCATTTGGATTGTAAGCCACTGCTTGGTAAACTGGTGCAACCACCTGACTAATAGCATCTGAAAATTGCTCTGCACTCAATCGTCTTAAAACAGGACCTTTAAACACATAATCCTTTTTTAAATCTTCTTGTTTTTTATAATTTACTGTTGGCATTTGGTATGCCTTAGATGACATAATTCGTTTTATCAGATGTTTTAAATCTGTACCAGAATCTATAAAATCTGCAGCTATCCAATCTAACAATTTTGCATTCCAAGGTGTATTGTCCATTTCATCAACAGGTTCTATAATCCCTCTACCAATTAAACGTTCCCAAAAACGGTTGGTAATGGTTCTGTATAAACGTCCATTTTGTTTATTAATCATCACTTCTGCCAACTTAAACAAACGTTCTTGCAAAGTTTCAGCTTCTACACTTCCCAATTCTGGATACAAAAAATTAACTTTTGCTATTTTTCCAATGGGTTTGTCACATCTGTTTAGTTCTAATGGTTCATCAGCAAAAATGGATGCAAAACCATACGCTTGATCTAAGGTTAGATTACTAACGAAACTGTTGTGGCAAGAGGCACATTTTACGTTTACCCCCATTAAAGATTGCCCAATATTCTGTGCTGCTTGCATTTCTGTGGATTGACTCGAATTTACAACACCTCTCCATTTGATTCCTTTGATAAAACCTTCTGATTTTTTATCGGGATTCATCAATTGACTTATCATTTTATCATAAGGCTTGTTGTTCTTTAGGGAGTTGTACAACCAATCTGTAATTTGAAATCTTCCTCTTGTGATAAATCCTGTTCCACTGTAATCGTTTCGTAATAAATCATTCCAAAAACTGATCCAATGCTGCGTATAATTTTCTGAATCATTTAGTAATTCGTCTATTAACAATTCTCTTTTATTTGGATTGTTATCGTTAATAAAAGTTTTTATAGCTTCTGGCTCAGGAAGTAAACCAACTACATCCAAATACGCTCTTTTTATAAACTTTCTGTCATCAACTAGAGATTGCCAAGAAACATCATTTTTATCAAAATATGCACTTATTATTTTATCTATAGGATGGGTTTCTTCTAAAACTTTAGGCAATTCTGGTTTTGTTAAAGCTAGTGGTGCTTCAGGAAATACCTTTACAGATTCGTCTGACCAATGTGCTCCTTCTTTAATCCAAAGTTTTACCAATGCAATTTCATTTGGAGTTAGTAATTTCCCTTTTGTAGGCATTACCTTTTTGCTATTAGCTGGAAGAATAATGCGTTTGTAAATTTCACTTTCTTCTGGTTTGCCAGGCACAACTGCTAATCCTGATTTTCCGCCTTTAAAAACACCTTCTTTATGTTCTAATACCAATTCTCCTTTTTGCTTGTTTTCACTATGACATTGATAACATTTGTGCGCAAAAAGTCCTCTTACTTCCAAACTCAGTTTGTCTTTTTGTAATTCTGACAACTCTGATGTTCCTTTTAATTCTGAAAGTAAAACTCCAGATTCTTTAGCGGTATAAACCTCTTTATTTCCCGGTAAAATTGAAGTTAAATAATCTTCTCCGTGCGTTAAATTAGCTCCTAAATGACCTGCAATAGTCAGTAAAATAACCGTAGCAAAAAGCATATATCTGTATGCTTTTAAGTTTACTTTAGCTTGTTTAATAGTGTTTTTTAAAATGATGGCTGTAGCTAACGCCAAAACAGCTGTAGCTATTCCTGTGTATTGATGATTGTCTATTAAATCACCAGAATATTCGTCTTGTGTTTTTAAAAACCAACCAAAAAGTGCAGAAAAGACAGCAAAACCAGCACCTATATACACCATATAATTAATGCCTTCTCTAAGTCCTCTTCGTTTGCCTCCTATAGTTCCAATTTCTAATAATAATGCAACTACTAAAAGACCTATTGGAAAATGCACCAATAAGGGATGTAAGCGTCCTAAAAATTGAAGAAACCAGTTTGTGTTTTCCATATTATTCTTTAAAAAACTTAAAAAAGAGCACTTCAGTAAAGTTATTTTCTATTTTCAATAAAATTATCCTGTAGTATCTTGATTACTTTGGATTACACTTAAAATCAAAGGTTGATTCTTATGTTTTTTTCAATATTTATTTTGTCAAATCTCTATATATAATTCACTTACTTTTTTAAGGTGATTAGTATCTAACTCTAGTCCAAAACCAGCTGTAGGTTTAAAAGAGTAGTAGCCATTTGATTCTTTTTGGGTAGATTTTTTAATTATACAATCTAAATAGTTTTTAGAATCTTCTTTTTTCTCAATGGCTTCTACCCAAGTAGCACCTGTTCCAATAGCTATTTGTTGCCATGCAGAACATGCTGGTCCTACCAAACTGTCATCACCTATCATAACTTTTGCACCAATTTCTTTTACTTTGTGAGCTAATTTTGCTGTGTGCGTTAAACTTCCCATAGTTGAAGGATGCAAATTAAAAATGTGTCCCATTCCTGCTCTCATCGTATTTAAACCTTTCCAAGCTGGACGCATTGGAGCGTCTGGAATCAAAGTTAAATCACCAACCATTTTTTGTAATTCAATCCATTGGTTCGTTTTTAAATGTGCTGGATCTTCAATTGCATTTAATCCATTGTGTTTAAATCTATCTAAAATAGATTTTAATTCTTCTAACGATTTCCATTTTTTATAGCCTTTGTTCACATCTGAAATTACAATAGCCTCATTTCCTAAAACTCCTCTAATGGTATTTAGTAGCTTCATATCGACTTTTTCATCACCATACATTTTAAATTTCATATGATGTCCTAAGTTCTGTTCAATACTTTTCTCTGCTTCTTCTCTAACCTTTTTCTCATCCTTATCCAAAATACAATATAAGCCAGGAACAGCACTTCTTCCTTTTAAACCCAATAATTCAATAGCTGATTTATTTTGCAACCTGCCTGAAAGATCTAGCAGCCCCATATCTAAAGACTCTAACATTTTTAGAGATCGTTTGGAACCTAAAACTTGTTCTGATTCCAGTCGTTTTTGAGCCTCACCCAGAGTTAAATCTTTAAATTGTTCTAAATACTTTACCCAAGCAGTTGGTTTAAAATTAGGGTTGTTTTTGGATGCAGGTGTTTCTGTCCATCCATAAAAATCTCCAGCTGAAATCTTTATAAATAAATGTTGGCGATTATGCCAAGTACCCCAAGAAAAATAACGAGGTATATTGATATCGTATCTGAAAATTTCAATTTTTGTTATTTTCTCGTTTAAATATTCAGATCCTGTTTTACTGACACAAGCTGATAATAATGGATATGTAGTTCCTAAAACACTAATAGCTGAAATACTTTTTATAAAATCTCTTCTGTTTGTTTTCATATTACCAAGGGTCATTCATAGAAATTAACAATTGCTTCAATTCATTTTTCATTGTCATATCTAGTTTAGGGTTTTCACCCCAAATGTTCTTCATCTGATAAGGATCTTTGGCATCATTATACAAATAATGAAATTTTTCTCCACTTTCGTGTTTCACAACAGCATAAGTATATTCTTTGGTTCTGAAACCCCTGGCATCTCCATTTGAAGCAAAACTTTTCCCTCCAAAATACAACTGCTTTTCTGGACGATTTACGGGTTTATCGAAAAATAAATCGACATAATTTTTACATTCTACTACATTTGGTATTTTATCTTCTAATCCCATTAGACCTAAAATTGTAGGCATATAATCTGGTACACTTAATAGAATATCATCTGTTTTTGGTTTTACTTCTTTTGGATAATGAATGATTAATGGAATTTTATAAGCTTCTTTAAACCAAACATTTTTGTGCATTAAACCTTGGCTACCTAACATTTCTCCATGATCTGCAGAAAAAATAATAATTGTGTTTTCATACAATCCTTCTTCTTTTAATTTTGATATGACTCGACCAATTTGATCATCAACACCATTTACAGAAGCAAAATAATCTGTAGCTTGATCTAGTCTTTTCTCAACTCCATGATCTCCTCTTTTTAATTCATAATTATCATTAAATTGAACATTTGGCCTATTTAAAACATCTTTATAATCCATACCCTCATAACGTTTTCTATAACGTTCTGGAACTTGTTTAAATGGAGTATGTGGTGGATTTATAGACCAAAACAATGCAAAAGGTTCATCATTCTTTCTTTGCTCTTTATTATTATTTAGATAGTCAATAATAACATCTGCTTCGTGCTCTGCAGACCATTTTTTAATATATGTTTTTTCATCTTCTTTAGCATTAGTAGTCCAATAATAAGGTGCATTATGCCTGTTATGTGTACCATAAGCATACCAAAAAGAAAAACCATGTCTACGATCTGGAGGACACCAAGCATCCCAAACTCTTTTTACATTTGGAGGTGTAGGTTTTGGGCCATCTAAATGCCATTTTCCCACGTATCCTGCACTATATCCATTATCTACTAAAACATCAGAAAAACAGATTTCATTTTTCTTTAGATAGTTACCTAAAGCCGTTCTTTGGGAGTTACAATTTTCTACAACCCCTGTTGATAATGAATAACGACCTGTCATTAACATTGCACGATATGGACTACATAAAGGATTATTAGATACAGCTTCACTAAAAAAAACACCTTCTTTTGCTAATTGATCTAAATTTGGTGTATGAACAGGATCTTCTTTTAAAAATCCTAATGAGGCTTGACGATATTGATCCGCAAAAATGAATAGCAAATTGGGTTTGGTTTTTACTACTTTAATATCTTGTTTTTGTTGGTTTTTGCACGAATATATACTAGATAGAATTAATCCAAGAATTATTAGATTTTTAGATATTGTCTTTTTTGTATATTGATTTAATATGTTCATTTTGGGTGTAAAGTTTGACTAACTAATAGTTTGTAGATTCAATACATACTGGACCTAACAATCCTGACGGTTGTAATTTTGATTTTGGGGTAATATCGTCTGTAACTAACCAAGTGTATTTTTCATCTTCTTTTCGTGATTTATCTCTTATCAATTGATTTCTCCACAGATTTACTACTTCTATTTCTAATTTGTTTTCACCTACTTGTATCGCTTCTGAAATATTTAATCGATAAGGTGACATCCATACACCTCCTAAATATTTATCGTTTAATTTTACTTTAGCCATCACTGATACTTTTCCTAAGTTGAGATACATTTCTTGATTCTTAGGAAGTTGGTCAATTGTAAAGGTTTTAGTATATGTTGCTGTACCTGAATAAAATTTTATTTGTTCATTATCTGAAATTGACCAGTCTTGCAGTTTGCTAAACTCTATTGTTTCTTTTGGTCCAATCTCTTTATTAAGAAAGTCGACTTTAAAATTTTTATCTAACGTTACTAAGGGCTTGTATTCTGGAAAATTAGATGCTTTAGTGGTTATAGCTTCTTTACTAAAAACAACAAACCAACTTTGAGCTCCTTCAAATTGCAATGGTACTTTAATTCCAGTTAGAGTAATTTCATACTCAGGTAAATCTCTAATTTCTCCACTAACAGCATTCCATAATTGTGGTCTTAAATTTTTATCGGTTCTAAACACTGGTGCTATGTTGAGTTTTTCATCACTTTGATTTGAAAGGAAATAAATATCAATTTCAGATGTTTTACGATGTGTCCATAAAATTGGAGTATTTTCATCAACTTCTACATCTTTGGTTAAATTTAAATCAGCAAAAACTTCTGACAACTCATAACCATCCCAAATTTTACCTTTTCCATAAGTTGCTTTCATTTTACCATCAACGTAATTTTCATTCCACATTTTATTTGCCAAATTTTTTACTTGAGTATCACAATTTGGAAAGTTTTCTAAACTTGGTGATTTTTCTGGTTTTTGTCCTAAAATTGTTCCTCCTTGTGCAACTAATTGTTCCAACTTAGTTAATAATTCTGGACGCATCGTTTTAAAAGGTGGCAACACCATAACTTTGTAAGACATTCCATCTGGTAAAACAAAACGACCATCTTTAACTGTAAGTCTATTTAGAATTACCTCTGCATTGATATAATCATAGGAATACCCTTTTGGAATTTCTGGTACTCGACCTCCTGTCATAATAGGAGCATCTTCCCCAATAAAATAACACACATCTGCTACATATTTACCTTGTTGTAACAAATGTTGACAACGTCTTAAATAGTCAAAATAAGTATCAGCTTGACTAAACCACGTATTGTGACGATTAAATTCTGTACCAAACCAAGCATTCATTCCAGGTTTTCTATTATCATCTGGCTGTTGAATGTATAAGTGCAATACAAAATGATTAATACCTTCTGTTAACGCCCAATCACCACGTTTTTTTAGCTTTTCTGGATGTCTTAAGTACATTTTTCGTGAAGAAGTAAATGCCTCTGCAGAAGTGATACGTTTACCATAGGTATGTGCAGTTGAAGAGGAGGCTTTACATTCAATATTCCCCAAAGTTCCTTCATTCCAGAACTCCCCAGCAATTAAATCTGATTGACCTCCATACATCATAAACTCACCTGGAAAACCCCAATGTCCATAATTTTCTAGCCAAGTTTTCAAATTGTGTTGGTTACTTGCTTTTCTTAAAGCACCCACATATTCATAAGCAATGTCATCTGCAATAGTTCTTCTTAAATCCCATAAAAAACGTTCAGATTCTTCTATACTTCCTACAATTCTACCCGATAAAACTGGTAAATATTTTATAGGATTATAACCAAATTTTTCTTGAAATTTTACCTCATAATTGTCTGTCCAATTTTGAGAACCCATTTCATAACTATCTGCTACTACATATTTAAAAGCAGATTTACTTTCTTCTGGAATACGTTTTAGCAACTCGCCCACGAAATTATCAAAATGATATTTTACCAGCTCTCCATTCATCTTGTCAATTTCAAATCCTACACCTTGTGGTGCTGCAGGTGCATTTTTTGTACCTGTTGGTGACATTCCTATTCTCATAATCGTCCATTCACCTTCTGGTGCTTTCCAATTTAGGTTTCCATTTGCATCAACTTTATCACTAATATCTAAAACTTCATTAGTTTTTAACCTTGGCTCATTTACAGTTAATTCTTTTTGTTGATTAAAAATATAGGTATCCCAATTAGGTTTTGGAGTAGGGTGCATTTTACCCAATTGTTTTTCAATATATTTCTCTAAAACTGGAGCTTCAGAAATCGTAATTTCCGCAAAACCAAATCCTCCACCTCTTCTAAATTTTTGAAAATTCGTACATTTCAATTTAAACTTATCTGTCTTTACTTTTGGAAAAGCTAAAGCATAAGCTCCTTTTTTAATTGGACCAATATTGGCAGCCATTCTAATACGATCGAAATTAAACTTTTTAACAAGTGTCTCCTTTCCATCTATAATTGCAAATAATTCTATGGTACATTTAAATGCTTGACTTGGCACAACAGAAATAGATTGTGCTTCAATATTTTCTGCTAAATCAAAAGTAATTTCTAATGGCGCTTTACCATTTAATTCAAATGACGTTTCAGAATCTATTACTCCATCTGTTAGTTGTTTCACATCAACATCTTTCCAATTCGCTTTTACTTTTGTAGGAATATATTGTGTACTTCTTTTTTCTGCTATTGTTGATTTAAAAGCTAATGTATGTGTATCTTGAAAATTATTTTCAGGTTGTTTTAAGTTTATATTTAGCAACTTTCCACCTTCAACTTTGGTTTCATTAAATGTTAAATAGCGCATTGCTTTTTCTGAATCTACCCAAGGACCACCACTTTGACTCCAACCTGGACAGTTGAAAACACCTACATCTACACCAATTCGTTTGCCTTCTTCAACAGCGTGTACCAAATGACCCCACCATTCTTCACTTAACATAGGTACTTTTCCATCTTTTCGAGCTGGGTTTATGTTACCAATTAAAGCACCGCCAATTCCAGCTTTCTTCATTGCCTCTAAATCTTTGGTAATTCCGTCTTTAGAAATATCATCATTAATCCAATACCAATAACACCAAACTGTATTATCTGCTGTGGGTTCTACAAAACCAGACTGTATATGTTTATAGTCTTCAGAATTATTACACCCTAAAAGAAAGGCTAAGCCAAAAAGTACTATTAATTTCTTCATAATTACTCTAATAATCTTTAAAAGGGGGTGTTACTTGGTTTAATATGAGCTTAGCATAAAACATATCTTGATTTTTGTAAAATACTTACAGTGTCTAAATTTCTATAGTATTACATACTTGGTATATAAATTTTGTTAGAGTTTTATTACTTCTTAGAATTTATACAGTTATGAATATTAATCTATTTAGTAAAAATAATTTTTAAAATTTAATACACCATCCTGTAAAATACTGTTGTTTAGATAAAACAACTTTTTAATAATAGCTTTTAAATTATTTGTCAGGACACTACAGGTTATCACTTAGTAATTGGTTAATTATATTTGGTAATTACATTTATAACAACTTTATGAAATTTATTAACTTATTTTTTCTAGTATTCATTGCATCATTAATTTCATCTTGCAATGAAAACAAAACTCCTTGGGTTGATCTTATTGACAATGACTCTTTAGAAGGTTGGAATATTAAAGGTGGTAATGCTACTTATAAAAACAAAAATGGAACTATTATAGGGACTACTGCTGCAAATACTCCAAATACATTTCTGTGTACAGATAAAACATACTCAGATTTTATTTTCGAAATTGAGTATAAAGTAGCCTCAACTATGAATTCAGGTATTCAAATTAGAAGTAATTCGATACCTTATTACAGAGATGGAATGGTACACGGATATCAAGTTGAAATTGACCCTTCTAAGCGCGCTTGGAGTGGAGGTATTTATGATGAAAAAAGAAGAAAATGGTTAAATCCTTTAGTAGATAATACAGATGCTCAAAAAGCATTTAAACAAAACGACTGGAATCATTACAGAGTTGAGGCAATAGGAGACACGATTAAAACCTGGGTAAATGGTGTTGCTGCTGCCTATTTAATTGATGATAAAACAGCTTTTGGATTCATTGGATTACAAGTACATTCTATAGGGAAAAATAAAAAGAATTTAGGCAAACAAGTGATGTGGAGAAATGCCAAAATTTTGACTACAGACTTAGAAAAATATTCTAAAAAATCGCCATTACAACCCATTATCACTAAAAACAACTTGACTTTTGAAGAAAAAAGAACAGGTTGGAAAATGCTTTGGGATGGTAAAACAACCAAAGGTTGGAGAGGCGCAAAATTAGATAAATTCCCAGAAAAAGGATGGTCTATTGAAAACGGAGAACTTATTGTTGCTGATACTGGAGGAGCAGAATCAACTGCTGGTGGTGATATTGTAACTACAGAAGAGTATAGTAATTTTGAATTGCAAGTTGACTTTAAATTAACACCAGGTGCAAACAGTGGAATTAAATATTATGTAGACACAGAATTAAACAAAGGCCCAGGTTCATCAATTGGTTTAGAATATCAAATTTTAGATGATGCATTGCATGAAGATGCTAAAAGAGGGTCTCATGAAGGCAGTAGAACTGTTTGTTCTTTATATGATTTAATTAAAGCGAATCCTATAAAACCTCTAAAACCTATTGGAGAATGGAATTCTGCTTATATAAAATCTATCAACAATAAAGTAGAACATTGGGTTAATGATGTTAAAGTTTTAGAATATGAACGAGGAAGTGACGAATTTTTAAAGCTAGTTTCTGAGAGTAAATATGCAAAATGGCCAAATTTTGGACTATTAGAAAAAGGTCAAATTTTATTACAGGATCATGGTGATAAAGTATCTTTTAGAAATATTAAAATTAAAGTACCAAAACCTAAAAAGAAGAAATAATGAATACTAGTAGAAGAAATTTTATAAAAAAGACAACAACAGCAGCAGCTGGACTTGGTTTATTAGGTACTGCAAATGCAATGTCTGCTAAAAGTTACAACAATATTATAGGTGCAAATGACAGGATAAATGTTGCCATACAAGGTTTAGGACGCAGATATTCTGGTTTTATAGATGGTATAGCTGCAAAAAAAAATAATGTACGCCTACAATATTTGTGTGATGTAATGCCTAGTCAACTAGAAAAAGCACAAGTAAAAGTTGGCAAAAAGATTGATTACAAAATTAAGTCTGAAGCAGATATTAGAAATATCATCAATGATAAAAATATTGATGCTGTTTTTATGGCCACTCCAGATCACTGGCATACTCCAGGCGCAATTATGGCAATGCAAGCAGGTAAACACGTTTATTTAGAAAAACCTTGTAGTCATAATCCACACGAAAATGAATTGGTGGTAGCTGCTCAAAAAAAGTATAACAAAGTTGTACAAATGGGTAATCAACAAAGATCATCTTTAGAAAGTCAAGAAATTATTGCAGATATTCATAAAGGAATTATTGGAGATGTTTACAGAGCAGTTGCCTTTTACACAAATCGAAGAGGGAAAGTTCCTGTACCAGTAAAAGCTGCACCTCCTAAAGGATTGGATTGGGATCTTTTTCAGGGTCCATCACCAAGAAAAGAATACACACATGATACTTGGAACTACAACTGGCATTGGTATGGATGGGATTTTGGAACTGCAGAAATGGGTAATAATGCAACTCACGAATTAGACATTGCACGCTGGGCTTTAGATGTAAAATACCCTGAATATGTAGATGTTATTGCAGGAAAAAGACAATTTAAAAATGATGGCTGGGAAATGTACGATCAAATGGAAGCCACTTTTACATTTGCAGATAACAGAGTAATTCAATGGGATGGAGATAGCAGAAATGCATACCAAAAATATGGAAGAGGAAGAGGAACTATCATTTATGGTTCTAAAGGATTGGTATTTGTAGATAGAGGTGGTTATGAGTTGTATGATTTAAAAGGAAAATTAATTAAAGAGAATAAATCTGGAGGAAAAGAAGGTGGACTTGCTTTAGGTGGTGGTGGAAATTTAACTACGAGACACGTCACAAATTTTTTTGATGCGATTAGAGGTAAAGAAAAATTAACCTCATCTATAGAAGTGGGTGCAGTTTCTCAAATGCTAACCCATTATGCCAATATTGCTTACAGAATTAACAAAGGTTTTAATGTTGATGAAAATTCTGGTAAAATATTTGATAGAGATGCAATGAAACTTTGGTCTAGAACATACGAACCTGGTTGGGAACCTAAAATCTAAAATTTGAAAAGACGAACCTTTATTAAAAAATCAGGAATTGCTACAGCAGGAATACTAACAACTACTTCTGTATTTGGAAATTTATCATCTCTAAAATCAAGTCCTAATAATATCGTTAATATTGGTGTTATCGGAACTGGACAAAGGGGTACTGGATTAACATCCATAATTAATAAAATTGATGGATTACGAGTTGTTGCAGCTGCTGATGTAATTCCTTTTCGATTGCAAAATGGGCTGAAAAAAGCAAATTCGAATCCAAAAGGTTATAATAATTACAATGCACTTTTAGACAATAAAGATGTAGATGGTGTAATTATAGCTACTCCATTTAACACCCATTCTAAAATAGCTATTGATGCACTTGATGCTGGTAAACACGTCTTTTGTGAAAAAACGTTAGCCAAAGGTTATCAAGGTATTCAACAATTGATTAATAAAACTAAAGAATCTAAATCTATTTTTCAAACAGGACATCAATATCACAGTTCTAGATTGTACACTTATGTTTTTGATTTAATTCGTCAAGGAAAAGTTGGAAATATTACTGCTTTTGAATGCCAATGGAACAGACATGGAAATTGGAGAAGAAAAGTACCAAACTCAAGTTTAGAAAAAGCGATTAATTGGAGAATGTATCGTGAATTTTCTGGTGGATTAACTGCAGAATTGTGCTCGCATCAAATTGATTTTGTAAACTGGGTTATGGGAGAAACTCCTGAGCAAGTTATGGGTGTTGGAGGCGTAGATTATTGGAAAGATGGCAGAGAAACTTATGACAATGTGCACTTAACCTATTCCTACAAAAATGGAGTAAAGGCAAAGTTCTCTTGTTTAACGAGTAATGCAAAAGACGGTTATCAAATAAAAGTATTAGGAGACAAAGGAACATTAATTATTGATTATAAAGATGCTTGGTTTTATCCTGAAGGAAAGAAAAATAAAGTAATGGGAGAAGTAGATGGTGTTAGTGGAGCTACTGCTCAGTGGGATAAAGCAAAGGGTTATAACATTAACATAGAACATTTAGACCCAAGTAAACAAGCTCTTTTAGACTTTAAAAATGCAATTCTAAATAACAAAACACCATTATCTAATATTACTTCTGGTGCTAAAACTGCGGTTTGTGTGCAAATGGCTTTAGATGCTATGTATGATAATAAAATTGTAAAATGGAATGATAATATTGTGTTTTAGTATTTAATATTCGTTCCAATATTTAATCATTTAAGAAATTCAGAGGAGGATATTGTAAGACCTCAAGTGTTGTTAAATGCTTATTGAACTTAGAATTATCATCTATTAATTGCTTTTTTAAAAGGGTATATGCTTTTGAAAACATAGGTTTCATTTCTGTGTTCATAGTATGAGCAACACCTCCTTGAGAAATTTCTTTGTAAGGCCATTTTTCTGGTTGATTAACATATTTTTTCAGATATGAAAACGCTTGCCTTAATGAACGCTTATCTTCTGTTTCAAAACTCCATAAGTCTACTCCTAACTTTTTTCCAATAAATGTTAATTCTGATAATGACCAAAGATTTAAAGAAGCATAATGTACAGATCTAGTTCTACCCATTTCTTTAGGCTGTCTTCCATCTGGTAAAATTTGGATTGCTATCCTGTTATACTTAGCATTTTCAATAATTTGTTTCGCTTCTTTTGTGCGATTTAAGTAAATTAATAAACCAACAACTTGATGATTATAGTGGTTTGCGTGATTTTGTCCTGTGTTACCTGCTTCAATAGCCATTTCATTGGTTAGTAGCCAGTTTAAATATTGTTCAAACCAATTTTTGATTTCACTTTTTATATCATCAGTAAGTATATTCGCATTTTCGAAAATTTGGAGCGCAGTTATTATATGATACTGGTTTAACCACTCTTGCACACCAGCTTTTCTTCCTTCTGCTGCTCCAGGAACAGCTTGTCCAAAATTTATATGTGGATTTACTTTGGTGTCTTCATTGATATACCAGGTTCTAATTAACTCAATTGCCTTATTTGCATATTTATCTTCATCTGAATAATAAAAAGCCCATCCCAAAATTTCAATAGTTTTAAAAAATTCTGAAGTTCGTTTAAAATCGGTATCATATCCTTGTGAAAGAGGATTAATTTCACCATCTCTAGTTATCCAAGGCAACCCATCTATTTTTGTGGAATCTGCCCATTTGTATGGTGCATAACTTAAATAATCGTGTTTATTTTTACTTGCAGGAATTCTAGTTTTGTTGACAACAGAATTTGCCATAAAACCTAAAGCTTCATCTGCTTTTTCCTTTAAGTTTTGATATTTACCAAAAAAGTAAGGATGTTTTTCTTTTATTTTCTGTTTGACTTGAGCATTTAATGATGCATCAAAATATATCAATGATAACTTTTTCTCATGGTGTTTTTTACAACTTTGAAAAAGTAGTATCGTAAAAAAAAGAGTAAATAATTTTACCTTCATTATTAAAAATTACGCTCTTTAACTTACTGAAATTGTAATTCTTAATTCATCATTATTTACAAAAAACACTTCTAATGGCAAAGCCTCAACACCTGGCACCATATTAAAGGTTCTTTTTCCTGAAATTTCTTTGGTTTTAATTGGTGCATTAGCCTTAATAGTTACTAATCCTTCAGGTTTTTGAATCGTAATTTCATTATCACTAATGGCAGTTACAACTTCAGTTGAAGGAGATATAATAGGTAACACAAAAGCAGTTTTTTCAATAATATCCTGTTTTGTATTTACTTTAATTTCTGTTTCATTAACAGAACAATTATAATCGATATTAAATGCAGAAGCAGTACCTGTAATTTCTTTTCTGTCTGCATCTTTCAACCTTACTTTGGCTACCAATTCAACAGTTCCATTTTCATCATTAGAAGAAACTGTTGCTGGCAAGTCGTATAAGTTTGTGTACCAAACATCATCTTTAAACACCTCAACCCTTGGAGTTAAACAGATGTCTTTTCCAGGCTGTATTTGTTGATTATTTTTTTCAACCATTTCATATTTTGCCATACTTGCAGCACATAGCAAACCAACTTTGTTATGATACAAAACTCCTAAAGCTCCTCCTGAAGCTTGACGAAAATCATATTTATAATGATATTCTGCATCATATGCACTTACTGTTCCTCGCCAATCACCTCTTGCAAAAAGAAAAACATCTAAATCTTTAAAGTGCTTTACACCATCAGCAGTTGTTCTTGGCAAACTACTATTAGAGTTAATTTCTGGTAAATGATCCCAGTGATCTAGTAAAGCTGCTAAAGGTTTAGCATGTGTAAAGGTATGATGCACACAAGGTGGAATACCTGCTTCTATAAAACCAGGACCTCCATGAATTAAACCATCTGCAGTACAACGTTGTAATAATTCCGTGTTTTTTACTGCTGCTGTTCCAAATGCTGGATTTATGTGAGACATCATTCCAAAAGCAGGTTGACTACCATCACAAGTTCTACTACCCCAATAACTCCATTTGTACATTCTGTTACCCCAACTATTATCCCAACCACCATCAGGTAACATAAATTCTAAATGACTATTTAATGATTTTGTCAAGATTTGTAAAAGTTCGTCATCTTTGTGCTTTAAAGCATACATTACCAAGCTATTTAAAGTTTCTTCTACGTTGTAGCCTAAATCAACGCCATGTAAACCTTTTTCACTTAATTTACTTGAACTCTTTTTACATTCACCAAACAACAAACCTTCATTAGGAGTAAAATAGGCTTTTACTTGTTGTGCCAATTCTTTACTCTTGGCTTTAAAATCTTCTCTTTTTACAACACCACCAATTAAATCTAAACCATAAACTGCAGTTCCTGGATAATTGATATTCGTAAAATCGATGGTAAACGTATTGTAAATATATTGTCCTGCTTTTTCTAAACGTTTAGTCCAAGCTACTCTAGTTTCTTCATCTAAAACATGACTATGATAATGTAATGCTTCTGCTAAAGCAATGGCTCCAAAAACAGTAATTCCTTTCCACGATTTTGGGTTTTTAATTACTGTCCAAGCTCCATTTTCTTGAGACACATTATTCTCTGCCCAAAGCATTACTAATTTTGCTCCTTCAACATATTTCTGATCACCTGTTTTATCTGCCATATATAAAAAAGGATATACAGCATCCATACATCTTCCATGAATATGAGAACAAGAAGGACAGCCTAGAGCACCATGTTGATCTAAATTAGAAGGATTATTAATTTGTACTTTTAACATCCCATCACTCCAATCTTTTAATAAACCAGAAATTAGGTTTTTAAATTCTAAAGAGTGTTCTGGATGAGTAGTACAAGCATTTAAAAAACCTGACATTGGTAATGATAAACCAACACCTGCTAATGTTGAAAGTTGTAAAAAGTTACGTCTTTTCATTTGGAAGTATTTTAAGTAAGTAAATTAAACAGATACTGTGTATAACCTATCCTGTTTTATCCTGTTTTATAAAATCAAAAAGTCCAAAAGAAAAATTTTCTTTTGGACTAGTAGAATAATTTTTATTTTGTTTTATTGAATTACTAATTTTGTATGATATACTTTATTAGTTTCTTTTGATACTACTTTTACCATGTAAACTCCTTTTTCAAATCTCTTTTGGTTTTTTATTTCTATAAATTCAGTATTAACTTTTTCTGAATGAACAATTTTACCTAAAAGGTTATATATTAAAATAGTTGCACTATTGATATTATTAAGTTTTAACATAAAATTACCATTAGATGGATTTGGATAAATTTTTATTGATGACTGAATAGTATTATTTAGATTTTCAAGACTTAAGGTTGTTGATTCAGGTATCCATTTACTTCTATCATCTGTATTTGATGAATGTGTCATTGATCCATCAGATGCATGATATAAAAATCTATCACTAGTTCTTGTAGCAAAACTAAAACTACCATCGTTGTTTGCAATTACTCTCCAAATTTTATCTACATTAGTATTTGGTAATCCAAAATTAGTACTTACTAATCCTGGATTACTAGCACCACCTGTAAATCTGATTATCCCTCTAACCTCACTATCAATATTATAATAATCAAAGCCAGGAACCTCTGCTTTAACAAGTTGCCATTCTTTATCTGAACCCTCACCAGAATCACTAGTTATTATAGAAGACCCTGAAGTTGTTAAGTATTTACATGTGGCTAATTTTTTTAATCTATAAATATCGCCTGATAAATCATTAGCATTTCGTCTAAAAACTTCTATATTAATTTCTTGAGATGATACTGTTGCATTATTTTCATCATAAGCAATTGCTTTTATAGTATATGTTCCTTCTGTATCTGGAGTATAATTTATAGTATATGGGCTTGTAGTATCTTCTTCAAAAACTTGGTTATTAATAATAAATTCTACTTTAGAAACACTTCCATTATTATTAAATGCTTCAGCTGAAATTTCTAACGGTTTATCTACTTCATAACTTTCATTGTTTATAGGAGAAATTAGAGATACTTGAAACGGACTATCATCTATTCCTAAATCTATTATGTGTAAATATTATGGTCTTTGATCTCCAGTAGATTGTTCCATCATATAATAATAGAGCTTACCATTACTTACATAAGCTCTACCATGACTAAATTGTTTACCTGAAGTTGCTTCATAAACTTTCCTAAAATTATTAGTACCTCCCAAAGATTGTTCTATATAAATTCTACCAGAATTTAATCTAATCATATAAATATTGTTTCCAGAGGTAAATAAACGATTCCCTCCAATAAAATCAGTAGAGGTAGTAAATTCTGTATCTCCAGCCTTTTTAAAAGTATGTACGTTTTTAGTAATATTATTTTCATCATCTCTAACTCTTCCTATGATATGTACATCTCCTTTTTCTGTAATTGTCTAGTCAAAACTACCAACCATATATACTTGGTCTTTTTGGGTAGTTGTTACTAAATCTCCAGGTTCATATACTAAAATTTTATCTGCATCACGCAGAGGAGTAGTAAAGCTTTCTCCTATATAGTTCTTCCATCCAGTTTGTCCACTTGGATCATCAGAATATGCAAAATAAAATCCATTTTGATACAAGTATCTATCATTGGTATTTGATGACCTTTTCTGAAAACCAATACCTATTTTTCCACCAACAAATTGCAATCTACCATACATTCCCCAATTGTATGGTTCACCAAAATTTTTTGCGTTTTTATCTGCAAATTTTATAAAATTTGACCAAGTTGATGTATTCGCATCATATTTGGCAGAATGATAACCTCCATTAGGACTTGATACTTTTTCTCATTGAAAAAAACAAATCTCCTTGAGTATTTAAAAAAAACTGAGGGTATGTAAATTCTGAAAAAGCATCATAATCTAAAGTTCCATTTAAACTTAGATGTGTGTAATCTCCTGCACCACTATCTTCTACAAATTGGTCTAATGTAAACTCTTCGTCAGGCACTTCTGCTGCATTTTTTTTAGAATAAGAATATCTAAAATAATCATTTGCTAAACTGCCATTTGTTGGTCTTGTTCTAGTATATGCGTGCATATCAAAAAGTAAATGTATGGTGCCATCTAAAGGGCTAACTCCTATGCCAATTGTATTGTGAGATTCTCCTATATACCATACATTTCTAAAACCTGTATGTTTATGTGGAAACTCGATTGTTTTTTGAGTTCCTGTTTCTGTATTATAACGTGTTAACATCATATTACGATTTTCTTTACCCCCTTTATACCAAGTCATAAAAACATAATGCTTGTAAGTGAATATACAATCACCATGAGCAGAAATTTGAGGACCAAATGCATAATCGTATCCTGTGCTCGAATTTGGTGGTGTGTCTGAAGTAACTTTATTACCATCAAAATGTAAGGGCTATATCTGTAATTTTAATTTCTTTCTCAAATGTAACTTGTGCCTTCAATGAAAGATTAAAGAAAAGTATGAGAAGAGTAATTTTTAAAAAAATATGTAGATTATTATTAATTTTTAATAGTTTAAACCAGCGCTGCCAAATAAATTAAAATGACTATTATGGTATTATTTGATTGCAAACTATGGTATTTTAATCATAAGCATATCCTGAAGTGCCCTGATATTAAACTATTAGTAATGAATAGTTTAAAAAAAGTCAATACTTAATTGTACTGACTTTTACTTATTGTATGAATGTTATTCTTTAACTTTTTTTGATAAAAAACATAATTTTATCTTATTATCAATTTAGTATGAAATACTTTACCTTCTCCTGATATTGCTTTTATCAAATATATGCCAGGAGTTAAGTTGCTATTATTTTTAAATTTTATATCACCTGTATTAGTTTTTTCCTTGTAAACTAATTTTCCTAATGTATTATAAATGATGACATCAGCTTCAGAAATATTGCTCAAAGCAATTGTAAAATTACTTTTTGCAGGATTAGGGTATACTTTTAAACTAGCTTTTTCTAAAGTATTTGTTGAAACACTTAAAGATTGACTAGTAGGTATAGCTTCCCATTTACTCCTTGCATCATCTGCGGATGCAGTTGAATGCGTTACAGTACCATCTTGATTATGATACAAGAATCTTCCTGCAGTTCTTGACTCAAACCTGTAGGTGTCCTCTGTTTGGTTATGATATATAGTCCACGTCTTATCTGTATCGCTTGCAGGTGGAGCTTTGGTTGTGCTAACTATTACATAAGCTCCTCCTGGACCAGCTGAACCTGGAGCTCGTAAAATACCCCCAACTTGACTATCAATATTAAAGTATGAACCACTTTCTACAAATGTCCAATGTGTATTTGTTGGTTCTCCTGAATCTGTCATTGTAACAGGTGTTGCACTTACTCCAGCATCAGTTAAGAATTGTCCAGTAGCAACATTTCTCAATCTAAAAACATCATCAGATGGTGTAAAAGAATCACCAGTATCTTCAACTTCCACTTTCTGATACGTAGTATTTGCCCATCTAAATTGAGCTCTACCACCTCTTACTCTGTAAGCACCATATCTAATACCCGATTCTAAACCTCTTTCTGGTTCAGGAATATTATAATTAAATGCTTCTCCTCCAATTATGGCATCACAATAATGGATTTTTTTCGAAGTATCATTAGGATCTTGTCTAAAACCTACCTCTAAAACAAAATCAACTTCCTCATTCTTATTGACTCTTTTTAAGAAAACAGTTTCTCTACCACTACCTTCTCCTCCACGTTCTAAAATTCGTTCTGCATAAATATCAAAAGCTACTTGCTTACCAGCATTTACTCCATCTCCATAAACAGGATGTGCTCTATATAAAAGAATTGCAGGATCAGATGAACCACCTCCCCCAGAATGTTTTCCTTTGGCTTGTGCTAAATAACTTCCACTTGAACTAAAAGAACCAGTATCCCCAACCTCTAATATTCTAAATGTTCCTGTAAATCTTGCATAACTACCAACCCCTGTTTCTCCAGACCTAGGTAAAGAACGCTCTATTCTTGGTTGTAATGTAGCCCCATCCCAATGGTTTGAACCAGCAGTAATATTATAAACACCCCAAGTTTTACCGTTAACACTACTTTCTGAATAGTCTGAATAACAACTTCTATCATCAGCAGTACCAACATTCACTGAATTTGGTATATCTACATTTCTAGTATTATCATTTTGAAATTCACCAGAAGATGGACAATTTAAATCTGTATTGGTATCTTCATCTGAAGCTACCACTACTGGAGTTTGCACATAAGGAATGAGCTTCCAGTTACTTCTATCATCTGTATCTGCAACTACTGAATGTGTTACTGTTCCATTAGCTTCATGATACATGAATCTACCTGTAGTTCTAGACCCAAATCTATAGGTGTCGTTTGTAGAGTTATGATATATTGTCCAAGTTTTATCTGTATCAGAAGCTGGTGCAGCTTTAGTAGTACTAACAATTACATAAGCTCCTCCAGGACCACCTGCACCAGGTGCACGTAAAATACCGAATGTTTCACTATCTATATTGTAATATGACCCACTCTGTACAAACCTAAAATGAGTGTTAGGGGAATCTCCTGAATCTGACATTGTAACAGCTGTAGCACTTACTCCTGAATCAGTCAAAAACTTCCCTGTAGCTACATTTTGTAATCTAAAAATTCCATCTGAAGGTGGTGCATCTTGCGCTAATATATTAAATGAGCATAATACTAACGTGAATAATATTATTGATTTAAATGTATTTTTTGTCATAATTTGAGATATTTAAACTCTTGTAAAATTCTTATTTATAGTCGGATATAGTATCCTGACCTGTCCTGAGACGCCTTATTTTATAGGTATTTTAACACTTAATTTGAATATGACATCAATTAATATAAAACTGATTTATTTCATTATTTAATCTAATTGTTGAATAACTACTGAGTTATTTTTATTACTACAGGTCCTATTAAACCAGATGATTCTAATTCTATTTCATTTGGTTTTGGACGAGCTGTTGTCCAAGTTTTTTTTGCATTTTTTGGTCTTTTATTATCAAAAATCAATTGGTTTCTCCATGTGTTGGTTATTTTAACTTCCAATTCATTTTTTCCAAGTTGGATTTCTTTTGTAATATCAAACTGAAAAGGTGGTGCCCATTTTGTACTTACTTTATTTCCATTGCACCACAATTCTGCAATGTTGGCAACTTCCCCTAAATCTATAGTTGTAGATTTTCCTGTTTCTTTTACATCAAAAGTTTTGGTGTAAGTTGTTGTGCCTGAATAATGTTTTACAGCATCGTTTTCTAACTCCGCTAACGATTTTAATTCATCAATCTCAATAGTTTCTGGAGTACCCCATCCTTTCTCAAAAACTAATTTCCAATCATTTTGTAATGATAGTTCTTTTAGAAGCACTGTCTTTTTAATTTTTTTTCCATTTTGATGAAAGATATAATCTCCAGAAGTAGACGCTGTAAACTCATCATTATTCCAAGATAGTGTTGGATAACTATTGGTCTTATGAATTTGATACCAGCCTGTTTTAGTATCTAAAATTGTGTTATCATTTAAGGTAACTTTTTCTGCAAATGGTTTTGTATCATTTTTAGAAAACACAATTATTTTACTTCCATTTTTAGGTAAAGAAATCGCAATATTCGTTCTATTATTTTCGTTTTTCCAGATTTTCGCTTCCTGCTGATTTCCTGTAAAAGCATCCCAAATTTGTGGAGATGTATTCTCAATTCTAAAACTTAAAGCTACATCTACAGGGTCATCATCTTTAGAGGCTACAAAATAAATGTGTGCGTCTTTGGTTTCTCTATGAATCCAATTGATATTTAAATTTTCGGGTACAATTACATCTTTTGTAATGTTTTCTTCTTTTAAAACCGCATCAAGAGTTTTACCCCAATAAACCTTCCCTTTTCCAACTTGTTTTACACCATTTTTAGTGTTTCCCCATAATTCATCACCAATTGATTTTAATTCATCTAAATCAGTTGAATCATCCATTAAACTAGGAGAATCTTTAGGTTTATTTCCCAAAACAATTGCACCATTTAATATTAATTCTTTTACCTTTTTTAAGGTTGATAATAGTATATTTTCTGAATCTCTTAAAGTAATGATTCTATAATCCCCTCCATTTTCAACGTGAATTTTACCATCTTTAACACTTAGTTTTTCTTGTAGAATTTCTTCGTTTAAATAATCAAATTTGTATCCTTTTGGAAACGCATCTAAATCAAAAGGAGGTCTATCAAAATCGTCCCCATAATAGCGTAACACATCAGCAACGTATTCTCCCTGCTGCAAAACGTATTGGTTTCTAGATAAATATTCAATCCATTCTGGCATATATTTCCACCAAGTTTGTTGCCTTACCAAAGGAAAACCAATATTACCTCCAAAACTAGATCCTGGAAAAACATCTGTTTGTGGTGTATGCGAAAAAGTGTGAAACACTAAATGATTGACACCTTTTGCAAAATTGTAATCGATTAAATATTTTACCGAAAAAGGATGTTCATTCCATTTCACACCCACTTGTGTACAAGCTTCTGCAGCCAATTTTGGTTTGTTATATAAATGCACTGCTGACGCAGCATTGTAAATTGGTTTGGCATATTCGTTTTGTGCAGAAGGCGCTTTTGGATACCAAAATTCTGTCATTGGAATATCGCTAACACCATAATAACGCATTGGATCTATAGGCAACACTTCTCCTCCTGCACCTTCTGTATAAACGTCTGCGTCCATTTCGTGCGCAACTGTAGCAAAATGTTTGAAAAAGTTATCGATAAAAACATCGTCCATCGTTTGACGCAAATCTCTTAAAAACTTGGTTGTAGTTTGTTTATCTTCTACAATATAACCCATTGTAGCAGGTAAAAAGGTTTTCATAGAATAACCTCTTCTTGTTTCAAATTCTTTAAACAAATCATCTGAATTCATGGTCCAAGTGGGTACGTGGCTTTCCCAACTATCAATTAACAAACCGTGTAATTTCCCATCACTAATTGGGCCACCATCTTTCATTAAATTACCAATCATTCCATTTTTTAAATGATTTTCTATGGCTATTTTATCTAATTTGCTAGATTCCCAACCTGTAGCTTCAGGAACAGCAGGTTTGTTTGTCAATCGCATATTGATGTGCCCAAAACGAACAATTGTCCAATTTCCTTTAGGTGCATTCCACATCAATTTCCCATTAGAATTCATTTTATCTGTTAGATTTAGAATTGAGTTGGATTTAATAATCGTGTTTTCAGCATACTCATAATCTACCTCTTTTTCTAAACGACGTAACACCTTTGCTGCTTTTGCTTCGTGATTGTGCAATTTTGGTTTAGCACTTAATCTGATAAATTCTGGGGAAATAGAATGTGCTCCTTGAAATGTAAATTTGAAGGTTTTTGCACTCGTTTCTGGAATGGCAAGTGTTAAGTGTTTTCTTCTGTCATTCCAATTGGCATCAGGAAAATTTACAGTGGTAATTTCTGTGAATTTTCCATTTAACAACGCTTCTACTTTTATAGCAACCTCTATTTTTGGATATTGTGTATTTAATATCATATGACGTACTTGTGGAAAAACAATTGTACGTATAGTTGTCTCTTTATCAAACTTAGTTTTTACCCAAGTTTCTTTCTTTTCTTGAGAAATTCCTTGTTTTCTGTAGTCTTTAAGAGGTTTGTCTAAATGCGTTGTTTTGCGAGTTACAATTAGTTTTGAATCGGGATTAAAAATGTCTGCCCAAGGAACTAAATTATTATTTGTTTCAATTTTTGAAGGATTGTGAGGTTCTGAATCATCACCTTCTACAGTTGGAAAAGCTAAAACCTGTACATCTTTATAATTGTAATCTTTGGTTTGGTACAAAGAATCAATTTCTAGTACTTTTTCAACATTTTTTCCTCCAGAAATATGATAAACAGTTTCTACCAATTCTCTCTGCGCTTCTTCTGCAGGCACCCAAGGACCACCAGTCATAGACCAACCAGGGCAGTTTTGCATCGTAAATTTTAACCCTAAACGTTTGCATTCATCCGCAGCAAAACGAATCAATTCTTCCCATTCTGGAGATAAAATTTTAACGGGTTTTACGTTCGGAAAAGCACGACCAGATTTATTAAATAAATGAATGCCTTGTAAACCTGCATCTTTTATAGCTTGTAAATCGAGTTTTAAACCTTCTTTACTAATATTATTTCCGTTTAAATGAAACCAAGTTTCTGGGTGATATTCTTTTGAAGGTGATTTAAAGTTTTCTGATAATTCTGCTAAGCTTATTTCAGAAATTAACTCTGTAGTTTCAGATATTTTAGACTGACAGCTTAAAAATGAAACTAGTATAAGGCAATTCAAAAATTTAATTTTCATATTGTAGAATTTTTAATAATTAAAGAAACTACTTTTATTTATAAAACACATCCTACTGTATCATGAGAATGGCATTTTTTTACCTATTTTTTATATACTTCAGTCATCCATTAAATCTTCTTTGTTAACTGCACATACTTGCGTAAAATCCTTATCCATCAGGATACCACAGAACAGTTGAGTTATAGCAAACCTTATCTTTGACGCAAATTTTAATTAATTTATGAAAAAATCAAAATCCAGTTTCAGACTTATTTCGATACTAGTACTAATAGTCTTTGTTTCTTTCTCTTCTTGTACAAGAGATGGGCTAGGACTCGACCCTGAAGACTTCATAATTCCTGAAACCACAGATTCTGACCCAGATCCTAACTCAGGCTCAAATGCTGTATTTGTAGCTGAGGATGAAGATACCGGATCTTACACAACTTGTAATGCAGAAGGAGAAAATGCTACCAGAACTTCAAATGATTTACCAAACCCAGTTAATGTAGGTACTATTGATGATAGAACTTGCTATGCGAATTACAAAGAAAGCGTTATAGATGATATTACATGGGGAATATACAATATAACAGCTGGCTCTAATAATCAAGATGCAGCAAATACTTTACAACCTCGAATGGAACGCTCATTACCTATAGCAAACCCTAATGTAGGATCATATGTAAAATTTACAGGAAACTTTAGAATTCTTGAAGTGGCTGATACAGGTTCTTTTGGCACTAGTGGAAGTTATATAGCGCAGGCCAAGGGTCAACATACTGGTGGTGGAGGTTCTCCAGACCCTGCTATTTGTCTATATAGAGCACATCCAGTTTACGGAACAGGCGTTAATGCTGACAAACAAGTGGCATTCGATATTTATGCAGAGCGTATCTTAGAACGTGGAGGTTCTGGTAGTGGAAGAGAAGTTGTTTTTCTAAAGCAAGTTAATAAAAACGAAATAACTTCCTTTGTGATGGAGGTAGGTTTTAAAGAAGATCCAAACGATTCTTCAAAAAAAATACACTATTGTAATGCAATAATTGGTGGTGAAGCTTTTAATTGGAATATTCCTGATCCTGATAGAGGAACACAATCAAAAATTAGATATGGTGCATATCGCGTTAGAGAAGGTAGAGCACAAATAAGGTGGGCAAATACCACCCATACCAGAATTAATAAATAGTATATTCTATTTTTTAATAATCAAATTTTAGATCCTATTCATTTCATAATAATTTATAGCCACCTAAAGTTGTACAACTTTAGGTGGCTTTTTCTTGAATTAAATAGTAAACAAGAACCAACCTTATACTTAAAGATAAGATTACTTGTTTTATGTAATGTTAACATTCAATATTTTCAATCTGGATAGTATTCCCATTTCCCAACATAATGATAATAGAAATGAGTGGTGCCTTTAGTTCCTACATAATAATGCAACCCAAAGCCTGTAGAATTTATATTTTAAGAAAAATTATCAGATTATTTTCTATTTTCAAATTCGTAACCAGAAATATTGTTTGGAAATACACCTTTATCTTTTTGGAAAGTATAAATATATTCGATTATCATCGATTATTCTCGATTTAATTCTCGCCATTGAAAAAGTAAAAACGTATGATAAGGAATTAACAGTAAACCAATTATAATCCCAAGTACTAAAGAGATTGTTTTTTTTCTAAAAAAATAGAGTAATAGTGTAATTATATTTAAAGATAAGATTAAAAAACAAAAGAACTGTTTCACCTCACCCAAAGTATAATAGACATAGTAACATCCTACTGTTTCTAAAACTACAAGAATTATTAGAATTAGTTTAAAGTGGATTTTGTTTTTTATTTCCAATTAAATGCACTTAAAGCTTTCTTAAACCTTAAATTTAAGACATGTTTAAACACAAGTGAATTCATAAATTATGATATCCTGTTGTGTCCTGAGTTAAAATAAGAATAGGCACTTTTATATAATAATAAAAGTGCCAATTCCCTTAAAATTGAATTTTACTTATTTTACTCTTAAAGTAGCTTTTTGTAAATCTTTTTCTAATGATGATGCTCCTACAGAAATTGTAAAAGTTCCTGGTTCTACCACTTTTTTCATTTTTTGATTTAAGATGTTTAATTCATCAAAACCTAATTTAAAAGTCACGGTTTTTGTTTCTCCTGGTTGTAATGAAATACGCTTAAACCCTTTTAACATTTTGTTATAACGTCCTACAGAGGCAAAATCGTCTCTCACATACATTTGTACAACTTCATCACCTGATCTATCTCCAGTATTTGTAACGTCCACTGAAACTATAGTACTACCATCTGCACCAATAGTTGCATTACCGAATTTTGGAGTACTATACTTAAATGTAGTATAGCTTAATCCATAGCCAAAAGGAAACAACGGACTTTTATCACTTTTTAAAAACAACCCTTTACCAGAACCAATAAAATCTGGTCTTTCCAAATAAGTTACAGGAACTTGGCCCACAGATCTTGGAAAAGAAACTGTTAATTTTCCTCCAGGATTTACATCACCAAAAATAGCATCTGCAATAGCATCTCCAGAACGCATTCCTAAATACCAAGTCTCTAAAATTGATGGAATATTTTCTGCTACATAATTAATTGACAATGGTCTACCATTAATTAAAACAGCTACCACAGGTTTCCCTGTTTTATGGATTGCTTTAACTAATTCTTTTTGTACTCCATACAAATCTAAATTGTCTCTATCAGCTCCTTCACCACCAGTTCTTCTTGAGCCACCAATTACTAAAACTACTGCATCTGATTTTTTTGCTGCTGATATTGCTGCTGGAAAACCAGCTTTAGAGTTGCTTAATAAATCACAACCTTTTGCATAATTAATTTTTACTTTATCACCTACTTTGGCTTTGATACCATCTAAAGCAGAAACATAAAATGGTGGCAACCCAGAATAACCACCTAACAAAGAATAAGTTCCTTTTTTAGGTCTATTTTCATGTGCATTAGGTCCAATAACTGCTAAAGATTTAATTTTAGACATGTCTAAAGGCAAAACATTATCATCATTCTTTAATAAAATAATTGCTTTTTTAGCCATTTCATAAGAAAAATCTTGATGTTCTTTACTACCTGCATATACAGTTTTTGTATCAATCTCTTTTGGTTCTGAATCGAATAAACCCAATTGATATTTAGCTTTTAAAATACGAGAGGTAGCTTTGTCTATATACTTTTCTAGTTCAGGGTTCTGTGTAATTGTATCTTTTAACACTTTGCTATTATATGCTGCTAATTTCTCAATCTTTCCAATAACTAAATCCATATCAACACCAGCTTTTAAACCTAAAAAAGCTGACTTAGTTCTAGTTTCAGCAATAAAATGCATAGTACCTAATCTAGCAATATCATTATTATCAGAAACAATAAAACCATCAAAACCTAATTCATCACGTAAAATATCTTTTAGCAACCAAGTATTCATATGATTTGGAACGCCATTAAAATCTTGATGCCCAGGCATAATAGAACCTACCCTTGCCTCTTTAATAGCAGCTTCGAAAGGAGGTAGATACACCTCTCTTAAACGACGTTCTGACATGTCACTAAACCCTCCATTGATACCTCTTCTATTTTCTGGATAACCTATGAAATGTTTGGCTGTTGCAATAACGTGATTCTCATCAAAACGTTCATCACCCATACCTTGTAAACCTTGAATAAATGCAACACCCATTCTAGACACCAAATAAGGATCTTCTCCATAAGATTCTTCTACACGTCCATATCTTGGATCACCAGAAATTACATCTAAATTTGGCGAATAACAATGTGTAACTCCTAATGCTCTTGCTTCGATTGCTGTTTGCGAAGCCATTTCTTTAACGAACTCTGGTTCCCAAGTAGAAGCTGCTGCAATAGCCTGAGGATAAACAGTTGTATTACCATAATAATCGAGAACTAGCCACAGCCCATGTAATGCTTCTCCATACTTCATATAAGGAATTCCTAATCGCTCATTAGCTGGAGCATCTTGAGTCATTTCAGCAATTTTCTCATCTAAGGTCATTTTACTGATTAAGCTCTGAACTTTTTCTTCAATTTCTTTGTCTTTTTCTGTTTTTTTTGGTATGTCATTACTTTTTGTACATCCAAAAAATACAGCTAAAAGAAGTCCTAATAGAACTGTTTGTTTTCCTATCATTTTAAATTATTATTATTGATTGATTTAAAAATTTAATCTATTTCAATTTTAAAATTTCACTTCCAGCCATTAAAAAAGCTCCAGTCCCAAAGTTTTGCCAACTATCTTTAGAAGCTGGTTCAGGGAAAGCTCCAATATTTTGCACCCAACCAACTCTACCATCTTCATGTTGACATGCTGCTAGAGCATTCCAAGCTTTTTTTACAGCTGGTGTATGTTTTTTATCTAAAAGACCATTATTAATTCCCCAAGCAAGAGCAAATGTGTAAAAACCACTACCACTTACTTCTCCATGATTATAAGATTCAGGACTTAATAAACTCGTTCTCCATAAACCATCTTCAGGTTGAATTTCTAAAATTCTGGCTGCTATTTCTTTGTATAGATTCACGTAAAAATCTCTATGCTGATAATCTTTAGGCAAATCCTCTAAAAGTAATGCTAAACCACCAAGTACCCAACCATTTCCTCTAGACCAAAATACTTTTTTACCATTTGGTTCTTTTCTATCTTCATCTGTTCCTTTCCATATAAAACGCATATCTCTTGCAAATAAATGTTCTTGCTTATCATACAATCTGTTATATGCTTCCATATAATATTTATGCATCGCATCTAAATATTTTGGTTGATTTGTATATTTTGAGTACAAATTAATTACTGGAGGTGCCATAAAAAGCGCATCACACCACCACCATAAAATACTTTTTCCTTCTTTACCTGGTTTTTTGCCAGATTTCCAGATATTATCTTCAAATAAATGCACATCTAAAAAGTTTTTTGTCGGTTCTAAATCAACAAAATTTCTTCTTTTTTCTGCTTTTGATATATACAAATAGCTGTAAGAAATGGCTACATCGTCTGCATGATGCAATCGTTTATATGTTTGCCAATTATTTTTTACAGCTTGGTTTTTCAAATAAGCCATATACATCATGTCTTTTGTTGCCTTATGTGCTCTAGAAACCCCTGTATAATAGGCTCCTGCTGTCCAATCTGTAGGATGAATAGCAAAAATAGGATGTGCCTCTTGCCATTCTAACGCTTTTATCATGGCAGCTTTAACTGCCTCTTTATCAATATTTGTTTGTGCATTTATGGGTTGTTTTGATGAGCAACTTGCCAAAACAAAACTAACAACAAGAATCTTTAACAATCTTTTCATAATTTATTTGATCAATTTAAATGAAGTTTCTAAATATTCGTTTGATGATGTACCAATCATCACTTTATAATCTCCAGGCTCTATAATTTTTTCCATTTTTATCCCTGTAAATTCCAACATTTTTGGAGTAATGGTAAATGTTACAGTTTTGTTTTCACCTGGATTCAATTCAATTTTTTCAATTCCTTTTAATTCTTTGTTTGGTCTAGTTACTTGACCAATAACGTCTTTTATATAGAATTGCACAGCTTCTTTCGCTTTCATATTACCTTTATTGGTAATTGTTGCACTCACTGTAATTTCTCCATCAACTTTCATTTCTGAATTTGATACTTTAATATCTGAATACTCAAAATCTGTATAACTTAATCCAAAACCAAAAGGATATAAAGGACCGTCTTTCAAGAATAAATACCCTTTTTTATAGTTGATTTCTTTCATACTATAGTGATATGGTAACTGACCAATATTTCTTGGAACAGTAACTGGCAATTTACCTGATGGAGAAACTTCACCAAACAGGATTCTTGCTGTAGACTCATCACCAAATTCACTTAGGTCCCAAGTATCTAAAATGGCATCTGCCTCTTCTGAAATAACATTAATAGCTAGAGTTCTTCTATGTTTTAATACAACTATTACTGGTTTACCTGTGGCTTTAACTTTTTGTATTAATTCATCTTGAGCACTAACAGGTTCTATTGTGGCTCTATCTCCAACTGTATTTTTAAAATATGCCTCTTTTGCAGTAAACTCATCACCTCCTAAAAACAAAATAGCTACATCTGAGCTTCTTGCTTTATTTACTAATCTATTTATAGTTTTAGCATCTGTATCAATTAAGTTTGGATTGCCTTTTGCCTCGTCTGTTAAATTAAATCCTTTGTCTACAACAAATGTGATATTATTACCAACAACAGATTCGAATTGTTCTTTGGTATTTTCTTTTACTAAAGGACCTAACAATGCGATTTTAGTTCTCTTATCTTTATTTAATGGTAAGATTTTATTTTCATTTTTTAGCAAAATAATCGATTCTAAATCTGCTTCTCTAGCTAAAGCTAAAGATGATTCTGAACGAACTCCTTTTTTAGTTTCTTCCAAGTCTATATAAGGATTATCAAACAGCCCTAAAATAAACTTTGTTCTCAACACTCTTCTTACAGATCTATCAATCATTTTCTCTAATTCAGGATTTTTCTCAACCATTTTTGGTAAATACGAATACGAATCTTCTGCATATAAATCTATATCAATACCTGCTTCTAACCCCATTTGTGCAGCTGCTTCAGGGTTCTCAGCGACTTTCATGAAATAGTATAAACGAGCAATATCATTAGAATCTGAAACTACGTAACCTTCAAAACCCCAATCATCTCTTAACACACCTGTTAGTAATTCAGGGTTTCCATGAGAAGCTATTCCATTTAAATCTCCATGTGAAGCCATTATTCCTAATGTTTTTGCTTCTTTTACAGCAGCTTCAAAAGGAGGGTATATTTCATCAATTAAGGTTCTTGGTGATATTTCAATAGCAGCAAAATTAGAACCACCTAATACCTGGCCATAACCAGCAAAGTGTTTTGCAACAGCTCCAATATGAGTTCCTGCCCCTAAACCTTCATAATTTCCTTGTACACCAATAATGGCATTTTTAACCATTTGAGTTGTTAAATAAGTATCTTCTCCAAAGGCTTCACTCATTCTTCCAAAACGTGGATCTCTTACAATATCTGCTTCAGGTGAATGACACATGTGCATACCTCTTAAACGTGCTTCTCTACCAATTACATCCCATTCTCTTCTTGCCAATTCAGGATTAAAAGAGGCTGCAAAGGTTAATGGACGACCAAATTTTGTACTCCCTTTTGCATCTACTCCATTATAAGATTCTGTTACAAATAGAGCTGGAATGCCCCATCTGTTGTTTTCAATGATATATTTTTGTAACTCATTATTCATTTTAGCAGCAGCAACAGGATCTATGTGTTCTCCTGGATTTTTAATACCTGCAATACCTAATTTTAATTTTTTTATAACTCTATTAGATAGTTTTAGATTTCCATCCTTATCTGGTTTAGCACCAATATTGGCATGAAAAATTCGCATTTGTGCTACTTTTTCTTCTAGAGATAGTAGAGGTAATAAAGCATCTACTCTTTCTTCTATAGATAAAGATGCATCTTTATAATCTTTTTTTGATGAAGATTCTCCACAAGCATAAAAAAGTGTTATTGATAAAATTAAAATAAATAGTTTTTTCATTGGTAGTTTTTATTTTGAAAATGAAAATGAATCAATTTGTAATTGATTATTGGTTAATTGTTCTATGGTTAAATAAATATTTTCTGTTTGGTTTAACTGTTTTAAATTTAATGTAATGTCTGAAAATTTGTCAATACTATTTTTTGCTATAAAAGTTTTAAACCCTAATAGTTCTCCGTTCAAAGAATTTTTTAAAATCTTTATAGAAAACTTAGCTCCTTTATCTGCTTTAACCTTTAACGTTAGTTTTGATTTGTTTTCTAAATCAGTTACGTTGGTGTAATTCAAATAACTTTTATTATCTGTGGTTTTGATTACAAAACCATTATTTAATTCTTGTTTTTTAACTCCTTCTGCCTTAAAAAAATCTTCTGCTTCTATTCTTTGATTCGCCTTGTAATTTGCTACTCCAACTCCATCAACTCTTATGGTTGCCATTTCGCCATTTTCTTTATAATGCACGTAACTTATAAACGTATCTCTAAAGTAACGATTTCCTGTTTGGCTAATATCACAATAAGAGTAATACCACTGATTATTCCACTCAAAAAAAGAACCATGTCTTCCTTGTAAAAATCCATTTGGCCAAGTAGGACTATCATATCCTTTAGCAAAACTTTCTTGTTTAATTACAGAATCTTTATAATCATAAGGGCCATATAAACTATCTGACATAGCATAAAAACAACCCCAAGACAAATAATATTTTCCATTGTTTTTGTGTACAAATGGTTTATCATCTGTAGGTTTTTCTATATTTTTTCCATCTTGATTGTATGGTCCTCTAGGGTTATTAATTATAATTTTTTTAGGTTTTTCAGCCAAACTAATCATATCATAATTTAGTTTTGCAATGTAATATTCCCAAACTCCGAAAATGATATAATGTTCTCCATTTTCTTCAAAAACAGCCATATCATATTCGTCTGTTGGTGTCAATTCTGATGTTAATAGTGGTTTTCCAAGAGGATCTGTCCAAGGGCCAACAGGAGAATCCCCAACAACAACACCTGTTTGTTGATTTCCTTCAGAAAAATACCAGTAATATTTTCCATTTCTGTATGCCACATCTGTTGCCCAACATCTTGTGAAATTTTTATCGCCTATATACGTATCTTTTGGATTTAAAACACTTCTTTTTTTCCAATTGACTAAATCTGGAGAAGACCAAACCCACCAATCTTCCATAATAAACTTTTTGTTTTTTATAGATTTATCATGTGAAGCATACGCATAAGCAGTATCATTAAAAATATGAATGTGAGGATCGTTTAAACCTTGATTTGGAACGATTGGATTTTGAGCTAACAATACAGACGAAATAAAAATTAAAATATATTTTATATGCATTGTATTTACAATTTAAAAATAGTTTTTGCTTGTTCCTCACTAATTTTATCTACATTAAAAAGTACTATATAGTCCACACTAAATCTTTGTGATCTTCCAGAAATAGTTAGGGTATACTCTTCTTTTTCCTTAAGATTATATACAATTTGATAATAGGTATGTCTTTCTTTTTCTGCAGTAGATGCCCAATGCCATTTTAATTCTGGAGCTTCATCATTTCCATCTTGTAAAAATTTTATGTTCTTTTTTAAATCTTCTGTTGATAAACTTGAAGCAGACTCAAAATCTCCATTTAGTTTTACAAAAGCATCATTACACCAATCGCTTCTTACTCCTTCAAGACGTTTACTCGTCATTAACATCAGCTTAAATTTGCCTGATTTTGGTGCAGTAAATTTATACTCTAATGGTGAGTTAGGTTTACCTGTAATGGGTTTATTACCCATAAACTCCAAGTATAATTTTTGAGAAGCATCTTTTACATAGTTCGTATTTGATTCTTCTACAACTTGCCATTTACCTTTATTAGAATCTGTGTTTTCAGCTTCTAATGCTATAAAATCTACTGTACTGATATTACTTTTCTTTGCTTTTTTTAGAAAAGTATTTTGAGTTGTACATGAGGTTAAAATCAAAAGAATGTATATAAATCTGAACTTTATCAATGCTAATATAGTTTTGAATACAAACAAATGTATTTATTACAATTTATTTACTTATCCTGCACTGTTAGGTCGCTTTGAGTTCTACAAAAAAATCATAAATACTTTTTGAAGTGAACTAATAAAAAAACCATAAACAAATAAAAAATAAACAATTTACCCTATTGTTGATGGTGTTTTACCTTTTAAGATCTTTTTATTATTCTATAAGAATTCTTTTAATTAAAGTACGATTACTTTCATAATTTAACCTTATTAAGTACATCCCTTTTGCAAAACTAGAGAAGTCAAGTTTATTATTATTTACCATTCCTTTTTGTAGCACTCTACCTTGTAAATTTATTAATTGATATTTAATATTTTCTACTGAAGTATTTAACTTAAAAATACCTGTACTAGGATTGGGGTAAATATTAATCTCATTTTTATTAAAACTGTTAGTGCTTAAATTAGCTTTTGAGAAAATTTCAATCTTATCTGGCTCACTAGATAAAGAACGTTTCTGTGTAAGTCTTATCACATTCTCTCCTTGTTTTAAGTTAACGTTTTCTATTTTATTTTCTCCATAAATATTCCAATCACCGGTTTTAACAACTAGAAAATTTTCAAAAAATTGATCATTAACTTCTATATCCATTACAGAATCGTCTCTGTTTCTGACAGCCACATGTAAAACAATATCATAATCACCTGCATCAGTTATATTAAAATTATATTCCAAAAATTGGTTACTCCTAAAAGAATCTATATACCTACCACCTGAAGCTGAATTATTGCTACCCACAACAATATCATTAGAGGCTGTTGTAAAATCTTCAGCTTCTATAACTAAGACAGGTGTTGGTTCTTGTTGAATTGTGGTTTCAGCTAATGTAAACTCTTGAAAATACAATGGACGTTTATCTCCAACTCCAACAGTGTTATTGCCTGTATTCTCCATTAAATAGACATACAACTTATCATTTTCAACAAAGGCATCAAAATGTTGATATGATTTACTTTCTTGACCAGTATAAATTATTTCCCAGTTATTTTCACCTTCTAAAGTAGTTTTAATATTTACTTTTCCATCAATTAATTCTACCATAAAAACATGGTTTTTATAGCTATACAATTCGCCTCTAGTACTAGGGTTTGGAATTAATCCACCTGCATTTTTAGAAAAATTGGCTTCATTAGCTTTTTTATAATAATGTACATTTATATTATCTACTCTAGTTACAAAATGAATAGCTCCATTTTCGGTAACTGTCCAAGCAGGGTCATTAGAACTTCTTGGTTGTGCAGCTGTACCAAAATCATCTCCAGGTTGCCCAATTTGCACTGGATCTTTAGTTGGGTCAATATTGTTTCTTATTGGTAATGAAATCGAATTATCATTCACATCAAACCATTGAGTGGAAATATTTTTTGGAATTTCGTTTGTGTATGCATAATATAAACCGCTATTTAACATATATCCATTACTTGTACTAGTACTGTTGTTTGTAGAATATCTTATGGAAAAACCAGAATAGAATTTACCATTTAAAAAACGTTCTCCTCCATACATATTATTTCTATTGGGTAGGTTTAAGGTTCCTTCATGATATATCCAATTATTAGACCAAGATGTACCATTATAATGTGCTAATAAAATATCTCCATTTCCAGAACCTCCTTTTCTGTATCTAGCTATTAAACTTCCATCATCTGCTCTATGAATCATAGGATACGTCATCCTCTCATAATCTTGTCCTGCCTTAAGATAGGTTCTTTTTGCATTAAAAATTTCTAGTGTAAATTCATTATCAGGAACAAATGCCATATTTTTCTTAGATACAGAATAATTGAAAAAATCATTTGGAAGGCTTGATCTACTGTAGGCGTGCATATCGTAAATAATATGAATTGTATTGTCTATGGTACTAATGCCAATAGCAGCAGTGTTGTGAGAATCTCCTCTAATACCTGTTCCTTTTAAAATTTCTCCTCCTTGACCAACATGTTTGTGAGGAAATTCTATAGTTACCCAAGGTGAGTTTTCTACATTTAAGTTTTTTCTAGACAACATTAAATTACGTTTATCCATACCACCTTTATACCAAGTAACAAATGCATAACCATTTACAACGTCTACACAATCTCCATGAGGCGTAATTCTCTGTCCAAATCTATAGTTAACATTTTTTTCACCAGCAAAAAATAAACCTCCTTCACCCTCTTCAGTTACTTTAGTGGCACTTTTTAATGTTGCTGATAATTTGGTTTGTGAATTAATTAAATTAACAAAACCAATAGTTATTAATATTAAAAGTGTTTTTTTCATAGTGAAAAGAATTAATCAATGAAACTTAGAATTGGTTTTAAAATGTTTATTTTAAAACAACAAAAGGTAGTAAATACTACCTTTTATTGAGTCGATTATAGTTATATTAAATTACAAAATTTCATCTGATTAAAAAGAATTAATCTTTAATTGAATTGTATGTTTACCAGGAGTTAATCTAATGGTCTCAAAAGCTGATGGTACAGTTTTTCCATTATGAATTAACTCTTTACCTTCTTTTCCATTCAAAGAAAATTCTCCAACCATATTCCCTGGAATTTCGATTTCATAAGTCTGTAATCTTTTTCCATTATAGGTATAATTTGCTTTGATTGTTCCTCTTACAGTTGGTACTTCTATAGCACTATTTTTTAATTTACTCATTTGAGGTTTTATACTAACAATACCAAAACCTGGAGTTTTAGGCTTTATACCCCATAAACCTCTTGGAATTACATTGGCTGGAGCAGCTCCCCAAGCGTGATTCCAATCTAGGTTTACTTTGTATTCATAATCCCAAGCTTCTAAAGTGATGGTAGAACCTACACGAATCATATTATACCAACTTCTTTTAGCCTTGCTCGTTAATAATTCTAAGGCATAATCTTCTTCACCTGCATTGTATAAACCATCCATTAAAAACTGAGCTCCATACACACTACAAGCCATTCCTCTAGATTTTACAAAATCTACAACAGATTGATAGTGTTCTTCTGGAACAATACCAAAAGCTAAAGGCATCATATTTGCGTGTAAAGAAGAATGATCTGTACCAATTCCATCTACATAAACCCCTTTTTCTTTATTAAACATTTGTTCGTTTACTGCTTTTTTAACTTTTGCAGCTCTGTATTCAAAATCTAAAGCTTCTTGAGTTTTACCTAAAAGTTTCGCAAACTCAGCCATAATTTTCATATTCTCATAAAAGAATGAATTGATTACAGTACTGTAAGGTTTGAATACGAAACCATCACGTTCTCCTTTGGTTTTGCTTCCTGCAAAATTCTTCGAGGGCCAGTCTACAATATCCGTTAATGGTTTTTTATAACCTTCAGGGAAACCTAACTTTTTCATAAATGCTGCATCAACTTTTGTTGAAGTGATTAAACCATCTTCATTAGATAATTCAAACAAAGATTTATGCTTTAATGGCTCATAATAACGCTCAATTAATTCTGTATTTCCTGTATACATATAATCAGCATAAATCAATAAAGGCACGTGTTGTTGCCATTCTGTTGGCCAAGTAGGATTTTTCATAAAATACTCAATGGTTCTTCTAGCCATTGCATATTCTCTGTCTGTTGTATAATGACTTAATTGATTTAAGTACGCATCTGCCTCATAAGGAATACGTTCTCTATCACCATCTACATACAATCCATTAAATGTTGTTGCTTTGATTGAGTATTTAGATAGGTCCCAAACCTGATTTAAAATATCATTATCACTCTCAAAACTACTTGCTTTTTCATCCCAATAGGTATGAAAAGCCAATTGTGTAAAATCATCAGCTGAAATTTTTCCTTGAGTTCCTTCTATTTCTGCATATCTAAAAGGCACTAAAGGTGGAAAACCATCTGGCAAAGGCACTGCTTTATTAGGTCTGGTATTTCTCTCATCAGTTTGAACTTTAATTTGATACTGAGTCTGACCTGGTTTTACATCTACTTTTATTTCTTGATAACGAATATTACTTTTTTTAGGAACTGTTCTGTTTACATTTCCATTATCATCTAACATTTCTCCAACTCTAACAGTTAACGTATGAGGAGTTTTGGCATTATAAGTAAAATTCATTGTCGCAAAAGCAGCTTTTCCAAAATCTATAAAATGGAAATTGTTTCTTTTTTCGAATTTTACTGGTTTTACTTTTGTTGTGATGAATTTATTTTCTGTTGAAATAATATAACTATCACTTTTACCTGTTGTAAATTTTTGAGCTTCTGCGTAATCTACCAATCTGTTTGCTTCATCCCAAATTCGAACTTTCCAGAAATAAGTTTTACCAACTTCTAGTTGATTTCCTCCATATTCCACATCTGTAGATTTTGAAGATGCTACTCTTCCACTATCCCAAACATCGCCATTATTAGCATCAATACTTTCTTTGTTAGATGCTACTAAAATTTGATATGCTCCCTGATATTTTGCACCTAAAGGAACTGTCCATCCAAATTCTGGTTTTAAGTCAAAAACTTTTACTTCTGAACTTGGCTCTCTAATTAATTCAACAGTTAAATCTGTTGGAGCAGCTCTAAAGTGATTGCTGTTCTTTTTGATTAACTGATCCGTTTTAGCACGCAAATTATCTAATATTTTCTTGTATTTCTTTTTACCTACAAGGTTTTTAATTTCTTTTGGATCATTTTCTAAATTGTAAAGTTCTTCAATGGTTTTGTCATTTACATATCTAAAGTATTTCCATTTTTTTGTTCTCACACCTTCACTTGGTGCTATGTTTTCAAAATCCCAAATGTGCTCGATTAAAACTGTATCTCTTTCAATAGATTTCTTTTCTTTTTTTACTAAAGGCATTAAACTTTTTCCTTGCCAAGATTTTGGAGCTTCTAACCCTGCAAGATCCATAATTGTATGAGGTACATCAATATTTAACACCATATCATCAATATCTTGATGCTTATTTTCTCTTGGATCAAAAACAATTAAGGGAACTCTTATAGAATTATCATACATCAACCATTTACCTGCCATTTGGCGCTCTCCTAAAAAGTATCCATTATCACCCATAAGAATGATAACTGTATTTTTATCTTGCCCTTTTTCTTTTAATTTTTCTCTAATTTTTTTAATTTCTAAATCTATTCCAGAAATCATTCTATAATACCCTTTTAAACTATGTTGGTATTTTTCTGGTGTATCATATCTCCACGTCCAACGCAATCTATTAAATCCATCTCTTACAATTTTTGGCTGTGCTAAAAAATATTTGTCATCTCCTAATTCTGGATCAGGAATTGTGGTATTTTCTAACATAGCATCCATAGTTTCTTGCCAGAAGTATTGTTTTGGAGCACCATCGTGTGCATGAGGTGCACTAAAACTAAGTGATAAACAAAATGGTCTGTTATTATTTGCATTTTTATCTATAAATTCTAATGCTTTTTGACCTGTGTATCTTGTTAAGTGTACAGTATCTTTACCTAAAGTTTTGTAATAATAACCTCTTCTATCTTTAAATCTATTATTTCTATCATATGATTCGTATTCATTAAATTGCTTGTCCAAATCATTATATCTGGTTCCATATTTTCCATAAAAACCAGTATAATACCCATTATCTTTTAACAATCTTGGATAAGATTCATCCATATATTCATCCCTAACATTACCAGTTTGAAAATTAAAATTGTGTGATCTTTCGTATAAACCAGTTAAAATACTTGTTCTACTTGCAGCACAAATTGGAGTTGTCACTATAGCCGTATTAAAATATGTACCCTTTTTTGCTAAATCATCCATTTCTGGAGTTTGTACAAATTTATTACCAGCATAACCTATTGCATCAAAGCGTTGGTCATCTGTTAAAATAAAGATGATATTTGGTTTTTCTTGTTCAGTATTTTTTTGACTATATAAACTACCAAAACTATAGACTGAAAAAATTAGAACTACTAAAAAACTATTTTTATTCATAGATTTTATTCTTAATATTAACGATTTGTACTTTATAATTAAAGAATTGAATGTGTTAAAAATATTACTCCTATTAGGAAATTGCGTCCTGCCCTGTCCTGAGTTTCTTTAGAACTTAATTACCAATCATCAGTTCTAAAAACTGCTATTGGTAAACCTGATTTTGTTTTTAAATTTCCTTTAAAACATGGTTCAAATCCATACCTAACTGCAACTGGTTTTGTAATTTTTTTACTACTTAAAATTAACTCTTTCTTATTTTTACCTATTATTACATTTGCTGGATAGAATTTTTTATCAGAACCTGCTATTGAAAATCCTTTTATATTACTTGTAGATATAAAATAATCTTTATCAGAAAGGTTGAATTTAAGCGTTACTTTATTCTTTTTTATTCTAATTTTTTTAAGTTCAGGACTCTTGTAAAAAAAGTTTTGATGATTGTATTCTTCAACTAATGCCAAATTTGCTAACCTTTTTGCAACCTCTCCTTTTTTTGACGGATGAATATCATTACAATCTCCTATATCTGTTGTTACTACCAATCCTGAATTTTTGATCTTTTGAGATATTTTGAATTGTGTATCTCTAATGAAATTAGAATAGTTCAATTTACCCTTCTTATATTTTACATAATTATATGGTGCTATTTGAACAAAATAAAAAGGAAGATTTCTGTCTTTCCATTGAATTCTCCAAGAATTAATTAAATCTGTCATTAAACTAAAATAAGGTTCAGGCTTAGTTCTATTAGATTCTCCTTGATACCAAAGTATACCTTTAATTTTATAATCTTGAAATGGATAAATCATTGCATTATACAAGAAAGAAGGCTTTTTCTGTTTATTTTGATCTTGATGCAGTTTATCAGGTATTTTCACATCTTTATATTTGATTAAATATTCTTTAGGCAACCAAGCTTCTATTCTTGTACCTCCCCAAGCTGTTTCAATTATTCCAATGGGTACTTTTAATTTATCAAAAAGTTGCTGAGCAAAAATATATCCAACAGCGCTAAACTTTTTCGCTGATTCTCTGTTAGATTTTTTCCATTTACCACCTGTTTCAAAATTTAGTTCTATGCTTGCTGCTCTTGGATTATTAAATAATCGTATATTTTTATTAATTGATTGATTTAAATAATCATCTGCATTTAAAACCTTTGATTTTCCAAGACCCATCATTGGCATATCCATATTAGATTGACCTGAACATAACCAAACTTCACCTATTAAAACATTTTTAAATGTGATAGTTTCACTTCCTTTAATTGTAATTTTTTCAGGATTAAATGATGCTTTATTGGTTCTAATTTTTGTTTTCCAAAATCCATTTTCATCAACTTTTGTTGATGATTTTGCTCCCCAACTTGTTGAAATATTAATTTGTGAATTTGGCAAGTCTTTACCCCAAAAAGAAATTTTTCCTTTTTGTTGCAACACCATATTATCACCAAAAATTGTTGGTAATTTAGTTTGAGCCTGAAACGAAATTGCTACTAAAAATAAACCATAAAACCACTTCATATTATAGATAAATTAGATTAATGTTTTTTTTGCTACGCTTTTATAGGTTGTTTTGTCTTTGTGCATATTATAACTTTTTGTAGTACTAATTTAAGAAAAGACAAAAAGCACTAAAAAACCCTTCATTTTAAGTAATGAAGGGTTTTTTAAATTATAAACTAAATAATAATTAGTTATTTATTGTTTTTGTAAATTGATTGTAAATTCCTCAAATTTAACGTCTCTATCTCTAATAACTAAAGTATCTTTAACAGTGTGTAACAAATCAAGTGTTGCTGTTGTTGTCGAAACTAACGAACCAAAAAAGAATTCCTCTGTGACTTCAACTTCTAATTCTCGGTATTGAAAATCTAAGTAAATTACGTCTCTACTTTTTCCTCCCCATTCGTCTCCATCTTCTATAAACTTTCCTGAACCTGTAACAGTAACAGTACTATTTGGGTCAGCATTAGTTACAATAATTTCTTCATTATCGTTGAATGTTAATTTTAAAGACAATGTATTATTAGTAGCAAGATCTGGATCTGCTCTTCTAACGCCAATAGTAGTATTGGCTACTTTTCTGCCTGCAGTTGATAATGGAAGTAATTCATCGCCAACAACAAATTCAGCTCGATAAACTGTAGAGCTATCTATGACCTTCGTTTCTGATTCTGTCGGATTTCCATTTGCAAAAACCTTTTCCAATCCAACAAATCCTTTAACTGCATCCTCTCCACGTCTTAAATAAATACCTTGATATTTATTCATATACTTAATTCCAAAAAGAGTATAATCCTTAGGTAATATCTGCCAATCATCTTCTTTAATTCTGATTGGGTTTGATACACCATCAGCTGGAACACCCACTAAAAGTGAATCTAAATTTTCAAAATTTGTAATTTTTAATGGAATTACGTAATGCACTTCACCAAATTCTGCAAAAGATTTTGGATCATCAAAAAAGGCATCATTTAATTGAATTGGTATACGACCATCTATAGAACCAGCAGGGATTGTGACTGGACTTTGTTGTTCTATAGTATAATACGAAGCTGGTAACAATTCTACATTTACAGTATCAACACCTAAGGCAGCAGCATCTATTAATTCAGGAGCTAACTCAAAATGTACTTTTCTATCTATACTATTATTATAAACTCCTGTCATAATAACACCAATTTCAAATCTTCCCTTATTATCATTATCATTGAATCCTAAATCATATTTACCTTGGATTAATGTTCTTACTGGAGTTTGAAAAGGAAAATATACTGAAGTAGATCCAAAATCTGGAAATTCGTTTATTTGATTTTCACAAGCCAATATACTAAAGGCCATTGCACATATTAATAAAAATTTTTTCATCTTTATCTAATTTTTTATTCTTTTAAATTACAAAAATACACTACCATCCATTATTTTGCTCAAGTTCAGAAAATTTTAATATCTCTGAATTAGGGATAGGCATATATGTTGCAAATGATTGGTAATTTCTTGTCTCTACAGAAGGAATTTCTTGATAGTTTGTTCCATTGAAAAATAAGCCTCTAGCTGTTTCATTTAGGTTAACTCCCCACCTTCTTAAATCCCAAAATCTATGTCCCTCAAAACTTAACTCTATACGTCTTTCATTTCTAATAAGCTCACGCATATCTTCTTTTGTAGCAATAGAAGCTAAGTAATTATCTGGTTGTGTAATTCCAGCTCTATTACGTATTGCAGCGATTATATCACGAGCAGAAATACCATTAACTTGATGGTCTGGACCATCAATCTCGTTAGCAGCTTCTGCTAATATCAAAAATAATTCAGTATATCTAAAATACACATTTGCATGTCTCTTACCTTGAGAAGTTCCATCATCATTAAGTCTAACATCAGGATGTAATAATTTTTTAAGGTAATATCCAGTAGTTGTAGATAGTCCTTGAATTGAGTCTATCCTATCATTTCCACCTCCAACACCGGTATTAATTGTACCTCCTCCAAATTCAGCACCATTAACTACAACATATTTTTCTAGTCTAGGATCTCTATCTGCATAAGGATTTTGAGGATCATATGTATTAGAACTATTAATAGGTGTGCCATCTAACATAGGAAATGCATCTACAAAGTTTTGAGTTGGATTTAATTCACCATTTCCATTTACAGATGGAGGAAACATTCTTCTTTCAAAAGTAACACTATTACCTCCTATTGAACCACGCCAAAGAGATTCTCTACTCTGAATGTTAACATCAGAAGCATAAAACTCAATACCATTTGGATCTAAACCAGCAACACCTCCAATGGTATTTAAAATTTCTGAGGCATTAGTTGCTGCCATTTGATAATAACTTTGATTATCTAGAAATGAAGGGCTTGCTGCAAAAAGAGCCAAACGAGCTTTTAAAGCTTTTACGATTCTTCCTGAAATACGTAATTCAAAAAAGTTATCGTTTACTATTCCATATTTATCGTAATCAAAATTATCTAAATTTGAATACCAAGGATCTACATTTCCTGCACTTAAACCATAATCTGTTGGTAATAAATTAAGTGCAGCATCAAAATCTGCTAAAATAGCCTGAACAGAATCTTCAAATGATAAACGTGGTACATTAAAGTTCCCATTTGATTCAATAAACTCGGTAAAGTATGGTATACCTAACAACTGACCTGATTGACCAATACCAGCATGTGCTTGAAGGACATAAAAATGATGTAATCCTCTTAATGCCAATGCCTCTCCTTTCATACGCATTTCAAACATTGTATTCGTTAATGTATCTCTACTCCATTGTGTTTTTCCTGCTTCGATAATTTTTAGGAATTTATTTACCCAGAATACTTGCTCATAATTACCCCAACGTGATGCAGGATTAAATTGTGCATTTAACTCTCCTAAAGCAATACGCTTATAGTTATTAGTTAAGTTGTTATTTACTGCATCATCTGTACCTCCTTCAGAAAATGAATATTGATTTACTAAACCAGTATATCCATTTAACAATATTCCTTCAGCTCTTTCAGGAAAGTTACTGACATCTTCTAAATCTAATCGGTTCTCATCAATAGGTTCAAATTCACAACCAATCATTCCGACTAAAACCAATACAATTAATATATTTTTTGTTAAACTTTTCATTTGTTAATCTAATTTATAGTTTGAATTAAAATGAGGCTCTTAAACCTAGAGTAAAAGTTCTAGCCAAAGGATTTGAACCGATTCTTAATTGACGAACATCTCTATTTTTTGAAATCTCAAATAAATTTGTTCCTGAAATATTCATACTGAAATTATCAATTCCTAAATTCTTAACCAAAACATCATCAAATTCATAGGTTAATTGTGCTCTACTGATTGTAAAATAATTATTATCATATAACCAAAAAGTAGAAGTTCTAAAATTATTTTGATTTGTTTGAGATGATAATCTAGGGAATGTAGCTGTACTTGCTGTTTGAGGAGTCCATCTTCCTAAAACAATTTCTGAATATTTATCATTTCCATCAACTGAATAGTATTCATTAAAACCACTACTCAATTTATTCCCTTTAGCACCAGATTGTCCTGTACCTAAAATAAAAAGATTAAATCTTTTATAACTTAAATTAAGGTTAAAAGCATAAGTCCAAGGACTACTAGATTGTCCAATTGCAACTCTATCATCGTTATCTATAATATTGTCGCCATTTTGATCTTGATATTTTATATCTCCTGGTTGTACACCACCAAATTGTGGTGCTGGTAAACCAGTGTTTAAAACTCTTTCTCCGTTTGTATTTGTAGTAAAATCTGATTCTGAATAAAAACCTTGATCTACTAATCCAAAAATTGTTGAAATTTCTCTTCCTTGTGTTTGTAAATAGTCTTCTGCAAATACTTCTGATATTCTAGTTCTTTCTGTCTGACTGTATAATATGTTTGAACCCAAACTAACTGAGAAATCTCCATATGTTTTATTATAATTCAAACCTAATTCAAAACCTGTGTATAAATTCTTATTAAAGTTATCATAAGGTCTGAAGACATCATAAAATGAAGGATATTGATCTTGTAAAAATGTTACTTGCTTGTCAAGTTCTGTTCTAAAATAATTAGCTTCTAACCAAAGTGAATTCATTAAGTAAGATTCGAAACCTAAATTAAAATCAATACGTTCTTCATATGTTAAATCTAGGTTTTGTCCTTGTGTTATATTTTGTCTATTATTAGAATTACCATCTGCCCAGTTAATATTACTTCCATTTGAATAATTTTCATCATATAAGTAATAACCATTAATATCACGATCAGATGAAATAATACCACCAGAAGCTTTTATTTTAAGATAGTTGATAAACTTGTTGTTTTTTAAAAAAGAATCTTCTGTTAAAATATAAGCTATACCAGCAGTAGGTGAAAAAGCACCTCTATTTGCTTCTGGTAATTTTATAGAATTGCTATAAGTTCCTGTAAAATCTACAAATAATTTCTTCTTGTAATCATAAGATGCTTGAAAACCAATGTGAGAATCAATATCTGTTTGCCTTGTATCATTTTGTCTTTGAGAATTAAAAAAGCCTAACAAAGTTGTATTTAAAGAATGATCTTTGGCAATAGTAGTATCGTAATTTACTAATCCATAAAAACCGAATCTTGAAATAAAATTATTGGTACTAAGATTTTCTGTTTGATCTTTTAAGTCTATACCAAACTCAGAAAGTCCAGTTATTCTGCCACCTTGCCAAGTTGGTTCATAGGTTTTGAATTGATTTGCTATTGTTGCTGTGTAAGAATCATAAAAATCAAAACTCAAATAGGTTTTAGCTGATAAACCTTTAGTGATTTTGTTTAAATCAAAATTAATTGTATTGTTAAACTGTGTAGAACGAAAAACTGTGTTTTGATGTCCACCAGCAATAGCTAAAGCTATAGGTGCATCTGATCCAAACTGCTGACTTGTTCCTAAAAGCATTCCATTAAAAGTATTAGCAGCATCAAGCTGTCCTTGTATTCCAGGATCACTCGTGTTTAGTAAACTTACTGGCAAAAAAGGAGAATAAAGATGTGGTCTTAAAGTAGTTGCAGTATTTAATAAATTACCTCTCGATGATTTAGTTGTACTTATTACTGCTATACCATCTAGACTACTAGTAATCCAATCATTTATTCTGAAATCTATATTACCTCTTACATTAAAACGATTAGTTCCTGCATTAATATCATCATTAATATCCACCCATGCACTGTTACGATTCCAACCAACATTAACATAGTATTGATTTTTATCATTACCTCCAGAAAATTCTGTAATAATATTTGTAGAATGTACAAAAGGTTGTACAAATTGTGTTGAATATAAATCTAGATCTGGAAATTCAAAAGGGTTTACACCATTTCTCGTATTTTGAATTCTATCATTTGTAAATCTTCTTCCATCATTAGCTGGCACACCATCATTAGAAAGAGCTTCATTATACAATTCCATATAATCTGCAGATCCCAAATAATTAGGTAAAGAAATAGGTAAACTAAAACTAGAAAGTACATTAACTTTTACTTCTTTTTTATTAGCCTTACCCCTTTTGGTGTTAATTACAATAACACCATTTCTTCCTTGACTACCATAAAGGGCAACAGAGTTAGCATCTCTTAATACTGTTATTTGCTCAACCTCTTCCATATTCAGGATATCTGGATCACGTCCAATTACACCATCAATTACAAAAACAACGTCACCTACACCTCCTATACCTCTTATATTATCTGATCCTCTAACACCTAAAATTAATCCATTGATATAATTTCTTACACGCTGGGTATTGTCAAAAGTTAATCGATCTTCTGGATTGATTGAAGTAATTGCTCCAACAATATTCCTTCTATTTTTTGTTACGACTCCTAACTTTAATTCATCACCTTTAGATGCTGAAAAAAGAGATTTTTTCATGGTAATATTACCAGATAAATCAGATAATGTAAGAATTAATGATTCATAACCTATCTTTTGCAGAGATACAGAATCTTCATCATCTTTTAATGTAATTTTAAATTGCCCATTGACATCTGAAGACACGTTAACTCCATTAGTGTTAAATATTTTAACGCCACTTAATGGGCTACCTTGCTCATCAACTACAGTCGCTGTTACTTCTGTTCCATTTGTTTGAGCCATTGTAAAATTACTAAAGCAAAACAATGTTAAGCTAAGTAAAGTAAACAACCTATATAATTTATTTATCTTCATTTTTTCTTAATAATAATTTAAGTTGATTGATTTAAGATTACCATCCTGGATTTTGAGGAAAACCTTCATAAATTTGTGTTTGCTCAATAGGAAATGGTAACCAATAGTGCTTAGGAAACTCGCAAATTCTTTCTACAAGAAGTGATTCTGTAAAACTACTTCTATCTTGTGGAAAATTTAAAGCTAATTTTCTTTTGTATTTATCTAAATGAGCTACACCCCATCTTCTTATATCTACCCATCTATGTGCTTCATAACTTAACTCTACAGATCTTTCTCTTCTTAACTCATCCATGAACTTAGTATTATTTGCTACAATACTAGGATGTACGTTAGGAACACCTGCCCTATTACGTAATAAATTAATAGCTCCCTCAGCAGTCAAATTGTATGATGCAGGTGCATTACTTGCTCCCTTAGATGCGTGCAGAGCTTCTGCATACATTAAATAAACATCTGTAAGTCTCATATGCATTCGTACCCCAACATATTGATTTATAATAGGGTTCCATATTGTATGATACTTACCATCTACTTTTGGAAAAAACTTTGTCCACATATACCCAGTATTATTCAATATTTTGATATTCTCTGCGTTAGTACTTCTGTGAACACCTTTTACAGTTGGAGATTCAAACCAAAGTTGTGCTGTTTTATGCGGATTATCTGCTCCTGGATCTATCACATCTCCATCAATGATATGCCATTTATAAAAACGTGGATCTCTGTTTTCGAATGGTTTAGTAGGATCATAAGTTGGTGTTCCAAACTGTCCACTCAAATCATCTTCGATAGATAAACCATTCGCCATTCCAAAATTGTTATGAATAAAATTGTGAGTAGGACTAATAACCTCATATCCAGCAGAATTAGTATGAATAGCTCTATTTACTCCTGAAGCCATAAATCTTGTAGCTTGCCCCTGACTACCCCCTGTTGCAGAAAAAATAAACTCTGTACTACCTGGCCATGCACCAGGAGCTGATGATTTCCAAAATACATCGTCTAATTCATCCAAGGTAGCAGCTAATCGATATCTTGCTTGGTTAGCGTCAGCTAACTTAAGAGCACCTGCAAAGGCCTCTACTGCCATATCACATAATTCAGTATCATAGTCATATGGATTTATACTAACATTGTTACCTTTCATTAAAGGACTGGCAGCTAAAAGTAGGTTTTTACCTTGAAAAGCATATGCTGTCAATTTAGTTAGTCTACCATTATTTTCTCCAAGAGTTCGCTGTCCATAAGTTTCTTTATCCCAATCTAATGGTAATAACTCAATAGCTTTTTTATAATCTTCATTAGCCTTTAAAGCCACTTCCTTATAAGTCTCTGGACGTTGAATTGCAAAATCATCAACTAATACTTTGTCTATGTATGGATAACGACCCCAAAATTTCATAATCTCATTATGGAAAAATGCTCTAAAAAAATAAGCTTGTCCAAGAATAACATCTTTTTCTGCTTGTGTAGCATTTACCATTAAATCTCTTCCTCCATTTACTTCACTTTCTACATTATTAATAACAATATTTGCTTTACGAATAGCACGCAAGCTACCTTCATATACTCCAGGCCTTTGTCTATTAAAAGAATTATTGTTTTCAACATTGGCAGAATTAGTTCCTGTTGATCCATATGCAGAATTATAGTGATTGTTTAAGTAAACGAAATTATCTCTAATCACATCATAAAATCTTCCTGCATCAATATCGCCACTCGCTTTTGTAGGTCTATCAACAAAACCATCATCACCTAAAAGAAAATCTTGAAAAGTATGACCCTGCTGTTCGTAAGACACTACTAAAGAATACATTTCTTCTACAAAACCTTGTGCATTAATAAAAGTAGAAAAAACATCCTCTTCAGTAACAACTGCATCTGGCTCAACATCTAGGTAGTCTTCACACGAAAAAGAGAAAACGAGTCCTAAAATTATTAGTATTTTTTTTGTATAATTTTTCATTTTTACTTTTCTTTTAAAAATTCATATTAAAACCGAAGTTAAATCTTTTTAAGGTAGGATAATCTCCTCTTGATCTTGTTGTCCCAGATGTGTTGAACTCTCTATCATCAGGAAAATCTGACCATAAAAATAGGTTGTTTCCATTGGCGAAAACTTGAAGTTTCTTAAGTCCAAGTTTTTCACAGGTCTTTTTTGGAATATCATACGATAAAGTGACTGCTCTTAACCTTGTTAATGACCCATCTAACCAGTTATCTCTAGGGTTAGCTGCACCTGGAACTCCAAATGATGGTTGGGTATCTGTATTATTTGGTGTATCTACTGTCCAATAATCTATATCTTGTGTAAAGATTAAAGGCGTTGAATTACTAAATGTTTGATTACTGAACAATCTAGAAGCGTTTTGCGTACCATACAGCTGTGCTGAAATACTAAAACCTTTGTATCGTGCACCTAATGTAGCACTCCAAGTTCTTTGAGGTTGTTCTGGATAACCAAAAGGAGCATTATCTCGCTCAGAATTATAAATACCATCTCCATCAAAATCTACTAGATCATAATACCCAGGACGTACGAAACTTTGATTTTGGGTTTGTGGTGTTGAACTATATACATCATCCCAACTTGTTAATATACCAGCTGGAATGCCTGATCTACCCTGACCAATAGGATAACCTGCTTCTTTTAAATAATCTGGTGTACCAAATGGATCATCACTTATTATTATTTTATCTATGGCTTGGTTAAAATTGAAATTACCAAATAGATTTAAACCATTATCAAAAGTATAACTAGAACCAAGAACAATTTCATAACCTCTTACCTCTGTTACACCTAAATTAGCAGGTGGTGCAGTCAAGCCTCCTAAATCTGCTTGCAATCTATTACCAAGAACTACAACTTTATCTCGATCTTCTGCAAAATAATCTACCTCTCCAGTTAATAAACCATCAAATAATGAAAACTCAACCCCTATATTATACTTAACAGCTTCCTCCCACTGAAGGTTTGGATTCCCAACAATAAATTCTCTGTAAAACGTATAGGGAGAAATTCCACCATAATTACCTGGCACTAAATAAGATCCTTGATTACCAGATTGCCACTGCGTAAGCCATCTCCATCTACCTCCTGATGTTGGAAAACCATCATCACCAATAAGACCATACGAACCTCTAATTTTAAGGTTGTTTAACCAATTTTCACTCTTTTCCATAAAAGATTCGTTAGATATTGTCCAACCCAATGCTATAGAAGGAAATAAATCGAAACGAAATCCTGGGCCATATTGCTCAGATCCATTGTATGCCCCATTTATATCTATAAAGTATCTAGAATCGTAGTTATAAGTTACCCTTCCTACCCAATCTTCGCGTCGTCTAGGAAAAGCATTAACAGTACCACTACCCGTAGCTCTTTCCTGTCTTCTAAACAAGAATAATGCTGTTAGATTATGCTTTTCATCAAAAGTTCTTTTGTAATTTAACGAAAAATCATAAACCATTTGACGTTGTCGCTGACCTTCCTCTACTTCAGATGGATCTAACGTCCAAGGAGGTTGCACATAACCAAATCGTGTATCTCCATCTTGTAGAGGCTCAATAATCTCTTGATCACCATTGTATATTCTAAAAATTACGCCTCCATCATTCAAATTTTGCCTACTTCTCTGCGTATTATCTAAAGAAAATCGTCCTTGAAAAGATAAGCCTTCAGTAATAAAGTCTAATTTTTGTTTCAGTATAAAATCAGTATTGATTTGAAAAGTTCTAAATTTATCATAACCGTTAGCCGATAAAGTAATAAAAGGATTATTATATACATTAAAATAACTAAAGGGATGTCCGAACAATCCATCAGGATATACTGGCGTATAAAGACTTGGTGCTATTAAGTAAAGTCCATTAGTTACATTACCTAAATTACCAGGTGTTTCTCTAATACCTAAAAATCCACCTAAATTAACTGACAACTCAGTTGTTTCTGTAATATTAAAATCGATATTACTTCTAAAATTAAACCTATCATAACGATACTCACCAAAGTAGCCTCTTCCACTATCGTATCTTCCTCCATCAAAAATATCTTCTTCTGTCTGATAAGCTAAACTGCCAAAATATTTGGCTTTTTTATTACCACCACGTACAGATAAATTAATTCTATAATCTTGTGCAAAATCTTTCAACAATTCATCTTCCCAATCAACATTAGGATAAATATAACTCTCCTCTAGACTAGAAGGGTTACGATATCTATTTATAATAGCTAATGGTGTATAATTATTCCATGTAAGAGGCGCTTGAGCAATCCCTCTTAAAATAGCACTATTTGCCTGTATTAAAGCATCATAAGAATTTAATTTTTCAGGTAATTGAGAAACCGTTTTAATGGTTGAATTTACATTTAACGATAGCACAGGTTTTCCTATCTTTCCTCGCTTTGTAGTTATTATTATTACCCCATTAGCTCCTTCTACACCAAAAACAGCAGTTGCAGATGCATCTTTTAGTACCGATATATTTTCAACATCGTTCATATCTATATCGGTCATCGATCTCTTTACACCATCAACAAGCACAAGAGGAGTACCATTTCCGTTCCAAGAACTTCGACCACGAATAAAAATCCTAACGTTATCTTCCCCAGGAGTTCCATTACCTTGTATAGCAGTAACACCTGGTATGTTACCTTGCAATGCTTCTCTAAGATTTGTTACACCAGATGTCCTTTCCATTAATTCAGCACCTTTTATTTGAGAGATAGCACCTACTACACTCTCTTTTTTCTGTGTACCATAACCAACAATAACAATTTCGCCTAGACTTTCAGATTCTTCTTCTAAAACTACATTAATTACTTTTTTTCCAAGAATTGGAATCTCTTTTGTTTTAAATCCTAAATAACTAAAAGTTAATATCCTTTGACCTAAAGTTAAAGTTATAGAATAATTACCATCAAAATCAGCACTTACCCCATTTGTTGTTCCTTTTTGAAGTACGCTTACACTAGGTAAAGGGTTTCCTTCTTTATCTGTTACAGTACCTGTTATTTTATCTTGAGCAACTACATCAAAGTTAGTGAAGCTCAAAAAAACAAGTATAAACAAAAATACCAATCGTGAAGATTGAGTTGGTTTGTTAAAAGTTTTTTTCATTTTGTAAATTCAATTTAAAAAAAATTAAGTGATCAATTGTCTGATATCTTAAAAGAATGTTAACAAACAATATACAATTGTACAAAATAGGTGCACTTTGTCTATCCTGTACTATACTGAAATATATTTTATTTTAACTTATTTATTTTCAATATTGATTAAACTCTTTGTTTATCAATATTATAAAGAGATGTTATATTTGCTCATAAATTTGTATCAGAAAAAACAATAAAAATGAACTCATTTCTAACCAAAGACTTTTTACTTCAGAATGAATATTCGAAAATGCTTTTTCATAATTTTGCAAAAGAACAACCTATAATTGATTACCATAATCACCTTTCTCCTAGACAGATTGCTGATGATATCCAATTTGAAAATATAACTCAAGTTTGGTTGTATGGAGATCATTATAAATGGCGTGCAATGCGTGCTTTTGGTATTAATGAAAAATACATTACAGGTAATGCATCTGATAAAGAAAAGTTTTTAAAATGGGCAGAAGTTGTTCCTTACACTATTAAAAACCCTTTGTTTCATTGGACTGCATTAGAATTAAAGGCGTATTTTAATATCGATGAAATTTTAACTCCTGAAAATGCTTCAGCAATTTATGAAAAGACTTCAAAAATTTTACAGCAAAAATCGCATTCTGCAAACGGCTTATTAAAAATGCAAAATGTAGAAAGTTTATGCACTACTGACGATCCTGCTGATTCTTTAGAACATCATATTGCCATTTTAAACGATGCTAATAAAGTAAAAACATTTCCAACTTTTAGACCTGACAATTCATTTGCTGTCGAAAATACAACTACCTACAATCAATATTTATCAAAGTTATCAACTGTTTCTAACATCAATATTGATAATTACGATGATTTATTAAAAGCTTTAGAAAGTAGAATTCATTTTTTTAATGAAAATGGAGGTAGACTTTCTGATCACGGTTTTGAACAATTGTATTTCTTTGAAGAAGATATTTATAATGTAAATGATTTGTTTAATAAGGTGAAAAATAACCAATCTTTAAATGAAGAAGAAGTAGCTTTCTTCAAATTTAAAACAGTTATTGAACTATGTAAAATGTATCATAAAATTGGTTGGACACAACAGTTTCATTTAGGAGCTATTAGAAATAATAATAAAAGATTATTAGATGAATTGGGCCCTGATACTGGTTTCGATTCTATTGGAGATTTTTCTCAAGCCAAAGCTTTAAGTGGAGTTTTAAATAGGTTAGACAGCACAAATCAGTTAGCAAAAACAATTGTTTACAATTTAAATCCAGCCGATAGCGAAGTGTTTGCAACAATGGTTGGAAATTTTAACGATGGAACTATCAAAGGAAAAATGCAATATGGTGCTGCTTGGTGGTTTTTAGACCAAAAAGACGGAATGGAAAAACAAATTAATGCTTTATCAAATTTAGGATTATTGTCTTGTTTTGTGGGTATGTTAACAGATTCTCGTAGCTTTTTATCTTTTCCAAGACACGAATATTTTAGACGTATTTTATGTAATGCGATTGGAACCGATGTTGAAAATGGAGAATTACCTGCTGATGAAGCTTTTTTAGGTAAAATTGTTAGTGACATTTGCTACAACAACGCTAAAAACTATTTTAATTTTAAATAAATGAAAACTATAAAATGGGGAATTATTGGTTGTGGTGATGTTGCAGAAGTAAAAAGCGGTCCTGCTTTTCAAAAAGTAGCCAATTCAGAATTAATTGCTGTAATGCGAAGAAATGGTGCAAAAGCGAAAGATTTTGCAGAAAGACACAAAGTTCCTTTTTGGTACAATTCTGTTGATGAAATTCTAAATCATCCTGAAATTAATGCTGTTTATATTGCAACTCCTCCTTCTACACATTTGGACATTGCGAAACAATGTTTGGCTGCTGGTAAATTTGTGTATTTGGAAAAACCCATCACTTTAGATGCAAACGAAGCAAAACAACTTGCAGAAATAGTTACTAATAACGACAAAATTGTTGTTGCTCATTATAGAAGAAGTTTGCCTGCTTTTCAAAAAGTAAAAGAATTACTAGAAAGTAATAGTATTGGTAAAGTTTTGTTTGTTGACATTCAAATTCTACAGTCCTCTAACCCTACTATCATTACAAAAACCGAAGATCATTGGCGATTGAAACCAGAAACTTCAGGAGGTGGCTATTTTCATGATATTGCTCCGCATCAAATTGATTTGATGTATCATTATTTTGGTGTTATTAAAAATGCTGAGGGTTTTTCTACATCAACCCAAAACAATAAAGTTGCAGATATCGTAAATGGTATTATTGATTTTGAAAATGGCGTACAATTTAGAGGGATTTGGAATTTTATTGCATCAGAAAAAGAGGTAAAAGATGAATGTAAAATATATGGAGAAAAGGGTACAATTACTTTTTCTTTTTATGGTGAAAAAGTATTTTTAAATACAGATGATAAAGATGAAGTCTTTTCATTTGAAAATCCAAAACACATTCAACAACCTTTAATTGAGCAAACTGTCAATTATTTTTTAGGAAAAGCAAAAAACCCTTGTGCTTTAGAAAATGGAGTACAAGTGATGGAAATTATAGATACCTTTACAGCTTAAATCAAATTGATTTTAAGTCGTTTTTCTTTTGATATAGATGTTATAAATCAATCCAGAAAGGATGAGTAATATCCCCAATAATGTCCAGCCATTATAAATATCTCCAAACCAAAAAGTTCCGATGATAATTGTAATAATTACTTCCAAATATTTTATAGGAGCTACTAAATTGGTTTCAGCCAACTGAAAAGCTTTGGTCATATACAACTGTCCAAAATAGCCAAAAACACCAGTGCTTATAAACAAAACCCACTCTATCAATGTAGGTTGTTCCCAATATTTTATAGACATTAACCCTCCGAAAGTAAATGCCATAAGCATAAAGTAATTGATAATTACTAAAGGATGTTCTGTATTTCCAATTTTACGAATAACTACAAAAATAATCCCTAAAAAAATAGCTGAAAGAATCACAAAAAATAAACCTAAAAATTCTACATCAGTTCCAAAACCTTTAATAATTAGTACCCCTAAAAAAGCAATAAAAAACAACAACCACTGTATGGGTTTTATTTTCTCTTTTAGAAAGAAAAGTGCAAAAACTGCCGCAAATATTGGTGCTGTATATCTTAAAGAAACTGCTGTACCAATACTTAAATAATTTAACGATTGAAAAAAACACGTTAATGAAATTACTCCCGTAATTCCTCTAATAATTAACCATTTCTTATTGTTTCCAAAAAATGGAACTTTGGCCTTGAGTACCAAAGGAATCGTAAATAGTAATGTACCTATAGATCTAAAAAAGACAACCTGATAGACATTAAATGTACTCAAATATTTTACCACAGAACCCATTAGTGCAAATGAAATTGCACTAAAAATCATATAAATTATAGCTTTATTTTGTGTCATTTATGTAACACAAATATACTGTAATAAATAAGCTTATCACATTTTAAAAAAAGTAATTAAACGTTCTAAATTAAATCAAAAGCTCTAGGCAACCACAATGTTAAATCTGGGAAATAGGTAATCAACAATAAAACACCTATCATAACCAAAAATAGTGGTAATAAGGGCCTTATTACTTGCTGGATTTTTAAATCAGCAACACTACAACCCACAAAGAGCACAGAACCAACTGGTGGTGTACATAAACCTATACATAAGTTCATTATCATTATAATACCAAAGTGAATTGGATCCATTCCTAATTCTGTTACAATTGGTAAAAATATTGGTGTAAAAATTAGTACTGCAGGAGTCATATCCATAAATACACCTACGAATAATAAAATCAAGTTGATGATAATTAAAATAACAATTGGATTATCACTAATTGCTAATAACGTATTACTGATTTCTTGTGGAATATTCTCATAACTCATCACCCAAGACATAGCAATTGATGTAGAAACCAACAACAGTACAATAGCTGATGTTTTAATTGTTTCCAATAAAATTGGAGAAATATCTTTTACTGTGATTTCTTTGTACACAAAACCTAAAACTAAGGTGTAAATTACTGCAATTGCGGATGCTTCTGTTGCTGTAAAAATTCCAGCTACAATTCCACCAATTACAACTACAAGTAGCATCAAACTTGGAAAAGCATCCACAAATCTTTTAAAGAATTCTTTAAAACCTACCAATTTATCTGTTGGATATTTTTTGATGATTGAATACACTAAAGCCACAATCATTAAGGCCAAACCAATTAACAATCCTGGTACATAACCTGCAATAAATAAAGCAGCAATAGAAACTCCACCACTTGCTAAAGAATACACAATTAACACGTTACTTGGTGGAATAATTAACCCTGTAGTTGCACTTGTAATATTTACTGCTGCACTAAAAGATTTGTCATAACCATCTTTTTCCATCATCGGATTCATAAAACCTCCAATTGCTGATGCTGCTGCTACTGCAGAACCAGAAATAGCTCCAAATAACATACAAGAAATGATGTTTACAAAAGCCAAACCTCCAGGAAGTGGGCCAACTATGGCTTTGGCAAAATTTATGAGTCGGACTGCAATTCCTCCTCTATTCATAATTTGTCCTGCAAGTATAAAAAATGGGATTGCAGACAAAGTAAAACTATCTAATGATGTTGCCATTCTTTGTGCCAAAGTGGTTACACTTGGTAAAAAAGGCATTGCACTTAATAAGGTAAACAAAGCTGCTAAACCTATAGCAAATGCGATTGGTACTCTTAACGATAAGAAAACTAAAAAGCTAATAACTAAAATAAGGACTTCTACTAAATTCATAACTTATGCTTTGTTTAATTTTCTTTGATTTAAAAGTGTGTCTATGCTGTAATAGCAAATTAAAATTCCTGAAATAGGTACTACCATATAAATAAATCCTAAAGGAATTTCTAGTGTTGCAGATGTTTGCCCAAACTGAAAACTTAATTGAACCAATCTAAATCCACCAATAATCATTACTGTAAAGGCAAAAAAAGCAATAGAAATAAAAACAATTCCGTTAAATAAACTTTGTCTTTTTTTAACAATGTCTTCTGGAATTAAATCAATTGCTAGATGTAAATTTTTACCTGCTGCATATGCTGCTCCTAACAATCCAACCCAAATTAATGAAAAACTCGAAATTTCATCAGTAATGGTACTTGGTGCTCGTAAAATGAATCTCGAAAATACTTGCCAAACTACACTTAGTAACATTATTACTAAAATAATAAGCACTAACTTTTCTAAAATACTGTCAATTTTTGCTCTCATTATTGTTGATTTTTTATGGCAGTAATTAAGCTTTTCATTTCTTCATTTCCATCAAATAGTTGTAATATTCCTTTGGTTTGTTCTTCAAATGGTTTTTTCTCAGGATAAACCACTTCAACACCAGCTTTTTTTACAGCAGCTATAGATTCTTTCTCAGAGGCTGCCCATAATTTACGCTGCGCTATTGTACTTACTTTTACTGCTTTTCTAACCCATTCTTTTTGCTCATCATTTAAACGACTCCAAGTATCTGTTCCAATTAACAAAACATCTGGCACAGCAGTATGTTCATCCAAAGAATAATACTTACAAACTTCATAATGCTTAGACGTAAAAAAACTTGGTGGATTATTTTCTGCGCCATCAACAACTCCCTGTTGCAAAGCTGTGTATAATTCTCCCCAAGAAATTGGTGTTGGAGAACCTCCCAAATCATTTACCATAGCCACAGCCATATTACTTTTTTGCACTCTAATTTTTTTACCCACTAAATCTGCTGGCGATTTTACAGGTGCTTCTTTCATATAGAAACTTCTACTTCCAGCATCGTAAAATGTTAATCCACGAAGTCTAAATTTTTCTCCTTTTAACAATAAACTTTCACCTATCTCACTATCAAAAACACTAAAGGTATGTGCTTTGTCTCTAAACATATAAGGCACACTAAATACTTTGTATTCTGGAATAAAGTTTTCTAAAACTGCTGCAGAAACTTTGGTAATATCTAAGCTACCAATTTGTAACAATTCTAAACATTCTCTTTCTCCTCCTAATTGACCACTTGGATAAATATTCATTTTTAATTTTCCTTGTGATTGTTTTTCTATTTCCTGTCCTAAAATCACCATTGCTTTATGAACAGGATGCTGTGTATCTAAAGAATGACCTAATCTTAAAGTTGTAATTGAAGCTTCTGATTGACAACCCAAAACAAATACTGAAAAGGTTAATACAAGTAGATATTGAAAAAAGTGAGGTTTCTTCATTTTTTTTAGGTTGATTTAGTTTTTAGTCACAATTAATGGACTATTTATTTTTTTAGAAAAATCTGTTAAGTAGTTTTCCCAATCTTGTTGATTATCGAATTGTTTGCTCTTTACCCATCCAAAACCACTGTAAAAAATCACTTTATTGTTTACAACATTTAAATGTAAAAAGTGATTACTCTCGTCCTTTTTAGGGGTAACATATTTTTCTGAACCCGAAAAATATGGTTTTGTAGTCACAATTCCTGTTCCTATTTGAGAATCGTCTAAAGTTTCCCAATGACTAATCCAATAATTAGCATCATTTTGATTGGTAACTCCTTTCTTTTTGTGCAAGGTCAATCCTGTAGAAATGGTTTCTGTCCCTTTTACATCAATTTCAAAACGAGAAAGATTCTGTCCATAATCTAAAGAAATGTGTTTGGTTTCTTCAATTTGTTTTCCATTAGCATCCCAAGTTGCATAAGTTAGTACAAAACTTGTTCTAATAGGACCAGTTGTGATGGTTTTATAAGAAGTAAAGTTTTTAGAAAAATGATAGGAAGAATCTACTTTTACTGCAGTACCTCCTACACCTCTACTAACACCAACGTGAAAATTATCTAAACCTTCACCATAATCTTTATGATAAGCTCCTAATTTTTCATCATTTCTTTTGTACCATAAATTGATGATTGGATATTCAACTCGTTTTAACCAAGCATCTATTCCACTTGATAAAGTTCCTCCTTTTACACCATCTTCCACCATTTTTTGTGCAACAGGTCCAAAAGTTCTAAAAGCAACTTTATTGTTTTCCCAAGTATAATCATCTGTTCTTTCAGGCACAAAACGCGAATAACAATAGGCTGTATCTGCTGTTTTTTCAACCTTAGAAACTGCTATTGTATAGTTTTTAGATTGATTTGCTTTTAAGGATGGCTGAAATAAAATCACATCATTTTTGCCATCTAAATCAGAATCTACAATTTGAGATGTAACATTCTTATTGTCCGCATCTAAAACTACTAAATCAGACACTTTTTTTGGAGCTACTCCAGAAATATCTATCTCAATTGTTTCAAAATTTCGATCAATATTTAGAGTGTTTTTTACAGTAATTGTTGATATTACTTCTTGACTTACTTTACAAGATGTAAACAGTAAAAGTCCAACCAAAAAAAGTGCTATTTTTCTCATTTTATTCTTCGTTTGAAGGTTTCCCTATTGTTGCTAAAATTCCGCCATCAACATATAAAATATGTCCGTTTACAAAATCACTTGCTTTAGATGATAAGAATACTGCTGCTCCTGCTAAATCGTCTGGATCTCCCCATTTTTTAGCTGGAGTTCTGTTTACGATAAAATCGTTAAAAGGATGTCCATCAACACGAATTGGAGCTGTTTGCGAAGTCGCAAAATAACCAGGTCCTATTCCATTTACTTGAATTCCAAAACGAGCCCATTCTGTAGCCATATTTTTAGTAAGCATTACCAAACCACCTTTTGCAGCTGCATAAGCACCTACAGTATTTCTACCTAATTCGCTCATCATAGAACAAATATTGATGATTTTACCAGCTTTACGCTCCATCATTCCTTTAATAACGTGTTTTGAAACAATAAACGGACTTACCAAATCAACGTCAATCACTTGTTTAAAGTCTTCTACTTCCATTTCTGCAAGTGGTGTTCTTTTAATGATTCCTGCGTTATTTACTAAAATATCAATGTTTCCAACTTCGCTTTCAATTTTGTTGATTGCTTCAATTACTTGCGCTTCATCAGTTACATTAAATTTGTAACCGACTGCATTAATACCAGCTTCTTTATACAAAGCAACTGCGTTATCTATTTTTTCTTGCGATGAATTTCCATTCACAACAATTGTAGCACCTGCTTTTCCTAAACCCATAGCCATAGACATTCCTAAACCGTGTGTAGAACCTGTTACTAAAGCTACTTTTCCTGTAATATCAAATAAAGTTTGCGACATTTTTTTATCTTAAATCTGTAATTTTAGCAACATCCATATCATTATAATCTAAGTTTTCACCTGCCATACCCCAAATAAATGTATAGTTTGATGTACCTGAACCAGAATGGATAGACCAAGGTGGAGAAATTACAGCTTCGTGATTTTGCATCCAAATATGACGTGTTTCTTGTGGTTGTCCCATAAAATGACACACGGCTTGATCTTGAGGAATGTCTAAATAATAATAAATTTCCATTCTTCTGTCGTGAACGTGTGCTGGCATTGTGTTCCAAACAGAACCTGTTTTTAATTCTGTCATTCCCATTTGTAATTGACACGTAGTTACAATTCCGCCAATAATCATTTGATTAACAGTTCTGTGATTTGCAGTTTCTAAACTACCTAACTCAATTTTATTTGCTTCTGCTTTGGTTACTTGTTTTGTTGGATACGCAGTATGTGCTGGTGCAGAATTCATATAAAATTTTGCAGGATTGTTTACATCATCACTTTTAAAAACCACTTCTTTTACACCTTTACCAAGATACAAAGCATCTTTGTGTAACATTTTAAATTCTTCACCATCTGCAATGATAGTTCCTGTTCCTCCTGCATTAATAATACCTACTTCTCTTCTTTCTAAGAAAAAATCTGATTTTAAAGGATCAATGGTTTCTAAAGTTAAAGCACCTGTTGTTGGTACTGCACCTCCAGCCATATATCTATCATAATGTGTATATACCCATTTGATATTTCCTGGTTGCATTAAATCTGGAACTAAGAATTCATCTCTTAATTCTTGTGTGTCGTATTTTTTTACTGCTTGCGGACTTGAAGCATATCTTGTTTCGAAAGTTGTTGCCATATTTTTAATTTTATTCTGTTTTGTTTTTTATAATGAACGTCTAATCCCTAATTCTAATCCTCTTAATTCTGCTAAACCTCGTAAACGACCAATACCAGAATACCCTGGATTGGTTTTCTTTTTTAGATCGTCTAACATTTTATGACCATGATCTGGTCTAAAAGGCATCCTTACATCTTGTCTTCCAGAAGCAATTCTTTTTTGTTGTTCTAAAACCAAAGCTTTCATTACTGCATACATATCTACATCACCTTCTAGATGATCTGCTTCGTGGAAATTCCCTTCGTCATCACGTTTTGTAGCACGTAAATGAATAAAGTGAATTCGATCTCCTAAACGTTCTACCATTCCAGCTAAATCATTATCAGCTCTTACACCAAATGAACCTGTACAAAAAGTTAGTCCGTTATTTTGTGATTGAACTGCATTATAAATATCTTGAATATCTTGTTCTGTAGAAACCACTCTAGGTAATCCTAAAATTGGAAATGGTGGATCATCAGGATGAATACACATTAACACTCCTGCTTGTTCTGCTGCAGGAATAATCTCCGATAAAAACGAGAATAAATTCGCTTTTAATTCTTTTGGCCCAATGTTTTTATACGTTGCTAAAATCTGATTAAATTCCTCTAAAGTATATCCTTCTTCAGCACCAGGTAGACCAGCAATAATATTTCTGATTAACTTTGTTTGTTCTGCTTCTGATGTATTTTTGATAAACTCTGCCGCTTTTTGCTTTTGAGCATCTGAATATTCATTTTCAGCACCTGGACGTTTTAACAAATACAATTCGAAAGCTGCAAAAGCTGCTGCTTCAAAACGTAATGCTGTAGATTCATCTGATACTTCATAATCTAAATTGGTACGTGTCCAATCTAATACTGGCATAAAGTTGTAACACACAATATCAATACCACATTCTCCTAAATTTAAAAGTGTTTGCTTGTAATTATCTATATACTTTTGATAATCTCCAGATTTGGTTTTAATATTTTCGTGAATTGGTACAGATTCTACTACAGACCAAGTCAACCCTACATTTTCAATAATTTCTTTTCTCTTGGTTATTTCTTCAACCGTCCAAACTTCTCCATTTGGAATATGATGCAAAGCAGAAACGATTCCTGTTGCACCACTTTGTTTTATATCTGACAAAGAAACTGGGTCATTTGGTCCATACCATCTCCAAGTTTGTTCTAATTTTTGTTTCATTTTATTATTTTTTAAACACCACTATAAGCTGCAAATCCACCATCAATAGGAATTACAATTCCAGTTACAAACGCAGATGCATCATTACACAAAAATTCTGTTGCACTAATTAAATCATCTGGAGTTCCATAACGTCCCATAGGTGTTTGATCGATAATTTGTTGTCCTCTTTGCGTTAAACTTCCATCTTCATTGGTTAATAAAGCTCTGTTTTGATCTGTTAAGAAAAAACCTGGAGCCAAAGCATTTACACGTATACCTACTTTAGAAAAATGTACTGCTAACCATTGTGTAAAATTAGAAATAGCTGCTTTTGCACCACTATAAGCTGGTATTTTTGTTAATGGAGTAAAAGCGTTCATTGAAGAAATATTCAAAATTGAACAACCTTCACGTCCAACCATATCTGTTGCAAAAACTTGAGTAGGAATTAATGTTCCTAAAAAGTTTAAATTAAAAGTAAATTCAATTCCTTTTGGATCTAAATCGAAGAAAGTTTTAAACCCTTCAGCAGAGTTTTTTAAATCTTCCATTGCAAAAAACGGATTAGAAGTTGTTCCTAAAGGATGATTTCCTCCTGCTCCATTTACCAAAATATCAACTTTACCAAAAACATCATTTACTACTTGTTTCGCTTTTTCTAAAGAATCTTTTTCCAAAACATTAGCTGCAACACCAATTGCATCACCACCAGCAGCCTTAATTTCTTCTGCAACTTTGTTTGCTGCTTCCTCTCTTAAATCTAATACAGCTATTTTATTTCCTTGTTCTGAAAGTGCCTTAGCCATTGTGCTACATAAAACACCTCCTGCTCCTGTTAATACTATTATTTTACTCATTTATTAGTTGATTTTTTCAAGCTATAAACATAAACTTAAAGCATATTTTTAATATCCTGTACTATCTGTCTTTTTGATAAAAAATTATATACTTAGAAACAATTAAACATATTCTTTTTAATCAATAATAAGCTTTTTCACTTAGTCTTATTGAGATTCTTTGAAATACTAAATTTGCAAGAATATTTAGTGTTTAAATTTTACAACCGAAATTTTCTAAAATAATGTATAAAATTAAGTGCTAATTTTAGTTAGCTAGGGGTTTGTTTAATACTTTAAATAGAGAATAAAATTTATTAAATATTAAAAATAGTAGGTATAGGCGTGCAACATAAACTTTGATAAAGAATGCCGATTTTATTGATAATTTAGTGACTTTTTTTTAGTTAGTCAATAGAACTTAAATTTGTTACATTTATGTTCTCTCATAAAAAACCCTTAACAAATTAAAGTTAAGGGTTTAAAAAAATTGAGGTGTCGAGCGGATTCGAACCGCTGTAGATGGTGTTGCAGACCACTGCCTAGCCACTCGGCCACGACACCTTAATTATATTTTAAGGATTGCAAATTTACGTAAATTTACAATTAGTACAAGTATTTTTTAATCTTATCGTTTTTTTGTTAAAATAATTACGACTTCTTCAACATTTCCTCCTATTGGCGGGTTAATTTTAGCTACCTCTATTTTGGCTTTTTTAATCATTGGTATTTCTTTAAAAAAACGATTTAAAATTCTTTGAGCAACTTCTTCTAAAAGTTTTGATCTAATTGCCATTTCTTCTTTTACAATTAGATTTAAATGAACATAATCTACAGTATCTTTTAAATTATCTGTTTTTGCAGACTTTTTTAAATCTGCTTTAACTTCTACTGCTACTCTATACCAAGAACCTATTTTTGCTTCCTCTTCTAAACAGCCATGATATGCATATAATTTAATATTGTTTACTTGTATTATTCCCATTTACTATTCTTGATTTGACTCTGATGCTACCTTTTCCCACATTTTATCTGAATTTAGTCTAAAAGATCCTAAATGCTGAAAACTGCATTGCTCTGGAGCGATAATAGATAAAAATGATTCCTGTTTTTTATTATTATATAAATGATAAACTTCACCAATATTAGGTTCAAAGCTAAATTTTGCATTATACACCAAATCATTATACTGAAACTTCTGCATTAGCTCTTCATATTGAGCTTTTACTTCATCAAATTTTGATTTTAATTGCTTGTTTACACACTGAATACCATCATTTTTCCAACTTGCAGTATTTAATGGTTGTATTACTGGTGAACTAGCAGATGTACCATAAGGTTTTAATGCAGCATCATATTTTTGTTCTTCTTCATTAAAAACAACTAAATCTGGTTTTTTAGCTTCTTTCTTCATATTGCAAAAATACGACAATAAATAAGCACTAAAAACTGCTTTTAGAAAACTTTAACTGGTAGTTTTAAGAAGTGAAAAAGTCAAATACATTACTAATAGCACTTGTTTTAGTTTTGTAAAACTCTGTATAGGTACATTTTTCACAAGTAACACTTGTAAATTTTTGATTTTGAATATCAAATATCTTTGATAAAGTACCACCTGTTGCTCTCATTTGTCCTAATTTATATGTTTTGTTATTACATTTTGGACAAGTGTAGTTTCTAATTTGATTGCTCATAATTTCTTTTGTTTATTTATAAGTTGTTGAAATACTATTTTTGTTACAAGATAATAAATAGCTGTGTAATATTTTATGTAATTTTGTTGCCTAATTTTTATGGATAAACTAATGTCTGAAGAAAATAAATCGCTTAATTTTTTAGAGCATATTATAGAGGAAGATTTGGCAAACGGAATGTCAAAAGAACAATTACATTTTCGTTTTCCTCCTGAACCTAATGGATATTTACATATTGGCCACACAAAAGCTATTGGTATTAGTTTTGGTTTGGGCGAAAAATATAATGCACCTGTAAACTTACGTTTCGATGATACAAACCCTGCTAAAGAAGAGCAAGAATATGTAGATGCAATAAAGAGAGATATTAAATGGTTAGGTTATAATTGGGCAAATGAATGTTATTCTTCAGATTATTTTCAACAACTTTATGATTGGGCAGTTTTATTGATAAAAGATGGTAAAGCCTATGTAGACTCACAAACTTCTGAAGAAATGCGTATCCAAAAAGGTACACCAACAGAAGCAGGAACTAATAGCCCTTTTAGAGATAGAAGTGTGGAGGAAAACTTGGAATTATTCCAAGGAATGAAAGAAGGCAAATTTAAAGAAGGAGAACATGTTTTACGTGCAAAAATAGACATGAGTTCTCCTAATATGTTAATGAGAGATCCATTAATGTATAGAATTATGTACAAATCTCATCATAGAACAGGTGATGAATGGTGTATTTATCCTATGTATGATTGGACTCATGGAGAAAGTGATTATATAGAACAAATATCTCACTCATTATGTTCTTTAGAATTTAAACCTCACAGAGAGCTATATAATTGGTTTAGAGATAATGTATATAATTACAGTTCTTGTAAATTACCTCTACCTCCAAAACAAAGAGAATTTTCTCGATTAAACTTAAGTTATACCATAATGAGTAAACGTAAGTTGCTTAAATTGGTAGAAGAAGGAATTGTTTCTGGCTGGGATGACCCAAGAATGCCAACAATTTCTGGTTTAAGAAGACGTGGTTATACACCTGCATCTATTAGAAGTTTTGTAGAAACTGTTGGAGTATCTAAACGTGAAAATGTAATTGATGTTGCTCTTTTAGAATTTAAAATTAGAGAAGATTTAAACAAAACTGCAAATAGAGTTATGGCAGTTTTAGATCCTGTTAAAGTAGTAATTACTAACTATCCTGAAGGGAAAGAAGAAATGCTACAAGCAGAAAACAATCAAGAAGACGAAAGTGCAGGGTTTAGAGAGGTTCCTTTTTCTAGAGAATTGTATATAGAGAAAGAAGATTTTCGAGAAGAAGCTAATAAGAAGTTTTTTAGATTAAAACTAGGTAAAGAAGTTCGATTAAAAAATGCTTATATCATAAAAGCCGAAAGTTGTACCAAAGACGCAGATGGTAATGTTATCGAAATTCAGTGTACTTATGATGAGCTAAGTAAATCTGGAAGTGGAACTCCAGAAAGCACAAGACGAGTTAAAGGAACATTACATTGGGTTTCTGTAAAACATGCAGTAAAAGCAGAAGTTAGAGCTTATGATAGGTTGTTTTTAGATGAAGCTCCTGATGCTCATAAAGACAAAGATTACATGGAATTTATAAACCCTAATTCTTTAGAAATTATTGAAGCTTTTGTAGAGCCAAGTTTACAATCTGCAAAAATTGGAGAGCGATTTCAGTTTCAAAGATTAGGCTATTTTAATGTAGATGATGATGCTACTCCAGAAAAATTAGTATTTAACAAAACTGTTGGATTAAGAGATTCATGGGGAGGTAAGAATTAAATTAAATCAAAAAAAGATATGATTCTAGGACTTTATGAAACACATTTATTTGTTGAAAATTTAGAGCGTTCCATAGAGTTTTATAAAAATGTTCTTGGTTTAAAACAATGTCGTTTAGAAAATGAAAGAAGAGCATCCTTTTTTTGGATAGGTGAAGATAAAAAAGCCATGCTAGGTTTATGGGAAAAAGAAAAAGAAGAAATAGACCTTAGACACTTTGCTTTTCAATGCGATCCTAACTGGATTTTAAATGAATCTATTAATTTTTTAAAATCTCATAATCTTAACTACTGGAACTTTTTACAAGATGATAACGAACAACCAATGGTTTTTTGTTGGATGCCTGCTATTTCAATTTATTTTAATGATCCAGATGGGCATTATCTTGAGTTTATAGGAGTACTTCCAGGAACAACAAAAACATCTGAAGAAAAAAGAGTTGTAACTTATGATGATTGGTTAAAAATAAAAGATAAAAACTAATACGAAAATGAAAAAATTATTATCCTTATTAATAGTTAGTATCTTATTTTCTTGTAATACTAAAGAAGAAATAAATCAAACCGCAGAAATTTCTTGTGGCCAATGCCAATTTAAATTAGAAGCTGATGGTTGTGATTTAGCAGTTAAAATAGATAACAAAGCCTATTTTGTAGAAGGATTTGGTATTGATGACTTTGGTGATGCCCATGATGAAAACACAGGCTTTTGTAACGTTATTAGAAAGGGTAATGTATCAGGTAAAATAAAAGAGGGTAAGTTTATTGCATCTTCTATTAAATTAATCGATTAATCTACCTTCTAAATCTGTAAGTAAATTTTAATAAAAAGGTGTCATTTGCTGGTGCTCTAAACACCTGGTCAGAAACGCTATCTATTAAATCATCATCTACATCTGCACTTCCTACAGAACCTCTAGACCAAACTAAAAATAATTCTGAGCCAGGTATATATTCCCATCTCATAACTAAATTTGTTTGTAATTGTACAAAAGAAAAATCTGGATTTTCGAAAGTATAATCTAAATTACCATCTAAATCTTCATCTATATTATAAATGTTATTTTGATTTGTAATTTGATTTTGACTGTAAATATTAACTCTATCTGTAAATTTATCTGCAGCAGCTATATTTACAAATTTAAAGTCAGAGAATCTTCCTCTTGAGATAAAAGGCTGTCCATAAAACTGAATTGATAAATTTGGATTTAAACTATAAGTAAAACGTAATGTTGTACTTAGTTCGTCGTTATTTATTGTTCCTAAAATATACCTGCTATCATTTCCAAAAGAGGTTGTTGTTACATATTGTGAACGATCTTTAGTAATTTCTAACTCATTATCTAAAGAGATATTAAGGGCATCAAAAGGCTGATAAGAAAAACCTATTCTAAATCTGTTTCTACTTAAAACATCTTCGTCTGAATGAACATTAGTATACCCAAAACTAAAGGCAAACTTTTTTCCATTATCAGAATTAAATGAAGTAAAAATATATCTAGAATTTGCAGACCTCCACCTTGGGCCTCCTCTTAAGAAAAAGTTGTCAAATCTAGAAAAGTTTGCACCTATACCTAATCTTGTTCTTTCATTTTTAATCCAATTGATATTACCTGCTAATTCGTAACGTAATCTATTTACATTTCCTTGAAAATCATATTCAGATAACTGCTCTGCATTAATAGACATGTTTCTGTAAGTATCTGTTGGAACTAACCACAAATAATCAACATTTAAAAATTGTAAAATTTGATCTGTTCTTCTTAAAAAACCAACATCATTCAATTCTAATTCTGGAGATCTCCAAATTACTCCTGTACTATATCTCCATTTTTCACCACCAACTTTTCCAAATTCAAACCTACCTCCTGTTCCTGTTAATGATGTTCTGTCTGTATCTACAGAAACATGTGTTGCATCTGTTCTTTGAAAATTATGACGTAACGTTTGTTGTGTAGCTGTAATAGCTTCTTTACTTCCTAAAACATGACTAAAAATCATGTTACCATCTATATAGTATTCTCTATTTTTCCAATTATGCTGAAAGTCTAATCCTCCTGTATAAGCAGCCTTGTGTAATTCATTAAAATCTCCGTTTAAATGTCTATTTGTAGCTGTGAAAATTCCACCTACAAAAGAATTTCTTTCATTAAAATCTTTTTGAACTCGAGTAACAAAATAATTGGTAAGAGGTTCTACAATTTCTTCTCTAGAACTACCATCTGTTTGTCTAATTTCTGCGTATTCATTTCCTGTTACACTTTCCAAAATTCCAATAGACCAGCCATCTCTAGTTTTACCTGAAAATTTTGCTGCACCTAAAATTCTTGAGTTTTGAGGTTCATCTGAAAATTCTCCATTAGCTAAATTTGCACTTCTATGAGGATTTCTACCTATTCTTCTACTATAAAAAACATTATCACTACCATTAGCAAATTGATAATCAAAAATATTGCTGTTTTCTACAAAAAATGGTCTTTGTTCTCTAAAGAAAATTTGAAAACCATCTAAAGCAATTGCTCCTGGATCTGCTTCAACTTGACCAAAATCTGGATTAACAGTTAAGTCTAAAGTTAAATCATTTGTTATTCCAATTTTGGCATCTAATCCAAAATTTGCTCTAAAGTCTTTACCAGTTCTAAATGGATTACCTGCTTCTGGTGGATATTTATCATATTGTAAAACTGTAAAAGGCTGAATTTCTAATTGTTTTTGGGAAATTAAATTTTTTAACCCATGTAATTCACCTGCTTCACTTATAAAGCCTGCTTGGTCGTTTGGAATCCTTTGCCATAAAGAACGTTCTTGTAACCTAAAAATAGTTCTGTTTATATTAAAACCCCAAATTTGTTCTTCTGCTTTTCCAAATCGTAATTGACTAAAAGGAATTTTCATTTCAGCAGTCCAGCCTTTATCATCTATTTTGGCATTTGTATACCAAATTGGGTTCCAACTATCATCCCAGTTTTCTCCATTTTGAGAAGCAAATTCTTCTCCTTTCACACCAGCAGCAGTTGTCGTAAAAACAAAAGCTGTTCTTTTATCATGATAACTATCAATAATTACATTTACTCTATCTCCTTGAAAACCATCTCTTCTACTTAAACGTCTTTCTATTTTTTCTGGTTCATCATCAAAAGCTCTAATAGCAACGTAAAGATATTTAGCATCATACATTACTTTAAATTTTGTTTGATATGTTGGTGGCTTACCTTCATCTGGATCTTTTTGAGTAAAATCTGATGACCATTCTACTACATTCCAAGCTTCATCATTTATAAATCCATCAATTACAGGCTTCTTTACTAGTTTTTTTGTAGTGTAAATTCTTTTAGAGATCTTATTTTCTTGAGAAAATAAATTAAAAGAAAGTAAAAAAATTAATGTGAAAAAATATCGAAAAAATTTCATTTTGTTGGGTTAGTTTGCTCTGTAAATACAATGAAAACATTATTTCTAAAAATGCAATGCAAAAGTAAGTTTCTAATTTCTTAAGTTTTTGTTAATAATTCTTAGATATAAGAACATCATATACCTTTATAGATAATATTTTAAAACGCTATTTGTCAATCAAATAAAAAGCGGTACATTTGCACTCCTTTTTTAAGGAAAAAATAAATTATTAACAAAGAACAAAGACTAAAAGTGTAATTATGAACACATTAAGTTACAAAACAGTATCAGCAAACGCTTCTACAGTAAATAAGGAGTGGGTTTTAGTTGATGCAGACGGGCAAACGTTGGGTCGTCTAGCTTCTAAAGTAGCTAAGCTAATTAGAGGTAAATACAAGCCAAACTATACTCCTCACGTAGATTGTGGAGATAACGTGGTTATTATCAACGCAGAGAAAATTAACCTTACAGGTAAAAAGTGGACTGATAAATCTTACATCAGACACACAGGATATCCAGGAGGTCAAAGATCGTTAACTGCAACAGAAATGTTCGATAAAGATCCTACAAGATTAATCGAAAAAGCAGTAAAAGGAATGTTACCAAAAAACAAATTAGGTAACGCTTTATACAGAAACTTGTATGTATATGCAGGTTCAGAGCACAAACAAGCAGGTCAAGAACCTAAAGCTATTAACCTTAACGATTATAAATAATGGATACAGTTCACAAAATAGGTAGAAGAAAAACTGCTGTAGCACGTATTTATCTTTCTGAAGGAAAAGGTAATATTACAGTAAACAAAAAAGATTATAAAGACTACTTTACAACAGGTACTTTACAATATAAAGTTCAACAACCTTTAATGTTAACAGAAAACTTAACGTCTTACGATATTAAAGTTAATGTTTACGGAGGTGGTGTTACAGGACAAGCTGAAGCAATTCGTTTAGCAATTACTAGAGCATTAGTTTCTATTAATGAAGAACACAAAGCTGTACTTAAGCCAGAAGGATTATTAACTCGTGATCCAAGAATGGTTGAGCGTAAGAAATTCGGTCAGAAGAAAGCACGTAAGAAATTCCAGTTCTCTAAACGTTAATTATTTGCTGAAAGAAATTCAGCAACTATTTACATTAAGAGACTGTTATCAAATATTAATAACAGTTTAGTATCTAAATGGTTAAGACTCCAAAAGACTACTTAATCATTGATTTCAAAAACAGAAAGTAAACACATTTTAAAATGGCAAACATTAACATTCAAGAATTATTAGATAGTGGTGTACACTTTGGACACTTAACTAGAAAGTGGGATCCTAACATGGCTCCTTATATTTATACAGAAAGAAATGGTGTACACATCATTGATTTGTATAAAACAGCAGCAAAAATAGAAGAGACTTCTGCAGCTTTAAAGAAGATTGCAAATTCTGGTCGTAAAATTTTATTTGTTGCTACAAAAAAACAAGCAAAAGATATAGTTGCAGATAAAGCAAAAGCTGTAAACATGCCTTACATTACAGAAAGATGGCCAGGTGGTATGTTAACTAACTTTGTTACTATTAGAAAAGCTGTTAAAAAAATGGCTTCTATTGATAGAATGAAGACTGACGGATCTTTTGACGCTTTATCTAAAAGAGAAAAATTACAAATTAATCGTCAAAGAGAAAAATTAGAAAAGAACTTAGGTTCTATATCTGATATGACTCGTTTACCAGGTGCATTATTTGTAATCGATATTAAGAAAGAGCACATTGCAGTAGCAGAAGCTCAAAAATTAAATATCCCAATCTTTGCAATGGTAGACACAAACTCTGACCCAAGACAGGTAGATTACGTTATACCAGCAAATGATGACGCATCTAAATCTATTGATAAAGTTTTAGGTTTTGTAACTGATGCTATAGCAGAAGGTTTATCAGAAAGAAAAGCTGATAAAGACAAAGCAAAAGAAGCTAAAGAAGCTCCTAAAAAGGAAGCTCCAAAAGCTGAAGCAAAAGAAGTTGCAACAGAAGAGAAAAAATAATTTTAATAAATAGAAACATAAATTTCTAAAAAAAAGATTAAAAATGGCAAAAATTAGTGCTGCTGACGTAAAAAAATTAAGAGACGCTACTGGAGCTGGAATGATGGACTGTAAAAAGGCATTAGTAGAAGCAGAAGGTGATTTCGATAAAGCAATTGATATTTTACGTAAAAAAGGTCAAAAAATCGCTGCAAAAAGAGCTGATAGAGAATCTACAGAAGGTGTTGCAGTAACAAGAATTAACGATGCAAACACAGAAGGTGTTGCAATTGTATTAGCTTGTGAAACTGACTTTGTTGGTAAAAACGAAAAATTTGTAGCTTTAGCTGGTGAGTTTGCAGATATCGCATTAAATCATGACAGTAAAGAATCTTTCTTAGCTGCTGATTTTGGTGGTATGACTGTTGCTGACAAATTAGTTGAACAAACTGGTGTTATTGGTGAAAAGTTAGACATTACAGCTTTCGAAAAAATTGAAGCTGCTTATGTTGGTGCTTACACTCACATTGGTAAAATTGCTGCTTTAGTAGGTTTATCTGCAGCTGTAGATAATGCTGAAACTTTAGCTAAAGATATAGCTATGCAAGTTGCTTCTATGGGCGCAACAACTTTATCTTATAAAGATTTTGACCCTGCATTTGTTGCTTCTGAAACTGAAGCTAGAATTGCAGAAATCGAAAAAGAGAACATAGAATTAGGTAGATTAGGTAAAACATTAAAAAATGTTCCTAAATATATCTCTATGTCTCAATTATCTGATGAAGTTTTAGCTGAAGCTGAAGAGGCTGCAAAAGCTGAGTTAGCTGCTGAAGGTAAACCAGAAAAAATCTGGGATAGAATTTTACCAGGTAAAATGGAAAGATTTATCTCTGACAACACTACTTTAGATAAAGAACAATGTTTATTAGATCAAACTTTTATTAAGGATGATAAGAAAAATGTTGCAGAATATGTAAAGACTTATGGTAATGTTGAAGTAACTGGATTTAAAAGAGTTACTTTAGGATAATTCAACATATTATTTCTGAAAACAGAAAACTAAAATAGAAAACCTCGCAAATTGCGAGGTTTTTCTTTTTATAAAATATGACTTAGAAAAATGAGAATCCTATACCAATAGAAAAACTGTCTAGCCTATTTTTCTTAAATCCTATAATACCTTTTCTATGTAAATCAAAACGAATTACTGTATTCCATCTATTTTCTCCTTCTATTTGATAACCTAAACCAAGACCATAATAATTACCATCTGCATAATTTTTAGACATTCTAAACATTTTACCATAACTAGTATCTATAAAAAAAACATCATCTCCATTTCTCCATAAGTTAAATTGTAAACTACCAAAGGCAGGAATCGCACTAACAGCATAATTCCAATGGTAATCATAACCTGAATTAAAACTTATTGCAACTCTTTTTTTAAACTCATAACCAAAACCTATTCTCGCAAAAATTGCTGTTGGTATAATTAGAGACTCATCATCATCTTGTTGAAAAAGGGTATAATTTTCATTAACACCCAAAACAAAATTTATATTTCCAGTAAAAAAGGCTCTTCCTGGTTTATCTTGAGAAAAAGATTTAGTTTGAAGAACAATACATAAAATCAAAAAAAGTTTTTTCATTTAGCTTGATTAATTATGAACTATTATCAAACATCATTCCAATAAAAAAAGCCTCTTAAAAAGAGGCTCATAAATATGATTAAATATAATTACAAAATATAATCTGTACTTATAAAATTAGATGCTTTTTTATCTAACAATTCTTGTAAAATAGCATTGTTATACGCTGTATCTTTTGATGCCACAAAAGTTCTTATAGAAAAAGAACGTAATGCATCATGAACACTTAAAGTAGAAACTGCAGAGTCTTTTCTTCCTGTAAATGGATATACATCTGGACCTCTTTGAGCAGCACTATTTAAATTTACTCTACAAACTAAATTTACAAGTGTATCTATTAAAGGAGCTAAAGTTCTGGTATCACTTCCAAATACACTTACTTGTTGCCCATAATTAGAGTCAGCCATATCATCTAAAGGCTCTTGAATGTTTTTAAAAGATACTATAGGTATAACAGGACCAAATTGTTCTTCTTCATAAACCCTCATATCTTTAGAAACAGGATATAAAACAGCAGGATAAATATAGTTTTCTGAAGTCTCACCTCCTTTTTTATTAATAATTTTTGCTCCTTTTTCTAAGGCGTCATCAATTAATTCTTGAATGTATGCTGGTTTGCCTGGTTCAGGCAAAGGAGTTAATTTAACACCTTCTTCCCATGGATTACCATATTTTAAAGCATCTACTCTTTCAGCAAAACGCTTGTTAAATTTATCAACTATATGTTCATGTACATATAACACTTTTAAAGCTGTACAACGTTGTCCATTAAAAGAAGTAGAACCTGTAATACACTCATCAATCGCTAAATCTAGATCTGCATCTGGTAAAACAATTCCTGGGTTTTTAGCTTCTAAACCTAACACTAAACGTAATCTATTTTTATAAGGATGATTTGCTTGAATTGCATTAGCAGATTTACTATTTCCTATTAATGCTAAAACATCTACTTTACCAGTTTTCATTATAGGAGTAGCCAATACTCTACCTCTTCCATAAATGATATTAACTACACCTTCTGGAAAAGAATTTTGAAATGCTTCTAAAAGAGGAGTAAGTAATAAAACACCATGTTTTGCTGGTTTAAACACTGCTGTATTTCCCATAATTAAAGCAGGAATTAACAAAGCAAATGTTTCATTCAAAGGGTAATTATAAGGCCCTAAACATAAGACAACTCCTATAGGACCACGTCTTATATGAGCATGAACTCCACTATGCTTTTCAAACTTAGCAAAGTTTCTATCCATTTTCTTATAATCTTCTATAGTATCATAAATGTATTCTACTGTTCTATCAAACTCTTTCTCAGAATCTGCTAAAGATTTTCCTATTTCCCACATTAATAATTTAACAACTTCATCACGTTTGGTTTTCATTTGCTCTGCAAATTCTTCCATACATTCAATTCTATCTACAACTCTCATTGTTGGCCATAATCCTTGACCTTTATCATAAGCTTTGTAAGCAGAGTTTAATGCTTCTAATGCTTCATTTTCTGATAAGTTAGGTACTTTACCTAATAAAGTTGGTTTATATTTTTCTGTTGATGAAATTGTAGAATAAACATCCGCCATTTCTCCACTCCACTTCTTTAACTCACCATCAACTAAATAAGTATTTTGTATAGTTAATTCTGAGATTTGATGCTTTTTTGGAATTTCTTTAAATGTAGTTTCCATATTTTTTATTTTTTCAATTAGTTCATAATTGAATTTATTAGACTCAAAATTAACTAAAAAGGTATCAAAAGCCCTTATAATTCTACTACTATTAACGAAAACAATTTCGTTTTCTAAGTTAATTTTTTGAGAGTCAAAACTATAAAACCTGTCAAAAATTTAAATTCTGACAGGTTTTTATAAATTTTAGAATATTTAAATATCTATGAAGTTTTTATAACTTTCATGGCTGTCATAGAAGCTCTTAAAGTTGCTCCTACTTTTTCTACAGGATGATTTCTAATAATTTTATTAACTCTTATTAATTCTTGGTTATCTACACCATTTTCTGAACTAAAAGATTTACCAATTACGTTAGTAGAAACTGTTTTCATAAAATCTGCTAATAAAGGTTTACAAGCATGATCAAATAAATAACAACCATACTCAGCAGTATCAGATATAACACGATTCATTTCGTATAATTTTTTACGCGCAATTGTATTTGCTATTAAAGGTGTTTCGTGTAAAGATTCATAATAGGCAGAAGCATCAATAATACCAGATTCTGTCATTGCTTCAAAAGCTAATTCTACACCTGCTCTTACAAAAGCAACTAATAAAGTTCCATGATCAAAATACTCTTGTTCAGAAATTTCGTTAGTTGTAATTTGTTGTTTTTCAAAAGCAGTTTCGCCAGTTGCTGCTCTCCATTTTAATAAGTTTACATCATCATTAGCCCAATCTTCCATCATTGTTTTAGAGAAATGACCAGTCATAATATCATCCATATGCTTTTGAAATAATGGACGCATAATATCTTTTAATTCTTCAGAAAGTCTAAAAGCTTCAATTTTAGCAGGATTAGATAATCTATCCATCATATTTGTGATTCCTCCATGCTTTAAAGCTTCAGTTACTGTTTCCCAACCATACTGAATTAATTTTGCAGCATAACCAGCATCTATGCCTTCTTCTACCATTTTATCAAAAGATAAAATTGCACCAGTTTGTAACAAACCACATAAAATGGTTTGTTCTCCCATTAAATCTGACTTCACCTCAGCTACAAATGAAGAGGCTAAAACACCTGCTCTATGACCACCTGTTGCAACTGCATAAGCTTTTGCTTGAGCCCAACCTTTATCTTCTGGGTCGTTATTGGGATGAACAGCTATTAATGTTGGCACACCAAAACCTCTTTTATATTCTTCACGAACCTCAGATCCAGGACATTTTGGTGCAACCATAATTACAGTTAAATCTTCTCGAATTTGCATTCCTTCTTCTACAATATTGAATCCATGAGAATAACTTAAAGTAGCTCCTTTTTTTAGTAATGGCATCACTGCATTTACTACATTAGTATGTTGTTTATCTGGTGTTAAATTAATTACCAAATCTGCTGTTGGTAGTAATTCTTCGTAAGTACCTACAGTAAATCCATTAGAAGTGGCATTAACAAAAGATTCTCTTTTCTGTTCTATTGCTGTTTTTCTTAAAGTATAAGAGATATCTAATCCAGAATCTCTCATATTTAAACCTTGGTTTAATCCTTGTGCTCCACAGCCCACAATAACAATTTTCTTTCCTTTTAATGCATTTACTCCGTCTTCAAATTCTGAAGCTTCCATAAATCTGCATTGCCCTAATTGTTCTAATTTTTCTCTTAATGTTAATGTGTTAAAGTAATTTGACATTGTTGTTTATTTAGTTGTTTTTGATTGCTTCTAAAAGCGATGATATTTTCATTTCTTCTTTAGTAACTGCTATAAGTCCTGATCTTGTATACTGCATAATGCCAAAAGGACTTAATTGATTATAAAGCGTTACAATTTCTTCTTTTTTACCAGATTTTTCTAAAACAAAAAACTCTTTATTAACAGTTACAATTCTAGCATTGCTTTCTTTTATGATATTTTGAATTTGGCGCTCTTCGAACAATAATTCAGACTTGATTTTAAATAAACCTGCTATTTGATAAATAATTTCATCAAGTTTATGGTAATAGGCTTTTATGACTTCTACTTGCTTTTCTATTTGCCCTATAATTTTTTTCATGTTTACTTCTGTTATATTAACAACAATCGTAAACTTAGATACGCCTTCTATTTCTGATGGAGAAGTGTTTAAACTCTCAATATTAATATGTCTTCTTTGAAAAATTGCTGAAATTCTATTCAACAAACCTATATTGTTTTCAGTATATACAGATACTGTAAACAGTTGTTTATCTTCTATGCTCATTTTATTCTAATCTAATGTCTGAAACACTTGCTCCAGAAGGAATCATTGGAAAAACGTTATCTTCTTTTTCTACACAAACTTCTAAGAAATAAGCTTCTTTACTTTTCATCATTTCTTCTACAGCTTCAGCTAATTCTTCACGTTTTGTTACTTTTCTTGCTTTTATATAATATCCTTCAGCAATTTTAACGAAATCAGGATTTATCATTTCTGTTGAAGCATATCTTTTATCGAAAAATAATTGTTGCCATTGACGAACCATACCTAAGAAATCATTATTTAACACAACTATTTTCACAGCTGCTTTTTGCTGAAAAATTGTACCTAATTCTTGAATGGTCATTTGATAACCCCCATCACCAGAAATAGAAACTACTTCACGTTCTGGAGCAGCCATTTTAGCACCTATTGCTGCAGGTAAGCCAAAGCCCATAGTTCCTAAACCACCAGAGGTAATATTGCTTTTAGAAACATTAAAATCTGCATATCTACAAGCAATCATTTGATGCTGACCTACATCACTTACTATTGCAGCCTTACCTTCGCTTTGTATGTTTATTTCTTTTAACACCTCAGCCATGGTTAATCCTTCTTTTGTTGGGTATAAATCGTTTTTAATAACCTTATCAAATTCTATTTGATACAAATCTTTAAATTGCTGATGCCATTCTTTGTGCGAATTTTTATCTAATAATGGTAATAACAACTCTAAACTCGTTTTTGCATCACCTAAAACAGCTACATCTGTTTTTACATTTTTATCAATTTCTGCAGGATCAATTTCAAAGTGAATTACTTTTGCTTGTTTTGCATAGGTATCTAAACTTCCTGTAACACGATCGTCAAAACGCATACCAATAGCGATTAAAACATCACATTCATTTGTTAGTATATTTGGTGCATAATTTCCATGCATACCCACCATACCAACATTTAAAGGATGAGAAGTTGGAATTGCTGAAGCTCCTAAAATTGTCCAAGCAGCTGGGATTCCTGCTTTTTCTACAACAGCTTTTAATTGTTCTTCAGCTTTACCTAGAATAACACCTTGCCCCCAAACAATTAGTGGCTTTTTTGCTGTATTTATTAGTTTTGCTGCAGCTTCTACATCTATAATATCTGTTAATGGAATAGGATTATAACTTCTTACTTGTGTACATTTCTCATAAGAAAAATCAAACTCATTAAATTGTGCATCTTTAGTAATGTCAACCAATACAGGACCTGGCCTTCCACTTTTAGCAATATAAAATGCTTTTGCTATTACAGAAGGAATATCTTCTGCTTTTGTTACTTGACAGTTCCATTTTGTAACTGGAGTTGAAATACCCACTATATCTGTTTCTTGAAATGCATCTGAACCTAATAAATGAGAAGATACTTGGCCTGTTATACAAACCATTGGTGTCGAATCTATTTGTGCATCTGCTATACCAGTAATTAAATTGGTTGCTCCTGGTCCAGATGTAGCCATAGCTACCCCAACTTTACCTGATATTCTAGCATAACCCTGAGCTGCATGTGTTGCACCTTGCTCATGACGTGTTAAAACATGATGTATTTTGTCTTGATATTTATATAACTCATCATAAACTGGCATAATTGCACCTCCTGGATATCCATAAAGAATATCTACACCTTCTTCTATTAAACATCTTACAATTGCCTCACTACCAGAAATACGTTCTGTTTTCTTGGTAGATTTTTGAGTTGATTTTATGGTTTGTGTTTCCATATATTTTAATTATAAATCAGTAACACATCCTTTAGAGGCAGATGCTACATATTTTGCATATTTGTATAAAATTCCTTTTTTGTGTTTTGGCTCTGGAGCTTTCCATTTAGCCTTTCTTTTAGACAATTCTTCATCAGAAATTAAGACATTTATAGAATTATCTTCTGCGCTAATTCTAATTTTATCTCCTGTTTCAATAAGCCCAATTACACCTCCTGATTGTGCTTCTGGTGTAATATGACCAACCACAAAACCATGAGTACCTCCAGAAAAACGGCCATCTGTAATTAATGCCACTGATTTTCCTAAACCAGCTCCCATAATTAAAGATGTTGGCTTTAACATTTCTGGCATTCCTGGCCCTCCTTTTGGACCTACATATCTAATGACGACTACGTCACCTTTTGCAACTTCACCATTAGAAATACCAGTGTTTGCTGCTTGTTCACCATCATAAACTACAGCCTTACCTTCAAACAATAAACCTTCATTTCCAGATATTTTTGCAACAGCTCCTTCTTCTGCAAGATTTCCATATAAAATCTGAATGTTTCCAGAAGATTTTAAGGCTTTATCTGTTGGAAAAACAACGTCTTGTTCTTGGAACTCCATAGCTTCTACATCAGCTAAATTTTCAGCTAAAGTTTTACCTGTTACAGTTAAACAATCGCCATATAAATATCCATTATCTAATAAATATTTCATTATTGCTGGTGTACCACCAATACCATGTACATCTTCCATTAAATATTTACCTGATGGTTTTAAATCTGCTATTAATGGTGTTCTGTCTGAAACTCTTTGGAAGTCTTCTAACGTAAAATCGATATCTGCTGCATGTGCAATGGCTAAAAAGTGTAATACAGCATTTGTAGAACCACCTAAAGCATTTACTATAGCAATGGCATTTGCTATTGATTTTTTACTGATGATATCTAACGGTTTTAAATCTTTTTCCAGTAGATTTTTAATCGCTCTTGCATGTCTTTCTGATTCTGATAATTTATTAGGGTTTTCTGCTGGAATTGATGAGTTGTATGGTAACGCAAACCCCATACATTCTATGGCTGATGCCATTGTATTTGCAGTATACATGCCTCCACATGCTCCTGCACCAGGGATTGCTCTTTTAATAATTTCTTTGTATTCATCCTCATCAATTTCGCCAGCCACTTTTTGTCCTAAAGCCTCAAATGCAGACACAATATTAAGTTTTCTTCCCTTGTAATTACCAGATGCAATGGTTCCTCCATACATCATTATTGAAGGACGATTTAAACGCAACATAGATATTACAGCTCCTGGCATATTTTTATCACAGCCTACAATAGCAATTAAGCCATCATAACTTTGGGCATTCATAACTGTTTCTATAGAATCTGCAATAATATCTCTAGAAACTAAAGAATAATTCATTCCAGAAGTTCCCATAGAAATCCCATCAGAAACTCCAATAGTATTAAATCCTAATCCAACCATATCAGCAATTTTACACTCTACTTTAACCTCATCTTTCAATCTGTTTAAGTGCATATTGCATGGATTACCATCATAACCTGTGCTTGCAATACCTATTTGAGCTTTGCTCATATCTTCTTCAGATAAACCTACAGCATACAACATGGCCTGTGAAGCTGGTTGAGATTCATCTTGTGTTAATCTTTTGCTATGTTTGTTAAGATTCATTTAATGATTTCTTAGTTTAGTTATCAAAATTATTTTATTTCTTGTTTTTTATTGAATAAAATTTAATGTCATCTTTAATTTCAGATGTTAAAAAAATTATACAAAATACTGTATTACAATATCTTAATTCTTAATTATTATGACATTCACTTCTTTTTATATTTCATAAAAAAACCTTCTTTTTAAGGAAGGTTCTAATTTTAAATATTAATAGTAGTTTCCTTATCAAATCTTTAATGAAATGACATAAATAATTACACAAATATTTAAAACTATATTTTTCATCTTTTCAGTTATATGATGGTACTTTGCCCCATGTGAATATTTCTAAAGTTCATATTACTATCATCTTGATTTGTAATATAATCAGCAATAAAATCACCTACTTTAGATGTTGATGTAGATATTTGTGTTTTACGTTTTATGTCTATTGTAGTTATACCTAATGCAATTGATTTCTCTACAGCTCTTTCTATAGCATCTGCTTCTTCATCTAAACCTAAGTGTTTTAATAACATTGCTGCAGATAAAATTGAAGCTAAAGGGTTTGCAATATCTTTACCTTTTGCCTTTGGAAAAGAACCATGAATTGGTTCAAATAATGCGTTTTTTTCTCCAATAGAAGAAGAAGCTAATAAACCTATAGAACCTGCAATTGCACTAGCTTCATCTGATATTATATCTCCAAAAAGATTTTCTGTAAGTATGACATCAAATTGTTTTGGGTTCAAAATCATTTTCATGGCTGCATTATCTATAAACATAAACTCAACATCTACATTAGGATACTCTTTAGCAATTTCAATGATTGTTTTTCTCCATAAACGTGAAGTTGCTAAAACATTTGCTTTATCTACTAATGTTACTTTATTTCTTCTTCTTTGTGCAGCTTTAAAAGCTAAATGAGCTACTCTTTTTATTTGATCAATTGTATAAAAACTTTTATCATAAGCAGACTTTTCGTCTTTACTTATTTCTTTATCACCAAAATAAATGCCTCCTGTTAATTCTCTAAAAATTACAAAATCTGTTCCTTTGATAACATCTCTTTTTAAAGGAGAATTATAAATTAAATTATCATATGCCTTTACAGGCTTAATTTTACAAAACAAGTCTAATTCTTGCCTTAACCTTAGAAGGCCTTGTTCTGGTCTAACTTTTGCACTTGGATTATTATCATAATAATCATTACCAACAGCACCAAATAAAATGGCATCTGCATTTTTACAAATATCAATAGTTTCTTTTGGTAATGGACTACCTGTTGCTTCTATTGCTGTTGCACCAATTTGAGCTTCTTTATATAAAAAAATATGGTCATAAGCCTCTGCAACTGCATCTAATGCTTTTTTTGCTTGACTTGTAACTTCAGGTCCAATTCCATCTCCAGGAATAATTGCAATAGTAAACTTCATTATTATCTTAAAAAATTAAACTACTTCTACTTTTGAATTTTGATTCACAATTTTTATGATGTTGTGAATATCTTCATCTTTTACTTCTTTTTGTTTATCAGCTATATTTAAGAATGATGTATAAGCCTCATCTAATTGAATCTTAGTTAATTCATAACCAATTTTTTTAGCTCTGTATGCTAATGCTGCTCTACCACTTCTTGCAGTTAATACAATAGCACTTTCTGTAACCCCAACATCTTCTGGATCCATAATTTCATAGGTTTCTCTATTTTTTATTACTCCATCTTGATGAATTCCAGAACTATGAGCAAAAGCATTTGCACCAACAATAGCTTTATTTGGTTGTACAGGCATTCCCATTTTATCACGAACCATTAAACTTGTATCATATAAAAGTTTTGTGTTGATACTTGTTTCTAAATTTAAATATGGATGTTGTTTTAAAATCATTACTACTTCTTCTAAAGCAGTATTACCAGCTCTTTCTCCAATTCCATTAATTGTACATTCTATTTGACGAGCACCATTAATAACCCCTGCAATTGAGTTAGCTGTTGCCATTCCTAAATCGTTATGACAGTGACAAGAAAGAATTACATTTTCGATACCTTTTACATTTTCTCGTAAATATTTCATTTTTGCTCCATATTCTTCTGGTAAGCAATATCCTGTTGTATCTGGAATATTTAAAACTGTAGCCCCAGCTTTAATTACTTCTTCACAAACTCTGGCCAAATATTCATTGTCTGTTCTACCTGCATCTTCTGCATAAAACTCAACGTCTTCAACAAAAGATTTAGCGTAAGAAACCGCTTTTATTGCTCTTTCAATTACTTTTTCTCTTGTAGAATTAAACTTAAACTTTATATGAGAATCACTAGTGCCTATGCCTGTATGTATTCTTGGATATTTTGCATGTTTTAATGCATCTGCAGCAACTTTAATATCATTTTCTACTGCTCTAGTTAAACCACAAACTGTTGCATTTTTTACAATTTTTGCAATTTCTGAAACTGAAATAAAATCACCAGGACTAGAAACAGGAAAACCAGCTTCAATAACGTTTACACCTAAAACATCTAATCTTTCTGCAATAACTAATTTCTGTTTTGTATCTAATTTACAACCAGGAACTTGCTCTCCATCTCTTAATGTAGTATCAAAAATATGTACCTTGTTATCTTGCATGTTTGTATTAGTTTTTCTTATTAACTAATCAAATATATTTAAGAGGGAAAAAATAATTAGTTATTTTTGGAGCTTTATACGATTTCTACAAAGAGAGACAAAATGTTAATATATTATTTATCAGTATTTTATGCCTAAATCTATTACATCAGCCAATAATCAAAATGATGCTCTTTTTGTGTTAATTAAATCATTAACTAAATCTGAAAAGAGACAATTTAACTTATATGTTGGTAGGTTAGGAGGAAATATTGATGCTAAATTTTTCTCTTTATTTAAGTTTTTAGAAAAACTAAAAGTCTATGATGAAAAAGTAATTATTAAAAGTGGAATAGTTACTAAACAACAACTCTCTAACCTTAAAGCACATTTATATAAACAGATTCTAATTAGTTTACGTTTAAATCCTGCTCATAAAAATATAAGAATTCAAATTAGAGAACAATTAGACTTTGCAACAGTTTTATATCAAAAAGGATTGTACAAACAAAGCTTAAAATTATTAGAAAAAGCTAAAAATTTAGCTTTAGAAAATGAAGAAAAAAATATTGCTTATGAAATTGTTGAGTTAGAAAAAGTAATTGAAACACAATACATAACAAGAAGCTTAAGCAATAGAGCAGACCAGCTTTCTATACAAGCAAAAGAGCTTAGTCAACAAAATGTGGTAGCTAGTAAATTATCTAATTTATCTTTACAACTATACAGCTATTTATTACAAAATGGGTATGTAAAAAATAACGAAGAACTAGAGTTTATTAATAGTTATTTTTACAGTAAACTTCCAAAATATGATTTCGAAAAATTTGGCTTTCGTGAAAAATTATGGTTGTATAAATCTCATTTGTGGTTCAGCTTTTTAACTCAAGATTTTCTACATAGTTATAAATATGCCAATCAATGGGTAGATTTATTTAAAGAAAACAAAAAATTTATTACGTTACATCCTGTATTTTATTTAAAAGGTATTAATTACTTATTAGAGGCTTGTTTTTTTGTAAAAAAGGTTGATAATTTTAAAGAAGAATTAAGGCTTTTTGAAAAAGATATAGATGAAAAAATTATACCTACAAATACAAATACAGATATCTTAATTTTTCAGTATTTATATGCTAACAAACTACATTTACACTTTTTAGAAGCTAGTTTTGCCAAAGGAGAATATCTTGTAGATATTATAAATCAGAAAATTGAGATTTATAAAAATAGGTTAGATAATCATTACGTTGTAATGCTATATTATAAAATTGCTTGTTTGTATTTTGGTATGGGTAAAAATGAGCTTTGTATTGCTTATTTACAAAAAATTATAAAATCTAAAAACCTTGGTTCTGCAGAAGATTTACAGTGTTTTGCTAGAGTTTTAAATCTTATAGCACATTATGAGTGTGGTTTAGATTACGATTTAGAAAGACAATTTCTAGATACTTATAAATTTTTATTAAAAATGCAGAATCTTCAAGAAGTACAAAAGGTTTTCTTAACTTCTATTAGAGATTTAAGTGATGTTTATCCTCATGAAATTAAAAATGAATTCAAAAAAATTCACGCTAAATTAAAGAAGTATGAAGATCATCCTTATGAAAAAAGAGCTTTTTTATATTTGGATATTTTATCTTGGTTAGAAAGTAAAATTCAAAATAAAACCATTGCACAGGTAATTAAAGAAAAATCAAATCAAATTAGTAAATAACTTATTATTCATATTTTGATAAGTAAATTTTTAAGAATTTCATATTAATTTATAGATTTTACAAAAAAAGTAGTAAGTTTTAATTGTTATTTAAATAAACCTTCTATTTTTGAAGCGTGAAGTTTCTTAATACAAATACAGCAACTACTTTAAAAGTAAAATTTGTTATGCAAATAACAAATTCTCGCACTTTTACAACTACTACAACCCTTTAGGGGTTATTTCTATTCATATTATTTCAGGTTATATTTTGTTGTTATCATCAACAAAAAAACATTTATAAAAAGTATCAATATTTATCATTAAAAAAATGAAAGTATTAAAATTCGGAGGTTCATCAGTAGCCAATTCAAAAAACATAAAACAAGTATTAGATATCATATCTAACACATCAAAAAATAGTAAAATAGCTGTAATAGTATCTGCATTTGGTAAAACCACAGATAATCTGTTACTAGGTGCTAACAAAGCTCTAGATGACATTACATCTGCCATAGAAATTTTAGAAAAATTAAGTGAGTTACATTTTACAGTTATAGATGATTTAATCTTAAATCACAAAAAAAAGACACATGAAGAAGTTAAGTATTTGTTTGATAGACTTGCTTCTATTTATGAAGGAATTTTTTTATTACAAGAATTATCTGATAAAACTCTAGCTAAAGTATCTAGTTTTGGAGAAAGATTATCATCGGTTATTATTGCAAATGCAGCTAAAGAGAATTTAGATGCCATTCATCAAGAAAGTAGGGATTTAATTATTACAAATAATGATTATTTAAATGCTCAGGTTAATTTTAAAGTGACCAACAAAAATATTTCATCATTTTTTTCTAAAAATAAACATCAAATTACTCTTTTAGGTGGCTTTATTTCATCGAATATAGAGGGTGAAACAACAACCTTAGGCAGAGGAGGATCAGACTTTTCTGCAGCTATTTATGCTGCTGCTTTAGATGCTGATGAATTACAGATTTGGACTGATGTTAGTGGTATGTTTACTGCAAATCCAAGAGTTGTAAAGCAAGCTTTTGCTATACCAGAAATTTCATATGAAGAAGCTATGGAGCTATCTCATTTTGGTGCAAAAGTTTTGTATCCTCCAACCATACAGCCTGCTTTAAGAAAAAATATTCCTATTCGAATTAAAAATACTTTTGAACCTGAAATTGAGGGTACTTTAATTTCTAAAAACCCTAAAAATGGACATGAAGTAAAAGGAATTTCTCATATAGAAGACATTAGTTTAATTACTTTAGAAGGTGGAGGAATGATTGGAATTCCTGGTTTTTCTAAACGATTATTTGAAACACTTTCTTTAGCTAAAATTAATGTAGTATTTATAACTCAAGCTTCATCTGAACACTCTATTTGTGTTGGTATTTATGATGCAGATGCAACAAAAGCAAAACATCTTTTAGACGAAACATTTCAAAGAGAAATAGAAAGAAAAAAAATAAAACCTGTTATTCTAGAAAATGATTTAGCCATTATTGCAGTAGTTGGTGAAAGTATGAAAAACTACCAAGGTTTAAGTGGACAAATGTTTAGTGCTTTAGGTAGAAATAATGTTAATGTAAGAGCTATTGCTCAAGGTTCTTCAGAAAAAAACATCTCTGCTGTTATTAATAAAATTGATGCCAAAAAAGCTTTAAACACTTTACATGAACAGTTTTTTGAAGAAAAAGTAAAACAACTTAATTTATTTGTAACAGGAGTTGGTAATGTTGGCGAAAGATTTTTAGCTCAACTTCAACAACAAAAAAAATATTTAAAAGAAAATTTAAAATTAAATATTAGAGTCATTGGTATTTCGAACTCTAGAAAAATGGTTTTTGAAAATTCTGGAATCAACCTAAAAAACTGGAAAGAATTATTAGAGAATGGAGAACCTACTAGTCTTGAAAAATTTTATACTAAAGTAAAAAAATGTAATCAAAGAAATAGTGTTTTTATAGATAACACAGCAAACGAAAATGTTTCTAAAGTATACAGTAAATACTTAAGAGAAAGTATTTCTGTTGTTACTTGTAATAAAATTGCATGTGCTTCTGAGTTTGATAATTATAAAAATTTAAAAAACTTATCTAAAAAATATAATGCCTCGTTTTTATTTGAAACTAATGTTGGTGCAGGTTTACCAATTATAGATACCTTAAAAAATTTAATAAATTCTGGAGATAGAATTCATAAAATTCAAGCTGTTTTATCTGGTAGTTTAAATTTTGTATTTAATAATTATGATGAAGACTCAACTTTTCATGACGTGGTAAAACAAGCTCAAGAAGAAGGTTATACAGAACCAGATCCAAAAATTGATTTAAGTGGGATAGATGTTGCTAGAAAAATCTTAATTTTAGCTAGAGAAAGTGGTTATCAATTAGAATTATCAGATATCGAAAACAATGCATTTTTACCTGATGAAGCTTTACAAACAAAGAATAATAAAGATTTTTACGAATCATTAATTAAATACGAAAATCATTTTCAAAAAATATATCAACAAGCAGATGACAAAGATTGTCGTTTAAAATATGTTGCTGAATTTACAGATGGTATTGCAAGTGTAGGTTTACAACAAATTGAAGCAGAGCATCCTTTTTACAATCTAGAAGGTAGTGATAATATTGTATTATTTTATACTGATAGATATCCAGAAAATCCTTTAATTATAAAAGGTGCAGGTGCAGGTGCAGAAGTTACAGCTTCAGGTATTTTTGCAGATGTAATTAGAATAGCAAATCAATAATTAGTTAAGGTTTGGTGGTTATTGGCTGCCAGTTACAAATCACCAAAAACCATAAACTAACAACAATAAACCAAAAATATGGACTATTTAAAAATATTTTCACCAGCTACAATTGCCAATGTTTCTTGTGGTTTTGATTCTTTAGGATTAGCTGTAGACGAAATTGGTGATGAAATGACCTTTGTAAAAACACCACAAAAAGGAGTTGAAATAACAAATATTACAGGTGCAGAACTAACTTATGATGTAGATAAAAATGCAGCAAGTGCAGTTGTAAAAAAAATGTTATTAGATGCAAAAGCAGATTTTGGCATACAACTTACTATGCATAAAGGCTATTTTCCTGGAAGTGGATTGGGGAGTTCTGCTGCAAGTTCTGCTGGTGCCGCTTTTGGAGCTAATCAACTATTAGGTAAACCTTATTCAAATTTAGAACTAACAAAATTTGCCATGTTTGGTGAAGAAGTTGCGTGTCGTTCTCAAATTGCAGATAATGTTGCAGCAGCTATTTATGGTGGTTTTGTATTAATTAGAAGTTACCAACCCTTAGAAGTTGTAAAATTACCTGTACCTAGTGAGTTAAGATTGGTTGCTATTCATCCACAAATTGAAGTTAGAACTGAAGATGCAAGAAACGTTTTACCTAAAGAAATTGCATTAAAAGATGCTGTTACACAATGGGCAAATGTTGGTGGTTTAATTAGTGGATTATACTCTAATAATTACGAACTTATTAGTAACTCTTTAAAAGACGTAATTGTAGAACCTCATCGTAAAAAATTAATTCCTTTTTTTGATGAAGTAAAAAGTGCTGCTATAAAAGCAGGTGCTTTAGGTGCTGGAATTTCTGGTTCTGGGCCAACAATTTTTGCACTTTGTAAAGGAGATGAAATCACTGAACAAGTATACAATGCAATTGAAAAAAGTTATAGAAATAAAAATATAGATTTCGAAATGTATACTTCTAAAGTAAATAAAGAAGGAATTAAAATAATTAGTTAACCGTCTTTACGAAGGAAGAATGACTGAAGTAACCTCTAATTAAATAAAAAGATTGCTTCATTTTACTCGCAAAGACAAATCAATAAAAAATGAACTATTATAGTTTACATCATAAATCACCAAAAACAACATTTAAAAATGCAGTTGTAAACGGAATTGCGCAAGATAGAGGCTTGTATTTTCCAGAAAACATAACTCCACTTTCTAAAGATTTTATAAAAAATATAGAAAACTATTCTAATCATGAGATTGCATTTGAAGCGATTAAGCAATTTGTAGGTGCTGAAATTCCTGAAAATAAATTAAAAGAAATCATTGCAGAAACTGTTTCTTTTGACTTCCCTGTTGTTCCAATAAATAAAAATATTGGCACATTAGAGTTATTTCATGGACCAACCATGGCTTTTAAAGATGTAGGTGCAAAATTTATGGCTAAATGTTTAGAGTTTTTTAATAAAGATAATGATGATGAAGTCACTGTTTTAGTAGCCACATCTGGTGATACTGGTGGTGCAGTAGCTAATGGCTTTTTAGGTGCAAAAGGAGTAAAAGTAGTAATTTTATATCCTTCAGGAAAAGTAAGTGATATTCAAGAAAAACAACTTACTACTTTAGGACAAAACATTACAGCCCTAGAAGTTGATGGTGTTTTTGATGATTGCCAAGAAATGGTAAAAACTGCTTTTTTAGATAAAGAAATTACCAAAACGCTTACTTCTGCAAATTCTATAAATGTAGCACGTTGGTTACCTCAAATGTTTTACTTTTTCTTTGCTTACAAACAATTAAAAAAACATCAAAAAGAGATTGTTTTTTCTGTACCTAGTGGAAATTTTGGAAACATATGTGCAGGTATTATGGCTCAAAAGTTAGGCTTACCCATAAAACATTTTATTGCTGCCACTAATGTAAATGATACAGTACCAAATTTCATGAAAGATGGTAACTATAATCCAAAACCATCTAAAGCAACAATTTCTAATGCTATGGATGTTGGTAACCCTAGTAATTTTATAAGAATTCAAGAGCTATTTAATAACGATTTAAATTCATTAAAAAACAAGTTTTCTTCTTTTAGTTTTACAGATGAAAAAACTAAAGAAACCATGCAAAATATTTATAAAAAATCTGAATACATTTCAGATCCTCATGGAGCTGTTGGATATTTAGGTCTTGAAAAATATGGTTTAAAAGAAAATGAATATGGTGTGTTTTTAGAAACTGCACATCCTGTTAAATTTTTAGATGTAGTAGAAGAAACTTTAGCAGTAAAAGTAGAAATACCACCACAAATTCAAAAAATAATACACAAAGAAAAAGTAGCAATTAAGGCTTCTACTTATGAAGATTTAAAAGCATTTTTAATGAAAAATTAAACTTCAAAAATACCATCATTTGTAAAACAATAATTTTTACAATTTTCTGGTGCATTTTTTGTGTTTAGGCCAGTAAATAAACTAAAAGCTGGTAATATTAATTTTTGTTTTGTTACTTGGTAACATGGTAATTTTATACGTTGTTTCCCCTTACCTTTTAAAAAAACTCCAGGATGTGTATGCCCAGAAATTACGAAGTACTCCTCTTCAATCTTATCAAAATCATGAACAAATTTTAATAGATTTTCTGTGTAATTTTTGTTGAAAACCTCAATGTTAAATTGTTGATAAACTTTATCTGAAAGTCGATCATGATTGCCTTTTATTAATTTAATATTTAGAGTATTAAACTGCGTTAACCAAGACTTAAATTCATCTAGATCTTTATTATATTCTGCATGGAATAAATCACCCACAATAATCAATTGATTTGCTTTAAAATGATGAATTAATTGTGCTAATCTTTTTAAATCTGTAGTTAAAATATTTGAAGGAATAGGTATTCCACTTTTTTGAAAATGAGCAGATTTACCTATATGTAAATCACTTAAAATTAAACTATTCTGTGATTCCCAAAAAATAACACGTTGATTTGTAAGCTTTAAAATTTCATTTTTACAATTAATTTTTTGAGTTACAATTAAAAAATTTTCTGTCATTTTAAGATTTTAAAGCTTGCTTTTGTATGCGTTCTATACGTTTACTTAGCTCCTCATTACTCATAGTGCCACGTAAACTATCAACTTTTAAAGGGAAGCTCAAAGGTGTAAAATTATTGGCTTTTTTCAAAATGATTTTACTCTCAGAAATTCTTTGAAAAGCACCTTGTAACCGAACTTTTTCTAACTCATAATCAAAGACTTCATTATAGGCTTGTTTTAGTAAAAGATTATTAGGTTCGTAATCATTTAATACTCTAAATATTAAACCAGAAGAAGATTGTAAGCTTTTATTAGACTTTTTATTACCTGGTTGACTTTGTACAACCAAACCTGCAACTACAGCAATATCTCTAAATTTTCTTGAAGCCATTTCACTCGCATTTATACTAGCTGTAACATCTTGTATTAAATTTTCTTTAGAGAATATTGAATTAATATTGTCTTCATGTAAAGGTATTTCTTGATCACTTAACAGCTCAAAACCATAATCGTTCTGTGCAATTGTAAATGTTAGCTTTTTAATTTGACTAATTCTATATGCAATTAAAGAAGCCATAATTTCATGCACCAATCTTCCTTTAAAAGGGTAAACAAATAAATGATGACCTTCTTTAGTTTCTATTTTTTCTACTAAAAACTCATCGCTTTTAGGAATATGAGAATTATTCTCTTGTCTTTTTAAAAGCGGATGTAAAAATTTTAGTTCTTTTTCTCGATTATTAGGGGTAAGAGCATCATTTAATTTTAAACGCAAAAAATGAGTTAAGTAAGAAGTTAAAGGCAATCTACCTCCTAACCAACTTGGTGTTATTGCTTTTTTCTTTTTGCTTCTTTTTACCAGAACTGTCATGTCTTTTATTTGTTGCATCTCTACAACTTTACCTCCTAAAACAAAGGCATCTCCTTTTTTTAATTTCGAAATAAAAAACTCTTCAATCATGCCTATATAACCCCCAGAAAAGAATTTTACATACATCATAACTTCACCAACAATAACTCCAATATTCATTCTATGCATCATAGCAATTCGTCTACTTCTTACTCTATAAACACCATCATCATCTAAAACTACTTTATGAAATTCTTCATAAGAATTAAGAGTATTTCCTCCATTTGTAATAAAGTGAATACACCAATCAAATTCTTCTTTAGTTAGGTATTGAAAAGCATGAACTTCTTTAACTAACTCAAAGGTGTCAACAGCTTTAAAACCTTCACCTACTGCAAGAGTTACTAAAAATTGAACCAAAATATCATAAGTTAATACATAAGGATGTCTTGCTTCAATTTCATTTTGCTTAATAGCTTCTTTAACTGCTGCAACTTCAATTAATTGTAAAGAATGAGTAGGCACAGCATACATTTTAGAAACCTCAAAAGGAGAATGACCACTTCTACCTGCTCTTTGCATAAAACGTGCAATACCTTTTGCAGAACCAATTTGTATGACACAATCTACAGGTTTAAAATCGACTCCTAAATCTAGAGAAGAAGTACATACAACAGCTTTTAACAATCCTTCTGAAATAGCTTCTTCTATCCAGTTTCTTTGAACCTTATCTATTGAACCATGATGAATAGCAATTTGCCCTATTAAATCTGGAGCTTCTTCTATAATAATTTGATACCATAATTCACTTTGGTTTCTTGTGTTTGTAAAAATTAATGTAGTATTATTCTCATATATAATTGGGATAATTTTAGAACTCATCTTTTTTCCTAAATGACCAGCCCAAGACAATTCTTCTACTTCATCTGGTAGCACAGAAACAATTTCAATTTTCTTTTTCTCTTTTGCACGAATCATGGTTGTTTTTCCTGCATAAGGAATTAAAACATTTTTTGCTTCTTCTAAATTACCAATGGTTGCAGAAATTCCCCAAATTCTTGTTTTAGAAGATAATTTTTTAATACGAGCAATCGCTAATTCAGTTAAAACCCCTCTTTTAGAACCTAATAATTCGTGCCATTCATCAACAGCTATACAAGCTACATTTTTAAACCATCTTGAATTTTTCTTTTGAGAGAATAAAAGATGTAAAGTTTCTGGAGTCGTTAGTAAAACATCTGGCATTAAACGTTCTTGTTTTCGTCTAACATTAGTAGGTGTATCTCCATTTCTTACAGCTACTTCCCAATCTAAACCAATTTCTTCTACAACAGCACTCATTGCTTTAGCTAAATCTTTTGCAAGAGAACGTAATGGACTAATCCAAATGAGTTTTAATCCTTTTTTATAGCTATTTGGATGATTTAAATAATCGATAACTACTGCTAAAAAAACAGAAAAAGTTTTTCCAAAACCTGTTGGTGCTACCACCATTCCACTAAAATTATTATGGTAACGTTCCCAAGTTTGAGATTGAAAACTAAAAGGTTCATGACCTTTTTCTTTCATCCAATTTTGAATGATTTGAAAACCTTGAGTTTGTTTAAAGTTGCTCAAATTTTAGTTGGTTTCTATTAATGATTTAACACTCTCTATTGTATCTATATCTTTTACAGTTTTGTCTTTTCGCCAACGTTTTATTCTGGGAAAACGCAATGCTACTCCACTTTTATGACGTTTACTATAAGCAATCCCCTCAAAGGCAATTTCGAAAACTAATTCTGGTTTTACTGTTCTTACAGGGCCAAATTTTTCGATGGCATTTTTATTTACCCATCTAGAAATTTCGGTAATTTCTTTATCTGTAAGACCTGAATAGGCTTTAGCTACAGTTACTAATTTATCATCTTTTTGCACAGCAAAGGTATAATCTGTGAATTTAGAACTTCTTCTTCCACTTCCTTTTTGAGCATAAATCATAACAGCATCAATAGTTAAAGGGTCTACTTTCCATTTCCACCAATCGCCTTTTTTACGACCAACATGATAAATGGAAGACTTCTTTTTTAACATTAAACCCTCTGAATTAAAACCTCTTGCTGCATTTCTTAATTCATCTAATTCAGACCAATTTTTGAAATCAATGATTTCTGAAAGTTTTAAAATATCACTTGTATTATGTGTAAATAATTGTTCTAATTTTATTCTTCTTTCTTGCATTGATTCTTGCCTTAAATCAACTTCGTTTAATTCTAAAATATCATAAACATATAAACCAACAGGCACTTCTTCTAGTAACTTTTTAGTTACGTTTTTACGATTTAATCGTTTTTGTAAGTCATTAAACAGTAGAACTGAATTGTCTTTTATGGCCAGTATTTCACCATCAATTACAAAACTTCCTTCAAGTTTTGAGATTGCTTCTACAATTTCTGGAAATTGTTGTGTAACCAACTCTTCTCCTCTAGACCAAATAAATACTTCTTCTTTTCTTTTAATGATTTGACCACGAATTCCATCCCATTTATACTCTACTTGCCAATTTTTTTCTTCTCCTAGATTTATCAAACTATTTTCTAAAGCATAAGCCAAACAAAAAGGGTAAGGTTTAGAATTATCATAATTAATATGTTCACCATTTAATAAATCATCAAAAGTAATAGTGTCTGGTGTCCAATTACCAATAATGCTATGCATTAATTGATTTGCATCTATACCTGATAGTTTTGCTAACGCATTTACCAATGTCTTTTTTGATACTCCAATTCTAAAACTACCTCCAATTAGTTTATTAAAAATTAATCGTTCTTGAGACTGTAAACCATTCCAAGCAGCTAAAACATATTTCTTTTTTTCTTGATCTGTTTTTTGTTTAAGGTCTATAAGTTCATCAACCCAGACATGTAATGGTTTTTCTATGTGTTGCTTTGGGTTTGGTAATAACAACGCTAAAGTTTCTCCTAAATCGCCTACTGATGAATAGCTTTCTAAAAACAACCATTCTGGAAGTTTAGTGATTTCCATACACCAATCTTTCATTAAGTTAGATTTTACTGGTCTACTTGGTCTTTTACCTGTAAATAAAGCTATGAGCCATAATTTGTCTTTATCTGGAGCAGATGAAAAATAATTAACTAATGCTTCTATTTTTGCATTTGTTTTATTGGTGATTTCAATAGCGCTGATAAGATTAGAAAAGTCTTTCATATTAAACAATATCAGTTTTTAGCTGCTCTGATGTTTCTAATTCATCTTCACCAAATTCAGTTTTTAATTCGTGTGCTTCAATACCTATCTCATTTAAATATTTAGAAAATACTGCTTGTGAGCCATGAGTAACATAAACTTTTTCTGCTTCTGTAGCTTTCACAGCAGATAAGAGTCCATCCCAATCTGCATGATCACTTACAGCAAAACCAGCATCAACACCTTTCCATCTTCTATTTCCTCTAATTTGCATCCATCCAGAACAAATGGCTGTTGCAGCATTAGGTATTTTTTTTATCATTTTAGAACCTAATAATGCTGGTGGCAAAATGACAATTTTGTTTTGAATCTCTATCTTTTTAAGATCAGCAGTTAAAAGTTTTGTGGTTGGTAAACTTTTGCCTGAATTTTCAATGGCTTTATTTAAGTTGTGAATTGCAGAATGCACATAAATTTCTTCTACATTTTCTACTAACTTCATTATTCTTTGTGCTTTTCCTAAACTATACCCTAAAAAAACGCTTGTTCTATTATTTTGTTGATTTTGGACTATCCAATCTTGTAACTCTTGTTGTAACTCTTCTTCACTTTTCCATTTATAAATGGGTAAACCAAAGGTACTTTCTGTAATAAATTCATGGCATCTAACAGGCTCAAAAGGAGTGGTTATAAAGTCAGGTTGTGTTTTATAATCCCCAGAAAAAACAACAATATATCCTTTGTATTCTAGTCTAATTTGTGCAGAACCTATGATATGCCCTGCAGGATGAAAACTTACTTTGACTCCATTAATTACTTTATATTCATTATAAAGTAAACTTTCTATAGAAATATCAGCGCCAATTCTATGCTGTAAAATGGCTTTAGATTGGTTATAGCATAAATAATGCTTATTACCCCATCTTGCATGGTCTGCATGACCATGAGAAATAATTGCATATTCTACAGGATACCATGGGTCTAAATAGAATTTTCCTGGAATACAGTAAATACCTTTTTTTGTAAATTTTACAAGCCTCAAATTTTAGATTTTAGTAAAGATAAAAAATGGATTGTAGTTCCCTACAATCCATTGTTTTGATTTATTAGTATTTTAACAATTACAATTTACCATCCAATTTATGCCAAATTTATCTGTACATCTTCCAAAATAACCCCATTCTCTTTCTCTAAAATCATGGTGAGTTGTACCTTGTTTAGCTAAATTCTTAAACACATTTTCTGCATCATCTACATCATTTAAATCAACACTCATATGAATATTACTTCCATGATGTAAAGGTGTATCTGGTGTTGCATCATATCCCATAATATGTACTTTTTTCCCTTTTAGTTCTGCATGTTGCAACTTTTTTCTGTAATCTTGAGGTACATCTACTTTTTTATCTTCGTAAGTGATTTTGTTTTTTAAATCTGCATTAAATAGTTCACCATAAAAATTTAACGCTTGTTGACAGTTACCATTAAAGGCTAAATATGCTTGTACTTTCATTCTATATTGTTTTTAATTAATAATTTTTTATCAAAATTAATATTGAAAGCGCCCTTTATTTAACGGAAATGATTTTAATAGTATCGTAAATGAAAAAAGTCTTTACAATAAAAATTGTAAAGACTTTTGAAGTTGGCCTACAAGGACTCGAACCTTGAATATCGGTACCAAAAACCGGTGTGTTACCATTACACCATAGGCCAATGCTTATTAGCGGATGCAAATTTAAGCCAATCTTTTTATTTTACAAACATTTTTAATCAATTTTTAAAATTAACAAAGATTTATGAGAAGTAACTCATTTATAAAAGTTTAGAGTAATTAGATTTATTCATATTTATTAGTAAATTCGCCCACACATTATAATGTATTTATGACTGCTAAAAATTTTAAAAAATGGGACATCATCTTAGGATGGTTAACCTTTGCCATAGCTTTAATAACTTACTCATTGACAATAGAGCCTACAGTTAGTGCTTGGGATGTAGGAGAATATATATCAACTGCTGTAAAACTTGAAGTTGGTCATCCACCAGGAGCACCGCTTTTTCAAATGTTAGGTGCATTTTTTGCAATGTTTACATCAGATGTTTCTGAAATTGCAAAAATGGTAAACTTTATGTCTGCCTTAGCAAGTGCATTTACTATTTTATTTATGTTTTGGACGATTTCTAATTTAGGTCAAAAATTAGCAATAAAATCTGGAGGAATTGTTGAAGGGTCTTATATAGCAATATTAGGAAGTAGTGTTGTAGGTTCTTTAGCTTACACTTTTTCTGATAGTTTTTGGTTTAGTGCTGTAGAAGGTGAAGTGTATGCAATGTCTTCATTTTTAATGGCTATTCTATTTTGGTTAGGTCTAAAATGGGAAAGTGAAATACACTTACCAAGAGGTAACAAATGGTTAATATTAATCAGTTTTGTGGTAGGTTTATCTTTTGGAGTTCACATCCTTTCTTTATTAGTGATCCCTGCTATTGTAATGTTATATTTCTTTAAAACTTATAAGAATATCAATCTAAAAACTACTGCAGTAGCTTCTGTTATTTCTGTATTAATTTTAGTGTTGGTGTTTAAATTTATATTTCCATTTACACTTAAATTCTTTAGTGCATCAGAGTTGTTTTTTGTGAATTCAATTGGCTTACCATTTAATTCTGGAAGTATTATTGCTGGCATTATTTTAGTTGCTTTATTCTACTTTGGACTTTCTTATACTAGAAAGAAAAATAAAATTACTGCAAATAATTTAGTCTTGTCTTTACTATTTATGATGATAGGTTTTTCATCTTGGATGATGTTGCCTATTAGAGCAAATGCAAATACAACTATTAACGAAAATAATCCTTCTAGTGCTCGTGAATTACTAGCTTACTATGAACGTGAACAGTATGGAGATGCTAACGTTTTTTACGATACTTATTACTCTAACACTTATAGTAGAGAACAAGATAGAAACAATCCTACAAGAGATGATAAACCAAAATACGAGAAGAAAGTTGTTAACGGAAAAGACAAATATGTAATTGTAAATAATTACAAAGACGTTTTACCTAATTGGTCTGATAAACACAAAGGCTTTATCCCAAGAATGGTAGATCCATCAAAAGAAAAAATGTACAAAGCTATTGCTGGTATTCCTGAAAATAGTAAACGTAGACCCACTTTTGCAGAAAATATAAAGTTTATGATTAGCTATCAATTTGGCTATATGTATGGACGTTATTTTATGTGGAATTTCGTTGGACGTCAAAATGATATTCAAGGAAACTTAGATATTTTTAACGGCAATTGGTTAAGTGGTATCGATTTTATAGACGAAGCTAGATTAGGTTCTCAACAAAAATTACCACCACAAGTTTTAGAAAATAAAGGACGAAATACCTATTATTTTTTACCTCTAATTTTAGGAATCATAGGTTTATTATTTCAAATTAAATGGGATAAAGAAAACTTCTATACGCTATTTTTATTCTTTTTATTTACAGGTGCTGCTATTATATTTTACACAAATCCAAAACCTTTTGAACCTAGAGAACGTGATTATGCAGTTGTAGGAAGTTTTTACATTTTTGCAATTTGGATTGGCTTTGGTGTTTTTGCTTTATTTGATTATTTAAAATCTTTCGTAAATAAAAGGGCTTTAGCAATTGCAGTTTCTGTAGTTTCTCTTTTAGCTGTGCCAACTCTTATGGCATCAGAAAATTGGGACGATCATGATAGATCTAATAGATATACAACCTTTTTAAATGCACAAGCTTATTTAGAAAGTTGTGACCCAAATGCCATTATGTTTACAATTGGAGATAATGACACTTTTCCTCTTTGGTATATGCAAGAAGTTGAAGGTATTAGAACTGATATAAAACTAGTAAACACAAGTCTTTTTCAAACAGATTGGTATATAGATCAAATGAAAAGAGCAACCTACAAAGCTGCTCCAATACCTTCTGAGTTAACTCATGATGAGTATAAATATGGAACATTAGATGTTGCTTATTATTTTCAAGAATTATTTCCTCAGTTAAAAGATTCTGTTTTAGATATAGATAGCTACATGAAGTGGATTAGGAGTGATAGCAAACGTACTTTCTATGATTTAGATGATGATGGTAATCCTGAAAAAATATTACCAACCAATAAAATTAGAATTCCTGTTAATAAAGAAAACGTTTTAAAATATGGTATTGTAGCTCAAAAAGATGCAGATAAAATTGTACCATATATAGATATTACAATTGACAGAGCTATAGGTAAGAATACTATCTTAATGTTAGACATTTTAAATAATTTTGATTGGAAAAGACCTATTTATTTTACAGGTGGTTCTAATTCTGATAGTGAATATATTTGGTTAAAAGATTATTTACAGTTAGATGGTGTTGCTTTTAAATTAGTGCCCATACAAACTCCAACAAAAATATATAACCAAGAAGGACAACTTACAAGAGAATTAAGTCTTTTTGATATTGGTAGAATTGATCCAGAAAAAATGTATAACAACATTAAAAAATGGGAATGGAGAAATATAAATGATGGTAAAATTTATTTAGATGAACAAACTAAAAGAAATGCCATTTCTATGCGTAATAGTTTAATGAGACTTTCTACTGCTTTTGCTAAAGAAGGAGATACTTTAAAAGCTATAGAAGTCTTAGATTTATCTTTAGAAAAATTACCAATTAAAGACTTTGACCACTTTAGTTTATCTTTAGAATATCCAGAGTTTTATTATAAATTGGGTGAGCAAGAAAAAGCAAGAGCTGCAGCAAAAACACTTATTAAGTTATTTAAAGACAAATTAATATGGTTTAGCACTTTCGATTCTGAAAGTTTTGATATGGTTTTTGAAGAGTTTGATTTAACGTTTAGATATCTTTACAGAGGTGTTATAGATCAAGTTGAAAAGTTCGATACAGATCAAGAGTATGTTAAAGAACTGCAGAAAGATTTTAATGAAACCTTAGATTTATTTAAACATATTATTCCATCAGAATAAATAGTATTTCAAGATATTTTAAAAAAAATCCGTAATAGATTTATTACGGATTTTTTTATTTACACTAATTCTTTAATTCTTTGAGCTGCTATTTCTGCAGTAATGTCTCTTTGAGGAGAGCCAAACATTTCATAACCTACCATAAACTTTTTTACAGTTGCACTTCTTAATAAAGGCGGATAAAAACTCATGTGCCAATGCCAATGATTATTTTTCTTACCATTTGTTGGAGCTTGGTGAATTCCACTCGAATAAGGAAAAGAAGTATTAAACAACTTATCATATGCTTTTGTAATTACAGAAATAGCTTCAGCAAAATTTCTAGACTCGCTATCTGAAAGTTCAGCAATATTTCTTTGCTGTTTTTTAGGAGCAATCATAACCTCAAAAGGCCAAATTGCCCAAAAAGGAATTAACACAACAAAATCATCATTTTCAAAAATAATTCGCTCATTAGCTACTAATTCTTGTTGTAAATAATCTCCTAATAAACTAGAATTCTTTTCTTTAAAATAATTAGCTTGTTGCTTATCTTTCTTATCAACTTCGTTTGGTAAAGTAGATTGACTCCAAATTTGACCATGAGGATGTGGATTACTACAACCCATTACAGCACCTTTATTTTCAAAGATTTGTACGTAGTTTATAAATTCATTTTCTCCCAAAGAAATGTATTCTTTTTTCCAAGCATGTACAACTTTCGTAATTTCATCAACTTCCATATCTGCCAAACTTTTTGAATGATCTGGACTAAAACAAATTACCTTACAAATACCTGTTTCACTTTGTGCTTTAAACAATCCGTCATTTACCTGAAAAGAGGGTGAATTATTTTGAAGAGCAGCAAAATCATTCGTAAAAATAAAGACATCTTTATAATCTGGATTTACCTCTCCATTTATTCTAGTATTTGTGGCACATAAATAACATGTACTATCATATGTAGGTCTTTTTTCTTTAGAAATTTCTTCATTTTGACCTTGCCAAGGACGTTTTGCTCTGTGAGGAGAAACCAAAACCCATTCTCCTGTAAGAATATTAAATCGTTTATGTGAATAATCTTGTAAGTTAGTATTTTTCATTTTTAAGCTAATTGTTATACTGTATGAGTTCCTTGAGAGAGTTCTATAAAATAAACAGAACACTCTTTATTAAATTTATTTTTATAAGCTTTAGAAGCTGATGCTGCAAAATCTTTTACTTTATTTCTAGCAATCAAATTAATAGTACAGCCACCAAAACCACCACCCATCATTCTAGCTCCTAAAACGTATTTGTTTTTTTTGGCTTGGTCTACTAAAAAATCAAGTTCATCACAGCTTACTTTATATTGGTGTTGTAATCCATTATGAGATGCATAAATTAAAGCACCTAATTTTTCTAAATCGTTATTTTCTATAGCTTTCGCTGCTTTCTTTGTCCTTATAATTTCTTGAATTACATACAATGCTTTTTGATAATTTTCTGGAGTAACTTTATTTATTATTTTCTCTAAATCTTCTTCAGTTGCATCTCTTAATGTTTCTACCTCTAATAGTTTAGCAATATTCTCACAGGCAGATCTTCTATCATTATATGCACTATCAGATAAGCTATGTTTTACATTTGTATTGATAAGTATGAATTGATGATTTTTAAAATCAATTTTATATGGCTTTGATTTTAAACTTCTACAATCTAACAATATTGCGTGATCTTTGACACCAAACATACTGGCATATTGATCCATAATTCCGCATTTAACACCCACATAATTATGTTCTGCTTGTTGTGAAATTAAAATCATTTCGGTTTTAGTCAATCCTAAATCGAACAATTTATTTAAACCAAATACAACACTGTTTTCTAATGCAGCAGATGATGACATACCTGCACCACCAGGTATATTTCCTTTAAAAACGATATTGAAATCGCCAACAACTTTATTTCTATTTTGAATTTCAGCAACTACACCAAAAACATAATTCTCCCAACTACCTTGTTTAGATGGTTTTAAATTATTTAAATCAAATTCTACTTTGCTATTTAAATCTAATGCAACTGCAGTACTTTTACCTGTATCGCTTTTTTGAATAGCTGCAGCTATACCCTTATCTACTGCAGCAGGAAAAACATATCCACCATTATAATCTGTATGTTCTCCAATAATGTTAATTCTACCTGGAGAAAATATCAATAAGGGATTATTTTTAAAAATCTTTATAAATTTAGATTTTACTTCTTTTATTAATTCGTTTTTCATGTTAAGTTATTGTATCATTTCTATTCTAAAATTAACAGCATAGGTTTTATTTGGTTCTAAAACCTGTAATCCAATTTTATTGTTAAAACTATCAGAAATTCCAGTCATAGGTTCTATAGCAATTATGGGTTTGTTCTTTGGTGTATATAATTGTAAATAGTTTTCTAAAGCATCTGAAGTTAATTTTAAATGATATTCAGAGGTTATAAAATCTACTCCTTGTTCCTTTAAAATAAAACAATCGTCTAGTTGTTTATTTTCTAAAGAAAAATTTTTGTCTATAATAAAATCTTCAATTGCTTCTGTAATTAAATTATTGTCAAAAACTATCTTTTTGCTACTCTTAAAATGTAAATAAGCTTTAGAGAAATCATTACAATTAAAATATGGATGCCAACCTAAAGTAAAAGGAAAAGATTTTGAATCAATATTTTTTACAGTAATAGCTATTTGAAAATCATCTTTAAAAAGTGTGTAGGTTATAGATAAAAAATATTTAAATGGATAACCATTAGGAGGTTTTTGTTCGTAATAATTAAATGTTGCAGAGCATTTGTGTTGATGCTCTTCAGGTTCAAATAAATTAAACTTTTTATTATAAACTAATCCATGAAGTGCATTAATTCCTTTATCGTTTTTATGTAATTCATATGAATCATAATTAAAAGAATAACTTCCTTCTTTTAATCTACTTGCAAATGGAAATAGTATAGAAGAAGCATAAGAGTCTCTATAATCAAAATTTGGTTGTTCTTTTATAATTGATTTTCCATTAAGTACTAAATCTTTAACTCTTGCTCCTTCATCTAAACAAATTGAAGCATAAGCTTGTTTATTCTTACTTTCTAAAACTATGTATTCTTTATTGTTTTCTGTATGTTGATAGATTTTAAACATATTAAATAGATTTTCTAAAAATGAGTTTACTAGGGTTTTCAATTACTATTCTTTCATCATCTAAAATCATTTGAGCTAAACGTTTGCCCATATAATTAAAATCTGTTGAAATTGTTGTAATTCCGTTTTCTACAACCTCTTTTAACAAGGTATCATTATAGGATATAATGCCTACATCTTTAGAAATAATGAGTTTATTCTCTTTTATTTGTTTAATTACTTTTATTAAATCTTTGTCTTCTAAAGTGATGTATATATCCCCTTTTTCAGGAGTATTATCTTTTAAAGAATTTAATATTTCTGATTCAATATTATATTGTGAACAGAAATTTATAAATCCTTGTTTAATTCCTAATGGTTGTTTAATACTAGAAAACACCAGTATCAATTTATGATACTTTCTAATTTTATGCAGTGCTGTAAATAAACCTTTATGAATATCGTTTTCAAAATTTTGATAAATGGAAGCGTATTTTTTTAATTCGTTACTAGTTTGATCTAAAATAAACACTTTTTCTTCTGGTAACTTATTAATACTAAAAGAGGCGTTATTAATGTTAACAGGCATAATAATATAATGTGTGTATTTGCCTAAATTATCATCAATAAGTTTATTAAATATTGAAGAATTAAAATGATGAAAATAAATGTCTACTTCAACTTCTTTAGTTAAGTTTTCTAAGAAAGCAGCATATAAGTCTTCTTTAAATGAATTTAATTCATCAAAAAGTAAAAATATTTTTTTTGATACCTCTACATTTTCATTTAACACATAATATCCTTTGCCTACAATTGAATGAATTATACCTCTATTTTTTAATTCATTAAAAGCATTCAATACAGTATCTCTAGAAACCTTGTGGGTGTCTCTAATAATATTTAAAGAAGGTAATTTATCTCCTTTTTTAAGAACATTATTTGCTATTGCCTTTTCTATGGAGTTAACAATCTGTTTGTATTTAGGCTGCCCAGATTTTTCTTTAAAAGAAACTATATTCATTTTACAAATATATAGAAAAAGAATATAACCTACTAGTACCTACCAGTATATATTTATGTAGGTCACAAAAAAAATAGGACTGATTTCTCAATCCTATTCCTATTATCAATTTATAAATCCCCCAATTTATAATTGTTTTAATATGCTATAAAGAAACAACTTTTTATTAAACTATTCAACTAACTGTCGACGAACGACGCTAAAGTGTAGATTAAAACAAAATAACTTACGACTTTGATTATTACAATAAGTTTAACTTATCCATTAAAATTCCTTTATTAGATCTACTAACTGGCACTACTTCTTTTCTTACAACTACACTATTATCTTCTATATCTACAATTTCAGAAGTATTAATAATAAAAGACCTGTGAACTTTAAAAAACAACTCTTCAGGTAATTTATCTTCAATCTTTTTTAATGTTGAATGAACTATGTAGTTTTTCCCATCAGTTTTAATATTTATATAATCTCCTTTTGCTTCTATTAAATATATACTAGGAATATGTACATTAACTAACCTTCTATCTACACTTACATATAAATAATCAGATTTTTTATTTAAATTCTCTTTTGTATTTGTTGAATCTTCTGTTTTTGATAAAGAAACTACTTTTTCGAAAGATTTTTCAAATCTTTCTTTTGTTATTGGTTTAACTAAGTAATCTATTACATTTTTAAACTCAAAAGCTTCAAGAGCTAAGTTTTTATCTGAAGTAGTTAATACTATTTTTGGTGATTTACTAAGTGTTTTTATAAAATCGAACCCAGAAAATGAAGGCATATGGATATCTAAAAAGATTAAATCCACATCATTAGAATTCAAGTATTTTATGGCATCAATTGCTGAGCTGAATTCTGATAAAACCTGTAAGTTAGAGGTGTTTAAACAGTGTTGTTTTAGAATTAGTCTTGCAGTTTCATCATCATCTACAATAATACATTTCATTACTTAAATATACTCTTTAGGTTACTAATCGTATAAATATACATTAATTTTGTTTAAAGTATCAATAAAATTTTCATGTAATTCTAAATTACCTTTCTTTACTTCTTTCTCAAATAAAGCTGCTTTTTGTAATTCTTCTTTAAAACCTAAAAGAGAAATTTTATGTTTTAACTTGTGCACACACTCAGATGCTTCTTCAAAATCTTTCTTAAGATAGCTATGATTATAGTTTTCAAACTCTTTAGAAAATTCTTTTTTAATTATTTCTAATAAGTTTTTTTTAAAATCTTCATCATTACCAGAAATCTCCTCAATAACTTGCATATTAGGTTTCTCCATAAAAAAATAAATTTAAGAAATTACTTTTTCTTTCGTGCTCCAATAGTCTAAAATAGAAATGACCTCTTGTTCGTATTTTTTAAAGTTTAAAGATTTTAGAAAATACCCATCAACACATAAATTATTACACTGTTGCATATCTTCTTCTTCTTCAGAAGTTGTCATTACTACCAAAGGGATTTTTTTAAATCTGTCATCTTTTTTTACATTTTTAATAAATGTAATACCATTCATGACAGGCATTTTTAAATCAGAAATAATTAAATCAAAATGATGATTTGCTAAAACAGCTAAACCTTTTTCTCCATTTTCTGCTTCAACAACACTATGATTAGCTTTAAGGTTTTTACAAACCTTTTTAAACTTTAATCTTATTATTTCATCGTCTTCAACTAAAAGAATTGAAAGTGCTTTCATTTTTATGTTGGGGAAATTTAACTTCAAATATGAGAATTTTAAATTAAAAATCTAATTTTTATTTGATAAATGGTAACATTAGAGCTTTAAGTCGTTTAAATTAATAGATAATTAACTATATGCTAATTTGTCTATCAATTTGCTGATCTAAAGATATAAATGTTTCTGTTCTAGAAACACCTTTAATACCTTGTATATCTCTATTTAAAAGATGCATTAAATCTTCGTTATTTTTACATAGAATTTTTACAAAAATTGCATAATTACCTGTTGTATAATAACTTTCTACAACTTCGGGAATTTCTTTTAATCTTTTTATAGCTGAAGAATACAAACTTGAAGAATCTAAAAAAATACCAATAAAAGCTGCAGTTGTATATCCTAAAGCCTTAGGATTAATGACCATTTTATAGCCGTCTATTAGTTTTGATTTTTCTAATTTTCTTAATCTTTGATGAATAGCTGCACCAGATATACCTACTTCTCTAGCAATACTTAAAACAGGAGTTCTGGCATCTTTAACTAATCTTCTTATGATTATTTTATCTATTCCATCAATTTTCATTAAATGATAATTTAATTATAAATATAAAAAAAATAGAGAATAATACATGTATTCTCTATTTTTTAATAAAATTATATGTGGTATCTCTTTAAGACTCCATTTTAAAATCTTCCATAAATTTTGTGGTATAATTACCAGAAACATAATCTGGATGATCCATTAATTGTCTATGAAATGGTATTGTTGTCTTAATTCCTTCAATAATAAACTCATCTAAAGCTCTCTTCATTTTATTAATTGCTTCTTCTCTAGTTTGAGCTGTTACAATTAATTTAGCGATCATAGAATCGTAATTTGGTGGAATCATATAACCTGCATACACATGAGTATCCATTCTTACTCCATGACCTCCAGGTGCATGAAATGATGTTACTTTACCTGGTGCAGGTCTAAAGTTATTATGAGGATCTTCTGCATTAATTCTACACTCAATTGAATGTAATTGTGGATAATAGTTTTTACCTGAAATTGGCACTCCAGCAGCAACTAATATTTGTTCACGAATTAAGTCGTAGTTTACAACTTCTTCTGTTATTGGATGCTCTACTTGAATACGAGTATTCATCTCCATAAAGTAGAAATTTCTATGCTTATCTACTAAAAACTCAACAGTCCCTGCTCCTTCATATTTTATGAATTCTGCTGCTTTAACAGCTGCATTACCCATAGCTTCTCTTAACTCATCTGTCATAAATGGAGATGGAGTTTCTTCTGTTAGTTTTTGATGACGTCTTTGTACAGAACAATCTCTTTCAGACAAATGACATGCTTTACCATATGCATCTCCAACGATTTGTATTTCTATATGTCTTGGCTCTTCAATAAGCTTTTCCATATACATATCGTTATTTCCAAAAGCAGCTTTACTCTCTTGTCTTGCAGAATCCCATGCATCTTTTAAATCTTCTTCTTTCCAAACAGCACGCATTCCTTTACCTCCACCACCTGCAGAAGCTTTTAACATTACTGGATAACCAGTCTCTAATGCAACTTTTTTACATTCTTCAAAGTCAGTGATTACACCATCTGAACCAGGAACACATGGCACGCCTGCAGCTTTCATTGTAGCTTTAGCATTAGCCTTATCTCCCATCTGATCTATCATTTTACCTGTAGCACCTATGAATTTAATATCGTGTTCTTCACACAGAGTAGAAAATTTAGCATTTTCAGATAAAAAACCATATCCAGGATGAATTGCATCTGCATTTGTAATTTCTGCTGCTGCAATAATATTTGCCATTTTTAAGTAAGATTCACTACTTGGTGCAGGTCCAATACAAACTGCTTCATCAGCAAACCTAACATGCAAACTTTCAGCATCTGCCTTAGAGTAAACAGCAACAGTTTTTATACCCATTTCTTTACAGGTTCTAATAACACGTAGAGCTATTTCTCCTCTGTTGGCAATTAATATTTTTTTAAACATCTTTTAGAATTTTGATTATTTTAACTACTTAATTGCTAGATATTTTATTACTAAAAATCTAATAATCTAAAATTAAGATGGATCTACTAAAAATAGAGGTTGATCAAACTCAACTGGTGAAGAATCATCAACTAAAACTTTTACAATTTTACCAGAAACTTCAGATTCTATCTCATTAAATAATTTCATAGCTTCAATAACACAAACTGTATCTCCAGCAGAAATGTCTGAACCAACTTCAACAAAATTTGGTTTATCTGGAGCAGGTTTTCTATAAAATGTTCCAATAATTGGCGATTTTACAGTAACGTAATTAGCATCGTCATTAGCATCATTTTTTACAGGAGCTGCTGGCTCAGCTGCTGGCTGTTGAGCAACAGGAGCTGGTGCTGCCTGTACTTGAGGCATACTTGCTACAGGAGAAGCTTGTAGAATAGTTGTTTCTGTTTTACCTGAGCCTGTTCTAATTGTTAATTTCACATCTTCCATTTCTAACTTTACCTCGCTTGCGCCAGATTTTGCTACAAATTTTATAAGATTTTGAATTTCTTTAATATCCATTTTTCTTATTGTTTAGTTGTTTATTTATGAATTGTATGCCCATTTTAAATAGATAGCTCCCCAAGTGAAACCACCACCAAAAGCGGCAAAAATTAAATTATCTCCTTTTTTCAATTCTTTTTCATAGTCTGCTAATAAAAGAGGTAAAGTTGCTGATGTTGTATTACCATATTTATGAATATTCATCATTACTTTATTTGGCCCAACACCTACTCTTTTCGCTGTTGCTTCAATAATTCTTTTATTTGCTTGGTGTGGCACTAACCATTGAATATCTTCTTCTGTTAAGTTATTTCTTGTTAACATTTTTTCAGATACATCTGCCATATTAGAAACAGCATACTTAAATACTGTTTTACCTTCTTGATGAACAAAATGTTTACCCTCTTTAACTGTATCTAAAGTTGGAGGCAAAATAGAACCACCAGCTTCTATTCTTAAGAAGTCTCTTCCTATCCCATCACTTCTTAAAAACTCATCTTGCAAACCTAAACCGTCATTATTTGGCTCAAATAAGGCAGCTCCAGCTCCATCTCCAAAAATAATACAAGTTGCTCTGTCTTTATAATCAATTATTGAAGACATCTTATCTGCACCTATAAGTAACACTTTTTTATATCTACCAGATTCTATATAACTAGAAGCTGTAGACATACCATATAAAAAACTAGAACAAGCTGCTTGTAAATCATAAGAAAAAGCATTTATAGCTCCTATTTTAGAAGCTGTATAAGCTGCTGTTGCAGCTACTGGTAAATCTGGTGTTGCAGTTGCAACAATTACCATATCTATTTCTTCTGGATTAGTATTTGACTTTTTTAATAAATCTTCTGCGGCTTTTATGGCCATATAAGAAGTACCTAAACCTTCGCCTTTTAATATTCTTCTTTCCTTTATACCTGTTCTTGTGGTTATCCACTCATCATTGGTGTCTACAAAGGTTTCTAACTCTTTATTTGTTAGAACATATTCTGGAACATATTTGCCAACTGCTGTGATTGCTGCAGTGATTTTTGTCATAATAATGGTTTAATTTCTAAAGTTTAGAACGGTCAAAAATAATGGAAATATTTTACATTTTTGATGAAATGTAACTATAAACGGTCAAATTTTATCATAAAACGTAAAAAAACCCTCAAAATTGAGGGTTTTTCAAAAATCTAAATTTAGTATTTTTTAAGCTTCTGCAGCTGCAGATTCTAAAACAACTTGACCTCTGTAGTATAATTTACCTTCGTGCCAGTGAGCTCTATGATATAAATGAGCTTCTCCAGTTGTTGGGTCTGTAGCAATTTGCTGAGCTGATGCTTTATAATGAGTTCTCCTTTTATCTCTTCTTGTTTTAGATATTTTTCTTTTAGGATGTGCCATTTTATGTCTTTTTTTCTGTTATTAAATTCTTTAATTTATCCCATCTAGGGTCTATATTTTCTACTTCTTTTGTCTCTTTAACTTCTAATTCTTCTAATTTATTTAGAATTTCTGATTGCATTGTTCCATTTTCTACATCTGGATGAATTCTTTTTGTTGGAATTGCCAAAACAATCATTTCATAAATAAATTGAGCAACATTTAATTCATACGCTTCATGAGGCAGAATTAAAATTTCTTCATTATCATCATTATATTCTGGACCAAACTTAACCACAATTGGTAAGGTTGCTTCAATTTTTTGATGGTATAACTCGTTTGTAATATCACAAGGCACTTCTACTGTACCATTAGCTTCAAAAACTAACTCTATTAAAGTACTTTTTTTTGTAAAATGTAAATCTATATTTACATCTGATGATTCAAACTCATTATAATTAAATGCGTCAAAGAACTTGTTCTCAATTTTGTAATTAAATAAATGAATACCTTCTTTTAATCCTACAAACTGTATGTTGTATTGTTTCAAGTCTTTCATTATCAATCATGAATTGAGCGTGCAAAGATACAAAAAAATGTTTTTCTACAATATTTTCTTTTAAAAAATAGAAATCTTTCTTTTTTAAGAAATTGGGAGAGGGTTTTTAGTGATTTCTTTATACTCGTTTCTACAATTAAAAACTTGCAAAGCAGTAAATAAAGCCTCTGTAAATGATGATGAATTTGCTAAATTTTTTCCTGCAATATCATACCCTGTTCCATGATCTGGAGAGGTTCTAACATGATTTAACCCTGCTGTAAAATTAACTCCTTTACCAAAAGACAACGCTTTAAAAGGTGCTAATCCTTGATCATGATAAGTGGCTAAAACTCCATCAAATTGTTTGTAGGTTTTAGAACCAAAAAAACCATCTGCTGCATAAGGACCAAAAACCAATTTACCTGATGCTGCAATTTCTTGAACAGTTGGTTTAATAATTTCATCATCTTCTTTGCCTATAACTCCATTATCTCCACAATGTGGATTTAAAGATAAAACTGCTATTTTTGGTTTTACAATACCAAAATCTCTTTTCAAAGATTCATGCATCGTATCAACCTTGTCTTTTATCAACTCTGATGTAATGGTTTCTGCTACTTTTGCTATAGGAATATGACCAGTGATTAATCCTATTCTTAACTCATCAGTAAGCAAAATCATTAAACTTTTACCTTCTAAATTTGCTTCTAAATATTCTGTGTGACCAGGATAATTAAAAGAATCAGACTGTATGTTTTCTTTATTAATTGGTGCAGTAATTAAAACATCAACCTTGTTTTCTTTTAAATGATTTGTTGCTGCTTCTAAAGATTTTGCTGCATATGTACCAGACTCTTTTGTGGCTTTGCCTAAATCAATTTTTACTTCTTCTTTCCAAATATTTAAAACATTAATTTTATTTGGATTAATCTGATCGATATTCGTAATTCCATGAACAGGAACTTCTAGATTTAAAGCTTTTTTATGATATGAAACTACTTTTGTTGCCCCAAATAAAACAGGTGTGCAGAATTCTAACATCCTTTTATCTTGAAAGGCTTTTAAAATTACTTCAATACCAATACCATTTAAATCTCCAATTGAAATCCCTACAACTATTTTATCAGTTTTATCCATAGTAACTCTTGTAATATGCGTATTTTTGTACTTACAAAAGTAACTAATTTTTAATGATATGTTTACAGGAATTATAGAAACACTTGGCTCTATTACAAATGTTGAAAAAGAGCAAGAAAATCTTCATTTAACTATTAAGAGTTCAATTACTCACGAATTAAAAATAGACCAAAGTGTAGCTCATAATGGAGTTTGCTTAACTGTTGTGTCTATTAATAATGATGAATACACTGTAACTGCCATTAAAGAAACTTTAGTTAAAACCAATATTGGGCTTTTAAAGACTAATGATATTGTTAATCTAGAACGTGCTATGAAATTAGGTGATAGGTTAGATGGACATATTGTACAGGGTCATGTAGATGAAACAGGAGTATGCACAAACATTAAAGATGAAAACGGAAGTACTGTTTATACTTTTGAATATAATTCTGATAAGAATAATGTTACTATAGAAAAAGGGTCTATTACTGTTAATGGAGTAAGCTTAACTGTTGTAAACTCTACTAAAAACGGTTTTTCTGTAGCCATAATTCCTTACACTTGGGAGAATACCACTTTTAAAACATTACAAGTTGGAGATAAAATTAATTTAGAATTTGATGTGATTGGCAAGTATGTTGCTCGTTTAACAAATTTGTAAAAATCTATTTAATGGCCACAAAATCCAGAGTAAAATACTGTGCTGTTTGTGAAAAAGATTTCTCTACAATGTATAGAATTCAATATAAATTGCCAAAAGCTTGGGTTTTTACATGTAAAGTGTGCCTTTTAAAAGTAAAAGAAGGGAATCCAAATTATGTATATGGAGGAACTTGGAAAAAGTAAAGCTATTTTTTTAAACCTTCTCTTCTTTTTTATGCAGAAAACGAGTTAGTTTCATAGAAAGGTCTAACAAAATAATTTTTGCATTACCATTTCTTTCTATATGATACATAGCTTCATTTAGTTCTTTTTCAATTTCTAGGATGTTTCCTGAATGTACAAAAGGTGCAAATTTAGTTAGATTAAAACCTGTTTTTGTCTCCATAAAAACCAGCTGATCAGACTTATAGTTCAACAATAACGCTTGTCTAAAAAATTGTAAACAGTACTCTAAAAATCGTTTTTGTGTTTCTCTGCCAGACTTTGCAATAGTCTCAGACCAAGCAATTAATTGTTTTACAACAGTAGCATTTCCTTTAGCTTTAAACGCAGTTCTAATCCAAGTAACAAACCATTCCTCGAAAACCAAATCAGAAGAGTCTTCATATAATAAATGTAATGCTTTATTTAAATTACCTTCACACTGATGTGCAATATGCGCAGCTTTTTTATCATCTACTTGATGATTTACAACCAAAGCATTTGCAATATCTTGTTCAGATAAAACAGGAAAATGTAAAGCTTGACAACGTGACTTAATGGTGTTTATAATCTGCTCTTCGTTTTCTGTTATCAATATAAAAACTGTTTTTTCTGGGGGCTCTTCTATTAGTTTTAATAATTTATTGGCTGCAGCAATATTCATTTTTTCTGCCATCCAAATAATCATCACTTTAAAACCACCTTCATAACTTTTTAATTTTAGTTTTTTTACAACATCTTCAGCTTCATCTACACCAATTAAACCCTGTTTATTTTCTACACCTATATGATGTAACCAATTAAATAAACTTCCATAAGGTTGGTTTGCCACAAATGACCTCCAATCTTCTAAAAACAAATTACTAACAGGATGTTTTTTAACAGAATCGTTTGTGGTTACAGGAAAAGCAAAATGTAAATCTGGATGCTGAAGCTTATTGCATTTTATTTGACAAGCATCTACATCATTAGAAAAATTACACAATAAAAATTGAGCATAAGCAATTGCCATTGGTAAAGTGCCACAACCTTCTTTACCAACGAATAATTGAGCATGAGGTATTCTGCCATTTTCTGCTGACTTTATAAGGTGTTTTTTTATATGATCTTGACCTACAATTTGATTAAAAAGCATAAAGCAAATATAGAGCTTTCCTAAAATTTAAGTTTAATATTCGTAAATTTAATGCAATTAAAAAAGTCAGAAAAAATGAAAAAAACACTACAAATTTTAAACGGTCTCGCATTTGGTTCAACTGTTTTTATAAATTATTTATCAAATACTGGCATTATGGATGGTAAAACTATTGGTGGTATTTCAGATAACATAAAATCTTTATTTACTCCTGCTGGTTATGCATTTTCTATTTGGGGACTTATCTATTTATTTTTATTGGGTTTTGCTGTTTATCAAGGAAGAAGTTTATTTAAAAAAGATGCTGATGATAGCTTTGTAGAAAAAATTGGATTTTGGTTTATAATTTCTTGTATTGCAAATTGTAGCTGGGTTTTTAGTTGGATTTATGGTTACACAGGTTTATCTTGTTTTTTTATTTTTCTTTTATTAATTTCTCTACTTAAAATAGTCTTAAACTTAGGTATTAACATAGATAAAGTTAGCAGATCTAAACAACTATTTTTGTATTTACCTTTTACCATATATAGTGGTTGGGTAACTGTGGCAAGTGTTGCAAATGTATCTTCTTACTTAGTAAAAATAAATTGGAATGGTTTTGGAATTTCTGATGAAATCTGGACAATTATTATGATACTTATTGCTGTAATAATAAATGCAATAATCATTTTTAAAAGAAATATGAATGGTTTTGCCTTAGTTGGTTCTTGGGCTTTAATTGCTATAGGTATTGCTAACCAAACAAAGCAAAATACAGTTGGTTTTACAGCATTTATAGCTGCTGGGTTTTTACTGATTTTAGTTGCTATTAAATTATTAAAAAATAGACAGACTAATTTAAACTAATTAATAAGCGAAAACGTTAACTTAACTTTTATAGTTTGCATTTTATCAACCATAAATAAAAAAGTATTTTTGTTAAAAATGATTCAACAATGAAAACCTTAAACGATTTTAACTTTAAAGACAAAAAAGCAATTATAAGAGTAGATTTTAATGTGCCTTTAAATGACAAATTTGAAGTAACAGATGCTACTAGAATTCAAGCTGCAAAACCAACGATTATTAAGATTTTAGAAGATGGTGGTAGTTGTATTTTAATGTCTCATTTAGGTCGCCCAAAAGGGAAACAAGATGAGTTTTCTTTACGTCATATTGTAGATGAAGTTACTGAAATTATTGGTTGTAACGTAAAATTTGTTGATGATTGCGTAGGTGAAAAAGTAGAACAAGCTGCTGCTAATTTAGAGTCTGGTGAAATTTTACTTTTAGAAAATCTTCGTTTTTATGAAGAGGAAACTAAAGGTGACGTAACTTTTGCAGAAAAACTTTCTAAATTAGGTGATATTTATGTAAACGATGCTTTTGGTACTGCACATAGAGCACACGCATCAACTACAATTATTGCTCAATTTTTCGAAGAGAATAAATGTTTTGGAAGTTTATTAGCCAGAGAAATTGAAAGTATAGATAAGGTATTAAACAACTCTGAAAAACCAGTATTAGCAATTTTAGGAGGTGCAAAAGTATCTTCAAAAATAACGGTGATCGAAAACATTTTAGATAAAGTAGATCATTTAATTATTGGTGGAGGAATGAGTTTTACCTTTATAAAAGCGCAAGGAGGTAAAATTGGAAACTCTATTTGTGAAGATGACAAACAAGAATTAGCTTTAGAAATCTTAAAACAAGCAGAAGCTAAAGGTGTGCAAGTTCATATACCTGTTGATGTTATTGCTGCAGATAATTTTAGCAATGATGCCAATACTCAAATTTGTGACATTAATGCAATACCTGATGGTTGGGAAGGTGTAGATGCTGGACCAAAATCACAAGAAATTTTTGATGGTATTGTTAATCAATCCAAAACTATTTTATGGAATGGTCCTTTAGGGGTTTTTGAAATGGAATCTTTTGCTGGAGGTACAATTGCTTTAGGGCATTCAATTGATAAAGCCACTAAAAATGGTGCATTTTCTTTAGTTGGTGGTGGTGATTCTGTTGCTGCAGTAAAACAGTTTGGCTTTGCAGATAAAGTTAGCTATGTGTCTACAGGTGGTGGGGCTATGCTAGAAATGTTAGAAGGAAAATCTTTACCTGGTATTGAAGCCATTTTAAAGTAAGATTTCTTAAAATATATGTTAAAAAAGTTCTCAAATTTTGAGAACTTTTTTTGTTGATTTAATATCCTGCTAAATAAGCCCTATTTTTGTAAACTATTAAAATTACAAGATTTAATGAAATACACAACACTACCAAATACAGATATTAAAGTTTCTAAAATTTGTTTAGGAACCATGACTTGGGGAAACCAAAACACAGAAGCTGAAGGTCATGAACAAATGGACTTTGCTTTAGAGCAAGGTGTGAACTTTTTTGATGTAGCAGAGTTATATCCTGTGCCTGCAAATGCAGAAACTTATGGAGATACAGAACGTATTATTGGTACTTGGTTTAAAAAAACTGGCAATAGAGATAAGGTTGTTTTAGCCTCTAAAATAGCAGGTGGTGGAGATTATACTGCCCATATTAGAAAAGGTGGAATCAATAAAGAAAATATTTTTGATGCGATTGATAAAAGTCTACAAAGATTACAAACAGATTATATAGATTTATACCAATTGCATTGGCCAAATAGAGGTGTTAATGTATTTGGAGTAAGAGATTATCCGTATAAAACTGCAGAACAAGAAGCAGAAGATTATTTAGGAATTTTAGAAGGGTTACAAGAACTTGTAAAAGCGGGTAAAATTAGACAAGTTGGTTTGTCTAACGAAACTCCTTGGGGTACTATGAAATATCTACAAGCCTCAAACGAATATAATTTACCAAGACCAGTAACTGTTCAAAATTCATATTCTTTAATTCATAGAGGATATGAAGTAGGTATGAGCGAAGTTTCTATGCGTGAAAATATTGGTTTATTGGCTTACTCTCCATTAGCACAAGGTGTTTTATCTGGTAAATATTTAGATGGTAACTTACCTGATGGTGCTAGAGGAACGTTATTTCCTAGATTTATTGCTCGTTACAAAAACGAAAATTCTGAGAATGCAGTTAGAAAATATTTAGAAATTGCAAAAAAGCATGATTTAACATTATCTGAATTGTCTTTAGCATTTGTTAATCAATTACCTTTTGTAACAAGTAATATTATTGGAGCTACAAGAATGGATCAGTTAAAAGAAAATATCAATTCTATACATGTTGATTTATCTGATGAAATTATAAAAGAAATTAACGCTGTACATGCAGAAATTCCAAATCCTGCACCATAAAATCTATTATTTACAGCTAGAATTAATTAAAAAAATCCAAAGAATGTTCTTTGGATTTTTTTTAGTTTATATTTTTTCTACTTGATTGTTTTTCAATTGATATTTTTCTCCACTTTCCTTACAAATTGCAAATCCTTGTTCATCAAATGTTAATCTATGACCATATTCTGAAACCCAACCAATTTGTTTAGAAGGATTACCCACTACCAAAGCATACGCAGGTATTTCTTTAGTGACTACTGCTCCTGCTCCAATAAAAGCATATTCACCTATATCATTACCACAAACAATAGTTGCATTTGCGCCAATACTAGCTCCTTTTTTAACTAAGGTTTTTTGGTACTGCCCTCTTCTATTTATAGCACTTCTTGGGTTTATCACATTAGTAAATACCATTGAAGGACCTAGAAAGACATCATCTTCACAAATTACACCTGTATAAATAGACACATTGTTCTGTACTTTAACATTATTGCCTAAAATAACATCAGGAGAAACCACTACATTCTGACCCAAATTGCAATTCTTGCCAATTTTACAATTAGACATAATATGACTAAAATGCCAAATTTTTGTGCCTTTTTCAATTTGACAATCATCATCTATTACAGCAGTTTCATGTGCAAAATAATCCATAATACCTATTGATTTTAAACAAATGTAGGGAATAATATGAAAACATGTTTTTTAAGATAAGGACATAAAAAAAGCGATAGAAAATAAACTCTATCGCTTTTTGTAATGTATTGTATCTGATTACTTAGCTTCAGCATATCTGCGTTCTACTTCGTTCCAGTTAATTACTTTAAAGAAAGCATCTATATAATCTGGTCTTCTGTTTTGGTAATTTAAATAGTAAGCATGTTCCCAAACATCTAATCCTAAAATAGGAGTTCCTCCACAAGAAACACCTGGCATTAATGGATTGTCTTGATTTGGTGTAGAACAAACCTCTACTTTACCTCCTTTATGCACACATAACCATGCCCATCCAGAACCAAATTGAGTTGCTGCTGCTTTAGAAAAAGCATCTATAAAGGCTTCTTTAGAACCAAATTCTGCTTCAATAGCATCTTTTAATTCTCCAGATAAATACCCTCTATCATTTGGATTCATTACTGTCCAGAATAATGAGTGATTGTAAAAACCTCCACCATTATTTCTAACAGCTCCATTACTCATATCTAAATTTGTTAAAATATCTTCTATAGATTTACCTTCTAATTCTGTGCCTTCAATTGCAGCGTTTAATTTTATTGTATATCCATTATGATGTTTTCCATGGTGTATCTCCATAGTTCTTGCATCAATATGTGGTTCTAGTGCATCATGTGCGTATCCTAATTCTGGTAATTCAAAAGCCATAATTTTATTTTTAAAAAGTTTATATTAATTTTTGTTCAACAAATTTAAACATTAATTAATCAGATAACAAGATATTAGCGTTTTGTTAACTTATAGCTGCATAGAAATGATTTATTCACCAAATTCTTGCATAAATTCTTCTAGTTTTTCGACCATTTTTTTACTTCCACAAATAAATGGTACTCTTTGATGAAGTTCAGTAGGCACTACATCTAAAGTTCTTGTATAACCATCAGAAGATTTACCATTTGCTTGTTCTGCTAAAAAAGCCATAGGATTACATTCATATAAAAGTCTTAATTTTCCATTAGGATTTCTAGATCCTTTTGGGTACATATATATACCTCCTTTAATCATATTTCTATGAAAATCTGAAACTAAAGAACCAATATATCTACTAGTATAAGGTCTATCACCTTCTTCTTCTTGGCAATATTTGATATACTTTTTAACTCCTAGTGGAAAGTCTTGATAATTACCCTCATTTACAGAATAAATTCCTCCATCTACTGGAAAAGTCATATTTGGATGTGATAAATAAAAAGAACCAATTGCAGGATTTAATGTAAAACCATTAACTCCATGCCCTGTAGTGTATACTAACATTGTAGAAGTACCATAAACTACATAACCAGCAGCAACTTGTTCACTCCCTTTTTGTAAAAAATCTTTTAATTGAACAGGTGTACCAACAGGAGTTACTCTTCTGTAAATAGAAAAAATAGTACCAACAGAAACATTAACATCTATATTAGAAGAACCATCTAATGGATCTATTAAAACTACATATTTATTTTGATGATTTTCGTCTTGACTGTTTATAGAGATAAAACTATCTTCTTCTTCACTAGCAATACCACAAACAATATTTCTTTTTGTAAGTGTTTGTATAAATTTTTCATTGGCATAAACATCTAATTTTTGTTGATCTTCGCCTTGAACATTTGTATCACCAGCAGCACCAATAATATCGACTAAACCAGCTTTATTTACCTCATGGTTAACTACTTTAGCTGCTAATCTTATCGAATTTATTAATCGTGAAAGTTCTCCTGAAGAATATTTAAATGAAGATTGGTTTTCAATAATAAATTCTCCTAAGGTTTGTTTTTTGAAAGTCATTTTCTTTGAAATAGTAGATATTCACAAAGATGCAAATTTTTATAGTTTACGACAAAGTTTTCGTTAAAATGATTCTTCAATTTTTAATGCATATTTTTAACAAATCAAAAATAAATGTTCAAAAAATTCATTTTTTTTCAAGCAAAATCTAATCACATATCTTTGCCAAAGAAATACCTAACAATGAGTTTTATAATAAGAGAAGCTAAAAAAGAAGATGTGCAATCTGTATTAAATCTAATTACAGAACTAGCTATTTTTGAGAAAGAACCAGATGCTGTAGAAATTACTGTAGATGATTTATTAAATGATGGTTTTTGTGAAAATCCAAAATTTAAATTATTTATTGCTGAAGAGAATAATACAATAATTGGGATTGCTTTATTTTATGAAAGATATTCTACTTGGAAAGGCAAAACCATTCATTTAGAAGATTTAATTGTAACCCAAAGCAGACAAAAAATTGGTGCAGGTAAAGCTTTGTACACAGCTGTATTAAAATATGCTTATGACCATAATTTTAATAGAGTTGCTTGGGAGGTAATCGATTGGAATACAAATGCAATTAACTTTTATAAAAGTACAGGAGCCACTTATTTAAATGACTGGTCTGTTGTACAAATGAATAAAGAAAATTTAGCAAAATTTATAGAAAACAATTAGAAATGAAGATTTTTAAATTTGGAGGAGCCTCTGTAAAAGATGCAGATAGTGTAAAAAATGTAGCTTCTATTATTAAAAATGAAGGGGCTAAAGATACTCTTGTTGTAGTTTCAGCTATGGGTAAAATGACTAATGCTTTTGAAGAAGTTGTAGATGCTTACTATAACAAAAAAGATAATTTACCAGAAAAACTAAATTATATAGAAGATTACCACAAAAAAATAATGAGTTCTTTATTTGATAAAACTGATGCTATTTATGAAAAAGTAGATGTTTTGTTTGGTGAATTAGGTTGGTTTTTGGCTAGAAATACTTCTAAGAGATATAATTATGTATACGATCAAATAATTTGCTTTGGAGAATTATTATCTACAAAAATAGTAAGTGCTTATTTAGAAAAAATAGGCACAGAAAACATTTGGTTTGATGCTAGAAACTTTATAAAAACAGATAGTAATTACAGAGATGCGAAAGTAGATTGGGAGTTAACTCAAGAACTAATCACAGAAAAAGTAGATGCTACAAAAATAAATATTACTCAAGGTTTTATTGCTGCCAATGATACAGAAAACACAACCACTTTAGGAAGAGAAGGATCAGATTACACTGCAGGTATTTTTGCCTATTGTTTAAACGCAGCAAGTGTTACCATTTGGAAAGATGTAGATGGTGTTTTAAATTCAGATCCTAGAGTGTTTGAAAAAACCACTTTGCTGCAACAAATATCATATGAAGAAGCTATTGAAATGGCTTTTTATGGAGCTTCTGTAATACATCCAAAAACATTACAACCTTTAGAAAGAAAAGAAATTCCTTTACTAGTTCGTTCTTTTGTAAACCCAAAAGCAGCTGGCACAAAAGTTTCTAAGGGTACTACTTTAGTACCTTATATACCTTGTTTTATTGTTAAGAAAAATCAGATTTTAGTATCTATTTCTGCTTTAGATTTCTCTTTTATGGTAGAAAATAATATTAGTTTTATATTTCAAAAACTGCATGATTATCAACTAAAAGTTAATTTGATTCAAAACTCTGCAATTAGTTTTTCTGTTTGCATAGACAATAAATTTGGCAAGTTTGATGAGTTTTATAACGAGTTAAATGGTCAGTTTAAAATAGATGTTCAAAAAGAGGTAGACTTATATACTGTTCGTCATTTTAATGCTGATGCAATCTCTGTTATTGAACAAAAAGGTGAATCCTTATTGACTCAGATTAATAAAGAGACTTCACAAATTGTTGTAAAACCTAACTAACTAAATATTTGTTTCAAATTTTTTACTAAGTTTGCAGTTATCACTTACGATAATTTATGGCATTAGTAACATCAAAAGAGATTTCAAAAGTACTTGGTTTACAGAAACTCGGTTTTATTGGAACATTCATTGGGTGGTTACTTATTAAAGTACTTCGTATATCTGCACTCAATCGAATTTATAACAGAAATAAAAATAAGTCTGATTTAGATTTTTTGAATGGTGTTTTAGACGATTGTAATATAGAGTTTCAGGTACCAGAAGAAGATTTAAAAAGAATACCAAAAGATGGTGCTTTTATTACTATCTCAAATCATCCTTTGGGTGGTGTAGATGGTATTTTACTCTTAAAATTATTACTTGAAAAAAGAGCAGATTACAAAATTATAGCTAACTTTTTATTACATAGAATAGAGCCTTTAAAACCTTATGTAATGCCTGTAAATCCTTTTGAAAACAGAAAGGATGCAAAATCTAGTGTAGCTGGTATTAAAAGTGCATTATCTCATTTAAAAGAGGGTAAGCCATTAGGTATTTTTCCTGCAGGTGAAGTATCTACTTATAAAGATGGTAAATTAAAAGTAGACAAACCTTGGGAACAAGGAGCTGTAAGATTAATTAAAAAAGCAGAAGTACCAGTAATCCCCATTTACTTTCATGCAAAAAATAGTAGACTATTTTATATTCTATCAAAAATTAGTGATACACTTAGAACAGCTAAATTACCCTCTGAAGTAATTTCTCAAGAAGGTAAAGTTATTAAGGTTAGAATTGGTAAACCCATTTATGTAAAAGACCAACAAGAGTATAAAGACATGAATTCTTTCTACGAGTTTATTAGAAAGAAAACCTACATGTTAGCTAATCCTTTTGAAAAGAAAAGCAAACTACTATCTACAGAAAACATAAAAATAAAAAAACCTGCTAAAAAAATTACTGCTCAAAGAAATGTTGAGTCTTTTATAAAAGAAGTTGATGCCCTAAGAGAAAATAATGGTAGGCTTTTAGAAAGTAAAAATTATGAAGTGTTTTTTGCCAATGCAAAACAGATTCCTAATTTATTGCATGAAATTGGTAGACTTAGAGAAATAACCTTTAGAGATGTTGGAGAAGGTACAAACAAATCTATTGACTTAGATAAATATGATAAATATTACTATCATATGTTTTTGTGGGATAGAGATGCTAACTGCTTAGCAGGTGCGTATAGAATGGGATTAGGTAAAGAGATCTTTAAAAAATATGGTATCAATGGTTTTTATGTACAGACGCTTTTTAGGATAGAACCAGAGCTTCATCAAATGATGGAAAACACTATAGAAATGGGGCGTGCTTTTATTATAGGCGAATATCAACAAAAACCTATGCCTCTTTTCTTGTTATGGAAAGGAATTGTACATGTAACCTTAAGATACCCAGAACATAAATATTTAATGGGTGGTGTTTCTATTAGTAATCAGTTTTCAGATTTTTCTAAATCGTTAATGATTGAGTTTATGAAATCTCATTATTACGATCCTTACATTGCTCAATACATACAACCTAAAAAAGAATTTAAGGTTCAATTAAAAGATGCAGATAAAGATTTTGTTTTTGACTCTACAAAAGCAGACATGCAAAAATTTGATAAAGTTATAGATGAAATAGAACCTGGTGCCTTACGTATTCCTGTACTTATCAAAAAATATGTAAAACAGAATGCAAGATTAGTAGCTTTTAATGTAGACCCTAAATTTAACAATGCAGTAGATGGTTTAATGTATATAAAAGTTGCTGATATTCCTGATAGTACAGTAAAACCTGTAATGGAAGAATTTCAAGCAGAATTAGAAAGAAAAGCTGCTGAAGACGCTCAGAAAAAATAATTATTATGAATACACTATTAAAAATTTTATTAACGGCTTTAGCTGTTATTGTTTTGGCTAATATTTTACCTGGGGTAAGTGTAAACGGTTATTTATCTGCTATAATTGTAGCGTTAGTGATTTCTTTATTAAACATGTTTGTAAGACCCTTACTTATATTTTTTACACTACCAGCAACTATTGTAACTTTTGGATTGTTTCTTTTTGTAATTAATGCTATTATTATTCTTTTAGCAAATAAATTAGTTGATGGCTTTACTGTAAATGGGTTTTGGACAGCACTGTTTTTTAGTATTTTACTATCTATTTTTAGATCTGCTTTATTCTCTCTACTTAAAGAAAAAGAATAAATTAAGAAGAAGCTCTTTTTAATCTATCATTTATAGATTTTCCTAACCCAATATTAGGTACTTTTTCAGCTATAATTACATCTAATTCTAATTGGTCTAACTCATGTAAAGCACTGTATAGTTTTGAGGCAGCTATATTCATGTCAAAATTATCTGTTAGAATAATTTCATGCACTACATCATTAGTTTTAAAAGTATCTGAAAAAGAAAGTATTCCTATCTTTTTTGGTAAATACTTTTTAATTTCATTACTAATATTATCAGTAAAAACAGTTTTTGTTTTAGGTGAGTAATGCTTTTTTAACATTCCTGGAGCATCAGGATTTTCCTCTTTTTCATTCTTTACAATGACATCTCCAACCACATCTTGTATCTCTTCAATAGTAAGTGATCCTAATCTGTAAATCACTGGTTCTTCATTTTCAAAACCAATAATAGTAGATTCTATTCCTTTTAAACAATTACCTCCATCAAGCACCATTTTAATATCATTTTTAAAATAATTTTCTACGTGTTCTGGTTTTGTAGGACTAATGCTATTAAAAGGATTTGCACTTGGTGCAGCTAATGGAAATGATAGTTTTTGTAACAATTCTAAAGCAACTGGATGATTTGGTACACGAACACCCACTGTACTTTTACCAGCAGTAATTAAATCTGGGATTGATTCCTTTTTAGGTAAAACTAAGGTCATAGAACCAGGCCAAAAATGTTGTGCTAAAATTTTTGCTTTTTCAGGCAAATAACTAACCACTTTAGTTAAATCTTTGATAGAAGAAATATGGACAATTAAAGGATTAAATGAAGGTCTTTTTTTTGTTTCAAAGATTTTTTTAATTGCTTTTTCGCTAAAAATATTACCTGCTAAACCATATACAGTTTCTGTAGGTATTGCAACTAATTCTTCATTAGTTAATAGGTTAATTGCCTTTTGTATGTCTTTAGAAATAATGCTCATAATTTTCAGCAACAAAATTAATCATTTTTAAAGTAGTCTTTATAAAAAATAATGACTTGATAATTTTCAGTTTTCTTATAAGAACAAAAATTTAATTGATATGAGCAAAGTGAGACTCTGCCTTGATTTTATCTTTGTAAAAAAAGAAATTATGAGTACGAAAAAAATTAAAGATAGTTTAATAAACCTTTTTGTAATTGCTGCTTTTGCAATAACATTAGTAATAGTTTCATGTAATGATAAAAAGAAAAGTGAGAGAGAAATTATTGAAATAGCAGAAGTTAAAATTGTAAAAGATTCAATAGTAAAAGATAGTTTAATTAATAAGGAAATTGATAATTTAGAAGTTAATAGTTCTAAAAATGAAATGGAAATTAAAACTAGAACTTATAAAATGAAAGATGGTTCAACCATTTCATATTATTTAGATGCAAAAGGAATTGCAGGTTTTGAAGATTGGAAAGATTTTACCATTGTAAACACAGAATTAGCAAAGGTTAGCAATACTAATTTTGTTACTACTTCAGAAAAATTAAATAGACTAAACTATAAAGTAGCAAATCTAAGGAATTCTATTCCAGCTTATTTAAAAACAGAAGAAGTTATGGAAGATGTTGCAGATATTCAAAAAGAATATTTAGAGTTAATTTCTGAAAAAAATGCTTCTGAAAAAGAGATAAAAGAAAATTTAGAAGAATTTAATGAGCAATTTGATGATTTAAAAGAAGAATTAGACGAAACATTAAAAATGTATTTAGATACAAAGAAAGACGCTATTGAAGAATTCAATGAAAAAATGGATGAAGGAAAATTAAATGAAGCTATTGAAGAGTATAATGAAGAAATGAAAAAGTATACCAAAAATTTAGTGAAAAACACCAAAAAATAGATTAAAAAAAAGGTAGAAAACATCTACCTTTTTATTTTTTAAATTCAAAATAATCAAACAGCACAAAATTTTCTTGTGTTGTTTTTTTATCTCCAATAAAGCCAAGATTTTCTAAACTACAATGTGCTCTAAATGATGTTGATGCATCTACTTGTGTTTGTAACTCTTTAACCAATTGATTATTGATATACCATTTTACAAAATAGAAACCGTCTATATCTAAAAGTTCAATAGTAAATGTAGACCAGTCATTCATTTGTACAGGATATTGACTAGAATTAAAAGGTTCAAATTGAGAAACACAAAATACAATAGCTTCATCATTTTTTAAACCCAATTTTTCTCTATCTTTTTCTTGGCCTGAACCAATTTCGAAGTCAAATTCAAATTCTTTTTCTTGATTATGATACAAAAAAGCACCTATACTTACCTGCTCGTATAATTTGAGTTTAGGTACAAAAATTCGCCAAGTATACTTGCCTGTTGTAAAAGTGTTTCTACTCCTAATTTTTACACGATCATTAGAATTGGGTCTAGTAGATATTTTTAAAAACCCTTTTTCTAGTTGATAAGATGCAGGACTTTTCCAAGAATTATTTTTCCAGTTTATTTGAAATTCTTCTTGGTTATCAAAAGTTGCTACAAATGGTTTTTCTGACATATAAATTAATCTACTTGAACTGCAATCAAAAAATATCAATAAAAATATCAAAAAAGGTGTTTTTCTAAATGAGAGATTCATTAAATAATAATTGCTAAAAGCACTTTGTTTTTAATTATAAAATGCACCTTTTCCACATTGTGCAAATGGGCTATCTTTAGTTAATGGTAATTTATAATTTGCTGCAAATTCTTTAACTAAAGTTTTATACTGTTCTCTTTTTTCTTTTTCTATGTTATCTTCTAGCAGATTAAAAAAGTATTTATTAAGCTTACCATCTTTGTCAAAATAAAACTTATGCCAAACTTTAATTTTCATACCCCAAGTAAAATCTTGTTTAATGAGATAATTTCCTAAGTTTTTATTCAAATCTATCCAAGCATTATTTACTTCATTTATTTCATCTTTAGAAATTCTTGGATCTAATAAATTTGGGCAAGTATCATCTAAATTGTAATTTTTGTATTTAATTACATCATCGGGTACGCTTGCATCAAAAATCTCAAAAGCATTTTTTACAATATTAGGATTTTCTATAGGTTTGTTTTTACAACCTATAATTAAAACACTTAAAATAAATACAGAAGCTAATTTTTTCATCATTTAAAATTTTAATTTATTCCAAAAATATAAAATCAACTTTCTTAGTTATTTGAATTGCGATGAACAAACAGTTTCTTAATATATTCTACAAATTTTTAACCCTTTTCTTAATGCGCCTCCAACCAATTGTCACCCAAGCCAATCTCAACATCTAAAGGAACACTCATTGTAAAAGCATTTTCCATTTCATGTTTTATAATTGGTTTTATGGTTTCTAATTCATCTTTATGTGCATCAAAAACTAATTCATCATGCACTTGCAGTAACATTTTAGATTTAAAACCTTCTGCTTCAAAACGTTTGTAAATATTAATCATTGCTAACTTTATAATATCAGCAGCAGACCCCTGTATTGGTGCGTTTACAGCATTTCGTTCTGCACCACTTCTAACCATTCCATTTCTAGAATTTATATCTTTTAAATATCTACGTCTATGTAAAACAGTTTCTACATAACCATGCTCTCTTGCAAAATCTACTTGAGCAGCCATATATGCTTTTAATTTAGGATAGGTTTCATAATAGGTATCAATCAATTCTTTAGCTTCGCTTCTAGTTAAATTGGTTTGATTACTTAATCCAAAAGCTGAAACCCCATATATAATTCCAAAATTCACAGTTTTTGCATTACTACGTTGTTCACGAGTAACCTCTTCTAAAGGAACATTAAACACTCTTGCAGCTGTAGAAGCATGAATATCTTCTCCATTTTTAAAGGCGTTCATCATAGTTTCTTCTTCGCTTAAAGCAGCAATAATTCTTAATTCTATTTGGCTATAATCTGCAGCTAATAAAACATAGTTTTCATCTCTTGGAACAAAAGCTTTACGTACTTCACGACCTCTTTCTGTTCGAATAGGAATGTTTTGTAAATTAGGATTATTAGAACTTAAACGTCCTGTAGCAGCAACTGCTTGTGCATAAACAGTATGAATTCTATTCGTTTTCGGATTAATTTCATTAGGCAATGCATCTACATAAGTACTTTGTAGTTTTTTATACTGTCTAAACTCTAAAACATCTCTTATAATTTGATGGTCTTTTGCCAAGTAAGACAATACATCTTCTGCTGTAGAATATTGACCTGATTTAGTTTTCTTTGGTTTTTTAACCAACTCTAATTTTTCAAATAAAATAACACCTAATTGTTTGGGTGATGCAATATTAAACTCTTCTCCTGCTTGCTCGTAAATACTTTTTTCTAATCTTAAGATATCATCAGATAACGCAACAGAAAGTTCTTTTAAAAAATCTGTATCAACGTTAATACCTTCTATTTCCATAGCTGTTAAAACAGATACTAATGGTAATTCAACCTCGTTAAACAATTTGGTTACGTTCCCACTTTCTAATTCCTTGGTAAAATGCTCTTTTAATTGATAGGTAATATCTGCATCTTCAACAGCATATTCTGTTTGATCTTTAATAGGTACAACTCGCATTGAAAGTTGATTTTTCCCTTTTTTACCAATCAATTCTGTAATAGAAACTGGTTGATAATTTAGATAGGTTTCTGCTAAAACATCCATATTATGCCTCATATCTGGATTAATAAGATAATGTGCAATCATGGTATCAAACAAATTGCCTTTTACTGGCATATTATAATTTGACAATACTTTTATGTCGTATTTTAAATTATGACCTACTTTTTCTATATCCGACTCAAAAAATGGTCTAAATTCTTCTAAAATAGCTTTAGTTTCTTCTTGATTTTCTGGAAAAGAAACGTAAAATCCTTTGCCTTTTTCCCATGAGAAAGCAATGCCTATTAACTCAACTTCTAAGGCTTTTAAACCAGTAGTTTCAGTATCGAAACAAACAGAGGTTTGTTGCATTAATTTCTGAAGTAATAATTTTCTAGAAAGAGGAGAATTTATATGTTGATATAAATGATTTGTATTTTCTATGGTTTTAAACCCAGACAAACTTTCTTCTTCAGAAACACTTCCAGAACCTGGAGCAGCAAATAAATCAAACTGACCTTCTGTATTAGTAGTTGGTTTTTGTGATTTTGGTTTTTGAGGTTTCTCTGTTTCACCAGAATTAGTAGTAGAATTTTCTTGTGTTGATGTTTCTGTTGTAAATGTTTTTAAGAAGTTTGTTAATAATTGTCTAAACTCAAGTTCGTTAAAAATTTCTGTTACTTTTTCTATATCAGGTTCATCTAAAGTAAAGTCATTAGCATCAAAAGTTACTGGAACATCTAACATAATTGTTGCTAATTTTTTAGATAATAAACCCAGTTCTTTATTAGCCTCTACTTTCTCTTTCATTTTACCTTTAAGTTGATCTGTGTTGGCTAACAAACCTTCCATTGATCCAAACTGAGCTAAAAACTTTTTTGCAGTTTTTTCTCCAACTCCAGGTAACCCAGGAATATTATCTGAAGAATCTCCCATCATTCCTAAAAAATCAATGACTTGTAGTGGATTTTCTACCTCAAATTTTTTCTGTACTTCTGTTATTCCCCAAACATCATAACCACCTCCAAAAAGTGGTTTGTACATAAAGATATTTTCTGAAACTAGTTGTGCAAAATCTTTATCAGGTGTTACCATAAAGGTTTGGTATCCTTCTTTTTCTGCTTGTTTAGAAAGTGTACCAATTACATCATCTGCCTCAAAACCTTCTTTTACCATAATTGGAATATGCATTGCTCTTAAAATACTTTCTATATAAGGTATTGCAAGTCTTATGGCTTCTGGAGTTTCATCTCTATTGGCTTTATAAGCTTCAAACATTTCTACTCTATCTGCACTTCCTCCTTTATCAAAACAAACAGCTAAATGATCTGGTCTTTCACGTTTTATGACATCTAATAAAGAATTCATAAAACCCATTATTGCAGAAGTATCTAACCCTTTAGAATTTATTCTTGGGTTTTTTATAAATGCGTAATATCCTCGAAAAATTAATGCATAAGCATCAACTAAAAAAAGTCTTTTTTTGTCTGACATTTGTATCTTTTTGATAAAGATATAAAGCTACAAAAAAGGATTATAAATTAAGGATTGTAAGGCACAGATTTTAGACCTTTTTGAAAAGGCGCTTTTAACTGATAAACAATATCATCAGATTTTTCTGCATCTAAAATATCTACACCATATACAATATCCTTTGTATCTTCATAAACAAATGTGCCAAAAATTCGATCCCAAAAAGAAAAAATATTACCAAAATTAGTATCTGTCCATGGCATTACATGATGATGATGAAATTTGTGGGTATTTGGCGAAATAAACACATAACTAATTGCTTTATCTAATTTTACAGGTAAACTTATATCTGCATGTGAAAAATAAGTAAATAATACTGTAAGAATTCTATACATTAAATAATATGCGACTGGTAAGCCAGCAATTAAAACACCAATTAAGGCAAAAGTTTCTCTAAAAATAAAATCAATAGGGTGATGTCTTGTGCCAGAAGTAACATCTACATGAGTATCACTATGATGAACCGTATGAAAACGCCACATAAAAGGCACTTTATGTAATAAATAATGCACAACATATTGAGAGGTGAAATCTAAAATCATGATTGCTAGAATAATTTCAATCCAAACAGGCCAATCAACCATATTTAATAAACCAAAGTTCGAAGCTTCAATCCAATTAAAAACACCAACTGTAAGCAATCCAAAAACAACATTAATTATCATTGTAGAAAGCAATAAAACTAAATTTGTTTTAGCATGTTTCCACTTGTTATATTGGTGTTTCTTTAAAGGATACACACCTTCTAAAACCCAAAACACAGATAAACAACCTACAATCCAAATAAACTTTTGAAGGCTAGTAAGGTTTTCAAAAAAAGCTACAACAGAATCTATCATTTCGATATTTTTTTGTGTCTAAATTTACTAAAAACTTTAACTTGTTGTTAAAATTCTTTCGTGTTTTAACAACTACCTTTGCTGCATTTTAATAAGTTTTATTTATGTCTCGCTTTATTTTTTCACTAATAATTTTAGTTTTTTTAGCTGTTATACTTGAAATATATTCTTTTCAAGCTTTTAAAACAATTAGTAAAAATAAGCTCATAAGATTTGGGTTTTTAGCAGCAAGTATTCTTGTTTATATAAACTTTTTTATTACTGTACTTTCTTATGATAGAAAAAACGGACAAACACCTCAATTTCAAATGTCTATGGGGTTAGTTTTAACGTTTTTAATACCAAAATTATTAATTTTAATTATTCTTTTTGGTGAAGATATTTATCGATTTACAGTAAAACTAATCTCCTCGATTTCTAATTCAGAAACGCAAACTATACCAGGTAGAAGAAAATTTATTTCTCAAATTGCTTTAGGTATTGCTGCTATACCTTTTGTGTCTTTTATTTATGGGATAATACAAGGTAAATACAACTATAAAGTTTTAAAATATCAATTAACTTTTGATGATTTACCAGAAGCATTTGACGGTTATACAATTACACAGATAAGCGATATTCATTCAGGTAGTTTTACTAACAAAGAAAAAATACAATATGGAGTTGATCTGATAAATGAACAAAAATCAGATTTAATGCTATTTACAGGGGATATTGTTAACAATACTGCTGATGAAATGGATGATTGGATTGATGTTTTTTCTAAATTAGAAGCTAAAGAAGGTAAATATTCTATTTTAGGTAATCATGATTATGGCGATTACATGGATTGGAAAAATCCAGAAGATAAAATAAAAAACTTTGAAAAAATTAAAGGAATTCATAAAAAAATTGGCTTTGATTTACTTTTAAATGAAAGTAGATACCTAGAAAAAAATGGACAAAAAGTTGCTTTAATTGGGGTTGAAAATTGGGGTAAAGGATTTAATAAAGCTGGTGATATTAAAAAAGCTTCTTCTAATATTAATAAAGAAGATTTTAAGATTCTAATGAGTCACGATCCTAGTCATTGGGAAGTCATGATAAAAAAAGATGATTTTAATTATCATTTAACTTTAAGTGGTCATACACATGGTTTACAGATGGGAATAGAAATTCCTGGTTTTTTTAGATTTAGTCCTTCTCAATTTGTTTATAAACAATGGGCTGGTTTGTATCAAGAGTTTGGAAGATACATCAATGTAAATAGAGGTTTTGGTTATCATGCATTTCCAGGAAGAGTTGGTATTTGGCCAGAAATTACTGTTATAGAATTGAAAAAAGCCTGATTATCAGGTTATTTAATTAGATTTGCTATATTTGTAATTACACATATATTTATACGTGTTATTTTGTTTCCAAAAAAAATATAAAATATGACAAAATTTGGAGAATTAATTAGTGTTGATAAGCCTGTTTTAATTGATTTTTATGCAGATTGGGATGAGGTTGAAAACAGTGTTGATACTTTAAGAGATGTTGCAGCTGCTTTAGGAGATAGAGCAAAAGTCATTAAAATCGATATCAAAAAAAACGAAACTCTTGCTGATGCCTTAAGAGTAAAAGGGAATCCTACTTTTATGATTTATAAAAATGGAGAAATGAAGTGGAGACAAACAGGATATCAAGATGCAAATACTTTAATAGGTCTTGTACAACAATATTTATAAAAATTTTAATAAATAAAAAAAGCTCAACTATTACTAGTTGAGCTTTTTTGTACTGAAGATGGGACTTGAACCCATACGAGCATTACTGCTCACTGGATTTTAAGTCCAGCGTGTCTACCAATTCCACCACTTCAGCATTGGTATTTTAATGTTGTAGAGCGAAAGACGGGATTTGAACCCGCGACCCTCACCTTGGCAAGGTGATGCTCTACCCCTGAGCTACTTTCGCAGTCTTATTTTTAAAGAACGTAAGCCGTAGCTTAATTTTGCTCCCCCTCTTGGGCTCGAACCAAGGACCCTCTGATTAACAGTCAGATGCTCTAACCAACTGAGCTAAGGAGGAGTTTGCATCACATTTTGTGAATAGCGAGTGCAAATATATATCTTTTTAAAAAACTGCCAAACACTTTTTTTAAATTTTTTAATAAATCTTTAAGTATTAATATTTAAAAATAAATATCTACTATTCTTAAAAATTGTATTTTTGTACCTACAATTTGCTTACAAAAAAAAGCACAAACTATTATATGGACAAATATTCGTTCTTAAACGCAGCACATACTGGCTTTATAGCCGATTTATATGACAAATATTTAATAAATCCAGATTCTGTAGAACCAAGTTGGAGAAGTTTTTTTCAAGGTTATGATTTAGCAAATGAAAGCTATTCTATAAAAGAAGAAGAAAACTTTGAAATACCTCAAGAGGTAAAAAAAGAGTTTTTAGTTATAGATCTAATTAATGGATATAGAACTAGAGGTCACTTATTTACTAAAACTAACCCTGTAAGAGAAAGAAGACAATATAAACCTACTCTAGATATAGAAAATTTCGGTTTAACCGAAAACGATTTAGACTTAGAGTTCTCTGCAGGAGAAATTTTAGGCTTAGGTAAAACTACACTTTCTAATATAATTGATAATCTAAAACGTATATACTGTGATTCTATTGGAGTTGAATACATGTATATGCGTAATCCTGAAAAATTAAAATGGTGGCAAAATCGTTTAAATCAAAACGACAATCACCCTAATTATGATGTTGAGGATAAAAAATACATTCTTACTAAATTAAATCAGGCAGTTACTTTTGAAAGTTTTTTACAAACTAAATATGTAGGCCAAAAACGTTTTTCATTAGAAGGTGGTGAAACTTTAATTCCTGGAATGAGTGTGATGCTTAGACAGGCTGCTGAAAAATTTGATGTTAAAGAATGTGTTTTAGGAATGGCTCACAGAGGTCGTTTAAACACCTTAGTAAACATATTTAAAAAACCTGTTAGAGAATTATTTAGTGAATTTGAAGGTAAAGATTTTGAAGATGAAGATATAGATGGTGATGTAAAATATCATTTAGGTTTAACATTAAGTAAAACCTATAGAGATGGTCATGAAATTAAAATGAATTTAGTGCCAAACCCTTCTCACTTAGAAACTGTTGCAGCTGTTGCAGAAGGTATTACTAGAGCTAAAATTGACAGAAAATATGATGGAGACTCAAGTAAAATTTTACCAATAGTAATTCATGGAGATGCAGCTATTGCTGGTCAAGGTATTGCTTATGAAGTGGTACAAATGGCTAAATTAAATGGCTACAAAACTGGTGGAACCATTCATATTGTAGTAAATAATCAAATTGGTTTTACAACAAACTATTTAGATGGTCGTTCAAGTACCTATTGTACAGATGTTGGTAAAGTTACATTATCTCCTGTTTTACATGTAAATGCAGATGATACAGAAGCTGTATGTCATGCTATGCAAATGGCATTAGAATTTAGAATGCGATTTAAAACAGACATATTTATTGATTTATTAGGATATCGTAAATATGGGCATAATGAAGGTGATGAGCCTCGTTTTACGCAACCTACTTTATATAAAGCAATCTCAAAACATAAAGATCCAAAAAACCTTTATGCTGCTAAATTAATAGAAGAAAAATCTATTAGTTCATCTTATGTAGATGAAATTACTGCTGAATATAAAGGGATGTTAGAAACAGAGTTTGATAAATCTAAAGAAGATAAAAACTCAAAAGTAAAAGAGTTTATGAAATCTACTTGGGAAGGCTTTGAACGTCAGCACCAAGAAGCCATGTTAAAGGCTCTAGATACGACTTATTCAGTAGACAAATTAAAAGACATTGCAAAAGTTGTTTCTACAGTTCCTGAAGGAGTAAACTTTGTTCGAAAAGCAGAACGTATTTTAAAAGGAAGAGAAAAAATGGTCTTTGAAACCAATCAATTAGATTGGGGAATGGCTGAAAATTTAGCTTATGGTTCTTTAATGGAAGAAGGCTACAATGTTCGTATTTCTGGACAAGATGTAGAGAGAGGTACATTTTCTCACAGACATGCCATTTTACGTGATGAAAAAACCGAAGAACGAATCAATTTATTAAACACCAATCCAAACAATAAAGGACAAATGACGATTTATAATTCGTTATTGTCTGAATATGGTGTGTTAGGTTTTGATTATGGTTATGCTATGGGTAACCCAAATACATTAACCATTTGGGAAGCACAATTTGGAGATTTTTCTAATGGTGCACAGATTATGTTTGATCAATATATTTCTGCTGCAGAAGATAAATGGAAAGTTCAAAATGGTATCGTTGTTTTATTACCTCATGGTTATGAAGGCCAAGGTTCTGAACACTCATCAGCAAGAATAGAAAGATATTTACAATTATGTGCAGAAGATAATATGACAGTAGCTAACTGTACAACTCCTGCAAATTTCTATCATTTATTACGTCGTCAAATGAAACGTGATTATAGAAAACCTTTAATTGTATTTACACCTAAAAGCTTATTACGTCATCCAAAAGCAGTAAATTCTATAGAAGAATTAGCATCTGGAGAATTCCAAGAAGTTATTGATGATACTTTAAATCCAGATGGTATCAAAAAACTGGTATTTTGTATGGGTAAATTCTATTACGATTTATTAGAAGAAAGAGAACAATTAGAAAGAGAAGATATTGCTTTAGTTAGAATAGAGCAGTTATTTCCTCTACATAAAGAAAAAATTCAAAAAATTATCGATAGATATCCAAATGTAGAAGAATATATTTGGGCACAAGAAGAACCTAGAAATATGGGAGCTTGGAGTTACATGCTTCAGCGTTTTGAGTTGAAAAACCTAACTGTACGTTCTCGTAATTATTATGCTGTTCCAGCAGCAGGTTCTAGCACACGATTTAAAAAGCGACATAGAGCTGTAATCGATAGTGTATTTAATAATTAAAAATAAAATTTCAGAAAATAATAAATAAGAAACCATGAGTGTTTTAGAAATGAAAGTTCCTTCTCCAGGAGAATCAATTACAGAAGTAGAAATTGCAACTTGGTTAGTTGAAGATGGAGATTATGTAGAAAAAGACCAACCTATTGCAGAAGTAGATTCTGACAAAGCTACTTTAGAGTTACCTGCAGAAGAAAGTGGAATCATCACTTTAAAAGCAGAAGAAGGTGATGCTGTTGCTGTAGGTGAAGTAGTTTGCTTAATAGATACTAGTGCATCAAAACCAGAAGGTGGTTCATCTGACAAAAAAGAAGAGGCTCCTAAAGAAGAGAAAAAAGCTGAAACTAAAGAAGCACCTAAAGCTGAAACTTATGCTACAGGAACAGCTTCTCCAGCTGCTAAAAAAGTATTAGCAGAAAAAGGTATTGAGGCTTCATCTGTGAAAGGAACAGGTAAAGATGGCAGAATTACTAAAGAAGATGCTATAAAAGCTGTGCCTTCTATGGGAACTCAACCAGCTAATGGTTTTAGAGGAACAGAACGTAAGAAAATGTCTATGTTACGTAGAAAAGTTTCTGAACGTTTAGTATCTGTTAAAAATGATACTGCAATGTTAACAACGTTTAACGAAGTTAATATGCAACCTATTTTTGATTTACGTTCTCAATACAAAGAAGATTTTAAAGCAAAACACGGAGTTGGTTTAGGATTTATGTCTTTCTTTACTTTAGCAGTAGTTAGAGCTTTAAAAATGTATCCAGATGTAAACTCTATGATTGATGGAGATTACCAAATAAAACACGATTTCCAAGATATTTCTATTGCAGTTTCTGGCCCTAAAGGATTAATGGTCCCTGTAATAAGAAATGCGGAAAACTTATCTTTTAGAGGAGTAGAATCTGAAGTAAAACGTTTGGCACTAAGAGCTAGAGATGGACAAATTACCATTGATGAAATGACAGGAGGTACATTTACCATTACTAATGGTGGTGTATTTGGTTCTATGTTATCTACGCCTATTATTAATCCTCCACAAAGTGGAATTTTAGGCATGCATAACATTGTAAACAGACCTATTGCTGTTGATGGTGCTGTAACAATTGCTCCTATTATGTATGTGGCATTATCTTACGATCATAGAATTATTGATGGTCGTGAATCTGTTGGTTTCTTAGTAGCTGTTAAAGAAGCTTTAGAAAACCCAGTTGAGTTGTTAATGGATAATAATCCTGAAAAAGCACTAGAAATGTAAACCTTGTCAAACTAAGCTATCAAAGTTTGTTATAAATATTTAAATCCTAAGCTTTTGCTTGGGATTTTTTCGTTTATAGATTTTTAGTAAATTGCTACATTAACACTTAATTTGTATGAAAGTTACCCCTAAAAAAAACGAACAAGTTGCTAATATGATTTTTGGGTCTATTTATCCTCATTATCTAAATAGAATAGTAAAAAATGGAAGAACTAAAGAAGAGCTAGATACAGTTATTGAGTGGCTTACTGGTTATAACCATAAAATTTTACAAAAACTTATTGATGAAAAAGTAACTTTTAGAACATTTTTTGAAAAGGCAAAAATGCATCCAAATTCAAACTTAATTAAAGGAGTTGTTTGTGGTTATAGAATTGAAGAAATAGAAGATGAATTTATAATATATAAACAATGTAGACAATTGGAAAAGTTAGTTGATGAATTAGCAAAAGGAAGAAAAATGGAGAAAATTTTAAGAGCTTAAAAAAATTATTTTTCATATTATTTATAAATCTGTATACATAATTTAAGAATTCTAAAGATGTAATTTTTATATTGTTTAAATTGCACAAAAAAGCTCAAATGCCTAAAAATCCTGAACTAGAACTTGCTTTTGACTTTATCAATAAAACCGATAGAAACCTTTTTATCACAGGAAAAGCAGGTACAGGTAAAACCACTTTTTTACATAAAATAAAAAACGAATCTTTAAAAAGAATGGTTATTGTAGCTCCTACAGGTGTTGCTGCCATTAATGCAAAAGGAGTTACCATTCACTCGTTTTTTCAAATGCCTTTTGGCCCTATTTTACCCAATCAAATTGCAAATACTTCTAATGCGCAAAGAAAATTTTCGAAAACAAAAATAGATATCATCAAATCTTTAGATTTAGTTATTATTGATGAAATTTCTATGGTTCGTGCAGATCTGTTAGATGGTATAGATCAAGTTTTACGTAGGTATAAAAATAGAAATCAAGTTTTTGGTGGTGCACAAATTTTAATGATAGGAGATTTACAGCAATTAGCACCAGTTGTAAAACCTAATGAATGGAGTTTGCTAAGAAACCACTATGAAACCATGTATTTTTTTAGTAGTAAAGCTTACAAAGAAGCCAATGTAATTTCTATAGAATTAAAGCATATTTATCGTCAAAAAAATGAAGATTTTATTACCATTTTAAATGAAATAAGAAACGATAATTTAACGCAAGCTTCAGAAAAAATACTAAATAGAAGATACAATCCAGATTTTTCGCCTACCAAAGAAGAAGGTTATATTACCTTAACTACACACAACAGAAGAGCTAATGCTATTAACGAAGCTGAACTTAATAAACTTAAAAATAGCAGTTACTTTTTTGAAGCAGAAGTTTTTGGAAAATTTAACGAAAGCTCGTATCCAAATGATGCAACACTAGAGCTAAAAATTGGAGCACAAGTGATGTTCATAAAAAATGATTCTTCTCCTGAAAAAAGATATTTTAATGGAAAAATTGGTGTAATTACAGATATATCAAGAGAAAACGTAACAGTAAAATGCCCAAATGAAACTGAGGAAATTGTTACCGAATTTGAACTTTGGGATAATGTAAATTATTCAATTAACGAAGAAACTAAAGAAATTAAAGAAGACATTATTGGCTCTTTTAAACAGATTCCTTTACGATTGGCTTGGGCAATTACCATTCATAAAAGTCAAGGATTAACATTTGATAAAGCCATTATAGATGCAGAGGCTTCTTTTGCCCATGGTCAAACTTATGTAGCTTTAAGTAGATGTACTTCTTTAGAAGGTTTGGTTTTAAAAACACCAATTTCTAGCAACGCAATTATTAACGACCAAACTGTCAGCTCTTTTAACGAAAGTGTAGAAGAAAATCATCCAAGTGAGCAAGAGTTGTTAGAATCAGAAAAACAATTTCAACTGAATTTAATCTCAGAATTGTTTGATTTTCAATCATTTTTATACCCAACAACAAGAATGATTGATATTTTTTATAAAAATCAAACCAGTATAAAAGGAGATGTTATTGATCATTTGCAAACTATAAAAGATGATGGAGTTGTTAATTTAATGAAAGTCTCTAATGGATTTAAACATCAATTAAATAAAATTTCTGATGACAATATCTTGCCAGAAAATAGTTCAGTAATTCAAGAACGATTTACAAAAGGAGTAGATTATTTTATTAATCAAACAAAAAACAATATTCAAAAACCATTAGATGCCATTTCATTTTCATCTGATAACAAAGGAGTAAAAAAAGATTTTTCTAAACAGTTTGATAGTCTACAAGAAAAATTAGAAGAGAAATTATTTGCCCTAGAAAAAATGACAAAAGGTTTTTATGTAAAAAACTTTTTGCAAGTAAGAGCAAATGCTGTTTTACAAAAAACAGCACCAAAAAAGAAGAAGAAATTATCTTCTAAAAGAGATCCTTTATTAGCATTAAAACTTCGTGAGTTAAGAGATGATATTGCTAAAGCAGAAATGATACCTCATTTTCAAATTTTTACACAAGAAACTTTATACAACATGTGTGATGCTTTGCCTAGAACAGCAGCAGAATTACTTAAAGTAAATGGAATGGGTAAAGTTCGTGTAAAAAAATATGGGGAAGAAATTTTGGAAGTTATTGAGCAATATTGCATAGAAAACGGAATCAATTCATTCAACGAACAAAAAAAAGAAGATAAAAAAAATACTAAACAAATTACTTTTGAATTGTTTAAAGCAGGTTTGTCACCCAAAGAAATTGCTAAAGAACGTAAGCTAACATTAAATACTATTCAGAGTCATTTAATGACATTTATTCCACTAGGTGAAGTGGATATTTTAGAATTAATTCCGCTTAAAAAATATAAAAAAATCATTTCTCAAATAGAAGAAATCGAGTTTAAAAACTTGACAGAACTTAAAGAAAAAGTAGATAAATCTTTTACGTATATGGAGTTACGTATGGTTTTGCTGTCTATGGAGAGTTAATATTAGTTATTAAGAAAGAGAAAGGATTGAAGTAAACTATAAGATTAAGATTGCTTCATTTCATTCGCAATGACATATTTTTTCATAACTTTAAGACATCAATCACATAAAACTACAATTATGAAATTAGGTGCATTTTCAATTAGTTTGGCAGTAAAAGACATTCACAAATCAAAAGCATTTTATGAAACTTTAGGTTTTTCTGTTTTTGCAGGAGATATTGAACGCAATTACCTCATCATGAAAAATGGTAATGCTTTAGTAGGTTTGTTTCAAGGCATGTTTGAAAACAATATTTTAACCTTTAATCCTGGTTGGGATGAAAATGCAAATTCTTTAGAAGACTTTGATGATGTTAGAAATATTCAAAAACATTTAAAAGCCAATCATATAAAATTAGAACAAGAAGCAGATGAAAAAAGTTCTGGTCCTGCAAGTATTGTCTTTTTTGACCCTGATGGAAACACGATTTTGATTGATCAGCATGTGTAGGTTACTTCAAATCTTTTAACACTAATTGAATCGATTTATAACCATTCCATTCGTTTTCATCTAAGGTGTATACAATATCAAATTCATCTTGAACATAATTCATTTTATTACCAAGATTAAAACCAATTGCGTTAAATGTTTGTTTATTATCTCCTTGAAAAACATTCAATTTTAAATGAGTTTCGTCTGCCCCTACTTTTTTACCATAACCATTATCTCTAACACAAGTGCTTTTAAAAACAGGTTTCATGTTTTGGGGTCCAAAAGGAGCCATTTGCTGAAGTATTCTAAAAAATTTGGATGTAATCTCAGATAGTTCTATTTCTGCATCAATGGTAATTTCTGGAGTCAATAATTTTTTATCAATAGTTTTAGAAACTACTTCTTCAAATTTATTTTTAAAATGTATATAATTTTCAGGTAATAAGGTTAAACCAGCTGCATATTTGTGCCCTCCAAATTGTTCTATAAATTCTTCACATTGCAACAATGCATTATACACATCAAACCCTTTTACAGAACGTGCAGAAGCAGCTAACTTTTCTCCACTTTTGGTAAAAACCAATGTAGGTCTATAATACGTTTCTATTAATCTAGAAGCTACAATTCCAATAACACCTTTATGCCAATCTTCTTGATAAACCACAGTCGTGTTTTTATTTTCTTCTTCATTATCAATAATTTGAATTAAAGCCTCGTTTGTAATTTGTTTATCTAAATCTTTACGATCTGCATTAAATATTTCTATATCAGCAGCAAATTTTACAGCTGCATCAAAATCCATTTCTGTTAATAATTCTACTGCATAATTACCATGTTTCATACGTCCTGCAGCATTAATTCTTGGAGCAATTATAAAAACTACATCAGTAATGGTCAATTCTTTTTTATTAATTTGATGAATGATTGCTTTAATTCCATTTCTTGGTTGTTCATTAATTACTTGTAAACCATAATAAGCCAACACTCTGTTTTCGCCAACCATAGGCACAATATCTGCAGCAATTGCTGTTGCTACCAAATCTAAATAAGGTAAAAAATCTGTAATCGTTTGATTGCGATTTGTGCCTAAAGCTTGTATTAATTTAAAGCCTACTCCACAACCACAAAGCTCATCAAAAGGATAATTACAATCTGTTCTTTTTGCATTTAAAACAGCAACAGCATCTGGTATTTTATCTCCTGGTTTATGATGATCACAAATAATAAAATCGATGTTTTTTTCTGTTGCATAAGCCACTTTTTCTATAGCTTTTATACCACAGTCTAAGGCAATAATCAAAGAAAAATCATTGTCTTCTGCAAAGTCTATTCCTGTATAAGAAATTCCATAACCTTCTACATATCTATCAGGAATATAGGTGGCTATATTTGGTGTTATGGTTTTTAAATAAGAAGAAACTAAAGAAACAGCTGTAGTACCATCAACATCATAATCACCATAAATTAAAATATTTTCTTTGTTTAAAATTGCTGTTTCTATTCTTGAAACAGCCAAATCCATGTCTTTCAACAAAAAAGGATCATGAATATCTTTTAAATTAGGGCGAAAAAATTTTTTAGCTTCCTCAAAAGTTTCGATTTGTCGTTGACAAAGTATTTTTGCAATACCTGAATCTACTTGTAATTCTCTAGATAATTTGTCTATTTTTTCTTTTTCTGGTTCTTTTTTTAAGGTCCATCTCATAGCAATAGATAGGATTTTTATACTTCTTTTTTATGTAAATGAATTTCTGTTTCTACTGTAGCAAATCTTCTAAACATTTCCATTACTCCACAGTATTTAGTAACAGATAAGTTTACTGCTTTTTGAATTTTATCTTCTTGTAAATTAACGTCAGAAAAATGATAATCTACTTTTACTTTGTGGTAATATTTAGGATGTTCGTCTGTTAATTCTCCTGAAACTTCTATATAAAAATCTGCTACTTCAGCTCTCATTTTTTCTAATAAAGAAACCACATCTAAACCAGAACAACCTGCTAAAGAAGATAGCATTAAAGCTTTAGGCGCAAAACCAACAACATCTCCATTATCTTGAGATTTATCGAACATTGTAAATTTATAACCACTAGGATTATCTGTTTCAAATTGAGATTTCTGAGTCCATTTTGTAGTAACTAAATTTTTAACCATAATTTTTTATTTATTAAAATTTCAAGTCTTAACTTGTGCTTTATAACAAAAATAATAAAACGTATAGAAGTTCTTCATTAAAATGAATAAATCTGTAAATTTTAAAAATATTATCCCCTATTTCATTCTCTTTTTAAGCGGCTGTATTTGTTATTCTCAAACAGATGAAGCGCCTTCAATCACAGCTTCAGGAAGACAAGTTTTTTGTCCTGGAAATTCGATTAATATTGTAACAGATTTTACTATAACAGATCCAGATGATATTTATATATCAGCATTTTATATTCAAATTTCTGAAGGATATCAAAAAAATGCAGATGAATTAAGATTAACAGGAACGCATCAAAATATAAGTACCACTTGGGATCTAGATGAAGGAAAGTTAAGTTTAACTCCAAGAATTGGAGGATTAATGCTAATCTCTGAACTTGAAAAAGCCGTTAAAGATGTTGTTTTTAGTTCAAGGTTAGGAAATCCTACTCCAGAGAAGTTTTTTTCATTATCAATTGGTGATGTTAATTATCTCCCATCAACTGACCACTTCTATGAATTTGTTGAAGAAGAAAGAATTAGATGGTCGCAAGCAAAAGTTGATGCCGAAAATAGAACTTATTTTGGTAGAACTGGTTACTTAGCTACATTAACAAGTCAAGAAGAGTCTGACTTTGCTGGTAAACAAGCTTCTGGTACTGGTTGGATTGGTGCAAGTGATGAAGAAACAGAAGGTATTTGGAAATGGGTTACAGGCCCTGAAGCAGGAACTATTTTTTGGAGAGGAAGAGAAAGTGGTACTACACCAAATTTTGCGTTTTGGAATCGAAATGAACCAAATGACCAAGGAGGAAATGAAGATTATGCTCACATTACTGATAATAATGTTCCTAATGCTATCATTGGATCTTGGAATGATTTACCAGATTTTGGTGGTTCTGGTCTTTACATTCCTAAAGGTTATATTGTTGAGTATGGTAAACCTGGAGACCCCCCATTAGCAATTGTTGCAACTACAAGTATATTTATACCACAAATTATTGCTACAAACGATTCAGAAATTTGTGTTTTAGGGAGTACAACTTTAGAGGCAAAAGCTAGTCATGGTGAAGTAGAGTGGTTTGAAAATCAATTTGGAGGTAACCCAATTTACACAGGAGAAAGTTTTAATACACCTTTTTTAACTAATTCTACCATTTACTATGTTTCTATTTTATTTAACGGATGTAGAAACTTCGTTAGAAAGCCAGTTCAAGTAACTGTAAAAGATAATCCAACCATAACAAGTACTACAGATGCAACAATTTGTTCTGGAAGTGCTATTTTAAGTGCAGAATCTTCAGAAGGAGATGTTTATTGGTATGAAACATCAACAAGTAATGTACCAATATTTATAGGTGATAACTTTACAACACCAGTACTAAATAATACGAAAAGCTATTTTGTAGAAGCTAATTATAATGGCTGTACATCACTAACTAGAAAAGAAGTTACTGCTTTTTTAGATACAGAAATTCCTACTTTTTATTTAGAAAAAGAAAACTATATTCTTTGTAAAGACATTGGAAATGTTGATTTAAAAACAACAAATCCAGCAGGAATATATAGATATATTTGGAAAAAAAACGGTGGCCTATTAGACACAAATAGCTCAACAGTAAATGTTACAGAATCTGGTACTTATACAGTAAGTGCAGTTTCTTCTGCTGGTTGTACTTCTCCTGAACAAACCATAATTGTAAAAGATTCAGAAAAATCAAACCTTACTAAAGAAGATGTAATTATTACAGATGATTCCATTAATAACTCCATTCAAATTGCAAATTTAAATATTGGTAGTGGTGATTATGAGTTTTCTTTAGATGATATAAATGGAGTATATTCAGATAATCGTTTTTCTGATAATCTATCTCCAGGGATACATACTTTATACATAAGAGACAAAGGAGGTTGTGGAATTCAAGAATATCAGTTTTCTATTTTAGCCTATCCAAAATTCTTTACGCCAAATGGAGATGGAGAAAATGATCTTTGGCAAATAAATGGATTTGATAGAAGTTTTTACACAAAATCAAATATTTATATTTACAACAGATTTGGAAATCTATTATATACCATAGAACAAAACAGTCAAGGTTGGGATGGTAATTTTGGAGGTAAAAAAATGCCTTCTAACACCTACTGGTTTAGAGTTGTTTTAACTGATATCAATGGATATTCTTTAGAAAAATTTGGAAACATAAGTTTAATTAGATAATACTTTAACACATGCCATTAGTAACACCTTTAGGAGCAGAACACGATTTAGAAACAAAAAAATTAGCAGAATTTTTTAATGAAACTTTAGGGTTTTGTCCTAATTCTGTGCTAACCATGCAAAGAAGACCAGCCATTTCTAAAGCCTTTATAAACCTTAACAAAGCTGTAATGGCTAATGAAGGTAGAGTTACTTCTGCTTTAAAAAGAATGATTGCTTGGGTATCTAGTAATGCAACTGGCTGTAGGTATTGCCAAGCACATGCTATTAGAGCAGCAGAACGTTATGGAGCAGAGCAAGAACAACTAGACAATATTTGGGAATATAAAACACATCCTGCATTTTCTGATGCAGAACGTGCAGCCTTAGACTTTTCTTTAGCTGCATCTATGGTGCCAAATGCCGTAAATGTAGACATAAAAAATGAACTTTATAAATACTGGGATGAAGGTGAAATTGTAGAAATGTTAGGTGTTATTTCTTTATTTGGTTATCTAAATAGATGGAATGATTCTATGGGAACTACTCTAGAAGAAGATGCAATAGATAGTGGAAATCAATATTTAGGAAAGCATGGTTTTGAGGTAGGTAAACACAATGGATCAAAATATTAATCAACTAAATTTAATAAAATGAATAAAATTTTTAAAATTACAGTAATACTATTTCTTTCAGCAATAGCATTGCAAGCTCAAAAAAAAGATGCAATTGTAGAGAGTATTATTAAAGAAGCTAACGAAAACTCACAATTAAAAAATTTAGGTCACGAACTAATGGATGTTATTGGGCCTAGATTAGTAGGTACACCACAAATGAAACAAGCCAATGATTGGGCAGTTGCTAAATATAAAGCTTGGGACATTTCTGCCAGAAATGAAAAATGGGGTGAATGGCGTGGTTGGGAACGTGGAATTACTCATATAGACATGGTTTACCCAAGAGTGCAATCTTTAAGAGGTACACAATTGGCTTGGAACCCAAGTACTTCAGATCAAGGAGTAACTGCAGAATTGATTACTTTACCAATGGTAAATAATCAAGAAGAGTTTAAGAAATGGTTGCCAAATGTAAAAGGAAAATTAGTCATGATTTCTATGAATCAACCAACAGGAAGACCTAACTACAACTGGGAAGAGTTTGCAACAGAAGAATCTTTCGAAAAAATGAAAAAAGAAAGAGATGAGCAAACCAAAGCTTGGAGAAAAAATTTAAGCAATATAGGTTTTGGTAGAAGCTTAACTACAGAATTAGAAAAAGCAGGTGCAGTTGGTATTGTAGCTTCTAGGTGGTCTAATGGTTTTGGAGTCAATAAAATTTTTAGTGCAAGAACTAAAACAATTCCAACAGTAGATTTAGAGTTAGAAGATTATGGAATGTTATATAGAATGGTTGAGTATGGAGATAAGCCTCAAATTAAAATAGTGGCTAAATCTAAAGAACTAGGTAAAGTACCAACGTTCAATACGATTGCAGAAATTAAAGGAACTGAAAAACCAGATGAGTACGTAATTTTATCTGCGCATTTCGATTCTTGGGATGGAGGAACAGGAGCTACAGATAATGGAACAGGTACTTTAGTTATGATGGAAGCAATGCGTATTTTAAAGAAAATGTATCCAAACCCAAAAAGAACCATTTTAGTTGGTCATTGGGGAAGTGAAGAACAAGGTTTAAATGGTTCTAGAGCTTTTGTAGAAGATCATCCAGAAATTGTAAAAAACGTACAAGCTTTATTTAATCAAGATAATGGAACAGGTAGGGTAGTAAGATTATCTGGTCAAGGATTTTTACATTCTTATGATTATTTAGGTCGTTGGTTAAATGCAGTGCCAAGAGATATTAGCAAACATATAGAAACGACTTTTCCTGGAACTCCAGGAGGAGGAGGATCTGATTATGCAGCTTTTGTAGCTGCTGGTGCTCCAGGTTTTAGTTTAAGTTCTTTAAGCTGGTCTTATTGGAATTATACTTGGCATACCAACAGAGATACCTATGATAAAATTGTGTTTGATGATGTAAGAAATAACGTTATTCTTACAGCAATTTTAGCGTACATGGCTAGTGAAGATCCAGAAAAAACTTCTAGAGAAAAAATTGTTTTACCTATAAATCCAAGAACAGGAAAACAAAGAACTTGGCCAAAACCAAGATCTCCACAAAGAAAAGGTGGATTAGATTAATAATTTAAAAAAACCTCATGCAAGCATGAGGTTTTTTTATTTATGTTATTTCTATTTATTTTTTCCCTTCAACAACAATTACAATTTCACCTTTTGCTGGTTTTTTAGTGTAATATGCTAAAACTTCTGTTGCTGTTCCTCTAATGGTTTCTTCAAATAGTTTTGTAAGTTCTCTTGAAACAGATACTCTTCTATCTGCTCCAAAATATTCAACAAAATTAGATAGTGTTTTTAAAAGTTTATGTGGAGATTCATAAAAAATCATAGTTCTAGTTTCCTCAGCAAGTATTTTTAAACGCGTTTGTCTTCCTTTTTTTACAGGTAAAAAGCCTTCAAAAACAAACTTATCATTGGGTAAACCCGAATTTACTAAAGCAGGTACAAAAGCAGTTGCACCTGGTAAGCATTCTACTTCTATGTCGTTTTCTACACAAGCTCTCGTTAATAAAAAACCAGGATCTGAAATAGCAGGAGTACCAGCATCTGAAATAACTGCACAAGTTTCTCCGTTTTTTATACGTTGTAAAATGCCCTCTTTAGATTTATGCTCATTATGCATATGATGACTATGCATGTGCGTAGCTATATCAAAATGTTTTAAAAGTTTTCCACTGGTTCTTGTGTCTTCAGCTAAAATAAAATCAACTTCTTTTAAAACTTTAATAGCTCTAAAAGTCATATCTTCTAAATTACCTATTGGAGTGGGTACTAAGTATAGTTTCATTTTTTTAGCTTTTTGCTCTTGGCTATTTGCTTTTAGCCTGAACTAAATTTATATTTTAACTAATAGCTAAAAGCCAAAGGCTAATTGCTATATGGATTCATAAGTTTCCACAGTAATATCAGCAACAATATCTCCTGTGTGTTTAGTAGATAATGGCTCAAATAATAATATATGTACCTCTTCTTTAGCAACTGGTTTATGCTCTACACCTTTAGGTACAATATAAAATTCTCCTTCATTTATAGTGATTATTTCATCACGCAAATGCATTTCTAAGACTCCTTTTTTCACTAAAAATAATTCGTCTTCATTGTCATGTTTATGAAAAACAAATTCTCCTTTTATTTTTGCCAATAAAATTTGTTGCCCATTTAATTCACCAATTTTTTTAGGTGACCATTGATCTTCGAACAAATTAAACTTTTCTTGAATATTAACTACGCTCATACCTCAAATTTACAAAGAAATTCTAGTTATAATTCAATTTATAAAACTATTCATAATTCTTTTAATTTGATTAATTTTGCAGCACTTTAAAAGTAGATGCTGAAACATGTTCAGCATAATAAATTTAAAATTTATATGTACAGAAGTCATTCTTGTGGTGAGTTAAGAGCATCACATATCAATACAGAAGTAACGTTAGCAGGTTGGGTGCAAAAAAGTCGTGATAAGGGTTTCATGATTTGGGTAGATTTACGTGATAGATATGGAATTACGCAATTGATTTTTGATGAAGAACGCACTCCTGCAGAAATGATGGAAAAAGCAAAGTCTTTAGGAAGAGAGTTTGTAATTCAGGTAAAAGGTAGTGTTATTGAGCGTGAGTCTAAAAACGATAAAATGCCAACAGGTGCAATAGAAGTTTTAGTTTCTGAACTAGAAATTTTAAATGCAGCTAAGTTGCCACCTTTTACAATCGAAGATAAAACTGATGGTGGAGAAGATATTAGAATGAAATACAGATACTTAGATATAAGAAGAAATCCTGTAAAAGACAGCTTAATCTTTCGTCATAAAGTAACTATGGAAGTTCGTAAATACTTATCTGACCAAGCATTTATTGAGGTTGAAACTCCTTATTTAATTAAATCTACTCCAGAAGGTGCTCGTGATTTTGTGGTACCAAGCAGAATGAATGAAGGTCAGTTTTATGCATTACCTCAATCTCCTCAAACCTTTAAACAACTCTTAATGGTTGGTGGAATGGATAAATATTTTCAGATTGTAAAATGTTTTAGAGACGAAGATTTACGTGCAGACAGACAACCAGAATTTACACAGATAGACTGTGAAATGGCCTTTGTAGAGCAAGAAGATATCCTAAATATTTTTGAAGGCTTAACACGTCATTTATTAAAAGAAATTAACGGAGTTGAAGTAGATAAATTTCCAAGAATGCAATATGATGATGCTATGCGTTTGTATGGAAATGACAAACCAGATATTAGATTTGGAATGCAATTTGGTGAGTTAAATGAAGTTACTCAACATAAAGATTTTGGCGTTTTTAACAACTCAGAATTAGTAGTTGGTATTGCAGTTCCTGGAGGAAACAATTACACAAGAAAGCAAATAGATAACTTAATTAAATGGGTAAAAAGACCTCAAGTTGGTGCTTTAGGAATGGTATATTGTAGAATAAATGAAGATGGTACTTTTAAAAGTTCTGTAGATAAATTTTACGACCAAGAAGATTTAGCAAAATGGGCTGAAGTAACAGGTGCAAAAACAGGTGATTTAATTTGTATTTTATCTGGTGAAACTAATAAAGTAAGAGCTCAATTGTCTGCACTACGTATGCATTTGGCAGAAGAATTAGGTTTACGTAAACCCAATGAATTTGCTCCACTTTGGGTTGTAGATTTCCCATTATTAGAATTAGATGAAGAAACTGGTCATTATCATGCTATGCATCATCCATTTACATCACCAAAACCAGGTCAAATAGAATTATTAGACACAAAACCAGGTGAAGTAAAAGCCAATGCTTACGATTTAGTATTAAATGGTAATGAAATTGGTGGAGGTTCTATAAGAATACATGACAAAGCTACGCAAGCAACCATGTTAAAACATTTAGGTTTTTCAGAAGAAGAAGCTAAGGCTCAATTTGGGTTTTTAATGGATGCTTTTGAATATGGTGCTCCACCTCATGGAGGATTAGCTTTTGGTTTAGACAGATTGGTTGCCATTTTAGGAGGACAAGAAACCATCAGAGATTTTATTGCGTTCCCAAAAAACAATTCTGGAAGAGATGTCATGATTGATGCTCCTGCATTTATAGATGATGAACAATTAAAAGAATTAAATCTCAGAGTTGAGATTGAAGAATAACTAAAAAATCCCGCTAAAAGCGGGATTTTTTATTACATTTAAGTTATGAAAAAACTAATCATACTTCTCTTTATACTTTGTAGCCTAACTAATTTTTCTCAAGAAATTACTGGTGAAGAATTATTAAATAGAGCTATAAAATTTCATGACCCAAATAACAATTGGTCAACATTTTCTGGTACTTTTTATGTTACTATGAAAACTCCAAATAAAAATGATAGAGAAAGCAAAATCACTATCAACTTACCAAATGAATATTTTAGAGTAAGAGCTAAAAGAGATTCTATTTCGACTATTTATGAATTAAATAAAAGCAAATGTTCTACTTCAACAATAGGATTACAATTTAAGAAGGAGTTGACTGAAGAAGAATGGAAAAAGAAAATAGAAGAAGACTGTAAAAAAGCGAATTTATATAAAAACTATTACACCTATTTGTATGGTTTGCCTATGAAATTAAAAGACGAAGGTACTATCATCCACAAAAAAGTAGAAAGAAAAAAGTTTAAAGAAAAAGAGTATTTAGTTTTAAAAGTTACCTATCCTAAAGAAATAGGAAAACATACTTGGTATTTTTATTTTGATCCTACAACTTATGCTATGGAGGTTTATCAGTTTTTTAAAGACACTAAAGAAAGTGGAGAATACATTTTATTGTCAGGCTTAGAAATTATTAATGGTATAAAAATGCCCAAAAACAGAGCTTGGTATTACAATAAAGATGATGGTTATTTAGGTACTGATTTTTTATCAACTAAAAAGTAAATGCCCACAAAAAATAAATATTTAAAGCAAATTTTAATTTGGAGATATAAATATATTTCTGAACGCCAGTTTATTTATGTATTAAGTGTTTTAGTTGGTTTATTGGCAGGCTTAGGAACTGCCATTTTAAAGAACTTAACTTTCTTTTTCGAAGAAGTTTTAGAAGGCAGGTTTATTAAAGATATTCATTATTCTTTATATTTTATCTTTCCTATCATTGGTTTAATCTTGGTGTATTACATCAAAAAGAAAATCATAAAAAAAGAAATTGGTCATGGTATTTCTACTACACTACATGCAGTTTCTAAAAGAAATGGAATTATAGAGAAATACAAAATGTATGCTTCTCTAATTACAGCTCCAATAACTGTTGGTTTTGGTGGTTCAGCAGGTTTACAAGGACCTGCAGTTAGTACAGGTGCAGCTTTAGGTTCTTATGTGTCACAATTATTTCATATGAACGCTAAAACAAGAATGTTGCTTATTGGTTGTGCCACTGCAGGAGCTATGTCTTCTATGTTTAAAGCACCAGTAGCAGCCATTATTTTTGCAGTAGAAATTTTTAGTTTAGACCTAGCTTTTGCCTCTTTAGTTCCTTTATTATTAGCTTCTGTTTCTGCTGTAATTACTTCTTATTTTTTCTTTGAAAAAGATGCTTTATTTGGTTTTAAATTGATTGATGCTTTCCAAACCAAAGACATTTTTTATTACATTATTTTAGGATTTGGTACAGGAGTAGCTTCTGTGTATTTTTCAAAAATTTACTTTAAAATTACCAAGTTTTTTAAATTTTTTAAAAAACCTATGCATAGATTAATTATTGGAGGTTTTGCAATAGGTTTACTATTGTATTTAATTCCGCCTTTATATGGTGAAGGTTATGGTTTTATCAATAATCTTTTAAATGGAAATTCAACTGCTGCTTTAGCAGATATACCTTATAAAGTAGACTTAACTAATATTTGGGTTGTTATTGGGTTTCTTTTCTTAATTGCTGTTTTTAAAGCCATAGCAATGACAACCACATTCGCAGCTGGTGGAGTTGGAGGTATTTTTATTCCTACACTTTTTATGGGTTCTGCTTTAGGAAATTTATTTGCTAAAATCATTAACACCTTAGGGGGCAGTGTTTCAGAAAGTAATTTTACTTTAATTGGTATGACAGGATTAATGGCTGGAGTGCTGCATGCTCCATTAACAGCCATATTCTTAATTGCTGAAATTACTGGAGGTTATGAGTTATTTGTACCTTTAATGTTAGTAGCTGCTATTAGTTTTGCATTTACAAAATACTTTATTTCTAACTCAATTTATACTGTTGAACTTGCCAAAAAAGGAGAGCTAATAACACACAACAAAGACAAAAATGTGTTAATGATGATGCGTATTAACACGCTTATTGAAACCAATTTTAAACCTGTTTATCCAGAGATGTTATTGGGAGAAATGCTAAAATTTGCTGTAGCAAAATCTACTAGAAATATATTTCCTGTAATACATAAAGAATCAGAACGATTTTTAGGAATCGTTTTATTAGATGATATAAGATCTATTATGTTTGATGCTGATATGTACAATTCTGTAGCTGTAGAAACCCTTATGAAATCTGCACCAGAAATTATTTTTTATGAAGATTCTGTGCAAAAAGTAATGCAAAAATTTAAAGATAGTGATGCTTGGAATTTACCTGTAGTTAAAGATGGTAAATATGTTGGTTTTATATCAAAATCTAAGCTGCTAACTGCTTATAGAAAAAAATTAATAGAAGTTACTTCTTAAAAAAATTAGAACCACGGTTCTTCATTTTTCTCTAATTGTTTTTGGCTTCTTAAAACTGTTTTTGAGGTAAAATCATTTACACCTATTAACAAACAAGCATACAATAAAAATACTCTCTCTAATTCTTCTTTCTCAGAAACTAGTACTTTTATTAAATTATTCTCTGCTGTAGATTCGTCAAATTCAGCAATTTTAATAGTATTTTTATAAATAGATTTTTTCTTTTTGTAATGAACTTTTATCTCATAATTACCAGAAAGTAATTCAATTTTAAAAATTGTATTTCTTGTATTTTGAGAAATTAACAGAGTCATATCTTTAAAATTCTGAGAAATTAAATATACCATTCTCCATTTCCAAAACTGAAACTTCTTTGTAACTGTATAAAGTTTATTTTCTTTAGCATCTTTAATTTCTGCACAAGTTTTTCCAAACTCCATATACCAAAAAGAACTAAAAATAAGTTCTTTAGAATTTTCTTTAGTTAAATAAAGCTCATTGTTATTCTGTTCTATTTCGTAAGCAATTTTTTTCATTTTTTTATTTTAAAAAGTCAACCATTTTATCTGGGAAATCTGTAAAACCTCCATCTGCTTTTGCGTCTATTAAAATAGTTTGAAGCATTTCATCAAAAGAAGAAAATTCATCTAAAGCATCTGCTCTAAACGTGTAAGGATGGACAACTAAATCCAATTTATGAGCATTATTCACTAAAGAAGTAAACGTAAAATTACCATCTGTTTTTTTGTCTAAAATTTGTTTGTACCAAGGCCCAATACCATTTGCATAAGTAGCAAAATGGGCTAATTGATTCGTTTCTTCTGGATACTCCATTAATTGCACTAAAAACAATTCAGATTTTAATGCTGTACGAATTCGTTCTAATTCTTTAGCATCAAAACATTGTAAAATGCAATTGTCTTTTTGGGTTTTGTAACCATAATCTGCTAGTATTTTTAATACAATTTCAGAAATTTGCTTTCCTTCTTTTTGATGAAATGCAGGGTTTTTAATCTCAGGATAAATTCCAATATTTTTATGGGTGCTTTTGTTTAAACCTTGTATTAATTCAATTTCTTCTTGGAGAGAATGAAATTGAAAATTGCCTTTCCATATTGGATATCTGTTTTTATAAACTTGCTCTCCTGTTTTTGGGTTAAAACGCTCAGTAACTTTAAGTTTTTTTAATTCTTCAAATGTAAAATCTATCACATAAAAACGACCATCTGCCCTACTCTTTTCTGGGTATACTATTGCAACATTAGTTACATCATCTAAATAAATATCATGTATAACAATAGGTACATTATCTTTACTCAACACCAAATCTTGTTCTATAAAATCAACATTCATAGTATGAGCCATAGCTTTAGCTTCTAACGTGTGTTCAGGTAAATAACCAGAAGCTCCTCTATGTGCAATTACAGTTTTTTTCTTCATTTTAGTTGATTTTTCTGTATGTTGACAATTACTAATTGCCCAACAAATCAAAAATACTGAAATGTATTTCATAAAAAGAAAATTAAGTTTTAAAGATAGAACTTTTGTAGTTTTGTAATATGAAGTTAGCATTAAAAATTATGTTTGTCATCTTTATTGTCTGGATGATAACTGGTGCATATTTAATAAATACAGAACACGAAAAAGCGCAAGTAGTAATGGGATTAGGTGTCTTGTATCTTTCATTTATTTTTATGCCTTTATTTATTTATTATAGATATAAAGATGGTAAATACAAAAAGTATATTATAAATGATGAAAAGCTAAAAGAAGCTTTTAAAAATGTTGGGAAAGATTAACTCTCTTTTTTCAGAAAAGCATACACAGGAAAATGATCTGAAAACCCTCCTTGGTACCATCTTCCTACATATGTTCTAAAAGGATTCCCTTTAAATTTACCTCTATGAATTTTCATCCATCTTTTATTAAAAACTGATGCATAGTAAAATGAGTAGTTGTCTTCTTTTTTCTCTAAAAAATTTTTAGAAAATATAATTTGGTCAAATAAATTCCATTTTCCATTATAGGTTAACGAACCATACTTTTCTCTATCAAACAAACTTTCCATAGGATTATACAAATCATCACCAACTAAAAATTCATTTATACTTTTACTATTTGGATCATCATTAAAATCGCCCATGATAATAATTTTTGGATCCATTTCATCATCATAAATTTCATCAATAACTCTTCTTACAGTTTTTGCTGCAGTAATTCTCTTATGTTCGGTTTCTTCTGCTCCTGCTCTTCTAGATGGCCAATGATTTACTAAAATATGAGTTAATTCGCCATGTAAATATCCACTTACTTTTAAAATATCTCTTGTATAATCTCTTTCTCCTTCTTCATTTTCTAAAAAAACAGGATACGTTGTTGAGCCTATATAATCAAAAGCAACTCTATTATATAAGAGTGCCACATCTATACCTCTTTCATCAGGTGAATTATGGTGTACAAAATCGTAACTATATTTTCTTAGTAAAGAAGAGTTTGTTAAATCGTCTACCACTCTTGCACTTTCTACCTCTACTAAACCAACAATTATTGGAGGAGTTTTAGATCTATTCACCCCTAATTTAGAGATTACAGAACCTAACTTTTTTATTTTACGTTTATACCTTTTTAAAGTCCAATTTCTTTTTCCTTCTGGTGTAAAATCATCATCCTTAGTTTTTACATCATCATCTGGATGAAATAAATTTTCAACATTATAAAACGCAATCGTAGAGATGCTTTTTTTTCTATGAGGATATAGTATGTTTTTTAACATAAATGGTAATTTCTATAAAAATATAAAATTAGAATAACTTTAAGATTGCCTTTATTTAACTTTCAAATAACTTTAAACTACAATTATGGTCATATTTTTGCAGTGCTAAAAATTCTTAAAAAGAAGAAGTCAACAATAAATAGTGTAAATTTGAATTAATTAAAGAGTCCTCAACATTGTTGAGGATTTTTTTATGACTATTTCAAAAGTTTTGTTCGTACTTTTGTAGTCTATGATAGATGCAAAAGAAGCCATTTCTGAAAAAGCTGTTTTAATTGGCGTCATTACCCAATTACAAGACGAAACTAAATCTGAAGAATATTTAGATGAGTTAGAGTTTTTAACGCATACTGCAGGTGGTGTGCCTGTAAAACGCTTTGTTCAAAAACTAGACAGACCTAACCCAAAAACATTTTTGGGAACAGGTAAGCTAGAAGATGTTAGAGATTATATTAAAACTCATGACATTGGTACTGCTATTTTTGATGATGAATTATCTCCTGCTCAATTAAGAAACATAGAGAAAATCTTAGATTGTAAAATTTTAGATAGAACCAATTTAATCTTAGATATTTTTGCTCAAAGAGCACAAACAAGTTCTGCAAAAACTCAAGTAGAATTAGCACAACACGAATATTTATTACCTCGTTTAACAAGGCTTTGGACTCACTTAGATAAACAAAAAGGGGGAATTGGAATGCGTGGACCTGGAGAAACAGAAATTGAAACAGATAGACGTATTATTCGTGATAAAATTACTTTACTAAAAAAGCGTTTACAGACCATAGATAAGCAAATGGCTGTTCAAAGAAAGAATAGAGGTAAAATGGTTAGAGTTGCTTTAGTTGGGTATACTAATGTTGGTAAATCAACTTTAATGAACGTTATTAGTAAAAGTGAGGTTTTTGCAGAAAATAAACTTTTTGCAACTTTAGATACAACTGTTAGAAAAGTTGTGATTAAGAACATTCCTTTTTTAATGACAGATACTGTTGGATTTATTAGAAAATTGCCAACACAATTAGTAGAATCATTTAAATCTACTTTAGATGAAGTACGTGAAGCAGATTTATTATTACATGTTGTAGATATTTCTCATCCAAATTTTGAAGATCATATAGCCTCTGTAAATGCTATTTTAACAGATATAAAAAGCGATGATAAACCTACAGTAATGGTTTTTAATAAGATTGATGCTTATGAGCATGAAACCATTGATGAAGATGATTTAGTAACAGAAAAAACTAAAGAGCATTATACTTTACAAGATTGGAAAAAAACTTGGATGAATAAAAATGATGTTGAATCTATTTTTATCTCTGCTTTAAATAAAGAAAATTTAGACGATTTTAAAGAGTTGGTTTATGAAGAAGTAAAGAAAATTCATATTCAACGTTTTCCTTATAACGACTTTTTGTATTACGAATATAAAGAGGAGTAAAATACTATTTAATGAAAAAATAATCTCTTGTTATTAAAAGTTAAGTCTAATATTAAAAACTATCCTCTTCTCTATACTTTAAGTTATATATTACTATATTTTTTATTTATTAAATTAAAAAAAAAGGGTGTTTATTTATTTACAGATAATGGCTTTATTAAAGCTAGTATTAAATATTCGCTATACACCGTATTTAATCTGATTTTTGGAGTAATTACAATCAAATTAATATCTTTTTTTAATGTAAAGAAATTAGGAGGTTTCAACAAAAGTAAAGTTAAGCATTGGGTATTATTTATTTTTCCTCTTTATATAATTGTAATTGGAGAATTATTATATCCTAGTTATGTCTTATTTTCAAAAATCTCTGTATTAAATTGGATAGTTTTAATCTTTTGGGTGTTTTCTATTGCATTTTTAGAAGAATTAATGTTCAGAAGTTTTTTGCAATCAGTATTAATTAAAAAGATAGCAAAAAATAAAAAATCACTTATTCTTTGTGTCTTAGCTAGCTCTATTATTTTTGGATTATCACACTTAATAATTTACAATCAAGGTTATTATGGAGAAATGGCTCAGGTTTTATACTCTTTTTTTATTGGTTTTTTAATGGGGACATTATTATTATTAACCAAAAAGATATGGCCTAGTATATTAATTCACTTTCTTATTAATGTCCCTTCTGTTTTAGAAATTTTTGTGACTGAAAAATCACTTTTAACTAAAAACGGGACTAATTATACTGATGTTAATGACTTTATTTACTTAGTTGTTTTAACATTACCTTGTTTTATTTATGGAATGTATTATTTAATTAAATTAAGTCAAAAAGAAGTTAATGAACTAATAAGTACTAGCTATTAATCGTTATTATTTTTTATAATCCCTAGATTTTTTACTCTATTTTTCCAAGATTTTTTGGCTAAAGCCTGCAAGTCTGCAACATTATCTGTTTCATCCATAATTTCTAGGCCTAATAAAGTTTCTATAACATCTTCTTGAGAAACTAAACCACTTACAGAGCCATATTCATCAACTACTAATGCAATATGTTCTTTTTCTTTTATCAATTTATCAAATAAATCTGGGATAGATAATTCTCTGTCTGTAACCAAAATATCTCTTTTTATAGAAGATAAAGGTTCTTTACCTTTACCTTGTACAAGAGCTTCTAAAAGATTTGCTTTTAAGAAATAACCTGTTATTTCATCAGGGTTTTCTGCATAAATAGGAATTCTAGAAAATTGTAAATCTTTATGTGCTTCATAAAAAGAAACAATGGTTTGTGTCTCATCAGCAGTTTCTAAAACAGACCTTGGTGTCATTACATCATTTACTTTGATCTCTTTAAAACCTAATAAATTTCTAATAACCTTACTTTCATTTTTTTGAAAAACACCTTCTTTTTCAGCCATATCTGCCATTACTAAAAAGCTTTCTCTACTTAAAATACTTCCATGACCTTTACCTCCTATTAATTTGGTTGTAAGTTGTAAAATCCAAAGAATACCTGTGTATTTTAATGGAAAAATCATCACTTTTAAAGCCTTAGAAGTAAAATTTGCTAAACCTCTCCAATAAGTTGCTCCAATAGTTTTAGGTATAATTTCTGAGGCCACTAAAATTAAAATGGTCATTAATGTAGAAACTACACCAACCATAATGTCTTCTGTAAATTGAATGCCAAACAAAGACCTAGTTGTAGAACCATACATTTCTGCATAAGCAACTTTAGCTTGTACACCAACCAAAATTGCACCTACAGTATGAGCAATAGTGTTTATAGTTAAAATAGCAATTAATGGTTTATCTACATCCTTTTTTAAGATTTCTAATTCTGTTGCATATTCATGCCCTTCGCTCTTTTTTATGTTAATAAAAGTTGGTGTTATACTTAATAATACAGCTTCTAAAATTGAACATAGAAAAGAAAAGAAAATAGAAATAGTAGCGTAAATAATTAATAATGTCATTCACAGAAATTTAGATTGTAAAAATACATAAAAATAAAACCTCAAGTATTTCTTGAGGTTTTATTTTTGTAATGATTTTATTAGAACGAATAACTTAAACCAAATAACCAATAACTTTGTAATTTGTTATCTAAACTAGCAAAAGTTGCAGTTGGATCTGAAATTAAGGCATTATTTAATGCTTCTTGTTTATTATTACGTAAACCAAATTCAAAACCTAAACCAATACCTTTCCATAAAGTATAACCTAAAGCATTGGTCCATGTCCAGTTAGATAAATCACTACTATCATAACTTTGAAATATAGATAGATTAGATTTTAAACTTAACTTATTAAACTTAGCATTATAATCTGCTAATATTTTTGCACCTAAAGAAGATTCAAAAACGGTGTTACCACTACTAAACACAAAATTGTAGTTTCCTGGATGTAATACAACAACTAAGTTACTAGTTGGTGTCCAAGTAAAACCAGCACCAAAATCTAAATATCCAGGGTCATTAAAATTATCAATTATTGTAGTTCTATATTCTAATAATCCAGAAACAGCCCATTTTTTATTTAATCTTCTACCATATAATGAGTTAATGTTAAAAACATCTGTAGCTGTATCAAAACCTTCATCTCCAGAAACAGATTTATCATCTAGTTTCACCCATCCTAAATTAATATTCATAGAATTTCTCCAGAAAAATTTATCTTGAATAAGGTTTGCAAAAGCATTTACAGTAATTCCAATGTTACCTGCATCTGCATCAGGAGCATTTCTTGCATACCAGTTGTTAAAACCAGAAAGACTCATACCTACAGTACCAAAAGCTCCTTTTCTCCAACCAGGTAAGGCATCAATTTTCTTTTGAATTGCAGAAGCTTTAGATTGTAATTTAGAAATTGAATCTTTTTTAGAAGCTAATTCCTTTTTTAATTCATCAGCAGTTTGTGCGTTTGTAGAAAAGCTTAAACCAACCAACAATAAAAAGATGATTATTTTTTTCATTTTGATTTTATTTTAATTTTTATGTAAAAATACACTTTTTAAAAATTAGATGGCAAAAGTCTAATACCTAACTTTTTCATGGAAACTATAATTAACCCCTAACCCAAATAGTTGTCTAAATTGAATTTTACTAGATGAATTATCATCAACTATGGTATGGAAAGTCATATGCATTTTAATATTTCTATTTACTTTAAATCTAATATTTGCTTGATAATCTACATCTATATTACCAACTTGTGCTAAATAATCTGAGTATAAATTTAGAATATTCTCCATTTCTATATTTTCCATTAAAACAAATTTGAAATAACCAGATAAGTTAAAACCTAAAGCAAATGCTGTATTTCTTCCTTGCTCTACACCATATTTTCCAGAAAACTGGTCGTTTACTAAAGTCCATCTTGCAGTTGCTGGTGCTATGTTTAAACTTAAATCATCAGATTTTTTCCATAACATTCCTGGCCCTAAAGTTAAATATGCAGGAGAAAAGAATTGTGATACTAGTTCTCGTGGATCTTTTTTGTAATTATAACCATCATTAAATTGACTTCTAAAATTTCCAATAAATGAAAAAAACCAATAAGTAGATGTTTTAACCCCTAAGATGGTATTTAATTCAAAACGATCATCTGTTTTTCGATAACCTTTATCACTTATGTAACTAAGACCATAACTTGTAATAAACCTAGTATCCCAGTTAATATTGTTTTTTTTGTAGTTAAAATCGTAATTAACATTTATGTTCCCAGCTACAGTATTATCTCCACCTGCAGCCCAATTTGTAAAAGAAGATTGATTAAATATAAAAGCAAATCTACCATGAATTTTCCATCTTGGAGTTGGCTTTTTTTCTTTCTTTTCTTGAGAAAGTAGCAGTAATGAAAATAGAGAAAAATAGAGAACTAAAAAGAGTCTCATTGTTACTGATTGATTTTGCTACAAAAATAAAATTGATTGTAAAATAAAAAAATTATTTTCTAGATTTATACAAAGGCACTGTAGAACATGCTTCTCCAAACATAATACTTTTAGCTATAGGTTGTAATTTTCCAATTAAAAAAGCATAAGCGGAGTTTGGTATAGGTTTATCTGCACAACCTTTTATGATAACAGGTGAATCAACAAATTCTGAATAATCTAAAAAAGAAAGCAGCTCTTGGTAAATAGCTGTTTCTAAAGTTTCTAAATTACCTATAACTACTTTATTAGCAAAAACAGTAGCTTCTGATGCTACTAACATATAAGCCCAAGAAGGTATTATTGCGTCTGCAGAGCAAGTTATAGCAACAAAAGCATTTTTATATTGAGACCAATCATGATTTTTTACAAATACTCTAAAATCTCGTTCTTTTAAAATTAATTCTTGAAATAACCAATCTTTAATATCAAATAAAACTCGCTCTCCTTTTGGATATATTTCTTCTAAATCAAACGTTTTTAACTTACTATTTGCTACCCTATTTATGATTTCTTCTGCCATTATTTTTGAAAGATTACCTAGTTTTATTAAAGCATTCCTAGCTCTAATTTTGCCTCTTCACTCATCATTTCTTGTGTCCAAGTAGGATCAAAAGTAATTTCTACCTCACAATTGTTAATTTCTTTTAGTGTCTTAACTTTTTCTTCTACTTCTACTGGTAAAGTTTCTGCAACTGGACAATTAGGTGAGGTTAAAGTCATTAAAATTTTAGCATCGTTTTCTTCAGAAACAAATACATCATAAATTAAGCCTAACTCGTAGATATCTACTGGTATTTCTGGATCATAAATAGTTTTTAAAACTCGAATGATTTTATCTCCAATTTCTTCTAATTCTTTATCTGTCATCTTTTAAAATCTTAGTTTGCTAATTTAGCTTGTTGTGCAATTGCATACATTTTAATTTGTTTTACCATAGAAACTAAACCATTTGCTCTTGTTGGAGACAAATGCTCTTTTAAACCTATTTCATCTATAAAATGAGTTTCTGCTGTTAAAATATCTTCTGGTTTTTGATTAGAATAAACACGCAGTAATAAGGCAACAATACCTTTTGTTAAAATAGCATCACTATCTGCAGAAAACTTTACAACATCTTTATCTAATTCAGAAAATAACCAAACTTTAGACTGGCAACCTTTTATTAAATTTTCATCTAATTTGTATTGTTCATCAATCATGGGTAAAGACTTGCCAAGTTCTATGATATATTCATAACGTTCCATCCAATCATCAAACATAGAAAACTCGTCAATAATTTCTTCTTGTATTTCTTTGATAGTCATTTTTTAAACTTATTTTTGTGATTTAAAATCTTTTGCATTTACAAAGTGCAAAATTACTGATTATATTTAAGAAATGAGCAAATTATTAGCAGTTGGTACAGTAGCTTTTGATGCAATTGAAACTCCTTTTGGAAAGACAGATAAAATACTTGGTGGTTCTGGAACTTTTGTAGGTTTAGCAGCAAGCCAATTTGGTGTAGAAACAGGAGTTGTTTCTGTGGTTGGAGGAGATTTCCCTCAAGAATATTTAGACATGATGAATGCCAAAGGAATTAATACTGATGGTGTTGAGATAATAAAAGAAGGCAAAACTTTTTTCTGGAGTGGTAAATATCATAATGATATGAACTCAAGAGATACATTAATTACTGAATTAAATGTATTAGAAAACTTTCAGCCAGTAGTTCCAGAAAATTTTAAAGATGCAGATATTGTAATGTTGGGTAATTTACACCCATTAGTGCAGGCTTCAGTTTTAGAGCAAATGTCTAAAAGACCTAAATTAGTAGTATTAGATACTATGAATTTTTGGATGGATATTTCTCTAAACGAACTACATGATGTATTAAAAAAAGTAGATGTTATTACTATTAATGACGAAGAGGCAAGACAACTTTCTGGAGAATATTCTTTAGTGAATGCTGCAAAAAGAATCCATGAAATGGGGCCAAAATATGTGGTGATTAAAAAAGGAGAACATGGTGCGTTATTATTTAACGAAGGCAATATGTTTTTTGCACCAGCATTACCATTAGCAGAAGTTTTTGATCCAACAGGAGCAGGAGATACTTTTGCAGGTGGTTTCTGTGGATATTTAACAAAAACACAAGATGTATCTTTTGATAACATGAAGAATGCTATTATTTATGGCTCTAATTTAGCTTCTTTTTGTGTTGAAAAGTTTGGTACAGAACGAATGCAAGAGCTTACAGAAAAAGAAGTGAAAAATCGTTTACAGTCTTTTAAAGACTTAACACAATTTGATATAGAATTATCTTAAAACAAAGAATCCGCGTGTAAAAATGCGGATTTTTTTATCTTAAAACTGAAAATTAAAAATAATGAGTGACGCTATTAAACATGAATGTGGTATTGCACTTGTTCGCTTAAAAAAGCCTTTACAATTTTATAAGGATAAATACGGTTCTGCTTTTTACGGAATAAATAAAATGTATTTATTAATGGAAAAACAGCATAATCGTGGACAAGATGGTGCTGGTTTTGCTAGTGTAAAATTTAATGTAGAACCTGGTACAAGATATGTTAGTAGAATTAGATCTAATAAATCGCAACCTATACAAGATATTTTTGCTCAAATAAATGAGCGAATTAATGGCGTTTTCGAAAATTTTCCAGAGAAAAAAAATGATGTTGCTTGGCAAGAAGAAAATATGCCTTACATAGGTAATTTATTTCTAGGGCATGTAAGATATGGTACGTTTGGAAAAAATTCGATAGAAAGTGTTCATCCTTTTTTAAGACAAAGCAACTGGAAACATAAAAACTTAATTGTTGCTGGTAATTTTAACATGACCAATTCTAACCAAATGCTACAAGAGTTAGTAGAGCTTGGTCAGCACCCAAAAGAGTTTACAGATACTGTAACTGTGATGGAAAAAATTGGTCACTTTTTAGAGGATGAAGTAGGTAAACTTTATCAAAAGGCAAAGAAAAAAGGATTAAACAAAAGAGAAGCATCACCTTTTATAGAAGAAAATTTAAGCCTTAAAAAAGTTTTAAAAAGATCTTCTAAAAATTGGGATGGTGGTTATGCAATGGCTGGTTTAGTTGGTCATGGAGATGCTTTTGTGTTAAGAGATCCAAATGGAATTAGACCAACATTTTTTTATGAAGATGATGAAGTAGTTGTTGTTGCCTCAGAAAGACCAGTAATACAAACTGTCTTTAATATTAAAATTGATAAGGTTAAAGAATTAGAAAGAGGCCATGCTTTAATTATTAAAAAAAGTGGAGAAGTTTCTATTAAAAAAGTAAAAGAACCAAAAGACAAAAAATCTTGTTCTTTTGAGCGTATTTATTTCTCTAGAGGAAGTGATGCAGATATTTATGAAGAACGTAAAAACTTAGGAAAATATGTGTTCCCTCAAGTTTTAGATTCTATAAATTCAGATATTTCTAATTCTGTTTTTTCTTTTATTCCAAACACAGCAGAAACTTCTTTTTATGGGATGACAGAAGCTGCAGAAGATTTATTAAATCAACAAAAAACAGCTAAAATTTTAGAAGGAGGTAAAAGTTTATCTGCTCAAAAAGTAACTGAAATTCTTTCTGAAAGACCACGTTTCGAAAAAATAGCAATTAAAGATGCTAAACTTAGAACTTTTATTGCAGATGATAACTCACGTGACGATTTAGTAGAGCATGTTTACGATATTACATATGGTGTTGTAAAACCTACTGATAACTTAGTTATTATAGATGATAGTATTGTTCGTGGAACAACTCTTAAAAAGAGTATTATAAAGATTTTAGATAGACTACAACCTAAAAAAATAGTAGTAGTTTCTTCTGCTCCTCAAATTAGATATCCAGATTGTTATGGAATTGATATGGCTAGAATTGAGGCATTTATTGCTTTTAAAGCAGCTTTAGAATTGTTAAAAGAAACCAATCAATATAATATTATTGATGAAGTTTATAAAAAGTGTAAAGCACAACAGTCTAAAGAAGATGTAGATATTATAAATCATGTTAAAGAGGTTTATAAGCCTTTTACTGCAGATCAAATTTCTGCAAAAATTGCTCAAATGCTAAAAACAGAAGAAATAAATGCAGAAGTTGAAGTTATTTATCAAACAATAGAAGGACTGCATAAAGCTTGTCCTAACCATACAGGAGATTGGTATTTTACTGGTAATTACCCAACTCCTGGAGGTATGAGAGTTGTAAACCAAGCCTTCATTAACTTTTATGAAGGTAATGATGAAAGAGCTTATTAATACCAAACTAATAAATTAAAAAAAGCATCCTAAATAGGATGCTTTTTTACTTTTTAATCTACTTGAAAAGTAATAGGTAAGGTGTATTTTACTTTTACAAATTTATTGTTTTGTCTTCCAGGTTTAAATTTTGGAAGTTTTTGTATAGTGCCAAGTGTTTCTGATTTTAACTTAGGATGAGGAGCTCTAATTTTTATATCTACAACTTCTCCGTTTTTATCAATAATAAATTGAGTAAATATTTTATGTTTTCCAGAACGTAAACCAAGTTCATTAGCTAATGATGTATTAAAATTACGTTGTATAAATTTATTCATTTGTTTATCAAAACACTTTTTGTTTTCTGATTTAGATAAACCTTCACAGCCTTTAAAAACAGGAGCTTCTTCTATAGAAATATAGGGTACATTATCTGGTTCTGGATCTTTTGGAGGATCTGCCAATTCTATAAGTTGATCTACATCAACTTTCACTGGTTCATCTATAGGATCATCTATAATGGTCTCTTTTACAAGATTATCTCCTTTTTCTATAGGTTCATCAGGTATAAAAACGGTTCTTTTAGGTTCATCAATAGGTTTAGTTTGTTTTTCTTTTACAAAAACAATGTCTTGATCTGGATCAACAAAAACCTTTTTAGTGGTTTCATAATTTACTTCTGAAAGTTTTTTTTCTTCAGTTTCGTGTTCTATTGCTAGGTAAACAATAAATAACACCAGTACTAGCCCCAACTGGGTAAAAATGGTTGAGAACTTTTCTAATTGTTTGGTAGGTAGTTTTTTTACGTTTTTCATAATTAGAAAGTTTTAAATTGTTAAAATTTTCTTAAAACAATTAACGTGCCAAAAAATAAAAACAGTTAATAATTGGTTTTATAATAAGGTTAATTATAATTTCTGAGCAACTTTTTCTAGCTCATCATACCAATCTTGTCCAAACTTTCTAACTAAAGCTTGTTTTACAAATTTATAAACAGGCACTTGTAATTCTTTTCCTAAAGAACAAGCATCATCACATATTTCCCATTTATGATAATTTACAGCAGCAAACTCACTATAATCTTTAACTCTTACAGGATACAAATGACAAGAAATAGGCTTTTTAAAGTCAATTTCTCCTTGATTGTAAGCTTCTTCTATACCACAAAGTGCTGTCTTTTTTTCATCAAAAATAACATAAGCACAATCTGCTCCATTTATTAAAGGGGTTTCTAATTCATCCCATTCACTGGTTATCCAAGCACCTTCTTTTTCTATAACCTCTATACCTTCTTTTCTTAAAAAAGGTTTTACTTTTGGATAAATATCCTCTAAAATTTTAGTTTCTTCTTTACTTAAAGGTGCACCAGCTTCACCATCTACACAACAAGCACCTTTACATGCAGATAAATTACAGACAAAATCTTTTTCTATAATATCTTCAGAAACAATTGTTTTACCTAGTTGAAACATGCTGCAAAAATAATAATATTTTTTACTGTTTATTTTAACTTCCTTAAATTAGTTAACTAATTTTGCAAAAAAATAATCAACTAAAATGAATTTTAATTTTAAAGAAATAATTACTGCTTTTATGGTATTATTTGCAGTTATAGATATTATTGGTAACATTCCAATTATTATAGATTTACGTAAAAAAGTAGGACATATACAATCTGAAAAAGCCTCTTTAATAGCTGGTTTTATTATGATTTTATTTCTTTTTGTAGGTAAAAGTTTACTAAATTTAATAGGCATAGATGTAAACTCTTTTGCTGTGGCTGGTTCGTTTATATTGTTTTTTATTGCTTTAGAAATGATTTTAGGAATTACTTTATATAAAGACGATAGTAATGGCTCTGCTGCAATTACTGCTACTGTTTTTCCTCTTGCTTTTCCTTTAATTGCTGGTCCAGGAAGTTTAACAACCTTATTATCTTTAAGAGCGGAGTTTGCAATAGAAAATATAATAATTGCAGTTATTTTAAACGTAATTTTTCTTTACATCGTTTTAAAAACTTCTTCAAAGATTGAACGATTAATTGGTGCTAGTGGTATACAAATAATTCGTAAAGTTTTTGGTGTAATTTTATTAGCTATATCTGTTAAACTATTTGCCCAAAATATAAAGATGTTATTTATTTAATATGATTTTCGATTGTTTAATTATTGGTGGTGGTGTTTCTGGAATGCAGTGTGCTTTAGTTATCGGTTCTGCAAGAAATAAACCTTTTGCTAATGATAAGAGAACAGGAATTATATTACATCAAAGAGCATCTCATTTAGAAAATGCTCTATTTAATAATGTTTTAGGTTTATCACCCAAAACATTAGGTAAAGATATTTTAATTGAAGGTAAAGAGCAGCTTTCTAACTTATATCCTCATATCTCTCAAATCGAAAAAGAAAAAGTACTTTCTATTGAAGAAAATGATGGTTTATACACTATTATAACAAATAAAAATAGCTATCAATCTAAACTTGTTGTAATTGCTTTAAACTACGCTAAGCCTTTTACTATTAAAGGCTTAGACGGATTTTTAATTCCTCATAAAAAAGCAAATATTTCTAAAGATAGAATTCAATTGCTAAATAAAGACCATTTTATAAAAGCTGGATTGTATTGTTGTGGTACTATAGCTGGTCATAGAAGTCAATTTGCTATAGCTGCAGGTAGTGGAGCTTCTGTTGCCACAGATATTCTAACACTTTGGAATAGAGGCAGCCACACTAAAGTTCACGACAAAATATGATGAATATCATGTTTTAAACCTCTTTAAGTTTATAATTTTATAATCAGAGATCGAATTTAAGATAATTTGAAAACCTCTGGAGGAATAATTATAAATTCAAAAAAGGTTAAAAGATGAAAACAAAAAAGCACCCACGAAAACAGTTAGGTAATTTCAGCAAACTTTTTTTTCAAATTGGTATTGCTTTGTCATTATTTATAATTTACCTTCTAATTGAACATAAAACTTTTGAAAAAGAATATGCAAATTCTTTAGGTGATGTAACATTGGTTAATGAGTTAGAAGAAGAAATACCAATTGTAGAAATGAAAAATTTACCTCCACCTCCTAAAACACCTGCTATTGTGCAACAAATTACAGTAGTTGAGGATGATTTAAAAATCGAAGAAACAATTGTAGAAACAACAGAGACTGACGAAACTCAAGCAGTTATTGTAGTGCCTCAAGAAATCACAGAGATAGAAGAAGAAGAGGTTGTTGTAGAAGATGTACCTTTTATGACAATTCAAAATGTACCTATTTTTCCAGGCTGTGAAGGAAATAATGAAGAATTAAAAAAGTGTTTTTCTCAAAAAATTCAATTTTATTTCTCAAAAAATTTTAATGCTGGTTTAGCAAACGAATTAGGATTAAGTGAAGGTAAAAAGAAGCTATTTGTTGTCTTTAGGATAGACCAAAAAGGGACTATTGGTAATGTTAGAGCTAGAGGACCACATCCAGTTTTAGAAAAAGAAGTCATCAAAATAATAAATGATTTACCTCAAATGAAGCCTGGTAAACAAAATGGAAAAGCAGTTCCTGTTAGTTATAGTATTCCTATTACTTTTCAAGTAATGTTATAAAAAAAAGCCAACTCAATTGAGTTGGCTTTTTTTAATTGATTAAATAATATTATTCTACAGTTACTGACTTTGCTAAATTTCTAGGTTGGTCAACGTTTTTACCAAGCATAACTGCTATGTGATAAGATAATAATTGAAAAGGAATTGTAGTTAACAATGGAGTTAATGCCTCTTCTGTATCTGGAATTTCAATAACATGATCTGCTATTTCTTTTACAGTAGTATCACCTTCTGTAACAATTGCAATAATTTTACCTGCTCTTGATTTAATTTCTTGAATATTACTTACTACTTTTTCATAATGACCTCTATTAGTAGCAATTACAAATATTGGCATGTTTTCATCAATTAAAGCAATTGGGCCATGCTTCATTTCTGCAGCAGGATAACCCTCTGCATGTATATAAGAAATCTCTTTTAATTTTAAAGCTCCTTCTAAAGCTACAGGAAAGTTAAAGCCTCTACCTAAATACAAACAGTTTTTTGCATCTTTATAAACTTCAGCTATTTCTTTAACTTTATCGTCAATTTTTAGTAATTCTTCTACCTGTCTTGGTATTAATTGCATTTTACTAATATAATTCTCAAAAGTATGTTTTGCTAAAGAACCATTAGCTTCACCTAACTTCATTGCTATTAAAGTTAGCACAGTTATTTGTGTTGTAAATGCTTTAGTAGATGCTACACCAATCTCAGGACCTGCGTGAGTATAGGCTCCTGAATGAGTTTCTCTTGCAATAGAAGAACCAACAACATTACATACACCATAAACAAAAGCTCCTTTTGATTTTGCTAATTTTATAGCTGCTAATGTATCTGCAGTTTCTCCTGATTGAGAAATGGCTATGACTACGTCTTTATTTGTAATAATTGGATTTCTATATCTAAATTCTGATGCATATTCTACTTCAACAGGAATTCTAGCCATATCTTCAAAAAGATATTCTCCAACTAAACCAGCATGCCAAGAAGTACCACAAGCAACAATTATAATTCTATTTGCATGTAAAAATTTATCAAGATGATTTTCTATACTAGACATCTTAATAATCTTTTCTTCATGAAGCATTCTTCCTCTAAAAGTATCAGTAATTGCTTTTGGTTGCTCATGAATTTCTTTAAGCATAAAGTGATCATATCCACCTTTCTCAATTTGATCCAAACTCATTTGAAGTTTTTGAATAGTAGGATCAACTCTTGAATCATCCATGATTTTATGGACTTTGATGCCTTTACCTAATTTTATGATTGCCATTTCTTCATCTTCTAAATAAATAGCATTTTTGGTAAACTCAACAAAAGGAGAAGCATCTGAAGCTATAAAAAATTCGCTATTATTCTCTCCTACACCAATAGCAATAGGGCTACCTAAACGTGCAACAACTATTTCATTAGGTTTTGTCTTATCAAAAACAGAAATGGCATAAGCTCCAACTACATTTGTTAAAGCAAGCTGAACAGCTTTACCTAATTTACAACCTTCAGTATTTTTTACCTCTTCTATAAGATTTACTAAAACTTCTGTATCTGTATCACTTTTAAAAGTATAGCCTCTAGCTATAAGTTCTTTTTTAATAGTGTCATAATTTTCTATAATACCATTGTGAACTATTACTAAATTTCCAGATTGTGAATAATGTGGATGAGAATTAACATCATTTGGAACACCATGTGTTGCCCAACGTGTATGACCCATTCCTATATTTCCAATTTTTCTATCTGGCTCACTATCAATAATAGCTTCTAAGTCAGAAACTTTTCCTTTGGTTTTGGTAAGGTGCATCTTTTCTCCATCATAAATCATTACACCTGCACTATCATAACCTCTATATTCTAATCTTTTTAAACCGTTTATAACGATTGGATAAGCCTCTCTAGGGCCAATATAGGCTGATATTCCACACATAGTCTATTTTTTAGTTAGTTTGTTGATATATTACTTTTTCTCTGAATATGATATTTTTAATACTGGTTTTTTTGTACTATTCAAACTGTTGAATAATGTTACAGCTTTTGGATTCCAGCTAAAATTATTAAAAATGGTATCTGTACCTGAAACAGGTAAATCTGTTGAATTAAATGCTTTAATTTTTACATCTGGAAAATCGTTTATTTCTCCACTTGCAATATCAGAAATATAGTCTGTTATGTTAAATGTATAACTTTCAATTTTACCATTATCATCTCTTTGTAAGAATCCTCCAATTCCTCCAAAAAGAGCTTCACTATAGGTATCTTTTATTTGACTTGTAATTGTTGATGTTCCTAAATCATAATATTTATAAAGATATAATCTAGAGGGAACATTGGTGGTATCTGCAGATTGATTTACGTAAACTGTAACAGTAGCATCATTAATTAACCAATTTTGAGATCTTAAATTACTAATATCATTTGGCGTCATTAATTTAAGTCGACCTTCACTACCAGCTGTTCCTTGTATTTTAACTTCATTATTTGCTGGATAAGTTCTGTTATCCATATTAAAAGTATTTACTCTAAAGCCTGTTAATGGGAAACTATTGTTTTTATAAATTGTATCAACAGGTGAAGTAACATTATTTTCAGTTTTTAAAACTGTATTTGTGTAATAAATTTCTATTGATGGTATTAACGTTGAATTTGTACTATTAAAACTGAAAGAAACTAAGGAGCTTTCATTACCAGAAGCTTCTAAAATTATTCCTCGTAAATAGTCATTAAATGCATCTTGAGATGTAAATTCTGAAGATTCATACTTATCTAAAAAAATACTTTTTATTTCAGACTCATCTAATGGAATTCTTGCAAAAGGAATTGGAATAGGATTAGATGTTGTAAATGATAATTTAACTGTATCTATATTTGCTACAGAATCATCAAATAGCCTTCTTTTTATAGCTATTAATGTATCGTTTTTACTAGGTGTAATTTGATAATCTGGAGTTGCATTTAAATTATTTCCAATCTTTTCAAAAGCATCATTAGATTGGTAACTATTTCTTTTTGTTGGATCTAATGGATTAAAGGCATTCATAAATGTATTTGACCTGTACACATTTAATTTAAATGAGTTAGAGGCATCACCAAAAACAGAATCTAAATCATAGTTATTAGAAGTATCATTTAATAATACTTGATATGGTAATTTAATAAATACAGTATCTATTTTAGTAACTACAGTAGTATCTGCACCATACGTATTATCTACAACCTTTAAGTCTGTTAAAACACCAACTTGAGAAACTATTGAAGCTTCTAATTTTTCGTAATCAGAACTATTATAAACCCCTAATAAATATTGATTTAATTGTCTAGATATATTATCTGATTGTAACTTTTCTAATGGACTATTTTCAAGAGAAACTTCTATTTCTATCGAATTTGTATCAAATTTTGTATTGCTAATTACATTAGAACCAATATTTGCAAAGTCTTCTTCGCAAGAAATGATAAATAATATTGAAAAAATGGCAACACCAAGGATAATGACTTTTCTTAAGATTTTCTTCACTGTAAAAAAATTAATCATCTGCTAATAAATCAGCATAAAAATTTAAATATGTTTCTTTTATATTTTCTGCTTCATATTCTAAAGAAGGTATTTCTTTAGAAGCAACAAAAGAAGTTAATTCTTCGTCAATTGATTCACTCCCATAAATTATGGCATCAGAGTTTTCAATTGCACTTTTAATTATATTAGAATAGTTTGGTGTTTTTAGTACTTTAGATTTAGAAGCATCTGTAAGATCAAAGTTAACTTTATTAACTAAATCATTATTTAAATCTCCTTCAAACCCATTATTGTAAACAGAAGTAACAATTTTACTATCTGTAAATAAAGGCTCTTCTTTATAATATTCTTTTAAATAAAGAGGCAATAATGAAGCCATCCATCCATGTACATGGATAATATCTGGAGCCCAGTTTAATTTTTTTACAGTCTCAATTACTCCTTTTGCAAAGAAAATAGCTCTTTCATCATTATCTGAAAATAAATTATCATCTTCATCTGTAAAGACAGCTTTTCTTTTAAAATACTCTTCGTTATCTATAAAGTAAACTTGCATTCTTTCTTTAGGAATTGAAGCAACTTTAATAATTAATGGCATATCTACATCATTAACTACTAAGTTCATCCCAGATAAACGAATTACTTCGTGTAACTGATGTCTCCTTTCATTTATTACCCCAAACCTTGGCATAAAAATACGGGTTTGTACTCCTTTTGAATGTGCGTTTTTTGCAGCCATAAAAGATGTCGAAGACAATTCTGTTTCTGGTAAATAAGGCACTACTTCTGATGACACAAATAAAATTCTCTTGTCCTTCATTAAATCAAACTCTTTTTGTAAAGGTGCAAAAATACAAATTTTTATGCTAATATCGTGTTAATTGTACTAAGTTTGCACAGATTTTACTGCTTATTAAAATGGAACTTTTTTCAGAAAAACAACCTCTAAGAGTATATTTATCTAAATTAAAAGCACAAAATAAAAGTATTGGTTTTGTGCCTACAATGGGTGCTTTGCATAAAGGTCATTTATCTTTAATAAAAAAAGCAAGTAAAAAAAATGATATTGTTGTTGTAAGTATTTTTGTTAATCCTACTCAATTTGACAATAAAGAAGACCTATTAAAATATCCAAAAACTTTAGAAAAAGATTTAGCTCTGTTATCAGAAGTCAATTGTGATATCGTTTTTCATCCAAGTGTAGAGGAAATTTATGAGAATAATGTTTCTTCTAATGATTTTAAGTTTGACGGCTTAGAAAACCAAATGGAAGGAAAGTTTAGAACAGGGCATTTTAATGGTGTTGGTACAATTGTAAAAACATTATTTGAAATTGTTGAACCAGATAAAGCTTATTTTGGAGAGAAAGATTTTCAGCAATTACAAATCATTAAGAAAATGGTTGAAAAGCATAAAATTAATGTAAAAATTAAAGGATGTGCTATTTACAGAGAAGAAGATGGTTTAGCCATGAGTTCTAGAAATGTTCGATTAACACCAACTCAAAGAGAAGCTGCTCCTTTTATTCATAAAATCCTCAAGAAAGTAAAAAAGAAGTTTAAAACTGAAGAAATTTCAAAAATTAACAACTGGGTAGAGAAAAAATTTAAAGAACATCCAATTTTAGATTTAGAATACTTTACCATTGCTAACGAAAAAACATTAGAAACCTTAGAAACTAAAGAATTCAGCAAAAAAAATAGAGCTTTTATTGCAGTTTTTGCAGGAAAAATAAGGTTAATTGATAATATACAATTAAAGTAATCCTAATCAAAAAATTCCTATTTTTGCAGCATGTTAGTACAAGTAGTAAAATCTAAAATCCATCGTGTAAAAGTTACAGGTGCAGATTTAAATTACATAGGTAGTATAACCATTGATGAAGATTTAATGGATGCTGCAGGTATTATTGAAGGTGAACGAGTTCAAATTGTAAACAATAACAATGGTAATCGCTTAGAAACATATGCAATTCCTGGTCCTAGAGGAAGTGGAGAAATTACGCTTAATGGAGCCGCTTCTAGGTTGGTAGCTGTTGGTGATGTTTTAATACTTATAGTTTATGCGTTTATGGAATTAGAAGAAGCTAAAAAGTTTAAGCCTTCTTTAGTTTTTCCTAACGAAAAAGATAATACGCTTACTTAGTTTTGAATATCAAAAAAATTTTAAAAATTATTATTCCTCTCATTTTGGGAGGATTTTTAGTTTGGTATTCACTTACAATTGTATCTCCATCAGAATTAATTCAATACTTTAAAGATGCTAATTATTGGTGGATAGCTTTAGGTTTGGTTTTTGGTATTTTAAGCCATTTATCAAGAGCTTATAGATGGAAATTTCTACTAGAGCCACTTGGCTATAAACCTAAATTTCTAAACTCTACTTTAGCTGTATTAGTTGCCTATTTAATGAATATCTTTTTACCAAGAGCAGGTGAAGTTACAAGAGCAGCTGTAATGAGCAACTACGAAAAAATACCTTTTGAAAAAGGTTTTGGAACCATAGTAGCAGAAAGAATAGCAGATTTAATAATGATGTTAATTATTATTAGCATCACTCTTTTAATACAGTTTGATTTTATTTGGGAGTTATTAACTAAAGATTTTAATCCAGTAAAATCGATAATTTCTTTACTATTGTCTGTTGGCTTTTTTGTGGGATTATTTTTATACATCAAAAAAGGAAAATCAAAATTTGCTTTAAAAATTAAAAAGTTCTTTTTAGGATTAAAAGACGGAGTTTTAAGCATCTTTAACATGAAAAATAAATGGGCTTTTATTTTTCATACTGTTTTTATTTGGGGTATGTATGTAGCTATGTTTTGGGCAACAATACCTGCTGTTAATGGTTTAGAAGTTCCTGTTGGTGGCGTTTTAATTGGCTTTATTGCTGGTGGTCTATCTATTGCTGCAACTAATGGTGGAGTTGGTTTATATCCAGTTGCTGTTGCAAGTGCATTAGCTCTTTTTGAGGTTGATAAAATTACAGGAAACGCTTTTGGATGGATTATGTGGACTGCTCAAACTGCCATGATTATTGTTTTTGGAGGATTAGCTTTTTTACTATTACCTGTAGTAAATAAAAACAAGTAATCTATTTTTACTTCGTAACTTTACTTCTTTAAAATTTTGTATTTCTTAAAGAATGGCTAAAACTAAAACAACTTTTTTCTGTCAAAATTGTGGTACTCAACATGCAAAATGGGTAGGACAATGTGGTGCTTGTAAAGAATGGAACACAATTGTTGAAGAAGTCATACAAAAAGAAGAAAAAAGAGTTTGGAAACAATCTACAACTGCTAAACAAAAGGTAAACAAGCCTTTAAAAATTGCAGATATTGAGCTAAATCCTGAAGAAAGAATTGTAACTAATAACAACGAATTAGACACAGTGTTAGGGGGTGGTTTAGTAAAAGGTTCTGTAACGCTTTTAGGTGGTGAACCTGGTATTGGTAAATCTACTTTATTATTACAAGTAGCTTTAAATATTTTTCAAAAAGTTTTATACGTTTCTGGTGAAGAAAGCCAATCTCAAATAAAAATGAGAGCAGAAAGATTAGAAGCTATCAATTCTAACTGCTTAATTTTAACAGAGACCAATACACAACAAATCTTCAAAAACATAGAAGAAACTGAACCTGAAGTTTTAGTAATAGATTCAATACAAACCTTACACACAAATTCTATAGAAGCTTCTCCTGGAAGCATTTCTCAAATTAGAGAAACCTCTGCTGAATTGATAAAATTTGCCAAAGAAACTGCTACTCCTGTATTATTGATAGGTCATATCAACAAAGAAGGAAATATTGCAGGACCAAAAATTTTGGAACATATGGTTGATGTTGTTTTACAATTTGAAGGCGACAGAAATCATACCTACAGAATTTTACGAAGTCAGAAAAATAGATTTGGATCAACATCGGAATTAGGTATTTACGAAATGCTTTCTGATGGTTTACGAGAAATTTCCAATCCGTCTGAAATTTTAATTTCTAAAAAAGATGCAGATTTAAGCGGAACTGCAATCGCATCAACTTTAGAAGGCATTAGACCTTTAATGATAGAAATTCAGGCACTGGTTTCTACAGCAGTTTATGGTACTCCACAACGTTCTACAACTGGCTATAATTTAAAACGATTAAACATGATTTTAGCTGTTCTAGAAAAAAGAGCTGGTTTTAAATTAGGGGCAAAAGATGTATTTTTAAATATTACAGGAGGTATAAATGTTGATGACCCTGCAATAGATTTAGCAGTGGTAGCTGCAATTTTGTCAAGCAATCAAGATATTGCTATTAATCCAAATGTTTGTTTTGCAGCAGAAGTTGGTTTAGCAGGAGAAATAAGACCTGTTTCAAAAATAGATCAACGAATTACAGAAGCAGAGAAATTGGGCTATAAGAGTTTTGTTGCTTCTAAATACAATAAGATTTCATCTAAAAATCATTCAATAAAACTCATTTTAGTTGGAAAAATAGAAGAAGCTTTTGCCACTTTATTTGCTTAGTTTTTTAGCAAATAATTCGTATTATTTTTCAAACTATCCCATGCTTCCTTTTCTATATTATATACTAAAGCAAAAGAAGCAATTTTGTTATTTGGTAAAAATTCGAACTCGTAATTAGTATCAAATTTTGTTAAAGAAATATACCTAGTTTTAGAAATTGGCAATATTTCAACTTTTGTTAAATTATCTCTTTTATAATACAATCTATTGTCTTCAATCCAAAATTTTCTATTAGCATAAGAGCCTACTATTGCTTTGTATTGATTTTCTAATGCTTTTTTATCTGTACTTTTTACATACTCAATATGTTGTGCTGCTTGTTTAATAAACCAATGTTTTGGATATTTTTCTACTAAATTTTTAAACGTACTTGATAAACTATCATATTTTTTTTCTTTTAACATTTTATATGCTTTAGATATATCTTTATTTTCTTTATAGTAATAAAAAGTATTTAAATTATTCTGATTAAACTGCTGAACCTGAACTCTATAAATGTTATTTGTGCTGTCTTTTTCAAAGATGTGTTTTGAACCTCCTAGCCAACCACCATTAAGTGAGAGCAACATATTGTTATAAGGTAATGTTACATACATCAATTGGTTTTTATAATGCACCATGTAATTATTAGCCTTTTTAAAATATTCTATTTGTTGTTCAGAACCTGTAGATCTATAAAAACCATCTAAAGCTTCAATATTAAAATTTAAAGCATCGTTTTTCTCTTTATAAGCTATATATTTTTTAACCTCTTCTTTATGTATACTTTCTTTAGGCCAAAGCAAATTAACTTTCTTATAGGTTTCTTTGGCTTTTTTTATATCACCACTCATTAAATAAGCATATGCTTTAATCAACTGAACTTCTTCTGTATTTGGTGCTATTACTTCATAAACTTTAATAAGATCAATTGCTTTTTTAAATTCTCTTTTAAGAATTAAAGCTTGAAAATAACTTCTAGCATTAGTTTCGTTTTTCACCTTATTAAATCTTTCTGAAGCGTGCTTATAATATCCTTCTATATTTTTTGTTTCACTATAAATTAAATCAAGTAAATAATTATAGGTTGCATTATTAGGTTCAATTTCTAGTTGATATTTTACAAGCTCTTTAGCATCTTGCCATCTGTTGTAGATAATGTTTTTATACATTAATATTTCGAACTGAATTTGTGTAGGCAACTTCGCTTTATTTTCGTAAGCTTTATCTATTTGATATTTTTCTTCTAGTTCTCCATGGCTATATTTATTTCTTCGAATTGCATTATCTAAATAGGCTAATGCAAACTTATCATCTACCTTAGTAGCCTGTTCATATGAGTTGTTAGACCAATATTTTAAGGCTTCCATAGAGCTTGTAGTAATGTCTCTTATCTCTAAATCTATATAAGTATTTTGAGTTTCTTTTACTATACCTACATTATTTTTTATAAAGATTGATATCTCATCTATAAGAGAGAAAAAATCGCTGCCAGAAAAAGTTTTTCTAGTAATTTCATTTCCATTTTTGCTATTTCGTAAAACTGGTATAATTGTATATATTCCATTACTTACTTCATATTCACCATCAACATAATATTTATCAAAAACTCGACTTGTATTAATTTTTTCAATAGTATTATTAACGTAATACCAAGAAGGCATTAATGTTTTGTTTTGTTGTAAATCTATCTTTAAAACTTTATTTATAGTATTACCAAGCCATGAGTGTAAGGTATCTTTATTTTTTTGTTGAAAGTTAAATATAGGTATACCAATTCTAAACTCTTCTTTAGTTATAGTTTGTATCTCTACCTCTCCAGACTTATTGGTAAACGTAACTTCTTTGGTGGTAGAACCTAAATCGCTATTACCAAAAACAAAGAAAATAATCACTCCAATCAATAAAATATTTAAAGGAATAATAATTTTTTCTCTAAGTTTTAATATACCATTATTGATTCTTTCTTTATGATACAGATAAATTATTAATGATGGTATAACACCTACAAACATCCATAATAAAATATCTACCCAATAAGGGGAAATATTATATCTTATTAGAATCCAATCTACAAACTGAAGAAAAGTCCAAGCTGCTACTAAATAAGCAGCTAAAATTTTAATAACAGTTTTCCATTTTTTACCAGTACTTTTAGTTACTTCAGACACAGGTGTTTGTATTTGTAAGATAAAAATAGGTATAAAAAAAAACCTCACAAAATAGTGAGGTTTATTATTTAATTTTAAAACAAGCTTTACTTTTTATTAGCTTGTTTAATATATTTTTCTAGTGCCATTGTCATTGAAGGAGTTTCTGGTGATGGTGCTTGTATATCACACTTTAAACCAGCTTCTGTAACAGCATTTATAGTTGAGTTACCAAATGCAGCTATTCTAGTATTATTTTGCTTAAAATCTGGAAAGTTTTTTAATAATGATTCTATACCAGATGGACTAAAGAAAACTAATACATCATAAAAAACATTTTCTAAATCAGATAAGTCACTAACCACTGTTCTGTATAAATCGATTCTTTTCCAAATTACTCCTAAACTATCTAATTCTTCAGGAATTAAAGGCTTTAGCTTATCTGAAGATGGTAATAAAAACTTCTCTGTTTTATGTTTTTTAATCAACTTAGTTAATTCAGGGAAAGTTCTGTTACCTACATAAATTTTACGTTTTCTATAAACAACATACTTCTGAAGATAATATGCTACTGCTTCTGATTGACAGAAATACTTCATATCATCAGGTACTTTAAAACGCATTTCTTCTGCAACTCTAAAAAAGTGATCTACTGCATTTCTACTTGTTAAAATAATAGCAGAATAATTCTTAAGATCTATTTTTTGAGCTCTTACTTCCTTAGCAGGTATACCTTCTACATGAATAAATGATCTAAAGTCAATTTTAACTTTTTGCTTGTCAGATAAATCAAAATAAGGAGAGGTTTCTGTTTTAGGTGCAGGTTGCGATACTAATATCGTTTTCACTTTCATACGCTTTTGTTTTTAAAACATCAATTTAAACAATATAAATAGCGGCGCTATTTCGAAGGCGCAAAGATATAAAATAAAATAAAACAACTTATTAAAAATCAGCTTTTTGTTTGATATCAAAATAAATAGAAATCGAAATGCAAAAAGAGAAATTATAAAGTATAAAACATAAGCAAAATTAAATTTTAAATAAACTTTAATTATAATAGAGATATATATGAAAAAAGAAATCGAAAAAAGGTAATACCATTTAGAAACCATAAAGGTTTCTGTTTGTTTTTTTATTGAAAATAAAACTGTAAATAAGTACTCTAAAAACCATTTAATGCTAAAATATAAAATCACAAAACCTAATACCCCAGAAAAAGTAGGAAAGCTTATTATCACATTATCTGACAAGTAACTGTAAAGAAAACTAAAAAATAAAGCATAATTAATTACAGAAAACAAAAATAAAACTGCTTTATAAGTATCAAAAAAACCTACATTTTCTTCAGATTCAAAATCTACAAAAGGCACTTTAAATAAGGTTAAAAAGTGTTGTTTTAGTAAGTTGGCATTTAGAACTTTTAATAAAAAAACAAGTGATAACAATAAAAGTAGAATTAAGGTAACCCAAAACTCAGGAATTATTGTTTTTTCTATTAATTGCACTCTTTTGTTATATTTATTTTAAGACAAAATTAGTAATTAAATAATGTATATTTGCCTTATTACTTCATGAAATTTATTTATGTCTGATGCCCTTGTAATTATACCTACTTACAACGAAAAAGAAAATATTGAAGCCATTATTAGAGCCGTATTTAATCAAGAAAAAGAGTTTCACATTCTTGTGGTTGATGATAATTCTCCTGATGGTACTGCTTCAATTGTCAACAAATTAATTACCGAATTTAAAGGTAAACTATTTATAGAAAACAGAACCAAAAAAAACGGTCTAGGCAAAGCCTATCTATGTGGTTTTGATTGGGCTTTACAAAAAGATTACGATTATATCATTCAAATGGATGCAGATTTTTCTCATAACCCAAATGATTTAATTCGATTGTATAATACTTGTTCAAAAGACAATAATGACTTAGCTATTGGGTCTAGATATGTAAAAAATAGAGTAAACGTGGTGAATTGGGACATCAAAAGATTATTGTTATCCTATTTTGCCTCTAGGTATGTAAAATTAATTACTAGAATTCCTGTTTATGACACAACAGCTGGTTTTGTTTGTTGGCGTAAAAATGTTTTAGAAACTATTCAGCTAAATAAAATAAAATTTATTGGGTATGCTTTTCAAATAGAAATGAAGTTTAAAGCTTGGAAACATAACTTTAAAATAAGTGAAGTTTCTGTTATTTTTACAGATAGAAAAGAAGGTGAATCTAAAATGAATGGAAACATTATTTATGAAGCACTTTTTGGAGTGATTAAAATGAGGTTAAATGGATTACCAAAATAAAAAAGTATGAGTTATTTAATAAAAGGAGCAACAATTGTAAACGAAAACAAAACATTTAAAGGAGATGTTTTCATAGAAAACGAAGAAATAAAGGAAATTGCTTCAGCAATAAATGTGGTAGACAATGTTAACGTTATAAATGCAGAAGGTAAATATTTAATTCCTGGTTTTATAGATGATCAAGTACATTTTAGAGAGCCAGGTTTAACTCATAAAGCAAATATAGAAACCGAAAGTAGAGCTGCAGCTGCAGGTGGTATTACTACCTTTATAGAGCAACCTAATACAGTGCCACAAGCCACTAATCAAAAATTATTAGAAGACAAGTTTCTAATTGCCTCTAAATCATCTTACGTAAATTACTCTTTTATGTTTGGTGGCACAAATGATAATTTAGAAGAACTTTTAAAAACAGATCCAAAAACGGTTGCAGGTATCAAATTATTTCTAGGTTCTTCTACAGGAAATATGTTAGTTGATGATGTAGAAGTTTTAGAAAAGATTTTCTCTTCTACAAAAATGATTATTTCTCTACATTGTGAAGATGAAGCTACTATTAGAAAAAATACAGCTATTTATAAAGAAAAATTCGGTGATGATATTCCTATTAAATATCACCCAGTAATTAGAAGTGAAGAAGCTTGTTATATCTCTTCTTCTAAAGCTATAGAATTAGCTAAAAAAACAGGAGCACGTATTCATATTTTTCATGTTTCTACAGCAAAAGAAACTCATTTGTTTAGAAATGATATTCCTTTAGAAGAAAAGCAAATTACTGCAGAAGTTTGTGTGCATCATCTTTGGTTTAATGATAAAGATTATGATGAAAAAGGAACGTTTATTAAATGGAACCCAGCTGTAAAAACAGAAAAAGATAGACTAGGTTTATGGGAGGCTTTATTAGATGATAGAATTGATGTTTTAGCAACAGACCATGCACCACATACTTTAGAAGAAAAAAACAATGTATATACCAAAGCACCAAGTGGAGGGCCATTAGTACAACATGCTGTTTTAGCTATTTTAGAAAAAGTGAAAGAAGGTGTAATTCCTATAGAAAAAGCTGTAGAAAAAATGAGTCATAATCCTGCTAAATTATTTCAAATTGAAAAAAGAGGATTTATAAAAGAAGGCTATTTTGCAGATTTGGTTTTAATTGACCCAAAACAATCGCAAACAGTTACCAAAGAAAATGTTTTGTATAAATGTGGCTGGTCTCCTTTTGAGGGTACTACCTTTTCATCTACTATAACACATACTTTTGTGAATGGTAATCTTATTTATAATGAAGGTGTTTTTAATGATGATATTAAAGGAAAACGTTTGACATTTAACAGATAAAATGAAGAAAATTGCTTTTTTAATTTCAACAGTCATTTTGTGTTCTTGCACTAGTAATTCTATTTTAGAAAAACCAAAAGATTTAATTCCTAAAGACACTATGAGTCTATTAGTGCAAGAATTAATGAAAGCTTCTTCTGCAAAATTCATAAAAAACAAAAAACTACAAAAGAACATAAATTATATGCCTTTTGTGTATGATCGTTTTAATATTGATAGTAGCCGTTTTAAAAGAAGTAACTTTTACTATATGTCTACCATAGACGATTATATTAAAATTTATGATGATGCTAAAAAGCAATTAGAAGAGCAGAAAATTTTTTACGATTTACTAAAAAAAGAGCAAGATTCTTTACGTAGAGATTCTATAAAAAAAGTAAGAGCTTTAAAAAGAAAAACAGACAGTTTAAAACAAAAAACTAAAATTAAAGACTCTATATTAAAAGTAGACAGTTTAATTATAAATTAGTTATTGCTGAAATTTTCCACAAATTCTATTAATCGAATCTTGTACATCCTCAAATTCAAAATCAAGTTTTTCTTTAATTTTCTTTGATGAGTATTTAGAAATAGTATGTGCACTTCTTGCAGAATATTTACTTAATAAAGGAGTGACTCCTGTAATTTTTGAAACTACCCAAGCAAACCTCCAAAAAAGTTCTGTTTGCCACTTTTTTATTTTTACAGAAGGTCTTTTTTTACCAAAAGCATCAGCTATTGTAAACAACACTTCTTTATACGTTTTATTTTCTGAGATTAAAATAAACCGTTCGTTTTTAATACTAGAATTTACTAATTGAATCATGGCTTTTACAACATCTTGCACAGATACAAAACCTGTAACACCTTCTGTATAATAGTTAAATCCATGATAAACTTGGCTAAATAATTTTCCTGAACCAGCACCCCAAAAACCACTTCCTAAAATTACTCCTGGGTTTACAATAACCACATCAACTCCTTCTTGACTTGCTCTCCATACTTCCATTTCTCCACCAAACTTAGTAATAGAATAACCACTATTGTCTAATTCTTTATTCCATTCGCAAGTTTCGTCAATAAATTCTTGTCCTATTTTTGCATCACCTACAGCAGCAATAGAACTCACATAGCAAAGTTTATCAACTTTTGCATCAATACAAAGGTTTACTACAATGGCTGTTCCATGAATATTTACCTTTCGCATTTCAATATAATCTTTTGGATTAAAAGAAATAAATGCTGCACAATGATAAACTTGATTCACAGATTTAAAAGCCAAAATCATATCTGGCACTTTAGTAATATCTGCTTTACACCATTCTATTTTATCAAAAAGATTAGTTTTAGAAGTATAATAAGAAAAGACTTTTTTAACTTTATCTAGAGAAGATTTTGTTCTGTAAGTAGCTCTAATCTCATCATTTTTTAAAGTGAGATGATATAACAAATGAGAGCCCACTAAACCTGTACCTCCAGTAACTAAAATCATACAACGAATTTAGTATATTTTAGTTGATAAACTTATATTTGCCAACTGATAAATTGATTACAATGAAGAATTTTATTGAAGAATTACAATGGAGAGGGATGTTGCATGATAGTATGCCAGGCACAGAAGAACATCTTCTAGAAAAAATGAGAAGTGCATATGTGGGTTTTGATCCGACTGCAGATTCTTTACATATTGGTAATTTAGTACCTATAATGTTATTAGCTCATTACCAAAGATGTGGTCATAGACCTATAGCTTTAGTAGGTGGTGCAACAGGTATGATTGGTGATCCTTCAGGTAAATCTTCTGAGCGTAATTTATTAGACGAAAAAACATTACGTCATAATCAAGAATGTGTAAAAGCTCAATTAGGCCATTTCTTAGATTTTACTTCTGATGCAGAAAATGCTGCGATTTTAGTAAATAATTATGATTGGATGAAAGAGTTTTCTTTCTTAGAATTTATTAGAGATGTAGGTAAACACATTACTGTTAATTATATGATGGCCAAAGATTCTGTAAAAAACAGAATTGGTTCTGAATCTAAAGAAGGAATGTCTTTTACAGAGTTTACTTATCAAATGGTGCAAGGTTATGATTTCTTGCATTTGTTTAGAGAAAATGATACTACAATTCAAATGGGTGGTTCTGATCAGTGGGGAAATATCACTACTGGTACAGAACTAATTCGTAGAATTGGTAATGGAAAAGGGTATGCTATAACTTGCCCTTTAATCACAAAATCTGATGGTTCTAAATTTGGAAAATCTGAAGGAGGAAATGTTTGGTTAGATGCTAAAAGAACATCACCTTATAAATTTTACCAATATTGGTTAAACACTTCTGATGAAGATGCAGAAAAGTATATAAAAATCTTTACTTTTTTAGATAAAGAAACTATAGCTTCTTTAATTGCAGAGCATCAAGAAGCACCACATACACGTGTATTACAAAAGCGTCTAGGAGAAGAAGTAACTGTGTTAGTTCATGGAGCTGAAGAGTATGAAAAAGCCTTAGAAGCTTCAGAAATATTATTTGGTAAATCAACTTCAGAAAGTTTAAAGAAATTAGATGAGCAAACATTTTTAGATGTTTTTGATGGGGTAACTCAAGCTACAGTTTCTTCAGAAGATTTTTCTGCTGGTTTAGATATGATTGGAGCTTTAGCTGCCAAAACAAACTTCTTAAAATCTAATGGAGACGCAAGAAGAGCTTTAAAAGAAAACTCAATTTCTGTAAATAAAGAAAAGGTTAAAGAAGACTATATTATTTCTTGTAAAGATTTAATTGCAGAAAAATATGTTCTTTTACAACGTGGAAAGAAAACCTATTTTTTATTAAAGGTTGAGTAATCTATTTCTAAACATAAAAGTTGATTTCAGCAATCCTGCCTACATTCTATGGCTCATTTTTGCATTAACTTTTATCATTTTCTTTAGATATTTAATTTTTTCTTTAGCATATCATTTTACTTTTTTTAAAGTACTAAAGCATAAATTATCTAATCGATTTTTACACAACAAAAAACTAAAGAAAAAGCAGTATCGTAAAGAAATTTATTGGTCTGCCATTAGCGGATTGATTTTTGGAGGAATATCAGTATTATTCTACTTTTTGTATGTAAATAATTATACAGCCATTTATACAGATGTAAATGCTTATTCTTTGCTATATATTCCTATCAGTATTTTTCTGTTTTTATTTTTACAAGACACTTATTATTACTGGGCTCATAGATGGATGCATCTTCCAAAAGTGTATAAATATTTTCATTTGGTACATCATAAAAGCATTCATACCTCAGCATTTACAGCATTTTCATTTCATCCTTTAGAAACAATTATGCAAGCTATATTTTTTCCATTAGTGGTGCTTTTTTTACCTATACATTTATATGCTTTTTTAGCTGTTTTAGGTTTAATGACTGTTTCTGCTACTATAAATCATGCAGGAGTAGAAGTCTATCCTTCAGGAAAATTTGGTAATTGGTTTCAAAAATGGATTATTGGAGCTTCTCATCATGACAAACATCACACAAAATTTAATTACAATTATGGGTTGTATTTTACGTTTTGGGATAGATTAATGAATACAGAATTTGAGGTAGAAAAAAAGAGTTGATTTAAGCCAACTCTTTTTTATAGATCAAAATGTATATATAGAATCAACACTATTTGTTGATGAATTTTTGCCAGTTTTTATCTGCTTGTTTTTGTAATTTTTCTGGATTGTTTTTTAACCACAAATCAAGCGTGTTTGTTTTACCTTTATTATAAAATAGATAGAGTTTACCATCTCTAATCTCAAAAGTTTCTGGATTTATAGAAACCTTTTTCCCTTTTAAACCAATAGCATAAGCACAATACCCACCATATTCTGGAATATATTTTTTTGGATTTTTTATAAACTTATCTAAATTATTTTTGGTTGAAAATTTATAGGTAACTCCTTCATATACTTGAGTTAAATCATTTAAACCTTCTTTAGGTTCATTATCAAAATAAGCAACAACATCATAACCATTTACAGCAACACCTTTTTTGGTATTAACATTTTTATTTTGAGAAGTAACTGCTGAAGTAACCAATAACAATAAGACTAAAATACTTCTCATATTAGTTCTTTTTATATTTAATTTCTTGCCAATTTTTATCAGCTTTTTCTTGTAGTTTTTTGGTGTCTTCGGTTTGCCAATCTTTTAATTTACTACCTAACCAAGAGCTATAAAATAAATATAATTTACCATCTCTAATTTCGTAAGCATCTGCATCTATATACATTTTTGTTTTTTTAGCAGCAACAGCATATGCACAATAACCTCCATATTGTGGAATGTACTTTTTAGGGTTTTCTTTAAAAAGATTTAAATGTTCTTGTGTTGCAAATCTAAATTTTGCGTTTTCAAAAGTGGCTTCATATTTCTTGTTACCTTTTAGGGGTGCTTTTTTTGTAAAATAAGAAACAACATCATAACCTTCTGCAATAAACCCTTTTTTAGTATTGTAATCTATTTGCTGAGAAAATAATGCCTGAGAAAGAAACAGAAGTAAAGTTAAATATTTCATTAGATTTTGATTAGTTACTTTTTAATAGTCGTAACAAACGCTAAACTTTACAAAATATTAGTCTTCTTTTTTAATCAATTGCTTTAAATAATGGTTTTGCTTTTCTAAAAGTTCATTGGTTTTATTCATTAACTCAATGTTTTTAGGTGTAGAAACCTCTTTATTTTTTGGGTCTTCTGCTTTCTTTTTCATTTTGTTTAAGACTTTTACAACAATAAAAACAGTAAAGGCAATTACAATAAAATCGATTCCAGCTTCAATTAATTTTCCATAACCTATGGCTATTTCTTCTATTGTTTCTTTACCTTCTACAAATACAGCATCTCTTAGAATAATTTTTTTGTTTTCCCAATTATTACCAGATGTCATATATGATAAAGGTGGCATAAAAACTTCTTTTACTAAAGTATTAACAACCTTATTAAAAGCAGTTCCAATAATTACACCAATAGCAATATCTATCATATTACCTTTAACAGCAAACTCTTTAAAATCTTTTAAAAATTTCATAATCTATTAAATTATAATACCATTAAGTTACAACCTCTTATATCAGAATTATCAAAACGTCCAATAATTTCGAAGGTATTATTATGATGCGTTTTTCCTAAATCTTGTGTGGCTATAAAAGAGCAAGAATTGTAATTAGCTAAATCAATTACATTAATTCCTCCAGTATTTCCTGTTGGTTGAATGGTTAGTGCATCTTCTGTGTCTCTAGTGAGAATTTTCATCCAAGGTGGCGTTTCAAAAATTCCATTTCCTTTTGAATATGCTTGACTTAGCAGTTCTGTCATTCCATATTCTGAATGAATTTTTTCTACTCCAAAACCTATAGAAAGCAATTGATGTAGTTCATTTCTAATTAGCTCTTTTCTTCTTCCTTTCATTCCTCCTGTTTCCATAATTATAGTATTTGTTAGTTTAAATTGATGTTTTTCAATTAAATCTAACAAGGCAAAAGAAACTCCAATTAACAATACTTTCTTATGCTGATGATTAAGTTGTGTTAGTTTTTTGGCTAATTCTTCTAAATTATTTAAATAAAATCCACTCTCTTCTTGCTTAGATTTTCGAATTAAATCATCAACCATATACACCAAAGAAGAGCCTTTTCTTTCTAAATAGTTAGGCAATAACGCCAAAACAGTGTAATCTTCTATGTCTCCATAAAAGTGATGAAATCCTTTTAAATAACTTTTTTTATAGAGATTAATGTCTGTTACATAATGTTTGCTAGTTATGCTACCTGTTGTGCCAGAACTTGTAAATATTTCATCAACTTCATCTAAAGATGAAACTATTTTTCTTTGTTTAAAAAACTGAATAGGTAAAAAAGGAATATCTTCAATTTTAGTAATATCTGAAGGATGTACGTACAACAAATCACAAAAAGAACGATAAACTTTATTGTTTTTAAATTGGTGTTTAAAAACTTCTAAAGCCTTTTTATTAAACTCAATTTCGTTTTTTATGGAGAAAATGTTGTTTATCATATACTTAGCAAAAATAACATTCTAGTTACTCTTTTTCCATTTTTAAATGCATAAATATATTACCAAGAATAAATAAATTTTAACAATTTTTTCTTGTCAATTTTTAATTTTTACATCTACATTTGTAGTCCCCAACTTTCAGTTATGATATCAAAAAAATTAAACAAATCCACTTATTTAACTTTTAGTGGATACAAGGAGATAGTAGAACTTCCAACTCAAAGAGAAACTCAATGGCTAATTTATCAAGACAATAAACCTAAGTTTTTTGTTGATGTTTTTGATTTGGCTAAAGAATCAAATGCAATGATGAATAGTCTTGTTCTTTGTGGAAAAAGAGATATAAATCAGGTTTTAGATTTTATTAATAAAAGAAATCGAATAAATTTATCTATTCCAAAAATATCAAGAATTGGTATTAAGAAAAAGGTAAAAACCGAAGTCGTAGAATTAAAAGTAGAGCCTTTACCAGAAGAGTGGTTAGCATATTCATTTTAATTTAGCTTAATTCTTTTTTATTATCTTTTCTGATATTTTATTAAATTTATTGTGCTGTATTTAAGTATTAATTAAAAAATAGTAAAGATGAAAAAGCTTGTTGTATTTGTGCTATTTCTATCATTAATTTATAGTTGTACATCAAACGATCCAATTTTAGAATTAAAGATTTTGCCAGTAAAAAGTGCAATTGTACCTACAGAATTTCAATATAGAACTGTAGATACTTTAGTTTTAAAGTATGATTTACCAAATGCTTGTTACAGCTTTAGAAGTGTGTATTATGAAATAGAAAGAAATTCTAGAATAGTTGCAATAAACGCAATACTAGATAACGAAATTTCTTGTACACAAGCTACTATAGAGCAAGAGATAAAAATACCTGTTCATGTACTTCAAGAAGAAGATTATGTTTTTAGGTTTTATAAAGGTAAAGACACAGAGGGTAACTCAATTTTTGATAACGTTACTGTACCTGTAAATTAATCGTTATATATTTTTATTACTAAATCACCTTTATCATTCATAGAAGCTCTATACATACCAGCTGTATTAAATTCAAAAGACATATTACCATTTTTATCTAAGGCAACAACACCACCTGTTCCTCCAAGTTTTGTTAATTTATTTTGAATGACATCTCTTGTAGCTTCTTTTAATGATTTTTGCTGATATTCCATTTGTGCAGAAATATCGTAAGCAACTTGACTTCTTATAAAATACTCACCCCAACCCGTAGAAGAAACTCCACATGTATTGTTATTCGCATACGTTCCAGAACCGATAATAGGTGCATCACCAATTCTGCCCCATCTTTTGTTAGTCATTCCTCCTGTTGAAGTTCCTGCAGCTATATTTCCATTTTTATCTAAGGCAACACAACCTACAGTTCCAAACTTGGCATTTTTAATATCACTATCATAAAAAGCAGCTGTTTTATCATCATGATCTAACTGAGTTTTCTCACGATCTATAATTCTTTGCAAAGACTTAAATCGTCTTTCTGTATAAAAGTAACTTGGATCTACGATTTCTAGTCCTTTTTCTTTTGCAAAGGTAGATGCGCCTTCTCCAGAAAGCATTACATGCTCTGAATCTGTCATCACCTTTACAGCCAATTCAATAGGACTTTTTACATCTTTTACACCAGCAACAGCTCCAGCATTTAAAGTCTTTCCATCCATAAAAGAAGCATCCAATTCATTTGTGCCAGCATTTGTAAACACTGCTCCTTTACCAGCGTTAAATAAAGGTGATTCTTCCATAACTTGTATGGTTTTAATAACAGCTTCTTGGCTAGTTCCTCCATTTTTAAGAATGGTATGCCCTACCTTAATAGCTTCCTCTAACTTAGCTTTATACGCAGCTTCTTTTTCATCAGTCATATTTTTCTTTAAAATAGTTCCTGCACCTCCATGAATGATTATTGCAAAATCATTCACTTTTTGAGATTGTTCGTTTTTTGATTCCTTTCCATTTGGAGTACATCCTATTAATATTAGAAATGATAAAAGTGTAAAGGCTAAGTTTTTCATGTTTTTGTTTAATTTTAAACAAATAGCTTTGTTTTTGTTAAATTTATATATGTCTTAAATTATTCGTAAATTCGTTCTTCGAATTTAAACAACAAAAACTAGACTACAAAATGACTGATTTTGGAATAGATAAAGCTTTGCAAGAATTAGGCTTACAAGAAGTAAATAAAGGAACATCAACTGGAAATTTACATTTCTCTTCAGGAGATATAATAGAAAGCTACTCACCTGTTGATGGAAAATTGATAGGAAAAGTTAGCACTACCACTAAAGAAGATTATGAAAAAGTAATGCAAACTGCTACAGAAGCTTTTAAAACATGGAGAACAAAACCTGCTCCTTTAAGAGGTGAAATTGTACGTCAGTTTGGAGAAAAATTGAGAGTAAAAAAAGAAGCATTGGGAAAATTGGTTTCTTATGAAATGGGAAAAAGCTATCAAGAAGGATTAGGAGAAGTGCAAGAAATGATAGATATCTGTGATTTTGCAGTAGGTCTGTCTCGTCAATTACATGGGTTAACCATGCATAGTGAAAGACCTGGTCATAGAATGTACGAACAATATCATCCATTAGGTATTGTTGGTATTATCTCAGCATTTAATTTTCCAGTAGCTGTTTGGGCTTGGAATACTGCTTTAGCTTGGATTTGTGGTGATGTTTGTGTCTGGAAACCTAGTGAAAAAACACCTCTTTGTGGTGTAGCCTGTCAAAATATTATTGCTGAAGTTTTAAGAGAAAATAATTTACCTGAAGGTATTTCTTGCCTAATTAATGGAGATTATAAAGTTGGTGAATTTATGACAAAAGATACTAGAGTTCCTTTAGTATCTGCAACAGGCTCTACAAGAATGGGTAAAATTGTTGCAAGTGAAGTTGCAGGAAGATTAGGTAAATCTCTATTAGAATTAGGAGGTAATAATGCAATAATTGTTACTCCAGATTCAGATTTAAAAATGACAGTTATTGGTGCAGTTTTTGGTGCAGTTGGTACTGCTGGCCAAAGATGTACTTCTACAAGAAGACTAATTATACACGAATCTATTTATGATAAAGTTAAAAATGCTATTGTAGAGGCTTATAAACAATTGCGTATTGGAAATCCTTTAGATGAAAACAATCATGTTGGTCCTTTAATAGATAAAGATGCTGTTGCTATGTATAATAAAGCACTAGAAAAAGTAGTTGCAGAAGGTGGAAACATAATTGTTGAAGGTGGTGTTTTAAGTGGAGAAGGATATGAATCTGGTTGTTATGTAAAACCTGCTATTGCAGAAGCTTCAAATACTTTTGAAATTGTACAACATGAAACTTTTGCACCTGTTTTATATTTATTAAAATATTCAGGTGATGTTATAAACGCCATAGAAATTCAAAATAATGTTGCTCAAGGTTTATCTTCTGCAATTATGACCAATAATTTACGTGAAGCTGAAGCCTTTTTGTCTGTTGCTGGTTCAGATTGTGGAATTGCCAACGTTAATATTGGAACTTCTGGAGCAGAAATTGGTGGTGCTTTTGGAGGTGAAAAAGATACTGGAGGTGGACGTGAATCTGGTTCTGATGCTTGGAAAATTTATATGCGTAGACAAACGAATACCATAAATTATACTACAGATTTACCTTTAGCACAAGGTATTAAATTTGATTTATAACACCAAAAAAACATATAACTATAACATAGAGAACAAGTTAGATTATTGTTTATTTTTAAAACATCAATTTTATTTTTATTTTTGTTTAAAAACTAACTTATGAAAAAATATATTCTAATCCTTTTTTGTTACAGCTTTATAGTTTCTTGTGAATCTTCAGAAGATGATATTGACCAAAGTAATAATATCCCTGATCAACAATTAAGTGTTGAATGGGTTAAAATTAATAGCTTAGGTAAATTTGATGGTGCAGAAATTTTTAATTTTACTGAAGCTTACTGGGACAATGATGGCATTCATTTTCAAGGAAGCACGCAAAGTAATCCTGATCAAAATGGTTTCATTAATTATGTTTCTGTAAAAGATTTAATTATTGGTGGTACAGGACAAATTAAGTTACTAGATAATCCTAAAGCTAGTATATCTGTCAAAGAAAAAAGTTTTACCTCTAACAATATTTTTAATGCAGTTTATTCAACTGATGTTTCTCCTGATTTTTGGATTAGTGGATTTAATAACGCTGATTTAATTTTAGGAGGTACAGGTTTTACACCTTCTGCTTATTATCATAGTGGAGGTTCTGTTATACAGGGAGGATATGTAAAAGTTACAGATTACAATGAACGTTACATTTCTGGTGAACTGTATTTTGCAGGCTGGAGATATAATAATGAACTTAACAGAGAAGTTATGTCTGGTGTTTATTTAATTTTTTCAGGTGTTGAATACAAATAAATTAAAGCAAAACTTTTTAAAGAATTTTGAAATTAGTAAATTTTAAAACAAAGAAATTATTTAAAAGAGGTGAATGTATAAAATTGATTTATAGTTATTTTAGAGTCCCTCAAAACTACGAAAACCAACACTTTTTAATTTTTAAAAGTGTTGGTTTTTTATTTTGTATCTTTAACTATGACACTTTTTTTTCAAGCTTCACTTATCATTTGGATTTTAGTAACCTTACTTTGGTTATTAAGTGTTGCCATTAAAAATGTAAGTATTGTAGATATTTTTTGGGGTTTTGGTTTTGTGGTAATCAATGCATTTTACTTTTATAATTTAGAAGAAATGCAACCCAGAAACTGGTTATTACTTTTTTTAGTTTCTATTTGGGGCTTGCGTTTAACTATTTATTTAGCCATTAGAAACATTGGTAAAGGAGAAGATTATAGGTATCAACAATTTCGAAAAGATTATGGAGAAAAGCGTTATTGGTGGTTTAGTTATTTTCAAGTGTTTCTTTTACAAGGAGCGTTAATTTTAATTGTATCACTTCCTTTATTAGCTATCCAAACCAATAACTCTTTAGGTGAACTTTATTGGTTAGATTATTTGGCTATTTTAGTTTGGTTAGTTGGATTTAGTTTTGAAGCTGGTGGAGATTATCAATTATATCAATTCAAAAATAATACAGAAAATAAAGGTAAAGTGTTAAATACTGGATTTTGGAAATATACAAGGCATCCTAATTATTTTGGAGATGCAGCTGTTTGGTGGTCTTATGCATTATTTAGTATTGCAGTTGGTAGTTATTGGCAAATTGTTGGAAGTATTATTATGACTCTCTTAATTATTAAAGTTTCTGGAGTAGCTATGCTAGAAAGAACACTAAAAGACACCAAACCTAAGTATAAAGATTACATAGAAAAAACAAACGCATTTATACCTTGGTTTCCTAAAAAATGATGGCTTTTTTAAAAGAACATATTTGGTTGATTTTATTTATTCTTTGGGGATTACCTATGACCTATTACAGAAGTAAATTCCGTAAAATTGTCTATCAAACAGATCATTGGCTTATCAACATAAAACCTCTGTTTATAAAGGAAGTAAAAGGGCTTTTTGGCAACCTGTACCCAGACAATAAAGAGTATTTAAAACAGCGTAATTTTTATAGATTTTATTTGGGTATATATACAGTGTTATTTATTTGTTATATGTATTTTTCATAGTTCAAAAAGTGTCGTTACAATTTTTCCTTTATTGTTTTCTAAATCAAAATTATTTAAAACAACTGTCTTTTTAAACTTAAAATTAAAAGGTGATTTTGTAATATCTAATCCGCTCTTTTTCTTTAAACGAATGCCTTGTCCAGAAATAATATCTTTATTGGCTTCAAACTTTCCTATTGGCAAATGCTCTGTTAAAATCACATATTTATATTCATATAATTTAGAAACAATTTCTTTTATTTCTTTATTAGATAGGTGTTGTAGCACTTGTCTAATAATAACACAATCTGCTTTTGGTAATTCGTCTTTTGCAATATCTAAACAAAAAAAACTAACCTCTTTTTGTAGATATTGTTTTTTAAGATGTTCTATTAATTCTGGAACAATATCTACTGCAAAATATTCTTTAGAAAAAGGCAGCAATTGACTACCAATATTAAAATCTCCACAACCTAAATCGCAAATAGTTATAGGGCTTTTAAATGAGGTTAAAAAAGAGCTGACAGCTTTCATATAAGGAACAACAATGTTAGGATGATGAGAACCTTCTCCAGAATAAAAAACATCTCCATTTTTACCCCAAAGATTAGCTTCATAAATTTGCTGCATTACAGCTTTTGTTGGCCAAGGTTTTTTGGATTTCATCAATATTGAAACTTCACTTTTAAAATTATTAATTAGTTGATTAAAATTATCTACTGCATCTAAAAATCTATTTTAAAAAATATAGTAGAATAGAAATCTTTCTATTTTAGTTGTGTTTTTATATTTTATCAGAAATATTCTATTTTAGTTGAATAAAGTTTAAGTTTATAAATTGAAACTTTCAATCACAAATAATAATTAAAAACTAAAATATGAGAAAAAAATGGCATCCTAAAATAGATCTCAAATCTCATTTTTATTTACATGGGTAAAAAAGGAGCATTAATAGAAATAGCAGGAGAATTTTTCAAATCAAAACGTAAACATTTTGCATTTGAAACACTTTATAAACAAGTTGAAAACATGAAAGAGTTTAAAAAACTTACTCTCTTTTCAAGTTTAGAATCTGTGTCTTTAAATGGTACAAATATTAATGACGAAGGTTTAAAGTATCTAAGTACTTGTAATTCTATAAACAACCTAAATTTAACTTTTACTAGTATTTCAGATAAAGGTATAGCACATTTAATTAGCCTAAGTAATTTAGAATATTTAAGACTAAAAGATACTAATATTACAGATAAAAGTATCTCTTATTTTAATCAAATGATAAGCTTAAAAGAGCTACAGGTTCATGAAACAAATATTACAACAAAAGGTTTATTAAACCTAAATAATAAATCTTTAGAAGAACTATTTTTAAGTGATGCTAGCTCTCAAGAAGATATTATCAATTTAAAACATCTGTCTAGAAAAATACCAACTTGTAAAATAATTGTAAAAAATAATGGAGAGTTTTTAAATGGATTTTTTGAAAAATATTAACTATACTTTACTTTTCGAATTACTCTCATAGCCTCTTTATATTTAATGTAAGTGGTTTTGTCTTCTAGATTTTTAATATAATTTTTTGCTTTTCTAAGCTGCTCTGCTGCATCTAAAAATCCGTTTAAAAAACACAACAAAAGATTGTTAGGCAATCTAAAAACATCTTCATGATCTAGTACAGATAATTTCTTTTTTGCAATAATTTTAGAAACAATTGCGATTGCATTGGTATAAATATGCTGTATTATAACTGCGTCGTATTTTGGTGGATCAAACAAAAACTCTGTTTTGATATCATGCTTTCCATTATTTTTAAAATGTATTACTGTTTTTTCTAAAGGGTAATGTTTCTGTAAATTATCTATACCAATTAAAATATATTCTGTAACTATAAATGAGTGATTGTTGTAAGTTATTTGCACATCATCTAAAGCCGAAAAAAATAAACGAACTTGTTCATTAATCAATTCAATATCTACCCTAGAAAAAAACTCTTTATCGTTAATTAGTTTTTTTTCTCCAGCCCAACATAACACAAATTGCTCGTTAAAAACTTTGTATTGTGGATTATAAATTTCTTTATGATTATTCATAAAATCAAACACACCATTTAAGGTGAGCTCTATATTATTTCTTGCATTATTTTCAATGGATTCAACTATAGATTTATTAGTATTTTTAAGTTGAAAATCTGAACCTAAGAAAGACATAGAGTTACTGCCTCTTCTATAAAAAATAGTTTTTCTTCTATATTTCCATGCATTTTTTAATAGAGAAGATATTTTATGGTTAGGGTATATTGTAACCAAACCCACAACTTTATGTCTAGGTAATCTTGGAAAAGGAACATTTTCATATTGAATTTTTGGCGGATTTACTAAATACGCATTTACCAAATTTTGAATTTTACTATCGTCGAAAAAATCTACTCCTATAATTGTATTTTCTTCATCACTAACACCAATTATTATGTATGAATTATTCTCTGGATTTGAGTTAGATAAGGCGCATATATGTTTTAGAAATTTTGCTTTGCCTTCTTTAGAGCTTAGCGTTATTTTTTGCTTTTTATCATAGAAACTATTCTCATCATTATGAGAAAGTAAATTTTTAATAAGCAATCTTTTATTAATCATTCTAATCTACTTCTTTACCTCTACTTGCTTCCCAAAGTAAAAACCAATCTTCTAACTCTAAATTTATGGTTAATGCAAAATTTGCTTGCTGTATTCTTTGCTTATTTGTTGTACCAATTACTGGAGATACTTTTGATGGATGTTTTAAAATCCAAGCTAACAGTAAAGTGTCTTCTGATGCATTATATTTTTCTGATAGCTTTTTTAAAACCTCTTTAATTAGATTTGTTTGTGAATTATCTTCTTTAAAAACAGACCCTAAAGGACTCCAGCTCATAGGCTGTATGCCTTTTAATTGCATTTGATCTAAACTTCCATTTGACATTGCTGCATTTTGAGTTAAAGAAAATTCAATTTGATTAACAGAAATATTTATTTTTTCATTTAATAAATCTACTTGACTTGGTGTAAAATTAGAAACTCCAAAGTTTTTAATTTTACCACTTTCTTTAAGTTGAGTAATAGCTTCAGCTATTTCAGAAGGATTCATCAATGGACTTGGTCTATGCAGTAAAAAAGTATCTAAATAATCTGTTTTTAGGTTTTTTAACGATTGTTCTGCACTCCAAATAATATAATCTTTTGCATAATTATAATGCTTTACACTATTGTTTCTAGTTTGTCCAGGATTTTGGATGCCACATTTTGTAATAATATGTAAATCATCCCTTTTAAAATTACCTTCTTGTAATGCTTTACCAAATTCAGATTCAGTGGTATAATCACCATACAAATCTGCATGATCAAAAAATGAGTTGCCATTTTCTAAACAAAACTCAATCATATCAATTTGATCTTTGGTAGAAAATTGTTTACCCCATTTTCCCCAAGACATGCAACCAATAATAATTTTTGATGAAGGTTTCATTTTATTTTTTATTTATTATTGTAGCACTTGCTTGCGCTGTTGGATATACAACTAAGTCTTCTATATTCACATGATAAGGCCTTGTAACTACAAAATGAATTATGTCTGCAATATCTTCTGCTTGCAAAGCTTTATAACCTTGATACACTGTTTTTGCTCTATCTGAATCACCTTTAAAACGAACATCAGAAAACTCGGTTTCTACTAATCCTGGATGAATACCTGAAACTCTAATGTTGTATTCGTTTAAATCTAGTCTCATAGACTTATTTAAAGCATTTACAGCAAACTTAGAAGCACAATATACGTTTCCGTTCCTATACACTTCTTTGCCTGCTGTAGAGCCAATATTTACAATAAACCCTGAATTGTTTTCTATCATTTGAGGAATAATAGCTTTAGAAACATAAAGCAATCCTTTTACATTAATGTCTAACATAGCTTCCCAATCATCAATACTACCCTCTTGTATCGTTGATAAACCATGTGCATTACCTGCATTATTTATTAAAATATCTATTTTTTTAAATTCCTCTGGAATTGATGCTATTGCGTTTTTAACTTCCTCTCTCTTAGAAACGTCAAACTGTAAAGTAGTTACTTGGGTAAGCTTACTTAAGTTTGTTTTAAGCTCTTCTAATCTTTCTTTTCTTCTGCCACATAAAACCAACCTAACCTTATTTTTTGCAAATAACTCTGCTGTTGCTTTGCCTATACCAGAGGTGGCTCCTGTAATAAATGCTGTTTTCATTTGAATGATAATTTATTTCTGTTTAAAATTATGAAAACAACTTGCTATGTGTTTAGTTAATTATGTAAAATTTTCATCAATTATTAACAAAGAAAAAACCACCCTCCTCAGGGTGGTTTCTCTTTCAATTGGCTATCTGAGAAATAGCCAATCAAAAATCAACTAACCAAACTTTATTTTTAATTTCTTTTATTCTTTGTTTTTCTTTCTACTTTAGTACGTTTTCTATTGTTATTCCTTACAATATCTTTAGCAGTTTTAACATTCTTTGTACCCTTTAAATACTGAACAAATCCTCTGCCTGCAAAGTCGTACGTAGTTTCTGAATTGTAATGATATAAACTTATTCTACCATCATTAACAACGCTTAATTCAAACTCTTCTATATCTCCATTATCATAATTCAATGTTAAAATTTTTAGGTCTTCATAACCATTAACATCAAACACTTCATAAGCTCCTACATAATTCCAATTAATATAATCAACTTGTGTGCCAAAGTTATCTTGAGAACTATAAAAAGTTGTTATATTTTCTGGTGTAAATTGTAAATAATTTTCATCATCAAAAGCATTAGGTGTACCTCCTCTAGCATCTACTTTTTCCCAAGCCACATACTCTTGTAAAAAGTATTCTATGTTTTCATAAAACAGTTTGTCATAATCAAAATTATTAACGTTATAACCTATTAGATAATAGCTTACATTCTGATTAAAATTATACAATCTAATTTCATTGTTTGATAAAACAGTGATATCAAAATCATGAAAACCATCAATATCATGTGAAGTTTCTAAAAAGCCATTAAATGTACTATATGTTCCCACATCAATTCCTAATCCATTTCCTGTTCTTCCAATATCTACAATATTATTATTTGCGTATAATATACCGTTTATAAATGATAATGTAAATGCTCTTGAAACATAAGGTACATCTCCATTTCCTGTAGTTCTATGATAATCTACATACCATAAATCATAACCAGAAACAACATTTTCTAATGATGGTTCAATAATAACATCGTCAGTTATTATTGCTGTACATGAAGTAAATAGTACTCCTGTAATTAATAATGATAAAAGTAATTTTAGCGTCTTCATAAGCCTTCGTTTTATGGTTATGCTTATAAATATTCAAATTGTATGCCAAAAATTCTAAACAAACACTAACATCTGACTATCAGTTGATTAAAATAAAAAAAGCGAATCAAAATTGATTCGCTTTTTTTTATAGATATTTAGATTCTATTAGTTATTAAGTGCTTCAGCTCCACCAACAATTTCTAAAATTTCATTAGTAATTGCTGCTTGACGTGCTTTATTATACGTTAATAATAATTCGTCTCTTAAATCTGTAGCATTATCAGTTGCTTTATGCATAGCTGTCATACGTGCACCATGTTCAGAAGCAAAACTATCTCTAATGGCTTTATATAATTGAGTCTTTAATGACTTTGGTATTAAAGCTTCAACAATTTCTAGTTTTGATGGTTCAAAAATATAATCAGAATTTGTAATTGCTTCACCTCCTTCAATTGGTTTTATTGGTAAAAATTGCTCTACTTGAGGTAATTGAGTAGCTGCATTTTTAAATTGATTATAAACCAACTCAATCTTATCATAAGTTCCTTCAGCAAATAAGTTCATTAACTTTTCTGCAATACCTGCTACATTATCAAAAGTTAATTCGTCATAAATATCATTTCTAGTAGCAACTACATTGTACTCTTTAGATAATACATCTGCACCTTTTTTACCTATGGCAAATAAATCTACAGAAACATCACTATACTTTTCTGAAATAGTTTTTACAACTTCTTTTGTTATAGATGAATTAAACCCACCACACAAACCTCTATTAGAAGTTACAACTACTAACAATACTTTAGAAACTTCTCTTTGTTTAGAATATGCTCCACCAGTATCACCATCTAAAGTTGCGCTTAAATTTTGTAATAATTCAGTTAACTTAGACGAATATGGTCTCATAGCTATAATAGCATCTTGAGCTTTTTTCAACTTTGCAGCAGATACCATTTTCATGGCAGATGTAATCTGCATTGTTGATTTAATAGAAGTAATTCTATTACGTATTTCTTTTAAGTTTGCCATACTTTAGGTATTAGTTATTAGTTTCTAGTATTTATTTCTAAAAACTAACTTCTATTTATGCAAATTGTTTAGATATTTCTTTTGCTGCTGCTTCTAAAGTAGAAGTTGCTTCATCAGTTAATTTACCTGATTTTAAAACATCTAAAATATCTCTATGTTTTGCGTTTAAATAATCGATGTAATTTCTTTCAAAGTTTTTAACCTGATTTACAGGAACATCTTTTAATAAATTCTTAGAACCTGCATAGATAATTGCAATTTGATCTTCTACAGTAAAAGGATCGTTTTGTGCTTGCTTTAAAATTTCAACATTACGTTGTCCTTTAGAAATTACATTCATTGTAGCAGCATCTAAATCTGAACCAAATTTTGCAAATGCTTCTAATTCACGGAACTGAGCTTGATCTAATTTTAAAGTACCAGATACTTTTTTCATAGATTTAATCTGTGCATTACCTCCAACACGTGATACAGAAATACCTACGTTAATTGCTGGACGAACACCAGAGTTAAATAAATCTGATTCTAAGAAGATTTGACCATCTGTAATAGAAATTACGTTTGTTGGGATATATGCTGATACGTCTCCTGCTTGCGTTTCAATAATTGGTAATGCAGTTAAAGAACCACCACCCTTAATTTTACCAACTAAAGAAGCTGGTACATCATTCATTTGTGCAGCAATAGTATCATCATTAATAACTTTTGCAGCTCTTTCTAATAATCTTGAGTGTAAATAGAATACATCACCAGGATAAGCCTCACGTCCTGGAGGTCTTCTTAATAATAAAGAAACCTCTCTATAAGCTACAGCTTGTTTAGATAAATCATCATAAATAATTAATGCTGGTCTACCTGTATCTCTAAAATATTCTCCAATTGCAGCTCCTGCAAATGGTGCATAAACTTGCATTGGTGCAGGGTCTGATGCATTTGCAGCAACAATAGTAGTATAAGCTAATGCTCCTTTTTCTTCTAACATGTTAGCAATTGCAGCAACAGTAGATGCTTTTTGACCAACTGCTACATAGATACAATACACTGGGTTACCAGCGTCAAAAAATTCTTTTTGATTTAAAATTGTATCAATAGCTACAGTAGATTTACCAGTTTGACGGTCTCCAATAATTAACTCACGTTGACCTCTACCAACAGGAATCATAGCATCAATAGATTTAATACCAGTTTGTAATGGTTCTGTTACAGGCTCTCTATAGATAACACCAGGAGCTTTACGCTCTAATGGCATTTCAAAAGTTTCACCTTTAATAGGACCTTTACCATCAATTGGACTTCCTAAAGTGTCTACAACTCTACCAACAATACCTTCACCTGCTCTTAAAGAAGCAATTCTTTCAGTACGTTTAACAGTAGAACCTTCTTTAATAGAAGTAGATGCTCCTAATAATACAACACCTGCATTGTCTTCTTCTAAGTTAAGTACAATACCTTCTAGTCCGTTTTCGAATTCAACTAACTCTCCATATTGCACATTAGATAAACCATAAACACGAGCAATACCATCACCCACTTGTAATACAGTTCCTACTTCACTTAATGAAGCTTGTGCTTCGAAGTTTGTTAATTGTTCTTTTAATATTGCTGATACTTCAGCTGGTTTAATACTTGCCATCTTTTCTAATTTGATGTATAATTAAATTTTTGGTATGTAATCGTTATTGTCGAAATTTTTTTTTAATTCATTTAAGTGATTAGAGATACTTGCATCATACTGCACATCTCCGACTCTTAAAATAAATCCTCCTAAAATATCAGGATTAACTACGTTTTCTAAATTTGCTTTATTGCCAGTTAAAGCAACAATTTTAGCTAAAACTTTCTCTTCAATATCTTTTGTGATAGGAACAGCTGTTGTAACTTTAGCTACTTGAGTATGTTTATCATGATCATATATGATAGAGTATTGCTTTGCAATTAACTCTAACATAGATATTCTTTTATTTTCTTGCAATAAATTAAAAAGACCTAATGTTATGTTGCTTATTTTATTAGAAAACATTGCATTTAAAACATTCATTTTATCTGCAGATTTTATAACAGGACTTTTTAAAACAACGTCTAACTCATTGTTTTCAGATATTGTACTTGCAATTAACTGCATATCTTCATTTACAGCAGATTCGTCTTTTGAATCTTTAGCAAGATTTAAAATAGCTTTTGCGTAACGTAATGCTGTTCTTGCGTCTTTCATACTTTTAGTTTAAAGTAACGTGTTTTAAAGTTTCTTCAACTAATTTAAGTTGATCTTTTTTAGAAGACAATTCTTTTTTAATTACAGTTTCTGCAATACCTATAGATAATTCTGCAACATTTTTCTTTAATTCAGCTAAAGCTGCTTGCTTTTCTTGCTGAATAGATTCTTGTGCATTTTCTATTAATTTTGTTGTAACTTCTTTAGCATCTTCTTTAGCTTCAGCTATCATTTTATCTCTGATATCTCTAGCTTCTTTCATCATTGCATCTCTTTCTGCTCTTGCTTCTTTTACTAACCTTTCATTATCAGCTTGTAAGTTTTGCATTTCTTTACGAGCATTTTCTGCTGCTGCTAAAGCATCTTCTATACCAGATTCTCTTTCTTCTAAAGAGTTTAAAATTGGTTTCCAAGCAAATTTTACCATTAACCCAATTAAAGCTAATAATAAGATGGTTGATACTACAAATAACCCTGGTGAAAAATCGTTTAATAAAGTTTCCATTCTATAAACTAATTATATAATTTTTTTTCTTTGTTTAATTTTAAAAACACATTCTGTAACCAACCGTTACAGAATTGTGTTTTTTGTTTTTTGTTTGGATTATTTTCCTAAGAATAATGCACCAAATGCTAAACCTTCTAATAATGCAGCGATAATAATCATTGCTGTTTGGATTTTACCTGTTGCTTCTGGCTGACGAGCAATACCTTCCATTGCTTTTCCACCAATTTGACCTAATCCAATTCCTGCTCCGATTACGATTAATCCTGCTCCAATTAAATTGTACATAATAAATGTATTTATATTAAATTAAACAAACTTTTATTAATGATGCTCATCATGATCTTCTACAGCCATACCTATAAATAATGCTGAAAGCATTGTAAAGATATAAGCTTGTAAGAAAGCCACTAAAACCTCAATTAATGTTATAAAAAATGATAATACTAATGACAACCCTGTTGCACCAACAACCCCTAAAGATTCTTTTAGTGTAAACATAATTGCAATTAAGCTCATTACCACAATATGACCTGCTGAAATGTTCGCAAACAAACGAACCAATAATGAAAATGGTTTAATTAATAACGCACCAGCTAATTCTATAATCGCTAAAACTGGACGAATTAATACTGGTACACCTGGCATCCAAACCATATGCATCCAATATCCTTTTGTACCACTTACTGTGTAAATAACTAATGTAAAAATGGCTAAACAAGCAGTAACTGCTAATTGACCTGTTACATTAAATCCAAATGGAGTTAAACCTAGTAAGTTTAAAACCCATATAAAAAAGAATACTGTTAATAAATATCCTGTAAATCTTCTGTAATGTTTTTCTCCAATATTTGGTTTTGCAATTTCATCACGAACATAAATTACTAAAGGCTCTAAAACTCTTGCGAAACCTGTTGGTACTTTTTTAGTCTTATATTGTTTTGCCAATCTAGAAAACCAGAACAACAACAATAACCCTATAAATAAAATACCTACTACACTTTTAGTAATCGAAAAATCTAAAACTTTGTGAGCGTTTGTTGGATGATGAGTCTCGTCAAAACTAATTGAAGAAGCACTTTGATCTAATTCGTAAATTTTAGAATGAACTTTAGCAAATTTTAATCCTTTCTTTTCAACAATTACATGACCATCATCATTGTGATGAAATTCTGAAGACATGAAAGTAACTAACCCTTCACTTGTCCATAAAATAATTGGTAATGGAAATCCGAAATGATGTCTTTCTCCATTGTCACCTGTATAAGAAAACAAAGAAAAATCGTGAGAATCTTTAATGTGATGTAGAATATAAGCTTCTACTTCTTCTTTCGTATTTACACGTCCTCCATCATTTTGATCGTCGTGTTTTTTATCTGTACCAGAAGCAAAAGTTGTAGCTGTAAAAAAGGCTACCATTGCTATTGTAAGAAATTTGATTGTTTTTTGTGCAATCTTCATTGTAAAAATACGCTTTCTAAATTCGGCGCAAAGGTACGTAATAATTCAAAACTACAAACCCTTTTTTAAGGTATTTTTGATATATCTCTTTTATTCAAAATTTTAGCCACAAAAATAGCCTCTGTTAATAAAAAAATTAAAGCAGGAATTAACAAGGAAATTCTAGAGATTTTACTTAACTCTTCCTCTGTAAATATTGATTGATAAAAGATTATGCTAAACAAAACTATTTTTAATAATAAAGTTCCTAAATATATAAATCCTAATTGATCTACAATTTTATTAACAGAAGAAAGTAGTTTAAAATTTATGCAAATAAGCATAGAAAAACCTAAATGAAATAAATACACTTTTTTAAGAGAAAAGGGTAACAAAACTTGGTTTTCTTCTAGAAAATAATTGTGTAAAGAAAAAGAAATGTAAAAGAGTGTGAAGAAAATAAAACTGTATAAAAAAATAGTTTTAATCATTAATTTTATTCGCTTGTTTTATTAATGAATACATAGCTAAAAAGATAGAAAGTAAAGTCATGGTTTCTGTTAAGAAATTTTTTTCAAAGACTTTATCTAACCACTCACCTAACAAAAAACCTAAATAAATGGTTAGCCCCATTTGTAAACCAGCACCAGATAATTGTAATGCTTTATTTAAAGGTTTTTTTTGCTTTAGCTTGTTGCTTTTTGTTTTGTTGTTTTTCTCCCTTTTTATTGGTTTCATTTTGTTTTTTATCTTCTTCTGGCACAACTCTCATGACACAAGTTGCGTTAAATGCAGCTCCTGGCTCAATTGAAAGCTTACCAACTATAACTTCTCCTGATATATCTGCAGCAGCTTTTACTGTTAGTGTTTTTTTTACTTCTAACTTTCCAGAAATTTTACCTTCTATATCTGCATTTAAAGCATCTACATTGCCATTTACAAAACCACCAGAGCCAATAATAACTCTTCCATTAGTTTTTAAAGTACCTTCTAAGATACCATCTATTCTAAAATCTCCTTCAGAAGAAATATCTCCAGTAATTGTTGTTTTTTTAGCAATTACATTTCTTTCCATTTTGCTAATTATTTACTTGTCAATTTATCTAAAATAGCCTTTGCTCTTTTACCTTGTTCTGTATTACTATAGCTAACAGAAACAAACTCAAGAGATTTTTTATAGGCTTCTTTATCTTTATATTTACCTATAGCTAACGCTTTTAACAACTCGAATTTTGGTAATAATTCTGATTGTTGAATTGATGGGAGATATTTATTAATTTTAGTTACAGCTTCTTCAAATTTATCATCTTTATATAGATAGTAGTAATCTTTATAAGTACTTTCTACTTCACTAACTTCAATTTCTTCTTTTAAATCAGCATTTGGGTTATTTATAATTTGAGCAAATTTGGTTTCTGCATAATCTTCTAAAATTACTTTTTTATGAATTGCTGCTTTATCTTTATTACCTGTATTATTATAAATTTGATATAAATGCCAATTAATAGGTAAAATTAATTCTTTAGCTGGATTTAATTTATTGACTCTTTCTAATCTTTTAATAGCAAGGTCGTTATTTTTAAATTGCTCTTTATAAATTAATCCTAACTCATACAAAGCCTGATTTCTATCTAACTTTAATGTATCAATAGTTGATGTTCTTGAGGGTATACTTTTTAAATAGGTGTTTACATCATACCTAGCATTAACTAGATTTTCATTTTCGACATTTTCTTTTACACCACCAATTGTTGCTTTATCTGACCACCTCCAATTATCTTCTAACTTTCTAACTCCCCAGTTTTTTATAAATTCTGTTTTACCAAAATTTAAAGATTGACTATTATAAAAGTACCAACTTCCTTTTTTAGAAGAACCTAAACTATTACCGCTATTTCCAAAAGCCAATTGATTTAAACGAAGCTGAGCTGCATCTTCATCTGCTTTTTTAATTTTTGCAACATACCCTTCAAAAAACTGTTTTTGTTCTTCTTTGGTCATTGATGCAATTCTAATAATGCTATCATTTTTATCTACAATATTTTCAAAATTAATTAAAGATGCTAAGTTTTTATGTTTTCTTTTAATACGTCTAATTCTTAAATCTAAACTGTCTGTAGAAATCTGTAAGATACTATCATAATAAGCACTTGCTAATTGGTAGTTTGCATCTTTAAAATTTAAATTCCCTAATTTTTCAAAAGTAAATGTCTTTTGTTTTTCACTACCATCTTTAGCTCTTAAAGACTTTTTGTAATTTGATAACGCTAAACCAATACTATCATTTCTCTCATGTAATAGTGCTTTTTGATAATATAATTCATCTAAATAAGGCCTATTATCTCTGTCTTTAATAAGTTTATCTAACGTTTTTAAAACTATTGCAGAAGTCGAATCATTTGATGTATTTCTAGCCAATTCTATATTTGCATGTATTCTATATTTATAAGGTGCTTTTTTAAAATTGACTAACCTCTTAAATACTTGACTTGCTGAATCTTTTTTATTCTCATCAGCATACATTTGACCCAGTATAAACAAGTTTCTAGCAGCTTGAGTGGTATTGTCTAATGTTCTTGTAGCTAATTTAAGACTCTCTTTAGCTTTCTGTAAACTATCGCTTTTAACATAAGCCATAGCCATTGCTGTATAGCCTTTCTCTTTAATTTCATTAGACCAATCTGCTTCTAAAGTATCTTTTATTATTAGCAACAATTTCATGCTTTCTATAGCAGTATCTTCAAAATCGTTTCTAATGTTTGCTTTGGCTCTCCAAATTTTTGTTTCTGCAATTAAATTTGCATTTGGGTATTTTGCTATTACATAATTAAAAGCCTCTATAGCTGGTATAAATCTTTGTTGATAATAGCGAGCTTTACCAAGTAATAAATATGCATCATCTATTTGTCTATTTCTTTCTATACCATTAATATTCATACCATGTTTCTGTATGGCTTTTACAGCTTTTACTTCTGCCTTCTCAAATGGAGTACTTGGTTTTTTATCTGAATTATTCGTATTGTTAAATCCTGTTCCTGGACCATTGCTAAACGTAGGAGCTATAATTTTATCTTCTTCAAAAGCTATTGGTTCTATGGGTAATCTCTCAAACCAATCATCTTTATAGTTTTCATTAAGTTCTTCTATGCCTTGATTTAAAGCTTCTTTACCATTAAATAAAACGTTGTATTTAGTAACTAAAGCTTGATAGTTTCTACGAATAATAGTGTCTTTTTTTGGCCCACATGCAAAGACGACCAAAACAAGTAATAAAAAGAAAAATATTTTTGAGGTGTTTTTCACACTGATAAATCTAAATTAAAATTTGGTATCACAAAACAAAAACTCTTATTTACAACTAAAATCTATTGAAATTAGTATAAATAAGAGTGTAAAAATAGTGATTATAAAAGAATAGTCTAATTAAACAGCAAAATAGCTCTCTAATTCTTTTAAAGTAGCTTCAGATGTTTCAATGTCTTTGACAACTTGTCCTTTATCTAAGACTACAATTCTTTCACAAACTTCTGTAACGTGAGTTAAATCGTGACTAGAAATTAAAACAGTAATCTCTCTATTTTCTGTTAATGTATTAATGATCTTTTTTAATCTAATTTGAGTAGTTGGGTCTAAATTAGCAAAAGGCTCATCTAGTATAACTACTTGAGGATTACCCATCATAGAAGCTACTATACCTGCTTTCTTTTGGTTTCCTTTACTTAAATCTCTTAAATACTTTTTCTTTCCAAGAATTTCCCCATTAAAAAACTCATCAAATTGTGCTAAAAATGTATTGATATCTGCTTTGTTCATACCTCTTAACTCACCTATAAAATCGAAATATTCTTCTGGAGTTAAATAGCCAATTAAAAAAGATTCATCTATAAATGAGCCTGTAAAGTTTTTCCAAGCTTCGCTTGTATTTACCTGAATATCGTTATTTATTATTGCACCTGTTGTAGGTCTAATTAAATCTAATAATATATTAAACAAAGTAGTTTTTCCTGCACCATTATTACCAACCAAACCAAAACTTTGTCCTGTTGGTATTTCTAAAGAAGCTACATTTAGTACTTCTGCTTTTCCGTATTTTTTTGAAACTGAATCTATTGTTATCATCTTATTTTGTTTAGTTGATTATTAAGCTTCTTTACCAAAAGCATTTATCATTACATATTTATCTTTTATATATTTTTTTTCTATAAAGTTCATGGCATAGTTTTTTAACAATAAGCATAAAACTCCAATTGCTGCAACAGCAATATAACCTGAATTACCACCTACAAATTTATTGAGTAACCAAAACACTAACATCGGAAACAACATTAAAGGAATAATGACAATAAATTGTGTAGCACTAGTACCTTGTGTATTACCAAAACCACTTCTATTTAAATCGATTCTTTTTCTATTAAAAGAACCTGCAAACAATAAGAACAATGAATTAAAGCCAATGTTAAAAATGGCACCACAAGTAATCATTAAAAAAATATCTAATCCAAAATATAAATAAGGTATGCTTAAGAAGTATAGAATTGATGTCATAACAACCATTAAGATCCATTTCGATTCTAAAAATTTACGATATCTAAATCCTTGACTCATTAACATTTTGTAATGTGCACTATCCCAAGCAGGAATAAATTGACCATAATTAAACGTAAAACCTCCAGTAACAAAAAGTGATGCAAACATTAACATTGCTGGCATTTTTTGATAGGTTTCTTGTGTAAAAAAGATTAAACCATAAAAAAGAAACAAAAAAGACATTAAGAACACTGTTTTGGTTCTTTTGTTTCTCCAAATTAAGCGCATATCGTTTTTTATAAATGGTGCTACATCACCCAATCTATTCGCAAAAGATAAATCTGCTGATTTAGCTTCTACTACTTTTTGTGAAACTGCTTCATCTAAATACACTTGATTTCTTAGTTGTTTATAATTTAAATTATATAAAACCACAACTAATAAAACGCCTAATAGCGCATAAATAGGTGATGCATAAATGGCATCAAAAAGCTGACCTCCATAAACAGTTATATCAAAAACATCAAATTTTTGTAAACCAATAAAAAGAGCTAAAAGAGAGGCTATAATTGCAAATGCTTTGTTGTTTTTATTAATTAAAAAGTTTAAAAAATTGTTTGCTTGAGTTAGTAAAATAATAAAAAACAACCATCCTAAAACACCAGAAGTAGTATAGCCTTCATTTATTAATACTATTGAAAAAGGAACATAAAAAAACAGCCCAAAAATATTAAATGCAGAAAAAGACGATTTACCTAAAACATAATGAACCAATTTACTTTTTTTAATGGGTAAAATTAAAAAAGGCTTAATATTCATTACAGGTAACTTTTGCATTAAATACCTTACTACCAAATCACCTAAAAAAGCATATAATAAATAGGCATTTACCATTTGTAAAGGATCTTGATCTGGAAATTCTTTTTTAAGAAGATAATAACCTCCAACACCAACAGCTAAGAAAGATACTATAAAGTATAAAGCAAAAAACACCATAATTACTTTTATGGCTATCCCTTTTTGCCAATGAGCAGATCTAAAATACTGTTTCCACTCTAGCTTTAAAAAATGTGAAATCATAAAATACTTGGTTTAGTTAGTGTATAAGTAGTTGAAAATAAGAATATGTTACAAGTTTTTTACTAATTTATATTCTGGATAAGTTTCTAGCAATAATTCTTCTGCTTTTTCTGGTAACACATAATTAGAAACATAAAAAATAATGATTAATAACGTTGTAATTAAGGCAATTAAAATTAACCAGTGAATAGCATATGATGAAAAATCTAGCCTTGTTAAATTTACAAAATTGAAAAGATTAATAAACAAAAAACCTGTGTATCCGTTTTTTGTTGTGCCTATCATAGCTTCTAGCAGAAATATTTTTTCATTTTTTTCTTCTCTCTTCTTTTGTTTTTTTCGGTTTAAATAAATTGCAAACATTTCAAAAAAGACAGCAACAGCCAAGAAAGTAAGTATAAAATACTCTGAGTTTTTAATCTGAATTAATAATAAAATACCAAGAAATAATGATATTGTGATGATGATTTTTGGTATACTAAACCATTCTTTTGTAAATCGCCAAATCAGTTTCCAGTAACGTTTATTCATTTGTTTTTCTTTGGCTTCAATAACATCCATAAAACCAAATATGCCAAACTTTTTAAACGATTTATCTCTTGCTTCTTCAAAAGAAAACTTTGGGTTTTCTTCCCAAATTTGCTCTATATCATTGGCTAAATGGTCTACCAATTCTGTTTGCACATCATAATGATACACATAATGTTGACGTGTAAACTTGTATAAAGCCTCTATTTGAGTTTCTGTGAGTTTCATAAAATCTAGCTTAAGAAATTTGATAATTAGGATACGTTTCTTGTAATAATTCTTCTGCTTTTTTAGGAATAACAATTAGTGTTATAAACCCTACAATGATTAAAAATGTAATTAAAAAAGCTGAAAGTATTTTTGTAAAATTACCCATAGCTAAAAACTCTTGCATATTATCAAAAGGAAAATCCCAAAACCAAATCATCAAAACTAAAATATTTGAAATGCCATTAACAAAAATTACATTTTCTAGCAACCATTTTTTACCTGTTTTCTTTTGTTTCTGTTTTATTTTTTTTCCATTAACAATCATAAAAACTAACTGAAATACAAGAACGCTAATAAAAATACTTATGTAGATGGTGTATCCAACTTTAAACTCTTGAAGTTTAAAAAAAGTAAAATATATGATAAGAGTGAACAGAATTTTTGGCAATTGAAACCATTGTTTTACAAATTTTAAAACAAGTTTAATATATGATTTTGTCATCTGCCATTCTTTAGCCTGAACAACATCCATAAAGCCAAATATGCCAAATTTTTTAAATGATTTATCTCTGGCTTCTTCAAATGAAATATTTGGATTTTCTTCCCAAATCTGCTCTATATCATTGGCTAAATGATCTACCAATTCTGTTTGCACATCATAATATTCAACATAATGTTGACGTGTAAACTTATACAGATTGTCTATTTGATTTTCTGTAAGTTTCATAGATTTAATTCTTTTCTAATTCTTTCTACTTTTTGAATTGATTCATTAAAAAGTTGATGCCCAGAAATTGAAGCCAATATAAAAATAGGTAACAATAGTATTAAAAATATTTTTTGATAAATAGCTTCAAAATATCCAGCAAACTGTATAGGTAAGTTTATCATTATTAAAGCAAATCCGAAGTAAAAAATACCATAATCTAAGTGTACAGATTTACCATATTTCTTTAACCAAAGTTTTGTGGTTAAAACAAAAAAAGGAATAGAAAAAATAATGTAAAGAGAAAAGTTAAGTAGCTTAAAAGTTTTTAATGGTAGATATTCGAATAGAAAATAATTTATAACTATACTTAAAACTACTAAGAGTAAAATCAATGGTTTTTTTAAATACGTTTTAATATTATCTAAATATCTCTTTCTATAAAATTTATTTACATTTTGCCAACCTTTTGTATTTACTGCTGATAAATTATTTAGGTAACCAATTCGTTTTAAAGCATTGTTTAGTTCTTTATTAAAGTCATTACTTTTTGAATTTTGCTCTAAATCTGTTGCAATATGGTCTATAATTTCAAGGCGTAAATCCCAATATCTTATTCCACCAGATTTTAAACGGTTGTCTATTTGCTGTATTTGGCTTTTAGTTAATTCCATAATTACAAAAATTATTCTACACTAAATTTTGGGTTTACTAAATGCTGCATGGTTTTTAAAAACTCTTGCATTTCTTGTAATTTATTGGCAGTTTCTTTTGTACCTCTTTCTGTTAACTTATAATATTTTCGTAATCTGTTACCCACTTTAGCAACCTCTACATCTAGCAAACCATCTGCTTCTAATTTGTGTAAAGCAGGATACAAAGCACCTTCTGTAATATTAAGCTCTCCTTTAGTTAATTCTTTTACTTTCTGAGTAATTTCATAACCATACATTTTAGAATGGCTAGCTAATAATTTTAAAATAATGGTTTGTAAAGAACCTTTATATAATTTTTGATTTCCCATAAAACAAATATACATAATTTTTTTATGCATAAAATTCTTATGTATTAAATTTTAACAAAAATAAAACTCGAACATTATAATGTTCGAGTTTCTAACATTTAAAAACTTAAGCTTATTTTTCTACTTTTAAAACATCTGCAATTACTCTTTCTAATTCAGCTTTTGGTAAAGCTCCATTTGCCATCTGTGGTTCTGCATCCATAGGACAAAAGAGCATAGAAGGAATACTTCTAATACCAAATGCTGCAGCTAATTCTTGCTCTGCTTCAGTATCAATTTTGTAAATATTGATTTTGTCTCCATATTCTTCAGATAATTCTTCTAAAATAGGAGCCAACATTTTACAAGGACCACACCAATCTGCATAAAAATCAATTAATGCTGGTTTATCACCTTCAAACTTCCAATCTTTATTTTCTGTATAATTAAAAACCTTTTCTAAAAAAGTTTCTCTAGTTAAATTTTCTGTCATTCTTTTAATTTATTGTGTACAAAACTAGTCGTAATTTTATCAATAACATTACAGTTTTTAAAACAATTACTAAAATTGAGACACTTAAAATAAAGAATTTTATAAATAAGGAAAAAATGACTAAAAATTTAATCTAAATTTTCAATTATAATCAATAAAATTGTACATTAGTCAATTCAAACCCCCATAACTATTGTAAATAGTTATTGAATATTATTAAAAAGTGATTAGAAAAGGTGCCCCCATAATACTCCTTTTATTACTCGCGTCTCAAGTTCTTGAATCACAAGAACTTTTAAAGCCTGTTTTAAAATTTACGAATGCTTGTGCAAGCAATTCCTTTAACATGTATGATGTTGAGGTGACTTACATAGCTGCTACCTTTAATACAGATAACACTTTTACTTTAGAACTTTCAGACGCTTCTGGTGATTTTTCTTCGCCAACTGCTATAAAAACAATATCAAACCAAAACAATACTTTTAGATTTACTACAACTTTTAGCATACCTCAAAATACTGCAGGTAGTGATTATAAAATTCGAGTAAAATCATCCTCTCCAGAAAAAATTAGCCCAGAATCTGATGCATTTGAAGCTTATTTTATGTCATTAGAAAACTTAGTGCTAAATAATTTTGAAAACGTAACACTTTGCGAAGGTGAATCTAAAGAAATAAGTGTAGCTACTGCTACTACAAACAATCTACAATGGTACAAAAATGGACAAAAATTTACATTAGGAGGTACTTCAATAACTGTTGATGAGCCAGGATTATATTATTGTGAAATATACTATGGGGCTTGTAATTCGCCTGCAACATCTAATATTGTAGAGGTAAATATAGGTGATGCTGTAGAAGCTAAAATTATTGGTGACTCTAATGTTTACTTATGTGAAAATGAATCATACACACTTGAAGCCTCTGTAAGTAATAATTTATACACTTATAGTTGGTTTAAAGATGGGGTAAAAATTAATAATTTACCTGCATATTCTCCATCAATAAATATTTCAAATGCAGCAGATTTTGGCACTTATTCTTTAGAAATTACCAATGAATTTGGTTGTACTTACACATCTAATGAAGTTTCAATTAACAACGTTAACACCAATTTTTCTGTAAATATAAATACAGCTACTCCTATAAATATTTTATCAGGAGAAACTAAAGTGCTTTCTATTACTCATGATGCACAAAATGCTGAAATTATTTGGTATAAGAATAACATTGAAATACCAAATTCTAACTCAGTTAATTTAAATATTAACGAGCCTGGAACTTATTTTGCTACTGTTAAAAGTACAGTAAATAATTGCTCAGAAACTAAAACTTCTGATAGTATTATTGTTAATAATTTTAAAAGCTTTGAAGTAAATATTGGTACAACATCAAATTATACAGCATGTGTTTCTACTACAGCACAATTACAATTAGAATTAGTAAAAGCGATAGATGTAAATGATGTTTCTCATGGCTTAACTAATAGCCAAATAGCTTTATTAAATTTTAAATGGTTTAAAAATAATCTTTTATTAAATGGTGCTACTAACCAGCAAATTAACGTTAATGGTTATGAAAATAATGGTGATTACTTTCTTGAAGTTTCTAATGGCGTAGTTGCTTCTAATTCAAATCATTTAGACGTTAATTTAAAATTGCCTGAAGTTGAAATTACTAGCAATGATTCAACAAATACTTACTGTGACAATAAACAAATTACACTTACAGCTGATATGATAAATGGTTTAAATTACCAATGGTATTTAAATAACACAGCTATATCTAATGCAACAAACAATACTTTACAAATTACACAAGCAGGAGTGTATCATGTAGAGTTATCTAACTCAAAAGGATGTATTAGTAATTCTAATGAAATTAGTATAACCAATGTAAATAGTGATTTTTCAATTAACATTAACTCAAGTCCAGCATTTATTCTATCAGGAGAGACTAAGGTCTTAGAAATTACACATAATGCTCAAAATGCTGAAATCAATTGGTTTAAAAATAGTGTTCAAATACCTAATGCTAATTCTACTAATTTAACCATAACTGAACCTGGTATTTATTATGCAACAGTAAAAAATACTGTAAATGGCTGTTCAGAAACTAAAACTTCTGAAAGTATGGTTGTTAGTGCTGTTGATGGGTTTAATGTAACTATTAAAACATTACCTGATTATTCAGAGTGTACCTCTACAATAACTCAATTATTATTAGAAAGTGTAAAAGCTAGAGATGTAAATCAAAATATTTATGACTTAACTAATGATCAAATTAGTTTATTAAATTTTAATTGGTACAAAAACAATAATTCTCTTAATGGTTTTTCTGGTAATCAAATTACAATAAATTCTCATGTAGAAAATGGTAATTATTCTCTTGAAATTTCTAATGGTACTGTAAAATCTCAGTCAAATACTGTAGCAGTAAAATTAGGAGTTCTTGAGCCAGTTATTACTTCTAATGATCATACAAACACATATTGTGACTCTAAGCAAATAAGGTTGAGTTCAACTCAGCAAAATGGTGTTTCCTATCAATGGTTTTTAAACGGCTCTGCTATTGCAAATGCAACAGGAACTAATATAGAAATCACAACTGGAGGCTTGTATCAAATTGAAGTTACCAACCAAGATGGATGTTCTAAAAAATCTAGCGAGTATACTATTGAAAATTTTGATAGTGATTTTGCTATTTCTACAGCTACATCTTCATCTACATTTATATTAGCAGGAGAAACAAAGGTTCTTAATGTTTCTCATAATGCACAAAATGCAGAAATAACATGGTTTAAAGACAATGTAGAAATACCTAATTCAAATACAAATAATTTAAACGTAACAGAAGCAGGAGTTTATTATGCTCAAGTCGAAAAAAGTTTAAATGGATGCTCTGAAACCAAAACTATAAACGCTATTACAGTTAGTGCTATTGATAGTTTTACAACAATAATTAAAACTTTACCTAGCTATTCTGAATGTTCTTCTTTACAAACAAATCTTTTTTTAGATAATATTCAGGCTAAAGACACTAATGGTACAACACATGAGTTATCTTCAGCACAAATAGCACTTTTAGAATTTAAATGGTATAAAGACAATAATTTGCTTAACGGATTTACCAATAGCGAAATTACTATCAATAATTATGAAGAAAATGGCAGCTATTTTCTTGAAATTATAAATGGTTCTGTAACTTCAACATCAAATACTTTAGACGTAAAACTTGGGCTACCAGAAATTAATGTTACTTCAATTGATAATACTTTTTCACTTTGTAGTAACAAAGATATTACTCTTTCAACTGCACAAATTAATGGATTAAGTTATCAGTGGTTTTTTAATGATTTAGCAATTACAGGAGCAACAAACCCAACTCTTAAAGTTTCTGAAGTTGGTAATTATAGAATAGAAGCTAAAGGATTCTCTTGTAGCAAAACTTCACAAGAAATAATTATTAACTCTTTTGATGCAAACTCTATTGAATTTAATTTTGATGATGAAATAACGATACAAGAAGGAGAATCTATAGTAATCTCTGCAAGTGGAGCAGACACTTACGAGTGGTTTGATGAAAATGATAATATTATAGAAACCTCATCTAGTATTGAGATAAATAAAGCAGGTAATTATAGGGTTGTAGCTTATTTAAATGGTTGTTCTGTAGAAAAATTGTTTACGGTTATTGTAATCTCTGGTAATGTATATGTACCAAATATTTTAACTCCAAATGGAGATGGAGTAAATGATTTTTGGAAAATACCACCTGAATTTGCTTTTAAAAATAATATTGAAGTAGAAATTATTTCGATTGGAGGTAGAACTGTTCTTAAACAAAAAAATTACCAAAATAATTGGCCAGAAAATAATGTAAAAACAGCTAGTCTGTATTTCTATATAATAAGAGATGATAAAAGTATTATTAAAAAAGGCACAATAAACATCATAAAATAAATGATTAAAAAACAACGACATATCATTATTTTATTATGTACAGTAACCTCACTGTATTCGCAAGATTCTGTAGAAAAAATATTTAACAGATTTTCTTCTCAAAGTTTTGTGAAACAAAATACTTACTTGCTAAACCCTACTTTTACAGTGGTAAATGAAACAGGTAAATCAATAGCACTATTAAGTAGAAATAGTTTTATTGGTTTCGAAGATTCACCTGTTGTTAACATTCTTGGTTTTTCTGGAAAAATTAGTGAAAACATTGGAGCAGGTGTTGGAGTTTACAGACAAACAATTGGAGTTTTTACAAACTTTGGTGCTATTGCTAACTATGCTTACAGAATAAAACTAAGTACTAAAAGTAGTCTTTCTCTTGGCTTTAATTTTATGTTTAGTCATATAAATATAGATAGAACAAGAATTTTAGACCCAACTTCAGATCCAGTAATTTTTAACTTTCAAGAAAAAACAAATATTATATTACAAACTGCTTTAAGCTATAACTATGGTAAATTTAATATAGGTATTCATTTAAGAGATGTTGTAGATTATAATATTAAAGAAGGTGAATTTATTACCCCTTTATCAGAAAAAGCTTATTCTGTACATGCCCAATATTCAGAGCCTTTAAATAGTAATATTAAATTATTAGAAGATGGGGTATTACGATTTTTTTATAGTGCTAACCATAACACCAATAGTAGTTTTACAGGAAATATTCTGTTAGATCTACCAAAATTGGGTTGGTTACAAGGTGGTTATGATGGCTTTTTTAGTTCTTCTGCAGGAGTAGGAATTAGATTATCGCAAAAAGTGGCCGTTTCTTATGTTTATGAAACTGGTAAAAATGATTTAGGCCCAACTAGTGAAATTGGAATTATTTATTCTTTCTCAAAAAAACCAAAAAACCCAATAAATTATAGTTTTACACTAAAAACCGATACTAATTCAAAGCCTATTATAAAAGAAGATGACAAAAAAATTATTGTAAAAGACACATTAAAAACAAGTAAAACTCAAATAAAAGCTAAAGAAAAGAACACATTAAAACAAAAAGATAGTTTAGCCAATAAGCTCAACACCTACAATAATGTAAATGATACTCTTACAAAAGAAGATGACAAAAAAATTATTGCAAAAGACTCTTTAAATAAAAGCAACACAAGATCAATTCTTAAAAATAAAGCAGGCTTAGAAATAAAAGATAGTTTAAAAGTAGAAAATAAAAAACCTTATGAGCCAAAAACAGAAGTAATAAAAAATAGTAAAGAATTAGAAGAAGGTTTTTACCTAATTGTAAATGTTTTTGCTAGAAAAAGATATGCAGAATCATTTATAAAAGAATTAGAAAAAAATAATTTAACGCCTAATTACTTTATTCATCCCATAAAAAAATATAGATACGTTTATATATCGTATTCAAAAGACAAAAAAGAAATATTAAAATTAATCTATAATAATGTGAATGGTAAATACATTCACGAAAAATGGATTTTACAAGTTGAAAATTAACATTCATAAACCCCCCAAATATGAATACTTTCTCAAAATTAAAGACTCTATTGCTTTCGTGTATTGCAATAGTTTGCATGGCAAATTTCACATATTCACAAACGTTTGTTCCTTTTAAACAAAGGCTACAAAATGGTGGAGTAAATTTAAAAGGAGACATTACATTTATTGCTAACAGTATTGTTAGTAAAAGTCAAGATGGTACAGTACCTAATGACAATTATAATGGTAGTGAAAGTAATAATCGATTAAACTTAGATTATATAGATGTAGATAACGATCCTACAACTTTCTCGTCAAGTAAAGCTCAGCTAAACTTACCTGGTTGTTCTAAAGTTGTATTTGCAGGTTTATATTGGTCTGCTGTATATCCAAGAAAATTATGGAATGATGTAAATAGTACTAGAGACCCAGATGTAAATACCATTAAGTTTAAACTACCAAACGATTCTTATCAAGATGTAACTGGTGAGGTTATTTTTGATGGGTTAACATTACCAAGTGACAATGAAAAAGTTGTTTATACATGCTTTAAAGATATAACAGGTATAGTTGGTGCTCAAGACTCACCTAATGGAGATTATTTTGCAGCAAACATAAAAGCAACAGTTAGAGGTAGTAGTAATACTGGTTCTTCTGCAGGTTGGATATTAGTAGTTATCTATGAAAACGAACTTGAGCCAACTAGAAGAGTTTCTATTTTTGATGGTTTTACAGCAGTTAAAGGAGGGTCTAACTCTGTAAATGCAGAAGTAAACTATTCTGGATTTAAAACCATACCAACTGGACCTGTAAGAGCAAAAATGCTAGTAGCAGCTTTAGAAGGTGATAAGTCTATTAGAGGAGATCGTTTTACTTTTCAAGATGTAAATGGTACTTATCAATCTTTATCAACCCCAAACACAAACCCTGTAAGAAACTTTTTTAATGGCTCTATTACAATTAACGATCAATATTTAGCTAATAGAAATCCTAGCAGCCAAAATACTTTAGGTTTTGATGCAGATTTATTTGATTTAAACAATATTAACAATCAACTAATTGCAAACAATCAAACAGATGCAAATATAAGATTAACCACAAGTGGGGATGGTTATTGGGTGTTTTTAAATGCTATGAGTGTCGAAATTATTGAACCAGATATAGAACTTATAAAAACCATAGAAGATGTAAATGGTAATGATATTGCTGGTGGAGATGTTACTTTAGGTAATGAAATTTGGTATAATATTGCTTTTAGAAATAAAGGAAATGATGATGCTACTTTAACACAAATTGTAGACAGACTTCCTAAAAATGTAGATCTTTTTGAAAGTGAAGTTGTTGTTCCTGCAGGTGTAACTTATACCTATCAAGCACCAACAATAGCAAATCAATTTAGAGGGGAATTAATATTTACTATACCTGACAATTTAGTAGAAAAAGGAGATCCAACATATAATATTAGACTTAAAGTAAAAGTAGTAGAATCTTGTAATGAGTTAAGAGATGTTTGTTCTAACATTATTCAAAATCAAGCTTTTGTAGATTATACTGGTAAAATAAACGGAGTTACTACAAACAATACTCCTAGTTATTTTGGTGTAGATAATTGTAATAGAGGCTTTGAGGGGCCATCAAACTTTTTAGTAGATGTAGATCAGTGTACTTATGAAAGAGAAGAGGTACTTTGTACAGACAAAGTAGAACTTACTGCTGGTTCTGGCTTTTTATCTTATACTTGGAAAGATAGTGCAGGTAATATTATTGGAACTACACAATCTATTTTTGTATCTCAAACAGGTAGATATACTGTAGATAAAGTTGCACCTGTTGGTTGTATTAGTAGCCAAGAAATAATAAATGTTGTTTCATTTATCAATCAACCAAACCCAATTATAAATTTTGCAGATGAAATTAAAACCTGTGTAGATGATGGTTCTACATTATCAGAAATTTATTTATGTGGTTCAGAAAGCACTAAACTTATACAAACTAATATTTTTAATTCAAATACACTTATTTGGCAAAAATTAGACGAAAATTCTTGTACAGATAATGATGATGAAAGTTGTCCTAACACAAATAATTCTTGCACATGGAACACCATAAAAACAGGCAATGACTATGTAGCAAACGAACCAGGAAGATTTAGGTTAGAAATTAGAGCTCAAGGTGGTTGTTTTAAGCGTTATTATTTTGATGTTTTTCAAGCATCAATTAACCCTCTAGTAGATAAAACAGATATTATTTGTGGCACTCCAGGAAACATTACAATCAATAACATTTCAGACGATTACCAATTTAGTTTAACTAATGATATAAACACTTTTCAAGATGATAATTCTTTTACAATTACCTCTGCAGGTAGTTACACTGTTTACATTAGAAAAAAAGGTGGTATTGCAACATCTTGTGTTTATGAATTACCTGTAATTGACGTTTTCGAAAAAAATATTGAAGTTGATTTAATTGTAGAACCCATACAATGTGCAGAAGATGATGGAACTATTAGAGTACAAGTAAATAATGTTGATGGGGAATACATTTATCAACTTTTAAAAGATGGAAATTTATTGGTAGAAACTGCTCCAAAAGCAGATAATGATCATACTTTTCAGGTATCTGATGAAGGTACTTATACTGTAAAAGTTTCAGCCCCTAATAATTGTACTTTCGAAGGTACAGTAGAAATAATAAAACCAGATCCAATTACTTTTTCTGCAGTTGCAACTAAAGATATAAGTTGTACTAATGGTATGATTGAATTTAATACAACAGGAGGAACTCCTTTGTATAATTATGCTATTTGGTCTTATAATGGTGTGCAAAAATATGCGAATGTTAATACCATTCCCATTATCGAGTTTTTTACGAATTCTTTCTTAGAAATTACTCCTGGTAATGAAGGTACTTATGAATTTGTAATGGTAGACAACAACAATTGTTTTGTGTTTTCTAACCCAGTAACAATAGAACTAGAACCCCCTTTTACATTTTCTGAAACTATACAAAATGTTAGTTGTAATGGAGATAGTAATGGTAGTGTTTTAATATCACCAAACGAACCCTTAAACAATTATGACTTTAGTTATAGTATAGATAATGGTGCTACTTATCAGACAGAAAATCTGTTCTCTAATTTAAGTGCAGGGAATTATAAAATTTTAATTAATGCTATTAAAAGTATAGACACTTGTGCTTATGAAAAAACAATTACCATTTCTGAACCCACTGTGATTTCTGGAAACGCAACATTAAGTCAAGATTATACTTGTGATGCAGATGGAGTAATTTCTTTTGATTCAGTTACTGGAGGCACAGCACCATATACCTATAGTTTAGATGGTGTTAATTATTTTACTTCTTTTACTTTTAATAATATTCAAGAAGGTACTTATACTCCTTTTATAAAAGATGCTAATGATTGTTTGTTACAATTACCAAATATTGTTGTTAATCCTTTACCAATTGCACCAACTTTTACAAGTTCTATAAATTACAATTGTGATGGTTTAGGTAGTGTAGAAATTCTTCCTGCAAACGCAACATTTACATATAGTTTAAATGGAGGTGCGTTTACAAGTTCTAATACGTTTTCAAATTTACCTGAAGGAAATCATGTTGTAAAAATCAATATTGGTCAAAACTGTTTAGAAACCATAGATTTTAATGTACTTCCTAATAAAGCATTTAATGGGTTTATAAGTAATTCTACAAATGCAACTTGTTTTGGCGATGCAAATGGCAGTATAACTATAGATGTAGAAAATTTTGGTGCAGATTATACTTATGCCATAAATAATGGTACTTGGGTAACAGCAAACACATCACAACTTATACTTAATAATCTTAGTCAGGGTACTTATAATATTAAGATTCAATCTGATAGTTGTATCATTGATTTAGGAGATGCTATAATTTCTGAACCAGATGAAATTAATGTAACAGCAACTATTGCTACTGAAATTTCTTGTTCAAATACAGGTGCAACAATTACAGCTTCTGCTTCAGGAGGTACTGCTCCCTATCTATTTTCAATTGATAATGGTGTTACTTGGGTAAACAATTTAACTAATATTTTAGCTGGTAATTATACAGTAATAGCAAAAGACGCTAATGATTGTATCTCAACTATAAATGCAAATGTTGTTGTTGATAGTCCAAAAGATATATTATTTAATACTACAGTTACAAATTGTTTTAATGGCAACAATGGAGCCATAAATATTACAGTTACAGATGGTAATGGAGGCTATGTTTTTAGTGTAAATGATGGTCCTTGGCAATCTCCAAACAGTGCAACTCCAAATCAATTTACATTTAACAATCTTCAACCAGATACATATAAAGTAAGTGTTAAAGACGCTTACTCTTGTGAGGTTGCAGAAGAAAATTTAATCATTAATCCGCAATTAAATGCTGCTGTTTTAGCTACTGATATTAGCTGTAATGATGGTTCAATTACTGTAAACGCAACTGGTGGAGATTCTAATTATGTGTATGCAATAGTAACATCAGGAAGTACAATTTCTGCTGCTAACTTTTCATCAACCAATACAGCTACTGTAAACACAGCTGGTAATTATGATGTGTATGTGAGAGATAAAAATGGAGCTGCAAATTATTGTGAATTCTCTGAAACAGTAACCATTACTAAAACACCAGATTTAGATGTTACTGCAAATGAAACTCAACCTAAATGTTTTAATGAAACAGGTAATTTAGACTTAACTTTTTCTGGGGGAAAATTACCTTATACTGTTTCTGTAACAAATACTTTAGGGTTTTCAGATACTAATTCTTCAATTTTTTCAAGTACAAAAGAGTACTTTAATTTAGTTGCAGACACTTATACTATTACTGTTACAGATGCTAATAATTGTACGAAACAAATTACTGCAGTAATAGAAAATCCAAAAGAGTTAGAAGCAACTATTAGCCCAATATTACCAACTTGTGGTGTAACAGATATCAATCAATATGGAATTGATTTTGTAGTTACAGAAAATTATGCTCCTTACACTTTACAGTTTTCTATAGATAATGGAACTTCTTGGTCTACGAATACAAATTATATGGGTATTGCATCTGGCACTATTTTAAAACCAATGTTGCGTTTATTAGAAACTGATGGTGTAACAGTTAGGTGTATAAAACCTTTAGATAATTTTAGAATGCCTTTTGAAGTATCTAACTTAATTGTTAGTGCAAATGCAAGTGGTAATTGTGCAGATGGTTTTCAAGCAATTGTACAAGCTCAAGATGGAGTTGCACCTTACGAATTTTCGATTAATTCTACAACTAACTGGGTTACTTCAGGATCAGATTCATATACCTTTACCAACTTAATTCCAGGATTATCTTATCTATTTTACGTAAGAGATGCTAGTGGTTGTATTAAAGAAAATAGTGTAGATGTATATGATAATTTTACTCCTGATGTAAATATTACTAGTACAGTTACTAAAGAAGCTTGTGCTACTTCAGATACAGGAGAAATTACTTTTAGTATAGACAATTCTAATAATATTTTAAGCGGAACAATTAATTGGCAATTGTTTGATGCAAATACAAACACTGCAATTAGAAATGGCTCTCAAAACAATACCAATGATATTGTTGTTTCTAATTTACCTGCAGGTGATTTTTATTTAGTGATAACTAACAATTTATGTTCTTGGGGAAGCAGAACTGAAACTATAAACAGAGGTTTAGAAATCAATGGGAATGCAATCGTTACTAGAGATATTACTTGTAATCAACCAGGAATTATAACAATAAATTCACTTTCTGGTGGATTTGGCAACTACCAATTTACGCTTACAAGTTCTAACTTTGTGAATCCAATAACAACACAAAATACTGCTATAGAAGTTGATATTAACAACTTAGTAGATAATACTATTTCATCAACAATAAATGTAACAGTAACAGATGGTTCAGATTGTGCTAAAGATCTTGGAAATGTAGTTTTAAATGTAAGTCAAAAACCAGAAATACAAACCATTACAACTGATGTTTGTGATACAAATAAAAGCATCACTATTTCAGCAACAAATGGTTTAGCTCCTTATTTTTATTCTATTGATAATGGAGTAAACTATCAATCTGATGCTACTTTTAATAATGTTGCAGAAGGTAATTATACAGTTAAAGTTATAGATAGCAATGGTTGTATTAGTTTATCTGAAGCTGTTATAGTGCATCCAAGTTTAAATTTTGAAGCAGCTATAACAAAAAATTTAGATTGTTCTTTAACTGCAGACGCTACTATTGAAATTAATCTTTTAGATAGCTCTAGTGATGTTGATATTGAAGTTAAAAATGCTGTAAATACAACTATAATTTCTAGAAGAACATTTACAAATCCAACTGAAACAATTCAGTTATCTAATTCTGGAGTTTATACGATTACACTTTTTGATAATATTACAAATTGTTCAAAATCTATAGATGTCGAAATTCTTGAAAAAGAAGAACCCACATTTACTTATGAAGTTCAAAATAGTACTTGTTTTGGAAGTAATGAAGGAGTAATAAAATTAACCAACACAAATTCAGCAATAAATTACAGCTATACAATTTTACCAAATGTTGGTAGTTTTGATGCAGCCTCAAATAGTTTTACAAATTTAACCCCAGGTTCTTATCAAGTAACAGCAACAGCAGATAATGCTTGTACATCAACCTCTATAAATATTGTTATAGATGAGTTGGCCTTAATTAATGTAGCTACTCCATTTGTTTCACAATTTTCTTGTTCAATAGGTAATATTAGTAACACAGCTAGTATAACTATTGATACTGCATCAATTACAGGTGGAAGTGGAAATTATACATTATTTGAATTTATAAATAATCAAGGAACTGCAGATGCTTCAGATGATGTTGTAGTACAATTTAATAATAATCCAATTTTTACTTCAAATGATAAAAACGGAGGTAATTATACTATAAACGTTTATGATGATAAAGGATGTCTTGGATCTACAAGTGCGATCATAAATCCATTTAATCCTTTAACAGATATTTCTATAGTTACAGACAAGTTAGCTGACTGTAACACAGGAGCATCTATAACTGTAAATACAAATGCAGAGGTTAATTCAGCAAACAAATCTTATTTAATAACAAATACAAGTGGATTTTCTGATACAAATACTACTGGTGTATTTACTAATTTAATTGCTGGTATTTATACAATAAGAGTAACTAATTTAGATACGAATTGTTTCTTAGAAACCATCTACGAAGTTGATGAGCCAAATGAATTTGAATTAGTAGTTACTAAAGAAAAAGATAACACTTGTTTTAATGATGACTCAGGTAGTATTTCTTTTGAATTTGATGCAACTACTCTTTATTCAGACAATTACAACTATGTATTAATTGATAATAACACTAATACAGCAACCTCAATAAGTGGAACAAATAGTGGGAAAACAACAATAAACTCAATACCTGAAGGAGAATTTTTTGTTAGAGTAACACAATTAGATTTCCCTTTCTGTGTGGTAGATTCAAGTCCTTTTTCTATTGAATCTCCTTCAAGTGCTTTAGATTTTACTTATACAACTAATCCAATAAATTGTGATACTACAAATAGCGGATCAATTTTGGTAAGTGCTTTTGGTGGTTGGTTAGAGTACCAATATAAATTAGCGACATCAACAGGTACTATTATTCAAGACTTTTCAAACACAAATTCGTTTACAAATTTAGTGGCTGATAGTTATATAATTTCTGTAAGAGATCAATTAGGTTGTGTTGTAGATAAGTCTGTTGTTTTTACAAACCCTACAGAAATTACAGCGACCTTAGATGCAACTCCTTTAGTTTGTTTTGACGATGATAATGCATCAATTACAGTAAATACTGTAACAGGTGGTCAAGGAAATCCTGTGATTTACTATTATCAATTGCAAAAAGAAAATGGAGTAATCTCTGCAAAACAAACTAACAATACTTTTAATAATTTAGCAGCAGGAAACTACACAGTAACTATTTCTGATGAATACTCATGTAGTAAATCATATCCTATAACTATAGATAACCCTTCAACTGTAATAGCGTCTGCATCTATTACAACAACCATTTCATGTTCAGTAAATTCGGCTAGTGTTACAGTGTCTGCAACTGGTGGTTCTGGAGGTTACACCTATAGTAAAGACGGAGTCAATTTTAGCACCGCAAATACCTTTGATGTTGCTGTTGGCTTACATCAGTTTTATGCTAAAGACAGTAATGGTTGTATTTCTGATGCTTCTGCAATTGTAGAAATAGAAAACGTAGCTCCATTAACAGCAACATTAGACACCTCTGCTTCTCAAATAACTTGTTTTGGTGAAAGTAATGCTGTGTTAAAAGCAAATGCTTCAGGTGGTTTTGGAAACTATACGTATCAATTATTAGATGAAAATGATGCAATTATAAGACCTCAACAAAGTGATGATACTTTTGCTGATTTATCAGCAGGAATTTATAAAATAAAAGTATTTAGTAAAGATTGTGTATTTGTAACTAATAGCTATGAAATTGTTGAGCCAGTTGTTATCGCAATTACAACTCCTGTTCAGGTAAACAACATCTCTTGTTTTGGTAGTGAAGATGGTAGTATAATTGTAAATGCTTCTGGTGGTACTGGTAAATTATTATATAGTATAGACCAAGTTAAATACCAAGAAAGTAATGTATTCTTAAACCTTTCTGCAGGTGTTTATGATGTTGTTGTGCAAGATGAAAGGGGTTGTTTTAAAACAGAATCTGTAACAATTACAGAACCAAATGAATTAACTGCACAAGCAATTAATATTCAACAAGAATTATGTTCTGGTGATAAAAATGGTGCGTTTACATTAGATATTACAGGAGGTACTGCTCCTTTTAAAACAAGTTTAAATGGTGGTGCATACATAGAAAATCAACTTACTTTTACTGGATTAGAAGGTGGTAAAACTTACGTAGTTTTTATAGAAGATGCAAAAGGATGTGAGACTTTTATAGCTGTACCTTTAGAAAATGCTGTAACTGTAAATTTATCTACTGCAACTGCATTAAGTTGTGTAAATTATTTATCTACAATAGAAGCTAATGTTAATGATGATGTAAAAAACGATGTGTTATATAGTATAAACAATGGAACTACTCAAACTTCAAATATTTTTGAAAACTTAGCAAGTGGAACATATACTATAACTGCAACTCACAGTAATGGTTGCTCTGTTTCTGAACAAGTAATTATAAATAACCCTACTCCTCTTACAATTGATACTGTTACTCCAACAGACATTCTTTGTTTTGGTGAAAATTCAGGGTCTATTACTGTAAATGCTTCTGGTGGTCAAGGAAATCTTATGTACAGTATAGATGGTGTTAACTTCCAAACAGACGCTACTTTTAATAACCTTGCTAAAGGTACCTATCAAATTACTATTAAAGACGAATTAGATTGTACTCGTGTTTCTACTGATGTAATTATTAATGAACCTACTGCTGTTAACGTAACTGCATCTATTATACAACAAGAATCTTGTGTTAATCAAAAAGACGGGGCTTTCGAATTAACTATTTCTGGTGGTAATGCTCCTTATAAAACAAGTTTAGATGGCGCTGCTTTTGTAAATAATCAACTAACTTTCTCTAATTTAGAAGGTGGTAAAACTTACAAAGTTGATGTTGAAGATAACAATGGTTGTACTTCTTCTATTGAAGTTACTTTAGAAAACGCTATAGATCTTCAAGCTACAGCTACATCAACAGTGACCTGTATTAATTATCTTTCTACAATAGAAGTCAATGTTGATGCTGCTTTAAAAGATGATGTTGTGTATAGCTTAAACAATGGGGCTACTCAAACTTCAAATATTTTTGAAAACTTAGCAAGTGGAACATATACTGTTTTAACCACACATAAAAACGGTTGCTCTGTTTCTGAGCAAGTAATTATAAATAACCCTACTCCTCTTACAATTGATACTGTTACTCCAACAGACATTCTTTGTTTTGGTGAAAATTCAGGGTCTGTTACTGTAAATGCTTCTGGTGGTCAAGGAACAATTCTTTATACTATAGATGGTGTTAACTTTCAAACTAATGCTACTTTTAATAACCTTGCTAAAGGTACCTATCAAATTTCTGTTAAAGACGAATTAGATTGTACTCGTGTTTCTACTGATGTAATTATTAACGAAACTGAAGAAATAAAAGTTTCTTTAAAAACAATTCAACAAGTAGGATGTGCTACAACCGAAAAAGGTAGTTTTGAAATTGATGTTCAAGGAGGTAATGCACCTTATTTCGTTAAGTTAGATAATGGTAATTATGTTCAAAATCAATTTTCTTTTTCTGATTTAGAAGGCGGAAATACCTATACTGTTTTTGTAAAAGACAGCAATGACTGTGAAACTTCTTTTAGTGTAGATATAGAAAAAGGTGTTGATTTAGATTTAGTACTTCAACCAGAATATAACTGTACAAACGATGCTAATGTCTTTGCATTAGTAGATGATCTTTATGAAGGTGATGTTACCTACACCATTAATGGTGCTAACCCACAAACAGATGGTATTTTTACAAACTTACCTAAAGGAGAATATCTTATTAAAGCGACTCATAAAAACGGTTGTTCTGTTACTAAGACTATTATAATAGAAGATAAACCAGAGTTAAAGTTAGATATCGATACTTCTAAAGAAAACACTTTAATTGCAAATGCTTCTGGTGGTGTACCACCCTATACTTACAGCATAGATAATGGTGATTTTACTTCAAATAATGAGTTTGTAATTAGCGAGACTCGTTTTTATACAATTGCTGTAAAAGATAGTAGAGGGTGTTTAGTAAGCCTAGTTATAGAAGGCATTTTTATAGATATAGATATCCCTAATTTCTTTACCCCAAATGGAAATGGTAAACATGATTATTGGTATCCTAAAAAGGTAAAAGACTATCATAATATAGAGGTTAAAATATATGATAGATACAGCAGACTTTTAAAAACTTATAAAGGAATTGTAGAGGGTTGGGATGGCTTATACAATAATAGACCTCTACCATCAGGTGACTATTGGTATGTAATTTATTACAACCAAACACCTCAAAAAAGAAGAAGATTAATGGGCAATTTTACACTATACAGATAATTGATTAATGAACATGAAAAAAATATATATCTTAATTCTAACAGTACTTTTTAGTTTAAATACTAACGCACAAGAAGTAAATTTACCTCAATATTTAAACTATTTAGGAGACAACCCTTTTGTAATTACACCTGCATATGTAGGCATTGGTTCTGGTATGCGTCTTCGTTTAAATGGTTTAACTCAATGGGTGGGTATTAAAAATGCACCACAAACCCAATCTTTATCTATAGAAAGTAGATTAGGAGATAGGTTTGGTGGTGGCCTTGTCATCTTTAAAGATGCCAATGGTAACACCTCTCAACAAGGATTAAAAGCTACATTTGCAAGTCATTTAATTTTAAGTGAAGTTAATGAGAGTTTTTTTTCATTTGGTTTTACCTACAGCCTGGTAATGTTTAATATAGATGCATCCACTTTCGATGATTTAGATGTAGGATTAAACAATCAGCTTAATTTTAATTCTTCAAATTTCGATGTAAGTTTTCTTTATCGTTTTAATGATTATGGAGTAAGTTTCAATGTATCTAATTTACTAGATAAAAAAGACCGTTTTTTTTCTAATGGAGAGCCTGTAATTTTAAGAAGATACTCACTATATAATTATTATGTGTTTACGCGTTTTTATGGCGATTATGAAATTGAACCTTCAATTTTAGTTGAATATTTTGAAGGAGATCAAAGGTCTAGAACAGACTTAAACTTAAAAGTTAGAAAAAGAACTTCTAGTGGATATATTTGGGCAGGATTTACTTATAATTTCTTAAATGATCAGTTGTTAAACCCTAATACTATTGCACCTTTAATTGGTCTTAAATCAGGAAACTTGTATGCGTCTTATGGTTTTGGTATTAATATAAATAACACTCAGAGTTTTAATGTGGGATCACATATGATAACTCTTGGATACGACTTTATGAAGAGAGAAAGTCTGGCAAGATGTACACAAAAATACTACATGTTTCAATAAAAAGATATAACGTTATTATATTGGATATTTAAAATTACTGTTTTGATAATCAAAATGTTTTATATTTAGATTATTATAAGTTAAACTTTATAAAAGTTTACTGGTCTAAGAATAAACTTAATTTGATGAAGCAAAAGCATATTCAACATTTATATTGGAGAGCTGGTTTTGGAGTTGATTTTAAAAATGAAGAAAAACTTCAAAAAAAAACAAAATCTAAAATAGTCTCTAAGCTCTTTTCTGAATCAAAAGAATTTATTCCTTTAGAATTAGATCTATCTGATATAGCTATCTATAAAAATAAAACTTATAAAGAGCTTAAAACTCAGTATTCAAAAAAAGAACTGGTAGAGATTCAAAAAAATATACGATTAAAACTAAGAGATTTAAATAGTATATGGATAGAAAGACTTACGAATTCAAATCAGCAATTAAGAGAAAAAATGACACTCTTTTGGGCAAATGTTTTTGTTTGTAGAGATAATAATATTTTTCATATTCAACAATACAATAACACCTTAAGACAACATGCATTAGGTAATTTTGGCGATTTTGTAAAAGCAATAGCCAAAGAGCCATCTATGAGTAAATACCTAAATAATAGGCAAAATATTAAGAGAAGTCCAAATGAAAATTTTGCTAGAGAACTTATGGAACTTTTTACATTAGGTATAGGTAATTACACAGAACAAGACATTAAAGAATCTGCTAGAGCTTTTACTGGGTGGTCTTTTAAAGAAAGTGGTGCGTTTTTTTTAAGAAAAAAGCATCATGATTATGGAGTTAAAACTTTCTTTAATAAAACAGGTGAATTTGGAGGCGATGACATTATTGATATAATTCTAGAACAAAGACAATGTGCTAAATTTATTTGTACAAAAATCTATACATATTTTGTAAATCCTACTGTTGATGAAAATAGATTAGAAGAAATAACATCTATTTTTTATAAAGATTACAATATTGCAAAACTTATGAAATACATTTTTAAGTCTAAATGGTTTTATAATGAATCTAATATTGGTGTAAAAATAAAATCTCCCATAGAATTATTGGTTGGTATACAAAAAGTAGTGCCATTACAATTCGAAAAACCTAAGCAATTAAACTATTTACAAAAAATGATGGGGCAAATATTATTGTTCCCAGAAAATGTTGCAGGTTGGAAAGGTGGTAAATCATGGATAGATGCAAACTCATTAATGTTTAGATTAAAATTAGCTGCTTTATTACTAAATAAAGCTGTTATTAATTTAGAAGAAAAAGGTGAATTTGAAGATAGTTTTGAAAAGTATTATCAAAAAACAAAAAATAGAAATAGGTTTATAAAAACTAAAGTTAATTGGGTTTCTTTTGATAAAATGTATAAAAACTCAAGCACAAATGATTTGATTAATAATTTAATTGTCTCCAAAATAGATGAAGATACATATAGTTATTTAAAAAGTTTACAAGTAAACTCTAATAGGAACTTTTGCGTACAATTAATGTCAATACCAGAATACCAACTTTGTTAAACTAAAAGTTATGGATAGAAGAGATTTTTTAAAACAAAGTAGCTTAGCTAGTAGCTTATTTTTTGTGCCAAATTTTGTAAAAAATATAGAATATTTATCCTCACAAAAAATTAATAATAAAAAACTAGTTATTATTCAATTATCTGGTGGTAATGATGGCTTAAACACTATAATACCTTATACAAATGATATTTATTACAGAAGTAGACCAAAATTATCTATCAAAAAAAATAATCTTTTAAAGGTTACAGATTGCTTAGGATTTCATGAAAGTTTACAACCTTTAAAAAACCTATATGATCAAGGGTATTTATCAATAATTAATAATGTTGGTTATCCAAACCCAAACAGATCGCATTTTAGATCTACAGATATATGGCAAACAGCAAGTGGTTCAAAAGAACATTTAACTACAGGTTGGGTAGGTCGTTTTTTAGAGCAATACAATAACAACCCTTATGCAGCTATTGAGTTAGATGATAGTTTGTCACTAATAATGAAAGGTGAAAAAAAGAATGGTATAGCTACAAAAAATGCAAGAATTTTATATCATAATACAAATACACCATTTTTCTCTAAAATATTAAAAAATCAAACAGAAGAGCACTTAAGTGAACATAATTTGGGCTACTTGTACAAAACTATGATAGATGCTAAATCTTCTGCTAAATATATTTATGAAACTACTAAGACTTATAAAACTTCTCAAGAGTACCCAAATAATGCTTTTGGTAATCAATTAAAAACAACTGCAGAGTTTATAAATTCAAATTTAGACACCAAGGTTTATTATATTTCTATGGGAGGTTTCGATACTCATGTAAATCAAAACATAAGACATAAAAAATTGTTAGAAGTTTATAGCTCTGCCATCGAAGTTTTTATAAATGATTTAAAAAAGAATGATACTTTTAAAGATACTTTAATTCTAACTTTCTCAGAATTTGGTAGAAGAGTAAAACAAAATGCAGCTGGAGGTACAGATCATGGAGCTGCAAATAATGTTTTTATAATGGGCGAAAATTTAAATAAAAAAGGAATTTATAATGAAGCTCCTAATCTATCTAACTTAGATAAAAATGGAGATTTAATATATAAAATAGACTTTAGAGAAATATATGCTACTATTTTAAATAATTGGTTAAATGTTAATGAAAACACAATTTTAAATAACTCATTTAATAAACTTAATTTTATTTAATTAAAGTTTTTTACAAAGTTTTAAATTTATAAACTTACTTTAGAATCCCTTTTTAACTAACAAAAGAGACTAACATGCAAATCATCACATTTATAGGGTTTACAGCACTAGTTGCGATTATATCTTACCTAAAAACTAAAAATACAGACGAAAAATCATCTGATGGTTATTTTCTTGGAGGCAGAAGTTTAACAGGAGTTGTAATTGCAGGTTCCCTTTTACTTACAAACCTATCTACAGAACAAATTGTAGGATTAAATGGTGCTGCTTTTAAAGAAGGTATTTTAGTTATGGCTTGGGAAACCTTGGCTGCAATAGCTATGGTAGTTACAGCTGTTTTTTTATTACCCAGATATTTAAAAGGTGGTATTACTACTGTTCCTCAATTTTTAGAGAAAAGGTATGATAAAATGACCAAGACAATCACATCTGGTTTATTTTTAACTGGTTATGCTGTTATACTATTGCCTATTGTATTATATTCTGGTGCTTTAGCAATAAATTCTATGTTTAATGTGCCAGAAATGCTTGATGTTTCTAAAAACACAGCCTTATGGATTACTGTTTGGGGTATTGGAATTGTAGGTTCTATTTATGCGATTTTTGGAGGATTAAAAGCAGTTGCTGTTTCAGATTTAATAAATGCTATTGGCTTATTAGTTGGTGGTTTAATGATTCCTTTTTTTGGTTTAATGGCTATTGGTGATGGAAGTGTTTCTGAAGGTGTTTCTACTTTGATTAACGCTAATCCCGAAAAATTTAATGCTATAGGTGGTTCTGACTCGTCTATACCTTTTGCAACAATTTTTACAGGAATGATGTTGGTGCAACTTTTTTATTGGGGTACAAACCAAGCTATTATTCAGAGAGCATTAGGTGCTAAAAATTTAAAAGAAGGTCAAAAAGGATTATTATTAGCATCATTTATTAAAATTTTAGGTCCTTTAATTGTAGTGCTTCCAGGTATTATTGCATTTCATATGTTTGGCACAACTTTAGAAAACCCAGATGAGGCTTACCCAATGTTAGTAACTAAAGTTTTACCAAGTTATTTAGTGGGCTTTTTTGCAGCTGTTTTGTTTGGTGCTATTCTAAGTTCATTTAATTCTGCTTTAAATAGCTCTGTAACTCTGTTTGGTATAGATATTTATCAATCTTATATTAAAAAAGACGCTACAGAAACGCAAGTAGTTTGGGCTGGTAAAAAATTCGGAATTGTATTAGCTGTAGTTTCAATGTGTATTGCTCCTTTGTTGGTTTATGCTTCTGATGGTTTGTTTGGATATCTTCAAGAAGCAAACGGAATTTATAGTATTCCTATTTTAACCATTATTGTTGTAGGCTATTTAACAAAGTATGTACCTGCATTTGCAGCAAAAATCGGAGTAATTTCTGGTTCTGTTTTATACATTATAAGCCAGTTTATTATAAAACCAATGGTAGGTGAAGAAAATTATCCTCACTTTTTACATGTAATGGCTATATTATTTGCATTAAACATTATAATAATGCTCATTATTGGTAAGTTAAAACCAAGAGAAGTTGCTTTTGAGTTAGCCTACACTAAACAAGTAGATATTACACCATGGAAGTATCTTAAAATTACAGGAATAGCTATCTGTGTAATAGTAATTGGCATTTATATCTATTTTTCTTGATAAAATTGTTTTTTTTATCTTTTACTTTAGTTTTAATATTGATTATGAATCTATACTCTTTAAACCTACTTTATGTCCCCAAAAAGCATAATAGAAAATAATTAAATAGCAAGGTAGTAAAATCCAATAACCAAATGATGCAGCTTCTGCCATTGATGTTGCTTCGTTTAAACCACTTACTATTAAACTCTCTTTTTTATGGTCTACCAAAGCTCCATATAATGGAGGAATAATTGCACCACCAGAAATAGCCATAATTAAGAGAGCTGATGCTGTTTTAGTAAATTTACCTAATCCTGTTAATGCCAATGGCCAAATAGCTGGCCAAACCAAAGCATTTGCAATACCTAATGCTGCAACAAATAAAACTGAGGTATACCCAGAAGTAAAAATAATACAGAAAGATAAAGCAATACCTAAAATAGCACTCGCTTTTAAAGCAAAAGCTTGACTAATATATTTTGGAATTAAAAATACGCCTAATGCATAAGTTGCAACCATAGCCATCAATGTAAACAGTGTAAAAAACTTAGCTTGTTCTACAGGTATTTCTAAAGATATACCATATGCAATAATGGTGTCTCCTGCAACAACCTCAACACCTACATAGACAAATAATGCTAATACACCTAACCATAAATGTGGAAATTGAAAAATACTGTTTTTTGTTTTTTCACTAGAAGTAGATTCTTCTATTGGAGCAGCCTCTACATGTGGCAAAGGTGCTTTTCTTATTAAAATTCCGAGTATAAATAAGACAACAGCCATGGCTATGTAAGGAGTGATAACACTATCAGCCATTGTATTTAATAAGCCTGCTTTTTCAACTGCATCTACATTAGATAATTTATCTTTTATTTCATCTATACCAGATAAAAGAATAGCACCAAATATAACAGAACCTAAAGCACCAGCTACTTTATTAGCAATACCCATTATTGCTATACGTTTTGCTGCACTTTCTATAGGCCCTAAAATAGTGATATAAGGATTAGATGCTGTTTGTAATAAAGTCATACCTGCACCTTGTATAAATATTGCTGCTAAAAACATCCAATATGTTCTTGCGTTTGCAGCAGGTATAAAAACCAAAGCACCAATTGCCATGATTATTAACCCTAATGACATTCCTTTTCTATACCCTATTTTATTGATGATAGATGAGGCAGGTAAAGCCATGACAACAAATGATATGTAAGATGCTGATGCTACTAAATAAGACTCAGCATCTGTTAGTTCGTTTATGGTTTTCATAAAAGGAATTAATGCTCCATTAATCCATGTAACAAAACCAAATATAAAAAATAGACCAGCAATAATGATAATAGGTACTAAAGTGCTGTTTTTTTGTGTATCTGTTGACATATATTTGGTGTTGATTTATATTTATTTTAGCTTCAAATGACTTTTAAAAAAGTGCCCTTCCCTTATAAGTTGATGAGATGTAAATATATAAAATATCACTGATTGTAAGTTAATTTAAATAAAAACCCTGTTGGATAAGTTTAGTTCTGCTTTTATAAATTTGAAACTAAAAAAAGCCTTAACAACTTATTTTAAATAAGAGTTAAGGCTTTTAGTTGTGGTCCCACATGGACTCGAACCATGGACCACCTGATTATGAGTCAGGTGCTCTAACCAACTGAGCTATAGGACCTATAATTTTGGTTTGCAAATGTACTATTTATTTTAAATTATTTGCAAATTAATTTAAAGAATAATTAAACTGTTCTATTCATTAACCAAGTACCAAAGTTTTTTAATTTATCTTTATTTTCTTGACTAATGCTCATTCTATCTAAAGTATCAAAAGCTTTTTGTGTATAACTCTTTATTTCTTCTGATATTAATAAAGGTATATCAAATATTTGAAAAATACGAGTAACCTCTGTTACTTTAATAGTATTGTCTTTTCGTTTTCTTTTATAGAAATACTTTAATTTTTTAGCAGTTTCTTTATCTGCAACTTCTAAAGCTTTTAAATATAAAAATGTTTTCTTGTTTTCTATAATATCTCCACCTACTTGTTTGCCAAAAGTCTCTGGGTCTCCAAAAGTATCTAAATAATCATCTTGTAATTGAAACGCCAAACCTAGGTTTAATCCAAAATCGTAAATTAAATCTGCATTTTCATCATTAGTCTTTGCAACAATAGCACCCATTTTTAAAGCTGCTGCAACCAATACAGATGTTTTTAAACGAATCATATTCATGTATTCATCAATACTTACATTTTTTCTAGTTTCAAAATCAACATCTAACTGTTGGCCATCGCAAACCTCAAGAGCTGTTTTACTAAATAGCTTTGCTAATTTTTGAAAAACCTCTGGTTCGTAGTTTTCAAAATATTGATATGCTAAAATTAGCATAGCATCTCCAGATAAAATACCTGTGCTAGTATCCCACTTTTCATGAACCGTTTCTTTACCTCTTCTTAAAGGTGCATCATCCATTATATCATCATGCACTAAAGTAAAATTATGAAAAACCTCAACAGCTAAAGCAGCTGGTAATGCTTTCTTAAATTCTCCAGAAAAAATATCTGCAGCCATGAGTGTTAAAATAGGACGCATGCGCTTACCTCCTAATTGCAAAATATAATCAATTGGTTCGTATAAATTTTTTGGTTCACGAACCCATTCTTTTGATTCTAAATAAGAAAGAAACTCTTTTTGATAATGTAAAATATCCAAAACTGAAATTTTTTGTAAAAATAATGTAAAGAAATGCTTCTTTTTTAAGTAAATGTTAAAAAATCTTTAAAACTTTGGAAACTATTTTTGTTTCTAAAGTTTCCATTTGTATTTTTGCATTCAAATTATGGAACAAAAAATAGTAGAAAAATCAACTGAGTTGTTTTTAAATCTTGGATTTAAAAGCGTTACTATGGACGAAATAGCAAGTGCTCTTGGTGTTTCTAAAAAAACGATTTATAAATATTTTAATAACAAAACAGATTTGGTAAATGCTGTTACCAATCATGTTTTCGATTCAATTTCTTGTGGAATAGACCATATATGTCATTTAAATATGAATCCTATTGATGAGCTTTTTTCAATAAAAAGATTTGTGATGGAGCATTTAAAAGACGAAAAATCTTCTCCTCAATATCAACTACAAAAATACTACCCAAAGATTTTTTTGTCTTTAAAGAAAAAACAATTCGAAGTAATGCAAGAATGTGTTATTGATAATTTAAAAAAAGGAATTGAATTAGGATTGTATAGACCAAATATAGATTTAGAATTTATCTCTAGAATATATTTTAACGGTCTTACAGGCATAAAAGATAATGATATGTTTCCGCTTAAAAATTATTCAATGAAAACACTTCTTAACTTTTATTACGAATATCATTTAAGAGGAATCTGTACAGCAAAAGGAATAAAACAATTAGAAAATCAACTTGAAAAATAGAATTATAATATGAAAAAAATAGGCTTTCTCTTTTTTCTGTTTGCATTTGTAATGAATACTAATGCTCAAGAAAAAACCATGCAGCTATCTTTAAGGCAAGCAATAGAATTTGCTTTAGAAAATAGTTACAACGCAAAAGTTGCCATTAATGATATAGAATCTGCAAAGAAAAAAGTTTGGGAAACTACAACAATTGGTTTACCTCAAATAAATGGAGCTGTAGATTATCAAAACTTTTTAAAACAACCTATTACTGTAGCAGATATAAATGGTGATGGAGTAAATGAAGAGTTTGTTTTTGGTACAAAACAAAACATGAATGTTGCTGTAACTCTAAGGCAATTGTTATTTGATGGTTCTTATCTTGTAGGTTTACAAGCTTCTAAAACATTTTTAAAAATATCTGAACAAGCACAACAAAAAACAGAATATATAACAAGAGAAGCTGTAATAAATGCTTATGGTAATGTATTACTTACAGAAAGTACAATTACAGTTTTAGAAAGCAACATTAAAATTCTTCAAAAAAATTATAATGATGCTAAAAAAATATTCGAAAATGGTTTAAATGAAGAAGAAGATGTAGAACAGTTAGAAATTACTTTAAGTAGTTTAAAAAATCAATTAAATAATTTTAAAAGATTAGAAACTATAGCTTATCGATTTTTAAACCTTGCTTTAGGAAACCCAATTGAAGTTAATTTAGTTTTAACAGATACTCTAGATTCTCTTGCAGAACAAAATATCAATCTAAATCTTATTTCAAAAAGTTTTATGGTAGACAATCATATAGACTATAAAATTGCAGAAAATGATAGAGAAACAAAGCGTTTAATGGTAAAACTAGAAAAGAGTAAAAATTTACCTACTTTAAATGCATTCGTTAATTACGGTACGCAAGCTTTTTCTAACGAGTTTACTTTTTTTGATAGCGATCAACGTTGGTTTCAATCTTCACTTTTAGGTGTAAGTTTAAACGTGCCTATTTTTAGTAGTTTTGGTAGAAAAGCAAAAACTGCACAAGCTAAAATTGACTTAGAAAATTCTGATATTCGTTTAGAAGAAACTAAACAGAAACTTAAATTACAAGTAGAAAGTGCTAAAAATGATTATCAATTTAGTGTAGAAAGTTATCAAACAGCAAAGAAAAACGTAGACCTTGCTGAACGAATAGAAAAGAAACAACGTATTAAATTTTTCGAAGGTCTTTCTTCTAGTTTCGATTTATTACAAGCACAAAATCAATTATACAGCCAGCAACAAAATTATTTGCAATCTATGTTAGATGTAATTGCTAAAAAAGCAGCTTTAGAAAACGCATTAAATATTCCAATTAAATAAACTAATCAGCAATGAAAAAAATATATTCAATATTCGCCATTATTCTTGTTTTATCTTCTTGTGGAGGTCAAAAAGAACAATCTTTAAGTGATGTTATCGCCAGTAAAGATTTAGCTCAAATTCGTGCAAAAAAATCTGAACTAGATAATAAAATGCAACAAATTTCTGCAGAAATTAAGTTATTAAATACAGAAATCGAAATATTAGACACTTTAAAAAGAGTGCCTTTAGTAACAGCTATAAAACTTAAAAATGAAGTATTCACACATTTTTTAGAGCTACAAGGAAATGTAACTACAAAACAAAATGTTTTAATTTATCCAGAAGTTGCAGGTACTTTAGAAAAGGTTTTTGTTAAAGAAGGTCAAAAAGTTTCAAAAGGTCAAGCTTTAGGAAGAATAGATAATGGTGGTTTAGAACAACAAGTTGCTCAATTAGAAGCAACTACTGCTTTAGCTAAAACAACTTTTGAACGTCAAAAAAGATTGTGGGATGAAAAAATTGGTTCAGAAATTCAGTATTTACAAACTAAAACCAATTATGAAGCGAGTAAAAACCAATTAGCGCAACTAAAAAAGCAAATAGATAAGTTTACAATTAGAGCTCCTTTTTCTGGTGTTATCGATGATGTTATTAAAGATCAAGGTACTGTTGTTGCTCCTGGGCCAGGTGCAGAAATTTTTAGAATAGTAAACCTAAGCAATATGTTTATAGAGGCTGATATTCCAGAAAGTTATATTACAGATGTTACAATTGGTAAATATGTAGAAATAGACTTCCCTGTGTTAGGTAAAAGTTTAGAAACTAAAGTTAGACAAACAGGTAATTTTATAAATCCTGCTAATAGAACTTTTAAGATAGAGGTTGGTGTACCAAATAACGACAGAAGCATTAAGCCTAATTTAACTGCTAAACTTAAAATAAACGATTATACAAATGCAGAAGCTATTTTAATTCCGCAAAGTATTATCTCTGAAAATGCAAATGGAGAACAATATGTATATGTAATCAAAAACTTGAATAATGATAAAGGAATTGCTACACAAACTGTAGTAAAAACAGGAAAAACTCAAGGTGATGTTATCGAAATTTTAGAAGGTGTAACTTCTGGAGATGTGTTAATTGAAGCAGGTGCTAGAAGCGTAAAAAACGGACAAGAAGTTAAAATATCTAAATCTTAATTAAACGTAAGATGAAAAAAAATCAACAGAAAAAAACAGATAAAGAATTTAAACTTTCATCGTGGGCAATTAACAACAAAACCACTATGTATGTTGCTATATTCTTAATTCTTGTTCTTGGTATATCTGCCTATTTTAGTATGCCTAGAGAAGATTTTCCAGAAATAAAAGAAACTAAAATATACATTAGTACACTTTACCCTGGTAACACTGCAGAAGATATAGAGAAACTAATTACAGATCCATTAGAAGACCAATTAAAAGGTTTAAGTGGTGTTGTAGAAATCACCTCAACATCTCAAGAAGATTATTCTATGATTATTGTAGAATTTGATGATGACATGAATGTTGAAGTTGCCAAACAACGTGTAAAAGATAAATTAGATACAGAAAAAGCTTCTGAAGACTGGCCTACTTTTAATGGTGCAAAAGTAGACCCTAATGCTTTTGATTTAAATTTATCTGAGGAAATTCCGTTTTTAAATATTAATATTTCTGGGGATTACCCACTTCAAAAGTTAAAAGAATTTGCAGAAGATTTACAAGATGAAATAGAAGATTTATCTGAAGTTAAACAAGCAGATATTAGAGGTGTTCAAGACAAAGAAGTAGAAGTTGCTGTAGACATCTATAAAATGATGGCTATGCAAGTTAGTTTCGATGATATCACTTCTGCTATCCAAAGAGGAAATGTAACTTCTTCTGCTGGTAATTTAATTTCAAGCGGACAAAGAAGAACTATTAGAATTCTAGGTGAAATAGAAGACCCTTCAGACTTAAAAGATTTTGTTGTAAAATCAGAAAAAGGAAATTCTATCTATTTAAAAGATATAGCTACTATTTCTTTTAGAGAAAAAGATAAAACCACATTTGCTAGAAAAGAAGGTAAACCTGTTGTAATGCTTGATGTAAAAAAGCGAGCAGGTAAAAACATGGTTGCAGCAGCAGAAGAAATTAAAACCATCGTAAATAAAGCTATTAACGAAAGATTTCCTCCAGATTTAGAAGTAGTAATTACTAACGATTTATCAGATAAAACTATTGGTCAAGTAGATGATTTAGTAAATAACATCATTTTTGGAATCATCTTAGTAGTTACTGTTTTAATGTTTTTCTTAGGCTTTAAAAATGCATTATTCGTAGGTTTTGCAATACCTATGTCTATGTTTATGTCTCTTGCAATTTTAGGAGCATTAGGGTATACCTTGAACACTATGATTCTTTTTGGATTAATTATGGGGCTAGGAATGTTAGTAGATAATGGAATTGTGGTTGTAGAAAACGTCTATCGTTTAATGGATGAAGAGGGACTAACAAGAATTGAAGCTGCTAAAAAAGGAATTGGAGAAATTGCTTACCCAATTATTATTTCTACAGTCACAACTGTAGCTGCCTTTGTTCCTTTGGGTTTATGGCCAGGGCTTTTTGGTCAGTTTATGATTTATTTCCCAATTACACTTTCTGTAGTATTAGGTTCATCATTAGTTGTTGCTATTTTCTTTAACTCTGTTTTGGTTTCACAATTTATGACCACAGAAGATAAAGACATGCCTTTAAAAAGAATCATAACTATTTCTGCAATTGTTTGTGGTGTTGGGTTATTCATTTTAATTTTTGGTGGCGAATATAGAGGTTTAGGTTCTGTAATGGTTTTTACAGCAATTATGCTGTGGGTGTATAGATTAATCTTAAGAAAAGCTGCTAATTATTTTCAAAGAAATACTTTGGTTTGGTTAGAAAATGTATATGAAAAAACATTGCAAGGCGCTTTAAAAGGATGGAGACCAGTTGTAATAACAATTGGTACATTTCTATTACTTTTTGCTGCTTTTGGAGGCTTTGGTTGGTCTGTTGGAACACAAAGAACTAAAATTGAGTTTTTTCCAGACAACAAACCAAATCAAGTTGTAGTTTATATAGAATATCCACAAGGAACAGATATTTATGAAACTAATAAAATCACTAAAGAAATTGAACAACGTGTATATGGCATCTTAAATCAAGAGATGTATATGGATGGAGATCATAATTTTATGGTAGAAAGTTCGGTTTCCCAAGTTGGTGAAGGTGCAGGAAACCCAAATACAGATGGTGGTTCTTCTGCAGAAATGCCTCATAAAGGTAAGATTACAGCTTCTATGCGTCAATATAAATATAGACGTGGATTAGATAGCGAAAAATTACGTCAAAAAGTACAAGAAGGCTTAACAGGTATTTATCCTGGAGTTTTAATCTCTGTTGAAAAAGATGCAAATGGCCCTCCAACTGGTGCTCCAATTAATATAGAGTTAGAAGGTGATGATTATGAAGAATTAATTGCTACTGCAGAAAAAATGAGAGCTTACGTAAACTCTAGAAACATTGCAGAAGTAGATGAATTAAAGATAGATGTAAATAAAGACAAGCCTTCTATGAGAGTGGTTGTTGATAGACAAAAGGCTGGTGAACTTGGCGTTTCTACTGGTCAAGTGGGTCAACAATTGCGAAATGCTATTTTTGGCGCAAAAGCAGGTATTTACAAAGAAGATGGTGATGATTATGATATAAATGTTCGTTTTAAAGAAGATATCAGATATAATAAAAACGCTATTTTTAATCAAAAAATAACCTTTAGAGATATGGCTTCTGGTCAAGTAAGAGCCATCCCTATTTCTGCTATTGCTACGCAAAGTAATAGTTCTGGATTTAGTGCTATTAAGCATAGAGACACAAAACGAGTGGTAACTGTATATTCTCAATTAGCTCCTGGTTATGTAGATGCAGCAGCAGCTGTAAATAAGATTAAGGAAGAAATGAAGAATTTTAAAGAGCTTCCTTCTGGTATACAAATTGATTATACAGGTCAGTTAGAAGAACAAAACAAACAACAAGCCTTTTTAATGGGAGCTTTCTTTAAAGGATTAGCGTTAATATTTTTCATTTTAATTTTCCAATTTAATTCGGTTTCTAAACCAGGAATTATAATGATCGCTATCTTTTTAAGCTTCATTGGTGTGTTTGGTGGTATTGTAATTACTGGGTCTTCTTTTGTAATTATGATGACAATGATGGGTATTATATCTTTAGCAGGTATTGTTGTAAATAATGGGGTAGTTCTCTTAGATTATACCCAATTGTTAATTGACAGAAAAAAAGAGGAACTAGATTTAGATGATAATGCTTATTTACCTAAGAAATATTTGTTAGAAAATGTTGTAAAAGCAGGTAAGGCTCGTTTAAGACCAGTATTATTAACAGCAATAACTACTATTTTAGGATTAATTCCTTTAGCTATTGGTTTAAATATCGATTTCTTCTCATTATTTAGTGAGTTCGATCCAAAAATTTATATGGGTGGAGACAATGTTATCTTTTGGGGTCCATTAGCTTGGACTGTAATTTATGGATTATTTGTAGCTACTTTTTTAACCTTAATTGTTGTGCCTATTTTATTTTATTTAATTACTCGTTTTAAAATGTGGTTATTTAAAAAGTTAGGTAAAACTAATGCAGAAGCGCCTATACAAATACAAGAAATAGGAGGATAAATTAATTATTTTGTTAACTAAAAAAGGGTAGAAATTGTAATGATTTCTACCCTTTTTGTATGTTTGTTACTATGCAAAACAAAGTATTTACTGTAGATGAAATTAAGCGCAAATTAGAGCAATATTGTGTTTATCAAGACAGATGTCATAAAGAAGTTGAGCAAAAAATGAGGGAATACAACTTAATTCCTGAAGCTAAAGAAATGATTTTACTAAGCTTGCTACAAGACAATTTTTTAAATGAAGAACGTTTTGCTAAAAGTTTTGCACGAGGAAAATTTAGAATAAAACATTGGGGTAAACAACGTATTGTAAGAGAATTAAAATTTAGAGATATTTCTAGCTACAATATTAAAACTTCACTCAAAGAGATTGATGAAAAAGAGTACTTAAAAACCATTTACAGTATCACAGAAAAAAGAAATGAAGCCATTTCTGAACCAAATATTTACAAACGTAAAAGAAAACTTATCGACTTCTTAATGCGAAAAGGTTATGAAAATGAGTTAATCTATAAAACTGTAGATGAAGTTACTTCTTAAACGAACTTAGAAAAATAGAGTCCTTTTCTTGCTTAGCTGCAATAACTTTTTGAATATCATCATTTGGTATTGGTACAGATAAAACGTAATGTTTTATTGCCCAAGAATTATCTTTTTTTTCTAATACTCCAGAACCTCTGCAAGTACCCATCCAAGTATTTAAAAGTTCATCAAACCAGGCAAAATTACCTTCTGTATTTAAATAAATATTTCTTTCTAAAGTTTTAAAATCCCAAGCTTTTCCATTATCAAAATAAGGTTTACTAAAAGCTTCAAATTGTTGCTTGTTCCAATTTTCTGTGGCATCTGTACCTATAAAAACAGAAACACTATCCATTTTAGAAAAATAATTTTTGTAATTGGCTTCTGTTGCAGCTAAATGCCAATCGTTTAACAAGGTATTTATTTCTTGTTTAATAGAGCTTTTATTAACTTTTATAGCTTCTTTTTTTGATAAATTACAAGAGCTCATCAATAAAATAAAACATAAAAATGTTACTATATTTTTCATCATTTCTGCTTTTTTAATTGTTCTTGTATGGGTTGTAAATCTTTTTTTTCCTTTTGTTTTTCTAAAATAGCGTTTTTAGAAACACTGTCTATTTTAGTAGTATCTAAACCTATAAAAGAAACATCAATATCTATGGCATCTTCAAATTGCTTCTTTCTTAAAACTGTATTTATTTTTGAATTTATAGATGAAAATGCATCCATAATTTTATTGGTTTGTTCATGTACTTCATCTGCAGTAATTGCAGGTATGTAAGTCATATCTGCTAGTCGTAAAGACTCGTTATAAAGAATGTTTATCCTAGCCTCTACAGAAGGTAAACTAAACAAAGTGGGCTTTATACTATCTTTTAAAGCTTTAGAAATGGTTTTAAATTCTAAAGCATTACTCAAAATTTCATTTGCAGAACCTTTTTTAAATCTTTCTAAAAAATCTTCTGTGTTTTGAAGTGTTGTCCAATCTTCGACTTCTTTTTTAAAACTTGGAATAACCATTGTAAAATCATGATGTTTTTTTACAACACTTAAAACCGAATTTTCATCATTGTTTTTAGTTACTTCTTGTACTTGTTTTTTACAAGATAAAAAAACCATTAAAATAAGTAAGCAATATCTCATTTATACTAATTATCTTCAGTAAAAGTACTAATTTTTAAGAGAGTACATTGCTAAGTAATATTTAAAAAAACAATAAAGTTTTATGAAATATTTATTATTGCGAAACAATATTGCGAAAAATAAAATTAATTACCTTTGTTCGTCAAAATTATTCAATTTATTGCAATGAATACAACTATTTTAGTGTTGGGTGCTAGTGGTCAAATTGGTACAGAACTTACCCAAAAACTTAGAGAAGTTTATGGTGAAACTAATGTAATTGCGTCAGATATTAGAGAAGGAAATGCAGAAATGATGGCTTCTGGACCTTTTGAAATTATAGATGCCACTTGTAAAGAAACCATACTTTCTGTTGTACAAAAATATAAAGTTAACCAAGTGTATTTGTTAGCTGCAATGCTATCTGCTACAGCAGAAAAGTTTCCTCAAAAAGCTTGGGATTTAAATATGAGCTCTTTATTAGCTGTTCTAGATTTAGCTAAAGAAAAACACATACAACAAGTATATTGGCCTAGTTCTATTGCTGTTTTTGGATCATCAACTCCAAAAAACAATACACCTCAACAAACTATAATGGAGCCTTCTACTGTGTATGGTATCAGTAAAATTTCTGGTGAATTTTGGTGCAATTATTACCATCAAAAATATGGCGTAGACGTAAGAAGTATACGTTACCCAGGCATAATTTCTTGGAAAACTAAACCAGGTGGAGGTACTACAGATTATGCTGTAGATATTTACTTTAAAGCTATAGAGGATAAAAAATATGAGTGTTTTTTATCTGAAAACACAAGATTGCCAATGATGTATATGCCTGATGCTGTGAATGCAACCATACAGTTAATGCAAGAAAAGTCTGAAAATATTAAAATTAGAACTTCATATAACCTTTCTGCCATCGATTTTACTCCAAAAGAGATTGCTGCAGAAATTCAAAAACACGTGCCAGATTTTCAAATTACTTACAATCCAGATTTTAGACAAGCTATTGCAGATAGTTGGCCTTCATCTATAAATGATGATCATGCAAGAAAAGATTGGAACTGGAAACACAATTTTGATTTAGAAACGATGACTAAAGATATTCTTAAAAACTTAAAAAAATAGTCAAAAATAGTTGCTGTAAGAAATCTATTTTTTCTCGTCTAAATTCTTGAGTTTATCAAAATAAATTATGAAAGATATCATCAAAAAAAGTTTACAAAAAACGTACACTTACCAAGCATATAAAGATTTAGTAAAAACCTTATTATTAGAAGGTAAATCTACAGGTCCAAACCAATCTGAAGATTTAACAAATTATAGTTTGTTAAATGATAAAAGAATGAAACGTTTAGATAAAACCATTAAAATTCTTGATGATACAAAACAATTTTTAAAGACTATAAAAAGCCCTCAAACTTGGCTGGTATTAACTGAAGGTTGGTGTGGAGATGCTGCTCAAAACTTACCTGTAATACATAAAATGGCAGAAGTAAATAGTAATATTAATCTACAATTAGTTTTACGTGACGAAAATTTAGAGTTAATGGATTTATTTTTAACAAACGGAGGTAGATCTATTCCAAAACTAATTGCATTAGACAAAGATTTAAACATACTTTTTACTTGGGGACCAAGACCACAAACAGCAACAAATATGGTTCTAGACTATAAAACTAAACATGGTTCTTTAGATGCCAAATTTAAACAAGATTTACAGGTTTGGTACAATAAAGATAAAGGAGAAAGTATACAAAATGATTTTAAAGAATTAATTAATAAAAGTATTTAAAAATAATCTTAATTACTTTTTATTGAAAGTATCTAAACCGCAAAATTGATTACAATTTTGCGGTTTTTCTTTGTGTATCTTTGCAGTGCTAAATTAAAAAGTAATGTTCGTAGAATACTCCACAATTTCTGATACTGCTAAAGTTTGGGTATACCCTTCTAGTAGAAAATTTTATCCTAATGAAATTGAAGAGGTAACTCAAAAAATACAATCATTTATCCAAAATTGGAAAGCAGGTGATGAAGATTTTACTGCTTCTTTTCAGTTCTTATACGATCGATTTATCGTTTTAATAGCTGATGATGAAAAGAGTGCGTTACAAAATGTAGATATAGATGCTTCTGTTGCTTTTATTTTAAAACTTCAAGAAGAGTATAATGTGCAACTTTTGGACAAAATGAATGTGTGTTTTAAACAAGGTAAATATGTACAATATAAAGAACTTAAAGACTTTAAAAAATTACTGAAAAACAAAGCTGTCACTGGTAAAACAATCATTTTTGATAATTTAGTTGCTAATAATTACGACTTTAAAAACTTCTGGGAAATTCCTATTGAAGATAGTTGGTATAATAGGTTTTTGTAAAATCTTATGTTACAGGTAAAAGACATAACTTTTGGGTATTCTAAACAAAAAGTGGTTCTCAATAATTTTAGCTTTTCACTAAAAAAAGGAGAACATTTATGTGTTATGGGAGAGAGTGGATGTGGAAAATCTACTCTACTTAAAGCTATTTATGGTGTATTAGATTTACAAAAGGGATCTATTTTTTGGGAGGAAAATCAGATTTTAGGGCCCGAGTTTAATTTAGTGCCAGGTTTTGAAAAGTTCAAGTATGTAGCTCAAGATTTTGATTTGATGCCATACATTTCTGTTGCAGAAAATATCAAAAAATTTCTATCTCGTTTTTATCCAGAAGAAAGTGAAACAAGAACACAAGAACTTCTTGAAGTTATTGATATGAAAGCTTTTGAAAACGCTAAAGTTAAAAATTTAAGTGGAGGCCAAAAGCAAAGGGTTGCTATTGCTAGAGCCTTAGCCAAAGAACCAGATTTATTGCTATTAGACGAACCATTTAGCCAAATAGATAACTTTAAGAAAAATGGTTTAAGAAGAAAGTTATTTTCCTATTTAAAAAAGAAAAACATTGCTTGTATTGTTGCTACTCATGATAAAAATGATGCTCTTTCATTTGCAGACAAATTAATGGTAATTAAAAGTAATAAAATACTCACTTTTGATACTCCTCAAAAGATATACAATAATCCAAAACAAAAATATATTGCAGCTCTTTTTGATGATGTAAATTCTATTAAAATTAATGGCAAAAGCATTTTAGTTTATCCTCATCAAATAAAAATAGTAGATAAATCTACATTAACTGCAAGTGTTTTAAATTGTTATTTTAAAGGTTCTTATTGGTTAATTGAGTGTCTATGTAATGAACAAAATATTTTTCTAAATCATACAATTTTTTTAGAAAAAGAAAAAGCTATCTGTTTAGAAATAAAAAAATCACCTTAATACAAGTATTAAGGTGATTAGAACAAATTAATGACTTTTTTTAATAATGACCCCTATAATGCATTACAAAAAAAAGTCGGGGGGTATATATCTTTATATCCTAGTACAAAATTAGGTTAATAAAAACTAAATTTAAGGTAGTTTTAGGCCTAAGAAGTGTAAAAACGGGAAATAAATTACTTTTTATATCTCTTTTTGTAGGATTCTGGAGTAAAGCTTGTGTTTTTCTTAAAATATTTAAAAAAATTTGTAGGATCCTTAAAACCAAGTTTATAGGCTATTTCTTTAACTGATAAGCTAGAGTGTAACAAATCTTTTTTAGCTTTAATAATAATAACATCATCTATAAAAGATTTAGCACTTTTATTAGCTACATAGTTTACAATTGAATTTAATTTTTTTGACGAAAAACCTAATTTTTCTGAGTAAAAATTTACTTTTTTAGAGTTATTAAACTCCTTCTCTAAAAGATTTTGAAACTTTATAAATTCTTTTAAATAATTTGTTAATTGTACTTTATTTATCCCTTTTGTTTTAACCCTATGTATTAATGTAATTAAAATATGTAAAGAGCTTCTTATTATTTTTAAAGAGTAACTGTCTGACAATCTGCTATTTTCATCTTCAATCTCTTTTATAATTTTTAAAGCTTTTTCAAATTCTTTTTCTTCTAATTGTGTTTTTGGTGATGCTAACAACTCATTAAACATCTGTAAAGTGCTAGAAACTTCTTCATCATTCAAAAATCTATTTAAAAACTCCTCGTTAAAAAAAAGCAAATATCCTTTTACATTTTTATTGATATGAAATCTTTGAAATTGATCTTTTCTAATGGCTAAAACTGTGCCTTTAGAATAATAATAATCTTTATAGTCTATGGTATGTCTTCCAATGTCTTCTGTTACTAAAAAAATAGTGTAAAAATCTACCTTTTGATTTTTGTTTAACGTGTCATTGCCAACATCATTAAAAAAATCTTCAACTTTTAAGATGTTGAAATCAGATACTAAAAATTTTGGGCTATAGTTAGCGAATAAAGATATAGGTTGCTTCATTATGGGGGAGTTTAAGCATCATAAAAGTACAAAATTATTTTATAGATAACAATTTTATATTTTTTGAGTTAAACATAACTTGCTCATTTACTGATTTTCCTAATAACAATTTACCAATAGGAGAAGATAGTGAAACTGCAAAATATAATTCATTATCTACTTTCAATTGTCCTGCAGAAACAGATAGAAAATAATTTCCTGTATTTGTTTTTACAAGGCTTCCTAAATGAGCATTTGTTGATTTTTTTAATACATCAATTTTTGCTAAAGTTTCTTTCATTTGTTGAGTATTAGCTAATTGTTGACCTGCTTTTTCCATTTCTAATTGCAACATAGCTCTACCTGTTTCGTGTTTATCTCCTGCAGAACTTTTTGTTTCTGATTGCAAAGCAGTCTGATTAGAAGAAATAGTTTCCTCAATGTTTTGTAAACGATTATTTACAAATTGGTGACATTTTTTTAGTAGTTCTTCTTTAATATTCATTCAACATAAATACATATGCTCCATAGTTTCCATGATGAGAAATTGAGCAAGATTTTGTTAGTAATTTTTCTTTTTGATAAAATTGAGGAGCACCAATATTTGTTTTTCTTTTTACAATTTCTTGTGCCAAAATTCCTGTTTTTTCTTCAAGCCTTTTTTTTAAGTATTTAGCAACAAAGTTTGGGTTTCCTATACCTGCATACATTCTTATTTCAGAATTATTCTCTATGAAAATATCTTCTGCAGTTGTATGAATGTAAAATGTAGTTAAATCACTTGAAGTATAAAATGGTAATTCTTTAAAAATTACAACTCCTGTATCTTCTGAAGTTAGGCTACATTCAAATTTTTGTGGAGCAAAAAACCTTTTTTCAAACTTTTGAGTATAACACTTATAAGCTGCTTCTTTCATAGACCAAAACAACCAAACTTTTAAAAAAGGATTTTCTGCAGCTAAAATTTCTCTTCTTTCTTTTGTTGTGAACTGCTTGTCTAAAAACCCCTTTCTCTGCCAATTACTTTCTTTAGAAGCGAGGTTTAAATCAACAATGTCATTACCAACCATTATTAAGCGAGTTTTGCTTCAATAATTTCCATTGCAGCTTTTACAGATAGCATTTTTTCCATAGAATCGTTGTCAATTTCTATATCAAATTCGTCTTCTACATCTAATACCACATCTACTAAATTGGCTGAGTTTATTTTTAAATCATTAATAAAATCAGTGTCTTCTGTTAAGTTATTGAAAGCTTCTTCATCTTGAATATATGGCTTTACAATTACTTTTAATTTGCTAATTAGTTCTTCTCTATTCATCTTTTTTTAAGGAATATTTCTTAAAGATAACACAAGCATTAACATCACCAAAACCAAAACTTGCTTTTGCCACAATTTTGATATTTTTCTCTACTCTCTTTGTTGGAATTTTATCTTTTGAAATTAATGCTAAAATTTCTGGATGTATATCTTCACAATTAATGTTTGGAAAGATAAATTGCTGTTTAATTTGTAAAACTGATGCTACAGATTCTATAGCTCCAGATGCTGCTAAACAATGACCTATTTGTGATTTTAATGAATTAATCAAAGGAAAATTATGCCCCTGTAAACTCAAAGCCTTTGTCCAATTTTCAATTTCTAAACTGTCTTTTGATGTTGCTGTTAAATGTCCATTAATGGCATCTATTTCTGAACCTTTTATATTAGCATCCACTAATGCATCTATAATACATTTTTGAACAGCTTCAGCATTTGGGGCTGTTAAAGACCCTCCATTTCTTTGACCTCCAGAATTTACATTACCTCCTAAAACCTCTGCATAAATAGTGGCATTTCTATCTAAAGCACTTTCTAAAGATTCTAATACTAAAGCTCCTCCTCCACTTCCAGGAACAAAACCAGAAGCAGTTTCGCTCATAGGTCTAGACCCTTTTTCTGGAGATTCATTATGCTTATAAGTCATAACTCTCATTGCATCAAAACCACCCCATGAATACAAACTACTATCAGAAGAACTACCTACTAACATTCGTTTTGCTTTGCCAGATTTTATTCTTTCAAAACCCATTAACAAAGCTTCTGTACCTGTTGTACATGCAGAAGAATTGGTTGTAATTTGATTACCAAAACCTAATATTCCTCCTAAATATGCAGAAATTCCACTTGCCATCGTTTGTACAACTGAAGTGCTTCCTAAACGTCTAACTTTATGGTCATCTATCTTATAAATAGATTCTCTAAATTTTTCAATTCCTGAAGTTCCTGTTCCAAAAATGATTCCTGTATCGTAATCTAAAATTGAATTTTCATCCACAGAAAAACCTGCATCTTTCCAAGCATCAATGCCAGAAATTATTCCATATAAAATAGATGTACTATGAAATCCTCTTAATTGTAAAGGCGTTAAATATTGACTAATTTTTTCTTCAGACACCTCTGGAATTCCTCCTATACAACAAGAAAAACCTTTGTCTTTTAACTCTTGATGAAAAGTAATACCTGATTTTCCTTTTTGAATAGCTTCAGAAAACGCTTGTAAACCTACTCCATTTGGAGCAACAACTCCCAATCCTGTAATTACAACTCTACTCATTATTGTTAGGTATTATCATTCCTGAAATTTCACCTCTACAAACTAATTCGTTTTTAGTATTCATCATCTTTACAGCACATTTTAGTTTGTTAAATCTAAAATAGATTTTTTCTGAGACCACTGTTACTTTTTCATTTGGTAACACTGGTAAAAAGAAATCTATTTGATGAGAAGTTAAAGCAATTTGTGGTTTATTATGAGTAGAAATTTGATCCTTTAGTAAAAAAACACCTAAACAAACCACACCAATTTGAGCCATAGCTTCTGTAAGAATTACACCTGGAGTTATAGGGTTATCTTTAAAATGCCCTTGATAATAAAACTCATTTTCTTGAAATGTGTAGTTTCCTGAAACCTGGTTTTTTGTGATTGAAGTTATTTCATCTACAAACAAAAAAGGCTTTTGATAAGGTAATAGTGCTATGATTTCTTCTGTATTCATTTACTGTAAACTTTCTCCTCCATCTACTTTTAAAATAGTTCCATTTATCCAAGAAGCTTCTTCTTTACATAATAAATAAGCAGCATTTGCAACATCTTCTGGAGTTGTTAATCTGTTAAATGGGTTTCTTTGTAAAGTGTGCGTTTTTATTTCATCTGCATTCGGAATTCTATTAAGAGAATCTGTATTGGTTACCCCTGCTTGAATGCAATTTGCTTTAACTCCGAATTTTGCAAATTCTAAAGCAATGCTTCTTGTAATAGCTTCTAAAGTAACTTTTGCAGCAGAAACAGCAGCATAATTTTCCCAAGGTTTAGTATTGCCTTCGCTTGTAAAACTGATGATTCTTGTATCATTTGAAAATAAATTTGCTTCAAATAAATCTGTAAACCAATCGTATAAAGAAATAGCCATTGCATTTATGGTAAGTTGAAAATCATCATTTTTTAAGGTTTGATTTTTGTCTGAAACCATAGGTTTTAAATTGCCTTTTGCAATAGAATGTACCACTACTTTTATCTTATGTTTGTCTCTAAATTTTTCTGAGATCGCATCAATAGTTTGCTTTCTTTTTTCAGCATTTACAGCATCGATATTGAAACTTAAAAAATCGATATTCTGTTTTTTTATCTTATTAAACTCAATTTCTATTTGAGGTAATTGAACTCTAGAATTTCTGTGGATGATACAAATATTTAAACCGTGTTTAGCCAATTTTTTTGCAGTTGCTAAACCTAAGCCAGATGAACCTCCTAGAATGATTGCCCATTCATTTTTATTTTTAAACTCTTTACTCATTTCTATATCTTAAAGATGCTGAAATAAATTCAGCATAACAACAAGTTGTTACCATTCTAACAAAATTCTTTGCGCAGAAAACCCAGGTCCAAAACTTAACATAATTCCTTTTTCTCCTTTTGTTGGGTTTCTGTCTATAAAACGTTCTAAAACATACAATACAGTAGCACTAGACATATTACCATACAAACGTAAAACCTCTTTTGTATCGTTTATATTTTTACCTAATTTACCAAATAAATCTTCTACTGTTTGTACTATTTTTTTTCCTCCAGGATGAAATATTAAATGATTTATATCTTCTATAGTTAGCTTATTTTGTGCTAAAAAAGGATGAATAATCGCTGGAAAATGATCTGCTATTTTTTGAGGCACTTCTTTGTCTAAAATCATTTGTAAGCCCGAGTTTACTAAATTAAAACCCATCATGTGTGTAGCATCAAAAAAATGATACATTTCTTCATCAATGATTGTTGGACCTTTATCATCATCAAAAGAAGATAAAATTACTGATGAAGCACCATCACCAAAAATTGCTGCACTTACAATATTTGTCATCGAAAAATCATTTAATTGAAATGTGGCTGTTGGTGCTTCTACTGCAACAACTGCTGCTCTTTTATTTGGGTTTGCCTTTAAAAAATTCTTTGCATAAATAATACCTGAAACACCAGCTGCACAACCCATTTCTGTGACTGGTAAGCGTACAATATCTTGCTTCATCCCTAAAGAATTAATAAGATAAGCATCTACAGAAGGAATCATGATACCTGTACAACTCACAGTAATAATGTAATCTAAATCTGTGGGTTTTAAATTGGCTTTTTGTAGTGATTTTTTTAAAGATTGTTCTGCTAACTGAATAACCTCTCTTTTATAAATGTTGTTTTTTTCTTCAAAAGATGTGGCTGTAAAAACTTCTACAGGATCCATAATTGAGTAGCGTTTATCAACTCCTGCTCCTTCAAACAATTTAATTACTTTTCTTTGAAATCGAGACTCTTGGTCTTGCATCCAAAGCTTTACAAAAGGAATGATCTCTTTTGTTTCTTTGTAATATTTAGGTAGTTGTTTGGCTACTGCTGTTATTTTTACTGCCATTTATTTTTTAATTATCCATAAAAATCGGAATGCCCATTTCCATGAAATTTGTGGTTTTACATTTATTTTTTTTGATAGTAACTCTAATTCTTTTCTTTTAAATCCTCTTAAAACAGAAGTTAAACCATCTTCAATAATCATTTTATTTTTTATAAAAATAGATAATAAAAGGAATAAATAATAAGCTAATCTATGTCTATGTAAATCGTTTACTACAATGCCAATATTTATTTGTTTTAAAGATTGTTTTAAAAAAGAGGTCAATTCTTCTTCTTTAAAATGATGCAAAAACAGTGTGGCTATAATAATATCTACTTTTCTGTTTTTAAAATCTTCAGAGAAAATATCTTCTGTTTTAAAACTCAATTCTGGGTAATTTACAGATAATTCGTTTGCATATTGTATAGCTGTTGGGTTTGCATCTATACCAATTAAGTTGAATTTATACTTATACTTTCTGCCAAATTTTGCGATGTCTCTTAAAATATCTCCATGACCACAGCCAATATCTATTATTGTAATTTCTTCGGTTTTAGAGTAATTTTTTAGAATCGTTTTTAACCCATTTAAAGTTACCTTATTACCTCCTAGCCAACGATTTATATTTTCTAATTTATCTAAAGTATCTCGCAACAAATCACCTCCAATAGAAAAATCGTCCATGATTTCTTCTTTGTCTGTTCTTTGTTTTGTGTTTACTAAAAAAGCCATTACATTTTTATGGGTTTACCATGAGTTTGTTTAATAATAATAGGTAATAAAAAAGGAAGTTTCTGAATGACTCTTAATAAAACATTTGCAATCCAATCTTTTCGAAACAAAGCAGCAATAAAATGACCTGCTTTTAACCTCCATTTAAATTCTTTATTCCATTTTGAAATATAACTTTTTTCTAACTGATTTCTATTAATATTACCATTTAAAAAATCGATGATTAAGGGAGATGCTATTTGTGCTGATTGTATAGCCATACTCATTCCATTGCCACACAAAGGATGAATCATACCTGCAGCATCACCACAAAAAATTAAATGATTTTGAACCAATTCTTTTGATTCAAATGAAATTTGACTAATAGTTAATGGTTTTTCAAATAATGGTGTTGCATTTTCAAAAATCTCTTTTAAAAAATGGTTTTTAAAAACAATATGATCTTGAAAATCGTCTATATTTTTAAATTTTTTAAAAGATGCATAACTAGTTATATAGCATAAATTAATGACATCATTTTCTACTTTAGAAACCCCACAATAACCACCTTTAAAATTATGAAGCGCTACAATATCTTTTTGATGAATGCCTTTTACATGAAGTTTAATGCCTAAATAAGGAGATTTTTTTTGAATAAACTTTCTGTTTAACTGAACATCTAAAGTTGATCTTTTCCCAAAAGAACCAATAGCAATTATTGAAGTAAAAGTATTATTTTCTTTGGTTGCAACTTTAAATTGCTCGTCATTAAAATTAATGTTTAATACAGAATCTTGAAGAATTACAACTCCATTTGTTATTGCTTTTTTAGAAAGCTCAAAGTCTAGGGTAAATCTAGAAATTCCAAAACCTCCAAGAGGTAATTTTGCAGAAATCAATTTGTTATTTGTGGTTGATAATTGAAAATTATCAATTTTAACTGCGCCATACTCAAAAGGGTTACAGTCTAAATAATTTAGATAAGATAAAACTTCGTTAGAAATGTATTCTCCACAAACTTTATGCTTTGGATAGCTGTTTTTTTCTATTAGTAAAACAGATTTTCCAAACTTTGAAAGATGAATGGCATTGCATAAACCAGCTAAACCTCCACCTATGATAATTATATCAAATTCTTTTTTATTTGTCATTTCGAGTGTAGTCGAGAAATCTCTATTCATCTACCAATTCAGCTAATTCTTTACCTATTAAACTTCCAATTGCAACACCCATTCCTCCTAAACGAACACCACAAAACACATTGTTAGACAATTGTTTTACAATAGCTTTTTTCTGATTTCCTACCCCCATTATTCCACTCCATCTATGCTCAATTTCAAATGTTGTATTTGGTAAAATAACTTCTCTTAGAATTTTTTCTAGTTCATTTTGAATGATGTCTGTTTGTCCAAATTCAGTAGTATTTTCAGTTTCAAAATCTAAATTTCTACCTCCACCAAATAAAATTCTGTTGTCTATATTTCTAAAATAATAATACCCTTTATCTAAATGAAAAGTACCTTTTATATGTAAGTTTTTAATGGGTTTTGTAATTAATACTTGAGCTCTTGCTGGCTGTACTTTTTCTGGAATTAATTCTCTAGAAAATCCGTTTGTAGCAATTAGCAATTTTTTAGAATAAAAATCTGATCTGTTGGTTTTTAAATAAACTTTATTACTAGATTCTTGATGTGCTTCTAGAGTTATATTATTTAAAATTTTAATTCCTAATTTTTGCGCTTTTAATAACAATTGAGCAGCCATTTTACCTGTATCTATTTGACCTTCAAAATTATTAACAGCATATTGCTCATGTACTTTTAGAAACCCAAATTTGTTTTCAGAAATTGAAAATACATTATCATTAAAAATGGGTTGTAATAATTGATTAATTTCATTTTTTTTGGAAATACACTCTTCAAAAAAAGATGCAGAATCAAACAATTCGAAACCTTTGTTTTGTTGAAAATCTATAGCAGTATCTCCTAAATTTTTTCGTAATAATTGTAGCCCTTCCCAACGTTTTTGTACCAAATGAAAAACTTCTTCTTCTGTATGAGAATTTAAATCATCTATAATTTCTGAAAGACTTCCAAAACAGGCAAAACCAGCATTTTTAGTAGATGCTCCTTGAGGTAACATTCCTTTTTCAAGAATAAGAATTTTTGCTTTTGGGTGATTTTTTTTTAAAGTAATGGCACAATTTAGACCTACAATTCCACTTCCAACAATTGTGAAGTCAATATCTGTAAACCACTCTTTTAATTCCCAGTAACTGTAGTTCATTTATAATTGTTTTTCAAAACACACGCTGTTTTCCATCCCTATATATTGTCCATAATTTGGTATCACATTATAGTCGCATTTATGATAAAAACGCACAGCTTCTTTTTGTCTTTTGCCTGTTTCTAAAACACATCTTTTATATTCTAACTCTTTAGCCCAAACTTCTAATTCTTCTATAATTTTTTGTGCATATCCTTTACCTCGTTTATTGCCTTTTACAAACATTCTTTTTATTTCCATAGACGCATTATCAAACTTCTTTATAGCTCCACAACCCACAGCTACATCATTTTCATACAAAACAACTACGTGTTGTAAAACATCTATATTATTAAACTGATTGTAAAAATCGTGTTCTTCTCCATCTGTGATTTTTAAGTAAGCATCTAGCTGTTTTACAAGATTTACAAATTCTTTGTTTTCTGAATTTGTTCTAATTACAATCGTGTTCATCATATAATTTTTTAGATTCTGAAACAAGTTCAGAATGACAAAAACTAGTTTTTGTCAGAAATCAAATTTTAATTGCACCCAAACAGGTTCTTTTTTTGTGGTGTTTAAGTTACTAAAAGAAATGCCTAAAAGTCGAACAGAATTCTTAATTTTTTCTTGATACAATAACTCTTTAACAATTGGAAAAAAGTCTTTCTTTTTAAAAATAAAATGGTGTACTGTTTTACTTCTTGTTTGTTGTGTAAAATCAGAATATTTAATTTTTAATGTAATTGTTTTGCCTTTTGCATTACTTTTTATCATTCTATTTTCAATCTCATCAGCAATATCATTTAGTCTTTCTAACATAAATATTTCAGAAGAAATATTTTCTCTAAATGTTCTTTCTGCACCAACAGATTTACGAATTCTATTTGGTTTTACAGGGCTGTTATGTATGCCTCTAACAATATTGTAGTAATGTTGACCCGATTTTCCAAAAAGAGTTGTCAATTCTTCTAATGATTTTTGCTTTAAATCATTTCCTACAAATATGCCAAGATTGTACATTTTAGCAGCTGTAACTTTACCTACACCATAAAATTTATTTACTGGTAACTTTTCTAAAAAATCGATAACCTCTTCTGGATGAACCGTTTTTTGTCCATTAGGTTTATTAATATCTGAAGCAACTTTAGCTAAAAACTTATTTATAGAAATTCCTGCTGAAGCTCTTAAGCCTGTTTCTTCAAAAATTCGCTGTCTTATTTCTCTTGCAATATCGTTTGCAGAAGGATTTCCTTTTTTATTTTCGGTAACATCTAAATAAGCTTCATCTAAAGAAAGGGGTTCTACTAAATCTGTATAATCATAAAAGATTTCTCTTATCTGAGCTGTTAATTCTTTGTATCGTTTAAAGTCTGATTTTACAAAAATAATATGTGGGCATTTTTGTTTGGCTAATACATTACTCATGGCAGATTTAACACCAAATTTTCTGGCTTCGTAACTTGCAGCAGAAACTACACCTCTATCTCCTCCACCACCAACAGCAATAGGTTTTCCTCTTAATTCAGGATTATCCAATTGCGCTACAGATGCATAATAAGCATCCATATCTACATGAATAATTTTTCTGAAAGGAGGTTGTAATTGCATTTACTTTTTTATAAAGTTTATACATAAGTCAACTACTTCTTCCATTTGTTTAGACATGTCTTTTTGTTTCCATGGATGTTTTACATTAAAAACATGATCTGCTTTTTTAATAATTTTATAATCTGCATTTGGGTTCCATAGTTGCAAGTTTTCTGCTTCATCTATTAAAACAGAGGTATCACTATCTCCATGAATTAATAAATGTGGAATAGCTAATTGTTCTGTAGCTTTTTTAATATCTAAGCGTTCTTTATTTTGAATGAAATTTTCATAAAATTGATAAAAGTGTGGCATATTTTGTTTTGTTCTTCCATTAACCACATACTTTACACCCTCTTTTTTCCATTGATTTAAATCGCCAATTGTTGCTGTTCTTTTTCCAAAATCACAAACAGAAGCAAGTGTAATTACTTTTTTAATTCTTGAGTCTTCATTTGATTTAAGCAACACAATGCCTCCAGCTCTACTGTGTCCTATTAAAGAAACTTGTTGTAAATCAACTTCATTTTTATACTCATTTGTATTAAATATCCAATCGATTACAGATGCTAAATCATCTAATTCTTTGGTATAATTGTTATTACCAAAAGCTTCTAAATCTGGAAAATCTATAGGTTGTTCAAGGGTGCCTCCATTATGAGAAAAGTTGAATTTTATGAAGAAAAAACCAGCATTTGCAAAAGCTTCTGCCATTAAATTCCAAGCCCCCCAATCTTTAAAGCCTTTATAACCATGACAAAAAATAACTACCTTTTTAGGTTGATGAGTCTCATTATAAAAAACATCAGTAACTATTGGTTTTTGATGTTTGCCTTCAATACTAAAGTTTTTAATAATTTTCATAAATAGGAACTTAATTTACAAAATTAAGAAATGAAAATTGAGTAAAATAGTAAAGTTTTAGTGATTATTTTAAAAGTAAAATTAGGTTAACAATTGCAACTCCACCTGTTAAAACTGCTAGAATTAAATCCATTTTTTGAGTAACTTTGGTTAATTTATGTTCAATTTTATTAGCTACAATTGCGTAAACTGAATAAGTTGTAAAAGATCCTAAAGTAGAACCAATTGAAAAGTAAAATGCATTTAAAAAAGAATATTCGAAATACTCTAAACCTATTAAAAATGAGATAGTTGTAAAATAAAAAGGTATCGCAAAAGTGTTTAAAAGAGACATGCCTAAGCCATGTAAATAAGCTTTAGATTTTTTAATCTCAATCTTATTTGTGGTTTTATTTTGATTAAAGTGTAGTCTTAAAAAATTGGCAGAAAGTATGAATAATATTACTGTACCTAACTGTTGAATTAAAGTAATGTAGGATGAGTTTTTCATTAAAATACTCGCTAAATAAGCACCTATATTGGCTTGAAAAAAAAGCACTGTTGCAAAACCTCCAATTAAAAATAAGGCTGCTTTTTTACCGCTTTTTAAACTAAACTTTACAACAGTTAAATTTAAAAAACTAGGAGATATACTTCCTGTTGATGCAATGATAAATCCTAAAATTATACACAATAAAATGTTCATACATCAAAGAAATAAAAAAACGCGTTAATAAATTAACGCGTTAGATTTAAAAAGTATAAGAATTGCTTTTTTTAGATGATTCCTTGTGCTAACATAGCATCAGCTACTTTAACAAAACCAGCAATATTAGCTCCTTTAACATAGTCTATAGAGCCATCATCATTTTTACCATATTCTACACAAGAATCATGGATATCTTCCATAATATCTTTTAATTTTTCATCAACTTCTTTACGAGACCAACTCATACGTAATGCATTTTGACTCATTTCTAATCCAGAAGTTGCAACACCACCTGCGTTACTTGCTTTTCCTGGAGCAAATAAGATTTTTGCATTTTGGAACTCATGAATTGCTTCTGCAGTTGAAGGCATATTTGCACCTTCTGCAACACACATACAACCATTTTTAATTAGTTGTTTTGCTTCATCACCATCTAATTCGTTTTGAGTTGCACATGGTAATGCAATATCACATTTTACAGACCAAGGTCTTTCTCCTTCAAAATATTCTGCATTTGGATATGTATCAAGATATTCTTTAATTCTACCTCTTCTATTGTTTTTTAAGTCCATTACAAACTTTAACTTTTCTGTGTCTATACCCTCTTTATCATAGATATATCCAGCAGAATCTGAAAGTGTTACCACTTTTGCACCAAGCTCTAATGACTTTTCAGCAGCATATTGAGCAACGTTACCAGAACCAGAAATTACTACTGTTTTACCTTCGAAAGAATCACCTTTTCTTTGTAACATGTTTTGAGCAAAATATACAGCTCCATAACCTGTTGCTTCTGGTCTAATTAAAGAACCACCCCAAGATTGACCTTTACCAGTTAAAACACCTGTAAATGAGTTTTTAAGTTTTTTGTACATTCCGAACATAAAACCAATTTCTCTAGCACCAACTCCAATATCTCCTGCAGGCACATCTGTGTTATGACCTATATGTCTAAATAATTCTGTCATAAAAGCATGGCAAAAACGCATCACTTCATTATCAGATTTTCCTTTTGGATCAAAATCAGAACCTCCTTTTCCACCACCCATAGGTAATGTTGTTAAAGAGTTTTTAAACACTTGTTCAAAAGCTAAAAACTTTAAAATACTAGCATTTACTGTTGGATGAAAACGCAAACCTCCTTTATAAGGCCCAATTGCTGAGTTCATTTGTACTCTATAGCCTCTATTTACTTGAATCTCTCCATTATCATCTACCCAAGAAACACGAAAAGAAATTAATCTTTCTGGTTCTACCATTCTTAAAAGAATGTTTTTTCCATGATAAATATCATGTTGAATGATATAAGGGATTACAGTTTCAGCAACTTCTTGTACTGCCTGTAAAAATTCTGGTTCATGTCCATTTCTTTGTTTTACCAACTCCATGAAACCATCAATTTTCGATTTGATATTTTCCTCCATAATTTTTTACGAGATTAATAAAATTTTAACGTGGCAAAGATAGTTAATTTTAAATATGATAAAATAAAAAAGTTTTCTTAAAAATTATTCAAAGTATTGATTTCAATCGATTTCGTTTGGTTTCGTGTATTTATTCTAAAAATGAAATCAAAACTCTTTAAAAAAGATTAAATTTGTACCCAAATTTTATTTAAAATGTTAGATAAAGTAAAAGAACTGATTGGTGATGTTAATGCATTTTCTGCAACAACAAAAGAAGAGGTAGAGGCTTTTAGAATTAAGTATTTAGGTAGTAAAGGCTTACTCAAAGGTTTGTTTGCTGAGTTTAAAAATGTTGATGCTGAGTTACGTAAAGATTTTGGACAGGCTTTAAATAATTTAAAAAGTTCTGCAGAAAATAAAGTAGCAGAACTAAATGATGCTTTAGAAAATGCTGTTGAAGAAAAGGGTGTTTATGGAGATTTAACTAGACCTGCAGAACCTATTGAATTAGGGTCTCGTCATCCAATATCATTGGTAAAAAATCAAATTATTGAAGTTTTTAATAGAATTGGTTTTACAGTTTCTGAAGGACCAGAAATAGAAGATGATTGGCATAATTTTACTGCTTTAAATTTACCTGAATATCATCCTGCAAGAGATATGCAAGACACGTTCTTTATTGAACAAAATCCTGATATTTTATTGCGTACACATACATCTTCTGTGCAAGTTCGTTATATGGAAAATAACGAGCCTCCAATAAGAACTATTTCTCCTGGTCGTGTTTTTAGAAACGAAGATATTTCTGCTAGAGCTCACTGTATTTTTCATCAAGTAGAAGGTTTGTACATAGATACTGATGTTTCTTTTGCAGATTTAAAACAAACACTTTTATACTTTACTAAAGAGATGTTTGGTAAATCTAAAATTAGATTAAGACCTTCTTACTTCCCATTTACAGAGCCAAGTGCAGAAGTAGATATTTATTGGGGATTAGAGACTGAAACTGATTATAGAATTACAAAAGGTACAGGTTGGTTAGAAATTATGGGTTGTGGAATGGTAGATCCAAACGTACTTACCAACTGTAATATAGACCCAACAAAATATTCTGGTTATGCTTTTGGTATGGGTATAGAACGTATTGCAATGTTACTATATCAAATACCAGATATTAGAATGTTTTACGAAAACGATAAACGTTTCTTAGACCAGTTTAAATCTATTATTTAAAATGAAAAATGCCTTTTTTTTGTTTTTTTCTTTACTTATGCTCTCTTGCATTGGGCAACCTGAAAATAAAAAAACTGAAAAGGATTTTTTAAAAATAATTGAAGGTAAATGGAACCTTTCTGATATGAAAGGATTTTCAAAATCTGACATGAAAGATTTAAACAATATTCCTTTTATAAAAATTGAAGGAAACAATATTAGTGGCACTAATGGATGTAACCGTTTTTTCTCTTCAATTAATTCAATTGATAAAAATTCAATTACATTTTCTCCTTTTGGAGAAACAAAAATGATGTGTCTAGAAATGAAAATTCCTGATGCGTTTAGTCTATTAGTTTCAAGTATAAATACTTATTTAATAGAAACTAATACATTGGTCTTTTTAAATAAAGATGGTGACAAAATTTTAACTTTCACAAAAGACTAGTTTTTTGAAAAAAGACATCCAAATACCTGAAGTTACTGATGTAGAAATGGCCATTGTTTATGAATACAATGATATCTACAAAACTGATGATTGGAATGTGTATATCATAAATAAAAAGAACGTAGATATAGAAATGGTTGTGATTGTTTCACAAGGTTTTTCTAAAACTAAAACCACTTCTTTACTGCGTAAAAAATTAGAAAAATTACCTGCAAATTCTTTTGCTAAAGTAGAACTCATTCAGCCTGAATTATTTTCTCTTTCTAACAGATTTCAAGTTACTTTTTTTGAAGGAAACACTTTGTATGACAAAACTTTTACTTTTGAAGCAAACACCATTAAAGAAGGTGCTTTACTATTGATTCCTGAGTTAAATAAGCGTGGAGTTATAACAAATTAAATTATTGTTCTAAATCTTTATACCCTATTTTCTTAACTGTCTGAAAAAAATTTGGTTTGGAAAAAGTTTTTAAGTTATTATAATAATAAGTGTTCTTATCGAAAAACTCTATCCTTAAAGGCTCTAAAAAACTATCTATACCATCACTCCATAAATTTTCAATTCTTTTCCAAAACTCTTTTTGATTATAATTAACCCTTAAAGTTCTATTTTCTTTACTGTCAAAAACCCTATATTTTATTTTTTTATTGTGAACAGAATGAATTCTGCCATGAACTAAAGTATTTCTAAATAGTATTATTCCTAATTGTTTATCCTTTTCAACTTTTCTTAGCTGTATTTTAATACTTTCAACTAAATTACCAAATTGAATCAATAAATTAATATTATTCTGAAAGTCACGAATTTTACATTCCCCTAATAATTTAAGGTAATTTTGCTCTTCTTGTGAAACTGTATCAATGGTACCACAAAACCATATAGTAAATATTCTATTTTTAATTTCTGAAGGTATTTTCAAGTCATTATTATAAATTAATTCTGTCCAATTCTTAATAAAGTCTGAATGATCGGTTATAAGAGTAATCACCATATTAATTAACTCTTTATCTGTTTTGTTTTGGAAAATTCTCATAATTAATTACCCTAAAAACCCAATAATCAAATACAATAATGTTGTTATTAAGCCACCAAACAAAGCATAAGGTAATTGTGTTTTTACATGGTCTATATGATCACTTGCTGAAGCCATAGAAGAAATAATAGAAGTATCTGAAATTGGTGAACAATGGTCACCAAAAATACCTCCTCCTAAAGTTGCAGCTACAACAATGGTAATGTCTGCTCCATGAATATTAGCCATAGGTACAGAAATTGCCATCATAATTGCAAATGTACCCCATGAAGTTCCTGTAGAAAAGGCAATAAAAGAACTTACCACAAAAACTACTGCAGGTAATAATTCTGGAGACAACCAACTTTCTGTAATATTCGCTACATAATTTCCTGTATCTAATGCTTTACAAGCGTCACCTATGGCAAAAGCTAGCAGCATCAAAAGTGCTAATGGCATTAACTCACTTATCCCTTTTAAAGTTAAATTTACAGCCTCTTTGGGTTTTAAAATACCTTGTACAAAATACATAACAATAGCTACAAGAATAGCTGTTATTACTGCATATAAAACAGAGGAAGAACCTGAACCTTCACCAATTGCTTGTTTTATATGATCGAAAGTAGATGAATATTTTTCTACATTGTTCCATCCTGTATAAATCAAATTAATAGGCATCATACAAACCATTACCAATAAAGGAACTATCATGTTATAAGCTCTTGCAGGTATTCCTTCTTTAGGAGGAAAAGAAGTAACCTCATCAGAAACCATAGGTTTAGAGCCTTCATTCATTAATAATCCTGTTTCCTTAGTTCTTTGTTCAGCTTTTTTCATCAAGCCAAAATCTTTTTTAGATAGTATGATAAAGAATAAAATTCCGATAGCTAATAATGGATAGAAGTTGTATTTGATAGAGGCAATCATTACTGAAAAAGGCTTATCTATACCTTGTGTAAGTAATAACCCCATAATGAATGCTCCCCAAGCGTTAAAGGGAATTAAAATTGATGATGGAGCAGAACTTGAGTCTGCTATATAAGCTAGTTTTTCTCTTGGTATTTTTAATTTATCAAAAATTGGTCTGTATAAAGTACCCACTGTTAAAGACGAAATGCTAGTTTCTACAAATAATAAAAGCCCTGTAATAGTAGCTAAAATTTGGACCATAACTCTAGCAAATCCAGATTTTTTTGCCTCTAATTTTACTAACCTTTTGTTGATAATGTTAATAAAACCTTCTACACCTCTTGAGTATTGAATAAATACTAATAAAGAACCCACTAAAGCACTAAATATGATTGTTCTTGTGTTTCCTTTAGATTGAAATACATTTACCATTCCTTCAATCATTGCTAAAGTCCCTTCTAAAGGATGCCAACCTTTTATAATTAACCAAGAAAACCAAATACCAAATAATAAAGCAATATATACTTGTTTGGTTCTTAATGCTAAAATTATGGCTATAATTGGTGGTATTACTGATAAAAATCCGTATTCCATGAATAAGTAGTTTATTTGGGTTAAAGGTAACAATTAATATCAGAAACTATAATTCATATTTCGTAAATTTGATTTCCTAAAACGCTTTAAAATGGCAAAATTCTACACAAAAATTTCATCAAGAATTCAGAAATTTATAGAAGCACAAAAAATATTTTTTGTGGCTACAGCACCAAATAATGGTCGTATTAATTTATCGCCAAAAGGAATGGATTCTTTTCGTGTTTTAGATGAAAATAGAGTGGCTTGGTTAAATGTAACTGGAAGTGGAAATGAAACTGCTGCTCATTTATTAGAAAATAAAAGAATAACAATGATGTTTTGTTCTTTTGAAGGTGCTCCAAATATTTTACGATTATATGGAAAAGGTAAAGAAATAAAGGAAGGTGATGATGAGTGGAATGAGTTAATTGGTTTTTTTCCAGAAACACCTGGTACTAGACAAATATTTGATATTACCATAGAATCTGCACAAACTTCTTGTGGTATGTCTATTCCTTTTTTTGAATATAAAGGCGAAAGAGAAGAGTTAAATGATTGGGCGTCTTCTAAAGGAAAAAAAGGTATTAAAGAATATTGGACAGAAAAAAACCAAGAAAGTATAGATGGTTTACCTACTAAAATATTAGACTGATTCTCTTAATAAACTCTTATAAGTTTTTCTCAGTTTCATAGGATGTACTCCTAGTTTATATTTTAAAAAAACATATCCATTAATCAGGTTTACTTTTAACCAACTATTATCTTCATATTTTCTTGCGCTTACAATAGCTTTAGACTGAATTATTGTAAAAGGGATATTTTGTTTTCTAATTCTATCTATCATTTCAAAGTCTTCCATAATACAAAAATCTTCATCATAACCTCCTAATTTTTCAAAAGTTTCTCTTGTAAAAAAATGACATTGATCTCCACCTCCAGCAAATAATCCATCTTTTTTTGTAAACCTACTATTAAAGTTTAATAACGAAGATTCTTTATCAAACTGATAGGCAAAAAAACCAGCTTTAAAACCAGCGTTTATAACTTTGTCTATTTGTGTGTAAAAATCTTTTGGTAATTGTACATCTGCATGTAAAAACAGAAAAATATCACCTGTGGCTATAGAAGCTCCAAAATTCATTTGTGCTGCTCTTCCTTTTTTTATCGAATTTAAAAACCTAACTTTATTTTTTTTAGCACAAATTTTAGATGAATCATCTGTAGTTTCTGGTGAGTTAGCAATGATAATTTCTATAGGATAATTGTTAGCTTGTTTACATAAAAACGACAACCTTTTAAGAAGGTTTTCTTTTTCGTTATAAGTAGGAATAATTATAGAAATTTTCACTTTTTAAACTTACGTAATTTTATATGAAACTTTTTATTTACACATTCTTTTTTTTAATATCTAGCTCAGTCTTTTCACAAGAAAAAGTAAATTATCAAAAAGTATCAGAAGTACTTTTACAAAATATTATTGATGGAAAGTCGTATGAAAAACAAGTTAAAATTCTTGAAAAATCTACCTTAAACGAACTTATTCATCAATTTTCAACAGATACTCAAAAAATAGCTTTTTGGGTAAACATTTACAATGCTTTTATTCAGATTTCTCTATCTGAAAAACCTGATTTGTATAAAAATAGAGGTGCTTTTTTTTCTGATGAAAGAGTAAAAATAGCAGGAGAAATATTGTCTTTTGATGATATAGAACATGGAATTATTAGAAAATCAAGATGTAAGTTAAGTTGGGGCTATTTAAGAACTCCTTTTAGAGCAAAATGGGAGCGTAAATTACGTGTAGATGATATTGATTGGCGAATTCACTTTGCTTTAAATTGTGGTGCAAAAAGCTGTCCTCCTGTAGCTGTTTATTCACCAGAAAAATTAAATAAACAATTAGATTTTATGACTAAAGAATATTTAAAGGAACAAACTACATTTAATAAAGAAACAAAAACAGCTACATCTGTTGCGTTAATGTCTTGGTTTAGGGCAGATTTTGGAGGAAAATCTGGTGCTTGTAAAATCTTAAAAGATTATAATATTGTACCTCAAGAACCTAAAAAACTAAAATTTTCTAGTTATGATTGGACGCTAAGCTTAGGCAATTACAGAACGCTTCCAAAATTTAATTAATCTTCAATTTCAGAAGCTTTAATATCTTCTGTTAAATCTAAATTTCTAATTGTTGGGCTAACTGCTGCAGTAGTAACTACTGTTAAAATAGTCATGGTTCCACCAAAAACAACAGCTGCAACTGGCCCCACTAATTTAGCTGCTAAACCACTTTCAAAAGCACCTAGTTCATTAGAAGAACCCACAAACATTGAGTTTACAGAAGAGACTCTACCTCTCATTTCATCTGGAGTTTTTAATTGAAGAATCGTTTGTCTGATGACCATAGAAATTCCATCTGCAGCACCACTTACAAACAAGGCTAATAAACTTACCCAGAAAATAGAAGATAAACCAAAAGCAATGATACTTACCCCAAAAATAAATACAGAGATTAACATCTTTTTACCTGTATTTCTATTAATTGGTATGTAGGTTGTTAAAAACATGGTTACAATGCTTCCTATAGAAATAGATGCATTTAACATTCCAAAACCTTCTGGCCCTACCTTTAAAATATCTTGTGCAAAGACTGATAAAATAGCTACTGTGCCACCAAACAAAACAGCAATCATATCTAAAGTTAATGCTCCTAAAATTGCCTTGTTTTCAAAAACAAACTTTACTCCTGCTTTTAAACTTTCTTTTATAGGTTCTCCAATTTTTGTGTTTAAAATAGGTTTTTTCTTAATTAAAAAAGTAAAAATTAAAGAAAGTATTACTAAAATATAAATCAATAATAATGTGTTGTCTACATCAATCCAACTTATGAAAAAACCTCCACCAAGTGCTCCAGTTACTGATGCTAATTTCCAGGTACTTGTACTCCAAGTTGCTGCATTATGATAGATTTTTTTAGGAACCAAAAGCGCAACTAAAGAAAAAATAGTAGGTCCAAAAAAAGAACGTAAAAATCCACCAAAAAATACCAGAGCATAAATACCGTAAAGAATGGTATTGATTTCATAGTTGTTTGTGACATAATCTGATGTAAAAAAATACAATCCTAAACTAATAAAAGAAAAAGCTGCTGTGCATTTTAACAGCATATTGCGTTTCTCTTTTTGATCTACAATATGACCAGCAAACAAAGCCATAGTAAATGCAGGAATAATTTCCATTAACCCTATGATACCTAAAGAAAGTGGATCTTTTGTAATTGAATATACTTGCCATTCAATGACAATAAATTGCATAGACCAACCAAAAACTAAAAGAAAGCGAACAAATAAAAAAATATTAAACTCTCTAATTCTTAGTGCAGCATAAGGATCGTTTTTTGCCATGAATTAGTTTAATTTCATATCCATTAAAATGGCAAATGTTTGATTGATGTCTTTTTCTTTAACAACAATTGTCATTTCATTAGTTGTAGAAATAATTTCTTGTAAAGGAATATCTGCCCAAGCCAATTGCTTTAAAATAAAATAATAAATACCAGATTGTTCTTGGTTTTCTTTAGGAAGCTTTATGGTTATAGATGCTAAATCTAGCATACTATTGGTTAAGGTTTCATTATCAAAAATTTCTTCAACAAAAGGTCTTAAGTTCTTACTGGTAACAATATTGGTTTCAAAAATACCTTGTGACACCGTTAAAAAGTAATCTTGACTTTCTGAAGATTTCGTTAATATTTTTGCAATTTCTTTTAAGAGTGAAGTCGTGTTTTTAAAAGTAAAATCACATAAGTCAGATCTTACTATAACATCACCTAAATCTAAAGCTAGTTTTTTTATGTTTTTACGAATACGAAGTTCGCTTGCAGGTGAAAGCCTATTAATAGCCATCATAACTGCACCTACTTTAACTTCTTTCTTTAATGTTTGCGATACTTCAGGAAGTATTATTCTTGCTAAAGAAGAAACGTTTATTAATTTTTCATTTAACGCCTCTTCTATAAAAGGTGTTTTTCTAATGGTACTTTCAACAACCTCTTGTATTGTTTTCATAACAAAAGTTTAAAATTAAATTTAATTGTTCAAAATTAAACAATTAATCTAATTTAACCGTCAACTTTTTAAATTCTTTTTTAGGGTCTTTGTCATCATACAAAATATTATAAACAGCTTGTATAATAGGAGTTTTGCCACCTTTTTCTTGTTGAATTTTATAAGCGCTTTTAGTTGCATAATACCCTTCTGCAATCATACTCATTTCGATTTGAGCAGATTTTACAGTATAGCCTTTACCAATCATGTTACCAAACTGTCTATTTCTACTAAAGGTAGAATAACCTGTTACCAATAAATCACCTAAGTATGCAGAGTTGTTAATGTTACGTTTCATTTTATGCACTTTCTTTATAAAACGTTTCATTTCACGAATGGCATTACTCATTAAAACTGACTGAAAATTATCTCCATAACCTAAACCATGAGCAATACCTGCAGCTATTGCATAAATGTTTTTTAACATAGCTGCATATTCTGTTCCAATAATATCATCAGAAGTTTTTACATTAATGTACCAGCTTTCTAAAGCTTTAGCCATGTTTTTTGCATTTTGTTCATTTTGACAAGCCACAGTTAAATACGATAAACGCTCCATAGCTACTTCTTCTGCATGACAAGGACCTGTGATAACTCCTATATTTTGAAAAGGGATATCATATTCTTGATGAAAATGTTCGCCCACAATTAAACCTGTTTCAGGTACAATACCTTTAATAGCAGAAAAAACGATTTTATTAGTTAAAGAAGTGGTTACTTTTTCTAATTCTTGAGTTAAAAAAGCAGAAGGAATTGCAAAAATGAGTACATCATAATTCGTAATCATTTTATTTATATCTGAAGACAAATCTAGCTGTGAAGCCTTTAGCTCTGCAGACCTTAAATATTTTGGGTTATGATCGTTTTTCTTAATATGATCTATAGATTGCTCATTTCGCATGTACCAACCTACAGTATCTAAATTTTCAGTTAACATTTTAACGATAGCTGTAGCCCAACTACCACCTCCAAAAACAGCTATTTTTTTATGTTCGCTCATATATCTAAAATTATTTTTCAAAAGTAAGAAAACTATTTACTAGCTTTAAATAGGATTTCGAATTATTATATTTGTGATAAATCAATCAAAATATGAGGTCTTTTTTAATTGTTTGCTTAACCTTCTTTTTCATTATCTCTTGTAAAAAAGATATTGAAAAAACAGAGGCTTATCCTCCTAAAAAAGAAGAGAAAAAATCTACAAAATCTGATAACGTTACTATTTTAAAAAAAGAATTTGTGATTAAAGGTTTAAATGATATTTCTCATAAGGTTTGGTTGTATTTACCTCCAAATTACAAGAACTCTTCAGAAAAATATCCAGTAATTTACATGCATGATGCTCAAAATTTATTTGATGACAAAACATCTTTTGTAGGTGAATGGGGTGTTGATAAAATACTAAATTCTTATTATAATAAAACAGGAAAAGGTTTTATAGTTGTAGGAGTAGAAAATGGAGGTGAAAAAAGAATTGAAGAATATACACCTTGGAAACATGAAAAATATGGAGGAGGAAAAGGTGCTATTTATATCAATTTTTTAGCAAATGAATTAAAACCATACATAGACGCAAATTACAGAACCAAACCAGAAGCTAATGAAACAGCTATAATTGGTAGTTCTTTAGGTGGTTTAATCTCTTTTTATGGTGGTTTAGAGCATCCTGAAATTTTTAGTAAAATAGGTGCTTTATCTACCTCTTTTTGGTTTTCTGATAAAGTAAACACTTTTGCAAAAGCAAAAGGGAATTTAAAAAACACTAAATTATTTTTATTAGTGGGTGGTAAAGAAGGAGATTCTATGGTGCCAGATACAGAAAACATGGAAAAATTATTATTAGAAATAGGATTTCCAAAAGACAATTTAAAGTCAAAAATAGTTGCTGAAGGCAAACATAATGAAGCTTTTTGGAAGAGTGAATTTTTAGAAGTAATTGAGTTTTTATACAAAGAATAAAACATGAACGTACAAATCATTAACAAATCAAAACACATAACTCCTGCTTACGAAACAGATGGTGCAGCAGGCATGGATTTAAGAGCTAATATTGAAGAAGCCATAACTCTAAAACCTTTAGAAAGAGCTATTGTTAAAACAGGTTTATTTATTGCACTACCTCAAGGTTTTGAAGCTCAGGTTAGACCAAGAAGTGGTTTGGCTGCAAAAAAAGGAATAACTGTACTCAATTCACCTGGAACAGTAGATGCAGATTATAGAGGAGAAATAGGTGTAATTTTAGTAAATTTATCTAACGAAGATTTTGTGGTGAATGATGGTGAAAGAATTGCGCAATTAGTCATAGCAAAACACGAAAGAGTTACTTGGCAAGAAGTTGATGTTTTAAGTGAAACTGAACGTGGTTCTGGAGGTTTTGGAAGCACTGGGGTTTAAAGATGAGTGAAATTGAATTACAACCTTTAAGAATTGCTTCTGGTTGGTTAATAGAATGGAATTTATTTTACGAAGTAGACCCTTCTGATGAAACTATGCAATATTTAGATGCTAGCTCATTGTTGCATATTGAAAATCATCAATTAATGAGAGCCATCAATTTAGATTTTAAACCAGAAAATGATGCTAATGGTTTTTTTTATTTACGTGTTCTAAACCTAATAAAAACAACTAATAAAAAAGGAAATATAAATTACGAAGGTGATTGGGAAGAACCCTATTTTGAACTTAAGACTAAAAATAGATTAGAAATTGTTAAAAAGATTGAACAGTTGGTCTTGCAATTACCTCCTTATAAAAATAATAATTAAAAATTTAAAACTATGCTTTTAGGTGTATGCGAATGGTTAAGTACAAAAACACAATTTACTGCTAAAAATATTAGAATATTTTTTGTATTAACAGTATTGTTGGCTGGTTTTGGTGTGGGTGCTTATCTTATTTTATGGTTAGTTAAAGTGTTATCTAAAGAATAAAAAAACTGCTTTAGAAAATAATTCTAAAGCAGCTTTATATAAATAATAGAACTTTTTAAAACTTAATCTTGATTTTCAATAGCGTCTTTTATTTTGTTTTCAAGTTCTTCCATTAATTCAGGATTGTCTTTAATTAATCCTTTTACAGAATCACGTCCTTGTCCTAATTTGGTTTCACCATAACTAAACCAAGAACCACTTTTCTTTATAATTCCTAATTCTACACCTATATCTAAAATTTCACCAACCTTAGAAATTCCTTCTCCATACATAATATCAAACTCTGCTGTTTGAAATGGTGGTGCAACTTTATTTTTTACCACTTTAACTTTAGTAGAGTTTCCAATAACTCTATCACCATCTTTTATTTGCGTTCTTCTTCTAATATCTAGACGAACAGAAGCGTAAAATTTAAGTGCGTTACCACCAGTAGTAGTTTCTGGATTACCAAACATCACTCCTATTTTCTCACGTAATTGGTTAATGAAAATAACTGTACAGTTTGTTTTAGAAATAGTACCCGTTAATTTACGTAATGCTTGAGACATTAAACGTGCATGAAGACCCATTTTAGAATCACCCATTTCGCCTTCAATCTCAGATTTTGGTGTTAAAGCAGCAACAGAATCTATAACTACAATATCAATAGCCCCTGATCTAATTAAATTGTCTGCAATTTCTAAAGCTTGCTCTCCATGATCTGGTTGAGAAATAATTAAGTTATCAATATCTACTCCTAAGTTTTCTGCGTAAAAACGATCAAAAGCATGTTCTGCATCAATAAACGCTGCTATACCTCCTGCTTTTTGTGCTTCTGCAATTGCATGTATAGTTAAAGTAGTTTTACCAGAAGATTCTGGACCATAAATCTCAATAACTCTTCCTCTTGGATAACCACCAACACCTAATGCTAAATCTAATCCTAAAGAACCAGATGATATTGCATCTACATCTTCTACTACTGCATCTCCCATTTTCATTACAGAGCCTTTACCATAAGTTTTGTCTAACTTATCTAGTGTAAGTTGTAATGCTTTAAGCTTTGCTTGTTTCTCTTTATCTGTCGCCATAAATCTTTGCTAAATTTTTGTTTTTAAAAGTGATGTAAGTTACAAAAAACAAAAAAGATTTTCCTAACAAATTCAACTGCTTTTTATATTATTTTTGAACAAATCTACATTCTATGATAACCTTAAGAAATAACAACTCTTTAGTAAAAATTGATAATGGTGAATTGGTAAGTTTTACAGTTAATTGTATTGAATTTATTCATCAAAAAGGAAATAAAGGTTGGCGTAAAAGTGATGATGAAATGTTTCCTATTATTGGTCCTACTGCAAAAAATAACTTTAGAGTGCATACTAAAAAAGGCGATGCAATTCAAGATCAGCATGGATTGTTAAGAGAATTAGATTACCAATTAATTTCTAATAATGAATTTACTGCAATCTTTAAAAAAGATTATAAAGCGAATACAAAAATTAATAACAGTAAGTTTCCAGAGAAGTCTTCAGAAGAGTTTTTAACATGGCCTTTTGATTTTAGTTTTGAAAAACATTTTAAAATTGAAAACAGTGAATTAAAAATAGATTTTGTAATTCTTTCAGAAAAAGAAATGCCTTTTATGTTGGGTTATCATCCAGCATTTTTATTATCAAATACAGGTAAAGAAACATTTGTATCAGATCATAAAATCTATACTTTACAAGATGTTTATAAAACTGGTTCTAATGCTTTTCCTATTTTAAACACAGATACAATAGTGCTAAAAAATATTGATAAACCTCATTTAGAAATTTCAACAAAAGGTTTCAATAATTTTATGCTTTGGACAGAGGTTGATAATATGGTTTGTATAGAACCAATTACACAATACACTTCTTATACAGATCAAAAGTTTTCTGAAAAAAATATGAGTTTAACCTCAAGTAAAGATATTTTTTCTGTGACAATAAAAGTTTTATAGTTTTAAAATTTTACATTGATTATTTGTATAATTGCACCTAACCAAAAAACCTTTTATGAGAAATTTACTTACAAGCATTTTACTTTGTTTATCTTTTACAATAACTTATTGTCAAGAAAATCAAGATGAAATCACTAAAGAACAAGAAATTGAATATCAAAGAGTAATTGATAGTATAAATAGTACTTTTAAGTATGAATATGGAAAAATTTCTTTAGAAAATGGTATTGCTGAAATTGATATTCCTAAAGGATATAAATTTTTAAATGCTGAGCAAAGTAAATATGTACTTTCAGATTTATGGGGTAATCCTCCATCAGAAGTATTAGGCCTTTTATTACCAGAAGAAATTTCTCCAATTAGTGATGATTTTACTTATGCTGTTGAAATTACGTATTCTAATGAAGGTTATATAGATGATGAAGATGCAAAAGATTTAGATTATGATGATCTTTTAGAAGAAATGCAAGATGATACTAATGCAGCAAACCCTGAAAGAAAAAAATTAGGTTACCCAGAAATTGATCTTGTGGGTTGGGCTTCTAAACCTTTTTATGATGATAAAAATAAAAAATTACACTGGGCTAAAGAATTAAGTTTTGAGGGTGAAGAATTAAACACTCTTAATTATAATATAAGAGTGTTAGGTAGAAAAGGTTATTTAAATTTAAATGCAATTGGTACTATTGATGTTTTACCAAAATTTAATAATGATGTAGACGAGATTTTAAATAGTGTACATTTTACAGCTGGTAATAAATATGCAGATTTTAATCCAGATATAGATGAAGTTGCAGCTTATGGAATTGGAGGGTTAATTGCAGGTAAACTTCTTGCTAAAGCTGGATTTTTTGCACTACTTTTAAAATTTTGGAAATTTATTGCAATAGGTGCTGTAGGTTTATTTTCTGTATTTAAGAAAAGAATATTTGGCTCTAAAGAATCTGAAGAATAAAATAAAAAAGAGGAATTAATATTCCTCTTTTTTATTTTCTATCCATTCTTATATGAGGAATACCATCTTCTAAATACTCCTCTCCTACTTGTGTAAACTGATGTGTTTCGTAAAATTTAGTCAAATATTTTTGAGCTGAAATCGTAATTTTTGTTTCGTTAAAATGATTTTTTATTGCTTGTATTGAAGCTTTCATAATATCATGTCCATATCCAAATTTACGTTCATCTTTTGTAACTACTACTCTACCTATACTAGAGTTTTTAAAATAATCTCCTGGTTTAAATATTCGTGTATATGCAATGATTTTATCATTTTTAAAACCAAGTACATGTAATGCTTTTTGGTCTTTATAATCTATATCTTGATAGACACAATCTTGCTCTACCACAAAAACCTCAGAACGTAATTGTAAAATAGCATACAATTCATCTATTGTTAATTCTTTAAAAGATTTTACTTGAAAATCCATTAGCCAGCACAAGAAATTTTATTTACTCTATTTTCATGTCTTCCACCTTCAAACTCAGTAGAAAGAAATACATCAACAAAACTTAAAGCTTGTTGTAAAGACACAAAACGTGCAGGAATAGTTAAAATATTCGCATTATTATGTTGTCTTGTTAATTCAACTAATTCTTTATTCCAACATAAAGCAGCTCTAATTCCCTGATGTTTATTTGCTGTCATTTGAGCACCATTTCCTGAACCACATAAGATAATTCCTAAAGTAGCTTTACCAGATTCAACAGCATCTGCAGTAGGATGAATTGCATCAGGATAATCCATAGAATCATTAGTATCTGTTCCAAAATTAAGAACAGTGTATCCTTGGTTTTCTAAGTGTTTTATAATTTCGAACTTATATTCAGTTCCTGCGTGATCATTACCAATGGCAATTGTCATAATATGTTGATTTTAATTGTATTGTATACTGCAAAAATATAGAAATTAACGGTTATCAACAGTTATAAACATTTAAAATTTATTAATATTTAATAACCTCTTATTTTTTAATGATTTAACTATTTTAAGCTAATGTTAAGAACTTATCACTAAAAACTCGAAACTTTTTTTGGTGAATAAAAATATTATTACAATACAAGGGATAGAATGATATATGCAAATTTTATTATTCTATTTTCATAAAAGTTTATCAACATAAAATTTACCATTTGTTTACATTAAAAATTAAAATACTTATTAGAAAAATAAGTGAATAGCTGTTAATAACAATTGTTAATAAAGGTAAATTTATATTGATTTTTAACTCTTTAAATAACTAATAAGTTGTCAATGTTTTTTAATAACTCAAATAATAAAATAAAAGTTTTAATTTTTATAGTAACTATTCACAAGCTATTATAAACATTATAGTTTTTTAAAAATTTATAAAAAGAAAAATATAATAATAAAGAATGTTGATAAGTGAAAATCAAAAAATGATTTATACTGTTTTTATTTTCTTTTCTGATTTTAAAAGATAAGTAGTGTCTTTTTGAATTTCGACAGTTTCTTTTGGAGTCTCTTTTTGTTGTAAAGAAGTATTTACAGTTCTTACAGCTAAATAAATACCTGCAATAAATATGATTGCAAAAAAGGCTATTATTTTACGTAAGTTTTTCATTGTAAATTACTTGTTCTTATATTAAAGACGTAATAATTTAGAAAACGTTACAAATTTTTTAAGATTTCTTTAACTTTTATCTTATTTAAACAATTTAAGTTTAAATAGTTGTAATTTGGTTACTTCAAAACAAGTAAATGCATTTATGCCAAGAAAGAAGAAAAAAATTTTTAAAAAGAAAGGAAGAATTATTAAAGATTTAACAAGAAATATTTTTAAAATTCTAAATGAAGATAGTGATAAGTTCTACAATTACAAGCAAATAGCTTCAAAAATGGGAATTTCTGATACAGATGGAAAAACCCAAATTTTAAAAAAATTAGCAGAACTTACAGCTAATAAAAAAATAAAAGAAGTAGATAGAGGAAAGTTTCAAATTAATGAAGATCGTAAATATTCTTTAGGAACATTAGATATTACCTCTAATGGAAATGGGTATTTTATTTCTGATGATTATGAAGAAGATATTTTTGTACCTAATGTAAATCTAGGTAAAGGTTTACATGGAGATATGGTTAAAGTATATGTCTATAAAAAAAGAAGATCTAATAAATTAGAAGCAGATGTTGTTGAAGTTGTAGAAAGAGCAAAATCTGATTTTGTTGGCGTATTACAATTAAATAAAAATTTTGGTTTTGTATTACCAGATAGTAATAAGATGTATGCAGACATTTTTATTTCTCAATCTAAATTAAATGGAGCAGAACATGGAGATAAAGTACAAGCTACAATTATAGATTGGCCAGAAAAATCTAAAAATCCTTTTGGTAAAATCACTAAAGTTTTAGGTAAACCTGGAGATCATAATACAGAAATGCATTCTATTTTATTAGAGTACGATTTACCTTATGAATTCCCATCAGAAGTTGAGAAAGATGCAGAAACACTTTCTATAGAAATTACCAAAGATGAAATTACTAAACGTAGAGATATGCGAAGTGATTTAACGTTTACTATAGACCCAAAAGACGCAAAGGATTTTGATGATGCTTTATCTTTTACAAAATTAGAAAATGGTAATTATGAAATAGGAATTCATATTGCAGATGTTTCTCATTATGTACAACCAAAAACTATTTTAGATGCAGAAGCTTATGAAAGAGCAACTTCTGTATATTTAGTAGATAGAGTAGTACCTATGTTACCAGAAATGTTAAGTAATGGTGTTTGCTCTTTAAGACCAAATGAAGAAAAATTAACTTTTTCAGCAGTTTTTGAAATCAATGAAAAAGCACAAATTATTAAGCAATGGTTTGGTAGAACTGTAACCTATTCAGATAAAAGATTTGCTTATGAAGAAGCGCAAGCAATCATTGAAAATAAAAATAATATTGTTCCAGCTAATGTTTCTTTAACAGGTCAAGAATATAATGTAGATGATGCAATAGTTGAAGCTATTTTAAAATTAGATGATTTAGCTAAAATACTTAGAAAGAAGAGAATGAAACAAGGAGCAATTTCATTTGATAGAGTAGAAGTGAAGTTTCATTTAGATGAAGTTGCAAATCCTGTTGGAGTATATTTTAAAGAAGCAAAAGATGCTAATAAATTAATTGAAGAATTTATGTTATTAGCTAATAGAAAAGTTGCTGAATTTATAGGTAAATCAAAAGGAGGGAAGCCATCAAACAAAACTTTTGTATACAGAGTGCATGATGAACCAGATATAGAAAAATTAGCTTCTTTACAAAACATCATTAGTAAATTTGGGTACAAAATAAATACTGATACTAGAGAATCTACTTCAGATTCTTTAAATCAGTTATTAAGTGATGTTCATGGAAAAGCAGAATCTAATATGATAGAAACACTTGCTATACGTTCTATGTCTAAAGCTGTCTACACCACTCAAAATATAGGTCATTATGGATTAGCATTTGATTACTATAGCCATTTTACATCACCTATAAGACGTTATCCAGATGTAATGACACATAGATTACTACAACATTATTTAGATGGAGGAAACAGCGCAAAACAAGAAGTTTATGAAGAAAAATGTAAACACTCTTCAAAACGAGAAGAATTAGCTAGTAAAGCTGAACGTGATTCTATTAAATATATGCAAGTAAAATACATGCAAGATCATAAAGATGAAGTTTTTGATGGTGTTATTACTGGTGTTACAGAATGGGGAATTTATGTAGAAATTACCAAAAATAAATGTGAAGGAATGGTTAGAATTAGAGATATAAAAAGTGATTATTATATTTTTGATGAAGAGCAATATGCAATTGTTGGTCAATCTACCAAGCACATGTATCAGTTAGGAGATAATGTAAAAGTGCAGGTAAAAAAGACCGATTTAGAACGCAAACATTTAGACTTTAATTTGATTGAAGAGTAATTTTTTAATATGATTTTAACTACAACACATAATATAGAAAATTTTAAAATAGTTGATTATTTAGGGATTGTAACAGGTACAGCTTATGATTCTAGTTATACTACAAATGGACAAAAAATGTCTTTTAAAGATATGTTTAGTATGTCTAAATACAGAGAAATTTACACTTTAGGATTAGAAAACATAAAAGAAAAAGCCTTTCAAAATTTAAAAGATAATGCTATAAAATTAGGTGCAAATGCAGTTGTTGGTATTCAAATAGATGTAGAACCTTTAGCTAATTCTGCAACATTAATAGTTTCTATTACAGGCACAGCTGTTAAAGTTAAATAAATTAGATTACTGTGAGTATTCTAAATAATTTTAAAAGTATTTTAATAGATAATATATCTATTAATCAAGATGATATTACCTATAATGATGGTCTTAACTTCGGAAGATTTACAACTAGTTCTGAAACAAAAGATTTTACTATAGAAATTACAAAAGCAGCATTTTTATTAAAATTAAATGACATTTACGATGTTGTAAAAAGTGAAATTAAAATAGATGATGATATGTATAATGATACTTCAGAATTTTCTAAAGTAAATTATTGTTCATTAGAAGAGCTTCTTACAAAACCAACATCTTTATTTGAAATTTTCACAACGTATCTTCAAGATCCTTTTTTTGTTTCTTTAACTAGTAAAAATCCAACCTTTGTAATTAATTCTATATCAAAAATAATTGTAGCTAATGATATCAAAATTCAAGGGAAAGTATTTGTTAAAAATTCTTTCTAGTATAACATTAATTTAGTTTCTTCGTTAAATATTGGTACATTTTTTGATTTACAATCAGCATCAAACTTAAATATTATGAAAAAAATATTTTTTATACTTATGCTTTTGGTTCATGTAGCTTCTCAATCTCAGTCTACAGTTAGCCAAAATTTAGGTGATTTTACTACATTAAAAGTCTTTAATGGTATAGAAGTAGAGTTAATAAAATCAAATGAACAAAAGATAGAAATAAGAGGTAAAAAATCTGAAAAGGTAACTATTAAAAATGTAGATAAAACTTTAAAATTAACACTTCCTTTTTCTTTAAAACCAGAAAATAATTCAGCTGATGGAGAAGTTATTGTTAAGTTATTTTACTCTTCTAATATAGATGTAATTGATGCTAATGAAGGGGCTACTATTACTGGAAAAGATATTAATCAAGAAAAATTAGTTGTAAACTCTCAAGAAAGAGCATTAATTAATTTAGTTGTAAACACTAAGTATATAGAAGTAAAAACTTCTTCTGGAGGTATTATAAAATTATCTGGTACCACAAAACACCAAGATGTAAATTTAGATTTATATGGTGTTTACCATGGTTTTAATTTAAAAACAGAAAATACAAGTACTGTTAAAGCAGGTACAGGTGCAAAAGCAGAAATATTTGCAGGCGAAACATTAACAGCAAAAGTAAGTTTTGGAGGTTCTATATTTTATAAAGGAAATCCTGAATTAATTAAAGATAAAAAAGTAATAGGAGGTATTATTCAAAAAAGAAATTAAACCAAAGCTTTTTTTATATCTTTGTACTATTAAATATTAAGAAAATGAATACTTTACATATATTTTTATTAGGCATGCCAAGTGGAGGTTCTTGGATTTTAATTGCACTAGCAGTTCTATTATTATTTGGAGGAAAAAAAATTCCAGAACTTATGAAAGGTTTAGGTGGTGGAATTAAAGAATTTAAAAAAGCCTCTAAAGAAGAAGATAATGATGATAAAATAGAAGAAAAAAAGTAATTCTTTAAAATAAAAAAATAAAAAAGCGCAACTGTACAGTTGCGCTTTTTGTTTTAAATTAATTAAATCCCCCAACTAATTAATTTTAACAAATATATATAAGCAGCTTTAAAATTGCTTTAAATTGTGATAAATGGGAAGGTTTTTAAAAGTTTTGTGATAAACGGGAAGGTTATTTAACCAATGTTAACAAAGATTTTTTACTAAACTTTCTTGAAACAGGTATATAAAAATCTAAAATATTGCATTTTAACAAATAACCTCTTGCATTACCAGTTATTCCATTAACATACTTTGTATTTATAATATAAGATTTATGACACCTTATAATAAAATCATAGTCTTTTAAAAAAGACTCAATTTTCGTTAAGGTAACCCTTAAAATTTTTTCTTTTAATTCATTATTTTCAATAATAAAAAAACTAGCATAGTTGCCTTCAGAAGTTATATAAACTAACTTTTCTACTTCAATTGTAAAAGATTCTTTGTTGTTTTCAGAAGATATAATAACGTTCTTTAGTGGTAAATTAACTTCTAATTTTGCGTTTTTAAAATCATTAATTTCTTTAGCTGTTTCTTCTCTTTTTTTTCTAATACGTTTTTCATTAAATGAGATAAATATGATTAATGGTAAAGCACTAACCAGAAATGTGTAATAGATAAAAGTAAAATAATTAATATGCTCTATGCTAGTTTCTTGCTTAAATAATTGCCCAAAAAACCATAAAATAGTACCATTAAAAATGATACATAATCCAATGTAGATAAGATTTCTTCCTATAGTCCAGTTATCTTCATTAAAATAATTTTTAAATAATATTGGTGGTATTATTAAAACGATTAAAGTTCCTACAAATGTTACTAACCCTATCCCTAAAGTATAATCAAAAAGATATTCTTTAAAAGTAGAAAGTGTAAAGGGCTCAAAAATGTAAAGAAAACTAAAAATAAAAAATCCAAAAACTAAACTTAATTTACTTTTAAATTTAATTGATGGATTAAAATAATAAGGCTTATTCAACCAATTTTCTACATCTTGTAACATGTTTACAAGATAAAAATTTTATTTAAATTATTCTTTTTTCTTCTTTGATTGCTGCTTCATAGCTTCACCAATTTGATTACTTGCAGTAAAACTAGCAACCATATCATTTAGCATATTACTACCTGCTTGAGGTGAGTTTGGCAATAGAATTAAATTACTATTTGTTTCTTCACCTATAGATTGTAAAGTATCATAATGTTGTGTTACTACAATTAAAGCAGAGGCTTCTTGAGAGTTAATACCCACTTTATTAAGCACTTCTACAGACTCTTCTAAACCACGAGCAATTTCACGTCTTTGATCTGCAATACCTTGCCCTTGCAAACGCTTACTTTCTGCTTCTGCTTTTGCTTTCTCAACTATTAAAATACGTTGAGCATCTCCTTCAAATTGAGCAGCAATTTTTTCACGTTCAGAAGCATTAATTCTATTCATTGCTGCTTTTACTTGTGCATCTGGGTCTATATCTGTTACTAGAGTTTTAATAATATCAAATCCATAATCAGACATAGCATCATTTAACTCTGCTTTTACAGCTAATGCTATATCATCTTTTTTCACAAATACATCATCTAACTTCATTTTTGGAACTTCTGCTCTTACTACATCAAAAACATAAGAAGTAATTTGATCATGAGGATAATCTAATTTATAAAAAGCATCATAAACTTTATCTCTAATTACTTTGTATTGTACAGAAACTTTTAAACGAACAAATACATCATCTAACGTTTTTGTTTCTACAATTACGTCTAATTGCTGAATTTTTAAACTTAATCTTCCTGCAACTCTATCAATTAAAGGAATTTTTATTTGTAATCCAGAATGACGAATGCTTTGAAATTTACCAAAACGTTCTATAATAGCAGCTGTTTGTTGTTTTACCATAAAAAAAGCTGCAAAAAGAACAACTAATGATAAAAATATAATAATAAAAAACGATGGTGGCATAATAAAAGTTTTAAATGTTAATAATAGTGTACTGTAAATATACTTAATCTTTTAAGTATATATATGTAGTAAAAACATTTAAAATGTTACATGTTTAAAAAAAAATCCTCTCAATTTTGAGAGGATTTTACATTTTTACAGTAATATTTCTATAGCTTTTCTATTGCATTATTTAGTCTAGCAACAGTTTCTTGTTTACCAATCATAGCTATAATATCAAATAAATGAGGTCCTGCTAATTTACCCACCAAACTTAATCGTAAAGGTTGCATTACTTTACCAAAACCAATTTCTTTTTCTGTTATCCAAGCTTTTATTTTTGATTCTGTATTTTCTGATGAGAAATCTTCAATATTATTAATAACAGCAATCAATTCTTGCATTAATTCAGGTGTTCCTTCTTTCCAATTCTTTTTTACGTTTTTAGCATCATATTCAGTTGGTGCTTCAAAAAAGAAAGACGATAATTCCCAAAAATCTTCTATAAAAACAGCTCTTTCTTTAATCAATGAAATTACTTTTTCTACATATATTTTTTCTTTAGAAATATTCTTTTCTTCTAAAATTGGAATGTATAATTCAGTTAATTCAGCATCACTTTTAGTCTGCATATATTGCTGCTGAAACCATTTGGTTTTATCTGGATTAAATTTTGCACCAGATTTAGAAACACGTTTTAAATCAAAATCTTTAATTAAGTCTTCTAAAGAAAATAGTTCTTGTTCTGTACCAGGATTCCAACCTAAAAAAGCCAACATATTTATAAATGCATCAGCAAAATAACCATCTTCTTTATATCCACGTGAAACATCGCCTGTTTCTTTATTCGTGTACTCTAAAGGAAATACTGGGAAACCTAATTTATCTCCATCTCTTTTACTTAATTTTCCTTTACCAACAGGTTTTAAGATTAAAGGTAAGTGAGCAAATTTTGGTGCATCCCAACCAAAAGCTTTGTATAATAAATTGTGAAGTGGGAGAGAAGGTAACCATTCTTCACCACGAATTACATGAGAAATTTCCATTAAATGATCGTCTACAATATTCGCTAAATGATAGGTTGGCATTCCATCACTTTTAAATAAAATTTTATCATCTAAAGTATTGGTATCAATTTTTATAGTTCCTCTTATTTCATCCTCTAAAATTAAAGTTTCATCTTTTGGAATTTTAAAACGAATTACAAAGTTTTCTCCAGAATTTATTCTTTTTTGTACTTCTTCATCACTTAAAACTAAGGAGTTTACTAACCTTCCTTTTTCGCGATTATGCCAATTATAAATAAAGGTTTTTCCTTCTGCTTCATGCCCTTTTCTATGAGCATCTAATTCTTCTGCTGTATCAAAAGCATAATAAGCCCATCCTTTTTCTAGTAAAATATCTGCGTATTTTTTATACAAATTTTTACGTTCAGACTGTCTGTAAGGACCAAAACCACCCTCTTTTCCAGGGCCTTCATCAAAAGGAATTTTACACCAGTTTAAAGCATCAATTATATATTGTTCTGCGTTTGCAACATAACGTGTTTGGTCAGTATCTTCTATTCTTAATATAAAAGTTCCATTGTGTTTTTTAGCAAATAAATAATTGTATAAAGCTGTTCTTACACCTCCAATATGTAAAGGTCCTGTTGGACTTGGTGCAAAACGTACACGAACATTAGATTCCATTAAATTTAATTTTTTGCAAAGATAGTTTTTATTAAAGAGAAGAGAAATTTGATAAAAGAAAAAAGACTTCACATTACTGAAGTCTTTTTAAATTAATTCAAAAGGATATGTATTAAAATTTATGATACACCCCAAAAGTTAAAGCAGCTTGTTTAGCCACATTATTTCCAGAAAAAGCACCTCCATAACCAGCTGTAATACCAAAATTATTAGAAAACTCTCCTATAGCTTTTAAACCAAAAGCACCATATTCTTGATCGTTTACATATAAACCTGTTAATTGATTTTCTGCTGGTAGCATAACATCTCCGTTTTTAAATGATGATGAAACATCTACAAAACCTATTAACCAGATATATTTACCTAATTTTCTACCTATTTCTCCACCAATTTTAAAGTTAGAACTATAGTCATTTGTTCTTATATCTGCACCAATAAAACCTTGAATGTATGTTTTTCCAAATCCTCTACCAGCTAAAAATAATGGTGTAAAAGACCATGCATCATAACCTGTTCTTATGCCTGAAGCAGCATCATAAGAACTCGTGTTTGCTTCTATAGATAGTTGACCAGATAACACCCATTTTTTATTATAAAAATTATGTTTTATACCTAAAGAAATATTTCCTAAAGCACTTTCTGTTGCACTACTTGTTAACGGAATTGCAGTTATAGAAGGAGATGTTAATTCACCTGTTTCCATCATTTTAAAAGGAATATTTACCAATAACGATGTTTTATCTGACAATCCATATTCTGTAAAAAACTGTAAAGTTCTATCAGAAATTTCTCTTTCTGTATTATAATCTGGGTCTCCAAATAAAGTATTATATCCTGAGATAGATGTAAATGATAATTGTGTATAATAGTTGCCTTTTTTTTGTGTCCAAGGACTTTGAGAATAAGCTTGTAAAGTGATTATAAGAATAACTAATTTGGCTAATTTTTTCATGATTTAAAATTTTATAAAGCATTAGTAGTTTGTTTTTATAAATACTTACAATGTCTTTTAACAATAATTTGAAAGATACTATTTACAAAATCTGTATTTTTATTAATTGATTATGAGCAATTTTAAAAACATACAACAAAAATTACATCAATTTACTCGAAAGTATTATACTAACGAGTTGATAAAAGGAACAATTCTTTTCTTTTCTTTTGGATTGTTATATTTCTTTTTCACGTTGTTTTTAGAATATTTTTTATGGCTAAAACCAACAGCAAGAACCTTTTTGTTTTGGGCTTTTGTTGTTGTAGAACTTTTTTTATTGATTCGATTTATAGCAATTCCTATATTTAAATTAATAGGCTTTAGAAACGGAATTTCATTTGCTGAATCTTCAAAAATTATTGGAGCTCATTTTCCAGAAGTCGAAGATAAATTATTAAACATATTACAACTTAAAGATAACAACAATAAATCTGATTTAATATTAGCAAGTATTGAGCAGAAATCTCTAGAACTACAACCCATACCATTTGTTAAAGCTATTGACTTTAAACAAAACAAGAAATATCTAAAATATACTATTGTTCCTGTTTTAGTATATGTAATTAGCTTATTTACAATTAGTAATGGTTCTTTAACAGAAAGTTTAGAACGTGTTGTTAATCATAGAACAGCATACAATCCTCCAGCTCCTTTTACTTTTATAGTTGAGAATAAAACCCTTGAGGTTATACAAGGAAAACCCATTACTATTGTTGTAAAAACAGTTGGAAATGTAATTCCAAGTGAAGCAAAAATTTTGTTTAATAATCAACAATATTATTTACAGAATAACGAAGATGCCTCATTTTCATACACATTTTCTGATGTTCAAAAACCAATAAATTTTTATGTACAAGCTAATGGAATTCAATCTCAAGATTATCAAATTAATGTCATAAGTACACCAACGATTAATAATATTTCATTAAGTCTAGATTATCCATATTATACAAACAGAAAAGATGAAGTTGTTCAAAATACCAATAATTTAGTTGTTCCAGAAGGCACAAAAATTACATGGAAAGTAAAAACCAATCAAACCCAAGAATTAGCATTCATTCAAAATCAAAAAAGAGAAATTTTTGAAAGCACTTCATCAGATAATTTTGAATTTACAAAACGTATAAAGAGACCTCTAAGTTATCAGATTTCTTCATCTAATGAAAACCTTTTAGATTATGAGAAATTACAGTTTGCAATTGATGTTGTAAAAGACGAGTTTCCTCTAATTTCTGTAAGCTCAAATATTGATAGTATTTCACGTGGAACAGCGCAATTTGCAGGTCAAATATCTGATGATTATGGAATTAAAAAATTACAACTTGTTTATTATCAAGAGGATAATTCTAATAAAAAACAACAAATAGATCTTCCAATAACCAAGCAAAATATTCAGACTTTTTTCTATCAATTTCCTGATGGTTTACAACTTTCAAAAGGAGTTAATTACGAATTATATTTTCAAGTTTCTGATAATGATGCTGTTAATGGAAATAAATCTACAAAAAGTAAGATTTTTAATTATAGACAAAAAACAGCAGAAGAAATAGAACAAGAGCTATTACAAGAACAAAGAAATACAATTAATGATCTAGAAAACTCTGTTCAGAGGCAAAAGAAACAACAAGAACAACTAGAAAATATTCAGCAAGAATTACAGAATAAAAAAAGCATTAATTGGAATGATAAAAAGAAGGTAGAAAGTTTTATAAAGCGTCAAGAACAATACAAGAAAATGATGCAAAGACAAACAGATAAACTTCAAGAAAACTTAGATGAAAAAACAGAAAAAGATAAAACATTACAAGAAAAGAAAGAAGATTTAAAAGAACGTATTAAAGAATTAAAGAAACTAGAAAAGCAACAAAAGTTATTGGATGAAATACAAAAAATGGCTGATAAATTAAATAAAGAAGACTTAGTTCAAAAAGCAAAAGAATTAGCACAACAAAACAAGCAACAGCAACGTAGTTTAGAGAAAACATTAGAAATGGTAAAACGTTTTTATGTTGAACAAAAAACAATGCAAATTGCCAATAAAATAGAAGAGTTGTCTAAAAAACAGGAATCCTTAGAAAAAAGTCAAGAAAATAATTTAGAAGCTCAAAAAGAGATTAAAAAAGAGTTTGATGAGATTAAAAAAGAACTTCAAGAATTAGATAAAGATAATGAGAAGTTAAAAGAACCAATGGAATTGCCAGATGTTGAGGATGAAAAAGAAAAAGTAGTAGAAGAATTAAATAAAGCAGAAGAAAACCTAAAAAATCAACAGCAACAGAAAGCAAAACAGAATCAAAAACAGTCATCAAAAAAGATGAAAGAGATGAGTGCTAAAATGCAGAAATCTATGATGGAAATGCAAGGAGAAGCTATGGAAGAGAATATAGAAGATTTGCGTAAAATTTTAGAAAACTTAGTTATCTTCTCTTTTCAACAAGAACAGTTGATGAATAAATTTAGTGAAACTTCAACCTCACATCCAGATTTTGGTAAAGACCTAAAAAAACAAAATGAAATTAAAACGTATTTCGAACATATAGATGATAGTTTATATGTTTTAGCAATGCGTGTTCCAAAAATATCTACTAAGATTCAAGATGATTTATCTACAGCACATTATAATTTAGATCAATCTTTATATAATTTTTCTGAAAATAGATTTAATAACGGAATTTCTAATCAACGTTATGTAATGACTGCCACCAATAATTTAGCAGATTATTTAAGTAATATTTTAAATAATATGCAGAACAATATGTCTATGAAAATGGGTAAAGGCAAAAAAGGAAAAGGTCAAGGATTTAGTTTACCAGATTTAATAAAAAAGCAAGAATCACTTTCTGAAAAAATGAAAGATGGTTTGAAGAAGGGAGAAAAGAAAGGTAAAGGAAAAGAAGGAAATAAACCCGATAATAATGGAAAGAAAGGCGAAGGTAATAAAGGGAATAAAACAGGAAAAGGCGAAGGAGATGCAAATGATGATTTAAATGGAGAATTATACGAAATCTTTAAACAACAGACTCAATTAAGGCAAGAACTACAGGATGCATTAAAAGAAAACGAACAAGGTAAAGCAGGTGGTAATGCTAATGCAAAAAAAGCATTAAAAAGCATGGAAGAATTAGAAAACGAAATACTTGAAAAAGGATTCAATGCTGCAACACTCCAGAAAATGCAAAATTTAAATTACGAATTATTAAAACTTGACAAAGCTGCCTTAGAACAAGGAGAAGATAAAAAACGTAAATCAATTTCAAATACTTTAGAAAACCGAAGAAACAAAATCAAGGCACTTAAATTTAAAAAGCAGTTTTACAATCAAATAGAAATATTAAATAGACAATCATTACCTTTGCAGCAAAATTATAAAAAGAAGGTAAGAGCTTACTTTTCTGATACTAAGAAAGAATAAAATGATTGTTTTTAATTACGAAACACCTTTTGAGTTACCTAATGAAATACAAACTCAAGAATGGATACAAAAAGTAGTTGCTGATAATGGTTTTGAAATTGGTGAAATCAACTATGTTTTTTGTGATGATAATTATCTTCATAAATTAAATGTCGAGTTTTTAAATCATGACACTTTAACAGATATTATTAGTTTTGATAATACCATAGGCAAATTAATTTCTGGAGATATATTTATTTCTATAGAAAGAGTAGAAGAAAATGCAAAAGATTTTAAGGTAAGTTTTGAAAATGAATTACACAGGGTAATGATTCATGGAGTTTTACATTATATGGGTTTTAAAGATAAATCTGATGATGATAAAACAAAAATGAGAAATGCTGAAAACAAAGCCTTGTTTAATATAAGTTATTGATAATCAAATAAATAAATATAAAGTTTCACGTGGAACTTAAATAACTATGAGTTTATTTACAACAAAATACGATGTTATTGTAGTTGGTGGTGGACATGCAGGAAGTGAAGCTGCTGCTGCTGCTGCAAATATGGGAGCACACACTCTACTTATTACAATGAATCTGCAAAATATTGCACAAATGAGTTGTAATCCTGCAATGGGTGGTATTGCAAAAGGTCAAATTGTTAGAGAAATTGATGCGCTTGGAGGTTATAGTGGTATTGTTACAGATAAAACAGCAATACAGTTTAAGATGTTAAATAAATCTAAGGGCCCTGCAATGTGGAGTCCAAGAGCACAATCTGATAGAATGCAGTTTGCTGAATGTTGGAGAACCATGTTAGAAAATACTAAGAACCTAGATTTCTATCAAGATTCAGTTAATGGATTGTTGTTTGATGGAGATACTATTATTGGAGTTAAAACAGCTTTAGGTTTAGATATAAAAGCAAAGACTGTTATTATTACAGCAGGAACTTTTTTAAATGGATTAATTCATATTGGAGATAAAAGTTTTGGTGGAGGTAGAGCTGGAGAAGGAGCTTCAAGAGGTATCACAGAAGATTTAGTTGCTAAAGGTTTTGAAGCAGGAAGAATGAAAACAGGTACCCCTCCAAGAGTTGATGGAAGGTCTTTAGATTATTCTAAAATGACTGAGCAACCAGGAGATGAAATCACAGAAAAATTTTCTTATTTACCTGTTACAACTAACTTAAAGAAACAACGTTCTTGTTGGTTAACTTACACAAATCCTGAAGTGCATGATTTACTAAGAGAAGGTTTTGATAGGTCTCCAATGTTTAATGGTAGAATACAATCTACAGGCCCAAGATATTGCCCTTCAGTTGAAGATAAAATAGATCGTTTTGCAAGTAAAGAAAGACATCAAATTTTTGTAGAGCCAGAAGGCTGGACAACATGTGAAATGTATGTAAATGGTTTTTCTACATCTTTACCAGAAGATATACAAGACAAAGCTATAAGAGCTGTTGCTGGTTTCGAAAATGTAAAGTTTTTTAGATATGGTTATGCAATAGAATATGATTATTTTCCACCAACACAATTAACTCATTCATTAGAAACAAAGTTGATTAAAAATCTATTTTTTGCAGGTCAAATAAATGGTACAACTGGTTATGAAGAAGCTGCAGCACAAGGTTTAATGGCTGGTGTAAATGCTGCTTTAAAAGTTCAAAATAAACCTTCTTTTATCTTAAAAAGAAATGAAGCTTATATAGGTGTTTTAATAGATGATTTGATAACAAAAGGCACAGAAGAGCCTTATAGAATGTTTACTTCTAGAGCAGAATATAGAACATTGTTAAGACAAGATAATGCAGATTTAAGATTAACTCCAAAGGCTTTTGAACTTGGTTTAGCTTCAAAAGAAAGATTGGATAGAGTAAAAGAAAAGAGAGAAAAATCTAAATTATTAATTGAGTTTTTAGAAAAAACAAGTGTAAAAAAAGAAGAGATAAATCCTATTTTAGAAGCTAAAAATTTAGCTTTAGTAAATCAATCTATGAAGCTTTTTAAAATTGCTGCTAGACCTCAATTAGATTTTTCTGATTTTAAAAACATAAACAAATTAAATTCTTTTTTAGAGGAAAATAATATTGATAAAGAAGTTATAGAGCAAGCAGAAATTCATTTAAAATATTCTGGATATATTGCTAAAGAAAAGAGTAATGCAGATAAATTAAATAGGCTAGAAAATGTTATGATTCCTTCTAGTTTTAATTACCAAAAGGTAAAATCTCTTTCATATGAAGCTAGAGAAAAATTAAGTAAAATACAGCCCACTTCAATTTCACAAGCTAGCAGAATTAGTGGTGTTTCTCCTTCAGATATTTCTGTTCTTTTAGTATATATGGGTAGATAATTTTTATAAACTTCATAGATGTTCCTCGTGGAACAATTTAAATTTTATGTCAAAGAAAATCGATTTTTATCAAAATTTAGAACCTTACTTAGTTTGTAAAGATTACACTGTTTCTCATGAAGAATATCAAGTAATGTTTAATAAAGAGTTTGATATGTTAGTGACAATTCCAGTTCCAAAAAACATTTCAGATTATTACAAAAGCGAAGATTATATTTCTCATACAGATTCAAAAAAATCACTTTTTGACAAAGTATATCAAGCTGTAAAAAATATCACTTTAAAAAGAAAGCTTAAGTTAATTAACTCTTTTAATACTAAATCAAAAAAAGTTTTAGATGTAGGAGCAGGAACAGGCGATTTTTTAAAAGTATGTAAAACGAATTCTTGGGAAATTTTTGGTTCAGAACCAGATTCAGGAGCAAGAAACATTGCTGCTAAAAAAGGTGTTAATTTAGAAAAAGATTTATCTAAATTTCAAAATCAACAATTTGATGTCATTACACTTTGGCATGTTTTAGAACATGTAGAAAACCTCCAAGAATATATTACCACATTAAAAAGTTTATTAACTGAAAATGGAAGATTAATTATTGCTGTACCAAATTTTAAAAGTTATGACGCAATAAAATATAAAGAGTTTTGGGCCGCTTTTGATGTACCAAGACATATATGGCATTTTAGTAAAACGTCTATTTCTAAATTATTTTCTTATGAGAATATGAAAGTGGAAAAAATACTACCCATGAAATTTGATGCTTATTATGTTGCACTATTAAGTGAAAAATACAAGCATCAAAAAAGTAAACCTTTTTCAGCATTTATTAATGGATTTAAGTCAAACTTTAAAGCTAAGTCAACAAAGGAGTACTCATCTTTAATTTATGTTTTAAAAAAGCAATAAAACGCCTTTTTAAAAGGTTTTTTTAATTGTTTGTACCAAAAACAACCAAACACCCTCCAAAAAAATAAAAAGCCTTTAAAACGGGTTTTTTAAAGGCTTTTTATATAAGAAATACTTATGTAAATATTTATATTATAACTTTTAACTATTTAACAAAAACACACCCCAAAGTGTAATAATAAAATAGACAGCTAAGCTCATTGCTCCTGCATAATCTTTTGCTAAACGTTGTCCTATTAATAAAAAGATTAAAGTAACAGCACAAAGCTCTGTTCCTAATAAAGCAATTTCTTTTGCTCCAGAAGTATAAAGTTCATAAATACCAAAAAGCATACAAAAACCTGCAACTATTTCTAAAACAAGAATGATAGCTAGTAATAGAGGCACTGTATTTTTTAAAGGTGAGTTTTTAAAATGATCTTTTATAAAAGCAACATTTCCTTTCCAATCTAATAATTTGTCAATACCAGATTGTAAAAAAGTTACCGTTAAAAATAATAGTACTAATACTTCTGTTGGATATTTAGATAATAAGTTCATGATATTTATATTTATTTAAATGCTTCGTCTTTTGGTTCCCAAAGTTCAATTTTATTACCATCATTGTCAAGTATCCATCCAAATTTTCCATATTCAAACTCTTGTATGTCTCCAACAATAGTAACTCCTTCTTTTCTTAATTCTGATAATAATTCAACCAAGTTTTCAACTCGATAGTTAATCATAAAATCTTTTTTAGAGGGCTTAAAATAATCTGTTTTGCTTGTAAAAGGGCTCCATTGTGTAGAGGCTTCTTTACCATCTTTATCTTTCCACCAAAAAGTGCATCCCCAATTATCGATATTAAAACCCAAATGTTTTTTATACCACTCTTTAGATGCAGTTGGATCATCACTTTTAAAGAAAACACCACCAATACCAGTTACTCTATTTTTCATATTTATTATTTCTTTTTTATTGCAGATTCGTATATGTTAATCCACTCATTTACAGTTAGTTTTGTGCATAATTCAGCTATTAAATCGTAAGGAATATCATCCATTTTTTTAAAACGGATGCAACTTTTTCCCATATCTAATTTTCTTTTTGCATGCTTAGGATATTCAGCCACAAACCAATCATACAGTTCTTTTTTTGCGTAGATTCCACTATGATATAAGTTTATAGAATTTTTCTGAGAAGCCAAATTCATAAAAGGTAAAGGTAATTTTGGGTCACAATGATAACCTTCTGGATATATTGAGTGAGGAACATAATAACCCAACATTTTATAGTTTAATCCCTCTTCAAAACCTTCAGGCAAATTATCTTTTATAATTTTTCTTAATTTAGAAATGATTGGTTTTCTTTCTTCAGGTATTTGAGCAACATATTCCTCTGGAGTGTTAGCTTCGTATGTCATTTTAGTTTTTTTTGATGGTTGATTAACGACTTACAAGTTAACAAAATTTTGCTTTGATTTTATCTACTATGGTTTGTGCTAATTTCTCATTACTTTCTATAGTCCAACCAGCAACATGAGGTGATAAAATTACATTTTCTGATGCAATTAAATATTGAAAAGCTTCTGGTAAATTGTTGTCAGAAAATAAGTTTTCAAAAGAAGATTTTTCATATTCTAAAACATCTAAACCAGCACCCAAAATTTTGCCACTTTTTAAAGCAGCAACTAAATCTTTTGTGACAACAGATGTTCCACGTGCTGTATTTAATAACCAAAAAGATTTCTTGAAACGATTAATAAACGCTTTGTTTATCATATTTCTTGTAAGTGTTGATTGTGGGGTATGTAAACTTAAAACATCAGACCTCTGTTGTAATTCTTCTAAAGAAACTTGTTTACAATTTTCGTCACCCACATTTGATTTTATATCATAACATAAAACATCTACATCAAATCCTCTTAATTTTTTTGCAAATGATTTCCCCATATTTCCATAACCTATTAGACCTATAGTTTTTCCATCTAGTTCTAATCCTCTATTTTCTTCACGAAGCCATTTGCCTGCTCTAACTTCTTTATCAGCTTTATTTAATTTATTAAATAGTGACAATAACATACCTAAAGTATGTTCACCAACCGCATTTCTGTTTCCTTCAGGAGCAGCTATTAGTGCAATGTTTTTTGATATAGCATATTCACAATCTATATTTTCTAAACCAGCACCAACTCTTCCAATAAATTTTAGGCTAGTAGCTTTATCTAAAAAGGCTTTATCTATTTTAAAACGACTTCTTATGATAAAGCCATCATAGTTATGAATTTTAGCTTCAATAGCTTCTTTTGAAGACAAGTAATCTTCATCATTAGTAAACCCTAATTTACTCAATTGATTAATTAAAAGAGGGTGGTTGGTGTCTAAATGAATTACTTTCATAACATTAAAAATTAAGCCAAATTAATATAATTAACAATATGATTAATCCTGGCCAAATATAACTTATAAAGAAAGTGACCACTTTTTTATATGAATAGAAAAATTCCATTCTTTTAGAGTTGTATTTTATAAAAAACTTTTCAGCTCTTATCAAAAAAAACTTAAATAGTATTTTAAAAAAAGGAATAGTAAGTAGAAATAATAATGATTGAAAAAGCTTTTGAGAAATTGTCATTTTTGATTAGTACTGTTCTTCCTCATTTGGGAAGTCTTTACTTTTAACGTCTTTTACATATTGTTGAAAAGCACCTGTCATATCAGCAAATAAGTCTAAATACCTTCTTAAAAAGCGTGGGTTAAATTCATGAGTCATACCAATCATATCATGAGTTACTAATACTTGCCCATCAACACCATTTCCTGCTCCAATACCAATTACTGGTATTGTTAATGCATCTGCAACTTTCTTGGCTAATTTTGCAGGTACTTTTTCTAAAACAATAGCAAAACAACCAATTCTTTCTAACATTAAAGCATCTTCCATTAATTTTTCTGCTTCTTGTTCTTCTTTAGCCCTTACAGTATAAGTACCAAATTTATATATTGATTGTGGTGTTAATCCTAAATGACCCATTACAGGAATACCTGCATTTAAAATTCGTTTTATAGATTCTTTTATCTCTTTTCCTCCTTCAAGTTTTATAGAATGGGCACCACTTTCTTTCATGATTCTAATTGCAGAACGTAATGCTTCTTTAGGGTCAGATTGATAGCTACCAAAAGGTAAATCTACAACTACTAAACAGTGTTCTATACCTCTAATTACTGAGCTTGCGTGGTAAATCATTTGATCTAATGTAATAGGCAATGTGGTCTCATGACCAGCCATAACATTAGAGGCAGAATCACCAACAAGTAGTACATCTAAACCTGCTTTATCTAAAATTTTAGCCATGGTATAATCATAAGCTGTTAGCATGGAAATTTTTTCTCCATTTGCTTTCATTTCAACTAAAGATTTTACAGTAATTCTTTTGTACTGTTTTTTTGCAATTGACATATTTTTAATTTTTTGACAATGGTAAAAGTAAGAAATATCATTTACATCATCACCTAGTTAATCTTCTGTTAATGTATTTTTAAAGCTATTTGTAAATAGAGAAAATTAATTAGTTTTAGATTTTCAAAATCAATCAATTATGCAAAAAATTATACCTTTTTTACTATTATTAATTAGTTCTTTAGTAATAACAGCTCAAGAAAAAAATGAGCAACAAGAAGTTAAAAAAGTAATTGAAACATTTTTTATAGGCTTACATAAAGGAGATAGTACCATCATGAAATCTACCTTACACAAAGACATTAAAATTCAAACTACTTTTACAAATAGAGAAGGATTAAAAAACTTAAATACTCAATCAAGACAAGCTTTATTAACAGGTGTTGCTAACAAAAAACCAGAAAATGTTTATTTAGAAAAGTTACTTTCTTATGACATTAAAATTGATGGTAATTTAGCATCTGTTTGGACTCCTTATGAATTCTATTTAAATGATAACTTTAGTCATTGTGGTGCTAATTCTTTTCAGTTATTTAACAATAATGGTAGATGGCAAATCATTTATATTGTAGATATGAGAAGAAGAGATAATTGTAAAGCGCTAAAAGACAAAAAATAAGTTATATTTGGCTTTTTATTAAAGCTAAAATGGCTAACACAAAACCAACTTTACAACCAGATAAATGGATAGATAATTACGCAGATTATCTCTTTAATTATGCTGTTGTTAGAGTTAATGATAGTGATTTAGCAAAAGACTTGGTTCAAGATACTTTTATAGCTGCATTAAAATCTGCTAAAAATTTTCAAGGGAAATCTACAGAAAGAACTTGGTTAGTTTCTATTCTTAAAAGAAAAGTAATAGATTATTACAGAAAAATCAATTCTAAAAAAGGACAAGCAGAAGTAAGAATGAACTTTTATGTTGATGGCGAACAAGAAGGAAACTGGTTAGAAGAAAGAGTACCTCAAAGCTGGGACAATGCATCAGAAAAAGCCGTTGAAAATGAAGAATTAAAAGATCAATTAGAAGCTTGTATAGACAATTTACCTGAAAAATATGCAATGGTTTTTAGAATGAAAACCATTCAAGAATTCGAAACAGAAGAAATTTGTAAGGAGTTAGATATTACAGCGTCAAACCTTTGGGTTATTATCCATAGAGCAAGAACGCAGTTAAGAAAATGTATGGAAGATAACTGGTTTAATAGTTAAAATATATGTTTAAGTTTTTATTTATAACATGTGATGAAGCCACAATGATTTGTGATAAAAGTCAATATAATGAGGCTTCGTTATTTGAAAAGATTCAACTAAATATTCATTTTTTAAGATGTGGTATTTGTAGGCTTTATACAAAACAAAACAATAAAATGTCTGATTTGTTTAGAATGAAAGCAACAGATTGCCAGAAAGAAAAACCATGTTTATCTGATATTGATAAAGCTGCATTGAAACAAAAGCTTGAAAACTCTAAAGCATAGCTACCTTTTTAAATGGATTTTTTACCAGAAAAAATAGACGATTACGTTGTAAATCACTCACAACAAGAACCAAAAATTTTACAAGAACTAACTAAAGAAACTTGGCAAAAGGTATTAAATCCAAGAATGCTAAGTGGTGCATTTCAAGGTAGAGTATTGTCTATGATTTCTAAGTTAATAAGACCCAAAAACATTTTAGAAATAGGGACATATACAGGTTATTCAACACTTTGTTTTGCAGAAGGATTATCAAAAGACGGAAAAATAATTACTATTGATAAAAACGAAGAGCTAGAAACTTTACAAAACAAATACTTCGAAAAATCTGGTTACAGAAGTCAAATACAACAAATGGTGGGTGATGCAACCAAAATTATTCCAACTTTAAATCAGCAATTTGATTTGGTTTTTATTGATGCTGACAAATCAAATTACATTAACTATTTTCATTTAATTATTGATAAAATGAAACCTGGAGGAATTATTTTATCTGATAATGTTTTATGGAGTGGAAAAGTTGTAGAACCATTAAACTCTAAAGACCTAGACACCAAAGTTTTATTAGAGTATAATAAGTTACTGAATATTGATAAAAGAGTAGAAACTGTTTTGTTACCTATAAGAGATGGTTTAACAGTTAGTAGAGTACTATAAGATTACATATTTCTTTTTATAGGACCTGTAAAATCATCAATGTCTTTTTTTACATCATTAATTTCTTTATTCAGATCTTTAGTAAGGTTTGTATCTAAACCTTGTTTTTTTGCACTTTCGTTAATTTCTTTCTTAATATCATTAGTTGCGTCTTTTACTTGACGTATGCCTTTTCCTAAACCACGAGCAATTTCAGGAATCTTATCTGCACCAAAAAGCATCACAACAATAATCATTATTATGAATATTTCTTGACCACTAATAAAGAGAAAAAAAGTATTTATCATCGTCTACAAAGATAGTAGTTATTGTACAAAAACAAACTAATTTATCTCAAATATGCGTATTGTTTAATAAAATTCATTAATTTTTTTGTTTTTTACAAACAAACATAAATACCTATAAATGAATAAGTTATATTGTTTTTTGACTTATTTATAAATTAATTTTGCGTTTTTTATTAAAATATTTTTAAAACCAATTAAATTTTTATATACATTTGTAATCTAAATATTTAAACCCCTAAATATGAAACCCCTTAAAAAACTAGCAGCACTTTTGGTGCTACTTCTAGGTATCTTTGCGTTTACTTCAAAAACCAATACCGCAGAAAACTCAAACTTAGATTTGAATACTATAGATGTTTTAAATGTTCTTTTAGAGCAGAATACTTCTTGTAGGCCAAATTCTAATTATTCATTTTTTGTTGAAACTGAACTTGTAGAAAAAGTTAGAGGTGCAAGCACAATCGAAGCCAAAGTATTTATTTTAGAAAAATCTACTGGTAGTATTGCTAAAATTTCTGATGAAATAATTATGGTTCCAAATTTTAAAGGAACTCAATTATTAGAGAACAGTTTATCTACTAAAAAGATGGATAATGGAGACGAAATTATTGAGACTAAATCTGATTTTAGTCTTAAAAGTCTTCAGAAATTTGAAACCATCAACAACAGTTACATTAAATCAACAAATAATTTATTAAATTTAAATAGATCTATTTAAACTATAAATTATTTCTTTTAATAAGAGATTAGATTTTATTTCCCTAAAATAAAATTTAAAAACCTATTTGCATGCTATGCTTTTAGGTTTTTTTTATTTTATAACTTAAGCAACTTTCTAATACAACTTATTTCTCTTTAACATAAAGCTTACTACTTAAATACAATGTTTTAGAGAATAATAAATTAAAACGAATTACTTGTTTTTTGTATTATAAAAACTCTTAATCAGCAATAATTAGAAGTTTTAATTTTTTTCCTAAAAAATTAAAATACAATAATTGCTAATATTAATAATTATTTAACAAATTAATAATCAAATAGTTAGTTTTATGTAGCTCCCTGTTTTCAGGGATAACACTCATGGTAAACAGGGAGTTAGAAATTTCCCTGTTTACAGGGATTGACTAGTATGTATTTACCTAGTATTTTTACCATATAATTACTCAACAATAATAAAATTAAAATTGTAACTGTCTTATAAGTATAATTTATTATTAATCCCCCAAATAGAGTAATTACATAAAGCAATTTTAAAATAGCAGTTTAGTGAAAAATTAGGGTTTTTTACTTCACTGCTATTTAAATTTAAAAATCTTTTATTTACCTTTATTATATGCTTACCATTAAGGAGTTATATACAATAATTGGGCTTTTATTATTTCTTTTAATAATATTCTCTCCTTTTAAACTAAAATATAAAGCTGTTTTTTCTTTATGTTCTATCTATTTGGTTGTTAATTATTTTCTACCAAATAAAATTGTTTTTGATGTTTTAATGTTTGTTTCTATGATAACACCATTTATAATTTTTAGATTTAAAAGAAAAGATATTTATAAACACTAATAATTTATGGAAACAATTTTAAACGACTTTAGCTGGAATTTAATTTTAATTCAAACAATTTCTTTATTGTTTGTTATAGCTATAGTTGTGTTAATATTTAAGTTGTTCAAGAAAGTAAAATAGAATATTTATTTTTTTAGTAACATTCTTTTAATTTCATTCAACTTCATTAGTGCTTCAATAGGCGTTAAAGTATCAATGTTAGTTGCTAAAATTTCCTCCCTAATATTTTCTAGTAAAGGATCATCTAATTGAAAGAAACTGAGTTGTAAATCTTCGTTCTGAGTTTGTTTTAATGCTTCTTTTACCTCATCATTTTTATTGTTTTCTTCAAGCTTTTTAAGAATTTTATTAGCTCTATGAATCACCATATTTGGCATTCCAGCCAATTTAGCTACATGAATACCAAAACTATGATTAGAGCCACCAGAAACGAGCTTACGTAGAAAAATGATGTTATCTTCTAACTCTTTTACAGAGACATTAAAGTTTTTAATTCTTTCGAAAGTTGTTGTCATTTCATTTAACTCATGATAATGAGTTGCAAATAATGTTTTTGCTTTAGATGGATGCTCGTGTAAAAATTCTGAAATAGCCCAAGCAATTGAAATTCCATCATAAGTAGAGGTACCTCTACCAATTTCATCTAACAATACTAAACTACGTTCAGAAATGTTATTTAAGATAGATGCAGTTTCATTCATTTCTACCATAAAAGTAGATTCACCCATAGAAATATTATCACTAGCACCAACTCTGGTGAAAATTTTATCCACGATGCCAATTTTTGCATTTTGTGCAGGTACATAACTTCCCATTTGTGCAAGCAAAACAATTAATGCAGTCTGTCTTAAAATGGCAGATTTACCAGACATGTTAGGTCCAGTAATCATGATAATTTGTTGTTGGTTTCTGTTAAGGACAACATCGTTAGCAATATAGGTTTGATCTATAGGTAATTGTTTTTCGATAACAGGATGTCTCCCGTTTTTGATGTCTAAATCTGTACTTTCATCCATAATTGGACGGACGTAATTATTATCAATAGCTAATACAGAAAAACCTAATAAACAGTCTATTTTTGCTATGGTTTTAGCATTGTTTTGTATTAAATCTACAAACTGAATAATGTATTGCAATAATTTGCTAAAAATCTGTTGCTCTAATGTTTGAATTTTTTCTTCAGCACCTAAAATTTTAGTTTCATATTCTTTAAGTTCTTCTGTAATATATCGTTCAGCAGAAACTAAAGTTTGTTTTCTAATCCATTCTGATGGTACTTTATCTTTGTGCGTATTTCTAACTTCTATGTAATACCCAAAAACATTATTAAAGGCAATTTTTAAACTACTGATTCCTGTACGCTCTGTTTCACGAGCTAACATAGCATCTAAAAACTGCTTTCCAGATGATGAAATTGCGCGTAAATCATCTAATTCTTGATGAACATTATTAGCGATAGCATTACCTTTATTAAGGTTAACAGGAGCATCATCAAATAAGGTTTGAGAAATTTTTTCAATTAAATCTGTACAAGAGTTTAGTTGATTTCCTAATGCTGAAACTGCTTTATTTTTACTTTTTTCAAGCTCTTTTTTTATGGGTAAAATTGCTTTTAAAGAATCTTTTAACAATACAATTTCTCTTGGATTTGCTTTACCTGTAGCTACTTTTGAAACAAGTCTTTCTAAATCTGAAATCTGTTTTAATTGATAGGTTACAGTTTGTGAAAGTGAGTCTGAATCTATAAAGTGTTTTACTAATTCGTGCCTGTTTTTAATTGAAGCTATATTTTTTAGAGGTAATGCTAACCAACGCTTTAACAAACGACCACCCATAGGTGAAATGGTTTTATCTATCACATCTAAAAGAGTAACAGCATTTACAGAGTTTGGGTTGTATAATTCTAAATTACGCACTGTAAATCTGTCCATCCAAACATAATTATCTTCAGCAATTCTGCTAATATTTTGGATGTGTTTTAATTGATTGTGTTGTGTTTCAGATAAATAATACAACACAGCACCAGCAGCAATTATCCCAAATTTTAAATCTTGTATACCAAAACCTTTTAAACTCTTTACCTCAAAATGATTTTGTAAAGTTTCATTAGCATATTCAGTTTGAAAAACCCAATCATCTAAATAAAAAGAGTAATATCTATTTTCAAAAACTTCTAAAAATTGTTGCTTGTTTTGTTTTTGTACTAAGATTTCACTTGGTGCAAAATTTTGTAGTAATTTATCTATGTATTCTGCATTTCCTTGAGCAACTAGATACTCACCTGTAGAAACATCCAAAAAGGAAATTCCAAGTTGTTTTTTATCAAAGTGGATTGCTGCTAAAAAGTTGTTTTTTTTACTCTGTAAAACTTCGTCATTTAAAGAAACCCCTGGAGTTACTAATTCTGTTACTCCACGTTTTACAATGGTTTTCGTCATTTTAGGATCTTCTAATTGATCACAAATTGCCACACGCATTCCTGCTTTTACCAGTTTTGGTAAATAGGTGTTTAAAGAGTGATGAGGAAAACCAGCTAAAGCTGTTTCTGAGTCTGAACCTGCACCTCTTTTTGTAAGTGTAATTGATAAAACTTCAGCAGCTTTTTTAGCATCATCACCAAAGGTTTCGTAGAAATCTCCAACACGAAATAACAACATAGCATCAGGATATTTAACCTTGATAGCATTGTATTGTTTCATTAAAGGAGTTACCTTTTTAGCTTTTGATTTTGCCAAGTTTTAGAAAAATTTCAGTTAGTTTTGCGAAGGTAAAAATTAGTAGGCAGTTTATAGTAGCAGTTTACTGTGAACTTATTCACAAACTATGAGGAAACTTAAAAATAACGAGTTAAATAGACTTACAGTAACAGAGTTTAAACAAACAAAAAAAACACCCATTATTGTGGTTTTAGATAATATTAGAAGTTTAAATAATGTAGGCTCTGTGTTTAGAACTAGTGATGCATTTTTAATTGAAAAAATATATTTGTGTGGCATTACTGCAACTCCACCCAATAAAGAAATTCATAAAACTGCTTTAGGGGCAACAGAATCTGTAGATTGGGAGTATGTAGAGGATACTTTAGAATTAGTTAATAAACTAAAGTTAGAAAACATAAAAGTGCTAGCTATTGAACAAGCAGAGAACAGCACAAAACTGAATACATTTTATCCAAAAGAAAACCAGAAGTATGCAGTTATAATGGGTAATGAAGTAAAAGGAGTACAGCAAGATGTAGTAAACGCATCAGATTTGTGTATAGAAATACCTCAATTAGGTACCAAACACTCATTAAATATTTCTGTAACTACTGGTATTGTTTTGTGGGATTTATTTCAGAAAATATATCAATAAATTAAAATTCGATTTTTATATACCCAAAATTAATTTCGCAATTAAAAAGTAAATTAAGATCCCAAAAATATCATTAGAGGTGGTTATAAAAGGCCCTGTTGCTATTGCTGGGTCTATACCCCTTTTGTTTAAAAAAAGTGGTACAAATGTACCTATTAAACCTGCCACAATAATAACAGCAACTAAAGAAACAGATATTGCTAAACCTGTATTAATACTACCTTCATAAATCCAAACAAATAAAAATAGAAATAGCGCTAAAATAAACCCATTTAAAGCTGCTAAAAACATTTCTTTAAGAAGTCTGCTGTTTATACTACCCTTTACATCATTGTTTGCTAAACCCTGTACAATAATTGCAGATGATTGCACACCAACATTACCAGCCATTGCTGCAATTAATGGTGTAAAAAAGAATAAAGAAGCATATTTTTCGAATACTCCTTGAAAGCCTTCCATAATTATAAAAGCTCCTATACCACCAATTAACCCTAAAAACAACCAAGGTAATCGTGCTTTAGTTAATTGTATTATACTATCGTCTGAATCTACATCTTGTGTTAAACCTGCTGCTAATTGGTAATCTTTATCTGCTTCTTCTTTTAAAACATCAACAATATCATCAATAGTAATTCTACCTAATAATACGTTATTATCGTCTACAACAGGTATGGCTTCTAAATCGTATTTAGCCATAATTTTTGCAACTTCTTCATCATCTTCGTTAACATTTACAGCATCTACATTGTCTTTTAAAATATCTGCAATTTGTTGATCTGATTTAGCAATAATTAAGTCTTTTAAAGACAACCTACCCACTAACTTATCTTCTTTGTCTACAACATAAATTGAGTGGACTCTTGTAACGTCTTTAGCTTGACCTCTAATTCTTCTCATACAGCCAGCGACTGTCCAAGTTTCATACACTTTAACTAACTCTTTAGCCATTAAAGCACCAGCAGTATTGTCTTGATAAGATAAAAGCTCTTTAATATCTGCAGCTAATTCTTCATCATCTAAAGCATTAATTACTCTTTCTTGACGCTCATCTGAAAGTTCACCAATAATATCAGCAGCATCATCAGTGTCCATTTCTCCAATTTCGTCTGCAATTTCTTGAGCAGATAAATTTTCTAGGATTTTTTCACGAATATCTTCATCTAATTCTGTTAAGATTTCAGAAGTTTTTTCGCTGTTTAAAAGCTTTATTATATAAATGGCATCATCAAAACTAACCTCATCTAAAATTTCTGCAATATCTGCATAATGCACTTCATCAAAAAGCTTTTTGATAGCTGCATCTTTGTTTTGAGCTATGTACTCATTTAGTTGTTCTAAAAACTCTGAAGTAACTTCAATTGCCATTTTCTGTTATTTTTTGAGTGAGTAAAATAAAGTCTGAAACAGATAGCTGCTCAGGTCTTTTAGCAAAGATAGGGTCTTCTTTTAAAGAAAGCGAAAGATTAAATGATTTTAAACTAGAACGCAACATTTTTCTTCTTTGATTAAAAGCTGTTTTTACGACTCTAAAAAATAATTTTTCTTCTACAGGTAAGGTAAAGTTTTCTTTTCTAATGCATCTTATAACTCCAGAATCTACTTTTGGAGGTGGATTAAAAACAGAAGGAGGCACAGTAAACAAATATTCAGTATCAAAAAAAGCTTGTGTTAAAACAGATAAAATTCCGTAAGTTTTACTACCAGGTTTTTCTGCGATTCTTTCTGCCACTTCTTTTTGAAACATCCCTGAAAATTCGGGTACAAGACCCCTGTTTTCAATAGCTTTAAAAACGATTTGACTAGAAATGTTATATGGAAAGTTACCAATAATAGCAACTTGTTGGTTGTTAAAAACCTCTTTTAGATTACATTTTAAAAAATCGCCTTCAATAATTTGAAACTTTTCTGCTGAGGTATCAATACTAATTTGCTCTACAGGAAAAACTTCTTTTAAATAAATTACAGATTCAGTATCTATTTCAAAAACAGTAACTTTTGGTTTCTTTTTTAAAATGTATTTGGTTAAAACACCCATTCCAGGACCTATTTCTAAAACATTGTTATAACCATTTTCTGTTAGAGTATCTGCAATTTTTTTTGCTATATTTTCATCTTTTAAAAAATGTTGTCCTAAATGTTTTTTTGCTTTTACAGACATGGTTAATTACTAACATTTATAGGGTAAAACTCTTTAATTAATTTTAATTCTGTTCTAAAAGCAAGCATTTTATCACCAAATTTTTTAAGTGCTTCTATACGTAATTCATCTGCATCTTCTTTATAATATGCTTCTACATCTTCTTTACTGTTTGCAGTATATTGAACTGAATATGTTTTACCACCCATTTCTTCTTCTACCAACACTTCTGTGAATTTAGCAGATATGAATTTACCAGTATTTAAAACTTCTGGTATATGAGATTCCATCCAAATTAACCATTCGTCATGAACAGAATCATCTATATTAATTGTAACGTTGTATATGTACATATTGGTTTGTAATCTTTAGTTTTTAAAGTTAGTCAACAACCAACCAATTTATCTGTTAAATTGATTATATATTGTCTCCTCTTAATTTTCGGTATTTTTTTCTAGCATCAACTAAGTAAATACTAGAAGGATGTTCAAAAATAATTTTTTGATAATATTCTTTAGCTTTTTCTATATCTAATAAATTGTTTTTATAGATTTCTGCCATCATAAAGTAGACATCGTCTGTTAAAAAACCTTGATTATCTGCAGCAATAATTTTATCTAAACTTGCAATTGCATTTAGATATTTTTCTTGCTTTACATAAAGTTTAGCTTGTAGAAAAAGAGCATCATCATAAATAACTTCACCTGGTTTTGCACCTGCAAAAAAGTCTTTTTTATTTTGATTTGTTGGAAAAAACAATCCTTCTAATTCTTGTAAGGCTTCTTCATCTTTATTTTGATACGCTAAGAGTTCTGCTTTTGCAAATTGCTTTAATCCAGAAGGGATAGAGTCTACAGGTTCATTATCAATTATTTTTAAATAAAGATCTACTGCATCGTTTGCAATTAGTTGTGTAGTAGAGCTTTTTAAAACTTTTAACTGAGCTTTTGCCCAAGTAAAATCGCCTTTAAAATAGCTGGTTTGTGCTACTTTAAAACGTGCTTCTTGCGCAAGTCTATTCCCCTTTAATTGAGTTTGAATTTGAGAAAAATAAATAAGAGCTTTATTAAATTTACCTGTGTAAACAAGCACATCACCTAATTTTAATTTTATACGAGCTTTATCAAATTTTGAGTTTGCATAGGTTAAAGCTTCTTCTAAAACTAATTTTGCTTTTTCTGGCTCATTTTTAGAAAAGGTTAAAAAATCTGCATACTCAGTTTGTATATTTATGGTTTGAGCATTTTTGCCAAACTCAACAAAAAGAGATTTAAAAAAAGCTTCAGTTTCTGGATTTTTAAGCGCTACAGCAATTTTTGCTAAGTATAAATTAGCATCAACTTTTTCTTCTATTAATGTTGATTTTTCATTAATAAAGTCGAAACATTTTTTTGCTGCATCTAAGTCTTCATTGTCAAAAGCTAATTTGCCTAAACTAAAAATTTCTGTAAGATCAGATTCTTCTCTTTGATATAAAGCTTTTTCTTGATTAAATGCTTTACCATATTCTTTTTGTTGCGCAAATAACCAGCTTAACAAAATGTTCCATTCTTTTTTTGGATTACTTATTGCCTTCTTTAAAAGTGTTTTTCTAAATAAAACATTAGTCTCACTTTCTGCATCATCAGTTATATATCTGCTTGCATATCTTTGAATTAGATTTAAATAACTATCATTTTTATCTACAAGATTCACATAAGATTCAAACATCTTTTTAAATTTTCCTTTTTCTCCATAAATCTGAGCTATTTGAAAATTATAGTTTGTATTTTCGTTTTTAGACATAGCAATTTCATAAGCAGAAATAGCATAATCTAATTTGTTATAGTCTTTAAAAAAGCGACCTATAATACCACCAAATGCAGCATTTTTTTCTAAAGAATTTATAGCTTTATCATAATTTACTTTAGCTAATTCAGAAAGTTGCTGTTTTTCGAAATTGTATCCCAACAAAACATATAAAAAAGTTTGTCTTGGGTCTTTTTTAAGTTTTGACGTTATTAAGTTTTCAGCTTTTAAAAACTGATTTGTTTCTTGGTAACAAGAAATTAATCGATTTAAATATGTTGTGTTAAATGGGCTTTTGTTGTAAAGTTCTTTAAAAAGTTGCTCTGCTTTTTGGTATTCGCCTTGTCTAAAATAGGTTTCTGCTAAATAATAACTGTTTTCAGATTTATTAGACATAATGTTTTGAGCGAAGTTTACTTCACTGCAAAAAACAATTAAAAAAAGAATAAGAATTCTCATATAATCTCAAAGATAATTAACAAAAATGTTAATTTTTTATTAAACCAAAAGAAATTAAACCCCAACCTTGTAACATTTTGGCATAAAACTTGTCTATAGGATATAATAACTAATTAACAAGGTCATGATAGAACTAACTAACAAATACGAGATTGCTAAGCAAAATTCTATAGAGTTTATGAAAAATGGTCAAATAGCAGATTATTTAAACTCTTTATTAGAAATGAATAAATACAAAAGATTAATGGTTGCTATTGTAGCAAATTAAACTTTACTTAATCATATCAAAACCAGTATAAGGAATCAAGACTTCCGGAACTTGAATTCCATCTTCTGTTTGATAATTCTCTAATATACCAGCTAAAACACGAGGTAAAGCTAAAGAGCTTCCATTAAGCGTGTGTGCTAACTCACTTTTACCATCTTTATTTTTAAACCTTAGTTTTAACCTGTTTGCTTGAAATGTTTCAAAGTTTGATGCAGAACTAATTTCTAACCATCTGTCTTGTGCTGTAGAAAACAATTCAAAATCAAAAGTTAATGCAGCAGTAAAACCAGTATCTCCACCACATAAACGTAAAATTCTATAAGGCAATTTTAACTCTCTTAAAATTTCTTTGATGTGCTCTACCATTTCATTTAGAGCATTATAAGAATTCTCTGGGTGTTCTATTCTAACAATTTCTACTTTGTCAAACTGATGTAATCTATTTAGTCCACGAACATGAGCACCATAAGAACCAGCTTCACGTCTAAAACATGGAGTATAACCAGTAACACATATTGGAAATTCTGTTTCCTGCATTAAATTGCCACGAAACATATTGGTTATAGGCACTTCTGCAGTGGGTATCAAATACAAATCATCTTCTGTAACATGATACATTTGCCCTTCTTTATCAGGCAATTGACCAGTACCAAAACCAGAAGCTTCATTCACTAAATGTGGCACTTGAACTTCATGATAACCTGCAGCTATATTTTTATCTAAAAAGTAGTTGATTAATGCACGCTGTAATCTTGCTCCTTTTCCTTTATAAACAGGAAAACCAGCACCAGATATTTTTGCGCCTAAATCAAAATCAATAATGTCATATTTTTTTGCTAAATCCCAATGAGGTAGAGCATTTTCACCTAAAACAGGTATGTTACCTTCTCTAAAAACTTCTTCATTATCTTCTTCTGAATTACCCGCTTTTACAGACGTATGAGGGATGTTTGGAATTTGATACAATAGTGATTGTAATTCATCTGCATAACCATTTAATTTTTCTTGTAAATCTTTAGAAGCATCTTTTAATTGTCCAGTTTTTTCTTTTAAAAGATTTGCTTTTTGTGGTTGTCCAGATTTATATAAATTTCCTATTTCCTTAGATAATTTATTAGATTCAGCCAAAGTATTATCAAGCTCAACTTGAGTTGCTCTTCTATTTTCATCAGCAGATAAAACTTGATTGACAATGTTTTCTGCATCTGCAAAATTACGTTTTGCTAAGCCATCTAAAACGACTTTTTTATTTTCTCTAATAAATTGTACTTGTAACATTTTAAAGATGTTTTAAGGCGCAAATATACAGTAAGCTTAAGACTTTAGCAATGGAGAACTATAGATTGTTTTTGATGTAGTTTCTTGCTGTGTTTTCATCTATTTTTAGCTGGTGAATAAGTGAATCAATAGAATCGAATTTGTGTTCATCACGTAAAAAATAAATTAATTCTACAGTTAAAGATTGATGATATAGATCTTTATTAAAGTCAAAAAAATGAACTTCAATAGTTTGGTGTTTGCCATCTACAGTAGGTCTATTGCCAATATTCATCATACCATAAATAGTTTCATTATCTATCTCAGATTTTACTACATAAACACCAGTTTTAGGTATTAATTTATACGATTCTTTAACATCAATATTTGCTGTTGGATACCCAATTTTACCTCCTAATTGTTTTCCATTAACTACAACACCATTAATCATAAAATTATAACCTAAGTAATTGTTGGCAGTTTTTAAATTTCCAGCATGTAAAGCGCGTCTAATTTTGGTAGAACTTACAGAAACATCATCTATGTCTTGAGCAGGTATTTCTTCTACTGTAAAATCGTAAAGTTGACTGTACTCTGTTAATTGTTTAATATTACCTTCTCTGTTTTTTCCAAAATGATGATCATAACCAATAATTAATTTTGAAATATTAAGTTGGTTTACTAAAAAATCTCGAACAAACTCTAGCGCAGTTGTTCTAGAAAATTCTTTACTAAAAGGATGAATAATTAAATAATCTAATCCTGTTTTTTCAAGAAGTTTTGCACGTTCTTCAATAGTATTTATTAATTCTATTGATGCTTCTTTTTGTAAAACCATTCTTGGATGTGGAAAAAAAGTGAGTACTACAGATTTCTTTCCTTCTTTTTTAGCTTCTAAAACTAATTTTTCGATAATTTTTTGATGACCAAAATGTACACCATCAAAAGTACCAATAGTAACAAAGGTTTTTTCTTGTGAAGTAAAGTTAAAAACGTTATTTACAGTTTGCAAAACAATAGAATAATTGGTTTACAAAGGTACAATAAGTACATTGTAAAAAGTAGTTTTTATTAGCGTTTTAATATGTATATATGGCAAAATATGTTAATAAATATTGTTAACCCTACAATTTTATTGAGGAATTATTCAGAAATTCAAAAAAAATTGTATTTTGCATCTTAGTTAACAAATTAATTCAAATTATGATAAAAAAGACTTTACTCTTTGCATTATTAATGCTTGGTAGTATAGCAATGGTAGCTCAAACAACTATCACTGGTACTGTTAAGGATGCAAAAACGGGAGAAACCCTTCCTGGAGCAAACATTAAAATTTCAGGAAAGGCTGTTGGTACAAATACGGATTTCGATGGGGAATTTACTTTGCAAACGTCAGATACGCCACCTTTTACTATAGAGATTTCTATGTTAGGGTATCAGACAGAAAAAGTAGAAATTACAAAAAACAAACAAAAAGTAGATGTTAGTCTTACAGAAAATGAAACTGCATTAGACGAAATCGTGGTTTCAGCTTCTAGAACTCCAGAACGTATCATGGAGTCTCCTGTTACTGTGGAAAGGATGGATATTAGAGCCATTAAAAACACATCTTCGCCTTCTTTCTATGATGGGTTAGAAAATCTAAAAGGGGTAGACATTAACACAAACAGTTTAACATTTAAATCTGTAAACACTCGTGGTTTTGCAACGTTTGCAAACACTCGTTTTATGCAGTTAGTAGATGGTATGGATAATTCATCACCAGCATTAAATTTTGCTTTAGGTAACCTTCTAGGTATGTCTGAGTTAGATGTAAAAACGGTTGAATTATTACCTGGAGCATCATCTGCACTTTATGGAGCAAATGCTTTTAACGGTATTATGTTTATGACAAGTAGAAACCCTTTTGATGATCAAGGAATTAGTGTTTCTTTAAAGACAGGCTTAACAAGTCAGGATGCTGCTGGAGATAATGAGTTTTATGATTTTAATATTCGTATGGCTTATAAATTTTCTGAAAAATTCGCAGCAAAAGCTACGTTATCTTATTTAAAAGGTACAGAATGGTTTGCAACAGATTACAGAAACACATTAAATGGACAATATGTTGCAGGTGATAGAAATTCTGATAGAAACTATGATGGTTTAAATGTTTATGGAGATGAGGTTTCTACAAATATTAGAGGTGTTGCACAAACATTAGAACAATTAGGTTTAGCTCCTGCAGGTTCATCAGCATTAGTACCAAGTGAAGACATAAGTAGAACTGGTTATGATGAAAGAGATTTAATGAACTACAATGCTAGAAGCATGAAGTTTGGAGCGTCTTTAAACTATAGACCTTATGGAGATGACAGATTAGAAGTAATTTGGAATTCTAAATTTGGTGTAGGTAATACTATTTATCAAGGTTTAAATAGATACAACATCAGAAACTTCTTTATGGAGCAACACAAATTAGAGTTTAGAGGTAAGAACTTTTTTGTTAGAGGTTATTTAACTAACGAAGATGCAGGTGATTCTTTTGACACTCGATTTGCAGCAATTAATATTAACAGAGAGTGGAAAGATGATAACACATGGTTTGGAGAGTATGTTGGTGCTTATATTGGAGCAACTCTTGGAGGTTTAACTTCAGATCAAGCTCATGCATTAGCAAGACAACAAGCAGAGTCTGGTAGATTTTTACCAGGAACTCCAGAATTTCAAGCAGCTTTTGATAAAGTTACAAATGATCCAGATTTAATAACAGGATCTAAATTTCAAGATAATACAAAATTATATCATGTAGATGCAAATTACAATTTTCAAGATATGATTGATTGGGCAGAGTTTCAAGTAGGTGCTTCTTACAGATTATATTCATTAAATTCTAATGGAAGTATTTTTACAGATTACGATGGGCCAATTGACTATGATGAGTATGGTGTTTACACACAAATGCAAAAGAAATTTTTAGAAGACGATCGTTTAAAGTTAACAGCTTCTTTACGTTATGATAAAGCTCAAAACTTTGATGGTAACTTCTCTCCAAGAGTTTCTTTAGCATATGCTGCAGGAGAAGATAAAAACCAAAACTTTAGAGCGTCTTTTCAAACAGGTTTCAGAAACCCAACTACACAAGATCAATACATTGGTTTAAATGCAGGTAGAGCTTTCTTAGTAGGTTCTGCTCCAGATAACTTAGATAGATATACAACTCCAGCATTAACATTAAGTGGAGCTGGTGCTACAATAGCAGGTACACCTTCTGTAACACTTACAGGACGTGCAGCTTATGAAAATGCATTTTCAGCAAGTTCAGTTGTACAAGGAGCACCAACTGCAGCAAATGTTGAGTTAGTTAAACCAGAAAAAGTAACTGCTTATGAAGTAGGATATAGAGGAATAGTTGGGGGTAACGAAAATAGAGTTACTGTAGATATGAGTGTTTACTATAATAGTTATGAAGACTTTATTTCTAATAACAACGTATTAGTTCCTTTTTATGGAACAGTTGGTGACAACTCATTATCATTAGCAGCTTTAGCTAATGGAGATTTTACAGCCTTTTCTACATATACTAACTCTTCTGCAGATATTAGCTCTTATGGAGGTAGTATTGGTTTAAATACAAGAATTTTTGATGGATTTAATGTAGGGTTAAACTATACATTTGCTAAGTTTGATTTTGATCAATCAACAGATCCAGATTTCCAAGCTGCATTTAACACTCCAGAGCACAAGGTTAAATTTCAATTTGGTAAAACAGATTTATTTGAAAACTTCGGATTTAACATAAATGTAAGATGGCAAGATGAATATTTATGGGAATCAACATTCCATAATGCTGTAATTGACTCAAGAACAATATTAGACGCACAAGTTAATTATACAATTCCAAAGTGGAAGTCTGTAATTAAACTTGGTGGATCTAACTTAACAGGTCAAGAATATTTAAGTGCACCTGGTGTTGGAGCAATAGGGTCTCAGTACTACTTATCTTGGACAATTAACAATTAATAAAAATTACAATATTTTATGAAAAATTATAAATATATAGGATTATTTCTACTCTCATTAGGGATTGCATCTTGTGATGTAAATAATGAATTAGAAGAAATTCCAGCGGTTGTAGAACAAGAAGTGGAATTAAATACAAATGGTTTAGACTTTTCTAGCTATGTTTCTATAGGAGCTTCTTTTACTGCAGGATTTACAGACAATGCACTATTTATTGCAGCACAACAAAACTCGTTTCCAAACATTTTAGCTTCTAAGTTTAAAACAACTTTTAATCAGCCTATGATGAATGATAACATAGGTGGATTATTGTTAGGAGGAAATGTTATTCAAGGACCAAGATTATTTTTTAATGGTTCTGGACCTGCACCTTTAAATGCAATGCCAACTACAGAAGTTACAAATTCTGTTTCAGGAAATCTAAATAACTTTGGTGTACCAGGAGCTAAAAGTTTTCACTTAGTTGCACCTGGTTATGGAAATGTACAGGGTGTTGCTTTAGGTTTAGCTAACCCTTATTTTGCAAGAATGGCTTCTAGTCCTAATGCTACTGTTTTAGGAGATGCTATGGCTCAAGCACCAACATTTTTTACCTTATCAGAAGTTGGTGGTAATGATGTATTAGGCTATGCTTTATCTGGTGGTTCAGGTGTTGATCAAACAGGAAATTTAGATCCATCTACTTATGGTGGTTCAGATATTACTGATCCAAATGTTTTTGCACAAGTTTTATCTACTATGGTTAATACGTTAACTTCTGGAGGAGCTAAAGGTGTTGTTGGTAATGTACCATATATTACAAACTTAGCTCACTTTACAACAGTGCCTTATAACGCAGTTCCTTTAGATGCTGCTACAGCAGCACAATTAAATGCTGCTTTCGCAGCTTATAATGCAGGGTTACAACAAGTATTAGACTTAAAGAATGCAAACCTATTACCAGCAGCAGTATTACCTTTATTAACTAACTATGATCAAGCAGAGGTTGATCGTAGAAAAGTAAATTTTGTTGCAGGTCAGAATGCGGTTTTAATTTTAGATGAAAACTTATCTAATTTAACGCCAATTAATGCAGCTTTAACAAATATGAGACAAGCTACAGCAGATGATTTACTTGTATTACCTAGTTCTACATTTATTGGAACTACAGTTGGTGGAAATCCTCAGTTAATAAATGGAGTTTCTGTTCCTTTAGGTGATAGATGGGTTTTAACACCACAAGAACAAGCTGCAATTAAAACGGCTACAGATTCTTATAATGCTACAATTAAGGCAATTACTGATGCAAATCCAAATGTTGCTTTAGTAGATTTAAAATCTGTATTAGAAGAAGCTTCTACAGGTATCGTATTTGATAATTATACATTAACAACTAATTTAGTGGTTGGTGGTTTAGTAAGTTTAGATGGAGTACATCTTACAGCTAGAGGTTATGCATTAATGGCTAACAAAATTTTAGCAGCTATGGATGTAAAGTTTGGAACTAACTTTACACAAGCTACAGGAGGTTTAGCTGTTGCAGGTGAATACCCAACAAATTATTCTCCTACTTTAAGATAAGTAAAGAATTATTATAAATATTAAAAAAGGTTGAGCATTTGCTCAACCTTTTTTTAGTTTAAATAACTTATTAAAATATTAAAAAGTTGTTTTAATTCTTTAGGCGGATATTCGTGATCAAACTCAGAGGATTTATAGCTGTTTTCTGCCCTATTTATTTTAAAATAAGCAATCATTACCCCATCAGTAAATCTTTTTGTTGTAGGCGCTTCTAAATCGTTTATAGCTTTAAGGTTAATATTGTTAATCTCGTTTGTTAATGCCTTAACTTGTTCTTCAGTTAAAACAATTGTTTTAGAATCATTATACGATTTAAAAGAGAGTAGATTCCCTTCAACTAATATTTCATACAAAGCGCCTCTTGTTTGAGCTTTATACTCTATTCTGTAATTGTTTTTCATTACTTTTTGTTGTGATGCACAGTTAAAAAAAGAAAAACTTAGTAATATAATAAGATGTTTCATAGTGTTTAGTTCTTGATTTTAAAGTACAAAAAAAGAGCGTTTAAATAACGCTCTTTCTTGTTTTTGTAGTTTTTGCTATTAGTTTCCTGCTAGTGCAGCTCTTCCTCCTCCAGAAGCAAATAAAGCTCTCATTCTTTCTTTTTGTCCTAAACTAAACATATTCATACAGCTATCATCTGTATAATCCATATAGTTCATAAACTGGTCATTTGAACGACAGTGAACTGCAGATGTTGGACAACCATAATTTGGTCTGTCAGAACTTGGTGTATCAGCTACAAAATCGTCTCTGTTACATCTTCCATCACCCCATATATGTCTTAAGTTTAAGTAGTGACCTACTTCATGAGTAGTTGTTCTACCACCATCAAAAGGTGCAGCAACATAACCTGTAGTTCCAAAATATTGAGGAGAAACTACAATACCATCTGTAGCTAAATTACCTCCAGGAAATTGTGCATAACCTAAGATTCCACCACCAATATTTGCAACCCAAATATTCATGTGAGTTTCTGGTGTTACTGGTGGATATTCTGCCTTTACAGCATTGTTAGTACCCCAAGAAGTTCTTGAGTTTGCATATCTAAACGTATTAGCTAATGTAAAATTAATTTCTGTATCTGCTGCTACACTAGCAAACTCGCTTGGTGTGTTGTTAGCATCATTATTATTTCTTCTAAAATCATCGTTTAAAACAGCGATTTGAGATGCAACTTGAGCATCAGAAATATTTTCATTAGAATTGCTATATACAACATGTACATAAACTGGGATGTTAATAACGCCTAAGTTATCTCCTACAGGATCTCCTCCTCCATCATCTCCACCACCATTTCCTGGTTTTCCACCTCCAGCACCATCTGGTTTTTTAGCAGCAATAAATTTTCTTGTAGCATACTCAATGTCATACATTTTTTTGTACAAGTTTTTGTCTTTTGATAATTGTTCGTTTAAGACTTTCATAGAATAACATACTTTATCTCCATTTTTGTCAGATTTGCTTTCAAACTCATCTGTATGAACATAAAAATCACTCATATCAATTTTTGATTGTTGATTGTTTGGAAGGTCAGATGCGTTATCTTGACAACCAATAAATACGCCTGTTGCTAAAACTAGCAAGCCTAATACTGTTTTTTTCATAAAAGGTTAGTGTTTTTGTAGGGTTAATGAATTAAGTTAAATTAAGTTAAAACTTTGATTTTAAATTAACGTTATTGTTTAAATAATAACAATTAAATAATAAAATGTTAAAAATTTTAACATTGCGAATATACACTTTTTTTTGAAAGACAAAATTTATTCATAAAAAAAGTCATCAAACATTGATGACTTTTTAATTATTTAAGTAAAATGCTTCATTTATGATAACATTAATTTTGCTTTTTTTACAGCTTCAATAAGTAGATCAACTTCTGTTTTTGTATTGTAAAAAGAAAACGAAGCTCTAACTGTACCAGGTATTTTATAAAAATCCATTATAGGTTGCGCACAATGATGTCCTGTTCTAACAGCCACCCCTAATTTATCTAAAATAGCACCTATATCATAAGGATGAATGCCTTCTATATTAAAAGAAATAACTGCTGTTTTTTCTGTTGAGGTTCCATAAATTTTAACACCTTCTATTTCTAAAAGTTGGTTTGTTGCGTAGGTTAATAACTCATTTTCATAGCTAGCAATTTCATTAAAACCAATAGTGTTCATATAATCTATGGCTGCTCCAAAAGCAATTCCTCCACAAATGTTTGGTGTGCCAGCTTCAAATTTATGAGGTAAACCAGCATAAGTAGTTTTTTCAAAAGAAACTGTTGCAATCATTTCTCCTCCACCTTGGTAAGGAGGTAGTTTTTCTAACCATTCTTGTTTACCATATAACATACCCATACCTGTTGGGCCACACAATTTATGAGCAGAAGCTACATAAAAATCTACATCTAACTCTTGTACATCTGGCTTTATATGAGGTGTTGCTTGTGCTCCATCAACCAAAACAGCAGCTCCTACTTTATGAGCAGCATCTATAATTTCTTTTATTGGGTTTACAGTACCTAAAGCATTAGAAACATGGTTACAAAACACTAATTTTGTGTTTTTGTTTAGCATGTTGTGATAAAAATCCATTTCTAAAGCACCTTCTAAATTCATAGGAATTACTCTTAAAATAGCTCCTGTTTTTTCGCATAACATTTGCCAAGGCACAATATTAGAATGATGCTCTAAGGCAGAAACTATAATTTCATCTCCTTCTTTTAAAAGTGATGCAAAACCTGAAGCTATCATGTTAATACTGTGTGTAGTACCAGAAGTAAAAATAATCTCAAAAGCTTCTTTTGCATTAAAGTGATGTTGAATTTTAATACGAGCTTGTTCATATTTATCAGTGGCTTCTTGGCTTAAGGTATGTACTCCTCTATGAATATTAGCATTGTAATTACTGTAATAATCTACAATAGTGTCAATAACAATTTGTGGAGTTTGTGAAGTAGCTGCATTATCTAAATACACCAAAGGTTTACCATGAACTTTTCTTTTAAGAATTGGGAAATCGTCTCGAATTTTATCAACATCAAACATAAAAATCATTTTATGATACAAAGATAAAACATGCATTTTTAAGCACATACTATTCTCAATATGAATTTCTTATTTTTACATAACTAAAATGTGTTCAAATGAAAATCTTTAAGAGAATTTTACTTTTACTGGTAATAACAGTAACAATTGCAGTTATTTATAATTATCCAAAACTAAATATTCTTGCAGGGTATTCAGCAAAAAACACTGCGTCTTCAGTTTTTGTAGCTAAAAGGTCTTTAGAATTTACAGATAAAACAGACAATAATTTTTCGCCTGTAAATTTAGCAGATGATAAAATAAATGAAAACCATAAAATAGCAACTTCGTCAGCATTTGGTTTGTTAACCAGAAAAGCAATTTATAGAGAAGGTTTAGGAGCAGTATTAACCTTATCAAAAGAAGATGAAACTGCTGCATATTTATCACCAAAAAGAACAACTCCAGATCAAACAACACCTTATCCTTATGGAAATGCAGCACAAAAAGACACCGTTTTTAACAATATAGATTATAATAAATTAAATAACACTGTTGCTTCAATTTTTGGGAAAAGACAAACTAGAGCAGTTGTTGTTATTTATAAAGATCAAATTATCGCAGAAAAATATGCTAAAGGATTTAACAAAGATTCTAGAATTTTAGGTTGGTCTATGACTAAAAGCGTGCTAAGTACTGTTTTTGGGGTTATGCAACACCAACAAAAGTTAGATGTTATGGACAAAGCACCTATAGATTCTTGGCAAAATGATGAACGTAAAAACATTACCATTCATAATTTATTACAAATGAATTCTGGTTTAGCATGGGATGAGAATTATGATGAAATTTCTGATGCTACAAAAATGCTTTTTTTAGAAAGAGATATGACCAAAATGCAAGCAGAAAAACCATTAACTGGTAAAATAAACGCATCTTGGAATTATTCTTCTGGCACATCAAATTTACTTTCTGGTATAGTTAGAAAACAATTTAAAACACACCAAGATTACTTAGATTTTTGGTATACAGATTTGATAGATAAAATAGGCATGAACTCTATGATTTTAGAAACAGATTTAGCTGGTAATTATGTAGCATCTTCTTATGCTTGGGCAACTCCTAGAGATTGGGGTAAATTTGGTTTGCTATATCTGCATCAAGGAAATTGGAATGGAGAACAAATTTTTGCTAAAGATTGGGTTAAGTACATTACAGAACCCACACCCACTTCAAATGGTACTTATGGAGCTCAATTTTGGTTAAATGCTGGAGGTAGACTAAAAGACGTACCTAAAAACATGTTTTTTGCAGATGGTTATCAAGGTCAAAGAGTATATATTTTACCAGACCAAGACTTGGTAATTGTAAGAATGGCACTTTCATGGATGGATGAAAATAAATTTTTAAAAGGAATTTTAGCATCTATAAACTAAAATTTTACAATTTTTACAACTTTTTTTAAAAATTAATACAATATTCTTAATATTTCTCACAACATATTAAAATTCTTTTTTTTAAGTGAAATTTTATATTATTTTTAACATTAAACTTTTTCAATAAAATTTCCATAATCATTTTTAAGCGATTTAAATTTTATTTAAAAATTACTAGAAAAACAAAAACGAACTTATAAGACCAATTAAATTTTTAAAGCCCCCCCACTTTATATAAAATTTAATTTTAATTCTTTATAAGAAAAAATACATGCAATTGTGCTTAAAAATATGCTAACAACCTTATACCAAACTGTTTTAAATAGAATCCTATTTATTCATAAAAAAGTCTTTTTTTTATTTCTATTAAGCTTTTTTCATCTTGTTTTATTTTCTCAAAACTTAGTTCATAATTTTGAGTTCAATAATAATTTTAATGATAGTGAAGGCACAGGTGTTTCTTTAATAACATCAAATGTTGCAAGTTCAAACTTTCTATCTAGCCCAAATGCCTGGTCTTGGACTCAACCAAATTCGCCTGGTGGAGGTTTAATATTAAGAACCAATCTATTACCAAACCCAAATAGTTATTCTGTTGGGTTTAGAATTTCATATCAAGATACAGGTAATTCTAATGGAAGTACTAAGAGTTATAAAAAAATACTATCTTTTAAAGGGGAAAGTGGATCAGGTTCTGATAATGGTCTTTATTTTAATCATCGAAATCTTGAGTTTTTCCCTTTTGGAGCAAATGCATCTGTAACTTATTTGCCTAATACTTTTTATGACTTTGTATTAACAAGAACAGCAGCTAAAGAAATAAAGGTGTATGTCGTAGAATCTGATGGTACTGTTACACAAGTTTATGATGAAACAGATACTAGTGATTCTTCTGTACCCAGATTAGTTGGGGGTAATAGAGAGTTTATTTTTTTTAAAAACGACAATACTTCTACAGAACATACTCCAGGTGGTGTTGTAAGAGGTATTCGTTTATGGGATGCTCCATTAACTCAGTCTCAAATAGGAGCAGCACTATCATCTGTTACAACAGGCGATGTTACAAATTTGTCTGCATCTTCTGCAACTTTAAATGGTGAGGTAAATCCACAAGGCACTAATTCTAATTTTGTTTTTGAATATGGTTTAACTACAAGTTATGGGCAAACTATTGCTTCAACTCCATCTAGTAGTAGTGCATCAGCATCAGTAGATGTTACTGCGAATTTAACGGGTTTATTACCAGGTACATTATATCATTACAGATTAAAATCGACTAATACAGCTGGTAGCGCATTTGGATCAGATAAAACATTTACAACTCAAGGTTCAGGTGGTGTAGCTGGTGCAAATCTTTGGTTAAAAGGTAACTCAGGTGTAACAAATAGTGGAGCTACTTTAACAAGTTGGAGAGATCAAACAGGTATTAATACATTTAATTTTTTAGGAAACCCTGCATTAGGTGATAAATCCGTTAACTTTAATTATGCTGTAGATTTTGATGGTGTAGATGATTACTTATCTGGTAATACAGCTATACAATTTCAAACACTTTATGCTGTAATTAAAAATAATGAAGACAATAATTCTTCTCCAGTAATATCAACTTCTTCTGGAACTACAAATACAGCAAACACATTAGGTTTCATGATGTCTGGTGTTAATATGTTAACTTCATATGTTTCTTCAGGAAGTGCAAACTCATTTAGATCTTCAGGAAATTTAGGCATTGAAAAATATAAAATTGGAGTTGTGGAATTGGTTCCAAACTCAAATCTTTCTAGTCAAAAAACATTTATTGATGGTTTGTTTTACAACACTGTAAGTATTACAGGATCAGTAATGACAACTTTTCAAGGCATACCAACTGTGGGAAGTATACAATCAGGCAGTAAAAATTATTTCAATGGTCAGATTGCTGAGTTAATAATGTTTCCAAATGCTCACACTGATGAAGAAAGACTTAAAATTGAATCTTACTTAGCTCTTAAATACGGTATAACAATAGACAGTTCTTTAGGTAATTATGTAAATTCATCTGGCACATCAATTTGGAATAACAATTCTTACTGGAATGATGTTTTTGGTATAGGAAATGATGCAGCTAGTGGATTAAATCAATCGTCTTCAAATAGTATAAACACAGGTAGTGGTTCAGGTGTTGGGCAAACAGGTAAAGGTAATATCGTGTTAAGATCACCAAGTTCATTAGAAGATAATGACTTTTTAATGATTGGTCATGACAATGCAGCACTTACAGAAGAAAGAGTAGACTTACCAACGTCAGAAGATGGTAAAATACGTTTAAGAAGAGAGTGGAAAGTTAAACATACAGGTAATGTAGGTACTGTAGATTTAATTTTTAATTTAAATGGTATTTGTTTATCAGGAGTATTAAATACAGACTATGCTTTATTAATAGATGAAGATGGTAATGGAGACTTTACAAACGGATCTGTTTCCGTAATTACTCCAACTGCACTTGCATCAGGCGTTTTAGTTTTCTCAGGTGTCACTTTAAATGACAATGTAGTTTTTACTTTTGCAGGTACACCTGCAAGACTTAGAAGAACTTCTGTTGTAGATACAGACAATCAAACCAAATGTATAAACACACCTATTACAGATATTACCTATAAAGGAGTTAACCTTTCTACAGCTTCAGTAACTGGTTTGCCAACAGGTGTTACAGCCTCTTTTAATAATGTTACGCAAGTTTTAACAATATCTGGTTCTGCATCAGTAAGTGGTACTTTTAATTATACAGTAAATACAACAAGTAAACAATGTTCAACTGCGCCTTCCACAACAGGTATTTTAACAATTACTGAAAATGAAACAGTGTCTGCTCCTTCAGCTACACCTACAGTTCAAAAAGATGTTTCAATAGTACCAATAACGCATACAACAACAGGTGCAATTGCACTAGGGTCTGCTACAGGCTTACCTATAGGTGTTAAAGCTTCTTTAGCTTCAAATATTCTTACAATTTCTGGTACTCCAACAAAAACAGGCGTGTATAATTATTCAATACCTATACTTGGCAACTGTAACTTTGTTAGTGCAACAGGTACAATTACAGTACAAGATGTTCTAGATTCAGATGGTGATGGTGTTTTAGATACAGATGATTTAGATTCAGATAATGATGGAATTTTAAATACAGACGAAGGTTTTGGGGCTGTTATACCATCAAGACCAATAAGTACGTATACTTCATCTACTAGTATAAAAGCAGCTTCTGGGCCAAATATTTCTACACCAACAAATGGATATATAGTTACAGATAGATCTACTTCAGGTAAGTTTGCTTTTGATGCAGTTTCAAGGTCAGAAGTAGGCTCTGGAGCTGGAATTGGTACAGTTTCTTTTGTAACCATAGATGTAAATTTTGCCCCAAAAGAAACCGTTAGTAATGTAGATGTTAGTTTTAAAATTGGTAGTCAATCTAAAGCAACAGGTAATGGATATTTTGATGATGGTATATATATAGAAATAAATAATGTTGTTATAGTTAACTTTAACTCTAGCCAGTATGGAAATAGTGCTTTTAATAATCTTTTTGATGTTAATGGAGGTGGATGGGCTCCTTGGTCTGGTGAAGGAAACCCTACCTTAGAATTAGATTTATTGGGTAGAAAGGTTAGGCTTATGGCAGATACTAAATCTGGTACAAGACAAGATGCATTGCCTTTTATTACAAATTCTAAACCCAATGCTATACCAGAAATAAATTTTGAAAAAGGAGTAACCATTGGTACAGCTTATAATAATGAAAATGGAGCAGGAGGTATTGGATATCAAACATTATCTTTTTCTGCAGATGTTGCTACACATACAGATAAAAATGGAGATGGTATTTTTGATTATTTATCTCCAGATAGTGATTCTGATGGTTGTGGAGATGCAAACGAAGCTTATGGTGCAGGTACTGATACTAATGGAAATGGACAGTTTGGTGCAACACCAACCTTAGCAAATGGTGGCGTAAATGCAAATGGTTTAGTAGTTGCTGCAGGTATTGCCCCATCAACAAGAGCTTATCTTAAATCTCCTTTAGATTCGAATAATGATCTTATTAGAGACTATTTGCAACTTTCTAAAGAAGTTGTAAGTATAAGTACACAACCAGCAAATACAGCTGTTTCTATTACTGATGTTGCCACTTTTTCAGTTACTCCTCAATTACAAGGTACAGGTTTAGACCCAGCATATCAATGGCAAGAAGACCCAGGTACAGGTACTTTTGCAGATATTACAGATGGTGGTTTGTATAGTGGTGCAACTACTGCAACACTTTCAATAACAAATCCATTATCAGATAAAAATGGATATAAATATAGGTGTATTGTAAGTCCTGTAGCTAATGTATGTTTAAATCCACAAACTAGTTCTGCAGCTACTTTAACCGTAAACAAACACCCAATAGTTTTAGTAGACGATTCTTATACCATTTCTCAATTAAGTTCTACAGCTACAGCATTAACTTTACCAACAAGTGTTATTGCAAATGATACTTTTCTTGGTGCTCTACCTATTATCAATGGCTCTTCTAAAACTACAACGTTAACACAAACAGGTACTACAGTTTCTGGGATTACTATAGAAACAACTACAGGTAATATCATTGTAGATAACACTGTAACACCTGGCACATACACATTGTCATATACTTTATGTGAAGATGCAGACCCTACAAACTGTCAAACAGCAACTATAACAATAATTGTTTTATTAGATACAGATTTTGATGGAGTTGCAGATGTAAATGATTTAGATGATGATAATGATGGTATTTTAGATAAGGTTGAAGGTGTATGTACTTTGCCATCTCAAATGAGGTTAGGTTACATAACTAATTCTAGAGATTTTGATAATGATAATGGATATACATTTGATGGTTCAACAATGGTAAATGCATTAACTAAAAAAATTGAAAACCCTGCAAATTTTGGACCTAATGGAATTGTAAAAACAGAAATTATTTTAGTTCCAATAACTAGTACAAACCCAATAACTGAAACACTTTTAAATAGTTTAAATCTTGATGGTCTTTTTATAGGAGGTATTGATAAGGTGCCAACTATAGAATCTTGGTTATCTGATACTGAGTTTACAGAAATACAAAAATGGTCATCTAATGCAGATAAAACTGTTTTAGTTACACAAGCATCTGCAACAAAATGGGGTAGAACTTTATCTGCAAAAAATGTTAACCCAGATACACCAAATACAATTGGTGCTAAAACTAGAATTTTTGATGGTCCTTTTGGTAAAGTAACATCGTTTACACAAGGTGGGTCTTTTCAAGCCATATTTGAAGCAGATCCTTCAAGAACAGATGTAGTATTAGCTGTTGATAGTGTTGGAGATAGAGTAATTATTAAAGATGGCACCTACAATGATATTTTAATTTCTGATGTAGATATTTTAACTACTGTAGGAGGTGTTTCTTCAGGTGATGGTATTTCTAACGATAATGACAAATTAGCTCTTAATTTAATTTATACTATGATACCTCTATCATCTTGTCCAGATTCTGATAAAGATTTAGATGGTATTTCGAACTCTTTAGACTCAGATTCTGATGGAGATTCTTGTTTTGATGTTGTTGAAGCTTATGGTGTCTCTGCAGACCCTGATAATGATGGTATCTATGGCACAGGAAAACCAACAGTAGATGCTAATGGTTTGGTAATAGCAGCAGGCGTATCTGGTAATAGCTACACCAACTTACCAAATGATATTAATAACGATGGTACTGAAGATTTCTTGCAAACTTCTAATATTGCAACAAGTTTTAAAACTCATCCTAGTTTTCCAGCTACAGTTCAATCAAATTCAGATACATTTTTAACTTTTCAATTAAATACTACAAGTACAGGTTTACCACCTACTTATCAATGGCAAATAAAGTTAAAAGGAACAAATAGCTGGCAAGATTTATCAAATACAGCTACTTACAATGGTGTTGCAAAAGACACATTATTTTTAACAAATGTAACCTCTTCTTTAAGAGATAATTTATACAGAGTTAAGATAGATAACCCAACAATTGTTTGTGGTTCTTCTTTTGAGTCTAACTCTGCTAAGTTACTAGTTACTTCAGACCCAATAGTTGCTAATAATGATAATATTGCAACTTCAGAAAATAACACTACAGTTTTAATAAGTAGCATTTTAACAAACGATGAGTTAAATGCAGCAACAGTAAATAACACAGATGTAACAATTTCAACTTCGGGGTCAATACCTTCTGGTTTAACTTTAGATTTAACAACGGGTCAATTAGCTACAGATGGCACAACACCTATAGGGGTATATACTTTTGATTATCAAATATGCCAAAAAATAGATCCAACCAATTGTACAACAGCAACAATTTCTGTTACAATTTTAAAAGATACAGATGGAGATTTAGTAGCAGATATTAATGATTTAGATGACGATAATGATGGTATTTTAGATACTGAAGAAGGTTTAAAAACAACTATTGTTGGTACTGCTTTTAATACAGGTTCAGGTACAGGAAACGTTACTGGAACTTTATCTAGTTTATCTGGAAGTATAGTTTATAATATTGACTTTAAAAATCGAGGAAACACAGCAAATGGTGGTATAGGTAATGCATCAGAGTTTTTTAATAATGGTAAAGAAATTTCTTGTGCAGCTAGTCCTACAGGAGAAGACAACACATTTAATTTTAACCCACAAGGTTCAGCTAAATTGTCAGATTTAGAACAAGTTACTATAGATGTTAGTTATGCACAGACTAATATGGTTTTAACTTTTACCCAACCTTTAACTAATTTTACTTTAAAATCAGGTACAACAGGTACAATTTCAGCTAATGGAAGAACTGTTTCTATAACTTCTGGTAACAATACAGCTGGTGCTGGATTTACAGCTAATTTAGTCTCTGTTTTTACAAATCCATTTATTATTAGAGCACTAAAATCTGATGGTAATGATACCTTTACAGTAAAAGTAGGGGCAAGTATTTTTGATAAACCTGATTTAGATGGTGATGGTATTTTAAATTCTTTAGATACAGATTCAGACAATGATGGTTGTAACGATGTTAATGAAGTTTATGGCGCAAATACAGATACTGATAATAATGGTAAATATGGCTCAGGAAATCCTGTAGTAGATGCAAATGGTTTAGTAATTGCTGCTGGTGTAACAGGTAATCTTTACAATACTTTACCTTCAGATAACGATACAAATGGAGCAAACGATTTTTTACAAGCCTCTAAAGCATTAGCAGGTATTACAACTCATCCAGTAGACCATTTAACCAACATTAATAGAGCTATTACTTTTTCTACAATACCAACAATAACTGGATCTGGTACAGAACCAACTTATCAATGGCAAGTTAATGATGGAGGTACAAGTAGTTGGGTAGATTTAACAGACAATACAAACTATTCTGGTTCAACAACTGCTAATTTAGTAGTAACACCAAATAATAGCACTTTTAACAGTAATCAGTATAGAGTAATCATAAACACACCCTCTTATGTTTGTGATACAGACTTTACATCTAATGCAGCTGTTTTATCTATTATTTCTAATATTATAAGCGCAAATAATGATGGTATAGAAGTTGTAGAAAAAGTGGCAAATTCAGCTATTGTAAATGTACTTACTAATGATTTACTAAATAGTACATCAGCTTTAATAACAGAAGTTACACTTAGTCAAATTAGTACATCAAATGCAGGAATTTCATTAGATACTTCTACTGGAAATATTAGTGTTACTTCAGCTGTTACTTCAGGTATTTATTTCTTAGAATACAGTATTTGTGAAAATGTAGACCCAACAAATTGTTCAAATGGAATTGTAACAATTGTAGTACAGAAAGATACAGATGGAGATCAAATTCCAGATGCTACAGATCCAGATATCGATAATGATGGGAATCCAAATAGTACAGATCCAAATGTTAATTCACCTACAGCAAATGATGATACTGCAACAGCAAAAGTTGGACAAGCAACTGAGGTAGATATTTTAGTAAATGATGATTTCTTAGCAGGAACCAATACAACCATCACTCAATCTGGAGGAACAGCAGTAGGCACTGTAAGTTTTGATAATCTTACAGGTAAACTAACATATACACCAACAACAGCAGAAGCAGGAAAAACAGTTACAGTCATATATAATGTTACAAATACTCCTACAAGTGTTTCTAAGACAGCAACAGTAACGTTAACAATAGATAATGAGTCTAATTTAAGCCTATCTATTGCAGCTAACTCAACCACACCAGATGTGGGAAGTAACATTGTTTTTACAATAACAGCAACAAATTCTGGCCCTAGTAACGCAACTAATGTAGATGTTAAAAGTTTATTGGCATCAGGCTTTACTTTTGTAAGTGCAACTCCTAGTTCAGGAACTTACGATGCTGCTAGTGGAAATTGGTTTATTGGTAATTTAAATAATGCAAGTTCAGAAACTTTAGCAATAACTGCCTCAGTAAATGCAACCGGTTTATTTACACAAGAAGCAGAAATTATGTTTGTAGATCAAACAGATTCTAATTCTACTCCAGGTAATGGAAACCAAACAGAAGACGATTTTGATAAAGTAGAAATTACTCCTGTAGCACAAGCAAATATTGTAACCATTTTATCTGTAGACAATGCAAACCCTAATGAAGGAGATGAAATAACGTACCAAATAAGAGTTACCAATAATGGACCAAGTACATCAACAAATGTTGTAGTTTCTTCAGCTAGTATTCCTTCTGGACTTACTTATACATCTGATGATGGCTCAGGAGATTTTGATAATTCAACTGGTATTTGGTCAGTTGGAAATATAGCTTCTGGTAATAGTAAAACACTACATATTACAGGTACTGTAAATGCAGGTGAAGGTGGAAACACAATATCTAATACTATTGCTGCAAGTTTAACTGAAACAGATGCAACAACAACAGGAGATGTTTTAACGCAAGCAATTACTGTAAATCAAGCAGCATTAGTTACAACAATAGCTGTAGATAATTCTACTCCAAATGAAGGAGACACCATAAAGTACACAATTACTATTACAAATAATGGTCCTAATTCTGCAACAGGTTTAGCTTTAACTTCTGTATTACCATCAGGACTTACTTACGTATCAGATAATGGATCTGGATCCTATAATTCAGCAACAGGTATTTGGAATCCTTCTGCAATTGCAGCATCAACTTCTGCAACTTTAGAAATTACAGCAACTGTAAATAGTGGTACTTCTGGTAGTACAATTTCTAATACAGTTTCAAAAATTGTTTCAGATCAAAGTGCTACAAATACGCTACCATCAGCAAATGCAGATATAACTGTAAAAAGCATCAATTTAGTAACAACAATTAGTGTAGACAATAGCTCACCTAATGAAGGTGGTACCATAAAATACACCATTACTATTACAAACTCTGGAACTGATGATGCTACAAATGTTGTTTTAAACAATTCATTACCTACTGGAGTAACGTATGTTTCAGACAATGGATCAGGAGCATATAATGCTTCTACTGGAGTTTGGACTGTTGGTAATATTACTGCAACAGGTACTACTTCTTTAGAAATTACAGCAACTGTAGATAATGGAACAGCAGGAAACCATATAGACAATACCATTTCTTCTGTAACTGCTACAGAAACAGACGCTACAACTGTTGGAGATGTTTTAACAGCGTCAATAACTGTAACTAGTTCAAATTTAATTACTGTAGTTGCTATACCTAATAGCACACCAAATGTAAATGATACTTTTTCATATACAATAACAGTAACCAATAATGGTCCAGGAAACGCAACTGGTGTTTCATTAACAAGTTTAGTACCTGCTGGATTAACATTTACAAGTGGAGCAGCTACAGTTGGCTCATACAATAATACTTCAGGTGTTTGGACAATTGGAGATATTGCTAAATCAGCTTCTGCAACATTAACAGTAAATACAACAGTAAATTCAGATCAAGGTAATGTAACAAACACAATTACTTCTACTGCAGCAACAGGTAATCAAACAGATGCAACAACATCAGGAGATGTTTTATCTCAAACTTTTACACCAACTTCTGCTAACTTAATTACAGTTGCTTCTGTAAATAACCCAACACCAAATGTGGGCAATCAAGTTGTATTTTCTATCACTGTAAAAAATGCAGGGCCAAGTAATGAAACAAACGTTTCTTTAACAAGTATTTTACCAACAGGAGTTACCTATGTTAGTGATGATGCATCTGGTGCTTATAATAATACATCAGGTTTATGGACTATAGGTTCTCTAAATGCTGGTGCTACCTCAAAATTAAATATTACTGCAACTGTAGATGCAAATCAAGGTGGGCAATCTATTACAAATACAACTACTGCAGCAACAGGAGACCAAATAGATTTAGTAACTACAGGTGATGTTTTATCTGCAACTATTAATGTAACAAGTGCAGACTTAGTTACTATTTTAAGTGTAGATAACCCAACACCAAATGTTGGGCAGAATGTTACATTTACAATTAAGGTTACAAATAATGGACCTAATGATGAAACTAATACAAGTTTAACAAGTAAATTACCTAATGGTTTTGGATTTGTAAGTGCAACTCCAAGTGATGGTACTTATAATGATGGTTCAGGTTTATGGACTATTGGAGCTATAGCTAAAAATACAACAAAGACGTTAACCATTTTAGCCTCAATAGATAATGATCAAGGAGGAAATACATTAACACTAACTACAACTGCTGCTACTGGAGATCAAACAGATCCTTCAACTGCTGCAGACGTTTTATCAGTAAATGTAAACCCAACAAGTACTAACTTAGTTACTGTTTTAAGTTTAAATAACAGTGTACCAAATGAAGGAAGTACTATTAAGTTTACAATTGATGTAACTAATATTAGTGCAACAACAGCTACAAATGCAAACTTAACAGATAATTTACCTGCTGGTTTAACTTACGTAAGTCATACAGCATCTCAAGGAACTTATGACAATACTACAGGACTTTGGACAATAGGTGATTTAAATGCAAATGCAAATGTTTCTTTAGAAATAACTGCCACTGTTAACGCAAGTACAAGTGGAAGTACAATCATAAATACAATAACTTCTGCTGCTGCAGATCAATCAGATACAAGTGCAATAGGCGATGTTTTATCAAAAACACTTGTAGTATTAAATTCAAATTTAATTACTGTTAAAACTGTAGACAATCCTACACCAAACATTAATACAAATATTGTTTATACGATAGTTGTTTCTAATGTAGGTGCATCAGATCATACAGATGTTTCTTTAACAGATCTATTACCTTCTGGAGTTACTTATGTTAGTCATACTCAAAGTCAAGGTACTTATGATGAAAATACAGGACTTTGGACTGTAGGAGATGTTACAACAAATAGTGATGCAACTTTAAATATTACTGCAAGTATTGACGCAAATCAAGGAGGACAATTAATAACTAATACAACAACAGCAGCTAAAGGTAATGAAGCAGATCCTTCATCTGTTGGTGATACCTTATCTGCTACAGTAAATGTTACTAGCGCAAACTTAGTAACAGTACTTAATGTTGATAATAAAAATCCAAATATTGGAGATCAAGTAAAATATACAATTACAGTAACAAATAATGGAGCTTCTAATGAAGATGCTATTTCTTTAACAAGCGTATTACCTTCTGGTTTAACTTTTGTAAGTTCAAATCCTTCTGCTGGTAGTTATACTTCTTCTACTGGAACTTGGAATTTAGGAAGCTTAACAGCTTTATCATCTGCTAGTTTAGAAATAGTAGCAACAGTAGATGCAAACCAAAGTGGAAATACAATAACAAACACAACAACTGCTGCAACAGGTAACCAAACAGATCCAACAACTGTAGGTGATGTTTTATCTACAGATATTTTAGTAGCCACTTCAAACTTAGTAACAACAATTAGCGTAGATAAACCTACACCTAATGAGTTAGAAACAATTGTATATAGAATTTTAGTAAGAAATGCGGGTCCTAATGATGAGCTAAACACAAAGTTAACAGATGTTTTACCTACTGGAGTTACTTATGTTAGTGCATCAGCTACTCAAGGGTCTTATGATTCTGTTACAAGTTTATGGACTATTGGAACATTAACAAACGGAGCTACAGCTACTTTAGATATTACTGTAACTGTAGAAGCAAATCAAGGAGGAAATACCATAACAAATACAATTAGTGCAGCTTCTGGAGATGTTGTTGATTTAGATACTACAGGCGATATTTTATCTGCAAGTATTATTGTAGAAAGCGCAAAATTAGTAACTACTTTATTTGTAAATAACCCAACTCCTAATGAAGGAGATGAAGTTATTTATACTTATACTGTTGTTAATAATGGTCCATCAACAGATAGAAATGTAGAGTTAACAAGTCAGTTGCCTGCAGGTTTAACTTTAGTATCTGCAACAGAAAGTCTAGGAACATATAACTCTGGAGGATTAGGGAAATGGCAAATTGGTACTTTAGCTAATGGTGCTTCTGCTACCTTAACTATTAGAGCAACAGTTAACGCAAGTACTGGAGGATCTACCATAACTACAACAACAACAAAAGCTGATGGAGATCATACAAACCCAAATACTACTGGAAATGTATTATCTGCAGCTATTAATGTAACCACTGTTAATTTAGTGACTACAAAAACAGTTGACAACCCTGTACCTAATGAAGGAAATACAATTGTTTATACAATAAACGTATCTAACATTAGTAATACAAATGCAACTAATGTTTCTTTAACAGACCAACTTCCAACAGGTGTAACTTTTGTTATCAGTTCTGCTACAGCAGGTACATATAATTCTTCCAATGGCATTTGGACTATTGGAAATATAGCTAAAGGAACTTCAGAAACTTTAAATATAACAGCTACTGTCGATGCTGGAACTCTTGGAAATACAATTACAAACACAATTACTTCAACAGCAGCTGGAGACCAAACAGACAGTACAACAGCAGGAGATGATTTAACAGAAGATATTGTTGTTAGTGCATCAGATTTAGTAACATTAATTTCTGTTGATAACCCAACTCCAAATGTTGGAGACACTATAGAATACACAATAAATGTTGTAAATAATAGTGGTTTAAATGATACAAATGTTTCGTTAACAGACCTTTTACCATCTGGAGTTACTTATACAAGTCATACAACAACCCAAGGAACATATGATTCAGGAACTGGTTTATGGACAATTGGTACCATAAATACATCTGATAAGGCTACCCTTAAAATTAAAGGTACAATAGACTCAAATCAAGGAGGACAAACCATTACAAATACAATTGCATCTAGAGCATCAGGAGATCAAGCAGACCCAACAACTAATGGAGATATTATTAGTGTAGATGTAAATGTTACAAGTGCAAACTTAGTAACAACGATTAGAGTAGATAATCCTAACCCTAATGTTGGTGACACAGTTAAATATTTAATAAGTGTTACAAATAATGGCCCAAGTGATGAAACTAACACAAGCTTAACAGCATTATTACCTTCAGGCGTTACTTATAGTTCAGATACGCCAAGTTTTGGAAGCTATACTTCAGGTTCTGGATTATGGACAATTGGTAACATAGCAAAATTTACAACAGTTACTCTAGAAATAGAAGCAACTGTAGACGCTAATACTGGTGGAAGTACAATTAGTAATATAATAACAGCAGCAACTGGAGATCAAACAGACCCAACTACAACTGGAGATGTTTTACAATCAGATATTGTGGTTCAAACTGCAAATTTAATTACACAATTGTCAGTAGATAATACTGCACCAAATGAAGGAGATACTATTGTTTATACATTATCAGTTAGAAATGCTGGGCCAAACTCAGAATCAGGTATAAACTTAACAAACCTTTTACCAAGTGGAGTAACCTATGCTTCAGATTCACCAAGTCAAGGTTCTTACACTTCAGGAACTGGTTTATGGAGTATTGGAGCACTTACAAATGGAGGTACTGCAACTTTAACTATTAATGCTACTGTAGATGCAAATACTGCAGGTACTGCAATAATAAGTACTTCAACTGCTGCTTCTGGTACAGTAACAGACCCAAATACAAATGGAGATAATTTAACAGCTACAATAAATGTATTAGGTGCAAAATTATTAACAAATGTTGTTGTTTCTAATGCATCACCAAATGAAGGTGACACTGTAACTTATACTATCACAGTAACAAACAATGGACCAACAGCAGACGAAAATATTAGCCTAACAAGTTTAGTTCCTTCAGGATTAACTTTTGTTAGCAATACTGCTTCTCAAGGTAGTTTTACTTCTGGTACAGGAGTTTGGTCTATTGGTAATTTAGCAAATGGAGCACAAGCTACTTTAGTAGTTACCTCAACCGTTAATAATAATACAGGAGGTACATCAATAACAGTAAATACTACTGCTGCAAATGGAGACCATACTAGCAGTGCTTTATCTTCTAATGTGTTAAGTGCAGTAATGAATGTTACTAGTATAGATCTAATAACAACCATAAGTGTAGATAATGCAGTGCCTAATGAAGGAAACACAATTGAATACAATGTAAATGTTTCTAATATAAGTAGTACAAATGCTACAAATGTTTCTTTAACAAGTTTATTACCTTCTGGTCTTACTTTAGTAGGTTCTGCATCTGTAACTTCTGGAACGTATAATAATGGTTCAGGTTTATGGATAATTGGTACAATTGCAAAAGGAAGTAAAGCAACATTAACGATAACAGCTACTGTAGATTCAGGTACCATTGGAAGTGTAATTACAAATACAACAACTGCTGCTGTTGCTGATCAATCAGATGTAAGTAGTACAGGTGATGTATTATCTATACCAATTACAGTAACAGGTGGTAATTTAATTACTGTTAAAACAGTAGACAACACATCACCTAATACAGGAGATACTATAAATTACACCATAACTTTAACAAATAATGGTCCATCATCTTACACAAATGTTAGCTTAACAGATAATTTACCATCTGGTGTTACTTATGTAAGTAATACAGCAAGTCAAGGAAGTTATTCTAATGCAACTCAACTCTGGACAGTAGGTACAATTGCAGCAAATGGTACTGCAACATTACAAGTAACTGCCACTATAGATGCTGATAAAGGAGGAGAAACTATAGTTAGCACTATAACTCCTGCAACAGCAGATGAGGCTGATATATCTACAATTGGAGACGTATTATCTGCTAGTTTAACAGTAACAAGCTCAAACTTAATAACAGCTATTTCTGTAGATAATACAAATCCTAATGTTGGAGATACTGTAAATTATAGTATTGTTGTTACTAATAATGGACCAAATGATGAAAATAATATAACATTAGAAGACTTTGTTCCAACAGGTTTAACATTTGCAAGTGCATCAAGTACACAAGGTACCTATTCATCGTCAACAGGAATTTGGAATATTGGTACAATTAACAAATTTGCAAGTGCAACTATAACTATTTCTGCAACTGTAGATGCTGGTACTAATGCGCAAACCATTACAAATACTATAACACAGAGAGCAATAGGAAACCAAACAGACCCAACAAATGCAGGAGATGTTTTAGCTGCAAGTTTAACAGTATCTAGTGCTAATTTAATAACCGTAATTTCTGTAGATAACCCAACACCAAACGAAGGTGATGCTATTATTTATAGTATAGTAGTTACCAATAATGGACCAAATGATGAATCATCTGTAAGTTTAACAAGTTTATTACCTTCAGATATTAATTTTGTAAATGCAACAGCTGGTTTAGGCACTTATGCTTTGTCAACTGGTTTATGGAATATTGGAAATTTAACAAGTGGATCTTCAACAACACTTTCAATAATTGGAACTGTTGCATCTGGAGCATCTTTAAATAATCCAATAACAACTACTACAACTGCAGCAAAAGGTAATGTAGCAGATACTAATACTGCTGGAGACGTACTTTCTGTAGTAATTAATGTAACACAGAGTGATTTGGTAACTTCTATTAGTGTAGATAACCCAACACCAAATGAAGGAGATACTATAAAATACACAATATCTGTAACCAATAATGGTCCTAATAACGAAACAAACGCTTCACTAAATACAATTTTACCAACAGGTTTAACTTATGTTAGTGATTCAGGAAGTGGAACTTATAATAATTCTTCTGGTCTTTGGTCTATTGGAAATATAGCCAAAAACACAACTACAACACTAGAAATAACAGCAACAGTTAACAGTGGTACAGGAGGAACATCAATAACTAAAACAACAACAGCAGCAACAGGAGATCAAGCAGATCCAAACACAACTACAGATGTACTTTCATCTACAATTAATATAGGTAATTTTGCAGATGTTGTTTTATCTAAAACTGTAGATAATGCAACACCAAATGCTGGAGATACAATTAATTACACAATATCTGTTACAAATAATGGTCCTTCAAATGTTACCAATTTGGTTATTACAGATATATTGCCATCTGGTTTAACTTTTGTTAACGAATTTGCAGGAACTGGTGTTTGGGATACAAGTGCTTCTACTTGGACACTTTCTAGTTTAGCTTCTGGTGTAACTAATAGTTTAATAATAACAGCAACTGTAGATAATGATCAAGGAGGAAATACAATTGTAAACACTATTTCTAATACTCAAGATCAAACAGATTCTAATGCTACACCAGATGATATTTCAGAATCTATTACAGTTACTTCTGTTGATTTATTTGCAACAAAAACAGTTAATAATACTTTACCAAATGAAGGTGATATAGTTACTTATTCTATAACAGTTACAAATAATACAGGCTCAAGTAATGCAACTAATGTAGCTATAACAGATGTTTTACCAGTTGGAGTTACTTATGTAAATAGCAATGCAACAAATGGTTCTTACAATCAAGGTTCTGGTCTTTGGACAATAGGAGATTTATCAAGTGGATCAAGTGCATTATTAATTATTGAAGCTTCAATTAACACTGGCACATCTGGGACAACAATAACTAATACAGCAAGTAATTTAGTTTCAGATCAATCAGATAATAATACTACTTCAGATAGTTTATCTGCATCATTAACAGTATCAAGTACAGATTTAGTAACAACCAAAACTGTAAATGTTTCAAATCCTACTGTAGGTCAAGACGTTGTTTATACAATTACAGTAACTAACAATGCAGGAAATGATGCGACAAATGTTGCTTTAATAGACAGATTGCCTTCTGGTGTAACCTACAAATCTGATGATTCAGGAATGTACAATGCAACTTCAGGTATATGGACAATTGGAAACTTAGTTGCTGGAGCAATTGAAACTTTAAACATAACAGCAACTGTAAACACTGGTACAGCAAATACGACGATTACTAATACAGCACTTGCAGCCACTGCAGATCAAAAAGACCCAACTAGTGTTGGAGATAGTTTATCTGCAACTATAAATGTAACAAGTGCAGATTTAGTTACCGTAAATTCTGTAAATGTTACTGAAGTTAATGTTTCTGATTCAGTGGTTTACACGCTTACAGTTACCAATAATGGGCCAAGTGATGCCACTAATGTTACTTTAATAGATCAATTACCTTCAGATGTTACCTATATATCTGATACTAGTTCTGGAGCATATGATGCTAATTCTGGATTATGGACAATAGGTAGTTTAACAAGTGGATCGTCAGCAACTATATATATAACAGCTCAGGTTAATGTATCAGCTGCAGGTAAAACAGTTTCAAACATAATTACTCAAACAGCAGAAGCAACAGAAGTAGATATAACAACAGTAAATGATGTTTTAATTTCTACTTTTAATGTAATTAATAACGATTTAAGTACAAATTTAACAGCTAGTAAGTTAAATCCTAATGAAGGAGATTCAGTTGTCTATACTTTAACAGTTACAAATAATGGGCCAAGCACAGCTTCTAATGTTTCTATAACAGATAATTTACCTTCTGGAGTAACGTATTCAAGTCATACAACTTCTTATGGAACATTTAATAGTGTTACAGGTCTTTGGAATATTGGTAATTTATCTAAAAATGAGATAGCTACCTTATACATTACAACTACTGTTGATGCTGGTACAGGAGGTTCTGTAATTACAAATACAACTACGAATGCAAGTGCTACTTTTTCTGATTCTAATTTAGCAAATAACTCTGCAAGTGTTAGTATTACTGTAAGAAATGAAGCAGATATTGTATTAACAAATACAGTAGATAATAGTACTCCAAATGTTGGAGACACTGTAACGTTTACAATTACAGCTTTAAATAATGGGCCTACTCAGGTTGGTAATTTAAATATTGTAAACACACTTCCAACAGGATTAACATATTTAAATGGTACTACAAGTTCTGGTAGTTGGACTCCAAATAACTGGGCAATTGGTACTTTAAATAGTGGTGCAACAGCAACATTAACAATAAGTGCTACTGTTGATGCTGGTACAGGAGGAAAAACTTTAACGAATATTGTTGCTAATACACAAAATCAAACAGATAACAATCTAACACAAGACGATTTTAATGAAAGTATAACAGTTACTAGTTCAAACTTAATAACTACCAAAACTGTAAATAATAATTCTCCAAATGAAGGAGACACCATAACATATACAATTTCGGTTACTAATTCAGGGCCAAGTGATGCAACAGGGGTAACATTAACAGATATATTACCTACAGGTGTTACTTATGTTAGTGATAATGCTTCTGGATCTTACAATACAAGTACTGGTATTTGGTCTATAGGAAATTTAACCAATGGTGCAACAAAAACGATAAACATAGATGCTGTTGTAGATGCAGGTACAGCTGGTACATCAATTGTAAATACAACATCAGCAGCTACAGGAGACCAAACAGATTTAATTACAACAGGTGATGTTTTAAGCGCTTCTATTACAGTAGCAAGTGCAGAGTTAGTTACTACTATTTCTGTTGATAATGCAAATCCAAATGAGAATGATATTGTAACCTTTACAATTCTTGTAAATAATCAAGGACCAAATGATGCTACTAATGTTAGTCTAACCTCATTATTACCAAATGATTTAACTTATGACAGCTTTACAGCTTCAGCAGGCACAAATTACAACATAGGTTCAGGGTTATGGTCTATTGGTTCTATAACATCTGGAGATTCTAAAGAACTTAGAATTTCTGCACAAGTAAATGTTGGTACCAATAGAAAAACAATTACAACAACAACAACAGCAGCTATAGGAGACCAAACAGATAAAAACAATGTACCAGATCTTTTATCTGTAAATGTATTTGTTTCAAATAACTCAGATATAGCTATCACAAAAACAGTTGATAATGCTACACCAAATGTTGGTGATGTTTTAACATACACAATAACAGTAGAAAATAAATCTGGTGCAGAGGTTTCAAATTTTGTTTTAACAGATATTTTACCAACTGGTTTAACATTCGGTTTGGCTTCAGCTACTTCAGGTGTTTGGAGTGCTCCTAATTGGTCAATTTCTAAACTATCTGTTAATGATCCACAAACATTAACATTACAAGCAACAGTAGATGCTGGTTCAGGAGGGTTAACACTAACCAATATAATTTCGCATACACAAAATCAAACAGATACTAATGCTACTGTAGACGATTTAACAGAAACAGTAGTTGTTACATCTTCTAATTTAGTTTCTGAGGTAACAGTAGATAATGCAAATCCAAATGAAGGAGACACAATTACTCTTTCTGTAAATATTACCAATAATGGAGTTAGTAGAGCAACCAATGTAAGTTTAATAGATGTTTTACCTGCAGGATTAACCTACGTTTCACATAATACAACAGATGGTACTTATAATTCAGGTTCAGGTATTTGGGATGGATTAAATTTAGATAATGGAGATAATGAAACCTTAACAATAACAGCAACTGTAAATTCTGGAACAGGAGGTACAACCATTGTAAATTCAATTTCTGCTGCAACTGCAGATCAATCAGATCCAACAACTGTTGGAGACATAACTTCAGTTTCAATAAATGTAACAAGTGTAAATTTAGTTACAGAAAAAACAGTTAATAATAGCACTCCAAATGAGGGAGAAACAATTATTTATACGATTAATGTAACTAATAATGGACCAAGTACTGCAACAAACGTTTCATTAGTTGATATTTTACCAAATGGAGTAACTTATTTAACGGATGATTCTAATGGAACTTATAATCCTACAAGTGGAGTTTGGAGTATTGGAAGTGTTTTAAATACAGAAGTTAAAACATTAAATATTTCTGCGACTGTTGATTTAGGAACAGGTGCATTACAAAACGATATTATTAATACAACTACAGCTGCTGTTGCAGATCAATCAGACCCAACTGCTATTGGTGATGTATTATCTGCTTCTATAACAGTGAATAGTATAGATTTAGTAACAACAAACACAGTTAGTAATTCTAATCCAAATGAATTAGAAACTATAGAATATTCTATTAAGGTAGAAAATAATGGACCAAGTACTGCAACAAATGTAAGTTTAACAGATGTGCTTCCTGCTGGAGTTACTTATGTTAGTGATGATGCATCTGGATCTTATAACAGCACAACAGGTCTATGGACAATTGGAACTCTTGTAAATGGCGAAACCAAAGTATTAAAAATACAAGCTACTGTAAACGCTGGCACAGGAGGAAGTGTTATTACCAACTCTGCAACTGCAGCAACAGGTACAGAAACAGATTCAGATACAACAACAGATACTTTAGATGCTATTATAATTGTTACTAGTAGCAATTTAGTTACTACAAAAACTGTATCTACTTCTAGTGGTTCTAACAACATTGCTTATGAAGGAGAAGTTGTAGTGTTTACAATAACTGTGTTTAATGATGGAAATTCTGATGCTACAGATGTTTCATTAACAGATGTATTGCCAGTTGGTACTACTTATTTAACTCATACTGTTTCTAAAGGATCTTATAATAACGGATCTGGTAATTGGAATATAGGAGATATACAAAATAAAGAAGCTGTTACTTTAAACATAAGCGCTTCTGTAGATAGTGGTCAAGCAGGAAATACAATTATTAATACAGCAACAAAAGCTATTGGTGACCAATCAGACCCAACAGATAATGGTAATATATTAACTGCAGGGTTTATAGTTGATAACGCAACAGATGTACATGTTACAAAAATTGTAGACAATGCAACTCCAAATGTTGGTGATATTATTACTTATTCAATTACAGCAACAAATAGAGGCCCTGCATTACTTACTAACTTAGTAATTACAGATGCATTACCAAACGATTTAACCTATGGAGTTGTTACCCCAAGTGTTGGTACTTGGACAGCGCCAAATTGGCAAGTAAGTTCTTTAGCCTCTGGTAGTTCAGCAACGCTAACAATACAAGCTATTGTTAATGCAAATGGTGCAGGTAAGACAATTGTAAATACAATAACAAAAACTCATGACCAAATAGATTCTGAAGCTACTTTAGATGATTTAACAGAAACAATTACTGTAACCAATGCAGAGTTGGTAACTACAAAAACAGCAAATTTAAGTGTAGTAAATGAATCAGATATTGTAGTATATACAATTACAGTAGAAAACCAAGGACCATCTGATGCTACTAATGTAAATTTAACAGACTTATTACCTTCAGGAGTAACTTATGTAAGTGATACAAGCAATGGAACATATAATCCTGGTTCAGGTTTATGGGTCTTAGGATCAGTACCTAATGGCACTTCTAAAGTGCTAACAATTACTGCTTCTGTAAATCCTGGTACAAGTGGACAAACTATTACAAATATTACAACAGCTGCAACTGGAGATCAATCAGATCCAGATTTAGTAAGTGATGATTTAACAGAAACGATAACTGTTAATAGTTTCTCTGATATCGTTTTAACAAAAGTTGTAGATAATAATACACCTAATGAAGGAGACATAGTTACTTATACAATAACAGTGACTAACAATGGAGGAGCTACAGCAACTAATTTAGTGGTAACAGATAACTTACCAAGTGGTCTTACTTATAACCAAGCTCTTCCATCTACAGGATTATGGAATGCTCCAAATTGGACAGTTGGTACTTTACCTCCTGGAGGTTCAGAAACACTAACATTATCTGTTTTAGTAGATCCAGGCACATTAGGTTTAACCTTAATTAATACAATTTCTAATTCTCAAGATCAAACAGATACTAATCAAACTTTAGATGATAATACAGAGTCTTTAACTGTTCAAAGTTCAGATTTAGAAGTTATTAAAACTGTGTCTAACAATTCTCCAAAAGAGGGTGATACCATAGTTTATAGAATTACTGTAGAAAATAAAGGACCTTCTGATGCAACAGGAGTTAGTTTAGAAGATGTACTTCCTTTAGGAGTTACTTATGTTGGTCATTTTGCAAATACAGGAAATTATAATCAAGCAACAGGTTTATGGACTATTGGTTCTATAAATAATGGAGACAATGTAACTTTAACAATAAATGCTACTGTAGATGCAAATACATCATTAAATAGTATTACAAATACTACATCAAATTTAACAGCAGATCAAGGAGATCCAGATAGTTCTAATAATGTTGGTACTGTAACTATTGTTCCTGGTTCTTCTATAGATTTAAGCTTAACTAAGAAAGTATTAGGTAATAATACATCACCTATTACAGGAGATATTGTAAGTTATGAAATTGTAGTTAAAAATGATGGTCCTAATACTGCAACAGGAGTTGTTGTTCAAGATTTATTACCAACAGGATTGAAGTTTGTAAGATATAATAGTTCATCAATTTATAATGAAACTACTGGAGAATGGAATGTTGGCACCTTAGTAAATGGTGACACAAAAATTCTATTTATAGAGGCAGAAGTTTTAAGTTCTGGAGACTATGTAAATTGTGCAGAAGTTATAGCTGCAGATCAAAATGATTCAGATTCAACACCTAATAATGGTGTAACAACAGAAGATGATTATGCTTGTGCAGGTATTGTACCTCAAGTAAACGTAGATGTTGTAGTTTCTAAAACTGTAGATAATAATACACCAAATATTGGCGATATTATTACCTATACAATTCAAGCAGAAAATAAAGGACCTGCAAGAGCTACAGGTTTAGTGATAACAGATATTTTACCAACAGGATTAACCCTAGTAAGTGCAACACCAAGTGAAGGAATTTGGACGAATCCTACTTGGAATATTGGCAACTTAGATTCTGGCACTATTGAAACATTAACAATTCAAGTTAGTATAGATGCTAATACAGGAGGACAAACCATTGTTAATACAATTAGTAAAATTCAAGATCAGACAGATACAGATGATACTACAGATGATTTAGACGAAACAATAACTGTTACAAGTTCAGATTTAGCTGTAACTAAAACAGTTTCTAACAATTCACCTAATGAATCAGAAGTAATTACTTACCAAATTACGGTTACTAATAATGGTCCAGATACAGCTACTAATGTTTCTATAGAAGATGTGCTTCCTGTAGGTGTAACCTATGTAAGTAATTCTACTGCAAATGGAACATATAATCCAGCAACAGGTTTATGGACCATTGGTTCTATAAATAATGGAGACACTGTTACTTTAGATATAAACGCAACAGTTAATACAGGTACAACAGGTCTAACCATTACAAATACGACATCAAATTTAACAGCAGATCAATCTGATAGTGATTCATCTAATAACACAGGTTCAGTTTCAATAACTCCTGGTTCTGTTGTTGATGTTGCTATTGTAAAAAGAGTTTTAGGAAGTACTACACCAATTGTAGGTGATATAATCAATTATGAAATTTCGGTATCAAATGCAGGCCCTAATACTGCAACAGGTGTAGAAGTTACAGATGTATTACCATCAGGATTAAGATTTATCAGTTACAATAGTTCATCAACTTATGACAATAGAACAGGTTTATGGAGTGTTGGTAATGTGTCTATATCAGATAGTAAAGTATTAATAATACAGGCAGAAGTATTGAGTACAGGAGACTATGAAAATTGTGCAGAAGTAACCAATATAAATCAAGGAGATTCAGATGTAACCAATAATAAATCTTGTGTACTTATAACACCAAGTTCATCTGCAGATTTAGAGTTAAATATGAGTGTAAACAACAATAATCCTTTAGTAGATGCTAATATTGTATTTACATTAACGCTCACAAATAATGGTCCAAGTAATGCAACAAACATAGAAGTTACAGACTTAATTCCTACAGGATATGCTTTTGTTAGAGCAACACCATCTTTAGGTAGTTATGATAATTTCACTGGTATTTGGTCTTTAGCAACTTTAGCAAATAATACTTCAGAGACATTAGCGATTACTGTAAAAGTATTGAATTTCGGTAATTGGATAAATATAGCAGAGGTAACAAATGTAACAGAATCAGACCCAGATTCTACACCAAATAACTCAGATATAAATGAAGATGATTATGCAGAAATAAGTACTGTGTCACCAAATATTAAAGTTACAATTCCACAAAGTTTCTCTCCAAATGGAGACAATATTAATGAGACTTTTGAAATTCCGAATTTACACGTAGAGTATCCTAAATTCCGAATTGTAATTATCAATAGATATGGAGACAAAGTGTTTGATTATAAACATAATGGAAACCCTAATTCACAACCAACATATTGGGATGGTACATCAATAAATAATGGCATTTTACCTTCTGCTACTTATTTCTATACCATTTATTTTAACGATGGTAACAGAACACCAAAAACAGGTTGGGTTTATTTAAGAAGATAAAAGATATAAAAGCATATGAAAAGCATTAAATATATAATAAGTTGTACTCTTTTACTGATTGCAATTTCAATACATGGTCAACAAGACCCACTCTTTACCCAATACAATTATAACATGAATGTTATAAACCCTGCATATGCAGGTTCTAAAGGTGTTTTAAGTGTTGGTATTTTAGGTAGATCTCAATGGGTAGGTATAGAAGGCAGTCCAAGAACATTAACATTAGCAGCTCATTCACCTGTAGGTAGATCTGTTGGTTTAGGGCTTTCTGTTATAGCAGATAGAATAGGACCAGTAAGAGAAACTAATATCTTTGGAGATTTTTCTTTTACAATTGTTACATCAGAGAATAGTAGATTAGCTTTGGGTTTAAAAGCAGGTGTTACTTCTTTGCAAGTAAATACCTTAACTGTAAACAATAATAACGATCCATTAAATATCCCCATAGACAGAACTGCACCTAACTTTGGAACAGGAGCTTATTTTTATACTGATAAATTTTATGCTGGTTTTTCTATTCCAAATTTGCTTAAAACAAGATATCTAGAAAAATCTGCAGGAGTTGTTTCTACTGCCTCAGAAGAAATGCACTATTTTATTACTTCTGGTTATGTTTTTGATATTTATGATGATTTAAAACTAAAACCTTCTACTATGATTAGAGGAGTTAAAAATGCTCCTTTATCTGTAGATATTTCTGCTAATTTACTTTGGCAAGAAAAATTTGAGTTTGGGCTGTCTTACAGATTTAATAAATCTTTATCTGGTGTTATAGGCTTTTTATTGAATGAAGATATGAGAATAGGGTATTCTTACGATCAAAGTATTGGTAATTTTGGCAACTTTAATTTTGGTTCTCATGAACTAATGTTACTGATAGATTTTAATAGAAGAAATTTAAAAAGTCCAAGATTCTTTTAAAATATAATTATGAAAAAAATAATACAAATACTTCTCTTTTTTATCATTGCAATTACTTGTGCACAAGAAGAGAATTATATCATAAAAAATATAAATTCTAATAAAGAATTTCAAGACTTTGGTGTTACATTTTATAAAGATTCTTTAGTAGTATTTTCTTCTGCTAGAAAATCTGTTTTTATGAAAAGAGTTTGGTCTGGAAATCATGAACCTTTTTTAAGACTTTATCAAGGAACTTTAAATAATGATGGCGAAATAATAGATATAAAACATTTTGGAAACAAAATAGACACAAAATACCATGAGTCTAATTTAACCTTCTCAAATGATTTTAAAACGGTTTATTTTGATAGAAACAACTACTTCCATAAAGAATATAGAACCAATAAAGAAGGGGTTAATTTAATTCAAATTTATAAAGCAACAATTAATGATGATGGTAAATGGATAGATATAGAAAGATTGCCTTTTAATAGTGATGAATTTAGTTCTGGTCATCCAGTTTTAAATTCAGACAACACTAAACTTTATTTTATTTCAGATAGACCAGATTCTTATGGAGAAACAGATATTTATGTTGTAGATATTAATACTGATGGTTCTTACAGCGAACCTAAAAATTTAGGAACAACTGTAAATACTTCTCAAAAAGAAATGTTTCCATTTATAGATGAAAATAATGTTTTATACTATTCTTCTAACGGATTTACTGACTCTAAGGGAGATTTAGATATTTATGCTACAGCAATAAATAAACAAGGCAATTATTTTAAGCCAATAAATTTAGGTTTTCCTATCAATAGTAATAAAGATGATTTTGCTTTTGTAAAACAAAAAGGTAAAAATACAGGCTATTTTTCTTCAAATAGAAAAGGAGGTAAAGGAGATGATGATATTTATGCTCTAACAGAGCTAAATGCGCCTAAATTTTCTTGTTTAGAGACAATACAAGGTATTGTAAGAAGCTCTAAGAATAATAAACCCTTGTTAAACACATCTGTAAAAATCTATAATGATAATATAGAATTAGAGACAGTTTTAACAAATAACGAGGGCTTTTATTCATTTGAAGTTAATTGCAAAAAGAATTATAAAATTGTTGCCTCTAAACAACACTTTAAGCAACAAATAAAAAATTTAGATGAAAATAGTAATTTAATTGTAGACCTACTTTTAACACCAGAAGAAAACGATCATTTTATCAATGTAAGAAATCAGATGATGTTAAATATAGATCCTATATATTTTGATTTAGGCAAAGCAATAATAAAATCTGAATCTGAGAAAGAATTACAAAAAGTTGCAGATATTATGAATAAATACCCTCAATTAATTATTCAAATAAAAGCACATACAGACAGCAGAGGAAGAGATGATTATAATTATATATTATCTGATAAAAGAGCAAATTCTGTTTTAATTTGGCTTTTAGAAAAAGGTATTAACAGACAAAGAATTTTGGCAATAGGTTTTGGAGAAGAGCAATTAATTAATGATTGTAAAAATGGTGTAAAATGTACAGAAGAAGAACATTTAGCAAACAGAAGAACTGAGTTTGTTATCTTAAATCCTGCAGCAGTTGGCCATTAAATTGATAAAATATTTATTTTAATTTTTACCTTTAATTAAGCTTAAAACAACAGCTAAAATTCCTAATGCAATAGCTATGTAGGCGTTTGTATTATCTTGAGCTTCTACAAGACTAACATCTCCAACAGCTACTTTTGTTTCTGGAACAACCATAGTGTAAAAACCATAGGCTAATAATATAATGCCGACTACTAACAATATTGTTTTTATATTTTTATTCATCTCTTAAAAGTTTTCTTAAAGTTACAAAAAATAAAAAAACCACTTAAAAAAGTGGTTTTATATTGTTAGGTTTTTTTAATTTTTATAATTCAAAACCAATGTTAACGCCTAATTTATTGGCAATTAATTTTGTAATTCTCGATTTAACCTCTGGTATTTTTACACTTTCTAAAACAGTATTAGCAAAGGCATACATTAATAATCCTTTACCTTCTTTTTGTGGAATACCTCTTTGTTGCATGTAAAATAAAGCGTCATCATCTAATTGACCTATGGTACAACCATGTGAACATTTTACATCGTCTGCAAAAATTTCTAATTGAGGTTTAGCATTAATAGTAGCTTTATCACTAACTAAAACATTGTTATTTTGTTGATAAGCATTTGTTTTCTGAGCTTCTTTTTCTACAATTACCTTACCATTAAAAACACCTGTTGAACGCTCATCATAAATTCCTTTATAATCTTGATGAGACTCACAATTTGGCTCTATATGATGAACTAAAGTATGATGATCTACATGTTGTTTACCTTCAATTATAGTAACCCCTTTTAAAATAGAGTTAATATGTTCTCCATTTTGATAAAAATTCAAATTGTTTCTTGTAATATTTCCTCCAAAAGAGAATGTGTGCACAGAAACCTCACTATTTGTTTTTTGATCAATATAAGTATTATCAACTAAAGATGCCTTTTCATTATCATTCTGTATTTTATAGTAATCTACAGTTGCATTTCTTGCAGCAAAAACTTCAGTTACAACATTAGTTAAGACAGCATTAGAAGTTAAACTTTGATGACGTTCTATAATTTGAACATGCGAATTTTCTTCAACTACAACTAAATTTCTTGGCTGAATCATAGTTGCTGGTTCAGAACCTGTTGTAAAGTTGATAATCTGAATTGGTTTTTGTACTTCTATATTTTTTGGGATATAGATGTAAGCTCCTTCAGAAGCAAAAGCTGTGTTTAAGCTTGTTAAATTGTCTTGCTTTGCAACTTTGTTGAAATAATTTTCTATAATAGGCTTATACTTTGGTTTGTTTAAAGCAGAAGACATTAAACAAACATCAAAATTTTCGTGAGTTGTTGCAGACAAAAAAGAGCTGTATTTACCGTCAATAAAAATTACTTTATACGTATCTATATCATGTATAAAATACTTTTTTACATCAGCTAACTCTATGGCTTTTTCTCTATCAGGAAAAATACTATAATCGTTCTTTAAAATTGTGTTTAAAGAAGTGTATTTCCATGCTTCTAATTTTTTGGTTGGGAAACCAAGCTTTTCGAAATTCTCAAGTGCTTTAGAACGAATTTCATGAACATCTGAGTTCATGTTTACTCCGTTTTCAAAAGCAACATAAGAAGAAAGTATTTTATCTTTTAATTCCATCATTTCAGTCTTCAGTGATCAGTCTTCAGTTATCAGTTTAGCATCTAAAGTTGCTTAACCTCTTTTAGACTGAATTTTTATTTTTTATTGTTTCAGTGTACAAATTTTAAGTGCATACTGCAACTGATATACTGTGAACTTATACTAGTTCTTGTTTAATCCAATCATATCCTTTTTTCTCAAGCTCTAGGGCTAAAGAAGCATCACCAGTTTTTACGATTTTACCATCGTGTAAAACATGTACATAATCTGGCACTATATAATCTAATAATCTTTGGTAGTGTGTAATTACAATTACAGCATTATCTTTAGATTTTAATTTATTAACACCATTTGCTACAATTCTTAAAGCATCAATATCTAAACCAGAATCAGTTTCATCTAAGATGGCTAATTTTGGTTCTAACATAGCCATTTGAAAGATTTCGTTACGTTTCTTTTCTCCACCAGAAAAACCTTCATTTAAAGAACGAGATAAGAACTTTCTATCGATTTCTAAAAGCTCAGATTTTTCACGAATTTTCTTAAGCATATCTTTTGCAGGCATATCTTCTAAACCTTTTGCTTTTCTAGTTTCGTTGATAGCTGTTTTAATAAAATTGGTTACAGAAACTCCAGGAATTTCTACAGGATATTGAAATGATAAAAACACTCCATTATGAGCTCTTTCTTCAGGAGCTAATTCACTAATATCTTCACCATTTAACTCAATAGTACCATCTGTAACTTCATATTCTTCTTTACCAGCAATAATGTTGGCAAGTGTACTTTTACCTGCTCCATTTGGTCCCATAATTGCATGAACCTCTCCTGCATTTACTTCTATATTCAATCCTTTTAAAATTGACTTTTCTTCTATTTCTGCATGTAAATTTTTAATCTTTAACATCTTGTATAAGCTATTTGCTTAAGCATTTGGCTATAAGCTATTTAATAAATTTTCTAATTTTTTATAATCTTTTGGAGAGTGCTGAATAATAACTGTTGCATTTTTTTCTTTAGCAAAAGCCTCAAACTTATCCATACTTTCTAAGGTTTGTTTTACATCGTAATTAAAAGATGGCACTCCTTTATTTTCTCTGTTTTCTTCAAAATGATATAGATCACCAGTCAAAAGAACTGGTTTTTCTAAACCTGCAACTTCAACATATAATACTTGATGACCAATTGTATGACCAGGCATGTATTTAATGACAACAGTACCATCACCAAAAACATCATAATCTCCATTGATTTTTCTAACATTAGTTAAAGCATTCATAGCAGCATTTTTTTGTTGTAATGTATCTGCTAGGTTAGCATTATATTCGTTTTCTTGAATTAATAGAGTAGCGTCTTTTAAATAGTTTGCATGTCCTGTATGATCAAAATGTGAGTGAGACATAGCAAAGTATTTAAAATCATTAATTTTAAAACCTATAGATTTTAATTGATTTGCTAGAGAGTCTGGTCTTTGAATTCTATACACTCCACTTGGTTCATCATAAGGTTCTGGCATTACCAATTGTTCTGGTAAACCTGCATCCCACATTAAGTTTCCTTTGGGATGAGATATTACATAGTAAGCATCTGTAAATTGTTTAGACTGCCCAGTATAAGTAGTATCTTGAGAAAAAACTTCTAATTTTTTAACCAATATAGAACCACCAACTAATTGGAATAGCTTTACTTCTGGTTTTTTAGTTTCTTCAACCTTTTTATCAGAATTTTTACAACTTACAATGCTAACAGCAATAAATAAGAAAAGTAATTTTTTCATGGGTTTGGTTTAAAATTTGTTTGTTATCCTACAGAACCTTCTAGGCTAATTTCTAGTAATTTTTGAGCTTCAACAGCAAATTCCATTGGTAATTTATTTAAAACCTCTTTACTAAAACCGTTTACAATTAAAGCAATTGCTTTTTCTGTATCTATACCTCTTTGGTTACAGTAGAATAATTGGTCTTCACCAATTTTACTAGTGGTAGCTTCGTGTTCTATTTGAGCCGTTTTATTTTTAGCTTCTATGTATGGAAAAGTATGTGCACCACATTCATTACCCATTAAAAGAGAATCACATTGAGAGAAATTACGAGCATTTTCGGCTCTAGAATTTACCTGTACAAGTCCTCTATAACTATTTTGAGATTTACCAGCAGAAATACCTTTAGAAATTATAGTTGATTTGGTATTCTTACCTAAATGAATCATCTTAGTTCCAGTATCTGCTTGTTGAAAATGATTTGTTACTGCTATCGAATAAAATTCACCTACAGAGTTGTTTCCTTTTAAAATACAGCTTGGGTATTTCCAAGTGACTGCAGAACCAGTTTCAACCTGTGTCCAAGAAATTTTTGCATTGGTTTCGCATAAACCTCTTTTGGTAACAAAGTTAAATACACCACCTTTACCTTCTGCATCTCCAGGAAACCAGTTTTGTACAGTAGAGTATTTTATTTCTGCATCGTCTAAAGCTATTAATTCTACAACTGCAGCATGCAATTGGTTTTCATCTCTTTGTGGAGCAGTACAGCCTTCTAAATAAGAAACATAACTTCCTTTATCTGCAACGACTAAAGTCCTTTCAAACTGCCCTGTACCTCCTTCATTTATTCTAAAATAAGTTGACAATTCCATTGGACATTTTACGCCTTTTGGAATATAACAGAAAGAACCATCAGAAAATACTGCAGAATTTAAAGCTGCATAAAAATTATCGGTTGTAGGTACAACAGTTCCTAAATATTTTTTAACCAACTCAGGATGTTCTTGAATTGCTTCAGAAATTGGCATAAAAATAATACCTTTTTCTGCTAATGTTTTCTTGAAAGTTGTTGCCACAGAAACAGAGTCCATAACAATATCAACAGCAACATTGGCTAACTTCTTTTGTTCGTCTATAGAAATTCCTAGTTTCTTAAAAGTCTCTAATAAATCTGGATCTACTTCGTCTAAAGAATTTAATTTTGGTTTTTTCTTTGGAGCTGAGTAGTAAGCAATTTCTTGAAAGTTTGGTTTAGGATATTTAACATTAGCCCATTCTGGCTCTGTCATTTTTTCCCAAACTCTATAAGCTTCTAAACGCCATTCAGTCATCCATTCTGGTTCGTTTTTCTTTTTAGAAATAGCACGAACTACATCTTCGTTTAAACCTTTCTCAAACTTATCACTTTCTATATCAGTATAAAAACCATATTCATATTCTTTGGTTTTTAATTCTTCTTTTAAGTCGTCTTCTGTATATTTTGACATGTTTGTCTTTTTTTAAAGTGAAAATGATTCTCCACAACCACAAGTTCTATTTGCGTTTGGGTTATTAAAAACAAAGCCTTTACCATTTAAACCACCTGAATACTCTAAAGTGGTACCTACTAAATATAAAAAGCTCTTTTTATCAACAATGATTTTTACCTCATTTTCTTCAAAAATCTTATCGTTTTCTTCTTGTTTATTATCGAAAGTTAAATCATAGGATAAACCTGAACAACCACCACTCTTTACACCTACTCTAACGTAGTCTGTGCTTGGGTTAAAGCCATCTTCTTGCATCAACTCTCTGACTTTTTTCTTTGCTGTGTCTGATACCTTTATCATAATGTTTACATAGATTAAATCTAAATTGTCTGCAAATATACGATATAACTTCAACAAAAAAGTTAAATTCGTATTAACAAGACTAATGAAACCATTGGTTTTATTGATTATTCTTTGAAGTCTGGATTGTTGATAAACTCTTCATCAGAAAGTGTTAGTAGAAAGGCTTTTAGGTCAGCTTTATCTTTTGGAGTTAAGTTTACCCCTCCTTGATTTACTTTTTTCATTAAAGGATCTATAGTTGGTGAAGCTTGTAATCCTTCTGAATAGTGATTAATGACTTCTTCTAAAGTTGCAAATCGTCCATCATGCATATATGGTGCTGTAAATTTTAGATTTCTTAATGAGGGCGATTTAAATTTTCCATGATCTGCAGGATCTCCAGTTACTACACCCAAACCTAAATCTGTGAAAGAACGATCTAAACCATTGTTATGAAATTGATTGTCTGTCCATAGAGGATTGTTATTACTTCCATGACAATGAAAACAATCGCCTTTAGCTTCATCCATAAATACGTCAAATCCATTTTGTTCTTCTGGAGTTAGAGCAACTTCACCAAGTAAAAATTTATCGAATTTTGAATTTCCAGAAATTAAAGTTCTTTCAAATTGTGCTAAAGCTTTTGTGATTAATGTAGAATCGATTTTTGTGGTACCAAAAGCTTGGCTAAATAAAGTCGGGTATTCAGCGTCGTTTTGTAAACGCTCTGCAACTTTTCTCCAATCTGCATGCAATTCTATGGGGTTTGCAACAGGTTCTAGAGCTTGATTTTCTAGTGTAAAGTCTTTTCCATCCCAAGCAAATTTTTCATCAAAATTCCAAGCTAAATTAAATAATGGCATTGAATTTCTGCTTCCTTGTTTACCATCAATTCCAACACTAAATTGTAAATTATCTGTAAATGCTTTTTGTGGATGATGACAGCTTGCGCAAGATTGTGTACCATCACCAGAAAGTTTTTTATCAAAAAAAAGTTTTTTACCTAAAGCAACCCCTTCTTGTGTTAATGGATTATTATTTGGTATAGCAGGAGCTATTAATTTTTCTTTAAAAAGTTGAGGTATTTCTAGTTGATAAGGAACAGGTATATACTCTTCTTCTGAAGAGGAACAGCTCATCAGACAAAAAATAAAAATTAAATTTAACCCTATTTTCCTCATATTTTATTGTAAAATATCACCTAAAGAAAATACAGATTTTCCATTAGCACTTATTAATTTTTGAGCTTCGAAATTTGGCATTAAAACAGTGTTTAGTTGGTTTAAATTCCAGGTATTTGGATTTTTAAACCATTCAGCAATATTCATCTTTATTTCAATTGTGGCTTTATTTGTAATGGTTACACTGCCAAAATCTACTAAAAATGAAGTGTCTTCAAAAATCAAATTATTTGGGTCAGATCTATTAACAGCTCTAATTGCATGATAATTAAAATTCGCATCTAGATTGTTAGTGTCTTTGTATTTACCATCAAATTGCATGTAATGATAACCACCACCTAACATGCCTGGAACATTAAATGAAACTGTATTTAAATCTTGATAAACACCATCTATGTTATCTGCATCTGAAAATCCGAATGTGAAATTTAAATTATTTACACCCTGAGCAACATTGTTAAAGGTGATTTCAAAACCTGAATTAATTCCTAAATCAACAAGCTGATAAGGTTTAGATTCGCCACCTAAATTAACATTAGAAACTACATATCTTAATCTTTCTATGCTCACAGATTCTCCATTTTCTGTAACATAATTAAATGAATTAAAATCTGATGCTGTTACAGGAGTTCCATCCCAATTATGCGTAAATTTTAGGGTAACATTTACAGGTTCTAGATTAACACAACAATCTGTATCGTCTTTACAAGAAGTAAATGCGATGATGACAAAAAACCAAATTATTTTTTTCACTGTATTATTTTAAAACTACTATTAAACCATCAGAAAAGCCTTTGTTTTCTAGAATATCATTATCAGAACTCCAAGATTCTCCTGAAACAATTAATGAACCATTTTGTAATTCTATTACTGAGCTAGCTTCATCTAAATTACTACCACCAATATTTTTTTGCCACTGTAAATTTCCTGTAGCATCTATTTTTAAAATCCAAACATCTTTGTTTCCAAAGTTAGATGCTGCATCTATGTCTGAACTTCTAGAACTACCTACAACATAAAACCCTCCTCTTTCTGCAGAAATAATTTTATTAGCATTATCAAATGAAGTTCCTCCAAAATTACGTTCCCAAATTAATGTTCCATCTGAGTTAATTTTAATAACCCAAATGTCTGATGAACCGTTATTTAGAGTTACATCTTTGTTAGCACTTCTTGTATTACCAGCAATTAAAAAATGATTGTCTGTTGTTTTAGTAATCGAAAAAGCTTCATCTATTTGTGATCCTCCAAAATTTCTCTCCCAGATTACATCTCCAGTCTTATTTACTTTTACAATCCAAAAATCGTATTCGCCTAAGTTGTTAGAAATATCTGTATCACTGCTATCACTATACCCAGTTAGTAAATAATCTCCTTTTTCAGTTTCAGCAATATCTAAAAGTGTATCTGTAAACTGACCTCCATAATACCTAGACCAAAGTTTATTTGCATTTTCGTCTATTTTAATTAGCCAATAATCACCTCCTGCATGACGTTTACTTGTTTTTGAGTTTCCTTGGCCACCAGAAGCAGTAACGTCTAAAGAGCCTCCTAAAAGAAAATTACCATCACTTGTTTGTTTTATGATGTAGGATTGATCTGCACCAGAAAACCCAAAACTTTTTTCCCAAACTAAGGTTCCATCAATATTAATTTTAAGAACCCAAAAATCGTAATTTCCGCTATTTAAAGTGACATCTATATCATTACTTCTACTAAAACCAGTTATTAAGAAAGAACCATCTGAAAGTTGTAAAATATCTCTTGCTCTATCATCATCAGAACCTCCAAAAGTTTTACTCCATTCTACAGTATTTGCAGCATCAAATTTAACTACCCAATAGTCATAACTATCATTATTTTTATTGCTGATATCAAAATCTGAACTTTGAGCATAGCCAACAGCTATAAAGCCACCATCAGTAGTTTTTTTTATAGATGAAAAAGCATCATTTTTAGAGCCTCCAAGTGTTTTTATTACATCAATTGTTAAAGATTGAGTGTTACCTCCAAAATTTACGCTTTGTTTAGTGCAAGAAAAACAAATAATACAAATAGAGATGTAATAGAAAAACTTGTTCAAAATAGGTTTTTATTTTTTCTGAAGGATAAACATTCCTTTTTCTATATCACTTACTAAAATTTTACCACTATCAAAGAAAGGGTATACATTCCAAACTCCATTAAAGGCAGTGCTATCATCATTTGGGTAAGTATCAAAATACCCAGTTTCTGTCATAGTACCAGCTGCAATATTAGAAATATCATGCATTCTAACTCCTGCTCTATAGTTTGCTAAAAAGAAAGTATTACCTTTTACATAACCATTATGATCTATAGCTTCTGTTGGTCCAAAATATTCAGATAATAATACAGGATTGTCTAGATCTAACAAATCAAAAATCAATATTCTAGTAGTATTTACATCACCTTCTAATTCGTCTAACTCATCACCAACAATAAAATAACGCTGGTCTTCTGTAAACCATCCTTGGTGTGTGTAACCATCATTTGAATAATCTATTTTAGCAATTCTTGTTACTGAATTTTTGTCTGTTACGTTTGTAATCACCACTTCATTAGCACCATTTCTTTCACCATTACTGCCAATTAAAATTTCTTGACCTGTGTAATCTGTATCAGGGCCATTATAAGTTACTACTTGTGCATCATGAGAATATCCACCAGAAGAAAAACCACCTGCTGCAACTGGATTTTTTGGATTTTGAATATTTATAAAAAATGGCCCACCTCCAAATTGATTTGTTCCAACAGCATATCCAAAGCCAGAATCTTCATTAATAACGATGTTATGAGCATTTCCAAAATCTGTAAAATCAACATCAGATGTAAACGTTTCTGGAGGGTTTGCTACATTTCTTAATCTTGTTAAATCGAAAACTTGCATGCCATGATTTGAAGCTTCACTTACAATAAAAGCATGATTTTCATAAACCTTTACATCTCTCCAAGCACTATTTACAGTTCTTGTAGGTAATTTACCCAAGTAAATTGGGTTTTCTGTATCAGAAATATCAACAAAGACAGTACCATCTAATACACCCATAATTGCGTATTCTTTATTGGTTGTTACATCTGTCCAGCCCCAAGAATCATTTGCTTCTTGAGAACCAAAAGTAGACATAGGTAAATGCAATAGAAGATCGTAATCTTTACATGGATATATACCAGCAAAACCATTTGTACAAGGTACTTTATTCGAAACTGTAGTATCACAAACATCTCCAACTCCATCACCATCTGTATCTTCTTGGTTTGGGTTTGCAGTATTAGGACAATTGTCTTCAAAATCTTCTACACCATCATTATCAGAATCGTTAAAATCATCACAAGTATCTCCAATACCATCTCCATCTGTATCAGATTGATTAGCATTTGCAGTATTTGGGCAGTTATCTATTGTATTTTCTATACCATCATTATCGATATCTAAATTAACTTCATCTTTAGAACAAGAAAAGTGAAGTATAAAAATTGCGAATAAAAGTAAAATTGATTTAAGTTTCATAAGATAAATTTCTGCTACTAAATTACTGATTATTGTTTTATGGTATTGTTAAAACTAAGAAGTATTAATTTTATTGCTATCAATCTACAACTACTTATCTTTGCAACATGTTAGAAGATAAAAACCAAAATAGAACTTCATTGGCTGAATTAGGAGAATTTGGCTTAATTAATCATATTACAAAATATTTTAAAGTTGAAAATTCATCAACCATAAAAGCAGTTGGTGATGATGCAGCAGTTTTAGATGCCTCAGAAAAACAAACTTTAGTAACAACAGATTTGTTAATAGAAGGTGTACATTTTGATTTAAGTTATATGCCTTTAAAGCATTTAGGATACAAAGCTGTTATGGTTAATTTATCTGATGTGTATGCTATGAATGGTACAGCAGAACAAATTACAGTTTCTATTGCAGTCTCTAATAGATTTCCATTAGAAGCGATTGAGGAGTTGTATGCAGGAATTCAATTAGCTTGTGATACTTATAAAGTTGATTTAATTGGCGGAGATACAACTTCATCTACCAAAGGAATTTTAATTTCTGTTACTGCTATTGGTAAAGCAAATAAGGATGAAGTGGTTTATAGAAATGGTGCTAAAGAAACTGATTTAATTGTAGTTACAGGAGATTTAGGTGCAGCCTATTTAGGGTTACAAGTTTTGGAAAGAGAAAAGCAAGTGTTTCAAGTAGATCCAAATAATCAACCAGATTTAGACGCATACACGTATTTAATTGAACGTCAATTAAAACCTGAAGCACGTAAAGATATTTCTGGTTTATTAAAAGAACTTGAAGTAAAACCTACAAGTATGATTGATATTTCTGATGGAGTTTCTTCAGAGCTATTTCATATTTGTACACAAAGTAAAGTTGGATGTAAAATTTATGAGGATAAACTGCCTTTGGATCCTCAAGTGATTTCTACTTGCGAAGAATTTGAATTAGATTCAACAATGGTGGCTTTAAGTGGAGGTGAAGATTATGAGTTGCTATTTACTGTACCCATTTCTGATTTTGACAAGATAAAAGGCAATCCGAACTTTTCGATTATAGGGCATATTACAGAAGAAAACCAAGGGTTACAATTAATTACGAGAGCCAACCAAGAAATTGAACTGAAAGCTCAGGGTTGGAATTCTTTGAAGAATTGATTTAGAGGGTTTATTTAACGTATTTTAAATTTAAAAAATCAAGTATATAACCTATATAAAACCTTTTAAAACCTGTATAAGTTCTTCTTTATTTTCTATATGACTCATATGACCGTTTTTAAAAATAACAAGCTCTGTATTTGTTTTTTTAGCTTCAGCTAAAGAAGTTTTATAATCTAAAACAGGGTCTTTTTCACCAATAATAATTAATTTTTTAAAGGTGTTATTTGCTAAAACATGATTTCTGTTGGGTCTAATTCTCATGCCTTCATTAGCTGCTAAATAACCTTGAATTGGAGTTTGTAAAGCTTCTTGTAATGCTAAGTTTATTTCATTCTTATAGCGTTCTTTACTTGTTGGGCCAAATAAATTTACAAAAGACATTCTTACCATATTTGTAAAATTTGTTTGCACCATTTTATTAGCTCTAGCTCTTAATTCTTTTCGCTCTATTGAGTCTTCATTAGAGGTAGAGTTTAGTAAACACAAACCCTTTACTTTTTGTGGATGTTTCTCTGCAAAAGCCAAAGCAACATAACCTCCTAAAGAGTGCCCAATTAAAGTACATTTTCTAATTCTCAAATGTTTTAAAATAACGTCAATGGATTCTGCAAAAAGCTCCATAGAATGCAAATAGCCTAAACAATCAGATTTTCCATGACCTAACAAATCAATAGTTATGATTCTATTTTTTGTAGTTAAATGTGGTGTTATATCATTCCACATAGTAGCATTTTCTAAAAAACCATGAATCAAAACAACAGTTGGTCCATTGCCAACATCAGAAAAAGAAATGTTAGCGTTTTTAAAAGAGATAGATTTTTGCATCACACAAAAATATGTATATTTCAAGAATAAAAATCAACCAAAAGATGAACAAAACAAAAGAAATTTGGATTGCAGGTTTTGCACTCTTTTCACTTTTTTTTGGAGCAGGAAATTTAATATTACCACCAACATTAGGCGTTAAATCTGGTGTAGATTGGTGGATTGTTGTTTTTGGTTTTGTGCTTACAGCTGTTACAATACCTATTCTTGCCATTTTTGCACATGCCAAATTACAAGGAACTTTATATGATTTTGGTAAAAAAGTATCGCCAGTTTTTAGTACTATTTATTGTTTTCTCATTTATATTATTGCAATTGCTATACCTTCACCTAGAACAGCAGCAGTTACTCATGAGATGACTGTACAACCTTTTTTTGATACAACACCTTTATTAACCAGTATTATTTACTTTGTTTTTGTATTTATTTTTGCGATAAATAGATCTAGAATCATTGGTTTAATTGGTAAGTTTTTAACACCAATAATTGTACTTATTTTATTGGTAATTATTGTAGTTGCCATTTTTATAGCTCCAGAAACTATAAAAGCAACTTCTTTTACTACACCTTTTGTAGATGGTATTTTAGAAGGCTATCAAACTTTTGATGCTATTGGAGGTGTAGTTGTGGGTGCAGTAATTATTATTTCTTTAAACTATAGTAGTCATCAAACTTTTGATGCTAGAAGAAACTTAATTAGAAAAGCAGGTTTAATTGCTGGTACTGGTTTGTTATTAATTTATGGAGGTTTAATTTTAAGTGGCTCTTTATTGTCATCAACTTTTGCAGAAAACGCTTCTAGAACAACAGTTTTAACAGAGTTAAGTACTCAAACTTTAGGCACTTTAGGTACTACTTTTTTAAGTGTTTTAGTGGCTTTAGCTTGTTTTACAACTGCAGTTGGTATTGTAACTGGAACAGCAGACTATATAAAAGGCATTTGTAAAGACTCACAAAAAGCATACATAATTACAGCAGTCATTGCTTGTATTATTGGAGTTGTAGTTGGTAGTTATCAAGTAGATTTTATCATCACTTTAGCAGTACCTTCTTTAATGTTTTTGTACCCGATAACAATTGTCTTAATTTTATTAAACATTGTGCCTAATAAGTATGCAACTAAATTGGTTTTTAGGGCTGTAGTTTTGGTAACTTTTGTGTTTAGTATTCCAGATTTTTTAGGGTTTATTATACCAAGAGAGAGCTTAACAGGCATCAAAAATATAATTCCTTTAGCAAACTACAGTTTAGGATGGGTATTACCTTCAATTATTGTATTTACAATCACAAATTTATTGGTAAAGCATAAAAATTTTGAAACAACGTAGCATAAAAAAGCACAAATAATAATGAATATTACTTGTGCTAGTTTACTAAATCTATATAATAGAGTTGGGGAATATATTTTCTCCAAAAATAAAACATATTTTTCCCAAAAAAATTGATGTATGTTAATAAAACTAAATAATGATCTTTCTTATTCTACTTAAACTTTCAGTAGTAATACCCAAATAAGAAGCTATATGATAGTTTTTAACACACTGTTCTATTTCTGGATAGGTAGTTATGAATTTTATATACCTTTCTTTTGCAGTAAGTGATAAATATTCTAGAATTCTTTTTTGAAAACTTGCAAATGCTTTTTCCATTTTATTTCTAAAAAAAGTTTCTATTTTAGGAATCTCTTCACATAAGCTATTCATGTCTTTTCTAGAAAGCCTATAAATTTCAGCATCTTGCAGACACTCAATAGTCATTACCGATTTTTCTTCTGTAAAAAAAGAAATATAATCGCTAATCCACCAGTCTTTTACTGCAAATTGTGTAGTGTGATCTTTACCTAAACTATTTAAGAAGAAAGAACGTAAGCAGCCACTAAAAACATAATATTGATTGGTTACATGAGTATCTGAACTTAATAAAACATCTCCTTTAGTTAAACTAATTTTTTCAAATTTGCTATCAATAAAATCAATCTCTTTTTTAGAAAGAGATATGTTTTTAAAGATTTCTAAAGCGATTGAATTATTAGATTTCATTCAATAAAATAAGATTATTTTTTACAGAATCAGCATGTTAAAGATAACTAAAAAGAAACTATTGGAATTTTAGCATCAAATGATTTTATAATTTCTAACAAACTCAGCAGAAAATTAAAACAGTTTTTTTTGGAGAAAATAAAAAATATAGGCTTTTAAAAAAACCATATTAATGATTTATACGTAAATAGTCTTGTAAGAATAACACAAATTAAACGTCTAAAGAATTAGACCTAACTTAAGGAGAGTAAATTTATTTCTTTCCTATAAACGAAAAACCACAATATACGTTAGTGGTAGAATGACGTCGAAAAGAATAGTAAATCGTGGTTGATTGAGAGAGGAAAGGCGAGTGTAAACTCGCCTTTTTTTCATTACTATAAATTAATATATCTTTAATAAGCTTCAAAAATAAAAACAGTATTTTTGGAGTTTTTAAAACACATGCTAAACTATTATACATATTTGCACGAAACCTCTAAAGAATGGGTAACATTTGTACATGGTGCAGGAGGTAGCAGCTCTATTTGGTTTAAGCAAATACGTGATTTTAAAAAACATTTTAATGTTTTAATTTTAGATTTACGAGGTCATGGAAATAGTAAGCCTAAATTAAAAGATACATTTAATCCCAAATACACTTTTGATTCAATTACTAATGATATTGTTGAGGTAATAGATCATTTAAATATTGAAAAATCACACTTCATAGGTATTTCTTTAGGTACCATTTTAATTAGAAATTTAGCAGAAAAAAAGCCAGAATTAGTACAAAGTATGATTATGGGTGGTGCTATTATAAAGCTAAATGTTCGTTCTCAAATATTAATGAGGTTAGGTGTTATTTTTAAATCTGTAGTACCTTATATGTTGTTGTATAAGTTTTTTGCTTTTATAATAATGCCAAGAAAAAACCATAAGAAATCTAGATCATTGTTTGTAAATGAAGCTAAGAAATTATATCAAAAAGAGTTTTTAAGATGGTTTAAATTAACTTCTGAAATAAATCCATTATTACGCTTCTTTAGAGCAAAAGATATAAAAATACCTACATTATATATTATGGGTGCAGAAGATCATTTGTTTTTACCTTCGATAAAAAACATTGTAAAAATGCACAAAAAAGCATCTTTATATGTCATAGATAAATGTGGGCATGTAGTAAATGTAGAACAACCAGAAACGTTTAATACTCAAACAATCGGTTTTATAAATTCTTTAGCTTAAAGCTTTAAAGTAACTTCGATTTTTAATCTTTATTTGTTCATCAAATCTTCAATTTCTTCGGCTTCAATAGGTATATTACCCATTAAATTAAAAGGTTCTCCTTTTTCTTGCACAACAACATCATCTTCTAGTCTAATACCAAAACCTTCTTCAGGAATATAAATTCCAGGTTCAACTGTAAAAACCATATTTGCTTGCATAGGCTCATGCAATAAACCATAATCATGTGTATCTAAACCAATATGATGTGAGGTGCCATGCATAAAGTATTTTTTATATGCAGGCCATTTTGGGTCTTCATTTTGCACATCTGCTTTGTCTATTAATCCAAGTTTTAATAATTCAGCTGTCATTATTTTACCAACCTCTACATGATATTCTTTCCAAATAGTACCTGGCACTAATAATTTTGTTGCTTCTTTTTTTACGTGATTTACTGCATTATAAACTGCTTTTTGTCTTTCTGTAAAACGACCATTTACAGGAATTGTTCTTGATAAATCACTTTTATAATTAGCATATTCTGCAGCAATATCAAATAAGATTAAGTCACCATCTTTACATTGTTGGTTGTTTTCTATATAATGCAACACATTTGCATTGTTACCACTTGCAATTATTGGAGTATATGCAAAACCTTTAGATCTATTTCTAACAAATTCATGTAATAATTCAGCTTCAATTTCATATTCCCAAACACCTGGTTTTACAAAATTTAAAATTCTTCTAAACCCTTTTTCTGTAATATTACAAGCATGCTGTATTAAGTCTAATTCAATATTGTCTTTTACAGAACGTAAGCGTTGTAAAATAGGGTTACTTTTAGCTACAGCATGTGCAGGATATTTAGCCAATAACCATTTGTTAAATCTATCTTCACGAGTTTCAGTTTCAACTGCAGCTCTATAATGTTCATTGGTGTTTATATAAAACGTCTCTGCATAAGAGCTCATTTCAAACAAAACTTTATGTAAATCTTGAAGCCAATAAACAGTTTGTACACCACTTGTTTTTGTGGCAGCTTCTTTGGTTAATTTTTCACCTTCCCAAACAGCAATATGCTCATTGGTCTCTCTAACAAATAACACTTCTCTTAGTTCAGAATTTGGACAATCAGGAAAAAGGATTAAAACACTTTCTTCTTGATCTACTCCACTTAAATAAAATAAATCTCTATTTTGTTCGAAAGGCATTGTGCTATCTGCTCCAATAGGATAAATGTCATTAGCATTAAAAACAGCCATGCTTTTTGGCTTCATTTGAGCCATAAAGTTTTTACGATTTTTAATAAATAATGCTGAGTTTATAGAATGGTATTTCATGTTAAATTTTGTTTGAGACACAAATGTAACAATAAAAAACACCAAGAAAAAATCAACTTAAAAACGTTTTTTAGACGATTTATTAGGTCTTTTTCTTCCTAAAGAATTGGATGGTTTATTACCTTTAAAATGAGATTTTTTTCTAGGTTTTTTCTTTTCAGATGAAGTTGTATTAGATCCTTTTTTCTTTTTACCAAAAGAACCTTTACTTTGGGTAGCTGCTCTTTTTGGTGCAGCTGTATCTGTTGGTTCATAGCCTTCTACAACAGAGCTTTTTAGTTTTTCTCCTAAAAGTTTTTCTATTTCTTTTTGGTATTCTGTTTCTTCACTACAAACAAAAGAAATAGCCTCGCCTTCTGCACCTGCTCTACCTGTTCTACCAATTCTATGTACATAATCTTCGGGTACATTTGGTAATTCGTAATTGATAACATGAGGCAATAAAGGGATGTCTAAACCACGAGCTGCAATATCTGTTGCCACTAAAACTTTTATAGAATTTTCTTTAAAGTTTTTTAAAGCTTTTGTTCTTGCTCCTTGACTTTTATTTCCATGAATAGCAGCTGCCGAAATTTTAGACTTTACTAATTTTTCTGTTAGTCTATTTGCTCCATGTTTGGTTCTTGTAAAAATTAGAACTTGACTCCAATTATTTTCTTTAATAAGCTCTATAGTAAATTCAGTTTTTCTTTTTTTATCAATTTTATAAACTTGATGAGAAACTTTTTTTGCAGTAGAGTTTTTTGGAGCAGTTTCAACTTCCACAGGATTTCTTAAAATTCCTTCAGCTAATTTTTTAATTTCTTTAGAAAATGTTGCTGAAAACAATAAATTTTGACGTTTAGCAGGCATAAAGCTGATAAGTTTATTCAAATCTCTTGCAAATCCCATGTCTAACATTCGGTCTGCTTCATCTAATATTAAAACATCAATTCTCTTAAAAGAGACTGCTTTTCTATCATGTAGATCTAATAATCTTCCAGGTGTGGCTACTAAAATATCAACACCTTTTTTAAGTGTTGCTATTTGAGATGCAGGTTTTACACCACCAAAAACTACAGCAGATTTTATATTTACATATTTGCTATACTCTCTAACATTATCATAAACTTGTGCAGCTAATTCTCTTGTAGGTGTAAGTACTAAAGCACGTAAAGGCCTATATTTTGGGTGTTTTGTTTCAGATAAAAACTGTAATATTGGCAAAGTAAAACCCGCTGTTTTTCCTGTTCCTGTTTGTGCAGAAGCTAACACATCTTTACCCTCTAATATATGAGGAATTGCTTTTTCTTGTATAGGTGATGGAGTAGTGTAACCTTTCTCTTGTATAGCTTTCAATAAAGCTTTTGATAATCCTAAAGATTCAAATGACATAGTATTGTTTTATTAAGAAACAAACTAAATATATGTCTCTTCTAAGTAGTTGCAAATGTAGTTTGATTCTTTCTCTTAAAAGAAAAATATACAGAAAATAAAAAAAGATGCTTTTTAAGCATCTTTTAAAAATATAGTTGAATTTATTTGTTTTATCTTCTTCTACGTCTAGTGCCTCTAAGCACACCAACTAAAAATAAAATTACAATAGCTCCAGTAGCTCCAACAATAATGTCTTCTAGCCAAGCAATACCAACATTAACATGAATACCTAATTCTCCATACAACCACTTACCTACAAAACTACCTGCAATACCAATAATAATATTTACAATTAGCCCAAAGCCATTATCTCTCATTAAAACATCTGCAATATAACCGCAAATTGCTCCAATAATAATTGTGTATAAAAGTCCCATTTTTAAAAATTTAATTGATTAATTGAGTCCAATTTAAGAAAAATTAACAATAATTGCTAAAAGATGTATTTAAAAACTAATATTTTAGTAAAATAATTTAAATGTTGTTAACAACAATACATCAACAAACCACCATTTTTATGAGAAATATAGTTTTTACTTTGTGTGCATTATTATCATTAAATATTGTAGCACAGAATATTACAGAAGCCAAAGAAGTTCAGGAATCATTAATTCAGAAAGAGCAACTTCATAAAAAATCAATCGTAAAAAACATCAATTTCAACAATATTGGACCTACTATAATGAGTGGACGTGTTGCAGATGTGGATGTAAATCCAGATAATCCTACAGAATTTTACGTGGGTTATGCATCTGGAGGTTTATGGTACACCAATAATAACGGAACAACTTTTACACCAGTTTTAGATAATTCACCAACACAAAATGTAGGTGATATAGCAATTGACTGGAAATCTGGTACGATTTGGGTAGGAACAGGAGAGAAAAACTCTTCACGATCTTCTTATGCAGGAATTGGAATTTTAAAATCTACAGATCAAGGAAAAACATGGCAAAATATGGGATTACCAGATTCTCATCATGTAAGTAGAATTTTAATTAACCCAAAAAATAGTGATGAGGTTATTATAGGTGTTATTGGACATTTGTATTCTCCAAATAAAGAAAGAGGAATTTTTAAAACTACTGATGGAGGAAAAACATGGAGCAAAACCTTATTTATAAATAATGATACAGGTATTATAGATGTAGAGGCTGCTCCACAAAATTTCAACATTATTTACGCTGCTTCTTGGCAACGTGAACGTAAAGCGTGGAATTTTGATGGTTCTGGAAAACACTCTGCTATTTATAAAAGTACAGATGCAGGAAATACTTGGACAAAAATTTCTGAGAAAAATGGTTTTCCTGAAGGTGATGGAGTTGGTAGAATAGGTTTAGCTGTTTATGATGAAAATACAGTTTATGCTTTGCATGATAGCCAGTTTAGAAGACCTAGTGATAAAAAAAGCAAAAGTTCTAATGGATTAACAAAAGAAGATTTTAAAACCATGTCTAAAGAAGACTTTTTAAAATTATCTGACAAAGAGTTAAACGCGTATTTAAAAACAAATGGTTTTCAAGAAAAATATAGAGCAGAAAATGTAAAACAAATGGTAAGAGTAGGTTCTGTAAAGCCTATTGATTTAGCTAAATATTTAGAAGACGCAAACTCTTTATTATTTGATACACCTGTTATTGGTGCAGAAGTTTTTAAAACTACAAATGGTGGTAAATCTTGGAAAAGAACACATGAAGGTTATATAGATGGTTTATATTATTCTTATGGATATTATTTTGGAGAAATTAGAGTAGATCCACAAGATGTAAACGCTATTTATGTGTTAGGTGTACCTATTCTAAAATCTAAAGATGGTGGAAAATCCTTTACTTCTATAAGTAGAGAAAATGTACATTCAGATCATCAAGCTCTATGGGTTAATCCTAATAAAAAAGGACATATATTAAATGGTAATGATGGAGGTTTAAATCTTTCTTATGATGATGGAGAAAGTTGGGTAAAATTAAACAATCCTGCTGTGGGTCAGTTTTACTCAGTGTATGCAGATAACCAAAGATCTTACAAGGTTTATGGAGGTTTACAAGACAATGGTGTTTGGGTTGCAGACCATAATGCAAGAGTAAATAAAAGATGGCAAGCATCAGGTCAAAATCCTTATGAATCTATTATGGGAGGTGATGGAATGCAAGTGCAAGTAGATGATAGAAATCCAAATATTGTTTATACAGGATACCAATTTGGAAATTATTTTAGAGTAGATAGAGAAGGTAGAAATAAATATATTCAGCCTAAACATACTTTAGGTGAAAATCCATATCGTTTTAATTGGCAAACTCCAATTTTATTGTCAAAGCACAATCAAGACATCTTATATTTAGGAGGTAATAAATTGCACAGATCATTAAATCAAGGAGATGATTGGGAAACTATTTCAGAAGATTTAACTACAGGAGGTAAAAAAGGGAATGTAGCTTATGGCACCTTAACTTCAATAAGTGAAAGCCCTTTTCAATTTGGATTATTATATGTTGGTTCAGATGATGGATACATCAACCTTACTAAAAATGGTGGTGGAAGTTGGACACGTATTTCTAACAACCTACCACAAAATTTATGGGTTTCTAGAGTTGTAGCTTCATCACATAAAAAAGAAAGAGTTTATGTAACTTTAAATGGCTATAGATTTGATGATTTTACACCTTATGTGTATATGTCTAATGATTATGGGCAGACTTGGAAAAATATAGGAGAATCAATTCCAACATCTTCAGTTAACGTAATTAAGGAAGATCCTGTAAACGAAAATATATTGTATTTAGGTACAGATAATGGATTGTATGTTTCTTTAAATCAAGGTGATTCTTGGCAAGTTTTTGACAAAAATTTACCAAATGTTGCAGTGCATGATTTAGTAATTCAGCCAAAAGCTAAGCACTTGGTAGTGGGTACACATGGTCGTAGTTTATATATTGCTGACATTTCTAACTTACAGTTATTAACTGATGAAATATTAGCAAAAAAAGAACATGTTTTTAGTATAGATAATATTAGAAAAAGAGGTAATTGGGGAAGCTCAAGAACTAGTTGGAGTGATGCTTATACACCAGAATTAACTATTCCTTTTTATACAGAAACAGCTAATACAATTTCTTTAGATATCTATCAAGGAGAAACACTTGTAAATTCAATTTCTGTAAAAGCAGATAAAGGATATAATGAAGCTATCTTTAATTTATCATTCTCTAAAAAAGGATTAAAAAATTATCAAAAAGCAAATTCTAATAGTAAAATTAGTAAAGCTCAAAATGGTGAGTATTATTTACCAAAAGGTAAATATGTAGTGAAAATTGGTGATGCTTCTTCTAGTTTTGAAATTAAATAGATGAGAAAATTAGTATTCTTATTACTTTTTTTATCAACTCAAATATTTTCACAATCTAACTTAGATGATTTTTTTAAGCTTTCTGGGCCTAAAAAAACTTGGGTATTATTACATCCTTTTAAAGCTAAAAAATCTTTAGAAATTTCTAATGAAACAAATAGGGTCGCAGATTCTATAAAAAAAACAAGTTTATTAGATGGAGATGGAAATGGAGGTCAAGTAGATGCTTTTAGGCATGCCTATTGGATGGCTCGTTTACGACAAGAAATTGGTAAAACAGCAGCACGTTCTTTAGGCAGAGCTCACGAAAAAGAAAATTATCAAACCTTTAAAAAAAGAAAGTTAGAAGATGGTGTTGTGCCAGATGAAATTTCATCAACCATGGATTTGTGGAATAATGAAAAAGGTTTAGAATTAACAAGAAAAGGTAGTGCTATTTCTAAAAAAGGATTGATATTTAGAGTAATTAATGCCATTCATCAAGGAAAAATGAAAGTCATTAAAAAAGACACAAATGGTAATTTTTTAACTTGTGAAGGAAAAAAAATAGACCCACAAAAACTAATAGGGAAATGGAAAAATAATAAGTGTTTGGTCAATTCTAATAAAATTATTTAAAATTGTTCTAAATACTATCGAAAACGTTGTAAATTCTTTGTAATACACTCTGTTAAGCCGTATTTTTGTATCCAAAATTTTAACTAATTATACAATGAGCGGATTTTTCAAATCTTCAATTGGAAGAAAAGTGTCAATGGCACTTTCTGCATTTTTCTTAATGATCTTCCTTTTACAGCATTTAACCATAAATATGATGTCTGTTTTTAGTGCAGACTTATTTAATGAAGTTTCTCATTTCATGGGGACTAACCCAGTTGTGCAATTTGCTTTACAGCCTGTTTTAATTTTTGGTGTTGTATTTCATTTTGTTATGGGTTTTATTCTAGAAATTCAGAACAACAAAGCAAGAAATGTTTCTTATGCTAAAAACAATGGAGGAGCAAATTCAACTTGGATGAGTAGAAATATGATTTGGAGTGGAGTTGCTATTTTAGCATTTATTGTTTTACACTTTATTGATTTTTGGTTTCCAGAAATAAATACAAAATTTATACAAGGAGATTGGTCTGGATTACATGATGGGCAATTAAGATACTATCATGAATTACAAGAGAAATTTGTTAATCCTGCAAGAGTAGCAGCGTATTGTGTTGCATTTGTTTTCTTAGGATTACATTTAGCTCACGGATTTACTTCTGCTTTTCAATCTGTTGGTGCAGCATCATTGCGTAAAAAATTAGGCACTTTAGGAAAAGCGTATGCTATTTTAGTTCCATTAGGATTTATTATCATCGCATTGTATCATCATTTAAATCATAACCATTAATCTTAACACTATGGCTTTAGATTCAAAAGTACCTCAGGGTCCACTAAAAGATAAATGGACAGAATATAAAAATAAAATTAACTTGGTAAATCCTGCCAACAAACGTCATATAGATGTTATTGTTGTAGGTACAGGATTAGCAGGTGGTTCTGCTTCTGCAACTTTAGCAGAATTAGGCTACAACGTAAAAGCTTTTGCTTACCAAGATTCTCCAAGAAGAGCACATTCGATTGCAGCTCAAGGAGGTATAAACGCAGCAAAAAACTATCAAGGAGATGGAGATTCTACTTACAGATTATTCTATGATACTGTAAAAGGTGGAGACTATAGATCTCGTGAAGCAAACGTATATAGATTAGCAGAAGTTTCTGCAAACATTATCGATCAATGTGTTGCACAGGGTGTTCCTTTTGCACGTGATTATGGAGGTTTGTTAGACAACCGTTCTTTTGGTGGAGTTTTAGTTTCTAGAACTTTTTATGCAAAAGGACAAACTGGTCAGCAATTATTATTAGGAGCCTATTCTGCAATGAACCGTCAAATTGCTCGTGGTAAAATAGAGATGTTTAACAGACATGAAATGTTAGATGTTGTTATTGTTGATGGAAAAGCAAGAGGAATCATAGCACGTAATTTAGTTACAGGAGAAATAGAAAGACATTCTGCTCATGCAGTTGTTGTAGCTTCTGGAGGATATGGAAATGTATATTTCTTATCTACAAACGCAATGGGTTCTAACGTAACTGCTGCTTGGAAAATTCATAAGAAAGGAGCATATTTTGCAAACCCTTGTTATACACAAATTCACCCAACTTGTATTCCACGTTCTGGAGATTATCAATCAAAATTAACTTTGATGTCAGAATCTCTTAGAAATGATGGTCGTATTTGGGTACCAAAGAATTTAGAGGATGTAAAATTAATTCGTGAAGGAAAGAAAAAACCTACAGAATTATCTGAAGACGAAAGAGATTATTATTTAGAAAGACGTTACCCAGCATTTGGTAACTTAGTTCCAAGAGATGTTGCTTCTAGGGCAGCTAAAGAACGTTGTGATGCTGGTTATGGTGTAAATGCAACTGGTGAAGCTGTGTATTTAGATTTTGCTGCTGCAATTATTCGTTATGGAACAGAGCAAGCGAAAATTAAAAACATTCAAAATCCAACAGAGGCTAAAATTAAAGAGTTAGGAAAAGAAATCGTAAAAGCAAAATATGGTAACTTATTCCAAATGTATGAGAAGATTGTAGATGAAAATCCATATGAAACTCCAATGATGATTTACCCAGCTGTTCATTATACAATGGGAGGTGTTTGGGTTGATTATAACTTAATGACTACAGTGCCAGGTTTATATTGTATTGGTGAAGCCAATTTCTCTGATCATGGAGCAAATAGATTAGGAGCTTCTGCATTAATGCAAGGTTTAGCAGATGGTTATTTTGTGTTACCATATACAATTGGTGATTATTTAGCTGATGATATTAGAACAGGAAAAATATCAACTGATACTCCAGAATTTGATGAAGCAGAAAAAGCTGTAAAAGACAGTATCGACTTTTTCATCAATAATAAAGGAAAACATTCTGTAGACTATTACCACAAGAAATTAGGTAAAATTATGTGGGACAAATGTGGAATGTCTAGAAACGAAGAAGGACTTAAAGAAGCTATTCAAGAGATTTCTGATTTAAGAAAAGATTTCTGGACAAATGTTTCTGTTCCTGGAGGAGCTAATGAGTATAATGAAGAATTAGCAAAAGCAGGAAGAGTTGCAGATTTCTTAGAGTTAGGAGAATTATTTGCAAAAGATGCTTTAGTAAGAGAAGAATCTGCAGGAGGACACTTTAGAGAAGAGTACCAAACTCCAGAAGGAGAAGCAAAAAGATTAAAAGAATTCCAATTTGTTTCTGCTTGGGAGTATAAAGGAGAGCCTAAAGATGCTGTTTTACACAAAGAGCCTTTAGTGTATGAAAATATAGAAGTAAAAGAAAGAAGTTATAAATAAAATAAAGACAATATGAATTTAACACTTAAAATTTGGAGACAGAAAGACTCAAGTTCAAAGGGTCAAATGGTAGATTACAAAGTGACTGATATTTCAGAACATATGTCTTTTTTAGAAATGATAGATGTTTTAAACGAAGGCTTAGTATCTAAAGGAGAAGAGCCAGTTGCATTTGATCATGACTGTAGAGAAGGTATTTGTGGTATGTGTTCTATGTATATAAATGGTGAAGCTCATGGACCTGATAGAGGGGTTACTACTTGCCAATTACATATGCGTATGTTTAATGATGGTGATACTATTACTATAGAGCCATTTAGAGCTGCTGCTTTTCCAGTAATAAAAGATTTAGTAGTAGATAGATCTGCTTTTGATAGAATACAACATGCAGGTGGTTATATTTCTGTAAATACATCAGGTAATACTCAAGATGCAAATGCAACTCCAATTTCTAAGCATGCAGCAGATACAGCTATGGATGCAGCAACTTGTATTGGTTGTGGAGCATGTGTGGCAACTTGTAAAAACAGTTCTGCAATGTTATTTGTTGGAGCAAAAGTATCTCAGTATGCTTTATTACCACAAGGACAAGTAGAAGCTGCAGATCGTGTAAAAAACATGGTTGCTCAGATGGATTTAGAAGGATTTGGAAACTGTACAAATACAGGAGCTTGTGAAGTAGAATGTCCTAAAGGAATTTCTTTAGACAATATCGCAAGAATGAATAGAGAGTTAATGAAAGCTTCTATTTAATTAAAGAATAAAGTAATTTTAAAAAAACCTGATTTTGAAAAAAATCAGGTTTTTTTTATTTGGTTAATTGTAAATGATCTATCACAAAATTACCCACATTTATACCTTGTGTTAAACCCTCAACCACTGCAGAATTATAATGTATACCACCATAAACTCTACTTATTGCAGCTTCATCAGCAGCTTTGTTAAAAGAGTCATAACTTCTAACAGGTAATCCGTAAGGAATTTCTGTGGTATCATCAAACTGAAAATTATCGCCAAAAATATTGGTTAATACTCTAGAAGCTGCTCCAGAAACTACAGAATGGCCACTAGTATATTCAGGAAAAGGAGGTGTTTGTAATAATGGATTCCAGTTTTCATCAATATATTTATTTATCAAAGTCTCTGGTCTTATTAAGTTACTTCTGTACTTTTCATCCCAACAACTTATAAAAGCATCAGCAATAGCAATTGATGTTTTTGTATAAGCAAAAACAGTTTTATTAAAATCAGAATTTGTTTTTTGAGTTGCTATTTTACAAATACCAATCCAGTGTGCACCAGGTGTTATTTTTTTAGAAGCAAACATAAAATGGCCTTTATTGACAGCAACATAAGGATTACAATCCCAAAATTGAGCAATAGCAACCTCTTCTGATTCATTACCTTTTTCAGTAATTTTATTTGTCAAATTATATAAATCAATTAGCTCATTATAAAAGTCACTTCCTTTTTCTAAAGAAAATTTTGGAGGTGGAATTGGTTTAAATTGAGCAGCAGAATCCAATACAAAAGTTCTAATTTTATTCCAATGAGGTTCTATACCTTTCATATAAGCAGGTGGTGTAGGTTGCCAACGAGAAGGATCATCACTATACACTGTAAATTCTGGCATAGTTCTAGTTTCTTTGTATTGATCGTTATTCATCCAACTAATTATGTTTGACGATACTTTTAAAGCTTCTTTTTTTGCTAAGTTAAATTCAGTATTGTTTTTAGCCTCCCAATTATTATACAAACTATCTCTAAAAGTTGTAATTTTTTCTTTAGAAAAAACAAGTTCTTTTGCAACATCTAAATAAGCTATTAAAGCAGCAAGTTCTTTGTTTGTATTTTCATTTATCAAAATAGAATTTGAAATATTTAAACCATTTAATTTACCAGAAAGAGACGCATAATTACCATTAGTGTTATTTAAAACTTGGTAAGCAGCAATATTTGGATAAGCATAAATTCTACTAGCAACAGGAGGTGAAAAAATATCGTGAATCATTACTTCAGTTAGCTTATCAACCAAAAGGTGATAATCTTCTGTAGTAACAGTTATAGGCTCTTTTGTACATGAAACTATTGCAAGAAAACATAGAATAATTTTAATATTCTTCATTGTTTATTTTTTAAAAGTATATGTTTTTAAACTATCGTTATTTGCTAAAACAAAGAGTAGGTTTTTGTTTTTCATTTTAACAACTGCAGTTTGTTTTATTTGTTTGTTAAATGGCTCTACACCTAAAGCACTTAGTTCTGTAACTTCAGTATTACTTTTTACTAAAAACCCTTTTAAAGAGTTGTAATATCCATGATAAGTAGATGGTTTTTCTGAATTTCCACTAACTAATAAATATGATGAGTTGTCCATTTCTAAATTTAAAAAATGGTTAATAGGCCCCATTTGTAATTTAGAATTTAGTTTTACAAACTTATTAAAACTACCATTATTATTTTCTAAATAACCAGAGGACAACACATCTATTTGTCTTTTAATTGCTCCTTTTAATTTTTCTTCTGTGAGGACTTTTTCTATGGGCTGTAGAGCAAAATCTTTATGATTTACAAAACGCTTACTCATAATATTCATTTGTGATGCAAGCTCGTCTTTTGTGTTTAAAGGGTAATAATTATCTCCTACTTTATAGGCAATTATAGACTCTTTTTTATTATTACCATCAAAATCTCCAAAATATAGATAAATAGGGTTTTCTATGTATTTTTGAAGTTTAGTATTTTCTCCCCAATTACCAAGAACAATGTCTTTATCACCATCATTATCAATGTCAAAAGCGGTAATTGACTGCCATAAACCATTTAAGTTTTTTGGTATTTCTATTTTTTCTAACTCACCATTATTATTTATAAAAATGATAGGAGCATCCCATTCTGTTGCAATTAACAAATCGTCTAAACCATCATTATTAATATCTTGAAATGAAGATTGTGTAATTTTTGAGTTGATGATATATTTTGGATCTGCATTTAAAACACCATTTTTATTTTTTAAAACTGCTGAGTTTACAAATTCTCCATAGTTTAAAGGGTTAGACAAATTACCAATAAAAAGATCTGTGTCTCCATCTTTATCAAAGTCAGAACTTGTAACAGTTGAAGTGTTTAAGGGGTTAAAAATAATCTTTTCTTTAGCCCTTGTGAATATTGAATTATTATTAATGTAAAGCCTATCGTATTCAAAATTATTGTTTCTATTTTCATTAATACCAGAAGCTACATATAAATCTAAATCACCATCATTGTCTGCATCAAAAAAACAAGCATCATTATCTTCAAAATCAACATCTTTTTCTATAGCTTCTTGTTTAGATTTTTTAAACGATACTCCATTGTTTAAATAAATTCCAGATTCTTTTCCAGAAGCACTTCCAACAAAAATATCGTCAAAACCATTTTTATCTATGTCTCCAATTGCAAATGCAGGTCCTAAAGTAGAGACTTTATAAGGAATTAAACGCTCATTAAAAAAGTCATTATATCTGTCTTCTTTGTGTACATAATTTAATATATCTGCTTTATTAAATATTTGTTCTTTATTGATTTTTATTGGAGAATACTCTTTTTCTTCATCTGAAAAATCAATTGTTAAAAGCTGATTAACTTTAATGTTTTTTAGCGTTTTTACTTTATTGTTTGGCCATACAATTTTTAGAGAATCAATAGTAGAAACAGTATCTAGACCAAAGTGTATTTTAGACGAAATAGATGATATAAATCCTCTAGATTTATAAACTTCTTTCTTTAAAATTTTACCTTTATTATGTAGTATTAATTTACTACCTATTGCTTCTTTATTTCCTTCTTTATAATTTAAAAGAACTTGTAAATAGTTTTTATTATTTGTTTTGTTTTCTAAAATACTAGCAGTTGTATTTACGTTATTGGTAACAATGTCTAAATCGCCATCTAAATCTAAATCTACATAAACAGCACCATTAGATAGAGATGGTTTTTTTTCAATCCAATTACCAGTTACATCTTCAAGTTTTGTATTTGTACCTTTAAATATTTGATTTGGCACACTACCACTTGGCATTTCGTTTATAGAATTAAATAACCAATTTACACCTTCTTTTTCTCCATACTTTTTAAAAGTACTAGAAACATATTTTTTAAAGTCTAAACTATTAGGTCTTCTTAAAATACCATTGCTAATAAATACATCTTGTATGCCATCATTATTAAAGTCTGCAATTAATGGAGACCAGCTCCAGTCTGTATCTGAAATATTATTATAAAAAGCAGTTTCATATAAATAACCTAAACCACTATTTATTTGTAACATGTTTCTAGAAAACTGATCTTTATACCCTAAATTCTTAAGATTTGTTTGCATGTTTAACATAGCATCATCACCCTCTGTTTCTTTTAAGCTCTTCTCATCATTTGGTAACATGTCTAAAGTTATAATATCTTGAAAACCATCTGCATTTATATCTGCAGCATCACTTCCCATAGAAAATCTACTGATTGTAGAAAATGATGTAGATAATTGTTCTGTAAAGGTTCCGTTTTTATTATTGATATAATAATAATCATCTTCATGAAAATCGTTGCTAACATAGATATCATCCCAACCATCATTGTTAAAATCAGAAATAGAAGCGCTTAAACCATAACTGTTTACTCCACCATAAATGCCAGCAAAATCACTTACATCTTTAAAAACACCACTTTCATTTTTCAATAAAACATCACCAACCAAAGGTTGTCTTTTATTTCTTTGACTTGCTTTACCATGAGATAAATTAGTGTGAATGGCATGGTTTACAAGATACACATCTAAGTCATTGTCTTTATCGTAATCAAAAAAGTAAGCTTGTGTAGAATAACCTTTAAAGTCTAAGCCATACTTTTTAGATTCTTCGCTAAATGTGCCATCACCATTATTGATAAAAAGTTCGTTGTGACCTTTAAAATCTAATAGTTCTGAAACTGCACATACATAAATATCTAATAAACCATCATTATTTATGTCAACCATAGTTGCACCTGTACTCCAGTCAGAATTTCCAGAAACGTTTGCTTTTTTAGTAACGTCTTCAAACTTTAAGTTTCCTTTATTTAGAAATAATTTATTTTCATTTTGATTAGAAACAAAATATAAATCAGGCAAACCATCATTGTTTATATCTCCAACAGCAACACCACCACCATTATAAAAATAGATATAGTTTATTATACTATGATCTTTATCTTCTTTTAATGTATTTGCAAAACCTATATTAGTTTGCTTTGTAGAAAGTTCTTTAAATAAATAATTTGTTTGCTCTTCAATAGGATCTTTACATGATGAAAAAATGATAAAACCAGAAAAGAAAAGCATCAAAAAAAAGGTTTTTTTTGACATTTATATTTGAGATTAGGTCTAACAAATATAACAATTAACAAATAATTAACAAATAGTTAAGAAGTAATGTCAAATGCTTTATTTTCTGCCAAAATCAGCAGGAATTTCCCCCCAAGCTTTGGTTTCCCATTTTAGAATCGGGTTTTTAAAAGAATTGTTTTGTAACCATTGTTCTGCTCTTTTAATTAATTCGAGCAAATCTTTATTTGAAGCATCAAACTGAATATTGGTTTTACATTTTTTTTGACGAATCCAACTCATGGCAATTTTAGAGTCAGAATAAATGGGTGTTGTAGTATTATTGTTCTTTTTTAGCAATGCAATTCCATGGACTAAAGCCAAGAATTCACCAATATTATTTGTTCCTTTTGGGTAAGGTCCTTTTCTAAAAATTTCTTGTTTATTATGTGTTAAAACACCTCTATATTCTAATTTTCCTGGATTCCCAGAACAAGCAGCGTCTACAGAAATACTTTCTAAAATTGGTTTTCCATACTTTGCTTTATCTATAGAAGATAAAGTTGGTTTTTTTGTATTAAGACCTTTATAGTCTTCGTATTTTTTTTTAAAAGCTATTTCAGCATCTTCTATACTAGCAAAAGATTTATATTGTGCTCCTTCAAACGCATCAATTTGGCTTTTGCAAACATTCCAAGAAGAGTAAATACCAGGTTTTTTACCTTTCCAAACTACATAAAACTTTTTTTTACTCATTTATTTGTAAAATAACCTGTTCAATAATTCTTGGGAAATATTGTTGTTCTAATTTATGAATTTTTGAAGCTATAGATGTTGGAGTATCATTTTCATCTAATTTGGCTTTAGCTTGAAAAATAATAGCACCTTCATCGTAATTTTCGTTTACAAAATGAATAGTGATACCTGTTTCTGTTTCTTTATTTTCAAAAACAGCATTATGAACATGCATACCATACATGCCTTTTCCACCATATTTTGGTAATAATGCTGGATGAATATTAATAATCTTATTAGGGAATTCAGTAATTAAATTTTGAGGTATTTTCCATAAAAAACCAGCCAATACTATAAAATCTCCATGATTTTTTATAATATTTAATACTGTATCAGATGTTGTAAAGTCTTCTCTATCAAATAATAAGCACTCTACATTAAGTCTTTTACATCTTTCAAAAACTTTTGCGTTTTTATTATTACATAAAACCTTAGTTACTTCTGCAGTTTTAGTATGTTTAAAATAATTGATAATATTTTCTGCATTCGAACCTGAGCCAGAAGCAAAAACAATAATTCGTTTCATAATTTTTGTAAAGATCTATCACAAAAAAAAGAATAATTATTAAGAAAAAGAAGGTTTTTAAAGAAGAGTTTGTGCTTTTTAAGTATATTTAAAATCATTTTTCGGTTAAAAATTAGAAATAATTAATAAGATTTGTATTTTTGCCCCGATTTAAATTTTAAAAAATAGTAAATTATGTCAGACATTGCATCAAGAGTAAAAGCGATTATTGTAGACAAATTAGGCGTAGACGATAACGAAGTAACATCAGAAGCTAGCTTCACAAACGACTTAGGAGCAGATTCTTTAGATACTGTTGAGTTAATTATGGAGTTCGAAAAAGAATTTGATATTCAAATTCCAGATGATCAAGCAGAAAATATTGGAACTGTTGGTCAGGCAGTTAGCTATATTGAAGAAGCAAAAAAATAAGTAATATTTATATGCAGTTAAAACGAGTAGTAGTTACTGGACTTGGCGCATTAACGCCAATTGGTAATAATATAGAAGAGTATTGGAATGGTTTAGTTAACGGAGTTAGCGGAGCTGCACCTGTAACATATTATGATGCTACCAAGTTCAAAACTCGTTTTGCATGTGAATTAAAAAACTTTAACGCGACCGATTTTATTGATAGAAAAGAGGCTCGCAAAATGGATAGATTTACACAGTATGCTATTGTAGCTTCAGATGAAGCTATATTAAATTCTGGTCTAGATCTAGACACAATTAACAAATTAAGAGTTGGTGTAATTTGGGGAGCAGGTATTGGAGGTTTAGAAACTTTTCAAAACGAAGTTTTAAACTTTGCCTCTGGTGATGGCACTCCAAGATTCAACCCTTTCTTTATTCCTAAAATGATACCTGATATAGCTCCAGGACTTATTTCTATTAAAAATGGATTTATGGGGCCTAATTATACAACAGTATCAGCTTGCGCATCTTCTGCAAATGCAATGATTGATGCTTTAAACTATGTAAGATTAGGTCATTGTGACGTAATAGTTACAGGAGGTTCAGAAGCAGCAGTTACAATTGCAGGTATGGGAGGTTTTAATGCTATGCATGCATTATCTACAAGAAATGAAAGCCCAGAAACAGCTTCTAGACCATTTGATGCAGAACGAGATGGTTTTGTATTAGGTGAAGGAGCAGGTGCTATTATTTTAGAAGAATACGAACACGCAAAAGCTAGAGGGGCAAAAATTTATGCAGAAGTTATTGGAGGAGGTATGTCTTCTGATGCGTATCACATGACAGCTCCACATCCAGAAGGAATTGGAGTTATTGCTGTGATGAAAAACTGTTTAGAAAATGCAGGTATTAAACCAGAAGATGTAGACCATATTAATACTCATGGTACTTCTACACCTTTAGGAGATGTTGCAGAGTTAAAAGCTATTTCTGAAGTTTTTGGAGATCATGCTAAGAATATCAACATCAATTCTACTAAATCTATGACTGGGCACTTATTAGGTGCAGCAGGAGCTATAGAATCTATTGCTTCTATACTAGCAATGGAAAATGGGATTATTCCACCTACAATTAATCATACTACTGTAGATGAAAATATTAATCCAGATTTAAACTTAACGCTAAATAAAGCTCAAAAAAGAGATATAAAAATAGCAATGAGTAATACTTTTGGATTTGGTGGTCATAATGCTTGTGTTGCTTTTAAGAAGTTTGAGGAATAGATAATAGCCAATGAATTTTATTCGAAAAATAGTTAAAACTCGATCTGAAGAGGACGAAAAATTATTTAACGAATTAAAACAACTACTCAATTTTTCTCCAAGAAAAATAAGCAAATACAAAAAAGCATTTACTCATAGCTCATTACAAATACAAGATATTAATGGCAACCCAGTAAATTACGAACGTTTAGAGTTTTTAGGAGATTCTATATTAGGTTCTGTTATTTCTGCTTATTTGTATAAAAAAGTACCAACAGGTACAGAAGGTTACCTTACTAAAATGCGTTCTAAAATAGTGAGTAGAGAGCATTTAAATGAGTTGGGTAAAGACTTAAATTTATTAAGCTTTGTAAAAAGTAATGTAGATGAAGCCAATGTTGGAGACAATATTCATGGTAATATATTTGAAGCCTTAATAGGAGCTATTTATTTAGATAAAGGATACCAAACTTGTCAAAAATTTATCTATGAAAATGTAATAGATCCTTATGTAGATATCGAAAAGTTAGAAGGTAAAATAACTAGCTACAAAGGATTAATTATAGAATGGTGTCAAAAACAAAAGAAAAAATACAAGTTTGATACTTACGAAGACTCAGGAAACGAAAACATAAAACACTTTAGTGTAAAAGTAAGTATAGATGGAGAACTTGTAGCTAAAGGAAGGTCTACTTCTAAGAAAAAAGCAGAAGAACAAGCTTCTAAAAGAGTCTATTATGCTTTTCAAAATCAAATTTCTATTAACTAAACAACGACAACGTTTTCGTTAAAATTCGTACAAAACTCACAAACTATTAGTAATTTAGCACTTGGAAAAGAACTAAAATTAAAGATAGTTTATGCAAATTCATTCTTTAGGTTTTAATGATTTTTATGAAGATGATTTTTCTTTAATTGGAATTCATACCACTTTAGAAGATTATAAATTAGCTTATTTATTAAATAAAAACTTAAAAATAAACTTTATTAAATCTAAAGAAAACTTAAATTTTGAAAAGACAGAAAAACCTTCTTCATTCTCAATATTTAACTATTATAATAAAGAATACGATTCTGATTGGGTACTAATAGCAAACAGTTCTAAGAGAGAAAATCAAACAGAATCTAATGAGCTTTTGTTAACAACCGAAACAAAAACATATTTAATTCCTGAAAAGAAAAAAGTAGACTTTTTTATTAAAGTCTCTGGAGAGTTAGGGTTCGATTTTGTAACAAAAATTATAGATAAAGTAAAAAAAATAGAACAAGTAATTACCTCTTATCCTATAGATAAAAACACATTAAAGTCTAAAGACTTTTTAATATTTTAAAAAATATGCCAAATAGTAATAAAACAAAAATTGTTGCAACCTTAGGGCCAGCAACAAATACTAAAGAAATATTAACAGAACTTGCTCTTAATGGAGTTAATGTTTTTAGAATTAATTTTTCTCATGCTGATTATGAAGATGTAAAAAATAAAATTAGAATCATCAGAGAAATTAATGAAGAAAAGAACTTAAATATCGCAATTTTAGCTGATCTACAAGGTCCTAAGTTAAGAGTAGGTGTAATGGAAGAAGGTGTTGAGTTAGAGGCTGGAGACCACTTTACATTTACTACAAATAAGTGTACAGGAACTAAAGAAAAGGCATTTATGACCTACCAACGTTTTCCTAAAGACGTAAAAGTAGGAGAACATATTTTAGTTGATGATGGTAAACTACTTTTCGAAGTAGTTTCTACAAATAAAGAAGATGAGGTTGTTGTAAAAGTGATTGTTGGAGGTCCTTTAAAATCTAAAAAAGGAGTAAACTTACCAAATACAGCTATTTCTTTACCAGCTTTAACAGAAAAAGATATGGAAGATGCAGTTTTTGCTGTTGGGCAAAATGTAGATTGGATTGCATTATCTTTTGTTAGAACTCCAGAAGATTTAAGAATGTTAAGAGATTTAATTGCTCAACATTCAGATTATAGAATACCAATTGTTGCTAAAATAGAAAAGCCAGAGGCTGTTAAAAACTTAGACGCATTAATTCCTTATTGTGATGGTTTAATGGTTGCAAGAGGAGATTTAGGAGTAGAAATACCAATGCAGGAAGTTCCTTTAATCCAAAAGAAGTTAGTAAGAAGAGCAAAAAGAGCAAGAATTCCTGTAATTATTGCTACTCAGATGATGGAAACTATGATTGATAATCCTGTGCCAACTAGAGCAGAGGTAAATGATGTTGCCAACTCAATTATGGATGGTGCAGATGCAGTAATGTTATCTGGTGAAACTTCAGTAGGTAAAAACCCTATTAGAGTTATTCAAAAAATGTCTGAAATAATAAAAAGTGTTGAAAATTCTAGAATGATTAAAGTGCCACAAGAAGCACCACATATTAGAACTAATAGATTTGTTACCAAGTCTATTTGTCATCATGCAGCATTAATGGCAAATCATACAGATGCAGCTGCTATTTCAACTTTAACAAATAGTGGTTATACTGCATTTCAAATTTCTGCTTGGAGACCAAGAACTCATATTTTAGCTTTCTCTACAGATAAAAGAATATTAGGGAAACTTAATTTACTTTGGGGTGTTAAAGCTTATTATTATGATAAGAATTTAAGCACAGATGATACTGTAGAAGATATTAATAGAATTGCTCAAGAAAAAGGTTTTGTAAAACCTGGAGATTTAATTATAAACTTAGCTTCTATGCCAGCAGAAGCAAGAGGTATGGTTAATACTTTAAGAGTTTCTGAAATAGAATAATACAACTTTAACAAGTAAAAAAAGCGCTTTTATTAAAAGCGCTTTTTTTTATTACTAAAAGTTTAATTTTTTTGATAGTATAATAGCATCATTGGTAACAAATGGCATAGGCATCATTTCTTCAGTTCTAGAAGTAAAAGAAAAACTTGGGTTAGATAATAAATCGTAAGAGATTTCATTTAAGATTATATCTAATGTTTGATTTTTATCGACTGTAAAAGAAAGTGTAATTTCTTTGTCTGAATTTGCTACATGATATACTAAAAAAGTTCCTCTTTTAACACTAAAGCTTTTCCCTTTATTAACCAAAGCATCATTAACTTTAAATTGATTTAAACTAATTTTATTATTAGTTATAAATTCCAATTTATTAATAGTTCTTTCAGGTGTAATTTCGAATTCAATAAATCGCTTATTATCAATTATAGTATCTAAATTGATATTAAAACTAGAGGATGATATATTTCTAGATTCAGTTTTCTTATGATAGGTAAATCTTGTATTATATTTACTTTTAGTTTCTGCATTTATAATACTTCCTTTAATTGAGCTTTCATCAAAAACTTGTTTGGTATAATTGTCTAAAGTGTTGTTATAGGTACCAAAATAAGCTGAATTATCATCTGAGTTTTGAATGTAAACAATACTATTTGGTTTTTTGTTGTCTACTGAAAAACCACTATTGTAGGTTGCTAAGCCAAAAAATAGCAGTGTAAAAAATCCACTTAACTTTAGAAACCAAAAAGACTTTTTTTGATAAAAACTAAAGACTAGTAAACCAAAAAGTAAGGCTATTAAAACTCCACTAATCATTAAATTTTTTAATCCTAAACCAACAGGAAACATCTTAATCATTGGTGCAAAAATGTAAATTGTAGGTACAGATAAGATTGTAAATAAGATTCTTTTAGCACGTTTTTCTAGATTCATAAAAACAGAAATCCCCAAAATTAAAAGTGCACAAAAAACAGGAATAATAAAAAACCCTGCACCTTTTAATGAATCACTAATTAAAAAGTTGATAATTAACCAAACAAAAATAGGTGCAATAATTAAATCAGTTTCTTTGTCTTGTTTTTTAAAGTATTTATAAATCTTTAAAGTAATCCATAAGTTTAGAAACACAAAAGCTACTATATATGTGTAGCCATTATAGGTAAAACCATGAAGCATATCTTTATAAGCTGGGTGAACTATTACCAATAACTTCCATAAATAAAAAGAAACTCCACCACATAAAATGGTTGCAGTTAAAAAGGGTATAAACCCTTTAAAAATTCCTTTTAGAGTTAATTTTCCTAAAGAAATTCCAAAATAAATGAATATTAAAAATAATACAGCAGCAAAAATCAACATGGGTAATACCCAAGAAAAAGGATATGTTAATAAAGTTGTAAACGGAAAGTTTACATAGACATAATCTTCTTCAGAATTTAAATTGGTTAAGTCTGCATTAGCAAAATAATGAAAAGAGGTTGTAAAATAATCTGCTTGATGTAGTAATGTTTCTCTATCTAATCTTTCGTAAGAATCTTGTGCTGTATGATAATCAAAATGATCTCCAATAAAAGCAAAATTAAATCCGTTTATATTGGCATCTTCTCTAAAAACAGTTAAATCTGTATCATTTGGTAACTTTTTGTAAATACTATACATTAAAGAATTTGCAGCTAAAAAGTTTGGTTTAGCAGCAATAAGTTCTGATAATAATTTACTGTTTTTACCATTAGTTTCCATCAACATGTAGCTTGGACCTCCACTACCTCTAGCCTCAAAATTTAAAACAAGACCAATGTCTTTTGTCCAAGGATGTGAATCTACAAATGCTTGTGCACCTAGTAAACCTAGTTCTTCTGCATCAGAAATTAATATAACAATATCGTTTTTTGGTGTTTTGTTTTTTGCTAAAAAAGACCTTATTCCTTCAAGAATAGTAACAACTCCAGAGCCTGCATCACTTGCACCTTTAGAAGAATGAGGATTAGAATCGTAATGAGTTAATAGCATAAGTGCTTTACTATTATTACTTCCCTTAATTCTAGCTAATATATTTTCTGCAGTAGTTGCTGCAAACCATTTTTTATTAACGGCAGTTTGAGTTTGAATTTCAGTTTCAAGTCCCATTTTTCGAAGTTCAGAAACGATATAGTCTTGCACTCTTTTATGTTCTGATGAGCCTACATGATGTGATTTTTCACTAATTATTTTAAGGTGATTTAATGCGTTATTTAGAGAGAATTCAGTTTCTGCAGTATTATCTTCTTCAGGTAAAGAAGGCTTTAAATCGTAAAAACTCCAATATATAACACCTAAAATGATGAGTATAGAAAGTAAAGAAGAGAATTTTTTCATGGTTAAAAATTGATTTTTATAAAAGTACTAAATAAAAAAAACTTAAAACAAATGTTGAACAAAACAGAAAAATCTGTAAATTTAAAATCAACTTAAAATTTAAAACTATGGGAATCAAAAGCTTTCAAGGAAAAAGAGACACCTCTCAAGGTAAAAACGAAGAGCAAATTTTAGTGTCAGATTATATGACAACTAAGCTTATTACTTTTAAAGCAGAAGATTCTTTAGATCATGTAATTAGTCAACTTATTAAATATAAAATTTCTGGAGGTCCTGTTGTAAATGATAAAAACGAACTTGTTGGTATTATTTCTGAGACAGACTGTATAAAGCATATATCTGAAAGTAAATACTACAATATGCCTTCAGATAGAAACAACATTGTTGGTAAATATATGGTTACTGATGTAGATACAATTGATAAGGATATGAATATTTTTGATGCAGCCTTTAAGTTTTTAAGTTCTAGAAGAAGACGTTTTCCTGTTTGTGATAATGGTAAATTAATTGGGCAATTGAGTCAAAAAGATGTATTAAAAGCAGCTTTAAAAGTAAAAGGAAATACTTGGAAGTAAATATTAGTCTCGTTTAATTAACAAAAAAACTTCATTTTCTAAAGGTAAATAACCTTCATCATAAACATAATAATAAACATTACCAGTTTTTGTAGTGTAGATAGATGTAAAAAAGTTAAAGTCAAAACCTTTATCAAACAATTTTCTTCGAGTTACTTTAGTTTTGCCAGAAACATTAAGTTTCGAAAGAATATTGTAATTTTTTCTAAGCCTATTGTTTGTATTTCTTATTAAGTTTTTACTCTCTTTATTTACTTTGTTGTTGTAGGCATTTCTGCAATAATCAGAACAGAATTTTTTATCTATTCTACCCACAACTTTTTCTGAACACTCCAAACAAATTCTTTCTTCCAAAAAACAACAATTTTAATTAACACTAACTTTCTGATTACAAATATATTAAAAAATAATAAACGATTACATTCATTTACAAACGAAAACAAACGATTAACAACCGATTTTTGTTTCTAATCAGTTTCATCTTTGCAGTGTCAAAACGAATTGACAAATAATAATTTAAAACCTTATCTTATGAGTACGTTAAGAAACAAAGTTCAGTTAATTGGAAATTTAGGAAACGCTCCAGAAATCATCACTTTAGAAAGTGGTAAAAAACTTGCAAAATTCTCTTTAGCAACAAATGAAAATTATAAAAATGCAAAAGGAGAAAAAGTAACAGACACACAATGGCACAATATTGTAGCTTGGAATAAAACAGCAGATATTATTGAAAAGTATTTAGAAAAAGGAAAAGAAGTAGCTATAGAAGGTAAATTAACTTCTAGAAGTTATGAAACAAAAGAAGGTGATAAACGATATGTCACAGAAATTGTTTGTAATGAGTTGTTAATGTTAGGCAATTAGCAAAAAAAGGTCAGATTTTATATCTGGCCTTTTTTATTTTTTCTTTAAAGAAGATTCTCTAATAATTAATTCAGCCTTTAAAATATGTTTTTGTAAAGTTTGTTGTATTTGATTTTGTTTTGTGTATTCTAAAAATTTTTCTGCAGCTATTTTTCCTATTTGATAACTGTGTTGATTTACACTAGTCATTTTGGGAGTTACCATATTTGCAAAAGGCTCATCACCAAAACCTACTAAAGCAATCTCATCAGGTATTTTAATATTTTTTTCATTTAAAACTTGCAATGCTCCTAGTGCTGCATAATCTCCAGCAACATAAACTGCATCAGGTTTTTTATCTAAGGCTAATAATTCTTGCATTTTATTTCTACCATCTTCTGTAGATAAATTACTCTCAAGCAAAAGTTCTTTTTCTAAAGGTAAATTATGTTTTTCTAAAGCATCTATATAACCTCTAATTCTATTATTATAAATTCTGGTATGCTTAAAACCTCCAATATGAGCAATACGTTTACAGCCTTGTTCAACTAAATGATCAACGATTCTATGACTACTATCATAGTCATCAATACCAATATAATCTACATTTAAATCATTTTCACCTCTATCAAAAGTAATTAAAGGTATACCAGCTTGTTTTACTTTTTCAAAATGTTGTAAATCTACAGTTTCATTAGCCATAGAAACAATAATACCATCAACTTGTGTAAACAACAAAGTGTCTATATTTTCACATTCTTTTTTATACGACTCGTTAGATTGGGTAATGATAATATTATAGCCTTCTTTATTAAGTACTTCTTCTATATTATGTATTGTAGCAGAGAAAAAATTACTATTGGTTTTTGGTACAATTACGCCAACTAATTTACTTTTACCACTTCTTAAAGCACTAGCAAGATGATTAGGTTGGTAATTTAAATTTTCTGCAACTTGCCTTACAGCTTTTTTAGTTTTTTCGCTTATTCTAGAGTCGTTATGGAGTGCTTTAGAAACAGCTGCAGCAGATATATTTAAGACATTTGCAATATCTTTTATGGTTGTTTTGTTTTTTTTTGCCAAATTTTTATATATTTGCTTAATCGTTTAAACAAATATACTGTTTCAATTAGAACAATCAAAACAATTATTAAAATAAAGGTTTTGATTTTTATTTAAATATTTGGTTAAACGTTTAAGCAGATAATTAACCAATTAAAATTTATACAAAAATGGGTAAAGTAGTAACGTTTGGAGAAATCATGTTAAGATTAGCTCCACAAGGGTTTTTAAGATTTTCGCAAGCCAATAATTTTGATGTAGTTTATGGTGGAGGAGAATCGAATGTAGCAGTTTCTTTAGCAAATTATGGTGTAGATGTAGATTTTGTAACAAGATTACCAAAAAACGATATTGGTGAGTGTGCAATGATGGAAATGCGTAAAAGAGGAGTTAATGTTAATAAAATTGTTTGGGGAGGAGATCGTTTAGGAATTTATTTTTTAGAAACTGGTGCAGTTTCTAGAGGTTCTAAAGTGGTTTATGATAGAGCACATTCTGCAATTGCAGAAATAGAATCTGGAATGATAGATTGGGATACTGTGTTTGAAGGTGTAGAATGGTTTCATTGGACAGGTATTACACCAGCTATTTCTCAAGGTGCAGCAGATGCTTGTTTAGAAGCTGTTAAAGCTGCTAGTGCTAAAGGAGTTACTATTTCTACAGATTTAAATTATAGAGCTAAACTTTGGAAATATTGTGATGATGCTCATAGAGAAAAAGTGATGACAGAACTTACCTCTTATTGTGATGTAGTTTTAGGAAATGAAGAAGATGCTGAAAAACATTTTGGAATTCATCCAGAAGGTTTAGATGTTCATAAACATGGTCATGATGTAAAAGCAGAAGCTTTCTTATCGGTTTGTAAACAAATGATGGAAAAGTTTCCAAGAGCTAAAAAAGTAATCACAACATTAAGAGGATCAATTTCTGCTTCTCATAATACTTGGGCAGGAGTTTTATATGATGGAGAAAAAATGTACGAAACTCGCCAGTATCAAATTACTGATATTGTAGATAGAGTTGGTGGAGGAGATTCTTTTATGGGAGGATTAATCTATGGATTATTAAAATACCCAGAAGATGATCAAAATGCATTAGATTTTGCAGTAGCTGCTTCTTGTTTAAAACATACAATAAAAGGAGATGCTAACCTAGTTACAGTTTCTGAAGTAGAAAAATTAATGGGAGGTGATGCTTCTGGTAGAGTAGCAAGATAAAACCAAGAAATTATGGCACAATATTCAAGATTAGAAGTAGCTCAAGTAATGAAAGATACAGGCTTAGTTCCTTTATTTTTTAATAGTGATATAGAAGTTAGTAAAAAAGTATTAAAAGCATGTTATGATGGTGGTGCAAGATTATTAGAGTTTACAGCTCGTGGAGATTTTGCTTTAGAAGTTTTTACAGCATTAACAAAATATGCAATAGCAGAATTACCAGGTATGATTATGGGTGTTGGTTCTGTAACAGATGCAGCAGCAGCTTCTTTATACATGCAAAATGGTGCGAATTTTATTGTAACTCCAGTTTTAAGAGAAGATATTGCCCTTGTTTGTAATAGAAGAAAAGTATTATGGTCTCCAGGTTGTGGGTCTTTAACAGAAATAGCAAGAGCAGAAGAATTAGGTTGCGAAATTGTAAAATTATTTCCAGGAGGAATCTATGGGCCTGATTTCGTAAAAGCAATAAAAGGTCCTTGTCAATGGACAAGTATAATGCCAACAGGTGGTGTTTCACCAACTAAAGAAAATTTAGAAGGCTGGTTTAATGCAGGTGTAACTTGTGTGGGTATGGGCTCTAAACTTATAGCAAAAGATAATAGTGGTAATTACGACTATAACAAAATTGAAAACATGACTAGAGAAGCAATGCAAATCATCCAAGATTTGAAAAACTAGGCATAATTTGATTATTTTAAGACTGAAAAACTCTAGCGAAAGCTAGAGTTTTTTTATAACCTCTATTTTTTTAGGTTTTTTATAAAAATAAATATATATTTGGTAAACCAAACTGGTAAACCAATTAAATTAATGAAAATCAAACTCATAACTTTTCAATTATTATTTTTTTTATTTAGTTATTCTTATGCTCAAGTTGTTTTAGAAGCAAATGGTGCAGGCGATACTTATGAATTAATAAACTCAGTATTAGCAAATCCTGGTAGAAGTATTGTTGAAGTACCAGATTGTAATCATAATGATTTTGGCAGACACATAGATGAGGTTTTTGATAATGAATTAAATAAAAATGTATTTAGATTTTTTATTCATGTAACTCCAGATAATGATAGATGTCAAAAATTTGATAGACAAAGAAATGAAATTAAATCTTTTGATGATTCTCCAGAAAATGTAAAAGCGAATATTGGTGAAACAGTTGAATATAACTGGAAGTTTAAATTAGATGCTGGTTTTAAACCTTCTTCTAGTTTTACGCATATACATCAAATAAAATCTGTAGGAGGTTCTTATGCATCTATACCTATGATAACCTTAACTTTAAGAAAATCAAATCCTGATAGAATGGAGTTAAGATACACACCAACAAACGATCAAAATACTCTAAAAACACTAAATTTAGATACTTTAAAAGGGCTATGGGTTTCTGTAAAAGAAGTAATTAAGTTTGGTGATAATGGTTTTTACTTTATAGAGATTAGAAAAATAAGTGATAATAGTTTGCTTTTTAATTATAGCAACAATGCTATTGATATGTGGCAAGATGGAGCTCAATTTGCCAGACCAAAATGGGGTATCTACAGGAGTTTAAATAATCAACAAGACTTAAGAGACGAAGAAGTTAGGTTTGCAGATTTTAGTATAGAAGAAAATCCTGCTTCACTATCAATAGAAGATTTAAAATTAAAGGCAGATAAAATACAACTTGTTCCAAACCCTGTATCATCTATTGTTGAATTTAAAAATGCAAATCCTACTAATTTTAATAAAGTAGAATTATATAATAGTTTAGGAAAAAAACTTTCTGTAAAAGATAGACTAACAAATAATTCTATGGATGTTTCTGGATTTGCAAAAGGATTATATTTTATAGTTTTCAAAAAAGACACACTAACAACCAAAGTATTAAAGTGCTATATAAAATAACAATACATTTATAATTAATCTTTTAAATTACTTTAAATAAAATTTTATCAGAGTTATTTAAAAAAGTTAAAAAAACAAGTCTAAAAACATCACATCCTCTAAATAATATTAATCTAAATTTTTATGAAACATATATATATACTTTTTGGTTTAATTCTTTTACTAACATCTTGTAATGTAGATACATCAAATACAATTTTAGTTTCGAATAATTCAGAACTTTATAAAGCTATAAAAGAAGCAAAAGCGGGTGATATTATTCTTCTTAAAAACGGAATTTGGAAAGATGTAGAAATAAAGTTTAGAGGAAAAGGAACTAAAGAAAAACCTATTGTTATTTCTGCAGAAACAGAGGGTAAAGTTACAATAGAGGGTAAATCTTATTTAAAATTTGGAGGACAATTTTTAGTTGCAAAAAACTTACATTTTAAAAACGGTTTTTCTCCATCTAATGCTGTTGTAGATTTTAGAATTAATAAAGAAGAAATTGCAAATAACTGTAAACTAACAAATTCAGTTATAGAAGATTTTAATAAACCTAAAAGAGATGATAGTGATTTATGGGTGCAATTTTGGGGTAGAAATAACGAATTAAGCAACTGTTATATTGCAGGTAAAACCAATAGAGGACCAACAGTTAGAGTAAGTATAGAAGGTATAGAAAGTATAAATAATTATCATCAAATAATTAACAATCATTTTGGTCCAAGACCAGTAAAAGGAGGTCCAAGTGGAGAAACCATTCAATTAGGCAATAGTTACACATCTATGTCACCTAGTTATACTATGGTTGCAAATAATTTATTCGAAGAATGTAATGGAGAAGTAGAAATAATATCAAGTAAAACCAATTACAACGAATTTAGAAATAATGTGTTTTACATGAGTGAAGGATCTGTTGTTACAAGACATGGTAATTATTGTACCATAGATGGTAATTATTTTATAGGTGATGGTATAAATGAAAATATTGGAGGAATTCGATTAATAAATACAGGGCATTGGGTTACCAACAACTACTTTTTTAATCTTAAAGGTAAAAGTTTTAGAAGTCCATTAGCTGTTATGAATGGTATACCAAAATCACCACAGAATAGATATAATCAAGTTACAGATGTTGTAGTTGCCTATAATACTTATGTTAATTGTTTATCTCCTTGGCAATTTGGTGTAGGAACAAATATTGATCAAAAAGATGTTTTGCCAAAATCAGAAATTCGTTCAGCAAGACCAATTAGAACAACTGTAGCCAATAACATCATTTATAATGATAAAGGATATAAAGATATTGTTGTAGAACATGATAAAGTAGATGGTGTAAAGTTTGTAAGTAATATAATAGATAATCAAAGTAAAGCATTCAAAGATTTTGATAAAGGTTTACAATCTGCTTCTTTAGAATTAAAAAAAATATCAGATAATATATATTTACCAACAGGTGTATCAAAAGAAATAAAACCTTTTGAAGGCTTTGATTTTAATACAATTAAAAAAGATTTATTTGGTAATTCTAGAATAAATACAAATAGTATTGGTGCAACTGTTACTAATGATGTTGCAGATCCAAATATATTAGACAAATCTAAGTATGGTGTTTCATGGTTTTCTAATGAAGTATCACCTAGAGAACCTATAATTCATAAATTGACATTAGAAGACAATCTTCAAGAAAAAATTGACGCAGCACAAGATGGAGACATTATAGATCTAAACTTAGGCGTTAGGAAAATTGATAAGCCAATCATTATAAATAAAAAGATTACAATTACTTCTCAAGCTGATGGAAAATCAACTTTAGTTTATAATGGTGAAAAAGAAACACCATTATTTTCTTTACAATCAAAAGGTAAATTGACTATAGAAAATATAATTCTACAAGGAAATAATACAAATTATCTGTTTGCCAGTTTACAAAAAAATATGTCAAATCACTTTGGCTTAGAGGTTTCAGGATGTGAAATAAGCAATTTTGATTTTGTTTTAAAAGTTTACAAAGAGTCTTTTGCAGAAAGAATAACATTTAAAAATTCTTCAATAACAAACTGTAATAATGGTTTAGAATTATCAGAAGAAACCAATGATAAAGGAGACTACAATACAGAATATTTAACAGTTGATAATTGTACTTTTAACAATGTTGCTAAAAATGTAATTGATTATTATAGAGGAGGTTATGATGAGTCTACAATTGGTGGAAATCTTTTAGTTACCAACAATACATTTATAAATTCTGGAGCTAAAGAACCTAATAAAATACTTTTAAATCATAGAGGTATAATTAATGTAAATATTAGTAATAACACTTTTAAGAACAATAAAGTTAAACTTGTTTCATTGCTTTGGGGTGCAAAAAATAATACAGCATCAAATAATACTGTCATAAATTCTGGAGAAATTAAAACTGAGCAAAATCTAAAGTTAACATTAATGTATTAGAAATTATGACTAAAAAACTGGTGACATTTGGTGAAGTAATGATGCGATTATCACCTCCAGGATATGAAAAATTTTCTCAAGCATCTTCATTAGAATTGGTTTATGGTGGTGGAGAAGCTAACGTAGCTATTTCTTGTGCTTATTTAGGTATGAAAGCTGCTCATATTACACGTTTTCCAGACAATGCCTTAGGAAAAGCAGCAACACAATTTTTACGTCAAAATTGGTTAAGTACAGAACATGTTATTTACGGAGACCAAATGATGGGAAAATATTTTCTAGAAAAAGGTGCAGTACACAGACCAAGTGAAGTAATTTATGAAAGAGAAGGATCTGCATTTTCTTTAATTAAACCTTCTATGATAAATTGGGAAAACGTTTTACAAGATGCAGATTGGTTTCACTGGACAGGTATTACTCCTGCAATTTCTGAAGGAGCAGCACAATGCTGTTTAGATGCAATTAAAACTGCAAATAAATTAGGTATTACAGTTTCTGGAGACATAAATTCTAGAAATAATATGTGGAAATATGGTAAAACCATGCAAGAAGTTATTCCTGAGTTGGTAAAGCATTCAGATGTTGTAATAACAAGTAGTCGTGGAATTCGTGAAATGTTTCACATAGGAGAAATTGATGACAGTTTTAAATTTTTAGCCAAAAAACTAATAAAAGAATTTCCACAAATTAAAAAAGTGGTTAAAAAAACAAGAAGAACATTAAGTGCCTCACACCATCAAATTCAAGGTAAAATTTATAATGGTAAAGAGTATATTAAATCAGAAATGTTAAACATAACACACATTATAGATCGAGTTGGAACAGGTGATGCTTTTGCAGCAGGTTTAATATATGGTTTATTGCATTATAATGATGAACAAGCTATTGAGTTTGCTTCTGCAGCCTGTGCTTTAAAGCATACAATTCCTGGTGATGTCAATATGGTTTCTTTAGAAAATGTAGAAAGCTTAATGCAAGGCAACACTTCTGGCGCAATTAAGAGATAAAACTAAGATTATAAATCAACCAAAATGAAGAAAGTACTATGTATTTGTTATGTGTTCTTGTCAATTTTAGCATGTAAAAATGAAGAAAACAAATTAGACATTATAAAAACTAAATACCCAAGTGATATTGTATCCTCATTAGAAAAATGGAAAATACTATTAGGTGATGGTACTCATATAGATAGTTTGATAAACTATAAAAAAGATGATTTTTTTTATGCAGAACAAGATTCATCAAAAGATTGGGTAGTTTTTAAAACTCCAAATTCTGGAATTACTTCTAAAACTTCTAAAAATACAAGAACAGAACTACATCAAAAAGAATATTGGCTTCCAGAAGAAGGTGGTCGATTAAATGCAACCTTAAAAGTAAAACATGTTTCTACAACAGGCGATGCAACAGTAGCTTCTGCTTTTTCTGTCGTTATTGGTCAAATTCATAGTGATGATGGTCATGAAAACGAGCCATTAAAAATTTATTATAAGAAATTTCCTGGCCATACAAAAGGTTCTGTTTTTTGGAATTATGAAATAAATACAAAAGGAGACAATTCTGGTAGATGGGATTTTTCAACTGCTGTTTGGGGGTATGATTGGTCTGTTGTTGGTAAAGATGCTAATACAAATCCAATAGAACCAAAAAACGGAATTGAGTTAGGAGAAGAATTTAGCTACGAAGTTAATGTTGTAGATGGTGAGATGCATCTTACTTTCTCAAGTCTTAATCACAAAACTGTAAGATTTACAAAAAGCCTTATAAAAACAAAATTTGCTTCTAAAAGCGATATTCCAAAACAAGTAATAGATAACTATGCTTCAAGAAGAGCAATAAGCGAAGAAAAAGAAAACGCCTACAATAAAGAGTTACAATATTTTAAGGCAGGCGCCTACAATCAAGCTAATGGTAAAAGCACTAAATCAAAAACTTACAATGGAGATATTGCAAAACAATACAAAAATGGGAGTTATGCAGAAGTTTGGTTTAAAGAAATAGATTTGAGTAAAGGTATCAAAATCATAAAAAATTAATGTTACAAATACATTAATTCACTCAATATCAGTGTAGTTTTTTAAAATAAATTTTGATAATTCATTTTTATTTGTATTTTTGGTAAACCAAATTGGTAAACCAGTTTGGATTTCCAATTAATAATTTAAAATCACTTTTATGAAAAAAACATTACTTTTTTTAAGCTTTATTTTAGTAAGCGCTTTTATGTACTCACAGACACAGCCTACTGTTCATAATGCAACATTTACTAAAATTGCAAAAAATTCTGGATCAGATTGTTCTTGTTCTGGATGGATAAATAAATCTGTAGCAGATCAAGGTGAGTCTTCTACAAAAGATAGCAATGATGTTGTTAAATTTGATAATGTAGAGTCTGATGGTGTTTATCAAGAAGTAGCAGTAGAGGCTAATAGTAATTATACATTAGATTTAGAATATTGGTTTTCTGATGCAACAACAACAACACAACATATAGAAGTTTTAATTTTAAAAGGAAGTGGCTATGTGTCTGGTTATACACCTGCTTATGCTCCACCTGCAACTGCAGAACAAGATGGTTTTGGATATGATAGCTTAACAGCTGTAGATGATACAAATAATCACGTAGCTAGAACAACTATAACTCCTCCAGGAAATACAGACAAAAATAGTATGACTCAATTAACATTTAATACAGGGTCAGAAACTAGTATAGCAATATTTATTAGAGCTGTTGGACCTTATGATGCTGGTGCTCATGGAGATTCTGGTAAAGATAAAGGTTGGATGAATGGAGATACTGAAGTAAGAATAGATAATTTGGTATTAGTTAATTTAGGAGCAACTGCATCAGTGAATGATATATTTGCTTCAAAAGTTTCTATTTATCCTAATCCTGCTAGTTCTATATTAAATATAGACACTCAAGAAACAATTAACACTATAGAAGTTTTTAATTTACTTGGTAAAAAAGTAATAACTTCTAATTCAAAAACAGTTAATATTAATTCTTTATCTAAAGGAATTTATATGCTAAAATTAACAAATGGCAACTCTGTAGCAACTAAAAAGTTTATCAAAAACTAGTAATTAATATTTAACACCTTTAAGAGCTTCATAATTTTATTATGAAGTTCTTACTTTTATACATCAACCAAAAATCTAAAAATGCTAAAATTTTTAAAATTAAGCTTGTTTGCTTTGTTGTTTTTTTCTTGCACTGCAAAGCAAGAAGAAGTTTCTTCTATTAAATCACATCCAAATTTAATTTTAACTACAAAAAGTGTTGCTGATATCAAATCAAAATTAGGTAGTATTCCTGTTTTCGATGAAACTTTAAAAAAGGCAAAAGAAGAAATAGATTTAGCTATAAGTAAAGGCATAGATGTACCAGCTCCAAAAGATATGGCTGGTGGTTATACACATACCCAGCATAAACTTAACTATGCAAATATGCAGAAAGCTGGTGTGTTATTCCAGTTATTGGGTGATGAAAAGTATGCAATCTTTATTAAAGATATGTTGTTTGCATATGCTAAGTTATTTCCAAAATTCGATAGACATCCAGTAATTAGAAGTTATGCCAGAGGTAAGTTTTTTTGGCAATGTTTAAATGACTCAAATTGGCTAGTTTTTACAAGTCAGGCTTACGATTGTATTTACGATTGGCTCTCTAAAGAAGATACAGCTTTTTTAAATAAAAATTTATTTAGACCTTATGCAGATTTTTTGTCTGTAAATAACCCAAAATATTTTAATAGAGTACATAACCACTCAACTTGGGGTAATGTAGCTGTTGGAATGATTGGTTTGGTAATGGATGATGAAGAACTTATTAATAGGTCTTTGTATGGTTTAGATAAAAAGGATGTAGATTTAAATGAGAAAGATAATGATGGGGGTTTTATTTATGATAAAGATGGAAAAGCAGGTTTTTTAGCAAATATAGATTCCCCTTTTTCACCTGATGGATTTTACACAGAAGGGCCTTATTATCAAAGATATGCTATGTATCCTTTTTTAATTTTTGCAGAAGCTTTACAAAATAAAAAACCTGAACTAAAAATATTTGAATATAAAAATGGTGTGTTAATAAAAGCTGTGAATGCTTTATTAAATTTAACAGATGCAGATGGCGAGTTTTTTCCATTAAATGATGGTCAAAAAGGCATGTCATACTTCACTCCTTCTTTAATTTCTGCAGTTGATATTGCTTATTATTATGGTAACCAAGATCCAAGATTGTTATCAGTTGCTAAAAAACAAGGAGCTGTTCAATTAGATGCAACAGGTTTAAAAGTGGCTTTAGCCCTAAAAGAAAGGAAAGAAAAACCTTTTGTAAAAGAATCTATGGAATTATCTGATGGTGCTAATGGAGATGAAGGAGGTATTGGTATTTTAAGATTTAATAATGAAGAGGAAACTTTAGCGTTAGTTTTTAAATATGCTGCACAAGGCTTAAGTCATGGTCATTATGATAAATTGTCTTTTTCTCTATACGAAAATGGTGATGAAGTATTGCAAGACTATGGATTATCTCGTTTTGTAAACGTAGAACAAAAAAACGGAGGAGGCTATTTAAAAGAAAATAAAACCTATGCTAAGCATACGATTGCTCATAATACAATAGTTCAAAACGAAACTTCCCATTTTAATTATGATTTTGCAACAGGTAGTAAGTATCATCCAGAAAAATATCTTTTCGATATTTCTAATCCAAATTTTCAGATTACTAGTGCAAAAGAACAAAATGCTTATCCAGGTTCAGAAATACACAGAACTATGATAATGGTAAATGATGAAGAATTAGAAAAACCTTTTATTATTGATATTAATAAGATTCAATCTAACCAAAAAAATCAGTACGATTTACCTTTTCATTACTTTGGCCAAATCATTTCAACAAGTTTTACTTACCAGACTCTAAATGTTTTAAAACCTTTAGGTGATAAGTATGGCTATAATCATGTTTGGAATGAAGGTTCAGGAGTTGCTAATTCAGAAAGCATTCAATTTACTTGGTTAGACAATAGACGATTTTACACAATTACTTCTGCTACCAATAATAATGATGAAATTATTTTTGCAAGATCTGGTGCTAACGATCCAAAATTTAATTTACGAAAAGACCCTTCTATTATTATTAGAAAAAAAAATACTCAAAATACAGTATATGCTTCAATAATAGAATCTCATGGAACATATGACCCAGTAAAAGAAGTAGCTTCAAATGCGTATAGTAATTTTTCTAAAATTGAAGTACTATTAGATACTGAAAAATATACAGCTGTAAAATTTTACTTTAATCAGCAAAAAGAAAAAACTATAATTCTATCTAACTTAAATAACGAGAGTAATTTACAGCACTCACTTAATATAAATGGTAAAAACTACTCTTGGAAAGGGGCTTACTATTACAAATAAACATATAAAATAAACACAAAATGAAAAGATTTAGCGAAAAGTATATCATTACAAAAAATATAGATTGGGAAAACCTTGGAGGAGGTGTATCTAGAAAATTTTTAGGATATGACAATCAAATAATGATGGTTAGAGTAAAATTTGATAAAGGAGCATTAGGTTCTCCTCATCAACATTTTCATACACAAGCAACCTATTGTGTCTCTGGTAAATTTGAATTTGAAATTGATGGTGTAAAACAAATAGTTGAGGCTGGTGATGGCGTATACATAGAACCTAATTTAATGCATAGTGCAATCTGTTTAGAAGAAGGAGAATTAATAGATACATTTAGCCCAGTAAGAGAAGATTTTTTAAGTGGAGATAGTGTTTCTTATTTTGGAGATAAAGAAGCATAATATATAGAATAGCGTTATTCAAGAGTATTTAGTTTGTTGAAGGTAAAACAGAATTATCAAATCGTTATTATCTAACATTTTTTTTACTTTATCTATAATTAATTAACTTTTTTTTAAGAAAAATTTGGTAGACTGAAAAAATTAATTATATTTGGGAAACCAATCTGGTAAACCAGTTTGGAAAACCAATTGAAACCAAAATTTTTTATATGAATTGAATTTGAATTAAGTCAATTAAAAAAAGGATAGGTGCACGCCTATCCTTTTATTAAAACTTCGTCTGAAAGAAGCATTATTAACACATAAATTGAATTAAGTATTAAGTGATACAAAAATACAAATAATATGCACAAACTGTATTTTATTTAATAGTTATTTCGGTTTCCTTGTTAATAAAGAAAAATCACTCTTAGAGTGAAAAAATTACATTTTTTAACATAAAAGATAATTATGAAATTAAAAATTAAATTAACAATTGTACTAATTTTATTAGTAAATATCTGTATTTCTGCCCAAACTACATATACAATTTCAGGTGTAGTTACAGCACAATCAGATAAGTCTCCTTTACCAGGTGTTACAGTTAGAATAGCTAACACAAGTACAGGGACACAAACCGATTTTGATGGAGAATACTCTATTAAAGTAAAAAACGGAGATGTTTTAGAATTCTCTTATTTAGGTTATGGTACAAAAACAGTAAAAATTACAGATCAGAAAACATTAAATGTAAGTTTATCTGAAGAGTCTAGTCTGTTAGATGAGATTGTAATTACAGGTTATGGTACACAGAAAAAATCTCACTTAACAGGTGCTATTTCTAAAGTAAAAAATGAAACATTAGATCAAATTGGTGTTGCTAGGGTAGATGATGCTCTTGTAGGACAAGTTTCTGGTGTAAATATTCAAGCAACAGAAGGTGAGGCTGGTTCTGCACCAACAATAAGAATTAGAGGTACTGGCTCTATTAATGGTAACTCAGGTCCATTAGTAGTTGTAGATGGTGTTCCTGTAGATGAAGACTTTTTAGGGTCTTTAGACATGAACAACATAGAGTCTTTCGAAATTTTAAAAGATGCTGCTTCTAGTGCAATTTATGGTTCTAGAGGGGGTAATGGAGTTATTTTAATTACTACAAAAAGTGGTAAAGAAGGAGATTTAAGAGTAAGTTACAATATGTTAACTGGTTATAAATCGGCTCATCAAAGTGATGCTTATCATACGTCTGTAGCAGAAGCTGTAGCATTAGAGCAAGAAGCTACTGGTACTTTATCAGATAGAACTAGAGTAAAGCAATTAATTGGTGTAGACAATAACTGGCAAGACATCATTTTTGATGGAGGTATTTTTACAGACCATTCTTTATCTCTTGGTGGTGGTACAGAAAGTACAAAATATAATGCTGCCTTTAATTACTTAAATGATGAAGGTGTTTTATTGTCTGACAATTTTGAAAGAACTTCTGTAAACTTAAAAATAGATCATAAATTAAATAAAAGACTAACAGTTGGCTTATCTGCTAACCCATCATTTACTACTCAAAAAAGATTTGATGGTTCAACTCATGATATATTAAGACAACCATCTTGGTTACCTGTATATTTAGATGAAAATACAATTCAGTTTGTAAATAGATTTAGAGATGGAGGTAGGTATGCTAACGCTAAAATTGGTGATTATGCAATACAAAGAATGTTTGATGATTACGATTTAGTTGCTGGAGCTCCAAGTATGGGAAGTGGAACAGATATTAGTAATACTTCTAATACTAACCCAGCTGCAAAAATTTTAGAAAGAGATAGAGTTATTCAAAGAAATAAATTTTTAGGAAGCATTTACGCAAAGTATAAAATAGCTAGTGGCTTAACTTTTAGAAGTAAAGCTTCTATGAATTATCAATATAGAAGAGAAACTAGATATCAAGGTGTTTTATCTAGTAGAAATGGGGCAAGTGCTTCAAGGTTAGATAGTACTGTAACTAAAACCATGAGATGGGTTGTAGACAATACTTTAACATATACTAAAGAAATTGGTAAACACGAAGTTAATGCAGTACTTGGTACTTCTTTTGAAAATAGAAAACAAACTTGGAATACAATACAAGGTTCTGTTTTTCAAGACGATATAGATCCTACTATTAATAAAGCAGCGTCTATTACAAACCAAGATGCTTATGAGTGGAAAAGAACTTTACTATCTTTCTTTGGTAGATTAAACTACGCTTATGATAATAAATATTTAGCATCATTTAGTTACAGACGTGATGGAAGTTCAGTGTTTGGACCAAATACAAAGTATGGTAACTTTGCAGCAGCTTCTTTAGGTTGGAATGCAGCTAAAGAAGACTTCTTAAAAGACAGTGAAGTTATTAATAGACTTAAATTTAGAGTAAGTTATGGTGTTACTGGTAACAATGACTTTAGAACAGGAGATCAGTTGGTAAATAACTATCCGTATTTAGCAATTTTAAGTAACAATACAACTGGTGTTTCTGGTGGAGCACAAAACTTAGTTGTTAATCCATTAAATATTCCAAATCCAGATTTAACTTGGGAAAGACAAATAGAATTTAACCCTGGTTTAGATTTTGCATTATTTAATAATAGAATTTCTGGTTCTATAGACTATTATACAAGAACAAGTGATCAATTATTATTATATAACCCAATTTCAAGTACAACAGGTTTTAGTAATGCTCTTGTAAATTTAGGTGAAGTACAAAACAGTGGTATAGAAGTAGAGTTAAGAACAAGAAATATTATTAAAGATAAATTTAAATGGTCTTCTACTTTAATTGCTTCTAAAAATAAAAATGAGTTAACAGACTTTGCTGCTTCTAATGGTCAAATTCAAAATGTAGATTCTAAAAGAGCTGCAGAATGGATTAATTTAGAAGGTAACCCAATATCATCTTTTTATGGTTGGGTTGTAGATAAAGAAATTCCTTTAGAATTTATTAACGATCCTTATCATCCAATAGGTGCATCTGCTCAAGATGTTTATGTGAAAGATTTAAATGGAGATGGTATTATAGATGATGATGATAAAACCATCTTAGGAAATCCTTATCCAGATTTAGTATGGAGTTTTGCAAACGATTTTAGAATTGGAAACTTTGATGTTAGTTTTATGTTCCAAGGTAGTCATGGTGCAGAAGTTAGAAACATGGGAGATCAGTACATCTTTAATCACTTTAACAGTGCACAAGACTTTAACACATCTACTACTCCAGATCAACAATTTATTAGAGAAAAAATCTTTACAAATAGTATTATTCAAGATGCTTCTTATATAGCTTTAAGAAATGTAAATATTGGCTATAATTTTGCAGAGAAAACATTATCTAAATTAAAGCTATCTAATGCTAGACTTTATGTTTCTGCTCAGAACTTATTATATATAACTGCAGATGGTTATACAGGTTTTAATCCAGAATCTATTAATAACACAAGTGCAACAACTTATGGTTATCAGAGAGCAGGTTCTCCTGTGTTTAGTACAATGTCTCTAGGGTTAAATGTTCAATTTTAAGATATGAATTACAAAAAAGAAAAAATTATGAAACAATTAAAAACAATTCTTATAGTACTTGTAACTTTTATGTCTATCTCGTGTGAAGATACATTTCTATCACCAGATTTAACTACGGGTATTAACGCTGAAAATTATTTTTCTAACGACACAGAAATTGAAGCAGGAGTATTAAATATTTATGATGGTGTGCAAGGTGTTAACGCATTACAAATCACTAATAACGATTTAAATCATGGAGTACAAGTAGAGTTCTACGTTACAGAAATGAGAACTGATAATACAGAAACTAAATCTAATGAAGGTGAAGCTGCACAATTTGAGTTTTTTGATATTAGATCTACAAATGGTATTGTAGCAGATTATTACAGAAGTTATTACAATGTAGTATTTAGAGCTAATTTAGTATTAGATAATTTATCAAACGCTTCAGCAGCAAAAGCTGTAACTTATGAAGGTGAAGCTAAATTTTTAAGAGCATACGCTTATTTTAATTTAGTGCGTTTATTTGGTGATATACCTTATGTAGACAAATTAATCTCTCCACTAGATACACAAACAGCATTTACAAGAGTAGCTACTGCTCAAATTTATGACTTAATTGTTGCAGATTTACAAACTGCTGTAGCTAATTTAACTGATGGTGGCCCTAATGACAGAGCTAGTAAAGCTGCTGCAGAAGGTTTGTTAGCAAAAGTGTATTTAACATTAGGTAGATACTCAGAAGCACAAACACTTTTAGAGTCTGTAATGGACCCAGCAAGAGGTTTTGGATTACAAACTAATTTTAAAGATATTTTCTATAACGAAGGTAATAACGAAGTACTTTTTGCAATAGGCTACTTACCAGATACAAGAAACGATAGTCAAAATTTTTCTACAGAATGGTTAAATGCAGTGGGTAGAACTAGTGGAGTTAATTATGCTACTCTAGATGCAAAAACAGCTCTTGATACTTATGGTGGAAACAGAACAGCGTTTTCTTACAGAGAAGATCAATCACAAGCAGGTAAATATCAAGTAGTAAAGTATTTACCAGATGGTGATGCTAATTTAGGTATTGCTCCTACTTCATCAGACTCTAGATCTGCAGGAAATGATTGGATAGTTTTAAGATATGCAGATATTTTACTAATGCATGTAGAAGCTATTATGGCTGGAGGTGCTTCAACAACTAGTTCTAATGCAATTGCTTCTTTTCAACAAGTAAGAGCAAGAGCAGGTATAACAACTCCTGTAACAAGTATAACTGCAGATGAGTTACTATTAGAAAGAAGAGTAGAATTAGCTTTTGAAAACCAAAGATTTTTTGATTTATTACGTTTTGGTAAAGCAAACGATGTTTTTACTGCATATTCTGCAGCTAATGGTTTAGGTTACACATCTACAGATTTATTATTGCCTATTCCTCAAATAGAAATTGGTTTAAGTAATGGTTTATTATCTCAAAACCCAGGATACTAAAAATTAAAATTATGATACAGAATTTAAAAAATAAAAAGAACAGCATTAATAGAATCTCTCTATTTGCGTTACTAATTGTTTCTTTATCAGTAGTGTTTTCTTGTGAAGACAATACTTTGCCAGAAACTGGTTCAATACCAGATTTAACATTACCAGAAGCTAATTTTAGTGCTTCTGCAAGTAGTGGAGATTGGAAAACAATAGAGTTCTCTAATCAATCTATAAGTTCCACAACTTTTGCTTGGGATTTTGGAGATGGTAACTCATCTACAGATAATGAACCATTTAATACATACGCAGCAGAAGGTACCTATACAGTTACATTAGTTGCATCAGATAATAATGGAGTTTCTAGTACTTTTTCTAACACTGTAGAGGTTGTTATGCCCCCTGTTGTAACAATTCCAGATCCAACTCTAGTAAATGCAGATTTTGTTAAAACAGCTAAATCATCAGGTTCAGATTGTTCATGTTCTGGTTGGATTAATAAAAGTTTAGGAGATCAAGGAGAATCTAGTTCTGGTAATGGTTCTGACGTTGTTAAATTTGATAACAATGAGCCAGATCATATTTACCAAGAATTTGAAGTAACACCTAATGCAGATTATAAAATTACGGTTATTACTCAATTTAAGCCTTCAGCTGGTGGTTCTTTTCCAAGTGAGTTAGAGTTTAGAGTATTAGCAGGTGCTGGTTATGACACTAATTATAGTCCAGTATATTATACAAACACAGTAGATTTCCCTCAAAACGGTTATGGTTATAGCTCTATAGCACAAGTAGAAGTTGCAGCAAATAATTTAATGACAGAAGTTTTATCTAATCCTGGTGATGATAGTTATTTAACAAATACATTTACGTTTAATGCTGGTAACAACAATAGCGTAGCTCTTTTTGTTAGAGGTATTGGAGGAGATAGTTCTGTTGGTAACTTTGGTTACACGAGTGGTGATGAGGAAATAAGATTAGATTCAGTTGTTATAGAAGCTGTTAATTAAATTTAATAAGAATTTAGCTAACATGTAACTCTAAAGAAAAAATTTTAACATTTATTCTTTATCTTTATGGTGACATGTTAGTTATTTTAAATAACTGTAAAATTCAATAGATGAAATTAGAGGTACTTACTAAAAACGACAATCAAGAGGTTCAAAAATATATTATTAAAGGTATAAGACAATACATCAACTTTAAAAATTTAGAACCAGGAGATAAACTGCCATCAGAAAGAATGTTGTCAGAAAAATTTGAAGTAAGTAGAAATAATGTTAGAGAAGCAATTCAAAAATTAGAATTTTATGGACTATTAAAGTCTAGACCTCAAAGTGGAACTTTTGTTGCAAATATTGGAATTATTGCCTTAAATGGTATGATAGACGATATTTTAAATTTAGAAGATCCTTCTTTTAAATCTTTAGTGGAAACAAGAATTTTATTAGAATTAAAAACGGTTAGATTAGCAGCATTAAGAAGAACTGAAGAAGATTTAGAAAGAATCCAAAAAGCTTTAGAAGCATACAAAGAAAAAGTTTTAAACGGTAAAGATGCTGTTCAAGAAGATTTATTATTTCATTTAGCAATTGCAAAAGCAAGTGGTAATAGTACAATGAATACTTTCATGTTAACAATAACTCCAGAAATTATTACAAATTTCGAAAAGCATCATGTATGTGATAAAGGGTTAGCACAAGAAGGTATAAAAGAACATTATGAAATTTATAAAGCTATTTTAGACCAAAATCCTAAACTAGCTAAAGAAAAAATGAAAATTCATTTTAAAACATTATACCAGTACTGCTATAATGTATAAAATAAACAAATACAAAATGCACGTTGTTGTTTGTTTATTAAAGTCTGAAAGTTAAAATTATTAAAGAGAATTAAGTATTTGGCTCCTCATTTTTAAGATCCAATTACTTTACTTTAAAAATACAGTTAACTGTATTTTAAAGAATGGCAGTATTGTACTGCAAATAAAACAATATATGAAAGTAAAAGGATTAAGATGGTGGATCATAGGTTTAATATTTATTGCCACTGTAATCAATTACATAGATAGAACCGCATTTGCTTTGCTTTGGCCAGAAATGGGTAAAGACTTAGGCATGGATAATTCAGATTATGCACTTATGCTTAATGTTTTTATGATTACATATGCAGCAAGCAAATTTTTATCTGGAAGATTATATGACAAAATAGGAACCAGAATTGGTTTTACTTTATCTATTTTAGTTTGGTCTTTAGCTGCAGCTTTTCATGCCATTGCAAAAGGTGTAATTTCTTTATCTGTAGTTAGAGGTTTATTAGGTTTAGGAGAAGCTGGTTTATGGCCAGGTACTGTTAAAAATAACGGAGAATGGTTTCCTGTAAAACAAAGAGCTTTAGCTCAAGGTATTTTTAATTCAGGTGCTTCTATTGGAAATGTAATTGCACCAATTATCATAGTGTATTTATACGCACAATTTGGTTGGAAATCTACATACATAATTTTGGGTGCAGTAGGCTTAATTTGGATACTTCCTTGGTTATTAATAAATAAATCTAAACCAGAAACCCATCCTTGGATTACAGAAGAAGAAAAAAACATGTTACTTAATGATAGAATAGCAAGTAATAGTGTTGCTGTTGATGGAGCAAAAAGTCTAAGTGTTTTAAAAATATTAAGCTTTAAACAACCTTGGGGAATCTTACTTTGTAGATTTTTTATAGAACCAATTTGGTGGTTTTTTGCAGGATGGATGCCAATATATTTAAATTCTAAATTTGGTTTAAGTATTGAAGAAATTGGTAACACAATGTGGATTTCTTACTTAATGGCTGCTGCTGGTGGGATTTTAGGAGGTTTATTTACAGAAGAAATAATCAAAAGAACATCTACAGATTTTGGTAGAAAAGCAAGTATTGCGCTTGGTAGTCTATTAATAATCATAGGGTTTGTATCTATTATTCTTTTTGTAACAGAATCAAATTATATGACATTTATTTACTTAGCAGGTTTAGCTCTATTTGGGTTTCAGTTTGCTATTGGTAACATACAAACATTATCTAGCGATTTATTTAGAGGTCCTTCAGTAGGTACATTAGCTGGTTTAGCTGGTACAGTAGCTGCGTTTTCACCAATTATTATGAACTGGTTTATTGGAAGAATAACTAAAGGAGGTTCTTATACACCAGCTTTTATAGCTATTACTGTTTCTGTAGTATTAGCTGTATTTGCAGTATTCTTTTTAATAAAAAAAGTAGGACAAGTAATTAAAGAAGAAAATTAAAATAAAACAACAACTACAAAAACACAAATATTGATATGAGTAAAAATAACGGAAAAGTAGCTATTATAACTGGAGCCACAGGTGGAATAGGTTTTGAAGTAGCTAAACGTTTAGGACAAGATGGCTACACAGTAGTTTTAAATGGTATTGATGATGAAGCAGGAAAAGAAAGAATTAAAGAATTACAATCAGAAGGTATTTCTGCAGAGTACTATGGTTTTGATGTAACTAAAGAAGATGAGGTTACTACAAATATTGAAAACATTGGAAATAAATTTGGTAAAATAGATGTGCTAGTAAATAATGCTGGAGGTCTTGGAGGTAGACAACGTTTCGAAGAAATGACAACAGAATTTTACAGATTTGTAATGGCATTAAATTTAGACTCTGTGTTTTTTACATCAAGAGCAGCAATTCCATTTCTTAAAAAAGGACATAACCCAACTATTATAAATTATACATCTAATGCAGGATGGAATGCAGGAGGTCCAGGTGCAGGTATTTACGGTACATCTAAAGCAGGAGTTCATGCAATTACTAGAGCTTTAGCTAAAGATTTAGCAGAATATAGTATTAGAGTTAATGCTGTTTCTCCTGGAACTATAGATACACCATTCCATGCTCAAATAAAATCAACAAAACCAGAAGTTTTTGCTTCTTGGAAAAACAACATTATGTTGGGTAGATTAGGTCAACCAGAAGAAGTAGCAGCAGTAGTTTCTTTCTTAGCTAGCGAAGACGCTTCTTTTATTACAGCTGAAACCATTCAGATTGGTGGTGGACAAGCACTTGGAATTTAAAAAGTAAAATTTTTTTCATTGTTTAATTGCCATTTTGCACTTTGTAAAATGGCAATTATTTTTTATTTCATTCTGTATGAATAAGTCTATAGTTTTCATGATTTTAAGCGTGCTTGCATTTACAACCATGAATGTAATTGTAAAATATTTATCTGATTTTGGAGCCAATCAATTAGTTTTTTTTAGATCTATAGGTACCTTGTGTTTTACTGTACCTTTATTATTAAAGACTAAAGTTTCTTTTTTAGGTAATCATAAAAAACTACTGCTATTAAGAGGTGTTGTTGGGTTAATCTCTTTAGTTTGTTTCTTTGAGTCTCTTAAACATCTTTCTATTGGCACAGCTGTTTCTATTAGATATACTTCACCAATTTTTGCAGCTATTTTAGCATTTATTTTGCTAAAAGAAAAAGTAAAAATCATTCAATGGTTTGTATTCTTATTCGCTTTTTTAGGTGTTTTATTAGTGAAAGGATTCTCTTTAGAAATTAGTTCTTTAGGCTTATTATTAATACTTATTTCAGCATTTTTTCAAGGATTTGTTTTTGTAATTATAAGAAAAATAGGAAGCAAGGAAAATCCATTAGTAATTGTAAATTATTTTATGATTATAACTTTTTTATATGGTGCAATTACAAGTATTTCTAACTGGAAAAATCCAACAATAAATGAATGGTTTTTATTACTCAGCTTAGGTGTTTTTGGTTATGTTGGTCAAGTTTACATGACTAAAGCTTTCCAGAATAATGAAACAAATTTTGTAGCTCCTTTAAAATATTTAGAAGTAATTTTTACAATCATTTTTGGAGTACTATTCTTTAATGAATATTATAGTCTACTAAATATATTAGGAGTATTTTTTATTATTTCAGGATTGATGTATAATATCTATTTAAAAAGAAAAAACTAATCTTTTATAAGTCCAATAGTTTCTATAGTATTATTTTCTTTACGTAAAATAGATTTTTCACTAGGTATAAATAATTCTTTATCATCCCACTTAGGATTTTTGTAATACACATTTTCTTTTATAGCACCATTAGTAGCTTTTACAAAACCAGATGAATAAATTAAAGAGTTAATTATTTTATTTCCTCTACCAAATAATTGAATAGGTGTTTTATTATTATAGCTTCCTTCAATCACTGTGTTTTTTATTAAAACATCTGGTATAGATCTTACTCTTATAATATTCCCTTTTTCGTTGTTATTTACTTTACTAAAAATTGAATTTGTAATCTGTAAATTTCCTTTTCCATCATTCATTAACGGGCCAGTTTTAGTATAATTAATAGCAAATTCTTCTATGTCTTTAAAAATAGAATTATGAATAATAATATGATTTGCATTATACTTGCCAAAATTATTTTTTTCATAAGATAAATTTAAGCCTCTGTAGCTATCTAAAAACTTAGAATTTACAAACTGTAAAGTATCTGCTAAAGTTCCATTATAAGCCTTAAAAATGCTTCCTCCATTTGTATTATTAAAGTTTTTAAAGACACAGTTTTTAACAAATAGATTATAAAGACCATTAATTTCTTTATCAGGTGACACTACAGCATATTTTACTCTAGTATCATTGTCACCATCAAAAGTGATGTTTTCTAGTATAAGTGTCGAATTTTCTTGTACTCTAAAAAAATAATTTAGACTTTTTGGTAAATTATTATTCGCTTTAATTATGGTTCCTTTTGTGCCTCTAATTGTAATTTTACCACTTATTTTTTTAGTTTTATCAATATAATAAACACCCTCTTTTAATAAAAAAGTTGTTTTATCAGTAGCTTTTTTTAAAGCTGATGCTATTGTTGCTGTACCTGGTTCTACTTCTATTTCTTTTTCTTTAATTTTTACAACAGGGGCTACTATTTTAGGTTTCCAATAAGGTCCAGTTTTAACTAACAGTGCTTGAGGGAATTTAAGATTGTTAAAGTTAAAAGCGCCAATTATATTTTGATCTCTATCAGCATAAACCATATCTTTTAAAGGACTTTTCTCATCTTTATAATTAGATACTAAAAAAGAGTTTTTATCAGTTGGCATTGGAAAAGCTTGTAACAATTTCCAATCTATGGTCTCTTTTTTAAAAAGAGTACTATTTGTAAAAGTATTACTATCTACGATGTTATTGTAAAAAGATATTCCTGAAGTGTCATCTGTAATAGTAAGTACGCTATTACCTTGGTTATTAGAAATTAGATTATTCGCAAAAACACTATTTAATGCTGGTAAAGTTCTTTCATCATCTTTACCTGCTCCAAATTCTATTGGACCACAATTAATAATTGTATTATTTTGAATATTTACATTTTTAACTTGATGATATCTATTTAATGGAGAGTTTGGCACTCCATTCATAATCACTATTGGTCCTCTAAAACCATCACCTAATAAACCAATTAGCAAATTATTTCTAATGATATGACCTTCATTAATAACACGAATACCACCTGTTTTTTTAACATTGTTTCCAATAAACACATTATTCTCTACTAAAGCATTATTACCATGCCTTAAGGTTAATGTACCTTGGCTTCCTAAAAATAAGTTGTTTCTATAAATATTATCTGCAGACTTATTTGAAATTATTTCAATTTCTCCATCACAGTTTTTAAAAGTATTATTCTCTACAATTGTTTTAGAAGATTTCATTGAGTTTGCACTTGTACCAATTCTAATTGTTTCTCCTCCATTTTTACCTAGTTCTGGCCTGTAGCCAAAAAAGTTATGATCAATTCTATGATTATTTTCTACATGTTCATCTCCTTTTAACCAAACAACTAATGTTGTACCATCATTGGTTTTTCCTGTAAAATTGTTATGATCTACTCTGTTATTTTTACCCCATAAATCTACCCAATGAGAGTTGATGCTTTTATCTTCTGGATTGTAATAAGAAATTGTACTATGAGTAAATCTACAGTTATTAGCAAACTGTGTTGAATTTTTTCTGAATGAAACTATCGATTTCGAAGTAGGATTACCATCTTTAAACCATAAACCTTCAACAATAATATATGCTCCATAAATTTTTAAAGTTGAATTTCCTGTTAAAATAACTTTACCAGCATTTTCTGCTTTAATAACAATAGGGTTTTCTTTAGTTCCAGTGCCAAAAGCTTCTAATGCTACGTCTTTCCAAACGCCATTTTTTAAAACAATTTTAGATCCTGGAACAGCTTTTTTAATTGCTGATTTATATTCATCTATATTAGCTACTGTTTTTGTTTCTTGACTAAATATTGCTATTGAAAAACAAATAAAAAAATGTAAAAAAATACTTTTCATAATTATTGGTTTACCAGATTGGTTTACCAAATATAAAATAATATTTTAAAATACTATCTTTAGTCATAACTTATTCTTCAAATTATGAATAAAAATCAATTAATTCTTATCATTTTCTTATCATTTATTATCTCTTGCTCTAATACAAAAGAAGCAAGTAAAGATGATAAACTAATTATCTCAGAAGAAAATATAGAGTTTTATAATGGTGCAGATTTATCTTATGTAAATGAAATGGAAAATTGTGGAGTTGTTTATAAAAACAGTAATGATGAAAGTAAAGATGTATTTAAAATATTTGCTAACGCTGGTTCAAATTTAACAAGAGTGCGTCTTTGGCATAATCCAACTTGGACAAATTATTCTAATTATAAAGATGTAGAAAAAACAATTTCTAGAGCAAAAAACTCTGGAACTCGAATTTTATTAGATTTTCATTATTCAGATGATTGGGCAGATCCACAAAAGCAAATTATACCTAAAGCTTGGTTACCTGCCATAGATAATTTAGAAGTTTTAGGAGATTCTATTTATAACTACACATACAAAACACTAAAAACATTAAATACTAAAAATTTACTTCCAGAAATGGTACAAGTAGGTAACGAAACTAATATAATGATTCTTCAAAAAGATGAAAAAGGAGAGCCAATGAATTGGTCAAGAAATGCGTATTTGTTAAATAAAGGCATAAAAGCTGTTAGAGATATTTCTAAAGAAGTAAATAAAAAAATAGAAATAATGCTTCATATTGCGCAACCAGAAAACGGAATTTGGTGGTTTAAACAAGCAACAGAAAATGGAATTACAGATTACGATTGGATTGGGTTATCTTACTATCCAAAATGGTCTAAATATAATTTACAAAATGTAACACCAGTTTTTAAAGAGTTAATTTCTATCTATAAAAAAAAGTTAATGGTAGTTGAAACAGCATATCCTTTTACATTAAAAAATATTGATGCTGCAAATAATATTATGGGTACAGATGCACTTATACCTGGTTATGAAGCTACAGAAGAAGGACAAGAAAAGTATTTATTAGACTTAAAAAAGAAAATAAAAGACGCAGGTGGTTCAGGTTTAATTTATTGGGAACCAGCTTGGGTTTCAAATAATTGTTCTACAAGATGGGGTAAAGGGTCTCATTGGGATAATGCCACACTTTTTGATGCAAATAATAAACCAACTTTAGGTTTTAGTTTTCTTAGTAAGGGAAATTAAAGCTCTCAATTTGTTAAATTAAAGTAAAAAAATCAATTGAATTCTAGTACGTTAGTATTTTTTGTAACTTACAACATCAATTCTAAAATATCACTTCTATGCCAAACTACACATTACACATTAACGGAAAAGAGCGTTCTGTAACTGCTGATGCAGATACACCATTATTATGGGTTTTAAGAGACGAATTAGATATGGTTGGCACTAAATTTGGCTGTGGAATAGCACAATGTGGTGCTTGTACAGTTCATATAGATGGTGTTGCAACAAGAAGTTGTCAAATGCAAGTATCTATTTTAGATGATGTAAAAATAACAACAATAGAAGGTTTATCTGAAGATGGTAAACATCCTGTACAAGAAGCTTGGAAAGAAATTGACGTTCCTCAATGTGGATATTGTCAAGCAGGTCAAATTATGACTGCTTCAGCTTTTTTGGCTGAAAATAAAAATCCTTCTTCAGAAGAAATAAGAGAAGCAATGCATGGTAATATTTGTAGATGTGCTTCTTATAATAGAATTGAAAAAGCAGTAAAAGTTGCTGCAGAAAAAATGTCTTAATTAACCAAACTACTTTAAAATGAAAACACAAATCAAAACAAATTTAAGTAGAAGAAACTTTTTAAAAACTTCTGTTTTAGCAAGTGGTGGAATGTTAATTGGCTTTAATTTTTTACAAGCTTGTAAACCAGAAGCTAAAATGCCTGTAGATATAGCGAGTCTTAATTTTAATGACTTTAATGCTTTTATTAAAATATCTGATGAAGGCTATGTTACTATTTATTCTCCAAATCCAGAGATAGGTCAAGGTGTTAAAACATCTATGCCTATGATTATAGCAGAAGAATTAGATGTAGAATGGAACAAAGTAAATGTTGCTCAAGGTGCTTTAGATACTAAAAACTTTACAAGACAAGTTGCAGGAGGTAGCCAATCTATTAGGCAAGGTTGGGATGCTTTAAGACAAACAGGAGCAACAGCTAAACAGATGTTAATTAATGCAGCTGCTGTAAAATGGAATGTAGATGCATCTACTTGTACAGCTTCAAAAGGGACAATTACAAATGCAAATGGAGATACTTTAAGCTATGGAGATGTAGTTAAAGAAGCTGCTGTGCTAGAAGTGCCAGAAAATGTAACACTAAAAGAAACAACAGAATATACAATTATTGGTAAAGACGCTGTTAATGTAGATATAGATAAAATTATAACAGGTAAACCCTTATTTGGTTTAGATTATAAGGCTGAAAATATGCTTATTGCTTCTGTTTTAAGACCACCTTCATTTGGTCAAAAATTAGAAAGTTTTGATGATTCTAAAGCCAAAGAAGTTTCAGGGGTAGTAAATGTATTAAAGTTTGGAGATAAAGTTGCAGTTTTAGCAAATTCAACATGGGCAGCCATGAAGGGTAAAAAAGCGATAACAGCAAAATGGTCAGATAACAAACCAGAAAGCACCAAAAATCATAACAAAATATTAACGGATATTTTAGATGGTAAGAAGTTTAATACAAGACGTGAAGATGGTGATGTAAATAAAGCATTTTCTGAAGCAGATAAAGTAATTGAAAGAACATATCATTCTCCATTTTTACCTCATAACTGTTTAGAACCTATGAACTTTTATGCTAATGTAACTGCAGATAAAGTACATTTAGTAGGTCCAATACAAACTCCACAATGGACAGTGAATAGAGTTGCACAATTACTTGAGAGAAAAGTAGAAGAAATTCATTGCGAAATGACAAGAATGGGAGGTGGTTTTGGTAGACGTTTGTATGGTGATTTTGCTTTAGAGGCTGCAGAAATATCTAGTTTAGCTAGTACTCCAATAAAAGTAGTTTTCTCAAGAGAAGATGATATGACTGCAGGTACATATAGACCAGCTATCAAATATAGAATTAAAGCTGCCTTAAAAGAAGGTAAAGTTACTGGTTATCATTTAAAAGAAGCTGCCATTAATGGAAATATGTATGGTTTAATTCCTAACTTTTTTCCAGCAGGATGTATCCCAAATTATAAAGTAGATACAGGTAATTACAAAAGTAATATCACTACTGGTGCTTGGAGAGCTCCCTATACTAATTTTTTAGCTTTCGCAGAACAAAGTTTTTTTAATGAAATAGCGAATGAATTAGGTAAAGATCATACAAACTTGGTTCTTGAATTATTACAAAATGTAAAAGGTACTACAGATAAAAGAATCGAATATTCTGGCCAAAGAATGGAAGACACTATTAAATTAGTGAAAGAAAAAGCAAATTGGGGCAAAAAAGAAGAAGGAGTATACCAAGGTTTTGCTGCATATTATAGCCATAATACTCATGTTGCAGAAGTTGCTGAGGTTGTTTTAAAAGATGGTTATCCAGTTGTACAAAAAGTTACTGCTGCTGTAGATTGTGGTATAGTTGTTAACCCAACAGGTGCTGTAAATCAAGTTCAAGGTGGTGTAATTGACGGTATTGGACATGCCATGTATGGCGATTTCTCTTTTAAAGATGGCAAACCAGAATTTCAAAACTTTGATAAATATAGACTAATAAGAATGCAAGAAACACCACAAGTTGATGTTCATTTTGTTCAAAATGATAAATCTCCTACAGGTCTAGGAGAACCTGGTTTACCTCCAGCAGGAGGTGCTGTTGCTAATGCAATTCATAATGCTTTAGGTCAACGCTTGTATAGTCAACCTTTTGTAAATCAACTGAAAAAGAGTAACGTTTTAGGATAAAAACCATGTTTCTCTCTTTTCCAGACTTTAATATTTACAGTACACCTTTACTTATTTTAGTTGTTCAAGGGTTAGTTTTTGTAGGCTTATTATTTGCTAGATATATTAAAAAGAAAAATATATCTGACCTTTTTTTAGCTTTAATTTTATTAATTGTTTGTTACCAACAAACCTGTTATACTGTTGGTTTTATGGGTTGGTATAATGTATTTAGAAATACTAAAATTAATTACTTTTTAATTCCTTTAGGTATAGCAATAGCTCCACTTATTTATTTTTATGTAAAAGCGATTACAACATCTAATTTTACATTTAAAAAGAAAGATTTTATACATTTTATTCCAGCAATAACTTTAATCTTATACAGATTTAGCATTTATTTTTATGATAGTTTACAACCTGGTTTTAATGATACTCAAAATGGTATACTAAAACTTTCTGTAGATGAACCCATAGTTTTACCCCTTTTGGTTTTTGTTAGTTTTGCACAAATGTTATTGTATTTAGCGTTTACATTTCAATTATTTTATAATTACAGAAAACGTATTAAAGCCTACTTTTCTAACACTTATAAGCTAGAACTTAATTGGATTTTAAGTTTTTTAATTGCTTTTACGGCTTTATTTTTATACAGTTCACTGCAAGATATCATAGGTAGTTTAATTATAGAATTAAACTACGAACAACGTTGGTGGTTAAATATTTTTATGGCAATTGTTGTTTTGTTTGTAGGTATTAAAGGATATTTCACAGATACAACCAAACTTAACAAATTATCTTTTAGTTTTTCTCCTAATCCAGAAAGTATTCCACAAGTTAAAAAGGAAGAAGAAAAAGTTTCAGCAGAAGATATAGAGAAGCTTAAAAGTTATATGGAATTAGAAAAACCATATCTAAATCCTGATTTAAATTTATCTGATTTATCTGATGAATTACAAATTAATCGTGCTGAATTAAGTAAAATTATAAATTCAGGATTCAATAAAAATTTTAATGACTTTATTAATGAATATCGTGTAAATACATTTAAAGAAAAGCTAAATTTAGGCGAACACAAACAGCTTTCTTTACTAGGTATAGCTTACGATTGTGGCTTTAATAGCAAAGCTACTTTTAATCGTGTTTTTAAAAAAATAACACAAATTTCTCCAACAGAATTTTTAAATTCTATCACAAAATAAGACGTCTCAAATCGTATTTAAGTCTTATAAATACGTTGTAAGTCTTTCATAGCATAGATAAATAGCAACTTTGTACCATCAAAAAAATGGAACAAATTTATCTATTATGAAAACACACTTTTTAAAATTATCAAAAACAATTATTACACCTGTAATTCAAAAACATTGGTTTGCAGATTTACTTTTTACAATTCCAAGATTTGTATGTGGTATGTTATTAACCTTAAGTTTTGGATCAGACAAATTTGGCTTACCCTGGTCTAATACTGCTAATCTTGGTTTTTTTGAAGTTGTAGCCTGGTTTCCAAAAGACGTTGCAGAATATGGAGGTATTTTTGCGTTATTCCCTGTATTTTTTGCTTGGATGGGTGCATTTGCTGAAGCAGTTGGTGGTTTATTTCTTGCACTAGGCTTTAAAACAAGAATAGCTTCTTTCTTAATTATGTGTACAATGTTAGTGGCTATTTTTCTTCAAAAATGGGGTCAAGGAACTTGGGCAATGTTACCAGCAATGGGTTTTTTATGGGTTGCAATCTATCATTTGTATTTAGGATCTGGACGATTTGGAATCGACTACTTAATCTCAAAGAAACTTCTTTCAAAGACAAAATAATAACTATAACTAAAATTTATAAAAATGAAAAAATTAATGACACTTTTAACCATAACAACTATAATATTTACAAGTTGTGTTCAGGAAGAATTTGATAAAAAAGTTACTTTTTTAGTAGATACAAATGGATTAGAAAATATCGAATCTATAGGAATTAGAGGAAACTTTTTACCTAATCAATGGAGAGAGTCTTACCCTTTAACAGATGAGAATAAAGACGGAATTTATGAAGCTACTTTTAATGAAAAAACAGCTGTTTATGGCATTAATTTTAAGTTTGTTAAAAACGGAAATGATTACGAATTAAAAGGAAGTGACAATAGAGAAATTGTTTTTGAATACAAAGCAGAAACCATTATCTACAAAACTACATTTAATAAAGAACAATCAGGAATCACTAGAAAATAAAACAATCATGAAAAAAATAATCATCATAGCATTATTGATTACAACATCTATAAATGCTCAAATAAAAGGAAATAAAAAAATAGAAACTAGAACTTTTTCACTAGAAAATGTAGAGGAAATAAAAATTAATTTATACGCAAAAATTACTATTGATTATGCTGCTAAAGAATTGATGACAATTACAACAGACAGCAATCTTTTTGATAAAATTGATACTGAGGTATTAGAAGGTAAACTACATTTAGATCAACTAAAATGGATTCAAGCTTCACAAAAAATAAATATTAAAATTGGAGCACCAAATTTAAGAAGAGTAGAAACAGGTACACATGAAACATTGCAAATCATTAATATAGATTCTGATTATTTAAATGTAATGGCTCCAATAGGCAATGTTATTGTTTCTGGTAAAGTAGCACAGTTTAATATAGGTTTAGAAAATGGAGAAATAGATGCTTCTAAACTAAAAGCAAAGAATGTTAGAGCTAATATTTGGGGTTATGGAAAAGCTAAAGTATTTGCAGAAAATGAAATTAATTCTATCATTAAAAATGATGGAAGACTGATATTAGTGAATACACCAAAATCTTTAAAAGGAGATACAAAAAAAGCTATAGCTAAGACAAAGAAAGTAGAAAACACAAAAGTAAGTTGGATACGTTTTAAAATTAAAAATAATTCTAGTAATAGAAATCATTTTGTAGTAGTAGGACCAAAATCTGATGGAAGTAAATTTGGATATGGTTTTCCAATGATGCCTTTTTCTACAAGAAAAGAAAATTGGTCTGTAGGTACAAAAGTTTACAAAGTAAATAAATTAGGTTTAAGGAAATTATTAGTAAAAATAAAACCAGAAGATGTAGGTAAGACTGTAAAATTATTTTAAAATAAAAAATCCGCTTATTAGCGGATTTTTTATTAATAACATTTTATTTCAATTTTTGTAATAACAATTAATCAATTTTTATAATTTTTTCATCTAATATAAAATCTCCATTTTCGGTTATACCTTCAATAAACAAAACAACTTCTTTAGCATTTTTACTATTAAACGCTAAATTTAAATTACCAGATTCACTTATTTTATTTTTAGGTAACCAATCTAAAACACCATAACTTTTAAAGAAATTATTTTTATAATTAGCATATTCTGGTATATAAAATTTCTTGGGTTTTGTAAACGTTACAGGAAAGTCAATTTTAGACAAAGTAGGTCTGTAATTTTTAAATTTTTTATAATTTTCATAGATTTTAATAGTACCTCCAGGCCCAAATGTCATTGGTCCAATACCAACAGAATTTATTTCGATATATTCTACATAGTCTAAGTAATAATTAAAATAGAAACTATAATCCAAAGTAAAAAAATCATTTAAATATAGAGCAGGTACACCACCAGCAGATCTATTGTATACTTCAAACCTTCCTGTTTGAAAATTGTCTCTAGCAGAAATTCCTGCTTGTGCATTTAAGTAAATTGCTAAAGTATTATTTCTATCATTATCTCTTAAAAACTGTACTCTACCAAAAGCACTATTTCTTATTTTTTCTATACGATCTCTTTCAGTTTTTGCTTTTATTTGAATTTCATCTAAAACTTCTGAATTGTTTAAATTGATAAAGTTGTTGATGTCAACTAAATTCTCAAATGTGTAGTAAGTAGGTTTAGTTTTTAAAAAAGAAACTTTATTTTTTAAACTTGGAATTACATTTGGAAATAATTGAGCGTAAACAGGTACATTTTCTACTTTACCACTCTTACTAATTTTAGATAAGTACAATTTTTCATCATCTTCAGGAAAGTACTTATAAGCTGTAAAAGATTTTATCTTATCGTCAAAAGAGATAAGTTTTGGTTCATTTTCTTTTAATGGATGTATTAAAAAATTACTCTCTTTTTTCTTTGTAGGTACATTAAACTTTATAGTAATACCTTCATCAAAAGTGTAGTTGAATTTATTTTTATTGTTAAAAATAGTCATCCAATCATAGCTACTCCATCCTTGAGTAATTAATAAATTATCTAGTTCGTGTTTTTTTTGCTGGTTGATGTCAGAAAAATAATAATTCGCATTTTCTACAAAACCATTTATGTAGGGTTTTAACAGAACTTGAGAAATCATATTATTACTTTTTCTGTAAGATTTAGTGCCTTTTGGTAAAACAGAAACACTTACATTATTGTAATTAGTGTTGTTTATATTGTTAAATTGAAAATTTACACTTGTTTTACCATTGTTTGTATTTGAAGAAATTAATTTACTTTCTTTAAGATTTAATCCTTTAAAGTTGAAGAATAACCTTTCTGAAACAGGAATATTATCTTCATTAAATAAAGTAAAAACATTAATCCCTTTTGATAATTTTTCTAAAGGTACTTTTAAAGATATTGTAAGTTTATCTTCAAAATGTATAGGTATTTCTTCAATGTTTTTACCATCATGTAAAATAAGGGTATACTTATTATTCTTAGTAAATGCTTTAGTATATTCATTTGCAACAACAGATACTATTGCTTGTTCATTATTAGAAGAAATTTTTAAAATTACACCTTTATTTTCAACCTTGTTATTTAATAAAATGGTTTGTTTTTTACCTTTATAATCTATAACAGCATTATACCTTTCTACATATTTAGGAATAAACGAAACACGTCCAATACCCATTTTATTTAATTTAAAATTGGTGATTTCTTTATTGTTAGAATCAACAATTTTACCTTCTAAATTAGAAATGCCAAATCCTAAAGAATCTTTTGCAATTACACCTACTGTATTTAATACATCTCTTAAAAGATGCCCACTTTCTGGCAAAAACTGTAAGTCTATTTTTTTAGATCTTTCTGATTTACCTTTATTTTGATTAGATTTTGTACTTAAAACCTCAAAATTTTCTACAAAAATATTTTGAGGAGAAAAGTTCATCATCCAATTTGTAAATACCTTAAGATTAAAGTTACCATCTTTAAATTTTTTATCAATAGTAAAAGAGCCATTTGCAATACCATCTTTTGCTTTTATCATTTGCTCTTTAATTACATTATTATCTTTATCTGTAATAACACAATATATGTTAGAGGTAACTGAAGAAAGTATTTTATTTTTTTTATTTAAAGCATACACTGTAAAACCAATAGTTTCGCCTTTAATAAATTTTGTTTTGTTAATGTGGGCATACATTACTTCTTCATAAGGCTGAGTGTAGTTTTTAAATTCAGATTCAATTTCTAGGTTTTTAAAAGACTGTTGTCCAGAAACAGTAATAATTGAAAAAAAAAGAGATAAAAAAGCAAATTTAGTAGATGGGGAATTTTTAATTATTTTCATAGTTAGTTAGATTTTTTTGTAAAATTTAACAATAATCATTCCAAAAAACTAAAAAAATTATAAAAAACTAAAAATTCTATTAAAAATATATTTCTTGAGCTAATCGAAATGTATTTGCATGAGCTTCTACAACTATGTTTACATCTTTAGAATAACCACCACCCATAGAACACATTACAGGAATTTTTTCATCAAAGCAAGTTTGTAGCACAAATCGATCTCTTGCTGCACAACCCTCTATAGATAAAGAGAGTTTCCCTAATTTATCTGTTTCAACAACATCTACACCACACAAATAATAAATAAAATCTGGTTTTTCTTGTTTGATGAGTTTTGGTAATGTTTCTTTTAAGATGGTTAAATATTCATCGTCTTTTGTTTCATTTTCTAAAGCAATATCTAAATCTGATTGTTCTTTTACAAAAGGATAATTACTTTTACCATGCATAGAAAAGGTAAAAACAGAATCATCATTCTTAAAAATTTCTGCAGTTCCATTTCCTTGATGTACGTCTAAATCTACAATAAGCACTTTCTTAACTAAACCTTTATTTTGTAAATATTTAGCACCTATAGCTTGGTCATTTAGCAAGCAAAAAGCTTCACCTTTATTAGTAAATGCATGATGTGTGCCTCCAGCAATATTCATGGCAATACCATGTTGTAAGGCAAATTCTGAAGCTTTCATGGTGCCATCTGCAATAATCATTTCGCGTTCAATTAAGACTTCAGATAGTGGAAACCCTATTCTTCTGGCCGCTTTTTGGTCTAAAGTAATGTTTAATAAATCGAAAAAATATTCGGGTTCATGAACTGTAAAAAAGTGTTTGTTATTGGGTATTTCAGGCTCAAAAAAGTTTTCCTCAGTACAAGTGCCTTCATAAATAAGTTGTTGAGGTAACAAATCATACTTTTCCATAGGAAAACGATGCCCTTCTTTTAAAGGATGGTTGTAAATTACATGATGTGCAATTTTAAGCATATACAAATTTACGCATTCACAAATTCCTTTTCAATTTCTTCCAAAGATTTTCCTTTGGTTTCAGGGACTATTTTAAGCATGATAAAAAAGCCAATTAACGCAATAATACCAAATAAGAAAAACGACATAGCGTTTCCTAAATTAGACAATTCCCAAGGGAAAATAAGTTGAATAATAGAGCTTACTAAAGAGTTTACAAAGGCAATAATTCCTATTGCTAAACCTCTATATTTTAAAGGATATAACTCTGATAATAACACCCACATTACAGGGCCTAAAGAAAAGGCAAAACAAGCAATAAAACCAAGAATACCAATTAAAACTAAATTTGCATTTATAGTTGTTGCTGCTTCTAAAATTTCACCATCATTTTTAGCATATAATTGATTTCCTAAAATCGATTTTAATTCATTTTTAAAATCAACATCAAAACTATATTGTTTATTGGCAATAGTTTGTAATTTTTCTGAACCACTAAAACTTAAGGCTTCAATTTTTTCTGAAGTAAGTTGATAAGTAGCTTGTTTAAATCCATAAGCACATAATAATAGGCTAAAAGCAATACCAAAAGTACCTACTAATAACAAAGGTCTTCTACCTACTCTATCAATTAAATACATAGAAATTAAAGTAAAAATTACTGTTATTGAACTTAATAAAATACCAGAAGAAAAAGCAGCGTCTGTTCCAATTCCTGTTTGTTTGAATATAGACGTTGCATAAAAGTAAACAGCATTTATACCCGTAATTTGTTGTAAAATACCAATAACAAATCCTACTACAAAAATAAAGCGTAAACCAGGTTTAATTAAGTCTGTAATATTTACTCTTGATTTTATTTGTTCTTCTTTTTCAGCATTTTTTACAATAGCATCCATTTCAGATTTAGCAACTAAATCTCCATGAATATTTTGTAAAACTCTTTTAGCTTCCTCTAGTTTTTCTTTTAAGAACAACCACCTAGGACTTCTAGGAACAAAAAATAATGCAATAAAATAGAATAAAGCAGGAATTAGTTCTACACCTAGCATCCATCTCCAAACATTTGTATCTGTAAGAAACGTACTTTCTGGAGTATTGTATTTATTAAAAAAGTAATTACTTAAAAACGCAGCAAAAAACCCAAGTACAATATTTAATTGCTGAATAGCAACAAGCTTTCCTCTGTTTTTAGCTGTAGAAACTTCTGCAATATACATTGGTGCTAATACTAATGCTGCTCCAAAAGCTAATCCACCAATCATTCTTGCTATATAAAGCATTTCGTATGAAGTAGCTATTGCAGATAGAAGTGCAGAGATTGCATATAAAAATGCTACAATAATTAAAATTTTTTTGCGCCCTATTTTATCACTTAATCTACCAGAAAATAGCATTGCAATCATTGCTGCAAAGGAAGGTGAACTTACTACCCAACCAGATTGAATGTCATCTAAGTTAAATTCTGGACTAGCATAAGACATCACACCAGAGATAATACCTGCATCAAAACCAAATAAAAATCCTCCAAGAGAAACTACGAATGCAATAAATGCTATTTTTTTAGACATAATTATTTTTTAAACCACGAAAAGTAGTAAAAAATAACTTGAATGTAGAAAATGTAAATAAAGTTTAAAATTAACTTACTTGTTGGCCGTTTTTTACAGATTTCTCTGGCTCAACAAAAGCTAATTTTCCATCTGGTGTATCTGTCATTAAAATCATACCTTGACTTTCTACTCCTCTAATTTTTCTTGGAGCTAAGTTTACTAAAACAGAAACTTGTTGCCCAATAATGTCTTCTGGAGAAAAACTCTCTGCTATACCAGAAACAATAGTTCTTGTATCTATACCTACATCAACCTTTAGTTTTAAAAGTTTTTTAGTCTTAGCCACTTTTTCAGCCTCTAAAATAGTACCAATTCTGATGTCTAGTTTTGTAAAATCATCAAACTCAATAGTTTCTTTTTGAGGTTCAACAGATTTGTTTTCTTGTTCGTTTGCAAGTTTAGTAGCTTCTAATTTTTCAAGTTGAGCATCTATAGTTTTATCTTCTATTTTTGAAAATAATAGTTCAGATTTATTAATTTGATGACCAGCCCTTAGTAAAATATCTTTTGTAGAAATGTCTGACCAACACAACCCTTTTTCTTTTCTACAAAAAACAATGTTTAACATGTTTTTTAATTTGGCAGAAGTAAAAGGTAAAAATGGCTCTGAAACAACAGCTAAACCTGCAGCAATTTGTAATGCCACATACATAATAGTTTTTACGCGTTCTTCATCTGTTTTAATTTTTTTCCAAGGTTCTTCATCAGCTAAATATTTATTTCCTAATCTAGCTAAATTCATTAACTCTTGACTCGCTTCTCTAAAGCGATAACGCTCTATTGATTTTCCAATAATTGCAGGATAATCTTTTAAAGCCGCTAAAACATCTTCATCTATTTCTGCAAATTCATTTGGTGTTGGTATAATTCCTTCATAATATTTATGAGTTAACACTAACACTCTGTTTATGAAGTTTCCAAAAATGGCAACCAACTCATTGTTATTTTTTGCTTGAAAATCTTTCCATGTAAAATCGTTGTCTTTACTTTCTGGAGCATTTGCAGTTAATGTATATCTTAACACATCTTGCTGATTTGGAAAATCTTCTAAATATTCATGTAACCAAACTGCCCAATTTTTAGAGGTTGATAATTTATTGCCTTCTAAATTTAAAAACTCATTTGCAGGCACATTATCTGGTAAAATATAATCACCATGAGCTTTTAACATGCTTGGGAAAATAATACAATGAAAAACAATATTATCTTTCCCTATAAAATGAACTAATTTGGTATCATCTTTCTTCCAATAGTCTTCCCAGTTTTTACCTTCTCTTGCAGCCCATTCTTTAGTAGAAGAGATATATCCAATAGGTGCATCAAACCAAACATATAACACTTTACCTTCTGCACCTTTAATTGGCACAGGAATACCCCAATCTAAATCTCTAGTTACAGCTCTTGGTTTTAAACCATCATCTACCCAAGATTTTACTTGACCATATACATTTGGTTTCCAATCTTTTTTATGGCCTTTTAAAATCCATTCTCTAAGAAAATCTTCATGTTTATCTAAAGGTAAAAACCAGTGTTTTGTTTCTTTTATAGTAGGTACATTACCAGTGATTGCAGATTTAGGATTAATTAAATCTGTTGCATTATGACTTGTACCACAATTTTCACATTGGTCTCCATAACTTTCTTCAAATCCACATTTAGGGCAAGTTCCTAAAACAAACCTGTCTGCTAAAAATTGATTTGCTTCTTCATCATATAGTTGTGCAGTTACTTCTTCTATAAATTCACCATCATTGTATAATTTGGTAAAAAATTCTGATGCAGTTTTATGATGAATTTCAGCAGAAGTTCTTGAATAATTATCAAACGAAATTCCAAATTCTAAAAAAGATTTTTTAATGATTGTATGATACTTGTCTATAATATCTTGTGGAGAAACACCTTCTTTTTTAGCTCTCATAGGTATGGCTACACCATGTTCATCAGAACCACAGATGTAGGCTACATCTTTACCAATATTTCGTAAATAACGAGCATAAATATCTGCAGGAACGTAAACACCTGCTAAATGACCAATATGTATAGGACCATTTGTATATGGCAATGCAGCTGTAATTGTATATCTTTTTGGAGCACTCATAAAGTTTCTCTTAAATTTTTGGAATCATTTTTGAAGTGCAAAAGTACAAAAAAGCAATTTTTTATAACCATTGAAAATAGATACATTTACATAAGTCCAAAAAATTGAAATGAGAAGTCTATTATTAATTATACTATTAATTTTTAGCTCAAGGTTTGCATATGCTCAAAAAGAAAAAGATTCTATTTCTAGAAAAGATAATCCAATAGTTTTTGTGGATGTAAATATTGGATATTCATTTGGTGTTACAAATGGTTTATCTGGAGGTTTAAGTTTAAATTATCAAATAGAGAAAAATTTATTTAAATTTAGATTTTTTGAAATTTCTCGTATCGAAAACGTAGATGTGATTTTTGGAATTATCCCAACTAGCATTGATCAAAAATTAACAAGAGAATACTCTATACTCTATGGAAAAAGGTTTGTTAAAAATGATTTAGCTTATCACTTTGCTGGAGGAATTTCTTATAGTAATTATAAGGATATAAAACAAGATGTTGTAATTACAGAATATAACTTTGTTGGTTTTCCTTTAGAATTTGGCATTCATTGGTTTCATTCAAAAAAAGAAAGATATAAAGTTTTATTTGGGTTAATTCCTGTAGGGAAGCCTACAAGTTTTGGTCGTGGACTAGGTTTAAAATTATATGGTAATCTTGCTAAAAGATCTTATGTTGGTGTTGGTATAACTTTTGGTTTGGGTTGGCATAAAAAGTATTAAAAAATGAAGTATAAAATAGTTACTTTTTTATTCTTGATGATTTTAGTTTCAATAAAAGCACAAGAAAAATTAAAATCCCCTGCTTATTTAAAAGCTGGAGATACCATTGCAATTCTTGCACCTGCAGGAATTTTAAAACCAAGTAGAAAAGCTGTGGTTTTACAAGCAAAACAATTAGCTGAAAGTTGGGGGCTATATGTGGTTCTTGGTAAAAATATGTTTCATCAAAACAATCACTTTGCTGGCACAGATAATGAAAGAGCAGCAGATTTTCAAGAAGCGTTAGATAATAAAAATATAAAAGCCATTTGGGCAGCAAGAGGAGGTTATGGTTCTGTAAGAATTTTAGACAAGCTCGATTTCACAAAGTTTACACAAAATCCTAAATGGATTATTGGATATTCTGATATTACAGCGTTTCATAATCATATTCATAATTTAGGTATTGAAACATTACATGCGATGATGGCTACTAGTTTAGAGGAAAAACCTTCAGCAATTATTGAAACCATCTCAACATTTAAAAAAGTGCTTTTTGGTGAATCTGTTTCTTATAAAATTCAATCATCTGCTTATAATAGAACACATAATTTAGATACAATTCAAGGTCAAATAATAGGAGGTAATTTAGCGATTTTAACATCGATGTTAGGCTCTAAAAGCCAATTAAATACTGAAGATAAAATTTTATTTATAGAAGAAATTGGGGAGTATAAATATGCTATAGACAGAATGCTGCAAAGTTTAAAAAGAGCCAATTATTTTACTAATGTAAAAGCTGTAGTTGTAGGTAATATGAGCTTGATTAAAAAGAATTCTACAAAATGGGGGAGTTCTATAGAGCAACTCATTTTAGATGCAATTCCTACTGACATTCCTGTTATTTTTAATTTTCCTGCAGGTCATGAAGCTGATAATAGAGCTTTAATTTTTGGAAGAAAAACAAAGTTGAATATTTCAAAAGAACATTCAACCTTATCATTTGACTAATGTTTAATTTCTTCAAGTAGCTGATTTGAAACTTCCTTCCCATTTTTATCTATCGTAACAAACCAAACATTAGTTGTGCATTTTCTATTGATATCAGTATTATTAGGGCAGTTTTGTTTGGTGCCTTTTATAATAAAACCTGTTGTTGTCTTTTCTGCTGTGTAACCATATTCGTTATAAAATCCTCCATAGGTGTTTTGCCAAAGCTTATTACCTTTTTTATCGGTTTTAATGGCAAACATGTCGTAATTCCCTTTTCCATAAGAACTCGTAGACCCTATAATTAAATAACCATCTTCAGTATCCATAATAGAACTTGCTTTATCATAGCTGCTTCCTCCAAATTTCTTGTACCAAATTTCATTGCCATTTGCATAATTTTTAGTGAGTAAAATTGTTGAAGAATTCCCTTTTTTAGAACCAATGGTTGTTACGTTAATAGAACCATTTTCAGTAGAAATTTTTGGCTGAAATTTTAAATTGGTTTTCTTTATAAATCTAATATTATGAGCTCTACCATAGGTAAGTGATATTTCTATTACTCTATTAAACAAGTCTCTTTCTACTTTTAAGAAAAAGTTGTTTGCTACCCCATATTTACGATTATAAAATGTAACATCATTAAAACCTTTATTGCTAGACAACTTAAATTGTAACTTGTTTTTTTCATTCAATTTTAAATCGAAACCAACTTTTAATGCTTTGTTATAGTAATTTCCTACCAAATTTTCTAGATCAGATTTAGATAGAAATTCATCATTTACTTTACTATAAGTCATTGTTTTTCCTGAAGGATAATACTCAACCATTTTATCTGCATAAAACCTCACTTTTAGTTTTTTATTATTGGTGAAAGAATACAAGTTTTTATCTTCAGAAACCATTTCTACAGTAAAGTTTTTCTCTTTCCAAAATGTTTTTCCTTCATTATTTATGATTTCCACGATTTTGTTTTTAAGTGGATAGGTATATTTTCCTAAAATTATTACGTCATTTGCCTCTGAATTTTCGTAGAATTTAGAATCGTATTTAATTTTATATTCAGACTTTGGTAAAAGAATTTTTGCAATTTCTTGGGCTATTAAATTGGTACTAATATTACCATTATTACTCATTGCAAAAATGGTCAATTGCTCTTTTGGAAATCTGTAGGTTTGTGAATGAAATCCGTAAGTTCCTCCTGAATGGTGCACAGCTTTTCTACCTAATTTATTTTCGAGTTCTAATCCAAAACCATAAGTTTTCATCTCGCTATTTGGTATGGGTTGCTGACTTTTAATTAATAAAACATTGTTATTATGATTCGCATTTTGTACGGCTTTTTCAAAAGTTAATTGATCTTTTAAAGTGGTAAATAAAAAACCTTCTCCATTGGTTTTGGTAACTGTTGGCACTTCCCACCATTCTCCTCTTCCCCAATCTGAATATGGGTTTGCTCTGTTAGGAATTACTTTCATGTAGCCTTCAACAAAAGAAGTTTTATTCATACCTAAATTTTCAAAGAAATTTTTAGAATACACATTAAAAGTTTTTCCTGAAACTTTTTCAATTACTTTGGTAAGTAGAACGTAGTTTGTATTGCTGTAGCTATATTGAGAACCTGGTGTAAATCCTAATTCTTCTTGGTTTTCTATTAATTCTAAAATAGCATCATTGTTTAAACCAACTCTTTTCCACCAAACATCTCCTTCTAAATCTAATAATTCAACATAATCACGAATACCACTAGTATGATTTAATAAATGGCGTACTTTAATTTTATCATTAATATTTTTATATAGTTTTGGCAAGTATTTTCTGATGTCATCTTCTAAACTCAACTTTTCATTTAGAGATAAATCTAAAATCATTAAGGCAGTAAATTGTTTTGCAGTTGATGCAATATTAGATCTTGTGTTTTCATCAAACTTTACTTTATGCTGAAGGTTAGATAGCCCAAAATATTTTTCATAAATGATGTTGCCATCTTTAAGAATACCAACTGCAATTCCAGGATGATTTTCCTCAACTTTAGATTTTAAAATGGAATCAATTTTTTGAAAATCTTGATTTTGACTTGAAATTTGCAACCCAAAGAATAGTGCTAAACACAATACGAAATACCTCATAATAGAATTAATTTTGATGCAAATATGTGATATAAGCTAGGTTTATACGCTTCAAATCTTGATTTGAGACTAAGATTGTTATAAATTTTTAAGATAATCTTTTGGAGATAAATCTGTACTCTTTTTAAAAGCTCTATTAAAAGTAGCCTTACTATTAAAACCACAGTCAAAAGCAATGCCTAATAAAGTAGAAGTTTTATGCTCTTCTTTTTGTAGTTTTTCTTTTACAGCTTCAATTCTATAATGATTAATAAAGTCATTAAAATTCATATCAAATCCTGAATTGATACTTTTAGAAATGTTTTTAGTGTTTGTATTTAATAGTTTTGAAAGATCAGAAAGTGTTAAAGTTGGATTTTTAAATACCTTTTCGCTTTCAACTAAATGTAGAATTTTGTCTTTCCAAAATTCAATTTCTTCAAGATTTGTGTTGTCTTGTTTTGTCTTATAATCTTCATCTGATTCTTGGTAAACATTAATGCTTTCTGAATTAACATCATTTAAAAAAGACATTTTTACTGCATTAGCATACCCATTTACAGATACATAAAGTACAACAATAGAAAATGCAATATAATGCCAAAATTGATTACCAAAATTGCCCCATTCAGGATTTAAAAGAAATAATAATACTCTTAAAACAACAATACTTAAAAAAGCAATTAAAAAATTCGGAATCCATTCAAATAAAATAGAATCTGCGAAACTTACTTTATCAAAAACTAGTTTTTTATAATTTTTATAGAACTTTAGACTTGCTATTAGATAGTAAACCATAGATATGATACCAGCTATTTGATACCAATTAGCCATGTCTTTATCTCTACCATCTGCATAAAAATAAAACTCATCTAAAATTAATTTATCTGTAATAAAAACTATTAGACTGTATACTAAATAAATAAGGGCAGGTATAAAATGATAGTATTCTTTTTTAGATATTTTAAAAGTAGAATTAAGAAGACTTTTAGTATAGAAAAAAATGACAGGACCTATTAGTAAAACCTGCATAAATGGAATAAAATAGAGAATTTCTCTTGTCACTTTTTTTGAATACCAACCTGCATACCCCAACATATATGGTGCAATATACATAGCACACAAAAACAATAAAAAACTCAACCATTTATTAGCATTATTATTGTTTTGAATACCCTTTTTTAATAGTAGAAATGAGAATACAATTCCATTAAAAAAGAAAATTAAAAGCAAAGAGCTTTTTTGTCCAAAACCAAAAGGAAAATCCATTATTTAAAAGTAGTAAATAATGTTTTAAATAAAAAAATAGATTTTTATTCTTTAATTATTTTAGTGATAAAGCTTTTATTTTCAGAAAAAACTTTAATTAAATATAATCCACTTGATAACTCTTCTACCCCAATTTCATTAAAATTTCTAGTAATTACTTTTAATTTTTTTCCAATAATGTTAAAGAGTTCAATTTTAGAAATTTCTTTTGTTTTAGAAATAACTTGTATCGTATTTTTTATAGGATTTGGATAAATTAGAATATCACTTATTGAAAACTCATTAGTACTTAACGTGTTTTCCTGCCTTACATTATCAAAATAAAAAGTTGATGTGTTAGATCCATTACCAACATTATTAATATCAAACATAAATACTAGTTTATCATAAGCACTTGAGCCTAACTGACCAAAATCCCAAACTAAAGTTTCCCATGCACCAGAGACAGTTGTTGGTGTTGCTAAAGAAAAAGCAGCATTACCATTTTGTTGTTCTAGTTTTATTTGCATCGATGTTCCTACAGGGGCTTCTGTCCAAATATCTAATACTATATAATTATTTGTTCTAAAATCTAAAGTGTTTTTTAGGTTTATAAATGAACCTGCCCAAGGTTGCCCTCCATCTCTTACAAGTTTTGCTAATTTTGTACTACTATTTCCATTATTTTGAGCAGCTGAAACGTTTTCTACAATAGCTGTACCACCATCAAAATTATTAAAATCAGCAGTTGTTGGAAATGTTTCAAAGTCAAATGGTAACGAAGATTCTTGCTCTGTAGGACAAGTACTTGCATTATAAACAAACTCCATTTTACCAATATTTACTTCTCCTTGATCTGCAACTAGCCTTAAGATATGTGTTCCTTGATTTAGCTCTAAATTAGTTGTTTTTGTTACCCAATTATTCCAGTCTCCTGTTGCAGAAAACCTGATGTCTTCGCTAATTTTAGTTCCATCAATTTCAAAATAAATTGGACCTCCTTCATTGGAATTTCCTGACGCAAAACGAGTGTTTAATGTATAACACCCAGTTGTTTGAACATCAATTGTATATTCTAACCATTCACCAGCAGAAATCCATCCTACTGTTGCTCCTTCATTAGCAACACTTAACACATCTACATACTCTGTTGTTCTAAAATCACCTTCATTTACCACAGAATCGTCATAATAGGTTATATTTTGTCCTACTCCACCAACAAAATAATCATAATGTCCAGCTTCAATAGTGCCTGGTATTGTATGGACAGTATCTTGATAAGGTTTTTGATCGCCAACTTGTACGTTAATTACATTAGAAAAAACAAAACCATTAGCAGTATAAACTTTTGCAAATAAATTGTAAATACCTGCACTTAAGTTAGAAGAGGCGTAAGTAAAAGGAACTGAGGTATCTTCTGCTAAATAAGTATCGTTATTATAAAATTCAACTTTTATAATTCCATTACCAGATGTGTTTACAGTAAGGTTTATAGATTCGTTTTCACTAATTTCTTTTTTATCTGATGATAAAATTGCACTAACATTAATATCTCTGCTAGTTACCATTTTATTAGCAGGAACAATAAGTTGATATCCGTCTGAATAATTTACAGTGATTTGAGTATTAGAGTAATTGTGAGCAACGTAGGTTTTAGAGCCATTATCATTAAAAACAGCAGCAATTGGATAATCTGCAGTAACAGAAATGTCTATTTGACCCAAAGCTTTCATTGCATGCAACCAATGATAGGTTTGAGCATCTGAAATACCAAACTTTACATTTCTATCTGAATAACCATTATAAAGATCTAGTGCTTTTTGAGGATCTGTCATGGAAAGAAATTTCCAATAAGTGTCATACCATAAATTCTCATTTTCAGCATTATTTAACACAGGTGTATTGGCTTCCATTTCTGCCCATAATTTTTTTGCATATTGTTGATTGTGTGATAAATAAAGAGAACCTCCATGAATTGGATATAACTCAATACCATAAGAAGCAGCTATGTCTGATGTCCAAAAAGTACCATTATCATACCAATTACCCCATATTCTAGAAACCAAGCTATAAGGATGATTTGCATCAAAATTTCTTTCATACATATCAAACCAATATTCTTCAATAGCTGTTTGTTCTGTTGTGTAAATGTAAATTCCTAAATCTCTAATTTCATCATTATTTGTTATAGTTCCCCAATGAATTAATGATGAAGCAAATTGCATGCTTTCTGAAGTTGATTCTTGATCGTTTCCATGAGGAAAAGATGCAAAACCATTTGCCCAACTATGACCAGCAAAAGGGCTAAAGTTTCTTAAATATGGAAATTTATCATCATTTCTATTTGAAGATGCAGCATCTCTTATCAAAAGATTTATCATTTCTCCCCAATTTGAAGCCCAACCTGGTTCAAATTGCTCTAAAAAAGCAGCAGCATGTATAAAATATCCCCAATGAAAATGATGATCGTTTATGTTGCTATCTTGTCCATGTCCTGAAGGATAACCTAATAAGGTTGACCAATTTGAATTGTAATAAAACAAAAAGGCAACTTCGCCATTTTCATAACTCAACCAATCTTGTAATCGTTCTTTAATTGTAGCAATCATTTTATCTCTACCTTCTATATTTCCTGTTTGATCTGCAATTCTTGCAGTCTGAATTAAACGATTCATTACTTGTCCTTCATTATAAGAGTCTGTCCAAGTTGCTAGTTTATCATTTTGAATAGATGTTATTTTTGAGTGTAATTCATTGGGTTTATAGGTGGTACTAAAGTTTGTTACATCTGGCAATGTTGGTAAAATTCCTTTAAATGTATTTTCTACAATAAAAGAATTCCCTGCTAAGGTTTTTAATTCTCCTCTTGCAGTTTGGTAACTGTAACCACTAGGTGTAGCAGAATTTGATGCTAAATTATTCCATTGATGGGGTAATAAACCTTGTAAAATATTAGTGTTAGCACCTTCTTTAGTTGCTGTTTCTATTGTAAATGTTGTTGTTACTTTAGATGAATTCTTATTAAAAGACCAATCTGCAGAAGTATTTGTAGGAAAAACATACGCGTACTTTTTATATTCTTGAGCCACAGCACTCACATTAGCAGTTGTTAACGATAACATTGCAATAGACCAATAATTTTTTCCATTTAAAGAAGAAGTATATACGTTTCCATTTTTTGTCCAAGTACTTCCAGAAGGAGCATAAACCACAAAGTCACCTCCATCAGATGCATTTTCAATAATAATTAATTCATTAGACAGGGTAACATTTCCTGAGTTTATAGTTACTTCAGCTGTTGCATTATCATCTTTTTCTAAATAAACAAAAGGCATTCCAATTCCAGAAGTTGCTTTTAAGTTATGTGTATTGTCATTCCAATCCATAGTGACAGTCCAATCAGAAAAATCAGAAACAGTAGTTTTAGTAGCATTTAAGTTGGTTACCCCAACCTGTATAGCAGCATTATCTCCAATTGGTCTTCCAACTGGAATAAAAGTAACAATTAGACCTTGGTTTGTAGTTTTCATGGTCATTGGATAATTAAATAAATTATCTGCAAAATCTTCTTTAATTAATTTAGACCACCAATCGTTTGTTGGTACTGGTTTTGTAGCGGCTATACCAGAAGTTTGTGGCTCTCCAGAAGGAAAAGCATTTCTATTTGCAGCATCTGTACCTGGAAATGTATTTGTGTAACTTCCATTACCAACAGATACTTGAGAAAAAATATTGAATGAAACTAGTAAAATCAATAAGCTACTAATTTGAGAAAAACTGTCTAATTTTTTATACATTGTATGGCTATTGTCAATATTGCAATCTAATAAATAACTTTTTTAAAGGAGCGTTTTTAAACCATACATGAATACAACAGAAGAATAAGTTTTATACTATAAAAAAAGTCTTATAATAATGGCAGATCATAATGATTTAGGAAAAAAAGGAGAGCAGTTAGCTATTGATTTTTTGCTAGAGAATAACTATACAATTTTAGAAACTAACTATAGATACTTAAAAGCTGAGGTAGACATCATTGCTCAAAAAGAAGATGTTCTAGTTGCTATTGAGGTTAAAACAAGAACCTCTAATTATTTTGGTAATCCCCAAGATTTTGTAAATCCTAAAAAAATAAAACTGTTACTTTCTGCAATCGATAATTATGTTGTTGAAAGAGATTTAGATGTTGAGGTTCGCTTTGATATTATTGCTATTATTACCAATAAAAAACAAACTAAAATAGAGCACTTAAAAGATGCTTTTCTACATTTTTAAAGTTTATTTATAAACTCTTTTACATCTTTAAACTCATTAGGTTTTGCAATAATTTTCTTGTTTTTATCTAAAACAAAGTAAGAAGGAGTTGCATTAATATTATAGGTTCTTGCTGTTTTATTTTCCCATTTGTTTAACCCTAACACATTATGCCAACCTTGTAAGTTTGCTTTTGTGTATTGTTGCCATACAAAAGCTTCTTTTTCTAAAGCAAATGCCACTACTTTTATATTAGACTTAGATTTCATAAAACTATGTAGTTGTGGAATTTCTCTTAAACAATGAGAACAACCTGTACTCCAGAAAACTAACACATATTTTTCAGCATCATTTAATGTAGATAACTTAAAGTTTTGCCCGTTTTTAGACCACGAAAAATCTGGTGCTATTCTGCCAATTTCTGCAGCAAATAGGGCTTCCTTTTCTTTTTTAAATTGCTGGTTTTGTAAATTTATTGGTAACTTATTGTAATGCTCATTAAACAAATAATCTATAATTTCTATATTGTTTTGAGTTTCAAATTGCCCAATTAAAAACTCTATTACTTTAGACTTATAACTTTTACTATCTATTTTAGATAAAACTTTAGTAATTGTCTTTTTATAAAGAGTTTGTTGTTCTTTAGCATTATCTGCATAATTAATATAAAATATGTAATCTAATATTCTATTGGTTAAAAACGATGAGTTTACCAATTGCTTATTTGTAAAATCTAGTTTATCGAAAAAAGTACTTTTTATAAGTCCTAAATATTCATCTGGGGTATTTAAAATGGTTTCAGAATTTATTCTTGGACTTGCTGTAATAAAATCATGAATTAACATGTTTTTTGATTCACTTTCGTATTTGCTTTGCACTTTATTAAAAGTAGTATAAGCTTTTTTATAAGCTAAATCTAGTTTTATTTTTTTGTTTTGTAGAAATGCAACTTGTATCGAATCTATTTTTTCTTGAACAACAGTAATATCATCTAAATATTGTTTGTATAATTTATTCTCTTTAGATTTTGTAAATGCAATTGATTGTTGAGGAAAATCAGGATTAAATATAAATTCTACATCTTCTTTATTGTAGAAAAAATCTACAAAACCAGCTCCTTCTAATCTATAAGTAGCTCTGTAAGATCCTATTTTAGCATTTTTTGGTAATGTTATTTCAAAACTCCCTACAGCTTGTATTTTATTATTAATATAAAGAGAATCTTTTTTTATTGTGGTATTATTTACAAAGATTTGTCTAGTGCCTTCTAATCTATAAAGAATTAACCAATCGCTTTTTAAATTAGGACTGATGTAGCCCTTAACTGTATTTTGAGCAATTGTAAATGAAGATATTAGAAGAAATAAAGCAATTAGTTTTCTTACCATTTTAAAATATATTTAATAAGTGTCTTTTTTCAAGAAGCATACCAAAAATACTATTTCTATAGTAAAATAAGTATATTGTAAAGTTAAATAATAACAACATGAGTTTTAATAATAAGGTTATTTGGGTTACAGGTGCTTCTTCTGGAATAGGAAAAGCCCTAGCTATAGAGTTATCAAATCAAAATGCTAAGTTAATTTTATCATCAAGAAATAAAGAAGATTTAGAAATTACAAAAAGTGAATGTAAAATTCCAGAGGATGTAAAAATTATAACACTAGATTATGAGGATTATACAAACTTAAAGCCCATAGCAGATGAAGCGCTTACATTTTTTGGGAGAATAGACGTTTTGGTAAATAATGGTGGTATTAGTCAACGTTCTTTAGTAAAAGATACTGCAATTGCTGTTGATAAACGTATTATAGATATCAACTATTTAGGGGTTGTAGCTTTAACAAAAGCTATTTTACCACATTTTCTAGAAAATAATGCTGGGCATTTTGTAACTACAACAAGTATTGTTGGTAAAATAGGTACTCCTTTACGATCTAGTTATGCAGCTAGTAAACATGCTTTACATGGTTTTTTTGATAGTTTACGAGCAGAACATCACAATGATAATATTGCTGTTACATTAGTTTGCCCAGGATTTGTAAATACAAATATTTCTAAAAATGCTTTAACTGGTGATGGTTCTCCACAACAAAAAATGGATAAAGCTACAGCAAATGGCATACAACCAGAACGTTTTGCAAAATTAATGGCTACAGCAATAAAAAATAAAAAAGAAGAAGTTTATATAGCTGGTGCAAAAGAAAAGTTAGGTGTTTATGTAAAACGTTTTGTTCCTAAACTATTTTCTGTTATGGTTCGTAAATTGAGTGTTACTTAAACTAAAAATAATCTAAGTCATCAAAATAATTTACAATAGCTTCTTTCATTAATACAGTTTGTTCACCAGGTTTTAAATTTGGTAATTCTGTAGTTGTCTTGTAATGAGGCCAACCATCTTCGTCAAAAAAATCAAATTCATAATAACCATATGGTTCTAAAAGCTTACAAATGGCAATATGCATTAAATTTACTTTTTCGTCTTTTTTAAATTTTCGATGACCTTGCCCTAATTCTTGAACACCAATTAAATAGATAATTCCATCTACCTGTAATTCATCACCATCAGAAAAATCTTCTGAAAGTTTAGTCACTAAAATGTCCCATTTTTCTTTTAAGTTAAGCTCTTTTGTCATTAGAAAAAATTAAGAATGTAAAGATACAATGTGCATTTTTAAATTGTAAAAAATATAATGTAGATTTACACAAATTATTAATAGTGAACGTTTTTGATATTGTTATTGGGGTAATTTTAGCTTTTGCTTTTGTAAGAGGTATAATGAATGGCCTTTTTGCAGAAGTTGCTTCTTTAGTAGCTATTATTGCTGGTGTATTTTGTGCAATTCATTTTTCTTACTATGCAGAAAATTTCTTAGAAAATTCAGTCTTAGAATGGTCTCATCAAACCAATAAAATAGTAGCTTTTATTGCCACATTTTTGTTTGTTGTACTAATTATTATTTTTATTGGTAAAGTGTTAACCAAACTTGCAGATATAACTTCTTTAGGATTATTAAATAAAATTCTTGGAGGAATTTTTAGTACTTTAAAGTCTGCTGTAATTTTAAGTGTTATCTTTTTATTTTTTGATAAGTTTAATAAAACTATACCTTTTGTAAATAAAGAAACTTTAGATGAGTCAATTTTATATGCTCCAGTAAAATCTATAGTGCCAACTTTATTTCCTACAGTTTTAGATGAAGAAAATCCTTCTCTAAAGTTTATCAAAGGAGAATAAAAACTTTAAAAAAGGATTCTAAAATGGGTGAAAAATGGTTTTACACTAAGTTTACTTTACCTGAACTTAAAGAGTAAACACCACCCACTATTTTAACTTCATCACCATCTATCATTTCAGATAAAAGGTTACTTCTTTCTTGTATTCTTTGCATCGTTAATAATACGTTGTTTTCTACTGTTTTTGCAACAAATTCTTTATTAGAAGAATTAGCTTCGCCTTCAACCTCTGTAGAAGACTTTTTAACTGCAGGAATAATGTTGGCTAACATACTTGTAATATTACCTAGCTCTACACCATCACAAGCTGCTTTTACTGCACCACAACTTTCATGTCCTAAAACAAAAATAAGTTTACTACCAGCAACTGCACATGCGTATTCTATACTTCCTAAAATATCTGTATTTTCGAAATTACCAGCAACTCTAGCTACAAAAATATCACCTATAGCTTGGTCAAAAACCTGTTCTACAGGCACTCTTGAGTCTATACAAGATAAAATAACAGCTTTTGGGTATTGACCAGTAATTGTTTCTTTTACTAGTTCTAAATGTGCAACTTCTGCAAGTTTATTGTTTACAAATCGCTCATTACCTTGTAATAAATCTTGTAAAACATCATCTGGAGTTAGCGCTTCTTGTGCTAATTTATTTATGGCTTTATTTCTCATTGTTGATTTATTTTTTTAATTTAAAAAACTCTATAAAACTGTCAGGATTTTCTACAATTCCTCTTTCTGATATTAATTTGATGGTTATATTTCTTTCTCTAGCTTTAATACTAAAGTCTTCAAGAATCTCAATAATATCGTTATCTAAATACTTGGTTTGTCTTACATCTAATTCTAATAAAGAATCTTTTGGTAAGTTGTCTAACTCTTTTAAAATAGCACCTTTATTAAAAAATGTAACCTCTTCTGCAAGTGTCATTTTAATTTTACCATCATCAATGTCTTCTCCTTCTTTGTGTAAAAAGTGTGAGTTTTGAAAACTCTTAATTAAAATAATAACGATACCCACAGCAAGACCCATTCCTATACCTTTTAAAAGATCTGTAAATACAATCCCTAAAACAGTTACTAAAAATGGCACAAATTGTTTCCACCCTAATTTCCACATTTGTTTAAAAAGCGATGGTTTTGCTAATTTAAAACCAACAATAAATAAAATTGCTGCAAGTACAGACAATGGTATTTTATTTAATAAAGTTGGTATTAAAATAATAGAGATTAATAAAAAGAAACCATGAACTATGGCAGACAATTTTGTTCTACCTCCAGATTGTATATTAGCAGAACTTCTAACAATAACCTGAGTTATTGGTAAACCACCAATTAAACCAGAAATAACATTTCCTGTTCCTTGTGCTAGTAATTCTCTGTTTGTTGGTGTAACGTTTTTATGTGGATCTAATTTGTCTGTTGCTTCAACACATAGTAAGGTCTCTAAACTAGCCACCAAAGCTATTGTAAAAGCTGTAACCCAAATTTCTGGATTGCCAATAACTCCAAAGTTTGGAAAGCTAAATTGGCCTAAAAAAGAATCCATATCACTTGGTACAGGCACACTTACTAGATGTTCAGAGCTAATACCATATTTAGTGTCATCACCAGTAACAACAAAATAAATAATACCTAAAACTACAGCAACTAATGGGCCTTGTATTAATTGAAAAATTTTACCTTTTTTAGACAAAACATTACTCCAAAGTAATAAAATTCCTAAACCAACAAGTCCTATAATTGTAGAACCCAGGCTAATATTATTTAATGTTTTTAATATTTCTGAAAAAGTGTTTTCACCATCAACTTGAAAGAAAGCAAAATCTCCTTCTGGATCTGCATCATAACCAAAAAAGTGAGGTATTTGCTTTAGAATAATAATGATTCCAATACCAGTTAACATTCCTTTAATTACAGATGATGGAAAATAATATCCAATTACCCCTGCTTTTAAAAGTCCAAAAATAAGTTGTATGATACCACCTAAAACTACAGCAACTAAAAAGTTTTCATAGCCTCCTAAAGAGCCTATAGCTGTAAGTACTATAGCTGCTAAACCTGCAGCAGGACCACTTACCCCAATATTAGAGCCAGATAATGCTCCAACTACAATACCCCCAACAATACCAGCAATTAAGCCAGAAAAAAGTGGAGCTCCACTTGCTAATGCAATACCTAAACAAAGAGGCAGTGCAACAAAAAATACTACTATACTAGCAGGTAAATCGTTTTTAATGTATTTAAACATAAATAAAAAAGTTTTTCTAAATGATTAATTTAGATTGATTGAAAAAAAATTTGATTGATAAATTGATTGAAAATAGAACTAAGAATTTAGTTCTGGAGGAGGTGTATTTTTCTTTGATAGTTCTAAGTAATAACTATCATTAAAAGAAGTAACATCCTTATCATCTTCATAAAAAATTTCTAATAAAGTGTTTTTAGAAAAAGTTCTTAATTCTATTTCGATATCTTTTTCTAATTCCTCGTTTTTATTTTCTTCATCTTTAGAATCATGAAGAGAAGTAATTTCTTGATTACTATCTATAAGGCTAGAAATTACTGGTGTAATTAGTAAACTTATAAAAAGAAAAGATAATAATATTGCGAGTTTTGCTTTCAAAAAAATAAATTATGAAATGCAATATAGTAAAAAAGAAACGAGCTAAGTAAAAAATTAAAAGTTATCTAATAATTGAATATCATTAGCAATAATCCAACCTATTTTACCATCAGCAATTTTTATTTTTTTCCAATCGTCAATAGTGTCTAAAACAATAACTTTTGTGCCTTCATGTAAAGTAAATACTTCTTCTGAATTTAAAGAAGGAGCATTTCTAACTTCTGTTTCTTCAGCAAAAACAATAGCTACTTTGTTATTTTTAAAGTAAGAAAACTGATTGTAAGTAATTGTTAAAGAAATAATTAAAAACAAAAAGCTAATTAAGCTTGTTACAAAAAAAGTTCTTTTACTTCTAGGTTGATTTGAAAAATAAAAAAGTAAGAAAAGTAAACTACCCAATGCACAAAAAACAATTGAAACTATTGCCCATTGATTATAAGATAGTTTTTGTAAATATCTACTATTTAATTTTTGAAAAACAGTTTTTGGTAATTCTTCAATATTATCTAATGCCAACCTTCTTGCAAAAACTAAATTGTTTTGTACATCTTTATTTAAAGGATTTAATTTTAAAGCTTTTTCGTAATAATAAATAGAAGGGCCAACTTTATTTAATTTGTAATAAGAGTTACCTAAATTGTAAAAAAGCTCAGATGAAACAAAACCTCTAGATTCAATTTGTTTATAGTTTTCTATAGCTTTTTCAAACTGTTCATTTTTGTATAATTCATTTGCTTCATCAAACAAAGAGTCTACATTTTGTGATGATAATGTACTAGCAATAAACAATAATATGTATAAAAAATGCTTCATCTTATAACTGTTTATCTAATTGAACAATAACTTGTTTAGCTCTTTCAAATTCAGCTTTCATTTCTGTATCTGTTACTGGTGTGTAACGTGCAAAATCAGAAGCTTTTAATACATCTATAAACTGATTTATAGTTGATTCTTCTACTTTTCTATTATTTAAAAGTTGCGTTATTCTGTCTTTACTAATATCTGCTGTTTCAACATTTAATTTAGCTTTTAAATAGTTGTGTAAAGCTCTTTCTAAAGCTTCATAAAAAGCTTCTTTTTTGCCTAATTGTTTTTGTGCTTCAGACAAGTATTTTTTAGCTAATTTTTCTGCTCTTCTTTGTTTACGACCAATAACATCACTATTTCTTTTCTCATTATTTTTAGCAATGATAATACCAATAGGAATTAGTAAAAGTGGTAAAAATAATAAGCCATAAAAAAGATTAGATTTAAAAAAGTCTGTGGTTTCTTTGGTAGAGAAATCTGTTTTAGTTTGTATGTATCTAAAGTTTTTGCCTGTTAAAGTAACTGTTCTTTTTTCTACATCAGTTTTATTATCTACTGTTGTAATTTCTTTGCCTTCTAACACATTTACATATAAATCTTCTGTTGAAATTGTATTATATTTTTTTGTATTTGGATCAAAGAATGAAAAGTTTACACTTGGTATTTTATATTTCCCTTTGTATTGAGGAACTACTGTATAGGTGTCTGTAACAGAACCAGATAAACCATTTGTAGCAACTTTTACATTTTCTTTTCTTTCTGGTTGATATTTCTCTAATTCTGCAGGAGTTTCTACAGTTGGTAGTTCAAATAATTTTAAATTTCCTTTACCTGAAACTGCAACTTTTATTTGTGAAGATTCATTTGCTTTTAAAGCATCTTTACTTAATGTAACTTCAAAATCAAAATTACCCACAGCTCCAGTAAAATCTTCTGGTTTGCCTTCTAAAGGAAGATCTTTTGGAATGATAACTTTTTTAGCTGATGAAAATTCTTTTTTAATGTTCTTTGTCATTACATTTCCAAAAAAATCAGCTCTTCCAGTTGGTACACCAATAACAATATCCATTTTCATAGGGTCTATTGCTAATCTTCCTGATTTTGTTGGTATTAATAATGCTTTCTGTAAAACAATATACCTGTAATTTTCTCCATTATATTTCCCCATTTTTACTGGGAAACCATCAATTTTAATTTCTTGATTCCAAAAGCCATTATATTGTGGGGCTTCTGTTACAGAGGTATCATAAACACTTACGTTTTCACTTACATACAATCTGTATTCTACATAAATGCCTTCACCAACATATGGGCTAGATTTAGAAATTTCTGCAACTAAATGAATGTTTTGTTCAGCAATATAATTTGGATCGTTTGGATTATCTGGAATCTCTACAGGATCTAAAACAATAATTTTCATCATTTTAGAATTTATAGTACCTCCATTAATATCTATACTTGCAGGCTCAATAATTAACTCACCTTTTCTTTTAGGTTTAATGATGTAAGTATAAGATTGAGAAAAGCTTACTTTACCATTAATCCAAGACTGACTTACAGATTGACTAGGACCTTGGATAACTTTAAAATTACTGAATTTTGGAGGCGTAAAATTATCTGCACCTTGTTTGTTTATAGAGAATTCTACTCGTAAACGTTGATTTAGCCCTAATTTGTTTTTACTTACAGAAACACTTAACTCAGCTTCTTGAGAAAACAAAAGTAGACTACAAAAAATAAAATAAATTGATATGTATTTTTTCAATTCCATTGATTTTATTTCGAGACCAAATTTACCAATCTTTTTCTTGTTTTGTTTTTGTACCTTTTGCTTTTTTGGCATTCATTTTTTTCTGAGTTTTCTTCTCCTCATTATTTAAGCTCTCTAACAATTGCTTAATTTGTTGTGGAGACATTTTGCCTTGTTGAGGCTTAGGCTTTTGTTTTTTATCTTTATTATCGTCTTTTTTAGGATCTTGCTTATCTTTTTGGTCTTTATCTCCTTTTCCGTCTTTATCTTTATCATCTTCTTTCTTATCCTTATCATCACCATCTTTCTTGTCTTTATCCTTATTTTTATCGTCTTTGTCCTTATTCTCTTTGTCTTTATTGTCCTTGTTTTTATCTTTATTTTTATCGTTTTTATTTTGCTTGTTTTGTTCGTCTAATAACTTTTTAGCAACAGCAAAATTATAACGAGTTTCATCATCATTAGGATTGTTTCTTAACGAATTTTTAAAAGCTTCTACTGCACCTTGGTAATTTTTGGTTTCCATGTATGCATTACCTAAATTATGATAGGCTTCTGCTTTTGTGTATTTATCTTCTGCTGTTTTTGCAGTTAATTCATAAGAAGGAATAGCTTCTTTAAAATTTTTACCTTGGTATAAAGCATTACCTAAATTATAACTTGCTTTGTCATAATAAGAACTATTAGCTAATGCTTTTTTATAAGCTACAGAAGCATCTGTAAATTGTTGTTTTTCGTATAGGGCATTTCCGTTTCTAACTAATTTTCTTGCTTTACGTTGTTGAGCAATAGAATCTTTTTGAGCAGAAATTTTATTTACAGAACATAAAATAACTGCCATACATAAGTATATTATTTTTTTGTTCATTCTTTTACTTTTTTGTTTTTTCTTCGTTAAATAAATCTACTTTTTTCACCCATTTTGTTTTCTTCTCAAATAAGAAAACATCGAGTAATAAAAAGAAAACACCTATACCTAAAAACCATTGAAACTGATCTTTATAATCAGAAAATTGTTTGGTTTCGAATTCACTTTTTTGAGCATTAGCCATAATGCTCGAAATTTCTTTTACAGGATTTTCGGTTATATTACCATCTATATATTTACCATTAGCAATGTCTGCTATATTTTGCAAAACTTCTGCGTTTCTTTTGGTAATAACAGTTTCTCCTTTTCTATCTTTTTTGTAACCCACCAAATCACCACTTTCACGTAAAGGAATTGGTCCTCCTTTTTCAGTACCTACACCTATAGTATAAACCTTTACACCATCATTAGACAAATTTTGTGCCATTTGCTTGGTTTCTTCTTGATGATCTTCACCATCTGAAATAATGACTAAAAAACGATTGGTTTGTTCATCATTATTGTAATATGTTTTTGCAAGTTCTAAGGCTTCGTTTATTGCTGTTCCTTGGCTAGATACCAAATCTGGACTTGCATTTTGTAAGAACATATTTGCTGCAGCATGATCTGTTGTTATTGGTAAAAGCGGATACGAATTACCTGCATAAATAATAACACCAACTCTATCACTACCTAAATTATCTATGATTTTTGAAATAACTTGTTTGGCTTTTTCTAATCTATTTGGTGCAATATCTTCAGCCAACATACTTCTAGAAACATCTAAAGCAAATACAATATCTACACCTTCTCTTTTTACAGTTTTTAATTTAGAACCCATTTTTGGATTAACCAAGGCTAGCACTAGAAAAGCTATTCCTAAAGAAAGTATTAATAATTTTAATGTTGATTTAAATACGGATGAGTTTGGAGCTAATTGTTCTAGTAATTCTAAATCTGCAAACTTTTTTTGAGTTCTTTTTTTCCACCATAAAACCAACAAGAAAATAACAATCATTACAGGAATGATTGCTAAAACATAAAAATAAATTGGTTCTTCTAACTTATACATTTTATATAAAACTCTTAAATAATGTGTTTCTTAATAAAAACTCTAAAATCAATAAACCTAATGCTAAGAAAACTAAAGGTCTATATAATTCTTTGTAATTGTAATATTTAAATTCTTCGATTTTTGTTTTTTCAAGCTTATCTATTTCATCATAAATTTCTTGTAACTCAGTATTATTGGTAGCTCTAAAATATTTTCCTTCAGTTTCTGAAGCAATAAATTTTAATAAGTCTTCGTCTATTTCTACTTGTTGTTTTCTAAAATTTAATTGTCCAGTTCTAGGGTCTTTACTCCAAGGGAAATCAGCCATACCATTAGTTCCAATTCCAATAGTATATACTTTTATACCTAACTCTTTAGCCAATTCTGTAGCTGTTCTTGGGTCTATGTTTCCAGAGTTATTTACTCCATCTGTTAAAAGAATAATAACTTTACTTTTAGCTTCACTATCTTTTAATCGATTTACTCCAGAACCTAAACCCATGCCAATTGCTGTACCACCTTCTAAACGACCCCATTGTAATTCAGAAATGGTTCTTTTTACAATACGTTTATCACTAGTTATTGGTGTTTGTGTAAAACTTTCTCCTGCATAAACTACAATACCAATTCTATCATTTGGTCTTCTGTTTACAAAATTGATAGCTACTTTTTTTAGAGCTTCTAATCTGTTTGGGCGTAAATCTCTTGCTAGCATACTAGCAGAAACATCTATAGCCATAACTATATCTATACCTCTATTAGTTTTTGTTCTTTTACTTACAGATACATTTCTTGGTCTTGCTAAAGCAACAATTATAGCAGCTAAAGCTAAGAGGCGAAAGACATATAAAAGAGGTTTTAATTTTGATAAAAAAGAACTGGTTTTAAAACCTTTTACAGAGGGTATAGATAATACAGCAGCATCTTTTTTACGCATAAAAAAGTACCAAACTGCTAATAATGGAATAAGTATTAACAGATATAAAAACTCTGGATTTAAAAATTCTGCATTATTCCAATTCATCATCATTAACTTTTACTTTAGGTTTTAAATTATGGATGATTACTTCTGCATCTTTTCTATCTTCTTCAATCTCTGGAGCTAGAGGTTTAGATTTTGCAAATTTTACTAAATCTGCTTCTCTAAATAAATCTCTTAGTTTTTCTATATTTTCTTTTGTGGTTTCAATACTCTCTGCATCGTTAAAATCTCTAAGCATTTCTATAACTTCATCAGAAGTTTTTTCTAATGCTGGTACTTTAAGTTCACGCTCAATATAATTTCTGATGATTTCTGTTAATTCTGAATAATATTGTTTTACTTTATTATTTTGCCACAATAATTTTTCATCTAACTCATTCAACTTAAACATAGCTTCTTCATAAGGTGCTAATAACCTATAAGTTGGTTCTTCTTCTTCAATTTTTCTTTTTCTAATAACAAACCAATAGATCCAGAAAGCAATAATTGCTAATGCAGCTAACAATAAATAAATATAAACTTTAAAATCATCAAAAGTATAAGGTTCTTTCTTAATAGATTTTATAGGATACTTTTTAACCTTTGTTGTATCAATTTCTACTGTAGCAACATTAATTAATAAGGAGTCTGTTAGGTAAGCTTGATTTCTAATGAAAACCTGTTGTTGAGGTATGTAAAAAGAACCGCTATCAAAACCTGTAATAATATATTTTTGAATTAACATATTCTGTAAAGTATCTACTTTTGCAGAATCTATTATTTCTAATCCTTTTAATTCTAATTTTGGAAGAATAACATTTTCTGTTTCGTTAACAGAAATTCTTAAATTAAACTGCTCTCCAATTCTAATATTAGAAGTTTCTACTTGTGCTTTTACTTTTGGATTTTGCCCAAAAACAACAGCAGAAAATAAAAATAATATGTAGCAAATTTTCCTCTTCATCTATCTTCCTTTATGTTTAAAATAACCTAATAATTTTTTAACATAGCTTTCATCAACTCTTGTATTAATAGCTCCAGCACCACCTCTTTTAAAAGTATTTTCGTAATAATCTGCTAATCGTAAAGCATTTGCTTTGTAATTTCTTCTTACAGTTTTAGAGGCTGTATTTACTAATTGTATAGTGCCAGTTTCTGCATCTTGCATAGGTACCATTCCAAGATTAGGAATTTCTTCATCATGTCTGTCATAAACTCGAATACCTGTAACATCATGTTTGTTAGCTGCTATTTTTAGTGTTTTTTCATAATCATCATCCATAAAATCGGATAAAACAAAAGCAATAGCACGCTTTTTTAAAACACTAGACAAAAAACGTAAAGCTTCAGAAATATTTGTTTTTTTACTTTTTGGTTTAAACTCAATAAGCTCTCTAATAATTCTTAGAACGTGACTTTTACCTTTTTTTGGAGGAATAAATAACTCTATTTCATCAGAAAATAAAGCCAAACCTACTTTATCGTTATTTTGAGTAGCAGAAAAGGCTAGTGTAGCAGCAATTTCTGTAATGGTGTTTTTCTTAAATTGAGTTGAGGTACCAAATAATTCTGAACCTGAAACATCTACCAGTAACATCATTGTAAGTTCACGTTCTTCTTCAAAAACTTTTACATAAGGTTCATTGTAACGTGCAGTAACATTCCAATCTATAGTTCTTACATCATCTCCAAATTGATATTGGCGAACTTCAGAAAAAGTCATACCTCGTCCTTTAAATGATGAATGGTATTCACCACCAAAAATATCATTAGACAAACGCTTTGTCTTAATTTCTATTTTACGAACTTTCTTTAGTATTTCTTTGGTATCCATATTCTAAGCTGTTGGCTATTTGCTTTTTGCTGCTGGCTAATTGCTAAATGCTAAGAGCTAATTCTAAGGTACTTCTACTTCGTTAATAATTGAATTGATGATGTCTACAGAGGTTATATTCTCTGCTTCTGCTTCGTAAGTAATACCAATTCTGTGACGTAAAACATCTTTAACAACTGCTCTAACATCTTCTGGAATTACATACCCTCTTCTTTTTATAAAGGCATAACATTTAGCAGCTTTTGCTAAGTTGATACTACCTCTTGGAGAAGCCCCAAAACTGATTAAATCTTTTAAATCTGGTAAGTTGTATTTTTCTGGATAACGTGTTGCAAAAATGATATCTAAAATATATTTTTCAATTTTTTCATCCATGTAAACTTCATTAACTGCTTGTCTTGCTCTGTTAATTTGCTCTAAAGAAATTACAGGTTTTACAGAAGAAAAATCACCTGTTAAGTTTTGACGCATAATAATTTGCTCATCTTGTAAACGAGGATAATCAATAACTACTTTTAGCATAAATCTATCTACTTGAGCTTCTGGTAAAGGATAGGTACCTTCTTGCTCAACTGGGTTTTGAGTTGCCATAACTAAAAAAGGTTCGTCTAACTTAAAAGTTTCATCACCAATAGTAATTTGACGTTCTTGCATAGCTTCTAATAAAGCAGATTGTACTTTTGCAGGTGCTCTGTTAATCTCATCTGCTAAAACAAAGTTTGCAAAAATTGGCCCTTTTTTAATAGAGAAATCATTTACTTTCATGTTGTAAATCATAGTACCAACAACATCTGCAGGTAATAAATCTGGGGTAAATTGAACTCTACTAAAACTACCTTGTACTGCTCTAGATAAAGTATTTATAGCTAATGTTTTTGCTAAACCAGGCACACCTTCTAGCAAGATATGGCCATTACCTAATAAGCCAATTAACAAACTTTCTATCATTTGTTTTTGACCTACAATAACTTTATTCATTTCTAAAGTTAGAATGTCTACAAAGGCACTCTCTCTTTCTATTTTCTCATTAATAGCTCTAACATCTACGTCCATTATATATAGTAATTGATTATTAATTTTTTACGTAAAACAAAACTACAATTTTAACAAAATTTATTTGTTAAAACAAGGTTAAAGGTTATTTCGTTTTTTATAGAATTGATAAGGGTTTCAGTTAAATTCTGTTAATTTAAAAGAAGTGGTATCAAAAGCACCAAAAGTGTAGTAGTTAATCCAGTCTCCAAGATTAATATATGTGCTGTTTTTTTGTAGTTTAATTTCTAATGGTAAATGCCTATGACCAAATACAAAATAATCATAATGTTCAGATTCTAATTTTCTTTTACAATATTGAACTAACCATTCGTTTTCTTCCCCTAAAAATTTTGCATCTTCTTCACCAGAGATCATTTTATTTTTTACAGACATATATTGCCCTAATTTAACACCTAAATCTGGGTGAAGCCATTTAAACATCCATTTAAATAAAGGAAAAGTAAACACTTTTTTCATGCGTTTATAGCCTTTGTCTTCTGGGCCTAAACCATCTCCATGTCCTATAAAGAAGATTTTATTGTTGATCAAGAATTTTTGTGGTGAATGATAAACAGGAATATTCAATTCTTTTTGAAAGTAGTCTTTCATCCATAAATCATGGTTACCAACAAAGAAATAAATTGGAATACCTGAATCTCTTATTTCTGCTAACTTACCTAAGACTCTTACAAATCCTTTTGGAACAACAGTTTCATATTCAAACCAAAAATCAAATAAATCACCTAATAAAAAAATTGCTTCAGCATCTTTTTTTACTTCATTTAACCAAGCTACAAATTTTTTCTCTCTAGGAAAACTTTTTTCTGGAGTAGGAGCTCCTAAATGCTGGTCTGAAGCAAAATAGACTTTTTTGTTTTCTGATGTTGTAATCTCAATCATTAATGCAAAGAAAAGCTATTCCTCTTTACTTTCCAACTCTAAGACTTTTTGTAGCATTTTGTCTTCTTGATGAATGATTCTGTAAAAACCTACATCACCAAAAAGTACATTAGCAATAGAAGCTTTTAAGTATCTTTTGATAGTTTCTTTGGTTTTATAAGAAGGAGTTGCTTTATCTTTTATTGATGATAAATACTCGTCAAAGACTTCTTCTTCATTATCAAAATCATTTATAAAACTATCTATATCCCATTTTTCAAGCTTTTTTCTATTGTTGTCTACAAAATCAAATGCAAAATTATTAATGGTATTAAAAAAGAAATTAGACATGTAAGCTGTTGTGTCAATGGGTACAAAAACGTCAGGAATAATACCTCCTCCACCATACACAATCTTTCCTTTAGGTGTTGTAAATTTTAAAGAATCTACAACTTTTATACTGTCTTTGTTAAGTAATTCTCCACTTGCTAATCTTTTTTGATAATCTCTGTAGTATTTTCTTTTTCCTTTAGATTCGTAAGGTTTTTGTATAGAACGACCTGTAGGTGTATAATATCTTGCAGTGGTTAAACGAACAGCAGATCCATCTCCTAAAGGCATTTCTATTTGAACAAGACCTTTGCCAAATGAACGTCTACCAATGATTGTTCCTTTGTCATTATCTTGTAATGCCCCTGCAACAATTTCTGATGCAGAAGCAGAATTTTCATCAATTAAGACATAAATACCTCCTTGTTCGAACATTCCTGTTGAGGTTGCAAAATATTCTTCGATTTTATTTTTATTGTTTTTGGTAAAAACCATTAACTTATCTTTCTCTAAGAAATCATCTAAAATTCTATTCGCAATATCAATAAAGCCACCACCATTTCCTCTTAAATCTAAAACTAAGTCAGTCATGCCTTTACTTTTTAGATTTTTTAAAGAGGTTTTAAACTCTCTGTAAGTATTTCTTGCAAAACGATCTAACTTAATATATCCTACAGAATCGTTAATCATATAAGCAAGGTCTACACTTTTAATGTTTACTTTACCTCTTTTAAGATTTACATAAAATAAAGAGTCGTTACTTTTTCTATAAATTTGAAGTTTTACTTCGGTTTCTGGTTTGCCTTTTAAATATTTTGGTACAATTCCGCTTCTAAAATTTTTACCAAACAAAGTGTCTTTATCTGCCATTAAAATTCTATCCCCTGCTTTTATACCTGCTTTTATACTTGGACCTCCTTTAATGGGTTGAACAACTGTTATAGAGTCGTTTATCATTCTAAACTGAACACCTATTCCCACAAAATTACCTTGCATATTTTCTGTTACAGCCTGTAAATTTTCTTTAGGAATATAAACAGAATGAGGATCTAGTTTGTTTAGCATTTGGTTAATAGCGCCATCTAATAAACTATCTGTGTTAACATCATCTACATAATCTTTCTCAATAAAATTGATGAGTCTTTTAATCTTTTGTTCTTGAGAAGTATTCTTATTTAAAGATAAAATATCATTAGAATTACCTCCAAAAAAAACACCAATAAGAATGCCTAATATTACAGCAATAGCGAAGTAAATAGGTAGGTTGTTTTTATTCATAAGGTAAATGATTTAATTCTACACCAGCTTTTTCTAAAAAATTTAAACCAGAAGGATCTTTATAGGCATTTGCGTAAACTACACGTTTTATACCTGCTTGATGAATTAATTTACTGCATTCTCTACAAGGAGATAAGGTAATATATAATGTTGCATCTTTTGCAGATTGTGTAGATGAAGCCACTTTTAAAATTGCATTAGCTTCTGCATGTAAAACCTCCCATTTTGTAGCACCTTCATCATTTTCGCAACAATTTTCAAAACCTGTTGGAGTTCCATTAAACCCATCAGAAATAATCATTCTATCTTTTACAATTAAAGCGCCTACTTGTTTTCTTTTACAATGAGATAATTTACCCCATTCTAAAGCCATTTTTAAGTAAGCTTTATCATATTTTAGTTGCTTTTCTAAAGTCATCTAACGAAATTATGAAGATTTATAGAATTAAAAGTTAATTATTTACCAAAAGATTCTTTCCCAAATCATTTTAGCTGAGATTATTAATACTAAAATTGAGGTAGCCATAATCCAATATTGTTTTTTAAGTTTTGCAAACTTTTGTAAAATAAACCCAATTAGAAGTATACCAGAAACTATAATTAATTGTGCTAGTTCTATGCCTAGAGCAAATTCTATAAGAGGTAAAAGTTTGTCTTCTTCTTGCCCAATCATCATTCTAAAATAATTGGAAAATCCTAAACCATGAATTAGACCAAATATTAACGCAAAGATTAAGTTTATATTATTGGCATTTGCTTCTTCTCTTTTTAGATGAAAGATATTAAAGACACCAGTAATAAAAATAGTTACAGGTATTAAAAACTCTATTAAAGCAACATCAATATTTAAAATTTTATAAGCTGAAAGTGCTAATGTAATTGAATGTCCAACAGTAAAAAGCGTAACTAGCCATAATACTCTTTTCCATTCTTTCACATTAAACACCACACAAAGTGCAACTAAAAATAAGATATGGTCATAGGCAGTAAAATCTAACACATGATTTAATCCCATTTTTACATATAAAGTAAAATCATTCATAAATAATAAATACAATTGGTTAAAAATCTAGAAAACAAATTTATAATCTATTTTAAAAATAAATATTAAATAAAACAAAAAGTGTTTTTTATCTGTTAGTTTTAAAAGATAAAAAAACCATAACTATAAGTTAAAAACATAGTTATGGCTTTTATTTGTACTCAAGGTGGGAATCGAACCCACACTTCCGAAGAAACTGGATTTTGAATCCAGCGCGTCTACCAATTCCGCCACTTGAGCTTAAGTAAATAAGATTGCAAATCTAAATAAATAAAATTAGTTTTTAAACTCTAATTATAATTTCAATAGTAGCTATTTAATTTCTATTTTTGCAATCACAAATACAACACAATTTAACACTCACTTTATGTCAACTACATCATTAGCTCCAAAACTTTTTGCTTGCAGACAAAGCACGGTTTTAGCAGAAAAAATTGCTACAGAATACAATACAACTTTAGGTAACGTTATTACCACTTATTTTTCAGATGGTGAATTTCAACCAGCATTTGAAGAGTCTGTAAGAGGTAGAAGAGTTTTTATTATTGGTTCTACGTTTCCTAATGCAGATAATCTAATGGAAATGTTGTTAATGTTAGACGCAGCAAAAAGAGCTTCTGCTAGACATATTACAGCTGTTATGCCTTATTTTGGTTGGGCAAGACAAGATAGAAAAGATAAACCAAGAGTTGCTATTGGAGCAAAACTAGTAGCAAAATTATTAGAAGCAGCTGGTGCTACAAGAATTATGACAATGGATTTACATGCAGATCAAATACAAGGTTTTTTTGAAAAGCCAGTAGATCATTTATTCGCATCAACTATATTTTTACCGTACATAAAAAGTTTAAATCTTGAAAATCTAACAATAGCTTCACCAGATATGGGAGGTTCTAAAAGAGCTTACGCTTATTCAAAACACTTATTGTCTGATGTTGTTATTTGTTATAAACAACGTAAAAAAGCCAATGTCATTGGGCATATGGAGTTAATTGGAGATGTAGAAGGTAAAAATGTTGTTTTAGTAGATGATATGATAGACACAGGAGGTACTCTTGCACATGCTGCAAATTTAATGAAAGAAAGAGGAGCTTTAAGTGTTAGAGCAATTTGTACACATCCTATACTTTCTGGTGGTGCTTACGAAAAAATAGAGAACTCTGCATTAACAGAATTAATAGTTTCTGATACAATTCCGTTAAAAAAGGAGACTTCTAAAATAAAAGTTGTATCTTGCGCGCCCTTATTTGCTGATGTTATGCATAAAGTGCAAGATAACAAGTCAATAAGTGATAAATTTATAATATAATTAATTATTAAAAAAAGTAATGAAATCAATTACAATTAAAGGATCAAAAAGAGAAAGCGTGGGCAAAGTAGCTACTAAAGCCTTACGTAATGCTGGAATGGTTCCTTGCGTTATTTACGGAGGAGATAAGCCAATACATTTTTCAGCAGAAGAAAAAGCGTTTAAAAACTTGGTATATACTCCAAATGTATACACTGCAAGTATTGATGTTGATGGACAAAAAATTCCTGCAATCTTACAGGATATTCAATTTCACCCAGTATCAGACAGAATTTTACATGTAGATTTCTATCAATTATTTGATGATAAAGAAATTACAATGAACATTCCTGTTAAATTAGTAGGTAAGTCTAAAGGTGTTGCTATAGGTGGTGCTTTACGTCATAACTTACGTAAAATGAGAGTAAAAGCTTTACCAGCTAACTTACCAGATTTTATAGAAGCAGATATTACTGAATTAGAAATTGGTAATAAATTATATGTTACAGAATTAAAGAACGATAAATATTCAATCTTACACCCAGACAACACTGTTGTTGCTCAAGTAAGAATGTCACGTAATGCGTCTAAAGCAGCAGCTGAAACAGAAGCATAATTTTTAAGTGATTAAAATACTTAAAGCGCTACAAAACTTTGTAGCGCTTTTTTTATTTATCTTATTTATAGAAGATATCTTATTTTTGAATTATGAAATTAAAAGATTTGATCTTTAAATTATTTAACTCAAAGCAATTAGAAAAGGAAGAATCAATGAAAAAGTATTTGATTGTAGGTTTAGGAAATATTGGAGAAAAATATCAAAATACACGTCATAATATTGGGTTTAAAATTCTTGATGAGGTAGCTAAAGAACATAATGTATCTTTTGAAACAGATAAGTTAGGTGATGTTACTAGTTTTAGGTTTAAAGGCAGAACTTTTGTTTTGTTAAAACCAAGTACTTTTATGAACTTGAGTGGGAAAGCCGTAAAATACTGGATGCAAAAAGAAAAAATCTCAGTTGATAATTTATTAATTGTAACAGATGATTTAAATATCGATTTTGGTACAATTAGAGTGAAAGCAAAAGGTTCTGATGGAGGACATAATGGATTAAAAGATATTCAAGAAAAACTAGCCACTAATAAATACCCAAGATTTCGTTTTGGAGTAGGTTCTAATTATTCTAAAGGAAGGCAAGTAGATTATGTTTTAGGAGAATGGACTTCTGATGAAGAAAGTCAGCTAATAGAGCGTTTACCAAAATCTGTAGAGGTAATTACTTCTTTTGGTACTGCAGGTTTAGCAAATACAATGAATAATTTTAATGGTAAATAAAAAAAGCTGTCCTTAAGAACAGCTTTTTATTATTATAAATTTTTCTTATTTCCTTATAAAACTTACAGCAAGATTTACTTTAAAATCACTATTTGTTAATGGCTCTGTACCTTCAATTTCTTGAGTCAAAGAAAAGTTGTTAGCTGTAAATACAGTAACATTTAAATCACCACTTAAAAAATCTGCATTCTGATCTGAGAAAGTTATAGAATTATCTGCATTAATTGTGTAATTTCCACTTTCATCTATAACCACAATTTCTTGAGTAGTTGTTGGTGCTACACCAGGTACAGATGTAGTAATGACAATTCTATGTTCTCCTTTTATTGAATAGGTTTTATCTGTATTTAAAATCATGTCTACTTGAAAAGTATCTCCAACTCCATTTGCTTTTGCAGTAACAGGAATTATGCCCACTAAAGTTGTAGTTTCTGTGTCTATACTTAAACTCTGAATATTATAAGTTCCTGAAATATTCTCATAAGTTAAAGGATATGCAGGCTCTTCATTATTATCACCACAATTAGTTAAGGTAATGCTAACGAGTAAAAGCAAAAATATTTTGATTGATTTCATAAGGCTTATTTTAGTCAAATATAACTTTTTAAAGGAAAGATTATTGTTTAAGAATTCTTTTTAACAGCATTTTTAATTTTCACTGGCATACCATTCTGCAAAGCTAGTGTCTGTTTCTTGTAACTTTATAGAATGTAATTTTATGTTTTTTGGTAAACGCGCTTTAATTTTTTTAGCAAAATCTATTACCATCATTTCACTTGTTGGTTGATAGTCTACTAATAAAACATGATGACCTCTGTCTATTAATTCTTTAGCTAATTCTACATGTGGCGTATTTTTATTAAACACTGTAGCATGGTCAAACAAGTCTACAATTTCTTGTTTTACAATTTTTTTTAAATCACCAAAATCTATAACCATACCAAATTTTACATTGGTGTTGTCTGTTATTGGTTTACCTGAAACAGTTACAGAAAGTTTATACGAATGCCCATGAACGTTTCTACATTTTCCATCATAACCATATAAAGCATGGCCAGTTTCAAAGCTAAACTGTTTTGTAATTCTAATATTGCTCATTAACGTCTGTTTCTATATTTGTTGTAAAAGTAAACAATAACTAGTGCTACTGCTAAACCTAAGAATAAAAAATCTCCTCCCATAAATAAAAAATTAATCTACTAAAAAGTTCTCTAAAACATCAGCAATTTTTCTGTTATCAGATAATTGTGGAATTTTATTTTGTCCTCCAAATTTACCAATAGATTTCATATATGCATGAAAACCACCTTTTTTTACTTTTCTAATAACTAAAGGACGTAAGATTTTACCTTCAATTAAATCAAAATAATAAATGTTTTGTTCTTGCATAGAAGTATCTACTTTTAAAGCAAATTCTTCTAAATTTTTGGGTTCATTCTCAAACTCTATAAACCATTCATGATAAGGTAAGCCACTTTTTGGATTTACTTGAGGTGCCACAGTAAACTCGCTAATATTAATATCTGTACCCTGTATAGCATCATTTAATGCTTTTTCTACTTCTTTACCAATAACATGTTCTCCAAAAGCAGAAATAAAATGTTTAATTCTACCAGTAACTTTAATTCTATAAGGTTTTATTGAAGTAAATTCTACTGTATCACCAATATTGTAACCCCAAAGACCCGCAGTTGTATTTAAAATGATTACATAATTTATACCAACTTTTACATCTTTTAATGAAATTCTAGTTGGGTTTTCATCAAAAAATTCTGATGCAGGAATAAACTCATAGAAAATACCAGAATCTAACTGCAATAGCATTCCTTTTGCTTTTTGAGAATCTTGATATGCTATAAAACCTTCTGATGCAGGATACAATTCTATGTAATCTATTTTTTTACCTATTAAAGCTTCAAACTTATTTTTGTAGGGTTCAAAATTTACACCTCCATAAATAAAGAAGTTAAAGTTTGGAAATATTTCTGATATTTTTTTTCCAGTCTTTTCTATTAATTTTTCAAAATACATTTGTACCCAAGAAGGGATACCACTGATAACAGACATATCTTCGTTAATCGTTTCTTCTACAATGGCATTTACTTTAGTGTCCCAATCTTCAATACAGTTAGTTTTCCAACTTGGCAATCTGTTTTTTAATAAATATTGAGGTACATAATGTGCAACAATTCCACTTAATCTCCCTAATTTAATTCCGTTTTTGTCTTGTAATACTGGGCTACCTTGTAGAAAAATCATTTTGCCATCAACAAAACTTGCATCATTTTTTTCTGCTATATAAAATAATAAAGCATTTCTTGCTGCCTTTATATGTGTTGGCATAGATGCTTTTGTAATAGGAATATATTTTGCTCCAGATGTTGTGCCAGAAGTTTTTGCAAAATATAAAGGTTTACCTTCCCAAAGTACATCAGATTCTCCTGCTACAATTCTATCTACATAAGCTCTTAAACCTTCGTAATCTTGAACTTTTACTCTGTTTTTAAAATCTTGGTAATTAGAAATATTTTTAAAATCGTGATCTTTACCAAAAGCAGTCTTTTTGCCAATCTTAATTAGGTTTTTAAAAACTTTTTCTTGTGTTTTATAGGGTTTATTTGCCCATTTATAAACATTTCTAGTAGCTATTTTAGCAAAAGGAATTGCAAAAAAAGATTTTAAACTCATTTATTTGAAGTCGATAAAATTATTAGGATTTACAGAATAACCAGCTTTCCAAAGCTCAAAATGTAAATGAGGTCCTGTTGTTAACTCTCCTGTAGAACCTACACTAGCAATTACTTCTCCAGACTTAACAAAATCTCCTTGTTCTTTAAGTAAATTTCCATTGTGTTTGTAAACTGTTATATAATCTTCTTTATGTTTTAGAATAATTACATAACCTGTTTCAGTAGTCCATCCAGAAAAAATTACAGTACCATCTGCAGCTGCTTTAACAGGCGTGTTTTTAGGAGCCACAATATCAATGGCTAAGTGCTTAGCTTTAGCGTCGAAATCTTGAGAAACTGTACCTTTTAGAGGCGCAAAAAACACAATATTAGCTTTGTTTTGTGAGTTATTTTGAATCGGAAAACGATCTTGACTTTCTATTTTTTCTCTAAATAAAGAATCTTCTTTAGAGGCAATAAGTAAACTATCATTTAAAACAACCCTATTGCTTTCTAAAGAAATAGTATCTATTATATCTGGTTTAATTTCACCAGTTAAAATTGGTCCTAAATTCTTTGTAAAATCTTCTAAAACGTCTAGCTTTCTTTTTAAAGAGTCTGTTTCAAAAGCCAATTTTGTAGCTTTTATTTTTAAATCTGTAGACGAATATCCAGGGATATATTCTTTAATTGGTGTAAAAGTGATGAAAAAAGTAGTGATTAAAATCAATAAAAAAGAAATAACCCCCCCTAAAACAAAAACATTTAAGCGAGATAGTTTTAAAGAAAATCGTTCTTCAAAAGTATCTTCATTTAAAACTACTAACCTATACTTGTCAGTTAGTTTTTGTTTAAAAGACGATTTTTTTGGAGGTTGATTATCCACTTGAAAATTATTTATAACTACTATTTAACGTAAAAATAAGGAAACTATTTTTTATAAAAATTCATTTCATCTATGTATTGCCAAACTTCTTTTGTTAAAAGAGGTTTTACATTTTTTTTGTTCTCAATTCCTTTACGAATCATTGTTGATGAAATTTGTACAATTGGTGCATCAACTTTATGAATTTTAGAATGGTTTTTAAATTGATGTTCTACAGTACCTTCTGCAATTCTTGGATACACATAAATGTGATGATGCTCTAAAATAGTTTCATAATTTTTCCATTTATGAAAACTTTTCAAATTGTCTTCGCCCATAATTAAACAAAACTCTTTGTCAGTAAATTTATCTGAAATATGAGCCAATGTATGAACAGTATAGTTGGGTTGTGGTAGTTTAAACTCAATATCTGAGGGTTTAATTTTTGGATAACTCTCTGTAGCTCTATAAACCAATTCAAATCGATGGTGATTTTCTAAAAGTGAGCTTTTCTTTTTAAAAGGATTATGAGGCGTAACAACCATCCAGATTTCATCTAAATCAGAATATTCAATCATATGATTGGCAATAATTAAATGCCCAACATGTATTGGGTTAAATGTGCCAAAATATAAACCGATTTTCATAATTAAGTTTTTACACTTTTAAGATTTTAGTTTAATTCTAAAAAGTTACTTACCAATTCTTCTGCCTCTTTTAAAGCAACTTCTAAATCGTAATTTTTAATAATTTTATCAAATTGTGGTGCAGTGGCTAACTCTACAGATGCTTTTGCAATACGCATATTTATTTTCTCTTCACTTTCTGTAGAACGTTTTTTTAATCTTATTTTTAATTCGTCTACACTTGGTGGTTTCACAAAAACAGCTAATGTTTTTTCTGGAAACTTCTTTTTAATTCTTAATCCTCCAACAACATCAATATCAAAAATAACGTGTTTCTTTTGTGCCCAAATTCTTTCTACTTCAGCTTTTAAAGTACCATAAAAATTATCTCTATATACTTCTTCCCACTCTAAGAATTTATCTGCTTTAATATTATTTTTAAATTCTTCTAAAGAAATAAAATAATAATCTTCTCCATCTTTTTCATTACCTCTAGGTTTTCTAGAAGTTGCTGAAATAGAAAATGCTAAGTTTAGTTTTTCTTGATTTAATAAATGACGAACTATTGTAGTTTTACCAGAACCAGAAGGCGCAGAAAACACAAATAACTTTCCTTTAAATTCACTCATATTAAAGTACGTTTAAAATTTGTTCTTTAATTTGTTCTAACTCGTTTTTCATTTGAATAACTGCTTTTTGCATGGGTGCAAAATTAGCTTTAGAACCTGTAGTATTTATTTCTCTACCCATTTCTTGGATAATAAAACCTAATTTTTTACCATTAGATTCTTCAGAGGCTAAAGTTTGTAAAAAGTAATCTAAATGATTTGCTAAACGAACTTTTTCTTCATTAATATCTAGTTTTTCTAGATAATAAATCAATTCTTGTTCAAATCTATTTTCATCAGTTTCTACTCTTAGATCGTCAATAGCCTTTTTAAGTCTTGCTTTTACATTTTCTATCCTATCATTATCTAAAGCATTTACTTCTTCTAAATACTTTTTAATATTAGCAATTCTTTCTTTAAAATCTATTTCTAAAGAATTTGCTTCATCAATTCTATATTGTACAATTTTTGTCAAAGCTTCATCAATTTTCTCATCAATTAAATTCCACTCTTCTTCATCTAACTCTTCACGTTCTGTTTTTAAAGCATCAGGCATACTTATAGCCATCTTTAATAACTCTAAATCTTCTGAAGTGCCACTTTGCACGACATTTCTAAGTTGTTGCATGTATTGTTTTACTACACCATTATTTATGGTTGTAGAGGTTTCATCAGCTGTCATTTCTACAAAAATCGAAAAGTCGACTTTACCTCTAACTAATTTTTTAGCCAGTTTTTTACGAACATTTAATTCTTTTTCTTTGTAGTAAGAAGGTATTCTAACATTTAAATCTAAATTTTTACTATTTAAAGATTTAATTTCTATGGTTACTTTTTTGGTTGACAATTGCAACACAGCTTTTCCATAACCAGTCATAGATTGAATCATACAATCACTATTTTAAATGAGCAACAAAGATAACTTTTTATTTTGTTGATGAATTTAAACTGCTTCTATGTTTTTGAAGTTTATAATTTTAGTATTTTACATCGAAATACAAAATAAAAAAACAAATGATTGTTCATCATATATCTGAAGAAAACTCTATTTTAAATAAATTTATATCTGAAATTAGAGATAAGAATATTCAAAAAGACTCTCTTCGTTTTAGAAGAAATATAGAAAGAATAGGTGAGATTTTAGGTTACGAATTAAGTAAGAAATTATCGTATACTAGTTTTTATGTAGAGACACCTTTAGGTAAAAAGAAACAACAATTATCTTATAATAATATTGTGCTTTGTTCAATTTTAAGAGCAGGTTTACCTTTACATCAAGGGTTGTTAAATTATTTTGATGATGCAGAAAATGCTTTTATTTCTGCTTTTAGAAAACACACAAAAAACTCTAATGATTTTGAGATAGTTGTAGAGTATTTTGCTTCACCAAAAATTGAAGGTAAAACATTATTTATAGCAGATCCAATGTTGGCAACAGGTCAATCTTTGGTGGCAGTTTATGAGGCAATTAAAAAGAATGGTATTCCTAAAGAATTACATATTGTTTCTGTAATTGGTTCTAAAGAAGGGATAGCATTTATTGAAAAGCATTTTCCTAAAAACACTCATTTATGGATTGCAACTATAGACGATAATTTAAATGATAAAGGGTATATAGTTCCTGGTTTAGGAGATGCAGGAGATTTAGCTTTTGGAGAAAAATTATAAAACAAATCTCACTAAAAAACATCCTATAAAAAGAATGTATAAGATACTGTCTTTTATTATCTTTTTCTCAATTAGCTCAACTCCATTTGCAATAATTATAGCTACAGGAAAAAATAAGTAAATTAAATCACCAGTGGTTTTTTGGTTCAATAACAACACAAACAAAAAAGCTACAAATAGGTTTAATATTATTAAAATCCAACTTCTTTTAAAAGTGTTATTAATTGATAGCGTGGTTCTAGATTTATAAATCATAAAAATAAAAGTTAATAAAGCAATAATTAAAGCAAAAAAGATAAGGTTTGGTTCAATTAAGTTATTAAGAGATAAATCTATTTTAAACTGAAATAAGTCAAAAAAAACTTCAGTTTGATCAAACCAGAATAAATATGAAAAATAGATAATTAAAGGTGTTGCAAAACCAATTATTGGTATTACAAGAGTATTTATTGTTAGTTTTTTATGTAAATAAATTGCAGCATAAATCAGTAATATAAAAATCAATGAAATTGGGTTAAAAATAAAAAAAATGCCTAGCCAAAAACTAGCATCATAAATTTTCTCTAAAATTGATTTATTTGACCTAAGACTGTAAATTTTTCTAACAATTAATAAATAAATTGCTGTTAAAAACAACATGTTTATATCTTGTAAATATGGTAATATGCTTATTGATAAAATTATGAAAATGAAAAAAGCGTAAGAATTATCGAAAGTTAATCCGTTTTTCTTGGTAATAAAGTTGAATAGAAAAAAGATAAACAAGAAAAAAAAGAGAAAGACAATACTTTCTAAGATAATAGAACTAAAGGTTTTAGCAGTAAATGAACCAAATATTAAAGTTACAGTAAGTACACAAAAAAAAAGAATTAAGATTCCAATAAAAATGATAGGTTTAGATTTGTTTAAAAAATTGGCTAACATTATTTCTTTTGTTATTTTTGCAGTGTAAATATAATTAAGTTATGATAGCAAGCAATATTTTTAGATGGATTGGTAGTTTATTCACAGATATTTTATTTCTACCTTTTCAATGGTTAAGATTGCAATTAGCAACTGCAGAGTTTGGTTGGTGGACTTCAAATATAATTAACTGGCTTTTCTTAGTTGTTTTAATAGTTCTTTTCGCTTATTGGATGAAAGAATCTAAGCGTTTCTTAGACGAAGGAACAGAAGATAGAGCTTAATTTCCATACATTTTGGGAAGTAAAAATAAATTAAAACGTTTTCAAGAAAACGAAACGTTTAAAAATGTCATTCAGCCTACAAGAGACGAAGTTTTAAATAACTTTTCTCATAAAGGTAAATGGCATTCTTTTTTTGGTAACAATAATCCACTTATTGTTGAGCTAGGCTGTGGAAAAGGTGAATATACAGTTGCATTAGCAAGACAAAATCCTGATAAAAATTACATTGGTATAGATATAAAAGGAGCTCGCTTTTGGAGGGGAGCTAAAACAGCTATAGAAGAAAATCTACCAAACGTTGCTTTTGTAAGAACACAAATAGAGTTGGTAGATTACATTTTTGCAGCAAATGAAATTTCTGAAATTTGGATAACTTTTCCTGATCCTCAAATAAAATACCAACGCACAAAACATAGAATGACGAATACTACGTTTTTAAAAAGATATTTTAATGTCTTAAAAGAAGATGGTATTATCAATTTAAAAACAGATTCAGAATTTATGCATGGCTATACTTTAGGTTTATTGCATGGTGAAGGACATGAGGTGTTATATGCTAATCATAATGTCTATCATAACTCTGGAGCACCAAAAGAAGTTACAGAAATTCAAACTTTTTACGAGAACCAGTATTTAGCTGTAGATAAAGCAATTACTTATATCAAATTCAGATTAAACTATTAAAAACTCAAATTAGGGTTTAAATAAAGATTCTGAAAATCTTTCTATATTCACTGCATGAAAAAATCTGAAAACTTTTTCGAAAAAGTTTATGATGTGGCTCGCCAAATTCCTTTTGGTAGAGTAACCAGTTATGGAGCTATAGCAAAGCATTTAGGAGCTGTAAGATCTGCAAGAATGGTAGGTTGGGCTATGAATAATTCTCACAATCAAGAAATTGAAGTTCCTGCACATAGAGTTGTTAATAGAAAAGGATTGTTAACAGGTAAGCATCATTTTGATGGTACTAATTTAATGCAACAATTGTTAGAAAATGAAGGGATTGTTGTGATCGATAATCAAATTCAAGATTTAGATAAAGTCTTTTGGAACCCTTCAGAAGAATTAAAATAAACTACACTTATCTATCTATCTATCTATCTATAAGTTTTCACAATTTATTAGCTTTATTTTATAAGATGTAAGCTGTATCTTTGCAATCTAGATTAAATAAAAATAATCTTTTATAAAATGAGTTTTACAAAACAAGATATAAATAAGGCTTTAGAAACAATTACAGCTCCTGGAGAAGGCAAAAGTTTAGTTGAAAATAATAATGTTAAGAACATTGTTGTTTTTGGAGACGAAGTAATTGTAGATGTAGTAATTTCTAATCCGTCTTTACAAGCAAAAAAGAAAGTTGAAGTAGAAATAATGAAAGCTATTCACGATAAAGTGCATCAAAAGATTGATGTAAAAGTGAATGTAAAAGTTGAAAAAGCTGCACCTAAAGAAGACCCTAATTTAATTCGCGGAAAAGAAATTCCAAATATAAAAAACATTATAGCAGTAGCTTCTGGCAAAGGAGGTGTAGGTAAATCTACAATAACTTCTAATGTTGCTATTTCTTTAGCTAAAATGGGTTTTAGTGTAGGTGTTTTAGATGCAGATGTATATGGACCTTCTCAACATATTATGTTCGATGTTGAAAAAGCAAGACCACTTTCTGTAAATGTTGATGGACGCTCAAAAATGAAGCCAATAGAGAATTATGGGGTAAAATTATTGTCTTTAGGATTTTTTACAAATCCAGATCAGGCAGTAATTTGGAGAGGACCTATGGCTTCTAAAGCATTAAAGCAATTAATATTTGATAGTGCTTGGGGAGAGTTAGATTTTCTTTTAATTGATTTACCTCCAGGAACAGGTGATGTGCATTTGTCTATAGTACAAGCTTTACCAATAAATGGAGCAGTAGTGGTTTCTACTCCGCAAAATATTGCTTTAGCAGATGCAAAAAAAGGTGTAGCTATGTTTCAGCAAGATTCTATTAAAGTACCAGTTTTAGGTATTGTAGAAAATATGGCATATTTTACACCAGAAGAATTACCAAACAATAAATATTATATCTTTGGAAAAGATGGAGCTAAAAATTTGGCAGAAGATATTAATACTAAATTTTTAGGAGAAATACCATTAGTACAAAGTATTCGTGAAGCTGGTGATGTAGGTCACCCAGTTGCTTTACAAGAAGGTACTGTTTTAGAAAAATCTTTTAATGAGATTACTAAAGAGATGGTATCAGAATTATTAAAAAGAAATGCAAATTTACCACCAACAGAGGTTGTAAGAATAACAACAATGAGTGGTTGTAGTGCAGTAAAAAAATAAATTATGACATCACAAGAAATACACAGTAATGTAGAAAAAGCATTAGATGAAATTCGTCCTTTTTTAATGAGTGATGGAGGAAATATTAAACTTTTATCTATAGAAGACACCATTGTAAAAGTACAATTAGAAGGTGCTTGTACAGGTTGTTCAGTAAATCAAATGACTTTAAAAAACGGTGTAGAAGCTACAATTAAAAAATATGCTCCACAAATAGAGGAGGTTATTAACGTAGCTTAAACTGATAAAAATCAGTTTTTAAAAAACTTCAACAAATTAATTTTGCGTTACATTTTTTGTTAGAATGATTACAACAGATATACTTATTATTGGTGCAGGACCAACAGGATTATTTACTGTTTTTGAAGCAGGTTTATTAAAACTAAGATGCCATTTAATTGATGCTTTGCCTCAAGCAGGAGGTCAATGTTCAGAGATTTATCCAAAGAAACCCATTTATGATATTCCTGCTTATCCAGAGATTTTGGCAGGTGATTTAACTGATAAATTGATGGAACAAATTAAGCAATTTGAACCAGGGTTTACGCTTGGAGAAAGAGCAGATACTATTGATAAACAAGAAGATGGTACATTTATAGTAACAACAAATAAAGGTACCAAGCATCATGCAAAAGTTGTTGCAATTGCTGGTGGTTTAGGAAGTTTCGAACCTAGAAAACCACCTATTTCTAATATATCAGAATTTGAAGACAAAGGAGTTGAGTATATCATTAAAGATCCAGAAATTTATAGGAACAAAAGGGTAGTTATTGCTGGTGGAGGAGACTCTGCTTTAGACTGGTCTATTTTCTTAACTGATGTTGCGTCAGAAGTTACTTTAATTCATAGAAGAAACGAATTCAGAGGTGCTTTAGATTCTGTAGATAAAGTGCAAGAATTAAAAGACGCAGGTAAAATTAAATTAATAACTCCTGCAGAAGTTAAAGGAATTGTTGGTACCAATAAAGTTGAAGGAGTTTCTGTTGTACAAAATGGTACTGATCCTTTTACTATAGAAACAGATCATTTTATACCACTTTTTGGCTTATCTCCAAAACTTGGTCCAATTGCAAATTGGGGATTAGAAATTGAGAAGAATGCTATTAAAGTGAATAATTCTTTAGATTATCAAACCAATGTTCCAGGCATTTATGCAATAGGTGATGTAAACACTTATCCAGGAAAATTAAAATTGATTCTATGTGGTTTTCATGAAGCTACTTTAATGTGTCAAAGCGCGTATAAACGTATTTTTCCAGATAAAAAGTACGTAATGAAATACACAACTGTTGGTGGTGTAGAAGGTTTTGATGGCACTAAAAAAGAAGCACCAAAAGCAGTCATTAAAAAGATTGAGTAGATTTTCAATTTTCTCATAATTTTATTTTTATTTATTCTAAATAAATAGTTATTTTTGTACTGTGAATGTATTTACAGACATACAATTTAATATACAATTACAGCATGTAACTTTTTGTCACTATCAACTAACGATAGGTGATAAGAAAATGAAGCTTACATTTCCTCAATTATTGCACTTACGCAATAAAATTAATGAGATTACTTTACCAGAAAATTTAGAGAACATCATTCAAAATGAAAATTTTGTTCTTTTGTTTATTGCAGACAGAAAACATTTGGTGTTTTTAGAAATTCCTAAATTATTAGATTTAAAAGAAGAGATTTCTCTTTGTTTCTATCATTATTAGTTATCTAACTATAACTATCTCCTTTTATTTAGATTAGCTTTAAATTTCTAAATCAGTATAGATATAAACTGTATTTAGTGTATTTTTGTATAATTAAAACCTATAATTATGAAGACAGCAATAAGAAGACAAATGACAATTCATCCAGAAGTAATGGATGCTTTAAACGAACAAGTTGCGTTAGAAATGCATGCATCTGCCTCTTATTTAGCAATGGCTTCTTGGTGTGATCAAAGAGAATTGTTAAATAGTAAAGCTTTTTTCTACAAGCAAGCTGAAGAGGAAAGAGCTCATGGAATGAAAATATTTAATTTTATAAATGATGCTGGAGGAGCAGCAATATCACCTGCAGTACCAGAAGTAAATAATGATTTCGAAAGTTTAAGAGAAATTTACGAAAAGTCTTTAGACCAAGAAATTGGAGTTACGCAATCTATCTACAAATGTTTTAGTAAAGCAAGAAGCAAAAATGATTATGCTTCTGAAGTATTTTTACAATGGTTTGTAAATGAGCAAGTAGAAGAAGAAGATACTGTTAGAAGTATTTTAGATGTGTTTGATTTAATGGGAGACATGCCATTAAAAATGATTGATGAAAGATTACCTACAGAGTAATATTAATTAAAAAATTTAAAAGCCGAAACAAAATTGTTTCGGCTTTTTTTATGTCAATATCTTAGTAATGCTTTCTGAGGGACTTTTTGTATCTTTGTAATAACAACGAAAACGATTGAAATGTATTTAGAATTACTTACTTATTTAAAATACTTAATCAAACGTAATCCAGAATAATGGATTAATGTATCAATTTTCAAATGTAAAAATGTAGCTATTAATATTAAATAAAAAATACCTACATTATTTTATTAACTCATTAATACATTAACAAGATGCCTTTTTATCATAAATTAGGAAAAATTCCACCTAAAAGACATACACAGTTTCGTAAAAAAGATGGGAGTCTTTATTACGAACAACTCTTTGGTACTATTGGTTTTGATGGAATGTCAACCAACAGCTATCATGAGCATAGACCAACTATGGTTAAAGAAATTAGAAAACAATATTCAGTAAAACCAAAAATTGCAAAAGCTAATAATATTCAATCTTATCGTTTAAGAGGTTTTCAAGTAAAGCCAGAAAATGATTATTTAGAAAGTAGAAAAGTAGTACTTACAAACTCAGATTGTAATATTATTCTTGCTGCTCCTAAAGAATCTACAAAAGATTATTTTTATAAAAACACAGATGCAGATGAGGTAATTTTCATTCATAAAGGAACAGGAAAATTACGTACAATGTTGGGTAATATCGATTTTAAATATGGAGATTATTTAGTAATTCCACGTGGAATCATCTATAAATTAGATTTTGATGATGACAACAATAGATTGTTTATTGTAGAATCTTATCATCCAGTCTATACCCCAAAACGTTATAGAAATTGGTTTGGACAGTTATTAGAACATTCACCTTTTTGTGAGCGTGATTTAAGAAGACCAGAAGAATTAGAAACTTATGATGAATTAGGTGATTTCTTAATTAAAGTCAAAAAGCAAGGAGAAATTATAGAAATGGTATATGCCTCACATCCTTTTGATGTGGTAGGTTATGATGGATATAATTTTCCATATGCATTTTCAATTCATGATTTTGAACCTATAACAGGTAGAATTCATCAGCCACCTCCAGTGCATCAAACTTTTGAAACATCAGCTTTTGTTATTTGTAGTTTTGTACCTCGTTTGTACGATTACCATCCAAACTCAATTCCTGCTCCATACAATCATAGTAACATAGATTCAGATGAGGTATTATATTATGTTGATGGAGATTTTATGAGCAGAAACGATATTGAAGCTGGTCATATTTCTCTGCATCCTGCAGGTATACCTCATGGTCCACATCCAGGAGCTACAGAAAGAAGTATTGGAGAAACTGTAACAGAAGAATTAGCTGTTATGGTAGATACGTTTAAGCCTTTACAGGTTACAGAAGAAGCTATGAAAATTGCTGACGAAGATTATTATAAATCTTGGTTAGAATAATCAATCAAAAACAAAGAAATGAGTAAAAAAGAAATAAAATCAGTAAACTACGGTTTAGAAAAAATATTTGAAGGAGCACAAGATTTCCTTCCATTATTAGGTACAGATTATGTAGAATTTTATGTAGGAAATGCAAAACAAGCTGCACACTTTTATAAAACAGCTTTTGGTTTTCAATCTCATGCTTATCGTGGATTAGAAACTGGTTCTAAAGATTCTGTAAGTTACGTGCTAACTCAAGACAAAATCAAGTTAATGCTAACTACGCCTTTGAGTAGTAAATCTCCAATAAACGATCATATTGTAAAACATGGAGATGGTGTTAAAATTATAGCACTTTGGGTAGAAGATGCTAGACAAGCTTATAAAGAAACAACTTCTAGAGGCGCAAAATCTTATTTAGAACCTACTGTTGAAAAAGATGAGTTTGGTGAAGTTGTAAGAGCAGGAATTTACACGTATGGAGAAACTGTACATATGTTTGTGGAACGTAAAAATTATAATGGTGCATTTTTACCAGGTTTTGTAAAATGGGATTCAGATTATAATCCACCAACAGCAGGTTTAAAATATATAGATCATATGGTTGGTAATGTAGGCTGGAACCAAATGGATGTTTGGGTAAAATGGTATGAAGATGTTATGGGATTTGAAAACTTTTTATCTTTTGATGATAAGCAAATTCATACAGAATACTCTGCATTAATGAGTAAAGTGATGTCTAATGGAAATGGTCGAATCAAATTTCCTATCAATGAACCAGCAGAAGGTAAAAAACGATCTCAAATAGAGGAATATTTAGATTTTTATGAAGGTGCAGGAGTACAACATATTGCTGTGGCTACTGACGATATTATAAAAACAGTTTCGCAATTACGTTCAAATGGCGTTGAGTTTTTGTCAACACCACCAGAAGAATATTATAGAGCAGTTCCTGGACGTTTAGAAGAATTTAGTCACGAATTACGTGAAGATATCGAAAAACTAAAAGCTTTAGGTATTATGATAGATGCAGATGAAGAAGGGTATCTATTACAAATTTTTACAAAACCAGTAGAAGATAGACCTACCTTATTTTTTGAAATCATTCAAAGAATGGGAGCTAAAGGTTTTGGAGCAGGTAATTTTAAAGCTTTGTTCGAATCCATAGAAAGAGAACAACAAAAAAGAGGAACATTATAAAAGCAAAAAGCAAGATTTAAGTATCTTGCTTTTTTATTTTCAACCAAAAATGAATAGAGAAGAAATTTTAAAAGCCATAGAAGAAAAATACGATAAGCTTGGTGTTCCTGTAGATTCTATGTTAGAGGGTTTATTATGGAGTACACCAATTACCTATTGGGATTATATTCAAACAGATGCCTTACTTGGTTTGCAGAACCCAAGAACAACACAGCCAGATGAAATGGTATTTATTATGTATCATCAAGTTAATGAATTGTTGTTTAAAATGATTTTGTGGGAAATAGACCAAGTAGCAAAGACAACAAAAATAACTGCAGATAAATTTTCTATGCATTTAAATAGAGTAAGCAGGTATTTTGATATGCTTTGTAGTTCTTTTAATGTAATGGCTGATGGTATGGAAAAGGATCAATATCTAAAGTTTAGAAATACGTTGACTCCTGCAAGTGGCTTTCAATCAGCACAATATAGAAAAATAGAATTTGCTTCTACAGAGTTAATTAATTTAATTGATGCTAGATACAGAGATACTATAGATCGTAATTCATCTTTTAAAAACGCATACAATCATTTGTATTGGCAAGCAGCAGGAAAAAATTATACCACAGGTCAAAAATCTACATTATTAAATCTTTTTGAAAAGAAATATATGGGAGATTTTATTGATTTTATGGAAGACTATAATGATATAAACCTGTCTAAAAAGTTCAAACAATTGCCTAAAGAAGTTCAAGAAAATCAAGATCTAATAAAAGCAATGCGTCATTACGATTATACAGTAAATGTAAAATGGGTTATGGCTCATTATAATGCTGCAGCTAAATATATTGGAGGAGATGATTCTGAACTTAAAGCTACTGGTGGTAGTAATTGGCGAAAGTATATGCATCCAAAGTATCAAAGAAGAATTTTCTATCCATATTTATGGAGTAAAGAAGAATTAGAAAATTGGGGAACCTTTTAAATTTAATAAAACGTTAAAAAGACCAACTCTAAGTCTAAGAGAAACAATTTTCTATCTTTTGGAACAGTAATTGTCATTCCTTTTTTATATGTTTGATTAATTATGAAAAAGTTTGCTCTAGTTATTATATCAACTTTATTTTGTATCCCTTTATTTGCTCAAAAAAGCTCTGCATTTAAAGATGGTGAGTTTTTGAGATATAAAATGAGTTACAGTGGTTTTTTAAGAGCAGGTTCTGCAATTTTAGAAGTTAAAGAAGAAGAATTTAGAGGAAGAAAAGTGTATCATACAAAAGGTACTGGATGGACTTCTGGAATGATTAAATGGTTTTTTGAAGTTGATGATGTTTACGAATCTTATTTTGACAAAGAAACCTTAAAACCTTACTTATTTAAGAGAAAAATTAACGAAGGTGGTTATAAAAAACATAGAATAACGGCCTTCAATTATACTTCTAACACTGCATATATCCAAGATTTTGTTGAACAAAAAGATACAATTGTCTCAATTAAAAATATTCAAGATATGTTGTCTTCTTTTTATTATTTGAGAAATAAAGATGTTTCAAAATTTAAAGTAGGAGATGAAATAAAATTAGAAATGTTTATAGACGCACAAACCTATCCTTTTAGATTGCGTTTTTTAGGAAGAGAAGAGTTAAGAACTAGGTTTGGTAAAGTAAATACGTTAATGTTTAGACCTCTTGTTCAATCTGGTAGAGTTTTTAAAGAAGAAGAAAGCGTTACTATTTGGATTACAGATGATGCTAATAAAATTCCAATTCGTATGAAAGCTTCATTAGCAGTAGGTTCTTTAAGAGCAGATTTAGAAGCTTATAAAGGTTTAGTAAATTCCTTTATGAACAAATAAAATTTAACTTATCTGTCTTAGGTTTTATAAAAATTAATTCTTTATTTGTACTTTTGAAACTGTCTTAAAAGTGTTGAGTTTTTTGAAGAAATTAATCCTATTATTTTTTGTTACTATTTTGGTTGTCTCTTGTAAAAAAGATGGCAAAGAACCAGAACAAATCATTGTTAAAGAACCAGAACCAGAAATTAGATTTGGTTATAAAATAGATGATTATAAAGTAATCCAAGACACTATTAAAAGTGGTGAAAGTTTTGGAACTATACTAGATAGGCATCATGTTTTTTATCCAAAAATTAATGAAATTGCTTCATCAGCTAAAGAAATATTTGATGTTAGAAGAGTAAGAGCTGGTAAGCCTTACACTATTTTAGCAAGCAAAGATTCTACAGAAAAAGCACAAGTTTTTATTTATAAGCACGATAAAATTAATGCAACAATTTTAGATTTTAAAGATTCTGTTGTAGTTGCTAAAAATTATAAAAAACCTATAGAAGTTGTTCAAAAAGAAGTTGAGGGTGTTGTCTATTCAAGTTTTTCTCAAACTATGGATAGTCTTGGTATAAGACCAAATTTAACCTATACAATTGCAGACATTTATGCATGGACTTTAGATTTTTATAGATTACAAAAAGGAGATTCTTTTAAAATTCTTTATGAAGAAAAATTTATAGATGATTCTACTTTTGCTGGTTATGGAAAAGTAAAGTCGGCTGTATTTAAACATAAAGGAAAAGATTTATATGCATTTCGTTTTGTAGCAGACTCAACACTTAATATACCTGAATATTATGATGAAAATGGAAATATGTTAAGAAGCTTCTTTTTAAAGGCGCCTATTAAATTTCAATATAGAATTTCATCAAGATATAATTTACGAAGAAGAATTGCTTATTATGGTAATAGAGTTAGGCCTCATAAAGGTACAGATTTTGCTGCTAAAATAGGAACTCCAATTATAGCAACAGCAAGTGGTACAGTTGTAGAATCTACTAGAAGAGGAGGTAATGGAAAATACGTTAAAATTAAACATAACAATACCTATTCTACACAGTATCTTCATATGAGTAAACAAGCTGTAAAAAGAGGCGAATATGTAAAACAAGGTGATGTAATTGGGTATGTAGGCATGACTGGTAATACAGGTGGACCACATGTATGTTATCGTTTTTGGAAAAATGGTAGACAAGTAGACCCATTAAATCCAAAACTTAAGTTACCAGAAGCAAAACCTATGAAAAAGTCTGTAAAACCAGAATTTTTAAAATATATCAGACCTTTAAAATATCAATTAGATTATAATAGAATACCAGTTGAAGAACCAGAAGTAATCACTGAAACTATAGCAAAAAAATAACATGGCTTTACCCAATATCAATCCAACAAAAACAGAAGCTTGGCAAAAATTATCTGACCATTTTAAAGATAATAAAGACATTAACATAAAAAACTTATTTAAAGAAGCTAATAGAAAAGAAGCTTTTTCTGTTCAACTTAATGATTTAAATGTAGATTTTTCTAAAAATAGAATTACTAAAGAAACATTAAGTTTATTAGTAGATTTAGCAAAAGAAGTTGGTTTAAAACAAGCAATAGAAGCACAGTTTTCTGGAGAAATTATTAATGCTACAGAAGGTAGAGCAGTTTTACATACAGCTTTAAGAAGTACTTCTGAAGAACCTGTGTTTATTGATGGAAAAGATATTAAGCCTAAAATTCAAACGACATTAAGAAAGATAAGAAGCTTTAGTAACAAAGTGATATCTGGCAAATGGAAAGGTTATACAGGAAAATCAATTACAGATGTTGTAAATATTGGTATTGGAGGTTCTGATCTAGGGCCAGACATGGTTGTAGAATCTCTTAAATTTTACAAAAATCATTTAAATACTCATTTTGTTTCAAATATTGATGGTGATCATGTTTCAGAAATCATCAAAAATTTAAATCCAGAAACAACATTGTTTGTTATTGTGTCTAAAACATTTACGACACAAGAAACCATTACAAATGCAGAAACTATTAAAAATTGGTTTTTAAAGTCTGCAACTATTTTCGATATTCCAAAACACTTTGTTGCTGTGTCTACAAATTTAGAAGCAGTAGATAGTTTTGGTATAGATAAAAGTAATGTTTTTCCAATGTGGAATTGGGTAGGAGGTCGTTTTTCTCTTTGGTCTGCTGTAGGTTTATCTATTAGCTTATCTGTTGGTTTTGATAATTATAGAGCTTTACTAGATGGTGCAGAAGAAATGGATATTCATTTTAGAAATGAAGATTTCGATAAAAATATTCCAGTTATTTTAGCTTTAATAAGTGTTTGGTATAATAATTTTTATAAGGCAGAAACAGAAGCTGTTTTACCATACTCACAGTATTTATCTAAACTACCTTCTTATTTACAACAAGCTATTATGGAAAGTAATGGTAAAGGAGTAGATAGAAATGGAAATAAAATAGATTATGAAACTGGTACTATTGTTTGGGGAAGCACAGGTACTAATATGCAACACGCTTTTATGCAATTAGTGCATCAAGGAACAAAGTTAATCCCATCAGATTTTATTGGATATAAAGAATCTTTATATGGTTTAACAGATCATCATAAAAAGTTAATGGCAAACTATAATGCACAAATGGATGCTTTAGCTTTTGGTAAAACAAAAGAAGAAGTTCATTTAGAGTTAAAGTTTTCTGGAGACGAAGATAAAATCAATCAATTATTACCATTTAAAGTTTTTGAAGGTAATAGACCAAGTAACGCTATTCTTTTTGATAAATTAACACCACAATCTTTAGGGAAATTAATAGCACTTTACGAACATAAAATCTTTACTCAAGGAATTTTATGGAATATTTATAGCTACGATCAATTTGGTGTAGAACTTGGGAAAGAATTAGCTAAAAAATTGCTTAAACAACAGTAGTTTTTCTCTTTTATTATGTTATTCTAAATACTTTAACAAAAAATCTTTTTTTTGTTAACAACTATGTTTATATGTAAGTATTTGATAATTAATAAGTAAATCTCTTTTTTGTAATTTTAAGGGTCTTAAATTCTTGTTAAAACTTAACATTAACTTAACAAACCAACGATGTAAAAGCAAGAATTTTGCAAAACATTAATTAACTTAAAATTAAACAATGAAAAATTTTAAAAATTTCCTTTTTGTAGCTTTATTTTTTGTAGCTGCTACTGTATTAGGTCAAACTAAAATTACAGGTATTATTGTTGATAACGCAAATCAACCATTACCTGGAGCTAGTATTTTAGAAAAAGGTACTAAAAACGGTACAGAAACTGATTTTGACGGTAATTTTTCTATTACAACTTCAAAGAATTCTGGTGTTCTTGTAATTTCTTATTTAGGATTTAGAACTAAAGAAATTTCTTACAATAGTTCTAAAACTAACTTAGGAACTATTAAATTATTAGAAGATGAAAACTCTTTAGAAGAGGTAGTTATTATTGGTAAAGGGGTAATCGATTTATCTGGTGGTAGAAAGACTCCTGTTGCAGTATCTACAATTAAAGCTGCTGAGATTCAGAAGAAAGTAGGTACACAAGATGTTACTATGACATTAGTTAACACTCCTTCTATTTATGTTGCTGGACAAGCAGGTGGTTTTGGAGATTCTAGAATTTCTGTTCGTGGTTTCGATCAAACTAACACAGCTTTCTTATTAAATGGTCAGCCAATTAATGGTATGGAAGATGGAAGAATGTACTGGTCTAACTGGTCTGGAGTAAATGATATTGCAAGTGCAGTACAAATTCAGAGAGGTTTAGGTGCTTCTAAATTAGCAATATCTTCTGTTGGTGGTACTATGAACTTTGTAACTAAAACTACAGATAAAACTGAAGGAGGTTATTTTTATGCTGGTACAGCTAACGATAGTTATTTAAAAACTACGTTATCTTACAATACTGGAGTTAATGAAAACGGATGGGGTACAAGTGTAATGTTATCTCACTGGCAAGGAAATGGTTATAACAATGGAACTAGAGGTCAAGGTCAAACTTACTTCGTTTCTTTTGGATACAAGCCTAACGAAACTCATAATTTCAACTTTTTGATTACAGGTGCTCCACAATGGCATGATCAAAACTTTACAAAAAGTATTTCTAGCTATTTACAAAATGGTTTCAAATACAACAATAACTTTGGTTTTTACCAAGGAGAATATATGACAGAAAGAAGAAACTTCTATCATAAACCAGTATTAAACTTAAACTGGGATTATACTATATCTGATGCTACTAGCTTATCTACAGTATTATATGCTTCTTTTGGTAGAGGTGGTGGAACTGGTAACAGAGGTAGAAGAGTTAGAACTGCTGATGGTTTAATTGACTATGATGCAATTTACGCAAACAATGCTGCAACTGGTGGAGATGGAAACTTTGGTAACAGTGCTTACATTACAAGAGCTTCTATGAACTTACATAGCTGGTATGGTGCTGTATCTAACTTAGAAACTAAATTAACAGATAATATTACTTGGAATATTGGTGCTGATTTAAGAACTTACTATGGAACTCACTTTAGACAAGTAGAGAACTTCCATGGTTTAACTTCTTGGACAGAAGATAGAAGCTTAAGAGACAATACTCATAATAGAGTTGGTCCAGTAGTTTCTGTTACTGCTACAGAAAGTGGAAATGCTAACCCATGGGCTGCAACATTCAACACTATGGATGAAGCACAAAGAATAGATTATGACAACAGTGAGAGAATTTCTTACGGAGGTTTATTTACTCAATTAGAGTATTCAGATGATGTAGTTTCTGCATTTTTCCAAGGTTCTGTTTCTAACCAATGGCACCAAAGATTTGATAGATATGACTATCAAGCTCAATTCGAAGATTCAGAAAAAGTAAGTAACTTTGGTTATAACGTAAAAGCTGGTTTAGGTTTAAAAGTATCTGAATCTAGTAACATTTACTTTAACACAGGTTTCTATTCTCGTCAACCTTATCATGACAATATCTTTAACAACTTTACAAATGCGATTAACCCAATTTCTCAAAATGAAAAAATTACAGGAATTGAGTTAGGATATAACTATAGATCAGATAAGTTTAGTGCTAATGTTAACTTATATAGCACAACTTGGAAAGATAGAGTTGATGGAGCAACAGATGTAGATCCAAATACTGGTGTTGTTACAATTACTAGAACATTTGGTCAAGCTCAATATCATATGGGTGTAGAATTTGATTTCATCTACGATATTACTAACGACTTAAGATTAAAAGGATTTACTTCTATAGGTGACTGGACATATGCAGGAGAATTAATACAAGATGTATTAGATGAAGACAGAAATGTTATTCAAGCTCCTACAGTTGTAGATGTAGATGGAGGTAAAGTAGGAGATGCTGCACAGTTCACTGCTGGTTTAGGTGTAGATTATAGAATTATGGAAGGTTTAAGCTTTGATGCTGACTTTAGATTTTACGATCAATTATATGCTAGAGTATCTGCAAGAAAGAACAATCTTCAGTTACCAGAATATGGTATCTTAGATTCAGGTGTATCTTATAGATTAAACTTAACTTCAGATAAATCTAAATCTTTAGATTTCAGAGTAAATGTAAACAACGTTTTAGATAGAAGATATATTTCTGAATTATCTACTGCAAACTTTGCAAATGCTGGTTCTACTACTTATAGAGGAATTGATGTTTCTAACAGAGGTTTCTTTGGTTTAGGAAGAACTTGGAATGCTAGTGTAAGATATAATTTCTAAGAAAGAAATTAATTTAAATATTAAAAACCACCTTTTTTAAGGTGGTTTTTTTATATCTATATTGTAACTTTACATTCTAAAAATATTTTAAAAATGAAAGAAATACATTCTTATTGGGCATATATAGTTTTAATTATTCTTGTAATAGCTGTTGTAAATGCTTTTGTTGGTATTTTTAAAAAGAAAGAATTTAAAAGTACAGATTTACGTTTAGGATTATTTACCTTAATTGTTTCTCATATTCAGTTACTAATTGGTTTAGCTTGGTATTTTATGTCACCATATTTTAATCAACTAATTTCTAATACAAGTGAAGTTATGAAAACCAAGGAGATAAGATTATTAGCTTTAGAACACCCAGTAATGATGATTATAGCAATTACATTAATTACTATTGGATGGTCTAAACATAAGAAAAAAACACCAAGTACAGCAAAATTTAAAACATTTGCTATTTTTTACGGTTTAGCATTACTACTTATTTTGTCTAGAATTCCTTGGACAAACTGGTTTAATTAATGAAGTTTTTTAGTTACATATTATCGCCAATTTTCGGATTGGTTTTCTTTTTATTACTTTTAATTTTCCATCCCTTACAATGGTTAGGGTTAAAATTATTTGGTCAAAATGGACACCAAAAAGTGGTAGATGTTATGTGTTGGTTTTTGGTGAAAGGATTACTTTTTTTAGGAGTCACAGTTAAATTGATTAATAAACATAATATTCCAAAAAACAAAACCATCATTTTTGTATCTAATCATCAAGGAATGTTTGATATTCCTCCAATAATTTGGTTTTTTAGAAAATACACTCCAAAGTTTGTTTCCAAAAAAGAATTAGGAAAAGGCATACCAAGTATATCTTTTAATTTACGACATGGAGGGGCAGCTTTAATTGATAGAAAAGATAGAGGCCAATCAATAAGAGAATTAGTAAAATTTTCTAAAAATATTAATGAAAAAAGCTGGTCTGCAGTTATTTTTCCTGAAGGAACAAGGAGTAGAAATGGAAAACCTAAACCCTTTTCACATGGAGGGTTAAAAACTATTTTTCATTACAATCCAGAAGCTATAGTTGTGCCTTTAACAATTAACAACTCTTGGAAATTATTCAGGTATGGTAAATATCCTTTAGGGGTATTTTTTCCTATCACTATAGAAACTCATGAACCTATTTCACTAGAAGGAAAAAAGGTTGAAGATGTTATAAATAACACAGAACAAGTAATTATAAAACATATTAAAGAATAAAAATGTCTATACACAATATAAGAAAAGAAGTAATGCTGACTTTAGAAAAAAGTATGGATAGTTTTATGGAAAAATATTTAATTCCAGCTGAAAAAATTTGGCAACCAACAGATTTTTTGCCAAACTCTCAAAAGGATTCATTTATTACAGAAGTAGAAGAAATAAGAGAAATTTCAAAAGAATTAGATGATGATTTCTGGGTAGTTTTAGTTGGAGATACTATTACTGAAGAAGCATTGCCAACCTATGAATCTTGGTTGTTAGATTTAGATGGTGTGTCTCAAGACCCAGACAATAGTTGGGCAAAGTGGGTAAGAACTTGGACAGCCGAAGAAAATAGACATGGAGATGTCTTAAACAAATACCTATATTTATCTGGAAGGGTTAATATGCGTGAAGTAGAAATATCTACGCAACACTTAATCGCAGATGGTTTTGATATTGGTACTTCTACAGACCCTTATAAAAACTTTGTTTACACTACTTTTCAAGAATTAGCTACTTACATTTCTCATAATAATGTAGCCAAAATTGCTCGAAAAAAAGGTCATAAAGCATTAGCTAAAATGTCTAAAATTATTGCAGGAGATGAAATGAGACATCACCAAGCTTATGCTCATTTTGTAAAAGAAATTTTTAAAATAGATCCTAGTCAAATGATGTTGGCTTTTCAGCATATGATGAAACATAAAATTGTGATGCCAGCAATGCATTTAAGAGAATCTTTTGGTGCTAAAGGAAGTTTATTTGATGATTTTTCTACAGTAGCTCAAAGAATAGGGGTTTACACTGGTTTCGATTATGTAAATATTCTTAAGAAATTAAATACAATGTGGGAAATAGATAAAATAACAAATCTTACACCTGAAGCAGAAAAAGCAAGAGATTTCTTAATGAATTTGCCAGACAGAATGTATAGAATTACAGAAAGAATAAAAGTGCCAGATACTAATTTTAATTTTAAATGGATGATTCAACCAAGCTAGAGTTTATTAATAATCTATTTTAAAAGTATCTCTATCATTTAAAAAACCAAGTTTATTACGAACGTTAGTTTGTTCTTTTTTGTTTAATGTAAAGTAAATAAACCCATATTTATTTGGCTGTAAATTAGAAACTTCTTCTCCTAAAAAGTCAACAATAATTGAGTTTCCAGAATATTTGTAATCATTGGCATCTATGCCTATTCTATTAACTCCAATAGTATAACACATATTTTCTATTGCTCTTGCTTTTAGAAGTGTTTCCCAAGCTTTAATTCTAGTTATTGGCCAATTTGCCATGTAAATTAAAAGATCATAATTTTCTGAATTTCTTGCCCAAACAGGAAAACGCAAATCATAACAAATTAATGGGCAAATTTTCCAACCTTTATAATCAATAATCGTTTTTTTATTTCCAGAAGTATATGCTTTATGTTCACCAGCTAAAGTAAAAGAATGTCTTTTATCATAATAATCAATTTTACCTGAAGGATGAACAAAAAGTAATCGATTATAATAGTTGCCATTTTCTTTAATTACTAAACTACCTGTTATTGCTAATTGTTTTTCTTTGGCTATTTTTTGCATCCATAAAACTGTAGTACCATTCATAGATTCTGCTACATGATTAGGCTGCATAGTAAAGCCAGAGGTAAACATTTCTGGTAAAACAATAATGTCTACAGCTTTATCAATTTCATTAATTTTTGTTTCAAAATTTTGAATGTTTTCTATTGGATTTTCCCAAGCTAAATCTGCTTGAATACCCACAATTGATAATGTTTCAGACATTAAAATTTATATTATAATTAAACTTTTATAAAGGTAAGTTTTTGTAATTTAGAAATCAAATACAGATTTTTTATTATTCTATGCAGACCTTTATTTCAGAAACTTTAAATGATGTTCTTAAAAATACTTCTTCATTAGAAAATGCAGTTATAATTTTACCATCACAAAGAGCTAAAGTATTTGTTAAACAAGATCTAAAAGATAAAATAACTATTGGGTTCTTACCAGAAATTTTAAGCATTGAAGAGTTTATACAACAAGTTTCAGAAATTTATCAAATAGATAATATTCAATTATTATTTGAATTTTATGCGATCTATAAAAAGCTTGAAAAAGACCAAATTTCTTTTGATGCTTTTACTTCTTGGGCAAGTACAGTGCTTCAAGATTTTAATGAAATTGATCAGCATTTAATTAATACAGACGATATTTTTGCTTATATAAGGGATATAGAAAGACTAAGAAAATGGTCTGTAAAAGGTACTTTTAAAGAAACAGACTTAATAAAAGATCATCATTCTTTTTTAGAAAAACTAAATAGTTACTATAAAGAATTATACAAGTTTTTAAAGCGTAAAAATATAGGATATCAAGGTTTAATTTACAGGGAAGCATGTAATAAAATAGACTCTTATTTAACTAAGAATAGTCATAAAACTTTTTCTTTTATTGGTTTTAATGCGCTAAATAAAGCAGAAGAATTTATTTTTCAAAAAGTGTTAGAAAATGGGTCTTCTGAAATTTATTGGGATGTTGATGAAACTTTTTTTAATACAAATCATTTAGCAGGTAAATTTATTAGACAATATAAATCTAAATGGAAGTATTATGAAAATAAAGAGTTAAAGACATTAACATCCAATTTTAATTCTTCAAAAAATATTGAAATTATTGGAGCTTCAAAAAATATTACGCAAGTAAAATATATAGGTGAAATTTTAGAAAAAAAAGAAAAATTTAATAATACAGCTTTGGTTTTAGCAGATGAAACTTTGTTGCCTGTTGCTTTAAGTTCTTTACCTAAAAATATAAACGCTATAAATATTACTATGGGTTATCCTTTAAAAGATATTCCAGTTGTTAACTTATTCTCATCGATTTTTAAGCTTTTTTTGACACAAGAAAAACTAAATAAATCTATAACGCAACAATTTTATTTTAAAGACGTAATCCAGTTTTTTAGACAGCCTTTTATATATCAAAAAGTGCCTAACATAGATGAGTTTTGCAATGCAATTGCACAAAATAACATCACTTTTATTACAAAAGAAGAAATTAGTAATCTTTTAGAAAAATCTGAGTTTAATTATAAAAATAGCATTCTAAATATATTTAATCCATTTACATCTATACAACAATTTATTGCTGTAATGTTAGATTTGATTGATATTATTAAAGAAGAAACAGTTTCTTTAGAAAAAGAATATTTATTTAGATTTTATACCATTTTAAATCAATTAAATACACTACAAAAAGAATATCACCATTTCTCTGATTTAAAGACATTTTTTCAATTTTTTAAACAGATTACAGCTCAAGAAAATTTATCATTTCAAGGAGAACCATTAAAAGGTTTGCAGTTAATGGGAATGTTAGAAACTAGAGTTTTAGATTTTGAAACAATAATTATAGCTTCTGCAAATGAAGGAGTTTTGCCAGCTAATTTTCAGAAAAACTCATTTATTCCTTTTGATGTAAAAATCCAATATGGTTTACCTACTTACAGAGAAAAAGATGCTATTTTTTCTTATCACTTTTTTAGGCTGACACAAAGAGCTAAAAATATTTATATTTTATACAATACCGAAAATGATGGTTTTGGTAATGGAGAAAAAAGTAGGTTTGTAACTCAATTAGAAATGTTACAACCTAACATTACTAAAAAAATGATTTCTCCATTAGTTGTTGCTCAAAAAAATGAACAAAAAGAAATTTACAAAAATGAACAGATTTTAGTAAGATTAAGAGAAATTGCTAAACAAGGATTTTCACCTTCTTCATTAACAAATTATTTAAGAAATCCGATAACTTTTTACAAACAGAAAATTCTTAAGATTAAAGAGTTTAATGATGTTGAAGAAACTGTTGCTGCAAATACACTTGGTACAATTGTTCACGAAACTTTAGATAAACTATATACACCTCTTGTAGGTAAATTATTATCTGTAGAAATTATTAAAGATATGATGCAAAAATCAACAGATATTGTTCAGCATCAATTTAAAGTTTTTTTTAAAAACGGAGATATTTCAACAGGTAAAAATAGATTGATATTTGAAGTTGCTAATAGGTTTGTATATAATTTTTTAAATCAAGAATTAAAGCTGGTTTCTAACAAAAAGAATCAACTAAAAATTATAGCAACAGAAGAAGATTTAGCAAGTGTAATTCATGTAGATGGTTTAGATTTTCCTATTAAAATACATGGTACAGTAGATAGAGTTGACGAATTAAATGGTGTAACTAGAATTATAGATTATAAAACAGGTTTGGTAAAAAACACTGAGTTAAAAATTTCAGATTTTAGTAATTTAAGAGATGATAAACATCATAAAGCCATTCAAGTTTTGTTATATGCTTTTCTATTTACTAAAAGTAAAAATTACGATAAAAATAAAAAACTAACTGCAGGTGTTTTTTCATTTAAAAACCTGAACAGTCAATTTTTAAGTGTAGATTTTGCAGATGTTAGAAAACCATCAGAAACAAATATAACTCAAGATAAGTTAGAAGAATTTTTAAACGAACTAAAAACTTATATAGTAGAAATATATAATAAAGAAATCAGTTTTTTAGAACCTATTGATGCTAAATATTAACCCTTTAAAATTAATAAAGGAATACTAGTATGAAATTCTTGTTTTAGTACTGTATTTTTTTCCCAAAGTTTTTGAAAGAATCCTCTTTTGCGTCTAAATACACATAACATATCTGGCTTATGTGTTTGAAAATGCTCTAAAACACCTTGAAAAGTAGTAGCGTTTTCTGTCACTGTTAATGTAGACTGTAAATCTTTTAATTTATCGTTTAAAATTAAATCTTCTTCTTTATAATCAGGTGTTTTTACTAAAAGTAAATTTACTTGACTTTTAAATTGCTTAACTATAAAGCTTAATGGATTTAGGGCTGTTTTACTTTTTACAATTCCAGAATTAAAGGCAAATAATATATTATTTATAGGATTGAATTTGTAAACATCAGGAATTGCTAAAACAGGGATGTCTGTTTGTTTAACTATACTTCCAGCAGTTTTTCCTAAAAAAACTTCTTCTTTTATAGAGTTAGCTCTTGCACCTGCAATAATTAAATCTATCCCTAATTCATCATCAATTGCAAGTACACTATCTACAACAGAACCTTTAGCAGAAATAAGTTTTACATCTACATTTTTGGTATCTACTGCACTAACCATAGTTTTTAAATATAGGTTAGTTTCACGTTCTATAATAGCATCTATATTAATTATTGTACCTGCTTTACTAAGAGCACTGTAGGCTCTAAAAACAAATACTTTTGCGTCTATATTTTTAGCAAAATCAATAGCATATTGTAGCGTATTTTTTGCACTTTCTGTAGATCCAATAGGTACTAAAATGTGTTGCATTTCTGTGACAATTTATTTATGCAAAGGTAGTCTTTTTTAAAAAAAGGCTATACATTCTATATTTTAGATATGTAACTTTGCTAAAAATACTTTTTTGAATACAGATATAAGTTTAAAACGTATAAATAAATTAGCTATTCCAGCTCTTATTGCAGGTATAGCAGAGCCACTTTTATCTATTACAGATACTGCTATTATTGGTAATATAGATACAAATGCAACAGAAAGTTTAGCAGCAGTTGGTATTGTAGGTGCTTTTATTTCTATGTTAGTTTGGGTTTTTGGTCAAATTAGAAGTGCTATATCATCTATTATTTCTCAATATTTAGGGGCTAATAGATTAGATATCATAAAAAATTTACCTGCTCAAGCTATTGGTATTGTTGTTTTAGGTAGTATATTAATATTATCAATTTCTTATCCTTTTGCAAAGCAAATTTTTCAGTTTTATAATGCTTCTGGTGTTGTTTTAGAATATTGTATTATCTATTTTAAAATTAGGATTTTTGGGTTTCCTTTTTCATTATTTGTTTTTGCCATTTTTGGAATTTTTAGAGGATTACAGAATACATTTTATCCTATGATTATTGCCATATTTGGAGCACTATTGAATGTTTTTTTAGACATTATTTTGGTGTACGGAGTAGAAGGTTTTATACCTGCTATGAATATAGAAGGTGCAGCATATGCAAGTCTTATTGCTCAAATTTCTATGGCTATTATTTCTTTTATTTTGTTAGTAAAGAAAACAAATTTTTCATTGAAGATAAGTTTCCCTTTTCATGAAGAAATTCCAAGATTGTTAGGTATGATTGGTAATCTTTTCATTAGAACAATAGCATTAAATACTGCATTATATTTTGCAACTGCTTATGCAACAGATTATGGAGCAGCTTATATAGCAGCGTATACTATTGGGATAAATATATGGTTATTAGGTGCATTTATGATTGATGGCTACTCAAGTGCAGGTAATATTTTAGCTGGTAAATTATTTGGTGCAAAAGACTATAAATCTCTTATAGAACTTAGTAAAAAACTTACTAAATACGGAATTATAACAGGACTCATCATAATGAGTTTTGGGTTTTTATTTTACAACCTAATTGGTAAAATATTTACAAAAGAAGATTTGGTTTTAACAGAATTTAATCATGTTTTTTGGATTGTTTTACTAACCATACCAATAAGTGCTTTAACTTTTATTTTTGATGGTATGTTTAAAGGAATGGGTAAAATGAAATTTCTTAGAAATGTTTTAATTTTATCTACAGCTTTTGGCTTTATACCTACTCTACTATTTTTTGATTGGTTAGATTATAAATTAGTTGCTATCTGGATTGCTTTTACTATTTGGATTTTAGCAAGAGGCATCCCTTTAATGATAAAGTTTAGAAAACTATTTTATCCATTAGTTAAATCATAAAAACGCTAGAGTTTTAATTCTTATATTGTATTTTTTAAAAGGTTTAGGATATGAAACAACGATTTATTTATGTATTTCTTTTTTTTGGAATGCTTTTTGTTAGCTGTAGTGCAGATAAAAATTCTAAAGAATTTATGGTAAATTCATGGCAAACAACATATTTAAAAATTGAAATGCCAACGCATCAAAAATCTGATTCTTTAAATGTTTATGAAGATAAATTTGAAAATAATCCAGAGTTGGTTGCACAATCTAACTATAAATCTGATGGTACTTTCACTTCTTGGTTTTTAAATAAAAAAGGAGAAAAAATTTCTGAATCAAATGGTAAATGGCAAGTAAAAGAAGACTCACTTTTTGTTCAATTTTTTTATAATGGTAGAGATATGAAAGTGAGTTATCATATAAAAGAAACTGATGAAGGTTTTATTGCAAAAAGTAAATATGATTGGGATGAAGATGGTGATTTTGATGATATTTTGACCATGAAAACAAAAAAAATAAAACTAGATAATTAGAAATTAGTGTTTAAAAATATTTCTTTACGAATACGTATTTTTTTATCAATGACCTTATTGGTCTTGTTAGCCTCAATACTAATATTGGTGGTAACAGTTTATCAGTATGATGAACAAACAAAAGATTATAATATTCATCGTTTCGAACGTAAAGAAGCTACCACAATAGAAACGATACAACTAGAACTTTCAAATAAAACAAGTTATCCTGTAAAGACAGAAAATTTATCAAAAATATTTCAAGAACGTATTTACGAAATATCATCAATAAATAAACTCAATATTTCTATTTTTGATTTACATGGTAACCTATTAGTTTCCTCAAAAACAAATGCATTCGAAGAAAATAAAATTCAGCCTTTAAGTTATGATAAGCTAAATGAGTTAGCCCAAAATTCAAACCACAGAATTTTTAAAAGTGATGAAATTGAAGAGACAGGTTATCAAGTTTCATATACATATATTAACGACCCAAAATTTAAAAGAATAGGTATTTTAGAATTACAATTTTCTCAAGATAATTCTGAAATAGAAGAAGAGTTGGAAGAGTTTATAAAGAGACTTAGTTTGGTCTATGTTTTAATGTTTATGATAGCTATAGCATTAGCTTATTTCTTATCAAGTTATATTACTCGTTCTATAAAAACGATTTCTGAAAGAATGCAACAAACGCGTTTAAACGAAAGAAACGAAAAAATTATTTTAGATGAGGCAAGCTCTGAAATAGAAGTATTGGTTGAAGCATATAATAATATGATAGATCAGCTTGAAGAAAGTGCAGCTAAACTTGCTAAAAGCGAAAGAGAACAGGCTTGGAGAGAAATGGCTAAACAAGTTGCTCATGAAATTAAAAACCCATTAACTCCAATGCGTTTAACTGTACAAAGTTTTGAGCGCAAGTTTAATCCTGAGGATGAAAATATAAGAGAAAAATTAGCAGAATATAGTAAAACTTTAATTCAGCAAATAGATGTAATGAGTTCTATTGCTTCTGCATTTTCTGATTTTGCTAAAATGCCATCTCAAAAAAAGGAAAAGATCGATGTTGTAAAAGTGGTAAAATTAGCCTTAGAAATTTTTGGTGAAAAATATATTAACTACCTACCAAAAGAAAAAGAAATTTTTGCAAATCTAGACAAAACACAACTTATTAGAATTGTAACCAATCTAGTTAAGAATGCAATACAGGCAATTGATAAAGAAGAAAAACCACTAATTGAGGTTAAAGTTTTTTCTGAAAAAGACAGTGTAAAAATTATTGTTTCAGATAATGGAAAAGGTATAGAAGAAGATGTAAAAGCATTAATTTTTGAACCTAAATTTACTACTAAAAGCAGTGGCATGGGCTTAGGTTTACCTATGATAAAAAATATTATTGAAGCTTATGAGGGTACTATTTCTTTTACTTCAAAAATTGGATTTGGAACTGTATTTACTGTAATTTTGCCAAAAAAATAAATCGATAACGTATATTTAAAAGTATGAAGTTTAATAACATTTTAGTTGAAGAAGCTAATGAAACAGCAATTGTAACCATAAATAGGCCAAAGAAATTAAACGCATTAAATAAAGAAACTATTTTAGAATTATCTAATGCTTTTAAAGCTCTAGAGGAAAATAGTATAGTAAAAGTAATTATTCTTACAGGTAGTGGAGATAAATCTTTTGTAGCAGGAGCAGATATTTCAGAGTTTGCCCATTTCTCAGTAGAAAATGGAGGTAAATTAGCTAGAAAAGGACAAGAGATGTTATTTGATTTAATAGAGAATTTATCTAAACCTGTAATCGCAGCAATTAACGGTTTTGCTTTAGGTGGTGGTTTAGAATTAGCCATGTCTTGTCATTTTAGAATAGCTTCAGATAATGCAAAAATGGGATTGCCAGAAGTTTCTTTAGGAGTCATACCTGGTTATGGAGGCACACAACGTTTACCACAATTAGTTGGTAAAGGTAAAGCTATGGAAATGATTATGAGTGCAGCCATGATTTCTGCAGAAGAAGCTAAAGATTGTGGATTAGTAAACCATGTAACAAGTCAAGAAGAACTATTAGGTTTAGCTTATAAAATTGCAGGAAAAATATTAAGAAATTCCTCTGTTGCTATTTCAGCAGCAATAAGAGCAATAAATGCTAATTACGATAAGAATTTAAATGGATTTGATGTAGAGATAGATGAGTTTGGTTCGTGTTTTGGTACTCAAGATTTTAAAGAAGGAACTACAGCTTTCTTAGAAAAAAGAAAGCCTAATTTTCCTAATAAATAAAAAAACGAGCCTTAAAAGGCTCGTTTTTAATCAAATTAACAAATTAACATTTAAAATATTTACACTATAGCTTTCTTAATAATTGAAATTATGAGTGTAACTTCTATTGTTATTGTAAAGTACAACCTTATAAGGTCCATCTAATTCTTGTTCTAATCTATAAGCTCTGTTAATAATCTCTTTATTTTCAATTGTTTCAGAGAATATAATTTCTCCTTTATAGTAAATAGAAAGCAATAAAGGTTCTTTATCAAATGCAATTTTAGAAACCATTAATAAGTTTTTTTCGTTTCTAACAACTGGTTTAAAAATTACTTCTTTCTTATTTTTATTAAAAACAACATTATTATTTTTTATGGTAACATGATTTACAATAATTTGAAAATCTTTTTCTAACTCAATAATGTAATTACCATTTTTCAAAGAAGATAAATCTAGAATTTTTATCAATTTACCATCAGTAGAAATTTTTTCTGAATATAATATAGTACCGTTTTTTTCTTTAACAGTTAAAATTTCTCCTTTTTTTACATCATTAAATACTACTTTTAATTTTGTATTACTTATGATAGTAAATGAATTTTCAAATTTGTTTTTTGTGTTTCCGTAATTTAAAAATGTTGTCATCACCAAGACAATCATTAATACAGTTTTAATCAAATTTTTCATTTTTTTTGTTTTTGGGTTATTTTAAATTTTTGTTTTTCTTTTTAATAATCTTTTATAACATATTGAACTGCAATTAATTCAGTTACTTATGAGATTTCAAATAATTCAATTTTTAAATCTTAATAAATTACTTTCTTTGTTAATCAAATTTTTGATTTTATGCTGCAAAGTTATATGTGAAATGCATAGTAGAAAACAACATAATTGGTAAATTTGTATGCTAAATTAACTTAACAATTGCTTAACATCTTCATTAAAGTTAAAATAGCACACAATATTGATAATTATATACACAATTCCACTTCTTAGTGTTGTATTTTTGTAAAATGATACAGAAAAAACCTACTCTAGAAAAAATTACTCCAAACTTTGGAAGTTCATTGTTGGTAAAAAAACATGAAAAATTTCTAAAAACAATAACTCCTTTTTGGCATTTTCATCCAGAGATAGAGTTGGTATATGTAAATAAGGGAAAAGGAAAAAGACATATAGGTAATCATATTAGCTATTTTAATAATAGTCAATTAGTGTTAATAGGTTCTAATTTACCACACATGGGATATTTAGATCGTTTAACGACAAACGGATCAGAAACATTAATTCAGTTTTTACCAGAATTCTTAGGCAAAGAATTTTTTAAAATTCCTGAAATGGCTGCTATAGACGCTTTATTTGAAAGAGCTAAAAAAGGAATTCGTTTTAATATAGATATTAAAAGAAGAATTGGTGCCAAAATAGAAGCACTAGTAGATTTAGAAGGGGCATCAAGAATTACTTCTTTTATAGAGATATTAAACGATTTAGCAACAACAGACGATTATACATTATTAAATGCAGATGGTTTTGCTTTTGAAGCTACACATCAAGATAGTAATAAAATTGAAGTTGTATACAAGCATATAAATGATAACTTTAAAGAGCATATTAGTTTAGATGAAGTTTCAGATTTAGTAAGTATGACTGTACCAGCTTTTTGTAGATATTTTAAAAAAACGACAGGTAAAACATTTACAAAAATTGTAAATGAATATAGAGTTGTTCACGCTACTAAGCTGTTAGCTGAAAGTACAATGAGTATTACAGATATTAGTTTTGAATGTGGTTTTAATAATTTTTCTCACTTTAATAAACTATTTAAAGAATTTACAGGAAAAAATGCATCTATTTACAGAAGTGAAATGAAAGATTTAATACAATAAACTATGGATAAGAAAATAGATAAAGCTTTAGAGTACTATACTTTTAAAAGCAAAGAAATTAAAGATTTTATAAATACAAGCTCAAATTTAACAGTTGAACAAATAATAGAAAGTGGAGAAGAGTTATCTATCTTAGAATATAAGATTACAGCATTAGAAGTAGCTAAAGAAAATTAGCCTATAAAGTTCCATTCCATTCTTTATAAAACTGATTTAAGTAAGTTTCCATAAACTGATGTCTTTCTTCTGCAATTTTTTTAGCAGCCTCAGTATTCATAGTATCTTTTAATAACAACAGTTTTTCATAAAAATGATTAATTGTTGGAGCTTCAGATTTTTTATACTCCTCTTTAGTCATTGTTAAATTTGGTCTTATCTCAGGGTCGTATAAAGGTCTATTTTTAAAACCTCCATAATTAAAACAACGAGCAATACCAATAGCACCAATAGCATCTAATCTATCTGCATCTTGTACAACTTGAAATTCTTTTGAATTTATAGGAGATTTTTCTGACGATAATTCATTTTTAAATGACATATGTGTAATGATATTTACTACATGTGCAATAACACCATTATCAACTTTTTGAGTATGTAAAAATTCTGAAGCTTTTTTAGGTCCAATAGATTCATCACCTTTATGAAATTTAGCATCTGCTATATCATGTAATAAAGCAGCTAACGAAACCACAAATACGTCTACTTTTTCTTCTCTAGAAATAAGTAAAGTATTTCTAAACACACGTTCTATATGAAACCAATCATGTCCTCCTTCAGCATCTTTTAACTCTTCTTTTACAAACGCTATTGTATTATTAATTACTTTTTCCTGATTCATTTTTAAGTTCTTTTAGCAAGTTCTTTTTTTATTTTTTTCATTTCAAACCACATTACAACAGCCATTGGAATAAAAAATAAAGGTAAAAATGTTTGATAGGAAACTCCATTTGAAGCTGTAGAAAAAACCGCTAAAACAATCATTAATAAAATCACAGCAGTTTGTGCAATAAATAATGTTTTTTGAGTTTTTAATTTCTTTAATAATTCCTCTTTAGTATAGTCAGAAATCATAATAGGCATAATATAAAATATAAAACCCACGAATTAACGTGGATTTTAATAGTGTTTTTTAACTAATTAACAGTGCTCTTCGTAAGCAGCTGCTAAATTTTGTGCAATCATTTGAGCAGATCTACCTTCTATATGATGACGCTCTAACATATGTACTAAATTACCATCTTTAAATAAGGCAATAGCTGGAGATGATGGAGGAAAAGGAATCATATATTCTCTAGCTTTTTGAGTAGATTCTTTTTCAACACCAGCAAAAACTGTTGTTAAATGATCTGGTGTTTTATCTGCACCTAAAGAAGCTATTGCTCCTGGTCTTGCAGTACCTGCTGCACAGCCACAAACAGAATTTACCATCACTAAAGTAGTACCTTCTTTTGCCATTGCTTTTTCTACATCATCAGCTGTATATAATGCTTCAAAACCTGCATCAATCAATTGATTACGCATTGGTTTTACTAATTCTTCTGGATACATAATAATCTAAATTTTAGACCACAAATATACTTATAAAAAGAGTATACTTCAAAAACCCAGGAACACTTATTCTAATAGATATATCAATAAAATTGATATCTAAAAAAAGTAATAAAAAAACCAAGTATTCTTTATCTTTGAGCTTTAAATTTTTATATGAGTAGTTTTTCAAAATGGTTAGGAGCTGGATTAGGATTTACTTTAGGTGGACCAATAGGAGCTGCAATTGGTTTTGCAATTGGTAGTTTTGTTGACGAATTTAATGTAGAAGACCTTACTAAAGAAAAGAGGAGTTATCAAAGAAGAGTAGAATCTAAAAGAGGTTCTATTAACACACAATCTGGTGATTTTGAAATGAGTCTTTTGGTTTTGGCATCTATTGTCATTAAATCCGATGGAAAAATTGACCAAAGAGAATTAGATTATGTAAGATCTCAATTCTTAAGTATGTATGGCAAACAAAGAGCTAACAATGCATTTAAGCTATTTAAAGGAATTGTAAAAAAAGATATTTCTGCACGTCAAGTTTGTATTCAAATTAGAGAACATATGTCACATGCTTCTCGTCTTCAATTAATTCATTTTTTATTTGGTATTGCAAAAGCAGATGACTTTGTAACTCAAAAAGAAGTAGATGAAATTAAAAAGATTGCTGGTTATTTATATATTAATCAATATGATTATGAATCTATAAAAGCGATGTTCTACGATGCTTCTGATAACGCTTATAAAATCTTAGAAATTACCAAATCTGCTTCTAATGATGAGGTTAAAACAGCTTACAGAAAAATGGTTAAAAAATACCATCCAGATAAATTAAGAGACTTAGGTGAAGAGCATTTAAAAGGAGCAAATGAAAAGTTTCAGAGCATACAGAATGCTTATGAAAAAATTAAGAATGAAAGAGGAATGTAATGCCAATTTTTGTGGAAGAGTATGATGTAATAGTAATTGGAGGTGGTCCTGCAGGTGGACAAACTGCAAGAGAATTATCTAAAAAAGGGATTAAAGTACTACTAGTAGAAAAGTACGCTTCTTTTAAATTGAATAATTTTTCTAGTGCAGGTATGACTTTAGCACCTTTAGAGGAATTTAAGTTGCCAGAATCTGTAGTTGGTGCTTATTGGAAAGATCTTGTGATACAATGCACCAAAGATGTTCATATTTGGGCAGGAGAAGTTAAAAAAGGCGTTGTTTTAAATTTCCAAAAATTGCGAGAGTTTTTAGCTGAAGAAACCCTAAAAAACGGAGGTGTAGTTTTAATGGGTTATAAATACCTTAGCAAAAAAGGTATTGATAATCATGTAGAAATAACTTTACAAAATTCATCAACCAAAGAAATAAGAAAAGTAAAATCAAAAATTGTAGTTGATGCAACTGGTCCCTTAAGAAAGGTAATGTTTGATGCTAATGAACAACAACCAGAAATGATTTTAGGTAGTGGAACAGAATATGAGATTGAAGTGTCACAAGAAATATATGATAAATATAAAGATAAGCTACTTTTTTTTCTAGGTCATAAATGGGCAATAAAAGGGTATTCTTGGATTTTTCCTATGGAAAATAGAATATTAAAAGTTGGTGCTGGTAAAACACATTTAAAATCCTTAGATCAAGATAAAACAGATAAAACTACAAGAAGTATTACGGAAAAAATAATTGCTGATTATTTGCAAGCTAAAGAGTATAAAATTATTGATAAACACGGAGGTATTATTAGATATAGCAAAGGATTAAAAGATACATTTTATAAAGATAAAGTAGTTGGAGTTGGTGATGTTATTTCTGCCATAAATCCTAGAGGAGGAGAAGGGATAAGATATGCTATGCAAAGTGGAACTTTAGCAGCAAAATACATACAAGATTATCTTGAAACTGGTAAAGAAAACTTTAAAGAATATCGAAAAGTTTGGCTAAGACAAAAGTCAAAAAAATGGAAATTAAGTGAGTATTCTGCTGCAAGAATGTATAGTAAATATTCAGATACTCAAATTGAGAATAGAATTCGTTTTTTCCGTAAAAATTTCTCAATAGATGATATGATTGATAGCCTATTCAACTTTAAATATAATAAGGTGTTTTTAAGAGCTTTACAATACAGTTATGTAAAGTTTATATATTTCTTGAAAAACGAAAAATTTTAAAACTCTTTTCGTTTAAAATTCTTAATTTCGCAATCTTATCAGAAAAGTGAGAGAATGAAAGCGAAATTTCCTGAATATAAAGGACTTGACTTACCAAAAGTAGCAGAAGAAATTCTTAATTATTGGCAAGAAAATGACATATTTGAAAAGAGTGTTACTTCAAGAGAAGGTGCAAAACCATTTGTGTTTTTCGAAGGCCCACCATCTGCAAATGGTTTACCAGGTGTACACCATGTTTTAGCCAGAGCTATTAAAGATATTTTTCCACGTTACAAAACTATGAAAGGATACCAAGTAAAGCGAAAAGCTGGATGGGATACTCATGGTTTGCCAATAGAATTGGGTGTTGAGAAAGAATTAGGCATTACAAAAGAAGATATTGGAGTTAAAATTTCTGTTGAAGAATACAATGCAGCTTGTAGAAAAGCTGTAATGCGTTACACAGATATTTGGAACGATTTAACTCAAAAAATGGGTTATTGGGTAGATATGGATGATCCATACATTACCTATGAACCAAAATATATGGAGTCTGTTTGGTGGTTATTAAAACAGATTTACAACAAAGAGTTAATTTATAAAGGCTATACAATTCAGCCTTATTCACCAAAAGCAGGTACAGGTTTAAGTTCTCACGAATTAAATCAACCAGGCACTTACCAAGATGTAACAGATACTACAGTTGTTGCACAGTTTAAAGCAATAGAAAGTTCATTACCAGAATTCTTAAAAAAGTTTGATCATTTAAATTTTATTGCTTGGACAACTACTCCTTGGACATTACCAAGTAATACTGCATTAACAGTTGGTCCAAAAATTGATTATGTTGTTGTAGCAAGCTACAACCAATATACATTTGAGCCAGTTCACGTTATTTTAGCTAAGAACTTAGTAGGTAAACAATTCTCTGGAAAATACAAGAAAACTGAAGATTTAGAAGTTTTAAAAGGATATAAACAAGGTGATAAAAATATTCCGTTTTTCATTTGTGACGAATGTAAAGGTTCAGATTTAGTAGGTATCAAATACGAACAATTAATGGATTATGCATTGCCAAATGAAAATCCACAAGATGCTTTTAGAGTAATAGCTGGAGATTTTGTAACCACAGAAGATGGAACAGGTATTGTGCATACAGCACCAACTTTTGGAGCAGATGATGCTTTAGTAGCTAAACAAGCTTCGCCTGAAATTCCCCCAATGTTGGTTAAAGATGCAAATGATAATTTAGTGCCATTAGTAGATTTGCAAGGTCGTTTTAGACCAGAAGTTAGTGATGCTATTTATGGTTTTGCAGGTGAGTATGTAAAAGCTGAATATTTAAAGGATGATGAACTTGAAGAAGAACTAAAAGTTCAGCAAGAAAAACTAAAAGATGTTTTAAAAAATCAAAAACAGTATTTATCTGTTGACGAACGTTTAGGGTTAAAATTAAAAAACGAAAACAAAGCATTTAAAGTAGAAAAATACAAGCACAGTTACCCAAATTGTTGGAGAACAGATAAACCAATATTATACTATCCATTAGATTCTTGGTTTATTAAAGTAACTGATGTTAAAGATAAAATGTATGAGCTAAACAAAACCATTAATTGGAAACCAGAATCTACAGGAACTGGTCGTTTTGGAAATTGGTTAGCAAATGCAAACGATTGGAATTTATCACGTTCACGTTATTGGGGAATTCCATTACCAATTTGGAGAACAGAAGATGGTAAAGAAGAAATTTGCATTGGTTCTGTAGAAGAGCTTAAAAATGAAATGGCTAAAGCTGTAGAAGCTGGAGTTTTAAAAGCTGATATTTTTGCTGATTTTGAAATTGGTAATAACTCAGATGAAAACTACGCAAAAATAGATTTACATAAAAATATCGTTGATGAAATTATATTAGTTTCTTCAACTGGGCAACCTATGAAACGTGAGTCAGATTTAATAGATGTTTGGTTCGATTCTGGTTCTATGCCTTATGCTCAGTGGCATTATCCTTTTGAAAATAAAGCAAAAATTGATGAGAATAAATCATTTCCAGCAGATTTTATTGCAGAAGGAGTAGATCAAACACGTGGTTGGTTTTATACTTTACATGCTATAGGAACAATGGTTTTTGATTCTGTTGCCTATAAAAATGTTGTTTCAAACGGTTTAGTTTTAGACAAAAACGGACAAAAAATGTCTAAACGTCTAGGGAATGCAGTAGATCCATTTACAACATTATCTACTTATGGAGCAGATGCTACAAGATGGTATATGATTTCTAATGCAAATCCTTGGGATAATTTAAAGTTTGATTTAGAAGGGATTGAAGAAGTAAAACGTAAGTTTTTTGGCACATTATACAATACATATTCATTCTTTAGTTTATATACTAATATTGATGGTTTTTCTTACGTAGAAGATGATATTCCTTTAAATGAAAGACCAGAATTAGACAGATGGATTTTATCTGAACTTCACACATTAATCAATAAAGTTGATAAATTCTATGCAGAATATGAGCCAACAAGAGCAGCTAGAGCTATATCAGATTTTACGCAAGAATATTTAAGTAACTGGTATGTTCGTTTAAGTAGAAGACGTTTTTGGAAAGGAGATTATCAAAAAGATAAAATATCTGCTTACCAAACACTTTATACTTGTATGACTATTATTGCTAAGCTTGGAGCACCAATTGCACCATTTTTTATGGATCGATTATACCAAGATTTAAATGCGGTCACTCAAAAAGAAAGCTCAGAAAGTGTACATTTGGCAGAATTTCCAAAATTTAATGAAGCCTTTGTAGATAAGAGTTTAGAGCGTAAAATGGAAAGTGCACAAACCATCTCATCTTTAGTATTATCATTAAGAGCTAAAGAAAAGATTAAAGTGCGTCAGCCATTACAAAAAATCATGATTCCTGTTGATGGTCAGCAACAAAAAGAAGAAATCTTAGCAGTTTCAAATTTGATTAAGCACGAAGTAAACATCAAGCAAATTCAATTGATGGAAGATGCTTCAGACATCTTAATCAAACAAATAAAACCAAATTTTAAAGTTTTAGGACCAAAATTTGGGAAAGACATGCGTTTTATTGCAGCAGAAGTTGGTAAGTTTACACAAGAAGATATTAACAAAATAGAAAAAGATAAAAACATTTCTATTAACGTTAATGAAAAAAATATTACTTTGTCTCTCGAAGATGTAGAAATATCATCAAAAGATATAGAAGGTTGGTTAGTAGCTAATGAAGGTGCTTTAACTGTGGCTTTAGATGTAACCATAACAGATGATTTACGAAAAGAAGGTATTGCTAGAGAGTTAGTAAATAGAATACAGAATGCTCGTAAAGACACTGGTTTAGAAGTAACAGATAAAATTAAGTTAACTGTGCTTAATTATGCCAACTTACAAGATTCTATTAATGATAATAAAGACTACATTATGAGCGAAACATTAACCAAAGAATTGGTTTTTGTTGATGAATTAAATAATGGAGTTGAAATAGAATTTGACGACATTAAAAGTAAAATATTAATTGATAAAATGTAGGATTATGTCAGACGTAAAATTAAAATATTCAGAACAAGACTTACAAGAATTTAAAGCTATAATAGATAAAAAAATAGCAAGAGCACAAGAAGATTTAGAGCTTTTAAGAAGTTCTTATAAAAATGATGCTAACAATGGTACAGACGATACTTCACCATCATTTAAATCTTTTGATGAAGGTTCAGATGTAATGAGTAAAGAAGCTAATGTTCAGTTAGCTATAAGACAAGAAAAATTTATTCGTGATTTAAAAAATGCATTATTAAGAATCGAAAATGGTACTTATGGTATTTGTAGAGTTACAGGTAAATTAATTCAGAAAGAACGTTTAAAGTTAGTGCCTCATGCAACTTTAAGTATTGAAGCAAAAAGACGTCAATAATCAATTTATATAAAACTTATAAAGCTTCTATTTTAGAAGCTTTTTTTATGAAAAAAATTTTCAACATAACTTTCATTTTATTTTCTATTGCTGTTTTTTCTCAAAAAAAAGTAGCAAAACAAATTCAGATACATACAAACCAAGTAAATATTTATACTACAGGTTTAGACGATTTAAAAATAGAAAATTCAAATAAAGATATTGTAGAGGTTATTTTATATGCAGAAAGTTATGATGATCAGCTTGTAAAAATTACAGAAAACTCTAATGAAGTTAATATTAATTTTCATTTCGAAGGAACAGAAACTAGAGAAGTAATTTTTAGAAAATTCATAACAAAAAGATTACAAAGAGCAGAAGCTGTAATAAAAATACCAAAAGGAAAAAAAATTACCGTTTTTGGAGAAAACGTAGACATTGAAACAAAAAACTGTAAAAACAATTTAGCTATTTTTATAGACAATGGTATTGTAAAACTAAATAACATTCAACAATACACAGAGTTAAGGTTATATGCAGGAAATGTCTATGCTAAAGTAAAAGATTCTAAAATTGATGTAATTTCTAATATTGGAACAATTAAGGTTAATGATACAACCTACAAGAAAGAATATAAACTGATTAAGAATAATGCTAAGAAAAATTTAAAAATACAGTCTATTAAAGCTAATATTTTTATTACTACTCAATAACACAATAATATTCTTATTTTTGTGACTTCAAAATTTTTAAAATGTCAAAAAAGACCCTTGCAATACTAACTATTTTAATTGCTATAATTTTAGACCAAATTATTAAAATTTATGTAAAAACAAATTTTATTTTAGGTGAAGAAGTAGTAGTTTTTGATTGGTTCAGAATCCATTTTACAGAAAATAATGGAATGGCTATGGGTTTTGAATTTGGAGGTAAAAATGGAAAGTTATTTTTAACTTTATTTAGATTAGTAGCAGTAGTTGGGATTATTTATTGGTTAATTACCACCATAAAGCAAAAAGTGCACAATGCTGTTATTATTGGTATAGCTTTAATCTTTTCAGGAGCAGTTGGTAATATTATAGACTCTGTTTTTTACGGAGTAATTTTTGACGATTCTAACCATAAAGTTGCAACATTATTTGCAGATAAACCTTATGGAGAGTTATTTTATGGTAGAGTTGTAGATATGTTTTACTTTCCTATTTGGCAAGGTACATTGCCAAGTTGGTTTCCATTTGTTGGTGGTGAACCATATACTTTTTTTCAGTATATTTTTAATCCAGCAGATTCGTATATTACTATTGGTGTAGTATTATTATTCTTTTTTAGTAAACAAGCTTTTCCAAAAGAAGCAAAGAAAAAAAATCAACCTACAGATTTTTTAGAAAACGAAAAATTAGGAACTCGTTAAATTTTAGTAACTTGTAACTACTAATTTTAGTTCAGTTTTTTTGAAAGTTTCTAGATATATTCTTGTTTTTCTTTTAGGTTTTTTGATTGCCAAATTTTGGTATCAAAAAGACCAAACTAATTTCGAAAAAGAAGAAATTAATGTTATTGTAAACAGCATTAAAAATATGAGTAAGCTCGTAATTTCTTCAACAAGTTTTTCTGAAGTTTATAATTATTCCGATTCTAAAAAATATTTTTATGATGTGGTTTCTTTCGATAAAAAAGCCATAGTTTCTGTTAATGCAAACGTTGAGGTTGGTTACGATTTATCTAAACTAGATATTCAAATAGATTCAATAGCCAAAAAAATATATATCAACAATATACCAAAAGAAGAAATAAATATTTCACCAAATGTTAAGTATTTCGATTTACAGCAAAGTCAATTTAATTCTTTTTCTAAAGAAGAATTAAATAAAATCAACGAAAAAAGTATTGAAAAGATTAAAAATACAATAGAGTTATCAGCTTTAAAAAAAGAGGCAAAAACTCGGTTTTTTGAAGAGATTTCTAAAATTTACCAGCTTTCAGCAGTTTTTGGTTGGCAAGTAATAGATAAAACTAACACTAATTTTTTCGACAATTATCAACAACCCATAGATTAATATTTACTATAAAAAAACTGTATTTTTGAAGTATGACAGATGCTTTAGAACTTCAATTAAAAACATTACCTGATTCTCCTGGAGTTTATCAATACTTAGATAAAGAAAACACTATAATTTATGTAGGTAAAGCAAAAAACATTAAGAAAAGAGTTAATTCTTACTTTACAAAAAATCATGATAGTGGAAAAACTAGAGTACTAGTTAAAAACATTAAAACGATAAAACACATTGTTGTAAAGACAGAAACAGATGCGTTACTTCTAGAAAATAACCTTATAAAAAAATACAAACCAAAGTACAATGTATTATTAAAAGACGATAAAAGTTATCCTTGGATTTGTATTAAAAAAGAACGTTTTCCAAGGGTTTTTATGACAAGAAGAGTCATAAAAGATGGATCAGAATATTTTGGACCTTATACTTCAGTAAAAACAATAAAAGCACTTTTAGATTTAATTAAAGAATTATATACATTAAGAACTTGTAAGTACGATTTAAGTAGAGAAAAAGTAAATACAGGTAAATATAAAGTATGCTTAGAATATCATTTAGGTAATTGCCTAGGACCTTGTGAAGGTTTAGAAACAGAGGCCCATTATAATAACTCAATAAAAGAAATTCGAAATATAATTAAGGGTAACTTTAAAGAAAGTTTAGAGAGCTTAACCTCTTTAATGATGAGTTTTGCTGAAAAAATGGAGTTTGAAAAAGCCCAAAAAATAAAAGAAAAATTAGATAGACTGAGTAATTATCAAGCTAAAAGTACAGTCGTAAATCCTACTATAAACAACGTAGATGTTTTTTCTATTATAAGTGATGAAACTCATGGATATGCCAACTTTTTAAAACTCTCAAACGGATCTATCATACAATCTCATACTACAGAAATAAAGAAAAAATTAGACGAAACAGATCAAGAATTATTAGAACTTTTTATTGTAGAAATAAGACAACGCTTTAACTCAACATCTCCAGAAATATATGTTCCTTTTAAAGTTGATGTTGGAGAAAATATAAAAGTTACGATTCCTAAATTAGGAGATAAAAAACGTATAGTAGAACTCTCAGAACGTAATGCCAAATATTTTAGGCAAGAACAATTTAAACAAATTAAAATTGTAGATCCAGATAGACATGTAAAACGTATTATGGCTCAAATGAAAGCTGATTTAAGACTTTCTAAAGAGCCAAGACACATTGAGTGTTTTGACAATTCTAATATTCAAGGTACTAATCCAGTTGCTGCATGTGTGGTTTTTAAAGATGGTAAACCAAGTAAAAAAGAATATAGACATTACAATATAAAAACGGTTGAAGGGCCAGATGATTTTGCGTCTATGGAAGAGGTAGTTTATAGAAGATATAAACGATTATTGACTGAAGATGAACCACTACCACAATTAATTGTTATTGATGGAGGTAAAGGACAATTATCATCTGCTCTAAAAAGTTTAGATCTATTAGGTTTAAGAGGAAAAATAGCTATTATAGGGATAGCAAAAAGGTTAGAAGAAATTTATTATCCAGGAGACAAAGTACCTTTATATATTGATAAAAAATCGGAAACTTTAAAGATAATTCAGCATCTTAGAAATGAGGCACATAGATTTGGTATTACATTTCACAGAAATAAAAGAAGTAAAAGTGCTATACAATCTGAGCTGGAGCAAATTCCAAATATTGGTAAACAGACTATTACAACTTTATTACGTAAATTTAAATCGGCTAAGAGAGTTAAAAATGCATCTTTAGAAGAATTAAAAGAAGTTGTGGGTAACTCAAGAGCCATTCAAATATTTGAATTTTATCACACACCCCAATAATGAAAAAGAAATGGTTTTTATACTTTTTAATAGTTTCTAGCACTCTATTTTCTCAAAAAAAGCAACCCAAAGTAGGTTTAATTTTAAGTGGTGGAGGTGCAAAAGGCTTTGCTCATATTGGTATATTAAAAGAAATTGACAAAGCAGGAATTCAGTTAGATTATATTGGTGGAACAAGCATGGGTGCAATAATTGGTGGTTTATATGCTGCTGGTTATTCTGCAAACCAAATAGAAGAAATTGTAAAAAGAACAGATTTTATTCCGCTTTTAAGAGATGAATTACCTAGAAGTACTTCTACCTTTTTTGAAAAAGAATATGGCGAAAAAACAAACTTAACATTACCAGTTACTGATGGAAAAATAGGTTTGCCTAAAGGAGTTTCAAGAGGTCAAAATATTCTAAATCTTTTATATGAATTATTACATTCTACAGAAGGCTTAAATGACTTTTCTAAACTTCCAATTCCTTTTTTCTGTATTGCAACAGATGTAGAAAATGGAGGTCAAATATTATTAGAAAAAGGCTCTTTACCATTAGCATTAAGAGCAAGTGGATCATTTCCAACATTACTTAATCCTGTAGAAATTAATGGAAAATTACTTGTAGATGGAGGAATAGCTAATAATTTTCCTGTTTCTATAATGAAAGCAAAAGGGGTAGATATTTTAATTGGTGTAGATGTAGAAGGTAGATTGTTTGAAAAAGAAAAATTAACATCTGTAATTGCTATTTTAAATCAGATTGTTAGTTATCAAATGTATAATAATAGTGATGAAGAAAAAGAAAAGTTAGATGTGTATATTCATCCAGATATATTCGAATTTAATGTGGTAGATTTTGATAAGAAAAATGAAATCATAGAAAAAGGCTACACCAAAGCAAAAGAATTCGAAGAAGTTTTTAAAGAAATTGCATCAAAACAAATTATTAAAAAGAAAAGAAAAGAGCAAACAATAGATATATCTAAAAAGTATATCTCAAAAATTAATATAAATGGCTCTAACAATTATACAAGAGCATACGTTTTAGGAAAATTGAATATAAAAGAAGGCGATAGTTTATCTAGACAACAAATTTCTAAAAGAATTCAATTATTATTATCAACCAAAAATTATGATAAGATAAACTACAAATTAATAAGTAAGGATGCTTCTAAGCAATCATATACATTAGAATTTTTATTAAAAGAATCAAATGAAAATGCTTCTATAAGTTTAGGGGCTCATTACGATTTGCTATATAAGTCTAGTATTCTTGCAAATTACAGACAAAAGCATTTACTTATAAATAACGATTTATTGTCTCTAGATTTAATTTTAGGTGATAATATAAGGTATAATTTAAATTACTTTGTAGATAATGGTTTCTATTTTAGTTATGGCTTAAACTCAAGATATAATCATTTTAGAGACAATGCAAAGTTTAATTTATCTGCTATAAATCAGCCAAATATTAGTAATATAAATTTAAGCTATACAGACTTTACCAATCAGTTATTTGTACAGACTACTTTTAGTAGAAAATTTGCTATTGGTTTGGGTATAGAGCATAAATATTTAAAAATAACAACACCAACTATTCTTAATAATAACGAAGAAACTATTCTAGATAAAAGTACCTATTATAGTACATATGGATATTTAAAGTTAGATACATATGATAAAAAATATTTTGTAGAAAAAGGCTTTTATGCAGACTTAGGAATTAAGTGGTTTTTAAATTCAACTGATTTTAATAACAATTTTAAAAAGTTTGCACAAACTAAAGGTACCCTTGGTTTTGCTACAACTTTTTGGGATAAGTTCACTTTTCAGCTTACTAATGAAGCTGGTTTTACTTTAGATAATCCAAGCTCAGAAATATTTAATTTTTATTTAGGAAGTTATAATCAAAACTACATAAATACTTTTGTTTCATTATATGGTTATGATTTTGCAGAACTTTCAGATAAATCATTTATCAAATCTGAATTTAATTTTAGATATCAATTTTCAGACAATCATTATGCATTATTCATAGCTAACTATGCTAGAGTAGAAGATAATGTTTTTAAAAACACAGAATTATTTAGCAACGTACTTTCTGGTTATGCTTTAGGTTACAGTTTTAATTCTTTATTAGGGCCAATAGAATTAAAGTATTCTTGGTCTCCAGACACAAAAGAAAATTATTGGCTTTTTAATCTTGGATTTTGGTTTTAAAAAAACCACAGATTTCTCTGTGGTTTAAATTATAAAATAAATAAAGCTATTATTTAGTACTTAAATAAAACTCTTCATAAGTTTCTAAAATACTAGTTAAAGATTTAATTAAATCTTTAGTTTCTAATAAAATACTGAAATATAAGGTAGTATTTTTTGGACTAGTTTCATCACCTCTAATTCTAGATACTTGTTTTTCTATAGAATCAGAAACATTTATTAAAAGTTCAGATTTTTGCTGTAAAATATTGTCTAAACTATCAAAATTTCTTTCACTAAAAACAGCACTTACATCTGTTAAAATATCTGATAATTTATTATTGATTTCCTTTAAATCTTTAAGCTGTCCCTTTTTTAGGTTTTTATGGTTGTTGTTTACATGCTTAAAACTAGCTCTAGATATATAACTAATAGATTGTGATGCATCTTGCAAATAACCTAAAACAGAAATATAAAATTTACTTGCTTGTACAGAACTTTCTTCTAAAGATTTAATAAAATAAAAAACGTTGTCTTTAAGATTGTCAACTTCATCATTTAACTTTTCTACATGTTTATCTGTTTTTCGCAATTTATTTAAATCATGATTTGCTAAGTCGTTAACTACATGTGTATATAGTTTATTAATTCTGTTAGCTACTTCAGAAATATGATCAGAACTTTCTTCGATAACGCCATTAATATTAATTAGCTCAGATCTTTCAACAAACTTTTTCTTTTTTACTTCATTAGTTTTTTTTCTGTGATCTATAGAGTTTTTTGTAATTAAAAAAGCCACGACTATTAATAGAATAGGTATAAAAGCTATGTTTAAATTAATTAAATAAGCAACAATACCAGCAGCAACAAATGCAACAATTGCAGTTAAAAACCAACCTCCAATAACATTTAATACTCCTGCAACTCTATATACTGCACTTTCACGACCCCAAGCTCTATCAGCTAAAGAAGTACCCATAGCTACCATAAAAGTTACATAAGTAGTAGATAAAGGTAATTTCATAGAGGTTGCTATAGAAATTAGTACACTTGCCATAATTAAATTAACAGAAGCTCTTACTAAATCAAAAGCAGGCATTTCGTAGGTCTTATCTTTTGGGAGTTTTATTGTAGGTTTTTCAAATTTAGCATTAATGAAATCTTGTACCTTTAATGGAATAATATAATTAATACCAGTATTTAAAACCATTGCAGATCTAACTACAATTCTAGAAACATTATTAGGCTGAAATTTTTCATGACCTTCACCCTGTCTAGATAAATTAATGCCTGTTTCTATAACAGATTTTGCTTTAGAAGATGTCCATAAAGTAATCACCATTATTGCACCAGCCATTAATAATAACCAAATATTAGAAGGTACTTTTTTAGCTAAACTACCCATAGAAAACGCAGCTGGGTCTACTCCAGAAACATTCCAAGCTTCATATGAGTTAAGTGCTGCTATAGGCACACCTATAAAATTAACTAAATCATTTCCAGCAAAGGCCATTGCTAAAGAAAAAGTACCAACTCCAATGATTAGAGTTAAGATATTAAGCTTAAATATTTTTGTAAGTAAATAAGAGGCTAAAGACCAGATTAAAAAACTTATTGCAATAATTTGTAGTGTGTTTCCTTCTAAAAATCCTTTTAAATTATCATAAAAATCTGTTCCTTTTAAACCTTTTATTATAATAAAATACGTAATTGAAGTTAGGGCAAATCCACCAAAAATTGCATTTATATAAGATGGTCTTTTTTCAAAATTAAAAGAATAAATAAGTCTTGAAAAATACTGTACTATAGCACCTACAGTAAATGCAACAATAACAGAGAGTAAAATACCAAGTATTATATCTGTTGCTGTATTGTAATTAATATAATCCCAAATTGCAGAAAAACTTTCAGAATCATTTTGAGTAATTTTTATAAGCGCAATTACTACAGCAGACCCTAATAATTCAAAAACAATAGATACTGTTGTAGAAGTAGGCATTCCAAAAGAATTAAATACATCTAATAGTAAAATGTCTGTAATCATAACAGCCATAAAAATGTACATCACATCCTGAAACATAAACATGCTAGGATTAAAAATTCCTTTTCTTGCTACCTCCATCATTCCACTAGAAGACACAGCTCCAAAAAACACACCAACACTAGCAATAATCATTATATTTCTAATTGATATTGCTTTAGAACCAATTGCAGAATTTAAAAAGTTAACAGCATCATTACTAACACCTACTACTAAATCTACAATTGCTAAAATAGCTAGTGCAACTAGCATTAAAATATATGGATCTCCCATTGATAAATATTTATTAGGCAAATTTAAAGACTACCTAAATTGATAATGTTACCTTAATGTTATGAAATTAATTGAATCTAATATCAAATATTTTAAAATCACTTATTAACGGATTGCAAAATAAGACATTTACATCAAAAAAAAATAGAATTTTCAGGTAACAATTTCTTAACAAGCTAATAACCCAAGCATAATTTTGAGCTAACATAGACTTTACAGACATGACTGTAATTTTGCAACAGAAATTTAAACTTAGAAATGAAACGAATTCTATTTATAGCTTTTTTTATTGTTAGTCAATTAACAATTGCTCAAAATACAGCAACTGTAACAGGTACATTAACAGACAAAGAGTCAAATAACGAGCCTCTACCATTTGCTAATATTCTTATTAAAGGAACCACTAATGGAGGTACTACAGATTTTGATGGTAATTACACAATTAAAGTTCCAGCTGGTACTCATACAATTGTTTTTAGTTTTTTAGGATATAAAACTGTAGAAAAAACTTTTACAATAACAGATGGTCAAACGATTACTATTAATCAAGTTTTAGCAGCAGAAGAAGGAGTTGCTTTAGATGATATTGTTATAAAAACAACAACTAGTAAAGAGAAAAAAAGTGCTTTATTATTAGAACAGAAGAAAGCAACTGTAATTAAAGAAAGTATAGGTGCACAAGAATTAGCAGAAAAAGGGGTAAGTGATGCTGCAGGTGCAGTTTCTAAAATTTCTGGTGTATCTAAACAAGAAGGATCAAGTAATGTTTATGTTAGAGGATTAGGGGATAGATATTTAAACACTACTTTAAATGGTTTATCATTACCTTCTAATGATGTAAATAAAAAGAATATAGACTTATCATTATTTCCTTCAGAAGTAATTCAAAGTGTATCTATAAGTAAAGCCTATTCATCAGAATTTTATGGTGATTTTGCTGCAGGTAATGTAAATATTACTTCTAAAGATTATAAAGGAGATGGCTTTTTTGATGTTTCTGTTGGAACAGGAGTAAACACAAGAGCTGCTGGAAAGAATTTTAAGAAAAGTGAAGGTACAGGACATGTTGGTTTTTACAGAAGATATGAACATAATCCTTTTGCAGTTATACTTTCTCATGGAGTAGATCCAGAAAATGGTGCAGCACCAATAAACTTAAATATAGGTTTAACTGGTGGTAAATCTTGGGATTTTAAAGATGATTCAAGGTTGAGTTTGTATGGTACAGCATCTTTTCAAAATTCTTACCAATACAGAGAAGGTCCTTTAGTAGATTATCCTAATGTTTTTAAAATTGAATATCCTAACTCTCAAGAGTTTGAATATACTACAGCAACAACAGTAATGGGTAATGCTATTTATAAGGTTAATGATGATCATAAATTAAAGTATTTCTCAATGTTCTTAAATAGTTCATCTGATATGGCTGGATTTTATGGAACTGAAGGAAAAGGTAGAAATAGAGATGCTTTTATAGATACAGATAGAGGATTTTTTCAACAAAACATCCAATTTAATCAAGATTTAATTTTTGTTAACCAATTAATGGGAGAACACAAGTTTTATGCAGCAGATGAAGAAGATGCTAAATATACACTTACATGGGGAATTGGTCATAATAATGTTTTTGCACATGAACCAGATAGAAGAAGATTTAGTTTTGAGAACTATCAGTTTGCATTAGATAATGATCCAAACACAAAGCCTTCGTTTTTTAGCAATACAGTTTTTGATAATCAAAGATATTTTCAAAAAATTATTGATAGAGAAACAAATAGCAGAATTAATTTAGCTCACATTGTATCAGATAAATTAACATTAAACTATGGTTATAATGGAAGAGTTAAAACTCGTGAATTTGAAAATATTAGATATGGGTATGACTTTTTAACTCCAAGATTAGAGGTAGATGATATCACTAACTTAGATGCAGTTTTTAATTTACAAAATTTTGGAAGATTATATAATACAGAAGTTTTTAACTCATTATCACCTGGTGAATTACCAACAACTAATTTTCCTGGAGCAAATGAAAACACCTATACTGGAGAATTAAAAGTTAATGCTGGTTATGTTTCTGCTGTATACAACTTAAATGAAAAATGGAGTTTTGTGCCTGGTATTCGATTAGAGGCATTTAATCAAGAAATTAATTATGATGTAATTAATATTAATCCAAATGATCCAAGATTTAGAGAAGCAACAGAAACTTTTTTCTTACCAAGTTTAAATATAAAATACGCTTTAAAAGAAAACCAAAACTTACGTTTTACATTTAGTAAATCTGTTTCTGTACCAGAATTTAAAGAAGTTGCACCATTTGTTTATGAAGCAGTTGGACAAAGAATAGGTGGTAACCCAGACTTATTAAACGATCCATCTTTTTCTAAAGTATTTAACATTGATTTTAAATACGAATGGTTTATGACAAGAGATGAATTATTCTCTGTAAGTATGTTTGCAAAACAAATAAACAACCCAGTAAACTTAGTAATTGCAAACGATGCAACAGGTACACAACGTTATTTTAGAACAGGTGATAAAGCAGAGGTTATTGGTATTGAATTAGAGGCAAGAAAAAACTTAATTAAAAACGAAGATGATGATACCCAATTATCTGCAGGGTTTAATGTAACCTATATGCACACTGAGCAAGATTTGTATAGTAATATTGATGGTCAATTATTTGATACTTCTTTTAACAGGCCTACAGATCAATTACAAGGTGCATCTCCATTTTTAATGAATGCAAATATAAATTATAGCCCTACAAAGTGGGAAAACTACAAGCCAGTAGCTTCATTAGTATTTTCTTATTTCTCAGACAGAATAGACGCTTTAGGTTCTGGTCAAATTGGTAATATCATAGAAAAAGGTGTACCAACTTTAGATTTTATTTGGAAAAATAAATTTGGAGAAAACACAGAACTAAATTTAAAAGCACAAAACTTATTAGATCCAAAAATTACTAGAGTAAGAGAAGGGACACCAATTGGTGATGTTACTTTATCAGAATTTCAAATAGGAATGAATATAAGCTTAAGCTTCAAATATAATTTTTAATAAAAACTAAATTAAACGAAACATTATAAAATTAAAAAAAATGAAAACTAAAATTTTATCAATAGTATTTTTATCAGTATTATTATTCACTTCTTGTGGAGAAGATGGAACTTCTGATATTGTAATTAATATAGATGGAAATGGAGGAGCTCCAACAACAGGTAATGCTATCGAAATTAATGGTAATTACACAACAGATTTAACTTTAGATGCAACAAAAGAATATATTTTAACTGGTCCTACAATTTTTGAGACTGGTACAACATTAACTATCCCTGCAGGTACTGTTATTAAGGCCTCTGCAACTGGTGCAGATGTGTATTTAGCTATTGCTCAAGGTGCAAAAATTATGGCAGAAGGTACTTCTTCTCAGCCAATTATTTTTACTTCTTCTGCAACAACACCAAATGCTGGTGATTGGGGAGGTTTAATTTTATTAGGTAAAGCTCCTATAAACTCTGTTTCAGGGACATCAACTTCTACTTCAGAAATTGCTAACCTACCTTATGGTGGTACTGCAGCTGATGATAATTCTGGTATTTTACGTTACGTAAGAGTTGAATATTCAGGAGGTAAAGCAGATGGTCAATCAGAAAATAATGGTTTCTCTTTTTACGGAGTTGGAAATAAAACGGTTATAGAGCACATACAAATGTTTGAAGGTAATGACGATGGTGTTGAGTTTTTTGGAGGTACAGTAAATGTAAGCAATGTTTCTGTTGTTAATGCTCAAGATGATTCTATAGACTGGACAGAAGGTTACACAGGTACAATTACTGATGCATATGTAAAGCATGGTCCAGATCATGATAAAGGTATTGAAGCTGATGGTTACAATACAGACATAGGTAACAATTCTAATCCTAAATATTTCTCTAAACCAACTGTAACTAATTTAACAATTATTGGCTTAGGTTCTGGTACAGGTAATGAAGCAATTCGTTTAAGAGCTGGTACTCAAGGTATATTTACTAATGTTTGGATAGAAGGTTTTAACGAAGGTTTTGATTTAGATGGAGACCAAGGAGATAATCCAACTGGTGCTGGAGTATTAAGTGGTGATTTAAATGTAAACTCAGTAATTTTTGCTGATGTTAATGTTAAGTTGAAAAACGATACTGGATCTACTTTTACTGATGCAGATTTCTACACAGAAGATAATACGTTAACTGGAACTGATTATGCTACTTGGGGAGCAAATTGGACTAGAAAGTAAGATATTATTACTAAATAAAAAAAAGCAGGCTGTATAGCCTGCTTTTTTTATTTGATAAACTTTGATTAAGCTTTTTTGTCTTTACAACAAGCCATTGTACAATTCTCTTTGCATTCTTTTTTACCTTCTTTTAACTCACACTTTTCTTTACATTCTTTAGTGCATTCATGAGTTTTTTTAGTAGTTTCTGATGCTTTGTATAAATCTCCTCCTGCAATTCCATCTACAAAAGCAATTAATTCTTTTTTAGTTACAGTATTTGCATCAAACTCAATATTGGCAATACTATCTGTAAAAATAACTTTAGCATCTATTACGCCTTCTTTTTTAGATAATTTAGATTGTATGGTTTTTGCACAACCTATTTCACATGTCATACCAGAAATGGCTAAAGAGACATTTTCTTTTTTTAATTCTTTTTTCTCTTCTGTTTTACATCCTACTAAAACAAAACAAAATAATAGAGATGCAACTATGGTGTTTTTTAAGCTCATTAGATTTTATAATTTAATTATTGTACAAATTTATTAATAATCAAAATAGAAACGGAATATTTATCGGATTTTTGCATTATATACAGCAAATTATGACCAACCATCAAAAAAAGTGGTTTTATTTAATATTACTTTCATTAGTTTGGGGTAGTTCTTTTATTTTAATAAAAAAAGCACTTTTAGGTTTAACTCCTATTCAAGTTGGAGCTTTAAGAATGTTAATTGCAGGTTTCTTTTTGTTATCTATTAGTTTTAAAAGCCTTAAAAAAATTAAAAAGAAACATTACAAACATATTGTTACTACTTCTTTATTAGGTACATTTTTTCCTGTCTTTTTATTTGCTTATGCAGTAAATGGTATAGATAGTTCTATTGCTTCTATTTTAAACTCGCTCACACCTTTTAATACTTTTATTTTTGGAATTTTAATTTTTGGAGCATGTTTTAAAAAACGACAATTTATTGGTATAACTATAGGTCTAATAGGAACTGTTATTTTAATTTTAAAAGGTGCAGATTTAAACCCTAATCAAAATTATTGGTTTTCTTTATTAATAGTTTTAGCATCTATTGGTTATGCACTTAATGTAAATATTGTAAAAAGATATTTGAATGATTTAAGTGCGTTAAGTATTGTAACAGGTAATTTTTTATTATTAATAATACCTGCTTTAATTGTTTTAATAAGTACTGGTTTCTTTACTGATTTTTCTTTTACGGATTCAAATAATTTATCATCATTAGGTTATATAACTGTATTAGCTATTTTTGGGACTGGCATTGCTAAAGTTTTTTACAATAAAATGGTGCATTTGGCTACACCTATATTTGCATCTTCTGTTACTTATTTAATACCAATTGTAGCGGTTTTTTGGGGTATTTTAGATGGTGAAGAATTAAGTGTTACTCAATTATTTGCAGGTCTTATAATTTTATTAGGGGTTTATTTACTTAACAAGTCTAAATAATTTATAAAATTAAAAAAAGCCAAAACAATAAGTTTTGACTTTTTTATTTTATACTAAAATTAGAAATTATTTAAAATCTTCATCTGTTACATCAGAATTAATTTTAATTTCTTTTACTTCGAATTTTAAATCCATAGGTCCCATTTTTTGACCAATTTCATAAGGAAATAATATACCATCTACTACTTTATAGTTTGAGTAAGTTGTTGGTATTTTAACTTCACCTTGAGGACCTTTTGCAGTTCTAACTTCTTTTGCTTTTAAACCAGTTTCATAATCATAGAATACTTCTACATCATCAAATTTAATTACGTAAAAGTTTTTACCATCAATAGGTTCAATTCTATCTAATAACCCATTTTTATAAGCTAAATCACTAAAAGGAGCCATGTTCTTTTTAGCCTTTTCTATTTGAGCTACAGGTAAGTTCATTTTTTGACCTCTTGCTTCTTGGTAACCTTGCTCACCATCAAAAACAGTTTTAGACATCACACTACCCATTACAGATATTATTTGAGATGTTTTGTTTGGTGCAGCAGCTTTAGAAGTAAGTACAATAGGTGTACCTTGTATAGTTGCATTTGCTGTCATCATTGTAGATGTAACAGCTAATACTTTATCTTTACCTCCAATTGCTTCAAAGTATTTATCTACAACAGTTGCAGCAGTAACACCTTCAGGTATTGGTAATGTCATTTCTGGTTTTTCAGTTGGGTTACCTTCTTTATCAAAATACTTAATTACGTAATCTGTTTTTTCAAGATTCTTAAGTACGTCAATAGCTTTACCTGTAATAACAATTCTTGTTTTATTACCTTTAAAATATTTAATTGCAGCATTTTGTACATCATCTAGTGTAACTGCGTTTATGTTTTTAAGATAGTTTTCGTAATAATCTTTAGGTAAATCATTTTGTAAAATACTTATTGCGTAACTAGCTACTGTACCAGGATTCTGTACGTTTCTTACAAAATTACCTACGTATTTTGCTTTTGCAATATCTAATTCTTCTTGTGTAGCTTTCTTATAACGAATAGTATTTATTTCTTTCATAAATTCTACTACAGCACTATCTGTAACCATATTTCTTACAGATGCAGAAGCTTTAAAACGTGATGCATATCTACTTGCACCAACACTTGAGTAAGCGCCATAAGTATATCCTTTGTCTTCACGTAAATTTTTATACAATCTACCTGTACCTCCACCACCTAAAATTTGGTTTGCAAGTAATACTGCATAGTAGTCTTTATCTTTCATATCTAAATCAACAGTATTGATTATAGCAACTTCAGATTGTACAGCATTAGGCATATTTATAAAGTTAATTTCTGTAGTTTCTGGATTTGTAACTTCAGGTAAAGCTTGAGTTTGCATTTCACCTTTTTCCCAGCCACTAAATAACTTGGTTATTTGCTTTTTTACTTTTTTGTAGTTTACATCACCTATAACCACTAAATAAGCATTATTAGGTTTAAACACTTTATTGTAGTAATTTTTAACGTCATCTAAAGAAATATTTTTTAATGTTTCTTCTGACGTGAATTCTCCAAAAGGATGATCTTTACCATAGGTTAATAATCTATCAACTCTACCAGCAATTGCAGACACACTATTTTCTGAGTTTTTAATTCCATCTAAAGATTGTTTCATTTGCTTATCAAATTCTTCTTTAGAAAACACAGGATTAAAAGCAGCATCTGCCATTAATTCTAAAACTCTTGGAAAATATTTAGAAAGAGAACTTGCAAAAGCACTTTCAGAGCCAAAACCAATATTTGCTCCTAAATAGTCTACTTCTTTATCAAATTCTTCTTTAGAGATTGTTGTAGAACCTGTACCTAACAAGCCTCCTACAAAACCTGAAACTCCTTTCTTGTCACCTTCAGCCATTGGAGGGTTGTCAATATTTAAAGTAACAGATACTCTAGGTAATTTATGGTTTTCTACTACTAATACTTGTAGTCCGTTTTTTAATGTAAATTTCTTAGGTGTTCCAATATTTATTTTTGGAGCAGTACCAGATTCTGGCATTTTAGTTCTATCAACTTGAGCAGAAATACTTACTGCTAAGAACAGTAAGGTTATCATTGAATATATCTTCGTTTTCATTATTCTTCTTTTAGATTGATTATTTTTTTTGAGATTCTGGTAAGTAATCCATAACAACACGTTTGTTTTTTGCTAAATATTTTTTAGCAGCCTCTCTAATTTCTTCTTTAGTGATAGAGTTAATAATATCTAATTCGTTATTAATTCTATTTGTATCTCCACCTAATAAGTATTCTCTTGCTAAAGTAGCAGCAATTCCTTGTACATTAGAGTTAGAAGCAACAAACTGATTTTCGAATTTATTTCTTACTTTTTGTAGGTCTTCATCAGAAATTAATTCTGTTTGTAATTTTACAATTTCGTCATCAATTTCTTTTATTAATTCGTCTTTATCAGCACCTTGAGCCAATATAGAACCAATTAAATAAACACTGTAATCTTCTAAAGGTCTAGAAAATGAAAATGCTTGTAAAGCCATTTTTTTATCGTCAACTAATTTTTTGTATAATCTAGAACTTTTACCATTACTTAAAATAGTTGATATAACATCTAAAACTTTAGCATCTCTTTCTTTAAAAGAAGGAGTTATAAAGCCCATACCCACTAAAGGTAATTGAATATTAGCGTCATAAACTTTTACTCTTTTTTCTTTTGTTCTAACTGGTTCAACAATTTTTTCTCTTTTTGGAGTTTCTCTTTTAGGTATAGAAGAAAAATAATCTTTTACCCAAGTCTTAGCTTCAGCTTTATCAAAATCACCAGCAACCACTAAAACAGCATTGTTTGGCATGTACCATTTATTATAAAAAGCTTGAAACTCTTCTAATTTTGCAGCATCCAAATCTTTAATGTAACCAATCATCGGTCTACCATAATTATGCTTATCAAAAATTTCGTTGTAAACATCTCCATAAATAACTTTTCCATAAGGAGCATTATCCATTCGTTGACGCTTTTCTTCTTTTACAACTTCATTTTGAGTATCTACAGCTTTTTGATCAATAATAGGATGTAGCATACGCTCAGATTCCATCCATAAAGCTAATTTTAATTCATTAGAAGGGTAAGTTTGGTAGTAGTTAGTTCTATCCCAGTCTGTACTAGCATTTCCAGTACCACCTCTTGCAGATTGTATTTCACTCCACTTACCTCTTTCTATATTTTTTGTTCCAGTAAATAATAGGTGTTCATAAAAATGGGCCATACCAGTTTTTCCATTTTCTTCATCTTTTGCTCCTACATGATACATTACATTAACAGTAACAACAGGTGCAGAATTATCTTGATGTAAAATTACATGCAATCCATTCTTTAAGTCATACTCTTCAAACTCAACTTTCTGTGCATTTGCTGCAAAAGCAAAAAGCATAACAGAAGCTAGAGATAAAATACTTTTCTTCATTAGTTTTTATTTAATTTATAAATTTCGATACTATCTGACGCAAACAGCAAATATTTGTTACAAAATAATTGCATGAATTTACGTTTCTCAAAAATAAGAAAGCTTCTAGTTATTACACAGAAAAACACTATCATTTTACGTATAAAAAAGTTAAAATTAATTTATTAGAGATGATGTTGTTAACTATTAAAAAAGATGTATATTTGCATCCGCATTTTAAAGAACAAAATGCAAGTAAATAGTATAAATACGCAAAACAAATAGTATGTACGCAATCGTAGAGATAGCAGGGCAGCAGTTTAAAGTAGCAAAAGACCAAAAGGTTTACGTTAACCGTTTACAAGGTGAAGAAGGATCAAAAGTAACTTTTGATAACGTTCTTTTAACTGATGATAATGGAAATGTAACTATTGGCGCCCCAGCTATAGAAGGAGCTTCAGTAACAGCTCAGATTTTAAGTCACTTAAAAGGTGATAAAGTTATCGTTTTCAAAAAGAAAAGAAGAAAAGGATACAGAAAGAAAAACGGACACAGACAGTATTTAAGCGAGATTCAAATAGAATCTATTGCTGCTTCAGGTGCTAAGAAAACTGCTAAAAAAGCAGCATCAAAAAAAGAAGAAGCACCAAAAGCTGAGGTAAAAGAAGCTTCTGCAGATTACAGTTCTATGACTGTTGCAGAATTAAAAGCTGTAGCTAAAGAAAAAGGTATCACTGGATACACTTCTTTAAAGAAAGCAGAATTAATAGAAGCTTTATCTAAATAATTAAAAACTTTAAAACCATTATATCATGGCACATAAAAAAGGAGTTGGTAGCTCAAAAAACGGTAGAGAATCAGAATCGAAACGTTTAGGTGTTAAAATATTTGGAGGACAAGCTGCAATTGCAGGAAATATTATTGTTCGTCAAAGAGGAACTGCTCACAACCCAGGTGAAAATGTTTACATGGGTAAAGATCATACTTTACACGCTAAAGTTGATGGTATTGTAGAATTCCAAAAGAAAAGAGATAATAAATCTTATGTTTCTGTGACTCCATTTGAGGCTTAAGAAATACAAAGATTAAATAATATAAACGCTCAAACATTGTTTGAGCGTTTTTTTGTGCCATTAATTTAGGGCTAATTTGTACTTTTACATTTATGAAATTTCTCTATAATCTTATAGTTTTTAAAGTATCAATTCTTTTAAGGATTGTGGCTTTATTTAATAATAAAATAAAACTATTTGTTGATGGAAGAAAAGAAGTGTTTAAAGAAATAGAAGTATTAAGAAAACAAAATACAATTTGGTTTCATGCAGCATCTTTAGGAGAATTTGAGCAAGCAAGGCCAATAATAGAAGAAGTAAAAAACAATTACAAAAATTATAAAATATTAGTTACCTTTTTTTCTCCTTCTGGTTACGAAATTCGTAAAAACTATAATTTAGCAGATGTAATTTGTTATTTGCCTTTAGATTCTAATTCTAATGCAAAAAAGTTTGTAGAAATTGTAAATCCAAAAATAGCAATTTTCGTGAAATATGAGTTTTGGCCAAACTTCTTAAAAGAACTCAAAAATAAAAATAGTACTACTATTTTAATTTCTGGAATTCTTAGAGAAAAACAAGTTTTCTTTAAATGGTATGGTCAATTTATGAGAAACGCATTAAATTCATTTGATCACTTTTTTGTACAAGATAAAAATTCTAAAAAATTACTAGAAAGTATAAATTTTAAAAATGTTACTATTGCAGGAGATACACGTTTTGATCGAGTTTCAAGAATTTTAACACAAGACAACTCTATCGATTTTATTAATGAATTTAAAGAGAATAAGTACACAATAGTTGCAGGTAGTACTTGGATTCAAGATGAAGAATTGATTGTAGATTATATTAATAACCATGCTTCTAAAGAAGAAAAATTTATTATTGCTCCTCATAATATTAAAACTGATGCTATTTTAGAACTGCAAAATTCAATAGAAAAAGCAACTATTTTGTATTCTAAAAAAGAAAATAAAGATTTAACAAATTATCAAGTATTTATCATAGATACAATTGGTATTTTAACCAAAATTTACGCAGCAGCAGATATAGCATATGTTGGTGGAGGTTTAAAAACAGGATTACATAATATATTAGAGCCAGCAACTTTTGGAATTCCTGTAGTTATTGGAAATAAATACGACAAATTTAAAGAGGCTGTAGATTTAGTAGCAGCAAAAGGTTGTATTTCAATCAGTAACCAAAAAGAATTTACTGAAGTATTATTAAAATTAAAAACAGATCCTGATTTTCGAAAAGAATCAGGAGCAATAAATTCAAATTACATCCAAGAAAATCTTGGAGCAACTAAAAAAATTATGAATTATTTAAAACTAAAATTATAATGGATTTTATTTTAGAACCTTGGGCTTGGTATGTAGGAGGTCCACTAATTGCGTTAACCCTCTTTTTGTATTTTTATTTTGGCCAAAATTTTGGGGCATCAACCAATTTTGAGACTTTATGTACAATGGTTGGTGCAGGTAAAGTATCAGATTACTTTAAAAAAGATTGGAAAGAGCGCGATTTTGCAATGCTTTTTGTTATTGGTTTAATTATTGGAGGTTTTATATCTTCTAATTTTTTAATTCCGAATCAAACCATAGATTTAAACCCAAAAACCATTCAAGAATTAACAGATTTAGGTTTTACAAATGTTTCAAATCAATATTTTCCAGACGAAATATTTAGCAACGAAGCTATTTTTTCTTTAAAAGGATTTTTAATATTAATCTTATCTGGAGTTTGTATAGGTTTTGGAACACGTTATGCAGGTGGCTGTACCTCTGGTCATGCAATCACAGGTTTAAGTAGTTTTCAATTGCCATCATTATTAGCTGTTATTGGGTTTTTTATAGGAGGTATTATTGCTGTTTGGTTTATCATCCCTATTCTATTTTAATTATGAAGAACATTAAATTTTTACTACTAGGTATATTTTTCGCAATTGTATTGAGTAAAGTGCAAGCCATTTCTTGGTATCGTTTTTATGAAATGTTTCGTTTTGAATCATTTCATATGTTTGGCATTATTGGAGGTGCAGTTGTAGTATCTGCAATTATTATGCAATTGTTTAAAAGCGAAAAAATAAAAGATATTAATGGAAACAAAATAACACCAAAACAAAAACAAAAAGGATATATAAGAACACTTGTTGGAGGAACTTTTTTTGGTTTAGGTTGGGGAGTTTCAGGTGCTTGTGCTGCTCCAGTTTTTGTAATTCTAGGTTTTAAATGGTTACCTGCTTTAATTATTTTATTGGGTGCATTAATTGGTACATTAATTTATGGTTTAGTAAGTAAAAAATTACCAAATTAATGAATCAGTTAATAGATAGTTTTGGTCGTCAAATAGAGTATGTGCGTTTGGCAGTTACAGACAGATGCAATTTGCGTTGTCAATATTGTATGCCTGCTCATGGAATTGATATTGTACCCAAACAAGAACTATTAACATTTAAAGAAATGTATCGTCTAATTCGTGTATTAACAGAATTAGGGGTTAAAAAAGTGCGTTTAACTGGTGGAGAACCCTTTGTAAGAAAAGATTTTGTTGGTTTCTTAGAAATGTTGTCTCAAAACGATTTGTTAGACGCAATTAATATCACAACAAATGGTGCTTTAATTTCACATTATATAGATAGAATTGAGCAATTAGAAAAAGTAAAGCACATCAATTTAAGTATAGATAGTTTACAAAGAGAAAAGTTTGCAAAAATTACAAGACGTGATGTTTTTCTAGATATTTATAAAACTTTTGAAGCGTTAGAAAAAAGCAGATTAAACTTAAAACTTAATGTAGTAGTACAATCTGGTTTTAATACAGATGAAATTAATGATTTTGTAAGACTAACTAAAGATAAAAATGTTGCAGTTCGTTTTATAGAAGAAATGCCATTTAATGGCAAAGGACAAAGAGATATTAAAGAAAATTGGACATTTAAAAAAATTTTAGAAGAGATAAAAACGGAGTTTGATGTTGAAGAAATACAGTCTGAAAAATCATCAACTTCTAGAAATTATAAAGTTGATGGTCATTTAGGAACTGTTGGTATTATTCCTGCTTTTACAAGAACCATTTGTAATGATTGTAACAGAATAAGAATTACAAGTACAGGAACTTTTAAAAACTGTTTGTTTGATGATGGCGTTTTCAATCTTAGAGATTTCATTAGAAATGGAGCAAGTAATGAAGATTTAAAAGCACTGTTTTTAAGTTTAGTCAAAGAAAAACCAGAAAATGGTTTTATAGCAGAAGCCAATAGAAAAGGTAATGTTTCTGAAAGTATGAGTACTATTGGTGGTTAATTAGATGATAAAAAAAATATTTGAAAATATAGATAAAACGAAATTCAATATTGTCTTTACTTTAATTGTAATGATAATTAGTCTTATAATTGGACAACTCCCAAAATTACCTGATAGTATTGGGTTTGGAGGTTTTATTCCAATAATAATGCCTCCTATTTATTCCTTAATTACAATTTTATTTTATTTCATTTTAAAAATATTTTTTAAAAAAGGTGTTTGGATTGTTACACTTATTGGAGCATTGTATAATCTTTATGAAGCCTTTGATTGGTATTTTTATTATAAAAACTATAAATGATTTCAGTAGAAGAGGCAAAGCATATCATTTTAAACTCAACCCAAGATTTTGGAGTTGAAGAAATTCCATTTATCAAATCTGTTGGTAGAATTTTAAAAGAGACCATTGTTGCAGATAGAGATTTTCCACCATTTAACCGAGTTTCAATGGATGGTATTGCCATTGATTTTAATGCTTTTCAAAAGGGTCAAAGAGAATTTAAGGTTGAAGGAATTCAACCTGCAGGAAGTCCACAAATTTCATTACAAAATTCAGAAAATTGTATTGAGGTAATGACAGGTGCTGTTTTACCAAAGAACACAAATGCTGTTATAAGATATGAAGATGTAGAAATAAAAAATGGTGTTGCAAGAATCATGATAAATGAAGTTTTAGACTTCCAAAATATTCATGTAAAAGGAAAAGATAGAAAAGTTGGAGAAATTTTAATTGAGAAAAACACCATCATTTCAGCAGCAGAAATTGGCGTTTTTGCTACAGTTGGTAAATCTACCATTAAAGTGGCTAAACAACCTAAAATAATGATACTTTCAACAGGTGATGAATTGGTTGCTGTAAACGATAAACCTGAAGAACATCAAATTAGAAGAAGTAATGTATTTACCTTAGTTGCAGCTTTAGAGCATTTAAAAATTGAATCTGAAACTTCGCATATTACAGATGATAAGCCCATTTTAAAGCAAAAAATTGCTCAGTTTTTAAACGATTATGATGTCTTGCTTTGTAGTGGAGCAGTGAGTAAAGGTAAATTCGATTTTTTACCAGAAGTTTTTGATGAATTGGGTGTAGAAAAAAGATTTCATAGAGTAGCTCAAAGACCTGGAAAACCTTTTTGGATGGGTGAAACCAATGCTTGTAAAGTGTTTGCATTTCCTGGAAATCCAATATCAACTTTTGTAAATTGTTTGGCGTATTTTTATCCTTGGTATTATAAATCAGTAGGAGTTAAAACAAAAGAAGAAACTGCCATTTTAACTGAAGATGTAACTTTTAAACCAAATTTAACATACTTTTTACAAGTAAAATTAAGTGATAAATTTGGTCATACATTAGCCACACCAATTAAAGGAAATGGTTCTGGAGATTTAGCAAGTTTAGTAAATGCAGATGCATTTGTTCAATTGCCAAAAACTGAAGAAACTGTTTATAAGCAAGGAGAGGTATTTGGAATTATTAAGTATAGATTATGAAAAGAGAGGATTTAATTAATGTAAAAAAAATATTAGAAAATGAGAAAGATGATAATCAAGAAGCATATTTTGGAGTATATTATCTTGAAGACTATAACAATACATTTATTAAAGCTAACAAAAAAGGAGTAATAAAATTCACAAAAGAGTTATTGGATATTTTACAAGATTTTGATTTTCATCTATCAAAAGAAGATCACTATGCTACAATTAAATTTAAAAAAGGTGAATGGTTTGATAAAAGAGCACCTATTAACTTAGGTTGGATTGAACCTTTAAATAAAACAAGAATTGAAATTCTTGAGGAAAATGAGCATTATTTCAAATCGAATAAAAAATGGTATCATAAACCTCTTGAATTTATTGTCAATGGATTAATTAAAGTTTTTATATTGATAGGTCTTATTCAATCTATATTTTGGCTTTATAAATTAATATTTTAATGAGCAATTTTACACACATCAATAAAAAAGGAAATCCTAAAATGGTAAATGTTTCTGACAAGAAAATTACCAAAAGAACGGCTATTGCAAAAGCAACAATGTTTTTAGGAGAGGAGATAATTTCTCATTTTACAAATGATGAGTTAATCACTAAAAAAGGTCCTGTTTTTCAAACAGCTATTATTGCAGGAATTCAAGGTGTAAAAAAGACTTCAGAGTTAATTCCTATGTGTCATCCATTATTAATAAATGGCGTAGATGTAGATATTAATGTTATTGATACAGAACATATAGAAGTGCTTTGTAAAGTAACAATTGAAGGAAAAACGGGTGTAGAAATGGAAGCCTTAACTGGTGTAAATATTGCTTGTTTAACTATTTATGACATGTGTAAAAGTATCAGTCAAAAAATGGTAATTAAAGAAGTAAAATTGATTGAAAAAACTGGAGGAAAATCAGATATAAAAAATGAGTAAACATCAAAAGCATACAAATTTAGTTAGAAGAGATAATGATAATTTTGCACCTAATGAAATTGCTATTTTAGGAACAAATTGTAATACAATTTCTAATTTAGTGCATCAGATTTCTAAAAAACTCACCCAATATAAATTGGGATATTTTGATGCTTCACATGCTAAAGATGTAGATAAAAATCAACTATCAGAATATGTTTTTCATCATGAAGGGAATGTTCAAATAACAACTTCTGGAAGTATAAATAAATACCAACAACGATTAGATTTTGCTCAGTTTGATTTTGTTTTTATTAATGGAAATCATTATCAAGGAGCTAAGCAAATACTAATTTTAGATGAATCAAAAGAAGCATCCGTTTTAAAAAGATTAGATCAATTACAAAATATTCAGTTTGTAATTAAACTAAATTCTGAAACTAATTTTTTTGATTTTTTAGAAGAAAAATATCCTCAAATCAAAAACGTAAAGTGTTACACGATTGATGAAATTGATGCTATTTCAAATCATGTTCATAATTTAATCAAAGAAAAGATAGCACCTATACAAGGCTTGATTTTAGTGGGTGGAAAAAGTACAAGAATGGGTACAGATAAGTCTGAACTCAATTATTTTGGAAAGCCACAAAAAGTAGTTGCAAAAGAATTGTTAGAAAGCCACAATTTAGAAACCTTTTATTCAGTTCAAAAAGGGGAAAGTGAAAATGAAATTTCAGATAAGTTTATCAATTTAGGACCTTTTGGAGGTATTTGTTCTGCTTTTCAAAAAGACCCAAATATAGCTTGGTTTGTTTTAGCTACAGATTTACCTTTTATAAATGAAGATATAATTTCTTTATTATTAGAAAAAAGAAACCCTAGTAAAGTAGCAACAGCAATTAAAGGAAAAAGTGCAACTTTTGTAGAACCTTTAATCACTATTTATGAGCCAAAAGCTTACCCAATTTTGTTGCAATATTTAGCACAAGGATATTCTTGCCCACGTAAAATGCTAATCAATTCTGATGTTGAAGTTGTTGAAATAGATGACAGCTTTATTAGAAATATAAATACACCAGAAGAATTTAAGTCAGCTAAAAATGAATTAGCTAATAATGGATAAAAATCAACTTTTTAAACGTCAAATTACACTTTCTGAAATTGGTGAAGAAGGACAGCAAAAGCTTCAAAATACATCAGTTTTAGTAGTAGGTTGTGGAGGTTTAGGAAGTCCTATAGCTGTATATTTGGCTTCAAGTGGTCTAGGTAAAATTCATTTAGTAGATTTTGATACTGTTGATGAAACTAACCTACATAGACAAGTTTTTTACGCATTAGATGATGTTGGAAAACCTAAGGCAGAAGTGTTATCTAATTTTATAAAAAAGAGGGCTCCTTTTACTGAAGTTAGTTTTACAAATAAGCCTATAACTAAAGATAATGTTTTTGAGTTAATCAATGGCGTTGATATTGTGGTTGATGGTACAGATTCTTTACCCACAAAGTATTTACTAAATGATGCCTGTGTTATAAAAAGCAAACCACTAGTTTATGGTTCTTTATATAAATTTGATGGCTATGTAGCTACATTTAATGTATTACAAAAAGAAGGTAATTACTCTACAAATTTAAGAGATGCTTTTCCAGAAATGGCTACAGATATTCCAAATTGTTCAACAACGGGTACTTTAAACGCAATTGTGGGTATGATAGCAACAGCGCAAGTAAACGAGGTTTTAAAATTAATTACAGGTATAGGAAAACCTATAATAAATGAATTGTTAATTTACAATGCTTTACAAAACAAACAATTAAAAATGAAATTGAAGTCCGTTTTTACTAAAGATAAAATTGCAAAACTTTTTAAAACACAGACTTATTTTGATTTGGCTTGTTCTTCACAAAATCCAGATTGGCAAATTTCGCCTAAAGCATTAAAAGAGAAAATAGGGGAGCAAAATTTAGAGTTAATTGCTGTATTACCAAACCTAAAATTACCATTTAAAGTAGATAAAACTATACCAATTCAACAATTTGATGCAACTAAAATAGAAGTCGATTATGCTAAAACTTATGTAATGGTTTGTCAACGTGGATTTAATAGTTACAGAGCCACAGAAAAAATGAAAAAAGTTTATCCAGAGTTAAATGTTTTAAATTTAACAGGCGGAATTTCTAGTTATTAATTACTTTATAAATTCATAAAAAAGAATAGAAGTTTCTTTTGTTTTTGTAGCTATTGTATAATATGATTGTATAAAAAGTTTTAGTTTTAAAACCCTCTCATATTTATTATTATACATGGTAAAGATTAAGTTATGTTGTGTTTTTCTTTTTTTTAAATCTTTATAATTTTTCCATTCTTCTGGGTCTTTATAGTGCTCTGTAGTTATGTTACATATAAATTCAAAATCAGATCTCTTATTTTTATTTTTTGGAGCATTAGAAATATCATTAGCAAAGTCTTTTTTGTTAGAAAAATTAAATTCAGACCCAACTTTTATTTTTTCTTTGCGTAATGTTTTTTTTAAATCTTTAAATAATTTTGTATAATAATTTCCTAGATGACCAGAGTCATTAAACACAAATATTATTGATTTTGGAGATGTATAAAAATCTGCCTTAAAAGAATTTACAATAGTAACTTGTTCTTTAAATTTATCAGACTGTGCGTAAGAAGAGATTGTTAAAGATATAAAAAGCAATAAAATTATTTTTCCCATTCTAAAGTTTCAACCAATTTTAAAATATCTTCTTTAATATATTCAACTGCAGGTAAAATAGAATCGTAATTTGGTCTTGCATAGAAATACAAAGATCCTTTCACAAAATTATTAGTACTGTCTGTTACATGAAATTGTAAGTGAGAGGCTGCATTACCAGTAATTTCATATAAGCTGCCAAAAACTCTTTTTTCTTTATTTACAAAGTCTTTAGGTATAATTTGTTCTGCTTTTACTGCATGTTTAAAAACTAGTTTTTCTGCTTCTGTTAATAATTCTTTTAAGTTGTTTTTAATAGGTCTGTAAGTGATATCTATAGACGCTTTTAAGTCTGGATATTTAATTTTTAACCAATTGTTGGGTTCATTTACAACAACAGTGTTATTGGCTACTTCAAAAGTAAAAGGTCTTTGTAAAGATAATTGAGTATAAGATTTATTAGGGTACTCTAAACTTAAATAAGCTTTTGGTTTTGGTAATGTATCTTCTTTACAAGAACTAAAAATAGTTAGCATAAATAAAAAAAGTAGCTTACGCATTTCTTGTGGCTTTTATTTGTTTTATGCGCTTTTTATCTAACGCTTCTATTGTAAACGTATAATTTTTGAATATTATTTTTTCACCTTTTTTTGGGAATCTTCCAGAGATTTCTAATAAAAAACCTGCTAATGTTTCACTTTCTCCTTTTTCTTCCTCAAAAATAGCTTCGTCTTCGTCATCTAATACCTTACAAAAATCTTTGATGGTTGTTTTTCCTTCAAAAATATAATTGTTTTCATCAATTTTTGAATATTGTAAATCATCATCATCAAACTCGTCATTTATATCACCTACAATTTCTTCAATAACGTCTTCTAAAGTAACCAATCCACTTGTACCTCCATATTCATCAACTACAATAGCTAAGTGGTTTTTACGGGCTCTAAAATCGTCTAGCAAATCGTCTAACTTTTTATTTTCTGGCACAAAATAAGCTTCACGTAATAAGTTTTGCCATTTAAAATTTTTCTTATTTAAATGGGCTAATAAATCTTTAGCATATAAAACACCAACAATATTGTCTATACTGTCATTGTAAACTGGATTTCTAGAATATCCGTTTTTTAAAATTTTATCAAGAACCACTTCATATTCTTCATCATCAGATAATGCAAAAATGTCTATTCTAGGTTTCATAATTTGCACAGTTTCTGTGTTTCCAAAATTTACAATGCCTTCAAGAATTTTTTGCTCATCTTTTGTTGTTGCTCCTTCAGATGTTAATTCTAATGCTTGAGATAAAGTTTCTACTGAAAAGTTTGAGTTTTTATTACCTAATTTTTTTTCTATAAACTTTGTTAATGTAATTAATGGTAAGCTAAAAGGAGTTAAAATTAGATTTACAAAATTGATGAATTTAGCCATTAATTTAGAAAAACGTAATGCATTTCTAGACGCATAAACTTTAGGTAAAACTTCACCAAATAATAGAATTAAAAAAGTAACTAATATTACTTCTATTAAAAAACGAATAGGAAGTGAAAAGAAATATAAATTCATTTCATAATCGAAATCACCAAATAAAGTTTCTGCTAAAGAGGCAAAAAGAAGTACTATTAAAATATTTATAAAATTATTAGTAATTAGAATAGTAGCTAATAATTTTCTAGGTCTTTCTAGTAAAGTAACTATTATGTTGTCTTCTTTACCTTCATTAGAGAGTTCGTTTAAATCTGATTGCGATAGCGAAAAAAAGGCTACTTCTGTCCCAGATATTAATGCAGAACAAATTAATAGCACAATTAATACAATAGCATTTATTGATGTTAAAAAATCAAAAGAGAGTAAAAATGTTAATAATAGTTCAGGATCTGGATCCAAATTTTAAAAATTTAGTTACTAAAATGGTAAATCATCATCTTCTTCTTGCACTACAGATTTTGGAGTAGTAGAAGGCTGTTGATTTTGTTGAGGTGACGTTGGGTTTTCGTTGTTTTTCTTGTTAGATAGCATAGTCATTTCATTTACATGAACTTCTGTAGCATAACGTTTTACACCATCTTGTTCCCACTGACGATTTTTTAATTTTCCTTCAACATAAACTTTATCACCTTTTGTCAGGTATTTTTCGCAGACTTTTGCAAGTCCATTTCTAACCACAATATTGTGCCAATCTGTATTTGTAATTTTTTCTCCAGTTTGTTTATTTGTATAACTTTCTGAAGTTGCAATAGGAAAACGACCTACACAATTTTGATCATCAAAATAATGCATTTTTACATCATCACCTAAATTACCAATTAAAATTACTTTATTTATTGTACCTGCCATAGCTTTTATATTTCTAATCAAATGTAAGAAAAAATATCAATTTTTTATGAGAGATATTCTTCTAAAAAATTCGAAATTAATACAGGAACTGGATAGTTTTCTATAGCTTTCCAATCAATATTTGCATCTTTTTGATGGTTTAACTCTATAATCCAAAACTGAGTATGTAAATGTTGATGAGATAATTTATGTACAACTTCTTTTTTATTAAATAATGAAATTGAAACTTCATTTGGAAACATTTCATTAAACATTTCAGAAGAAATTAAGTCGTTCTTATCTATGTTTTTATCACTTTCTAATAATGGAAATTGAAATAACCCTTGCCAAATGCCTTTTCCTTTTCTTTCTTTTAAAATGGTTTTATCATCAGCTGTTTTAATCACTAAAAAATTAAAATATCTATTTTTTATTTTTAGCTTCTTTTCTTTTACGGGTAGTAGATCAATTTTGTTTTTTTGAAAAGCAACACAGCTATCAGCAAAAGGACAAAACATGCATAATGGTTTTTTTGGCTTGCATTGTATAGCTCCAAAATCCATAATAGCTTGATTAAAAGTGCCTGGTTGAGAATCATCAATTAAAGATTGAGCCAAAGCTTTAAATTCTTTAATACCTGCTGATGAATTTATTGGAGTATCTATACCAAAATATCTAGAAAGTACTCTATATACATTGCCATCTACAACAGCAGTTGGCTCATTAAAACACATAGAAGCAATAGCAGATGCTGTATAATCGCCTACACCTTTTAGTTTTACAATTTCTTTATAGGTCTTTGGAAACTCACCATTTAACTCGTTTAAGATGTATTTTGCTGAAAAATGTAAATTTCTAGCTCTAGAGTAATATCCTAAACCTTGCCATAATTTTAAAACAGTACTTTCTTCTGCATTTGCAAGATGATTTACAGTTGGAAAAGCGTCAATAAATTTTAAATAATAATCTAAACCTTGGGCAACTCTTGTCTGCTGAAGTATAATTTCTGATAACCAAACATGATATGGATTTTTAGTTTTACGCCAAGGTAAATCTCTCTTGTTTTGTAAGTACCATAGAATTAGTTTATTAGAAAAAATCATTCAAAAAAAATAGGTTTGCAATATTAACTATAAAAATCATAACAAATTTAATATTTATTGTTTTCGGAATTGATTAATTATCATATATTTGCATCCGCATTTTTGAAATTAAAACAATAAAAATAAAGACATGACGAAAGCAGATATCGTATCAAAAATTTCAGACAAATCAGGAATTGAAAAAACAGACGTTTTAGCAACTGTAGAAGCATTTATGGCTGAAGTTAAAGATGCATTAGAAAGTGGTGAAAATGTTTATTTAAGAGGTTTTGGAAGTTTTATTATAAAAACTAGAGCCGAAAAAACAGGTAGAAACATATCTAAAAATACTACAATTAAAATTCCAGCGCACAATATTCCAGCGTTTAAACCAGCAAAAACATTTACTGAAGGAGTTAAAAACAAAGTAGCTGTTAAATAGTATAATAGTAATCTAAGCTTTAAAAAGTTTAAAAAAACACAAGATAATTATGCCAAGTGGTAAAAAAAGAAAGAGAGCAAAGATCTCAACTCACAAAAGAAAGAAAAGAGCAAGAGCTAATAGACATAAGAAGAAAAAGTAAGCAGTAGCTTACTTTTTCGTTTATAATTTAGCGAAAAAACTAAAAGTTCATTGACATCGAGGTTTTAATAAAACCTCACTGGTATTATAAATACCTGACAATATTAATCCATCTGCACAATGAAGTGCAGTGTTAAAACCATTTTCAGTATGAAAACAGAATTAATAATTCGTTCAAATTCAGCTGATATTGATTTTGCCTTATTAAGAGATGGAAAACTTATTGAATTAAATAATGAAACAACAGATAATAAATTTTCTGTAGGCGATATTTTTTTAGCCAAAATAGGAAAAGTATTATCTGGTTTAAATGCAGCATTTGTAAATGTAGGTTACCCAAAAGATGGGTTTTTACATTATCATGATTTAGGTGCGCAAGTAAACTCATTAAACGCATTCATTAAGAAAGTAAGCACAGGTAAGTATAAAGAATTCACTTTAAAAAATTTCCGATTTCAACCAGACATCAATAAAGATGGTAGTATTACTGATGTTTTAAAAACAGGGCAAAACCTGTTGGTACAAATCGTAAAAGAACCAATATCTACAAAAGGCCCAAGATTAAGCTCAGAGCTTTCTATTGCTGGTAGATTTTTAGTTCTTGTTCCTTTTTCTAATCGAGTTTCGGTTTCTCAAAAAATCGAAGACCCAAAAGAAAAAGAACGTTTAAAAAGATTAGCAAAAAGCATTAAACCAAAAGGGTTTGGTGTTATTTTAAGAACTGTTGCAGAAGGAAAGAAAGTGGCTGAATTAGATAAAGATTTACAAAACTCATTAGAACGTTGGAAAACAATGTGTAAGCGAATTGCAAACACAAATACACCAACTAAAATATTAAGTGAGTTAAATAGAGCATCTTCTATTTTAAGAGATGTAATGAATGAAAGCTTTACTAACATAGTTACAAATGATGAAACATTAAAAGTTGAGATTAAAGAGTATTTACAAGAAATATATCCTGAAAAGGAAAAAATTGTAAAACTGCATAGATCTTCTGTTCCCATATTTGAAAAATACGGAATAGAAAGACAAATCAAAACTTCTTTCGGAAAAACAGTATCCATGAGTAAAGGTGCTTATTTGGTAATAGAGCACACAGAAGCTTTACATGTTATAGATGTAAATAGTGGAAATCGTTCTAACAAAGCTGGTTCTCAAGAAGAGACTGCATTAGAAGTAAATTTAATAGCAGCCACAGAAATAGCACGTCAATTACAATTACGTGATATGGGTGGTATTATAGTTGTTGATTTTATTGATATGCATAAATCTGAAAACAGAAATAAACTGTATCAGCATTTAAAAGAGGCTATGTCTTTAGATAGAACAAAACACAAAATATTACCTCCAAGTAAATTTGGATTAATACAAATTACTAGGCAAAGAGTAAGACCTGTAATGAATATTAAAACTACCGAAGAAAATCCAAATAAAGATGGGCAAGTAGAAGCCCCAATAGTTTTGTTAGATAAAATAGAAGCAGACTTAGAAAAATACATTTCTAAGATGCAAAGTGGCAAATCAACCAATAAAAAGATTCAATTACATATACATCCTTTTATTGCTGCTTATTTAACAAAAGGAGTAAATTCTATACGTTTTAAATGGTATTTAAAACATAAAAAGTGGATAAACATTATACCTAGAGATGCTTACACCTATTTATATTACAAGTTTGTTTCAGTTAAAGAATAACTTGTAATTAAGGCAATAATTTTTTATCAAAAAACCCACAATATTCAAATATTGTGGGTTTTTATTTTTGTAATAAATTAAGCTTATTTTTTCTCTTTAATTAAATACATGTAAACTGGGTAGTGATCTGAGTAACCACCTGTATAACCACCGTAAGAAAAACTTCTAAAAGGATAACCTTTAAACTGACCACGTTTATTTGTTAAAAAACGCTTGTTAAATATCATTGCCTTGTACATTTTATATGTAGAAAAGTCTTTTTCGCCTTTATCTAATAATGGAGAAGAAATTAAAATCATATCAAATAAATTGATATTATCTCTATATCCTAAAGTGTTAAACCCTCTTCTATGTAAATCTTCATAAGGATTGTAAATATCTAATTCACCAACTTCTTTTTTACGGCTTTTTGTTTTTAAAACCTCTTTAAAGCTTGAGTTTATTGGGTCATCATTAAAATCTCCCATTGTTATGATTTTAGGATTCTCATGCTTTTCTCTAATTTGTTCAATAATCTTTGTGTTTTGATAAGCAGCTTTTTCTCTAAGAGGTCTACTTTTAGCTTCACCTCCACTTCTAGAAGGCCAGTGATTTACAATTACATGAATCAATTCATCATCTAAATATCCAGAAACTAATAATTGATCTCTTGTATAGACCTTTCTATTGTTTCTGTAAATATTTGGGTTAAACGCTTCATGATGTATAGGTTTAAAATATCTTTTTTGGTATAATAAAGCTACATCTATTCCTCTTTTGTCTGGAGAATCGTAATGTATAATTCCGTATTTTTTACTTTTTAAGTGTTTAGATTTTACTAAATCTTCTAATACACTTAAATTCTCTACTTCAGAAACACCAATAATTGCAGGAGATGTGTTTGCTTTTTCTGCTCCAATTTGTGCAATAACACTTCCAAGTTTATCAATTTTATCCCAATAAACTTTAGATCTATTAGATTTAAGCTCCATCATTGGGCTAGCTTCATCATTAATAGTAGTGTCGTTAATAGTATCAAATAAGTTTTCTAAATTATAGAAAGCTAAGGTTCTAATATTATACTGTTTTCCTTTTTTCTGAGAGAAAGTAAAGGAAACTGTTAATAACAATACTATTACAGATAATTGTTTTCTCATATTTTATTATTTATTTTGCAAACATATAAAACAAAATGAATGCCAAAAATTTTATAATGTTATATTAACATTAGCAATATATAAAAACATTACTTTTGACGGCATTTTGCAAATAAAAATATCAACCACAAAAAACTTTTATGAGAAAAACAGTATTTTCAATATTGGTGGTTTTATTCTTTAGTTTAGGAATAAAATCTCAAAATATTGTAAAAGGAATCGTTAAAGATAGCGATTCTGAAAATCCTCTTCAAGGTGTTTTGGTTAACATTGTAAATACACCATCATCACAAACTACAAGTTTAGATGGTAAATTTGCTTTAAAAAGTGTGCCTAATGGAAGTTATCTTCTAGAAATTAAATTAACTGGTTATGAAACTCAAAATTTTCCTTTAGAGTTTTCTGGTAATCCAATAGATTTAGGTACTATTTTATTGTATAAAGATATTACAGAAGACCAAGATTTAAGCCTTATTACAATTACAGATGATGAACTAAATGACGATGCTAGTGCAGCAGATAATATATCTGGTCTTTTACAAGCAACTAGAGATGTATTTTTAAGATCAGCTGCTTTTGAGTTTAGTCAATCTTTTTTTAGAATAAAAGGATTAGATTCTGGAAATGGTAAAGTCTTAATTAATGGTATTGAGATGAATAAACTTTTTGATGGAAGAGCTCAATGGAGTAATTGGGGAGGATTAAATGATGTATTAAGAAATCAAGAGTTTAGCAATGGTTTAGCACCTTCTAATTACACTTTTGGTGGTGTGCTAGGTTCTACAAATATAAACACAAGACCTTCTGAACAAAGAGCAGGTACAAGAATTTCTTATTCTTCTTCTAATAGAAGTTATGTTCATAGATTAATGGCAACACATTCTACAGGAATTCTTGATGATGGATGGTCATTTACTTTTTCTGCAAGTAGAAGAGCAGGAAACGAAGGGTTTAATGAAGGGACAACTTATAATGCATATTCAGTTTTTGGTGCTTTAGAGAAACAATTTGGTGAAAATCATAGTTTAGTATTTACATCAATATTTACGCCAAACAGAAGAGGTAAATCTTCTCCAAATACAGACGAAGTATTTGCTTTAAAAGGGATAGCTTATAATGATTATTGGGGATATTTAAATGGTAAAAAAATTAACTCAAGAATTAAAGAAGTAGAAGAACCAATACTTATGTTAAATCATTATTGGGATATTTCTGAAAACACAACTTTACAAACTAATGTGGCTTATCAATTTGGTAAAATTGGAAACAGTCGTTTAGATTTTAATGGTGGTGCAAACCCAAGCCCTACATATTATCAATATTTACCAAGTTATTTCTTGAGAAATGGGGACAAAGCTGGTGCTTATGATGCACAACAAGACTTTATTAATGGAGGTCAAGTAGACTGGGATCGTATTTTTGATGCAAACATTACTAATGCAGCAAGTGGTTTAGACAATGCTTATGTTTTATATGAAGATAGAAATGATGATAAGCAATTAACTGTAAATACAATTTTAACTTCAGAGCTTAATAATAATATTACATTAAATGCTAAGTTAGAATATAGAAGATTAAGATCTCATAATTTTGCAGAAGTTATAGATTTATTAGGAGGTATTGGTTATTTAGACATTAATCCTTTTGCAGATACTCCAGACAGTAAACAAAACAATTTATTAAATCCTAACAGGCTTGTTGGTGTTGGAGATACATTTAGATATAACTTCAATTTAAATTCTGATGTAACTAGTGCATTTGCTCAAGCTCAATTTAAATATAATAAAGTAGATTTCTTTACTGCTTTTAATGTTTCTAGAACAACACATCAAAGAGAAGGATTATATCAAAATGGACGTTTTGTAAATAATTCTTTAGGATTATCAGAAAAATTAGATTTTACAAATTTTGGTGTAAAAGGAGGCTTAACATATAAAATTACAGGTCGTCATTTAATAGATGCAAATGTTGGTTATATGACACAAGCACCAACTATTAGAAACTCTTTCTCTAACTCAAGAGAAAATAACAATACTGTAGATAATATACAAAGCGAAAAAATCTTTACAACAGACTTAAGTTATATTGTTAGAAGTCCAATTATAACTTCTAGATTAACTGCTTTTTACACAAATGTTACTGATGCAACTGAAATTTCTTTTTATTTTGCTGATGGTGTTGGAGGAGATAATACAGCATTTGTACAAGAAGTTTTATCAGGTATAGAAAGAAATCATGTAGGATTAGAATTAGGTATAGAAGCGCAAGTTACATCAACTATTAAATTAAAAGGTGCAGCTGCAATTGGACAATATACATATGGTAATAATCCAAACTTATATTTAACATCAGATGTTGCTAATAATGGTGGTTTTGATGCAGATTTTAGATCTAAAGATTATGTTTCTAACTTAGAGAATTACAAAATTGCCTCTGGTCCACAAAACGCTTATTCAGTTGGTTTTGAATATAGAGATCCAGATTATTGGTGGATAGGAGCAACAAGTAACTTTTTTACAAATACATATGTAGATGTTGCTCCATTAACGCGTTCTTCTAATTTTTATGAAGATGCAGATGGTTTACCTTTTTCTGATTATGATCCTGTTTTAGCTAGAGAGTTATTACAACAAGAAAAGTTTGATGATTATATGGTTGTTAACCTTATGGGTGGTAAATCTTGGAAAATAGGAGATAAGTTTATTAGTGTGTTTGCAACTGTAAACAACTTGTTTGGAGAAGAATATAAATCTGGTGGTTTTGAACAAGGGCGTAATGCAAACTTTAGACAATTAAGAGATGATAAATCTCTAGACACTCCAGTTTTTGGAAATAGATATTGGTATGGTAGAGGTACAACCTACTTTTTAAACGTTAATTTAAGATTTTAAAAAAATAATTTTAGTGATATGAAAACAAATAAATTAATCATCTTTTTACTAGCAATAGTTACTAGTATATCTTTTACTTCTTGTGTAGAAGATGGAGATTTTGATGTTCCAAACTCAATTGGAGCAGAAGAAAACTCTGCATTACAAGCCTTATTAAACACAAGTGGTTATAGTGAAATTTCTATAACTAATTTAAAAGGTCTTTTTGTAAATGGGCAGGTTACTGAAATTACTTCAGATATTTATGTAAAAGGTTATGTTTCTTCTTCAGATAGAAGTGGAAATTTTTATAAAGAATTTTTTATACAAGATAGTCCAACAAGTCCAACTACTGCAATAAAAGTAGTGACAGAGTTTATAGACTCTTACAATAAATTTAATTTTGGTAGAGAAGTTTACATAAACTTAAAAGGATTATATATTGGAGAGGTTCGTTCAGGAGATGGAGTTATTGCAATTGGTGGTGATAGAAATATTGATGATGAAGTAGAAAACTTATCAATTAATCAAACAGAATCTGCTGTTTTAAGATCTATTAATACAGAACAAATTACACCTTTAACTGTTAAATTATCTCAAATTAACGATAGTCATGTAGGTGTCTTTGTAAAAGTAGAAAATGCACATTTTCCATCTTCTTTAGCTGGTAAAACTTATCATGATAGTAATAATAGATTCGATACTCAACGTACTTTAGAAAGTTGTGATGGTTTTGGTTTTACAAACTTTATATTAGAAACAAGTGCTTTTGCTTCTTTTGGTTTTACTCCTATGCCTTCAGGTGGTGGAAGTATTTCTGCAGTTGTATCTAAAACATTTAATGGTAGTGATTTAGTACTAGCTTTAAATGCTGTTGAAGATGTAGACATGAATGGTGCTAAATGTACACCTTTAGATATCAATGATTTCTCTGTTGTTGTAGAAGAAGATTTTGATACAGGTACAGATAATACAAACTTAAACTTTCCTGGTTGGGTAAATGTTGCTGAAACTGGTAGTGAGTTATGGACAGAGCAAGTTTTTAGTGGAAATGGTTATGCAGAATTTAGTGCATTTAGAACTGGTGATGCTGTAAATGTTGGTTGGTTAGTTTCACCAAGTGTAGATTTAAGTGCACATAGCCAAGTATTTGTTAACTTTATGTTGGCACAACATCACTTAGATTCAACTGAAAATACTTTAGAAGTTTTAGTATCTACAGATTTTGATGGTTCTAATGTAGCAGCTGCAACTTGGCAAGCAATTTCTGCAAATATACCTACACAAGCAGATTCATGGTATCAATTTAAAGATGGTGGTTTAATAGATTTAGCTACTTTTTCAGGTACTTTATATGTTGCGTTTAAGTATACAGGTTCTGGTACAGATACAGATTTAGATGGAGCTTATATGATTGATGATTTTAGAATATTAGCTAAATAAATAAACAATCAAATTAAATATAAAGCTGGTAAAGATTTTCTTTACCAGTTTTTTTATTTTTACAATATGAATAAAATAGAACACATAGGTATTGCTGTTAAAGATTTAGAAAAATCGAATCAGTTATTTGCTTCATTATTTGGTAAAAGTCATTATAAGATTGAAGAAGTTATTTCAGAAGGCGTAAAAACTTCATTTTTTAAGTCTGGTCCTAATAAAATTGAGTTATTAGAAGCAACAAACCCTAATAGTCCAATAGCAAAATTTATAGAGAAAAAAGGAGAAGGTATACATCATATAGCTTTTGCTGTAGATGATATTATTTCTGAAATAAATAGACTAAAAAAAGAAGGGTTTACAGTACTTAATGAAACTCCTAAAAAAGGGGCAGATAACAAATTAGTAGCTTTTCTACATCCAAAAACTACAAATGGTGTTTTAATAGAACTTTGTCAAGAAGACAATTCGTTAAAATAATATTAACTTTAGATAGTTAATTATTATGAATTAGTATCTTGCACCAATAAATTCTAAACATGTCTTCAAAATTTGATTCATACCAAAAAAGGCGATTGCGTTCTTCTTACTTTTCTGTAGTAGTAAGTATTGCATTAGTTTTATTTATGGTAGGTGTTTTAGGACTTATTTTATTGAAATCTACAAAAGTTGCAAATAGAGTAAAAGAAAAAATTGCAATAACATTATTTATAAAAGATAATGTTACCCAAAAACAAATAAAATCATTTAAAGAATTTATTGAAAAAGAGGAATATTCTAGAAAAGTAATTTATACCAGTAAAGCACAGGCTGCAAAAAAATACAGTAAAGAAATAGGAGAAGATTTTTTAGAGTTTTTAGGGAGTAATCCACTAAAAAACGGCATTGATATTTATTTAAATGCAGATTTTGTAACTCCAGAAAAAATTACTGAATTAGAAAATAAATATTTAAAAAATGCATTTGTTGCTGATATTTCATATGATAAACCTTTGATAAACCTTTTAACAAAAAACATTAAAAGAATAAGTTTTTGGTTACTCGTAGTAAGTGGTTTTTTTGGTTTGATAGCAATTATACTTATAAATAGCTCAATTAGATTATCTATTTACGCTAAACGTTTTAATATTAAAACGATGCAAATGGTTGGTGCAACAAAAAGTTTTATAAGAAAGCCCTTTATTATACAAAGTATAAAACTTGGTTTTATAGGTGCTTTTGTAGCGTTAATTGGTTTAGGTATAGTTATTTATTATTTAGACAAATACTTACCAAGTTTAGATTTCTTAAAAGATTATGTAACTCTTACATACTTAACAGTAGGTGTGTTAGTTGGGTCTTTTATAATAACTTGGTTAAGCACTTTTTTTGCAACACAACGTTTTTTAAACTTAAAAACAGACGAACTTTATTATTAAAATATGAATAAGAATACTCAAGAACAACCCACTTTTTTGTTCGGTAAAAAAAACTATATCATCATGCTTATTGGCATTTTTTTTATTGCAATTGGCTTTATATTTATGATAGGTGGAGGAAGTGATAATCCAGAAGTTTTTAATGAAGAAATTTATAATTGGCAAAGAATTCGTTTAGCGCCAACATTAGTCATTATTGGTTTGGCTATAGAAATTTATGCAATTTTAGCAGATCCTAAAAAATAATTATGGACATTTTTGAAGCAATAGTTCTTGGAGTTATTCAAGGATTAACAGAGTTTTTGCCAGTTTCTTCTAGTGGCCATTTAGAATTAGCGAAAGCAATTTTAGGAGACACTTCTGTACCAGAAGAAAGTTTAACTTTTACAGTGGTTTTACATTTTGCAACTGCCCTTAGTACGTTAGTTATTTTTAGAAAAGAAGTTTTTGAAATCTTTAAAGGATTATTTCAATTTAAATGGAATGATGAATTAAAATTTTCCTTAAAAATTATACTTTCTATGATTCCTGCAGTTTTTGTTGGGTTGCTTTTCGAAAAACAATTAGAAGCTTTTTTTGGAGGTAAAATTTTGTTGGTTGGTGCTATGTTAATTGTAACAGCTATCTTATTATTATTAGCAGATAAAGCTAAAAACACAAATAAAGAAGTCTCTTTTTTAAATGCTGTGATTATTGGAATTTCACAAGCTATAGCAATGTTACCTGGAATTTCAAGATCTGGAGCAACAATTTCTACCTCAGTTTTATTAGGGATAGATAGAACTAGAGCAGCTCGTTTTTCTTTTTTAATGGTGGTTCCTCTAATTTTTGGAAAAATCGGGAAAGATGTTTTAAGTGGAGATTTAAACTTTCAATCTTCAGAAATGATGCCAATTTCTATTGGATTTATAGCTGCATTTGTATCAGGATTATTAGCTTGTCAATGGATGATTGCTTTAGTTAAAAAAAGCAAATTAACGTACTTTTCAATTTATTGCGCAATTGTTGGTTTAATTGCAATAGGTTACTCTTTACTAAGCTAATTTTAAATGACTAAAGAATCGTTTTTAGAAGGTAAAGTTTTATTGATAGATAAACCTTTAAACTGGACATCTTTTCAGGCTGTAAACAAAATACGTTGGCACATTAAACAGCGTTTTAAAATTAAAAAGATAAAGGTTGGTCATGCAGGAACTTTAGATCCGCTTGCAACTGGGTTATTAATTATTTGTTGTGGTAAAGAAACCAAGAATATAAATACATATCAAGGTCAAATAAAGGAATATACAGGAACTTTTACTATTGGTGCAACAACACCAAGTTACGATTTAGAAACTGAAGTTGATAAAATATATCCTACAGATCATATTTCTGAAACTTTAGTAAAGGAAACTACACAGCAATTTATAGGAACCATACAACAAAAACCACCCATTTTTTCAGCGATAAAAAAAGATGGAAAACGTTTGTACGAGATTGCTAGAAAAGGAGAAACAACTGAAATAAAATCAAGAGAAGTTACCATTTCTGAATTCGAAATAACAAACATTAATTTTCCTAAAGTAGATTTTAGAGTGGTTTGTAGTAAAGGTACTTACATAAGATCTTTAGCTTACGATTTTGGTTTAGCATTAAATTCTGGAGCACACTTATCAGCCTTAAGAAGAACTAAAATTGGAAATTTTTCAGTTGACAACTCACTTACTATTGATGGTTTTATAGAAAGCCTAAACAACAATTAAACCTTGATTGTTAACATTGGTTTTAGAGCATTTTTAGAAAGGTTTTTTGTAACACTAGCAGAAAATAAATGAGCAATTCCACTTCTGCCATGAGTTCGTAAAGCAATTAAATCAGCATCAATATCTCTAGCAAAATTTAAGATTCCTTTTTTAACAGAAACATCATTGTAAATATTAATAGAGTGTTTTGGTAAATCAAAACCTTCAATAAACTTTTTAATTTTTTCTTTAGATTTTTGAGTGCTTTCAAAATTCGAAGGTGTATTTACTTTTACCAAATGAATTTTACTCTTAAAAGAATTTGCAAAATCTAAAAACTTTGAAAAAGGTATTTTTTCGCTTTCATCTTTAAATCCAGAAGCAAAAACTAAGTCTTTTAGTTCAAATTTTTTACTATCTCTTTTTACAACTAATACAGGTATATCTGCAGTTCTTACAACTTTTTCTGTATTAGAACCAATTAGAATTTCGTCTAAATTAGAATGTCCTTTAGAACCTATTATAATTAGGTCTGCCTCTACTTTTTTAGCGTATTTTAAAATACCTTCATGAGGATTTTGAAAACGTATAGAATGATGAACTTCAGTACTTTTATGAAAAAACTTTTCTTTAAAATCTACAATACGTTCTTTAACTTTTCTTAAATATAGCATACTTTCAGGTATACTAAAATTACTACCTGCACCCATATCAACAATACCAGTTGGTAATTCTATCATATGTAGAAGAAAAACTTCACTTTTTGATTTTTTGGCTATTGTACTTGCCATTTTTGATGCAAACTCAGAACTTTGAGAGAAATCTACAGGAACTAATATTTTATTCATAAAAGAGCTTTAGGTTTGATTGTATCTAAAATTACAAAAAATATTTGAATCAAACTAAGTTTGGTAAATCCTAAACAATTCGTATATTTGCACCGGAATTTAAGGAAAAATGATAGAGAAGGGGACTAAAAAGTCCCCTCTTTTTATACTTATTTTTAAGCATAAAATGAACGAGAGTAAGATTAGAGACTTGGTAGACGAAGCATTAGCAGAGAACGAATCATTATATTTAATTGATTTGGTTATCTCTTCTAATAACAAAATTCAAGTTACTGTAGATGGAGATAATGGAGTAAATTTAAGTGAGTGTGTTAGAATTAGCAGAAATGTAGAACACAACTTAGATAGAGATGAAGAAGATTTTTCTCTTGAAGTAACTACACCAGATATTTCTCATCCACTTAAAATTAAAAGACAGTACAAAAAGAATATCAATAGAATTCTTAAAGTAAAAACAGAAGTAGAAAATTTTGAAGGTACACTAACCAGTGTAAACGAAGAAGAAATAGAATTAAAATGGAAGGCTAGAGAGCCAAAACCAATAGGTAAAGGAAAAGTAACTGTAGAAAAGAAAGTTACCATACCATATAAAGATATTAAAGAAGCAAAAGTGAAAATTGTATTTTAAGCAAATAATGTAATGGAAAATATAGCATTAATCGAATCGTTTTCGGAATTTAAAGATAATAAAAGTATAGATAGAGTAACATTAATGTCTATCTTAGAAGAGGTGTTTAGAGCAGCACTAAAACGTAAGTTTGGTTCTGATGACAATTTTGATATTATTATAAACCCAGATAAAGGAGATTTAGAGATCTGGAGAAACAGAGTTGTAGTTGCAGATGGTATGTCTGAAGATGATAATGAAGAAATCGAATTATCTGAAGCTAGAAAAATAGAGCCAGATTTTGAAATTGGAGAAGATGTATCTGAAGAAGTAAAATTAATAGACTTAGGAAGAAGAGCAATTTTGGCTTTACGTCAAAACTTAATTTCTAAGATTTATGAACATGATAGTACAAACATCTTTAAGCAATTTAAAGATTTAGAAGGTGAAATATTTAGTGCAGAAGTGCATCACATTCGTCATAATGCAATTATTTTGTTAGATGATGAAGGTAATGAAATTGTTCTACCAAAAAGCGAACAAATACGTTCAGACTTTTTTAGAAAAGGAGATTCTGTAAGAGGAGTTATAAAATCTGTAGAATTAAGAGGTAACAAACCAGCAATTATTTTATCTAGAACTTCACCAGCTTTCTTAAACAAATTATTTGAACAAGAAATTCCTGAAGTTTTCGATGGTTTAATTACTGTAGAAGGTGTAGCAAGAATTCCAGGTGAAAAAGCAAAAGTAGCAGTAGATTCTTATGATGATAGAATAGACCCTGTTGGAGCTTGTGTAGGTGTTAAAGGATCAAGAATTCATGGTATAGTTCGTGAATTAGGTAACGAAAATATAGATGTTATCAATTATACAAAAAACGAACAATTATACATCTCAAGAGCTTTAAGTCCTGCAAAAGTAACTTCTATGGAAATAGAAACTTTTGAAGAATCAAAGAATGGTAAAAAAGGTAGAGTTAATGTTTTACTTAAACCAGAAGAAGTTTCTAAAGCTATTGGTAGAGGTGGTGTAAATATTCGTTTAGCAAGTGAGTTAACAGGTTACGAAATAGACGTTCAAAGAGAAGGTTTAGAAGAAGAAGATGTAGAGTTAACAGAGTTTGTAGATGAAATTGAAGATTGGATTATTGCAGAATTTAAAAACATTGGTTTAGATACAGCAAGAAGTGTATTAGAAACTAGTGTAGGTGAGTTAGTAAAAAGAACTGACTTAGAAGAAGAAACAATTATAGATGTTCAGAGAATTTTAAAAGAAGAATTCGAAGAATAGAAAAATAACATTAAAGTAACGTAAAAGTATTTACTTTTACATTTATAAAGTTAAAAGAATTATATGTCTGTAGGCAAAACAATGAGGCTTAATAAAGTTCTAAGAGAGTTAAATATTTCTTTAGATAGAGCTGTAGAGCATCTAGCAAGTAAAGGTTTTCAAGTCGATGCTAGACCAACTACAAAAATATCATCAGAAGAATATCAAGTTCTTTTAGATGGCTTTGAAACTGATGCTAATAAAAAAGCAGCTTCAAAAGAAGTTGGTGAAGAAAAGAGAAAAGAAAAAGAAGCTATTCGTTTAGAGCTTGAAGCCAAATTAGAGAAGAAAAGAGCAGAAGAAGAAAAGAAAGAAGAGATTCTTAAGGCTAAAGCAGAAAAGCTTGAGTTTAAAACTGTTGGTAAAATTGATATTGACAACTTAGGTAAACCAGCTAAGCCAGAAGTTAAAGAAGAAGAGCCAGTAGCTAAAGAAGAACCTAAAATAGAAGAGAAGCCTAAAGAAGTTGTAAAAGAACAACCAAAAGTAGAGGTTAAAAAAGAAGAAGAGAAGGTTCAGAAAAAAGAAACTCCAAAAGCAGAGGTAAAAAAAGCAGCTCCTAAAAAAGAGGAGAAAGTAGAAAAAACAGAAGAAGTTACTCCAGAAAATGCTGAAAAGATTAAAACTCAGTATAAAAAGTTAGATGGACCAAACTTTACAGGTAAAAAAATTGATTTAAAACAATTTGAAAAACCTAAAAAGAAAAAACCAGAAGCTAAGAAAGAAGACGCTAACTCAGATAAAAAGAAAAAGCGTAAACGTATAAGCAAGCCAGTTGGTTCTAATACAAGTAACAATAATAGAGGAGGTTCTCAAAACAATAGAGGAAACAATAAAGGTTTTAAAGGTAGAGGTAATCAAAGACCAGCTGCTAAAAAAGAAGAACTTACTGAAGAAGAAATCCAAAAACAAGTAAGAGAAACTTTAGAAAAATTACAAGGTAGATCTTCAAAAGGTAAAGGAGCAAAATACAGAAGAAGCAAAAGAGAAGCTCACAGAGAGCAATCAGAAGCTGAATTAGAAGCACAAGAATTAGAAAGCAAAATATTAAAAGTAACAGAATTTGTTACTGTTAGTGAGGTTGCTACAATGATGAATGTTCCTGTTACAGATATTATTTCTGCATGTATGTCTTTAGGTATGATGGTTACTATGAACCAACGTTTAGACGCAGAAACATTAGTAATTGTTGCAGAAGAATTCAATTATAAAGTAGAATTTGTTGGTGCAGAAGTAGAAGAATCTATTGAAGAAGTAGAAGATAAACCAGAAGATTTAGAAAAAAGAGCACCTATTATTACTGTAATGGGGCACGTAGATCATGGTAAAACATCTTTATTAGATTATATTAGAAATGCAAATATTGTAGAAGGTGAAAGTGGAGGAATTACCCAACATATTGGAGCTTACTCTGTAAAAGTTGGCGATGAAAAAATAGCATTTTTAGATACTCCAGGTCACGAAGCCTTTACAGCAATGCGTGCTAGAGGTGCTCAAGTAACAGATTTAGTAATTATTGTTGTTGCAGCTGATGATGATGTAATGCCACAAACAAAAGAAGCGATTTCTCATGCTCAAGCAGCAGGTGTACCTATCATTTTTGCAATTAATAAGATAGATAAGCCAAATGCGAATCCAGATAATGTTAAAACGCAACTTTCTTCAATGAATTTATTAATTGAAGAATGGGGAGGTAACATTCAATCTCAAGATATCTCTGCAAAAACTGGTCAAGGTATAGATGAGTTATTAGAAAAAGTATTATTAGAGGCAGAAGTTTTAGAATTAAAAGCTAACCCAAATAAAAATGCGGTTGGTACTGTTGTAGAAGCACAGTTAGATAAAGGTAGAGGATATGTAACAACAATTTTAGTACAAGCAGGTACTTTAAAAATTGGAGACTATATATTAGCAGGTAAAAATAGTGGTAAAGTAAAAGCCATGTTTGATGATAAAGGCAAAAAGTTAAAAGTTGCTGGTCCATCAACACCTGTGTCTATTTTAGGTTTAGATGGTGCTCCTCAAGCAGGTGATAAATTCCTTGTTTTTGATGATGAAAGAGAAGCTAAACAAATTGCTACAAAACGTTCTCAATTACAACGTGAGCAATCTGTAAGAACTCAGAAAACTTTAACATTAGATGAAATTGGACGTAGAATTGCGTTAGGGGACTTTAAAGAATTAAATATCATCTTAAAAGGTGATGTTGATGGTTCTGTTGAAGCTTTAACAAATTCATTCCAAAAACTTTCTACTGAAGAAATTCAAGTAAATATCTTACACAAAGGTGTAGGTGCAATTACAGAATCTGATGTTTTATTAGCAACTGCTTCAGATGCTATTATTGTTGGATTTAATGTTAGACCTCAAGGAAATGCAAGAGCAGTAGCAGATAGAGAAGAAGTAGATATTAGAACTTATTCTATCATTTACGATGCAATAAACGATCTTAAGGATGCAATGGAAGGTATGCTTTCTCCAGAAATGAAGGAAGAAGTTACAGGAACTGTTGAAATTAGAGAAGTTTACAAGATTTCTAAAATTGGAAACATTGCAGGTTGTATGGTAATGACAGGTAAAATCTTTAGAGATTCTAAAATACGTATCATTAGAGATGGTATAGTTGTTCACGATGGCTTATTAGCTTCTTTAAAACGTTTTAAAGACGATGTGAAAGAAGTTGCTAAAGGTTACGATTGTGGTCTTCAAATTAAGAACTACAATGATATCCAAGAAGGAGATCAAATTGAAGCTTATAAAGAAGTTGCAGTTAAAAAGAAGTTATAAAAACTTTACATATCAAAATAAAAAAAACCAAAATCAATTTAGATTTTGGTTTTTTTATGTTTTAAAAAAATTTTATTTTCCTAGAGGGATTACAATTAATCCAGAAAATTTTTCTGAAAATTGTAGTGCAGCCTTATCTGCTTCTAATCTTGTTTTATAATTACCAACTTGAACTTTCCAATATGGTTGTTCGTAGTTTAAATTCGTAGAAACTTTCGGGAAATCTATCCTGAATTTACTTCTTAAGCTCCTTGCTTTTGTTTCATTCCCATAATAAATTTGAATAGTATATCCATACCCATATTTATCATTAAAAGCCCTTTTTTTAGCTATTAATTCTTTAATTTCTTTACTGCTATTGGTCTTATTTTGTGCCTTTACATCTACGATATATGTAGTTGCGATAAAGAAAAAAACGATTAAGAATACTTTATTTTTCATAAATAAAATGTTTATACAAATGTAACGACTTGATTAAAAATAAATTTGTTAAATATATTATTTAGAATTATTATAAATTAATATTTAACAATCCTTTCTTTTTTTAAAATATAGCAATATGTAGTACTTTTGTGCAACTGTTCAAAACCTATTTTTTTGAACGATTTAAAACGATACTAAAATAGTTTGTATATATGAAAAGTGTATCATTACACAATAGGCTAAGTAGAGTACTTCTTAAGAGTTTTTCCATAATTCTTTTTTTTGCGTTTAGTTTATCTTCTTTTTCACAAGATGTAGATGAAGCACGTCAAAAAGAAGGTAGGAAATTATTCAAACAACTTTGTGCATCTTGTCACAAATTAGATAAAAAGTTGATTGGACCTGCGCTTGGAGGTGTAGAAGAAAGAAGAGAAAACGAGTGGTTAATTGCATGGATTAAAAATAATGCAGAACTAAGAGCTACTGGAGATAGAGATGCAATTGCAATCTTTGAAGAATACAATGGATCTGTGATGTCTGCATTTCCTCAGTTATCAGACCAACAAATAAATGATATTTTATATTATACAACAGTTGGAGATCCTGTAGCTAAAACAGCTCAAGGCACAGCAGTTGTGGATCCAACAAATGTAAATGTTGGTGGTGCTCCAGAGTGGTTAATTTACATTCTTGCTGCTGCTATAGTTGTTGCTTTCTTAATGATTGCGAGTTTACTAAAGCAAGTTAGCGAGTTAAAAGGTAATACTGCAGAAAATCAAAAATCTAATTTAAGGAGAGATTTACAAGAACTTTGGGTAGGTGTTAAAGAAAACACTTTCTTAAAAGTTGTATCAACAATATTCTTATTGTTAGTCGCTGCTTATGTTGGATTTGGCACATTGTATAAAGTTGGTGTAGATGAAGGTTATATGCCATTACAGCCAATTGCTTTTTCTCATAAAATACATTCAGGTGAAAATAAAATCGAATGTCAATATTGTCATTCATCAGCAAAACATAGTAAACACTCAGGAATACCTTCTGTAAATGTTTGTATGAACTGTCACAAAAATATTGCTGAAGTTGCTGAAGGAACTAAGGTAGAATGGGATGGTGTTACTTATGGTAAGGCAGAATTAGACAAAGAGATAGCAAAAGTATATGAGGCTGCAGGTTGGGACCCAGAAACTCTTGAGTATACAGGAGAAGAAAAACCAATAAAATGGATTAGAATTCATAATTTACCAGACTTTGCATATTTTAACCATTCACAACACGTAACTGTTGCAGGTTTAAAATGTCAAAAATGTCATGGTCCTGTAGAAGAGTATGATGAAATGCGTCAGTTTTCTCCATTAACAATGGGTTGGTGTATTAACTGTCACAGAGAAACTGGGGTTGATACAAAAGGAAATGAGTATTATGAAAAAATTCACAAAGAATTAGCTAAAAAATATAACGTAGAAAAAGTTACGATAGCTCAACTTGGTGGATTAGAGTGTGGTAAATGTCACTATTAAAAAAAGAAGAATGATAGGTTTAGTCTAAGTGAAAATTAATAGCTAAAACTAACAACTAATAACTAAATAATAAATGGCTTCAAACAAAAAATACTGGAAAAGTGTTGAGGAACTTAAAGGTAGTTCTATTGTTGAAACGCTAAGTAAAAATGAGTTTGTAGAAGAAATTCCAACAGATGAATTCTTAGGAGATAAAGATACTTTAGAAAATTCTTCTACTTCTCGTAGAGATTTTCTTAAATACATTGGTTTCACAACTGCTGCTGCATCATTAGCTGCTTGTGAAGGACCTGTAAGAAAGTCTATTCCTTATGTTGTAAAACCAAACGATTATATCCCAGGTGTTGCAGATTGGTATGCTTCTTCTATGGCAGATGGTTTTGATTTTGCAAATGTTTTAGTAAAAACTAGAGAAGGTCGTCCAATACAAATTATGCCTAATAAAGAGGCTAATGGAACTACTTCTGCAAGAGTACAAGCTTCTGTTTTATCTTTGTATGATGAAAAACTTCGTTTAAAAGAGCCGACTAAGGGTGGTGAAACTATTACTTGGGCTGATGCAGATGCTGCAATAGCTGCTAAATTAAATGGTTTAAAGAATTCTGGTAAATCAGTTGTTTTATTAACAGGTACTTTAGCTAGCCCATCTACAGAAAAAATAATTGAAGAATTTATAGTTGCTAACCCAAATGCTAAACATGTAGTTTATGATGCAGTTTCAGAATCTGGAGCTACAGACGCTATGATGGCTATGTATGGTAAAAGAGCATTACCAAACTATCATTTAGATAAAGCTAAAACTATAGTTTCTTTTGGTGCGGATTTCTTAGGAGATTTCCATGGAGGTTTTGAAAAGCAATATGTAAATGGTAGAAAGCCAGAAACTGGAAGCATGTCTTACCATGTTCAGTTTGAAAGCAATATGTCTTTAACTGGTGCAAATTCTGATAAAAGAGTAGTTGTAAAACCATCTGATCAAGTTTTTGCTTTAATCAATTTATATAACGCAATCACTGGTAGCAATATATCATCTAAATCAACACCTGTTGATGCAGACGTTAAAGTAATGGCAGCAGAACTTAAAAAAGCAGGTTCTAAAGGTGTTGTTTTAACAGGTATGAATGATAAAAATGCACAACTAGTTGCATTCGCTATTAATGAAGCATTAGGTAGTGAAATTTTTGACACTACAAATACATTAAATATACGTCAAGGAAATGATTCAGAAGTAAATCAGTTAATAGCTGATATGAATTCTGGAAAAGTTGGTGGATTATTAACTTATAATGTTAACCCTATTTATTCTTTAGCTAAAACTGAAGATTTTGTAAAGGGGTTAGGTAAAGTTTCTTTAAAGGTTGCATTATCAACTGAGAATAACGAAACTGTTGATGCAATGGAATTTGCATTACCAACACCACATTTCTTAGAATCTTGGGGAGATACACATTTTGATCAAGCAACTTATGGCTTATCTCAACCAACTATTCAGCCTTTATTTAATACACGTCAAATTCAAGATACGTTATTAAAGTGGTCTGGTAATTCAACAAAATATTACGATTATTTAAAATCATTTGCAACAGAAAATATATTATCTGGTAGTTCTTGGAACAAGGCACTGCATAATGGTTTCTATAAATTAGAAGTAATCGAAACTGTAGAATTTGAAACAGAAGTTAATGTAGCAGATGCTGCAAACGCTTTATCAAATTCAGCTAAAAAAGCAACAGGTTTCGAATTAACTTTATACACTAAAACTGGTTTAGGTGATGGTAAGCAAGCAAACAATCCTTGGTTACAAGAATTCCCTGATCCATTAACAAGAGTTTCTTGGGACAATTACTTAACAATGTCTATGGCAGATGCCAATGAGTTAGGTTTTGAAAACCCAGTTAGAGATAATGGAGCTATTGATGGTAATTATGCTAAAATTACTGTAAATGGTAAATCAGTTACTTTACCTGTAATCATTCAGCCAGGACAAGCAAAAGGATCTTTTGGATTGTCTTTAGGTTATGGAAGAACTTTTGGTTTAAAAGAAGAAATGCAGGTTGGAGTAAATGCTTACCCACTTTATGCTAATTCTAATAATGTACAATTTGGTGTTGCTATAGAAAAAGTAGCAGGTAATCATGAGTTTGCATGTCCTCAAGTTCAAAAAACAATTGCAGGACGTCATGACATCTTAAAGGTTGCTTCTTTAAAGGAATATAAGACTGTAGATCCTAAAGATCATCATCATGGATGGAATAAGCCAGCTTATGTTTCTTATGATCATCAAGAAGTAGAAGCAAATACAATTGATATTTGGGATGAGCACAATAGAGAATTAGGACATCATTTTAATTTATCTATAGACTTAACTTCATGTACTGGTTGTGGTGCTTGTGTTATTGCTTGTCATGCAGAAAACAATGTACCTGTAGTTGGTAAAAAAGAAGTTAGAGTTGGTAGAGATATGCACTGGTTGCGTATAGATAGATATTATTCTTCTGAAGTAGAAACTAGAGAAGACGCAAAAGAATTAGGATTAAGTAGAGGAGAAACTTACAGAGCTTTAGAAACTGAAGCAGAAAATCCTGAAGTTACTTTCCAACCAATGATGTGTCAACACTGTAACCATGCACCTTGTGAAACAGTTTGTCCTGTTGCAGCAACATCTCATGGTCGTCAAGGACAAAATCAAATGGCTTATAACAGATGTGTAGGTACAAGATATTGTGCTAACAACTGTCCATATAGAGTTCGTCGTTTTAACTGGTTTAACTATGCTAACAATGATGAGTTTGACTTTAATATGAACAATGAGTATGGTAAAATGGTATTAAACCCAGATGTTACTGTACGTTCTAGAGGAGTTATGGAAAAATGTTCTATGTGTATACAAATGACACAAGCAACTATTTTAAAAGCAAAAAGAGAAGGTAGAGCAGTAAATACAGATGAGTTTGAAACAGCTTGTTCGTCTGCTTGTACAACAGGTTCTTTAGTATTTGGTGATGTAAATAATAAAGAAGATGAAGTAACTTCTTTAGTAGAAGATAAAAGAGCTTATAATGTGTTAGATTACTTACAGACAAAACCTAATGTAATCTATCAGGTTAAAATTAAAAACACAAACGAAGCGTAATTAAAAATTAAGATATAGAATATGTCTCATTACGAAGCACCCATTAGGGAACCTTTAGTGTTAGGTGATAAAAGTTATCACGATATTACTGAAGATATTGCTAGACCAATAGAAGGTAAAGCAAATAAGAATTGGTACATGGCATTTTATATTTCTTTAGCAGCAATGCTTTGGGGATTTGGATGTATCTTCTATACAGTTGGAACAGGTATTGGAGTTTGGGGTCTAAGCAAGAATATTGGTTGGGCTTGGGATATTACCAACTTTGTATGGTGGGTAGGTATTGGTCATGCAGGAACATTAATTTCTGCTGTACTTTTATTATTCCGTCAAAAATGGAGAATGGCAATTAACAGATCTGCAGAGGCAATGACAATTTTTGCCGTTTTTCAAGCAGGTTTATTCCCAATCATTCACATGGGTCGTCCTTGGAATGGTTACTGGGTATTACCTATACCAAACCAGTTTGGATCTTTATGGGTAAACTTTAACTCACCATTACTTTGGGATGTATTCGCAATTTCTACATATTTATCTGTATCATTAGTTTTCTGGTGGACAGGTTTACTGCCAGATTTTGCTATGATTCGTGATAGAGCTGTAAAACCTTTCCAAAAGAAAATTTATGCATTATTAAGTTTTGGTTGGTCAGGTAGAGCAAAAGATTGGCAACGTTTTGAAGAAGTATCTTTAGTATTAGCAGGTTTAGCTACTCCTTTAGTACTTTCTGTACACACAATTGTATCTTTTGACTTTGCTACATCTATTAACCCTGGATGGCACTCAACGATATTTCCACCTTACTTTGTTGCTGGAGCAATCTTTTCAGGATTTGCAATGGTGCAAACTTTATTAGGTATTATGCGTAAAGTAACAAACATGGAAGAGTATATTACTCGTTTACATGTTGAGTATATGAACATAGTAATCATCTTAACAGGTGGTATTGTAGCTGTAGCATATGCAACAGAATTTTTTATAGCTTGGTATACAGGTTCTCCTTATGAAAACTATACTTACTTGTCTGTAGGTGCAGCAACAGGACCTTATGCATGGGCATTTTATTCTTTATTATTCTTTAACATTTTAACACCACAGTTATTATGGATAAAGAAAATAAGAAGAAGTTTTATATGGTCTTTCATCATATCAATCTTTATTAACATTGGTATGTGGTTTGAGCGTTTTGATATTATCGCGATTGTATTAAGTAAAGGTCACTTACCATCAACTTGGTGGAGATTTGAACCAACTTTCGTAGATGTAGGTATTTTTATTGGTACAATCGGTTTCTTCTTTGTATTATTCTTATTATATGCTAGAACATTTCCAGTAATAGCACAAGCAGAAGTTAAGACAATTTTAAAATCTTCTGGAGAGTTTTACAAGAAAAGAAGAGAACAAGGTATACCAACTAAACCAGCTATTGTTTTAGCTGATAATAAAATCACTGAAGAAGATTCTTCAGATAAAAAGAATAAAAAGTAAATATGGAATCATCTAAAGTTATACATGCATTATATAATGATGACGAAATTCTATTAGATGCTGTTAAAGCTGTAAAAGCAGAACACCATCATATAGAAGAAGTATTTTGCCCTTTTCCTGTTCATGGTTTAGATAAAGCTATGGGATTAGCACCAACAAGATTAGCAATTACAGCTTTTATGTATGGTATTACAGGTTTAGCAATTGCTATTTGGATGACGAATTATATGATGATAGAAGATTGGCCACAAGACATTGGTGGTAAACCAAGTTTTTCTTGGTTCGAAAATATGCCAGCATTTGTGCCAATTATGTTTGAATTAACAGTGTTTTTTGCAGCTCACTTAATGGTAATTACTTTTTACATGAGAAGTAGAATATGGCCATTTAAAAAAGCTGAAAATCCAGATCCTAGAACAACAGACGATCATTTTTTAATGGAAATACCTGTAGGTGATAATGTAGAAGAATTAACTACTTTATTAACTAAAACCGGGGCTGTTGAAATAAATGTAGTAGATAAGCACTAATCAATAGATAATGAAAAATTTAAAATCAATTATTGCTTTAGTATTTTTTGCAAGTATCTTAATTTCTTGTAATAATAGAAGAGAACGCCAATTACAATATATGCCAGACATGTATGAGTCTGTGCCTTATGATGCTAATGGAGCAAATGGTATTAATAATGCACCAGTAAACATTAAGCCTGTTGCAGGTACTATTTCAAGAGGAGGACATCCTGCTTATGACATACCAGATACACCAGAAGGATATGATAAAGCAAAAGCTGAATTAACAAATCCTTTGGCTTTAAATGACGAAAATTTAGAAAAAGGTAAACAGCTTTATGATATTTACTGTATTTCTTGTCATGGGAAAAAAGGTGATGGAAATGGTTATCTAGCTCAAGCAGATAAGTTTGCTGGTATACCAAGTTATGCAGATAGAGATATTAATGCAGGATCTATTTATCATGTAATTATGCATGGTAAAAACTTAATGGGTTCTCATTCGTCTCAATTAACATATAAAGAACGTTGGCAAATAATTCATTACGTAGAACAATTACGTGGAGATTTATTAAAATAATTACAATAAGATAGAATACTAAAAATATGTATCAATTCTCAGGTAAACTAAAATTAGCATCAATCATACTTATTATATTAGGTGCTTTAGGTATTGGTTATGGTTTCTTAACTGCTCCTTCAACTTTAGAAGAAGCAAAAGAAATTATGGCACATCAAACTTCTCATGGAGATAATCATGGTAATTCTCATGGAGAAAAGAAAGAAGTTCATAAGAATGAACATGATAGTAAATCTGGTGCTCATGAAAATAAGCCGATTATAGACAATGAAACAAGTGCTCATGATTCTCATAATGATGATGCTCATGCAGAACATGTTTTTCATCAAATGCAAAACAAACCTTGGTCTGCATTCTATGTGTCTTTATTTTTCTTTTTAGGTATATCACTTTTAGTATTAGCATTCTACGCTGCTCAAAGAGTTGCACAATCAGGTTGGTCTGTTGTACTATTTAGAGTTATGGAAGCAATTTCAGCTAATTTAGTGCCAACATCAATTATAATGTTATTAGTGATATTATCAGCTTCTGTGTTACATGTAAATCATATGTTTCCTTGGATGGCAGAAGGTACTTTTGACCCAACAAGCCCAAATTACGATGCAATTGTAGATGGTAAATCTTGGTGGATAAATGTTCCTGGTTGGACAATTAGAGGTATTGTTTATCTTTTATTATGGAATGCTTACAGATGGTTCATTAGAAAGAATTCTATAGCAGAGGATACTGCAAACGATGGTAATAAAACCTATAAATTAAATTATAATGTATCAGTAGTATTCTTGTTTATATTTATGTTAACAGAATCTATGATGTCTTGGGATTGGATAATGGGTCTTGACCCTCACTGGTTCTCTACATTATTTGGCTGGTATGTTTTAGCTAGTTTATTAGTAAGTGCTTTAACAGTAATTGCATTTGTTACAATTTATTTACGTTCTAAGAATGCTTTACCAGGTGTAAACGATAGTCATATTCATGATTTAGCAAAATTTATGTTTGGTTTTTCTGTATTCTGGACATACCTATGGTTTGCACAATTTATGTTAATCTGGTATGCAAACATTCCAGAAGAAACAACTTATTTTATGGCAAGATTTAATGAGTATAAATTACCATTTTTATCAATGCTTGTTATGAATTTTGTGTTCCCAATATTATTATTACTTAATAGTGATTTTAAGAGTATTCCTTGGTTTGTGGTTATTGGAGGTATAGTTATTTTAACAGGACATTATGTTGATGTTTTTGTAATGATAATGCCTGGTACAGTTGGTGCTCAATGGTCATTTGGAATCCCTGAATTAGGAGCGTTTTTATTCTTCTTAGGAATATTTATTTATACAGTGTTTAGTGCATTTGCAAAAGCAAACCCTATTCCAAAAGGTAACCCATTCTTAGAAGAAAGTGAACATTTTCACTATTACAATATAGAACACAGAGGTGAAGAATCAGAAGCTCACCATTAATAAATTAAAGAATTAAAAACAATTAAGAAACGATATATATGCTAGCTCTATTTTATATTTTTATAGGTGTTGCAATAGGTGTAAGTTTTTGGCAAATAACTAGAATTTTAAATTTTAGAACTGTAATTGCAGATGATGCTGATAATGCCAAACAAGGAAAATATGCGATTTATTTCATGGTTTTCTTATATGCAATGATGATTTATTGTTTGATTTTCATGAATGTAATAATGTTACCTGAAGCAGCTTCTGTAGAAGGGGAACATGATGATAGATTATTCAATATTACGTTCTGGTTAATAGGTATTGTACAATTTATCATGCAATTCTTAATTTTTTACTTCACATTTAAGTATAGAGGTAATAAAGAAAGAAAAGCGAAGTTTTATGCAGATAGTCACAAATTAGAAGCTATTTGGACAATTACACCAGCTATTGTATTAGTAGTTTTAATTGGATATGGTTTATGGCAGTGGAATAATGTTATGGATTTATCTGATGCAGAAGATCCAATCGTTATAGAAGTTTACTCTCAACAATTTAGATGGGATGCACGTTATGCAGGTGAAGATAAAACTTTAGGTTTAGGAAACGTAAACTTTATTGAAGGCATTAACACTATGGGTGTAGATATGTCTGATAAAAACTCTCAAGACGATATTCAAGTAACTGAATTGTATTTACCAAAAGGTAGAAAAATACATTTTAAATTCCGTTCTCAAGATGTATTACACTCTGCTTATATGCCACACTTTAGAGCACAGATGAACTGTGTGCCAGGTATGGTTACAGAGTTTGGTTTTACACCAAAGTATACAACTGAAGAAATGAGACAACAACCAGAAGTTGTTGCAAAAACAAAAGGTATTAATAAAGTAAGAAGTGCTAAAGGAGAAGAACTTTACGAGTTCGATTACTTATTGTTGTGTAATAAAATCTGTGGAGCATCTCATTACAACATGCAAATGAAGATTACTGTTGTAGAACAAGATGAGTATGACGAATGGATTTCTAAGCAACCAACTTTAGCATCAGTATTAGCAAAATAAAAAAATTAAGACACTACAAATAAAATAAGATTATGTCAGATCATCATCATAAAGAAACATTTGTAACAAAATATATTTTTAGTCAAGATCATAAAATGATCTCGAAACAATTCCTTGTTACAGGTATGTTTATGGGAATTATTGCAGTATTAATGTCTATGCTATTTAGATTACAATTAGCATGGCCAGAAAAATCGTTTACGATTATTGAAGCATTTTTAGGACCACACCAAACAGATGGTGTTATGAATCCTGATATGTATTTAGCTCTAGTTACAATACATGGTACTATAATGGTATTTTTTGTATTAACAGCTGGTTTAAGTGGTACATTCTCAAACTTATTAATTCCATTACAAATTGGAGCAAGAGATATGGCTTCTGGTTTCTTAAATATGATATCATATTGGTTATTCTTTTTATCAAGTGTAACTATGGTAATATCATTATTTGTTGAAGCTGGACCAGCATCTGCAGGTTGGACAATTTACCCTCCTTTAAGTGCATTACCACAAGCAATTCCAGGTTCTGGAACAGGTATGACACTTTGGTTAGTATCTATGGCTATCTTTATTGCTTCTTCTTTAATTGGAGCATTAAACTATATTGTTACTGTATTAAACTTAAGAACAAAAGGAATGAAAATGACAAGATTGCCATTAACAATGTGGGCATTCTTTATTACAGCAATTATTGGTGTTGTTTCTTTCCCAGTTTTATTATCAGCAGCTCTATTATTAATTTTTGATAGAAGTTTTGGTACATCATTTTACTTATCAGATATTTTTATATCAGGAGAAGTATTACATTATCAAGGTGGGTCACCAGTATTATTTGAACACTTATTTTGGTTCTTAGGTCACCCAGAAGTATATATTGTATTATTACCAGCATTAGGTATTACATCAGAAATTATATCAACAAATTCTAGAAAACCAATCTTTGGATATAGAGCAATGGTTATGTCAATTATGGCAATTGCATTCTTATCTACAATTGTTTGGGGTCACCATATGTTTATTTCAGGGATGAATCCATTTTTAGGATCTGTATTTACATTTACTACCTTATTAATTGCAATTCCTTCTGCAGTAAAAGCTTTTAATTATGTAACAACTTTATGGAAAGGTAACTTACAATTAAACCCAGCTATGTTATTTTCTATTGGTCTAGTATCAACATTTGTAACAGGTGGTTTAACAGGATTAGTTTTAGGTGATTCTGCTTTAGATATCGCAATTCATGATACTTACTTTGTAGTAGCACACTTTCACTTAGTAATGGGTGTTTCTGCAATCTTTGGTATGTACGCTGGTATTTATCATTGGTTCCCAAAAATGTATGGTAGAATGATGAATAAAACATTAGGTTACTGGCATTTCTGGATAACTATAGTATGTGCTTATGGTGTATTTTGGCCAATGCATTTTATAGGATTAGCTGGTTTACCAAGAAGATACTATTCAAACACAGCTTTCCCAATGTTTGATGATTTAGCAGATATTAATGTTGTTATTACAATATTTGCTTTAGTAGGTGGTATAGCTCAAATTATATTTTTAGCGAACTTCTTTATCTCTATTTACAGAGGGGAGAAAGCTACTCAAAACCCATGGAGATCTAATACTTTAGAATGGACAACTCCAGTAGAACATATACATGGTAACTGGCCAGGTAAAATTCCTGAAGTACATAGATGGGCTTACGATTATAGTAAAAAAGTAGATCCAAATGACGATGATAGCGATTATTTACATGGACAAGATTTTGTGTTGCAAACAACACCATTACTTCCAGGAGAAGAGCCATCATAGAAAAACAATATTTAGTAAAAAACCTTTCCAAATCGGAAAGGTTTTTTCTTTTGTATCAAAAGTTACAATAAAGCTATTTTAAATAATATTATCTTTGTTTTTATGAACGAAAACTTGAATCCTGAAAATAATAATTATTCAAATGAAGAATTAGATGTAGAAATAAAACTACGTCCACTCTCTTTTGACGATTTTACAGGTCAAGATCAAGCACTTGAAAATTTAAAAATATTTGTTGAAGCTGCAAACCAGAGAGATGAAGCATTAGATCATACTTTATTTCATGGTCCTCCAGGTTTAGGAAAAACCACTTTAGCACATATTTTAGCCAATGAATTGCAAGTAGGTATAAAAGTTACATCAGGCCCTGTGTTAGACAAACCTGGTAACTTAGCAGGCTTGTTAACTAACCTAGATGAACGAGACGTTTTATTTATTGATGAAATTCATAGATTAAGTCCTATAGTAGAAGAATATTTATATTCTGCTATGGAAGATTATAAAATTGATATTATGATTGAGTCTGGCCCAAATGCTAGAACCGTACAAATCAATTTAGAACCATTTACTTTGGTAGGAGCAACAACTAGATCAGGATTGCTTACAGCACCAATGAGAGCTCGATTTGGAATTAGTAGCAGGCTACATTATTACTCAACAGAATTACTATCTACGATAATACAAAGAAGTGCACATATATTAAAAGTGCCAATATCTATGGAAGCAGCTATAGAAATAGCTGGTAGAAGCAGAGGAACACCAAGAATAGCAAATGCATTATTAAGAAGAGTTCGTGATTTTGCTCAAATAAAAGGTAATGGAAAAATTACTATAGAAATAGCTAAGTACGCCTTAAAAGCTTTAAATGTAGATGCACATGGTTTAGATGAGATGGATAATAAAATCTTATCAACGATAATAGACAAGTTTAAAGGAGGTCCTGTAGGTATAAGCACTATAGCAACTGCAGTAAGTGAAAACACAGAAACTATAGAAGAAGTATATGAACCTTTTTTAATTCAACAAGGGTTTATAATGAGAACTCCTAGAGGAAGAGAAGTTACAGATTTAGCTTACAAACATTTAGGAAGAATAAAAGGAACAAATCAAGGAGAATTATTTTAATTGATGAATATCAAAAAAGTAATACCTATTTTAGAATGGTTACCCAACTATAATAAATCACTTTTTAAAGGGGATTTAGTAGCTGGAATTACAGTTGGCATCATACTTATTCCACAAGGCATAGCTTATGCATTAATTGCAGGTTTACCACCAATTTATGGTTTGTATTGTGCTTTGATGCCACAAGTTATGTATGCTATTTTTGGCTCGTCTAGACAAGTAGCTATTGGTCCTGTAGCAATGGATTCTTTAATTGTTGCAACAGGTGTTTCTACACTAGCCTTAGCAGGTTCAGAAAGTTATATAGCCATTGCTATTCTTTTAGCATTAATGGTTGGTGTTATTCAATTCATTTTAGGAATTTTCAGCTTAGGTTTTATTGTAAACTTTTTATCTAAACCTGTAATTACTGGTTTTACATCTGCTGTAGCCTTAATTATTGGTGTAAATCAGTTTCGTAATTTATTAGGTGTAGATTTTATTCAATCAGATCAAATCCAGTATTTATTAATGGATATTTGGCTTCAAATAAGCACACTCAACTTTCATACTACTGCAATTGGTTTAGTGTCTGTTTTTATTATTATCTTTTTTAGAAAGATAAATAAGAAAATACCCAATGCTTTAATTGTGGTTGTTTTAGGTATTTTAATAATGAAATACTTTGGTAAAAATTTATCAGACGTTGCTGTTGTTAAAGATATTCCCTCAGGTTTGCCAAGTTTTTCCTTTCCTGTTTTTGATTTAGATCAAATAAGAGAATTATTACCTATTGCATTAACTTTAGTTATGGTTGGTTATTTAGAAACAATATCTATAGGTAAATCATTAGAAGCAAAACAAGACGAATATAGAGTTAGACCAAATCAAGAATTAATAGCTTTAGGATTGAGTAATATTTTTGGTTCATTTTTTAAAGCTTACCCATCAACTTCAAGTTTTTCTCGTTCTGCAATTAATGCAGAAAGTGGTGGTAAAACAGGAATGTCTGCTTTAATTTCTGTAGCAATGGTAATTTTCACCTTACTTTTTTTAACGCCATTATTTTATCATTTACCTAAAACAGTTTTAGCAGCAATTATTATTGTAGCAGTTTTTGGATTGATAAATTTTAAAGAAGCTACTTTTTTATGGAAAGCTAACAATCTAGATTTTTGGTTATTAATAGCAACTTTTGTTTCTACTTTAATTTTTGGAATAGAATATGGGATAATAGTTGGGGTTGGTTTATCATTAATAATTCTAATTTTTAGAACTTCTAGACCATATGTTACAGAACTAGGTAAAGTACCAAATTCTAACTTTTATAGAAATAAAAATAGGTTTGAAGAAGTTATTTTAGAAGATGATATTTTAGTCTTACGATTTGATGCTCAATTATTTTATGCAAATGCGAGTTATTTTAGAGACAATTTAGACGAAATGGCAGCCAAAAAGGGGAAGGCATTAAAATTGATAGTATTAGATGCAGAAAGTATTAACAGAATAGATAGTACAGGAGTAGAAATGCTAAAAGAGCGAATAAAATTTTATCAAAAGAAAGATGTTAAATTTTATTTTGCAGGAGTGAAAGGCCCTGTTAGAGATTCATTATTTAGAGGAGGCTTACTTAAGGTGATAGATTTGAACCATTTTTTCATGAGGGCAAATCAGGCAGTAAGATTTTACAAAACTGGAGATAGAAAACATCAAGAAAAATATGCAAAATACATTCATCAAGCATATTATGATGAAGTAAATTAATAGAATGATAATTATCATTTAAAGTAGTATTGCTTTATGGTAATTTTAAATATTTAGAATTATATTATTATGGTTATAGAACAGATTTATACAGGTTGTTTAGCACAAGGAGCTTATTATATAGAAAGTAATGGAGAAGTTGCTATAATAGATCCTTTAAGAGAAGTACAAGATTATATTGATAAAGCAGAAAAGAATAATGCAAAAGTTAAGTACATCTTCGAAACCCATTTTCATGCAGACTTTGTTAGTGGTCATGTTACTTTAGCTGAAAAAACAGGAGCTAAAATTGTTTATGGGCCAACAGCTAAAACTAATTTTGATGCTCTTATTGCAGAAGACAATCAAGTTTTTAATGTTGGTAATATTACTATTAAAGTTCTACATACTCCAGGTCATACTATGGAAAGTACTTGTTACTTGTTAAAAGATGAAAAAGGAAAAGATCATGCACTTTTTAGTGGAGACACTTTATTTTTAGGTGATGTTGGTAGACCGGATTTAGCACAAAAAGGAGACCTAACTCAAGAAGATTTAGCAGGTTTTTTATTTGATAGTTTACGAACTAAAATAATGCCTTTAGCAGACGATGTAATTGTTTATCCTGCTCATGGTGCTGGTTCTGCTTGTGGTAAAAATTTAAGTAAAGAAACTGTAGGTACAATTGGTAATCAAAAAGAAACAAATTATGCTTTAAGAGCTAATATGACCAAAGAAGAATTCATAAAAGAAGTGACAGATGGTTTATTGCCTCCTCCTGCTTATTTCCCTTTAAATGTAAAATTAAATAAAGAAGGATATCAAGATGTGGTAGATGTTATAAAACAAAGCACTAAACCACTTTCTCCAAAAGAGTTCGAATTATTAGCAAATGAAACAGAGGCTGTTATTTTAGATGTACGTCATCAATCAGAATTCATTAAAGGCTTTATACCTCAATCTATATTTATTGGATTAGGAGGTACTTTTGCGCCTTGGGTTGGAGCATTAATTAAAGATATTAAACAACCTATTTTGTTAGTTACTCCAGAAGGAAAAGAAGAACATACCATAACAAGATTATCTAGAGTTGGTTTTGATAATGTACTAGGCTATTTAGAAGGTAGTTTCGAAGCTTGGAAAAGTTCAGGGAAAGAAATAGATACTTTAGAATCAGTTTCTGCACAAACTCTAGAAGAAAAAATAAATGAAGATGCCTTAGTTTTTGATGTTAGAAAACCAGGTGAATTTACAAGCGAACATATTGAAATTGCAACTAATACACCTTTAGACTTTTTAAATGATCACATAACAGAATTCCCAAAAAGCAAAGACTTTTATGTGCATTGTGCAGGTGGTTACAGATCTGTTATAGCTGCATCAATTTTAAAAGCAAGAGGATTTCATAATGTTATTGATGTTGCTGGAGGTTATGGAGCAATTAAAAAAACGGGTATTAAAAGAACTAAAGCAGTTTGCCCATCAACCTTAAAATAAAAAGATGAAAACTGTTTTTTGTTTCTTTTTAACTTTTTTATTATTTGTTAATTGTAATTCTCTGAATAATGAAATAAATTCTATTACTACTTTAGAGTTAAAAGATTTATTAAAAAAAGATATACAATTATTAGATGTAAGAACACCAGAAGAAGTTAAAAATGGTGCTATAGAAAAAGCACTATTTGTAAATTATTTTGATAAAGATTTCACTGAAAAAGCAGTAAATAAATTAGATAAAAACAAACCTGTATATTTATATTGTAGAAGTGGAAACAGAAGTGGTAAAGCCGCTATTTTACTAAAAAATAAAGGGTTTAAAGTTGTAAATGTTATTGGTGGTTATAGCCAATGGATAAAAGAAAACTAAATATTATGAAAACTACATTACAAATAGAAAATTTAAAATGTGGTGGATGTGCTGCTACAATTAAAAAAGGAATTTTAGCAATAGATGGTGTTGAAAACGTAGATGTAAATTTAGAAGAATCTTCAGTTAGTATTACAAGCACCAAAAATAATTTAGAAGAGGTTAAAATTAAATTATCTAAATTGGGTTACCCAGAAATTGGTGATAAAAATACAGTATTGCACAAAGCAAAATCTTTTGTTAGTTGTGCAGTTGGTAAAATTGATAACTAAAAAAAGCAGCTATTTAATAGCTGCTTTTTTTTAGTTTATCCTAAATAATATTTTAAAACTTGATTTCTAGATTTAGACTGTAATCGTCTTATAGCTCTTTGTTTCACTTGTCTAACACGTTCTCTTGTTAAATCGAATTCTTCACCAATTTCAGCTAAAGAACAAGAAGTTTTTCTACCTATACCATAAAACATTTTAATTACTTTGGCTTCTTTATAGCTTAAAGATTGTAAAGCTCTATCAATCTCAATCTTTAAACCATTTTTAATCATTTCACTATCTGGTGTTGGTGTTTCATTAGACTGTAAAACATTATAAAGATTAGAATCTTCACCTTCTTTAAAAGGGGCATCCATAGATAAATGTCTACCTGAATTCTTCATACTAGTTTTAACATCTCTAACAGTAGTATCTAACTCATTTGCTATTTCTACATAAGTGGGTACACGTTCGTTTTGTTGTTCTAACCTTGCATAAACTTTGTTAATTTTACTTATAGAGCCAATTTTATTTAATGGTAAACGTACAATTCTAGATTGTTCTGCAAGCGCTTGTAAAATAGATTGACGAATCCACCAAACAGCATAAGAAATAAATTTAAAACCTCTTGTTTCATCAAAACGTTTGGCAGCTTTTACTAAGCCTAAATTACCTTCATTTATTAAATCTGATAATTTTAATCCTTGATTTTGATATTGTTTAGCAACAGAAACTACAAAACGTAAATTTGCTTTCACCAATTTATCTAAAGCTCTTTTATCTCCAGCTTTAATTCTAACAGCCAATTCAACTTCTTCATCTGCTGTAATTAAATCTATTTTACTTACTTCTTGAAAGTATTTTTCTAAAGATTTAGTATCTCTGTTGGTTACTTGTTTTGTAATTTTAAGTTGTCTCATATATTTTGCAGGTTTTAAAGAATTATTTTAAGCATATAATTTACAGTCTTCACAGTTTTTTATTTGACCATAATACGTTTCTCTATAAGTATGTAATGTTTTTACTGGTATACCTAAAACATACTTTTTAATAGAAGTTACTTTTGTATTTAGCATTCCCATTTTTTGAGAATAATATTTTTTGTTTTTAGTTTGTCTTTTAAATTCAATTATTTTCATCATCATTTATTTTAGAACATAACTCATAGGTATGTTCTTATCATTTCATTATTATTTTAAAATGTAGAAATTCTTTTACAGAAGTAGATTACTGTAATATCAACTAGAAAGCTGGTGGTATAAATTTATCTGACTGGTTTTTGAAAACAGAGAATTCAAAATTATAGATTCTCATATTTCTTTTTTGATAAATTGAAGAATTTTTCATCGAATGCGAAATTACAAAAAATAACCCATTTTTGCTAAAAAATAACCATATTTATTCAAAAAACTATTAAAATGAGCTCAATTTTGTCATTTTTTATAAGTTTTTGTATGAGTTAAGATTTGATGTTTAAGCGTCAAAAAAGAGTAATTTATAATTGTATTTTTATATTACACACTAAAAGCAGGAATAATGAAAATGATAAAATTTATATTGATGATAGTTTTAATAACAATGATTTCTTGTAATCTAAGAAAAGAAGATAACTTTACAGATAATGATAATATTGATGTAATAGATTTAAAAAACGATAAAAGTTTACTAGTTAAAAAAGATTACTATGGAACTTATTCTTTTAGTAATTGGAATGATTTTAATATTTCGAACATAAGATTACACGAAATTGAAAGCTTAGATTTTAATACCTCAATTACAAGAATGAACTTGTTAAGTGAATCTATTTTAGAAATGGATGAAAGTATACCAGATTGGTTAAAAACTGATAAAGCTTTAAAAGAGATAGAAGAGATAAAAGAAAAATTTTCAATTCTAGTAGATCAAAGATATTCATCTACAACAAAAATTAGAAAAAATTGGGAAAATCTTTCAAACGAATTTGACGATTTAAGAGAAGTATTAAAAGAAACTGTAGAAGAGAAAATATCTTAAAAGATTATTTAATATATAAAAAGGGGAGCAATTTGCTCCCCTTTTTTGTTTTAAAATCTTAAAGTTGCTCCTATTAAGAAATTTCTTGTTGCTTGCGGATAATATCCTGCACCATCAACAGTTCTTGTAACTCCAGGATTAGACCAAGTATCATCAAAAATGTAATAGTATCCTCTATCAACATACTCTGTATTAAAAATATTGTTAACCAAAGCAGTTAGGGTAATTGATTTAAAAATTTTATTTGTATTAATTTGATACACAATATTTAAATCGCTTGTAAAGTAACTATCTAAAACATCATTAGTAGAAATTGCACTACTAAAATTACTCATAAACTGTTCTCCAACAAATTTAGAAAGGAAAGAAATTTGTAAGTTTTCTGTAGCATTATAAGTTAAAATGTTTCCTAAAACAGTACTTGGTGAAAAAGATAAATCTGTGTCTCCTAATAGAACAGGAACCTGATTACCATCTCTTATTAAGTAAAAATCTCTGTTTTTATTAATACTAAATGCAGCATTAGGTCTCACAGAAAATTTATCAGATAGGGTAATATCAGCATCAATTTCTAAACCTAATCTATAACTACTACCAGAAGTTGCTCTTACTGGTTGGCCAACATCATCAATAGCACCTGTTAATACTAATTGATTATCATAATCCATATAATAAATATTAGTATTTAATTTAATGTTTTCTTTTTGTAAACGCCAACCCAATTCATAATCGAATAAAGTTTCTGCAGTAGAAACACCTCCTTCAAAATCATTTCTATTTGGTTCTCTATTTGCCACTGCAAAAGAAGCATATAAATTATTATTTTGATTTAAAGTATATGTAAAACCAAATTTAGGATTAAAGAAATCGAAGTTAGTATCAACATCTATGGGTGCTCTATCAGAAGTTAAACCTTGAGTTTTGTAACTTACAAACCTACCTTGTAAATCTAAATAACCAGATAGTTTTTCTGAAATATCAAAATTTGCTTTTGCAAAAACAGAAAAGTCATTTTTAGTTGCGTCAGAAAAATAATAACGGTCTCTTATAGATACATTTGGGGCTAAATCTTCTCCCCAAATTACTTCTCCAAAATGATCTCCTGTATAGTTAGAATAAGAGATTCCTGTAATTAAATTAATCTTGTCTGTTTTATAATTTGCATTAAAATTAAATACATAATAATCATTATCTAACCAACGTCTTACAATTACATCTGTGCCATCAACAATTAAATTATTAAAATCAGCAGCAGATTCATCCTCTTTAAACTGCTCAAAGAATCCAGCACCTTTTGTGTAATTTAATCCTAAATTTGTAGACCATTTGTCTGTCCATTTTTCATTCCAATGCAATTGATAGTGATCTTGTTTGTAATCATCTACTTCATTTTTATACGTATATGGATTTTGTCTTCTGTCTTGTTCTAACTGAGTAGCATCTAATCCAAACCAAGCTTGGTAAGTTCTTTCAGTTCCTCCAAAAGTAATTGCTTTAATTAAGGTATTTTCGTCTGTATAAGATCCTTGTAAAAAATATGATTTTAAGTCTGCAAAAGCTCTGTCTATATAACCATCTGAATAAATATTAGAAAAACGTCCTGCAATTTCAAAATGCTCATTTAATTTACCAGTACTAAATTTTACAGTGTGTTTTCTGGTGTCAAAAGAACCAAAAGAGTTTTGTATTTCACCATAAGCTTCTTCAGAAACTGCATCTGTTAAGATGTTTAAACTGGCACCAAAAGCTCCAGAACCATTTGTAGATGTTCCTACACCTCTTTGTAATTGCAAGTTTTGAGTAGAAGAAGCAAAGTCTCCTAAATTCACCCAAAATGTACCTTGACTTTCTGCATCATTATAAGGAATACCATTTATGGTAACATTAATACGTTCACTATTAGAACCACGAACATTCATATACGTATACCCAACTCCTGCTCCTGCATCAGAAGATGATATAACGTTTGGTAAATAGTTCATTAAAATAGGGATGTCTTGACCTAAATTACGTTTTGCAATCTCTTTTTTAGATAAGTTAGAAAACGTTACAGGAATATCTGCATTTACACGAACTGCAGATACTAAAACTTCATCTAATAAAGTTTCGTTAGGTGACAACTCAAAATTAATGAAAGTGTTTTTTGTTAATGATACTTCTTTACTTTCTGTTTTGTATCCTAAAAAAGATACTCTAATTGTGTAATTTCCTTTTCTTAGAGTCATAGCAAATTCCCCCTCAAAATTAGTTGTTGTGCCTTGTTTATTTTCTTTAATTACAAGACTAGCATTAGGCAAAGGATTGTTGTTTTCATCAACAACTTTACCAGAAAGTTTAAACTGTTGGGCGTTTACAAGTATACTTGCAAACAAGAATAAAAAAATGGGTATTTTTTTCATTTTAAAAAATTAAAACGAATAAAAAGAGGTAATTATTCTTGTGATTATTATTGAATAATTAGTGTCATTACATAATGACTTTTTAAATATCCCTAAACAGCATTACCTGTTCTAGGTTCATTGGGTATGATCTCAGCCGATTTTCAGTTGGCAGTCTACAGTTTTCAGTTAGCAGTGAAATACTGATTACTGAATACTGATTACTGAATACTGATAATAGCACCCCTTTGTGAGAACAATGCAAAGGTAAATTGGAAAATTGAATTACAAAATAACAATCGTATTTTTTTGTAGCTTTACAAATACACCAAAAATAATTAAATGCAACATATAGTAGGATTAGATACGTGGCATAAGTTTGTAAATGAAAGAAATATTCATGAATTAAATAGTTTTATTTCAGATGATGCTACTTTATTTTCACCTGTTGTATTTAAACCCATAAAAGGGAAATTTATGGTAACTATGTATTTACAAGCAGCAGCAGAAATTATTGCAAATGATAGTTTTAAATATGTAAGAGAAGTTGTAGATAAACAAAATGCAATTCTAGAATTTGAAACTGAAATTAATGGTCTTTCTGTAAATGGTGTTGACATGTTACAATTTACCAAAGATGGTAAGTTAAAAGAAATTAAAGTAATGATAAGGCCATTAAAAGGTGTTAATGTTGTTCATCAAAAAATGGCAGAATATTTAGAAAAAATAAAAGGTTAGTCTAAATTTGGTTTCTTTCTTAATGCTTTTTTAATTGAATTATTTTGCTTCTTTTCTAATCTTTTTTGAATAGAAGCTTTAGATGGTTTTGTTTCTTTTCTAATTTTTGGTTTGGTTAATCCTTTCTTTATAATTTCTAAAAAACGTTTTATTGCAATTTCTTTATTTCTGTGCTGAGATCTTGTTTCTTCACAGAATAGAATTAATACATTTTCGTTTGTCAGTTTAGAAGATAGTTTCTCTTTTAGCCTTTCTTTTTCTTTTTTACTTAACGCATTTGAGTTTTCTAAATCAAAAGTCAATTCTATTTTAGAAGAGGTTTTGTTTACATGTTGTCCTCCAGCTCCAGAACTTCTAATGGCTTTAAAACTTAGTTCGTTTATGATGTCTTTTGAATTCATAATTACTCTTCTAAACGAACATTTATATTGTATAAAGAATCTGAAAAGTTATGTAAATTCTCTTTTTGATAAAGAATCTTATCAATAGCCTTTATAGCATTTTGTAAACGTGTTTTTTTATCTCCTTTTAGTAACAAGTAATTCTTGTTATTTTCTTGTAATGCTTTTTCAAAAGCATTAAACATTTCTAAACGTTGTTCTGGTCTATCTCTTAAATCATCTGCCTCCCAAGGAGTATCTATATAGGTTAATAAATATAAATCATAGATATTTTCTTTAGCTGCTTTTTTAAGAGTATCATCTGCAAAACCCTCATAAAATTCTTCAGAATACACCTTAGTTTCTAATAGATCTGTATCACAAATCAAGATTTTATCTGCTTTTTTAGCTAATTTATTTTCTAGTTTCATTTGACCAATTGCAATAGGTAAAATATCTTCTAGTTCACAAGTTTGACGTTCGTTGTTCCATTTTTTTTGAAGATATTCTCTAGCATATTCAGGTGCCCAAACAGTATTATAATGTCTAGCTAATTGACGAGAAAGTGTTGTTTTTCCAGAAGATTCTGGGCCAAATAAAACAACTTTTACGATATTAATTGGGTCTTGTGTAAGCTTTTTTTCCATGCTAAGTAACCAAATATGGCAATAAATGTAAATCCTAAATATTGAAAACTAGTAAATGTAAATCCTTTGTAAAAATATAAAGGTACAGAAATGATGTTTCCTATAATCCAAAACAGCCAATTTTCTATTTTACGTTTTGCCATTAACCACATACCTACAAAGAAAATTGCAGTTGTAATAGTATCTACATAAGCCACCCAAGATGTCCATTTATCAAAAGATTTATAGACAATAAAAACAAAAATTAAAGTAGCAATAAAAATACTTAGACTAATTTGCTGTTCTTTTTTTGTGGTTATTGAAATAGGAGTTACATGAGTTTCATCTACTTTTCGAGTCCAAATATACCAACCATAAATACTCATTATAAAATAGTAGGCGTTTATCATCATATCTCCTAAAAGCTCCCATTTTAGAAGAAGATATACAAAAATTGAGGTGCTAATCATTCCAGTTGGAAATACCCAAATTTTATTTTGTTTTGAAAACCAAACAGATAAAAAACCAAAAATTACTGCAATAATTTCTAAGATAATATCTACAGTTGAATAACCTTGATATTGACCAAAAAAGAAATTGAAAATTTCTGACATTAAAATTTAATTTTATTTAAAATCCAGTAGCATAAAAGCACTAATATTGGAATAATAACTAATGCATAGTTTATCGTCCAGAATATCTTCATCGCTAATTGACCTCCTTGAAATTCAACTTTATCTGTAAATGTAAAAGACAAATTACCAGCTAATAAATACGAGATTAACACCCAAAGTGCAGCAATAACAATAGTAGTTTTAATTTGATAACTTAAAAGTTTATTAAATCTGTTTTTTGGATTACGCAAATTAGCAACACTTAAATATACACTTAAAGATAAACCCATAAAACCTAACCAAGTTATTAATGTGCCAGCAGGAAAATTATAACTTGATGCTAAATTATAAAGTAAAACTGTAGGGCTGCTTATTAGCAAAAAAGTAGCTATTAATGTTATAGGAATAGTAATAAATAGTAGTTTTTTTCTATGTTTCATTTATTGTTTTTTAAAATGCGTAAACACAAGTAAAGCCTTCAAATTCTAAAAACTCTATATCATAAGAGTTTTGTTCTCCATTAAAACGAATTTCTCCTGTTGTTTTGCTGTCGTCAAACTTAAAATCTTCTATATAAATATGATGTAAAAATAAGAGTTTCTTTTTTCCGTAAATTTTATATAAACTTTCTTTTGCGCCCCAAACAATGGTGAGTTTAGCTATTAAAGCGTCTACATTTGCAATGGTTTTATATTCTTCAACAGGTGTAAATTTATGTGCAATTTTTAAAATTTTATCACGCTGTTTTTCAATATCTATGCCTACAACTTTATTTGTTGAGTAAATAATAGCTGTAAAATTAAAAGAATGTGTAATAGAAATATAACCTTCTTTTAAATGAGGTTTTCCAAATTCATCATATTCTAAATCAGTATCATTTAAATTAATCTCTTTTAATAAGTGTCTTATGCTTAAAAATCCTTTTTGATGTAATTCAGACTTCATCGAATTTAATCGAGCCTCACTATTTGTTGTTAGTGTAATCCCAGCCTTTAATTCATCAATAGATTCTTCAATTTTCCAAATAAAAACTTTAGTTTCTGAGCTGATAGTTAATGTTTTGTAAAGAGCCATAATTTTTAAAAAGGATATCGTAACTTTGCAATCGCAAAAATTAGACAATAAATATACATAATATGAGCACAAAAATAGCTTACGTACCATTTAAAGTTAAAGATATTTCTTTGGCAGATTGGGGTAGAAAAGAAATTGAATTGGCAGAAGCAGAAATGCCAGGATTAATGAGTTTAAGAGAAGAGTATGCAGATGCACAACCTTTAAAAGGAGCAAGAATTGCAGGATGTTTACATATGACTATACAAACTGCTGTATTAATAGAAACACTACAAGCTTTAGGTGCAGAAGTTACTTGGAGTTCTTGTAATATTTTTTCTACACAAGACCAAGCTGCTGCTGCAATTGCTGCTACAGGTACTCCTGTTTATGCTTGGAAAGGGATGAATGAAGAAGAATTTGATTGGTGTATAGAGCAAACATTATTCTTTGGTGAAGATCGTAAACCATTAAATATGATTTTAGATGATGGAGGAGATTTAACAAATATGGTGTTAGATAAATATCCAGAATTAGCAGATGGCATCAATGGTTTATCTGAAGAAACTACAACAGGAGTGCATAGATTATATGAGCGTGTTAAAAACGGAACATTACCTATGCCAGCTATCAACATTAACGATTCTGTAACGAAATCAAAATTTGATAACAAATACGGTTGTAAAGAATCTGCTGTAGATGCAATTCGTAGAGCAACAGACATTATGTTAGCAGGAAAAAGAGTTGTGGTTTGTGGTTATGGAGATGTTGGTAAAGGTACAGCTGCTTCTTTTAAAGGTGCAGGTTCTATAGTAACAGTAACAGAAATCGACCCAATTTGTGCTTTACAAGCAGCTATGGATGGTTTTGAAGTAAAACGTTTAGAAACTGTTATGGGTAATGCAGATATTATTATTACAACAACAGGTAATAAAGATATAGTTACTGCAGAACATTTTAAAGGTGTAAAAGACAAAACCATAATCTGTAATATTGGGCATTTTGATAACGAATTAGATATTGCTTGGTTAAACAAAAACTATGGTGATACTAAAGTAGAAATTAAGCCTCAGGTAGATAAATATACGATTGATGGTAAAGACATTATTATTTTAGCAGAAGGTCGTTTAGTAAACTTAGGATGTGCAACTGGTCATCCAAGTTTTGTAATGTCTAACTCATTTACAAACCAAACATTAGCACAAATTGAACTTTGGAATAATGCAGAGGCTTATGAAAATAAAGTATACATGTTACCTAAACATTTAGATGAAAAAGTAGCAAAATTACACTTAGAAAAAATAGGTGTTGAGTTAACAGAATTACGTAATGACCAAGCAGAATATATTGGTGTTACTGTAGAAGGGCCATTTAAGCCAGAACATTATAGATACTAAGAACGTATTTTTAGATATTAAAAAAACCTCTCAATTTTGAGAGGTTTTTTTTATTTTAGCACAAAGCTTACTAATGCTACTATCCAAAAAAATAGGTCTTATTTTGGGACCGTTATTATTTTTTATCATTCAATTTTTACCAATAACCTTGGTTTCAGAAACAGGTGATGCAGTAATTGCAGTTGCTGTTTGGATGGTAATTTGGTGGATTACAGAAACTGTTCATATTGCTGTTACAGCATTATTACCACTTATTTTATTTCCATTATTAAAAGTAATGCCCATTGCAGATGTAGGTGCCAATTATGGTAGTCCCATCATCTTTTTATTCTTTGGAGGTTTTGTATTGGCTTTAGCTTTAGAAAAAGTAAATCTACATAGAAGAATTGCCTTAACCATTGTAAAATTAACAGGTACAACCCCAGAAAAAGTAGTCTTAGGTTTTATGTTAGCCACTGCTTTTATGAGCATGTGGATTAGCAATACAGCAAGTACAGTAGTCATGCTACCTATTGCCATTTCAGTAATCAAATTATTGATTGATGATAAAGATGGGTTTACAAAAGGTGATAAAAATTTTGCGCTAAGTATAATGCTAGGCATTGCTTTTGCAGCAAATGCTGGAGGCATTGCTACAGTTATTGGCACACCCCCAAATTCGGTTTTAATAGGGTTGTTAGAGAATCAATATAACATCCAAATTTCTTTTGTTACTTGGATGAGTTTTGGCTTGCCATTTTCTATCTTAATGATAGCAGCAGTTTATTTTGTATTGGTAAAATGGATGTTTCCTTGTAAAGATATTTTGTTTACATCATCTGCTAATTTAATTGATGAAGAAATTTTAAAATTGGGTAAAATATCAAAACAAGAAAAACGAGTATTAACCATTTTTGCAATCACTGTTTTTTTATGGATTACAAGAACATTAATCAATAGTATTTTTCCTACATTAAAATTGTCTGATACTATTATAAGTTTAATAGGTGCAGTTTCGTTATTTGCTATTCCACTAAATTTTAAAAAAGGGAATTTTGTTTTAGAATGGAATGATACTAGCAAATTAGCTTGGGGAATTTTACTGCTTTTTGGAGGTGGTTTGGCACTTGCAAAAGGTATGGCTTCTTCTGGTTTGGTAGATGTAGTTACAGAAGCTATTTCTAGAGGAAATTTCCCTGTTTTATTTACAGTTTCTTTACTAATTGTATTGATGTTGTTTATGACAGAGTTAATGAGTAATGTGGCTTTAGTCGCTGTTTTAGCTCCTGTAGTTGCAGGTATTGCAATAGGGCTAAACATACCTATTCTAAACTTATTAATCCCTGTAACTATTGCTAGTAGTTGTGCGTTTATGTTGCCTATGGCTACTCCACCAAATGCTATTGTTTTTGCGAGTGGTTATGTAAAAGTAAACCAAATGGTTAAAGCAGGTGTTGTCTTAAATGTAATTGCTGTTGGCTTGTTGATTTTGTATTATCAGTTTGTAATTCCATTGTTTTTTTAGATTATTCAACAGAAACAAAAGAAGACTGATTGGGATAGTAGGAATCTATATCTCTGTGTATTTTTCTAATTTCATGAGTTTCCAAATCAAGCATATATCTCAAATCAAATAATATAAGTTGATTTGTTTTGTAATCTATAACTGAAGATAAGTTTTCAATAAGATTATTGTTGTAAGTATATGTTTCTCCAGTAGTTTTTAGCTCATTTAAAATATAAGTAGATAAATCTAAAATGTAGATTTTATTGTTGTTAGACCTTGTAAAATAAATTATTTCGTTTCTATAGTCATAAGCAGCATTTCTCATCCCTATTCCATTTTTATCAAGTCCATCAATAAAGTGTTTTGTTAAATCTTTTGTATCTACATTGTATAAATTTAAGTTTAATCCATAATTTTCAAAACTGAAAAACATTATAGAATTTTTTGTTGAGTTGAACTCTACAAACTGATCATAAGTTATATTAAAATCTAGGTTTTCTAAATTCCAAAATACTCCATAACTACTATAAATAGAACCATTATTACCTATTTCAGCAATATAATCTTTTCTATTTCCATTATCTCTAGCACTAATTAAAGCAAATTCTTTTCCCTTGTTTTTATTTATAAAAAATCCATTGTAACGACCATAACCATCTAGTCCAGGAGCGTATCTTAAGTCAGGGAAATTATTGTAAACCCTACTATTAGTGTTTATATTAAAAATTAAAAGACCATTACTTGTACTTGTATAAGAATCATAAACAATAAAACTTCCAGTGTTACTATTGTGTTTGATATAATAACTTTTATGATGCTGGTATGTTTTATTTGTTCTTAGATGATCAGTTTTTATGAATTTATTTTCGGTAATATCATAAGTTAGACTACTAAGATTTGTAGGGCCAATAGGAAATTGACCTCCTTGAAAAAAATATAATTTTGAAAAATCATAATGTTTTACAATGAAGTCGTTTTTTGAACTTATCATAAAATTATTTAGCTTTAATTTTATTTTTCCAGTTCTAGAATTTATAGGAACTTTAAACCTTACTTTATTATTACTGTATTCTAAAATTTCAGCACTATAATTATTTATACTTAAAAAAATTGAATCTATTGTATCGTTATAATTTTCTAATTTTAATTCGATTTCATCATTATAATAACCATAATCTTTAGAGATTTCTGTTATTAAAGGGACTTCAATCACAGGTTGATCAACTATTAGCGATTCTTCATTGCATCCAGTAAAAATAATTGTAGTTAATACTATAAATAAAAAGGAGAGTAAATTTTTCAAAAAATAGTTCAAATTAAAATTAGCGTAAATATATCAATATAATTTTGTTAATTAATTCTATATAAATTAACATTTCTATATTTCATTTTACATTAATTTTAATGTGTGGAATCAGGCAAAGCAAACTTAGTAGAAAAATCGAAGAAAAGTTATCGAGTAAAACGACCCAGTCAGACTGGTTTTTCTAGTCCTGCAACACATTATACAGAACCTCGAATCGATTTAAATGATGCACTCATCAACAACCCTTCTTCTACATTTTATGTGCGTGTTATTGATGATAGTTTTTCTGAATTTCAAATTTTAAAAGATGATGTTTTAATCATTGACAAATCACTTACACCAAAACAAAATCAATTAGCAGTCATTACTAAAGAAGGCGCTTTTGAAATCACTAGAATCGATAAAGACTCAAAAGAAGAAATTCAGCTTTGGGGTGTTATTACTTACATTATAAAATCTACTTTATGATTGCTTTAGTAGATTGCAATAGTTTTTATGCTTCTTGTGAGCAGGTATTTAGACCAGATTTACAGAACAAGCCTGTTGTTGTGTTAAGTAATAATGATGGTTGTGTAATTGCAGCCAATAAAGAAGCGAAAGCATTAACGCATATTCCAATGTTTGAGCCTGTTTTTAAAATTAAAGAAGTCTTAAAAGCTAATAATGTTACGTGTTTCTCATCAAATTATACCTTGTATGCAGATATGTCTCAAAGAGTTATGGATACTTTGCGAGAATTTTCGCCAAATGTAGAAGAATATAGTATAGACGAAAGCTTTGTAGATTTATCTCATTATTCTATTTCTGAATTAGATGCTATTGCTAACGAAATAAAAGATCGTGTACACAAAAACACAGGTATTCCTGTTGGAGTAGGAATTGCTAAAACAAAATCGCTTTCTAAAATGGCGAATAAATTTGCCAAAAAAGTTGCTGAAAATAATGGTGTTTATGTTGTAGAAAATGAAGAAAAAAGAATAGCAATGCTAAAGTATTTTTCGTTAAAAGATATTTGGGGAATTGGTAGGCAGCATAAAACTCGTGTAGAAAAAACAGGAGCAAAAAGCGCTTACGATTTTACAAAAGTACCTTTAGCTTGGGTTCGTAAAGAAATGACAGTTGTAGGTGAGCGCTTGTGGAGAGAATTAAATAATTTTCCTTGTCATGAAATGACCATAAAAGTAGACAAGAAAAAAGGAATAGGAACAGCAAAATCTTTTGGCTATAAGTTAGAAGATTATGGTTTAATTGAAGAAGCTACTAGTTATTATGTAGCAGAGGTTGCAGATTTATTACGTCAGCAAAACTCAGCAGCAAGCTATTTAGAGGTTTTTTTACATACCAATTCGTTTAGTAATACAGATAAACAATACAGAAATAAAATTGTAATTACGCTAGACATACCTACAAATAGCACTATTAAATTAACCCAAGAAGCTTTAAAAGGATTACAAAAAATTTACAAACCAGGTTATCGTTATAAAAAAGTAGGGGTACAGTTATTGGGCTTAGTACCAGATACAGATATCCAAACGAATTTATTTTATCAACCTAAAAAAAGTGAATCTTCTAAACTCACTACAGTTATAGATGAATTAAATAGTAAGTTTGGTAAAAACTGCGTAAAGTTAGCTACAGTTGGGAATCGTGAAAAACAATGGGCTCTTATAAAAGAACACAGAAGCCCTAGGTTTACAACTCAATGGAATGAGTTGTTAACGATTGGAAAATCTAAAAGTTAACCCAACCAACCCTCTCTATCTAAACTTCTATATTGTATAGCTTCTGCAATATGATCAGGAGAAATATTTTCAGCATTTGTTAAATCTGCAATAGTTCTAGCCACTTTTAAGATTCTATCATAAGCTCTAGCAGATAGGTTTAGTTTATTAGTCTTTATCTTTTACAAATTTTACTACCCCTTCTACTTCTTCTTCTAATTCTTCTTCTAATTCAACAATTGTATCTATTTTTATTTCATCAAGATTTTTGTAAAATTTCTCAAGTTCTTTAATTCTTTCTTGTCTACCATCAATGTAGCTTAAACCTATGTTTAATAAATACATTATAAGTAAGACAACTAATATACCTAATCCAATTTCTACTGTTTTCTTAAATGTTTTCAAAATGCTAATTTTTATGCAAATGCAAAATTACTATGAAACGTTTGTTTTTAATATGACACAGTATGTCGTATAACTTTTTATGAGTTTAATTTAATTTTGCAGAAAATTATTTATTATGAAAAAAATATTATTTACGGTCATATTTTTAATGACTTTAACAACTTACTCACAAGAAGAAAAACTTGAAGAAGGAAAAGAATATGATGGATGGATATATATTGAAAAATCAACACAAGGTAATATTTATTATAAACATTTTAAGGAAAACACTATTTGGTTTAAATTTATTTACAAAAAACCAAAAAAACACATAACTTTTTTTCAAGAAGAAGTTATTGTTGAATCATATATAGTGCTTTATAAATTTGATTGTGATAAAAAAGAGTTAGGTTTTCAATCATCAGGTTATTTTACTAAAGAAGGTTTAGTAGATGAAAGGCAAAAGAATGAAAGAATGATAAAAATGAAATTCCCTTTTCCTGATACTCTTGAAGAATTTATTCTTAACTATTATTGTAATAAAATTAAAAAAAATTAAACCACTTCATTGTACATTATTACATCTATTTTATTGTGGTTAGAATGAATGATGTAAGATGTAAAATTCTGATTTATAAATAATTTACTATCTTGAAGCAGTATTAACCAAAAAACAAATATTATGGGAAAATTATTAAAAGCAGGATTGCTTGTTATTGCATTTGTATTTGCTTCAACATCAATTAGTGCACAAAACCAAACATCGAATGAGCAAAAGAAATATGAAGGAATGTCAATGGCAGCTTTTCGTTCTCAATGTAAAATGGGAGGTAAAGTTTCTATAAGGTTACGATATCGTGACCTTGGGGATGATAGGTCTTATATCGTTTCTGATATCATTAGTGATGGTAAAGACAAGAGAAGGCTTCTTGCAAGAGTTTACTATTTTGGTGAGTTTTCAGGCATAAAACCAACTGATTTCATTGCAAAATGTAGAAGAAAAGGAAAGTAATTATTTATACTTTTCTAAAAAAATACCTTCAGTTCATTTGAGTTGAAGGTTTTTTTTATTTGTAAATATTTTACACAACATTATACACCATTGCATCAGAAATTGTGTGATGTCGACTTCTAAACTTACCAAAGTTATAGATGAATTAAATAGTAAGTTTGGTAAAAACTGCGTAAAGTTAGCTACAGTTGGTAATCGCGAAAAACAATGGGCTCTTATAAAATAACACAGAAGCCCTAGGTTTACAACTCAATGGAAAGAGTTGTTAACGATTGGAAAATCTAAAAGTTAACCCAACCAACCCTCTCTATCTAAACTTCTATATTGTATGGCTTCTGCAATATGATCAGGAGAAATTTCTTTTGAGTTTGCCAAATCAGCAATAGTTCTAGCCACTTTTAAGATTCTATCATAAGCTCTAGCAGATAGGTTTAGTTTTTCCATGGCAGTTTTTAGCAACGTTTTACTTTCTTCTGATAATTTACAAAATGTACGAATTTGTTTTACTTGCATCTGTGCATTGTAATGCAAGTTTTCATAAGCAGCAAAACGTTCGGTTTGTATTTCTCTAGCAGCAGTAACTCGCTTTCTTATTTCTACAGAAGATTCTCCTTTTCTTTCTTCTGATAACTTATCAAAAGGAACAGGAGTTACTTCTATATGAATATCAATTCTATCTAATAATGGTCCAGAAATCTTACTTAAATAACGTTGCATTTCTTGAGGTGAAGAAGTCATAGGAGAATTTGGGTCATTAAAAAATCCACTTGGACTAGGGTTCATACTAGCAACTAACATAAAAGAACTTGGATATGTTACTGTAAATCTTGCTCTAGAAATTGTAACCTCTCTATCTTCTAAAGGTTGACGCATAACTTCTAAAACAGTACGTTTAAATTCGGGTAATTCATCTAAAAATAAAACACCATTATGAGATAAAGAGATTTCTCCTGGTTGTGGGTATTGTCCACCTCCAACAAGTGCAACATCAGAAATTGTGTGATGTGGACTTCTAAAAGGACGTTGAACCATTAAACCATTGTCTTTGGTTTTACCAACAACAGAATGAATTTTGGTAGTTTCTAACGCTTCACGCAAAGTCATAGGAGGCAAAATAGAAGGCAATCTTTTGGCTAACATTGTTTTACCTGCTCCTGGAGGGCCAATTAAAATAATGTTATGACCACCAGCAGCTGCAATTTCCATACAACGTTTTATAGATTCTTGTCCTTTAACATCAGAAAAATCAAATTCTGGGAAATCTAAATTTTTATAAAACTCAGCCCTTGTATCAATTATGGTAGGTTCAATTTTTTTTTCATCATTAAAATGATGAATTACTTCTAAAATATTTTCTACACCAAGAATTTCTAAATCATTTACAATAGCTGCTTCTTTGGCATTTTCTTTGGGTAAAATAAAATGTTTAAAACCTTCTTCTCTAGCTTTTATTGCAATAGGTAAAGCACCTTTTATGGGTTGTAAACTACCATCTAAAGATAGCTCTCCCATAATTATATAATCTTCTATGTTTTTAGATTGTATTTGATTAGAAGCAGCTAAAATACCTATAGCCAAACTTAAATCATAAGCAGCACCTTCTTTACGAATGTCTGCAGGTGCCATATTTATGATGATTTTTTTACCAGGAAGTTTGTAGTTGTTGTTATTTAAAGCTGCAGATATTCTATATGAACTCTCGCTAACAGCTTTGTCAGGTAAACCTACTAAATGATAGCCTATACCTTTATCTATATTAACTTCAATAGTAATTGTTGTAGCCTCTATACCAAAAACGGCAGAACCAAAAACTTTAACAAGCATATTTTTTCTTTAAAAATAAAAAAAATATTACTTATTTATGATTACTTTTTTTCTAATTTTTTTGTTCTCTAATTGAATTTCAAGTAAATATATTCCGTTTTTAATTGAATTAGTAGCTATTTTGATTTTAAGTTTTGCATTTGCGTTTTTATCAAAAATCAATTTTCCATTGATATCATAAAGTGCATATTTATTAATTTGTTGTTGACTTGAAATATTGATATAATTACTACTTGGATTAGGATAGATATTGATTTCTTTTGTGTTTTGATTATTTATAAAAACAGGTTCAGTTGATAATACTTGCATATCTATTTTAGTAGAAAAAAGTTCCTCGCCACTTAAATCTGTTCTTCCTGTAAAAAACAAATAATCTCCTGAAGAGGTAAAATTATAGTGCAAACTATATTCTGAAAAATCAGCATTGTTGGTAATTTCTAAATTCAGTTGAATAGGCTGGGTATTGTTTTCAGTAATAGCTTTTAAAATATTAGGACTATCTGTATTGTATATTAAACTGTTTTTGTAACAGGTAGGATTAATTTCATAAATCCCTGTATCTGATTCAATTTTTTCTGTAATAGTCCCATTAGTTCTCCAAAGCTCAGCTGTTCCTCGCCCATAATAATCTTCTAACTCAAAATAAATAAATCCACTACACTCTACTAAATTTTTTATAACTACTTCATCTAGAGTAGGATGATTAAGACCTTCATACAATAAAATAGTACCACTTTCTGTACCATCTGTTTTATACAAACCAAATCTATTAGAAATATTTTCTAATCTTGATACAAAGAATAAATCGTTTTCTAATTGAATTGTATTAGCATTTACTAAATTAACGAAGGGTAATAAATTTATATTTTTTGTACCAGCTTCTGTTCCATCAGACTCCCAAAAAAGACTGCCATTGTTATAACCCGCAAATATTAATTTTTGATTAACTTTTAGTAAACGCCCAATATTAGGATGCTCAAATACTTTTTCTGTACCTTCTTTTGTGCCATCTGTTTTCCAAACTGCTGAACCATTTGTATCAAACGCAATAAAGTATGTAGTGCCATTAAAATCTATAAAATCTTTTGGCCAACTAGAGCCACCTATTTGTTCATGACCTGTTCCATTACCATAAGTTCTTATATCTTTAAGCATAAATGTGCCATTTTCTGTACCATCACTTCTCCAAGGTTCAAAACCATGTTCACCATCATTTGCAAAAAAGTAAGCAATATTATTTGCAGCATAAAAGGGTTGAATATCATTAGAATTTCTTAAGCTGCTTCCATCAGATCTTATGTTTTTAATCATAAATGTACCACTTTCTGTACCATCACTTACCCAAGGTTCAAAACCATCAGAATTATTATGCGCACTAAATATTAGTTTATTATTGATTACCACCATTTCTGATTTATCATCAATATTAGAATTTGAACCAATTTTTTTTATTAAAGATGTGCCTTCTTTAGTTCCATCGCTTTTAAATAATTGATTTCCATAAGAGGCTTCATTGGTTCCCCTAAAAAATACATTTCCATTAACATTAATTAATTTTGCTGGAGAACTACTAGAAGAATATTCTATATCTTTTAATAATTTTGTGTTTTCTGCAGTACCATCAGATTTATATAATTCTACTCCATTCTTATTATTCTTTCCAGAAAAGTAGGAATGTTCTTTAAATGTTATAAAATAATTAGTTGGGCTATAAATATCTGGCTGAATTAGATCAGCTATATTTTTAGTGCCATTTTCTGTTCCATCAGAAACCCATAATTTATTTTCTGCTTGATTATTATTTTTACCATAAAAAAATAATTTATTATTAACTTCATCAACATGAAATTTAAAAACATTTACTGAAGAGTAATCAGGAGAAGTATTAATATCTTTTAAAATTTTGGTTCCAGATGTTGTTCCATCTGTTTTCCAAATTTCTATGCCATTTATATTATCATCAGCTAAGAAATAGATTTCGTTATTAAATTTAGTATAAAGGTTTAATGAAGAAATACTATGTAAATTATTGTTGTTGATGTTTTTTAGAAGTACTGTACCTGTTGAAGTTCCATCAGTTTTCCAAATTTCATTTCCTGTTTCTAATGTATAAGCTGTAAACACTAAAGTTCCATTTAAATCTATTCCATTTAAATTAGTCATGCTACTTGCAGGTCCTAAAGCAATATCTTTTACTAAGGTTGTACCTGCTTCAGTGCCATCAGTTTTCCACAATTCATTTCCTTGAACACTACCTGGGTTAAAGTAATCATCAGCATTTGCTGTAAAGTATAAATAATTACCAGATCCTATTAGACTACCTGAGGCTCCATTTTCTGAACCAGTTTTTATATCTTTTACAAGTACTGTACCTTGTTCTGTGCCATCAGTTTTCCATAGTTCTTTCCCAAACTCTGCATTTCCTGCAAAGAAATACAATTCATTATTAAATACGGTAAAACCTTGAGGTGAGCTACTTTCTGAGCCTGTATTAATATCTTTTAATAGGGTTGTGCCTTGTTCAGTACCATCTGTTACCCAAACTTCCCAGCCATAAGCATTAGAATTTGCAGAAAAATATAGTTTATTATTAAAAATTGTTAATTCTTTTGGTGCAGTTGTATGATCGTCATTATGAGTTTCATTAATGGCTTTAACCATATTAGTACCTTGCTCAGTACCATCAGATTTCCACAATTCAATTCCGTTAATACCATCATTTGCAGTGAAATATATGATATTCTCAAATCCTATTAGATTATTTACAGAAGCATTGTCTGGTCTAATTTCATTAATAACTTTAACCAATTTTGTGCCTTCAGAAGTTCCATCTGAAGTGTATAATTGTCTCGATAATCCATTACCTTCTGCAGTAAAAAAGAAGGCATTATTTGTTTTAGCAAATGAAAGAGGATAGCTACCTCCTAAGTAGTTGATTTCTATTTTTTCAACTGGGATTGTTTGAGAATAAGAAAAATAGCTGCATAATGCTAAAATTAGCAATAGGGGATTTGTATTCATTGTTTTTTTTCAAAACTAATGATTATTTTACCATAAAAAAATTAAATTATGCCGAATTTCTACTCGCGTTAATATTACCAAATAAAGAACGCATTACCATTTTTTCAAACACTATGATTTCCTTTTCATTACCTCCAGATTTTTGTAAATCTTGTACTTTTTTAAGTGCATATTGCTGTATTGTTAATAAAGGCAACACTATGTTTTCTCTCATTTCTATTGAGGCTTTACCAACAGGATAATTCTCCATTAATGCAGAATGACCAGTTAACTTTAAAAGTAATCTTTTTGTAGTTTTATATTCTTCGTAAATTAGTTTCCAGAATTCTCCAAATTCTTCATCCTCAGCCATATAAGAGGTTAAACCAAAGAAAGATTTTGTTAAACTCATCATACTATTTTCTAACAAGGTTTTAAAGAAATCAGATGCATTATAAAAATCTACAATTTCATCGAATTTACCTGAATCTTCGTATTTCTTTAATGCTGTACCTACACCAAAAAATCCTGGTACATTTTGTTTTAGTTGGCTCCAACTACCTACAAAAGGAATGGCTCTTAATTGAGAAAAATCTAATGTATCAGAATTAGAACGTTTACTAGGTCTACTACCAATGTTAGTTTTAGCATAGTACTTTAATGTACTCATTTTTTCTAAGTAAGGTAAAAACTTAGGATGATTTTTAAAGTCTACATAAGTTTGATAACTTGTAGAAGCTAAATCTTCAATTAATTTTCTGTGTTTTGTACTGATTTGATCTTTAGTAAAAACTTCATTCTTAATTCCAGAGCTAAGCAGTTGTTCTAAATTATATTGTGCAGAATTTTTTGTTCCAAAATTAGAACTAATAGTTTGTCCTTGTATGGTTAACTGAATTTCTTTGTCCTCAATTGTTGGCCCTAAAGATGCATAAAACTGATGGGTTTTTCCTCCTCCTCTTGCTGGTGGTCCTCCTCTACCATCAAAGAAAATAACTTCGATATCAAATTCTCTAGATACTTTTGTTAAAGCTTCTTTGGCTTTAAAAATACCCCAATTCGCCATTAAATATCCACCATCTTTAGTACCATCAGAAAAACCTAACATAATGGTTTGTTTGTTCTTTCTTTTAGATAAATGGTGTCTATAAGCTCTATTAGAATATAAAGTTTGCATTACACTTTCTGAATTTTCTAAATCATCTACAGTCTCAAAAAGCGGAATAACATCTACAGGTAACTCATTTTCGAAACCACATAAATTTAACATAGCAAACGTTTGCATTACATTTAATGCTGTTTGATTATTACTAATGATGTATCTATTAGCTCCACGTTCTCCATTTCTTTGTTGTATGGTTTTTAATGCATAAATAGATTCAATGGTTTTTACAGACATTTCATCTGTAAGTATCTCTGGATCAATTTCTCCTTTAATTGTTGATAAAAGTTCTATTTGATCTTCTGCTGAAAGGTTGTGATAATTTTTAGGAAAAGTTGTGTCTCCAGTAGCTAATAAATCATCTACAATTTGCGTAAAAGCTTTATGATGCACTCTACTATCTTGTCTAATATCTAAGCTCGCAAAATGAAAACCAAAAATTCTAACTTTATTGATAAAATCATTTATCTCTTCAATAAACAAAGAGTTATGATCATTTTTAATAATTTCTCTAATTTTTTCTAACTCACTTAGTAGAATTTTTTGAGAGAAATTTACCTTGGTATAACTTCTAACTACGTGCTTATAAAGTCTTTTTTCTATTCTTGTTAAAATTTCTTCTACACCTGTAAAAGTAAAACGTCTTTTTAGTTTTCTAACATCTCCATAATAGCTTCTTAAAATAGACTGGCGTAATTTTTCTGCAACATCTAAAGTGATTTGTGTAGTTACAAAAGGGTTTCCATCTCTATCTCCACCAGGCCAAAAACCTAAATCTATGATTTCATTTTCTGTAGGATTACCATCGTAAATATTATCTTGAATGTAATTATATATGTTACTTACAGAATCATAAAAAACATTTTCTAAATACCAAATTAAACTTACAGCTTCGTCAAAAGGTGTTGGTTTTTTCTTTTTGTAAAAAGGAGTTTTACCTAATTGAGCTAATAATTTTTTAATCAGTAATAAATCATCATTTTGTATAGCTTTGTCTAAGTCTGTAATAATACCTAAAACACTACCAGGATAAAATTGTGTTGGGTGAGCAGTAAGAACAATTCTTACTTTAAATTCTTCTAGATATTTTTTTAATTGTTCTTTTTTATTACTTAAAATGGCAGTTTCTTTAGAGTTACGAAGTGTTCCAAAACCTTCCATATTATTTACAATAGGAAAAGCTGCATCTTCAACAGCATCAAACAAAACAACTAAACGCTCTATGTATTTTATGAAATGAAAAAGTAAATCTATCTGTTCTTTTTCTGTTGGATTATCTTGATATTTTTTGAAAAACGTTTCTACTATTTCTGTAGGGTTTTTTCCTTTTTCAAATCCTTTTTCACACATTTTTTGAAATAGAGGCAGTAAAACTCCAGTATCTCTAATAGTGTCAAAAGGTAAGGTAACAAATATGCTATTGTATATTTGATATCTAGATAATACATTATCGTTAAATAAAGTTAGTTTTGGTAATGCAGACATAATCTCACAATTTTATAGTGTGAAATTACGAAAATCTAAAAATAAAAAAGCTAGGTTTTTATGAATAATAGCTTAAAAAAATACGAAATCGATATAAATTAGACACACTTTTTTTGAAATACTCAATATTTGAATAGAAGTGTTGAATTTGTTTTATTTTTTAAAGTTTTGCAACCCTTTTTGTAGCCAACTATAATAAGTTTCTTTATCTGTGTATTGTTGTGCTGTATTTAATATTTCTAAATTAGGACTTAATAGCACATAATAAGGCTGAGATGCATTTTTAAAGTTAATTACTTGAAATGTAGACCATTTATCACCAACAGTTTTAATCTTTTTTATTCTTCCATTTTCTTTTAAAAAATCAAATTGTTGATTTTTTGGTAACTCTTTTTCATTATCATCTACATATAAAGAAATTAAGATATAGTCATTTTTAAGGGTTTCATAAACGTTAGGAACACTCCATACGTTTTCTTCCATTTTTCTACAATTAACACAAGCCCAACCTGTAAAATCTAATAATATTGGTTTGTTAACTTCTTTTGCTTTTGCCAAACCTTCATCAAAATCTTTATAACAATCTAAACCTAAAGGACAATCACTTTCTTGCTCATAAACACTGTAGAATTGTGGAGGAGGAAACCCACTTAGCAAACTCAAATTCCAAGTTGGATTTTTCAAAACTCCTGGTGAAATATAAACCACAAAAACTAGTGTTAAAACACCAAAAGAAATTCTAGAAAATGATAATTTTTTAATTGGTGAATCGTGTGGAAATTTAATTTTCGCAAACAAATACATTGCTAAGCCAATAAAAACAACAACCCAAATACCTATAAATACTTCACGTTTTAACAAATCCCAATGAGCAACTAAATCTGCATTAGATAAAAATTTAAAAGCTAATGCTAATTCTAAAAAACCTAAAACAACTTTGGTTGTATTTAACCATCCACCAGATTTTGGTAAAGAGTTTAACCAATTTGGGAATAACGCAAATAAAGCAAAAGGCAAAGCTAATGCTAACCCAAAACCAGACATACCAGCTGTGAGTTGTGTTGCTCCACCATCAGAAGTTAAAGAACCTGCTAATAACGAACCTAAAATGGGCCCTGTACAAGAAAAGGAAACAATAGCTAGCGTTAATGCCATAAAGAATACTCCTATGATACCTCCAACTGAAGAAGCATTATCCATTTTATTTCCCCAAGAACTAGGTAACGTTATTTCGTAAAAACCAAAGAAAGAAAAAGCAAAAAACACTAAAACTGCAAAAAAGAAAATATTTAGCCAAACATTAGTAGAGATGGTATTTAAAATTTCTGGATCTAAATTATCTAAAAAGTGAAAAGGTATACTTAGTAAAATATAAATAAGTACTATAAAGAAACCATAAAGAATTGCATTAAAAACACCTTTACTTTTGTTTTTTGATTGTTTTGTAAAAAATGACACAGTAAGAGGAATCATAGGAAAAACACAAGGTGTTAATAGTGCTAAAAGACCTCCAACAAAACCTAATAAAAATATATTAAGTAAACCATTTGAAGTATTATTCTCATCTGTTGTAGAAGATTTTAATAATGCTGTATTTTTTAAGTCTAGCTTTAACTTTTTAGAAAGTTCTTTACTTTTTTCATCAATTGAGATATCATTGTTTATAATAGCACCAGAAAGAGAAATAGTAAAAAGTTCATCTATATTTATACAAGCAGTTTCACATACTTGACCAAAGAAGTTTAATTTAATAGTAGTTATATCTTTATTAGTTAATTCAATTCTTTGTGTAATTATGGCTTTGTCTTTAAAAACTATTTCTTCTTTTTCCCAAACGTCTGAATACTTTTTAAACGTATCTTTTTCATCTGCTTTACCAACTAATTTATATCCATTTTCACTTTCAGGAATTATAATTTCTAATGGTAAAGAAGCTTCATCAGGGTTGTATTGAGAATACAAATACCAACCTTTATAAAGAGTAGCATTAAATATGATATCATATTCAGTTTCAGATATTTTTTTTACAGAAGTTTTTATTTCAATAGGATTTTCTTCAGTTTGAGAAAAACCTGAAAAGGCTATAATTAGAATTAAAAAATTGATGAATTTCTTCATGATAATACACTAATTTTTAAGTTTTTATTTTTCACAAAACGTCTATCCTGTCTATGATTTACAATCCACATAATTTGATTTTCTGCATTGCAAAGTAGCCAAGTATTTTCTTTATCTATTAAAGAGAATTTTTCGTCTTTAAAATACTTACTTAGTTTCTTTTTTCCTTGCATTCCTAAAGGATAAATATAGTCGCCTTTTTCCCATTTTCTTAACAATAAAGGATACTTTAACAAATCTTTATCAACGTAAATTGTTTGTTTGTTTTCTGTTGATTTTTCAAATACTCCTTCAAATGTTAAGTGAATAGGATTTGTAATTTCTGTTATTTCCTCTTCTATTTGAAATGCCATTTCAATCGAGTTTGACAAATCTATTTTTGATAAAATCAGTACATTTCTATCTTTTAACAAACGATGCGTTTTAGAAAAAACTTGTTTTCCTGATTGTGCATTTAAAAGATCATATACATCATTCCATTCTGTAAAATGATAACTTTTTAAAAGTTGATACAAATATGCTTTCGAATTTGAAAGTTCTTTAATTTTCTCAATATCTATTTTGATAAAATTAGCTTCCTTTTTAAGGACTTCTGATGCTATATTTTCAATGCTATCTTCTATAATTTGTTTACTCTCTTGTAAATTCTCTATAGTTGTAGCAAAAGTATCTAAGACACTTGGGTTAATTTCTTTTAAAACTGGTAAAACTTGATGTCTAATTTTATTTCGAATGTATTTGTTAGAAGCATTACTTGCATCTTCCCTCCATTCTATATCATTTTCTTTTGCGTAGTTTAAAATTTCTTCTCTAGAAAAAGCTAAAAGTGGACGAACAATGTTTCCATTCACTTTTGGTATTCCAGTAAAACCATCTAACCCAGAACCACGAGTTAAATGAATTAGAAAGGTTTCTAAATTATCATCTGCATGATGAGCAGTTAAAACATAATCAAATTTATATTCTGTTATTAATTTTTGAAACCAATTGTAACGTAACTCTCTTGCTGCAATTTGTGTAGAAAGTTTATGTTCTTTAGCATATTTTTCTGTATCAAAACTTATTGTAAAAATCTGATTAGACGATATTTGATTTAAATTTTTAATAAATTCTTCATCTAAATCACTTTCTTTACCTCGTAATTTAAAATTACAATGTGCTAAAGAAACATCATAATTTAATTTGTGTAATAAATGAAACAAAACTACAGAATCTACACCACCAGAAATGGCAAGTAAAAGTTTAGTATCCTTTAAAAAAGGAAATTCTTTAGTGATATGTTTTTTAAATTTTTGAAGCATTTATTACTTCAAAAGTACAGAATTTACAATTGAGAATTTAACCAATTTACAACATCTTCTAACATTTCTGATGCACATAAATCATTATGCAGTTCATGAAAGCCATCTTTATATAATTTTACAGCTGCTTTATGAGTGTTTTCTGTAAATTCTTCTGAGCCTTTATGATCTGTAATACTGTCAGAAGTTCCATGCAAAAATAACATGGGTGTATTTAGTTTTGATGCATTTTCAATGGCCCAATTTCCTGTTTCTATAAATTTAATAGAATAATTAGGGCTAATTTTTGCATGTACTAAATCATCATCCATATATTTTTTTACTTCTTCTTTTTTTCTTGATAGTGTATTTGGGTCTAGTTCATTTCCCATAGTTAAAGAAGGCACTATATTTTGCAACATTTTACCCACAAATAATTTTATTGCTGGTGGATCAAAAGCTAATTTTAAAAAAGGACTTGTTGCAATAGCTCCTTTAATTTGGTGCTCTTTTCTAAGTACATAGTTTGTAACTACATTACCACCCATAGAATGCCCGTAAAGAAAAATAGGTTTGTTTGGAAAAAGCTTTTTTGCTTTTTCAATTACTGTTGTTACTGAATTTAGGACAGCTTCAAAATTTGGGTTATGTCCTCTTTTTCCTTTTGTTTTTCCATGACCAAACTGATCAAAAGTAACTACAGAAAAATGATTATCAGTTAATTTTTTTGCAACATGTTTGTATCTACTAGAATGTTCTCCCATTCCATGAACCAAAACTACAACTCCCTCTGTCTGCTTGGCTTCCCAATATTGACCAAAAAAAGGTGTATTATGAAAGTTAAAGTTAAATTCTTGATGTGTCATATTTTTTGATTTTTTAACCAAACTCTAATCTCTTTTTTTAAGGATGATTCTGGTTTTGGTAAAGGAATTGTTTTCCCAAATTGTTTGCTTCTGTTAAATTTACTGAAATTTATTTTTAGTTGTTTCCAATCTTCTGGATACATTTTTAAAAATGCACCAAACATGTTTATTTCATTTGGCTTTTCCTTTAAGTTATTAAAGATAGATTGGAATTTTTCCTCTTTGTTATTAATCATAGCTATTTAGAATTTTGGAGTACAAATTTCATTGCTTTTGCTTTTAGTAAACACTCTTCATATTCCTTTTCAGGGATAGATTTTGCTGTAATTGCACCTCCTACAGAATAAGAAATATATTTTTTTTCTGAATTATATAAAATACTTCTAATAACTACATTAAAATCAAAATCTCCTTCAGGAGTAAAATAACCAACAGTTCCAGAATATAAACCACGTTTGGTCTCTTCTAAATTTTCTATGATTTTCATTGCAGATACTTTTGGAGCTCCAGTCATACTTCCCATAGGAAAAGTATCTTTTAAAACTTGAATAGGATGAATGTCATCCTTTAATTCAGAAACGACTGTAGAAATCATTTGATGTACTTGCTTAAAAGAATATACTTTGCATAATTCTTCTACTTTTACACTTCCCTTAATAGCAGATTTTGAAAGGTCGTTTCTAACCAAGTCAACAATCATTACATTTTCTGAACGTTCTTTAATATCTCTTGCTAAATCTGATGCTATTTTTGTATCGTCAATCTTACTTCTTAAACGTTTTGCAGTTCCTTTTATAGGTTGAGAAATTATTTTTGAGCCTTTTTTTCTAATATATCTTTCAGGTGAAGCACTTAACAAATATTGGTGGTCATTTTTGAAAAAAGTAGCAAAAGGAGGTTTAGAGATTTCATTTAAGTCTTGATATACTTTTATAGGATCTATAGTGCTATTTTTAGCATAAAATTCTTGACAAAAGTTAGCTTCATAAATATCACCTCTTTTAATATGTTCTAAAACTTTAGTCACTTTAGAATAATACTCATCTTTATGAATACGAAGCTTTATTTTAATATTTGAACCATTGTTTTGAGATTTAAATTTTTTAGTTTTTTTAATTTCTTCAAAATCTAATTCTATCTCATCATCTACCATTTTTAGATAATGAAATTCAATAGTATTTTCTTTGATAAAAAATAGTTTTTGTGGCTGAAAAAAATAAATATCAGCAAAGTCTAAACCATCAAAATTGTTAGAATTAAGTTCTTCTATATCATTTTTTACATCATAAGATAAATAACCAAAAATATAGTCTTTAGTAATACTTTGATATTCTTTTAATTTCTCAAAAGCATTCAGATAATCTGTTTTTATAGAAGTGAATTCTTCAACAGCTAAAGCTGCATCAAAACTTGTATATTGTTGTTTGTAGTTGTTAGAATCTAACCATAAAACAGTTTCAAATTGTTGAGACCAAACCAAAAGTTGGTCTTTAAATTTTTGAACATCTTCAACTAAAAAAGTTTTAATGGTTCTTTGCATAGAATTGTAAAAATACTTGAAAGTTTTGGAAACAAAAAAACCTCACCAATAGTGAGGTTTTTTTATTTTGTTTTTTATTTATGCGTTTAATGGCTTACCATCCCAAGCTGCTTTAGCTGCTTCTTTTACAGCTTCAGAATACGTTGGGTGTCCATGACAAATTCTTGCTAAATCTTCAGCAGAAGCTCTATACTCCATGGCTACTGCTGCTTCCATAATTAAATCTGCAACTCTAGCACCAACCATATGAACTCCTAATACTTCATCTGTATTTTTGTCTGCTAAAACTTTTACAAAACCATCAATATCTCCACTTGCTCTAGATCTTCCTAAAGCACGCATTGAAAATTTACCAGCCTTATAAGCTACATTAGCATCTTTTAATTCTTGTTCAGTTTTACCAACTGCAGCTACTTCTGGCCATGTGTAAACAATACCAGGAATTAAATTATAATCTATGTGTGGTTTTTGACCTGCTAAATATTCTGCAACAACAACTCCTTCTTCTTCAGCTTTATGAGCTAACATTGCACCTTTTACAACATCACCAATAGCATAAATATTAGAAACGTTTGTCTGTAAATGATTGTTAACTTCTACTTGACCTCTTTCATTTACTTTTACACCAACTTTATCTAAGCCTAAACCTTCTGTATACGCTTTTCTACCCACAGAAACTAAGCAATAGTCTCCAGTAAACGTAACTTCTTCACCTTTTTTATTGTTTGCTTTTACAACTATTTCATCTCCATTTCTTTCTACAGCTGTAACTCCATGACTTACATTAAACTTCATACCTTGTTTCTTTAAAACTTTTTGTAGTTCTTTAGAAACATCAGCATCCATTGTTGGTGTAATTTTTGGAGCATACTCTATAACTGTAACTTCTGCACCTAATCTCTTATAAACAGAACCTAATTCTAAACCAATAACTCCACCACCAATTACTAATAAGTGTTTTGGTACTTCTTTTAACTTTAAAGCTTCTGTAGAAGTAATGATTCTTTCTTTATCAATCTCTATAAAAGGTAAAGTAGAAGGTTTTGAACCTGTTGCAATGATAATATTGGCACCTTCTATAACCTCTGAAGAACCGTCGTTTTTAGAAACTTTAACGTGAGTAGCATCTTCAAAAGAACCTAAACCTTCATAAATATCAATATTATTTTTATCCATCAGATATTTGATTCCTCCAGTTGTAGTTTCAACTACATTTGCTTTTCTTTCAATCATTTTAGAAAAGTCAAAAGAAGGTTTCTCTACAGTAATACCATGCTCTTCAAAATGATGAGTTGCATCATAAAAATGATGTGAAGAATCTAATAAAGCTTTAGAAGGTATACAACCTACATTTAAACAAGTACCACCTAAAGTGCTATATTTTTCAATAATTGCTACTTTTTTACCTAATTGTGATGCTCTAATTGCAGAAATGTATCCTCCAGGACCTGAACCAATAACTATAATATCGTATTTCATTGTTTAAGAAATTGTGAGCGACAAAAATACATATATTTTTAGAGAATAATAAGAGGATTTTGTAGATTTACACAGATTCAATTTTAATGTTTAACTTATGAAAGTTTTAAAAAAAATAGGTGTTGTTTTATTAATTGCTTTAGTAGTAGCTCAGTTTTTTGGACCAGAGAAAAATGATGGAAATTTAGATACTGTTAATGCATTTATTGCTGAAACAAATCCGCCAGCTGAAGTAACTCAAATTTTAAAAACAACTTGTTTTGATTGCCATTCAGCAAAAACAAATTACCCTTGGTATAATAACATAACTCCTGTTAATTATTGGTTAGATGAACATGTTAGAGATGGTAAAAAACATTTAGACTTTTCGAAATGGAGTGAATATTCTTTAAAAAGAAAAGAACATAAAATGGATGAATTGTATGAAGAGGTAGAGAAAAAAGAAATGCCTTTAAATTCATATACTTGGACACATGCTGAAGCTAATTTAACACAAGCACAAATAAATGCAGTTGTAGCTTGGGGTAAAAAAGTGCAGGCTGATTATAAACAGCAGATGAGTGCTAAATAACTTTTGATTATAAATTGGGTAAAAATAAGAAAAAGAAAAAGTTAAAAATCAATTATAAGTTAATTGTTTTATTTGGTGGAGTTTTCCATTTAATAACGTACTTTTTGTTTAATGAAACTTTAGACACAGATAATCTATTATTGTTAAGTATCATTATTGGAGGCATTACTTTAGGTTTATTTTTTATTAAAAGATTAGAACTTACAAATCCAAAAAGTTATAGGAAATTAAAAGGTGTTAAACTTAAATCTGTTATGATTTTAATTTGTTCTATAATGATTTTTGGAGGTGCAATAATTTTTGGAAATGTTTTAAATGGATTAGTTTTAGGGTTAAACTATTTAGGTAGAGATTCTGAAACCTCCATAAAAAAGTATTCTATCAATAAAATTGCAAGATATAGAAAGAGTGGTAAGAGGAGAATGTTTAGCCAGAAACCTAAGGTATACTTTTTTGAAGAAGGTAAAATACAAACATTAATTTTGTCAGAATTTTACAGTTCACAAAAAGATTATACTAAGTTTAAAACAATTGAATTAGAGATAAGTCAAGGTTTATTAGGATTTGATTATATTGAAAACTATAATCTCCAAGAATAAATAGTTACTCAACAACAATTTTGAATCAACACGTCTTAATTATTGGTACAGTTTGGGTAGAACCCAATTCTTCTGCAGCAGGTGGAAGAATGTTACAATTAATTAAACTTTTTTTAGCTCAACATTGGCAAGTTACTTTTGCATGTGCCTCTCAAAAATCTACTAAAGAAACCTCTTTAACTGAGTTAGGTGTTAAAGAGGTTTCTATACAATTAAACTCATCTTCTTTTGATGATTTTTTAAACGAATTGCAACCCACTATTGTTATGTTCGATCGCTTTATGATTGAAGAACAATTTGGATGGAGAGTTGCTGAACATTGCCCAAATGCTTTACGAATTTTAGATACAGAAGATTTACATTTTTTACGTAAAGTTCGTCATCAACAATATAAAAAAGGAGAGGATTTTTCTAACGAAGCACTTTTAAAAGCGGAAGACACTAAAAGAGAAATTGCTGCTATTTTACGTTGTGATTTATCTTTAATTATTTCATCTTACGAAATGGAATTGTTAAAAAATCTCTTCAAAATTGATGAATCTTTATTGTATTATTTGCCTTTTTTATTCAATAAAATTGATGCAAGTAAAACCCAAAAATGGCAATCTTTTGAAGATAGAAAAGGCTTTGTATTTATAGGTAATTTTTATCATAAACCTAATATAGATGCTGTTGTAACTCTAAAAAAACAAATTTGGAGTACCATAAAAAAACAACTACCAAATGCAGAAATGCATATTTATGGAGCGTATGTAAATCAACAAATAAAAGAGTTAGATAATGCTAAAGAAGGATTTTTAATAAAAGGGTTTGCAAAGAATTCTAAATCTGTAATTTCTAAGGCAAGAGTAGTTTTAGCTCCTTTAAATTTTGGGGCAGGAATTAAAGGAAAATTAACAGAAGCCATGATTTGTGGTACACCCTCAATTACTTCAAAAATTGGAGCAGAAGGGATGCATGAAAATTTATCTTGGAATGGTTTTATAGAAAATGACTACAAACAATTTGCTAAAAAAGCGATTGAATTATATACCAACAAAAATAGTTGGGAACAATCTCAAAAAAACGGAATTGAAATTATCAATCAAATTTATGATAAAGACAAATTAGAGCTTCCATTCATCAATAGAATTAAACAATTGCAAGTAACTATAGAACAGCACAGAACCAAGAATTTTTTAGGGAGATTATTACAGCATCAAACTTTACAAGCCACAAAATATATGAATAAATGGATAGAGGAAAAGAATAAACCTAATATGTAGGTTCGTAATCTAAAGGCAATGCATGTGCAAATTTTTCATAAGACCAATAGCCTTCATAAAAAACACTTAAAGGTTTTATCAAGATTCCGCTTTTATCTAAAACAATATTTTTTTCTAATGGAATAATTGAAGAAGTTTGGTAGGTTGCTTCTCTTTTTTTACTAAATACATTTCTTAAAATATACCCTTCTTCTTCTTTTTCATTTGTATAAACAATACTTAAATTATTGTCAAAAGTTAGTGTTTTTGTATTGTTTTTAAAAGAGATTACTTCATCTTTCTTTAATTTAGATTTGTATAAATAATCTTTAAACTTTGGTAATCTTGCTTTTCTGACAGTAACTAATGCTGAATCTAAAGAAGTTAATGGAGTTACAATTTTTTTAGAAAAATCAAGATTAAAATTTCTATTTAATCTTAATAATTCACGTGCTTTTTGTATTTCTTGTTCAGTAGGTCTCTCAGGATTTTCTACTCTTTTAAACTGATTAATAATGTAACCTTCTTTGGTGAAAGTGTCATTTATTAAAGATTTATAAAAATGAACCTGAGAACCTTTATAAGCAATTAATCTATTTTTTTTCCAACGTTTTTGTTTTCGATTACCACCTTTCATTTCTTCGTATCTAGTGTAACCTAGATAAGTGATATAATCATTGGTTCTTACAAAACTTTCTAGTTCAAAAGTGATGATGTAACCTAATGCTTTGTGTTTTATTTTTAGTGGTTTTTTAGCAAAAGCTTCCAGCTTATTTTCCTTTCTGTTAAAATCAAAAAATATTACCTCTTTATTTTTAATTTCACAGTCTTTAGAAAGTGATGTTCTTCCTAAAAAACCGTCTTTAAAAGCTTGTAAATTATATTTCCATTCCTCATCATAAACTATCTTTTTAATGACAATTTCATCTAAAACATTTTCTTCTTCTTCTAAAACAAAAGTTAATGGCTTTGTATAGTTTGATGTATTTAAGGAGTATACAATTTTTTTATAACCTAAATAAGATACTATAAGTTCATATTGCCCTTCTTTTACTTGTAGTTCAAATTCTCCCTTAACATCTGTTGTTGTGCCAAACATGGTATTATTAAGATAAACTGCAACATTTTCTAAAACACCATTTTTATCATAAATAGTACCTTTTATAGTAGTTTGACACCACAAAGTGAAGCTTGATAAAATAAATAAAAATAAAAATCGGTTTTTCATAAGCTAAAAATACTTATTCAAAAACCGATTTTAGTTTATTTTTTGTTAATTAGTTTTAATCACTTAACAACCCAGCTCTTTTTAGTAAAGCGTCTGGTTTTGGCTCTTTTCCTCTAAAACGTTTATACAATTGCATTGGTTTTTCTGTACCTCCTTTAGAAAGCACATTGTCTTTAAATTTTGATGCTACTTCTTTATTAAAAATACCTTTTTCTAAAAAGAATTCAAATGCATCAGCATCTAAAACTTCTGCCCATTTATATGAATAGTAACCAGAAGAATAGCCTCCTTGAAAAATATGAGAAAAAGATGTACTCATGCAGTTTTCTGCTACATCTGGATACAATTTTGTTTCAGAAAACGCATTATTTTCAAAATCTTTTACAGAGGTAATTTCAGAAGGATTTTGACTATGCCATTGCATATCTAATAAGCCAAAACTTAACTGACGTAAAGTTTGCATGCCTTCATGAAAACTTGCAGATTCTTTTATTTTTTCTACAAATTTCATAGGAATTACTTCACCAGTTTCATAGTGTTTTGCAAATAACTCTAAAGCTTCTTTTTCATAACACCAATTTTCTAAAACTTGACTTGGTAATTCTACAAAATCCCAAGAAACAGAAGTACCAGATAAACTGTTATATGTCGTGTTTGCTAACATACCATGTAAAGCATGCCCAAATTCGTGAAACAGTGTAGTAACTTCATTAAAAGTTAATAAAGAAGGTTTTGTTTTGGTCGGTTTTGTAAAATTACAGACAATAGAAACATGAGGTCTTTCGTTTACACCGTTTTTAATTTGTTGTGATTTATAGCTTGTCATCCAAGCACCATTACGTTTTCCTTTTCTAGGATGAAAGTCTGCATAAAAAAGCGACACATAATTTCCCTCTTTATCAGTAACATCATAAGTTTTTACATCTTCATGATATTTTTCAACATTAAAAACCTCTTTAAAATGCAAATCAAAAAGTCTGGTTGCTACTTCAAAAACACCATCAATTACATTCTCTAATTTAAAATAAGGTTTTAAGATTTCTTGATCTAAATCAAATAACTCTTTCTTTAATTTTTCTGAATAATAGGCTCCATCCCATTTTTGCAATTGATCTATATTATCAAGTTTCTTAGCGTAATTTTCTAAGTTTTTAAATTCTCTTAGTGCAGCTGGTTTGGCTTTTTCTAGCAAATTATTAGAAAACTCAATTACTTTTTCTGGAGTTTCTGCCATTCGTTCTTCTAAAACAAAATGCGCATGTGTTTTATATCCTAGTAAATTGGCTCTTTGATGACGAAGATTTACAATATCTAAAACAATTTTTTCATTATTGTTTTCATTGTTTTGAAATCCTTTACTTCCAAATGCAAGAGCTAACTTTTTTCTCAAATCTCTATTATCAGCATAGGTCATAAAAGGGATGTAGCTTGGATAATCTAAGGTGAAAATCCAGCCTTCTTTATTATTTTCTTTTGCTAATTGATGTGCAGCTTCTTTAGCAGATTCAGGTAAACCAGATAAATCATTTTCATCTATAAGATGTAATTCAAAAGCATTGGTTTCTGCTAACACATTTTCTCCAAACTGTAAAGAGAGTTTAGAAAGTTTTGTGTCTATTGCTCTAAGTTTTGCTTTATCATCATCATTTAAATTTGCCCCATTTCTTGCAAAACCTTTGTATTGTTTTTCTAATAACATAGATTGTTCTGGAGTTAATTCCAGATTTTCTTTATTATCAAAAACAGATTTTACTCTTTTAAAAAGCGCTTCATTTAAGGTGATGTCATTTCTAAATTCACTTAACCATGGAGAAACTTCTTGTGCTATTTTTTGAATTTCGTCATTTGTTTCTGCAGAGTTTAAGTTGAAAAATATAGAAGTTATTCTATTTAGTTTTTCACCTGTAAAATCTAGGGCAACTGTTGTGTTTTCAAAAGTTGGTGTATCAGTATTATTTACAATTTGGTCAATTTCTGCCTTTGCTAAAGCAATCGCTTCTTTAATTGCAGGTTTATAGTGCTCACTTTTAATTTGTTGAAAAGGAGCTTTATCAAAAGGTTGTAATAATGGATTCATTTTAAAAAAGTGAATTTGAATAGTTATTTAAAAAAGTTGATTGTAAAAAGTTATTTTTTTACACGTTCTGAAGCCTTTTCAACTTTTATTTTTAAGCCTTCTTTGTAGGCTATAATTTTATCTAAAACACATTTATCTGATGCACCAATAATTTGAGCTGCTAAAATTCCTGCATTTTTTGCACCATCTAAAGCTACTGTAGCCACAGGTACACCTCCAGGCATTTGAAGAATAGATAATACAGAATCCCAACCATCTATAGAATTTCTACTTTTTACTGGCACACCAATTACTGGTAAAGGACTCATACTTGCAACCATACCTGGTAAATGAGCAGCACCTCCTGCACCTGCAATGATAACTTTTATACCTCTTTTATGTGCGTTTTTAGCATAGTCAAATAATTTTTCTGGAGTTCTGTGAGCAGAAACAATATCTACTTCTATTTGAATATCCATACTTTCTAAAACATCTATTGCTTCTTGCATTATTGGAAGATCAGAATCGCTTCCCATTATTATTCCTACCATAAATCTTAGATTTATCCTGAACGTGTTTCAGGATCTGTTATTTTTATTTTCAGAAGCTGAACCAAGTTCAACTTAATTGCAATTACTTTGCAATTACTCTTATTGTTTCTTTAACTTTTTGTGCTATTTCTCTGGCCTTGTTTACGTCTTCATTTACAATAGTTACATGACCCATTTTACGAAAAGGACGTGTTTCTTTTTTTCCATAAATATGAGGTGTTACTCCATCAATCTGTAAAACTTCTTCAATATTTTCATAAATCACATCACCAGAAAATCCTTCAGCACCTACTAAATTTACCATAATCCCTGCAACTTTACTATCTGTATTTCCTAAAGGAAGATTTAAAATAGCACGTAAATGTTGCTCAAATTGACTAGTATAACTCGCTTCTATAGAATAATGACCAGAATTGTGAGTTCTTGGAGCTACCTCATTTACTAAAATTTCATTGGTTTCAGTTTGAAACATTTCTACAGCAAGAAGTCCAATAAAATTTAATTCATTTACAACTTTAAGTGCTGTTTCTTGGGCTTTTTTAGCAACAGCATCTTCAATTCTTGCAGGGCAAATTACATATTCTACTTGGTTTGCTTCTGGATGAAATTCCATTTCAACTACAGGATAAGTTTTAGTTTCACCTTTAGCATTTCTAGCCACAATTACTGCTAATTCATTTTTAAAAGGAATAAGTTCTTCTGTAATACATTCAACTTTTGGTAATGAAACTAAATCTTCATAATTTCTAACGATTTTAACTCCATTTCCATCATAACCAAAACGTGCAGCTTTCCATACAAAAGGAAAATCAATTATGCTATTTTCTACACAATGTTGTAATTCTTCTAAAAATGCAAAATGAGAAAAAGGGGCTGTTTTTATTTGATGATCAAAATAAAAGTGCTTTTGTCTTGCTTTACTTTGTATAATTCGTAAGTCTTTAGGTTTTGGGTATATGGTTAACCCTTCTTCATCTAACTTATCAAGAGCGTCTATGTTTACCTTTTCTATTTCTACTGTTAGTAAATCAACAGTTTTACCAAAATTATAAACCGCATCAAAATCTAATAAATCACCAATTACAAAAGTATTACAAATTTCTGCACAGGGTGCAGATGGACTTGCATCTAAAATAGAAGTATGAATATCGAATTTTTGAGTTTCAGTAAGCAACATTCTGCCTAACTGTCCACCTCCTAAAACACCTAATTTAAAATTTGAAGAAAAATAATTTTGCACGATTGCTTATAGATTTATTGATTCTAAGCAAAAATAAGCAAGATTAAGGAGTTTGCCTAAAAATTAGTTATTCTTATTGAACTACCATTTCTTAGAACTCTATATTCGATTGCTGGACATTCAAATCCGTTTGTTTGAGGAGCACCACCAAAGTCTACACTGTAAGTACTATTATCACAAGAACACTTTAACAATCTGTTTTCAAAAGTCATAGGAGAATTACAGTCACTTGCTGGGCATAATCTATCAAAAGCAACAAAATCTGTTCCGTTTTTATTAAATAATATTAGGCCTTTATTGCCACCAGCAATTTCTGCATGTCCTCCAGGAACTTGTGCATTTATTAAATTAGGGTTATTTAAATCTGCATTTACACTTAAAGGTAAAGACTGTATACAGTTTGCTAAATTTTCGTTAGAAGAACAGTTTGATAATACAATTAAGCCAAAAAGTAATATTATTTTTTTAAACATAAGTAGCAGTAGTTTAGTGCTAATAACGATGCCAATTTACAAATATTTTGTACATTTGTAGTCTAATCTCATTCCTATTTTGGCGATGAGATTTTTATTTTAAATAGAATTATTATGAGTAACATATCTTATTATTCACCAGAAGGATTAAAGAAATTGAAAGATGAATTGGTTCATCTTGAGCAAGTTGAAAGACCAAGAGTAACTCAAGAAATATCTGATGCAAGAGATAAAGGTGATTTGAGTGAGAATGCAGAATATCATGCAGCAAAAGAAGAACAATCTCATTTAGAGACAAAAATTGCAAAACTGAAAAATGTAATCGCAAATGCAAGAATTTTAGATGAAAGTCAATTAGATACATCTAAGATTTTAATTCATTCTAATGTAAAGATTAAAAATACTACAAACGGAATGGAGTTTTCTTATAGATTGGTTGCAGATTCTGAAACTGATGTTAGAAATGGAAAACTATCTGTAAACTCTCCAATTGGAAAAGGATTACTTGGAAAAAAAGTGGGTGATATTGCAGAAATTCAAGTGCCAAATGGAATTATGAAATTTGAAATTTTAGAAATTTCTAGGTAAAAAAACAAAAGATATTCATGAAACGCTTTGCAAATGCAAAGCGTTTTTTATTTTTACTAAAAACAACAAATCATGAGCATATTTACAAAAATTATAAACGGAGAAATACCTAGTTATAAAGTTGCAGAAAATAATGATTTTATCGCCTTTTTAGATATTAACCCAAATGCAAAAGGACATACCTTAGTTGTACCTAAAAAAGAAGAAAATAAGATTTTTGATTTATCTAAAGACGAGTATTCAGCGTTAATGGATTTCTCATATAGAGTAGCCAAAGCATTAGAAAAAACAATTGCTTGTAAGAGAATTGGAATGAGTGTAATTGGCTTAGAGGTACCTCATGTACATGTACATTTAATTCCTATAAATGTTATGGCTGATATGCAGTTTCAACAAAAAGTAAAGATGAGTTCTGATGAGTTTGTTGAATTAGCTAAAAATATCTCTCAAAACTTTAAATAGAAAATATTTTAAATTCTATCCAATACTATTTGAAAAGCAGTTCCTTTTCCAAGTTCAGATTTTTTTACAAATATTTTTCCTTTGTGGTAATCTTCTACAATTCGTTTAGAAAGAGACAACCCTAAACCCCAACCACGTTTTTTTGTTGTAAAACCTGGTTTAAATATTTGTTTAAATAGTTTTTTAGGCATTCCTTTTCCAGTATCAGAAACTATAATTTTTACTTTTTTTTGAGTTTGAGAAATCTCTAAGTGTAATTTTCCTTTGCCTTGCATGGCATCAATGGCATTTTTAATTAGATTTTCGATTACCCAGCCAAATAATTCTTTATTAAGTTTTGTCTTTATTTCTTTTTCATCAGTTTTAAAAGAAAAGCTAATTTGTTTAGAACTTCTAGATTCTAGATAATCAAAAGCTTGCTTGGTAACAGCGATAATATTTTCTGATTTTAATTCAGGAACAGAACCAATTTTCGAAAAACGATTGGCAATTGTATTTAATCTGTAAACATCCTTTTCTATTTCGTCTATATAAGTTTCATCAACTTTTTCCATTTTTAAAATAGAAATCCAACCTAATAATGAAGATAAAGGAGTCCCTATTTGATGAGCAGTTTCTTTAGCCATTCCTGTCCATAATCTATTTGTTTCAGCAGATTTATTAGAACTATAAAACAGGTAGATTACTGTTAAAAACAATATTAAAATAAGTATTAAAGCTATTGGATAATAGGTGAGTTTATTTAATAAATCTGAATCTTTATAATAAATAAACTGTTTGTTTTTTCCATCATAAGAAATGGTAATTGGCTCATTTTGATTTTTCATAATAGCCAATTGCTTTTCTATGTATTTAGGATTTAGAGATTTTATAGAATCTAAATTTTGAGTGTATAAAATATCACCTTTTTCATCTACTAAAATCATAGGAATACTATTGTTGTTTTCTATAACTTTTAGAGGTAAAGTAACACTAGCATTTAAATCTGAAATAGAACCTATTTCTTTTTGCGCCTCAGCTAAAATCTCCATTTTTACACGTTCTTCTGTCTTAAACTTTTGAAAAAAAGTATAGGTATTCCAAAGAATAAGTGTAACAATTACAAAAGAAACTGCAATAGCAACCCTTTTAAATAAAAGTGTATTAGAGAATAGGTTCATTAAAAACAAATATAAAGATTTCAAGTATATAACTCATTTCAAGTTTAGATAGTATCTTTACAAAACAAAATTTTTATTATGCTTTCTATAGATCCAAAAGAAATTTCTACTGGTAAATTACATAGTTATTTACTAGGTGCAATTGCTCCAAGACCAATTGCTTTTGCAAGTACTATTGATGCTGAAGGGAATCCTAATTTAGCGCCATTTTCTTTTTTTAATGTATTTGGTTCAAATCCGCCAACATTAATTTTTTCTCCTGCAAGAAGTGTTAGAAATAATACCACAAAACATACTTTAGATAATGCAGAAGAAACTAAAGAAGTTGTGATTAATGTAGTAAATTATGCTATTGTACAACAAATGTCTTTAAGTAGTACAATGTATGCAAAAGGTGTAAATGAGTTTGAAAAATCGGGTTTAACTATGCTAAAATCTGATGAAGTAAAACCTTTTAGAGTTGCTGAATCTCCTGTGCAATTTGAATGTAAGGTAACAGATATTATTTACACAGGGAATGAAGGTGGAGCAGGAAATTTAATAGTTTGTGAAGTCGTTAAAATACATATTGCTGATGATGTTTTAGCTGAAGATGGTAGTATAGATCAGCATAAAATAGACTTGGTTGCAAGAGCAGGAGGCAGCTATTATTCTAGAGCTAGAGATGGGTTTTTCGAAATACCAAAGCCAATTGCTACTTTAGGAATTGGGGTAGATGCTATACCTTCTGATATTAGAAATAGTGATATTCTTACTGGGAACAATTTAGGTTTATTAGGAAATGTAGAGCAATTACCAACAGAAGAAGCTGTTAATAACTTTGGAAAAGAACACCCTGAATTTATAGGGTTAGAAAAGACAAAAAAACATACATTTGCTCAAGAATATTTACAAAAAAATGATGTAGAAAGTGCTTGGAGAGTACTTTTATTAAAATAAGAATTATGGAAGTTATAGGTAAAATAAAATTAATTGGAGATGTACAAACTTTTGGATCTAATGGATTCAGAAAAAGAGAATTAGTAGTAACTACAGATGAGCAATATCCTCAAATGATAATGATTGAGTTTGTGCAAGATAAAACAGACTTGTTAAACAATTATGCAGTTGGGCAAGATGTTAAGGTATCTATTAATTTAAGAGGAAGAGAGTGGATAAATCCACAAGGTGAAGCTAAATATTTTAACTCTATTCAAGGATGGAGAATCGAAAACTTAAGCCAAGCTCCACAAGCTCAAAACTTACCTCCAGTTGATCAGTTTCAACCAGCGTCTAATGTTTCTGATGAAGAACCAGATGATTTACCGTTTTAAAATAAACGCTATTCACATAAAAAAAAGGAGGAAATTTAAACTAAATTTCCTCCTTTTTTTGTGTTTATTTATTTTCTTTTTTAGGCATTGGACCTCGAAGATGAATAATTAATCCATTTAAAAAGTTTCGTAAAAATTGATCTCCACACTCCATATACTTAGGATGATCTTCCTTTCTAAAAATAGCGCCTAATTCTGCTTTTGTAACTTTAAAATCTACCAAAGCACAAATTTCTATAATATCAGTGTCTCTTAGTTTATGTGCAACTCGTAGTTTTTTAAAAATATCGTTATTTGTTAATCCCATATTACAAAGTTAGTAGTTTTTAGTTGACTACTTTAAAAATTGCCCAAGCATATATTGCAAATCTTGCCAATCTAAATAATCCTAAAAAAACAACATTTTTAAAAGGATATTTAATCATACCAGCTGTCATACAAGCTATAGAAAATGGTAGAGGTAATAATGCACCAACAAGTATTAAAATGCCACCCCATTTGCGAGTATTTTTTAAGTTGTCTGCCATCTTAACTTCTAAATAGTTTTTTACGCTATTTACTTTTAAAGCCATTCTTCCAATAAAATAAGATAGCAAACCACCAAAGTAAGAGAGTACAGCTAAGATGGATAAATTTAAGATGGGTGTTTCTGTTTTTTTAGACCAAGCAATAAATATTTCTGGAGGAATTAATCCTAAAATAGTTTCTGAAATAAAAAAAACAGAAATAACAGTTATTCTAGAAAAAGTTTCTGTAAAATTTCGTAAGCCTTCGTTTATATTATAAACGTATTTATTAAATAAGAAAATAACCAAAATAATACCTAAAATTGGTAAGATTGCTTTTTTTATACTTTCCCAAACAAATAAATAAAAACCAGTTCTAGAGTAATATTTATGAACCAGTTTTGCTCTTCGTTTATTAGATCTTTTTGTTTTCTTCGGCATTTTTTTCTTTTATCAAAAGAATCAGTTTGCAAAAGTAATGACAATAAATTTAGAAAACTTTGTTATGATGCAGATTAACGGTTTTTTAAGAAATTAGTATTTTAGCTAATCAAAAATAAATAGGATGAAGGTTACAAAAATTATTGAAAATATTTTTAAAAATTACCTTCCATCACCTTTTACAATTGCTATTTTACTTACGTTTTTCACTTTTTTCTTAGCACTTGTTTTTACAAAACCAATTGAGGAGACTTTTTTAAGTTATAGTAAAGAAATTTTAGAGTTTTGGGAAACAGGAATTTGGTCTAATTCCCTTTTAGTATTTGCTTATCAAATGATGCTGATTTTAGTCTTAGGTCATGTTTTGGTGTTAAGCAAACCTATTAGTAATGCAATCTTGCATATTACTAAATATTGTACAAATACCGCCAATAGTGCTGCAATTGTAGCATGTTCTACAATGTTAGTGGCTTTTTTTAATTGGGGTTTAGGTTTAATTTTTGGAGCACTTTTAGCAAGAAAAGTTGCAGAACATGCACAAAAAAGTAATATTAAAATTAGTTATCCAATTATTGGAGCTGCTGGTTATTTAGGTTTAATGGTTTGGCATGGAGGAATCTCTGGTTCTGCACCTATAAAAATTAATGAAGATGGTCATATAAAATCGATTATGGAGCAGGTTTCTTCAAGTAGTTTGCTTAATCAAATTCCTAATAATATAGATTATTCTCAAACTGTTTTTAGTTGGTGGAACCTACTTATTTTTACAGTTGTTTTAATAGTAATCTCAATATTATTCTATTTTTTAGGAAAATATGCTCAGCCTACGAAAGTTGATTTACCTATATATCAATTACAAAAAGATGATTTAGTTACTACTAAAGCAGAAAGGTTAGATACTTCAAAAATTTTAGCCCTGCTTTTTGGTTTTGTTGTCTTATTAGCCTTCTTTATTAGATATTATAATGATATAGTTGAGTTAAAAATAACTCCAAATTTGATTAACTTTTTCTTATTTGGATTAGGTATTATGCTACATGGTAGTTTTAAAAAATTTACAAGTGCAGTAGGAGAATCTATATCAGATATTTCTGGTATTTTAATTCAGTTTCCTCTTTATTTTGGTATTATGGGTATTATGAATCAATCTGGAATGGTAAATCTTATATCAGATTTTTTTGTATCTATATCAACAGAAACAACACTGCCCATTTTTACCTTTTTTAGTGCGGGTTTAGTTAATGTTTTTGTGCCAAGTGGAGGAGGTCAGTGGGTTGTACAAGGACCAATAGTTGTAGAGTCTGCGTTACAATTAGGTGTACCATTACCAAAAGCAATTATGGCTTTAGCTTATGGAGACCAAATTACAAACATGTTGCAACCCTTTTGGGCTTTGCCTTTACTTGGCATTACTAAATTAAAGGCAAAAGAAATTCTACCTTATACACTAATTGCAATGGTAGTAGCTTCTAGTATTTATATTTTAGGACTTTTATTAGTTTAGTATGTTTTGGCTCTCAGATAAAATTGAATTTCCACCTTATGAGTTTACAACTAAAGAAGGTATAATCGCTTTAGGTGGTGACTTATCTCGTGAACGCTTAATACACGCTTATAAAAACGGAATTTTTCCATGGTTTTCTGAAGGAGAACCTATTGTTTGGTATTGTCCTTATAAAAGAATGATTTTGTTTCCTGATGATTTAAAGATTTCAAAATCGATGCGAAAAGTGATGCAAAAAAGCGAATTTGTAATTACAGAAAATAAAGCTTTTGAAGAGGTTATCTATCACTGTAAATATATTGATAGGAAAGATGGTTTTGGAACTTGGATTACAGATGATATGCAGCAAGCATACATTAATTTATATAAAAAAGGTATTGCAAAATCTGTAGAAGTTTGGTTAGATAAAGAATTAGTTGGTGGTTTATATGGTTTAGAAATTAACGGAATTTTTTGTGGAGAAAGCATGTTTAGTAAAGTATCTAATACCTCTAAATTAGCATTTATCCATTTAGTAAAAAATAACAATTATCGTATAATAGATTGTCAAGTTTATAACGATCATTTAGCAAGTTTAGGAGCCAAAGAAATTGATAGAGAACTGTTTTTGAATATTTTAAAAGAAGTTATTTAAAACTTAAACTATCGTTTTAGAATTTTTTTACTTATAATACTGCCATTTTTTAGCGTTATTTTTAAAATATAAACACCTTTTGAGAAATTAGAAAAGTTAATTTTATTTTGATATCCATAAAACTGAAATAATTTAGTTGAAAGTATATTAAATACTTCTATTTTTTTAACTTCAAAATCATCTTAAATTTTTAAATTTATTTCTTTTTTAGTCGGGTTTGGATAAGCATAAATTTTGTTTATTAATAATTCATTAGTAGAACTTAATGTACTCTTTTCACGTGTAATATCGTCAAAGTAAAAAGTTGCATTAGCAGAAGCATCATTTGGTGTTGTGTAACCTAGCATTAATGTAATTACATTATATACAGGTGGATCACCAGAAAAATCCCAAGTATAAGTTGCCCAATCTCCAGAAACAGTTGTGTTAACGTTTCTTTCATTTGCAAAAGCAGCTTCAGTACTTTCAACTTTAAATTTTAATAAACTTCCTACAGGTGCTTCAGTATAAACTTTCATAGAGAGCGCACTTAAATTGGTAAAATCTAAAAAATCAGTTAAATTAATTTTACTTTGAGCCCAAGGAGCTCCACCACTTCTTACAAATTTACCTACTGTTGCACTCGGGTTATTGGCATTTACTTTTGGGTTAGCAACTACTGTTGTAAACGCTCCTGAAAAATTTCTAAAATCTGAATCTAGAACACCATTTTCAAAATCTTCAGGTAAAGTTATTGCAACTTGATCAGGGATACTGTTACCAATAATTTGTTCTACATCATCGAATAAAAAAGTAGAATTTGATGAACCATTACCTACATTTCCAAAATCGAATAAAAAATTAATTTTATTATAATTACCAGTTACACCATGAAAATTCCAAGAAGCAGTTTCCCAAGAACTTGAAACTGTTGTTAAATAATCTAAATTTATTTTTCCATCTGGGCCTTCTAATTCTAATTTTATTCTTGTACCAATAGGTGCAGTGGAATAAACTTTCATAGAAATTTGCCACATTGTAGATAAGTTTATATTGTTTGATAGTAATACTTTACTACCAGCCCAGAATTCACCTCCATCTTTAATAAACTTACCAACAGTATTACTTGTGTTAATTCCATTTTTTTGAGGATTTGCTATAACACTTACTGTAGCTCCAGAATAATTAAGAAAGTCAGAAGTTACTACATTATTCTCAAAATTAATAGGGAGTGTTGTTGGTATTGGAGCTGGAGGTCCAGTAACTTGTTCAATATCATCAAAGTAGAATACTGAGGTTGCTGAGCCATCACCTAAGTTACCAAAATCGAACATAAAAACTAATTGATTCAATTCATTAGAAGCTTCTAAAAATACCCACTCTAATGTTTCCCATTCACCACTTACTGTTGTAAAAGCATCTACTTCTGCAGGAGCACTTGTGCCTTCTAACTTAAATTTTACTGTGGTACCAATTGGTGCAGTACTATACACTTTCATAGTAATTTTTGTCTTTACAGAGAAGTCTAAATTATTTTCTAGAACAATTTTACTGCCTGCCCAAACTTTACCTCCATTTCTTATAATTTGACCAACAGTATTGCTTGTGTTATTTGCATCTAAATATGGGTTTGATACTACAGTACCAACTCCTCCATCAAAATCTTGAAAATCTGATGTTGTTACTGAAGTTTCGAAATCAATTGGAAGTGATTGAGAAAACCCAAGATTAATATTGAAAATTAAAATTAATATGTAAAATTTTCTCATGTTTAATTGAATTATAATAGATTTTCAAATATAGAGACAAATATTACTTAAGGCTAAGAATAAACCAATACAAGAGCAATACAAAAAGATAAAATTGATTTTTTTTTAAGTATACTAATTAGTTTTTATATACATTTCTTTAGCAATTTCTGTTAACCATTTTTTTGTAATGTATTCACTTTTTTGAATTCTAGAGTCTACATTTTTAAAGTAGTCATTGGTTGCCCACATCATTTGAGATTTCCAATCCACATTAATATAGCTAAAGGCTTTTATAACATCTTTATTTTTTTCTATGGTTTCAAAAAAAGGAACAAACCAGTTTTTCCAAATTAATTTTGGATTCTTTTTTAAATCTGCATGGAAATTGCCAAAATCATCTTTTAAAACAGGGCAAGCTTCTGCTATAAAAACAGGTTTTTTATGTTTTCTGGCAAAATGTATCATTTCTTCATCTGGATTATTAAAATACGAGTATCCACACCAATCTACAAATTCATCTCCTGGATACCAATCTTCTAAAACCTTTTGGTTAGAACCAGTGCCTTTAGATTGCCAAACAAAGGCAACGTTATCCACTTTAATTTTTCTAAATATATTGTAAATGTGTTTCCAAGCTTTTAAAAAGTGTTTCTTCTTATAGTTATTCCAATCCCAACCATCAAATTCATAGCCAATTCTTAAAAAAACAGGTCTTTTGGTTGTTTTTATCCATTCTCCTAATTCAATAATTAATTTATCGTGTTTGCCATTAGCTACATTTTTCTCATGATTCACCATGGATAAACCAATAGCAATCATCGTATTGTTATATTGTTCATCATCTATAAAATATTGTGCACAAGTATCTCCTGCTCCCCAATTTGCTTTGGTTTTTAACCCATCTAACCCTTTTAATAATAGTGTGAAAGATTGATCTCCAGGAGATAAATTTGAATATAAAGTCATTCCAGCTGGAGTTTCAAAATGATCTAGATAACCATTTTTATATTGCTTAACACCTCCCAAAGCTTCTAAATCTTGCCCAACAAAAACCAATACTTTACCATCTTTTGGTTCGAACTTATTTTTCATGCTATTTGCTGTTTTTGATTGAGTAAATTCTATTTGATAAATAAAAATAAAAATTAAAAAGAAGTATTTTTTCATTAATTAAAGATACTAAAAAGCCATTTCTAAAATGATTTGGTTTTTTAAAAATAAATGAATTTCATTAAAGACATATATTATTAACTTTTATAACCTACCTTTAAATAATTAAGAATTTCTTCTTTAAAACTACAACATGAATAATTTATTTAAGCCTGGTGATTTTGTTTGCACAAAAGTAAATCCTTTAAAACCTTTAAAAGTTAGGCTTTATGCAAGAAGAATTTATTATTGTAATAATTTTAAATTTCCAGAAGAAAAAGAGGAAGTATTTTTTGAAAGGGAATTAAAACTTTATAAAAAGTAACTTTAAATAAAAAAACCATTTTCAAATTTTTGAAAATGGTTTACTATTAAATAATACAAATAATTATATTTTTCTTAGAAAAATATCTCCACTTATTGTATTTAATCTAAGGTTAGATGTCCCCTTATTAATGGTAGTAATAATTTTAGAACCATAACCTTTTCTTTTGTTTTTAGAAAAATTGATATCTAAATCAGAATAAACACCACCTGTTAAAGTTTTTGCTTCTAATTTTGCATCTGCAACATATATGTCTATATCACCACTTATTGTTTTTAAATACATGTCTTTAGAGTGTTTTTTAACTGTGATATTGCCACTAATTAAATCTAATTTTAATATACCAGCATAGTTTTCTGATGTTACATTTCCAGAAATACTTTTTACTTTAAGTTGCATATTTTTAGGAACATAAATTACATAGTCTACAATATTATTGTGTTTGTGATTATGGCAATCAGATTCGTTATTTTCTTTTTTATCATCGTGTTTTTCATCATCATCATGAGAATGTTTGTTGTAAGAATAATAGCTTCTGTATTTTTTAAAATAATCTCCATAATCTGATGCTACTTTATAGGTGCTACCTACTTTATCTGCTTTTAAAGAAAAATAATCATTACGTTTATTATCATCTATATTTACAGTTGCTTCTACTGCTATTTGGTTTTTATCCCAATTTTTAACTACAATATTGTTTGCGAATTTAACATGTATGTAAACATCATCTATACCATTAGCTTTTGTGTTTTCTGTTATTTTTTTTTGAGCTGATAGGTTGTTAAAAGTCAATAACAATCCTATGAAAAATAGTAAGTTTTTCATTATTAATATATTAAGTTAAATGATTGATTTTTTATTTTTTACGCAGGTAAATGTTACCCATAGAAGATTTAATATAGATTTTTACACCTCCATTATTCAATTTAGTAACAATGCTTTTTCTACCATTTACAATTGGCATTCCTTTTTTCTTTGGCATTTCTATATCAAAATTGGTATACACAGTTCCTTGAGTTCTCAACTCTAAATCTGCTTTTGAATTTGCTGGTATTGCAACATCTATTTCTGAAACAGAAGAACTTATAGTAATTGGCGATTTTTGACTTACTGTAACAAAATCAATATCAACTTTACCAACATTGCCATCTACAGTAATTGGGCCAGTAACATCTTTTATTTCAATTTTTCCAATGTTAGAAGTAGCTTCAACTTCACCTGTAAAACCTTCTAAATAAATAGACCCCATGTTTCCAGCATCAACAGAAATATTCATGTTTTTAGGTAGCTTAAAAGTTAACCCTCTTCTTTGCATAAAAGACTTTAAATCTGTAACATATAAAATTCCTTCTTCTTTAGAAATAGAAAAACCATAACCATCTGTATCATCTTTTCCTCCAGGATAAATAGCAGTTAATCCTTTTCTTTTATCTTCTTTTTCTTTTGATTTTTTATTTGGGAAATGATCTTCATGATGCTCATGTTTTTCATTACTTTTCGATTTTTTATTTTTTGTATCAGTAATAATTAGTTCGCTTGTATTACCTACTTCTACAATCATCTTTGTGTCAGATGTTAAAACTACTTTTGTGATTCCGTTTAAAGAATATTTAAATTCTTTTTGTTGGGCAGTAATAAAACTGCTAATGAATACTAATATTAATACTATTTTTTTCATGATTTCTTTCTATAATAATGTTGATAAATTAAGTTGTAATTGTTGTTTTACATATTGAGGAGTTTCCTCTTTTTCGAGCAATTTCTGCATAGGCTTTATGGCTCTTTTTTCTTGAATTTTAGATAAAATTTGAATTACTTCTATTTGTACAGAAGTATTAGTATCTGTTTCAAGACTTTTAATAAAAGCATCTCTAACAATAGTTTCTTCTGAGAATTTAGACAATGCTTCTGCAGCAGCCAAACGCACGTTTGTATTCTTGTCAAAAAACAATCTATTAATTAATGCTTCTATAATTTTTGTGTCTTTATTTGTAAATTCTTCAGCATTTGTAACTGCTAAAATTCTTTTACTTGCTGAACTATTTTCTAAAAGTGCCAACACTTGTGCTGTATTTTTTTCGTTTGTTGGTAAAGAGTTTGATTGATATTTTCCTAATAAAAATGCACTTAAAACAATTACAACACTTGCAGCTATTCTAAGGTAAGTCTTCCAATCTGTATGTGTCTTTAATTCTATTACTTTAGGTTTGTTTTCTTCAATTTCTTTAGCTAGCATTTTATCGAAATTCAACTTTAAATTTGCAGAAGGAGTTTCCATTTTATCATGGTCTAAAATGCTTAAAAACGATTTTAATTCTGCTAATTCTTGCTGGCAATTACTACATGAATTTATATGATTCTCTATTTCAGAATTTATAGTATCTGATAAAGTACCTTCTAAATATTCACCTAAATGATTTTCAATTTCTTTACACTTCATCTTATTTATTTTTGAAAATAAATTTCTTTTAATTTCTTCAATGCTCTATGCACCTTAACTTTCACAGCATTTTCTGTACTGCCAATAATTTGTGCAATTTGTTCGTATTTTATTTCTTGAAAACGATGCATTACAATTAATTCTCTATCAGAATTGGATAGTTTTAATAGCGCTTTTTGTAAATGTTCTATCTCTTCTTGATTGCTTTCTGAAACTAAATTTTCACTTGCATTCAATTTATCATCATCAATTTCATTAGTACGTTCTTTTTTTGTTTTTTGGTAATAACTTGAAAATATATTGCGTGCAATTGTATATATCCAAGCTGCAAAATTTCCGTTTTTATAAGATGTTCTATACTTTATTACTTTTATAAATACATCTTGTGTTAAATCTTCACTTACCATTTTGTTTTGTACCATTTTATTAAAATAGTTATAGATGCGTAAATTATATTTATCAAACAAAATGCTTAACATTTCTATTTTGCCATTGGCAATTGCTAACATAATTTCTTCGTCTGTTAACTGTTTCAATATTGGTTGTGGTTAGTTACTATTATTAAAACCATCAATTTACAAAAAGGTTACATATGGTATATATTTTTTTTTGAATCCATAAAAAAACCCAAGCTAATGCTTGGGTTTAGAAGTTTTTTAATTTATAAATTTATTTTTGTTTGGCTAATAAATCTCTAATTTCTGCTAATAAATCTTCTTGACTAGGTCCTTTTGGAGCTTCTGGTTTTGGCTCTTCTTTCTTTTTAGTAGCATTTATTCCTTTAATAATCATAAACATTACAAAAGCAACAATAATAAAATCGATAACATTAGTTATAAAGTCACCATATAAAACAGCAACTTCTCCTACTTTTTCTCCTGCATCATTTAATGTACCTTCTTTAACTACATATTTTAAATCTTTAAAATCTGCTTTAAATATTAATCCTATTAATGGAGAAACAATACCACCAGTAAATGAAGTTACTACTTGTTTAAATGCAGCACCCATAACAAAACCTACTGCAATATCTACAAGGTTTCCTTTCATAGCAAAGTCCTTAAATTCTTTAAGCATACCCATATTAAATTGTTTTTAAATTAGTTCGTAAAGCGAATGTACTAATTTTTTTTATTTCTTTAACATTTTTTTAACACGTTGAGAAATGGCGGTTAAGGTTTCATAAACAATTGTTTCAGAAACTTTTGATATATGCTTAAGCATTTCTTGATTATTAAAGATAATGACTTCATCACCTTCTTTACAGTCAATTTTTGTTACATCAACCATAATCATATCCATACAAACATTACCAATAATTTTTGCTTTTTGATTATTGATGAGTACATATCCATTTTTATTGCCTAGTTTTCTAGATAAACCATCTGCATGACCTACAGGAATTGTAGCTGTTTTAGAATGTCTTTTTGCAACAAAAGCTCTGTTATAACCAACAGTTTCACCTGGTTCTATTAAATGAATTTGTGAAATTATTGATTTTAAATTGTGCGTATTTTTAAGCTCAGCAGTTTCTTTATCGTCATTTCCAAAACCATACAAACCAATACCAATTCTTACCATATCAAATTGGGCTTGTGCATAGTTTACAACCCCAGATGTATTTAAAATATGTAACATAGGTTCATAATCTAAATGTTTGTAAAACTGTTTAGCTATGTAAGCAAAGTTGTTTAATTGGTTTATGGAAAAATCTTTTTCTTCTAAATCTTCGCTTGCTGCTAAATGAGAAAATAAAGACTGTACTTTTACATGATTATTTTTATGTAAACTCTCAATGATTTTAGGAATATCATTATGCCAAAAACCTAATCTATTTAAACCTGTATTAAATTTAATATGAACAGGGTAATTCATTAAAGGAATTTCATCTGCTAAAGTTAAAAAAGCATCAAATATTTTAAAATTGTATAAGTTAGGCTCAAGTTTATAATCAACAATACTTTGTAAATTAGGTATTTGAGGATGTAATACAAGAATAGGAGTTTTTACATTTGCTTCTCTTAAAGCAATCCCTTCATGAGCGTAAGCTACAGCAAAATAATCTACTTTATCTTGTAAAAATTGTGCAACTTTTACGCCATCACTTCCATAACCAAATGCTTTAACTACTGCTAAAATTTTTGTGGTTGGTTGTAATTTTTGTTTAAAATAATTAAGATTATGAGCTAAAGCCTTAGCGTCTATTTCTAAAACAGTAACATGATTATTGGTCATCTGATGCACTTTTTTTAGAAGCAATCATTTCTTTTTGCTTTTGTATTGCTTTATAATATGCAGCTCTACTTAAAGGTTCGTATTCTTGAGTTTCGCCAAGCATAACCAAATCATCATTTTGAGCTTTTCTAAAACTATAATGTGCTAAGTTTCCTGTATGAGTGCAAACAGCATGTACTTTAGTTACATACTCAGCTGTTGCCATTAATGCTGGCATAGGACCAAAAGGGTTACCTTTAAAATCCATATCTAAACCAGCTACTATTACACGAATTCCTCTATTTGCTAAATCGTTACAAACAGCAACAATTTCATCATCAAAAAACTGGGCTTCATCTATACCCACAACATCTACATCATTAGCTAGTAATCTTATGTTAGAAGAAACTGGTACAGGTGTAGAACGTATTCTATTGTCATTATGAGATACCACTTCATCTTCATCATATCTAACATCTACAGCTGGTTTAAAAATTTCAACTCGTTGTTTTGCAAACTGCGCTCTTTTTAAACGCCTAATTAATTCTTCTGTTTTACCAGAAAACATAGATCCACAGATAACTTCTATCCAGCCAAATTGTTCTGTATGATTTACTGTATTTTCGAGAAACATTTTGTAATTTTAAGCGTTAAAGTATTATAATTTTAATTATTTTTCGGCGTTTACAAATTTATAAATAATTAGGCGTTAAAAGTAACTTCAACCTACAACTTATGCACAAAAAATTAGAAGCAGATTTAATGAGTTTAGCTCATAGAATTTTAAAAATGAAAAACAAAGATGATGTTTTTGCATTAAAAGAAATTTCTAAAGAAGTTTATGAAAAGCTTTCTATGCTTGCATTTGTTGAAGAATATGTAAATACCACTCCAAATTTAGAAACATCTAAAGAAGAGTTATTAGAACAAGTTGAAACTGCATTTGATAAAAAAGAGATTTCAGAACAACCAGTTTTAGAAGTTGAAAAAGATGTAAAACCATTCAAACAAGAAAATGAAAGTGTTGAGGTTGAAGAACAAGAAAAAATTGTTTATGATTTAATGGATGATGCAGTAGAAGAGTCAGCAGAATCTAAAAATTTTAAAGAAAAAGTTGTCGATTTTAATAGAGAAGATCTTGAGTCTAAAAAAGAAGAGGTTGTAGAAGAAATTATTGAACAACCTTTTGATGAGTTAGAGCAATTAATGTTTGCAACAGAAAATCCAACAAATTTTAAAAATGATGTAAAAGATGTTGGAGAAAAGAAAACACCAACATTAGAAGACGAATTACAAGATACAATCTCTGTTGATGTTATGGCTGATTTGTTTGAAAATGTACAACCAAAATCTTTAAACGATAAATTATTTTCAAACATTCAAATTGGTTTAAATGATAGAATAACGTTTGTTAAAAATTTATTTGAAGGAGATCAAGAAAACTATAATAGAGTCATTTCTCAATTAAATACTTTTAAAACAGAAAAAGAAGCCAGAAAATTTATAAATAAAATGGTAAAACCAGATTATAATTGGTCTGAGCACGAAGAATTAGAAAATAGATTTATGGAGATTGTTTCTCGTAAATTTGCTTAAAATTACTTTTTGAAACCTGTTTTAATTCATACTCATTTTCATAAACGCAAGACTGGTGTTACCAGAAGTATAGAAAATGTACTTCCTTTTTTTAATGACGATTTTGAAACCTATGTCTATGGTTCAAATATAGATGGGCAACACATTTCTACTAAACAACTAAAATCAATTTTATTTTCAGATCGAAAAACTACTGTGCATTGTCATAGAAATAATGAAATAATACGATTTTTATTTTATCGCTTTTTAGGCGTAAAATTTAAATTAGTTGCTACTAGACATGCAGAAAGTAAACCTTCTAAACTTACCTTGTTTTTATTAAAAAAAGTAGATGTTGTAATTACTCTAATAAAAAGTATGAGTGCCAATTTAGGTATTAAAAATGAGATTGTAGGTCATGGAGTAGATGTCAATAAATTTGAGCCAAAAGTTAATGTAAAAATAGCAGGAGTTTCTCAAGAGAATATTATTTTGAATGCTGGTAGAGTAAGAAAAGCAAAAGGACAAACAACATTATTACAAGCTTCAAAAATATTACAAAATTATAAAAATTGGGCACTAGTTATTGTTGGTAAGGTTGATAAACCTGAGTATTTAAAGGAGTTAAGACATATAGCAAAAGATAGTAATATTGAAGATCAAGTTTATTTTTTTAATGAAACTAGAGATATTGTCCCTTTTTATCAAGCAGCTAAAATAGCAATTGCACCAAGTTTTTCTGAAGGATTTTCATTGGTAACTGCAGAAGCTATGAGTTGTGAATGTACAGTTATTGCTACAAAAAACGTTGGAGTACATTCAGAATTAATAACACATAAAAAAAACGGATATTTATTTGAAGCAGGAAAAATAAACGAATTAAAAGAGCTTTTAGAAAAATGTATAAAAAATGAAAATTCTTACTTAGGCAAAGAAGCTAGAAAAGAAATTTTATTAAATTGGGCCGCTGAAAAAGAAGCCAAAAAACTAGTAAATATTTATAAACTTAATTAATAAAAATCAATTCGATGAAAAAATTAGTATTTGTTTTTGCAGCAATATTATTTACATCAATTACCTTAAATGCTCAAAAAATTGAGATGAATAAAGTTTGGGGTGGATATCAATTCTCTCAAGATGGAAAAAATTTATCTTTAAATGATATGCAAGAAATTATGAAAAGTAATCAAGAAGCATACGATTTAGTACAGTCTGCAAAATCTAATAAAACTTGGGGTATGATTTTAGGAACAGCAGGAGGTGCATTAGTTGGTTTTCCTATAGGTACAGCAATTGGTGGTGGAGATCCAGAATGGGCATTAGCAGGTGTTGGTGCTGCTTTAATTGTAGCTTCAATTCCTATTGTAAAAGGCTTTAATAATAAAACTAAAAAAGCAGTAGAGCTTTATAATAATGATGTTACTTCAGGAGCATATCATTTTAATCCAAGCTTCGATTTAAACATAAAAGGTACTTCATTAGGCATAACAATGTCTTTCTAAAAAAAATACTTTTTGTAACAAACCAAATAGTTAATCGTCTCAAAAGAAAACCAAGTAACATGAAACGATTAACTATTTTATTTTTTGCATTATTTGCAATTAACTTATCAGCACAAGAAACAACTTTCAAAAAATTTTACAAATCTCATTCAGATAAGTCAGCTTTTTCAATCAACTTAAATGCATCTTTTGCAGGTTCTTTTTTAAGTGATGATGAAGATAAAGATTTAAAAAAGCTGTTAAAAAAATCGGGTGATTTTAAATTAATGGTATTTAATAATGATGATGCTTCTGTTTCTAAAGATTTTAAAAAATATCTTAGAAAAAATAAATTAAAGACTATGGCTCGTGTAAAAAGCGATAATAGCAAAGCCGCTTTTTATATTTTAGAAGAAAATGATATCGTAAAAGAGATTATTCTAAGAGCAAATAGTGATGATGACAAACTGGTTATTTTTGGTTTAAAAACTAATTTAACTACAGATGAATTAGCAGAGATGATGTCTAATTCTAACATAAAAATTACAACAGATTAATACCATTTAAAGAGAAGATTTAACCAATCTTCTCTTTTAGTTTTTCAATTTCTTTTTTACTATTTCCAATAAAAATAGAATTATCAACTATAAAAACAGGTCTTTTTAAAAAAGTATATTCATCAAGTAAATATTGTCTATAGTCTGCCTCAGATAAATCTTGATTTTTTAAATCCATAGCTTTATACAACTTAGCCCTTTTATTAAATAAAGCTTCATAACTTCCAGAAAGCGCATACATTTCTTCTAATTGATTTACAGAAACAGGATTTGATTTAATTTCTTGTCGCTCAAAACCATCTAAATTTACTTCTTTTAAAATTCTTCTGCACGTATCACAAGTTTGTAAAAAATATACTTTCTTCATTTTAATGATTTATATTTACACTTTCAAAATTAGTGAATATAATGAAAACACAATTTGATATTTTAAGAAAATCTAGAGAGCTAGTTGTTAAAGAATTAGAAGGTTTGTCTATGGATCAAATTCATAAAATACCTGAAGGTTTTAAAAATAACATTGCTTGGAATGTAGCGCATTTAGTGGTTACACAACAGCTCTTGCATTATAAATTATCTGGCTTAAATTGTTTATGTACAGATGAGTTAATAGAGTCACATAGAAAAGGAACTGCACCAACAAAAACTTTTACTGAAGAAGAATTTGAAGAGGTTGTAGAATTGTTATTGGGTTTACCAGACACATTACAAGAAGATTACGAAGCAGGTATTTTTGAGAATTATACAGAATATCCTACTAGTACTGGTTTTACCTTAACTTCTATAGAAAATGCAATACCTTTTAATAATTTTCATGAGGGCATTCACTATGGAATTATAAGATCAATTAAGAAATTTTTGTAAACTTTTGTCTTTTTTTAGACTACAGATAGAAATAAATAAATAATGAAATTTAACACAAAGACAATTCACGGAGGTCAAAAACACGAAGAAGCAACAGGTGCTGTAATGCCTCCAGTTTTTTTTACATCAACATATGCACAATCTAGTCCAGGAGAACATAAAGGTTACGAATATTCTAGAGGAGCAAACCCAACAAGAACAGCTTTAGAAAATAGTTTTGCAGCTATAGAAGGAGGTTCACATGGTTTTGCATTTTCATCTGGTTTATCTGCTATAGATTGTGTTTTACGTTTATTAAATCCTGGTGATGAAATTATTGCAGGAGACGATTTATATGGTGGAACTTATAGAATGTTTACACGATTATTTAAAAAATACGGATTAGAATTTTCGTTTGTGGATATGAATTCTGTAGATAATGTAACAGCTAAAATTACAGAAAAAACAAAATTAGTTTGGTTAGAAACACCTACAAACCCTTTAATGAAAATTGCTGATATTAAAGCAATTACAACTGCAGTTAAAGAAAATAATTCAGACATTTTGGTAGCTGTAGATAATACATTTGCAACTCCTTATTTACAACAACCATTAAGTTTGGGGGCAGATATAGTAATGCATTCTGCTACTAAATATTTAGGAGGACATTCAGATTTAGTTATGGGAGCTTTAATGGTGAATGATGAAAAGCTAGCAGAAGAATTGCATTTTATACAGTTTGCAGCAGGTGCTGTTGCTGGTCCTATGGATTCTTTTTTAGCTTTAAGAGGTGTAAAAACTTTACATATTAGAATGCAAAGACATTGTGAAAATGGAAGAGCAGTAGCTCAGTTTTTACAAAATCACCCAAAAGTTGGTGAGGTATATTATCCAGGTTTAGAAAATCATCCAAATCATACTATTGCCAAAAAACAAATGAAAGATTTTGGAGGCATGGTTTCTTTTCGTTTAAAAGATGAAAGTAAAGAAGCTGCTTTTAAATTTTTAGAAAATACACATGTATTTACTTTAGCAGAATCTTTAGGTGGTGTAGAAAGTTTGGTTAATCATCCAACAACAATGACACATGCTTCTATTCCAGAACCAGAACGTCTAAAAATAGGAATTACTGATTCTTTAATACGTTTAAGTGTAGGTATAGAAGATGAAGAAGATTTATTGGCAGATTTAGATCAAGCCTTAAACTTATAACTAAAAAAGAGCGCAATTAGCGCTCTTTTTTTATTCAATTACAAAATTAATATTTTCTAAAAAGAAGTTTGCCCTTAAAGGATAATCACTAATTTCTGGATGATACATTATTTTTTCTGGAAGTAACTTTTTTAGAAAATCACCTGTATCCCATTTGTTGTTTTTGTTTTCATCAACAATTGCTCTTAAAGTATACTTTCTAGGTCTTAATAAATCGAAAACAATTTGTGAAGAAGAGGTAATAATTTTACGTTCTACTAGCTCATCTTGTTTTGTGCCAGAAAGTAAATCAATAATAACATTCTTGTTTTTTAGGTTATTTACATTTACAGTTATTCTTCCATAATCTTCTATTTCTTTAGTGGTTAAGGAATATTTTAAGGTGTCATTTTTAACATTAAAAATATCTGTAAATGCTTCTGGTAAAGCTACAATTCTGTATTTCTGTTGAGGTTTAATATCAAAAAGAATTGCTATTTTATTTTCTTTTTTTGAAGATATTGTTTTAAAGTTTACAGCAATAGTGTCTTTGTCGAACAAAGATATTTTACTAGTATCGATTTTTGTAATTGGATTATTAGTATTCACAAAAAAGGTATCTCTTAAATGCAAAGTGTTTTTTGTAGAAACGCTAATCTGTAAAGAATCAATTTTATTTTTTCTTAATCTTACAGTAACTGTATCTATATATTCTCTATTAGTGACTTTAAAATTTAAAGAGTCTAAATCTACTGGAGTGTGCCAAAAGTTTAATGTGTCTTTATCAATCATAAATTTAGAGACACTTTTAAAAGAATCAGGTACTTTAGAGAGTAACTCTAACTTTAAATCTTTTACATTACCAACATAGCCAAACTCAAGTTTACCTCTTGTAATTTCTTTACCTCTTTTAAAATCGAATGGTAAATTTTCACTGAAAAGAATTATGGGTTTACTAATGATACTATCTCTAGGTAATTGAATTGTATCTTTAATAAAACCGATTTTATCTGTAACTGGATTAAAAATATAATCGTTTGCAGATTCTTTTAAAGCAATCATTAAATAATTACCCTTATGCAAGTTTGTAAAATTAAATAAGGTAGAATCTAGTGTACTTGTAATGTAATTAGGTTTCTTTTTATAAATAATAGAATCATTAAAACTGCTATCTATTCTATATAATAAAACATTAATATTTTTTATTTTTTTTGTTGATTTTGCATCTTTTACAAAGCCTGATGTTTTTAAAGAATCTATATATGAACCCGTAGAAAAAACATATTTAAAGTTTTCTAATTTATTACCTTCATTATTATCTTCTACTGCATTTCCAAAATTAAAAATATAGGTTGCATTTGGTTGTAACGTATCTAAAATTTCAATTTTTATAGATTTACTTGCAGATCCTTGAGGAGTAATAAGTGGAGGATTTTTCAATGGTGGAGAAACCACAAATTGCTTATTAATGTTTTTTAGTTTTATGAATTCATTAAATTCAATTTTTACTTCTTTCTCTTTAAAGTTTACAGTTTCATAAGGTGGATCTGCAGTAACAAATAAAGGAGCTTCTTCATCTTTAGGTCCTCCATCTGGCCTGCCTGTTCTTGCACAATTAACGAACAAAAGTATTGTAAATAATATAAAAAGTGGTTTGTAAAATGCTTTCACAAAAATAATTTTGACACAAATTAACGATTAATTTTTGAATATAAAATCATAAAATTTATTCTGTATAAGCAATTGTAAGAACACTAATTTTACAGTCTTTTGAATTTAAAAATTCTTTTGCACAAGCTTCTAAAGTGGCACCTGTTGTAATTACATCATCTATTAAAAGAATATGTTTGTTTCTAAAAAAGTCTGTATCTGTTAGTAAAAATTTTGTATCATTATTTCTAAACCGTTCAAAACGACTTTTTAAAGTTTGTGTTTTAGTGGCAGAAACTCTAATTAATTTATTTTCTACAAGTGGTTTTTTTAAATGATTGCTTAAAGTTTGTCCGAATTTGGTTACTTGGTTATAACCTCTTTCTTTTAATCTTTTTTTATGTAGAGGAACAGGTATAATATAATCTATATCATTAAATTCTTTATTTTCTTTTAACAATTCTCCTAACCAATCTCCAAATAAAACTCCAATCTCTTCATTTCCTTTGTATTTTAATTCTTCAATTAGTTTTTTGGTGATATTGTTTTTTCTATAAAAAAGTAAAGCAAAAGCTTTCTCTATAATTACTTTACCATAAAAAGCATCAATAATTTTGTTTTGTGTAAAATCTGTGATGTGAGTAAGAGGTAAATCATGTCTACAAATTGTACAAATAACAGATTCATTTTGCAATAATTGTTGATGACAAGTAGCACACAAATTAGGGTAAAAAAGATGAAATAAATCTTTTAGTAGATTCATTTAAAAGGCAATTTTTTTGTTTAAATATAATCATTTTTAACCAAAATAAGTTCTGTTTAAAAAAGGCAATTTTTAGTTGATAAAAATCACTAAACGTTTATCTTTGCGCTCATTATGGCAAAACAAGAAGATCAGTTTAAAAAAGTTTTATCGCACGCAAAAGAATATGGTTATGTTTTTCAATCATCAGAAATATATGATGGTTTAAGTGCGGTTTACGATTATGCTCAAAATGGTGTTGAGCTTAAAAAAAATATTAGAGATTATTGGTGGAAAGCAATGGTGCAAATGCATGAAAATATTGTAGGTATAGATGCTGCAATTTTAATGCACCCAACTACTTGGAAAGCTTCTGGTCATGTAGATGCTTTTAATGACCCTTTAATAGATAATAAAGATTCTAAAAAACGTTACAGAGCTGATGTTTTAGTAGAAGATTTTAGAGAAAAAATAAACGAAAAAATAAATAAAGATATTACCAAAGCTAAAAAACGTTTTGGAGATGCTTTTAACGAAGAAGAATTTATAAGTACGAACCCAAATGTGTTACGTCGTCAAAAACAAATGGACGAAATTACAGTTGAGTTAACTAGAGTTCAAGAAGAAAATGATTTAGAAGGATTTAGAAATCTAATATTAGATTTAGGGATTGTTTGCCCTGTTTCTGGTTCTAAAAACTGGACAGAAGTAAAGCAATTTAATTTAATGTTTGGTACTCAAATTGGGGCTTCTGCTGAAAATTCTACACAAGTATATTTAAGACCAGAAACTGCACAAGGTATTTTTGTAAACTTTTTAAATGTGCAAAAAACTGGGCGTATGAAAATTCCTTTTGGAATTGCACAAACTGGTAAAGCTTTTAGAAATGAAATTGTAGCTAGACAATTTATTTTTAGAATGCGTGAGTTTGAACAAATGGAAATGCAGTTTTTTGTAAAACCAGGCACTCAAAAAGAATGGTATGAAGCTTGGAAACAAACACGTTTAAAATGGCATTTGAGTTTAGGTATGGGAGCAGAAAACTATCGTTTTCATGATCATGATAAATTAGCTCATTATGCAGATGCAGCTGCAGATATAGAATTTAATTTTCCTTTTGGTTTTAAAGAATTAGAAGGTATTCATTCTAGAACAGATTTCGATTTAAGTCAACATGAAGAGTATTCAGGTAAAAAATTACAATATTTTGACCATACAGAAAACAAAAGCTATGTACCTTATGTTGTAGAAACTTCTATAGGTTTAGACAGAATGTTTTTAGCTGTTTTCTCTAAATCTCTTGTTGAGGAAGAGTTAGAAAACGGAACAACAAGAACGGTTTTAAAGTTACCAGCAGTTTTAGCACCTTATAAAGCAGCGATTTTACCTTTAGTTAAAAAAGATGGCTTACCAGAAGTTGCACGTAAAATCATGGATGAATTAAAATGGGATTTTAATGTGTTTTATGATGAGAAAGATGCAGTTGGTAAACGTTATAGAAGACAAGATGCAGCAGGTACACCTTTTTGTATTACAGTAGATCATGATTCTTTAGAAGATGATTCTGTAACAATTAGACATAGAGATACTATGGAACAAAAAAGAGTTAAAATTTCTGATTTAAAAGCTATTATTAAAGCAGAAGTTGATGTAAAAAAGTGGTTACAGAAAATGTAATTAAAATAAGATAAAGCAATAAAAAAGAGAATTTCTATAACAGAAATTCTCTTTTTTTATGTTTACTAACTGCTAACTGAGTTAAAATCTCCAACCCACATTAACACCAACTCTAGGCACTAAAACAGGAGAGTCAGATCCAAATAAATTACGACCAACACCTGCATAAGCATCTATTATTAAACCACCTGTTGAAACGTATTTTGTACCTACAGCAATACCTAATGCTCCATCTGTATATTTTAAATCATAAACTCCAGAGTCTTTTGTAGATTCTTTTTTACCAGAATTTATACCTAAAAAACCCTCCCCAAAAAAGTTCCATTGTTTTTCAGTTGTAAAATAATGACGATAATAAGGAGTAATCATCATGTTTTCATTATACCTAAAGTCTGCTGATTGTTTTGCCAAATTAAATAAAGCAGAAATACCAAAAGAAGAATTTTCATTAATGTAATTTTCATAAGAAAATTCTAAACTTCTAATGACTAGTGCATCTGCAACATCTAACTTTATTTCTTTTTGTGAAAAACATGAAATGCTAACTAAAAATGCGAAAAATAAAATAAACTTTTTCATATATAAATGTATTAAAATCTGTATCCAACTGAAATTGCAACTCTACCAAAGCCTTCATAATCTGTGTCTCCTGATAAGTTTCTACCAACACCTAACAACAACTCTGTAGAAAAACCTTGTTTAGAAACAAATTTTCCTCCAACAGAAACGCCTAGTGCAAAACCTGTTGTAAATTCATTTGAAGATGTAAAAAGGTTTGTGTATTCTCTAGCTGAAAATAATGAGCCAAAACCTTCTACAAAAAAACCTCTTGCAAATTTACCTGAAAAATATCTTCTATAAAATGGAGTTAATTGGTAATTTAAGTCTGTTTCACTTTTATCTGTATTAATTGCAGCAGTTATACCAAAAGATGATTCTTCATTAATTAAATTTTCATAAGAAACGTCTATCCATTTTGCTGCGATTAACGTTAATGCATTTAATTTAATTTCATGTTTTTTGTTAACATCTTGAGGAAACTTCTCATCTGTTTGAGCAAAAGTTACAACAGTGCAAGTAAGTAATAAAACTAATAATAGTTTTTTCATTTTTTGTGAATTGATTTAAAACAAATGTATTAAAAAGACATAGAATACAACTTAAAAATTAGCTCTTAATTGTACGTTACCTGTATGAATAGTTTTGGAGGTTTCACTTTTTCTTCCAAAATAACTTAGGTTTAAGTTTAAAAAAGAATTTAATTTTTGATTAAAAATAACATTCCAAGTATAATTTTTGCCTGCTTGTAAACCTTCTAGCATTTGGTAAGCAACAGGTGAGTTAGTAGATCCAACAAAATCATTTAAAAAGTAGTTTACATTTGCAGAAATTTGATTTTGTTTTTTACTAATATAAAAATATTCAACACCAAATTTATGTTGCTGTAAAGACTCGAAATTTTGAATTGTATTTTCTTTATTTTTTAAATGATAAAATGCAGAAAATCTATTGTTTTGATTGTATAAGAAACTAATTTTTGGTTGAATTTCAAACTCATTTAAATCATAATTTCTATCTGCAAAATTTTCTGTTTCTAAACTGTTTTCAGCAAGTTTTCCCATTAAATTTATTAACCAAAAATCTGCAAATTTATGAGTGTAATCTAATTGATGTAAATTAATTTTATTTTCTTGATTCCCAATAAAGTATTGTTGTTTAATATTTGAGTTTCCATAGGTGTAAGTCATACTATGATTTTGTAATCCTCTATTGTAAAAAAGTGAGTTTCTAATATTGTAATTCAAAGAAATTAGAGAATTTTCATTAAAATCAAAAGGGTTTAATTGAAATGAATTTTCAATTCTTTCTTGTTCGTTTTCAACGGTTAAAAAACTTTGATTATAAAAATGTGATAGTAATTTTTTAAAACCTTTTTGGTTAGCCCATTTACCAGCATTTAAAGTAATACTCTGTTGTAATTTGGCACGTTGAGTAGGTATAAATCTTAAATTAGGTTTTGGTAGGCGTAAGTAATTGGCTTGGTCTTGAAATTGTGCAACTTCAAACTCGTTAAAATCTTCAATACCATCATTATTATAATCTATCCAAGTATAATAACCAAGACCTGGTTCTACTTTAATATATACAAAATCTTGTCTTGCTACATTACCTGAAGAGGTTTCGTAAACTGTACCCAAGTTTAAAAAATTATTAAAAAGTTTTTGATTGTAAACTACTCTTGAATTTAATGTTTTTTCGTCTGTTGTAAAGGCGTTTTCTGTAATTCTATAATTTGCAAAAACACTAAGATTAGTTTTTTTATTTTGTATTAGTTTACTTTTTACATAAAACGTATTTCTATTATTTATTTCAGCAAAAGCATTCGATTTTATACTATCATTATTTCTAAAATTATAACCAAATTTTGCATAGACTTTAGTAGTATCTCCCACACCAAAATAGACTTCAAAATCTTTATATCTATGACTTGTGTTCACAAATTGATTTGTTGTTACGTTTTTTCTAGAGTTAGTTTCAAAATTTACTAAAGATCCAAACCAAGTTTTTTTAAGTTGATAATTTACTTTACCAATTGCTCTAAAAAAAGAGTTATCCTCTACATTAGAGGTGTTATTAAGCATACTTACATTAGCAGAAAATGTGGTTCTTCCTTTCTTTAAGATTGATGTTAATGTATGTCTATTTCCTTTAAAACCATTATCATAATTTAAATTACTAAAGTTATATTTTATAAAATCGTTGTTTTTATTTTGTAAGATTAGTTCTGATTGAAAATAATTTTTTGTGGCTTTATTTGTTAAAATATTCCAATCTCTATTAAATTCTACAGGCTCCCAAACCTGCTCTGAGTAGAAATTCTTTTGAGCATATTCATGATTTATATTTGTTTTTAATTGCCATTTTTTATCAATTAAAATCTGTTGCCAACCAATTTTGGCAGCAACACCTACATTTTGATTGTCATCTAAAGAAGAGAATAAGTTTTGATCGTAATTACTAACAGCAATCTCTGTATTTAGTTTTGTTTTTTTATATGAACTATAATCAGATTTTACTAGAAATAATTGAGATTTTGTAGGGGCAACTAAACGAACTATTGGGTCATAATCTCCCATATTAGGACCTACATATACAAATATATTTCCTATAGCTATTGTTCTGTCTAAAACGTAATCACCTTGATTTGTTCCAACATTAGTAAATGTTACATTATACAATTCATCTTGTGGATTTGTAGAATATTCAAAAAACTCTACTTGATTATTTGTTGATTTTTTATAAAGAATTTTGTTATCATCAAATGCATCTAAAAAAGCACTTTCTGCAACCATATTATCAGGATTGTTACCAGCATTTGCCAAAATTTGTTTTTGATTTTCAGATAAACTCAGTTGTATAGGTTGATTTTTAGCATCATTTTCTGAGTAAAAATATCCAGTTATATTAAAGTTCTCACTATTATATTCAGCTTTTTCATAGGTAATAAATCTAGTATAGTTTCTTTCTGCATATTGAAAATCGATCCAAATTCGCATATCATTAGTAATAGGAAACGTTGTGTTAAAAGTAATTTCACCTAAATTATAGTTTATAGTATAATCTTCATTTTCACCTCTTTTAATTTGTACACCATTTACATAAACTTGTTCTGCGCCTTCTATCATTAAAATTACGGCTTCATTATTTGCACCAAAAATTTTATAAGGCCCTTGATTACCTTCTACTGCTGTAAACCTGTATGTATTAAATTTACCTCTAACTATAGCACCAGAAGCTCTTACTTTTAGGTTATCTGTAACTTTTGCCTCAACTTCTAATCCAGAGACTTGTTTCTGAAAAGGGAAAAAGAAAGTTTCGTTATTTTTTATTGATAAATCTCCTGCTTTTACTCTCCAATTTTCATGAAAAATTTCGATAAAAATACGATCGAAGTCTGTTAAGTTTTGTGAAGTTCCGTTTTCTTGAATAGGGATGTTAGTATCAAAAATATTTGCTCTTAAGGTAACGCTTTCTGATAGCTTACCTGAAATTTCTAAATCTAATGAAGAATTAGTAACTGCATTTTGGTTATTACCAGAGGTTACTCCTCTTGTAATAAAACCACGAGTTTGCAAACCATTAAAAAGTTTAATTTCTGAGGGTTTTTTATTGGTTGTTAAACTATATAAAGTACCATTATTGGTATTGTTTTGTAAAATTAAACTATCATCAAATGGAGCATATGTTTTGGTTATAAAATCAGGTAACCTAAAATATTCTACAAAAATGTTAGGATATTTTTTAGCATCTATAATTAAAATAGCTTTAGTAAAATCAACAACATACTCAGAAGGTTTAATTTCTAAGTTAAACTGATTTAAAACTTTAAACTTTTGTGGATTTATGGCAACTGAATCTAATTGAATGGTGTCTTTTTTTACTTCAATATTTTTTTTTCTAAAATCTGAAGAAATAGTTTGCGATTGGATAGTAACACCAATACATAAAGCAAAAAGAAAAAAGATTTTTTTAAACATAGAAACCTTAACCACTAACGTAAAAATATGTTTTTATGTTTTACAGCAAATAAAATTAAAATAGAGATTGTTGTTTATTGGGTTTTTCGTGCTGTAATAACCATTTTTTTCGCCAAATACCACCTGCATAACCTGTTAAAGAACCATCTGAACCTATAACTCTATGACAAGGTATAACAATCCAAATAGGGTTTTTACCATTTGCAGAAGCTACAGCTCTAATGGCTTTTACATCTCCTAAAGCTTTACTTTGTTCTAAATAAGTTCTAGTTTTATTAAAGGGAATGTTTAATAATTCTTGCCAAACTTTTTTTTGAAATTTTGTACCTTGAGGATTTAGCTTTAAATCAAAGGTCTTTCTTTCTCCTTTAAAATATTCATCAAGTTGAGAAACACATTCTATTAAACATTCAGGAATAATTGCAGAACTACTTATAGTATCATCATCTAATACAGAAATAGATTGAATGCCATTATTATTACCTACAATTTTTGCTGTACCTATTGGGCTTTTATAGTATGTTGTTTGTAATTCCATTAAACTCCAAAAATATCTCTAGAATTTTGAGTTGTAATTTCTGCGATTTCCTGAAAAGTTAAATCGTAAATATCAACAAGTTTATTAATAACATTGGTAATATATGATGATTCATTTCTTTTTCCTCTATAAGGAGTTGGAGCTAAATAAGGTGCATCTGTTTCTAAAACTATGTGTTTTAAATCTATTTGATTTAGAAATTTATCAATCTTACCATTTTTAAATGTAACAACTCCTCCAATTCCTAATTTCATATTATAAGAAATAGCTTGTTTGGCTTGTTCTAAAGTACCAGTAAAACAGTGAAATATTCCCCTTAAGTCTTCTCCTTTTTCAGATTCTAAAACTTCAAAAATCTCATCAAAGGCATCTCTACAATGAATAACAATAGGTAGTTTTTTTTCTTTTGCCCATTTTATTTGAGTTCTAAAAGCTTCTTGTTGTTGTGGTAAAAAACTTTTATCCCAATATAAATCTATCCCAATTTCTCCAATTGCAATAAAGTTTCTTTTATCTATCCACTCTTTAACATGAGTTAATTCTTCTTTATAATTTTCTTTTACAGAAGTAGGGTGTAAGCCCATCATTAAAAAAACATCATTAGGATTTTCTTGCTCTAAATCTAGCATTCTTTGAGTATAAGAAGCATCTATTGCAGGGATAAAAAAACGAGTAATACCTGCATTTTTAGCACGACTAATCATCTCTTTTCTGTCTTCATCAAATTGTTCTGAATATAAATGAGTATGCGTATCTGTAATCATTATAGCCTATAAATTATCATAAACAAAACTACAAATTATTCTTCCTTTAAAGTGCTATTGTATCACGTTTTATAAAACGTACCTTTGCAAAAAGATTTGTAAATGACTTTTCAAGAATTAGACCTTTCTAATCAGCTGCAATATGCCATTGATGATTTAGGTTTCGAAAACCCAACTCCAATTCAAGAGCAGGCTTTTTCTGTGGTTAGATCTGGAAAAGATATGGTTGGAATTGCGCAAACTGGTACAGGAAAAACCTTTGCTTATATGATGCCAATTTTACGAGATTTAAAATTCTCTAAGCAAAAACATCCAAGAGTTTTAGTCCTTGTACCCACTCGTGAATTGGTTTTACAAGTAGTTGATGAAATTGAAAAACTTGCAAAATATATAAATGTTCGTGTTTTAGGAGTTTATGGTGGTACAAATATAAACACACAAAAACAAGCTATTTTACAAGGACAAGATATTATTGTTGCTACTCCAGGTCGTTTGTATGATTTAGGCTTAAGTAATGCTTTAAAGCTAAAATCTATTCAAAAATTAGTGATAGATGAAGTAGATGTAATGTTAGATTTAGGTTTTAGATTTCAGTTAATGAATATCTTTGATATTATACCTGAGAAAAGACAAAACATTCTATTTTCTGCAACAATGACAGAAGATGTAGACCAATTAATTTACGATTACTTTAAAAACCCAAAGAAAATTTCAATTGCAGTAAGTGGAACACCACTTGATAATATTGAGCAAGTAGCATACAATGTACCTAACTTTTTTACTAAAGTCAATCTATTAAATTATCTATTACAAGATAAAGAAACCTACAATAAAGTATTAATTTTTGTTGCTTTTAAAAGAACAGCAGATTATTTATTTAAGCACTTAGAAGAAGTTTTTGGTAGTGAAACTTGTGTAATACATTCTAATAAAACTCAAAATTATAGAATACGATCTATTAGACAATTTGATGAAGGTAATAATCGAATCTTAGTGGCAACAGATGTTATGGCTCGTGGTTTAGATTTTGATAATGTTAGTCATGTTATAAATTTTGATACACCAGATTTTCCTGAAAATTATATGCACAGAATTGGTAGAACAGGAAGAGCAGAAAAAGCTGGAAAAACAATTTTATTATCTACAGAAAAAGAGCAGGAAGCTAAATTGAATATAGAGGAATTAATGAATTATAAAATTCCTTTACAAGAAATACCTGAAGATGTAGAAATTTCTAAACTTTTAACAGAAGATGAACGTCCAAGAGAAGATATAGAGCAATCTAAAAATAGAACAGGATTAGAATATGTTCCTGGGCCTGCTTTCCATGAAAAAAGTGAAAAAAATAAAAAAGTAAATTTAGGAGGTTCTTACAGAAGAGAAATTGCTAAAAAATATAAAAAGCCCAAAACTAGAGGAGACAAAAACTATAACAAACGAAATAAGAAAAAATAAAATGCAGATTTTAACAGCACAAGAACTTCATAATTTAGCAATGAATATTGTTGGTGAAAAACTTGAAAAAATGGGCTATGAATTTCAAGCAATTAATAGTCAGTTAAAAAGACATCCTCAGTTTGTTTTATTTAAAAAAGGTGAGCCTACGATTTTTGTATTAGTAAAAGCTTCAAATAACTTACAAAATCCAAATGATGATTATGATAAAATTTGGATGGAAACTTTTAAACAACATGCCATAAAAAATAATGCAAAAGTTTGGTTTGCAGGTGTTGGTATTGCTAATGCAGAAAGTGTAGAAAACCCTGTTTTTAAAGACCAACCCTACTATGTAGCTTTCGAAGACTTTGTAAAAATAATTGAATAAAGTTTTAGCATTAAAATAAACTCTAAATATATCAGTTATATACTATGTTAAATATTTATTTGAAAACATATATTTTCTTATAAAATGAATATATTTGAATTCTTAAAAAAATTAAAATTTTAAATGAAATTTATCTTTAGGTTACTCCTACTTTTTGTTTGTACTTTTTCATTTAAAAGTTATGCTCAAGAAACCTTACCAATTTATCAAGATTATTTATCAGATAACGTGTATTTAGTACATCCATCTGCTGCAGGTATTGGTAACTCAAGTAAATTACGTTTAACAGCTAGACAACAATGGGCAGGTATACCAAATGCTCCTTCTTTACAAACTTTAAGTTTTCATACTAGATTTGGAGAGTATTCTAATGCAGGTTATGGTTTAGTATTATTTAATGATAAAAACGGATTTCATTCACAAAAAGGAATTCAAGGTACATATGCATATCATTTACCTATGGGAAATGGTAAATACTTTAATCAATTATCTTTTGGATTATCTTTTACGTTTGTTCAAAATCAATCAGATCAAAGAACATTTACAGGAGATAGAGCAGTAGCAGCTATTGTGCAAAGCACAAGTTATTATAATGCAGATTTTGGTGTAGCTTATCATTATGGAGGATTATCCTCTTACTTTACAGTTAAAAATTTACTGCTAACAGCTAAGAATAACTTAAATGTTCAAGAAAATTTAGATTTAAGAAATTATATATTTTCAGCTGGATACTATTTTGGAGAAGATTTATTTGCTCAATTTGAGCCTTCAATTATGTTACAATTTAGAGAAGGTACAGGAGAAAGAATTGCAGATATTAACTTAAAGGCATACAAAAATATATCTGAATCTCAAATTTGGGCTGCCTTATCTTACAGAAGATCATTTGATGCAAATGCAATACAAAATGCAGAATTTATAACTCCAGTAATTGGTTTAAATTATAAAAACTGGATGTTTTCTTATACGTACACTAGTCAAATTAACGAAGTGGTATTAACAAATACTGGTTTTCATCAAGTATCAGTTGGTTTAAATCTTTGGACTAGAGAACCAAGAGCAGCAGCCTGTCCTAATATTAATTCTGCTTTTGGAAGATTCTAAAAACTTAATTGATCTACAAAACAATTACTAATACCAGAATTTATAATTAAGTTTTCTAGTACAGTTTTGTTTTTGTTTATATAAAACTGATGCTTGCCAATTGAAGTAGCAAGGCTTAAGATATTATTTTTATGCAAAACAGCTTTAGTTTGTTTAGCAACAGCTTCACCAGAATCTATTATTTGAATTTTATTTCCTACGATTTCTCTAATTTGAGGAATGAGATATGGGTAATGAGTACAACCTAAAACTAAACAATCTATGTTCTCTTTTAATAGCGGATGTAAATAGCTTTCTAATATTTTTTTCATTTCAATAGAAGCAATTTTACCAGACTCTATTAATGAAACCAAACCTTTACCTTCTATTTCTTTAATCATTGTTTTCTGCCTTATACTACTAGAAGTTTTTTCAAATAAATCACTTGTTAATGTTCCTTTAGTAGCAAGAATTCCAATAACATTTGTTTTTGTCTGTAAAGATGCTGGCTTTATAGCAGGTTCTATGCCTATAAATGGTACACTATATTCTTTTCTTAAAATATCAATAGCATTTGTAGTTGCTGTATTACAGGCAACAACAATAATTTTAGCCCCTTTTTCTAATAATAAATCTGTATTTTTTTTAGCAAGATGAATAATCTGCTCCTTAGATTTTTCTCCATAAGGCGCATTTATACTATCAGATAGATAAATAGTATTTTCATTAGGTAAGAGTTCTGCAATCTCTTTCCAGATTGATGTACCACCAACACCAGAGTCAAATATTCCTATAGGTGTATTATTATTAGATTTCATATAGTTGTAAAAATAAAAAAAAACCTACTGAAGAGTAGGTTTTTTTATTTTAATAAAAGTTTCTTTTTTAGAAGCCTAATTTTGCTTTAACTGCAGCATATAAGTCTTCACCTTTTTTTACTAATAAGCCTTTACCAACAGAAGCATCTAATACATATAAAATACCTTTTGTAGCAGCAACTTCTTCAATAGCTTTTTGAGCTTTTTCGATAATTGGTTTTAAGCCTTCAGCTTGTTTTTTCTGCATTTCTTGATAAGCAGTTTGTCTTAATTGCTCATACCTTTGATTATCTGTTTGAACCTCTTTAGCTCTAATTTCGTTAATCTCTTTAGTCTGATTATTTTGCTCTGCAGTATATTTTTTCATTTTAGCATCTAATTTCTTAGCCATACCTTCTATTTCGTCTTGATATGTTTTACCTAATTTTTCGATATCTGCTTTCAATTGTTTTGTTGCTGGCATTTCAGCTACTAATTTTTCAAAGTCTATGTGTCCCATTTTTTGTGCATTTGCAACACCACCTAACCCTAAAGTAAATACAGCAATTAATAGTAAAGATTTTAAATTTCTCATCCTGATTTTCATTTAATTATTATTCTTGTCTTTTGTTTAATTATCTTCTTTTTTCTTTTTCTCGGCTTCTTTTTTCTTTCTTAGCGCTTCTTTTTTTTCTCTTAATAACTTTCTTTTTTCTTCTCTTTGTTTTAAAAGAGCTTTACGCTTTTCTTCAATAGCTTTTTTCTTAGCTTCTTTATCTGCTTTCTTTTTAGCTAAAGCATCTTCTTTTTTAGAATTAGCTTCTTCTTTCTTAGCTAAAATTTCTTTTTGTTTAACAGTTAAATCTTTATTTGGTAGCTTAGAAGCTTCTGTTTTCTTTTTACGCTCCTCTTGCTTTTTATTTGCTAATCTTGTTCTGTCTATGGTTGATAAAACGAGGTCGCTAATATCGTATTTTTTATTGGAATACAACATGATTAAATCACTAGATTTTTCAAAAACAAAATCATACTTTTTTCTAGCTGCAATACTCTGTATTGCATTATAAACTTGATCTTGAATAGGTTTAACCAATTGCTTTCTTACTAAAAACATATCACCTTTTGGACCAAAATATAAAGATTCTAATCTTCTAAGTTCTTGCTGCTTTAGCGTAATCTCTTCCTCTTTCTCTTCGATTAAATCTTTTGTTAATATTGCCTTTTCGTTTGCTAAATCTGTTTTTAATACTTCTATATGTCTTGCTTGATCATCTAGTTTTTTACGCCATTTTGCAACTTTAGCATCTAATGTATTTTGTGCTTGTAAATATTCTGGAACATTTTCTAGAATGTATTCCATATCTATAAAAGCAATTAACTGATTTCTTTGAGACCAAAAGTTTGTTACAGTAAATAAAAGAACGACTAATAAAAAATACTTTTTCATTTGTATAATGTGTTTAGAAAAAACCGTGCCAAAAAAAATTGAACTTTACAAATGTACATTTTTCTTAGAACTGTCTACCAATAATAAAATGTGTTTGCCAGCCAGATTTTTCTGTGAAACCAGGTAATGGGTCAAAACCATGAGCAAAGTCTATCCCTAATAATCCAAATGCAGGCATAAATATTCTTATCCCTAATCCAGCTGATCGTTTTAATTCAAACGGATTAAACGTGCTAAAATTGTCATAAGAGTTACCAGCTTCTAAAAATCCTAAAGTATATATAGAAGCAGAAGGAGAATCTGTAATAGAATATCTTAGCTCTAATTGAAATTTATTATAAATAGAACCACCATCTACAGAAGATAATCTATTGTTTTCATAACCTCTTAATCCAATAACCTCTCTACCATCTAATTGAAAAACAGCAATTCCATCACCACCAACAAAGAATCTTTCGAAAGGAGACAAGCCAATTTCTGAGTTATAGAAACCTAGATATCCCATTTCTGCATTAGTCATTAATACTAATTTATCTGTAAAAGAAGTATACCATTTACCTTTTGCCTTAATTTTATAATATTCTAACCATTTATATTTTTCTGCAGCATCTAATTGAGAGTAATCTCTATCACTTAATAAAGAATAAGGGAAAGTTGCTTTAACTCCTATAGAAAATTCTGAACCATAAGTTGGGAAAATTAAACTTGGTCCTGCAGAGTTTCTTGTAAGAGAAACATTATATGATAAGTTATTTAATGTACCATTATTCAAAACATCATTACCAACTCTAAAACCATAGTTATTTAAATTAAAGCTTTGATAAGCAATGGTTTGTGATAATTGAAAAAAATCATCTGGCCATTTTAATCTTTGACCTAAACCTATAGAAGCTCCAACAATTCCTAAACTTCTACTTCTATCCACATCAAAAGTCTGAGGATTTATTTGAAATTGATTTGAAGAATATACAGAAAAAGATAAAGATTTTGGTTTTTTACCTCCTAACCAAGGTTCTGTAAATGAGAAACTATATGTATTAAAAGTTCTGCTAGATTGTAAACGTAAAGATAAACTCTGACCATCTCCCATTGGTAATGGTTTATAGGCTTCTTTATTAAAAATATTTCTTATAGAAAAGTTGTTAAAAGATAAACCTAAAGTACCTATAAAAGATCCACCACCATAACCACCTTGTAATTCTATTTGGCTACCTCCTTTTTCTACAACAGTAAAATCTATATCTGCAGTTTTATTATTGTAATCTGGTATAACATCTGGTACTACATTTTGATCAAAGAACCCTAATTGACCTATTTCTCTAATAGATCTAATAATGTTAGTTCTACTAAATAAATCACCAGGTTTTACACGTAATTCTCTAAAAATAACATGATCATTTGTTTTGTCATTTCCAGAAACAGTTACTTTTCTAATACGTGCTTTTTCATCTTCACGTATTCTAATTTCAACTGTAATCGAGTCATTTTGTACTTTAGTTTCAACAGCATTTACTTGAGAGAATAAGAAACCACTATCTTGATACAAAGTAGATAAATCTTCTGATGTAGGAGTTCCATCACCCTTTACACGTTCTTTTAAAACGGCTCCATTATATACATCTCCTTTATCAATTCTTAAAACTTCATTTAACTCTTCGTCTGTGTATTCTTTATTTCCTACAAAGATGATTTCTGCAAATCTATATTGTCTACCTTCTTCTAAATCAATATCGATATTAATTGTATTATCATCATTCCAAGAAATTTTATCATCTAAAATTCTTGCATCTCTAAAACCTAATCTACTGTATTTATCTAAAATACTTTCTAAATCTTCTTGATAATCTTCTTCTATAAACTTAGATCCTTTCCAAAATCTACCAACAAATTTTCTTTTGGTATTAGACATGGCTTTTCTTAATTTCTTATCAGAAATTTTTTCATTACCATTAAAGTTTATGTTCTTGATTTTAATTTTTTTGCCTTTATCTATAAACACATTCATATTTACAGTATTAAGGTCTGTAGTATCGTTTACAATGTCGAGGTTTACTTTTGTCTTTAAAAAACCTTTATCTGTATATTTTTTTGTAAAGTAATTTTTAGTAGTTACAATAAGGTTATCTGTAACCATAACACCAGTTTTTAACTCAGCGTCTTTAATTAGTTCTTTTTGTTTTGATTTTTTTACACCAGATATTTTAATTTGATTTAATTGAGGTAACTCTTGCACATCAAACTGTAAATACACAGTATTTCCATCAATTCTTGCTAAATATACATCTACGTTACTAAACTGTTTACTTTCGTATAACTTTTTAATAGCACTAGTTAGTTTGTCTCCAGGAAGTTTTATGACTTGTCCGTTTCTTAATCCTGTAAAAACTTTTACAGTTTCTTCACTAAACTTTTTTAAGCCTGTAACAGTAATGCCACCTAAAATATATTCTTTCCCTTTTTCGAAAGTTATATTTTTAGATATAGTATCTTTTTGTACTTGTGCATTAGCACTAAAACTAAAAAATAGTGCAAACAGCACTACTGTATATGAAGTTAATTTTAAATAAAATTTACTTTGTAAGTTGTTCACTTGTTTTTCCAAATCGTCTTTCTCTATTCTGGTAATCTATGACTGCGTCATAAAAATGTTCTTGTCTAAAATCTGGCCAAAGTACATCTGTAAAATATAATTCGGCATATGCCATTTGCCATAACAAAAAGTTACTAATGCGTTGTTCTCCACTAGTTCTTATCATTAAATCGACATTGGGCAAATTAAATGTATATAAATGGTTATTAATAGTATTTTCGTCGATTTTTTCTAAATCGAGTTCTTTATTAACAACTTTTTTAGATATGTTTTTGATTGCATTAACAATTTCTTCTCTTGCTCCATAACTAAGAGCTAATGTTAATACAATTCTGTTATTATTTTTTGTTTGTTCAATAACACTTGCTAAAGTTTGTTGCGCTTTTTTTGGTAAACTTTTAATGTTACCAATTGCATTTACTTTCACTTGATTTTCTTGAAATGTTTTTAATTCGCTATTAAGCGAATTAACAAGAAGTGTCATTAAGGCTTTTACTTCTGTTGAAGGTCTGTTCCAATTTTCAGTAGAAAAAGCATATAGGGTTATAGCTTCTGTTCCAATTTCGGCTGCTGCTTCTATTGATTGCCTAACAGCTGTTAGTGCATTTCTATGTCCAAAAACACGATTCATACCTTTACTTTTTGCCCAACGTCCATTACCATCCATAATAATGGCAACGTGTTTTGGTACTCTAGTAAGGTCTATACGTAGTTTTTTATCCATATAATTATAATCCGTTAGTATAGCATGGAGGTCTTCCAAAGGTATAAATTAAAGAAACACCAGTAAACATATACCAATCACTATTATTACTTCCAAAATTTAAACTTTGAATAGTGTCTGTTGTGTAATCAATATCGTCATCAAAAGTGTATCTGAATCTACTTTCTAATGAAATTGCCCATGAACCCACCAATTTTGATTTTATGCCTACTCCAAAAGGAATTGCAAATGAGTTTTTATTATCAAAAACATATTGGTTTGGTGCGCTTTCTGACACAACATATTTTGAATTAAAAGCTGCCAATTCTAAAAGGATATAAGGTGTCCATGTTTTATCTGATTCAGATAAATTGTAATCATAAAAATTATATTCTAACCCTATTGCCAATTCGTGAATTGTATTTGTAAAGCTTAAGCCTCTTGTAACTCTAAAATCTGTATCTGCATCTAAATCATTACCTTCTATAGGTAAATAACTATATGTTGCTCTTAATGCTATTTTTGGATTCCAATTGTATTTAAAAAAAGCAGCTCCAGCTGGTTTATTTGGATAAATATAGTTAGTTCTACCAATATCACCAACATAATTTGACCCACCAAGAGAAACGCCTATCTCATATAATTGGCCTAACATAATATTAGAAAAACCTATGAAAATTATTAATAAAATACTTCTTTTCATCCTAAAAAATAGCGAGCAAATATAGGGATTTCAATTTGCTTAATAAAGTTAATATTCAGTCTTTTTTGAATAACAACTTTTTAAGCTTTTTATTGTATTCGTTTTTTAAATATTATTCTCATTTCTAGTGTCTTCTCCCCATAATAATTTACTTCTTAATGTCTTTAAAAAAGATTGATTTTTAGGGATTATACTCTTAATTGTAAAATGAGCTTTTTTGATGGTAACTTTTGTGTTTTTTGGTATTGAGGCAATTCTTGAATCTAAAGAAATTAAAAATTCTTTTTCTCTTGAATCTACTTCTAATTGTATAGTAGTTTCATCAGAAATAACCATAGGTCTTGCGTTTAAATTATGAGGCGCAATTGGAGTTATAACTAAGTTCTTAGAATCTGGTGATATTACAGGGCCATTACAACTTAAAGAATAACCAGTAGAACCAGTTGGTGTTGCAATTATTAACCCATCTGACCAATAATTGGTTAAATATTCGTTATTTAAATTGGTTTTTACACCTATCATAGAAGTTGTATTCTTTCTAGCAATTGTAACTTCGTTTAAAGCAAAGTTAATATCAGAAAATGCATCATTTTTTGGAGAAGTAGCTACAGATAATAATGTTCTTTTTTGTACAGAATAATCTCCTTTTAAAATAAGTGCTACACTTTCTTTTATTTCATTTTTGTTTATGGTTGCTAAAAAACCTAACCTACCAGTATTAATACCTAAGATTGGGATATCTAAATCTCTTATATAGGTAACTGCTCTTAAAATTGTACCATCTCCACCTAATGTAAACATGGCTTCAAATGACGAGTTTAAATCTGAAAAGTTTGAATAGGTTTGATACTTTTTTGAGAGAATATTACCTTCTATTAATAAATCGTAGAATTTTTTTTCTATGAAACAAACAATATTATTGGTCTCTAATACATTCAATAAAACTTTTATTTCTTTCTCTGCAGAGATAGAGTAAGATTGACCAAAAATTGCTACTTTTTTCAAAATTTAAATTTTTAAGATTTTATAGCTAAACGTTACATTTCTAAATATTTCTGTAAATATTCTGACCTATTTTTTAAATCTTCTAAATATATATCGTTATCATGCATAGAAATTATTTTATACTCGTATCTTCTAAATGTATGCATAATTTCATGTATGTCACTAGATACAATTTTTAATGTTATTTGTACAAAATCGTTCTTTTTTTCAGAAATATAACAACCTAATAATTTTGCACTATTAGATTCTATAATTTGTGAAATTTCACTCATAGAATAATCGTTTTCTAACTTCTCTACAATTAAAGTTTCACTTTCCTCTATCATAAAAGGACTTGTAGAAAATACATCTAAAACATCACGTAAATCATAATATCCAATATAATCTTTGTTTTTATTTAAAACAGGTATAATATTAGTATCATTATCTGCAAAAATTTTTAACAACTCTAAAACTGTTGCTTTTTCATCAGCAAAAAAAGAATTTAACAAATGAGCGTGCTCAACTAATTCTTGATCATTTTCATTTGTAGTATGAATATCATCCTCTGCAAAAGACCCTAATAATTTATTATTTTCAATTACAGGAAAATGAGTAATTGGGTAATTATCAAAAAGTTCAATTGCATCTGCAACACTACTTTTTAATTTTAGTGGTTTAATCTCATTTAGTATGTAATCTGTAATGTTCATTTGTTACGAATATAGGATAAAATGATTTAATGAGTTACCTTTGCAAACTAATTTTATACGCATGACAAAGTTAAGTGTAAATATTAACAAAATCGCAACTTTACGTAATTCTAGAGGAGGAAATGTACCGAATTTATTAAAGGTTGCTAGAGATATAGAGTCTTTTGGAGCAGAAGGAATTACTATACATCCTAGACCCGATGAACGTCATATACGTTATCAAGATGCTCGCGATTTAAAAGATGTAGTTACCACTGAGTATAATATAGAGGGTAACCCAATACAATCTTTTATGGATTTGGTTTTAGAAGTAAAACCAACACAAGTTACTTTAGTACCAGATGCAATTGATGCAATTACATCTAATGCTGGTTGGGATACAATTAAGCATCAATCGTTTTTAAAAGAAGTTATTACTGAGTTTAAAAACAATAATATTAGAACTTCTATATTTATAGATACTGATGCTAAGTTAATAGAAGCTGCTGCAAAAACAGGTACAGATAGAATAGAATTGTATACAGAACATTTTGCAAGTGAATTTGACAAAGGAAATAAAGAAGCTATAAAACCATATACAAAAGCTGCTATTTTAGCTCATAAATTAGGCCTTGGTATAAATGCAGGTCATGATTTAAGCTTAGACAATATTAAGTTTTTTAAAGAAAATATTCCCAACTTAGCAGAGGTTTCTATTGGTCATGCCTTAATATCTGAGAGTTTGTATTTAGGACTACAAAACGTAGTAAATATGTATTTGCATAGATTATGCTAGATGTTGTTAAGTCTGAAAATTGAAATTCAAAAAATTTTATCCTAATTAAATGAAACCAATTTTACATTCACAAATTTTAGGAGAAGGTAAACCTTTATTGATATTACATGGTTATTTTGGGATGTCTGATAACTGGCGAACTTTAGGCAACCAGTTTACAGAAGATTATGAAGTACATTTAATAGACCAAAGAAATCATGGGCGTAGTTTTCATTCAAATGAATTTAATTATGAAGTTTTAGCTGAAGATTTATATAATTACATTCAACATCATCAACTTGAAAATATTTTCTTAATAGGCCATTCTATGGGAGGTAAAACAGCAATGTTATTTGCAGTTAACTATCCAGAATTAGTAGATAAATTAATCGTAGTTGATATATCTCCAAGGGCTTATGAGCCTCATCATAATGCAATTTTAGCTGGATTAAATTCGGTTGATTTTTCTAAACAAAATACAAGACGTTTAGTAGACGATCAAATAAAAAAATATATACCAGAAATGGGTGTTCGTCAATTTTTATTAAAAAATGTGTATTGGAAAGAAAAAGGTGTTTTAGATTATAGGTTTAATTTAAAATCTTTAACAGATAATAATCCAGAAGTTGGTAAAGCTTTACCTCAGAACACAAAATTTACAAAACCTTCTTTATTTTTAAAAGGAGAAAAGTCGGGTTACATTACAGAAAATGAAAGTTTAATAATTAATGCTCATTTTCCTAATTATAAAATTATAGAAATTAAAAAAGCAGGTCATTGGTTACATGCAGAAAATCCAAAAGATTTTTACAATGAGGTTTGTGTTTTTCTTAAGCCAAATTAGCTTTCTTTTTCTTTTTCTTTTTCAAGATTTCAAAACTAGACATAAAGATAATATTTAAAAAAATTAAAAAAACCATGGTGTTTAGAATGTTCTCTCTAGATTCTATTTTTGCAATTCTTTGTTGTCCTATTGCTTCGTACTCCATAACTATTTTATCCATAAGATTTAAATAGTCGTTTTCGTTTAATTTAATCATTTTTACAAAGTTATTTACTTTTTTAATATTGTCTTTGTCATCTATTAATGTTTTAGCAGAGTTGACAATATTATTGTAAAAAGGTTCAATTTTTCTATATAAAAATTCTAGATCTTCGCTTTTATATCTTTTAAGGTGGAATTGTTTAAGTTGGTTATGTGATATAATAAACTCATTAATACTGTTTTCTAAAAAAATAATATTAATAAAAGGCGCTGGTTTATTTATTTCATAATAGAGAACTAATTTAATTATTTTCTGACTTCTCATTCTTTGAGAGCCTGCCAGATTAATTACTTCAATATCTTTTTTAATAATCTCTAAATCATTATAAATATAATATTTGTCTATAAAGACAAGAAGAGTAAGCACTATTATTGTAAAATAGAGTCTTTTTTTCATAGCATGGAGGAATTTTTAATAAAGATAACAAATTAAAAACTAAATATTTATAATTAAATAGTTAATGATTGTATAAATATTTTTACTCCAAATCAGTTTTTTAAACTTTTCAAATCAAAAATTTAACTTTAATTCTTCTATTATTTTTATTGAATTATAATTGTTTTTTTTGGTATTAAAAAACCATCGATTATTAAATTTTTTAAAATGATTTTCTAAATTTGAAGTAGACTCAACTAAATCTATAGCTATTTTATAATAATCTTCATCCTCCTTAACTCCTAATTGATTCCACTTTATAGAATCATAGAATATGTAAGGATTTGTTTCATACCTGTTTAAACTCCAATAATCTTTATTCGAAAATTTAAAATCCTTAAATTTCTGAGTTTTTATAGTTAATGTGTTAATATATGTTAGGTCTTTGTATTTTAAAAAAGCATTAATTTTTGAAATAAAAGGAATGTTGTTATAATAACTAAATGAAATTTCTAATTCTGCAGGAATTCTTTTCTGAAAAGCTTGACTATAATACTTCTTAGTATTTGATGTAATTTTTATAATGTGTTTATTTTTTGCAATAACATATAATATTCCATTATCTATATTACCCTTATAATTAAAAACATAAACTAAATCGTCTTTAATAAAAAAAGTACTATCTACTTTAAATTTATATCTATTGATATTCTTTTTAGATAAAACCCCATAAATTTCTGTATATCTAAAAGCATTTAAATTTGAACCACCTGAAGGATTTATGGTTTCTTTTGTTAAGTTCTTTTCATTTTTTTTGTAAGCTTTCCATTTAGGGTGATTAACATAAGCTCTAGATAATTTATTAAAAAACTTATAATTAGACAGCTGACTGGCATTATTGGTTTTGCCAGCATAAACAGAATATCCAATACTTTCCATAAACATTATATACTTGCTATTTTTTTTAGCCTTTTCTCTGTAATGTGCAATAGCAATGTGAGGTTCTTGTTTTTTGTTATTATTATAGTTTAAAATAGTTTCTTTAATAAACTTTTTTAGTTTTAAGTTACTTTTAGTTTTAATAATAATTTCTTTTAAACTTTTGGTATTTTCAAATAGTGCTATATTTTTTATTTTATTAATTTCAGAAACCTGTAGTTTAAGAGTTTTGTAGCCTATATGTGAGATTAAAATTGTATCAGTTTTTTTTGCATTAAAAATTGTAAATGAAAAGTTACCATTAATATCTGAAGTTGTTCCTAAAGATTTTTTTACATAAACAACAGATGCAAAAGGTAAAGGATTCTTTGTTTTTTTATCAAAAATCACTCCAGATATCGAAAACTGATTTTGACTAGTTAAATTAAAACTAAAGCCAATTAAAAAAAGAATTAGTGTTTTTATTTTCATAAAAATACTATGTTTTTAGAGGTGTGTTCTGTTTTCACAAGCCAAGAATATTCTTATAAGAACTAATGCTGCAAAATAAATAGTTTTTCAAAAGAAAAAGGATTCGTTTAGTATTTATTTTTTACTCACAAAATACATGTTAATTTCTCCTTTACCTTTGGCTACAATTTTACCACGACTTTCAAAAGTAAAATCAGAATCATCTTTTAAATATTCATAAGTAGATTGGCTTATATTAACTTTATCTACTTCTCCATTACTTTCTATACGACTTGCTGTGTTTACAGTATCTCCCCAAATATCATATTGAAATTTTTTAACACCTACAATACCAGCGACTACAGGACCTGTGTTTATACCAACTCGCATTTGAAAAGAAGGAAGTCCTTTTGCATCCATTTCTGCTTTTCGTTCTCTTATAAAATTTTGCATTTCAAAAGCAGCCAAAACAGTATTTTTTACAGAATCATCAGTTGGAATAGGTAAACCACCTGCAGCCATATAAGCATCTCCAATGGTTTTTATTTTTTCAATACCAAACTTTTCCATAATAGTATCAAAAGCTTCAAAGCAAATGTTTATTTCATTTACTAATTCAGCAGCACTAAGTTTTGCGCTTTGCTCTGTAAACCCTTTAAAGTCTGTAAACAGGATAGAAACCATATCAAAATCTCGTGCATCTGCTTTCCCTTTTATTTTTAATTCTTCTGCAATTTCAGCTGGTAAAATATTAAGAAGAAGGTTTTCTGATCTATCTTTTTCTTTTTCTATGATGGCTTTCGATTTACGAACATATCTTAATCTACTATAAATACCACCTGCTATAAGTAAAATTAAACCTGCAACACCAAATAAAATATTACGTGTTTGGTTTTTTTTAAGTACTTCTTCTTTATGAGCTACCTCTACTAATCTTTCTTTTTCTGCAGTTGCTAAGCTATCTGCAGTAACTTGTTTGTCAAACTCCATTTGTTGGAGTTTTTTTGCAGTTTCGCCTTCCTTTAAGGAATCTTTTGCTTGGTTTCCTAATTCATAGTATTCTAGTGCTTTTTTAAGATTACCTGAGGCTTTATAACTTTCATACAAACAATCACAATTTTGTTGTTGTTTTTCAAAACTTTCTATAGTCTTGGCCATTTCGTAACCTTCTTTACAGTATTTTATTGATAAACTATATTTTGATTGTTCTTTGTATAATGTGCCAATTCGAGATAGAGCATCTGAAATACCATTTAGGTCTTTGATTTGTTCTTTAATTTTTAAACCTTTTTTGTAATATTGGAGAGCTTCTTTTTTTTTGCCTTCGTTAAGACTTAAAACTCCAAGACTAATTAAAGTAGTAGAAATATCTAAGCTAAGGCCCATTTCTTCTTGAAGTTTTAGTGCTTGAGTATAGTAATCTTTTGCTTTACTATATTTTTTAAGTTCTATATATATAGATCCCACATGACTAAGAGCTACTGAGTATGTATATTTATCTGAACTTATTCCTCTTATATTTAAAGCTTTATTATTATATTCTAATGCTTTATTATAATCTTTAATTTCGTAATATCTAAGTCCTAAATTTATTAAATTACTTACCATACCTCTCCTAAAATTCTCTTTTTTATGGATGTCATAAGATTTAACATAGTAGTCAATAGATTTTGTTTTATTACCTATTTTACCATAGATGTTTCCCATCATATTAAAACCACTAGCAACTCTTAAGTTTTTTTCAAGTTCTTTAAAATATTTAATACTTCTTGAAGTATAATTAAGAGCTTTCACGTAGTCATTCTTGTAGAAATAATTTAAACCAATATTTCCCTCTGCCATAGCCAATCCATCTTTATCATTCATCTTTTCAGCGATAACAATGTTTTCTTTAAAAAAATAGATAGCTTTATCTAGATTTCCTTTACGCATCCAGTAACTACCTTTGTAATTATTAGCATGTTTTATAGCATCGTATAAATTATTTTTTAATCCAAAACTTTGCAGACTTTCTGCATGAATTAATACTGAGTCTAAATCGAATTGCATATATGGGTTTATATAATCTACAAATGCATAGGCTCTGTCATAATCTTTTTTTGTTGTGTCTTGCCAAATGGTGAACAATGAGTCTTGTTTTTGTTGAAATGCATTTTTTTGTGCATTAATTGATGTTGTAAAAAAAGCAAGAGTTAGTATAAAGATGATTTTTTTCATAGAATAAAAGTTTATATTGATTTATTCCATTTAGAAGGGACAGTAAGATGGTTTCAAATCAAATAGACATAACAATATACCTAATTTTTTTAAAACCTTCAGAATTACTATAATTTAAAAAATAACTATCTGCAAAATTTATAACTACATAGATTTAACTTCTAAGATATGTAAATGAAAGACGCAATATAAAAAGTAGATGATGTCTTTAAAGTAATGGAACTTAGTTATATTAACTATTAAACAAAAGATCAATCAATAATTTGAAAAACGTTTGTAAAAAAAAAGACTAAGTAAAACTTAGCCTTTTTTTTAAAATGAATTATAAATTAATTTTGAGTAACAATTAGTTTTTTGGTTACACTTTCATCTTGATTTACTATTCTTAATAAATATAAACCAGATGATAAATTATAATTACCAATTGTAACAATATTATTAGAGCTATTCTCTTTAGAAATAACTTTTCTATCAATTATTTTTCCTGAGATATCTAATAAAATAATATCTGTCTTTAAAGTAACTTTAGTTAATTTAACATCAAACACACCTTTAGATGGGTTAGGATAAACAGTTAAATTATCTTCTAAAGAATAAAAATCTTCAGTGGTATTTGTAAATCCTCTATTGCTTGTACTATCAACACAAGTTGCATTACAAGCACCTAAACTATCTGCATGACTTGTACCAACTCCATGTTGAGTTAAGTGAGTCATAACAGCACTAGAGTTTATACTAATTTGTACATGTTTAGTTCCTTTTTTACCATTTGTATGATGACAAACTAAAACTTTTCCTTTATACCTTCCTTTTTTATCAAAAGCTCTAGCATCTATTACACAAACATAAATTGAAGTTGAAGCAGAACAACCATTAGAGTTAGTAACTGTTACATTATAGGTTGTGCTTATAGTTGGGTTAATATTAGGATTAGCTTCGTTAGAAACTTTTTCTCCACTAGAAGCTGTCCATTCGTAAGTGAATCCAGTGCCACCTGAAACTGCAGTAGTAAGATTAATATTACTTGGACCAAATCCTAAGAAAATTGTATTTTTCTTTTGTGTTTGTACAGCATTAAAATCATCTATACTTATAGTTGGTACATCACCAACTACGTTTACTATAGCAGTATTAGATGATGTATTCCCAGAAGCATCTGTTGCTGTTAAAGTTACAGTGTTTTCTCCTATATCATCACAAGTAAAAGTATCATTGTTTAAACTTAAAGTAAATGAGCAGTTATCAAAACTACCTGCATTAACATCAAATGTAGAAATAGAAGCAGTTCCGTTTGCTAAGGTAACTGTTGCACTTTTAGTTAATACAGTAGGATCTGTAGCATCTTTTACAGTAACATTGGCTTTAGCCTCAGCTACGTTATTATTACTGTCTGTTACAGTTAAAATAACTTCATTAACTCCAACATCAGAGCAGCTAAATGAAGTTTTGTCTAATTGTAAAGATTTAATACCACAAGCATCATTACTTCCATCATTAATCATATTTGCATTAATAGTTGCATTACCACTTGAATCTAAATCAATCGAAATGTTTTTAGTAATTGCATTTGGAGCAGTTGTGTCTTTTATAGTTACTGTACCAACATCACTTACAGATGCACTACCATTACTAGATGTTACAGTCAAAGTAACTTGGTTGGTTCCTATGTTACTACAATCAAAAGTAGATTTATCAAGAGAAAGTGATCCTCCTCCTAGAATAGAACCATCATCTAAATCAGTTGGCTGTATAGTTGCATTACCATTAGCATCAAGTTCTACAATTATGTCTTTAGCTTTAGCTAAAATAGGAACAACATTAATAGTTCTTGTTACAGGTGTAGATACATTACCTGAAGGATCTACAGCAGTGTAAGATAAAACATAGGTGCCTACAATAGATGTGTTTAATAAACCACTTACGTTAACAGTTGCACTTCCACAGTCGTCTGATGCAGTAGCACCTGGGTCATTAAATGTACCATTAACAGCAACTATTGCAGTTGAAGAACCATTTAAAGTAATTGTTGGTGGTGTAGATTCTGGGACCCCATTAAACACTGGTACTGAATAATTATAAACACTTCCTGCAAAGTCGTTATCTACTAATCTTAGATTATAGGATTGACCAGAATTTACTGTGACGCTTCCTAATGGAGTACTAATTCCTTGTAAATAATTAAATTCGCCTACATATAAACTAGATCCGTTTGAATCTAAATAAGCTTTAAATTTTTTATCTCCTGTAATATTTCCACAAGCTAAATGATTAGCTGTTAAATTAATTACACTTGTATCATCTGATAAATCACATGATGTGCCATTATCATTTGTTGAAACTACAGAACTTGATGCACTTGTTAAAGGAAAAGAAGTACATACTGGTGGAGGAGGAGGGTTGAAAGCTCCATTACCACCAACAGCAAAAGCCCAACAAACATTTGTTGAATAAGGCTGAACATTTAAAGTGCCTGGTATATAAGGTGTGGTAACTTGACCATAACTGCGCAGATACCTAGGCCAATTTGTAGGTGCGTTTGCAAACAAACTAAATCCATCATTTGGTAAACTAAATCTGTCAGATTCGTTCATAGAAGCTTCAAATTGAAGAGGATAATTTACTCCATTAATTCGTATTCCAGAATTAGCTACTCCACATTGACCTCTTCCATGATAGGTTTCTACTCTCCAAGTTAATGTACCATTTTGGTTTTGTTTCACTCTAATTCGAGTAACATGCGAATACGTAGAAATAGTAAAAAATAACAGTAACACTGCTATAAAAAAAGTTCTAGGGCTTTTTTTAAATTGTAATAATCTTTTCATATTTTTTAAAATTTGGTTAATTGATTTGATTATAAAAATCATTTAATTTTAACATTTATACTAAAAAATAGAGGGTGATTTTTCTAACCCTTTTTCGTAATATATTAAATATCAGTAAGTTAATATTGAAGTTTTTTCTTTTAACTCAACTCTATTTTTAACATTTAGTTTAGAATAAATATTACGAACATGTGATTTAACAGTGTTATGAGAAATGAATAAATTTTCACTAATTTGTTTGTTATTCTTACCTTCAATTAAATATTTCAATATATCTATCTCTCTTAATGTTAGAGGAGTATTAGAAATATCATTATTTCTTAAAAGCTTTAAGAATGCATTAGAAGTATTATTTTTTGCAATTTTTAAAGAGTCAGTTTCTTCAATATACAGTTTTAGATCAGATATATTTTTATAACTGTTTTCAATTTTAATTTTCATTCGATAACCAATGGCATAAGCAAAAACCAGAATGTCTAACCAGCTTGCAATTTTTACAATTATCATATCTCCATTAACTTTCCAAAAACCAGATGGGTAACCAATAATAAAAAATAAAGAAAGAGGTATAATTAATAAATAACCAACTACATAAAATTTAGCATATTCTAAAACTTTTAAATAACAGAATCCAAAAATCCATAAAATAGGGAATAAAGATATTCCAATAATATCTGCAATTAATACATAAGTAAAGTTATTAGTTGCTATATATAGAATATAAAAAAATGCAACATTTACTGGAAAAATAAAAAAGAGTTTTGTTAATCTAGGGTGTTTGTTATGTAAATTTAAAAATTTAATAGAAAAAAGTATAAACCAAACTTCACAAGATAGATGAACTATCAATTCTATGTAATAGTAAAAACTATATTCACCAAGTATATTAATTAAAGATCCATCATACAATAAGAATTTAAACATTAGAGACAATAGAAATAAAGAATAAAATAAATTAATCTTGTCTTTTAATTTTATAAATAATATTAAGTTTATTAATATTATTATGATACATGTGCCATAATAAAGACTATTGTAAGTTTTTTTTGTGAAAATATGAGAAAGAAAATCTTTTTGATTTAAAATTTTTAAAGGGAAATTTCCCTCTTTTAAGAAGTTTACTTTTAAAAAATAAATAACATTACTATTTGGGTTATTAATTACAGAGAAGTTTGGAAAATAGTAATGATAATTATTTTTTTTAAACACATAAGAATTACCAGTATTGTTGATAAATTGGAGTCTATTATTATCTAATTTATAGACTTCTATTTTTTCAATATTATGGGTTGGAATATATACAACAAGATTATCTAAATTTTTAGATTTTTCTATGTTTAATTTAATCCAATAAACACCATTATCTACTCCAAAACTTTCACTTTTTGGAAAAGATTTAAATTCTTGATGAATTAAATTGTCTTTATATTGTGATTTTTCTCCCTTTAAATAAGAAACATGAAAATTAATTTTATTTTCATTTTTTTCTGATAGTATATTTTTTTTGGGGGGAAATAAAATAATCAAGGTAAAAGGAAATAAAATCGTTAAAACGATTTTAAAGTTCATTTTTAATTACTTAGAGTTAATTATTTTTATAAGTAATTAAAAAGTAATTGCCTTTAAATGAATAGGAATTAAATATCATAAGTTTAAGTTGGGTTGGTTAGTATGTAAATCTAATTAAAAAAAATAACTTCACAGACACAAAAAAGTAATTAATTAATAAAATACGGTTACTGTAAATAAATTTATTTTATCTTTTTTACTTTGTAAATTTGTAAATAAAGAATCTTACTATATGAATATAAATAACGCTCAGCAACAAGTAGACGAATGGATTAAAAATCATGGAGTTCGTTATTTTAATGAATTGACAAATATGGCTCAATTAACAGAAGAAGTTGGTGAAGTTGCTAGAATTATTGCAAGACGATATGGAGAGCAAAGTGAAAAAGAGTCTGATAAAAATAAAGACTTAGGTGAAGAGTTAGCAGATGTTTTGTTTGTAGTTTTATGTTTAGCAAACCAAACAGGTGTTAATTTACAAGATGCTTTTGAGAAAAAGTTAGATATTAAAACTAAGCGTGATCATGACAGACATCATAATAACAAAAAATTAAAATAAATGACTTTTTTAGACAACTTTAAAAAACCAAAATTTTGGAGATTATTTATAAATTTTGCCATTCCATTTTTTCTTTTTGTAATTGTTTTTTCTCTTTTAATAAATAGTTTTTCAGATATTTTTTCTGGTAATTTTTCTGAGGTTAATAAAACCAACTTTGCAGAAGGACGATATAAAGCCTTTTTTGCTCCTAAAATTGTTTTAAGCTTAGTGTATGGTTTTTATATGGCAAATAAAAATATAAAAAGTGAATATAAAAAAGGTTAATCAAAAACTAAATAAAAACATAAATGAAGAGACAGAATTAATAAATTCTTTATCTATTGGTAAGTACTTATTAATTTATATTCCTATACTATTTGCAATGTTTGCAATAGGTCAAATTATAGCTAGTTTCTTTTTAAATATTGCGTTTGATTGGCGTTTGATTTTATTTCAAGCTTTTAGTTTTGCTATTTTATTTAGAATTTTTCATAAAATTAGAAAAGTCATCAATTCTAATTGGAAAAATAAAAACAATTAAAAAAATCGTCTAAAATAAAATTTTAGACGATTTTCTTTTTAACATTATTTGTTATTGCAACTAGCTTTTCAAGTTATTACCTTCTTATTTTAAGAAGTTATAAGAAATTCCAAACATAATTAAATCAGTGGTCATGTCATATGAAACTTCACTACCTGGTATTGCTCCATAAGGATTATTAGCTGAAGCAAACATTGGGTTTAATAATTGACCAGAAGTTTTACCATCACTTGCTCCATGATGATAGACAGCATCTAACATTATTTTATCACTAATTTCATAACTAAATCCAAATTGGAAAGCATTTGCTATAATAGCTGTAGCAGGAATGTTGAAAAACGCAACATCACTTTCAATAGGATTTGAACTATATGTATAGCCTAATCTTAATGGAAACTTTTCAATTCCTTTATATTGCAATCCTGCAGATATAATATTAATATTTTTCCACCCAAATCCTGCAACAGATGCAGTTTGAGTCCATCCAGTTTTAGAGAAACCATCTGTGTTTTCGTAATCAACAGATCTGTAATCTAAAGCGAAATCAAAATTTCCTTTTGAATAACCAAGACCAAATGATAATATAGCAGGATAATCCATTTGAAAATTATTGGTAGCAGTACTACCATCTAAATATGTATTATTAAACTCGAATTCACTAAACTTCTGAGTTGTTTTATAGGATGCACCTAACTTAAAACCAGAACCTGTATCAAAGAAAACTCCAAATTGAGCCCCAAAACCTAGTGCAGTAGCTTTATCTGTTGATGGGTAACCTGCTTGTGTTGGATTTGCTGTTGGATTTGGCATCAATTCTAAGGCAGCATAATTCATTGTAGGTTGAACCCCAATAGAAAACTTATCACTTAATTCATAAGCCCAACTAAAACCAACTTGTAATAGCATGTAATCAGATTCAATTTTACCAAATCCTCCCATACTTTGAGGCATATTAATAGGGTTTGTTGTACTTTCTGGGAAAGTAACTCCAAATCCACTGATACCAAATGCAGACACTCCAAAAGTATGTTTGCTATCTTCTTTACCCCAAACCATTGCTAGTGCTGGCATTGGAGATATTCCTCTATCATCAGCTGTGGTTCCACTCATAAAGTTTCCTGTTGGTTGTCCATTTGAATCAAAAATAGGAACTGTAGAATTTAATTCTGGTGCTGAGAAAAATAAGCCTAAATCAAATTTTATAAGTTTTTGGTCAAAGGTTGATAATGCAGCTGGATTCCATTGCATTGCTCCAGAAATATCTAATGGTTGTGCTGTTGCAGCACCACCCATAGACATATTAACAGCACCAACACCTTGCATAACATGCCCAGTTTGAGCAAATAAAGTTGACGCGAATAAAAGCGTAATTAATTTTAAAAATGAATTTTTCATAATATTAATATTTGTGAATATTTAAAGATTTTAAACATTCTATTTGCAACATTAAATCTAAGTCGAACCCTATTTTTATGCTATGACAAATATCATTTTTAGAAAATTTTCATCTCTTTTTAAAACAAAAAACACGACCCTATGAGTCGTGTTTAATATACTTTTCTAAGTTTTAAATACTAAATGAAATTAATTTAATTGAATTAAGTCTATATCACTATTTTTCACTTTTGTATTTAATTCTTTTACACCATTATTAAAGAGCTTATTTAATTTAGCCAATTCAAGATCTATTTGTTTTGTAATTTCATTTTTAAAATCGATAGCCTGTTGTGTAGGAGCATAATTACCAATTCTTGTTAATGAATTTAAATGAGCTAATTTGTTGTTAAGTCTAATTGGAAAATTTAAAGGATCTTGACCACTTTTACTTTTTGTTTGGTACAATGTTTCTTCAACAACAGTCATATCTTTTACTAACTTATCTGCAAAATCTATTAAGTCTTTATGTTTCTTTTTGTCTTTAATGGATTTCTTTAATAAACCAACTTGACTTCTAACTTTTTTCACATTCTTTAATGCTTTATGTATCTCAGTCATTTTAGCATTAATGTTATTTATAAAGTCAAATTGAGCTTTCATATCACTTTCTGTAGCTTCTGATTTAGGATTTTTTAAGATACTAAAAGGCTGACTCATTATTTTGTCATTTACTTTTAATTCAACCTTATAATCTCCAGGTAAAGCCATTGGTCCACTTAAAGAAGCCCACCATAAAATCATGCCTGGTACACGTTCTGCACCATCATACATCATATTCCAATAAAAAATATTATTACCATCTTTTACAGATAATTTACCATCTTTATTATCTTTATTTGGTTTGGTGCTAAATGTTTTGATGGCATTATCGTTTTTGTCATAGAACGTTAAAGAAACCACATCTTTATCGACTTTTTCTTTGATGTAGAAATTTACAGCAACACCTCCTGGATGATTTGTACCTGCAGTTCTAGAAGTTCTTCCACGACCACCACTCATATTATAAGCGTCTTTTGGTTTATATAAAACAATATTTTCTTTTAAAGTTGAAGAATTTAGTTGATGTAGAGGTGTTAAATCATCAATAATCCATAAAGATCTACCTTGTGTAGCTGCAATTAAATTATCGTTTTTAATGGCTAAATCTGTAATTGGTACAATTGGTAAATTTTGCTGAAAAGTTTGCCAATTATCACCATCATCAAAAGAAATATACATACCTCTTTCAGTACCTGCATATAATAAACCTTTACGTTTTGGGTCTGCTCTTAATGCTCTTGTAAAATCTTCAGAGGCAATTCCGTTTGTAATTTGTTTCCAAGATTTACCATAGTTTTCAGTTTTATAAATGTAAGGTGCATAATCTCCTGTTTTATATTTAGTCCCAACAATGTAAGCTCCACCTTTATTAAAAGGATCAACTTCTATGCAATTAATCATCATCCATTCTGGCATTTTTTTAGGAGTAATATTATTCCAAGTTGCTCCATTATCTTTAGAAACATGAACTAAACCATCATCTGAACCAGTATAAATTAATCCAGGTTCAAAAGGAGATTCTGTTGCTGCGAAAATAGTTCCATAATATTCTACTCCAGTATTGTCTTTAGTAATTGGACCTCCAGAAGGACCTAATGTTTTTGGATCGTTTCTAGTTAAATCTGGGCTAATAATTTTCCAAGATTGCCCTTCGTTTTCTGTTACATGCAAATGATTAGAAGCTGCATACAATCTCTTTTTATTATTTGGCGAAAAGAATATTGGAAAATTCCATTGAAAACGATATTTAAAATCTTCTGCTCCATGACCCATAGGATCATCTGGCCATACATTTATAGCACGTGTTTCATTTGTTTTGTGATTAACTCTTGTTAATAATCCACCATAACTACCACCATAAACAATATCAGGATTTAATGGATCTGCAGCTAAATGTGCACTTTCACCACCAGCTGTTGAGCTCCAATCAGATTCTGTAATTAAACTACCATCTGTTCTATGTGAAATTCTTACAGTTGAATTATCTTGTTGTGCTGCTAAAATTCTGTATGGAAAATGATTGTCTGTGGTAACTCTATAAAATTGAGATGTAGGTTGATTCATATACGTACTCCAATTTTCTCCAGCATCAAAAGAAATTTGTGCTCCACCATCATCACCAATAATCATTCTTTGGTTATCTTCTGGAGCAATCCATAAATCATGATGATCTCCATGAGGTGCATTATAAGTTTTATAAGTTCTACCACCATCTGTAGATTTATGATAACGTACATTTAAAACATATAAAATATTTTCATCTTGTGTATCTGCATACAAACGCGTATAATACCAAGCTCTTTGACGTAATTTACGTTCTGAATTTATTAATCTCCAAGTTTTACCAGCATCAAAAGACTTGTATACACCACCTTTTTTATTTTCTATTAAAGCATAAACTATATCTGAATTTACAGGTGAAACTGTAACACCAGCAATACCCCAAATTCCATCAGGTAAACCTTTGTTGGTAGAAATATTTGTCCAAGTTTCTCCTTCATCTGTACTTTTCCATAAAGCAGAACCATCACCACCTGAAGATAAACTGTAAGGTGTTCTTCTTACATTCCAAGTAGTTGCATATAAAATTCTTGGGTTATTAGGGTCAATAATTAAATCTACAACTCCAGCATTTTCATTAGAAAACAAAACTTTTCGCCAAGTTTCTCCTCCATCTGTTGTTTTATATACACCTCTTTCTTGAGTAGGTTTGTATAAATCTCCCATAACTCCTGCAAAAACAATGTCAGAATTTTTTGGATGAATACGCATTCTTGGAATGTGTCTTGAGTTTTTTAAACCTACATGTTTCCATGTTTTTCCTGCATTTTCAGATTTCCAAACTCCATCTCCAGAAGAAACATTTCCACGAACGGTTTTTTCGCCCATTCCTACATAAATAACGTTATTGTCTGATTCAGAAATAGCCACTGAGCCAACTGAGCCACCAAAAAATCCGTCAGAAATATTTTGCCAAGTGTTACCTGCGTCATTAGTTTTCCAAACTCCACCACCTGTAGATCCCATGTAAAAAAGGTTTGCTTTACCAGAAACACCTGTAACAGCAGCACTTCTTCCTCCTCTAAAAGGTCCTATATTTCTCCATTCTACTGCACTAAAATATTCTTCAGAAACTTTGGTAGATTTTTTTTGTGCATTAACTTTGGCATTTGCTGTTAAGAAGATGCAAACTGCCAGAAAAAGTATTTTTTTCATGTTGGGTTAGTTATAAGTTTGAGGTTAAAAATAAGAATTAAATTCAGTTTTAGAAATGGACATATTGTTAAATGTTTTAGAGGATAAAAAATTACACCAAGAAATTACTATATCTGGCTCTAAAAGTGAATCTAACAGATTATTAATTTTACAGAAGCTTTTTCCTGAAATTTCAATAGAAAATTTATCTGATTCTGATGATTCTGTTCACATGCAACACGCACTTTCTACTCAGGATGAATTAGTAGATATAGGACATGCAGGAACTGCAATGCGTTTTTTAACTTCTTATTTCGCAGTTCAAGAAAACAGAGAAACTGTACTTACAGGTTCTGAAAGAATGCAAAATAGGCCCATTGAAATTTTAGTAAATGCGTTAAAAGATTTAGGAGCTAATATTACGTATGAAGCTAAAGAAGGGTACCCTCCAATAAGAATTATTGGTAAAAAACTAATTAAAGATAAAGTACAAATTAATGGTAATGTAAGTAGTCAATACATTTCTTCTTTACTATTAATAGCGTCAAAATTAGAAAATGGATTAGAGATAGAATTAATTGGTAAAATAACTTCTGTACCTTATATAAAGATGACATTGAGTTTATTAACTCAATTAGGAATTGATAATAAATTTGAGGGAAATTTTATTACAGTTTATCCTAAAAAATCAATTCATAAACAAACTGTTGTTGTAGAATCAGATTGGTCTTCTGCTAGTTACTTTTATTCTATAATAGCTTTATCAGAAATTGGTTCAGAAATCCAATTAACTGCATATAAAAAAGAAAGCTTACAAGGAGATTCTTGTTTAGCTGAAATTTATAATCATTTTGGAGTAGAAACAACTTTTAATCAAAATTCTATTATTCTAAAAAAAATTAAAAAAAGTAATACATCTTCTCTTGATATCAACCTAAAAAATGCCCCAGATATCGCACAAACTATTGCTGTGACTTGTTTTGCAGAACGTATTTCTTGTAATTTAACAGGTTTACATACTTTAAAAATTAAAGAAACTGACAGATTAGTTGCGTTACATGATGAGCTTACTAAACTTGGAGCATCAATAAAAGTATCTGATGAAAGTTTACATTTAGAAGTTTCTACAAAAATCAATGTAAATGTTTCTATAAAAACCTATAATGATCATAGGATGGCTATGGCTTTTGCACCTTTGGCTTTAAGAGTTCCAATACAGATTTTAGACGCTGAAGTTGTTACAAAATCTTATCAAAATTTTTGGGATGATATGCAGCAATTAGGTATTAAAATAGATAATATTTAAATTAAATCGCTAAACACTTGACAACCCCTATCATGAGATTGTATCTTTGCAACTTTTGTAAAAGAATATAGACTTATGAAATTATCAAACTTTGACTTTGAATTACCAGAAGAATTATTAGCAGAATATCCTGCAGAACATAGAGATGAATCTCGTTTAATGGTTCTAAACAGAAAAGAGCAAACTATAGAGCACAAACTGTTTAAAGATGTTATAAATTACTTTGATGAGGGTGATGTAATGATGTTAAATAACACAAAGGTTTTTCCTGCTAGAATGTTTGGTAACAAAGAAAAAACAGGAGCAAGAATCGAAGTTTTCTTATTAAGAGAATTAAATGCAGAAAATAGACTTTGGGATGTTTTAGTAGACCCTGCAAGAAAAATTAGAATTGGTAACAAATTATTTTTTGGAGAAGATGATAGTTTAGTAGCAGAAGTGATAGATAATACTACTTCTAGAGGTAGAACATTACGTTTCTTGTTTGATGGAAGTTATGAAGCTTTTAGAGAAAAATTATTAGAATTAGGTGAGACTCCTTTACCAAAATATATCAATAGAGAGGTAGAAGCATCAGATGAAGAGCGTTACCAAACTATTTATGCAAAACACGAAGGTGCAGTAGCTGCTCCAACTGCAGGCTTACACTTTTCTAAACATTTATTAAAGCGTTTAGAAATTAAAGGAGTTGATTTTGCAGAAATGACTTTACATGTTGGTTTAGGTACTTTTAGTCCTGTAGAGGTAGAAGATTTATCTAAGCATAAAATGGATTCTGAGCAAATTATTATTCCACAATCTGCTGCAGATAGAATAAATTTAGCTAAAAATGAAAAGAGAAGAATTTGTGCAGTAGGTACAACTGTAATGAGAACAGTAGAATCTTCAGTATCTTCTAATCAAATGCTAAATCCTTATGAAGGTTGGACAAATAAATTTATTTTTCCTCCTTATGATTTTAGCATTGCAAACTCAATGATTACAAATTTCCATACACCAAAATCTACATTGTTAATGATGGTAGCAGCTTTTGCTGGTTACGATTTTACCATGAAAGCTTACAAAGAAGCCGTAAAAGAGGGGTATAGATTTTACTCTTATGGAGATGCAATGTTGATTATTTAATCAATATTTTGAAAATAAATGATTAGCTGGTACTTTTTTAAGTACCAGTTTTTTTATCCATATTTTTGCAATAGACACTGAAACAAGTTCAGCATAAATGAAGCCTAAAAAGAAAGACATAAGAGCCTTAACCAAAGAACAATTACGCCAATTTTTTGTAGAAAATGGTGATAAAGCTTTTCGCGGAAATCAAGTTTACGATTGGTTATGGAGCAAATCTTTACACACCTTTGAAGATATGACTAACATTTCTAAAGAAACTAGACAAATGTTAGAAGATAACTTTGTTATCAATCATATTAAAGTAGATTCTATGCAAAAAAGTGCAGATGGTACTATAAAAAACGGAATAAAACTACATGATGGTTTAGTTGTAGAATCTGTTTTAATTCCTACATCAACCAGAACAACAGCATGTGTTTCTAGTCAAGTTGGGTGTAGTTTAGACTGTAAATTTTGTGCTACAGCTCGTTTAAAAAGAATGCGTAATTTAAATCCTGATGAGATTTATGACCAAGTTGTGGTGATAGATAAACAAAGTAGATTATATCATCATCATCCATTAACAAATATTGTTTTTATGGGAATGGGTGAGCCACTTATGAATTATAAAAATGTAATGAAATCTATAGAAATGATCACCTCTCCTGAAGGGTTGGGTATGTCATCAAAAAGAATTACTGTATCTACTTCTGGTGTGCCAAAAATGATTAAAAAAATGGCAGATGAAGAAGTTAAATTTAATTTAGCAGTCTCTTTACACTCTGCAATAGATGAGGTTAGAACTTCAATTATGCCTTTTAATACTACTTTTCCTTTAAAAGATTTAAGAGAAGCTTTAGAATATTGGTACGCAAAAACAAAAAGAGCAATTACTTACGAATATGTGGTTTGGGAAGGTATAAACGACAGAAAAGAAGATATAAAGGCTTTAGTAGATTTTTGTAAATATGTGCCTTGTAAAGTAAATCTAATAGAATACAACCCAATTGATGATGGCCAATTTCAGCAAGCAAGTAATGCTGCAATAAACAACTACATTTCTAACTTAGAAATGAATGATATTACCATAAACGTAAGAAGAAGTAGAGGTAAAGATATTGATGCTGCTTGTGGGCAATTAGCAAATAAGTCTTAACATATATTTCTGATTTCTTACAGTTTAACTTGTAAAAATTCTTGTTTATATTTCGTATTTTTGTGCTTGAATGAAGCCTGTAGAACTTATAAAACTTCCTATTAAAAAAGAGATGGAACTCTTTGAGAAAAAGTTCAAGGATTCCATGCTTTCTAAAGTTCCGCTTTTAAACAGAATTACATATTACATTGTTCGTAGAAAAGGAAAACAAATGAGACCAATGTTTGTTTTTTTGGTTGCAAAAATGGTTTCTGAAGGCGGTTTTGATGAGCGAACTTACAGAGGTGCTTCTGTAGTTGAATTGATTCACACAGCCACTTTAGTGCATGATGATGTAGTTGATGATTCTAATAGAAGAAGAGGCTTTTTCTCTATAAATGCCCTTTGGAAAAATAAAATTGCAGTTTTAGTTGGTGATTTTTTACTCTCAAAAGGTTTGTTGTTATCTATTGATAATGAAGATTTTGATTTACTTAAATTGATTTCGATTGCAGTTCGTGAAATGAGTGAAGGTGAATTGTTACAAATAGAAAAAGCAAGAAAATTAGATATTACAGAAGACATTTATTTTGATATCATAAGGCAAAAAACAGCTACTTTAATTGCTGCTTGTTGTGGAATTGGTGCTGCTTCTGTTGGAGCTTCAAATGAAACTGTTCAGCAAATGCGAAAGTTTGGAGAATACATAGGTATTGCTTTTCAAATAAAAGATGATTTGTTTGATTATACAGATGAGAAAATAGGAAAACCAACAGGTATAGATATTAAAGAGCAAAAAATGACTTTACCTCTAATCTATACATTGAATAATTGCTCTAAGAAAGAAAAATCTTGGATAATTAACTCTGTTAAAAAGTATAACAAAGACAAAAAAAGAGTAAAAGAAGTAATTGCTTTTGTAAAAGAAAATGGAGGTATAGATTATACTATAGCTAAAATGAATGATTACAAAAACAAAGCGCTTTCTATATTAGAAACTTATCCAGATTCACCTTATAAAAGTTCGTTATTACAAATGATAGATTATGTGGTTGAGCGTAAAGTTTAAATTGCCAATAACTCTTCAACAAAAGCTCTAGAATTAGATAATCTTGGCACTTTATGTTGCCCACCTAATTTCCCTTTTTGTTTCAGCCATTCATAAAAAAGTCCTTTTTTAGCAACATGAATTTTAGGCATAGCTAAAGTCATGTTGTTGTAACGTTTAGCTTCATAATCAGAATTAATAGACTTTAAGGCATTGTCTAAAATTTCTGTGAAATAGTTCATGCTTTTTGGATGCTTTTCAAACTCAATAATCCACTCATGACCACCACTTTTTTTACCTTCCATAAAAATTGGGCCTACTGTATAATCATTAATTAAAGCATCAGTCTTTTCACAAGTAAGCTTTAGTGCGTCTTCTACATTTTCAATATTTAATTCTTCTCCAAATACATTAATATAGTGTTTAGTTCTTCCCGTAATTTTTATTCTGTAAGGGTCTAAAGAAGTAAAACGAATAGTATCACCTATTAAATAGCGCCATAAACCAGCATTTGTACTGATAACTAAAGCATAATCAATTCCTTTTTTTACATCAGCCAAAGGTATTGTTTTTGAGTTTTCTCCTTTATAATCTGACATAGGTATAAACTCATAAAAAATACCATAGTCTAGCATTAACAATAGTTCTTTTGATCCATTTCTATCTTGTATAGCAAAGAAACCCTCAGAAGCATTATAGGTTTCATAATACTGAAAATTCTTTTTTGGAATCAATTTTTTATACTGTTCTCTATAAGGATTAAAGTTTACGCCTCCATGAAAATATACCTCCAAATTAGGCCAAACTTCAAGAATGTTATCTTTTCCTGTTCTTTCTAAAACACGATTTAATAAAACTAACATCCAGCTTGGTACACCTACTAAACTTGTAATATCTTCTTTTATAGTTTCATCAATTATGGCTTCCATTTTAGTTTCCCATTCAGACATCATTGCTACCTCTAAACTTGGTGCAGAGCTATAATCTGCCCAAAAAGGTAAGTTTTCTGTTATAATTGCAGATAAATCTCCAAAGTAAGAATTGTTGTCTTCGTAAATATCAGAACTACCTCCTAATTTTAAACCTTTACCTGTAAAAAGCTTTGTTTCTTCGTTATTATTGATGTATAAACACAGCATATCTTTACCTGCTTTCATGTGGCAATATTCTAAAGCTTCATTGCTTACAGGTATAAATTTACTTTTTGCATTTGTTGTACCACTACTTTTTGCAAACCACTTAATAGGTGTAGGCCAAAACAAATTTTGTTCGCCTTTTCTACAACGTTCAATTAAAGGTTCTATGCTTTCATATTTTTGAATAGGAACTTTATCAGCAAAATCTTGATAGGTTCTTATTGAAGAAAAATCATATTGTTTTCCAAATTCAGTGCGTTTAGCAGTTTGTAATAGTTTGGCTAAAACTTCATCTTGAACATCTGTAGGATACTTTAAAAACAACTCAATTTGATGAATTCGTTTTTTTAAAAACCAAGAAATTATAGAATTTACAATTGGAAAAGGCATAAATAAAGTTCGGTTTTTTACGTAAGTTTGTTAGAAGCTAAAAATAGTAAAATTTGGTTATGGTTTATCAAGGAGTATTAAAAAAAATGATGACAGAGAATGCTGAGGAAATTCAGTATTATTTAGATATGAAATCTGATTTTTTAAACATGAATCAACTCATCAACAAAGAAATAGCACTTTCTTTTGTGACTTATGAGTGTTTAAATTGTCATTTAGAAAAGAAAATCTACAGACAAGGATTCTGCCAATCTTGTTTTTTTGATATTCCACAAGCAGCAGATTGGATCATGAGACCAGAATTAAGTAAGGCACATTTAGATGAAGAAGAAAGAGATTTGGCTTATGAGAAAAAAGTACAATTGCAACCTCATATTGTGTATTTAGCAAATTCAAGCAATGTTAAAGTTGGTGTTACTAGAAAACAACAAGTACCTACTAGATGGATAGATCAAGGAGCACATGAAGCCATAGAAATTGTAGAGGTGCCTAATAGATATTTAGCAGGAATTACAGAAGTTGCTTTAAAAGATTATGTAGCAGATAAAACAAATTGGCGTAAAATGCTTAAAAATGATATAGAAGATGAAAATTTAGTGGAATGGAGAGATCGTTTAAAACAATATATTCCTGAAGAAGCTATGCCGTATTTTATAGAAAATAACACTGAAACTAATTTGAATTTTCCTGTTTTAAAATATCCTGTAAAACCTAAAAGTTTAAATATTGAAAAACAAAAAAACTACAGTGGTAAATTAGTAGGTATAAAAGGACAATATCTCATTTTTGAAGATGAAACCGTTTTTAATATCAGATCTAATGAAGGATTGGTGGTTTCTATAGAATTGTAAGTATTTCTTGAGTTAACGACTCTTAAATTTTAAATATTTAGAATGAATAATTTATTAAAAGTAGCCCTAGCACAAATTTCTCCTGTTTGGTTAAATAAAGAAAAAACGATTAAAAAGATTGAAAAATCAATTTTAGATGCAGCAAAAGAAAATTGCGAACTTATTGTTTTTGGTGAAGCCTTATTACCTGGTTATCCTTTTTGGTTGGCATTAACAGGTGGTGCTGAATGGAATACAAAAACCAATAAAGAAATTCATGCACACTATGTACGTAATTCCATTACCATAGAAAAAGGTGAATTAGACTCCATTTGCAAATTAGCCAAAGAATACAAAATGGCTATTTATTTAGGTATTATGGAACGTGCAGCAAATAGAGGAGGACATAGCATTTATGCAAGTTTGGTGTATATAAATGAAGAAGGAGAAATAAAATCTGTACATAGAAAACTACAACCAACTTACGATGAACGTTTAACTTGGGCTCCTGGAGATGGTCATGGTTTGCAAGTACATCCTTTAAAAGACTTTACAGTGGGTGGCTTAAATTGTTGGGAAAATTGGATGCCTTTACCAAGAACAGCATTGTATGGTTTAGGTGAAAATTTACATATTGCAGTTTGGCCAGGAAGTGATCATAACACCAAAGATATTACTCGTTTTATTGCAAGAGAATCAAGATCTTTTGTAATTTCTGTATCTGCACTAATGCAAAAATCAGACTTTCATAAAGATATTCCTTATTATGATAAAATTGTAAAAGATGCACCAGAAGTTTTAGCAAATGGAGGTTCTTGTATTGCTGGTCCTGATGGAGAATGGATAGTTGAACCAGTGTTACACAAAGAAGGGTTAATAATAGAAACGATTGATTTTAATAGGGTGTTAGAAGAACGTCAAAATTTTGATGCTGTTGGGCATTATTCTAGACCAGATGTAACCAAGTTGCATGTAAATAGAGAAAGACAAAGTACAGTTTCTTTTGATGAATAATATTTGGAAAAAAATAGAATATGAATTCTCACTTCTAAAAGAGCCAACAAAAATTCTTTTAAGAATTGTCATTTGTGTTTTAATACTTTTTATTCTTTATAATATTTTTTTACCATTAATAAAATATCATTTACCAAAAGATTTTACCATTGAAGAGTATGAAAATATTGCAGGATTTATTTTTATAGGTTTAACTTTTTTTTCAGTAGTTATTTATAAAATTTTGGAATCAATTTTTAAAAATCATAAAAAATGATTTTCCACCAAAAAGAGATACAACTAAAACCATTTAAAAGAGGTTTTCATTCGATAACTGAAACTGTGATTCGAGAATTCTCTGAGATAAAAACCATTGAAAAAGGGTTTTTAAAAGTATTTATAAAACATACTTCTGCTAGTCTAACTATAAATGAAGATGCAGACCCAAGTGTACGTGTAGATTTTGAAAGTCATTTTAATAAAATAGTACCAGAAAATGCACCTTATTATATTCATACTTATGAAGGTTCAGATGATATGCCTGCGCATTTAAAAGCATCTTTATTGGGGAGCTCTATAGAAATACCAATCACAAATGGGAAGTTAAATTTAGGAACTTGGCAAGGTATTTATTTGTGTGAACATAGAAATTATGGTGGAGCTAGAAAGTTAGTGCTTTCTGCTTTTGGAGTTTAAAAGTTGTTCTAAAACGACTTCAACTCCATAATTATCATTACTTTCTGTAGTGTATTTTGCTAAAGCTTTAATGTCTTTATGTGCATTTTTCATAGCAAAACTAAAGTCTGCTTCTTGCATCATTTCTATATCATTATGATAATCGCCAAAAACTAGTGTTTCATCTTTAGAAATATTTAATAGACTTTGTACTTTTCTTAATGCTTTTCCTTTATTAGCCATTTTGTCTGATATATCTAACCAATTTTGACCAGAAATTTTAAATAAAACATCTTTATGTAAATCTTTAACAACTGGGTAAATAAAGTCTTCTGAGGAATCAAAATGATAGACTGCTATTTTAAAAATCGACTTCTTTTTCGCAATTTCAAATAAATCATCTACTTGCTCAAAACTATGGTAATACTCTTGAAATAAATGAATAAAACGTTCGTCTTTACTTTCTATAAAAGCACAATTATCTCCACATAAAACCATATTAGCACCAGAAATAGTTCTTATTACTGGTATAAATTCTAGAATTTTTTTTGAAGATAAAAAATTTGAAAGTAATACTTTGTTGCCTTTTTTAGCAACTCCACCATTTTCTGCAATTACATAAATATCATCTTTAATAGTGTCTAATTTTGAAACAATACTATTATGTTGTCTTCCACTTGCAGCGCAAAAGTGTATATTTTGTTTTTTTAGTTGGTTAAATAAGTCAAAAAATTGAGGACTAACTTGACCTTTTGAGTTTAGTAAAGTACCATCCATATCAGAAACAACTAACTTTACTTTGCTAAAATCAATCATTTACCTTGTAGAATCTCTTATAACTAAGTCAGTTTTAATTACTTTAGTAACTACTTCTTTTGTTTTGTTTTCTAATTTGTCTATTAAAATTTCTGCAGCAGTTTGCCCCATAGTTTCTCCATGTTGACTTATAGTTGTCATTTTTGGACTAGAGTGTCTTGCTAAAATTCCGTTAGAAAAAGCAATTACAGCAACATCTTTAGGTATTTTTTTACCATTCTTTTTTACTGCTTTCATTACAGAAACAGCTACAGATTCTCCAGTTGTAATAACTGCGTCTACATCATTCGATTTTATAAAAGGTCTAACTATATTTTTATATTTTTTATAATCTCTTTCAACTATATTTAGCACTAAGTCTTCATTAAATGGTAATCCCATTTTTTCTAAACCTTTTTTGTAACCTAATAATCGTTGTTTACCTATATGTAAATCACTTATTGTAGATACAAAAGCAATTTTTTTGTGCCCTTTTTTGTATAAAAATTCAACAGTATTAGAGGCACCTTCTAAATCATCAGTAATGACTTTGTCACATTCTATAGATTGTGCAACTCTATCAAACATAACAATAGGAGTACCATTATTTATAGAATCTTTAAAGTGATTAAAATTGTTATTTAATTCTGTTTCTTTAGCTAACGAAAGTAAAAAACCATCTATACTTCCATTAGATAACATTTCTATAATTTCTATTTCTTTATCATAAGATTGATTAGAAATACAAGTAATTACTTTATAACCTTTTTCTAAGGCAGTTTTTTCAATTCCTTTAAATACTTGTGCAAAAAAATAGTTTAACATGGTTGGTATAATAACACCAATCGTTTTTGTACTTCTATTTTTTAAACTTAAAGCATTAAAATTAGGTTTATAATTATGCTCTTTAGCGTATTTCTGAATTTTCTCTTTAGTGCTATTGCTTATTTCATAGCTGTCATTTAACGCTTTAGATACTGTAGAAATAGAAACATTAAATTCTTTGGCAATGTCTTTTATAGTCAGTTTCTTCATGAGATAATTAATAAGTTACTAATATATAAAAATTAAAACACTCAATTTTTAAGATACCATTAAATTATTATAGTTTTTATTTCTTAATTCATAAAAGAGGTAAGAAAAGACGATAACATATTCTAAAGCAACAAACCACAAGTTTTCTTTCCAAGGTTCATTTGAGTAGGCTTGATATGTAAAGACTAAAACTAAGCTCCACACAATAGGAAAATTATACTTGGTAAAGACTGATAATATTATTGGAGTAGCTATATACCAAGGATGAATAGTTGTTGCTGTAAAATAATAAAAACACAAACCAAAAAGCATGGCAGATATTAAGTTTGTAAACGGTATGTTCTTTCTAAAGAAAGTAATATAAGCTAAAAATAAAATACTTATTACAGAAGTAATTTTACCAATTATTGCAATTTCATTAAAGCCTCTAAATAAATAACCAATTTCTCTAAATATGTAATAAAAGCTTGCATTAAACTCAAACTTACCAAACCATAAGCCTACAGAATTAGAATAATTTGCAATTAACTCTGTTGAATAAAATGGTGAAAATAAAATGATGTTTACAAAAATTACAATAAAGTAGAATACCATTAATTTCATTATTTTTTTTGGACTGATTTTAAATCCAGACCAAATGATCATATCGTTTTTTTCTTTTTTATAAAGTGGAATAAACCATTGAAAAAATAATGGTAAAAACAATAAAGGAATTAATTTTATAGAGACAGAACAGCCTAGTAAAATTGCAGCAATCATCCATTTTTGTTGTGTAAGCTTGTATAATGCAAAAACTAGAAAGAATAACATAACTGGTTCAAAATGAAGATTTCCAGTCATCTCTATGATAATGAAAGGATTTAAAATGTACCAGAAAATATTTTTAATAGGTAGTTTTAAATGCTCAAGTATTTTTTTTCCAAAATATAAAATACCAATGTCTGCTAAAATTATTTGAATTCTTAAAACAATAATAGATCCGAAAATACTTTTACTGGAAAACAAAGCAGCTAATAAAAAACTAATTTGATTTAAAGGAGGGTAATTTGTGTAATGACTTCCATTTAAAGTACCCATTCCTACATAGAGCTTTTTAGCTTCAGCTATAGGAAAGTTGTTTTGTTGAATAAATGTTTCAGGTAAAGATAAATAAGGATTTAAACCTTCTAAAATCATTCTTCCATCCCAAATAAATCTATAAAAATCTTGAGATAAATTAGGTGTTGCAAAAAGAAAAATTAATCTAAAAATTAATGCAATTCCTGCTAAATTAAAAAATGAAAAATCCTCAGATTTTAATAAAATGTAAAAACATCCAAAAAGACTAAACCAAAGGAAAGTGAGAAAATAAAAAGAAGTTCTTTCTAAAAAATAAGCAAATAAAAAATAGAGAATACTACTTAAAAATATGAGTAAAATGCCTCTATATTTAGTCAATAAAGACATTATGCTTTAGAAAAAATTGACTTAAAAAACACATATGCAAAGCCAATAAAAAGCATTAAATGAAAAGGGAATAATCCAAAATCTCCTCCTTGATCTCCAACTATAAAAGCACTATACATACCAAAAATAAAGTAGATGGCAAGTAGCCCTTCTAATATTACGTGTACAGATGGTTTCTTTTTGATGTATTTGTTGTTTTTCCAGCCGTCTTTTAATGTTTTAATATTAAATTTTGGAGTTCTTACAAACTCACTTTTTTTACCAAAATGACCTTCTAAAACTGCAATTGTATTATGCAAAGAAAAGCCCATTGCAACAGAAAAGAATGTAAAAAAAGCGCCTATATATTTAAAAAACTTTACAAAACCACCACCATAAATATTTTTATACATATGCCAATAGCAAATAAAAAATATAATTGAACTCATTACAAAAAAGCTCATCACATAAAAATAGCCTTTTAAATGAGCATATTCATTTTTAATATACAACATTGGAACACTTAAAATAGCTACTAAAAAAATGCAAGTAAACATAGAGCTATTCAACAAATGTAATAAGCCATGAATTTTAGTTTTAAAAGAGATGTTTTTATTACTTACAATTCTTTTAAACATTTTTTGAAAATTCTCTGCTCCACCTTTATTCCATCTAAATTGTTGAGACCTTGCAGCACTAATAATTACTGGTAATTCTGCAGGAGTTTCAACATTTTCTAAATATTTAAATTTCCATTTTTTAAGTTGTGCTCTGTAACTTAAATCAATATCTTCTGTAAGTGTATCTCCTTGCCAATTACCAGCATCTAAAATACATTCTTTTCTCCAAATACCTGCAGTTCCATTAAAATTGATAAAATGACCTTTACTATTTCTACCCACTTGCTCTAAAGTAAAATGCGCATCTAACATAAAAGCCTGTATTCTTGTAAGTGTAGAATAATTTCGGTTGATATGGCTCCACCTTGTTTGTACTACACCAATTTCAGAATCTTTAAAATAAGGTACAGTTTGTAATAACCAGTCTTTTTTAGGTAAAAAATCTGCATCAAAAATGGCAATATATTCACCTTTTGCAATTTTTAATCCTTCTTTAAGTGCACCTGCTTTAAACCCTTTTCTATTAGTTCTTCTAATATGCTGAATATTAATCCCTTTTTCTTGAAGTTTTTTGATGTGTTTTGCAGTAACATCAACTGACTCATCTGTAGAATCGTCTAAAACCTGAATTTCTAATTTATCTTTTGGATATTCTAATTTTGCGATATTTTTTAATAAACGTTTCATTACGTAAAGTTCATTAAAAACAGGAAGTTGAATGGTTACAAAAGGTATTTCATTTGGATTTGAAAAATCAAATTTTACAGCATCATCTGTCTTATTTCTGTACTTTAAATAATTAACAAGAAGATTTAGTTGTGCTAAAGCATACATAAAAATAAGCAGTAGACAAATGGTATAAATAATTATGACTAAATATTCTAAAATCATTATTTAAAGCTGTATTTAAAAATCCAACTAAGGATTTTTATCCCTGCAAATATAGTACCTTTTACGGTTCCTGAAACTTTTGATACGCCTATTCTATTTCTATATTTTACAGGTATTTCTTTATAAGTCATTTTTTGCTTAAGCACCTTTAGTTGCATTTCTACTGTCCAACCATAGGTCTTGTCTTCCATATTTAAAGCCAATAACTTGTTGTATTTAATAGCTCTAAAAGGGCCTAAATCAGAAAATTTAGCTCCAAAAAAAAGTTTCATTAAAAAAGTAGCTAACCAATTACCAAAAACTTGTTGAGGTGTCATAGAACCACTTTCTCTGAGTTTTTTTACTCTAGCTCCCAATACAAAATCGATGTCTTTATTAATTATTGGTGCAATAATTTCTGTAAGTTGTTCTGGATAGTCTGAATAATCGCCATCTAAAAAAACAATAATATCTGGTTTTGTTTTTTGCTTACTGATGTAGTCTAAACCTTTTAAACAAGCATAACCATATCCTTTTTTAGTTTCTGTTAAAACAGTAGCTCCTGCATTTTTTGCATTTAATTCTGTTTTGTCTGTAGAATTATTGCTAATTACAATTATTTCATCAACAATTTTAGGAATATCATTAACTACATGTGCTATTGAATCTTGCTCATTATAAGCAGGAATAATTACTTTTATAAGGTGATTCATTTATCTTAAATCCAACAGATTATTTTCTTTTTTAAAGGATGAAAAATCTGTCCATTCTTTTATTTTTTTACCCTCTTTAAATTTTGAAGCTTTTATCAGTTTTTCGTTATCATAAATTAAACAATACCCGTTTTTCTGATTGTTTTTTAATTGGCATTTGTGGTTTATATTTCCTTTATCATCATAAAACAACCACCAATTATTTTTTACTCCTTCATTAAAATGCCCCTCTTTTTCTAAGGTTTCATTTTGGCTGTAAAAGTACCAATATTTTATTTTTTTATCATCCTTAAAACTACCTTCTTCTTTTAAACTACCATTTTTGTAATAGAATTTCCAATAAGCAGTTTTTTTATTTTTTTTAGTCCAACCTTCTTCTTTTAAATTTCCATTATTAAAATAGTTTTTCACATATTTTTTTTGTGAAAAAGTAATCAAAGAAAAAGAAATAAGTAAAAAGGATATAATTGGTTTAAGCATTATTTTTTATTTACTAACTGCATTAAATCAACATCATTACCTAATAAAATTTCAGTTGGATTTATTCTTCCAGCTTCAGGTCCGTTTTCTAATTTTAATACGCCTCTTGGACACACAGCAGAACAAATTCCACAACCTACACAACTAGAACGTACAATGTTTTCTCCTTTTTGAGCATAGGCTCTTACATCAATACCTTGCTCACAATAGGTAGAACAATTTCCACAAGAAATACATTGCCCACCATTTGTAGTTATTCTAAATCTACTTTTAAAACGTTGTACTAAACCTAAATATGCAGCTAAAGGACAACCAAACCTACACCAAACTCTATTGCCAAAAATGGGGTAAAATCCTGTACCAATTACACCTGCAAACCACGCTCCAATTAAGAAACTGTAAGTGTCTTTTATCCATTGAGATTTAATACCAATAAATGAAGATGCACTAGAAAAATAACAATATAAAGTAACAATTGTCATCACTAAAGAAAAGGCTAAAACAGCATGTATTAACCATCTTTCTAACTTCCATGCATTTAAACTTTTATTTGAATGTTGTCTGTAAGGGTCACCCAAAGTTTCTGCTAAACCACCACAACCACAAACCCAAGAACAGTACCATCTTTTTCCAAAGAAATAAACCATTACAGGAACAATTACTAGGGTTAGTAAAGTACCCCAAACCAAGATAAAAATACCAATTGCACCACTTTCTGTTAAACTTTTTAAGTTCCATTCAAAGAAAAAGTCGTAATCTAGTGGAAATGCATTTTTAAAATCGTAACCAGGCATGTTTAAGCTGGTCATAATTTCTGGAATTAAAAAAGCAAATACAATTTGAAAGAACAAAACAGAGGTTGTTCTAATAATTTGATATTTATTATGTCTGTATTTTATATACATTCTAACACTCATCACCAACATTATTGTACAATACAGAAAACCGTAAACAAACCATTGTGATGCTGATCCACCATTTAAAGTCTTACTAATTGGGTCTAAGATATAAGTCCAATTAACTACATAATCTGGCATAAAATAAAGTACCAAATAAAATAGTACTAGATACACTAAAACTAACCAAGCCATTAAACCTCTATTTGTAGCTGAATTTTGGTAAATGTGATCGTTTTTAATTCCGGGTTTTCCAAGAAGAATTACATTAGGTAAAATGAATAATAAAGCACCAATAATTCCTAAACCAAAAGTTAAAAACCATAGTAAGCCTGAGTTTTCTTTTATAATTCCTTTACCAGATTTTTTTGCAATTTCATAACTTAATGTATGAGGTTTACCAAAAATTTTATACTTGTATTGTTCGCCTTTTTTCTTCCAATTTTTTTCTGCATTGTATTTTGCGATGAGTTTATCATAATAATTATTAGAAGTTTCAAAGGCTTCTCTAACAACACTCGAAAATTCAAAAATATTGAGCTCTTTGTCTACAATAGCTTTAGATAATTCTTGTTTTATGATTTCACTTTTGTAATTTTTTTCAGCAATATAAGTGTTTAATTCTTTTTGAGACATCTCAAAAGAACCCAAAAAAATAGAAGCTGTAAAGATGGTTAAACCAATTAAGAAGATAGCTAAACCTATGTATTTTATTGTCTTCATCATCTTAAGCTATTTTAAAAATTCGTTTCCAACTTTTCTTTTTTGATTTAATATCTGTGCCCATCTCTTTATTAAATTTGGCTACAATATCTGCTTCATACAAACTGTAAAATTCAGGATCGAAGTTGGCATCAGCTAGATATTCTATAACATATTCTAAAGATTGATTTTCGGTGAGCCATTTATCAAAAATTTCATGACGCATTCGAATTCCAAAAGTATTTATTCCTAAAAATTGATGAGAATCCTTATCATAAGAAATAGTGATACAAATATTTTTTGTAGCATGTTTCCATTGAAAATAAACTTCATTCTCTTTTTTATTTCTTTCGCTAAATACCCATCCATAAGTTTGATATTCGATATCTAAGAATTTTGCTGAGTTAAACCAATGACCTGGATTATAAGCTCTTTTATTTCCTGTAATAGTTTGTGCCACAGTTTCACCCATCATTCTTCCTGTATACCAAACAGCCTCAATGTTTCTTCTTTGTCCAATAGCTTCATGTTGTTCTGCACAATCACCAATAGCATATACATCTTTTACATTGGTTTCTAAAAAACGATTTACTAAAACACCTCTTTTTGTTTCTATTTTGGATTCTTTTAAAAAGTCGATATTTGGAGTAACACCCGCTGTTAAACCTACTACATCACAAGCAATTTCTTCTCCTGTTTCTTCGATAATTACAGATATTACTTTACCATTTTCATCGCTTTTGATTTCTTTTAAATTAGTACTTAAACGTAAATCTATATGATGTTCTTTGATGTGTTGATTAATCATTTCAGATTCTTGTGCAGTTAGTACACCATTCCAAAAACTAGATTCTCGTACTAAAAATGTTACAGGTATATCTCTACTTCTTAACATTTCTGCCAATTCAATTCCAATTAAACCACCACCAACAATTACGGCTCTTTTACAAACTTTATTATCGGGTGCAAACTTTTCTAAATTTTCTAAGTCTTGCTTGTGATACATGCCCATTACTCCATCTAAATCTTGACCTGGCCAACCAAATTTATTTGGTTTAGAACCTGTTGCAATAATTAGTTTGTCATAGATTAAAGTAGTGTCATCAGAAAATAAAAGAGATTTGTTACTAGTATCAATTTTAGTTACAAAGCCTTGTTTTAAGTCAATTCTATTTTTTTTCCAAAACCAATTTTCATAAGGTTGAGTATGTTCGAATTTCATATGCCCCATATAAATGTACATGAGTGCTGTTCTAGAAAAAAAATACTTCGATTCTGCAGAAACAATAGTTATTCTTTTGTCAGAATTTTTTCTAATATGTCTTGCAGCTGTAACACCTGATATTCCATTTCCAATGATGACAATGTGTTCCATAAATAGTTGATTGGTTGTTTGCATTTCTGTCGAAGCTAAAGTTAAGAACTTAACAACAAACTATAATTTAGAATTGTTTTAAATAATTATTTAAAATTATTTGTAAGAAGTTTTTAATTGTGCAGACTTATGGAATAATTAAATAATAATCAACCTTATGAAAACTAAATTTATTACAACATTTTTTTTATTTGTTTTTACTACATTACAAACTTATTCTCAAAATGATATAGATACATCTAAAAGTAATATTCAAACCTATACCCCTTCAAAATTATTAAATAAAGGTCAGTGGGATATTAAGTTTTTTAACAATTTATATACAGAAACTGAAGCTAAATTTAATGGAGTAAAAGCAGATAAAGCAAGAGAAACTTATTTTACTTCTACCATTGATATTTTTACAGGAGTTTCTGAAAATAATAGACTTAATATTGGGTTATTATTAGAATATAGATCTAACACAATTGGTGGTAAATCTGCTACTTCTGTATTTAGTTTTAGTAATGATCTAAACTCAAGAAATGGTTTGTCTTCTTTTGCACCCGCTTTAAAATGGCAACCATTAGAGAATATAGGTAATTTTTCTGTACAAAGTGCTTTTCATATTCCTTTAATAGATAATGAATCTGATGTAAATGGAGTTTTTTTAGACCAAACTGCTTATATGTTTCAAAATAGATTTTTCTATGATTATACTTTGCCAAGTGGAAAATGGCAATTATTTACAGAACTAAGTACTGAGTATAATTTTGGTGATGATAATAGCTTTGCAAACAACACATTTGTTCTTGCACCTGGTTTATTTATGAGTTACTTTCCATCTGATAAATCTACAATTTTAGGATACATTCAACATTACCAGAGAATAGGCGATTTTACACAAGATTTTACCACATTAGGTTTTGGTGGTAAATATCAAATTACAGAGGTTTTAAATCTAGAAATTTTATATGGTAAATTTATTAGAGGAAACAATACTGGTTTAGGACAAAGTTTTAATATCGGTTTAAGAGCTTTATTTTAAGAAATTATACTATTTTTAAAGAGATTTATGAAAACAAAATATCTCTTTATTTTACTTTTAATTGTAGTACAATTATCTAGTAACTGTCAAACTACCAAATATAATGGTGTAAGTTTTGTGGCTTCACGTGATCAAATTAATGAATCGCATATTTCTCCTGTTTTAAAGGTGAAAAGTAATGCTGTTGCACTTATGCCTTTTGGTTTTATAAGAAATTTAGAAACACCTACAATAACTCATAATTCAGAAAGACAATGGTTTGGCGAAACTAAAGCAGGTTTATTACAATATGCAAAAGCATTTAAAAAACATAATGTAAAAATAATGGTTAAGCCTCAAATATGGGTTTGGAGAGGTGAGTTTACAGGAAATATAAAAATGAATTCTGAAGAAAATTGGAAGACCTTAGAAGATTCTTACACTTCATTTATATTAACATATGCAGAGGCAGCTCAAGAAATCAATGCAGAATTGTTTTGTATAGGTACAGAATTAGAAAAATTTGTTTTAAATAGACCAAAATATTGGTTAAAACTTATACAAAAAATTAGAAAAATATATAAAGGGAAATTAACCTATGCCTCTAATTGGGATGAGTTTAAAAGAGTTTCTTTTTGGAGTGAATTAGATTTTATTGGTGTTGATGCCTATTTTCCTCTAAGTGATAAAAAATCTCCATCTGTAAAAGATTTAGAGTTAGGTTGGGCAGCACACAAAGAGCAAATAAAATCTATTCAGCAAAAATTTAAAAAGCCAATCCTATTTACAGAATATGGATATAGAAGTGTACATTTTACTGGACAAAAACCTTGGGATTCTAACAGAGTTGAAGGTGATATAAATTTAGTAGCACAAGTAAATGGAATTCAAGCTATACATAATCAATTTTGGAAAGAAGATTGGTTTGCAGGAGGGTTTATTTGGAAATGGTTTCATAAACACGATAATGTTGGAGGAAAAAATAATAACAGATTTACGCCTCAAAATAAACCAGCTGAAGCTCTTTTAACTAAATTGTATGGCTTAAATTAAATTTTAAAACATGATAAAAGTTCTATTTTTTAAATTTTATTGAAGCTATTTTTGATATATTATCAAACTATATAAATCATGAAAAAAATTATTGTACCCGTAGATTTTTCTGAAAATTCTGAAAATGCTTTGCAAGTTGCTGCAATGTTAGCTAAAAAACACAACCTTGCTCTGTATCCTTTACATATGTTAGATATTCAAGATGTTTCTATAAACGAAAGTGTTAGTTATCAGCATGAAAGAACTGCATTTTATTTAAAATTAGCAGAAAAGAGATTTAAAGAATTCTTGAAAAAAGATTACTTAAAAGATTTAGAGGTAGTGCCTTTAATAAAACATTACAAAGTTTTTAGTGAGGTAGATAGTATTGCATCAGAAGTTAACGCAGATTTAATTGTAATGGGTTCTCATGGAGCAACTGGTCTTAAAGAATTTTTTGTTGGATCTAATACAGAAAAAGTAGTAAGATATGCTAATTTGCCTGTTTTAGTAGTAAAAAATAATTTACCAAATGTAGATTTTAAAGATGCTGTTGTTGCTACAGACTTCTCTGAAGAAAGTGTAGATGCTTTTAAAAATGTTTTAAAAACTTTAGATATTTTTAAAGCTGTTAAACATGTTATTTATGTAAACTTACCTAATGAGAATTTTAAAAGCACAGTAGAAATGCAGCAAATGGCTAATGACTTTTATATGAAAGTAGAAGGTAACACTGATAGAATGATTAGTACTAATTTTATCTGTGACAGGTCTATTGAAGATGGTATTTTAAGTTTTTCTAATTCAATAGGGGCAGATTTGATAACTGTAATTACTCATGGTAGAAAAGGGTTATCTCACATATTCTCTGGTAGTGTTGCAGAAGATGTAACGAATCATGCTGCCTTACCAATAATGACGTTTAAAATGTAAAGTTTCTTTGAAAATAAAAGTAGCGTCTTTTCTCTTTTTTTTCTTTTGGCTATTAAATATACATAGTCAACAAAATAAAATTTTAGATGTAAAAATAGTAGGAGTAAAAAAGACGAAAACTACTTTTATAAAAAACTTACTTTACTCTAAAAAAGACGCTGTTTTAGATTCATCTATTCTAGAAAAAGATATCACTCTGTTGAAAAGATTACCTGCAATTGCTCATGCTTATTATCAGGTTTTCTTTTCACATGATAATTTATACAATGTTTCAATTCAGATAGAAGAGAATGCAACTTTATTGCCAGAAATTAATTTATGGACAACAACTAATAATGTGTTTTCCTACAAGTTAGGGTTGTATGAATATAATTTTTTAGGAAGAAATATCACCTTAGGTGGCTTTTATCAATTTAATGGCTTTGATACCTATGCTGTAAATTTTAGAGCACCCAATTTGTTTTCTAAGAAATGGGGTTTGGCTGTAAATCACCAAAATTGGAAAAGTGAAGAGCCTTTGTATTTTGACAATCAATCTGCTAATTATGAATACAATAATATTTCTTTTGAGTTGTTAGCCTTACATCAAATCAATTTAAAGAATAGAATAGATTTTGGAGTCAATTTATTTAAAGAAAAATATCAGTATTTATCAGGAGCAACATCAACCTCAATTCCTCAAAACTTAAGTCTAAATAAAGCGCTTTTAAAATTAGTATATACTTATGATAGTTTAGATTATTACTATCAATATATAAATGGGTTTAAAAGTATTTTATATGCACAATATGTACTAACAGAAAACGATTTTCAGAATGATTTTTACATTTTTTGGAACGACTTTTTATACTATAAAAGAATAGGAGAAAAAGGCAATTGGGCAAATAGGTTAAGAGTTGGTTTATCTTCTAATGAAGATACACCCTTTGCACCTTTTGCTTTAGATAATAATGTAAATTTAAGAGGTGTTGGCATTTTAGTAGATAGAGGTACAGGAAGCATTGTATTAAACTCAGAATACAGATATACAATATATGATAAAGATTGGTTAGCCATACAAACAAATATATTCTCAGATATTGGTTCTTGGAGAAATCCTGGAGGTAGTTTAAATGACTTTATAAAAGAAGAAAACATTAGAATCTATTCTGGTTTAGGATTACGATTCATTAGTAAAAAAATATATAATGCAACTTTTAGAATTGATTATGGATTTAGTGTACTTAACACTAAAGGAAATTCTAAAGGAGGGTTAGTTTTTGGTATAGGACAGTATTTTTAATCATAAATTAACCTACACAAAGTTATACAAAGAGTTAAAAATGATAATTTAGCTCAAAATTTTTATCATGAGAACTTTTGCAATTGGTGATATTCATGGAGGTTTAAAAGCGTTAATACAAGTATTAAACCAAATTGAAATTACAGAAGAAGATACCTTAATTTTTATGGGCGATTATGTAGATGGTTGGAGTGAGTCTGCTCAAGTTGTTCAATTTTTAATGGAACTATCTCAAAAAATAAACTGTATTTTTATAAAAGGTAATCATGATGTTTGGTGTGAAAATTGGTTAAAAGATAATAATGATGTTAATCCTGCTTGGTTTATGCATGGAGGAAAAGAAACTATAGAAAGTTATGAGAGCTTTACTCCTAAAGAAAAACAACATCACCTAAGCTTTTTTAATAATATGACTATGTATTATTTAGATGACGAAAATAGATTGTTTTTACATGCTGGTTTTACTTCAATGCATGGTGTAGAAAAAGAATCTTATCCTCATAAATTTTGCACAGATAGAACTTTGTGGGAAATGGCTTTAGTTATGGATAAAAAGATAGATGTAAATCATGATTTATATCCTAAAAGATTAAGACATTACAAAGAAATTTACATAGGTCATACACCAACAACAAATTATGGTATACAAGTGCCAATGAATGCTGTTAATATTTGGAATGTAGATACTGGTGCTGCTTTTAAAGGTAAAGTTACAGCTATGAATATAGATACAAAAGCCTTTTTTCAAAGTGATAATTTACCTTCTTTATACCCTAATGAAAAAGGAAGAAATGGGTAATTAATTCATCTAAAAAAAGTAAAAATTTCTTATATTTTTTTTGTTTGAGTACGTTCGTAAAACACCTATCTTTGCGCATTACAAGTAGATAGAAATAGGAGAATGAAGAATATTAGAAATTTTTGCATCATTGCACATATAGATCATGGTAAAAGTACACTTGCAGATAGGTTGTTAGATTATACTGGTTCTGTAACTGAACGCGAAAAACAAGATCAGTTATTAGATAACATGGATTTAGAGCGTGAACGTGGAATTACCATAAAATCTCATGCAATTCAAATGGATTATGTTCATGAAGGTGAAGCATATATTCTTAACCTTATTGACACTCCTGGTCACGTAGATTTTTCTTACGAAGTTTCACGTTCTATTGCTGCTTGTGAAGGTGCTTTACTTATTGTTGATGCAGCTCAAAGTATACAAGCACAGACTATTTCTAATTTGTACCTGGCTTTAGAGAACGATTTAGAAATTATTCCTGTTTTAAATAAAGTTGATTTACCATCTGCAAATCCAGAAGAGGTTACAGATGATATTGTTGATTTATTAGGATGTGACCCAGAAGATGTGATACCTGCAAGTGGTAAAACTGGTTTTGGAGTAGATAATATTTTAAAAGCAATTATTGAAAGAGTTCCTGCACCAAAAGGAAATCCTGATGCTCCTTTAAAAGCATTAATTTTCGATTCTGTTTACAATTCTTATAGAGGTATAGAAACTTATTTTAGAGTGATTGATGGTTCTATAAAAAAGAATCAACAGATAAAATTTATGGCAACAGGTAAACAATATGGTGCTGATGAAGTAGGTACTTTAAAATTATCTCAAGTTGTAAAAAAAGAAATAAAAACAGGTGATGTTGGTTATTTAATAACAGGTATTAAAGCTGCAAAAGAAGTAAAAGTAGGAGACACTATTACAGATTTTAATAATCCAACAGCTACTAGAATCGAAGGTTTCGAAGATGTAAAACCAATGGTTTTTGCAGGTATTTACCCTGTAGATACAGAAGATTATGAAGAGTTGCGTAATTCTATGGAAAAACTGCAATTAAATGATGCTTCTTTAGTTTTTCAACCAGAAAGTTCTGCAGCATTAGGTTTTGGATTTCGATGTGGTTTCTTAGGTATGTTGCATATGGAAATTATTCAAGAGCGTCTAGAACGTGAGTTTGATATGACTGTAATTACAACTGTACCAAACGTTTCTTACCATGCTTTTACAAATAAAGAACCAGATACAATTATAGAAGTAAATAACCCATCAGATTTACCTGATCCTTCAAAATTAAATAGAGTAGAAGAACCTTTTATAAAGGCATCTATCATTACAAAATCAGATTTTGTTGGTCAAGTAATGAGTTTGTGTATAGAAAAAAGGGGTCAAATAGTAAATCAAACTTATTTAACAACACAAAGAGTTGAATTAATTTTTGATATGCCTTTAGCTGAAATAGTATTTGATTTTTATGATCGATTAAAAACAGTTTCTAAAGGTTATGCTTCTTTTGATTATCATCCAATTGGTATGCAAAAATCGAAATTAGTAAGAGTAGATATGTTATTAAATGGGCAACCTGTAGATGCACTTTCTGCATTATTACATGCAGATAATGCTTACGGAATTGGAAAGCGTATTTGTGAAAAACTAAAAGAATTAATTCCAAGACAACAATTTGATATTCCTATTCAGGCTGCAATTGGTGCTAAAATCATTGCACGTGAAACTGTAAAAGCACTTAGAAAAGATGTTACAGCAAAATGTTATGGAGGTGATATTTCTCGTAAACGAAAATTACTCGAAAAACAAAAAAAAGGAAAGAAAAGAATGCGTCAAGTGGGTAATGTAGAAATACCACAGCAAGCATTTATGGCTGTTTTAAAGTTAAATGATTAAATACAATAAAAAAACCTTTCTAATTTTTAAGAAAGGTTTTTTTATAGATTAAAATCACATTTTATAATTTCTTCCTTTTTGGATTTTAGGAAAAAAATAGATGTAAAATTAATACGAATGTCCACAGAAAAGTTCGTATCCAATTTCTATAGTTTAATTTTTTTAGCATTGATTTTTTTACAATTCCTTCAGAAATTTTAAAGTGAATTGGTGCAAAACCTAAGAAAGTAAATCCCCATAAAAAGACAACTGTCAATAGGTAGATAAAATGAGTAAGAATAGGGTTGTTAAATGTAACCAAGAAACCATAAATTAATTGAATACTCATTAAAGGAACTACAATAATGGCAATTTGTGTTGTATATTTTTGATGCCATTTAATAAGATTTGATTTTTTATAATAAAGAAAACTTGGGTAAATGATAAGTTGAACCATCCAAATTAAAACCACTAATCCAGCATCAATTAAAAGGGAGAATTGTGAAAGTATTTGTAACAAATTTTCCATTTAACTTACTTTATAAGCATATTTTTCTAAAACTTTTATTGAGGTAAATTGTAAAGACTTTTCATGTGTTGCTTCTAAAATAACAAATGGAGCTTTACCAACTTTCTCTGCTTGTAACCATCTAGAAATGCATAAACACCATTTATCACCAGGCTTTAAACCTGGAAAATTCCAATAAGGTATAGGTGTCATTAAATCATTTCCTTTAGATGCAGAATATTCTAAGAATTCTTTTGTTACAATTGCGCAAACTGTATGTGTGCCATAATCATCTTCTCTTGTTCTGCAAAACCCATCTCTAAAGTAACCTGTAGGTGGGGATGTACAACAAGATTCTAATGGTTTTCCTAAAACATTTAATTCCAAAACAAAAGATTTACAGTTTCAATAAAGATACAAAATGAAAGTATTAGAAATAAAAAAATCGCTCATTGAGCGATTTTAAATTATTATTTTAAATAAATTTTAGTCTCTACCTCCTAAAACTTGAAGTCCCCAGTATAAAAGCATAGCTAAAGAACCTAAAGCAGCAACTAAATAGGTTCTAGCAGCCCATTTTAAAGCGTCTGTAGATCCTTCTAGTTCTTCTCTAGAAACCATGTTTTTATTCTTTAACCAAGCTAATGCTCTGTTACTTGCATCATATTCAACAGGTAAAGTAATAAAACTAAATAAAGTAGCTAATGCCATAAAAACTAAACCTGTTATGGCTATGTAAAAACCAATTCCAGAACCACCTGAAGCAGCTCCTAAAATTAGACCACCAATGACCAACCACTGAGAAAATCTTGAAGAAATACTAACAACTGGTACTAACTTAGAACGCATTGTTAACCAATCGTAAGCTGTAGCATGTTGAACAGCATGCCCAACTTCATGAGCAGCAACTGCAGCAGCAGCAGCATTTCTTTGATTATAAACAGCCTCACTTAGATTTACTGTTTTATCTTTTGGGTTGTAATGATCTGTTAAACGACCAGGTGTAGATATTACCTTAACATCAAAAATGCCATTATCAGCTAACATCTTCTCTGCAATTTCAGCACCACTCATTCCATTTCTTAAAGAAACTTTAGAGTATTTATCAAATTTTCTTTTTAATGTATTACTAATTAGCCAACTTACTAAAGAAATTACACCAATTAATATATAAAATCCCATCATAATTTATATTGTTTTAAAATTGTATATCATTTTTGTTTGATAAATTTACAACATAAATTATTCCATTGTAGTTTTTTTAAAATAAAATAACACAGTGTCATAAAAAATGATTGTAATTTAATAGTTTATTAAGAATGAATGTCAAAATGGCAAATAAACCAAACATCCTTATTATTTACACTGGAGGTACTATTGGAATGATAAAAGATTATAAAACTCAGGCTTTAAAAGCTTTTGATTTTAGTCAGATTATTCATAAAATACCTGAAATAGAACAATTAAATTGTAATCTTAAAACTATCTCTTTTGAAGATCCAATAGATTCTTCTAATATGGATACAAGTTATTATGTAGAAATAGCTGAAATATTAGAGAAGAATTATAATAACTTTGATGGATTTGTAGTTTTAACAGGTTCAGATACAATGTCTTATATTTCATCTGCATTAAGTTTTATGCTAGAAAACTTAAGTAAACCTGTTATTTTTACTGGTTCACAATTACCAATAGGCGATTTAAGAACAGATGCAAAAGAAAATCTTATTACCTCAATAGAAATAGCTTGTTCACAAAAAAATGGATTGCCAGTAATTCAAGAAGTTTGTTTGTATTTTGAGTATAAACTATATAGAGCAAATAGAACAACTAAAATTAGTGCAGAACAATTTGAAGCATTTGCCTCTATGAATTATCCACCTCTAGCAGAAAGTGGAGTCAATTTATATTTTAATGATTACTATTTATACCACTCTAAAAAAGAAAGTAAAAATTTAATTGTTAGAAAGAGTTTAGTTACAGATGTTTTAGTTTTAAAACTTTTTCCTGGAATTACAGAAAATACTGTAAAAAGTCTTCTAGCTATAGAGAATTTAAAAGGAGTTGTTCTAGAGAGTTATGGTGCAGGTAATGCACCAAGTAAAGAATGGTTTTTAAATTTATTAAAGGAAGCTATAAAAAAGAATATTAAAATAGTAAACGTAACTCAATGTTCTGGAGGAAGTGTTAAACAAGGTCATTATGAAACAAGTTTCTCTTTAAAAGAAATAGGGGTAATTAGTGGTAAAGATATTACAACAGAATCTGCAGTTGCAAAAATGATGTATTTATTAGCAGAAAATTTAAATGAAACTGAGTTTAAGAATTATTTTGAAATGCCTTTAAGAGGAGAAATGTCAGATTAATTTTCTAAAATAAATGTTAAGTTTCCCTATTGTTAATTTGAAATCAAAAAAAAGTAGTCTATTTTAACGAAATCAACCAAAAAAATTTTTTTATGCTTAACATTTTTTGTTACTTGGCACTCTGAAATTTAAAAGAATAAATTATTCTTCCTAGAATATGTTAGAAAGTATCTCGCATTTTCTTTTTTTGAGTTGAAAATTTATATCTTTAACCCGTTAACTATTAAAATTAATTTATAACAAAGATGAAAAAAGTAGTAAAAGCCTTATCTGTAATAGGATTCATGTTTTTTGGAGCTGTTCAATCTACATTTGCTCAAGAAACTGTAACAGAAGCAAAAACGTTTCACCAAATTTTAAAGCAAAACTTTATAGATGGTGGTCCAGGATTTATGGGAATTGTATTAGTAGCTTTAATCTTAGGTTTAGCTATTGCCATTGAAAGAATTATTTATTTAAACATGGCAACTACAAATACAAAAAAATTATTAGCAAATGTTGATGATGCATTAAGTTCAGGTGGTGTAGAAGCAGCTAAAGAAGTTTGTAGAAATACAAAAGGACCTGTTGCATCTATTTTTTATCAAGGTTTAGATAGAGTTGATGAAGGAGTAGAAGAAGCAGAAAAAGCTGTAGTAGCATATGGTGGTGTACAAATGGGACAATTAGAAAAGAATGTTTCTTGGATATCATTATTTATTGCATTAGCACCAATGTTAGGTTTCATGGGTACTGTAATTGGTATGATTGGAGCATTTAACGATATTGCTGTAGCAAACGATATTTCACCAGCAGTAGTTGCAGGAGGTATTAAAGTAGCCTTATTAACAACTGTATTTGGTCTTATTGTTGCTATTATTCTACAAATTTTCTATAACTATATTGTTGCAAAAATCGATAGTATCGTAAACAATATGGAAGATGCATCTATCTCTTTAGTAGACTTATTAGTAAAGTATAAAAAATAAAAAACAATATGAAAAGTAATAAAATATTAAATATCTTAATAACCTTAATTGCTGTTGTTGGAGGTATTCTTTTCATAAGAATTTTTATGGAAGATGCTGAAGCACTTAAAACAGATGTAGATTTAGGGAACAGTGTAATTAGTCCTCTAATATATTATTCTACATGGTTGTTTTATGCAACAGTAATAGTGGCTATCGTACTTTCTTTATGGAGTATGTTTAGAAACCCAGAAAACTTAAAGAAAACCTTAGCAGGTTTAGGAGTATTAGCTGTTCTTTTAGTAGTAGCTTATTTCTTATCAGATACAGCTGCTGTTTATGATGCTAATGGTCTTAAAGTTTTAGAAGGTGGAGAAGAAGGTTCTAGCACAAACAAATGGGTTGGAACTGGAATATGGTACAGTGTAATTTTAGGCGGAATTGCTAGTTTATTCTTTGTTTGGGATTTATTGAAAGGATTAGTTAAATCATAAAACAAGTAAGATGGCAAGAAGAGAAAACCCAGAAATTAATGCAGGTTCAATGGCAGACATTGCCTTTTTATTACTGATTTTCTTTTTAGTGACCACTACTATGAACGTAGACTCAGGTATCTCTAAAAAGTTATCAGAAAAACCACCACCAGATTATGTACCACCAATTATCAAAGAGAAAAACATCTTTGAAGTAAATATCAACAGAAATAATGAGTTGTTGGTAGAAGGTGATAGAATGGAAATAAAAGAACTTAAAGAAGCTGCCAAAAAGTTTATAGATAATGGTGGTGGAATAGGTAAGCCTGGTGAAGATGGTACTCCTGGAAAACCATGCGATTACTGTCAAGGTGAAAGAAGCGATACTTCTTCAGATCATCCAAACAAAGCAATTATATCTGTACAAAGTGATAGAGGAACAGAATATGGTACTTATATTCAAGTGCAAAATGAGTTACTTAGAGCTTATACAGAGTTAAGAAATAGGTTGTCTAAACAACGATATGGCATGAGTTTTGATGAATTAGAAGAAGCTTTTAAAGATGCAAAAAAGAGTGCTGATTTAAAAGATAGAGTTGAGGAATTAAGAAAGAAAGTTGAAGATATCAAAATTGCATATCCTCAAATTATTTCTGATGCAGAACCAACTTCTTAAGAACTTATAAAATTAAACAATATGGCTAAATTCGGAAAAAAGAAAAAAGGATTACCAGCAGTAAATACTGCTGCCTTACCAGACATTGTTTTTATGTTACTGTTTTTCTTTATGGTTACAACAACGATGAGAGAAACCGATCTTAGAATTGAAAACCCAAGATTACCAAGTGCTACTGAAATTAAAAAGTTAGAAGATAAAAGTTTAGTAAGTACAATTTATGTTGGTAAATCTAAAGATCCAAATAGAGATGGGGTTGGATATAATAAAATTCAATTAAATGATAAGATTGCATCTGCAGATCAAGTACCTGCTTTTATATTTAGTAAAAGAGATAAATTAGCTGAAGCTATGCATCCTTTTATGACAACATCTATTAAAGCAGATAAAGAATCTAATGTTGGTACAATGACAGATATAAGATTAAAATTAAGAGATGTAAATGCTCTTAAAATTAGTTACTCTACTCAAAAAGGGTCTGGAAACTAAATATTATTTTAATAAGTTAAAAAAGCAACCTATTTTAGGTTGCTTTTTTTATACATAAATTTTAATGTTCATTTTAAAATATTGTATCTTTAAATATCGTTCATTAATTATGAAGAAGTTTTATTTATTACTTTTTTTATTTTTTTGTTTCCTCACCAATTATGCTCAAAAAGATTCTTTGCAATTAGGAGACAAGTATGCAGAAGATCAAATTTATCTATCAGTATCTTATGCACAGTTCTTTAATCAACCTCAACAAATTACAAAAAGTGGTTTTTCTTATGGTTTATCTATAGGGTTTTTAAAAGATATTACTTTAAATAAACAAGGTAATTTTTCTTTTGCAGTAGGTGTAGGGTATGGTTTTGATTCTTTTTCTCATGAACTTAAAGTAGAAGAAATAAATGGTAATACTGTTTTTAGTAATGGATCAAATCTAACTTCTAATAATTATACAGCAAGTAATTTAGAATTTCCATTAGAAATACGTTGGAGAACTTCAAATGCAAAAAGATATGATTTTTGGAGAATTTATGGAGGAGTAAAATTTCTTTATAATTTATCTAATAAATTTAATTTTACAGAAAATTCTACTTCTTTTGAATACAAAAATGTTAATGCTTATCGAAAATTTCAATATGGTTTAACACTTTCAGCTGGCTATGATGAATTTAATTTTAATGTTTTTTATAGTTTAACTCCAATTTTTGAAAATGCATCTTTTAATGGTGCTTCAATTGATACAAGTGTTTTAAAATTTGGATTAATTTTTTATATTCTATAATATAAAATAGGTAGCAAATACTGCTATAATTCCAACAAAAAAACCTGAATATACTTCTAACTTATTATGTGCTTTTAGATGTAATCTAGCACTTGCAACTAAACCAGAAAGAAATAATAAAATTATAATAACCAATAAGAAAGATTGACTATAGATTTCTGATAATACTAAAAAAAAACCTGTTGAAATACCTAAAGAAAATAGATGTATACTCATTTTAAATTTAAAATAAAATAAGATATATATAATTAGTAAACCAAGAGATGATGCATAGAATAGCAATGTTAAATCTTTTAAAATTAAAGTACTATTTAAAGTATTTGCTAGAAAATAAAAAAGAATTACCATTAACAAAACAGGTAATCTTCTTTCTTTTATAGTTTCTGTTTTATAAGAATCTATAAGCTTTAATTTTTTAAAAACTAAAAGAGTAAATAGAGGTATTAAATAAGTAATTACAAAAACAGCACTTAAAACAGTGAATTTTTGAGCACTCGTATACGTAGTTGGTACTAATAAAAAATAAATCATAACACCTATTGTAGGTATTACAATTGGATGTATAATTGCAGAAATATATTTTTGAAATTTCATTAAATTTCTTTGCGTAATCTTGCTACTGGTAACTCTAATTGCTCTCTATATTTAGCAACTGTTCTTCTAGCTATAGGATATCCTTTTTCTTTTAAAATTTTAGAAAGCTTTTCGTCTGTAAGAGGTTTTTTCTTATCCTCTTCTTGAATTACTGTTTCTAAAATCTTTTTAATTTCTCTGGTAGATACATCTTCTCCCTGATCATTTTTCATTGATTCAGAAAAGAATTCTTTAATTAATTTAGTACCATAAGGTGTAGAAACATATTTACTATTTGCGACTCTAGACACAGTGGAAACATCCATGTTTATTTTATCAGCAATATCTTTTAAAATCATTGGTTTAAGCTTACGTTCATCACCAGTTAAAAAGTATTCATATTGATAATGCATTATGGTATTCATAGTTACCAAAAGTGTTTGCTGACGTTGTTTTATAGCGTCTATAAACCATTTTGCAGCGTCTAATTTTTGTTTGATAAAAAACACTGCATCTTTTTGAGATTTTGTTTTAACGTTAGATTCTTGGTAACCTTTTAACATGTTGTTATACTCTCTAGAGACATGCAATTCTGGAGCATTTCTAGAGTTTAAAGTTAAGTCTAATTCGCCGTCAATAATTTTAATAGAAAAATCTGGAACTATCTGTTCTGCAATTTTATTATTTCCAGAATAAGAGCTACCAGGTTTTGGATTCAATTTAGAAATTTCAGTATTAACTTCTTTCAATTCATTTTCAGAGATAGAAAATTTTTCTAATAATTTTTTGTAATGTTTTTTTACAAAATGATCAAAAGCATTTTCAAGAATATTAATGGCTAAAGCTCTAGTTTTATTTTTTTCTTTAGACTTTAATTGAATGATTAGACACTCTTTTAAGTCTCTTGCACCAACTCCAATTGGATCTAAATTATGTACTACTTTTTTTAAGACAGAAAGCACTTTTTCTTCGGTTGTAAAAATGTTAGCAGTAAAAGCTAAATCATCTACCAAATCTAAAATTTCTCTTCTAATATACCCACTGTCATCTATACTACCTACTAAAAATTCTGCTATAGATTTTTCTTCGTCATTTAGTGAAAAAGTGTTTAATTGATTTTTTAATGATTGATGAAAAGAAGTACCAGCTGCATAAGGAACATTTTTCTCATCATCGTCAGAAGAATAATTGTTTGCTTGAGTTTTATAGGAAGGTATTTCATCATCACTCAAATATTCGTCTATGTTTATGTCTTCTGCATCTATTTTTTCTGTTCCTGTATCATCATATTCATTAGACATATCATCTTCGAAAGTATCTGACTCTTCTTTTCCAGTATCTAGTGCAGGGTTTTCTTCGATTTCTTGTTTTAAACGTTCTTCAAAAGCTTGCGTAGGCAATTGTATTAACTTCATCAACTGAATTTGTTGAGGAGATAATTTTTGCAATAATTTATATTGTAAGCTTTGTTTTAACATTTACTAAAATATACGAAAATTTAATTAAAATTCTGCATTTTGTGGTGTTCTTGGAAAAGGTATAACATCTCTAATGTTACTCATACCAGTTGCAAATTGCACTAATCTTTCGAAACCTAAACCAAATCCAGAATGAACTGCTGTTCCGTATTTACGTAAATCTAAATACCACCATAATTCTTTCTCTTCTATGTTTAAGGCTTTCATTTTCTCAACTAAAACATCATAACGTTCTTCTCTTTGAGAACCTCCTACAATTTCTCCAATTCCAGGGAATAAAACATCCATAGCTCTAACTGTTTTTCCATCATCATTTAAACGCATATAAAATGCTTTAATATTTGCAGGATAATCGAATAAAATAACAGGACATTTAAAATGTTTTTCAACTAAGAAGCGTTCATGTTCAGATTGTAAATCTGCCCCCCATTCGTTTATTGGAAACTGAAACTTTTTCTTCTTATTTGGTTTAGAGTTTCTTAAAATATCTATAGCTTCTGTATAAGAAACACGTTTAAAGTTATTTTCTACCACAAATTTAAGTTTCTCTAACAAACTCATTTCACTTCTTTGTGCTTGTGGTTTACTTTTCTCTTCTTGCGTTAATCTTTGGTCTAAAAATGCTAAATCGTCTTTACAATTTTCTAAAATATCATTTAAAACAGATTTTATAAAGTCTTCAGCTAAATCCATATTACCATCTAAATCCATAAAAGCCACCTCTGGTTCAATCATCCAAAATTCAGCTAAATGACGAGTGGTGTTAGAATTTTCTGCTCTAAAAGTTGGGCCAAATGTATAAGCTTTTCCTAAAGACATTGCAAAAGTTTCTGCTTCTAATTGCCCAGAAACTGTTAAGTTAGTTTCCTTGCCAAAAAAATCTTTAGAATAATCTATTTTTCCATCTTCTGTTAGTGGTGCTTTATTTGGCTCAAAAGCACTTACTTTAAACATTTCTCCTGCACCTTCTGCATCAGAACCTGTAATAATTGGTGTGTTTACATAGTTAAAACCATTTTCTTGAAAGTATTTATGAACTGCAAAAGATAGCTTAGAGCGTACACGCATTACTGCACTAAAAGTGTTTGTACGCATTCTTAAATGTGCATTCTCTCTTAAAAATTCGAAACTATGTTTTTTAGGTTGAATAGGATATTCATCTGGATTTGAGTCTCCTAAAATTTCTATTTCAGAAACTTGAATTTCAACATTTTGTCCTTTTCCTTGACTTTCTACTAAAGTCCCTTTAACTTCTATTGCAGCCCCAGTAGTTATTCTCTTTAAAGTTTCTTCTGGAGTGTTTTCAAAATCAATAACACATTGAATATTTTTTAAAGTAGAACCATCATTTAACGCAATAAAACGATTACTTCTAAACGTTCTTACCCAACCTTTTACATTTATTTCTTGTAAAAGTGCTTCTGATTTTAGTAATTCTTCAACATTTGTAGACATCATAGTATCTTTCTATTTGGTATGTTTTAATCTGATATTTTAAAACGTAAAGATACTTTTTTGTAATAAGATGCACAATTAAGAAAAGCCTAAAACTTATCTTTTTGATTTTGTTTCATTTGTTGGAAAAATAGGAATAGCAGGCTTTTTAAATACCTTTTTGTTTGCTATTTTTTTCTCGAAAGTTAATAGTAGAGAAGGCAATAGTAAAAGGTTAGAAACCATTGCTAAAAGTAAGGTTACAGAAACCAAGCCCCCTAATGCAATTGTGCCTCCAAAGCTAGAAAGTGTAAAAACTAAGAAACCAAAAAATAATACAATAGACGTGTAAAACATACTTACTCCAGTTTCTCGTAAAGCTGCATAAACAGAGGGCTTTATTCTCCATTTATTCGCAATTAATTCTTGTCTATATTTTGCTAAAAAATGTATAGTATCATCAACAGAAATACCAAATGCAATACTAAACACTAAAATAGTTGATGGTTTTATTGGAATATCGAAAAAGCCCATTAAGCCTGCTGTTATTAGTAATGGTAAAATATTTGGTAAAAGTGATATTAAAATCATTTGTGGAGATCTAAACATCCATGCCATAAAAAGAGCAATTAAAACAATTGCTAACGATAAAGAAAAGACTAGATTTTTAATTAAATAGTTTGTTCCTTTTATAAAAACTAAAGCTTTACCAGTTAATGAAACATCGTATTTTTCTGATGAGAATTCTTTATCAATAACTGCTTTTAATCTTTCTTGAATTATATCCATTTTATCAGAACCTACATCTTTCATAAAGGTTGTCATTCTTGCATAACGTCCTGTAGAGTCTACATAGGTATTTAGCATACTTGCATTACTATCAGAATTTTTAGTGTATGAAAAAATATAACTTTGTTCTTGACTTGTGGGTAGTTGATAATATTTGGGATTTCCTTTATAGTAAGCTTGTTTAGAGTATTTTACAAGATTTATGACTGATATTGATTTCGATAATTCTGGAAAAGCTTCTATGGTTTCATTAATTTTTTCCATCTTTTTTAAGGTGGATAATTTCATGACTCCTTTGTCTTTTTTTGTGTCAATTAAAATTTCTAAAGGCATGATACCTCCAAATTCATTTTCAAAAAATTTAATGTCTTTATAAAAAGCTAAACTTTTAGGCATGTCTTCTATTAAACTACCAGAAACTCTAATTTGATAAATACCAATAATGCCTAAGATGATACAAAAAACTGTGGCAAAATAAATTCCAATTCGTTGTTCTTTTACTGTTTTTTCCATCCAGTTTACCACATTTTCAATCCATCTTCTTTCAAGATGATTTAAATGTTTCTTCTTTGGCAAAGGCATAAAACTATAAATAATTGGTATAATCAATAAAGCTAGAATGAAAATACTAATGATATTTACTGAAGCTAAAATTCCGAATTCACGTAATAAATTACTTTTTACAAATACAAAAGTTGCAAAACCAGAGGCTGTAGTAATATTTGTCATTAAAGTAGCATTTCCAATTTTAGAAATTACTCTTTGTAAAGATTTTGCTTGGTTACCATGTTTTTTTATTTCTTGTTGATATTTGTTAATTAAAAAAACTGCATTTGGCACTCCAATTACAATTATTAAAGGTGGAATTAAAGCTGATAATACTGTAATTTCATATCGAAACCAACCAATAAAACCAAAAGCCCATGTAACACCTATAATTACTACTAATAAAGTTATAAAAGTGGCCCTAAAAGATCGAAAAAAGAAGAAGAAAATAACAGCTGTTATTAATAATGCACCAACTACAAATAATAAAATTTCATCTTGTATGTTCTGCGCATTTAAAGTTCTTATGTAAGGCATACCAGAAATTCGAATATCTACATTGTAAGATTCTTCGAAATTTTCTACTATTGGTATTAATTGTTTGTAGATAAAATCTCTTCTTTTAGGAGTATTTATGATTTCTTTTTTAATATAGATTGCAGTTTGTAAAGTACCTGTTTCTTTATTAAAAAGTAAGTTTTCGTAAAAAGGGAGATTCTCAAAAAGCTGTTTTTTTATGGCTAAAACTTCTTCAGTAGATTTTGGGTTTTTGTCAAAAAGAGGTTCTAAAACAAATTTTCTATTTTTAGTATCTTTTTTTAATTTTTTAATATCAGCAATAGAAAGAGTAAATGATATTTCTTCTAAACTATTAAATTGTTTAACTAAATTATTCCAAGCATTAAATTTTTGAGGAGTAAAAATGGTAGAATCTTTAACACCAAGTATTACTAAATTACCTTCTTCTCCAAATATTTCTAAGAATTTGTTGTATTCTAAATTTGCTTCATGATTTTCTGGTAATAGGTTTGCTTCTGTATATGAAAACTTCATATATTTCATTTGAGAAGCTAAAAACGCAGTAATTATTCCAATTAGAAGTAAAACTAAATAACGGTTTCTAAGAATTAAACTTGCTACTTTGGTCCAGAAATTCATTAAAAATATTTTTGCAAAGGTAATTAATTTTGAAGTGGTCTTTAAAAATAAAAAAGAGCGTTTTAAACGCTCTTTATACTTTTAATTAGATACATTAAAATTAAACTGTCATAATTTCTTTTTCTTTAACAGCTAATTTTTCATCAATCTTTTTAACATAGCTATCAGTTAAAGTTTGAACATCTGCTTCTGCATTTTTTTTCATGTCTTCAGATATATCCACTTTTTTAATATCGTTGTTAGCATCTTTTCTTGCATTTCTAACACCAACTTTAGCATGTTCTGCTTCTGCTTTAGCTTGTTTAGCTAAATCTCTTCTTCTTTCTTCTGTTAATGGTGGTACGTTAATCATTATTAAGTCACCATTATTCATTGGGTTTAATCCTAAGTTAGCAATCTGTATTGCTTTTTCTATTTCTTGCAACATGTTTTTTTCCCAAGGCTGTATACTTAAAGTTCTTGCATCAGGTGTATTTACATTTGCAACTTGAGCAAGTGGTGTTTGAGAACCATAGTAATCTACCATAACTGTGCTTAACATAGCAGGTGTAGCTTTACCAGCTCTTATAGAAATTAGTTCTTTTTCTAAGTGAGTAATTGCATTACTCATTGCTTCTTTAGCAGTATCTAAAATAAATTCAATTTCTTCGTTCATCTTTTTAATATTTAAAGATTGTAATTTTAAATGTCAACTATTGTACCAATTTTTTCACCAGAAATCAATTTTAATAGATTTCCTTTTTTATTCATATCAAATATAATAATTGGTAATTTATTTTCTTCACTTAATGTAAAAGCAGTCATATCCATCACTTTAAGTCCTTTTTCTATTACATCTTTAAAGGTAATAGTTTCAAACTTTTTAGCATTTGTATTTTTTTCTGGATCCTCAGTATAAACTCCATCTACTCTTGTACCTTTTAAAATAGCATCAGCATTAATTTCTATAGCTCTTAAAACAGCTGCAGTATCTGTTGTAAAATAAGGGTTTCCAGTACCTGCACCAAAAATAACCACTCTTCCTTTTTCTAAGTGTCTTATGGCTTTTCTCTTAATATATGGTTCAGCAACTTCTTTAATTTCTAAAGCAGTTTGTAAACGAGTATGTACATCTTCATCTTCTAAAGCACTTTGTAATGCTAAACCATTAATACACGTAGCTAGCATACCCATGTGATCACCTTGTACACGATCCATTCCATTACTTGCACCAGCAACACCTCTAAAAATATTTCCTCCTCCAATAACTATGGCAACTTGAATACCTTTATTAACTACTTCTTTTATTTCTTTGGCATATTCTGCTAGACGTTTTGGATCTATTCCATATTGTCTATCACCCATTAAAGCTTCACCACTTAATTTTAGAAGAATTCTTTTGTATTGCATTTTGTTAGTTATTGATAATTAAAATATCATTTAATTCATCGCAAAATTAAGGTTTTTTTTTCTTTATTGTAAAGTCTATTACTTCTTTTGATAAGCTAAAAAAAATAAAAAATAAAGATACTGAAATTGAAGTATTTAAAGCTTTGTGGGGTTAATAAAATTGATTAATTTTGCACTCAATTTTTTTAGAAATAAGATTACATCAAATGAATATTACAAAAGAAAACGTAGATGCACTAAATGCAGTTGTAAAAGTTGATATCGTTACAGAAGATTATCAAGAAAAAGTAACAGAAGTATTAAACGATTACAGAAAAAAAGCAAATATACCTGGTTTTAGAAAAGGGCATGTGCCAATGGGGATGGTTAAAAAACAGTATGGTAAATCTGTAATGATAGATGAAGTTAACAAACTTTTACAAGATTCTTTAAACAAATTTATCACTGAAGAAAAGTTAGATATTCTTGGTAATCCATTACCTAGAATTCAAGATGACTTTAATTGGGATGCAGATACTTTTAGTTTTGAATTTGAATTAGGGTTAGCTCCAGAATTCGTAGTAAACTTAAATCCTAAGAAAAAAATTACTCAGTATAATGTTGTTGCAACAGATGATTTAATTGATGAAGAAGTTAAGAATATTCAGACTCGTTATGGAAAAATGAGTTCATTAGAAGAAGCAACTGAACACTCTAATATAACTGGAACTTTTGTAAACGAAGAAAAAGAAATCAATAAAAAGTCTACTTTCTTAGTAAATGATTTAAAAGGAAAGAAAAACGAAAAAAAATTAATTGGTGCTAAAGTTGGCGATGTTATAGAGTTAGATACTAAAAAATTATTCGAAGACGATCATAAATTACAGCATGTTTTAGGTGTATCTCATGATGATGCTCACGATTTAGATGTAAAAGTAACGCTTACAATTGAGGATATTACCAAAACTGAACCTGCAGATTTAGATCAAGATTTATTTGATAAATTATTTCCAGATGGTTCTGTAAAAACTGCAACAGAATTAAGAGAAAAAATTAAAGAAGATGCAGAAAAGCAATTTCAACAACAAGCAGATCAACAATTATTAAATGCAGTACAAGAGTATTTAATAGAAAACACAAAGTTCGATTTACCAGCTGAGTTTTTACAAAAGTGGTTACAAACTGCAGGAGAAAAAGAATTAACAAAAGAAGAAGCTTCTGAAGAATATGCAAAGTCTGAAAAAGGTTTACGTTATCAATTAATTGAAGGTAAAATCATGAAAGACAATGATATTAAAATTGATTATGCAGAATTAGTTGAATATGCTAAAGGTTTTATTAGAACTCAAATGGCTCAATTTGGAAATATGAATCCAGAAGAAAAAGAGTTAAATGATATTGCTGGTAGAATTTTACAAAATCAAGAAGAAGCTCAAAAATTACAATCACAATTAATAAGTCAGAAATTAATGACTTTCTTCAAAGAAAATATGTCTTTTAAAACTAAAGAAGTTTCTTACGAAGATTTTATTAAAGAAGTCTATAAATAAAAGACAACGATTAAAAACTAAATAAAGCTTGAATAATCTTACTATTCAAGCTTTTTGTTTTTAAAAAGTCTAACAAAATATTAAGAGAATAGTTCTTATCTTTACATAATAATAATTTAAAGAATATAGAGAATGGATTTTGGAAAAGAATTCGAAAAATATGCTACTAAACATCATGGTATTAATAGTACTTATTATAATAAAATAACAAGTAGTTTAACTCCATATATCATGGAAGAGCGTCAAATGAATATTACTCAAATGGATGTTTTTTCACGTTTAATGATGGATAGAATTATCTTTTTAGGTACAGGAATTAATGATCAAATTGCAAATATTATTCAAGCACAACTATTGTTCTTAGAAAGTGTAGATGCTAATAAAGATATCTCAATTTATATCAACTCTCCAGGAGGTGGCGTTTATGCTGGTTTAGGAATTTATGATACTATGCAATTTATAAAGCCAGATGTTGCTACAATTTGTACAGGTATGGCTGCTTCTATGGGTGCTGTGTTAATGTGTGCAGGACAAAAAGGAAAACGATCTGCTTTACCACATTCAAGAATTATGATTCACCAACCATTAGGTGGTGCTCAAGGTCAAGCTTCAGATATAGAAATTACAGCAAGAGAAATCTTAAAGTTAAAAGATGAATTATATGCTATTATAGCAAATCATTCAGGTCAAACTATAGAAAAGGTTCATAATGATTCTGATAGAGATTATTGGATGAAAGCCAATGAAGCTAAAGATTATGGTATGATTGATGAAGTTTTAGAAAGAAAATAATTATTTAGTAATTAGCACTAAAAGTAAAAGCTAAAAGCCAAAGAAAATGTCAAAAGAAGAGAACTTAGAATGTTCATTTTGTGGTAGAAAAAAAGCAGAAACAGATTTATTAATTGCTGGTATGGATGCTCATATATGTGATAAGTGTATAGAGCAAGCACATGGCATTGTTGAAGAGGAAATTTCTGAGGCAAAAACATCTAGTTTATCTAAAGATCTTGTACTTAAGAAACCAAAAGAAATCAAAGAGTTTTTAGATCAATATATTATTGGTCAAAACGAAACTAAAAAAGCAATGTCTGTTGCTGTTTACAATCATTATAAAAGATTGTTGCAAACAAAAGACAATGATGATGTAGAAATAGAAAAAAGTAATATTGTGTTAGTTGGTGAAACTGGTACAGGAAAGACTTTAGTTGCAAGAACAATTGCAAGGATGTTAAATGTTCCTTTTTCAATTGTAGATGCAACAGTTCTAACTCAGGCTGGTTATGTAGGTGAAGATGTAGAAAGTATTTTAAGTAGATTACTGCAAGCAGCAGACTATAAAGTTGAAAAAGCAGAAAGAGGTATTGTTTTTATTGATGAAATTGATAAAATAGCAAGAAAAGGAGATAATCCTTCTATTACTAGAGATGTTTCTGGAGAAGGTGTACAACAAGCATTATTAAAATTACTAGAAGGTGCAGTTGTTAATGTAGCTCCAAAAGGAGGTAGAAAACATCCAGAACAAAAATTTATAGAAGTGAATACAAAAGATATTTTGTTCATTGCTGGTGGTGCGTTTTCAGGAATTGATAAAATCATAAGCAAACGTTTAAATATGCAAGCAGTTGGTTTTGGTGCTTCATTAGAAGAAGATACAATAGATCATAACAATTTATTGCAATATATCACTCCTTTAGACTTAAAACAATTTGGTTTAATTCCAGAAATAATTGGTCGTTTACCAGTGTTAAGTTACATGAATCCTTTAGATGCAAAAACATTAAGAGCTATATTAACAGAGCCAAAAAACTCTATTATCAAACAATATGCTAAGCTTTTTGTTATGGATGATGTGGAGTTTACTATAGAAGAAGATGCATTAAATTACATTGTTGATAAAGCAGTAGAATATAAGTTAGGGGCAAGAGGATTACGTTCTCTTTGCGAAGCTATTTTTACAGATGCTATGTTTGATTTACCAAGTTCTGATGAAAAAGAATTTAATGTAACAAAGGAATATGCAGAAGCTAAATTAACTAACTCGACTTTAAAAAAGTTAAGAGCAGCTTCTTAAAACAAAAATAAATTCGATTTAAGACCTCACAGATTTTTATACCTGTGAGGTCTTATTATATTTGTAATACAATAAGTAGAAAAATAAATGATTACCAGAAGTACTATAGACCGAGTTTTTGAATCTGCAAGAGTAGAGGAAGTAATAGGTGAATTTGTACAATTAAAAAAAGCAGGTAGTAACTTTAAGGGATTAAGCCCTTTTACAGATGAAAAAACACCTTCTTTCATGGTATCACCAGTTAAACAAATATGGAAAGATTTTTCTACTGGTAAAGGTGGTAATGCTATTTCTTTTTTAATGGAACATGAGCATTATACCTACCCAGAAGCAATAAAATGGTTAGCTAACAAATACAATATTGAAATAGAAGAAACTGAGCAAACTAATGAAGAAAAAGCTCAGATGAATGAAAGAGAAAGTATGTTTTTGGTCTCTAATTTTGCTAAAGATTACTTTCATAATTTAATGCTAAATACAAATCAAGGTAAAGCTATTGGTCTAAGTTATTTTAAAGAAAGAGGTTTTAGAGAAGAAACTATTAAAAAGTTTGATTTAGGATATTGTTTAGATGAATGGGATAACTTTACAAAAGCTGCTTTAGAAAAAGGGTATGATTTAAAATATTTAGAGTCTACTGGTTTAACTATTGTAAAAGAAAATAAACAATTTGATCGTTTTAAAGGTAGGGTAATGTTTCCAATTCATTCCATGTCTGGGCGAATTTTAGGTTTTGGAGGTCGTATTTTAACAAATGATAAAAAAGCAGCAAAGTATTTAAACTCGCCTGAAAGTGATATTTATCATAAGAGTAAAATCTTATATGGAATTTATCAAGCCAAAAAAGAAATTGCTAAACAAGATAATTGTTTTTTAGTAGAAGGTTATACAGATGTGATTTCTTTTCATCAATCTGGTATTGAGAATGTTGTAGCTTCTTCAGGTACAGCTTTAACTGCTGAGCAAATTAGATTAGTGAATAGGCTAACTAAGAATATAACTGTTTTATTTGATGGTGATGCAGCAGGAATTAGAGCTTCGATTCGTGGAATTGATTTAATTCTAGAACAAGGAATGAATGTAAAAGTAGTTCAATTCCCTGATGGAGAAGATCCAGATAGTTTTGCAAAAAGTCATTCAGATTCAGAATTGGCAAAATATTTAGAAGATTCTGCCCAAGATTTTATCAATTTTAAAGTATCACTTTTAATAAAAGATGCAAAAAATGATCCTGTAAAAAAAGCTGGATTAATCAGAGATATTGTAAGTAGTATTTCAAAAATTCCAGATTCAATTCAAAGAGAAGTTTATATACAAGAATGTGCTAGAATCATGGAGATTTCTGAGCAGGTTTTATTTAATGAAATGGCTCAACTGCTCTCAAAATCTGGCTCATCAAATACAAAGAAAAATTTTGAAAAAAGACAAAATTTAGAAGTTGTTAAAAAGCAAAATATTCAATTAAAAGAAATTAATCAACTTTCAATTCTTGAAAGAGAAATTATTAGAATTCTATTACTTTATGGAAATGAAGAAGTTGATTTTGAGGAAGAAATTAAAAATGTTGATGAAGAAAGTGGTAAAGAAATTACAACTTATAAAAAATACACTAATAAGGTTTCATCAGAAATTTACCTGCATTTACAAGATGATGAAATAGAGTTTACTAATCCTATTTTTCAAGAAATTTATAATGAGGTAATTCATCAATTTAACTTAACTGATAAATTAGAAATAGAAAAGTTGGTGAATCATGAAAACAAAAATATTGCACAAACTGTAACTTCTATTTTAATGGATGAAGAAAAACATCAATTAAGTGATTGGGAGAAAAAAAATATTTTTGTGACTTCTGCTTTAGAAGTTTTACAAAAAGCGGTTAACGATTCTATCTTTAATTTAAGAAGAGTTTTAATTGCAGAAAAAATAAAAGAACTCTTAGTAGAAGTAAAAGAAGGAAAAAGACAGATTGATTTAGAGGAGGTTAAGAATTATACAGACTTAAAAAAGAGACTTTTTTCGAAGTTAAATAGGGTTATTTAATTTATTTAAAATAAATTAAACATCTTTAAACCAGTTAATTACATGTTTTAATGTTATTATACTGTTAAGTACTACACAGTATAGAGGTTTAATTTTGACACTTTATTTTCTTTTTTTGTATATTTGAGCCTAAAAGAAAAAGAAGAAAAGTTATGAAAAGAGTACTACAAATTTTAAAAATCATTTTACTATTTATTTTCTTACCATTTGAAATTTCAAAAGGATCTAAAAGAAAAGCTTATGTTAGAATAAAAAAAATGATGATTGCTGCAAATCTATTGTAACAAACATTTAAATAAATAAAATAAAAAAGCCTTGATAAAATTTCAAGGCTTTTTTATTATGATCTTATTTTAATTCCTTAGGTATTTCACAAACAGGAATAGGTATCATTTTATGTTGATTTATTGTATTTAAGCGAATATATATTTTATATACTTCTTTTTCTCTACCAGTAAAATCATCAGCAATTTTTCCTAGATCTTGCATTTTCATAGCCCATTCTAATTCATCATAAGAGGCACCAATTTGATCTTCATCAGTTCTATTATCTCCCCATAAACCATCAGTAGGAGCTGCATCAATAATTTCTTTATTTACTCCAAAATATTTTGCAATTTCATATACTTCAGACTTCATTAAATCTGCAATTGGACTAATATCTACACCTCCATCACCATATTTTGTATAAAAACCAACACCAAAATCTTCAACCTTATTTCCTGTACCAGCTACTAAATACCCATTTAAAGCAGCAAAATAATAAAGTGTGGTCATTCTTAACCGAGCTCTAGTATTAGCTAAAGACATAAATCTACTTTCTTCGTTTTCAACTTTTGGTAAAGCATCAATTAAACTATCAAAAACAGGGGTTAAATTAACTTCGGTTTTTGATACATTTTCAAAGTTTTCTTGTAACCATTTTATATGATTTTCTGCTCTAGATACCTGTTTTTGTGATTGATGAATAGGCATTTCTAAACATAAAAGAGGTAAACCTGTTTTTGCACACAAAGTAGATGTTAATGCAGAATCAATTCCTCCAGAAACTCCAATTACAAATCCTTTTATTTTTGCATTTGTTGCATAATCTTTTAACCAATTAATGATGTATTCTGCTACTTTTTCAGTGTTCATTGATAAACTATTTTAGTATTTTTATCGTTCTTAAATTGAGTTACTAAGATACAAAGATTATGAGATTTTTTTTTATAGGATTAATGGTTTTATGCTTGTTTTTTTCTTGTTCTGATAAAAATGAGACTAAAATTGATGTCTCAGAAATTAAAGTTGATTTTTCTATAAAAAGATATGATGTAGACTTTTACAATGCAAACACAAAAACGTTACCAAATGTAAAGCAAAAATATCCATATTTATTTCCAAATGAATTTACAGATAGTTTAGCTTTAGCTAAAATAAATAACAAAGACGAACAAGAGTTATTTGCTGAAACACAAAAAATATATGATGATTTACTTCCTCTAAAAAATCAACTCAATTCACTTTTTAAGCATATAAAATATTACAATTCAAGATTTAAAGAACCAGATGTTGTAACTCTTTTAAGTAACATAGATTATGAAAGTAGAGTAATTTATGCAGATAGTTTATTACTTATATCTTTAGACGTTTATTTAGGTAAACAACATCGTTTTTATGCAGATTACCCAAAATATATAAAAGAGAATAACACTCAAGAACATCTTGTTGTAGATGTTGCTAATGCAATTATTGATCAGCAAGTTCATCCTTTTAATAAAAGAAGATTTATAGATAAAATGATTTTTGAGGGTAAAAAAATGTATCTGTTAGATTTATATTTACCAATTATTTCTGATCAAGAAAAAATAGGTTATTCTAGTGATAAGTTTAATTGGGCAAATGCAAATGAGCAGCAAATTTGGATGTATTTTATTGATAGAAAAATCTTATTTAGTACAGATTTAAATCTTAATGCTCGATTTTTAGAAAATGCACCTTTTTCTAAATTTTATATGGAACAAGATAACTTATCTCCAGGTAAAATAGGAGTATGGTTAGGATGGCAAATTGTTCGTTCTTTTATGGAAAAGAATGATGTATCTTTGCAAGAATTATTGAAAATGGATGAAGATGAAATCTTCAAAAAATCTAACTACAAACCTAAAAAGTAATGGCAGTTAAACATAATTCTGAAGTAAAATTTAATATTGGTTTAGACGAAAATAAAATACCAGAAGAAATCTCTTGGTCAGCAGAAGATGGAGGAGTTACCAATGAATATTCTAAGGCAGTAATGATATCTGTTTGGGATCATAAGAAGAAAGATACTTTACGCATGGATTTATGGACAAAAGATATGCCTGTAGATGAAATGAAACAGTTTTATCATCAAACATTAGTTTCTATGGCAGATACTTTTGAAAGAGCAACAGATGATAACAAAATGAGTGCTACAATGCGTGATTTTTGTGATTACTTTGCAGAAAAATTAGAACTTAAAAAGTAACAATTACCCTTTTTTGATTTGATTGATGATGTTTGAATAATCTTCTGTATTATTTACAAAATCAAGTTCTGAAACATCAATAATTAAGGTGTTTAAATCTTGTTGGGTACTTATAAAATTTTTGTATCCATCATGTATTTTTTGGAGATAGCCAGCTTCTATATTTTGCTCATAATCTCTACCCCTTTTTTTAATGTTTTGTAAAAGTCTATCTGTATTTTGATATAAATACACATATAAATCTGGCTTGGTAATTTCATTATACATTAAATCAAACATTCTTCTGTACAAAGCATATTCATCTTTCTGAAGTGTAATTTGAGCAAAAATTAAAGATTTAAAAATATAATAATCAGAAACAATAAAGTTTTTAAACAAATCTAATTGTGCTAAATCATCTGATAATTGCTGATATCTATCAGCTAAAAAACTCATTTCTAAAGGAAATGCAAACCGTTCTTTATCTTCGTAAAACTTTGGTAAAAATGGATTATCTGCAAAACGTTCTAAAATTATTTTAGCATTAAATTCATCTGACATCATTTTTGCTAAAGATGTTTTACCTGCTCCAATATTACCTTCTATAGCTATGTAATTGTACTTTTCTGATATTGGTATTGGACGAATTAATTTTTCATCAGTCAATAAAATTTCTGAAGTGTCTTCACAATTTTTAATGCAAGTAGATAGTTTTTGTTTTTCTATAGGATGAAATACAGTTGCTGCAATTTCTACTAATGGTACTAAAACAAACTTACGTTCTAACATTTTAGCATGAGGTACTGTAAGTGTTTTAGAAAAAATAATTTCATCATCAAATAATAAAATATCTATGTCAATATTTCTATCTGAATATCCTTTTTTATCATTTCTTTTTCGACCCAGATTACTTTCTATATCTAAAAGAATTTTCATTAATTTTTCTGGTGGATGATAGGTAGAAACTTTTAAGCAAATGTTATAAAAGTCATTACTATCAAAACCCCAAGAAGCTGTTTTATAAACAGAAGAAATATTTAGAATAGCACCTATTTTTTCAGCAATCATATCAATTGCATTTTGTAGGTTTTCTAGCTTATTTCCTTGATTTGTACCTAAAGATAAATATGTAATTCTTTGAATTTTCATTAAGATTCACAAAGAAACTAAAAACATAAAAAAAATCGTCAATATTCATTGACGATTTTTTGAAACTTATTAAGAATTAGAAAAGGTTAATCTTCTTTTCTTGGTTCTCTTGGTTTTCTGTCATCACGTCTATTGTCGCGATTTCTATTGTCTCTGTTTCCTCTATTATTGTCTCGACCACGATTGTTGTTATCTCTCTTAGGTCTTTCTTGCCAGCCTTCTGGTTTAGGTAAAATCGCTTTTCTAGAAACTTTTTCTTTACGTGTTCTAGGATCTATACCAAAGTATTTTACATCTAAAATATCACCTAAATTCACAACATCAGAAACATTATCTGTACGTTCCCAAGCTAATTCGCTTACGTGTAATAAAACTTCGTTTCCAGGAGCTTCAGTATATTCTACAACAGCACCAAAGTCTAACATTTTAATTACTTTAACTTCGTAAACACTTCCAACTTCTGGCTTAAATAACATAGATTCTATCTTAGCTATTACTGCATCCATTCCTTCTGGTTTTGTTCCTAGAATTTCAATAATACCTTCTTCAGTTACTGGGTCTTCTGTAATTACAATAGTAGTTTCTGTCTCTTTTTGTAATTCCTGAATATGTTTACCTCCAGGACCAATAAATGCACCAATCATATCATTAGGGATACGTCTTGTAATCATTTTTGGAGCGTGAGCTTTTACAGTAGCATTTGGTTTTTCAATAGTATCTGTTAATTTAGATAAAATATGTAAACGTCCATCTCTAGCTTGTTTTAATGCATTTACTAAAATCTCGTAACTTAATCCTTTGATTTTAATATCCATTTGACATGCTGTAATACCATCAGCAGTACCAGTTACTTTAAAGTCCATATCACCTAAGTGATCTTCGTCACCTAAAATGTCAGATAAAACTGCATAGTTGTCTCCATCAGAGATTAATCCCATTGCAATACCAGAAACAGGTTTTTTTAATTGAACACCTGCATCCATTAATGCCATTGTTCCAGAACAAACAGTTGCCATAGAAGAAGAACCATTAGATTCTAAAACTTCACTTACAACTCTTACTGTATATGGGCAATCAGCAGGAATCATGCCTTTTAATGCTCTTTGAGCTAAGTTTCCATGACCAACTTCACGTCTAGAAGTTCCTCTTAAAGGACGAGCTTCACCTGTTGAAAAAGGAGGAAAGTTGTAGTGTAAATAGAATGTTTCTTCACCTTCAAAAGATGGCATATCTATTTGATTAGCTTCTCTTGAAGTACCTAAGGTAACAGTAGCTAAAGCTTGTGTTTCTCCTCTTGTAAAGATAGATGAACCATGGGTTGATGGTAAATAATCTACCTCACACCAAATTGGTCTGATGTCTGTAGTTTTTCTTCCATCTAAACGTAAACCTTCTTTTAGAGTTAAATCACGAATTGCTGTTTTTTGAGCTTTTGCAACATATTTATGGATCAACTTTCCTAATTCTGCTTGCTCTTCTTCAGAAAAAGAATTGAAAACCTCTTCTTTAATTTCACTAAAAGCTGCACCTCTTTCATGCTTAGCAGAACCTGCTTTTGCAATAGCATATGTTTTATCATACACCATATCTTTAATTTTAGCAGCTAAATCTTCGTCTTCTACTTCTGGCTCGTATTCACGAGTTTCTTTTTTGCCAAATGCTTCAGCTAAAGCAACTTGTGCAGCACATTGTACTTTTATAGCTTCATGAGCAAATTTAATTGCATCAGCCATTTCTTCTTCAGAACACTCGTCCATTTCACCTTCTACCATCATAACAGAATCAGCAGAAGCACCAACCATCATATCAATATCAGCTTCACCTAATTGCGCTCTTGTTGGGTTAATAACAAACTCACCATTTACTCTTGCAACTCTAACTTCTGAAATTGGAGTTTCGAACGGAATGTCTGATAACTGAATAGCAGCAGAAGCAGCTAAACCAGCCATTGCATCAGGCATAACATCATCATCATGAGACATCATCTGAATCATAACCTGAGTTTCTGCATGATAATCTTTTGGAAATAATGGGCGTAAAACACGGTCTACTAAACGCATTGTTAATACTTCACCATCACTTGGTCTTGCTTCTCTTTTAAAGAAACCTCCAGGATAACGTCCTGCAGCAGCAAATTTTTCTCTATAATCTACAGTTAAAGGTAAAAAATCTACATCTGCTTGATGATAATTTGATACAACTGTACATAATAACATACACTTACCTGATTGAACAACAACTGAACCATGAGCTTGTTTTGCAAGCTTACCAGTTTCTAATGAAATGGTTCTTCCATCTCCAAGGTCTATGACCTCTCTAAATACTTTTGGAATCATAAAATTTTTAAATTCTAATTTTTAATTAATTTGTTGTTGTGTTGTAGTTGTTGGATGTTTTTTTCCAATGGAAATTCAAAAGGTTTGTTACTTCTTTTGATTTTTCTTACTTAAAAGTTTGTTACTCTTTTAAGATGTATGCTTCTATTTTAAGTTTAAAAGCGAAACTTTGAGAAGATATAAAAAAAAAGAGGCGCATATAGAGCCTCTTTTTTTTTTTAAATTATTTTCTAATTCCTAATTCTTTAATGATTGCACGATATCTTGTGATATCTGTTTTCTTTAAGTAATCTAATAAACTTCTACGTTTACCAACCATTCTTACTAGAGAACGCTCTGTATTAAAATCTTTACGATTTCTTTTTAAGTGCTCTGTTAAGTGGTTGATTCTGTGCGTAAATAACGCAATTTGACCTTCTGAATTACCAGTATCGTTTTTACCTTTACCGTGTTTTTCGAAGATTCCTTCTTTTACTTCTTTTGTTAAGTACATGCCAATATTATTTAAATGATTTTTATGTATTGCCTAGCTTTTTGCTTTGCAGCTGCAAATATAGATTATTTTTTTAATAAATAAGTGGTAAATCCTTTCTTTTTAGAAAGTTACATTTTCTTTATATTAAGAAACAATTTCTTCTTTTCTTATTGGAAGATTCTGAATTAAATCGATATATAAATTTACTTGCTTTTTTAATTCTTTACGTTCGTAAATTGCATCTAAGAAACCATGTTCTAATACAAACTCAGAACGTTGAAAACCTTCTGGTAATTCTTTACCAGTAGTATCTTTTACAACTCTTGGTCCTGCAAAAGCTATTAAAGCATTTGGTTCTGCAATATTTATATCACCCAACATTGCATAAGATGCAGTTGTACCTCCAGTAGTAGGATCTGTACATAAAGATATGTATGGGATTTTAGCTTCTGCTAATTGTGCTAATTTTGCTGATGTTTTTACTAATTGCATTAAAGAAAGAGAAGCTTCCATCATTCTTGCACCACCTGATTTAGAAATCATTAAAAAAGGAATTTTATGCTCTATAGAATAATTTATAGCTCTTGCTATTTTTTCTCCTACAACAGAACCCATAGAACCACCAATAAATGCAAAATCCATTGCAGCTATAACTAAATCTCTACCTAAAGATTTACCTACTGCAGTTCTTACAGCATCTTTTAATTTGGTTTTATCTTGAGCAGCCTTAACTCTATCAGTATATTTTTTTGTGTCTTCGAATTTTAATGGATCTTTTGAAGTTAAATTTTTATCTAATTCTTCAAATTTATTGTCATCAAAAAATAATTCGAAATATTCTTTACTACCAATTCTTACATGATAACCATCTTCTGGACTTACATATAAATTTTTCTTAAGTTCTTCTGTGTCAATAATTTTACCACTTGGTGTTTTATACCACAAGCCTTTTGGAGTGTCTTTTTTTTCTTCTGTTGGAGTCTGTATACCTTTATCTGTTCTCTTAAACCAAGCCATAAACTTTTATTTAGTTTTTAGTATAAAATAGTCTACAAATATAATAGTTTTTATAAACTATAGATGTTTCTTTAACACGATTATTAATAATAAAAAAAACATCCTAATATACTTAGGATGTTTTTTTATTGTATTTGTAATATGCTTTATAAAGTATCTACATTATTCAAGTCTGCAAATGCTTGCTTTAATCTTGTTTTAAATGTCTCTTCACCTAAACGTAACCATTTTCTTGGATCGTAATATTTTTTGTTAGGTTGGTCAGCTCCTTCTGGGTTTCCAATTTGAGTTGCTAAATAATCTGCTTTACCTTGCATGTAATCACGAATACCTTCTGTAAAAGCAAACTGTAAATCTGTGTCAATGTTCATTTTTATAACACCATACCCAATTGCTTCTCTAATTTCTTCTACAGTAGAACCAGAACCACCATGAAAAACAAAATCGATATGATTTTCTTCAACACCAAATTTCTTAGTTACAAACTCTTGAGAATTCTTTAAGATTTTAGGAGTTAATTTTACATTACCTGGTTTATAAACACCATGTACGTTACCAAAAGCAGCTGCAATTGTAAATTGTGGTGAAACTTTCATTAACTCTTCGTAAGCATAAGCAACCTCTTCTGGTTGAGTATATAATTTAGAAGCATCAACATCAGAATTATCAACTCCATCTTCTTCACCACCAGTTATTCCTAATTCAATTTCTAAAGTCATACCCATTTTGCTCATTCTAGCTAAGTATTCTTTACAAATTTCCATGTTTTCTTCTAAAGGCTCTTCAGATAAATCTATCATATGAGAACTATATAATGGTTTACCTGTTTCTGCAAAATGCTTTTCAGATGCATCTAATAAACCATCTATCCAAGGCAATAATTTTTTTGCACAATGATCTGTATGTAAAATTACAGGAACACCATAAGCTTCTGCTAATTCGTTTACATGTTTTGCACCAGCAATACCACCAGCAATTGCAGCTTTTTGGTTTTCGTTAGATAAACCTTTACCAGCATTAAATTGTGCACCTCCATTAGAAAATTGAATAATTACAGGAGAGTTTAATTCTTTTGCAGTTTCTAAAACCGCATTTATTGTGTTAGAACCTACTACATTAACCGCTGGTAAAGCAAAACCTTTTTCTTTTGCATAGTTAAAAATTTCTTGAACTTCTTTTCCAGTTGCTACACCAGGTTTAATATTATGACCCATGATAAGTTGATTTATTTATAAATTAATACTTCAAAAATAATGAAAAATAGTAAGTTACTTTTCTTTAAATAGTATAAAATAACGAAAACGTTATATTTTTTAGACTGTTTTAAAATGGGTAGTTAATACCTATATTATAAACTGCGTTAGAGAAATTATAGTTTTTGAACCATTTATTTCCAGATAAATAGGGTTCGTAAGTTTTAAAGCCTACATCAAAACGTAAGATTAAAAAATTAAAATCTAGCCTTGCACCAAAACCAGAACCAATTGCAATATCTTTTAATGATGATAATCCTGTAAATCGAGTGCCATCTTCTGCGAAGCTAGAATCAGAAATATCCCAAATATTTCCAGCATCTATAAATAATGCACCTTTAAGTCTACTAAACATATCAAACCTATATTCTGCACTAGTTAAAAATTTAAAACTACCAACATTAAATTCTAATCCTGTGTTGCTTCTTCCTGGACCTAGTTCATAAGTTTGCCAAGCTCTAATATCATTAGAACCTCCTGCAAAATAACTTTTTACAAATGGAATGTCAGAATTATCATAAGTAATAATTGCTCCTAAAAAAGTTCTAATTGCAAATACTGAGTTGTTTCTTAATCCCCAAAACTTCTTGTATTCTATATCAGTTTTAAAATACTGAGCTAATGGTATTCCTAAAAAAGTTTTTTTATTGTTACTATTAGTGTTCTTAGATAATATACCCATGATATTTCCAGAATTTGCAATTCTAAACCTGAAAAAAGAAAAGTCAGAATCTTTAAAATCTAATTGATTGTTATATGTGAAAGAATAAGCAATTGTAGGAATGATAAAATCTGAAGTAATAATATTATATCTATTTAAAATATTCGCATTATTGCTAAATTCATCTGGATTTGAAGCTTGAAAACCACTGTCTTGAAATACAGTATTCATAAAAGAAACTGCTTCATCAGGTAAAGCTAACACTCTGTTTGGATCATTATAATATACCTTTGCTATATCATTTAAGTTTTGATATTCTGAATTGTAAATGCTAAAAAAACTATCAACATTTAAATTTTTAATGTATTGTGTGTTTAGCACTTCTAATTGAATAGTTCTTTTAGAATTGTATTGCCATTTAAAATCTGTTAAGAAAGAGAAAGTTTGTCTATCTAAACCAATATTTTTTTGAAAACTTGTTCCTAAAGAAATTATAGTTCTAGGAGACATTCTTTTTGGTACCAATCTACTTAATCCAAAAGGTACTACAAATCTAGGTATTTCTAAAGAAGCATCTGCACCTATTTCCCAACCAGGGCCATTATTAGAGTTAAACCAGGTACCTAAAAAAGACATTTTAAATAGCTCAGCACCTCTAAACGTGTTTCTGTTTGATAATGAAAATTTACCAGAGACACCAATATTTCTAATATTAGAATGTGTAAGTTCTGTTTCGAAACCAATAGTGTATTTTTCTAAAGGAGATAAAAACACATCCATTCTAAGTTGATCTTCAGTACCAGAAATTGTACTAAAGTTTATATTGGTAGACTTAAAGTTTTTTAAAGATTTTAAGTGACTTCTGGTTAAGTTTCTTAAAGTATCTTTATAAATCATATTTGGTCCTAAAAAAATAGATTGTGATAAATATTTAGGATTATATTTTATTTTATCATGAGCAAAAAAGTTGATACCATTATATTTTATAGTATCTCTAATTGGATCTCCTTTTTTTGCAAAAGTATAATCTGTATATACATTAACTTCATTTATAGTATGAACTCTGTATGGTTTTTCTACATATTTTCCATTCTCTTCTTTTAAACGATTCGAAGAAATTAAAAAATCTACATTGGTTTTATAATCGGTTCTTGTTGAATCTACATAAAAGCCTAAAGCAGATTCAGAAAAGTGGACAATACCAGAGTTTCTATATAGTTTTACAATATTAGCTGCTTCTCTTCTAAACGTTTGATCTTTATATTGGTCACCAGAAATTAAAAAACTATTAATACCAGAATTCTTATAAATAGAATCTAAAACAGGTGAATCTATTTTAATATTTATAGTATCTAAAGTTGTAGGTTTTCCTTTATTAATAAAATAAGAAACTGCAGCTTTTTTACTAATAGAATCTCTTTTAATTTTATAATTAATTTTAGAATCAAAAAAGCCTTGGGTTTTATAATAAGCTGCTAAATTATTTGCGGTTCTATTAATTTTTGTGGGATTTATAATTTGAGGTTCTTGATAACTTAAAAACCATTTATTTAAGTTTATAAAAGAATTAGCATAAGCAATACTTTGTTTTTCAGAGAAAATCTTTTTTACAAAATTGTAAGAATTTGGATTTTCTTTAGCCCATTCAGAAGGTGTTTTGGGTTTGTCATGATTTCCTATATTATGAAAATATAATCCAAAAGGAACACCTAAAAAGCGTGAGTTTGGTTTTTGTAAAACATATTTTTGCAGTTTTGGAGCAGCTGTTTTTGTACTATCAATAAAAAAGTAATTATCTGTTAACATAAAATCGCCATCTTTAACATGCTTAGTAGAATTACAAGCTGCAAGAATTAAGAAAATCAACAAATAAAAAGAAAGTTTTTTCATTACTTTAGCATTGCTAAGAATATCAAAAATAGTATTTTTCAACGTTATAATTGTATTTCAATTCGATTAATGAGTATCTCTAAAAATCAACTTAAATTAATAACAAGTTTATCACAAAAAAAGTATAGACAAAAGCACAAATTATTTGTAGCAGAAGGTGTAAAAGTTGTAAATGAATTATTAAATTCTTCTTTTGAACTAGATCAATTATTTGCTACTGAAGATTTTGATACACAGAATAAAAATTGTCAAATAATTTCTAATGAAGAATTAAGGAAAATTAGTAGTCTAAAAACACCAAATAAAGTACTTGGCATCTTTAAAATTCCTGCTGAAAAAGAAATTAGTAACAAAGGTTTAATATTAGTTTTAGACGATATTAATGATCCTGGAAATTTAGGAACAATTATTCGTTTGTGTGATTGGTTTGGTGTTACAACATTAGTGTGTTCTAATGAAACTGTAGATTGTTATAATCAAAAAGTTGTGCAATCTAGTATGGGTTCTTTAACTAGATTAGCTATAAAATATTTAAACTTAAAAGAATATTTATCTAATACAGAACTACCTACTTTTATAGCTGATATGGATGGGGAAAACGTTTACAAAAAAGAACTGCCTAAAGAAGCTGTTTTGATTATGGGTAATGAAGCAAATGGTGTTTCTGACGAAATTAAAAGCTTAATAAAACATAAAATATCTATCCCAAGATTTGGTAATCTACAAGAAACTGAAAGTTTAAATGTTGCAACTGCAACTGCTATTTTATTAAGTGAATTTAGAAGAAATTAAAGTTTATTTAATTTTTTCTTCAATTAAATCCTTATTAGTGTATAAGAATACAATTATTAATAAAAAATAAATTGGATTTACTTTGAAAATAAAAAAACTAAAAATTATATTTAAATAAGACACATCTAGAAAGTCAAATAAACCTGCTAAACAAGTTAAAACAAAAGAATATATATAGTATTTTTTGTTTTTTGCATATAAATATGTAGTTATTAAGAAAAGAACAAATGCAATTGAGTTTTTTGTGCTAAAAGTTACTTCCGTAAAAAGAGAAGCAAAAATTGTAATTAAAAATACTATCCAAATTAAAAATAATGGAATTAAGTTTTTATTTAGCAGACTATTTCTACTCAAAAGCAAAGTTTAAGAAAATTCCACGAGTACCCATAAAATTCACTGGTGCTGTCCATTGGCTATTGGGGTCATCATCGTATTTAATCTCATTATTCATGGCAAAAACTCCACGAATAGAAGGAGAAAATTTAAAGAAATATAAGTAGATGTCTATACCAATACCAACTTCGTACATGAAATTGTGTGTTTGCATTCTAAATTGTCCAGCAGAATTATCATCTTGATTTTTTTCGTTACTAGAAAAATTATAATCATAAGAAACACCTGCCAATAAATAAGGACGAATATTTTTGTATCTATCTGTACTAAACTTTAAAACTAAGGGTACATGTAAAAAGGTAGAACTAACCTCTCTAACACTATCTCTTTGTGTTGCAATATGGTTAAAATATATATTTTTAGAGTTAGTAATTAAACCAGGTTCTAAACGTAAATTTAAATTTTTATGAAGCCTTAAATCTGCAATTAAACCTACATTAAAACCAGAAGAAGGTTCTACAGTAATATTTGCATTTTGAATAGCACTATTTCTAAGGTTTAATTTAAAATCATTTTGATTTACCCCAAGATAAAAACCATAATGAATTTTTCTTTTATCGAATGTTGGTAAATTTTCTACACGTTCTCTTTGTGCAAAGATTGACGTGCATATACTAAAGAGTAGAAATACTAAAATTACTTTTTTTCTCATTTACTTTTTTGCTGTATAAATAGTAGCAGAACCAAAAGTTACAGGTTGATGTTCTGTATGAGTAAACCCATTTTTTTTCAAAATATTGTTGAAAGTTTCTCCAAATGGAAAAGAATTTGCAGATTCAGATAGATAAGAGTAAGCAACTTTGTCTTTAGAAAACAATTTTCCAATAATAGGTAATACAAAATTAGTATATAATTTATACCCTTGTTTAAATGGAAATTTTGTAGGATTTGATGTTTCTAAAATAACTAACACTCCTGTTGGTTTTAATACCCTAGCAATTTCTTGAATACCTTTGTCTAAATTGGCAAAATTTCTTACTCCAAAAGAAACAGTAATAGCATCAAAGGTGTTGTCTTCGAAAGGCATATCTTCAGAATCACCAACAATCATATCTATTTTTTCAGATAATTTAGCTTTGGCAATTTTTTGTTTACCAACCTCTAACATACCTGCAGAAATATCTAATCCAATTACTTTATCAGGATTTAAAGTTTCTGCCATCATTAGCGCTAAATCTCCAGTGCCAGTTGCAATATCTAGTATTTGCTTTGGATTATTTTCACCAACAATTTTTACAACTTTTTTACGCCATTTTACATCAATTCCTAAAGAGATTACTCTATTTAAACCATCGTAATTTTTAGAAATGGTATCAAACATTTGAGTAACTTGTTCTTTTTTACCAAGTTTAGAATCTTTGTAAGGCTTTACAGTTTTAGACATTTAATTATCCGTTTAAAGCTACCACTTCATTAATTTGATTTGGTAACATTTCTTTTAAAAGAGTTTCAATTCCGTTTTTTAATGTAGCAGTAGAAGATGGGCATCCACTACAAGCTCCTTGTAAAATAACACTTACAACTTTGTTGTTTTCATCATAAGAATTAAAGGCAATATTTCCTCCATCTCCAGCAACAGCAGGTTTTATGTATTCATCTAAAATGTCTGCAATTTGAGCTGAAATTCCCTCTAGTTTTACTTCAATTTTAGGAGCAGTTGATGTTTCTGAAGTTTCAGATACTTTAGGTAATTCTTTTATAATGGTTTTACCCTCAACAAGATATTCGCGAATAAAAGACCTAACTTCTGCAAAAACTTCATTCCACTCTATCATATCATATTTGGTAACAGAAATATAATTATCAGAGATAAAAACTTCTTTTACAAACGGAAAATTAAAAATAGCTTGTGCTAAAGGAGATGATTTACTTGCTTCTTCAATGTTTTTATATTCAACATCAATTTCTGTTAGCTTCTTGTTCGTACCAAATTTCATTACTGCAGGATTTGGAGTAACCTCTGCATAAACTTCTATGGCTTCTTTTTTTTGTGTTGATGTCTCTTCGTTTACAATTTTATTTCCATCAGAAATATAAGCTTCAATTTGTTCCCTTACTTCTTCTTGAACATCTATCCACTCAACAATATCAAACCTTTGTATTGCAATAAAATTTGCTGTAATAAATACCTTTTTAACAAATGGTAAATAAAATAATTGCTGTGCTAATGGTGAATTTTTTGCCTCGTCAATATTTGAAAATTCATAGCTGCCACCATTAATTAATATCTTGTTACTATTAAACTTTAAAATAGTATTGTTTGTAGTTTCTTGTATTGTAATGTTTACCTCTTGCATAATCTTTAAACTAAGTTGCAAAATTACGGTAAAAAAAATGATTACAATAAAAAAGACTTTGTATGTTTTCTATACAAAGTCTTAAAATTTATGTGTTTATATAATTATAGGTTTATTGTAACTGTACCTGTAAATACTTTATTGTTTTGTGATAACTCTGCTGCATTAACATTAAATCCTGAATAAAAATTATAAGCAGAAGTTCTGTTATTGTCTGTAAAAGAGAAATCTAATCTAAAATTACCAAAATTGTAACCACCACCTAAAGAATATCCTTCTAAATTATCTGAATCTAAGGCTTGTTTAGTTGGGTTTTGTTCAAACCTATAACCACCTCTTAGACTAAATCTATTAAATCTCCACTCTGTACCAACATTAAAGTTGTGGGTGTTTCTGTAATTATCTTGAAAAGATTGATTTTCTTGATTAAAATTACCTCTTGATAAGCGCATATTTTGAAAATTTCTATTTGAATAATCTACACTAAAAAGTCCAAATTTTCCAACAATTAATGCAGCACTGGCTGTTAATTTACTTGGTGTTCTTAATCTAAAATCAAAGATTTGTGAAGGAAAACCATTAACTGTGTTGTCATAAATAACATTGTCATTACTTACATAAATTTCTGTATCACCATTAAAACCATCATTATCTAAAATGTTATTTTCATCAATTACTTCTGTAAACCATGTTGGTGTTTGGTATGATAAACCAAATCTAAAATTTTTATGTAATTTATAAATAAAACCAAGGTTAGCAGAAAAACCAGTACCTGTAATAAAACTTTCTTGATACAAGAATGCATCTAATTCATTACCATTTGTATCACTATTAAATTCACTTAGTGTAGATTGTTGACTAAAATTTAAATCATAAAAATTAATAGCTACACCTAAATGAAGTTTATTTTGATGTACAGCAGACAAACCAATATTTAACTCTGTTAGATCACCTCTATAGTTATTAAAAAAACGTTGCTCATCTGCAATATTATATTCTAGTGCTGGCGTATTTGTATCTAAAGGAAAGTTTGTAAAAGTAGCTATACCACTATTTCCTTGTGCAGAAAAACTATCATTAAAATCCTTGGTCATTCTATAATTAAAACCAAGTGCAAACTTTGTCCATTCATTTGAATAATTAGTATCAAAAACTAAAGCAGCACCAGCTTGAGAAATATTAATAAATTCGTCTTGTGTACCTAAAGTGTTCCCATAATAAGTGGTATTTATTGTTGAATTTCTAGAATTAAATGTTCCAGAAAAAACACTATTATTAAATACTGATAAACCAGCTGGATTTATATTAATAGATGAAATATCTCCACCTAAAGCTCCGAATGCACCTCCCATAGCTGTAAATCTTGCAGTACCATTATTATCATTTTGAGAAAATAAAATTCCTAAATCTTCATAACCCAAGGCTTGACTAAAAGACAAGGAGGTTACTGCGAAAAATATCGCTGTTGTAATAATTTTTTTCATTTTTTTTTGGATTTTTTTAATTACCTCTTTTAGATCTACTAGAACTTCTGCTTGATCCTCTGCTAGAATTTCTGCTGCTTGAGCTTCTACTTGAAGAACTTCTTGTACTTGTTGCTCTAGATGTTGATGATCTTCTTGAAGGAGTATAACCTCTTGAACTACTTCCTCTAGATGAAGATCTATTAATAGTTCTATTATTACCTCTAGAAGAACTACCTCTTCTAATCGTAGATGAACCCCTTCTTTGAGAACTTCTTCTAATTGTTGAAGAATTTCTTCTATTAGTAGACGTACTTCTTCGAATATTTGAAGAGCTTCTTCTCGAGTAATTTGAATTTGTATTTCTTCTTACTCTTGAGTTAGAATTAAACGAGTTATTTCTTCTACTTGTTACACTATATCTTCCATTTGATGTTGTTCTTCTACCAAATCTATTATTGGTAACCCTTGCTCCATATCTTTGGTTTCTATAATACCTATTATTCCAACCCCAATTATTCCAATAAGGACTTCCTCCCCAAAAAGCTCCACCCCAAGCCCAGTTATTTTGATAAGGATTCCAGTATGGATTATAAGCCCAAAATCTATTACCTCCCCAAAAACGATTTCTCCAAAAAGGTCCACCACCCCAAAAAGGATCATTCCATCCCCAGTAGTTCCAATTGTTAAATGCCCAAGGATTATTCCATCCCCATCCAAAACCATTACCACCCCAAAAAGGATCAACTAAATTAACATTAACAACTACATCATTGTTTTCATATCCCCAAGGACTATTTTCATTATAAAATTCATCATCATTAACATTATCTCCTCCAGAGTTGTAAGAATTAACATCAACAAATATTTCATTGTCATCAATAGTGTTTAGTCTATCTAACTCTTTAGTAAAATAATTATCTTCATATTCTTGATATTCCTTTTTTTCTAAAACAACTACTGGTCTTTCTTTTTTAGTAAATGTTGTATCATCATAAATACCATCATTATTAGAAACATTTTGATAAGATCCACAAGAAACCAACAAAATAGAAGCTATTAATAAGATTAAAAAATTGTAAATTTTCGAAGATTTATAATGTAATTTCATAATGATATTATTTTATATGGCACATAATCTAATAATTTTGCATCCAAAACACTAAATTATACTAATTTTGTACCCGATTTTAAAAATTTGAAATAATTTAACAAGAATTTCATTTAATAATAATCAACATTTGTGCCAAAAATATATTTATGAGCAAGAAGTTAACGAAAAGATCAGAAGATTATTCAAAGTGGTATAACGAATTAGTAGTAAAAGCTGATTTAGCTGAAAATTCTGCTGTTAGAGGTTGTATGGTTATAAAACCTTATGGTTTTGCTATTTGGGAAAAAATGCAAGCAGAATTAGATAGGATGTTTAAAGAAACTGGTCATCAAAATGCGTATTTTCCTTTATTTGTTCCAAAAAGTTTATTCGAGGCTGAAGAAAAAAACGCTGAAGGTTTTGCAAAAGAATGCGCAGTTGTTACGCATTATCGCTTACAAAATGACCCTGATAATGAAGGAAAATTAAGGGTAGACCCAGAAGCTAAATTAGAAGAGGAGTTAGTAGTAAGGCCAACATCAGAAGCAATTATTTGGAATACGTATAAAGGATGGATACAATCTTACAGAGATTTACCATTACTAATAAATCAATGGGCAAATGTTGTAAGATGGGAAATGCGTACTAGATTATTTTTAAGAACTGCAGAATTTTTATGGCAAGAAGGTCATACAGCACATGCTACTAAAACTGAAGCAATTGCAGAAGCAAAGCAAATGCAAGAGGTTTATGCAGAATTTGCAGAAAATTTTATGGCAATGCCAGTAGTAAAAGGGGTGAAGTCTGATAGTGAACGTTTTGCAGGTGCTGAAGATACTTATACAATAGAAGCTTTAATGCAAGATGGAAAAGCTTTACAAGCTGGGACAAGCCATTTCTTAGGGCAAAATTTTGCTGAAGCTTTTGATGTTAAATTTACCAATAAAGAAGGTAAGCAAGATTATGTTTGGGCAACTTCTTGGGGAGTTTCTACGCGTTTAATAGGTGGTTTAATTATGACACATTCAGATGACAATGGGTTAGTATTGCCTCCAAAGTTAGCTCCAATTCAAGTTGTAATTGTTCCTATATATAAAGGACAAGATCAATTAGATGCAATTTCAGAAAAAGCAAAATCAATTCAATCAGATTTAAGAAGAAAAGGAATTTCTGTAAAATTTGATGATAGAGATACTTTTAGACCAGGAGCAAAGTTTGCAGAATATGAATTAAAAGGAGTTCCTGTTAGAATTGCAATTGGAAATAGAGATTTAGAAAACGGAACATTAGAAATAGCAAGAAGAGATACCTTAGAAAAACAAATTGTTAATCAAGACGATTCTGTAAACTTTATTGAAAATTTACTAGAAGAAATCCAAGTTAATTTATTTCAAAAGGCAATTGATTTTAGAAAACAAAACACTTCTATTGTTAACGATTTTAAAGAATTTAAGAAAGCTATAAAAAAAGGAGGCTTTGTTTCTGCACATTGGGATGGTACAGAAGAAACTGAAGATAGAATTAAAGAATATACAAAAGCAACCATTAGATGTATACCTAATGATGCTAAAGAGGAATCTGGTGTATGTGTTTTAACAGGAAAACCATCAAACAAAAGGGTGCTTTTTGCTAAAGCATATTAAAAAAATAAATTTTTTAAAAAAATATTGCAGATTTTTAAAAACATTGTATATTTGCATCCGCAATTGAAGATTATTTAATTGTTTTGGTCCGTTCGTCTAGGGGTTAGGACGCCAGGTTTTCATCCTGGTAACACGGGTTCGATTCCCGTACGGACTACAAATTTTTATTAAAAATAAAGAAATAGAATAATGGCAAATCATAAGTCAGCATTAAAAAGAATCAGAAGTAACGAAGCAAAGAGGTTACGTAATAAATATCAGCATAAAACAACAAGAAATGCTGTTAGAGATTTACGTGCTATTGAAGATAAAAAAGAAGCTGAAGGTAAATTACCTAATGTTATTTCTATGTTAGATAAATTAGCTAAAAATAATATCATACACGATAATAAAGCAGCTAATTTAAAATCTAAATTAACGAAACACGTTGCTGCTTTATAATCATAAGTAGTTAAAAAGTAAAAAAACTCTGAATTTTAATTCAGAGTTTTTTTTATGTTTAATTTTTTTTAAAAATCATAGTTTTTATGAGCATCAAGTCTTATAAAAATAAATAGAAGAATAGTAAAACCCCATAAAGAAGAGCCACCATAACTAAAAAAAGGTAATGGAATACCGACAGTTGGTAGTAAACCAATTACCATACCTATATTAACTGCTACATGAAAAAATAATATTGATGCCACTCCATAACCGTAAATTCTTCCAAATTTATTGGTGTGAGTCTCTGCTAAATATATAATTCTAAATAATAATAGCATAAAGAATATTATCACTAAACTAGTACCTACAAAACCCCACTCTTCACCAATAGTACTAAAAATATAGTCTGTATCTTGTTCTGGTACAAAATCTCCTTGAGTTAAATCTCCCTTTAGAAAACCTTTTCCAAAGTAACTGCCAGAACTAATAGTAAATTCTGATTGATATGAGTTATAGCCAATATTTTTATTATCGACCTTAAGACCTAAAAGAACTTCGAAACGATCTCTATGATGTTGTTTAAATACATTATTATAAATGTATGCAGTTCCAAAAGTAAATAATGCTATAATAGTGTATAGACCGATAATTTTATACCAGTTAAATCTTAAAAATCTTTTTCCTCCTTTATAGATCAAATAGATTAAAATAATACTTATAATTACATATAATGATAAGAGAATTTTACTCACACCAAATAATACTGTTAAGAAGAAAATAGAAATACAAGTAACACCAATAATAATATAGTTTAGTGTTAATCCTTCTCTGTTTAAGACAAAAAAGAAAGATAAATATATAAGTGCAGATCCAGCATCTGGTTGTAAAGTAATAAGTAATGCTGGTAAGAAAATAATAATGAAAGCTTTAATTTGATTTTTTACTAATTTTAGATTGTATTGTCTATCACTCATTAATTTTGCAATACCTAAAGTTGTACAAGCTTTTACAAATTCTGATGGTTGTAGGCTCATAAACCCAAAATTAAACCAAGATTTTGCTCCATTTATTTCTTTACCAAAAGGAAATAAAAATACTAATGCAATTATTGAAATTACATAAAATATACTAGCGTATTTCTCATAAAATTTAGAATTAAAAAATAGTATTAGTATTATGAGAGGGATACATAGGCCAATCCAAATTAGTTGTTTACCATATCTTTTAGAAAAGTCTAGTATTTCAAAATTGTTTTCTTCTACAATGGCAGCATAGATATTTAACCAGCCAAAACCAACTAAAACAATGTAAAAAAAAACTAAAATCCAATCTACACCCGCAAAAATATTATTTCGTTCCTGACGCAAATTCTTCTGGATTTGTTAGCTGCAAATCATAAATATTTTGCAAACTTAAGTTTAACATATTTTGCTCTCTATATTTATTGGCTTTTGAAATAAAACCATTAATATATTTTTCAACAATAAGGCTTGTTATTGGGGCTGCAATTGTAGATCCATAACCTCCATTTTCTACAAAAACAGCTAAGGCAATTTTGGGATTATCTTTTGGTGCAAACGCAACTAAAATAGAATGATCTTGTAATTGAATTACTTTACCTTCTTTTCTAATAAAATTTTCTGCTGTACCAGTTTTTCCGCAAATTGGGATTCCTTTCACTTGACTCCATTTTCCTGTTCCTGTTTTAAAAACTTCATGCATAGCTTCTATTACAGGTTCAAAATGTGGTTTGTCTATTGTGGTTTTTTTTGGATTAATATATTTAGGGTCATCTATAGATCTGTCATCAATTCTTTTTACAATATGAGGTGTATAAAAGAATCCTCTATTTGCAATAGCAGCTGTAAAATTAGCCAATTGTATTGGTGTTGTTAAAATTTCACCTTGCCCAATAGCATTTGATATATTAGAAGACCCATTCCAAGCATATTTTAGTCTACTATCATAATATTTTCCATCAGGAATTAAGCCAGGAACTCCTGCTGGTAAATCATATCCTAAATAGTTTCCAAGACCAAAACTAGATATGTGTTTATTCCAATTATCTAAACCTTCTGAGGGTTTATTATTATTTTCTACAATTCTTTTATAGGTATTTGAAAAATAGCTATTACAAGATCTAGCAATTGCAGTTTTTAATCGAATTGGTCTACCATAAATATCACAATGGCATTTCATAAATTCATTAGATCTATTTCCATATCTAAACCCTCCATAGCAAGTAAAACTAGTATTTGTGTTAATTACATTTTCTTGCAATCCAATAAGAGCATTCATCATTTTAAATGGAGAACCTGGAGGATAAGCAGCAAGTAAGCCTCTATCAAAAGTTGGTTTTTCTATACTATCTAATTTAAAAAGTTTATATGAGTTAGGAGATCTTTTTCTACCAACTAACATATTAGGATCGTAAGAAGGGGCTGTAACTAAAGCTAAAATTTCTCCAGAAGAAGGCTCAATTGCAACAATGCCACCTCTTTTGCCTTTCATTAATTTTTGAGCATATTGTTGTAACTCTATGTCTAGTGTTAATGTTAAATCTTTTCCGTTTTCTGGTAAAGTATCATAAGCCCCATTTTTATAGGACCCTGTTACTCTATTAAATCTATTTCTATGTAAATATCTTTTCCCTTTTTTACCTCTTAAAACATCCTCATATTGTCTTTCTACACCATCTTTGCCTTCTAATTCTCCTTGTTGATAGTAATTGTTATTTCTAGCTTTTTGTTCATTTACTTCGCCAATATAGCCTAAAACATTTGCTGCTGCATTTATTGGATAATCTCTGATTATTCTTTTCTGAATGTAAAATCCTTGATATTTATGTAGTTTTTCTTGTAAGTAAGCAAAATCTTCTTTAGCAAGTTGTTTTAAAAATACTGAAGGTAAATAAGAAGCGTAATTTTCTGCTTTTTTAAAACGTCTTTTAAAATCTTTTTTAGAAATTTTTAAGAGCTTACAAAATTCAAGAGTATCAATTTCTTTAACTTGATTAGGTTGAACCATAACATCATAAGAAAGTTGATTGGCTACTAATAATTTACCATTTCTATCATAAATATAACCTCTTTCTGGATAGTTGTATTCTACTTTTACTGCAGCATTTCTAATTGGGTCATAGTTTTCTCCTTCAATTACTTGAAGTTGAAAAAGTCTACCAATAAAGATAAAACCAGTTATGGTTATTAGAAAATAAAGTAAAAAGCTTCTTTGCATTGTTAATTTTTCTTCTTAAAAATGTACGCACCTAGAAAAAACAAAATTAAAGTAAAAATACTTGAAAACAATGTGTTTAGTAATACGTTTGAAAAATTTTGAAAACTAAAATTAGCAAAAGAAAAGTATATGAAATGATGTATAACTGTTAAAGTTACTACATAATTGAAAACTTTACCAAAAGGTTCTGAGTTTAAATTAAAAAATGGGTAATCTATAGCTGTTTTTTTTAAATATAAACGAATAAAAAATAATCGAATATAAGCTATGAAAACTATAGAAAGGGCATGTATGCCTCCTGTATCAGAAAAAAAGTCTATAGAAATACCTAATAAAAAACAATAAAATAAAAATGGAATTCTATTTTCCTTTAAAGGATAATAAAAAACAAAAGCGATGTAAACGTAAGGATTAATAAAACCTAAAAACAAGATGTTATTTAAAATTAATACTTGTAAAAGCAGTAAAGAAAAAAACAGTGTTATTGTACTAAGAGGATTATTCATTGTTTTCTAAATTTTTAATTTCAATTTTATCGAAATTTTTAACAATGTATATGTATCCTAAATTACTCATATCATTAAATAAAGTAACATCAACTTTATTGTCTGCTGTATTACCATTATTTATTTTTGATATTGTACCTATTAAAATTCCTTCAGGAAAAATAGTAGATTTTCCATCAGTTTCTATAGTGTCTCCAATTTTTAAAGGTGCTTGTCTTGGAATATCATATAACTGAACAGTTTTATAATCTTTTCCATCCCAACTTAATGTTCCAAAATAGTTTGTATTTTTCAGTCGAGCATTAATTCTACTATCTCTATTTAAAATGGATTGAATTCTAGTGTAATTCGTAGATGTGTTTTCTGTAATTCCAATTATACCCTTACTGTTAAATGCAGCCATTTCTTTAGAAATCCCATCTTTTTGCCCTTTATTAACAGTTAAGAAATTAAATTGTTTACTGTAGTTGTTGTTAATAATTTTTGCTGCAGTATAGCTATATTTTTGTTTAAACTTACTCGAATCAATTACTGTAAACTCTAGTTCTTTTAAAGAATCTAAGTAAGACTTTTTTGCTAAAAGATTTTTTAAATAAGTGTTTTCTTCAGATAATCTTTCATTTTCTGTTCTTAAATTGAAGAAATCAGAAATATTAGAATACTGACTATAAAAACCACCTGTTAAATTATTAGCAGAATTAACAAACTTACTTCTATGAAAATCTAGATTATTAAAAGTTAAAGAAAGCGCAATAATTTCTAACAATAAAAAGAATAGAAAGTATTTAAACTTTTGAAAAAAGTAAATAATTTGTTGCATTGTTAGAATTTAAAATGCTAATTCATCAACACATTTTTGTATTTATTTAATTCTTTTAAGGCAATACCTGTTCCACGAACAACAGCTCTTAAAGGATCTTCTGTTACGTAAACAGGTAAATCTGTTTTACGAGATAAACGCTTGTCTAATCCTCTTAACATAGAACCACCACCTGCTAAATAAATTCCAGTATTGTATATATCTGCAGCTAATTCTGGTGGCGTTTTAGATAAAGTCTCCATAACAGCATCTTCAATTCTTAAAATAGATTTATCTAAAGCTTTAGCTATTTCTCTAAAAGAAACTTGAACTTGTTTAGGCTTACCACTTAATAAATCTCTTCCTTGAACTAACATTTCATCTGGAGGTGTATCTAAATCTTCTGTAGCTGCACCAATTTGAATTTTTACTTTTTCTGCTGTAGTTTCACCAACATGTAAATTGTGCTGTGTTCTCATGTAATACATAATATCACTTGTAAATAAATCACCAGCAACTTTTACAGATTGATCACATACAATACCACCTAAAGCAATAACTGCAATTTCTGTAGTACCACCACCTATATCAATAATCATGTTTCCTTTTGGCTCCATAATATCTATACCAACACCAATAGCAGCAGCCATTGGCTCGTATATTAAATAGATTTCTTTGGCATTCATATGTTTTGCAGAATCACGAACTGCTCGCTTTTCTACTTCTGTGATTCCTGAAGGAATACAAATTACCATACGTAATGCAGGTGGAAATAATTTCTTTTTAATCGATGGAATTTTCTTTACAAACTCTTTAATCATCTCTTCAGATGCTTGAAAATCTGCAATAACTCCATCTTTTAAAGGACGAATTGTCTTTATATTTTCATGAGTTTTACCTTGCATTAAATTAGCTTCTTGACCAATTGCAATAATTTTTCCTGTTGTTCTATCTCTAGCAACTATAGAAGGGCTGTCTATAACAACTTTTCCTTCATGGATAATTAATGTATTTGCGGTTCCAAGATCAATCGCAATATCCTCAGTCATAAAATCGAAAAAACCCATATTTATTTTTCTTGTTATTTATTGATGTACTCTTACAAATCTAGTAAATTAAATCTGTAATCACGTAACAAATTCTTAATGTTTAAAATGTCTTGTTCCAGTCATTACCATAGACAAATTATTGTCATTACAATAATCGATACTTAATTGGTCTTTTATAGATCCTCCAGGTTGAATTACACTTTTAATTCCTGCTTTATCAGCAATTTCAACACAGTCTGGAAATGGGAAAAAAGCATCACTTGCCATTACTGCACCTTCTAAATCAAACCCAAAATTTCTAGCTTTTTCTATAGCTTGATTTAAGGCATCAACTCTACTTGTTTGTCCTGTACCACTTGCTAGTAACTGTTTGTTTTTAGCTAAAACAATAGTATTAGACTTTGTGTTTTTACAAAGTTTAGAAGCAAATAATAAATCTTCTAACTCGTTTTTAGAAGGATTAGTATTAGTTGCATATGTTAAATCTTCTAATTTATCAGTGACATTATCTTTGTCTTGAACTAAGGCTCCATTTAAACAAGTTCTTATGGTAGTTTTTGGTAACTCTACTTCTTTTTGAATTAAGATAATTCTATTCTTTTTTCCTTTTAAAATTGATAATGCTTCATCTGTATAACTTGGTGCAATAACAACTTCACAGAATAATTTATGAATCTCTTCTGCTGTTGCAGCATCTATTTCTGTATTTGCTATTAATATTCCACCAAAAGCAGAAACAGGGTCACCAGCTAAAGCATCTACATAAGCTTGTTTAATAGTATCTCTTTGTGCAAAACCACAAGCATTATTGTGTTTTAAAATTGCAAAAGTCGGAGCTTCACCTTTAAATTCTTCCATTAAATTTACAGCAGCATCAACGTCTAATAAATTATTGTAACTTAATTCTTTGCCATGTAATTTGTCAAACATTGCTTCTAAATCTCCAAAGAAAAATCCTTTTTGATGTGGGTTTTCTCCATATCTCAAAACTTGACCCTTTGGTTCACTAATTTTTAATATAGGTTCTTCATGATTGTTAAAGTAATTAAAGATAGCAGTATCATAATGAGAAGAAATATTAAAAGATTTTGCAGCAAATTTTTTACGTTGCTCAATAGAGGTTTCTCCTTTGTTTTCTGATAAAATTTGTAAGAACTCATCATATTGCTCCATAGAAGATACAATAAAAGTGTCTTTAAAATTCTTTGCTGCTGCTCTAATTAGTGATATGCCACCTATATCAATTTTTTCTACAATATCTTGTTCAGAAGCTCCAGAAGCAACTGTTTTTTCAAAAGGATATAAATCTACAATAACTAAGTCTAATTGAGGAATCTCATATTCTTGCATCTCAGCAACATCTCCTTCATGATCTTGTCTGTTTAAGATACCTCCAAAAACTTTTGGGTGTAAAGTTTTTACTCTACCACCTAAAATTGATGGGTAAGAGGTTACATCTTCTACAGGTACAACATTTATACCTAATTCTTTAATGAATTTTTCTGTACCACCAGTTGAATATATAGTTACGCCAAGTTCATTTAATTTTTGAACAATTGGTGCTAAACCATCTTTGTGAAATACCGAAATTAATGCAGATTTAATAGTTTTTGAAGCGCTCATTTTATGTAAAATTGTTAAGCAAGCAAAACTACGCAAACCTTACAGAAATCACAATAAAAGATACTCACAAAAAAGAAGAGTAATTAACAATTAAACAGCTTATTAAAACTTGTATAATTATTAATTACTTTCTTAAACTATAAAGTTTTTAAAAATTATTAGAAATTAAATTTTTTACAAAAAATTACTCAGCATTCTCTAAAAAATAACGAATACTGTCTCTAATTTTCTCTAAAAAAGTAAGTGGTTTTTCCTCAAAGTAGAGGTTTCTTTCAAAAATTTGAAAGTTAGGGTTGTTTTTTGTTTTCATCACTTTTGGGGGGTTAATGATTAAACTTAAATTTATATGTGAATATCAAACATACAAAAAAATATTGAAAAATCTAAAAACAAATACCCTATAAAATAGTAGCTACTTTATTACAAACGTACTCTAATAGAATTTCATCATCTTTTGTAAAAGTGTTTGCTGTATGAGAGTCTATATCTATTTGACCAATATTTTCACCATCAACAAAAATTGGAATTACAATTTCTGATTTTACCTTCCATCCACAAGAAATATAATTGTCTTGTTCAGTAACATCTTGTACCACAAAATTTTTATTACTTACTGCAACTTGACCACAAATACCTTTTCCAAAAGGTATAATTGTATGCTCTGTTGGTTCACCTGTAAACTGTGCTAATTTTAATTCGTTTTTATCTCCGTTTTTAAAATAAAAACCAACCCAATCGTAATAAGAAATTTTACTTTCTAAATAATCACAAATCGCTTGAAGCTTTTCTTCTTTAGCTTGTTTTGATGCTATAATAGTATCTATATAATTTTGTAAAACTGTAATTTCCATACCTATCATTATTATCTGCAAAAATACTGTAAAATCTATATTTTTATTTATTAAATCGTTTTTTTGTTTCGAAACTTACATACATTTCTTTTTAACATAATCTTTATAAATCTTATTGTAAATTTGCATTTAGAAATGAAAGTTATTTTCTCTAAAATATTATCTATTTTTTTAGCATTAATTGTGTTTTTGTCTACTATGTCTTTTACAGTAGATAAACATTATTGTGGAGATTTTTTAGTTGATGTTTCTTTTATAGGAAAAGCTGAAGGTTGTGGAATGAAAATGGATAATGTTGCTACAACTAAAAAGAAAAATTGTTGTAAAGACGAAGTACATCATATAGATGGTCAAGACGAATTGCAGCAACAATTAAAACAAGAATTTAGTTTTGAGAATCAACAGTTTCTAGTTTCGTTTGTGAAATCTTACCAAGATTTATTTTATAACTCTTTTAGAAATGTAAAGTATTATAAAGACTTTTCTCCTCCAGATATTCCTATAGATTATCAATCTACTTATCAAGTTTATATCATTTGATTTTAATTTTTTCTATTTATTAATCACCTAATGAGGTGTTTAAATTTTTAATATTTAAAAATTAGAATTAAATTTATATACATGAAAACAAAAATTTTAAATAGTTTTTTACTATTTATTCCTTACATCATCTTTTCTCAAACAACTTTTAAAGGGATGATTATGGATAAAAATAACCCAAAAGATAATCTTGGGGTAGAAGGTGTTTCAGTACATTGGTTAAACACTAATGTTGGAACAACAACAAACGAAAAAGGTTGGTTTACGATACCTTACAAAGAAGAATACAAAAAATTAGTAGTAAGTTACATTGGTTATAAAACAGATACTTTAACGATTACTAATCTAAAACCTATTCATCATTTTTTAACCTTAGAAAGTGAGTTAGATGAAATAACTATTGAAAGCAAAAGAAATGCTGTTCAAAAAAATTCTTTTGCTACAGCTAATATATTTACTGTGAATAGCGAAGAATTATTAAAAGCAGCTTGTTGTAATTTAGCAGAAAGTTTTGAAACAAATCCGTCTATAGATGTTAGTTTTTCTGATGCTTTAACTGGTACTAGACAGATACAAATGTTGGGCTTAAAGAGTCCTTATATATTAATTACTCAAGAAAATGTGCCATCTATTAGAGGTGCATCTCAGGCATATGGTTTAACTTTTACACCTGGTACTTGGGTAGGAAGTATACAGATTTCTAAAGGAGCAGGAACAGTAGTAAATGGTTATGAAAGTATTTCTGGTCAAATCAATACAGAATTAGTAAAACCATTTAGTGATAATACATTATTTGTAAACGGATATGCTAATAGAAATGGTAGGTTAGAATTGAATACTCATTTTAACCAAAAGATTTCTGAAAAATGGTCTACAGGTCTGTATTTACATGGTAATTATAGAGGTGAAAAATTTGATAATAATGGAGATAATTTTTTAGATATGCCATTAGCCAATCAAATTAATATTATGAATCGTTGGCAGTATACAGATGCAGAAAAAGGTTGGGTTAGTTTTATAAACTTTAGGTATTTATCTGATGATAAACAAACAGGAGAAATAGACTTTAACCCTGAATCTGATAAAGGAACAACGAATGCTTGGGGTAGTGAAATTGATACAAAACGTTTTGACTTTACTGCTAAAGTAGGATACGTTTTTCCTGAGTTACCCTTTCAAAGTTTTGGATTTCAATTCGCATATAGTAACCATCAACAAGAGTCTTATTTTGGATTAAGAAATTATAATATTTCTCATGAAAGTATTTACAGTAACTTATTGTTTAATTCGATTATTGGTGATACTAGAAACAAATTTAAAACAGGAATTAGTTTTACTCACGATGGTTATAATGAAGATGTTTTTACCAATACTTACAATAGAGTAGAGAATAGTGTTGGCGCTTTTTTTGAATATGCTTTCGATAATTTAAATAACTTTAGTTACACTGCTGGTTTACGAGTAGATCATCATAATTTATTAGGCACATTTATAACACCTAGATTACATTTTAGATATGTACCTTGGGAAAAAGCAACCTTAAGAGCTTCTGTGGGTAGAGGTATTAGAAGTGCAAATATTTTTGCAGAAAATCAGCAATTATTTGCAAGCTCTAGACAATTAAATATTGAAAATGCAAATGGAAACATTTATGGTTTAGACCCAGAAATTGCATGGAACTATGGGTTTTCTTATCTGCAGAAATTCAATTTATTTGGGCAAAAAGCAGACATCACTTTAGATTATTATGTAACCGATTTCGAAAATCAAATTGTTGTAGATTGGGAAAATCCACAAGAAATAAATTTCTATAATTTAGAGGGTAGAAGTATAGCTAATAGTTTTCAGGTAGAGGTAAATTATAATTTAGCAGAAGGATTAGATGTAAGAACTGCTTATAAATATTTTGATGTAATTACAGATTATAAGTCAGGCAGATTACAAAAGCCTTTACAACCAAGAAATCGCTTTTTTGCAAATCTTTCTTATGAAACTAATAACGATAATTTTAATCAATGGAGATTTGATGTAACTTTTAATGCAGTTGGAGCTCAACGTTTACCAAACACAAGTGCTAATCCTGTACAATACCAGTTACCAGCATCTGTAAATGGTTTCGAATTGTTAAATTCGCAAATAACCAAAGTGTTTTCTAAAAAGTTTGAAGTTTATATAGGTGCAGAAAACATAACGAATACAAGACAACAAAACCCTGTTTTAGGAAGCGATAATCCTTTTGGTTCAAATTTTGATACCTCTATTGTGTATGCACCAATTTTTGGTAGAATGATTTATACAGGATTTAGATTTAAAATAAATTAACTGTCATTGCAAACATGGTGAAGCAATCTCTTATTAATTTAAAGATTACTTCGTAAACTCGTAATGACGTAAAACAAATAAAAAAGAATAACAATAAAATTTAAGAACATGAAAAAAATAATTTTAATAGCCATTGTAAGTATTTTAAGCTTTACAGCAAATGCTCAAGAAAAAAACAAAAATGCTAAAGTAACTTTTGAGGTAGATGGTGTATGTGGTATGTGTAAGAAAAGAATAGAAACTGCTGCTCTAAAAACTAAAGGAGTAAAATTTGCATTATGGAATGTTAAAACGCATCAACTAAACTTAATTATGGATGAACGTAAAGTTGAAGTAGGAACAGTACAGCAAAATATAGCAAATGTTGGACATGATATTATCTTAAAAGATAAAAAAATTACAGCAACTTTAAAAGCTTACAACTCTGTAAACCCTTGTTGTAAATATAGAGATGAAAAAGTAGTGCTTGAGCATGAAGGTGGTATGAAAATGCATAAAAAACAAAACTAAGATGAAACATGTATATCGTGTTTCTGGAATGACTTGTAATGGATGTAAAAATTCTGTTGAAAAGTCACTTTCTGAAATAGAAAATATAAAACATGTTTCTGTTGATTTAGAAAAAGAAACTGCAGCAATTGAAATGAAACAACATATAGAAGTTGCTGTGTTGCAAAATGCTCTATCAGAAAAATTTACAATAACTGAGTTGAAAGATAACCATACAACTAAATCTGTAAATGCAGAAGCTGAAGAAAAATCAACAATTAAACAGTTGTATCCTTTATTCTTAATTTTTGCTTTTATTACTACAGCAGCTGTTTTAATAAATATTAATCCTTGGAATACATCAGAATTTATGTTGACATTTATGGGGTTATTTTATGTGGTATTCAGTTTTTTTAAGCTTTTAGATGTAAAAGGATTTGCTATGAGTTTTTCTATGTATGATCCTTTAGCTAAAACAATACCAAATTATGGTTTGGTATATCCTTTTATAGAGTTGGCTTTAGGTATTTTCTTTTTAATGAGATTTCAAATAATAGCAGCTTTACTAATCACATTAGTAATTTTAGGCGTAACAACAATTGGTGTTACCAAATCTTTATTAGATAAAAAAGCAATAAAGTGTGCTTGCTTAGGGTCTGTTTTAAATTTACCAATGACAAAAGCAACATTTATAGAAAATACAATTATGATTGTTATGGCTATTTTTATGTTGATTAACTTATTATAAGTTTTAAAGAGTTGATAATAAAAAAAATCCGATTGAATTTTCAATCGGATTTTTTTATTTAAATAATGTCACTAATATCTCACTTCCTCATTATCCATAAGCGTAACATAAATTTTAGTGTCAAATTTATTAAAGCGAACAATAGATTTTACATCTTTCATTCTAACGTTAATAATTTTGTCAAGTCTACTTTCTCCATTACCAAAAATTAGCTCACCATCTACATATAAATATGTTCTATTTGTAGGTGTAAAAGAAACATATCTGTTTTCTTGATTAAAACCATTTAGATTAGAGTTGTTTTCTGTATAACTTGCAGATACATAGGCTGATGATTGCATTGCGCTTCTGCTATTTCCAAAAGCAGAACCATAAAGAGTTTGTCCTGTAAACGAAGTGCCGTTCGAAAATCTAGATTCTTTTCTAAATAAGTCTAATAATAGTAAGTTTTTTCTATATTCTCCATTAGCTTCAAGTACAACAGCTGCATCTTCTATATTAAAAGATTCTTCATTTTTTTGAGCATTACTTGTTAAGGTAAACATCAAAGAAAAAACAAAAAGGTAGATGAAATTTTTCATAATAGTTGGTTTAAAAGGTTATACATTTTCTAATAAATCCACAAAAAAAATGCCAATTGTTAAACAATTGGCATTTTATACTTATAATGCTATAAGTAAAACTTATTCATAAATTTTACATCATACCTGGCATTCCACCACCCATTGGAGGCATTCCACCACCAGCAGGAGCATCTTCTTTAATGTCTATTAAAGCGCATTCTGTAGTTAAAATCATACCAGCAACAGAAGCTGCATTTTCTAAAGCAACTCTAGTTACTTTTTTAGGATCTATAATTCCTGCATCTAACATATTAACGTATTCGTCAGATTTAGCATCGTATCCAAAGTCCTTTTTACCTTCTAAAACTTTATTGATAACCACAGAACCTTCTCCACCAGCATTTTCTACAATGGTTCTTAAAGGTGCTTCAATAGCTTTGTTTACGATTTGTACACCAGTAGTTTCGTCTAAATTTTCTGTTGCTAATTTCTCTAATACTTTTTTAGCTCTCACTAAAGCAACTCCACCACCTGCAACTATACCTTCTTCTACAGCAGCTCTTGTTGCATGTAAAGCATCGTCAACTCTATCTTTCTTTTCTTTCATTTCTACTTCAGAAGCAGCACCAACATATAATACAGCAACTCCACCAGCTAATTTTGCTAAACGCTCTTGTAGTTTTTCTTTATCGTAATCAGAAGTCGTTGTTTCTATTTGAGCTTTAATTTGGTTTACTCTAGCTTTAATTGCTTCTGCATCTCCAGAACCATTTACTATAGTAGTGTTATCTTTATCTATAGTTACTGTTTCTGCAGTACCTAATAAATCTAAAGTTGCATTTTCTAAAGAGAATCCTCTTTCTTCAGAAATTACTGTACCACCAGTTAAAATTGCTATGTCTTCTAACATTGCTTTTCTTCTGTCTCCAAAACCAGGAGCTTTTACAGCAGCAATCTTTAAACCACCTCTTAATTTGTTTACTACTAATGTAGCTAGTGCTTGTCCATCTACATCTTCTGCAATTATTAATAAAGGTCTGCTAGATTGTGCAACTGGCTCTAAAATTGGAAGTATCTCTTGTAAGTTAGAAATCTTCTTATCAAATAATAAAATGTACGGATTTTCTAAATCTGCAATCATCTTATCTGCATCAGTTACAAAGTAAGGAGATAAATATCCTCTATCAAATTGCATACCTTCTACAACATCTACATAAGTATCTGTACCTTTTGCTTCTTCTACAGTAATAACACCTTCTTTACCAACTTTATCGAAAGCAGTAGCAATTAAATCTCCAATAACAGCATCATTATTAGCAGAAATAGAAGCTACTTGCTGAATCTTATCAGAAGAGTTACCCACTTTTTGAGTTTGTTTTTCTAAATCAGAAACAATAGCTTCAACAGCTTTATCTATACCACGTTTTAAATCCATAGGATTTGCACCTGCAGCAACGTTTTTTAATCCTTCTTTAACAATTGCTTGTGCTAAAACTGTAGCAGTTGTAGTTCCATCACCAGCTAAATCATTAGTTTTAGAAGCTACTTCTTTTACCATTTGAGCTCCCATGTTTTCAAGCTCGTTTTCTAATTCTACTTCTTTTGCAACAGAAACACCATCTTTAGTTACTGTTGGTGCTCCAAAAGATTTAGAAATAATTACATTTCTTCCTTTTGGTCCTAAAGTTACTTTTACTGCATTTGCTAAAGCGTCAACTCCACGTTTTAAACCATCTCTAGCTTCTATATCAAATTTTATATCTTTTGCCATTTTGTTTTAAGCTTTTTGCCTTTAGCTACTCGCTATTGGCTTAGTTATACTTTTATTTTTTGTGCTAAAAGCCAAAGGCTAATAGCTAATAGTTATTTTAAACAATTGCTAAAATGTCGCTTTCGCGCATCATTAAATAATCTTTACCTTCTAATTTTAAATCAGTACCTCCATATTTGCTGTATAAAACAGTATCACCCACTTTTACAGTTAAAGGTTCGTCTTTTTTTCCATTTCCTACAGCTACAACAGTACCTTTTTGAGGTTTTTCTTTTGCGTTATCTGGTATAATAATTCCAGAAGCAGTTTTAGTTTCTGCTGGAGCAGGTTCTACAAGAACTCTGTCTGCTAAAGGTTTAATGTTTAATCCCATTTTTATATAAATTTTGATTAATTAGTAATTTATTTTATCAGTCTTTAAATAGTCAGAAATTGTGCCATTGGTTTAAAACTGACAATTTTTCTTTTGATTGATTTTTACTCGTAAATTTTAAGCAAAAAAAAATGCCAACGTGTCATTTTCGTTGGCATTTTCTCTAAGTTTTATCAGTCTTATTGAACTGTATCTTTTGTTGCAGGTAATGTGTTTTGCACAGGTGCTGTTGTTTCTACACCTTCTAATGTATTATCTAAGTTTACATTGTTATCACCTTCTCTAGGGATAGCAAAATTAGCTAATAAAATAAGTGCAAACATTGCAATAGCAAGAGTCCAAGTTGTTCTGTCTAAAAAATTGTTCGTGTTTTGTACACCTCCTAAAGATTGTGCTCCTCCACCTCCAAAAGAAGACGATAATCCTCCTCCTTTAGGATTTTGAACCATAACAATTAAAATTAAGGCAACTGCCACAATTAAAATTAAGATTAAAAATGCTGTATAACTCATGATTTATGTTTTTGTAAAATTTCTATTCTTTTAATTTGGTCTGCAAAGAAACCACTTTTTTCTGGATATTTCAAACTTAAAATTCTGTATGCTTGAATGGCGTTTTCATACTTTTTTTGCTCTAAATAAACTTTGGCTAAAGTTTCTGTCATTAAAGCATTATCTTGTTTTGTTTCTGGTATAGATATAGGAATTACTTTATCTTTAGAAACGGGCTCTATTTTCGGGTTATTTTCTATGAATTGATTTATAATTTCTTGCTTCTTGTCTATTAATTTCTCTTTTTTTACTTCTCTAATTATTGGTTTTTTTACTGACAATTGTAACCATTGGTTAAAAGAGTAATTTTCTGAGGCACTAAATTGAATAGGTTTGCCAATAGAAAGTGTTTCTTTAGTTTCTTGAACTTCAGTTTTAGCTTGCTTTTCTTCAGCTTTAATTATTTTTGAAATTGGTTTTTCTTCAATATTAGGCTGAATTGAGTCTGGTTCTTTTATAATTTCTTTTTTAGAAAAATCATTTGAAGTTATGTATTCAAAAAGTATAGTTCTGTCTGTTGTGTAAGCTGCTGTATTTTTTAACTCTTTATTATATTTAAAACTATCTTGATTTTTTAATCCTTTTAAATATAAAGCTCTAGCTGCCTGAAAATATGGATATTTATCAATAACAGTTTTTAAATCTAAAGTAGATTTATGATCTACTTCTTTTTTGTTATTTAAAATTTCTATGAATGTGTTCTTTTCCAAATTTCTTATAAATTCAAAATTACCATTTGGCAACAGAAGCGTTAAAAATATCTTGCGTTATTCTCTCTATAATTTCATCTAAAGCCGTTTCTAAAACGCCTCCTGTTAATTGTGCATTAGCTGCAAAGTCTGAATAAAAAGAGAATGTTTTTTCAAAATCATCTTTTTCATTTTCTTTATTTACAAAACGCACATTTACAGTAACTGTAAGTCTGTTTTGAGCTGCAGTTTGGTTAGAAGTACCACTCATAGGAGTTATTCTATACCCTGTTATTTCTCCACTTAAATACAATTCTCCATTAGATGGTACTAAATTTAAATTGGTTTGTCTAACAAATAAATCTTGTAAATCGTTTGTAAAACGCTGTGTTAATTGTGGCTCTACTAAAGGAGCATTATTTGGGAAGAAATCTATCTGTATGGTTTCTGCAGTAGTATTTGTACCTGTAAAAGAATAAGCTCCACAACCAATTAAAGTTAGAACAGAAATAATTAATAATCCTATTTTTTTTAAACCCATATTAATAAGTGTTAGGTTTTTTCATTGTAATAAATGCGTAGAAATAACTGCCTTCTACAGTAAAAGAAACAGAAATTAAACGATAGCCTTTGTAATGTTTTTCATTAATTAAATCTTCTGCTTCACCTCTAATTTTTTCTGAACTATTTGGTCCAAAAGATCTTCTAATTCTAAAAATCTCTACAGCTTTCATACTATAAATCGTATTGTTTAATTTTTCTATACAAGGTTCTTTCAGAAATCCCCAATTCTTTAGCAGCCAATTTACGTTTATTGTTGTTTTTTTCTAAAGATTTTTTAATCATTTCTATTTCTTTGTCTTGTAAAGATAAAGATTCGTCTTCTTCTATGGTTTCAATAAAATCATATTCTTTTTCAGCTGATGAATTTTGAGGAATATTTAATACCTCTATATCATTTTCTCTTAATTTTTGATGACCATATATTTTTTCTAAAAGCTGATGATTTTCTTCTTGTACGTCTTCAATATTTCCGTTTTTCATCAAATCTAAAGTTAATTTCTTTAAATCATTGATGTCATTTCGCATATCAAATAGTATTTTATACATGATATCACGTTCTGTAGAAAAGTCATTTTCTTTTTTACCACCAACAATTGCAGGTAAATTTCCTGAATTGTCAGGTAAATATTGTTGTAGTTTTTGAGCGGTAATATTTCTATTTTCTTCAATAACAGAGATTTGTTCAGCTAAGTTTTTTAATTGTCTAATATTACCAGGAAAACGATAGTTTAATAAAAGATTTACTGCAGCTTCGTCTAATCTAACTGAGGGCATTCTGTATTTTTGAGCAAAATCTGATGCAAATTTTCGAAACAATAAATGAATGTCTTCATTTCGTTCTCTTAAAGGAGGTAAATGAATTTCTACAGTACTTAATCTATAGTATAAATCTTCTCTAAATTTTTCTTTTTCTATGGCAGAATGCATATTTACGTTTGTAGCTGCAACTATTCTAACATTGGTTTTTTGTACCTTAGAAGAACCTACTTTTATAAACTCACCATTTTCTAAAACACGTAATAAACGCACTTGTGTGGTTAATGGGAGTTCACCAACTTCATCTAAAAATATAGTACCACCATCAGCAACCTCAAAGTATCCTTTTCTGTCTTGTGTAGCCCCAGTAAATGCACCTTTTTCATGACCAAAAAGCTCACTATCTATTGTTCCTTCAGGAATTGCTCCACAGTTTACTGCAATGTATTTTGCATGTTTTCTATGTGATAAAGAATGAATTATTTTTGGAATGTTTTCTTTACCCACACCACTTTCTCCTGTTACTAAAACAGAAATATCTGTAGGTGCAACACGCATTGCTTTTTCTATAGCACGATTTAATTGAACATCGTTTCCAATAATTCCAAATCGTTGTTTTATGGCTTGTATACTTTCCATTTTTTTTCTTCTCTAGAATAGAGAAAAAAGAATAGAGAAGAAAGATTGTTTCTTTTTTCTAGTCTCTATTTTCTTTTTTCCGTAATCAATTATTATCAGAATAACCAACAGCTGTTCCTTTTAAGGTTGCTGAGGTACAATCTTCTACTTTTACATTTACAAAATCTCCTAGTTTATAATGTTCTTTTGGAAAAACAATGACGGTATTTTGTGTATTTCTTCCTTTCCATTCATTAGGGTTTTTCTTAGAAGTTCCTTCAATTAAAACTTCTTCTATTTTCCCTAAATGTTGTTGAGTTCTATATAAACTGTGTTTTTGTTGTAAAGCTATAACTTCTTGTAAACGTCTTTTTTTAATAGCTTGAGGCACATCATCATCCATTTTTTTACCAGCTAAAGTTCCTGGTCTTTCTGAATATGCAAACATAAAACCGAAATCATATTTTACATACTCCATTAAATCTAAAGTATCTCTGTGATCTTCTTCTGTTTCTCCACAAAAGCCAACAATCATATCTTGACTTAATGCCATTTCTGGTATGATTTTAAAAATATTATCAACCAACTCCATATACTCTTCACGAGTATGTTGTCTGTTCATCGCTTTTAGCATTTTATTGCTTCCACTTTGTACAGGTAAATGAATGTATTTACAAATATTTTTATGTTTAGCCATAGTATAAATTACATCTAAACTCATGTCTTGAGGATTAGATGTAGAAAAACGAAAACGAGTTTTAGGAAATTCTGTGGCACACATATCTAATAGTTGAGCGAAGTCTACAGCAGTAGCTTGCGCAATTTCAGAAGCCTTTTTAAAATCTTTTTTCAATCCTCCTCCATACCATAAATAGCTATCTACGTTTTGACCAAGAAGTGTAATCTCTTTAAAGTTTTTATCAACCATTTGTCTAATTTCTTCCAAAATACTCTTTGGATCTCTGCTTCGTTCTCGACCACGAGTAAAAGGAACTACACAAAAAGTACACATGTTATCACAACCTCTTGTAATAGAAACAAAAGCTGAAACTCCATTTGAGTTTAAACGAACAGGAGCTACATCACCATAAGTTTCGTCTTTAGATAAAATTACATTTACAGCATCTCTACCCTCATAGACTTCTTCTAATAAATTAGGTAAATCTTTATATGCATCTGGTCCTACAACTAAATCAACAATTTTCTCTTCTTCTAAAAACTTTTCTTTTAATCGTTCAGCCATACAACCCAAAACACCAACCTTCATGTTTTTGTTTACCTTTTTTACGGCATTATATTTTTTTAAACGATTACGAACTGTAGTTTCTGCTTTTTCACGTATAGAACAAGTATTTACTAGCACTAAATCTGCTTCTTCTAAAATTTGAGTAGTATTATAGCCTTCTTTATCTAAAATTGCAGCAACTATTTCACTATCATTCATATTCATTTGACAGCCATAACTCTCAATGAATAATTTCTTTGAATTTTCTTTTTTATTTTCAGTTACAAGTGCTTTACCTTGTATTTTTTCATCAATTACTTTTTCAACGTTTTCCATCTGTCTAAATATGATATAAAGGTGGGCAAAGATACAACCAAAATTATATTTTTATGACAAATTGGCAGAAAATATATTGTTGTAATTCTGTTAATTATTTATTGAAAAATGATGAAAAAATTTTTTTTAACAAAAAACTAACTACTTTTGCAGTCGAAAAATTCCCTTATTTTGGGCGATTTTCAGAGATAAAAGAAGATAAATGGCAAAGAATTTAGTTATAGTTGAGTCACCTGCAAAAGCAAAAACCATAGAAAAATTTCTTGGAAAAGATTTTCAAGTAGAATCAAGTTATGGTCATATTGCAGACCTGCCCTCTAAAGAATTAGGGATTGATGTAGATGGTGATTTTACTCCAAAATATATAATTTCAGACGACAAAAAACCTGTTGTTAAAAAATTAAAAACCTTAGCAAAAAAAGCAGATATTGTTTGGTTAGCAAGTGATGAAGATAGAGAAGGAGAGGCAATTGCTTGGCATTTAAAAGAGCAATTAGATTTAAAAGATGAAAATACTAAACGTATTGTTTTTCATGAAATTACTAAGAAAGCCATATTAAAAGCAGTCGAAAATCCAAGAGATATAGACTATAATATGGTAAATGCCCAACAAGCACGTAGAGTTTTAGATAGACTTGTTGGTTATGAGCTTTCACCAGTTTTATGGCGTAAAGTAAAAGGAGGATTATCTGCAGGTAGAGTCCAATCTGTTGCTGTACGTTTAATTGTTGAGCGTGAAAGAAGTATACAAGAGTTTAAAGCAGAATCTCATTATAAAGTAGTTGCTGAGTTTGCAACAGAAGAAGGAAAAACGTTTAAAGCAACTATACCAAAGAATTTTAATTCTAAAAAAGCTGCTGAGGCATTTTTAAATTCTTGTTCAGACGCAGATTTTACAATCGCAGATTTAACAAAAAAGCCTGCGAAAAAATCACCAGCAGCACCATTTACAACTTCAACTTTACAACAAGAGGCATCTAGAAAATTAGGTTTTCCTGTAGGAAAAACAATGCAAGTTGCACAACGTTTGTATGAGGCTGGTTTAATTACTTATATGAGAACAGATAGTGTTAATTTATCTGTAGATGCTAGAAACGAAGCTGAAGAAGAAATTATTTCTTCTTATGGTAAAGCTTATAGTAAGCAAAGAACATTTAAGTCTAAAGCAAAAGGAGCTCAAGAAGCTCACGAAGCTATTAGACCTACTAATATGAAAATGCATTCTATTTCTACTGAATATGATCAGAATAGATTATATGATTTGATTTGGAAAAGAACATTAGCTTCACAAATGAGCGATGCTCAATTAGAAAGAACAAATGTAAAGATTGAAAATTCTGAAAATGATAAAGTCTTTACTGCTAATGGAGAAATGATAAAATTCGATGGTTTTCTAAAGGTATATTTAGAAGGTAAAGATGATGATGAAGAGGAACAAGCAGGAATGTTACCTAATTTAAAAGTAAATGATGGTTTAACCTACAATTTCATTAACGCAACACAACGTTTCACAAGTCCACCTTATCGTTTTACTGAAGCATCTTTAGTAAAACAATTAGAAGAATTAGGCATTGGTCGTCCTTCTACATATGCACCTACAATTTCTACTGTACAAAGAAGAGGTTATATAGAAAAAGGACAAAATGAAGGTGAAGAAAGAAATTACGAACAGTTAATTCTTTCAAATGGCGATGTAAAAACACAAACCTTAACCGAAAAAACAGGTTCTAATAAAAACAAATTAGTACCAACAGATATTGGAAATATTGTAAACGACTTTTTAGTAGCTAATTTTTCTAATATTCTAGATTTCGGATTTACAGCCAAAGTAGAAAATTCGTTTGATGACATTTCTGAAGGAGATGAAAATTGGACAGAAATGATTAAAGGTTTTTACCAAAAGTTTCATGATAATGTAGAAGATGTAAAAGAAAATGCTGATAGAGAAAGTGGAGAAAGAATTCTAGGGAAACATCCAAAAAGTGGAAAAACGGTTTTAGTACGTTTGGGTAAATTTGGACCTATTGCTCAAATAGGGGCTCCTGAAGATGAAGAGAAAGAATTTGCTAGTTTAAATCCAGATCAAAACTTAGGTACAATCACATTAGAGGAAGCTTTAGAATTATTTTTATTGCCTAAAAAAGTAGGAACATACGAAGAAAAAGAAGTAGTTGTAGCAAATGGAAGATTTGGTCCGTATGTAAAATTTGATAAAATGTTTGTATCACTAGATAAAGGAGAAGATCCTTTTGAAGTAGATTTAAACAGAGCTAAAGAGTTAATAGAAGCTAAAAGAAAAGCAGATGCACCTATTGCTCATTATGAAGATTTACCTGTACAAAAAGGTGTTGGGCGTTTTGGACCATTCATAAAATGGAATGGTATGTTTATTAACGTAAATAAAAAGTATGATTTTGATAATTTATCTCATGATGATATTGTTTCTTTAATTGAAGAGAAAAAGCAAAAAGAGATAGATAAAGTTATTCATAATTGGGAAGACGTAGGTATTAGAGTAGAAAAAGCAAGATGGGGCAGATTTAATGTTTTAAAAGGTAAAATTAAAATTGAATTACCAAAAACTACAGCAATAGAAAAGCTTTCAAAAGAAGAAGCTGTAAAAATGATTGAAGCAAAAGCACCAAAAAAGAAAACTACTAAAAGAAAAACTACCAAAAAAAAATAAAGTTTAATATATTAGCGTACTTATTAATATAATTTAATGAATCACGACTTTCTAACCCCCATAGATGAAGTTGCTATAGCGCATTTGGTGCTACAGTCTCCATTTTGTTTGGGTAAAGTTATTAGAATACATTCAGCACAAGAAGGTTTTCCAAAATTAAAAGGTGTAAAAATTGCGATTTTTGGAGTTCAAGAAGATAGAAACTCTGAGAATAATTTTGGTTGTGGAGATAACTTAGTAAATATTAGAAAAAAGTTATACCAACTATTTCCTGGTACTTGGGATTTAGAAATTGCTGATTTAGGTAATGTAAAAAGAGGAGAAAAAGTAGCAGACACCTATTTTGCTGTTTCAGAGATTATTACTGCATTATTAGAAAGAGAGATTATTCCTGTTATTATTGGTGGTGGTCAAGATATTACTTACGTAAACTATAGAGCTTACGATAAATTAGAACAAACTGTAAACATAACTGCAGTTGATAGTCGTTTTGATTTAGGTAATTTAGAAGACGATTTAACTTCTCAATCTTATTTAAGTAAAATTATTATGCAAGAGCCTAATAATTTATTTAACTACTGCAATGTTGGTTACCAAACTTACTTTAATTCACAAGGAGAAATTAAACTTTTAGAAGAATTATTTTTTGATACTTATAGATTAGGTAAAGCAAAAGAATTAGAAAATATAGAACCAGCTTTTAGAAATGCAGATATTGTTTCTATAGATATTGGTGCTGTTAGGCAAAGTGATGCTCCTGCTAACAATAATGCCTCTGCAAATGGATTTTATGGAGAAGAAATTTGTGCCATTACAAGATATGCTGGCTTAAGTGATAAAGTATCTTCTTTTGGAATATATGAATACAATTCTAGATTAGATAACAATCATCAAACTGCAAATTTAATTGCTCAAATGATTTGGTATTTTATTGAGGGTGTGAGTTTAAGAGCAAAAGATTATCCATTTTCTGGTAAAGAAAACTATCAAAAATTTACAGTTTTAGTAGAAGATGATGATCCTATGGTTTTTTATAAAAGCCATAAAACTGGTAGATGGTGGATGGAGATAAATATTTTATCAGATAATAAATACAAAAGACATGCGTTAATACCATGTACATATAAAGATTACATTGAAGCAACAGAGCAGAAAATCCCTGATAAATGGTTTAAGGCAATGAAAAAATTAGTGTAATAGAATTATTTAATAAATATTGTACGTTAAAAACAATAACAAGATTGTATTTTAGCAAAAATTATAATAGGTTTACGAACTTTTTAGTAAAGACATAAATAGAAATATGAAAAAAGCAGCAGTACTTGCACTTTTAATCGCCGTTTTTTACAGTTGTGGTTCTAATGATAGAGGAGAATTAGTAGGTGTAAAAACTAAGAAAAAATGGTTTTCAGAAAAACCTTATGGTATGGCTTTGATTCCAGGAGGATCATTTACCATGGGGAAACAAGATCAAGATGTATTAGGTACTTTAAATACCCCAACCAAAACAGTTACTGTACGTCCTTATTATATGGATGAAACAGAAATCACAAACAACGAATATAAAGAGTTCGTTTTTTGGGTTAGAGATTCTGTGACTAGAACAAAATTAGCTTATCAAGCTGAGTTTGCAGCCCTTGGTAATACAGATCCAACAGGTAATAATAATTCAAGAAATGGTATTCAGCAGTACGCATTTAAAAATGCAGATACTACAGATTTATCTCCTTACCAAAAATACATGTATGAAAACTACTACAGTTTTGATACCATACAGCCATTAAATTGGGAGGCAGATTTAATTTGGAATACAGAAGAATATCCAGATGCAGATTATGTAGAAGTTATGGATAGCTTATACATAAGCAAAGAAGATGCTGTAGATGGTGTAAGAACTTTTAATACAAAGTTTTTAAAATACAGATATTCTTGGTTTGATAGAGATGCAGCAGCTAGACAAGGAGGAGATCGTAAAGATTTTGTACAAACAGAAGTTTTAAATATTTATCCAGATACTACAGTTTGGGTTAAAGATTTTAACTATTCTTATAACGACCCAATGCACCAAGATTATTTTAATCACCAATCTTATGGAGATTATCCTGTAGTTGGTGTTACTTGGGGTCAAGCAAATGCATTTTGTAATTGGAGAACAAAAAAGAAAAATGCTTACCAAAAAAGTAGAAAAAATGCAGCTTTAGTTCCTGATTTTAGATTACCAACTGAAGCAGAATGGGAATATGCAGCTAGAGGTGGTTTAGAATTTGCAACATATCCTTGGGGATCAGGAAGCACAACAAGTGATAGAGGTTGTTTCTTAGCTAACTTTAAACCAGTTAGAGGTAATTATGCTGTAGATGGAGCTTTATATACAATAGAAGCAAAATCTTACAACGCAAACGATTATGGTTTGTATAATATGGCTGGTAACGTTTCTGAATGGACAAACACAGCTTACAATTTATCTTCTTACTATATGGCTTCTACTATGAATCCAAATGTAGAGGATAGAAAAAATAAAAGAAAAATAATTAGAGGAGGTTCTTGGAAAGATGTTGCTTATTATTTAGAAGTAGCTTCTAGAGATTATGAATATGCTGATACAGCTAGAAGCTATATTGGTTTTAGAACCGTTCAAAATTATATAGGTACAACAAACAAATAAATTAATACCCAAATTTAAATTAAACATGGCACAGTCAAAATCAATTAAGAGAATTACAAATATGGTCTATGGATTAGGAGCAGCAATTGTAATTATTGGAGCTCTTTTTAAAATTCAACATATTTCTTTTGGTCCTTTAACAGGAGGATTAATGTTAACAATAGGTTTAGTAGTAGAAGCATTAGTTTTTGTTTATTCTGCATTTGAGCCAATAGAAGAAGATTTAGATTGGACAAAAGTATACCCAGAATTAGGTTCAGATAGTTTTGAAAGTGAAGAAAAATTAGGTGCTGACGGATTATTATCTCAAAAATTAGATAACTTATTACAAGAAGCTAAAATAGATTCATCTTTAATGGAAAGTTTAGGAAATAGTATGAAAAACTTTCAAAGTGCAGCAGAAGGTTTATCATCTGCATCAGAATCTGTAGCATCAACAAATAGATATAATGAGCAAGTGTCTATGGCAGCAGCTCAAATGGAGACTTTAAATAGTTTATATAAAGTACAAGTAGAAAATTCTAGTAAGCAAGCAGAAATTAACTCTGCTGTTGTAGAAAATACAGAAAGATTAAAAGAACAAATGGAGTCTTTAGCAAAAAACTTATCTTCTTTAAACGGAGTTTATGGCGGTATGCTTTCTGCAATGTCTAGCAAATAATTAGTTAAATAAAACGTATAACTTAAAAACTAATTAAGAATGGCAGGAGGAAAAATGTCCGCAAGACAAAAGATGATTAACTTAATGTATCTTGTATTTATTGCAATGTTAGCAATGAATATGAGTAAAGAAGTATTATCTGCTTTTGGTTTTATTAAAGAAGAAATGAAAGTTAATACTGATGCTACTGAAAGAAAAAACAGCATTAGTTATGAAGGGTTATCACAAAAAGCTCAAGATCAGCCAGAAAAGTTTGCCCCTTTAAATGAAAAAGCTAAGAAAGTAAAGTCTTTATCAAATAATTTCTATAAATATTTAGAACAGTTAAAAGATACTATGCAGGCTAGTATAGAAGATAAAACTGACTATGAAACTATGGATAAAACTGACTTTTTAGAATCATACTTTTTTCAAGGAGATAACAAAACTAAAGAAGGTCAAGAGTTTGTAGATAATATTAATAATTATAGAAATACAGTTATTTCTACTTTAGGCTCAGATTATAAAGCCCTTAATGAAAGAGTTGCTTTTCGTTTTAGTACAGATAGTGTTATTAATAAAAAAATAAGTGAAACTAAAAAATTAGATTGGTTAGATTCACGTTACAAAGGGTTCCCTTTAATTGCATCTTTAACAAGTATTACTCAGATGCAGGCTAGCATTAAAAATACTGAAAGCGAGATGTTAACAGAACTTTTAGGAGGTCAATTAGAAGCAGATAGTAAGTTAACAACCAACAATTATAAAGGTATAGTTTCATTAAATAAAACTGCATATTTTGCAGGTGAAAATGTAACAGGACAAGTAGTATTAGGTAGATACGATTCTAATTTAGTACCTACTAAAGTTACGCTAAATGGTAGAGATATTACTGACAATGTAGAAAATGGGCAAGTTTTGCTAAATATGTCTGCAGGAAATGTTGGTAAAAAATCTATTAAAGGAGAAATTACCTTTATGCAAGATGGAAAACCAGCGGTTATTCCTTTTGAAAGTGAGTATTCTGTAATTGCAGAACCAAGTGGTGCTGTAGTTTCTGCAGATAGAATGAATGTGGTGTATAGAGGATTAAGCAATCCAATATCAGTTTCTTTACCTGGTGTAGGTTCTAATAACTTAACTGTATCTGCAACTGGTGGAAAATTAACTAAAAATGGAAGTAGTTATATGATTAGACCTGGTTCTGGTAATGTTGCTACTATAAATGTAAGTGCAAAACTAAGTAGTGGTAAAACTGTAAATTCTAAAGCAACGTTTAGAATTAAAGATGTACCAGCTGCACAAGGTTCTGTTAGAAATCAATATGGTATTGTAAGAATGCCAAAGTCAGGTTTATCTAATGCACCAATAGCTGCAGGTTTACCAGATTTTGAATTCGATTTAAAATTACAAGTAACTAGTTTTAAAATAAAAGTACCAGGTCAATTAACCATTATTGTAAATGGTTCTACTTTAAATGCTAATGCTAAAAGAGCTTTATCAAAGGCTAAAAGAGGAGATATTATAAATATTTATGACATACAAGCTAATGTTGTAAATTCTAGTTATAAGCTAAAAAGGGTATTACCTGTAAGTATAGAATTGACTAACTAAGAAAAATTAGAAAATCATGAAGAAACAATTTTTAACTCTTATTTGTATCTGTTTTGCAGTTAGTTTAGTAAATGCGCAAGCAAATATTTTAAACGCAAAATCTGCAAACGAAATTGGTAAAAAAAGCCAACAACAAATAGGTGCAGATAATGATGGACCAATACCTTATGGTTATGTAGATGATAGAGATATCATGTGGTCTAAAGTAGTTTGGGAATTTGTAGATTTAAATCAAAAAATAAATTTACCTTATTATTTTCCAATAGATACTACTAATATTTCTTCAGATAGAAGATCTTTATTTGATACTTTAATTAAAGGAATTAGATCAGGAAAAATAAAAGAAGCATATACAGATTCTTTCTTTACAACTAAAATAACACAAGACGAAATTGACACTCGTTTAGTTAACATACGTGAAGAAAATGGTTATACAGATACTTTTAATATTCAAACAGAAGATGTTGGTGGTTATATGTTAAAAGGTATGTGGTATTTTGATAAGCTTCAAGGAGAAATGAAATACAGATTATTAGCATTAGCACCAATGGGTAGAGATGTACAAACTTTAGGTGTAGAAGGTGTAGAAGATGAAAATCTTTATGAGCTTTTCTGGATTTTCTTTCCTAACGCAAGAGAAGTTTTGCATGAGTCTAAGGTATTTAATCCAATGAATGCTGCACATCCTATTTCTTACGATCATTTATTAAATGCTAGAAGATTTAGTTCTGTAATTGTTAGAGAAGAAAATATTTATGGTAATAGAGCCATTTCTGATTATGTTAGAGGTAATTCATTATTCCAATTATTAGAAGCCAATAAGATTAAAGAAGAAATTAGAAATCGAGAAATTGATATGTGGAATTATTAATTCCAATTTAAAAATAAGATAAAAAACGTTCCAAATTTTGGAACGTTTTTTAGTTTTAAGAAGTATTTTTACAAGGTGAAAGTAGATTATATCATAGTAGGATTAGGTTTAGCTGGTTTGGCTTTTGCTGAAGAACTTTTAGCAAACAATAAATCTTTTATTGTTTTTGAAGATGAGTCTCAAACGTCTTCTTTAGTTGCTGGAGGTGTTTATAATCCTGTTATTTTAAAAAGATTTACTCCAGTTTGGAATGCAACTGAGCAATTAAAAGTTGCATTACCACATTATGAAAAATTAGAACAAACATTCGAAACTAATTTTGATGAAAAGTTTGTCACTAAAAAAGTATTTAAGTCTATAGAAGACCAAAATAATTGGTTTACAGCCATAGATAAACATGATATTGGTAATTATTTAGATGACAAATTAGATCATGAAAATTACAAAGGTGTTTTCTCTGAATTTGGTTTTGGAAATGTAAAAGAAACAGGTAGAATAGACACCAATAAACTCGTCAAAGTTTATAGAGATTTTTTACTAAAAGAACAGAAATTAAGAATTCAAAAATTTTATTATAACCAGCTAGAAATCGCAGAAAATCAACTGATATATCAAGATATTCAAGCAACTAAAATAGTATTCTCAGAAGGGTTTGGTTTAAAACATAATCCATTTTTTAATCATTTACCATTAACAGGAGTTAAAGGAGAAACTATCACCATTTATGCACCTGAATTAGAGATTAATTTTCAAGTTAAATCAACCGTTTTTGTATTGCCTTTAGGCAATCATTATTATAAAGTAGGTGCAACTTTTAATTGGTCAGATAAAACCTCTAAACCTACAGAAGAAGGAAAGCAAGAATTAATAGAAAAACTCAAAAAAGTAATTGCTGTTCAGTATACAATTACAGAGCATACAGCAGGTGTTAGACCCACAACAAAAGATAGAAGACCTTTAGTTGGTAAACATAGTGCACATAAAAATTTATTTATTCTAAATGGTTTAGGTACCAGAGGTGTAATGATTGCACCTACTGTTGCTAAAGAACTCTATAACTTTATTGAGCACCAACAAGAATTAGATAAAGAAATTGATATCAAAAGATTTAATTAACTTTAATTTTTACTCTTTAAATTTCTCAATTTCAGTTTCTTCCTTAAAATTCACAAACATATTAATCCAAAGAATTCTAGCAAGCCTTAAGTTAATTGGTGCTAAAACGATTAAAGCTGCTAAAACCATTAAAAACGATTGTAACAAATCTAATTCAAAACCTAATTTTGCAACCACAAACACAGCTACAGAAATAGCCACTGTTATACCATAATTAATATACATTGCTCCATAAAAAAAAGAAGGTTCAATCATATATTTTAAATTACAATGAGAGCAGTTATCATGCAATTTTGTAATTTTTGATGGATTAAATGTAAAGTCATGTTTAAAGAAATCACCTTCATGACACCTTGGACATTTTCCGTTAAAAATGCTATAGATTTTTGTCCCTTTTTTAAACATGATAAACTGTATTTTTTTAGTTAGTTTTGCACACTACAAAATTAGCAAAATTAAATGTTAAACGTACATAACTTATCTGTTTCCTTTATGGGATCAGACTTATTTTCTGGTATTACTTTTAAATTAAATAAAGGTGATAGAATTGGTTTAATTGGTAAAAACGGAGCAGGAAAATCTACCTTACTAAAAGTGCTATCTAAAGATATAGAAAGTAGTGGAGGAACTATGGCGTTTGATAAAGATATAAGAATGGGTTTTTTAAGACAAGACATCGATTTTGTGCAAGGAAGAACCATTTTAGAAGAAGCTTATCAAGCTTTTGAAGAAATTAAACAAATAGAGGTAGAGCTAGAAGATATCAATCATCAATTAACTACAAGAACCGATTACGAAAGTGATTCTTATACAGAGTTAATTCAGAATTTAACAGATAAACAAGAACGTTACGAACTGCTAGGAGGTTATAATTATCAAGGAGATACAGAGAAAATATTACAAGGTTTAGGTTTTCAAAGAGAAGATTTTGATAAGCTAACTGATACCTTTTCTGGTGGATGGAGAATGCGAATAGAATTGGCAAAATTATTATTACAGAATAATGATATTCTATTATTAGATGAACCTACAAACCACTTAGATATTGAATCGATTATTTGGTTAGAAAACTTCTTAAAAAATTATGCAGGTGCTATTGTTTTGGTTTCTCATGATAAAATGTTTTTAGATAATGTAACTAACAGAACTATAGAAATTTCTTTAGGACAGATTTACGACTATAAAAAACCATACTCTCAGTTTTTAGAATTACGAGAAGAAATTAAAGAAAAGCAATTACAGACTCAAAAGAATCAACAAAAAGAAATTGAGCAAACAGAAAAATTAATAGAGAAATTTAGAGCGAAAGCTAGTAAAGCTTCTATGGCTCAATCTCTAATTAAAAAGCTCGAAAAAGTAGAACGTATAGAAGTAGATCAAGATGATAATGCTGTGATGAATGTGCGTTTTGCAATTTCTAAAGAACCTGGTAAAATTATTGTTGAAGCAGAAAATTTAGCTAAAAGTTATGGTGATAAAAAGGTGTTAGAAAACGTTGATTTATTAATAGAACGTAACAGTAAAATTGCTTTTGTGGGGCAAAATGGTCAAGGTAAATCTACACTTGCTAAAATGATGGTTGGTGAAATTCCGTTTAAAGGACATTTAAAGTTAGGTCATAATGTAGAGGTTGGGTATTTTGCTCAAAATCAATCTGAATATTTACCACCAGAAAAAACAGTATTAGAAATCATGGAAGATGCTGCAACAGATAATAATAGAATGCGTGTTAGAGACATGTTAGGTTCTTTTTTATTTGGTGGTGATGCTGTAGATAAAAAAGCGAAAGTGCTTTCTGGAGGTGAAAGAAATAGATTGGCTTTATGTAAATTATTATTACAACCTTTTAATGTGTTAATAATGGATGAGCCTACAAACCATTTAGATATAGCTTCTAAAAATGTGTTAAAAGAGGCTTTAAAAAACTTTAATGGTACTTTAATTTTAGTTTCACACGATCGTGAATTTTTACAAGGTTTATGCACAACAGTCTATGGTTTTAAAGACAGAGAAATTAAAGAATATTTAGGTGATATCGACTATTTCTTAGAGCAACATAAAATGGAAAGTTTACGAGAAGCTGAAAAAAGAACTGTTGTAAAAGAAGAAAAATCATCAACTAAAAAAGAAGCATACCAGCGTTCTAAAGAAGAAGAAAAAGAACTTAAAAAATTAAATAATAAGTTGTCTAAAATAGAAACTGAAATTGCTGATTTAGAGGCCGAAATTGAAAAGTTAGATTTAGAATTGGCTCAAAATTATGATGAAGTTTCTGCAAGACCTAATTTCTTTGAAAAATACAAAGCTAAAAAAGCAAAAGTAGATGCTTTAATGGAAGAATGGGAAAAGGTTGAAGAACAAGTTTCACAATTTGGATAGTTTTTTATTCTTGATTTAAATATCCTTCTGGTATACCATAAAAATGAATAATATCTAAATAATTACTTTTAGACATTCCACCAGGATTTAAACCAGGTTTTCCTTCTGGTATGGCTACACCTAATTTTTTAAAATAATCATCCCAAATAGGAAATGTTTTATTGGTTGCTGGATCTTTATAGGTCATTTTTTGCAATTCAAAAATGGGTTTGTTTTCATTTGCAAATTTAAAAGAATCATAAATTAATTCAGAGCAGTAGTATTTATTATTGTTGATATCAAAGACTTCATCATAAGCTAAGCCTAATTTAGTTTTAGAAAACTCAATAGCTTTTTTTAGTAAGTTTTGATGTTGTTCTTTCAATCTACCAACCACAACTTTTGGATTATTTTTAGCATCAAAAGAACGATTTAGAAAGTCGTATAAAGAAGTTTTTACGACCCCTTCTGAGATGGCTTCTATAACAATGAGTTCATTGCTATCATTGTAAATAACCATTCCTACATGAGAAAATTTAGACCCTTTATAACCAAAAGTTACTTTTTCTATAGATTCACAAAAAGGTCCACAATCGCTATCTTGAAATAAAATGTCTCCTTCTTTTAAATTAAATTTTTTATTGTTTTTAGTAGTACAAGAAATTGAGAAAAATAAAACAGAAAGAATGATTAAAAGCTTATTCATCAATTATTTTTTCATCAGTTTTTTAGTAATGATACTTCCATCAATAAAATAAGTATTTACTAAATAAAGACCAGTTGAGAGATTAGAAATGTCAATTTTATTCTGATAATTAGAAAAGGAAATTAGTCGTTTACCAAGTGAGTTAAAAATTTCTATTTTATTGATATTATAAAAATCTTTACTAGTAATGTTTAATTCATTTTGAGCAGGGTTTGGGTAGACAGCTACATCTTTTATTTTAGAAATAGAATTATCTTTAATAGATAAGCTATTTAAATATTGTACTTTAAAGTAATCTACAACTAGGTAATGTTCACCTGTCCAATTAAAATCTTTAGCCCAAGGTAAATTTCTGAAGCCAATAATAACTTCACCCCAACCAGCAGCAATATTAGTATTAAAGGAATCTTGTAAAAAACCATCAATATAAAAATCAACTTGATCTGTTCTCCAATCAATTGTATAGGTGTGAAATTCATTATCTATTAAAGATATTTTTTCTCCTTTATCATTTACAACTGGTTTTGCAGAACCTGTAATTGGTAAAAAAGTAGTTGTACTTGCATTTCTCCAACTATTAAAACGAGCATCTGTCCATCCATTTGGAGGTAAAGTTTCATGCACATCTACATCTCTATCATTTGCAACAACTTCTATATCTACTTCATTAAAATTTGTTCCTAAACTATTTTCTGAATAGGTAAACAAAAAACCAACCAAACCACCATCTACAACTGCTCCTCTCATTCTAACTTCTATTCTATGATTCTCTGTGGCTCCACCAAAAACCATGGTTTGATAAGGGTATGTTGTATCTGTGTCATTATGTATGTCAGCATCAACTTTTATATAAGCAAAGCCATCTCCTGGAATAAATTTTTCCCAAGTATTTTGATATGGATGAATATCATTAAAGTATTTCCAGTAACTGCCATTAGGTATATTTGTAGGTATACCTTTATCATTAAAATTTTCTATATATGTAATTTGCCCAATAAATGAAATAGTGTAAAAAAAACAAAAAAAGAAAAGTAAGTTTTTCAAAATAGGCACATAACAATAAGTGTACTAAGGTCGTAAATTTCTAAATAAAAGCCAAATAGCTTTACTGTTAAAATTTATGGTTTATTTTTGTTATTCATTCAAAATTAAAGTTTACGGAAACCTTTTTCACACAACAATTTATATCAAAAAATCAAAAAATTCAACTTTCTTTTTTGGAAGAAAAAGGTATTGAATTATTTATTAAAAGAGAAGATGAAATTCATCCTTTTGTTTCTGGCAATAAGTTTCGAAAATTAAAATATAATATTCAAGAAGCTAAAAAAACAAATAAAAATACACTGCTAACTTTTGGAGGTGCATTTTCAAATCATATTGTAGCAACAGCTGTTGCTGGTTATTTAACAGACTTTAAAACTATAGGTGTTATTAGAGGTGAGGAATTAGGGTTAGATGTATCTAATACCTTATCAAAAAATACTACTCTTAAAAATTCTTATGAACATAATATGCAATTTGAATTTGTTTCAAGAGAGCTTTATAGAAACAAATTAGAAGATAGTTTTATACATAATTTAAAAGAAAAATATGGTGATTTTTATTTAATTCCTGAAGGAGGAACCAATGATTTAGCTATAAAAGGATGTGAAGAAATTTTAACGGTTAGTGATGCAAAATTCGATTATATTTGTTGTGCAGTTGGAACTGGTGGTACAATTTCGGGGGTAATTAATACATCATCTAAACACCAAAAAGTAATAGGATTTCCTGCTTTAAAAGGAAATTTTTTGTTTGATGACATCAAAAAACATACCTCAAAATCAAATTGGAGTATACAAACTAACTATCATTTTGGCGGCTATGCAAAATATACAGATGAGTTAATTCGTTTTATTAATGATTTTAATAAAGATACTGGTGTTTTGTTAGATCCAATTTATACAGGTAAAATGATGTTTGGTATTTTAGATATGATTAAGAAAAATCAATTTAAAAAAGGGAGTAAAATTCTAGCAATTCATACAGGTGGCATTCAAGGAATTGAGGGTTTTAACCAAAAATTAAAAAAGAAAAATAAAGAAATTATTGTCTATTAATGAAGTTTAAAATAATTATCACTCTTTTTTGTACAGCACTACTTTTTTCTTGTGGTTCTTCTAAAAATGCAACAAATAAAAAGAAAAATACAGATGTTGTTTCAGTTGAAAAAAAACCTGTAAAATTACCTTCTGTAGATGAGGTAGAAATTACCAAGAAACTTAAAAGAAAAAACCCAAAATTAAATAAATATACACTCGCTTATATTAGAAAATATGCACCCTTAGCAGTTCATGAAATGCATGAAAATAAAATTCCTGCTAGTATAACTTTAGCTCAGGGTATTTTAGAATCTGGTAGAGGTAGAAGCGAATTGGCTATGAAATCTAACAATCATTTTGGGATAAAGTGTCATACAGGTTGGCAAGGTCAACGTGTTTATCATGATGATGATGAAAAAGGTGAATGTTTTAGAAAATACAAATATGTAGAAACTTCATTTGATGACCATTCTAAATTTTTAACACAGAGAAGACGTTATGCATTTCTATTTTCTTATGGTACCAAAGATTACAGAAAATGGGCAAAAGGGTTAAGAAAAGCAGGGTATGCCACTGATAAAAAATACCCAAATAAATTAATAAAAATTATAGAAGATTATAAGTTATATGAGTTTGATGATGTAAAGAAGAAAAACTTTAAATACGAAAAGCCTAAAAGGGAAAAGAAAACAAAAGAGACCATTACAAAATCTAAATCTTATAAAGTTAAAAAAGGAGATACTTTATACTCTATTTCAAGACGTTTTGGATTAAGTGTGTCTGAACTAAAAGCGCTTAATGGATTAACAGATAATACAATTTCTGTTGGTCAAAAATTAAAATTAAAATAAAAGCCTGTAAACAAATTACAGGCTTTTTTACAAATCAACTAACTATATTACCAAGAGTAATTTTTTAATTTTGCTTGTCTCTTTATCGCTTTTATCATAACATTGTTTAAGTCATCTTTTTTTATAGATTCTTTTTGTTTTTTTGCGATATACTTTCTTCTTTTACTGTTTAATTCTTGAATTTTTTGTTGAATTTCCTCTCTTTCTTTAGCTTTTAATTGAACATAAGCTTTTATCTCATTTTCAGATTTATTTTGTAAAGCTTGTGGTAAATTCTTTTTTTCAATTTTTTTATAATCAAGTTTTCCATTTTTATCAGCATCTACTAAATCCCATTTTGCATTATTATATAATCTAGAACTTTTACTAACTGCTCTTTTTACAGCAACAGCTTCTTGCATTTGCATTGCATTACTATCTTGTACCTTTTGTTTGTTATAGTTAGAGTATCCTTTTTTTCCAAAATAAATATAAGTACCATTTAATTTTTTGTTTAAAATGATAATATCATTATCATAAGGTGTATTGATGTGAACAATTTTCTCATCCTGATTAATAGTTAAATAATCACCACCACCTAAATCTGCACCATCTTTCCACATACCAGAAATTCCGTTTGAATAATTTCCACAGAAAATAGTATTTACTACAACTTCTTTTTCTTTTGCATTAGCAACAGCCTCTTTATAATTAATTTTACCTTGTGTAAAAGGTTCATTACCTGCAATAAAAAGTAGTTTTAAATCATTTTTATTAGTACCCCAATCTAATTCATTTAAAGAAGTTTGTATCACTTGCCCACAAAACTCATTACCACCATTTGTAGTTAAAGAAAAAAGCTTTTCAGATATTTCATCTAAATCATTACTAAACTGTAAAACTTGCCTTATAAAGCCTTCTCTAGAAGGTAAATTTGAGTTACCATACTCATACAAAGCAATTTCTAAATTAGGTTTTTGAATGCCATACTTAGCATAAGAAAGTTCGTTTACAATTTCCCAAAGTTGCGCTTTTGCTTGATTTATTAAACCATCCATACTATTGCTTGTATCTAATAACAAGGCCACTTTTATAGTTTGTTTCTTTTTAGGTTGATGGTCTGCAAAACTAAAAGTAGAAGTGAATAGTAATAACAGAATTACAGCGCTTAATTTTAATGATTTCATGATTTTTTTCTTTTTAAATTGATACTTAGACATATAAGTTTGGTTGCTAAATACAATTCAATATTAATGCCAACATAATTCAAAAAAAAGTTAGAATGAGTAAAGTGTCTTTTTAAATGAGTAAACGCTAAATCTTATTTCGTAAACCCTGCTTTTTTAAGGTAAAAAGAGCTAATATTAGAGATTAGTAATTTTTTTGACAGCTAATTTGTTCCTAAGTTTATCATGATTTTAAAGTGATAATTATGAAATTTAAAATACATGTACCTAAACCTTGTCATGAAGATTTTGGCAAAATGACGCCAACAGAAAAAGGGAAATTTTGCAAAAGTTGTAGTAAAGAAGTTATAGATTTTACCTCATTAACAAACACAGAGATTGCTGATCTAATCTTAAAAAACAATAATTTATGTGGTAGGTTTAGAGAAGATCAGTTAAATAAAGAAATACACAATTATCAAAAAAGTAGTTTGCCTAAAGTTGCTGCTGGTTTAGCGTTATTGTCTGCATTACTTTCAACAAATCCTTTGTATTCTCAATCTAAAAAAGCACAAACAGAAAAAATTGAGGTAAAAAATCAGTTTACTATTAATAATGACACTCTAGTACAAGATATCATTTTAAAAGGAAAAGTTAGAGATGAATCAGGAGAATTACCTGGAGTAAATATTACATTAAAAGGCTCAAAAATTAGTACAGAAACAGATTTTGATGGAAACTTTTCAATTAAAATACCCAATAAAAAAAGAAAGTCGATTATCTTAGTTTTTTCATATTTAGGTTATAAAAAACAAGAAATAGACGTTTTAAAAATAAAAAAACCTCTTGTTGTAACACTTAAAGAAGATGAAGAATTGTTAGGAGAAGTAGTTGTTGTTGCAGGTTATGCAGTGGTTAAAAAGAAACCTAATATTTTTAAAAGAATAGGTAATTTATTTAGAAAGAAAGAAAACAGAAAATAGTAATGAGAAAAAAAATAAACATATTATTTACTTTTTTACTTTTTTGTGTTTTTCCTCTATTTTCTCAGCAAACTATAATTACTCAAAAAGGAGTTGAGTTTTCTGTTCGAATAAAAATTGTTGATGAAAAAAATAACGTTATAAAAAAGGGTGTCACCATTTTTGTAAACGGAATGAGCTATTCTTTACCAGATATACAAGGTAGCTATATTGTTAAAGCAAAAGTAGGAGATGATGTAAGAGTTACGCATCCAGATTTTGAAACGGTTCATCATACACTTACCTCAAGTGAGGATATTAAAATAATTGTAGAAAATTATGCTTCAGATAGATATAGTTCAAAAAAAATAAAGAGAGGAGATGCTTATTTACAAAATCTAGATTCTGCAAATTACTATAAAAAGAAAGATATAGAAAAGAGTGTTTCTTTTATAGAAAAAGCGCTAGCCAACAATCAAAATAAAAGAAGAAATGCTAAAACCTATAAGACCTTAGCAGATATTTATTTTTATTGGAAGCAGTTTGATTTGGCTGAATACAATTATAAATTGTCAAATCAAATTAACGAAGAAATAGACACAAAAATTGCTATTGCTAAAACTCAGTTTTTATTAAAAAAATATAAAGAGAGTAAAGAAAATTACACTTCATTAAAGAATAGTAAATTAAGTAATTACCAAGAAATACAAGTTTTTGAAGGATTGGGTGATGTAAATTTTGCTCAGAAAAATTTAGTAACTGCAAGAACTAATTATCAAGATGCCTTACAAATTGCAAAAGACAATTTGGTAACACCTAAAATTACAGATTTAAATTCTAAAATAGCAGATGTTTATGCTGCCCAAGGTAAAATTTCTGAGGCTGAAAATCTTTTTAAAAAATCGATAAATCTGGCTGAAAAAGAGAGTCCTGTTCGTGCTTTAAAAGAAGAAGAAAAAGTAGCTGATTTTTATAATGCAAATCAACGTTTTGATGATGAAATTCAATTAAGAAAAAAGAGTTTACAAAAAGCACAATTAAATAGTAGTCAAAGAAAAATTAGTAAAGAAGAAGACTCTATTACCTCTCAGAAAATCAACTATAAAATTGGTAACGCATATATACAAAAAGAAGACTACAAACAAGCTTTGCCATATTTAGAAAAGAGTAAAGAAGATGCTAAAAGAAATAAAGATATTGTGGTTGCTAAAGATGCAACACGTAAAATATCTGAAACTTTTGCGACTCTTGGTGATGAAGTAAATGCATTAAAAAATTACAAAGAATATGTTGCCTTAGTAGATTCTTTATACATAAGAAAAGAACAAGAAATACAGCAAGTAAAGCGTTTTTCTAAACGAATTGCAGACAATCAAAATAGAATAACTAGCTTAGAAAAAGACAAAGAGTTAGCAGAAAGCAAAATTAGTTTAGCGTATATAGATCAAAAATTATCAGAAGAAAGTAATCGAAAACAACGCATTTTAATTTACTCACTTTTTGGAGGTTTATTATTGATTTCTTTACTCGCTTATTTTATGTTTAGAACCAATAAGCAACAAAAATTAGCAAATAATTTATTGGCTTTAAAATCTATGCGTTCTCAAATGAATCCGCATTTTATTTTTAACGCATTAAATTCTGTAAATAGTTTTATAGCTGTTAATGATGAAAGAAGTGCAAATAGATATTTAAGTGAGTTTTCTGTGTTAATGCGTTCTGTTTTAGAAAATTCTGATGAAGATTTTATACCACTTACAAAAGAAGTAGAGTTATTAGAATTATACGTAAAATTAGAACATAATCGATTTAAAGATAAGTTTGATTATCAAATAAAGGTTGATGAAAATATAAGCTTAGATCAATTTTCAATTCCGCCAATGTTATTACAGCCTTACATAGAAAATGCTATTTGGCATGGTTTACGATATAAAAAAGAAAAAGGGAATTTAGAGATTTCTATCACAAAAAAAGATGTAGAAACTGTTTCAATTGTAATTATTGATGATGGAATAGGAAGAAAAAAGTCTCAAGAATTAAAAACAAAAAATCAGTTAAAACAGAAATCTAAAGGAATGAGTACTATAAAAAATAGAATAGCCATTCTAAACAGTATGTACAAAGAACGTATTTCTGTAAAAGTTACTGATGCTTTAGAAAATGGAGAGGGCACAAAAGTTGAGTTGTTATTAAAGAAAAATTGATATGAAACTAAAAGCTATCATTGTAGAAGACGAACAAATAAGTAGAGATATTCTGCGAAATTATTTAGGTAAATATTGCCCTAATGTAAATTTAATTGGTGAAGCAAGTACCATTGATGATGCTTATAAATTGATTAAAAACAACGAATTAGACTTGGTGTTTTTAGATGTAGAAATGCCTTTTGGTAATGCTTTTGATTTATTAGAAAAAGTAGAAAATAGAACCTTTGAAACCGTTTTTGTTACTGCTTACGACCATTATGCAATAGAAGCTTTAAACAATGATGCAAGTTATTACTTACTAAAACCGATTTCTATAGACGAGCTCATAAAAGCAGTAAATATTGTATCAGAAATTAAAGAAAAAGAAAATCAACTGCAGCATCAAATATTAACACCACAAACCAATACAGTAAAAGGTAAAATAACCATACCACAACAAGATGGTTTTGAAGTATTAGATGTAAATGATATTGTGTTTTGTAAAGCAGATGATAATTATACAGAAATTCATTTAGCAAGCTCAAAAAAACTAGTGAGTAAAACACTTAAATATTTTCAAGAAATATTGAAAGAACATGCATTTGTAAGAATTCATAAATCGTATTTGGTAAACATAAATGCGATTACTAAATACAAAAAAGGAAAAGGAGGTAGTGTTATCGTTTCTAATGGAAAAGAAATTTTAGTTTCTGCATCACAAAAGAGTAATTTGTTGTCTTATTTTAAATGATTAATTAAAAACCAAAATGAACCAATTAAAACTATAAATATGCCCATCATAAAACCCGTAAATAACAAACACCCACAAATTCCAGAAGATTGTTATGTTGCAGAAAATGCCACTATTGTTGGTGAAGTTTCTTTAGGAAAACAATGTTCTATTTGGTTTAATGCAGTATTAAGAGGAGATGTACATTTTATAAAAATTGGCAATAAAGTCAACATTCAAGATGGTGCAGTTATACATGCGACTTATCAAAAATCACCTACAACCATTGGTAATAATGTTTCAATTGGGCACAATGCGATTGTACATGGGTGTACCATTCATGATAATGTTTTGGTAGGTATGGGTGCCATAATTATGGACGATTGTATTGTAGAAAGCAACTCAATTATTGCAGCAGGTGCAGTGGTTACTAAAAATACAAGAGTTGAAGCTGGAAGTATTTATGCAGGTGTGCCTGCAAAAAAAGTGAAAGATATATCACAAGAATTAATTTCTGGTGAAATAGATAGAATTGCGAATAACTATGTAAAATATTCAGGCTGGTTTAAAGAATAATACAAAAATAAAAGCCCAGTTTCAGAGATGAAACTGGGCTTTTTTAATCAACCAATCAACCAAAATTAGTTATCTTCTTTACGATCTTTTAGCATTTTTCTTTTCTTCATAGCTCCTCTTTTTTTCATCATTTTTTTCCCTTTCATTTTTCTTCCTCTAGCCATTTTTTCAAACTTTTCAAATTGTTCTTTATTAAGAATATTTTTCATTCTATTTTTCATTGCAATTTGGTCATCTAAACGTTCTGCTTGCATTTTATACATTTCATCTGCAGTAGGTTTAGTGTTGTTTTTTCTCATTTCTAAACGCTTTTCCATCATTGCTTTTCTTTTAGAAACTTTTGCTTTTATAAGAGGTTGTATTTGATTCTGTTGCTTTTCAGTTAAATCTAAAGCTAACGTCATTTTTTTTACAGCTAAATCTGTTTGTTGTTCTACAGTTAGTTTTGGTCTTTTTTGATTTCTCATTTTTTGTGCTTCTGCAGTTAATGTAAAGGCAAAAACTAAAACTAATATGCTTGCTAATTTTCTCATAATATTCTTGTTTAATTATTTTTTATTTTCAATTCTTTGACAACATAATTCTTAAAAGGTTTAAATTTGTTATGTGTTTAACGTATATTTAACAAAATTGAATATGAAAAAACTAAGATTACTTTTTCTTTTTTTTCCTTTATTATTAAGTGCTCAAGAGCAATTACTAGATACAGTAAAAGTAAATTTAAGTAACCCTAATGCCACTTTAAATACACATCTTTACTTTTTACAACCAGATTCTTATCAACCTAATAAATCTGCAAAAACCATTTATGGTTTAGAAAATAAAAAAGCTATTAGAAAGGCTATAAAAATTAAACAAATTTTAGATGGTAAAGGTTTATTTGTAGACTTTACTAAGGTGCCAATAAATAGTAATTATGTAGATTCAATTGGAGTTACAGCAGTATCTAGATACATTATGTTTCCAGATAGAATGCCCGAAATTTATTTAGAAAAAATAGAGGGCAAGTGGTATTATTCTAGAGAAACTATTACTAAAATAGATGCTATTTACAATAGTGTTTTTCCTTGGTACATAGATAAGTTTCAAGAAATTATACCAGTATTTGGGCATAAAAAAATAGGGTCTATAGAAATTTGGCAAATTTTAGGATTTATCATTTTGTTGATACTAAACATCTTTATTTATATCATCGTAAAAAAAGTTGCTTTTTCTATCTTACAAAGAATTCATAAATCTGTTTTAAAAAACATTTCAAATAAAGATATAGATAATGAACTAAAAAAATTAGCTCACCCAATTGCTTTGTTGATTTGTATAAATATCATTGAACTATTTATACCTTCTTTACAGTTCTCTATCACTTTTAATAAATGGATATTCTTAGCATTAAATATAGTTGAAACTGTATTTTGGATTTACGTCTTCTTAAAATTAGTAAAGGTGGTTATGAAGATGTATTCAGAATTTACTGAGAATACACATAGTAGACTAGATGATCAATTAGTGCCAATTTTAAATAACTTTTTTACAGGTTTAGTAATTGTTATTGGAGTTTTTAAATTATTAAATTTATTTGGTGTAGATACCACTACATTAATTGCTGGAGCTACCATTGGTGGTTTAGCATTTGCTTTAGCTTCTCAAGACACTGTAAAAAATCTTATAGGTACTATAATGATTTTTTTAGACAAACCTTTTCATATAGATGATTGGATTGAAGCTGGTGAAGTTGTAGGTACAGTAGAAAGAGTTGGATTTAGATCTACAAGAGTTCGTGCTGCAGATACTTCTGTTTATCAAATACCTAATAGTAAGTTGTCTGAAATTGTAATTAACAATAAAGGTTTACGTTTATACAGAAGATATAATACCAATTTAGGTTTACGTTATGATACTCCACCAGAATTAATAGAAGCTTTTGTAAATGGAGTTCGTAAAATTGTTATAGAGCATCCAGAAACTAGATCTGATTCTTATAATGTAGAATTTACAGGTTTTGGAGACTCTGCATTATTAATAATGGTTAATGTTTATTTTAAAAGCTTAGCTTGGGGTGTAGAACAATCATCTAAACACAGATTACACATTGCCATTATAAAGTTAGCTGCAGAATTAGGAGTAGAGTTTGCTTTCCCTTCTACAACTGTAACTATAGAGCAGTTTCCAGATAAATCAAATTTATCGCCAAAATACAATACAGATAAAGCAAGGTTAGAGTCATCAATCTCTAAAGTGATTAGTGAGTTTAAAAATGATAAACCACCAGAAAATATACCAGAAAACTTATGAAACAATTTGTAAAGTACTTTTTTAGAATATTAGTTTTATTAATAATAGCCTTAGTTGTATTTTATTTTTGGGCATCATCATCTACTTTAGATGAAAAAGAATATGCAAAAATTATAACTGTTGATGAATTTACTACACCTAAAAATGATTCAATTTTTAGTATTGCAACCTACAATATTGGTTATTTAAGTGGCATGACTAACAATAGAGCTGTAGCTAAACCACAATCTTTATTTGATACTAATTTACAAAAAGTACTTACAGAAACAAAAAAGATAAATCCAGATATCATAGCTTTTCAAGAAATAGATTACGATGCTTCAAGATCTTTTCATGTAAATCAAGAAGAAAAAATTGCAGCATTAGGATATAATTATAGAGCAAGAACTGTTAATTGGGATGAGCGTTATTTACCTTTTCCTTATTGGCCACCAAGCATGCATTTTGGAAAAGTAATTTCAGGCCAATCTATACTTAGCAAATATCCTTTAAAAGATCAAGAAAGAATTGTTTTACAAAGAGTAGAAAGCGAACCATTTTATAGAGATGCCTTTTATTTAGAACGTTTAGCACAGATAGTAAAGGTTGTGTTGAATGATAAAGAGGTTGTTGTAATTAACATTCATTTAGAGGCTTTTGATAAAAATACAAGAGTACAACAGTTTGAGAAAGTTTTGGGTATTTATAATAAATATGCACAAGATTATCCAACTATTTTATTAGGTGATTTTAATTCTAGAGCTAGAGATTATCAAGCCATTATTCAAAAGATTTTTGCAATGAAAGAAACAGGTAATGCTGCTTTTAATTTTCAAAATCCGCCAAATACTTTCGATACTAAAAAGCCTTTTGAAAGAATAGACTATATCTTTTACACTAAAAACTCTATTGAATATATTTCTGGTAAAGTAGTAAATGAGTTTGGTCAAGCCTCAGACCATTTACCTATTTATATGGAGTTTAGATTGAAAAAGTAAATTTATCTTACTTTTTTATTTTATTAATTCAGTTTTTAAAAAAACAAAAGCTTCATTAACTGTTTTAAAAATATGGTCTTCACTAATTAAATCAGGAATAATATCAATAGATTTTAATTTATCACAAGGTTGTTCATCAACATCTATTAATAAAACCATAATATTTCTTTGTTCTAAATCTAAGATAGCATTTTCAAGTGCATATAAACCAGATTGATCTATATAAGGCACTCTATCCATTCTAATGATTAAAGCTTTTACTTCTTTTGGTATGTTTTTTATTTCCTCTTGAAAATGAGAAGTAAATCCAAAAAACAAAGGGCCATACAAGTGCTTAATATAGACTTTGTCTTTATATTTTTCATAGAACTCTAGTTCATCTTGCCATGGTTTCTCCCCTTTAAACCCAGCTAATGTTCCTACTTCTAATCCTTCTTCTGCAATATCACTAGCTTGTTTCATGAATAATAATGAAGCCAAAAGCAACCCAATACCAACTGCTTGAATTAAACTACCAAATGTGGTTATTAATAACACAATGATAAGTACTATTGCATCAGATTTAGGAACAACCAATAAGTGTTTAAAGCCTTTAGCATCTATAATTTTAAATGCAATAGGTATTAATAACCCTGCTAAAACTGAAAGAGGAATGTATGCAGCTAGTTTACTTAAGCCTAATAAAACAGCTAATAAAAATAAACCATGTATGGTTCCAGAAAGTCTTGTTTTACCTCCACTATTTATATTGATTACTGTTCCTTTAGTAGCACCAGCTCCTGGTATACCTCCTAAAATACCTGCTATTGCATTACCAATTCCTTGTCCTATTAATTCTCTATTACTATTGTGTTTTGTTTTGGTCATATTATCTGCTATAACAGATGTTAGTAATGAATCTATAGAGCCTAAAACTGCTAAGACTATTGCATACTCTAAAATTAGAGAATAAGCACTTGCGTCTATACTAAATATACCATCTACTTGTAAGCTTGGTAAGCCAGAAGGAATTTCTCCAATTAATGGTACATCCCAATTTAAAAAGAAACTCGCTACAGACGCAACAACTAAAGCTACAAGAGCACTAGGTATTGCTTTAGATATATAAGGAAAAACGTAATAAATAATTACAGTTAATAAACCTAATAAGAGTGCATTAACATTAAAATCTGTGAATAATCTTGGTAAATCTTGTAATACTAACCAAGTCGATTTTGCTGAAGATAAACCTGCAAATGGAAATAGTTGAAGTATGATAATAATTAAACCTACACCACTCATAAAACCAGAAACTACAGGATAAGGAAAGTACTTTACATAACCAGCAATATTTAAGAATCCAAATACAATTTGAAAAATACCACCCAATAAAAAAGTGGCAACTATTATGGGCATGGCTGCTTGTAAACTACCTGTAATATCAATTGCAGAGGCAACTAATGCAGCAGAAACTACAGTCATGGGTCCTGTTGGTCCACTAGCTTGTGTTTTAGTGCCTCCAAAAATAGCAGCAAAAATACCAACAGCAATTGCACCATATAAACCAGCTATAGCTCCTAAACCAGATTGTACACCAAAGGCTAAGGCTAAAGGTAAAGCAACAACACCAGCTACTAAGCCTCCTGTAATATCTCCTTTTAAGTTTTTTAAGTCGTAATATTTAGCAATCATTTATGTTCAATTTTTTATAAGTAGTAGCATTATTATGAAGAAAACTTACTCAGTTTCTTCTACACTAAATATAAGAACTTATTTATAAAAAAAACCTCGCAAAATTGCGAGGTTTTAAATGTGTAAAAATAATGTTTTACTATTTTGGATCTAAAGCCATATCTATTCTAGCTAAAGCATCTTGTAAGTGATATTTAGAAACTGTGTTTGCTGCTTTACCAACATTAGCTTTGATATCTCTTTTTAAACGATTTAATTCTCCTCGAACCATAGCTTTAATATCAGATTGGTCAATGTTTACTGTACTTCTTTTTAAGTATCCAGCATTAAAACCTCTTTGACTTTTAGCGTCGTTTAATAAATAATCTAAACGCTCAATATGAGCTCTTTGTAAGTTTCTTCTGTAAGTATCAATAGTTTTTCCATTGTATAACTCACTCCAAACACCTCTTCTTAAATCGTAAAACAATGTAGTTATTTTATAAGCATCATTTCCATTAAGTGTTTCATTTTCAATCATACGTGCCATTTTCCCAGGGCTTAAAACACCATTTAACCCTCTTGTTTGAATAGAGTTAATACGTTCTATGTTTCCAGAAAAACCTGTTTTACTAAAAATGTTTTTATCAATCATCCAAGTTGGTGTCTTAAATAATTGCTCATTTAAAAACTTAACTGCATTTCTTTGATGATCTTTTGGTACATGCGTATATACAGCTCCATCTTGGTCTGCTGTTTTGTAGTATTCGTAAACACCACCAACATTAGCAGCAACGTGTCCCATGTATCTACTAAACTGACCTAAAACTTGACCATACATAGTTGCCATTTCTTCGTAAGTTTCACCTTTTTTAGTAGTCCAATCTTCTAATTTAGGTAAAATTCTTTTTAGGTTTTTAATACCATACATACTAGCTTTCATAGCATCATCACCTAAATCTTCTGTTTGAGAACTAGGGTCTACAACACCACCTGCTTGTTGATGTCCAAAACGATACATTGGGTCTCCAGCATGTTCTAAAATCCAAGAATCTAAAATTGGCTTTTCTTCTTTAGCAGTTTTGTCTAAAATTGGTCTATAACCCCAAGCAATAGCATATTTATCATATACTCCAATATCTGGCATTAAAGCAACACCTTTATCTTCTGGCTGTGCCACATAATTAAAACGAGCATAATCCATAATAGAAGGTGCTGTTCCGTATTTTTTTGTAAATGTTGCAGAACGTAAAGAATCTACAGGATAAGCTACAGAACTTCCCATGTTATGAGGTAATCCTAAAGTATGCCCAACTTCATGAGATGATACAAAACGAATTAAACGTCCCATAATTTCATCTTTAAATTCAGTAGACTGTGCTTCTGGATTAATAGCAGCAGTTTGTACAAAGAACCAGTTTCTTAGTAATGACATTACATTATGATACCAGTTAATATCAGATTCTAAAATTTCTCCAGAACGTGGGTCACTTACGTGAGGTCCGTTTGCATTTGGAATTGGAGAAGCTAAATATCTAACAACAGAATAACGAACATCTTCTGGAGACCAGTCTGGATCTTCTTCTTTTGTTGGTGGATCTTTTGCAATAATAGCTTCTTTAAAACCAGCGGCTTCAAAAGCAACTTGCCAATCTTCTATACCTTGCTTTATATACTTTCTCCACACTTCTGGTGTAGCTCTATCTATATAGTAAACAATTTGTTTTTTTGGTACTACTAATTCTCCTCTCTTAAACTTCTCAATATCTTCATCTTTTACTTCTAATCTCCATCTGTCTAAGTAAGTTACAGTTTTACTTTTCTGAGCGTCTAAACCATAATCAGTTTGTCCTCTAGCAAACCATCCAACACGTTCGTCAAAATAACGACGTTTCATAGGTACCTTAGGTAATAAAATCATAGAGTTACTCATTTCTACAGAAATAGAACCAACACTACGATTACTTGGTGGGTTAGATGCAAAATAAGTTTTTACATGACGTAATTCAATATTTTCTGGGTAACTACTTACTCTTTCTACGTAAGATCTAGACTTATCTAAACGAGTTGCTCTATATCTAGTTCTGTAAGATTGAGGGAAACCTAATGGCTTAATATCTTCTGTTAATAATTTAGTAGCGTCTATAACAACACCAGTAGTGTCTTTATTATAAGCTTTTATAGGAAAAGAATATAAAACAGGTTCAAAGTTAGAATTTACTACAGCTTCATGAACTGGTAAAATAGTATCTGCAACTACTTGATGAGATACAATTCTTAATAAAACTTGTTTGTCTTTACGTTGCCAACGTAAAACTTGTGTGTTAGTTTTTCCACCACCAAAACCAATTCCGCTTGCAGTTTTAGCAATTCTTGTAACCATTAACATTTCTCTTTCTAATAAAGAATCCGGAATTTCAAATAAGTAAGCATTGTCTTTTGAATGCACTTTAAAAAGACCATCATCAGTCTTCATGTCTTTAGTTACCACTTTACCATAAGGTTGTATTGCACCTTTTTTAGGTTTAGGTTTTGGCTTTGGTTTTACAGCCACAGCTTTTTTATCATCTTTTTTACTTCTTTTCTTCTTTTTTTGAGCCTCAGCATCTAAAGAAAAAGCAAAAACGAATGCAACTAAAAGAAGTTGCGATAGTACTTTTTTTGTCATAATTAATTTATGTTTGAATTGCCCCCGAAATTACGGAAACTAAAAAGGCAGAATTCTTAATAAATTGTTAAAGCAAAAAAAATAATTAACATAAAAAAAGCCTTTAGAATTTCTAAAGGCTTGTTTTGTAATACTATTTATGATTTTAAAGTTGAAAAACTTGTTTAACTTTATCTACATAATCTAATTTTTCCCAAGTAAAGGTTTCTACTTCTTCAGAAACAGTTTCTCCCATTGGATTTGTAAAAGTAACTGTTTTTACCTCTGGAGTTCTTCCCATATGTCCATAAGCAGCAGTTTCAGAATAGATAGGTGTTCTTAATTTAAGGCGTTGTTCTATAAAGTAAGGACGCATATCAAAAATCTCTTCTACCTTTTTACTAATTTCTCCATCTGTTAAATTAACAGTTGCAGTTCCGTAAGTATCTACATGTATACTTGTTGGTTTTGCTACACCAATGGCATAAGAAACTTGTACCAATACTTCTTTACAAAGACCAGCAGCTACCAAGTTTTTTGCAATATGTCTTGTTGCATAAGCGCCAGATCTATCTACTTTACTTGGATCTTTTCCAGAAAAAGCACCTCCACCATGTGCGCCTTTACCTCCATATGTATCTACAATAATTTTACGACCTGTTAAGCCAGTATCTCCATGAGGACCACCAATTACAAAAATTCCTGTGGGATTAATATGATAAGTAATGTCGTCTGTGAATAATTTTTGAATATGAGCAGGTAACTTTGCAATAACTCTTGGAATCAAAATTTCAACAATATCTTTTTTGATTTTTGCTAACATTACTGCTTCACTTTTGTCAAAATCATCATGTTGTGTAGAAATTACTATGGCATCAATTCTTTGAGGGATATTATCATCAGAATACTCAATAGTTACCTGACTTTTTGCGTCTGGTCTAAGGTAAGTAATGTCTTTATTCTCTCTTCGTATTTCTGCTAATTCCTTTAATAATCTATGAGACAACTCTAAGGCTAAAGGCATATAGTTTTCAGTTTCATCTGTTGCATAACCAAACATCATACCTTGGTCTCCAGCACCTTGTTCTTCTGGGTTTGCTTTATCTACTCCTTGATTAATATCTGGTGATTGTTCATGAATGGCAGACAATACTCCACATGAATTACCATCAAACATATATTCCCCTTTAGTATATCCTATTTTATTAATAACGTCTCTAGCTATTTTTTGAACATCTAAATAAGTATCAGATTTAACTTCACCAGCTAATACAACTTGACCAGTAGTTACTAAAGTTTCACAAGCCACTTTACTAGTTTTATCAAAGGCTAAAAAATTGTCTATTAAAGCATCAGAGATTTGGTCTGCTACTTTATCTGGATGTCCTTCTGATACACTTTCTGAAGTAAATAAATACGACATAATTCAATTTTATTTTAATTGTTTTTATTTAAAAATGATTGCTTTGTCGCTAAAAGAAGTAGGAAATTACTGCTTTAGCATTTTTTATTGAGGTTGCAATCAGTTCAAATTTTTCCTCTTAAATTCGACTGCAAATTTAAGTGATAATTCTAAAACGAAACGAATTTTTAACTAAAATTTATAGATACTTTAAAAAATGTATTAAAATTAATTGAAATCGATAATTAAAATAAAATTAACTTCTTTTTATTTGGATATTAAATTTTTCTGTTGCAATATTTGTACTCACAAAGTTCAATAACTTATTGAAATGTTATCAAGAAAGGTGGAGGGATTAGACCCAGTGAAGCCTTAGCAACCCTTTAGCAATAAAGAAGGTGCTAAATTCTACCCAAATACTAAACTAGTTTTAGTATCTCAAATTTGAGAATGGATAGATAACAAAAAAAGAATATGCTAGTTCTGGCTATTCTTATTTTTCTTTTTAACATTTTTCTTTTAAGTACATCATATTTATGATGCATTTGACTTTTGTTTTAATTATTTATTAACTCAAAAAAATAGAAAAATGAGTACACAAAAATTAGCAACGAATGCGTTGCACGCAGGTCATGATGTAAAATCAAATGGAGGGGCAAGAGCTGTTCCAATTTACCAAACTACATCTTATGTTTTTAATGATGCAGATCATGCAGCAAATCTTTTTTCATTACAAGAATTAGGGTTTATTTACACACGTTTAAACAACCCAACAAATCAAATTTTGCAAGAACGTTTGGCTGCAATTGAGGGTGGTGTAGGTGCTGTTGTTTTTGCGTCTGGTACAGCAGCAATTTCTACAGGATTATTAACCCTATTAAAAGCAGGAGACCATATTGTAGCTTCAAGCAGTTTGTATGGGGGTACTTACAATTTACTTAATGTAACTTTACCAAGATTTGGCATTACAACTACTTTTGTAGATGCCTCAAAACCAGAAAATTTTGCAGAAGCTGTTCAAGAAAATACTAGAGCTTTTTTTGTTGAATCTTTAGGAAATCCAAAATTAGATGTATTAGACTTAGAAGAGATTGCTACACATGCAAAAGCAGCTAGGGTACCTTTTATTGTAGATAATACAGTAGCTACACCTGCATTATTAAATCCTATAAAGCATGGTGCAGATATTGTAATTCATTCTCTTACAAAATATATTGGTGGTCAAGGAAATTCTTTAGGAGGTGCTATAATTGATGCAGGTACTTTTGATTGGTCTAGTGGTAAATTCCCAGAATTTACTGAACCTTCAGCAGGATATCATGGTTTAAAATACTACGAAACATTAGGTGCTGCCTCATTTACTTTTAAGTTGATTTTAGAGGGTTTACGTGATTTTGGTGGTGCCATAAGCCCAACAAATGCATTTAATATTATTCAAGGTTTAGAAACTTTATCTGTAAGAATAAAACAACATTCAGAAAATGCTTTAGCATTAGCAAAATGGCTTGAGGCACAAGAAGAAGTTGCTTGGGTAAATTACCCTGGTTTAGAAAGTAGCAAATACAATGCTTTAGCAAAAAAGTATTTACCTAATGGCCAAAGTGGTATAGTAACTTTTGGTGCTAAAGGAGGTTTTGAAGCAGCAAAAACTATTGCAAATGAAACTAAAGTGTTTTCATTATTAGCAAATATTGGAGATACAAAATCTTTAATTATTCATCCATCAAGTACAACTCATCAGCAATTAAATGAAGCTCAGCAAGAAAGTGCAGGAGTAACATCAGATTTAATACGACTGTCTGTTGGTATAGAAGATATAGAAGATTTAAAGACCGATTTAAAAGAGGCTTTTGCCAAAATACCACAAGAAGTATTAGTGTAACTTTAATTCATTGAGCCTTTCTTTTTTTTAGAAAGGCTCAAAAAATATATTGTTTGAAACATTCATTACATCATATCATACTAAAGCACTTTACAACAGAAAGTGGTACTCAATTTGAAAACATTAAACTGAGTTATCAATTATTTGGGTTACAATTAGGTACTGCTCCTATTGTTTTGGTAAACCATGCATTAACTGGTAATAGTAATGTAGCAGGAAAAGAAGGTTGGTGGTCAGCAATTATTGGAGAAAATAAAACAATTAATACGCAGAAGTATACTGTTTTAGCATTTAATATTCCTGGTAATGGTTTTGATGGTTTTATTATTGACGATTATAAAAGCTTTATAGCTAGAGATATTGCTAGGTTGTTTTTAGAAGGATTACAGCAATTAAATATTACGCAGTTATTTGCTTTAATTGGGGGTTCTTTAGGGGGTGGTATTGCTTGGGAAATGGTAGTTTTAAACAATAAAATCACCAAACATTTTATTCCTGTTGCTACAGATTGGAAATCTACAGATTGGTTAATTGCAAACTGCCAAATACAAGAACAGTTTCTAGTAAATTCTAAAAACCCAGTTCATGATGCACGTATGCATGCCATGTTGTGTTACAGAACACCAGAATCTTTTAAAGAGCGTTTTCATAGAACAAAAAATAAAGAATTAGAGATTTTTAATATAGAAAGTTGGTTGTTGCATCATGGAAAAAAATTACAAGAGCGTTTTCAATTGTCTTCCTATAAGTTAATGAATCAATTATTAAAAACCATTGATGTTACCAATAATGGAGAAAAAAGTGCAGCTATTCTAGATGCTATTGAAGCAGATATACACATTATTGGTGTAGACTCAGATTTGTTTTTTACAGCAGAAGAAAACAGAGAAACACAAAAATTAATGGCATTAAATAAACCCAATGTTACCTATAACGAAATTAATTCTGTTCATGGTCATGATGCATTTTTAATAGAATACAATCAATTACAAAAAATAATAGAACCAATTTTTAATAAAGATTACAAAAAGCAAAAGATGAAAGTGATTAAGTTTGGGGGTAAATCTCTTGCAAATGATGCTGGTCTAGAAAATGTTTTAAACATTATTTCTAAAAAATATAAAAACGGAGAAAATTTTACAGTAGTAGTTTCTGCTAGAGGAAATGCTACTAATCAATTAGAAAATATTTTGGAAAAAGCAGCTCTAAAAAAAGAGTACATGTCTGACTTTATTAAGTTTAAAGAATATCAACAAAAACCAAATTCTAAAGTCGATTTATCAATTGAATTTTTAAAATTAGAAACTATTTTTGAGGGTGTTTCTTTATTAGGTGATTATAGCCAAAAAATTAAAGATGAGGTGTTAGCACAAGGCGAATTACTTGCTGCTAAGCTACTTTCTAGCTTATTAAAAGAATTAAAAATAGAGGCAAATGTTGTAGATGCTAGAGCACTTATTGTTACAGATGAATCTTTTGGAAACGCAAAACCAATACAGTCTATTTCTAAAGAAAATGTTACTGAATATTTTAAAAAGAATAAAAACTCAATAAATATTGTAACTGGATTTATTGCTTCAAATAAAAAAGGAGAAACTACTACTTTGGGTAGAAATGGAAGCAACTATACAGCTGCACTTTTAGCCAATTATTTAGATGCAGAAGAATTACAAAATTATACACATGTAAGTGGTATTTATACTGCCAATCCAGATTTGGTTTCAGATGCCAAAAAGATTTCACAGCTTTCTTATTCAGAAGCTAATGAATTGGCAAATTTTGGAGCATCTATATTACATGCTAAAACTATCATCCCCTTATTAGAGAAGAATATTAACCTTAGAATTTTAAATACGTTTAATCCAGAAGACAAAGGAACGTTAATTACAGCTGAATCCTCATCAAAAGGAATTACTTCTATTTCTACACTTAATAATGTGGCTCTTTTAAATTTTGAGGGTAGAGGTTTGTTAGGTAAAGTAGGGGTAGATGCTCGTATTTTTAAAGCGTTAAGCCATAAAAACATTAGTGTTAGTATTATTTCTCAAGGCTCATCAGAAAGAGGTATAGGTCTTATTATTAATGCTAACCATGCAGAAGAAGCTGTGTTAGCCTTAGAAAACGAATTCGAAAACGACTTTTATTCGCAAGATGTAAATCAAATTTCTGTCACAAAAAATGTTGCTGTAATTTCTATTATTGGGCAAGATTTAAGTGAGTTTCATCACCCTTATAATGCTTTAATTAAAAACCATATCATACCTGTATTATTTAATAATACCATTACAGGTAAAAATGTAAGCTTGGTGGTTAAAAAAGACGAATTACATAAAGCTGTAAATGTAATTCATGGTCAAGTTTTCGGAGTCAATAAAAAAATAAATATTGCCATTTTTGGTAAAGGATTAGTGGGTAGTACTCTTATACATCAAATAATAGACAATGCAACTTCTATATTAGAAAGACGAAAAATACAGTTACATATTTTTGCTGTAGCTAACTCTAAAAAAGTATTATTAAGTTCTACAGGGGTTTCTAAAAGTTGGGAACAAGACTTAGAAGATAAAGGGCATTCAAATGCAACTGTACAAGATGTTATCAACTTTGCAAAAGACCATCATTTCGAAAATTTAATTGCTGTAGATAATACTGCTAGTAAAACCTTTGTTTCAAATTACATTCCGTTAATAGAGGCTGGTTTCGATTTGGTTTCTTGCAATAAAATAGCAAACACGCTGTCTTTTGATTTTTATAAAGAGTTGCGTGCAAAACTAAAAGAACAAAAAAAACAATATTTATACGAAACCAATGTGGGTGCAGGGTTGCCTCTAATAGATACCATTCGTTTATTGCATGAATCTGGAGAAAATATCACAAAAATTAGAGGCGTTTTTTCGGGGTCTTTAAGTTATTTATTTAATACATTTTCATCACAAGATGTTTCTTTTTCAGAGGTGCTTAAAGAAGCGATTCAAAAAGGTTTTACAGAGCCAGACCCTAGAGAAGATTTAGGAGGTAATGATGTTGCAAGAAAACTATTGATTTTAGCAAGAGAATTAGATTTAAAAAACGAGTTGAATGAAGTTGACATTAAAAACTTAATGCCAGAACAATTAAGAAATGGCTCTGTTAAAAATTTTCTAGACAATTTAGGGCTAATGAATCAAGAGTATCAAACTCTTAAAGATGCTCAAAAACCAAATCATGTATTAAGATATATAGGCGAATTAAGTGGAGATTTATCAAAAGAAAAAGGAAATTTAGAAGTTAAACTAATATCAACACCAAAAAACACTCCTTTAGGTTCTTTACAAGGTTCTGATGCTATTTTTGAGATTTACACAGAATCTTATGGTAATCAGCCCATTGTAATACAAGGTGCAGGTGCAGGAGCTAATGTAACTGCAAGAGGTGTTTTTGGAGATATTTTAAGATTAGCAAAACATAACAACTAGACACAAAGTGTCTTTCTGAACTTGTTTCAGAATCACATCATAAAATAAATGAGCAACAAAAAACATTTCGAAACCCAAGCTATAAGAAACCAAACAGAGAGAACTCAGTATTCTGAACATTCTACACCATTATTTGTAACCTCTAGTTTTGTTTTTGATGATGCAGAAGATATGCGTGCTTCTTTTGCAGAAGAGAAGCAACGTAATTTATATAGCCGTTTTACAAACCCAAATACCACAGAGTTTGTAGATAAAATTGTAGCTATGGAAGGTGCAGAGGCTGGTTATGCTTTTGCAACAGGTATGTCTGCTATTTTTTCTTCTTTTGCTGCGTTACTAAATGCTGGCGATCATATTGTTTCTTGTAGGTCTGTATTTGGTTCTACACATAGTATGTTTACTAAATATTTACCTAAATGGAATATAGAAACCTCTTATTTTAAGGTAGATGAAGTTGATATTATTGAAAGTTTAATTCAAGAAAACACCAAGATTCTTTATATTGAAACACCTACAAACCCTGCAGTAGATATTTTAGATTTAGAGGTAATAGGCAACATCGCCAAAAAACACAACTTAATATTTATTGTTGACAATTGTTTTGCAACACCTTACATTCAACAGCCTATAAAATTTGGAGCAGATTTAGTAATACATTCAGCAACAAAATTAATCGATGGTCAAGGTCGAGTTTTAGGTGGGGTTACTGTGGGTAAGTCAGATTTAATAAGAGAAATCTACTTATTTGCTAGAAATACAGGGCCAGCAATGTCGCCATTTAATGCATGGGTATTGTCTAAAAGTTTAGAAACTTTAGCTATAAGAGTAGAAAAACATTGCGAAAATGCACAAAAAGTAGCTCAATTTTTAGAAGAGCATAAACAAGTAGAACTTGTAAAATATCCTTTCTTAAAATCACATCCTCAGTATCATACAGCTAAACAGCAAATGAAATTAGGAGGTAATATTGTTGCTTTTGAAATAAAAGGAGGCTTAGCATCTGGTAGAAAATTTTTAAATAACATTAAAATGTGCTCACTATCTGCAAATTTAGGAGACACTAGAACTATAGTAACACATCCTTCCTCTACAACTCATGGTAAATTATCTGAAGAAGAACGTTTAGAAGTAGGTATTACAAATGGTTTAGTAAGGATTTCTGTAGGTTTAGAAAATGTTGAAGATATTATAAACGACATACAACAAGCCTTAACAGCATAATCTTTTAAAATCAATAGTAAAATAATTTAATACTAAAAGTTTTAAAATTGGTTAACCAATTTGTATGTTTGTGTAAAACTAAACTACATTTAAATGAAATTCGGGTTAAAACTAATTTTTATAAGCATATTATTTTATTCATTTATTTCTTGTGGTTCGTCAGATTCTAAAGACGATTTGGTTCAAGAACAATTATTAGTTTCGACTTTAAATACCTTTTCTTCCAATCAAGAATCTCAATCAATAAAAGTAACAGCCAATATAGATTGGGTAACAGATAATAATTTAGACTGGGTAACAGTTTCACCTAATTTTGGGACTAATAATGGTACTATTTTAATTACTGTTGCAAGTAATCCTAATCTTACTTTACGTTCAGGGAATATTACTGTTATTGGTGGTAATTTAAGAAGAGCTATATTAATTACTCAAGAAGCTAAGGCTAGTACTGCAAATGATTTAGACCCAAATAAATCGCCAGCACAAAACTTTGATTTATCTACTTGGAAATTAAACACACCAGAAAACAACGGTAGTGGTTTTTCTAAAACAATTACAGTTGCCGAAATTAATAATAACTATCAAAACACTAATTATTTTTACACAGGTACAGATGGAGGTTTGGTTTTTAAATGTCCTGTTGCTGGTTTTAAAACTTCTACAAATACCAGTTATACTAGGGTTGAACTTAGAGAAATGTTAAGAGGTACAAATACAAGTATACCTACACAAGGCGTTACTAAAAACAATTGGGTTTTTGGGTCATCACCAGAAGCAGATAAAAATGCAGCTGCTGGTTTTGATGGTGAAATGTATGCTACTTTAGCTGTAAATCATGTTACAACAACTGGTTCTTCTAGCCATGTTGGAAGAGTTATTATTGGACAAATTCATGCAAATGATGATGAGCCAATTCGTTTATATTATCGAAAGTTGCCCAATAATAGTTTGGGCTCTATTTATTTTGCTCACGAACCAAGAGATGGTTTTGGTAGTGAACAATGGCATACTTTGATTGGTTCTAGAAGTAATTCTGCATCAAATCCAACAGATGGTATTGCTTTAGATGAAAAATTTTCTTACCAAATAAAAACAATTAATAATACCCTAACAGTTACCATTTCTAGAGAAGGTAAACCAGATGTTATTAAAGAAGTAGATATGTCTAGTAGTGGTTTTGATAGTAGTGGTCAATACCAGTATTTTAAAGCAGGTTTATATCAAGGTAACAATTCTGGTAATGCAGACGATTATGTGCAAGCCACTTTTTATAAACTAGAAAAATCACATACAACAAACTAGATTTACAAGATTTTGTTTAATTTAGTTGATGCTTTCAAAGCCGACTAAATATATTATATGCTAAAAAGAGTTTTATTAGGTTTACTTTTAATCATTTCCTCTTTTAGAGTAGTAGGCCAAAAAAAAGAAAATCCAAAAACTCAATTCACAAATTTTCTTGCCAATTCTTATTACAGTATAAATTTTGGAGGCATTTTTTATCCTTTTACGAATGATAATTTAGCTCCAGGTTATCAATCAGAAACATTAAGTAAAAATCGGTTTTCTGGCAGAATGTTATTAGGGCATAAATTTGCAGAAGATTGGGCTGTTCAGTTTGGTACTATGAGACCTGCTTCTTGGTTTAAATATGATAATATAAATAATATTGGTTACGAAAATAGTGTTTGGATTAATGCATGGTCATTATCTTTAAAAAGAGACTTTACAATTTCTGATAAAACCTCAATTTACGCAGAAGCTGGTATTGCAAATGTAACTAGAGTGGGCTTTTCTATAGGTAATAATGTGGTTTATGATGATGCTCATTTTGCAAGTCTAATCTATGGTTTTGGTGTGCAATATTGGTTGAGTAAAAAATGGCGATTATCTGCAAATGGCACCTTTATACCAAAATCAGAGACATACAATCAGCCTTCAATTTCTCAAGCTTCTTTAGGTTTCGAATACCACTTGCAACAAGTAGATGATAAAACTGCAAATGATTATGCAAATAATCAATATTTTTTTCCAAAAAACATATTTCAAATTAGCTATGGTACTGGAGCTATTGGGTATGGTATGAACGAGTTCTTTTCTATGAATATGAATGTAGGAAATTTTCAAAGTTTTGGAGTACCTGTTTTTTGGTTGGGCGATATTAAAGCACAACATTCAGTTTCGCTAACATATCAAAGGCTTATTTATAGATCAGAAAAAATCTTCTCTTTAGATTGGGGTGTTAGTACTACCTATTTTCAAACTGCTGGAAAAGAAGATGTATTTGCCTTTTCAATTTTTCCTGTTTTACGTTTCTATTTATTAAGAAGAAAAGGCTATGATTTTTACACAAACTACTCTATCATAGGGCCCACTTATATTACAAAAAGTATAATGGATAACTTTGATTCTGGTACAAATGTTACCTATCAAGACACCATGGGTTTTGGTGTTTTCTTTGGAAAAAACAGAAAATATAATGCAGAGTTGCGCATTATGCATTATTCTAATGGTAATATATTTTCTGATAATGCAGGTGTTGCTGTTCCTATTCAATTTACTTTTGGCAAAACTTTTTAGAATTGGTTTGCTAACTTTGCAAAAAATTTGACACATGAATGATGTAAATTTAAAAATTACAGATAGAAATGGTGTAACTCACGATGTTGTGGCACCCACAGATATGGCTATGAATTTAATGGAAGTTGTACGTTCTTATGAATTAGCAGAAGAGGGTACTATAGGTGTTTGCGGAGGTATGGCCATGTGTGCATCTTGCCAGTGTTATATAAAATCGAATCATGAGTTACCAGAAATGTCAGATGATGAAGATGCCATGTTAGCAGAAGCTTTTTATGTAGAAGACAATAGCAGGTTAGGTTGTCAAATTCAAATTACACCAGCCTTAGAAGGATTAGAGATAGAATTGGCTCCAGAATCTTAAATACATACATATGCAAACGGTTACAAGATTAGATACCACACCTAAATCATACAGCATGTGTTTAAGAAATGCAGTAGAGGTGTTTACCAGAGAAATTATCAATTGTTTATTTGATACTTATTACAGTAAAGAATACTTACCTAAATCTCAAGAAAAATTCTACACAATTTTAGAGAGGTTAAACATAGAACATAAAGATTGTTATTGGTTAGATTTTACAGCTTCTTTTAAAGAAATAAGAGCCAAACTAGATTTAGATGCACTTGCAGCTTTAAATAGTGATCCAGCAGCAAAAAGTTTAGAAGAAATTTATTTGGCATATCCTGGTTTTTATGCAATTATAGTGTATAGGTTAAGTCATCAACTTTTACATCAAAACATACCCATTTTACCAAGAATGATGAGCGAGTTTGCACATGGTGTAACAGGTACAGATATTCATCCTGGAGCAGAAATTGGTGAGTCTTTTTTTATAGACCATGCTACAGGTATTGTCATTGGAGAAACCACCGTAATTAAAAATCATGTAAAAATATTTCAAGGTGTAACCTTAGGAGGTATTCAAGTAAAAAAGAGTTTAGCAGAAACAAAAAGACATCCCACTATAGAGAATGATGTAGTTATTTATGCAAATGCTACCATTTTAGGAGGTGATGTAGTTATTGGTGCAAACTCAGTAATTGGTGCAAACGTATGCATTACAGAATCGTTACCAGAAAATTCTGTAGTTACTGTTCAAGCAAAAAATAAGATTTTTTTTAAAAAATAACAGCAATGCAAAAAAACACCATTTTAAATTTTATTGGCAATACTCCTTTAATAGAAGTTCAGCATATTTTTAATAAAAAAGACGTCACCTTACTTTTAAAGTTAGAGGGTAATAATCCTGGAGGAAGCGTAAAAGATAGAGCTGCTTTTAATATGATTAATGAAGCATTAAAAAGAGGTGATATTAAAAAAGGAGGCACATTAGTCGAAGCTACAAGTGGTAATACAGGAATTGCTTTGGCTTTTATTGCACAACTTATGGGTTTACATATGGTATTAATTATGCCAGAAAACGCCACAGAAGAACGTGTAAAAACAATGAAAGCTTATGGTGCAGAAGTTATTTTAACTCCAGCAGCTACAGGTATTGAAGGTTCTAGAGATTTGGCTTATAAATTAAGAGATGAAAAAGGTTATGTGCTTTTAAATCAGTTTGAGAATGACGACAATTGGAAAGCACATTATAAAACAACAGGACCAGAAATATGGGATGCAACTCATAAAACAATAACTCATTTTGTTGCTACTATGGGTACCACAGGAACAATTATGGGTACTTCAAAATTTTTAAAAGAACAAAATAAAGAAATTGTAATTGTAGGAGCACAACCAGCAGAAGGGGCTAAAATACCAGGTATTCGAAAGTGGTCTCCTGAGTATGTACCAAAGTTTTTTGATAAAAGTAGGGTAGACATTACAATAGATGTCACAGAAGAAGCTGCAAAAACAACAACAAAACTATTAGCTGAAAAAGAAGGTGTTTTTGCAGGTATGAGTAGTGGAGGTTCTGTGTATTGTGCTTTAGAAATTGCAAAATCAATAGATAAAGGCGTTATAGTAGCTATAATTTGCGATAGAGGAGACCGTTATTTATCGTCAACTTTATTTGAATAATTATCGTCAACTATTCTTTAAATAAACAAAGATTTCTTTTCTTTGTAGTATAGTTCATAAACTTATTGATATGTTATCATGAAAGGTTGAGGGAATAGACCCTGTGAAACCTTGGCAACCTCTCAATCTATTTGAGAAAGGTGCTACATTCTACGAATGTATACTGAATGTATTTCAGTATCATTTAAAGTCATTTTTTTAAATTACTGACTTTAACATTCGACAGATAACAGCGAAAACACTTCACTTTTCCTGATGACATATTTCTATAAATCAATGATATGTCAAACATTTATAAAGCTTTACAAGAAAGAATTTTAGTTTTAGATGGTGCTATGGGTACCATGCTACAAGCCTATAAATTCTCTGAAGAAGATTTTAGAGGAGAACGCTTTAAAGATTACCCTACACCTTTACAGGGTAACAACGATTTGTTGTCTATTATCCAACCAGAAGCCATAAAAACCATTCATGCTAAATATTTTGAAGCTGGTGCAGACATTGTAGAAACCAATACCTTTTCTGGTACAACCATAGCAATGGCAGATTATCAAATGGAAGATTTGGTCTACGAACTAAACTATCAATCTGCAAAAATAGCCAAAGAAGTTGCCAATGAATTTACAGCCAAAGAACCTCACAAACCACGTTTTGTAGCTGGTTCTATAGGGCCAACAAACAGAACTGCAAGTATGTCTCCAGATGTAAACGACCCTGGTTACAGAGCAGTCACTTTTGATGAACTCAGAATAGCCTACAAACAACAAGCAGAAGCTTTATTAGATGGTGGTGTAGATATTTTGTTAGTAGAAACGGTTTTTGATACGCTTAATGCAAAGGCAGCTTTGTTTGCCATTGAGCAAGTAAAAGAAGAACGCAAAATAGAAGTGCCTGTAATGTTAAGTGGTACCATTACTGATGCTTCTGGTAGAACATTATCTGGTCAAACAGCAGAAGCATTTTTAATATCTGTTTCCCATATTCCTTTATTATCTGTTGGATTCAATTGTGCTTTAGGAGCCAATTTATTACAACCCCATTTAGAGGCTATTGCCAATAAAACTGAGTTTGCAATTTCTGCACATCCAAATGCAGGTTTGCCAAATGCTTTTGGTGAATATGATGAAACTCCAGAAGAAATGGGTGAGCAAATTGAAGAATATTTAAAGAAAAATCTCATCAATATTATTGGCGGTTGTTGTGGTACAAGTCCTGAGCATATAAAAGTAATAGCGAATATTGCTGCTAAATATAAACCAAGAGCCCATCCCTCAATCCCTTCCCAAAGGGAAGGGAAGTACAGCACTCTTTAAAATCCTATTGTTTTTGCATAAGCTGAAAAACAAAAAATTAATTAAAACTTACTTCATTTTTTAGAATGATCGAAAAAGATAAAAATAAGAACTTCAAAAAAGCCTCTTCCCTTTGGGGAGAGGTTGGAGAGGGGCGTAAATTTATGCGTTTATCAGGATTAGAACCACTAATCTTGAATGAAAACAGCAATTTTATCAATGTTGGAGAACGCACAAACGTAGCTGGTTCTCGTAAGTTTTTACGCTTAATCAAAGAAGAAAAATTTGATGAAGCCTTAGATATTGCCAGACATCAAGTAGATGGTGGAGCTCAAATTATCGACATTAATATGGACGATGGTTTAATTGATGGTAAAGAAGCCATGGTTCGTTTTTTAAACTTAATTGCTGCAGAACCAGATATTTGTAGAGTGCCTATTATGATTGATTCCTCAAAATGGGAAATCATAGAAGCTGGTTTACAAGTGGTGCAAGGTAAATGTGTAGTAAATTCTATTTCTTTAAAAGAAGGTGAAGAAAAATTCATTTGGGAAGCCACGCAAATAAAACGTTATGGAGCAGCTGTAATTGTCATGGCTTTTGATGAAGTTGGGCAAGCTGATAATTACGAACGCAGAATAGAAATTGCAAAACGCTCTTATGAAATATTGGTAAACATTGTAGGTTTTGCTAGTGAAGACATCATTTTCGATTTAAATATATTTCCTGTAGCCACAGGCATGGAGGAACACAGAAGAAACGCTATCGATTTTATTGAAGCTACAAAATGGGTAAGAGAAAATTTACCTAACGTTTCTGTAAGTGGAGGTGTAAGTAATGTGTCGTTTTCATTTAGAGGAAACAATACTGTGCGTGAAGCTATGCATTCTGTTTTTCTATATCATGCCATTCAAAACGGAATGAATATGGGAATTGTGAACCCTACTATGTTAGAGGTGTATGATGATATTCCAAAAGATTTATTAGAACATGTAGAAGATGTAATTTTAGATAGACGTGATGATGCCACAGAACGTTTACTTGATTTTGCTGAAACTGTAAAAGGAACTTCAAAAGAGAAAACAGCAGATTTATCTTGGAGAGAAAATCCGTTACAAGACAGAATTACCCACGCTTTGGTAAAAGGAATTGATGCTTTTATTATAGAAGATGTAGAGCAAGCAAGACAAGAAGCTACAGCTCCCATTGAAGTGATTGAAGGGCATTTAATGATTGGGATGAACGTGGTTGGAGATTTGTTTGGAGCAGGTAAAATGTTCTTACCACAAGTGGTAAAATCAGCACGTGTCATGAAAAAAGCGGTAGCCTATTTAAATCCGTTTATTGAGGCAGCTAAAAAAGCCCCTAAATCCCCAAAGGGAACTTTGTATTGGAAAACTGCAGATCCTATGAACTACAAATTGCTTCTCGAACATTCAAAGAAAATGCGAAATCAACCAACAGAAGCAGAAAGTCTTTTGTGGAAAGTTTTAAGTAACAAACAATTAGATGGTTATAAATTTAGAAGACAGCATATTATTGGAAATTATATTGCCGATTTTATTTGTTTAAAAATGAATTTAATTGTTGAAGTTGATGGTTTAATTCATCAGTTACCAGAAAATAAAGCATCAGATTTAGAAAGAACAAAATGGTTAGAAAACGAAGGTTATAGAGTTATAAGATTTACAAATAAAGAAGTACTCTCTAATCTAGACAATGTATTAGAACAAATTAGAGAAGCATTGGCAATTCCCCCTCTGGGGGATAGGGGGCCTATTGGAAAAATATTAATGGCCACTGTTAAGGGTGATGTGCACGATATTGGTAAAAATATCGTAAGTGTGGTATTGGCTTGTAATAATTACGAAATTGTAGATTTAGGAGTGATGGTTCCACCAGAAAAAATCATTCAAACTGCTATAGATGAACGTGTAGATGCTATTGGTTTAAGTGGATTAATTACGCCATCTTTAGATGAAATGGTGTATTTGGCAAAAGAAATGCAACGTCAAAATTTTGAAGTTCCCCTATTAATTGGTGGTGCAACAACCTCTAAAGCACATACAGCTGTTAAGATTGATACGCAATACAAAAATGCAGTAGTACACGTAAATGATGCTTCAAGAGCAGTAACAGTTGTAGGTGATTTATTAAACAAAAAAACCGCTAATGCATACGTAGCAAAATTAAAGAAGGATTATGATGAATTTAGAACCAAGTTTTTAAAACGAGGTAAAGAAAAACAATACATTTCTATTGATGAAGCTCGCAAGCGTAAATATAAAATTGATTGGGAGTCAACAGAAATTGTGAAGCCAGCAGCACTAGGTATTCAAACTTTAGAACAATTAAGTTTAAAAGCTTTAGTGCCTTTTATAGATTGGAGTCCGTTTTTTAGAAGTTGGGATTTACATGGTAAATTTCCAGAGATTCTAACAGATAAAGTGGTGGGTGAGCAAGCCACTACCTTATACGAAGAAGCCCAGCAAATGATTGCAGAAATTGTAGCAAAACAATTACTTAGACCTAAAGCAGTTTTTGGATTGTTTGAAGCCAACACAATTAATGATGATGATATCCTAATTTTAAAAAAGCCAAATAGAAGGAAGAATGTCATTTCGAGCAAAGTCGAGAAATCTCAGAATGATAAAGTTATTTTTAGAACTTTAAGACAACAATTAAAAAAGCGTGAAGGCATCCCAAATTTAGCTTTAGCAGATTTTGTTGCGCCAAAAGAAAGTAATAAAACCGATTATGTGGGTGCTTTTTGTGTAGGCATATTTGGTGCCCAAGAGCTAGCAGATTCTTACAAAGCCAAAGAAGACGATTACAACGCAATTATGGCACAAGCTATTGCAGACAGGTTTGCAGAAGCATTTGCAGAATATTTGCACCAACAAGTAAGAACCAAACATTGGGGTTATGCAGCAGATGAAGATTTAACAAACGATGATTTAATCAAAGAAAATTACAAAGGCATTCGTCCTGCACCTGGTTATCCTGCTTGCCCAGATCATTTAGAAAAAGATACCATTTGGCAATTGTTAGATGTAGAAAACAAAATAGGTGTAACCCTAACAGAAAGCAAAGCCATGTGGCCAGCTGCTGCTGTTTCTGGATATTATTTTGCCAATAAAGAAGCAAAATACTTTGGGTTAGGTAAAATTACTGAGGATCAGCTTACTGATTATTCAGAAAGAAAAGGAATTAAAAAAGAGCATGCTAGAAAATGGTTGCATCCAAACTTAGCTAGCCCCTACTAACCTCCCCAAAAGGGAGGAACTAGAAATTCCAAAAAGAAAAGTAGATATCATAAAAAATAAGAATTAATAAAATACACCCAGTTAAGAATATCCCTCCTTTGGAGGGGTTAGGGGAGGCTTATGAAAGTAACAGAACACATTAAAAAATCAGAAGGCAAAACCTTGTTTTCTTTTGAAATTATTCCGCCAAAAAAAGGCAATAGCATTCAAGAACTCTATAATAATATAGACCCTTTAATGGAGTTTAAACCTCCTTTTATAGACGTTACCACTTCTAGAGAAGAGTATGTTTATGTAGAAAAAAATGGATTGTTAGATAGAAAGGTAACTAGAATGCGACCAGGTACTGTAGGTATTTGTGCAGCTATTAAACACAAATACGATGTAGATACTGTACCCCATGTATTATGTGGTGGTTTTACCAAAGAAGAAACCGAATATTTGTTGGTAGATTGTCATTATTTAGGCATCCAAAATGTCATGGCTTTAAGAGGCGATGCTATGAGTCATCAAAAGTATTTTGAAGCTTCAAAAGGCGGACATCAATATGCGAAAGAATTGGTAGCACAAATTCAGAATTTAAACGCTGGTAAATATTTACACGAAGTTATCGAAACTACAGATTGTGCAGATTTTTGTATTGGTGTGGCTGGTTATCCAGAAAAACATATTGAAGCACCATCTTTACAAACAGACTTAAAACGTTTAAAAGAAAAGGTAGATGCAGGTGCAGATTATGTGGTTACACAAATGTTTTTTGATAATCAAAAATATTTTGAATTTGTAAAAGCTGCAAAAGATGCAGGCATTCACGTACCAATTATACCAGGTATAAAGCCAATTGCCATAAAAAAGCATTTGCAATTATTACCTCAGGTATTTAAAATAGATATACCAGAATACTTAATTAACGAGGTAGAAAAATGTAAGCACAATAAAGATGTACGCCAAGTAGGCATTGAGTTTGCTATACAACAATCTAAAGAATTGTTAGAGGCTGGTGTACCTGTATTACATTACTATTCTATGGGTAAAAGTGACAATATACATGCTATTGCTTCTGCATTATTTTAAGGGTAAGCATAGTTACAATTGATAGATAAATAGTAAAAAGCAATTTTTTTAGATTAAGAAAGTTAATATTTTAACTAATTTTGTATATCACAATTAAAATAACAACATAAAACAGAACATAAAATGGCATTAGAAATCACAGACGCAACTTTCGAAGAAGTAGTTTTAAAATCAGACAAACCAGTATTAGTAGACTTTTGGGCTGCTTGGTGTGGACCTTGTAGAATGGTAGGACCAATCGTAGACGAAATTTCTTCGGAATATGATGGTAAAGCTGTTGTGGGTAAGGTAGATGTAGATAACAATCAAGAATTTGCGGCGAAATATGGTGTAAGAAATATACCAACCGTTTTAATATTTAAAAACGGAGAAGTGGTTGATAAGCAAGTTGGTGTGGCTCCTAAAAATGTGTACACAGGTAAAATAGATGCTGCTTTATAGTAGTATATCCATTTATAAATAAAAAAAGGTTTGGCTTAGGTCAAACCTTTTTTTATTTTAGAACTTTAGTAATTTAATTGATGATAGAGCACCGACTTTTTGTCTATGGAACCTTAAAACCTGGTTGTGAAAATGATTCTATTTTAAAAGAAATAGGAGGCGATTTTAAAAAAGCAACACTTTTTGGGTTTGCTTTTGATAAAAAATGGGAACGCAAAACAGGTTATCCAGGGTTGATAGCATCACATGCAAAAAGTAAGGTTGAAGGCTATTTATTTACTTCAGCAAAATTAGAACATAACTGGCGTATAATAGATAACTTTGAAACAAACATGTACAACAGAACAGAAGTTGTCATTGAACTGAATAATAATTTACAGTTAGCAGCTTATACATACCTCATAAATCCAAATTTTAAAATAGCAAATACTCAAAACATCATATGAAGCAATTTTGTACTAGTTTACTACTTATTTTTTTATGGATGTCTTGTGCATCAGACCATAAAAAACTAATTTTAGAAAAAGGAATCTCTTACGAATTAGCCCAATACAGAAAACAACAACTTTCAGATATTGTGTATCGTTTGCATTTTTCGATTCCTAAAGAAAAAGACCAACCCATACCTACTACATTACAAGTAGAATTTACTGTAAACGATTTACAAAATGATGTTTTTTTAGATTTTAATGAGGCTACTGCAAAGCTTAAATCCATCAAAATAAATGATAAAAAGGATAGCATAAATCATCAAAAAGAACACATCATTGTAGCCAAATCTTTATTACAATTAGGTAAAAATACAGTAGCCATTACCTTTGATGCAGGTGAAACCTCACTCAATAGAAATAACGAGTTTTTATATACTTTACTAGTACCAGACAGAGCCAGTACGTTGTTTCCTTGTTTCGATCAGCCAGACCTAAAAGCCAAGTACCATTTAACCTTAACTGCCCCAAAAGATTGGAAAGTTTTGGCAGGGGGTAAATTAACAAGTAGTAAAGCCTCACAAGAGGGTTTTACAACACATGTTTTTAATGAAACAGATCTAATGAGTACCTATTTGTTTTCTTTTGTAGCAGGTAAATTTACCGAGCAAACACAAAACCCTGGGTCTTTTACTATGCGTTTTTTATATAGAGAAAATAACCCAGAAAAGATTACAGAGAGTGTAGGTGAGGTGTATAAAATACATCAAAACGCAGTAGACTTTTTAGAAAGCTATACTGCTGTACCATTCCCATTTCAAAAAATGGATTTTGCTGCGATTCCGCCTTTTCAATATGGGGGTATGGAGCATGTGGGGGCTATACAATACAGGCAGTCTTCTTTGTTTTTAGATAAAAATGCCACACAAAACAGAAAATTAGGAAGAGCCAAGTTAATTGCTCATGAAACTGCACACATGTGGTTTGGTGATTTGGTGACCATGAAATGGTTTAATGATGTATGGATGAAAGAGGTATTTGCCAATTTTATGGCAGACAAAATTGTAAACCCTGTTTACCCAGAAGTAAACCATACCCTAAGTTTTATGATGTCTCATTACCCAAGTGCGTATTCAGAAGACAGAACAAAGGGTACCAATGCCATTCGTCAATACCTAGGTAATTTAAAAAATGCAGGCTCTTTGTATGGTAGAATTATTTACAACAAAGCACCAATTATGATGCGTCAATTAGAGTATTTGTTAGGCGAAGACGTTTTTAAAAGTGGCATTCAAGAATACATTAAAACCTATGCCAATGCAAATGCAGATTGGAACGATTTAGTTGATATTTTCGATAAAAAATCTGCTGGTGATATTAAAAGTTGGTCAGATGTTTGGGTAAATGCATCAGGTAGACCCCTATTTTACGAAGAAATTGAAACCAACGAAAAAGGCAATGTTACCAAGTTTGTTATTCATCAAAAAGCAGAAGATGGCTCAGACAAAGTATGGACACAATCTTTTAAAATTAAATTAATAGACCAAAGAGGCTATCAAAAAATAATTGGTATTAAAAATATGGGTAAGTCTTTTGACATTACAGCTGCTACCAAAGACTTTAAGCCTGGGCAAGTTTTGTACAATACCAATGGTTTTGGGTATGGGGTTTTCCCAATATACAAACCAGCCATAAACGATTATAAAAACATAAAAGACGAGGTGTCTAGAGGCTACCAATTTATTAATTTGTACGAGAATATGTTGGTGGGTAACATAGCTCCAAAAGAAACCATACAAGTATTTTTAGAAGCTTTACCCCAAGAAAAAAACGAACTTATTTTTAATTATATCTCTGGTCGTATCCAAAATATCTATTGGACCTTTTTATCAAAACAATCGCAAGCTGCCATACAAACTACGCTAGAGGGGAACTTGTTTGGGTTGTTGCAAAGTGAGCTGCCACAAAACATTAAAAAAACTTTATTTGGGGCATATACTGCTGTGGCTATTTCAGCAGAGGGGTTAGATCACCTATACCAAATATGGCAAAAAGAAATGACGATAAGTAACCTGTTTTTAAACGAGAATGATTACAGCAATTTAGCCATGAAGTTGGCCATTTATCAACACCCAAAAGCCACAGAAATTTTAGAGACCCAGCAAAAGCAAATTTCGAATGCAGATAGGTTAGAACGTTTTCAGTGGCTACTGCCTTCATTGTCTAACAAGGTACAGACGAGAGATGATTTTATGCAAGCGTTATTGCAAAAAGAAAACAGAGAAAAAGAATCTTGGGTGCAAACCGCTTTAAACAATATCCATCATCCTGTAAGGCAAAAAACAGCCACAAAACATCTAAGGTCTATTTTAGAAACCCTAGAAGAGGTACAATTAACAGGCGATATCTTTTTTCCAAAAGGCTGGTTGGCCAGCTCTATTGGTAATTATTCTTCTAAAGAAGCTTATGCCATTTTACAAGATTTCTTAGCAGAAAATCCTGATTATAATCCTATCTTACTAAAAAAATTACAGCAAACCACAGATCAATTAGAGAGGGCACAACAAATAAAACAGTAATATGGATTTATCTCAAGTACAAGCTTCAGAAATAAAAAATTTAGAATTACTCGCCAAACAAGTGGTAGAGGGCTTTATTACAGGTATGCATAAAAGTCCGTTTCATGGCTTTTCTGTAGAATTCTCAGAGCATAAACTCTATAATAAGGGCGAAAGTACACGTCATATCGATTGGAAGTTGTTTGCTAAAACCGAAAAACTATACACCAAAAAGTACGAAGAAGAAACCAATTTACGCTGCCACATCATTATAGACAACTCTGCGTCTATGCATTACCCAGTGGTAAAATCACAAACCGTAGATACCTTAAATAAAGTGGGTTTTGCAGCAGTAGCTGCTGCTTGTTTGTTAGAAATTTTAAAAAAGCAAAGAGATGCAGTGGGTTTAAGTGTTTATGCAGATACCTATGAGTATTATGCGCCAGAAAAAGGGAGTGAGCGTCATCGTAAAATGATACTACATCAATTAGAGCAATTGTTAACCACAACCTCTAAGGCTACCACCAACACCTACCATTACTTGCATGAAATTGCAGAGAAGTTACACAGACGATCGCTTATTTTTTTGTTTACAGACATGTTTCAAACCACTACAAAAGAAGAGGCGCTTTTTGAGGCCTTACGTCATTTAAAATACAATAAACACGAGGTGGTTTTGTTTCATACCTACGATGCCAAAACAGAATTTGACTTTAATTTTGACAATACGCCTAAAAAGTTTGTCGATGTAGAAACTGGCGAGGCTATAAATGTCTATGCAGAAAATATACAAGGCTCGTATAAGCAGTTGGTAGCAACTTATTTTAAACAATTAAAAAACAAGTGTTTGCAATATAAAGTAGATTATGTGCCTACAGATATCAATGGTGGGTTTACAGATATATTAACTGCGTATTTGGTACATCGAAAAAATTTTAAATAAAATTAATTTTCTGTTTGTGTAAACAAAAAACTGTATTATATTTGCATCCGCAATTAGCAACGGTTTGGTAGTTCAGCTGGTTAGAATATCTGCCTGTCACGCAGGGGGTCGCGGGTTCGAATCCCGTCCAGACCGCAAAAAGCATCTCATTTGAGATGCTTTTTTTGTTATTCATGTAAATTACTACTTTAATTTTTCTGTTTTATTATTACTTTTAATTTAATCACTTTATTTCGGTAAAGAGATTTATACGCTATTTTTTATATACATTGTGCTGGCTTTTTATTTTTTTTGACAGCGTTAGCAAGAAAGATCTTTACAACCACAGAAACGAGGATTGCAATCTGCTTGAACTTGCGTTAGCTATTCTAATTCATATTCCTTAAATTCAGTTAGAATTTCATTTAAACTCTCATCTTCTTTATGTTTAGCCAAAATCAATTTTTCGTCTTTCGTAATGAAAGTTTTACCATTTATTTTTCTAAAGTTCTTTTCTACAAAGTTTTCAAAATCCTGTTTCTCATATTGATAGAATTCAAATTCGGATTTTTTATTTGAAAAGAATTCAATAAAGTTATTTCTAAACTTATCTTTAGTTTTTTTTCTAAATTTTTCAATAGTCATATTACCGAACTGAGAATATGCTTTTAAAACATATAGAAAATTGATTTTATATTGATGTACAAAAAGAGTATCTCTGTCAAACAAGCGGTCGGCAAAATGAAATGATTTTACAATACCTCCTTTTTCATCAAGTTCACTGGTTTCAAAGTTTTTATAGTTGTTTATATATCCGTAAATGAAGAAATTTGGGGTAATGTTATAACCTTCTGTTATTTTATCTCGATACCTTAAATTCTCTGTGTAATAGTTACCAGTTTCATTCAGTAGGTCAATATTATACTGAATCACATTTTTAGCGTAAGTAAATTGTTTGTATTTAGATACTTTACCAGCGGTACTGTCCGATTTGTAATATTTCGAATCTCCAATGTAAAAAATATCGCTAGTATCTAATAACGATTGATAATCGAAAACATGGTCGATTATTTTTCCGTCATTATTGTATTTTAAGTGTTTTAAAGTTGTTCCATCTCCCGTCTTTTTCTCAATTATTGGGTCTGAAAAAAGCTTATCAATCATATCTTCAAAGACAAGATTATAATTGTTAACAGAAATAAATTCTTCTTTCTTTTTTTTGATGCTGCTTGTATCTGTTTGAGAAAAATATATTTCACACAAATGATACATTTTTCTTAATGTATCATTGAAGTATTTATATTTTATTTTTCGCAATTTGGATAACCCATTTTTTTGTAAAAGCTCAAATCTCCTACCTTTTATTAGTGTGTAAGATTTGTCTATAGTGAGGAATAGATTATGCTCTTTATTAAAATGATTGAGTATTGAAAAGAAGTAAATTAATAGTTCTTCTTCGTTATTTAGGACTTTCTTTTTATTCCGGTATATGTTATAAATAGGTTGTTTATCCTGCGTTAAAAAAGGAACAGATTTTCTAATCGTCTTTTCCCAGTTTGGATTTTTAACTTGCTGTGATTTATATTCAATGTGTTTAAAAAGAATCTGATTTTTATTCTTTTTATAAAAATTCACAAAGCTTAAAAGCAAGTCTAAATAAGAATACTCTTTGTTTTTTAAATTGGTGTTTAAAGTAGCCGACAATGAACTTTGGACAATAGATGAATTTTTGTTTCTTCTTTTAAACTCCAACAAACTATTATAGAAATAAATAGAAATTTGTCTTATCCATTTGTATTCTGATTTATGTTTAAAAGTTTCACTTTTGTCTAAAGCATAGAGCTCGTTTTTATTTATACCAAAAACAGTGTTCTCATTGTCTGCCATAAAAACTTTTGGAAGCATATAAATTAATTCTTCCTTTTCGAATGAATGATAATATCCAACTGATAGAATAGAAGCTTCTTGACCTTCTTGATGATAAAATTTCGGGTCATCAAAAATGTCTTTAAGTTCTTCTATATTATATTTTTCTCCTTCAATTAAGATTTTCATTCTACAGAAGATTCATTATCAGGTTTCAAAATTTTTAAAATATCTTTTACTTTTTCTACACCTTTATCATCTATAGGAAAGAAGTCTTCATAAGATGTTTTATTTTTAAAAATACTTTCGTCCTCAATTTCGTCTTTAAAAACATCGTTCCAGAGATAGAAAATGGCTTTGTTAATGAAACTTTTTAAAGAAATAGTATTTTCATTAATATCTGGTTTTATGAAATAGTTTCCTAGGCATTTATCCATACCAAGATTATCATTGCTTTTAATTAGTTTATTAACATTTTTAATAAAATCTAACCAATTAAAGGATGCTCCTTCCATTAATTCAACTACAAACTTTGCAGAAGTGTTTTCTTCTATGTTTTCTGAATAATTAATAGGAATATACTCCCAGTCCCATCTTCTTTTAAAAGCGCTATCCATTGGGAAAAGCGACTGGTCAGAAGTGTTCATTGTTGCCAGAATATTTAGATTTGGTGGTAATAGAAGTTTACTTTCATCAATATTTTCATTGCCACTAAATTTTGTTTCAAGATATTCTTTCAACTCTTTTGAAGGTGTTATTTTGTAGTCATTCGACCTGTCTAATAGCTGGAATATGTCACCAAATATTTCAGCACAATTACCTCTGTTAATTTCTTCAATAACTAAATAGTAATCATTATCAAGGTCATTCCAAGCATTTACATAAATATTTGTGAAAGCTTGTGGCACAAACTCATATTTGATTTTATCACCATCCATAGTTGGCTTATATCCACCAACAAAAGATGAGTAATCGTATTCAGGATGAAAAGTTATCCTTTCAGTTCTATCTTCTGATTTTTTAGCTTTTATTAATTCATTTACTTTATGAGATTTGCCTGTCCCAGGTGCACCAAAGAATATTTTGTTTTGCGGTTTAAATAAGAAGTCATTTTTTTGAATAAGTTTAAACTTATCCTCTTCTTTTATTATTTCTAATTGATTGTCAGAAATATCTGCTATAAAACTATTAAAATTTGTTAATGATAAGCCTCTTCCATTTGATTCATTCCATTGAGTTGTAAAATAACAATTTTCATTATTTAAAATGTTAATCTCTTCATTTATAAAGCGAAGTGTGCCACTAGACTTTAATTCTTCATTATTCTGTTTTGCATCAAAAATTCCTATTAAAACTTCAAAACCAAAATATTTATTAATCGTAAGGCCTTGATAATTTCTATTTTCTATTCTACTTTGTTTTAATTCATAACCGCTTAAACAAATCTCTTCACCATATTTCTTCATTAAATATTTGAAAGACTGAAAAATAATATTTCTCAATTTCTTTTGTTCAATAATCAACTTAGGCTGTGTTTTTACCATAAGATTTTCAGGCTGTATTATATAATCCTGATTAAATTGCCAAAAAGCACAAACTTCCTCTCCCTGATTAAATAAATACACCTTTATTTGAGTAGTGGGTAGTAGTAGTTGTTTTATGATTTGTTTAAATTCAGTTTTCCAGTTTTTAAAAGCTATCCCATTTTGAGCATTCGCTATTTCAGATTCTATATAAAATGTTGAATTAAGATTTTGACTTTTAGATAAGTCTTTCATTTTTTCAACTAATTCATTTAGGTTTAATTTATCTTCATCTGGATAATGTCTTTCAATTTCTTTGTTAATAATACTTATATCGTTCGCTATTGAAGAAATGTCGAAATAATTCTTAACAACTGGTTTATTTCTGCCGGTTTTTTTCTCTTCTCTGTCCTTTATGACTTCTGGAAAAAAAGTATTTAAGTTATAGTAAAATTCACTTTGAATAAAAAACTGATTTTTATCAGCACCACTTCCGTTTTTACGATTTGTAGGTAGAATTTCATCATTAACTTTTTGAAGTATTAAAACAGGTTTTGCTTCGTATATTTTGTTTTCGAGAGTAATATATTTATTCATTTATTTTGTTGTTTTTAATGAAGGAATAAATGGACTTTGCCATTGCTTTGCTCAAACCAACAGGGACACTGTTTCCAACCTGCCTTGACTGTTCTGATTTACTTCCTAAAAACACATAATCATCGGGATAACCTTGTAGTCTTGCCATCTCTCTTATAGTTATTCTCCTGTTTTCAGTTGGATGATAGTAGTGGTCACAATTATTATGAACAATTGTGTAACTTTCTTTTTCTCTATCAAGTCTACGCATAGCTCTTTTTAAATCGCTATTATTTTGAAGTTCTTTTGGGCAATCCTGCATAGAACCTCCTTCGGGAATATGTTTAATTCTTTTTAGATTTAAGTCAGTAAGTTTACCTATTTTGTGATTTGGGTCTTTGAATGAAATAGGTTTTTTACATATTGCTTCTCCTACAGTTTTATAATTATCAGCTGAGTGAGAGGGTTTGGGGAAGGTGAATTTTTTATCTATATCATTTCTAACACCTATGACTATCATTCTTCTTCTACTTTGTGGAACTCCAAAATCTTTTGAATTTAAGAGTTTATCATAAAGAGTATAACCGCAATTAGATAGTTCTTTTTTTATTAGCTTGAAGACTTTCCCTTTTTGCATAGTAACCATTCCAGAAACATTTTCCATCAAAAACATTTTTGGTTTAACTTCATTAATGATTCTTGCATATTCTTTGAAAAGTTGATTTCGAGGGTCGTCAAATGATCTCGCTGGATTCGCAGTTGAAAAACCTTGACATGGTGGACCACCAATAATTATATCGGATTCAGGTAGAGATTTAATATTTTTTATATCATCACAAATTATGTGGTTTCCTATATTATAAGTGTAGCTTTCACAAGCCTGATAATTAAAATCATTTGCAAAAATGATTTGAAATTTTCCTGTAGCTAAAAAACCTAAATCTAATCCACCACTTCCTGAAAAAAGAGAAATAACTTTTAACTTATTAGAAATTTCTTCCTCTCCTTGATGAATCCATTTTTTTCTTTCACAAAACTCCAAAATTTGAGGTTCATTTGTCTCTTGTAAAGGTGTTTGTGTTGTATTGTTATATTGTTTGTTATTAGTCATTTAAATTCGTTTTTGCTTTCAATAAGTCTTTTGCTTCAATTCTTAAAATGTCAGCTATTTTATACAAGTCTTCCAAACTAGGTTGTCTTACATTTCGAGCATATTCGTTAATCGTGTTGTAACTCTTCCCTGACTGTTTGGCAAGCCAAGTCTGTGAAATTCCTCTGTCTTTTAAAACCTCTTTAATTCGGTTCATTTGAAAATTTAGTTTTTTATTTAGTATCAAATATAGTAAAAGTTCACTATCTTACAGTGTAATTATTCATTGTCATATCGTGGATAGGTGGGAAGCAATCTTTTTTGGTTTTAAGCAGTTGGTTTTAGGGTTGGTAAAAACTAAATATTCTCGACCGATTGTTGGCTTTTTTTAGCTTGCAGGTAACTGGCTATATGCTTTAGCTTATAGTCAAAAACCAGACATATTTACTGCATATCAACGTAAAATAGTCGTTGTTATTCGTTTTGTAATATGATTTTTTTCAGCAATATTCTTTTCAGCTTTTAAATTTAAGAAAAAAAATTATTTCAAATTATCAATTTTATAATTTTATCTATTCAAACCTTAAGTATAACACCCTATCTAAATTGATTTCATGAGGGTGCTTTGCAAATAAAATATATTTATATGATGTAGTTATTCTAAAGTCACCATCACCATTTTGAATACTATATGAAGCTCCTTTAAATTTACGTTCTTTATCAAAAAATAAAATGATGTAGGGTGTAATTCCAGTTAAATGCAAAACTGTATTACTAGAATTACTCTCGTTAATAATGAGAACCTCTTCTTCAGCATCTTTAATATAATTATGCATATTAATAAAAGAAGATCGTGTAGAAAAAACACCATCTAATGTTATGTATTGTTTTTGATCAGTCCAAACACCCTGCAAAGTGATGTTTTTGAGTTTATTTGTTACTTCATTAGTTTTTTTAATTTGTTCTTCTAAAGCTAGGTAAGTATTGTTTCTAATTAATTTAAAATGATACCTTCCTTTAGTTTCTTGCTTAGAACTATATACAATAAAATTATGTAGTTCCATAAACTTATTAATATCAACGTCACTCCAGTTTTGTAATGTTTTTTCAAGTAGTGGTACTCCCCAAGGAGTTAATAATCCAATGTAAATGTCTTTTTTCATAATTTTAATGATTGTTAATTTTTATTTTTTTAGACAGTTTAGTTTTATTTATTATGCTAAACTTAAATTGTGGGTTATCTTTAAAAGTAGACTTAAAAAAGTACCTTGGTAAATGTTTTATACTGTCTTTATTACACCCAACTATTAAAGTGTTTTGCCTAAATTTTGATAACAAATTTTTCATACAAATAGTTTTAAATTATTTGTACTTCGATACTAATAATGGATGGGTCTATATCGTTTATTTTGACCTGAAGTCCGTATTGTTTTACCACCGTGGTGTCTTCACTCGGTTGGTACCTAATTTTAGGTTCGAAATACCTTACAAAAATATTAAATAATAATAGTATTAATCAAGTAATTGAGAAAAAAATATACTTAGTGCTCTTTAAATATATAATGAGTACTTGTTATAGCCTATTAATAAAATTAACGGTCTTGTATATGAAAAGTAGCGGTTTTTTATGCACTAACTTTTCGGATTATAACTGACCTTTATTTTATTCCTTATCATTTGTTTAAGCACCAAAAGCGCTATTTTTTATATACGTTGTTAGCACTCGTAAACTATTCCATGTCTCGCCCTAAGTTCTTCATTGTCAGCAAACGCTATTTCTAAATTTCTTTCAAAATATTTAAAAGCTAAATAAATGGAATTATAACAATATTGAAATCCTTCTTCTATTTTTTGGAGATTTATAGGATTGGGGTTCGTTTCTAAATAAAAAGAGAAATTTGAATAATGAACGAAAGATGAAAACTCTTTCCACAGGTAATACGCTCTGTCTTTGAATATTTCAACTTCTCTTGAATGGGTAATACTATCTGCGACTTGCGATAAAGGCATGAAATTTTTAAATCTAAATTCGTCTACATCAGAAAAATACTTTTGATTTTCTTCTTTTCCCGAGAATGTATTTTTTAATTCTTGCAGTTGGTCATTGTTTAAATAAAAGACATATTCACCGTTAAAATGCTTATGATTAGAATTTGTAAGATCTTCAAGAGCTTTGAATGATTGTTTATGAGTTTTGGCGTTAATCTTTACTATTTCCTCTTCAGCATCTGCGTGTAATTCTAGATATAGTAAGTGCAAAAAATCATCCATTAAACTCCTTAGTAAGATAAAAGGAGTCGTTATTAATTCCGGATTTCTATTAGTAAGGATTCTTTCTAAATCAAGTAACATAATAGCTTGTCTTCGAAGGATTCCTAAATAATAATCTTGTACTTCAATTTTATCAGGACAATGTCCTTCCAAATTTCCCAAATTGGTGTTTACCAACTCCGCTAATAAGTTTGCTTCGTTTGTTAATTGAGCTATGGTCATCATTATGAGTGCTAACTAGCTATATGCTTTAGTTTATCGTCGATATCCAGACATATTTATAGGATATCGACGTAATATAGTTGTTATTATTCGTTTTATAATATGATTTTTTTAGCAATTTTCTTTTAGATCATAAACTTAATAAAAAAAACGTATTTCATTATAATCGCTTATTACTTTTTTAAAAAACTAACTAAACTTTTTATACAAACTATGGTTAGTTTTACTTAAAACTATCTATAGTTTTAAACCAAAGAAAGGATACTTTTTAAAAAAGTATCCTTTCTTTTTTTGGGGTAAAAAAAAATCTCAATAGTCGAAACTATTGAGATTGTAAATTAAATGACAGGTTTTACCTTATTCTGCCAACGTAAACTGAACTGTTTTTAAATTCAGTTGGTTTTTCATACGTTGGTCTGGTCTAAACTTAATACGTAAGTTTTTAACCACACTAGCATTTACTTCTTCTGCAGTAGCTACACCTTCAGATTGTATACCCAATTGAAAAGCCCCCAATTTATCGAGCTTTACAATTCTACCTTGTTTTAGTTCATCTACAATATTGTGTAATAAAGATAAGATGACTGCATAACAATCGGCTTCTCTAACTGTACTTTGGTTACTAACCAAATACGCTAGGCGTTCTAAATCGGTTTTGCCAGTAGCTACTACTTGGGCGTAAAATTTGTTTTCCGCTGTTCTGTCCTGCGGATTTGGACGTTCTATGATATTTAAACTTATCATGTTAATTATTTTTAAATTAAAAAATTACAATACTTTTTGGTTAGAGGGTATTGTACGACGACCTCTACGTTTTAAATACACTCTGCCTTTGTGGGGCATTGCTGGGTACGTTTTACCCAACAAACTATTACTTCGTAAAAAGTACAGGAGTTAAAAAATTAAACCATAATTTCTTACCAAATGCAGGATGTTGGCCTGCTTTACTTGTTCATTTTAATTTTTGGTAAGCTGTTAGAAGTATTGTAATTTAAGAGTCTCAAACAAAAACTACACACTGCCTCCAGTGTTACCGATTTTACAAAAAGTCTTAGAGCAACATCTTTAAGACTTTATTGATGTTTCAAATATAGAAAATACTTATATTAAAATAAATTTTCATAATAATAATTTATCAACAGGTTATGAGCAATTTGTTGATGAATACATTTTGCTAGTAGTAAAACTCAATTTATATTTTATTGTTACCTATTTTTTTGAAGTTTTTTTTAAAAGTTTTTCGACTGTTGCTCTGATGTGTCATTGCGAACGTAGTGAAGCAATCTGTAAAATGAATCAACAGATTACTTCAGTCGTTTCACTCCTTCGTAATGACGTGTTATTTGTCATTGCGAACGTAGTGAAGCAATCTGTGTAATAAATGAAGAGATTACTTCAGTCGTTTCACTCCTTCGTAATGACGTGTCATTTGTCATTGCGAACGCAGTGAAGCAATCTTTATAATGTATTAAAAGATTACTTCGTCCTTACGTCCTCGTAATGACGTGTCATTAGTCATTGCGAACGCAGTGAAGCAATCTGTATATTGAATCAACAGATTACTTCGTCCTTAAGTCCTCGTAATGACGTGTCATTTGTCATTGCGAACACAGTGAAGCAATCTGTTATTTTATATTTATCTTCACTATATGAAAAAAAGCTATGTTTACTTTTTAACCAATAAAAACAACACAGTAATTTATATTGGTGTTACATCCAATTTGATAAAACGTATTTATCAACATAAAACAAAGTCTTTTAAAGGATTTACATCGAAATACAATTGTGATAAGTTGGTTTATTTTGAAGAGTTTGATAGAATAAGTGAGGCTATAAAAAGAGAAAAACTACTAAAAGCAGGTAATAGAAAAAGAAAAGAAGATCTAATTAATCTAGAGAATTCTAACTGGAAAGATTTAAGTGATGGGTGGTTGTTTAATATATAACTTCATTATAAACCTCTCGTCATTGCGAGTGAAAACGAAGCAATCTTAATTATGAATCAACAGATTACTTCGTCCTTACGTCCTCGTAATGACTTGTCATTTGTCATTGCGAACGCAGTGAAGCAATCTGTGTAATAAATGAAGAGATTACTTCAGTCGTTCCTCCTTCGTAATGACGTTTTATTTGTCTTTAAAAGCCTATCGAGAAACCGCTATTATTTACGCTCTAACATAGCTGGTGTAGCCACAGTTCTAAAGCCCATATGATCGGAACCCGAATCAACAGTAACTCCCATTTTAGCAGAAATTCTAAAACTAGCACAATACGAATCATGACATAAAAAAGAACCCCCTTTCATAACATGTTCTATTTGGTAAGGGTTACTTGGGCTATACGATTTAGCTGCCCCTTTTGGGTTTAGAATTGGTGATGTGGTATCTAATTGTTTGTAGTAATTTACATTAAACAAATCGCTAGTTAATTCCCAAACATTGCCTAACATATCATACAAGCCAATACTGTTAGGTGGGTACGATTTTACCTCTGCAATAAATTCAAAGCCATCTTTCGATTCGTTTTTTGTTGGAAAAACACCTTGCCAAGTGTTGGCATTAGCATTTAATATAGTAGCATCATTACCCCAAGTAAATATTGCATCAGTTTGGTTACCTTGTGCAGCAGCTTCCCATTCTGCTTCTGTTGGTAAACGTCTATTTGCCCATTTGCAGTAGGCCAAAGCATCTTCTAAAGCAACATGTACTACTGGATAATTGTCTTTACCTTCAATACTAGATCCAGGTCCATAAGGATGTCTCCAATTTGCACCAATTTTCCATGTCCACCATTGCGTATAATTGTTCATGTTTACCACAGCATTTACATTTTTATTAAAGATAAGACTGCCTGGTTGTAAAATAGAATCATGTGGTTTTGGGGTGCCTGCAGGTAATTGACTTTTCATTTTTTCCCAATCTATTTTTCGTTCGGCTACAGTTACATAATTAGTAGCAGCTACAAAGGCTTTAAATTGTGCATTAGTAACCTCTGTAATATCTATATAAAAACCATCTACAGTTACTTGATGTGCTGGTTTTTCTCTTGGCATAGCATATTTATCTGATGCTTTTGCCCCTTGTAAAAAGGTTTTTCCTTCTACCCAAACCATGCCTTTTGGCGCTTCTGTTTTAATTGTTTTAGTAGTCGCTGGTGTATCAGATTTACAATCGTAAAAAAGAAAAGTAAGACTAAGTAGAAAACTAAATAAAATGTATTTTTTAAAGTGATGTAACATTTTCCTGATTTTAAGAGGTTGATTTTAAAAAATGTAAAAGTAATCATTAGAAAACATTAGATACATGATATATTTCATGATTTTCTAAACGATGTAAAATAAATAAACGTTTGTTATACTGTTATAGTATTAAAAATAAAACAAAGATTACCTTACATTTTAGGTAAAATAATTTGCAAATTTTACATTATTCATAATTTTTTTGAAAGTTTTGTAATAATACTTGTGCATCAAAAATTAATTTTTAGATTTGCTTTTCAATTCTAAATGAAGATGTTAAAAACAACTTGGTCTCGTTTCTATTTTTACTTTTATTTTTATAATAAGAGTAGAGACTTTGTATATTGTTGTTAACCAAATAATAAAAATATAAAGTCTCGAATTTACTTCGAGGCTTTTTTTTTGAGTAAAAATGAAAAAAATAATTGCCATACAAGGTGCTCAAGGTTCTAACCATCATAAGGTGGCTTTAGACTTTTATGGAGATGCGATTACGTTAAAAGAATGCATGTCTTTTGATGCTCTAGTAGATAGCCTGTTAGACAATACAGCCCATATTGGGGTTATGGCTATAGAAAATACCATTGCTGGTTCTATTATACCCAACTATGCATTAATAGATACCTATAATTTGCACATTACAGGAGAAGAGTACTTAAACATTCATCATCATTTAATGGCTTTAGAGGGGCAAAGTATAGACGATATAAAAGAAGTATGGTCTCATCCTATGGCATTGTTACAGTGTAAAGAGTTCTTTAAAAAATACCCACAGATTAAATTGGTAGAAGATGTAGATACTGCAGAGGTAGCCAAAAGAATTGCACAAGAACAATTACAAGGTATTGCAGCCATTGCACCAAGCATAGCTGCAGAAATTTTTAACTTGGCCATTTTAGAAGACGATATACAAACCATTAAAGACAATGCTACACGTTTTGTAATTGTACAAAAAGAAGCGCCTAATAATGGTATAGATAGCATTAACAAAGCGTCTTTAAAATTTCAATTGAATCATAAACGTGGTAGCTTAGCCACCATTTTAAATGTGTTAAGCGATTGTAAAATGAATTTAACCAAAATACAATCGTTACCAGTTATAGAAACCCCTTGGAAATACTCTTTTTTTGTAGATGTAACGTTTAACGATTATCAAGATTATAAAAAAGCGGAATCTATTTTAGAAATAATGGCAGAAGAATTTAAAATATTAGGAACGTATAAAAATGGAAGAGGATGATTAAGGCTGCAAAAAGATTAGATACGGTTCAAGAATACTATTTCTCTAAAAAATTAAGAGAGGTTAGGGGCTTAGCTGCTGCAGGTAAACCCATTATTAATATGGGTATTGGCTCACCAGACTTACAACCACCTGCTAAAGTATTAGCGGCTATTTCTAGTAGTTTAGAAGATGCAACAGCGCATAAATACCAATCGTACCAAGGTTTACCAGAATTAAGAGAAGCCATTGCTACGTTTTACCAAAACAAGTTTGCTGTGGTTGCCAATCCAGAAGACGAAGTATTGCCATTAATGGGTAGTAAAGAGGGTATTATGCACATTTCTATGGCTTTTTTAAATGAAAACGATAAAGTATTGATACCTAACCCTGGGTACCCAACTTACACCTCTGTTACCAAATTAGTAGGGGCAACTCCACTTTTTTACGATTTAGATGCAGAGCATCAATGGCAACCTAATTTTGAAGCATTAGAGGCATTAGATTTATCTGCGGTAAAAATGATGTGGGTAAATTACCCTCATATGCCAACAGGTACCAATGCCACTTTAGACACTTTTAAGCAGTTGGTGGCTTTTGGTAAAAAACACAATATTCTTATCATTAATGATAATCCGTACAGTTTTATTTTAAACGATAACCCAATTAGTATTTTACAGGTAGCAGGTGCAAAAGAGGTGGCTTTAGAGCTAAACTCTTTAAGCAAAACCTTTAATATGGCTGGTTGGCGAGTAGGAATGTTGTTAGGTAATGCCACCTATATTAACGAAGTATTAAAAGTAAAATCGAACATGGATTCTGGGATGTTTTATGGCATACAAAAAGGAGCCATAGAAGCCTTACAATTATCTGATGATTGGTTTTTACAACAAAATAAAATTTACGAAGAACGCAGAGCATTCATTTGGCAATTGGCAGATAAATTAAATGCTACATACGATACAGACGCCACAGGTTTATTTGTTTGGGCAAAAATTCCTGAAGGGGCAACCTCAGAAGAAGTGACCGATAAAATATTATACGAGCACGATATTTTTATTACACCTGGTACTGTATTTGGTTCGCAAGGCGAAGGCTACATCCGTTTTTCATTATGTGTAACATCAACCATTATTAAAGAAGCAATCGCAAGACTATGAAAAATGTATATATGATTGGTATTGGGTTAATAGGAGGTAGTTTTGCTATCGATATTAAAGCACATTATCCAGACACTGTAATTCATGGCATTAGTAGAAAAGAGACAACACTAGACAAAGCGTTAGAGTTACGTTTAATCGATAAAAAGGCAAAACTAGAAGACATTAAAAAAGCAGATTTGGTTATTGTGTCTATACCTGTTGATGCTACTGTAAAATTACTGCCTACCATTTTAGACCATATTGCAGATACCACTTTAGTAATAGATGCTGGTTCTACAAAAAAAGCCATTTGTGAGGTGGTTGAACATCATGCAAAAAGACGTAATTTTTTAGCATGCCACCCAATTGCAGGTACAGAAAACTCAGGACCTTCAGCAGCGATAGCTGGCTTGTACAAAGGGAAAACCAATATTATTTGCGAGGTAGAAAAAACAACCTTTAAATTACAAGAAAAAGCATTAGACCTTTTTAGAGCTATTGGAATGCGTATTCGTTATATGGATGCAGTTTCGCACGATAAACATATTGCGTATGTTTCGCACCTGTCTCACATCAGCTCATTTATGTTAGGAAAAACGGTTATTGAAAAAGAAAAAAATGAACGCGATATTTTTGATATGGCTGGTTCTGGTTTTGCATCTACTGTGCGTTTGGCAAAAAGTAGCCCAGCAATGTGGACCCCCATATTTAAACAAAATAAAGAAAACGTCATAGAAACGTTAGAAGAGTATATACACAATTTGCAACAGTTTAAAGAGCTAATGCAACAAGATAATTTTGAATCCATTTATAATGAAATGGAAAGCACAAATCATATAAAACAAATTTTAAACGGCATAAAATAGTAAGCCAAAATTAGACGAATAATGAAGAATACAGCAGCATTAAGAACATGGTTGGATGATATGAAATTAGAACATCCACTAGTAATAGCAGGGCCTTGTAGTGCAGAAACTGAAGAACAAGTTTTAAAAATTGCACACGAATTAAAAGATTCTGATGTAAACTATTATAGAGCAGGAATATGGAAACCTAGAACAAGACCAGGAAATTTTGAAGGTGTTGGGGCTTTAGGTTTAGGGTGGCTTAAAAAAGTAAAAGAAGAAACAGGTATGAAAACCTGTACAGAGGTAGCTAATGCAGCTCATGTTAAATTAGCCATCGAAAATGATGTCGATTTATTATGGATAGGTGCACGTTCTACAGTATCTCCTTTTATTATGCAAGAAATTGCAGATGCTTTAGGAGAAACAGATAAGATTGTATTGGTTAAAAATCCAGTAAATCCAGATTTGGCACTTTGGTTAGGTGGTATTGAGCGTTTGTATACTGCAGGTGTTAAAAACTTAGGAGCAATTCATAGAGGGTTTTCTACCTATGATAAATCGAAATATAGAAACAATCCTGAGTGGCAAATTGCTATTGAGTTCCAAAACAAATTTCCAGATTTACCATTAATTTGTGATCCATCACATATTACAGGAAAAAGAGATATGATTTTTGATGTTTCTCAAACCGCTTTAGATTTAAATTTTGATGGTTTAATGATAGAAACACATTTTGATCCAGATAATGCTTGGTCTGATGCTGCACAACAGGTAACACCTACTTCATTAAAGCAAATTATGGAAGATTTAAAAATTAGAAAAGAAACAGAAACAGATTCTAGTTATAGAAGTTCTTTAGAAAATTTACGTGCTCAAATTAATGTGGTAGACGACCAATTAATAGACTTGTTAGGCAAGCGTATGAAAGTTGCAGACCAAATTGGGGCACTTAAAAAAGAACAAAACGTAGCTGTATTACAATCTAGAAGATGGAATGAGATTTTAGGAAATATGGTTTTAGAAGGTGAGCAAAAAGGATTAAGCGAAGAATTTGTATTAAGAATGTTTAAAGCCATTCATCAAGAATCGATTAATCATCAAGAAAAAATTATTAATGGATAATAAAAAAACCGCCTAATGGCGGTTTTTTTATTCTTTTTTTATTCTTTTAAAAATATATCTTGTAATAAATATACCATTAGTGTCGCCTTTACCAGCATAACTTTCTACAGCACTTGTTGTAAATGCAAGTTCCCAACCTTCTTCTGCTAAAGCATTTATTTTAGAAGTTGTTACTACGTCATTTGCAGCTATATTTTGAAACCTTATACCAGCTATATTAAAAAAATTTAAAAGTTTAGTTTCTTCGAAGTTTTTTACTCTAATGTTAGATCGTTTAGATTTATTTCTTTCGTCATTTTCTTCTGTTCTTTCAGAGGTAAACTCTTTGTAATCTCTTTTTTCATTAGCGTCAATAAGTCTAGATCTTCCTAAACCACTAGGAATAATAGATTCTACTGAGGTAATAACTTTATACTCATATTTTTGTTGTGCAAAATTAATTAGGGTAAAGAATAAGGTTAAAACTAGTAGTAAGATTGTTTTTTTCATCATTTTATTTTTAAAAATTACGACTCTAATATAGTTTTATTTTCGAAAAAGTATGAAACACCTATTATGATAAATAATTATAAAATTCAGTTTTTCCTAAAAAATAAATAACCATTACAATTAATGCTATAATTACAATTATACTAATTAGCGCAATTAAAAAACCAGCAACAGCAAATCCGCTTGGTTTTCTAAACATACCAATAAAAGAGAGTATAAAACCAACAAAAAGAGCTATAAATGCTATAGGGTGTAATAAACCAAATAGTAAACCAATGATAGATAAAATAAAGCCTGCCAAACCTATATTGTTAGAGTTTTTTTGCTCAACTATTATGGTTTTGGTATTTTCTTTTGCGTTCATATAGTATTAAATTTAAATAGGATTTGTGGGTTAATTAGATGTACTACAATTACCATTTGTTTAGGAATACTGTAAAACAGATATGCAAAAAGCTGTAAAACGAATTTTAAGTATTATTATGTACTTAGGTATTTGTGACTGTAGTAATTTTGGTTTAGTTTTTTAGTTTTTTTATTAAGATGATTAGATGGTAAACAAACAAGATTATTAAGAGTACTAAAAAAACAATATCTAATGTTTTTAATATTGTTTTAGAGCCATAATAATAGATATAGTAACCAAGAACTAATAAATAAAACAACGAAATCAGAAGTCGCTTTAATTTAATTTTTTTGATTTTCATTTAAAAATTTATTAAATTTTGATAAACTTAATAGTAAAGGATATCCTTTATCACGTTTCATTTTGGCTACAGCTTCATTTACTTTGAAAAAAAACTCCCATTTATTACTATTATTTTTAGGGTCATATACCATACCAATTACAAAGTTGTCTCTTATTGTAATTTTATAAATAGTTAATTTTTCTTGTGGTTGACTTGAAAATACAATTACCTTATTAAGGAAGTTCAAAATATTACTCATATCATTTTTATCTAAAAAAATATAGCCACTTTTTTGTATATCTGTATATGTAATATTATTAGAAACACCCCAAAAACTTCCGATATTTGCAAATGCAATTGAACTCCCAGCAGATATTTTTTCATTAGTGTTTAAATTTACTTCCACGCCATAAATAATTGAATCGTTAACAAGATTCTTTAATTCAATTAAATTAAACACGATTTTAGTTGTTTTATCTCCAAGAAATGGGCTAATACTTTTAGAGTAAGAATCTAATAAAGTATATTTAACCTTACTTAGTGTATTTATATTTCCTTGGGAATAAGATAAAAAAGGAATGAAAATTAATAATAATAGCTTTTTCATTATTTAGTGTATAGGTTCTTTTTTTAAACTTTTATATTTAAAGGACCACAAAATTACTAAGACACATTTGTTTGTAATGCGACATATGATGTCGTAAAATCTTTTTTTTTTATTTTTATAATTCTAAAAAGTATTAATGAAGAAGTTTAATACAATAGGTAGCCTTTTTATTGCCTATAGAAATTTTAATAAACTGTCTCAATCAGAATTTGCTAGTATTGTAAATGTAGATTTAAGAACTGTACAGCGTTGGGAAACCGATTTAACGCTCATAAAATCTGAAAAGGAAGAAGAAATAGTATTGGCTACTTTAATGCCCTATCAACTTATTCATAATTTAAATGCTACTGTACCCATACCTACTTTTTATGATTTTAATACCAGAAAGTATTCACTTTCGCAGCAAACTATTGAAATGCCTAAATTAAGTTGGTTTTTAGATCAAATAGATATTACTACTAATAACATAAGAACTATAAATTTTAATGAAGATATTAAGCATATTAACAAATTTATAAATACCCAAAAGAGAGATAACGCTTATGTGAATAGCGATTTAATTAAAGAAGCTGTTCGCTTACTGCCCGAACTTAATTTTATTTCTACAGGTAAAGCTGGGTATTATTCTGGTCATTGTATTGTATTGCCTTTAAAAAAAGAAGCTTATCTAAAATTAAGAAACAGAGAGTTATCTAATAAAGACCTTAGAGCAGCACATTTAACCAATTACAAATTATTAGAACAACCTATTTTCTATAGATATGATATTACTGGAGATTGTAATGATACCATTTTTTATGTGATGGCTGTATTTTTTAGATTCTTTAAAAATATTGAAAATAAGAACTATTTGATGTGCGGTTATACAGAAAGAGATGACAATTATAACATAAATGTACAAGTGGGTCTTACAGTTGTTTGGGAAGATAAAGTATTACAAAAAGCGCTAGGATTAAAAGAACCCCCAAGATTTATTGAAGGTAATTTTAATGAGTTTTTAGCTAAAATTTAAAAGACTACGTAATAAGTATAATTAAAAATAGGTTGGCTAGTAATTATTGGAGTAAAGCTAATGCGTATTAACAATAGGTCTAAAACTAGGGTTAAGATTGTCTTTTTATAAGGTAATTTTTAAAAAATAATTAAACGCTTATTGTAAAATTAAATATTAAAATTTAATCTTTGTACTGATGACAGGTACAGTTTATAAATCTACAGGAAGTTGGTATCATATTAAATCTGATGAAGGTCTTTTTTATCAATGCAGGATAAAAGGGAAATTTAGAATTAAAGATATTAAAAGCACAAACCCAATTGCTGTTGGAGATAAAGTAGATTTTGAACTCGAAAAAATTGGTGATGAAGAAGTAGGGGTTATTAAAAAAATACATGATAGAGATAACTTTATTGTCCGTAAATCGGTTAACCTATCTAAGCAAACCCATATTATTGCAGCCAATTTAGATTTGGTGTTTTTATTGGTAACTATAGATAACCCACCAACCTTTACCACTTTTATAGACCGTTTTTTGGTGACTACTAGAGCCTATAGAGTGCCTACTGTTTTAATTTTTAATAAGATAGATGCTTACGAAATAGAACAAAGAGCAGAGGTATTGTATTTAAAGGATATTTATGAAGCTATTGGCTATACCTGTTTAGAAGTTTCTGCCATAGAAAATAAAAATATAGAGGCTTTAAAAGCAGAAATGTTAGGTAAAACCTCAATGTTTGTTGGGCATTCAGGTGTTGGTAAATCTACCTTAGTAAATGCTATAGAACCTTCTTTACAATTAAAAACAAAAGAAATTTCTGACCAACACAAACAAGGGCAACACACTACTACTTTTGCAGAAATGTTCGACTTAAGTTTTAATGCAAGAATAATAGACACACCAGGTATTAAAGGATTTGGAGTGGTAGATATGGATAAGTATGAACTAGGCGATTATTTTCCTGAGTTTTTTAAATTAAAACAAGACTGTAAGTTTAACAATTGCTTACATTTAAAAGAGCCACAATGTGCTGTTAAAGAAGCTTTAGAAAACGAAGAGATTTCTTGGTCTCGTTACAAAAGCTATCTGCAAATTATAGAAGGAGAAGAAGAATCTGAGCATTACAGAACAGACATTTGGAATGAAGAAGATTAATTATGAGAGTCGTTATACAAAGAGTTTCTAAAGCTAGTGTTACCATAGCTCAACAAAAAGTTGCAGCTATACAAAAAGGGGTTTTAGTACTTTTAGGTATAGAAAATAACGATACCCAAGAAGATATTGATTGGCTGGTTAGAAAAATTATAAATCTTAGAATATTTAATGATGAAAACCAGGTCATGAATTTATCATTACAAGATATTCAAGGAGATGTCATTTTGGTAAGTCAGTTTACCTTACATGCCTCTACCAAAAAAGGAAATAGACCTAGTTATATAAAAGCAGCCAAACCAGATATTGCTATTCCATTATATGAAAAATTCATACGTAGCTTAGAAAGCGCACTACAAAAACCCATACAAACAGGAGCCTTTGGGGCAGACATGAAAGTGGAGCTACTAAATGATGGGCCTGTAACCATACTTATCGATTCAAAAAACAGAGAATAAACCCTAATTGTTAAAGTTCTATTAAAAAAGAACTATATAATTTCCATGGAAAATAAATTACATGTATATTTGCCATGGAAAATAAATAAATAACCAACAAAATTAAAATAAAATGAAAAAATTAGTTTTAGCATTAGTAGTAGTAGCATCTGTATTAACTGCTTGTAAAGGAGAGAAAAAAGAAGCTGTTACCACTAAAGAAGCAGAAAAAGTAGCCGTTAATGTAGCAGAATTAAACAATGTAGATTTAGCAGCATCTGTAATTACATGGAAAGGGACTAAGCCAACAGGTTCGCATAATGGAAACGTAATGTTAAAAGATGGTGATTTATTAGTAGAAGAGGGTACTTTAAAAGGAGGTGAGTTTGTAATAGATATGAATTCTATTAAAGTATTAGATATTCCTGCAGATAACGAAGGCAATGGAAAATTAAGAGGTCATTTAATTAGTGGAGACTTTTTTGATATAGCAACTTACCCAACTTCAAAATTTGTGATTACCAATGTAGAAGATAAAGGAGATAAAGTACACGTAACTGGTAACTTACAAATTAAAGACGTTACAAAAAGCATTACAATACCAGCAACTGTAACTACAGAAAACGGAGTTACAACTTTTAAAAGTGAAACTTTTAATGTAAACAGAGCAGAGTTTAATGTAAAATATGGTTCTAAATCTTTCTTTGATAATTTAAAAGATAAATTTATTGATGATATGATGGAAATGTCTTTTACAGTAGTAACAAAAGCTTAATTTTTAGATCGATGAAAACGTTAAAATTAGACAGACCAAAATGTGGTTGTGGCAATACAGCTGATAAAGATGGTTTTTGCGATGGTTCACATGCCAATAAATAATGTAAAATAATTTTACATAAACTTTTTAAACCCAAAACTTTTAGTTTTGGGTTTTCTTTTTTACAACTTTATTTCAGTAGTGTTTTTAACTTGTTCTATGGCAAAAGTACTGTGTGTGCTGCCAATATGTTTTATAGCTGTCAATTTTGTAACCATAAAATTTCGGTATTCATCCATATCTTTTACGTAAATTTTTAAAATGTAATCGTAATCTCCACTTACATGAAAGCATTCAGAAACTTCTTCTAATTTTAAAATTTCTCTTTCAAAAGTGGTTACATATTCTTTAGTATGCTGAATTAATTTTACATGGCAAAAAACCAAAAAAGACTTTTCGATTTTGTTTTTATTAATCAGGGCTACATACCTATCTATCACTTTTTCTTTTTCTAACTTTTTTATGCGTTCGTAAACTGCAGTAACCGATAAATTTAGTTGTAATGATAGCTGTTTTGTGGTCTGCTTACTATCTTTTTGTAAGAGGTTAATGAGTGTTTTGTCTGTTTTATCGAGCATCATTTTTTCTAGAATTTGGTCATAAATAACATTATAATAGATATATTTTCTTTTATAAATGCTAAAATTAGTAAAATAAACTATATATGTAATAATTTATTGATTATAAAACTACTAACGATTAGTTTTGAATTGTATTTAAACGCATATAATTATGAAATTCAATCCAGCAGATCAAATTCAAGATTTACAATATTTTGGCGAATTTGGAGGTGTAAACCCGTCTATTTCAGATTCATCTACCTATACATTTTTATCAGCAAAAACCATGTTCGATACTTTTGAAGGTAATGCAGATGGTTGTTATTTATATTCGAGACATTCATCTCCTTCTAACTTGTATTTGGGTGAAGCCTTAGCTGCAATGGAAGGTACAGAAACAGCCAATGTAGCAGCTTCTGGTATGGGCGCAATTACCCCAGTGTTATTACAATTATGTAATGCTGGCGATCATATTGTGTCTAGTAGAACTATTTATGGGGGAACTTATGCTTTCTTAAAAAACTTTACTCCAAAATTAGGGATTGCTACAAGTTTTGTAGACATTACAAAATTAGATGTGGTTGAAAAAGCAATTACAGAAAACACTAAAGTTTTGTACTGTGAGTCTGTAAGTAATCCGCTTTTAGAAGTAGCAGATATTAAAGGCTTAGCAGCTTTGGCTAAAAAATATAATTTAAAATTAGTGGTAGATAATACTTTTTCTCCACTATCTATTTCTCCTGCAAAATTAGGTGCAGATATTGTTTGTCATAGTTTAACAAAATTTATCAATGGTTCTTCAGATACTGTGGGTGGTGTTGTTTGTGGTACACAAGAATTTATTAACGATTTAAGAAATGTAAATGATGGAGCTTGCATGTTATTAGGCGCAACAATGGATAGTTTACGAGCGGCTTCTGTACTAAAAAACTTAAGAACACTTCATATTAGAATTAAGCAACATAGTAATAATGCAATGTATTTGGCTTCTAAATTTGAAAAAGAAGGCTTAAAAACTGTTTATCCTGGCTTAGCTTCTCATCCTTCTCATAAATTATTTTCGAACATGATGAATGCAGAATATGGTTTTGGGGGTATGTTAACTTTAGATGTGGGGTCACTAGAAAAAGCAAATGAATTAATGGAATTAATGCAGCATAAAAATCTTGGATATTTGGCTGTAAGTTTAGGCTTTTACAAAACATTATTTTCTGCTCCTGGTAGTTCTACTTCATCAGAAATACCTGAAGAAGAACAAAAAGAAATGGGCTTATCTGATGGTTTAATTCGTTTTTCTATTGGTTTAGATAATGATATTGAAAGAACCTTTCAAATGATGAAAACCTGTATGAAAGAAGTTGGTGTTTTATAGGGTTTACCTTATAAAGTGTGGTGTATGATGTTTGAAGTTTGAAGTTGGATGTTTGATGCTTGGTGTTTGATGCTTGATGTTTGATGCTTGGTGTATGAAGTTAGGTGTGTGAAGATTGATGCATGAAGTGGAATGAATGAAGCTTAAAATGTAGTATAATTTTCTTTTTTGTTAACCAACAACCAAAACTTACACTCCTTTTAAACGTTTAATAAACACTTTAAAATCTTCTTGAGTTGGTGGGCTGCCAGCAAAAGGTAAAATATCCCATTCACCTTTGTTCTTATAGATAGTGAAATTAAAAACTGAGGTGTTTGGGTCATTAGGATTTAACATGGGGTATCGTAAATCTGTATATTTATAGGTATCTGCTGCTTCTTTTTTTGATAGGTTAAAATAGTTTTTACTAAACCATGTAAGTGTATTAAGGTTTTTATCACTCATATCTAATAAACCGTGATTTTTATCTACTGTTATCACATTATCTGTAGTATTGCTTTTATCTAATAATGAGTAATAGGCTAGGTGATATTGTGTTTCTGTTTCTGCAACAGCATACCAAAGTATATTGTTAAAAATTGTAGGTTGTGCAGAAAATCGGGTGTAGGGTATACCTTTATTTACAAATGATTTTTCAAAAACAGCATCCATATGAAATTTGTTAGCTATGGTAAAAATCATATATGCAGAACTTGTATAAATTCCTGCTTTTAACCACCATTTTCTTCTAGTTCTTTCTCGATTGTAAAACATTAACACAATCATACATAAAAGAAAAGGAACTGTATACAAAGGGTCTGCAACAGAGATGTTGTTAAAGGCTACTCTGTAATTTGTAAATGGCGTAAATAATTGGGTGCCATAAGGCGTAAAACAATCTAAAATAGGATGGGTAAATATAGACCAGAAGAAAAGTAAAACCCAATCTTTTAATGTAGTTGTCTGTTTTCTTTTGCCAAAATCATAGAGTTTGTAGGTAAGCCATCCAAATACAAAACAACCGATAATCGCAAAGAAAATAGAGTGCATAAACCCTCTATGAAATGCCATGGCTTGAATTTCGTTTTGGTACAATAGCCTACCAATAAATACATCTAAATCTGGTATAGTGCCCCCAATTGCCCCAAATAAAAGCGCTCTATTTCCTATCTTTTTTCCTAATACAGCTTCACCACAAGCAGCACCTAATATAATTTGAGTTAACGAATCCATAAAGCAAAGTTAGTAAACAGATTATATTTGTGTAAGTCTTTACAAAATCGTAACATTACAACTCATAATTAAAAACTTCAATGGACGATAAAAATAAACTCTCAGAAATAGAAACAGATCATCAAAAAATTATCGAAAACAAAGAATTAAATCTTTTTGAATCTTTAATTCCTGTTGTTATTTTAATGAGTTTATTAGCTTACAACATCTTTTTTGTTGAAGATCAAGAGTGGTTTGGTGCCTATACAAATCAGTTCATTTTATTATTAGGAGGTTTGGCAGCTGCAGTAGTTGGGGTATTTAAAAAAGTGCCATTTGCCATAATGTTTCAAGAAATACTCGAAAATTTAAAGAGTATTTTAGTACCCATAGCCATTTTATTTTTAGTAGGTGCTTTAGCAGGTACTTGGTTGGTTAGTGGTATAATTCCTGCAATGGTTTATTACGGATTACAAGTATTAAGTCCTGCTTTATTTTTACCAGTTTCTATTATTATTGCAGCCATTATTTCTATTGCAACAGGTAGTTCTTGGACTACTTCTGCAACAGTAGGTATTGCTTTGGTGAGTATTGGTAGTGCATTAGGTATACCTACAGGTATGATTGCAGGAGCTGTAATTTCTGGAGCTTATTTCGGCGATAAAATGTCTCCATTATCAGATACTACAAATTTAGCACCAGCTATGGCTGGTACAGATTTGTTTACACATATTAGGTATATGTTTTATACAACAATACCAAGCATTTTAATTACCTTAATTGTATTTTCTGTTTTAAGCGGAACTATTGAAACTACTGGAGATGCAGACGTTAGCAACTTATTAAATGTAGTACAATCTACTTTTAATATTACACCTTGGTTGTTTATAGTGCCATTATTGGTTATTGTACTTATTGTATTTAAAGTAAAACCATTAATATCTTTAGGAATTGGGGTATTATCTGCAATAGTGTTAGCCTTAATTTTTCAGAACGATGTGCTATTAAGTATTTCTGATTCTAAATTTACATCGATACTAGATTCTATTTTAATTGAAACCCAAGTAGAAACAGATAATGAAAAGTTAACCCAATTATTTTCTGCTAAAGGCATGCAAGGTATGCTTTGGACAGTGTATTTAATTATATGTGCTATGGTTTTTGGTGGGGTAATGGATGGTATTGGAGCTTTAGCAAAAATTACAAAAAGTTTACTATCTGTAGCTACATCAATCTTTGGTTTATTTGCAAGTACAGTAGCGAGTTGTTTAGGATTAAACATTGTGGCATCAGACCAATACTTAGCCATAGTAGTGCCAGGTAAAATGTTTAAAAAAGCCTATGAAGATAGAGGATTAGCACCTGAAAATTTAAGTAGAACTTTAGAAGATTCTGGTACAGTAACCTCTGTTTTAATTCCTTGGAATACTTGTGGTGCCTATCAATCTGGAGTATTAGGTGTAAGTGTAGCAGATTATTTTGTGTATGCAATCTTTAACTATTTAAGCCCAATTATGACACTTATATTTGCGGCCTTTAACATTCAGATAAGAAGATTACTTAAAAAGTAAAATGATTGTAAAAGCGAACATTTCAGACGCAAGTTTACTTTCTGAAATAGCAATGATTTCTAAAAGCTTTTGGGGCTATACAAAACAGCAACTTGATAGTTGGGTAGATGATTTAACAGTTTCTGAAAACCTAATTTTAGAAACACATACTTTTAACTTTCTAGTAGAAGATGAGATTGTTGGTTTCTATATCTTAAACCAACCACAAAACAATAATTGTGAATTAGAAATGTTGTTTGTTTTACCCAATTTTATAGGAAAAGGAATTGGAAAGCAATTGCTACAACATGCTTTTAAAAAAGCTAAAAATGTAAAGGTAAAAACGGTTACGTTATTAGCAGACCCAAATGCTGTTGCTTTTTATACCTCTCAAGGATTTAAAATTATAGACAAAAAAGAAAGTTCTATTGCTGGTCGTTTTTTGCTAATAATGCAAAAAAATTTAGAAGTATAGAAATGATGAGTAAAACCCATGGACTTCCATGTAATAAAACATCAAACCAATCTTGTGGTTGCAGTCCTTTTTCAGGATGAAAAGCATTACCTCCTAAAATCCAATTCAGTTTTCCTACTATATGAGGAGGATTAAAAGGTGCCAAGCCTAAAGTTAAACTTGCTATTAAAAAGAGTTTCCAGTTATTTTTTAGTTGCTTTTTCATATTATATAAACCAATTCCAAACCAAACCAAAACGTACTGTAAAATCTCTAAAAGGGTAATTTGGTGCAGAAAAATAATTCTTTTTGCTAAACCCAGAAGTTACATTGTCTACTTGCAAATACAACCTAGTTCTTCGAACTCTAGCATTAAAGAAAAAATCTACAGTTGGGAAACCTATTTCCTCTGTGTTTTGTAATCTAAATTCTGCTAACAAAGGATTGTAAGCATTCATTTGATATTGGGTAAAATACCTAAAAGTAACCCCAATATTTACTAACATAGGTTTGCCTTTAAACCAATCGTCTGTGTAATAAAATGTATTTCTAGTGACAAATTCGGGTACTCTAAAAACCGAACTTCCACTGCTTACATTTTGATACATGACTGTATTGTCTAAAGCAAGTTTCCAAAACTTAAATTCACGATTTGCTTTTACCTTTAAGTAAGTAATTTGATTGGCAAATTGTTGTGGTAAACTATTTTCATCAAAATAAGTATAGTTGTCGATATTGGTAAAATTAACAGAACCATTAATCCATTTAGATTGTAAAGAAAAACCTAAATCTCTAGTATTAACATTACTAAAATTATTTTGCCAATTATAATCATCATATTTACTTTGATGTAATAATGTATTAAAGTTTGGCGATTTAGAACTTAATAAAACACTACCTCTTACATCAAATACACTGTCTTTAGAAAAGATAGCTTCTCCTTTAAAATAATTTCCAGACAACCTTCCAGAACCAGGAGTTACAGAAGCGTCTGCATTTATTTTAAAGTTTTTTATTTTTCCGTTCCAAGAACCTCCAAAAGAAATGGCATTACCTTCTAATTTTAATCTATTAATAGTACTTGTTGAGTTTAAAATTGTGTCATACCCATAGGAGTAATTTGTTACATGTACTTTGGCTTTAAATTTACCTAAGACATATTTAGAGTTAAACTCTAAGTTTAATTCGTTATTCGTAATAGTACTTAAAGCATCGTTATTAGATGGGTTTGTGCTGTTGGCATCACCAAAAATAGAGGTGGTGTTTGTGGGTTGTGTAAAATTATACGACTTACTTTCACTTGTAAATACATGACCAACTTTTAAATTGGTAAAATCTTTTTTAGATAAAGAGTCTTTGCTTGCTAGTAATTTATAGCTATGTTCTACATAAAAACGTGTGCTGTTAAATTGACTTTCGGCATCAATTAAATTTACATCAAGTCTAGAGCGTTGGTCGAAATTTGGGTCTTCATCAATAAAACTTTGCAAGGCAGAGGCTGTTAAGCCACCATTTTCTTCATGAAAGAAATCTTGAGTTGTTAAATGTCCTCTTATTTCATATTGATTTTCTTTAGTTCTATAACTAAAAGTACCTCTAAAATTACCACTACTTACTAGAGCTCTTCTATATGCACCTAAAGAACGTAAGCCTTTATATGATAAAGAAACATTTAAACGTCGAGAAAAATTCAAGGTAAAAATGGCATCAACAAATTGCCCTTGTTGCAAACCGGTTTTGTAAGTGATTTCTGTAGTTGGTGTAGGAACTTCGTAATACTTTACATCCTCTACATCTAAATACGGAAACTGTTTTGCGCTAAACCCAAAATCGGGTAACCTATTTAAATCATCGAAACGATAGCCTAAATTATTATACGTTTGTCCTTGGTTGTGAAATTGAAATAACTCAAAATTATCTTTTCTTAAATAGTTAAATAGATAATGTTTTTTTATGGTTAAAGTAGTGTCTATGTAAGTGGTATCTCTATTAAAAGAAAAAATTTTGTAGTCTGTATACTTTGTGTCTCCAGATAGAATAACCTTTGTAGATTTTGATGTTTTTAAAGTATCTATCTCACCATTTGCATTTATAAAAGTGCTTTCTCTTTTCTCATTACCTGATAATTTTCTTTGAGAAAAAAGGGTGTTTACAGAAAATAAGAATAGTAAAAAAAATAAAACTCTATATGTATTCATCATAAAATATAACAGCAACAAAAGTAAAATAATAAAACGAAAATTGTTGCCTTTAATTATAGCGAAATCTGTTAATTTGTAATATGTTAAAGTTAAATTACAGTGGTTTTGATTTAGAAGCAGGTACAGACGAAGCAGGCAGAGGTTGTTTAGCTGGCCCAGTAGTTGCTGCTGCAGTTATTTTACCTAATGATTTTTCACATCCTTTTTTAAATGATTCTAAACAACTTTCAGAGAAAAAAAGAAAAGAATTAAAACCTATAATAGAAGCGCAATCTCTTGCTTTTGCTGTTTCTTTTGTTTGGCAAGAAGAGGTAGATAAAATTAATGTTTTACAAGCCTCTATTACTGGTATGCATAGAGCTATAGCTCAATTAAAAACAACACCAGAATTTATTATTGTAGATGGTAATAAATTTAAAAATTATAAAGAAATACCACACAAAACTATTGTAAAAGGAGATTCTAAATACTTAAGTATTGCTGCAGCTTCTGTTTTAGCCAAAACATATAGAGATGAATATATGGAGAAAATTCATTTAGAATATTCAGACTACAATTGGCAAAAAAACAAAGGCTATCCAACAAAAGAACATAGAGAGGCCATTCGAAATTTTGGAGTTACTAAATATCACAGAAAATCGTTTAAATTATTACCAGAACAATTAAAATTAGCGTTGTAATTTTTTACTTTTGCGAACCAAACTTAGAATAGATGATTAAAAAGACGAGAGCAGAAATTACAAAATGTATATTGCACAAAGTTGCCAATAAATACAATAGTGGGCAAAATGTATTTTCAGAAGAATTAATTCGTTTTGATGCAGAAACGTATGATTTAATGAAGAACTTTTTACTTAAGCCTTTTGGTAATTTAACACAAAGCTATCGTTTTTCTCATCATGCAGATGTTCGTTTAAATGAAATGAATAATTATGCATCAGAAATATTTACAAATGAAGAATCTTTTATTGAGTTTTCTAAAAACATTGTAAATCATTTGTATGAACAATCTAATTCTGCACAGATTAAAACAGGTGACGTAATTGTAGTTTTTATAGAAGGGATAGAATATAAAGATGTGTTAACAGAAGCTGTAGGTGTTTTTAAAATTGAAAACAAAGTAGATTTCTTTCAAACGTATTTAGATGATAATGAAAGTTGGGATGTTGTTGTACAACAAGGTATTTCTACTAAAAAAATAGATAAAGGTTGTTTAATTTTAAATACAACTGACACAGAAGGTACTGTAGTGTTTTCTGTAGATAATAATAATTATGACGCTCAGTATTGGATTAAGAATTTCTTGGGTGTTAAACTAGCAGATGATTATAATTCGCACACTCAAAACTATTTAGAACTATGTTCTTCTTTCTCAGAAGAAGTGATAAAACCAGAATTTGGCAAACACGAACAAGGTAATTTTTTAGCCAATACTGTAGATTATTTTAAAGAACATGAATCTGTAGATTATCATAATTTTAAAGATGAAATCTTTGAAGAAGAAAAACATAAAGACTTATTTGAAGATTATAAAAAACACTACGAAACGTTAAATGATGTTTTAATTAGAAATAATTTTGATGTTTCTGGAGTGGTCTTAAAAAAAGAAAAAAGTAGGCTAAAGACAGAAATTAAATTAGACACAAATATTAGTATAAAATTAGATGTAGATGCACCAGATGCAGCTTCTGAATATTTAGAAAGAGGCTATGATGAAGAAAAGAAAATGAAGTATTATAAAGTATACTTTAACGAAGAGAAATAATGGTATTAGTTGTAAGTTTTTTTTATAAACCATCAACTACAAACCATTAACTACCAATTAATAACTCATCAACCTCAAATAATGCTTTAAAATGCTTTAATATTTTTTGTTTTACTTCTTCTATATCTACTTTTTTACCCAATTCAGCTTCCATAGAAGTCACAGCTTTACCTCTTATACCACAAGGTATAATATTATCAAAATAGCCTAAGTTAACATTTGCGTTTAAAGCAAAACCATGCATGGTAACCCATCTAGAAGAACGAATACCCATTGCACAAATTTTACGTGCAAAAGGGGTGCCAACATCTAGCCAAACACCTGTTTCACCTTCACTTCTAGTACCTTTAATTCCATACTCTGCAATGGTTAAAATAATGGTTTCTTCTAATAAACGAAGGTATTTATGAATATCTGTAAAAAAATTTTCTAAGTCTAAAATTGGGTAACCTACAATTTGCCCTGGACCATGGTAAGTAATATCACCACCTCTATTAATCTTATAAAAAGTAGCCCCTTTTTCTGCAAGTTGCACCTCATTTAAAAGTAAATTACTTAAATCTCCACTTTTGCCTAGTGTGTACACATGAGGATGCTCAACAAAAAGAAAGTGATTTTTAGTAGCCTCAGTAAGATTATTTCTACGGTTACTAATTTTTGTGTCTACAATTTCTTGGAGTAAATCCGTTTGAAAGTCCCAAGTTTCCTTGTAGTCTTTTTGATGTAAATCTTGAAGTAAAACAGTTTTATTCATATACAATGCAAAGGTAATAATTCATTATCTTTGGTGAAATAGAATTTATAATCAAAAAAATGATCGTTAGAAATCCTTTATTTATCACATTTTTAATACTTATAATGTGTGTAAATACCTATTCTCAAAATACTTGGGAGCAAATCACAAAATTAGATTACAAAAAAAATACTAAAGAAATTTATAGCAAAAAGAATTTTCCTAAAGAGTATAAATTAATTTCTTTAGATGTAAAAGCGTTTACAAATGGTTTAAATTTAAAAAGTAAAAATGCTATAAAAACGATTGTATTACCAGACGCAAATGGAGATTTAAAGAGATTTACAATTAAGGAAACATCTACTTTTGAAAAAGGTTTACAAGAAAAATATCCAAACATAAGATCTTATACTGCAAAAGGTATAGATGACCCAACAGCAATTGCAAAAATAAGTATTGGTACAGATGGTTTTCATGGTACTATATATTCTGGAAATCATGCTACTGTATACATAGATCCACACTCTAAAGACAAAAAAGATTATATTGTTTACAGTAGACTAAACTTACCAAAAAATGAGATTGACTTTAAATGTATGGTAGAAGAAACTGTAAATGAAAAAATTGAGTATACTACATTTAATAGAATAGTTAATGATGGTAAATTAAGAACCTATAGAATTGCAATTGTAACTAGTGGCGAATATTCTCAGTTTCATATCAATAGACAAAATGTACCTTCAACAGCTACTGATGCTGTGAAAAAAGCAGCTGTTTTATCTGCTATGAATACTTCAATGACTAGAATAAATGGAGTTTTTGAAAAAGATTTAGGTGTAAATATGGTTATTGTTAGTAATAATGACAGTATCATTTTTTTAGATGCAAATACAGATAATATTTCTGATGGAAGTGCAGGTACAATGATTAATGAAACTCAGACTATTTGTGATGCTCAAATTGGAAATGCAAATTACGATATAGGACACATATTTAGTATTGGTGGTGCAGGCTTAGCAGGATTAGGTGTTGTTTGTGTGTCTGGTCAAAAAGCAAGAGGTGTAACAGGTATATCTTCTCCAATTAACGATCCTTATGATATAGATTATGTAGCGCACGAATTAGGCCATCAATTTGGAGCAACACATACACAAAATAACAGTTGTAATAGAACAAATTCAACTGCTGTAGAACCTGGTAGTGGATCTACAATAATGGGTTATGCAGGTATTTGTTCACCAAATGTTTTTGGGGCTGGAAATGCAACAGGAAATAGTGATGATCATTTTCATACAGTAAGTATTGCACAAATGCAGAATATTATACAAACTTCTGGTAATTGTGCTACTTTATCTGATACTAATAATGCAACACCAACAGCTTATGCTGGTAACGATTATATTATACCAAAATCTACACCTTTTAGATTAACAGGTGAAGCTACAGATGCAGATGGTTTAAACTCTTTAACCTATAATTGGGAACAAATTGATAATGAAGTAGGGGCAACCATGCCTCCTGAATCAACGAATGCAGTTGGTCCAATGTTTAGATCTTTACCTTCTAAAACTGTACCTGTAAGATATTTTCCAGATTTATCAGTAATTGTTGCTGGTAAAGATGGTACTTGGGAAGTTTTACCTTCTGTTGCAAGAGATTTAAATTTTGCTTTTACTGTAAGAGATAACAATTCTGGAGGAGGAAGTACAGCAAGAGATGATGTAAAAGTAACAGTTGCAGATGTGCCTGCTTTTACAGTGACTTCACAACAAAGTTCAGAAACTTGGGATGTTGGTTCTTCTCAAGAAATTACATGGTCTCATACTACAACAAATGCAGCACCAATTAACTGTACATTAGTAAATATAAAAATGTCTACAGATGGTGGAATTACATTTCCAATAGTTTTAAAAGCGAATACACCAAATGACGGTTCAGAAACTATTATTGTGCCCAATAATGCTTCTAACAATGTTAGAATTATGGTTGAAGCAGTAGGTAATATTTTTTATAATGTTAACAATAGTTCAATTACAATTAATTCTGCACCAACATTTATTGTAACAAACACAAGTGATGTGCAATCTGCATGTAATGTTGCAGGTCAATCTGCTAGCTATAGTTTAAATTTTGATTTTGTAAATGGTTTTTCAGAAACAGTTACTTTATCTGCAGCAAACGAGCCTTTTGGAGCACAAGTAACATTTAGCCCCACTACAATAAATGCAGATGGTAATGTAATGATGACTGTTTCTAATTTAAATGGAGTCATACCAATAAATTACAATATTGATGTTACAGGTACCTCTAGTTCAAAAACGCAAACGATTACTGTGGTTTTAAAAGTGACTAGTTCTAGTTTAAATACCGTAAATTTAACTTCACCAGCAGATAGTGATACAGGAGTAGCAACTTCAGCAATACTAACTTGGGAAGAAGAAACTAATGCAGCTTCTTATGAAGTGCAAGTGGCTACAGATAATGGTTTTAACAACATCGTTAGTAGTGGAACAGTAACAACTACCAATTTTACAACGTCTACATTAAATGAATCTACAACGTATTTTTGGAGAGTAAAGCCTAAAAATAATTGTACAGAAGGAAATTTCTCTTCAATATTTTCTTTTACTACAGTAGGGTGTTCAGTATGTGCGTCTACAGGTAGTTTAGATTTTGCAACAAGTACAACCTTAGTACAGTTTAATACGATTGATAATGCATCAGGAAAAACAGTGCCTTATACAGATTATACTTCTTTATCTACTAGTGTAAAAAGAGGTGATACACATAATTTATCTGTAAGTGTAAATACAGATGGTAACTATAGAGTGCAAACTAAAGCATGGATAGATTGGAATGGAGATTGTATTTTTGATACAAGTACAGAAGAGTACGATTTAGGTGGTGCTAGTAACACTCCAAATGGAGTTACAGATTCAAGTCCATTTTCTATAACAGTGCCTGCAACAGCAAAATTAGGGCCTATTACAATGAGGATCTCTACAAAATATACTGACCCAAGTCCTATTGTTTACCCTACAGCATGTGAATTAGATTTTGATGGTGAAGTAGAGGACTATACTTTAATCATAGAAGATGCAACAGCTTCTTTAGAAGATGTGTCTTTTAATAAATTTAACTTGTTTCCTAATCCTAATTCTGGAAACTTTACGTTAATGTTTGAAACTTTAGATACTTCTAAAACTACGCTTCAATTATATGATGTTAGAGGAAGACAAGTAGCTGAAAAAATATTTAGAGATACAAAGGCCTTATTTAGAGAAGAAATTCAATTTAACAACTTAGCTAAAGGATTGTATTTGTTAAAAATAACAAATGGAAATAAGCAATCAGCAAGAAAATTAATTATAGAATAATCTAAATGATAAAATATAAAAAAGCCTCATCTATTTAGATGAGGCTTTTTTATTATTAGTTATACTTATTATCCTAAAAAAGGATATTTATAATCTTGTGGAGTAACAAATGTTTCTTTTATTAAACGAACAGATGTCCATCTTAATAAGTTTTGAGCAGAACCTGCTTTATCATTTGTACCAGATGCTCTTGCACCACCAAATGGTTGTTGGCCTACAACTGCTCCTGTTGGTTTATCGTTAATATAGAAATTACCAGCAGCATTTTCTAAAGCTTTTGAAGCTTGCTCAACAATGTATCTATCTGTAGAAAAAATGGCACCTGTTAATGCGTACTCTGTAGATTCGTCTACTAATTTTAATGAGTTTTCCCATTCTGCATCTTCATACACATAAATCGTAATTACAGGACCAAATAGCTCAGTTGTCATTGTTTGGTAAGAAGCATCTTTAGCTAAAATTACTGTTGGTTCTATAAAATAACCTTTAGATTTATCATAACCACCACCAATAATTACTTCTGCATTATTATCTGCTTTAGCAGCATCTATATATTTTGTGATTTTATCAAAAGAACCTTCATGAATAACTGCGTTAATAAAGTTACTTGGATCTTCTGGAGAACCCATTTTTAATTCTGCAACTTGGTTTTCTAAATGCTTTCTAACCTCACCCCAAATAGAAGCAGGGATGTAAGCACGAGAAGCAGCAGAACATTTTTGTCCTTGAAACTCAAAAGCACCTCTAGTGATAGCAGTTGCTACTTGTAAAGGGTAGGCTGAATTGTGTGCCCAGATAAAATCTTTACCACCAGTTTCTCCAACAATTCGTGGGTAAGTTTTATAGGTATGAATGTTTTCACCAATCTTTTTCCATAATTCTTTAAATACAAATGTAGAACCTGTAAAATGTAAACCTGAAAAATCAGGAGAATTTAATACTGTATCTGTAATCATTACAGGGTCTCCATAAACTACATTTATAACACCATCAGGTAAACCAGCTTCTTTAAAAAGGTCTACAATAACCTGAGCAGAATAAGCTTGATGATCAGATGGTTTCCAAACCACAACATTACCCATTAAAGCTGCTGCTGCTGGTAAGTTAGCTGCAATAGATGTAAAGTTAAAAGGCGTTATAGCGTAAACAAAACCTTCTAAAGGTCTATATTCAACTCTGTTCCAAATACCTGGTGCACTTTCTGGCTGATCTTTAAAAATATCAGTCATGTATTGTACATTAAACCTAAAGAAATCTATCATCTCACAAGCAGCATCTATTTCTGCTTGATGTACATTTTTAGATTGAGCAATCATAGTAGAAGCATTCATTTTTGCTCTATATGGGCCTGCTAATAATTCAGCAGCTTTTAAAAAGATAGAAGCTCTTTCTGTCCAAGAAACAGAACTCCAAGCTTGTCTTGCTTCTAAAGCAGTTGCTATAGCTTCATCTATATGAATTTTATCTGCTGTGTGGTATTTACCAACTACATGTTTATGATCATGAGGAGGAGTTACATTTTTTGTATTGCCAGTTCTCACTTCCTTTCCATTGATATGCATAGGAATGTCTATATTACTTGCATACATCTTTTTATAGGTTGCTAATAATTCTTCTCTTTCAGGAGACCCAGGAGCATATCCTTTTACAGGTTCGTTAACTGCGATTGGAACATTAAAAAATCCTCTTGCCATTTTGTAAGTTTTTAATTTTTATTCTACTAATTTTGAACAACAAAGTTACAATTAATTTGTTAGTTTATTTGCTGAGCAGATTAATAGTATATAATCCAAATTTGATACTATATATGTGTACAGTAACCTATTTACCTATAGCTGATAATCAATTTATTTTAACATCTAATAGAGATGAAACACCATTAAGAAAAACGATACCTCCAAAAAAATATGTAGAAGATGGTGTAACATTAACGTATCCAAAAGATGAAATTGCTGGAGGTACATGGATAGGTGTGAGTTCTAAAAATAGAGTGGTCTGTTTGTTAAATGGTGGTTTTGTTAATCATAAAAGAAAATTACCTTACAAAATGAGTAGAGGTATTATTGTAAAAAATATTTTAAAAGCAGATAATGCAATTGCTTTAATAAATGATTTTGACTTTACCAATATTGAACCTTTTACTTTAATTTTAATTGATTGGGATGTTAAATTAGCAACTTATGAATTAGTTTGGGATGGTGTAAAAAAACATTTTAAACCTTTGGCACAAGAACCAAAAATTTGGTCTTCTTCTCCTTTATATACCCCAGAAATGAAAGCAGAAAGAGAATTATGGTTTACAAATTGGTTAGAAAATAATAAAAAAGAATCTTTAAAAAATATTCTAAAGTTTCATAAAAATGATAGTTTAGGGACTAAAGAAACTTCCCCAAAAATGAAACGAAAATTTGTAGAAACTGTAAGTATAACATCAATAAAAAAAGAAGAAAAAGTTGAGATTTCTTATATAGATTTTAATACAAAAAATCATTCTTTTTAGATTAAAAAACTTACCTAAAAAATAGCAAAAGAAATTACAAACAAAATTGCTACCCCAAAAATACCTATAAAGCCAAAGCTAATATTTAAAAGAATAAACTTAAAGAAGGTTTTTATATAACCTTGTTGATAAAACTTCTTCATGGCTAAATACAAATAGAGTAAAAATAGAATGATAAAAATCCAAAGTTTAGGTTCTAAATGAAAGATTAAGAATATAAAATGAAAAGCAAACAACATAAAGAAAACTGTTTGCACATGAAAAACAAAAACCAAATGGTCTATGTAAGTAAACTTTCTTCTGATGTAATAAAACTTTAAAAACAAGGTAAAAATGGGTAAAAAGATAAAGAGTGCTATAGAACCATAAGACAATAATTGATTAAAGTATTGCTCTCTAGTTTCTTTACTTTTTGTAAATGAATGCACTGTTTTTGCTCTTGTATATAAGAATCTATTAGAGAAATTTTTCTCATAACCTAAAGAGTCTAAAGCAACATCTATTTCTGCTTCAGGATTTTTATCTACATAAGAAACAAACTTATCTAATCTTGTATCGCCTCCAAACTCTAAGTTTATATCTTTACCACTATTATCATTTATTTTTTTTAAGTTGGTAGAATCTTTAAGTTCTTTATCTAACTCTTCCATCAACTTTTCTTTAGCCTTTTTTGGGATAGGGATAAATGACTTATCCATCTTATCGTTTAATTCTTGCTTTATAGAATCTAATTTTTCTGGAGTAAGTTTTTCTTTTTTATCCTTAGTAGTGGTGGAGTCTTTTTTAACGTTAGTAGTTACCTCTTTTATACTATCTTTTGTAAATTCTTCATATTTCTGAATGGTTTTGTACAAACCAACAATTAAGAAAAAGAGAATGGATACTGTTAAATAAAATCGAAAAGGATTTGAAAAGCGTTGTCTTTTACCATCTATATAATCTCTAGAAACTTTACCTGGTTTTGTTAACAGAGGAATAATGGTTGTCCAAAATCTACCATCAAAATCAAAGAAGCCATTAAAAACATCATGTATAAAATTCCAAAACGTAATTTTATTACCCTTATTAGCTTGCCCACAATCTGGACAAAATTTTTCGTGACCACTAAAAGGATGTCCACAGTTTAGACATTCTGGGTCTTCGAATTTACTTACCTTATTATTAGATTTAGCTAGTTTGATAATATTGGTGTTGCAAGTTGAAATGTAGGTATAGCAACTTTAAATTGCTCAGAAGTTTTAACATCTTTCATGGTGTAAAAACCTTTCATAGCTCCCACATTAGATTCTAAAAAGCAACCAGAACTGTAAGAGTAAGTATCATTTGGTTTTAAAACAGGAGTTTGTCCAATTACACCTTCGCCTTCTACAAATTCAGTTTTGTTTAAAGAATCAAATATCTCCCAAAATCGATGTGTAAGTTCTATTGTTTTGCTAGAATAATTTTCTATGGTAACAAAATAGGCAAAAACATAATACAACCTATTGTTTCTGTAACTGGTTCCATTGTATTTTGTTTTTACAGAGATTTTTACGCCTTTTGTAATTTGTTCTACCATACATGGTAAATGTAGTTTTTTTGATTAAAAAACACAAATCAAAAACACAAACTATCTATCTGGGTTAAAAAAACCTGTTCCAACAGCAATAACTCTATCATATAAACTACCAAAAGGTTTTAAGTACACTAAAACTTTATATTCGTTTTCTGTTTGAAAAAAAGAGCCATTTACTTTATTAGTATTAACTTCATTAAACTTGTTTACAGTTGCAAAAGTATAATTATAAAAACCTTGTTTTAATAAAATCGTTGCTTTGTAAGCATTGTCTTTAAAATCGTAAGTCATTTTATTTTCTTCTTCAATTTTAAAGTTATTAAAAGCACCATACACATAAACGTTTTCATCTAAAAAAGGAGCCTCTACATTTAAGGTAAAGTGCATCATTATATAATCTGCTTCTGTATCTGGATTGCTACCTTCTAAACTTCTAATTACAAATTGGCCATTAATATCTGGGTTATATCTGTATTCTAGATAAGGATTATACTCAAAAGGATATATATAATGATGAAAGATATCTGTACCATTTTGAGTAATTTTAATGGTATTGATACTTTTATTTCTTAAGATTTTACTATCAAAATTTAAATACTCATTGCCACCTTCAAAATTAGTTTTATTCGTGTAAGTATATCTTAATAAATTAGGTTGAAAGAAAGTAGGTTGTAAACCTGTAATGGTCTTATTCCAATTTTCATTTTGAATTATTACAACATTTATTTCTTGTTGTGGGTTGTTAATACGAACATTTGGATGACTAATTGTAAATTCAACAGTTTGTTGCGAATCTAATTTTTTAGCATTTCTACTTCTAGAAATTGCAACACCAGCTGTTGCAATATTTTCATACAAAACAAATCTTCTTGTAAAAACAACCTCATCATAATCATCTAAAACAGATAATAAATAATTGCCACTTTTAGTAATTACAGTATTTGTATTAGGTATTCTTACTTTATAATGTGAGTAGCTTTGAAATGTATTAAAAGAATTGGTTACGTTAATAATGGTGTTTTGGTTAAAACCATCTACATATTGGCTAGATAATAATCTGCTTTTTTGCCAATCATGTGTCATATGTTCTATTTTATACTTGTAGTCTTTTCCATCTGCTTCTAAATCATCAAAAGAAAGTTCTAATACAGTACCTAAAGGAACAATACTCGAATAATTATTTACTTGTAAAGGTCTTAATTGAATCGATTTTATATTCTGAGCATTAGAAAAAAGCGATAAAAAAGTTAAAAAAATGAGCGTAACAAATTGTTTCATAATTACAAAAATAGGTTTTGATTTTTAAAAACAATCAAAATGTAAGCCAAAAGATAATTCGAAAACGTTTTATAAAAACAAGTTATTTAGAATTATTATAAATAGTATTTTTTAACGAACATATAAGAAGCATTATCTTTATAATAATTGTTAAAAGCCGTAAATTTGCATGATTTTTTTAGATAACTAACAATTCCAATTTACTATGTCAAAAGACATTCGTATTAAAAAAGGCTTAGATATTAAGCTTGTTGGCGAAGCAGAAAAAACCACTACAGACATTTCTTTAAGTAGTGTGTATGCAATAAAGCCAGAAGACTTCCATGGAATTACACCTAAACTTATGGCCAAAGAAGGAGCTGTAGTAAAAGCGGGTCAATCTCTTTTTTATTCAAAAAGTGATGAGCGTATTTTATTTCCAAGTCCTGTTTCTGGTAAAGTTGTAGAGGTTGTTCGTGGGGCAAGAAGAAAAGTATTAGCCATTAAAATTGCTGCTGATGCTAAAAATGAACACGTAGATTTTGGTGTTAAAAAACCATCAGAAATGACTGCTGAAGAAGTAAAAACTCACATGTTTACTTCTGGGTGCTGGCCATTTGTTAAGCAACGTCCTTATGATGTTGTTGCAAATCCAAATCAAGCACCAAAGGCTATCTTTATTTCTGCATACGCAAGTGCACCTTTAGCTGCAGATTTAACATATACACTTCAAGGTAAAGATTTAGAAATAAAAACAGCTTTAGCTGCTCTTTCTAAATTAACAGAAGGTAAAGTACATGTTTCTGTTGGTAAAAACGAAACTACTGTTTTTGATGGTGTAGAAGGAATTGAATTACATAAAGTTTCAGGACCACATCCATCAGGAAACGTAGGTACCCAAATTGCAAAAATAGATCCTATTAACAAAGGTGAAGTTGTTTGGACTGTTAACCCAATAGATTTAGTTGTAATTGGTGAATTGTTTTTAACTGGTAGATTTAACATCACTAGAACAATTGCACTTACAGGTTCTAAAATAAATAAACCACAATATGTTACTGCAATTGCAGGAGCAACTATTTCTGATGTGGTAAAAGGTAACTTAGAAAATGACAATACTAGAGTTATTAGTGGAAATGTTCTTACTGGTACTCAAGTAGAAGAAGATGGCTTTTTAGGTTATTATGACAATCAAATTACGGCTATTCCAGAAGGTGATGATTACGAATTCTTTGGATGGAATAAACCTGTTTTTGATAAAATTTCGCCTTCAAGAGCATTAACTTTTTCTTGGTTAAACCCAAATAAAAAATACGATTTAACTACCAATACAAATGGAGAACACAGAGCATTTGTTGTTACTGGTTCTTACGAAAATGTATTTCCACTAGATATTTATCCAATGCAATTATTAAAAGCATTTATGTATAAAGATTTAGATGAAATGGAAGCTTTAGGAGGTTATGAAGTAGCCCCTGAAGATTTTGCATTAACTGAATTTATTTGTGTGTCTAAACAACCACATCAAAAAATAATTCGTGAAGGTTTAGATTTAATGAGAGAAGAATTAGGATAAGATTATGGGCTTAAAACAAAATTTACATAATTTAAAAGAGAAATATAAAGGAACAAAAATGGCACCTGCATTTAATGCAATCCATACCTTTTTATATTTACCAAATGAAGTGACTCATGGAGGAACTCATATAAAAGCTGCAGACGATTTAAAGCGTACTATGAATACTGTAATCATGGCTTTAATTCCGATTTTAATTTTCGGAATGTTTAATGCTGGTTACCAACATTATGCAGCTATAGACAATTCTCTACGTTTAGATCCATTAGCAAATTTCTTTACTTGGGATAACCTATGGATAGGTATCATAAAAGTATTACCATTGGTTGTAGTTTCTTATGCAGTAGGTCTTTTAGTAGAATTTATTTTTGCTGTCATAAAAGGTCATGAAGTAGAAGAAGGTTACTTAGTAACTGGTATGTTAGTGCCATTAATTGTGCCAGTAGATACACCTCTTTGGATGTTATCTGTAGCAGTAGTTTTCGGTGTTGTTATTGGTAAAGAAGTTTTTGGAGGTACAGGTATGAATATCTTAAACCCTGCATTAACAATAAGAGCATTCTTATTCTTTGCATATCCAACTTGGATGTCTGGAGATAAAGTTTGGGTATATGATGCTGTAAACAGAGCAGGAACTGCTGATGCAATTTCTGGTGAAACTATTTTAGGTAGCTATGCACAAAACCAAGAAGTTGTTTATTCTACTTGGGATAAGTTTATGGGATTCATTCCTGGTTCAGTGGGTGAAACATCAACTTTATTAATTTTATTAGGTGCTGCATTTTTAATTTTTACTAAGATTGGAAGCTGGAGAATTATCGTTTCTACTTTTATTGGAGCAGCTGCAATGGGTTTAATTTTTAACTGGGTTGTAAGCGCAGATATTATTACAGAGTCTAGTAAATTTTATGGATTAATGAGTGCTCCTTTTTGGGAACACTTAATCATAGGTGGTTTGGCTTTTGGAGCTGTATATATGGCAACAGACCCTGTAACTGCATCACAAACTAATAGAGGAAAATGGATTTATGGTTTCTTAATTGGTTTTATATCTATTATGATTCGTGTATTTAATCCTGCATATCCAGAAGGAGTATTCTTAGCCATTTTATTAATGAATGTTTTTGCTCCAACCATAGACCACTATGTAGTTCAAGGAAACGTAAAAAGAAGATTAAAACGTGCTAAAGTTAAAACTGCCTAATTATGAGTAAGAGAACAGATAGTAATGTATATACACTAATATTTGCCATTGTTATGGTAATAGTAGTGGGGTCAATGTTGGCATTTTTTGCATCGTCATTAAAACCAAATATTGATGAAAATAAAAGAATAGAAAAGCAACAAAATATTCTTTACGCAATGGGTGTAAATGAAAATGATGAATCAAGTGCAAACTTTGTTTCAACTGCAGTTGCTGGTCAAGAGTTTAATAAGTACATCAAAAAACAATTAGTAATAGAAGGAGACAATATTACTGAAGATGAAAAAGCTTATTTAATAGACGTTAAAAAAGAACAAGCTAAAGCAAAAAAAGGAGGTACTAGAAGATTGCCTTTATTTGTTGGTGAAAAAGATGGAAACACTTTTTATGTAGCACCTATTTACGGTAAAGGTTTATGGGATGCTATTTGGGGTTATGTTTCTATGGATGAAAACATGGTTGTTCAAGGAGCTTATTTTGATCATAAAGGAGAAACTCCTGGATTAGGTGCAAACATAAAGCAACGTTATTTTATGGATGATTTTTACGGAGAGCATCTATTAACAGAAGCAGGAGTTTTTAAAGGAATTACTGTAGCAAAAGGAAATAACGATCCTAAAAACGAAGACAAAACAGATTATGAGGTAGATGCAATTGCTGGAGCAACCATTACAGGTGATGGAGTTTCTGCAATGATTAAAAACGATTTAGCATTATACGTGCCTTATTTTAAAACATTAAAAAAATAATTTATGGGACTTTTATCAAAAAAAGACGCAGCATTAATTAAAGATCCATTATTTGATAACAACCCTATTACTATTCAGGTATTAGGTATTTGTTCTGCTTTAGCTATTACAGCAGAGTTAAAGGCATCTATAGTAATGTCTATCTCTGTAATGTTTGTATTAGGTTTAGGAAACGTAGTGATTTCTTTAATGAGAAATATTATTCCTTCTAAAATTAGAATTATAGTACAATTAATAGTTGTTGCAACATTAGTAATTATAGTTGATTTAGTGCTAAAAGCCTTTGCTTATGAATTAAGTAAAACACTATCTGTATTTGTTGGATTAATTATTACAAACTGTATAATTATGGGACGTTTTGAAGCCTTTGCATTAGGAAATGGACCTTGGAGATCTTTCTTAGATGGTATTGGAAACGCTGTAGGTTATGGATTAATCTTAATTGCTGTTGGTTTCTTTAGAGAATTATTAGGTTCTGGTACTCTATTAGGTATTAAAGTGTTAGGAGACCCAATAGAAAAAACAGGATTGTATGCATTTGGTTACGAAAATAACGGTTTTATGTTATTATCGCCAATGGCATTAATTGTGGTAGGTATCATAATTTGGGTACAGAGAACTAAGAATAAAGCATTAATAGAAGAAAATTAGACGCTTAGCGTCATTCTGAACTTGCTTCAGAATCTTAAAATAAAATTATGGAACATATAGAATTATTTTTCAAATCGATATTTATAGATAACATGGTTTTTGCAACCTTTTTAGGGATGTGTTCTTACCTAGCTGTATCTAAAAAAGTATCTACAGCTGTTGGTTTAGGTGCTGCTGTTATCTTTGTATTAGCAGTAACAGTTCCTTTAAACTGGTTATTAGATCAATATATTTTACAAGAAGGGGCTTTATCTTGGTTAGGTGAAGAATATGCGAGTTACGATTTAAGTTTCTTATCATTTATCATGTTTATTGCAACAATTGCAACAATGGTACAATTGGTAGAAATTATCGTAGAAAAATTTTCACCATCATTATATAACTCATTAGGTATTTTCTTACCATTAATTGCTGTAAACTGTGCCATTTTAGGTGGTAGTTTATTTATGCAATCTCGTGAAATACCAAGTATTGGTTTAGCATTAACTTATGGTGTTGGTTCTGGTATTGGTTGGTTTTTAGCGATTTTAGCTATTGCAGCTATTCGTGAAAAAATTAGATATTCTGCTGTGCCACCTGCATTAAGAGGTTTAGGAATTACTTTTATTATTACAGGTTTAATGGCTATTGGCTTTATGAGTTTTGGAGGAATGTTAACAGGTGGTGATGAAAAGAAAGAAGAAAAACCTAAGGTTGAAGCCAAAGTAGAGAAAGAAGAAATTAAAAAAGAGGCTAAAGAAATTGTAGCTGAAAACACAAATATAAATTAAAGAAGAATGATATTAGCAGCAGGTACAACAGGTACTATTATAGCAACAGTAGCAGCTTTTTTATTATTAACTCTGTTATTAGTAGCTTTATTATTATTTGTTAAGCAAAAATTATCTCCTTCAGGTCCAGTAACTATTACCATTAATGGAGAAAAGAAAATAGAAGTTGGTTCTGGTAGTACATTATTAACTACGTTAGGTAACGAAAAAATATTCTTACCATCTGCATGTGGTGGAGGTGGTTCTTGTATTCAGTGTGAGTGTCACGTTTTAGAAGGTGGAGGAGAAGCTTTACCTACAGAAGTACCACACTTTACAAGAAAAGAATTAAAAGCTGGAGCACGTTTAGCATGTCAAGTTAAAGTAAAACAAGACATGAACATTACGATTCCTGAAGAAGTTTTCGGAATTAAAAAATGGGAAGCAACAGTGGTTAGAAACTACAATGTAGCATCATTTATTAAGGAGTTTGTTGTAGAAATTCCTGAAGATATGGGTTACAAAGCTGGGGGTTATATACAAATAGAAATTCCACCTTGTGAAGTAAAATATGCAGATATGGATATTACAGCACATCCAGAAGAGCATGAAACTCCAGATAAGTTTCAAGCTGAGTGGGATAAATTCGGTTTATGGCCTTTAGTAATGAAAAACACTGAAACTGTAGAAAGAGCTTATTCTATGGCTTCTTATCCTGCAGAAGGTAGAGAAATTATGCTAAACGTACGTATAGCTACTCCACCTTGGGATAGATCTAAAAATGGTTGGATGGATGTAAACCCAGGTGTTGCATCATCTTATATATTTAATCAAAAGAAAGGAGATAAAGTAACTATCTCTGGACCTTATGGAGAATTCTTTATTAATGAGTCTGATGCAGAAATGTTATATGTTGGTGGTGGTGCAGGTATGGCTCCAATGCGTTCTCACTTATACCACTTATTCAAAACATTAAAGACTGGTAGAAAAGTAACGTATTGGTATGGAGGTCGTTCTAAAAGAGAATTATTCTATATAGATCACTTTAAATCTTTAGAAAAAGATTTTCCAAACTTTAAATTTTACATGGCACTTTCAGAGCCTTTAGAAGAAGATAATTGGAAAGTTAAAAAAGATATTAATGATGAAGGTGATGGTTTTGTTGGATTTATTCACAACTGTGTAATAGATAATTACTTAAATCATCATGAAGCTCCAGAAGATATCGAATTATACTTCTGTGGTCCTCCATTAATGAACAAAGCAGTTCAAAAGATGGGAGAAGACTTTGGAATTCCTGATGAGAATATCAGATTTGATGATTTTGGAGGATAATATCTAAAATCACAAATAAAAATAAAAAACCGAGCAATTTGCTCGGTTTTTTATTTATAATTAATAAAGTTTATACTTCTGCTAAAAAAGTTTCAACATGATAAATAGGTTCACCATTTTCTTGTTCAAAAAGCTTAGAATAATCCATTACATTTGGTATGTTGTCTAAAGCACATAATAAATCTACAACTGCTGCTAAACCATTAAAAAGCACTTCGTTTGCAGTCGGATTTTCTGGTTTTTTATTGTAATGACAAAGAGGTGTTTTAAACCCACAAGCATCTAAAAAAACTTTCTCTATTTGTAAGATTTCTTGAGGAGAATACCCATTAAATTTTCTTCCTAAATTTTGATGTACTCTACCCACATAACTTAATTCTAAAGACCCATGTTGATTGGAAAGATGTTTCCAACTATCATGATTATCTAAAATATTACCTACTGCACATGCAGTGCAATCTTCTGGATTTAATTTGTTGTTATGATAAGCATTATATAGCTTTATAAGGGCTGCTTCTAAACGTTTTGTAGTTTTCATTCATCATCTTTTATTACTCTAAAAATAACAAATAATAAAGATATTATAAAATCATCTATGTTAAAATTGATGAGTTTGATATACTATAATCATCTTTTTTATGATGATTATAAGTCGTATTTTTGATGATATAATATATATAATGAAAGGCATTCAGAAAATTCTAAAGAAAAACAATTACGTTACAATTAAATTAAAAAAAATTGCAACCAATCATTTAGAATTAAAAGCAACGATTAATGGTATAAAAGGTAGGTTTATTTTAGATACAGGCGCTTCAAATACTTGTGTTGGAATAGATTTAGTTGAACATTTTAAACTTACAGCAGAAGTTAGTGAAACTAAAGCTGCTGGAGCTGGAGCTATAGATATGGAAACACAGCAATCTAAAAATAATATACTTAAAATAGGTGATTGGAAAACTAAAAAGAGCCACTTAATTTTATTTGATTTATCTCATGTAAATAGTGCTTTAGAGCAACATAATGCAAAAAAAGTAGATGGAATTATTGGGGCAGATGTTCTACAAAAAGGAAAAGCATTTATAGATTACAATAAGAATATCTTATATTTAAAAAAGAAAAAATAAATAATTAAAATAAGAAATATGAGTTTGCAAAAACAAGTAATGGAGAAAATGAAAGAAGCAATGAAAGCTAAAGATACAGTTGCCTTACAAGCATTAAGAGCTGTAAAATCTGCTTTTTTATTAGCTAAAACAGAAAGTGGAGCAGGAGATGATTTATCAGAAACTCAAGAGATAAAAATTATACAAAAGCAAGTTAAGCAAAGAAAAGATAGTGCAGCTATTTTTATCAAACAAGGTAGAGAAGACCTTGCAAAACCAGAATTAGACGAAGTTGCTGTGTTAGAGCAGTTTTTACCAGAAGCCTTAACAGAAGAAGAAATAGAAGGTGTGGTTATTGCAACAATAGATAGCCTTGGAGCAACAGGTATGCAAGATATGGGTAAAGTTATGGGTATTGTTTCTAAAGAATTAGCAGGCCAAGCAGATGGTAAAACAATTTCTACTTTAGTCAAAAAGAATTTAATGAAGTAAAATTTATTTTTTAAAAAATCAGTAGAAAACTATTCTTTTTTAAAGAATTTACAATCAGTTTTAGGTTCTGAAGTTTAGTTGCTAATCTTATCACATTAATAAAAAATTGATGTTAGACTTAAAAAGAATTATTTTTTGTTCACTGATTTTAGTAATTAGAACTACTTTTTTTTCACAATCTATAGAAATCAAATCCTATAGTCAAAACCCACTAGAAGTAAGTCCTTTATTAGGCGCAAATCTAGAGTTAACTATTCAATATTCTAGTGAATCTGGAGCCACAAATAATCATATTTATATTGGTTTAGAGGAGTTAGATAGCAATAATAATTTTGTTAAAACTATTGCTGAAGTAACCTTAGAAAATCAAGTTTCTGGTCAAAATTTACAATTATCTGTTCCTCTTTTTATAGCTAGTTTGCATAAACTTTCTAAAAATTTACCTTCAGGTCATTACTATCAAGCTAAAGCAATTCTGTATAAAAGTGGTACATGGACAGAAAATGCTTGGGCAGGATATTGGAATACTCCAGCCTTGGTCTTAGAAAATAATAACACTTATAATTTTAGCACAAAATCTATAAGCAAAGGAGCTGATATAAGTTGGATGACAGAAATGGAATCTTTTAATTTTACATGGAAAGATAATAATGGTAATCAAAAAGAATTAATGCCATTGTTAAAAGAATATGATATGAATGCTGTTCGTTTGCGAGTTTGGGTTAATCCTGAAAATTCTGGAGCAAATGGGTGGTGTGATATAGATGATTTAGTAGAAAAAGCAATATTAGCAAACGATGCTGGACTAGATATAATGTTAACCATTCATTATAGTGATTGGTGGGCAGATCCAGGAAAACAAAACAAACCAGATACTTGGATAAATTATTCTGTAAGTCAGTTAGAAACTGCTGTTGCAAATCATACAATAGATGTATTAACAGCTCTTAATACTAAAAGTATAACCCCTAAATGGGTTCAGATTGGAAATGAAACTAATGATGGAATGTTATGGAATACAGGAAAAGCTTCTACAGGAGGTTTTGCAAATTATGCAAAGTTTATAAATGCAGGTGCTAATGCTGTAAAAACATTTGATTCAAGTATTAAAACCATATTACATTTAGCAAATGGCGATAATAATGCTTTGTATAGATGGAATATTGATGGATTAATTTCTAATGGAGTTGTGTTTTCAAATTTAGATATTATTGGCCTTTCTCTTTACCCTTCTTTAGGAGAATGGAAATTAAAAGTAGATGAAACCTATAACAATCTCTTAGATTTACAAACTCGTTACAATAAACAGGTAATGATGGTAGAAGTAGGATGCCCAAATGACAATTTTGATGTTACCTATCAATTTTTAATTTATATGATAGAAAAAACAAAACAAGCAAATGGTTTAGGTGTTTTCTATTGGGAGCCTATAGCACACAATAATTGGCGTTCCTATAACAAAGGGGCTTGGGATGCAGATGGTAGCCCTTCTGTAGCCATGGATGCTTTTAAAAATGAGGCAACTTTAAGCATAAATAAAAATGATTTACAAACACTTGATGTTATAGAATTATATCCAAATCCAAGTAATACTTTTATAACCTTATCTCATAAAAATGATGTTTTAAATAATATAGAAATTTATGATGTAAAAGGTAATTTAATTTATAAAATAAAGTCAAAGGGCTTTACTGAAAATATAGATATTTCTAAATTATCTAAAGGCGTATATTTTATTAAAGTAAATAATGATACTTTAAAATTTATTAAGAATTAATTCTTTTAGTTAAAAAAGTAAGGTATTTTACCTTACTTTTTTACTTTAAAAACTTTAACTAAAATATCTTCCATTAAACACCATTTAGTAAACGAAGATTGTAATAGATTGGCACCTACAAAGGCTGTAAACCAAAGCCAATTGATATTTACTTTTATGGCCAATATTAGACTTATAAGTATAAAAGTTCCTGCGATTGCTCTAATAATTTGTTCTACTTTCATTTTATTTATAATTTTTACGTTCAATCATATAATAGACTAAAGGCACAACTATTAAAGTTAAAACTGTTGATACTATTGTACCACCCATTAAAGAAATAGCTAAGCCTTGAAAAATTGGGTCAAAAAGAATAACAAATGCTCCAATTACTACTGTACCAGCTGTTAATAATATTGGTGTTGTTCTAACAGCACCAGCTTCTATAGCAGCTTGTTTTAAAGAAATACCTTCTGCTGTTCTTAAATTTATAAAATCGATTAATAAAACAGAATTACGAACCATTATGCCTGCTAAAGCAATCATACCAATAAAAGAAGTTGCTGTAAAATAGGCGTTCATTAACCAATGACCCAAGATAATTCCAATTAATGATAGGGGTATAGCAACCATCATCACTAAAGGAGCTTTAAAGTTTTGAAACCAACCCACAATCAGAATATAAATTAAGATTATTGCACCAATAAAAGCGATACCTAAATCTCTAAAAACTTCTAAAGTTATTTGCCATTCACCATCCCATTTTACAGTATAATCATCTTCAAAATCTGGTTGATTTATATACAGTTCATTTATAGAATATCCCTTAGGTATATTTATCTTTTTAAGTTTAGCTTCCATTCCAAGAATAGCATACGCTGGGCTTTCTAATTTGCCTGCCATATCTGCCATTACATAAACCACTCTTTTTTGGTTTTTTCTATAAATACTTTTAGGGGTTTTATTTTGATGAATACTGATTAAATCAATAATTGGAATTAAATTACCTTGATTATTTTTAACCTTTAACTTCGCAATATTTGTAATTGACGATTTTTCTTTTTCATCTAAAGTTAAAATCAAACTAACTTGATTTGCAGCATTTTCGTTATATAATTGTGTAATAGCATTGTTAGATAATACCATATTTATGGTATAAACAATTTGTTTTGGTGTTACACCATACAACATCGCTTTTTCTTTATTTACTTCAAACTGATATTCTTTTTGGTCATCTTCCACCATCCAATCTACATCTACAACATCATTTGTATTGGTAAGAATGTTTTGAACATTTTTAGCAATTTTTATTTGCTCATTATAATCAGGGCCATATACTTCTGCAACAATTGTAGACAATACTGGAGGTCCAGGAGGAACTTCTACCAACTTTATATTTGCATTATATTTTCTGCCAATCTTTTGAATATCTGAACGAAGTAATTTAACAATATCATGACTTTGAATACTTCTGTCTTTTTTATCTTTTAAATTTACTTGAATATCAGCCATATTACTACCACCTCTTAAATCGTAATGTCTTACTAAACCATTAAAAGTAATTGGTGCAGAAGTGCCAACATAATTTTGATAATTTACTACTTCTGGTCTTGTAGATAGATACAAACCTACTTCTTTAGCCACTAAATTTGTTCTTTCTAAAGTGGTGCCTTCTGGCATATCTATAACCACTTGAAATTCATTTTTGTTATCAAAAGGCAACATTTTTACAACTACAGCATTTGTAAAAAACAATGTCATTGTGGCTATTAATAAAATAAAAGTTACAGCTATAAAAGACCACCTTTTTTTATTACTATCTAGTAAAGGTCTTTCAATTTTATTATAAATTTTATAAATAAAAGTATCTTCTATTGGTTTATCAGAAGAGAATTTATCATCTGTTTTATGCTTTTCATTTAAAAATAAATAACCTAAATAAGGAGTAATTGTTAATGCTACAAATAATGATAAAATCATTGCAATAGAAGCACCAATTGGCATTGGAGCCATATAAGGACCCATTAAGCCAGATACAAAAGCCATAGGTAAAACAGAAGCGATTACTGTAAATGTTGCTAATATGGTTGGGTTACCAACTTCGTTAATTGCAAATAAAGCTGCCTTTTTAAAAGGTAATTTTTTCATTTTAAAATGCCTATGCATATTTTCTGCAATAATTATAGAATCGTCTACAACTATACCTGTAACAAAAACCAAAGCAAATAAGGTTATTCTGTTTAATGTATAGTCTAGCATGTAATAACTTAACAAAGTCAAAGCAAAAGTTATGGGTACAGATAAGAAAACAACTAAACCACCTCTCCAGCCCATAGCTAACATTACTACTAAAGTTACAGCTATAATAGACCCAATTAAATGAAGTAATAATTCTGATACTTTATGAGAAGCAGTTTCTCCATAATTTCTTGTAATTTCTACATGAACATCATCAGGAATTAAAGTTGTTTTTAATTTATCTATTTTATTGATGATAATTTCTGCAATTTGCATAGCATCTGCACCTTTTCTTTTAGCTATTGAGAGTGTTACTGCTGGATATTCTGAATTGTAAGATGCTATTTTATCACTTCCTTTTCCAAAGCCTAAAGAGACATAATTTTGAGATATTTCTGGACCGTAAATTACTTCAGAAATTTGTTTTAAATAAATAGGATTGTTGTCTTGTGTACCAACAATTAAATTTTCCACATCATTTTTAGATTGTAAAAAATTACCTGTTTTCACAAAGTATTCTGTATCATTACTTTGAAATTTTCCTGAATTTAATTGTGCATTATTAGCTTTAATCATTTCTGAAACAGATAAAAAATCTAATCCGCTTGCAGCTAATTTTTCTTTATCTAAAACAACTCTTACTTGTTTATTTCTACCTCCAATGGTTTTAGTAATAGAAACATCATTTACTTTTTTAATTTCGGTTTCTAATTCTTGTGTGATTTTTCTAAGTTCATAATCGTCATAATTTTCACTCCATAATGTTAAACCAAGCATAGGTACATCATCTATAGAACGCGATTTTATCAATGGAAAAGAGACTCCTTTTGGTATCTCATCCATATGTTTATTGATCTCATTATACAGTTTTACAAACGATCTTTCTATGTCTTCACCTACAAAAAACTGTACAATTACCATCCCTTTTTCTTGCATAGAAGTAGAGTAAACATATTCTACACCTTTAATATTAGAGATGATTTTTTCTAAAGGTTTTATCACTTTAGATTCAATTTCTTTTGGACTAGCTCCAGGATATCCTACAAATATATCTGCCATAGGCACATCTATTTGAGGTTCTTCTTCACGTGGAATTAAAAAAGAACTATACACTCCAATAACCATAAAAACAATCATTAAGAGTATGGTTAATTTTGAGTCTATAAATACTTTGGCAATTTTACCTGCAAAACCTTCTTTCATTTTATAATTTTTTAGATTTATTGAATGCTAATATTAGCACCGTTAAAAAGTTTACCTTCAGATGAAATAATATAAGATTCAGTTGTATTTAACCCAGAAAGCACTTCTACTTTTTCACCATAAACTTTTCCTAATCTTAACCATCGTAATAAAGCCTTGTTGGTTTGACTAACTGTGTATACACCTGTTAATTCACCTTTTTTTATGATTGATGCTGTTGGGATTAATATTTTAGAATTTTGCTTTTCTATTTTTTTAGGTAAATAAAATTCAACAGTGGCAAACATGCCAGATAATATTTCTTTTGGTGTGTTTTTTAATTCAATTTTTACTAAAAACTGATTTCCAGTATTTTTTGAAGAACTACTTATTTCAGTTATATTTCCTTCAATTCTTTTATTAACTGAAGAGATAGATACATATACGTTAGTATTCTTTTTAACATCAATAATTTCGTTTTCTGAAACTGTAGCTATAACCTCTAAATCATTTCCGTTTTCAATAGTTAGTAATGACATACCAGGATTAGCCATATCTCCTTCTTTAATATATTTATTTGTTATTATACCTGTAAATGGAGCTTTAATATTGGCATAATCAAATTGAGATTGTACTTCATTTTTTAGTTCATTTACAGATTCTAAACGAGCTTTTGCCATATTATAATTAGTTGTAATATCATCCATCTCTTTATCTGAAGCACTATTTTGAGCATGTAATTTTTTAAATCTCAAGTAATTTTTTTCAGCATTTTTAAAGCTTGCTTCTGCCTCTAGAATACTCGATTTAACTTGACCTATTTTAGCTTTTAAATCAGTATTATTTATGCTAATTAATTGTTGTCCCTTAGTTACTTTGTCTCCAACATTTACACTTACCTTTTCTACAAAACCCATTATTCTAGTACTTAAATCAGCACTTTGTACTGCTTGTATTTTTCCACTAGCAGTAAAGAAATTATTTAATGAGTTTTTTTCCACTTTTGCAACCTTAACTTTTATTACTGGATTTTCATTTTCAGTTATTGTTTCAGGTTTAGATGTACAACTTGCTATTAAAATTAAAAGACTTAGTGTGTAGTATATGTTTTTCATTTTTTTATTCTTTTGTTAAAAACTGGGTGTATATAAGTGCGTAATTGTATTGGTAAATTGTAGCATAATAGGCTAATTGCTTTTGAGCATATTTAGCTTCAGCTACTAGAATATCATTCGATTTTTCTAAACCTTGAGTAAATCTGTTTTTTAAAATTCTAAGTGATTCTTGAGATTGTTCTACTGCCAATTTATTTAGCGATAAATTGTTTCGAGCATCAAAAAGCATTCTTTTTGCTTTTTCTAATTCTAAATTACTTTTAGAAACATATTTTTTATATTCTAATTTTTGCTGTTCTAATGCAGCTTTACTCTTTTGTGCCTTACCAATGTTTTTAGATCCTTTAAAAATATCCCAACTTAGAGAAGCACCAATTAAATAACCATTTGCATTTCCATTAAAAAGAGTATTATCATATAATTCGTAAGAGCCAAAAGCATTTAAACGTGGTAAAAATGCCATTTTATCTGCTTTATTCATAGCACTATAAGCCTGTACAGAAAGTTCATTTGCTTTAATGTCACTTCTATTGCCAGGTACAGCATTCGCAGTAACATCAGCAGTATGTAAAGCTAATTCTTTTACAGGTTTGTAAACTTTAAAACTATTCTCATTCATTAAAAAAGATAGGTAATTAGATATGTTTTGTATGTTGCTTTTAGCTGCTAATATTTGATTTTGATTTTCTGTGACGTTTACATTTATATTTAAAACTTCAGATTTTTGCACTAACCCTTGCTCAAAGTAATTTTCAATTATTTTTTTATTTTCATTTGCTGCTTTTAAACTAGTTTTCAATACTTCTAAAGTTTTATAGGCAAGCTGTAGCTCCATAAATGTTTTTTCTATTTCAAAAATTAAATAATCTTCTGCTCTTTGTTTTTGTAAAATTGTTGCCTCTAAAATATTTTTAGCTGCTTTTCTTTGATAGATTCCATCTAAATTTAAAATAGGTTGTTGCACTTCTAACCTAGTAGCAAAGTTTTGCGTTTTATTTGGATTGTTTAAAAGAGATGGATTGAAGTCTGCTTGTGTAAGTATACCTTGATTAAGTTTTGAACCAAATGCCATTAAAGGATTTGTGGTAGAAAACCCTGTGTGACTTGCAGATACAGAAGGTAAAAAAACAGCTTTGGTTTGCACATATTCTGCTTTTGCTTTATTAATTTCTTCTTGAGAAATTTTAAGACTTAAATTCTCTGCTTTTACTTTAGTTAAGACATCAGATTTATCTAACAAAGTATATTCTTGGGCGTCTACTTTTATAAAAAGTAGCATAAAATAAGTGGTAATAAAAAAAGTTATGTTCTTCATTTACATCATTTTTATGATGCAAAATTAGAGTCAAAAACTATTTCTATAAGTAACAAAAGTTACTTAGTAATACTAAGAAGATTTTCTATTTTATAGAGACATCTATAATTCGAGAACTTGAATACTGTTTCTAAACAGTTTAATTTTTTTCTCGTTCTCAAGCTTTTTTAGAATTCTTGAAACAACCACTCTAGAAGTGTGTAAGTCATCAGAGATTTTTTTATGTGTAGTTGTAATTACGTCATTATTAGTAACCATGGCTTTATCTTTTAGGTACTTAAAAAGTCTATCATCCATCTTTAAAAAAGCAATAGTATCTATGGCTTCAAGAAGTTCGTCCATTCTATTATGATAACTTTGTAAAATAAATGATTGCCAAGAAGTGTATTTACTTAACCAGCTATTCATATTGTTTTTAGGAACTAAAATTAGCTCTACATCATTTTCTGCAACAGCTCTAATTTTACTTTTTGTTTCACCCATACAACAAGATAAAGTCATTGCACAAGTGTCTCCTTTTTCTAAATAGTACAATACAAGTTCATCACCATTTTCGTCTTCTCTTAGTATTTTTATAGCTCCATTTATTAATAAGGGCATAGATTTTATATAGTCGCCAATTTCAATAATATTTGTATCAGCAGAAAACTTTTTAAAAACGCCTTTTTCTTTAATTTCGTTTAATAAATCTTCTTCAAATAAGTAACTGTAGTAAGTATCAAAATTTTGATTCATAAAATCTTTTTTAATCATTAATTATTGATATTCAGAAGTAAGCTCGTCTACAATTAAGCCATCTTCTAAAGTTTGTATCACACCTAATGCAGCTCTTTCTCCAGCAATCATAGCTGCGTTTAAAGAACCATTTAATAATTGATCTCCTGCTAAAAATATAGTAGATTTCAACTTGGTTTCTGTACTTGAAATTTCGTATTGTAAGTTACTTAATTTTGGTAAAGCTTTTTTAATTTGATAGCATTTTAAAAAAGTAGTATTTGAAATAGAACAATATTTTTCTAAATCTTTTTGTACAGTTTCAATTAATTCTGTTTCATTTAAATCATGATCTTTAACAACAGTGACAGATAATAATTCTTTATTTCCTTTAGATGCTGTTGCAACAGAAGTAGGATAAAAAATATTATTTATTAAAGCATCTTTATCTGCAATTAAACCAATTAAAGCTTTATTTATTTGTTTTTTATTTGTTTCAAAATATAAAGTATTACAAGATTTCCACTCAGTTTCTTGGTTTTTTAAATTTGAAATTAATTGAGAAGCTTCTGTAGCAATAATTGTAATATGGCTTTTTATTTCTGAATTGTCTGATAAAATAATTTTAGCATCTAATACTTCTTTAACTTTTTGATTGAATTTAAAAGTTGTCTTTTTTAAATTATTCTTTAATTGATTAGGAATAGCTTGTATTCCTTCTTTTGGAATAACAGCTAAGCCATCTCCAAACATTTTATACACAAACTCGAACATTCTGCTTGAAGTTTCTAAGTTGGGTTCAAGAAAAATTCCAGTAAAAAAGGGTTTAAAAAAGTTATTAATGATATCCTCAGAGAAACCAAAATCTTGTAAATATTGTAAGGTTGTTTTTTCTTTCTCTTTAAAAATATCAGCTGTTTTCTTTTTCTTTAAAATTGAATTTAATTTTAAGATTTTAAGTTTATCAGAAAAATGACCAATTGTTGAGAATAATGTTGGAAACAACAAAGAAAAACTTCTTAAAGGATCGCCTATTGATTGAGATTTTCCTTCTTTATAAATAGTGGCACCAGGCAATAGCTCTTGTAAATCTAAACTTTCATAATTCAAATATTTTTTTGCTGCTGGATAAGCACTTAATAATACTTGAAATCCATGATCTAATATGTAATTATTAACAACATCAGATTTTACACGACCACCAACAGTTTTAGAACTTTCTATTATAATTGGCGAATATCCATGATTTTCTAAAATTTGAGCAGCAATTAAACCACTAACTCCAGCTCCAATGATATGAATTTTATAGTCAGACTTTTTCATAATCACAAAGATAATATATCAATTAGCTATTAACTGTGAATTTTTGTTATTTATAAATAAAAAAAATGACATAAGGATGACATAAATCATCTTTTTTAATAAAATAATTATTGAAATTTGATGTAAGATTTTAAAACTTATAGTCATGAAAAATACAGCAACAGTAAAAGATATTATGACTACAAATGTAATAACGTTAAGTAGTAGTGATAAGTTAGAAAACGCAGAAAAATTATTTAAGAAAAATAATATTAGACATATACCTATTGTTGATAATGGTGAAATAGTAGGGATGTTAAGTTATTCAGATTTATTAAGATTAAGTTTTGCAGACTTAACAAATGAAGAATTTCAAATAGATGCTTTTATTTATGAGATGTTTACCATAAAACAAATAATGGCAAAAAACTTAACAATGGTGCCACCTAATACTACAATTAAAAAGGTTGCTCAAATGTTAGTAGAAAAAGAGTTTCATGCATTACCTATAGTTAAAGATGAAAAACTTTTAGGTATAGTAACTTCTACAGATTTAAGTCGCTATTTAGTAGCACAATTAAACTAATAATAGATTAAGAGCTTTTTAAAAGCTCTTTTTCTTTTTTTAAATAAGCACTTAAAATTCTCTGCACATCTCTATTATCTCTTTTAGGTTGTACATAAAATTGATAATCTTCAGCTAACTCTAATTGATTGTCTAATTCTTTATCTATATAACCAAATCCTTGGTATACACCTCCTAAAATTAAGGCAAAACCAATTTCATTTTTAAATCTACCTTTTTCTTTGATGACTAAATTTTCTGAAGCTAAACTAATAGAATTAATAGCTTCTTTTACTCTTTGATTATATTCTTTTGGTGATTCTTTATCACAACAAACCCCTTTACATTCTTTTAATTGATGATGAAAACATACTTTAACATTGGTCTGTAAATGACAATATTTTGGACATAATTTATACTCTTCACAAAGTTTTTCTAAAAAGTTTCTACACTCTTGAATTGAGTAAAAAGTCATTATTGCATTAGAAACCAATTTTATTTTATTAAAAGCCAAATGAATAATTCCTTTCTGATCTTCGTAAGTAAATAACCCTATACTTTCTTTATTATTTTTTTGAGCTCTATTATATTTAGGATACCTCTTTTTAATTTCTGATGATTCCAATAACAAGGCTAACAAATCGCTACCAGTTTCAAAAAAAGAAATACTTGCTGTTTCTATACACATTTCTCTTTCTTTCTTTTTTTTATCGTAAAAATGACTGATTACTCTTTGCTTAATATTAATAGCTTTACCAATATAAATGATTTCTTTGGCTTCATTTTTAAAATAATAAACTCCAGGTGTTGATGGTAAATTTTCAACATCACTTTTATTTAAAAGAGGGGGTAAAGTAGCTTGTTTAGAACGTGGGTTTAAAAACGAGTTGATGATAAACTGGTCATCTCTTTCTATTAATCTTCTAAATAATTCTGTAGTTGCTTCTGCATCACCTTTAGCTCTATGCCTGCCATTTATTGGTATATTTTCTCCAGAACAAATATTTCCTAAGCTATAAGAACGTAAACCTGGCATAATTTTTCTAGATAAACGAACTGTGCAGAGTTTTTTTCTTTTATAATCGAAACCTAAGTTTTTAAACTCATCTTTAATTATGTTATAATCAAAGTTAACATTATGAGCAACAAATATGGTGTCTTTGGTAAATTCTTCTACTTGTTTTGCTATTTCGTAAAACTTTGGAGCATACCTAACCATAGCATCTGTTATGCCTGTTAAATTGGTAATAAAAGGAGGGATGTGTTGCTCTGGATTTACTAATGAGGTAAACTCATCAATAATATTTTTACCATCAAATAAAAAAATAGAAATCTCAGTAATTTTTTGACCTTTATAGCCATTTCCTGTGGTTTCTATGTCTACAACACTGTACAATTATCCAACTATGTTTTTTAAGTCTGCAATGGTTGCTGTTGGATCATCGCTTTTAAAAACATAGCTTCCTGCCACTAATACATTTGCACCAGCTTCAATTAAAGCATTTGCATTTTTATTAGTTACACCACCATCAATTTCTATTTGACAATTAGATTCAGAAAACTCAATTAAATGTTTTAATTGGCTTACTTTTTTATAGGTGTTTTCTATAAACGACTGCCCACCAAAACCTGGATTTACACTCATTAAACACACTAAATCTAAATCTGCTATGATGTCTTCTAAAACAGCAATTGGTGTATGTGGGTTAAGAGCTACACCAGCTTTCATTCCTGCAGCTTTTATAGCTTGTACAGTTCTGTGTAAATGTGTGCAAGCTTCATAATGCACAGTTAAAATATCTGCACCTAAATCTGCAAAAGTTTGTATGTATCTATCAGGGTCTACAATCATTAAATGCACGTCAATTGTTTTGTTAGCATGTTTAGAAATAGCTTTTAAAACAGGCATTCCAAAAGAAATATTAGGTACAAAAACCCCATCCATAATATCTATATGAAACCAATCTGCTTCACTATTATTTACCATTTCTATGTCTCTCTGTAAGTTAGCAAAATCTGCTGCTAAGATTGAAGGTGCAATTAAATTACTCATTTGTATAAAGTTGTGTTTTAAGGTTACAAAAATAGGTATATAAAATAAAAAACTCTCGAATTTAGTTCGAGAGTTTTTAATAAAATATTTATATAATGATTATCCTAAATAAGTCATTAAAATTTTACTTCTAGATGTATGTTTTAATCTACGAATTGCTTTTTCTTTAATTTGACGAACACGTTCTCTTGTTAAATCAAAAGTTTCACCAATTTCTTCTAGAGTCATTGGTTGGTGCTCACCTAAACCAAAATACAATTTAACAACATCTGCTTCTCTTGGAGTTAATGTTTCTAAAGCTCTATTAATCTCGATTCTTAAAGATTCGTGTAATAAAGTTCTATCTGGATTTGGAGACTCACCAGAGTTTAAAACATCATATAAGTTAGAATCTTCACCTTCTATTAAAGGTGCATCCATTGATACATGACGTCCTGAATTTTTCATAGATTCTTTTACATCATTTACAGTCATGTCTAATTTCTTAGCAATTTCTTCAGCACTTGGTGGGCGCTCATTTTCTTGCTCTAAGAATGCATACATTTTATTGATTTTATTAATAGAACCAATTTTATTTAATGGTAAACGTACAATTCTAGATTGCTCTGCTAATGCTTGTAATATAGATTGACGAATCCACCAAACTGCATATGATATAAATTTAAAACCACGTGTTTCATCAAAACGTTTTGCGGCTTTAATTAAACCTAAGTTTCCTTCGTTAATTAAATCTGGTAAAGTTAATCCTTGATTTTGGTATTGTTTTGCAACTGATACAACAAATCTTAAATTAGCTTTTGTTAATTTCTCTAATGCTCTTTGATCACCTGCTTTAATAAGCTGTGCTAATTCTACTTCTTCATCAGCAGTAATTAAGTCTACTTTTCCAATTTCTTGTAAATATTTGTCTAAAGATGCAGTTTCCCTGTTAGTAACCTGCTTTGTAATTTTAAGCTGTCTCATCTAATAATTTGCATTTTTTAAGGATTAATACTAATGCTCAAATTATTATACGTAACAAAGATTGTTTTTGTTACAAAAAAGTTAAAAAATATTTTTTTTATTATTAATAATAAAACCTATAAATCTGATTTATTGATATTTATGTTCTATTTTTATATTTTTTAATTATATTGGCTATATCTAGTATTATAAAATAAATTTTCTTTTTTTATAAATATGAACTTGATAATTAAGTTTTTATAAATTATATTTGCTAAATTTTTTGAAATACTAACCAATTTTAATTTCTAAAATTGCTTTATAATATGCCAATTGAATATAATCATTCAATTACAATTTGATAGAAAGTTGGGGGACTATCTATCATGAGTGATTTATTTCACAAAAAAAGAGACCGCAGAAATGCGGTCTCTTTATATTTATAACTATTAGATTTTTAGAAAAGTCCGTTTATTTGTGAATCTATTCTATCTATAATATATCCTAAATCTTCTTGATTTTTCACAAAGTCTAAATTATCTACATCAATAACTAATAATTTTCCTTTTGTGTAAGTAGATATCCAAGCTTCATAACGTTCGTTTAATCTACTCAAATAATCTATAGATATTGAGTTTTCATATTCTCTACCTCTTTTATGAATTTGACCTACTAATGTAGAGATGTCTGCTCTTAAGTAAATTAATAAATCTGGAGGTGACACTAAATTTTCCATCAATTCAAATAAAGAGCTATAATTACTGTAATCTCTATTTGTCATTAAGCCCATTGCATGTAGGTTTGGTGCAAAAATATGGGCATCTTCGTAAATGGTTCTATCTTGAATGATATTTTTACCAGATTCGCGTAATTCTAATATTTGTCGAAATCGACTATTTAAAAAATAGACTTGTAAGTTAAAAGACCAACGTTCCATTTCTGCATAAAAATCATCTAAATAAGGATTTTCATCAACAGACTCAAAATGTGGTTTCCATTTATAATGTTTGGCTAAAAGTTTGGTTAGTGTTGTTTTACCTGCACCAATATTTCCTGCAATTGCAACATGCATATGTTATAGTATCTTATGATTAAAAAAGAGAAATCAAAGTTACTAAAAATAAAAGATTTTAAAAGCTTAACAGATTAATTTATATCCAAAACCTCTAACATTAAGTATTTGTATGGTTTCGTCTTTTTTTAATTTTTTACGTAATTTACTTATAAAGACATCCATACTTCTAGCATTAAAAAAATCATCATTACCCCAAAGTTTATTAAGGATAAAAGATCTATCTAAGATTTCATTTTTTTTCTCAAATAGATAAAATAACAATTCTGCTTCTCTATGAGTTAATTGCTCTAAATTATTATCTATTTCTAGAGTTTGTTTGGTTAAATTGAAAATATATTTTCCAATATTTATGTGATCTACATTACTTTTAATTTCTATTCTATCTAATAAAGCTTTAATTCTAACAATTAATTCCTCCATAGAAAAGGGTTTTTTTAAGTAGTCATTTCCTCCTTTATGAAAACCTTCTAAAACATCACTTGTTTGCGATTTGGCTGTTAAAAAAATTATGGGAATTTTTTTGTTTTCTTTTCTTATATCTTCTGCAACAGAGAATCCATCTTTTTTAGGCATCATTACATCTAACACTAAAATATCTGGTTGTTCTTTTTTGTAAATCTCGATTGCTTGCTCTCCATCTTCAGCTAAAAAAACTAAAAAATCTCTTGTTTCTAAGCTTTCTTTAACAATCATTCCTAAGCTAGCTTCATCTTCTGCTAATAGAACTTTAACTTTACTCATTTGGAATATTTATTTTAAAAATGGTGTTGTTTTTATCTGAAACTAAACTTATAGTTCCAAAATGTTTTTCAATAATTTTTTTACAATAATATAAGCCAATACCAAAACCTTTAACATTATGTGTATTACCTTTTGGCACCCTGTAAAATTTATCAAAAATCTTTTCTTGTTGATTTTTTTCTACTCCATTTCCATTATCTGCAACTGTAATTTCTGTATTGTTTAAAATTGAATTTATATTTATTTCTATTGTATCTCCTCCATATTTAACAGCATTATCTATTAAATTAGAAACTACATTTTCGAAATGAAAAGCATCAACATTTATGTATATAGGTTTTAGATTGGTAGAAAAATTAAGTGTTTTATTATTTGCTAGTAGCTGGTGTTTAGTTACTATTTTTTGAACTACTTCTGTAATATCTATTGTTTCTTTTTTTAATAATAATTGTTCACTATCAAGAGTAGCTGTTTCTAAAAGTTTCTCTACCATTTGATGTAATTTTTTTAACTGAATAGATGATAATGATAAATATTTTTGAGTCTTTTCTTTATCATCTAATACATTAAAATTCTCTATGGCTTCTATAGCAGTAGAAACTGTAGCTATTGGGGTTTTAAATTCGTGAGTAATATTACTAATTAAATCATTTTTAATTATAGAAAGCTCTTTTTGTTCTTTGATGATTTTTAATAAATAAAACAAACAAGAAACAATTAATAATGCTAAAATAAAAGATAATAAAATGCCTCCAAACCCTCTTTTTAGAGCTTCGAAATTAGTATTAGCATAGTACAATTTAAAGGCTTCTCCTTTTTTTAAATAGGTAGATTTAGAATCCACAGAAAAAAGATCTGATATTAAAGTAGTGTCTTTTGTTTTTTTAAGAATAGAATCATTTTTTATGTGATGAAAACTAGTTTTTAAATCTATACCCTTTTTGTTTAGTTGGTTTTCAATTAAAGAATCTAGTTTTTTATATTCAATAGATTGGTCTAAAAATGAAATAAAAATGGGTTTTAAATTGGTAAGTAGTTTTAAACTGTCTGCAGCAGCTTTACCTTTAAAATATTTAATCTCAGATTTATTTCCATGGTTATCAATATGAAGGCCGTTAATAGAATCTTTAAATTGTGTTTGTGGTTTATAGGTGTCTAAAAATGATTTAGATTTTGTTGAATCTTCTTTTAAATTAAACTCGGTCACAAAATCTTTAGTGGTTAGTAAAATAGAGTCAATCTTTTCTTTTGAATAGTTTTCATCTGTAGTAATTTTTATACTATTTAAAGTGATTTTACTGCCAAATTTCTTATTACTCTTTTTTAGTTTATTACTGTCATTACTAATAGCATCAAAAATTTTAAGTTTTTTACTATCTGTAGTGTTTTTACCTATAATAGTAATAAAATTACTTTTCGCTAAAGAAGAATAATATTCTTCTACTGCATTGTCTAAACTTAATTGAATTTCGTTGGCAACCCTTTGTTTATTTTCTTCGTAGTTTTTGTAATTCCAATAGAACTGCACTCCAATCGTTGTAATAATTGTAAGTGTAATAAAATAGAAAAGCCAAGTGTATTTTTTGGTGTTCATATAGCAAATATAGGATGTAAAAAATAGAAAAACAGCTGGTTAACACTCGTTAACATTCATTAACTATAAAATATATAATTCATAAGCATCTTTGTAGTGTATAACTATAAAACCTATATTATGAAAGTAATTTTATTAATTCTATTATTAAGTTTTTCTTTTTTTGCTTACAGTCAAAAAAATAACTTATCAATAATAAATGAAAAGTCAGAAGTAAAAATTACAGCTGTTTCTTACGCTGTTAATAGTGCAAAAGAATTACAGAGTATAGATTGGAGAGAAATAAAAGAAGTTTTTAATACAAATAAGGGTTCAGAAAAAATTGAAATGAGCTTTGCATTAAATTATCCAAATTCTAAATACAAAATTAAAAGTTCAATTAAAGTATCTGGACAAACAAAAGATATAGATTCTTTAATTTTTAGAGCTAAAAAAGGCGTAAAATCAATCATAAAAATATCTAATAAATACAAAAACTAAATCATGAAAACTATTATTACATTTTTAACTTTAGTCTTATCATTTTCTATAAATGCACAAGATTTTACAGGTAAAGCAATTTATAAAACTAGTAGAAAATCTAACTTTAAAATTGGTGGTGATTCAAAATTAACAGATCAGCAAAAAGAACAATTACAAGCAAGATTTCAAAAAATGAATCAAAAAACATTCATTTTAAACTTTGATAAATATACATCTACGTATAAGCAAGATGTAAAATTAAAAGCTCCAAAACCAAATGTTGGAGGTGCAAATGTTATGGTAATGTCTTTTGGTGGTTCTGGAGAAGGTAGTATTTATTACAAAAACATTAAAGAAGACAGGTTTACAAACCAAACAGAAATTATGAGTAAGCGTTTTCTTGTAAAAGATTCTTTACCTACTTACAAATGGGAAATGTCTTCAGAAACTAAAAACATAGGTAATTATACTTGCTATAAAGCTTCATTTACAAGAGATGTAGAAAATGTAAAAATGAGCATAGTTAATGGGGATTCTAAAGAAGTAAAAGAAACTGTATCTGTAACAACTACTGCTTGGTATACACCTCAAATACCTGTAAGTAATGGTCCAGATGATTATCAAGGATTACCTGGTTTAATATTAGAAATAAATGATGGTACAACCACTATTGTATGCACAGAAATTGTTTTAAATCCTTCAGATAAAATAAAAATAAATGAACCTGAAAAAGGAACTGTAGTGAACCAAACAGAATATGATGAAATTAGCAGAAAAAAATCTAAAGAGATGATGGAGCGTTTTAAAAGTAGAAATGGAGTAGATATGGGTAATGGAATCAATATAAAAATAGGAGGTTAAAATTTTGTTAAAGCTGTTTTATTTTTATTTGATAAGATTAAACTTTTAAGTTTTTTTTAAGTCTTACCCCTATAAATTAAAAGTACTTTTGATAAAAAATTAAACACTACAAAATGAAAAACCTTTTAACACTACTGTTTTTAGCAGTATCTATTACAACTTTTTCACAAAAAGAAATTACTGGTAAAGCAACTTACATGTCTAAAACAACAGTAGATATGAGTTCTTGGGGAAGAAATGGACAAATGTCTGAAGCTCAAAAAAAGCAAATTGCTGCAAGAATGAAAAACATGTTAGAAAAAACATACACTTTAACATTCACAAAAAACGAATCTGTATACAAAGAAGATGAAAAATTAGAAGCACCTGGTGCTGGAGGAGGATTTAGATTTGGTGGTTTTGGTGGCAGTGGAACACAATATAAAAATACTAAAGATAAAGTAGCCTTAGAATCTACTGAGTTTTTTGGTAAAAACTTTTTAGTTTCTGATGAAATGGATCAACCAAAATGGGAGATGTCTACAGAAACTAAAAAAATTGGAAACTACACTTGTTATAAAGCAACTATGATGAAAGATGTTAATCCTTTAGACTGGACTAACATGAGAAGAAGAAGAAATAACGATAACAAAAAAGATGAATCTAAAAAAGATTCGAGTAACGTTACTAAAATTTCTGATGAAATAGAAGTGCCAAAACAAATTGAAGTTACAGCTTGGTATACTCCACAAATTCCAATTAGTAATGGTCCTGGAGAATATTGGGGATTACCAGGTTTAATCTTAGAGGTTAATTCAGGCAGAACAACTGTTTTATGTACAGAACTTGTTTTAAATCCTTCTGAAAAAATCGAAATAGAAGCTCCAACTAAAGGAGAAAAAATTAAAAGAGAAAAATATACTAAGACTATCACTCAAAAAATGGAGGAAATGCGCCAAAATTTTAGAGGTAGAGGTAGAGGAGGTAGAGGAAGATTCTAATAAGATTACCCAAACAAAAAAACTAATCAAATAAATTATTCATGAAAAAAATATTACTTATCACCATCTTTATGGTGTCATTAGTAACTAGTGCTCAAATTAAACTTACAGGGGTTGTAAAAGATTCTATAGGTGCACCACTAGAAATGGCAAATGTAATCGCTTTAGATACTGTTGCTAAAAAAATTAGCTCATTTGGTTTTACAGATGCTAAAGGTAATTTTAAATTAGATTTAGATGAAAACAAGGTATATAATGTAAAAATAAGTTACATAGGTTTTAAAGAAATTAGTGAGTTTATTAAAACAGGCACTACTAATATTTCAAAAAACTATACCATGTACGAAGACAACATGTTAGATGGTATTAATATAGTTTCTAAAATGCCTGTTACTGTTAAAGGAGATACAATTATATATAATGCAGACTCCTTTAAAAATGGAACAGAACGTAAACTAGAAGACGTACTAAAAAAATTACCAGGAGTAGAAATTAACGATGCTGGCCAAATAGAAGTAGAAGGTAAAGCTGTAGAAAAAATTACAGTTGATGGTAAAGAGTTTTTTAGTGGAGATACAAAACTGGCATCTAAAAACATACCTTCTAATGCTGTAGATAAAATTCAAGTTTTAAGAAACTTTGCAGATGTAAACCAGTTAAGAGGTGTACAAGATAATCAAGACAGAGTTGCTATAAACATTAAATTAAAAGAAGGTAAAAAGAATTTTTGGTTTGGAGATGTTTATGCAGGAGGTGGTTTTTCACCTAGTGATGAATTATACCTTTTTCAGCCAAAATTATTTTATTACACTCCAAAATATACTTTAAATATTATAGGTGATATTAATAATATTGGAGAAGCTGTTTTAGATAGAAGAGATGTAAGAGGTTTAAGAGGTGGTTTTAGAAGTCAAAGTCCATCTAATGGAACAAATATTAGTTTAGCAAGTGCAGGTATTGGATTTTTAACAGCAACTGCAAGAAATGCAAACCGAATTGAAACAAAATTAACAGCTTTAAACTTTAGCTACTCACCAAATAAAAAATTAGATTTAAGTGGATATTTAATTTGGTCTGGTAATTCTAATGGACAAAGAAATCGTAACATTGTTGATTATAATGATCCAAGTATTCCTGACGATATTACTGATAATACTACAGACCAAACCAGTAATTCTGGGTTATTAAACTTTAAAGCAATTTATAAGAAGAATGTAGACAACCAATTAAACTACGATTTAAATGGTCGTTTTACAAACGAGTTTAGAAATGATGTTGGTTTTTCTCAAGTTATTGGTAGCAATACACCAATTACAGAAAATGAAAATGCAACACCTTTTACCATTACTCAAAACTTAAGTTATTTCTACACAGCTAGTGAAAAAAGTATTTTTGCACTAGAGATGCAACATGCAATGCAAGATGAAGACCCTTTTTATATGGCGTCTATAGAAAATGCAGATACAGACCCAAACAATAATGTAGATGGTTTTGATGATGTAGCAGATGTTTTAGGTTTAAATAAATCTCAACAGTTTTATAGATTAGATCAAAATAGAAGAGTAAAATCGAATCAATTAGATGCGAAATTAGATTACTATTATATTTTAAATGACAAGAGTAACTTAAATTTTGTTGGAGGTACAATTTTAAGTCAACAAAATTTTGATTCAAGATTTTTTCAAGTATTAGATAATGGAAATTCTTTAGACCCAAATTTGAATATTCCTAATGTAGCTAATGCGCAAAATACAAATGACACTGAGTATAATTTTATAGATTTATATGCTGGAATGCGTTATAGAGTAAAGTCTGGTATTTTTACTTTTAGACCTGGTTTTACTGTACATTCTTACAATGCTAATAATACACAATATGGTACAAATTATTTTAAAGATACATTTGTAAGAGTGTTACCTGAGTTGAATATTATTGCTCAATTTAAGAAAAGTGAAAACATGACTTTTGATTATAGACAGAGCGTAAATTTTACAGATGTTAACCAAATAGCAGAAGGTATTGTAGCTAATAGTTTTAACTCATTTTTCTTTGGGAATAATGATATTATGAACGCTCGTGCACATTCAGCAAACTTAAATTATAGAAGTTTTAATTTATTCAATAACACTTTTGTTTTTGCACGTTTATCTTATACTAAAACTATAGAACAAATATCTTCAATAGCTAATTTTGTACCTGGTTCTGTTGTATCTACAAGCACAAATTTAAACTTACCTTTTGATACCCAAAACTTTAGTGCATTAGGTACTGTTACTAAAACTTTTGGTAAAATTAGAACAAGTTTAAGAGGTAGTTATGCAGATTCTGAAAGATATCAGTTATTTGGGCCAACAACTAATAAAATTAATTCTCAAGTTTATTCAGTAAGTCCAAGTATAAGAACAAATTATATAAAAGCGCCAAATGTGAGCTTAAGGTATAGTGCTAGTTTTATTGATCAAGATAACTTAAATTTAACTAGTGGGTCAATACTTAATTTTAAGACAGTTACTCATGCACCATCTATAGATTTTGATGCTTACTTATGGAATTCTTTAACTATTCGTTCAGACTATAGTTATAATGAAGTAAGACAAAATGGTCAACATCAAAACTCTTTTGACGTTTGGAATTTTTCTATGTCTTATAGAAAAGATAGAGATGCAAAATGGGAATACGAATTTGAAGCAAGTAACATTTTAGGAACAGAATCTAGAATTTCTGTTAATAATGGAAATATATCAAACTCTATTAACGAAACATTTATATTACCTAGGTTAATAACTTTTAGAGTACGTTATCAGTTATAATCATCTAATTTGAATTAATTAAAAAGGCTCTTTTAGAGTCTTTTTTTGTTTTGTTTAGTATTTTCGCAGCATGAGTTTATTAGCATCAAAATCTCCTTGGTATGCAACAGGTAAAAGTTTAGGGCTGTTGTATTTGTTTATACTTACTGGTCTTTTTTTAGATAGTTACCATTTTGTAAAAATAACAGCACATGCACAGTGGTTTGCAAATGCAGCTATGTTTATTATTACTGGTATTGTGTTTTTTAATGTAACAAAAAGAAACCAAGAGCAAATGATTACTGCAATTCTTATTGCAATAATAGGCGAATATTTATTTTCTATTGTTTTAGGGATGTATACCTATAGGTTAGAAAATGTACCTCATTATATTCCTCTAGGTCATGCACTAGTTTATATTTCTGTATTGTATTTTTCTAAAGCAAGCTCAATAACCAAACATAAAATTTCTTTAGAAAAAATATTTACCATTTTTATATTTATATATGCCTCTGTATTTCTAATCTTTAAGAATGATGTTTTTGGTTTTGTCATGACAGTAGCTACTTTGTTTATTTTAAGAAATAAACCAAGAGAACGTTTGTTTTACTTAACTATGTATATAACAGTTGCTGTTTTAGAAATTATAGGCACAAATTATTTATGCTGGAAATGGCCTTCTACTGCTTGGGGTGTATTTGACTTTTTGCCAAGTTACAATCCACCAAGTGGCATTAGTTTCTTCTATTTTGGATTAGATTTAGGCTCTTTATGGTTGTATAAACAACGACATAAATTAGCTTGGTTACGCATGAAAAATATTAGAAAAATTAGATCTAAATCAGTAAACTAATTTTATATTAGTTTCGTTTAATATGCAAACACACATTTAATGTCTATACAAGTTTCATCAGTTAATAAATTTTATAATCAACAACAAGCTTTAAAAGAGGTTTCATTTGAAGTTGGTAAAGGTGAAATTGTAGGTTTTTTGGGTCCAAATGGGGCAGGTAAATCTACGATGATGAAGATATTAACAGGCTTTATAAAACCAAATTCTGGAGAGGTTTTAGTTGATGAAATAGACGTTTTAACTTCTGCTTTAGAAGCTCAGAAAAATATTGGTTACTTGCCTGAGCATAATCCTCTGTATGCAGATATGTATGTTAGAGAATATTTACATTTTCAGGCGGCTATTTTTAAAGTTGATAAAACAAAAATAGAAGCGTGTATAGATAAAGTTGGTTTATCACTAGAGGCTCATAAAAAAATACATCAATTGTCTAAAGGATATCAACAAAGAGTAGGGTTAGCTGCAGCTATATTACATAATCCAACTGTTTTAATTTTAGATGAACCTACAACAGGATTAGATCCAAATCAATTAGTAGAAATTAGGACTTTAATTAAAGAATTAGGTAAAGAAAAAACAGTGCTTTTTTCTACACATATTATGCAAGAAGTAGAAGCAGTTGCAGATAAAGTAATTATACTAAATAAAGGCAATATTGTTTTTAAGACTGATATGAATCAGTTAAAATCAACAAATAAAAGCTTAGAGACTTTGTTTAGAGAAGTAACAAATTAAATTTATTCAGGCATACTTTGTGCAATCCAATCAGAAAATAATTGAATTTCTTCTTTAGTTAAGGCAGGTCTTTTATTCTTAAAAGGCATAAATTTTTTATCTCCTATAGGTAATTGTACCCTATTCATTATATCCTTTATATTTTCTTTTGTTGAACTAAAGGTATTTAGCATTTTTTTTCTACCTCTTTCAGGAAAATGACAGGGAGTACATTTTTGCAACATTATAGGTTTAATGTTATTGGTATAAGTAACTGGGTTTTCAAAAACTTTTTTTATAGTTTTAGTAGTTTCTTTGCTAGATTTACAATATTGAAAAATAGAGGTAAAGCAACATAATATCAATAGTGATAAAATTTTAGTAGTTTTCATTTTAATGGTTTTTGGTTGATTTTATTAAATTACAAAACCATTTTATGTAAACCAGTTAAAAATGTATTATTTTTTAAATAAAGGTTTTCCTAATTTGTATTTGGCATCATAATCATAAACATCAGGAGTAAAACTAACAGAAGGCTCATCTTGTTTTTTAATAGTGTATTTACCACTTTCTAAATCATAATATAAACTGTTATGATTTGCTTTTACAGTAATGTATGGTCCTTCGTATTTATGATAAGTTTCTTCTAAAATAGTAACTTGTTGAGGTTTTTTCTCTAAAAAATAAGCAATTAAATCATCATTTAAAACGGAGTAAATAGCAATTTTTCCTTGAGAATCTCTTAAAAAATATCTTGAAAATTTACCTTCTATCATAAAACAATCAATGGTAATTGTATCTAAAAGAACACTTACTTTATCAATTTTAAAGTAGTCACCTTTAATAGTAATATGTTTATTAGCAATCTTTCCTTTTTTTGAAAATAAGCCATAAGTAACACTTATTGCCATCACTAAAACTGCAATAATCTCAAATAAATAATCGCTTAAATCATCAATGTCATCTAGTAATGTGAAAAAGAAAATGATTGCTCCAAAACCTATAAATAATACACAACCACTTGCAACACCTAATTCATTTGATTTCTTTTTACTTCCTTGATGATAAAAAATCATATTAGTTTAATTTATAATTTATTTGCTGCCTTTCAAGAGTTGATAAAAGTTCATTTGATACTTTAATTTTAGTGTTTCTACTTGGTAAATTCACTTCAATTTTTTCTTGAGCATCCCAAATGGTAAATCGTAAAGATTGCTTGCCAGCATTGTTTTTTAATATGCTTTCTAAATTAAGTATATTTTCTTCGTTTACGTCATTAACTGGAATTTTTATAGTGAGTTTTTTGCACAACTCATCCATAATATCATGCAGTAATTTAAAGTCTGTAAACTTAATTCTTGGCTCTCCAGTTACTCCATCTTTATTGGTCCAACCAGGTTGAATTGTAGCTCTTACATACAAGAAAGAATTAGGTACTAAAAAGTGCTTGAACTTTAAATATTCTTCTCCAAAAACTCTAAATTCATGACTATCATTATAATCTTCAATAGTAAATGCAGCCCAACCTTTTCCTGCTTTAGAAACTCGATGTTGTACATCTGTTATAATACCAGCAAACGATAAATTGTTACCCACTATTTTTTGAAGTTCTCCTTTAAAATCTTTTAATCTTGCATTGCAAAAAATCATTTCGTTTTTAAAATCATCTAAAGGATGAGCAGAAATATACATGCCAATCACTTCTTTTTCTTGCGATAATAATTCCATGGTTCCCCAACTATCACAATTAGGAATATCTGGTTCAGGAAATTGCACTGTAGAAGCTTCACCAAATAATGAAACCTGTGCTGAATTTTGATTTTCTTGATATTTACTACCAAATTTCATGGCACGTTCTAAAAACGTCATTCCTTTTTCATCTAAAGCAAAATATTGAGCTCTATGTGTATCTGTAAAAGAATCGAAAGCACCAGCTTTTACTAAACTATCAAACGATTTTTTATTTGCTGCACGTAAATCTACACGTTTTGCCAAATCAAAAATAGAAGTGTAGTTGCCATTTTCTTTGCGTTCTTTTATGATAGCTTTTACTGCAGATTCTCCAACACCTTTTACTGCTGCCATTCCAAAACGTACAGCTCCTGCTGCATTTACAGAAAATTTAAGGTAAGATTCATTAATATCTGGGCCTAAAACTTCTAATCCCATTCGTTTACACTCTTCCATAAAAAAGGATACAGCTTTTATATCTTTCATGTTATTAGAAAGTACAGATGCCATATATTCTGCAGGATAATGTGCTTTTAAATACGCTGTTTGATAGGCAATCCAAGCATAACAAGTAGAGTGACTTTTATTAAAGGCATAACTTGCAAAGGCTTCCCAATCTTTCCAGATTTTTTCTAGCTTTTCTTCATCATGTCCATTAGCTTTGGCTTGTTCTATAAACTTAGGTTTCATCTTAGCCAAAACAGCAGCTTGCTTTTTACCCATGGCTTTACGTAAAACATCAGCTTCACCTTTTGTAAAATCTGCTAACTTTTGAGAGAGCAACATCACTTGCTCTTGGTAAACTGTAATACCATAAGTTTCAGCCAAATATTCTTCCATGGCTGGTAAGTCGTATTCTATTTCTTCTGTACCATGTTTTCTGTTGATAAAACTAGGAATATATTCCATGGGTCCAGGTCTGTACAGTGCATTCATAGCAATTAAATCTCCAAAAACAGTAGGTTTTAAAGAACGCATATGTTTTTGCATTCCTGGAGATTCATATTGAAAAATACCTACAGTTTCTCCTCTTTGAAAGAGTTCATATGTTTTTTCATCATCTAAAGGAAAACTCTCAGGATCTAAGGCAACACCATGTTTGGCTTTTACAATTTTAACAGTGTCTTTGATTAATGTTAGTGTTTTTAATCCTAAGAAATCCATTTTTAATAACCCAGCAGACTCAACAACAGAGTTGTCAAACTGAGTTACATACATGTCTGAATCTTTTGCTAAAGCTACAGGTACATAATTGGTAATATCTCCAGGAGTGATGATTACACCACAAGCATGAATACCAGTATTTCTAACAGAGCCTTCTAAAATTGCAGCTTTATTTACAGTTTCTGAAGCTAAATCAGAACCAGCAGCAATAGTTTGTAATTCTTCAACCATAGCTTTTTCTTCACTACGTAAGCCAGCAATTTTTCCTTTACTTTTTTCATCATCTCCAAATATGTTTTGAAGTTTTACCCCAGGTATTAATTTTGCAATTCTGTCTGCTTCAAATAAAGGTAAATCTAACACTCTTGCTGTATCTCTAATAGATGATTTAGCAGCCATGGTTCCATAAGTAATAATTTGTGCTACTTGATTTGCACCATATTTGTTAATTACATAATCCATAACTCTGCTTCGTCCTTCATCATCAAAATCGATATCAATATCTGGCATAGAAACACGCTCAGGGTTTAAGAAACGCTCAAAAAGTAAATCGTATTTAATAGGATCTATATTGGTAATCCATAAACAATATGCAACTACAGAACCAGCTGCAGAACCACGACCTGGACCTACAGAAACATCCATATTTCTGGCTTCTCTAATAAAATCTTCAACAATTAAAAAATATCCAGGATAACCAGTTTTGGCAATTACATCTAGCTCAAAATCTAAACGTTCTTTTATGGCTGGAGTTATTTCTCCATAACGTTTTTTTGCACCTTCATAAGTTAGATGGCGCAAGTAATTATTTTCTCCTCTTTTACCTCCATCTTCATTATCTTTTGCATCTTTAAATTCATCAGGAATATCAAAAGCAGGTAATAATACATCTCTAGCTAAAGTAAATTCTTCTATTTTATCTACAACTTCTTGGATATTGATAATGGCTTCAGGTAAATCTGCAAAGAGCGTTTTCATCTCTTTAGTTGATTTAAAATAATACTCTTCGTTTGGTAAACCATATCTATAACCACGACCTTTACCTTTAGGTGTAGCTTGTTTTTCTCCGTCTTTTACACAGAGTAAAATATCATGTGCATTTGCATCTTCTTTTTGTAAGTAAAAAGTATTGTTTGTAGCAACTACTTTTATATCATGTTTTTTAGAAAATTTTAATAAGGTTTCATTTACAATGGTTTCATCTTGTTGATTATGACGCATCAACTCAATATATAAATCATCTTTAAATTGATCTTTCCACCATAAAAGTGCTTCTTCTGCTTGAAGCTCTCCAACATTTAAAATTTTACTAGGAACTTCACCATATAAATTACCTGTTAAAACAATAATATCGTCTTTGTACTTTTTAATAACCTCTCTATCAATTCTTGGAACATAGTAAAACCCATCTACAAAGGCAATAGAAGACATTTTTGCTAAGTTGTGGTATCCATTTTTATTTTTGGCTAATAAAACAACTTGATATCCATTGTCTTTTTGTGATTTATTAGTATGATCTTCACAAACATTAAATTCACAACCAACAATTGGTTTAATTGGTGTTTCTGCATTTTTATTGTGGTTTAATACTGCACTTACAAAATGAAAAGCAGCCATCATATTACCTGTATCTGTCATAGCAACAGCAGACATATTATCTTTTGCAGCTGCTTTTACAATATTACCAATTTGAATAGTAGATTGTAAAACAGAAAATTGTGTATGATTATGTAAGTGAGCAAATTGTACATCTTTAAGTTCAGCTAAACCTTCTTTAGTAGATTTGGTATCTTCTACGTCTTTTAGTTTTTCTAGACGTTTTCTAATTTTATCACTTTCCTTTTTTAAATTGATATGTTGTATACCAATTAACTGAATAGGTTTTGGGTTGGCTTCAGCATAATTTTTAAAATAATCTGCATCTACATCTAATTCTTCTTTGGTAAATTCTCGTAAACGAATTAGTTCTAAAAAACAACGAGTTGTTGCTTCTACATCTGCTGTTGCATTGTGTGCTTCAGCAAAATCTATCCCAAATAAGTGTTTGTGTAACTCTGTTAATGTAGGTAGTTTAAATTTTCCTCCTCTACCTCCAGGAAGTTGACAAAGTAATGCTGTTTTTTCTGTACAAGTGTCTAAAACAGGTAGTTTTGTTAAGTTGTTTTCAACACCCAATCTATGGAATTCACATCCCATTATATTTACATCAAATTCAACGTTTTGACCAACAATAAATGTTGTTTTAGAAAGCGCTTCATTAAATAGCCTTAATCCTTCATCTAAAGAAATTCCTTTTTCTTGCGCTAATTCTGTTGAAATACCATGAATCCTTTCAGCATCATAAGGAATGTTAAATCCATCTGGTTGTATTAGAAAATCGTTTCTGTCTAATAAATTACCCATATCATCATGCAACTGCCATGCAATTTGAATACACCTTGGCCAGTTATCTGTATCTGTAATTGGGGCATTCCAACTTTTGGGTAAACCAGTAGTTTCAGTATCAAAAATTAAGTACATACACGAATTTTATGAAGTAAATTTGGAGAGTTAAATGTACAAAATCATTAAAGATTTACCCTGAATTAATTATACTGACTTATTAACAAAAAAAAAGTCAACCCAACTAAGGATTGACTTTTTTATTAATTTAAATAATTAGAATTCTATGATACTAATTCTTCTTGATATTTTAAGGAATTAATAGCAGACTGTATGGTCTGTTTTTGCATTTCTAACATTTTTCTTGTTGATGGAGCAAAGTCATCTTCTTTCAATATTTCAAAATATTCATCATAACTTGCTGCTTCTCCTCTTAATGCTTCTTCTAAAATAGCTTCTTCATCATTAGAATTAAACATAGATTTTAATGACATCCAATTTCTATGCATTGTTCCTTTGAAAGATCCATTATCTTCTGGAATATGTCCATAAGATAAAATTTCTGTTCTTAAATTTTTAGCAAACTCACTTCTTTCAGAAGCTCTTTTTTTAAAAAATATTTTTAACTTTTTACTTTCTACATTATCTGCTGCGTTTAAATAACCTTTCTCAGCATCATAATTTTTTTCTAATAATTCGTTTAACTTGTTAGAAATTTTTTCACTATACTTCATTTTATCTTTTCATTTAAAATTTCAATAAATTTTTTTGAGATGCGTATTGTTTCACATCTTTTTGTTATTACAAATTTAAGGTGTTTATAAAGTTATCTTTATTGCAAATGATGTAAGTCTTAACTCATTTACTATCAGTTTTTTATTTAATAAAATTTTAGAGTTATTTTTATGGTGATAAATTAAAAGTATTTTGTACTTTTGCGCCCACTTATTACGAGATAATAAGATTTTTAATAACCAAGGTCGAGAACCTTACAACATTAACAAATTATGCCAGTAAAAATTAGATTACAAAGACATGGTAAAAAAGGTAAACCATTCTATTGGATTGTAGCTGCAGATGCACGTGCAAAAAGAGATGGTCGTTACTTAGAAAAAATTGGAACTTACAATCCAAACACAAACCCAGCAACTATTGATTTAGATGTTGATGGAGCTGTAAAATGGTTACAGAATGGTGCACAACCAACTGACACTGCAAAAGGTATTTTATCTTATAAAGGTGCTTTATTAAAGAATCATTTAGCAGGTGGTGTTAGAAAAGGTGCTTTAACTGAAGAGCAAGCTGAAGAAAAATTTAAAGCTTGGTTAGAAGAAAAAGAAAATAAAGTTTCTACTAAAGAAGAAAAATTAGCAAAAGCTCAAGCAGAAGCTAAAGCAAAAGCTTTAGAAGCTGAAAAAGCTGTAAATGAAGCAAGAATTGCTGCTGCAACTCCAGAAGTTGAAGAAGCAGTTGAAGCTACAGAAGAAGTTGAAGCATTAGAAACAGCTGCTGAAGAAGGAGCTGCTGCTGCAGATACAGAAGTTGCTGAAGAGAAAAAAGCTGAGTAATTTTTTAAGCGATAATGCGTAAAGAAGATTGTTTTTATTTAGGCAAAATCGTAAGAAAGCACAGTTTTAAAGGTGAGGTTGTTATCAAATTAGATACAGACGAACCAGAACTTTATAAAAATATGGAATCAGTTTATGTCGAACTTGGCAATAATCTGGTTCCATTTTTTATTGATAAAAGTTCACTACACAAAGGAAATCAACTAAGGGTTCAATTTGAAGATGTATATTCTGAGGAAGAGGCAGATTCTATTTTAAAATCTGATGTTTATTTACCACTTACATTATTACCAAAACTAGAAGGAGATAAATTCTATTACCATGAAGTAATAGGTTTTTCAGTTTTTGACTCAAATTTTGGTGAAGTAGGCACAGTTATACATATTAATGATAAAGCTGCACAACCTCTTTTTGAAATTGATAGAGAAGGTAAAACTATTTTTATTCCAATGATTGATGATTTTATCAAAAAAGTAGATAGAAAAAACAATCAAATACAAGTAGAGACTCCAGCAGGTCTTATAGAGTTGTATTTATAATTAGAGAGGTGCAAGAGTGGTTTATCTGGCTACCCTGGAAAGGTAGTATACTAGAAATAGTATCGAGGGTTCGAATCCCTTCCTCTCTGCAAAAACTTATTTAATTTATAGTATGATCAAAAACAACTCGTGCATAAGCGTTGCTATTTCCAGCTTGAGTTTCTTCGTAAACTAATTCATCATTTACATAAAGCTTTAACGTAAGTTCTGCGATACTGAAATTATTTCTATAAGCTTCACCTCTCACATATTTATAGCCAAAGTCTTCCCAATTTACAATTAATGGTAGTGGATTACCACTATTGTCATAGTTAAAAACTAAAGTTTCATTATTAAATTTATCTGTTTTATTGTCATAATAAGAGAACTCTATTTCATCGTAGTTAGACTCTTGAGTGTAAAATTCTAACCTAACATCTGTTTCAGTTAATGGAATTTCTTCTACAGTTTCACCAACAGGTGTGCAAGAAATAAAGAAGAATATACTTAAAAGCAATAAAAGATTTTTCATTAAAAATTATTTAAAAGGCAAAAATAAAAAAATCCTTAATTATTCTTTAATAAGTTTTTTGTTTACTACCTTGTTATTTGAGTGAATCTTTACAAGGTACACACCTGATGTTAAAGTTCTTGTATTTATTTCATTTATTTTAGAACTTTTAGAATATACTTTTTGTCCTAATGATGAATAAATCTCTATTTTATCTATATTTTCTTTAGTTTTTATTTTTACACTTTCTTTAGCAGGATTTGGATAAACCACAAATTTTGAGCTAAAAAAGTCGTCAGTACTTGCTGTACTTTGTTGGTATACTCTTACATAATCGATGATCATACTACTTTCTGTATAATTTGGATCTACAGTACCACCAATTCCTCCTAGAGCAACATTTAGCAATAAGAATTGATCTAAATCAAAAGGCCATGTACTACTGTTTTGTGTAGATGGTTTATAAGTATAATAAACTTCACCATCAACTAAAAAAGCAATTTGATTTGGAGACCAATTCATAGAATAAACATGATAATTATTAGCTACATCTGTTAACATTTTTGTTGCTGTGTTAACAGTAGCTCCAGAACTAGATGGTGTATGCAAGGCACTTGAAACCACATTAGTTGCGTGTAAACCATGTTCCATAATATCAATTTCCCCACAAGCTGGCCAAGGTGTCGTTCCAAAACCCTGTGTTTCCCAATAAGCTCCTGGTTCACTTATATTTTTACCAAGAGTCCAAATTGCTGGCCAAGTTCCAGCACCTTCTGGTAATTTTGCTCTAACATCAACTCTACCATATGTAAAAGCATATTTAGAGTTTAATCTTGCAGAAGTATAATCTAAAGTAACTCCATTTAGAGTTTTAGTTTCTTTTTTAGCAACTATATTTAAATTACCATTAGAAACAAATGAGTTTGTTGGGCTATCTGTATAGTGTTGTAATTCTCCATTAAACCATCTTCCTCCATTTGGCCCAAAAGTTTGATGATGCCATTTATTAGTGTCTAATATGTTGCCATCAAATTCATCTGACCAAACAAGGGTTGTATACTCAACATCTAAAGCATTTGGATCTGTAGGTGTTGATCCGTCAGTAATGTTTTCTAATAAATAAGTACCAGCAGTTGGTACTCCTATATCAATAAAAATAACTAGTTTTCTATATGTTCCAGTTGCATTTATAGTATTGTTAGTTCCTGATAATTTTGCATTAGAAAAATCGAAAGTAAAATTTTGCCAAGTATTTGCATTACCACTTGTTACTGATTGTGAAACTTCTACATCAGCATTTGTACCGTTTTCTAATTTTAATAAAATAGTATGCGTATTTGGATCAAAAGCGTAAAAAGACAATGTTATTTCTTTTTGATTTGTAATGTCTATATCTCTTGTTAAATCAATCCAAAAACCTTGATTAGCATCATTGCCATTATTGTTAAATTGACCTACTTTATTTGATGCATTATTAGGATCATTTCTTTTAGAAAAACTTGCACCACTAAAACCTGAAAACACATGATTGTTGTTTTCAAAATCAATTGGCATTTGCTGAGAAAATATTGATGAAGTAATTAATATTAAAGTAAGTAAAGTTGAAAAGTATTTTTGAGACATGTTCATTTTTTTGTAATCAAGCCAAAGATATCTGTTGTAGTTTGATTTTTGAAATGATAGACCAATACAAAACCAATACAAAACCTATAATTAAGTTAATTTTACAGTATTTTTGATCTATGAGTACATTATTTAAGTTTAAAGAATTTTCAATACATCAAGATAAAACTGCTATGAAAATTGGTACAGATGCAGTTTTATTAGGTGCTTGGGTTTTCTTAGAAAATGAGATAGATTCAATATTAGATGTAGGTTCTGGAACTGGAATTATAGCATTAATGTTAGCACAACGTTCTTTTGCATTAACCATTGATGCAGTTGAAATTGATAATGATGCATATGAGCAAACCGTAACTAATTTTGAAAATTCTAATTGGGGAGATCGTTTGTATTGTTATCATTCTTCTTTTCAAAATTTTGCTGACGAAATTGCAGTGGAAGATGAAACTTATGATTTAATCATATCTAATCCTCCTTTTTATACAGATGAGTTTGAGTCTAAAAACGATGCTAGAAATAAAGCTAGGTTTACCACTTCTTTATCATTTAATGAATTGCTAAAAGGAGTGTCAAAAATTTTATCTAAAAAAGGAAAATTTGCGGTAATTATACCTTTTAAAGAAGAACAAGTTTTTGTTGAATTAGCAAAAGAAAATAATCTATTTTTAAATAGGGTTTGCCATGTTAAAGGAAATCCTTCATCAGCATTTAAAAGAAGTCTTTTAGAATTTTCTTTTGAAGATAAAAAACTTAAAAAAGAAAATTTAACAATTGAGATTAAACGTCATCAATACACAGATGAATATATCAATTTAACTAAAGATTTTTATTTAAAAATGTAATTAACCCATTACATGATTGGGATTATAACCTAAGTATTTTACTTTTCGTTCAGTAAATTTTATCCCATGTAATTCTAATTCTTTTAAAATAGGAATATAAACTTCTTTTGATATTGGTAATTGAACTCCTGGTGTTTTTATTTCACCTTTTAAAATTTTTAAAGTAGCAATTGCAACAGGCAAACCAACAGTTTTAGCCATAGCTGTATAGGTTTGGTTTTCTCCTTCTACAATTAAACTACTTTCTATTTGTCGTTTTTCTCCATCAATTTCATATCCAAATAAATGCTGCATAACTATCATATCTTTGTCATCTTTTTGTAAAGTCCAAGAATCTTGTAAGATTTTCTGAAGCATTTGTGCTGGAGTTGCATTCTGTAATCCAATTTTTTTATTTGGATTAAAAAGATCTAATTCAACTAATTTTTCCCACATTACATCATCTTGATCAATTTTTAGATATGAGCGTAATTTTAATTCTACAGAATCTGAAGGAGAATAAGCTAAAAATAAATTAACAAAATCTCTGTAACTCATGTTTTCTGAATCTTCTATGATGTAAGAATCATCTGTCATCCCTAATTGAACAAAAATATTCCAAGCTCTTGAAAAACCAACTTTTCTTATTGTACCTCTATACATTGTAGGTATATTATCTAACCCATAAACACTTCTGTATTTTAAAGAATCTCTATTAGCATAAGCTTCAAATTTTTGATTATTAATATTCAAAAACTCAGTTCTACGAAATAGTTTGTGATAAGGGATGTACTTATAAGTGCCTTCTTGAATAAACATAGCAGCTCCTCCTTGACCTGCTAATACTACATTTCTTGGATTCCAAGTAAATTTATAATTCCAAAGATTATTATCACTTTCTGGTGCCACTAATCCTCCACAAAAAGATTCAAATAATAATATCTTAGCATTATTATCTCTTATTCTATCAATAACTTGCATGGCACTCATATGGTCTAAACCAGGGTCTAAACCAATTTCATTCATAAAAATTAACCCTTTTTGTTTGGCTTCACTATCTAAAGCTTTCATTTCTTTAGAAATGTAAGAAGCAGTAACCATATGCTTATTAAATAATAAGCAATCTTTAGCTACCTCTATATGAAATCTTGCAGGCAACATAGAAATTACAATATCAGACTTTTCTATTTCTTGTTTTCTTTGATTTTTATTAAAAACATCAAAAATAATTGCACTTGCATTTTTATGATTATCTATAAGTTCTAAAGCATTTTCTATAGAAATATCTGCAATAATTATCTTTAGTTTTTCTTCATCAGATTTTTCTAACAAATATTTTATAAGTGATGAACTAGATTTACCTGCACCAATAATCAAAATGTTTTTCATAAGGATTAACGTATTTTTGTATAATAACGAAGATACTATAATTGTTTAAAATTAAACAAAAACCTCAATAAATGTTTAAAAATTTAATTATTACTTGTTTTTTAGGATTAACTGCAATTATTTTAGGAGCTTTTGGAGCACATGCTTTAAAAGAAATATTGTCAGTAGAACAGCTTAATAGTATTGAAACTGCTGTTAGATACCAAATGTATCATGTTATTGTTTTATTAATAGTTAATCTCTTTGATGGTTTTACTACAAAACAAAAAAATACTATTAGTATTTTATTTTTTATTGCCATTCTACTTTTTTCTGGCTCTATATATCTTATTCAATTAACTCAAATAACAGCAAAATCAATTTGGTTTATTACACCTTTAGGTGGCTTATTTTTTATAATAGGTTGGTTGCTTATGATTGTGATATTCGCAAAAAAAATGAATAAGAATTAATTTTTTTATAAAAATCGCACGAAAATATGCCCGTCTAAAAATATTGTTTAATTTTGTCTGTAATTAAAAAACAAAAAAACATTGATATGGTAGATACAAATACGAAATCGATTTCGTTAAATAGTCTAGGAATCAAAAATGCAAAAATTAATTATCAACTTTCTTCTGCAGATTTACACAAAGAAACTTTACTAAAAAAACAAGGAGTAGAATCTTCTTTAGGTGCAATTGCTGTAAATACTGGTGAATTTACAGGTCGTTCTCCAATGGATCGATTTATTGTAAAAGATAATGTTACAAAAGATGAAGTTTGGTGGAGTAATATTAACTTACCATTTGAAGAAGATAAGTTTGACCAATTGTATGATAAAGTTGTAAACTACTTATCAGAAAAAGAAATTTATGTTAGAGACAGTTACGCTTGTGCAGATGAAAACTACAAGCTAAATATAAGAGTGGTTAACGAATATCCTTGGAGCAATATGTTTGCTTACAATATGTTCTTAAGACCAACAGAAAAAGAGTTAAAAGATTTTTCTCCTGAATGGACAGTTATTAATGCCCCTGGTTTTATGGCAAATCCTGAAGTAGATGGTACTCGTCAACATAATTTTGCAATTTTAAATTTTTCTAAAAAGATTGCATTAATTGGAGGTACAGGTTATACAGGTGAAATTAAAAAAGGAATTTTTTCTGCCCTAAATTTCATATTACCAGTAGATAAAAATACTTTACCAATGCATTGTTCTGCAAATGTTGGTGCAGCTGGTGATACAGCTATTTTCTTTGGACTTTCAGGAACAGGAAAAACAACTCTTTCTACAGATCCAAATAGAAGTTTAATTGGAGATGATGAACATGGTTGGACAGCAGAAAATACTGTCTTTAATTTTGAAGGTGGATGTTATGCAAAAGTGATTAATTTATCACAAGAACAAGAACCAGAAATTTATGCTGCTATTAAAAAAGGAGCAATTTTAGAAAATGTTATTATGGATAGTGAAGGCAATGTAGATTTTGCTGATACTTCTATTACACAAAATACAAGAGTTAGTTATCCTATTTATCATATAGAAAATATTCAAAAACCTTCAATAGGAAAAAACCCAAAGAATATTTTCTTTTTAACAGCTGATGCATTTGGAGTGTTGCCTCCAATTTCAAAGTTAACACCTGCACAAGCAGCTTATCACTTTATTTCTGGTTATACAGCAAAAGTAGCTGGTACAGAAGCTGGTGTTACTGAGCCAGTGCCAAGTTTTTCAGCTTGTTTTGGTGCACCATTTATGCCTTTACATCCAACAAGATATGCTGAAATGTTAAGCAAAAAAATGAAAGAAGCTGGGGTTAATGTTTGGTTAGTAAATACAGGCTGGTCTGGAGGTAAATATGGTGTAGGTAGAAGAATGCCATTAAAATATACAAGAGCCATGATTAGCGCTGTTTTAGATGGGAAATTAGGAGATTACACATACGAAGACTATCATATACATTCTGTTTTTGGAGTAGCACAACCAAGATCTTGTCCTGGTGTTCCAACTGAATTACTAAGTCCTAGAGCTACTTGGAATAATGATCAGGCTTACTATGAAACAGCTTTTAAGTTATCTAATGCGTTTAGAAATAATTTTAAGCAATTCGAAGAATATGCGAATGAAGAAATTAGAAGAGGTGGTCCTCAAAGATATGCTTATTAATAAAGTTCATAATTATTAATTTACACAGAAACACCTCAAATTTGAGGTGTTTTTCTTTATAAAAAAGTATCTTTAGTCAGTAAAAATTCTTTTTTTTATGATTAAAAAGTGGTTTCAAAATATAGGACCAGGTACTTTAGTTGCAGCAGCTTTTATTGGTCCAGGTACAGTAACCCTGTGTACTTTAGCAGGTGTTAATTTTGGCTTTAATTTACTTTGGGCTATGTTGCTTTCTATTATTGCAACTATTGTATTGCAAGAAATGGCTGCAAGGTTAGGTATTATTTCTCAAAAAGGACTATCTGAAGTAATAAGAGAAGAATTAAAAAATCCAATTTTAAAACTGTGTATTACAATTTTAATTTTATCTGCAATTGTTGTTGGTAATGCCTCTTATGAAGCAGGTAATATAAGTGGAGGTATCTTAGGTCTTGAAACTATTTTTGGAGAGTTTAAGTACAATTTTGGAGATTTTTCTATCAATTTAATGAGTATCATTATTGGTGTAATTGCATTTGTTTTACTCTATATTGGTAATTATAAATTTCTAGAGAAAGCACTAGTTACATTAGTATTGTTGATGAGTTTTTCATTTGTAATAACTGCAGTTGTAACTAAACCTAATATTTTACAAATTTTAAAAGGAATGTTTGTTCCTAGATTTCCTGATAAAAGCTTATTAACCATTATTGGTTTAATTGGAACAACAGTTGTACCTTATAATTTGTTTCTACATGCTTCTTTAGTTAAAGAAAGATGGCATAAAAAAGAAGATTTAACATTTGCAAAAAAAGATACTTTTATCTCTATACTTTTAGGAGGTTTAGTATCTATGGCTATTATAGTTTCAGCTGCTTCTATTTCTTCTACTAACATTTTAAACGCAGCAGATTTAGCAAAAGGCTTAGCTCCTTTATATGGTAATTTTGCAAAATACTTTTTAGCAATAGGTTTGTTTGCTGCAGGCATAACATCTGCAATAACAGCACCTTTGGCAGCTGCTTATGTTGCAAAAGGTTGTTTAGGTTTTAAAGGAGGTTTACAATCAAAATCATTTAGATTAGTCTGGATTATCATTCTTTGTTTAGGGGTTTTATTTTCATCAATTGGTATAAAACCTATAGAAATTATAAAATTTGCTCAAGTTGCAAATGGTATGTTATTACCAGTTATTGCAGGAATTTTATTATGGATTATGAATAAAAAGAATATTTTAGGAAACTATGTAAACAGTAAATTTCAAAATATTTTAGGATTTATAATTTTAGCTATAGCTATTTTTTTAGGAGCTAAAGGAATTTTAAAAGTGTTTAATTTTTTATAAAATGAAAATTGATATTAACTGTGATGTTGGTGAAGGTTTAGATAATGAGCATTTATTATTGCCATTTATCTCTTCTTGTAATATTGCTTGTGGTGGACATTTTGGAGATAAAAATTCTATTGATAAAACTATAGAATTAGCAATTAAACATAAAGTTAAAATTGGGGCTCATCCTTCTTTTCCAGATCAAGAAAACTTTGGTAGAAAATTAATACAGATTTCTAATGATACATTAAAAAAAAGTATTCAATCTCAGTTAGATTTATTTTTAGAAAGATTGTCTTTACAAAACGGAAAATTACATCACATAAAACCACATGGAGCGCTATATAATGCTATAGCTATTGATAATAAATTGGCTACTTTATTTATTAGTAGTGCAGCAAAATATTTAAAAAATAGTTATTTATATGTGCCTTATAATTCTGTAATAGAAAAAGTTGCTTTAAAGAATGCTATAAAAATTAAGTATGAAGCTTTTGCAGATAGAAATTATAATGTTGATTTAACTTTAGTATCTAGAAAATATAAAAACGCATTAATTTTAAATAAAGAAGAAGTTTTAGAACACGTTTTAAATATTATACAAAAAGGTTTAGTAACAACTATTGACAATACTAAATCTAAAATAAAAGCAGACACATTTTGTGTTCATGGAGACACAGAAAATGCTGTTGAAATTGTAAAATATCTTTATCAAAATTTAGAGAAAGAAGGTTTAAATATTGACTAATCAAATTACATACAAACAATTTGGAGATAATGCTATTTTAATAGAATGGAAACCTATTATTGATAAAAACATACTATCAGATATTATTACTTATAAAGAAAAAATATTACAAAGTGATTTAGAATATTTAGATATAATTCAAGCATACAATTCTCTTACAATTGTATTTAATTTTAAAATTAACAATGTAAAAAATAAGATTTTTAAACTTCAATCTATTTACTCCTCTAAATTAGAAATAGAAAAAAAGACTTTATATAAATGGGAAATACCTGTCTGTTATGATTTAGATTTTGGAATTGATTTAAAAGAAATTTCCAAAAAATTAAAAATATCTATTGACGAAATTATAAAACTTCATACATCACCTACTTATACAATTTTTTTTATTGGATTTTTACCAGGTTTCTTTTATTTGGGAGGTCTAGATAAAAAACTTTTCTTTGATAGAAAATCAACCCCAAGATTACATGTAAATAAAGGAACTGTTGCAATAGGAGGGATGCAAACAGGAATTTACCCCAACAATTCAGCTGGTGGGTGGAATATTATTGGTAAAACACCTATTGACTTTTTTAATGCTGACAAAGAAAATCCTTGCTTTGCAAAAGCTGGTGATGAAATTAAATTTAGATCTATATCTAAAGAAGAATTTTATCAAATTGAAAAAGATATTACAGTAAATGTTTTTAAAATTCATAAAACTTTAAAGTATGATTAAAGTTTTAAAAGCAGGCTTTTATTCAACAATACAAGATAAAGGAAGATTTGGATTTGCTTCTTTTGGAGTTCCGTTTTCTGGAGTTATGGATGCTTATTCAGCAGATTTAGCCAATAGTATTCTAAATAACCCTTTAACAAATGCAGTTTTAGAAATTACTTTTGGAGGTTGTATTTTAAAATTTTTGAATACTACTACTATTTGTATTTCTGGTGCAGATTTTTCACCTAAATTAAATGATAAGCCAATCTTATTAAACTCAAAAATAAGAGTTCAAAAAGATGATGTATTGTCTTTTGGGAAAATCAATTTTGGTGTTCGATGTTATTTAGCAATTTCTGGGGGAATTGATTCTCCAATAATACTAAATAGTAGAAGTCAGTTTAAATATGTTACTTTTAGTTTTAAGATAAATAATGGTGATATAATACCAATTAAACAACAACCAAAAGAGTTTTTCTCTTCTAAGTCGTCTATTAAGATACATAAAGAACATTTTAGTTCAGAAATTTTAGAATGTAAAGTGGGACCAGAATTTGATTGGCTTTCAACTACCCAAAAAGAAAAATTATTTACAGATATTTTTACGATATCAAAAAATAATAATAGAATGGGGTATCAGTTAAATGAAATTTTAAATAATAAATTACCACAATTATTAACATCCTCAGTTTTACCTGGTACTGTTCAATTAACACCTTCAGGTAAATTAATTTTGCTTACAAGAGACTGTCAAATTACAGGTGGATACCCAAGAATTTTACAACTTTCTGAAAACTCAATAAATAGATTATCACAGAAAACAACGAATAATGTTATTAAATTTACATTAAAAGTCATTTGAGTTAAGATTATTTTTTTTTGAGTTAAGTATAACTTTTCTTTACATTTATCTTTGTTTAGTGATTAAATCATAAGATTTGATTTAAAAAAAAATAAGTTTAACCATAAAAAAGCATAAATTATGAGTAATTTTTCAGACATATTATTAGGAACAGCAATAGGAGCTGCTTTAGGTATTTTATTTGCTCCAGATAAAGGAGAAAATACCAGGAGAAAATTAAAAGATGAAGCTCTTAAAGCAAAAGATAAAATAGAAGAATCAGCCTCTGAAATAAAAGAGCAAGTATCTTCTACAGTAAATACTAAGAAAGCAAATTTAGAAAGTCAATTAGAGGAGGTAATGTCAAACATGAGCTACAAAGCTGAAGATGTAATATCTACTTTAGAACAGAAATTAAGCGAATTAAAAGCTAAAAATAAACAGTTGCAAAAAGATGGAAAAACAGAGTTTGCTAGTGCAAATGGAGGTTCTATCAATAAAAATACTAATAAAACAATCTAATTAGATGATTAATATTTTTGAATCTATAAGTAAATCATCTACCTCTGGTTTAGAAGCAAGTAAAAATCTAGCCACTACAACAGCAGAATATGCAAAATTAAAAGCTTTTCATTTGATGGCTTTATCTGCTACAAGTATCACTAAAATGATGATTATTGGAAGTCTAGTTTCTATTGGAATGTTGTTTATATCTATTTCTGGAGCTATAGCAATTGGAGATTATTTAGAAAATATAGCATTAGGTTATTTGATAATAGGTTCAGTTTATGTTTTTTTCGGGATTATAATTTTCTTAATGAGAAAATTAATTGAGAAAACTATTATTAAAAAATTATCAAAAAAAGTGTTTGATTAAAATACGAGCCATGAAAAATTATCAATCTTTAGAAGAAATAGAACTAGATTTAAAAAGACTAAATCTAGAAAGACAAATCGCAATAGAAGAATTAAAATTAACTAAGTATAATTTAGAAGAACATTTAAAGCCTATTAATTTAGTTGGGAATTTTTTAAAGTTTGCCAGTAAATATGGCCTTTTAATACTAATTAAAAGATTTTTTAAATAATAGATGATTAAGTAAAAAGAAACTTTAAAAGGTAATTTACTCAAGTTTACCTTATTTATGGTTGGTTGATTTTTTAAAAGTCTTGATGTAAAAAACATCAAGACTTTTTTATGCTACTGTTTTTAGTTTTTTTTTAAAACTGTTAGGTGTAATACCATATTTCTCTTTAAAAATTTTAGAGAAATAACTTCTACTACTAAACCCTACACTATATACAATTTGAGATACATTTAAATCTGAATCTTTAAGCATTTCTCTTGCAGATTCTAGACGTACATGTCTAATGTATTCTGTAACAGTTTTCTTATATAAAAATTTAAATCCTTCTTGTAATTTAGATTGTGTTAAACCAGATTTAAAAGATAGTTGCTCTAAAGAGTATTCTTTAGCAGGGTTTTTAATAATATCGCTAGATAAAGTTCTTATTAACTTTAATTCACTTCTACTCATATGTTCAGGTAATTTAACTCCATTTAGCAATCTATTATGTTGCTGAATATGCAGAGATAATATTTCATAAACACGAGATTCGATTTTTAAGATTCTAAGCATTCCTTTAGCTTTTATCTTATGTAAACCTTTAATTAAATCTGCCATTTTAAGATTTAAGGTTCCGTAATTTGCAAACCTATTATCATGGTCTGTATCTACAAAAACTTCGTATAATTTTTTATTTAATGTAGAGACATTTGTTGTTCTTTTCTTTAAAAAGTGCTTTCTAACAATTTGTATAACATTAATATCTAATTTTTCATCTTTAGGAAAAATAACATGATTGGTACCACCATCTTTATTCGTAAAAATAAAAGATTCAAATTGGCTTACTTTTTTTTCTTCTTTATGAATCCCAAAACGATGTTTAAAACTTCCTTTAGAAGCATAAATAAATCGAATTGGATTAAATGATTCGATCGATTTAATTTTTAAATCTATTTCTTCATGAAATTTAATTTGAAATTCTAATAAGTTAACACCCCAATCAAAAGGAATAAATTTTATAGAACCAATCCCAAATTTATTATTTAGTTTTAATGTGTACTCACTCCATTGTTCTGTGACTACACCTCCTATTTGTTCTTGAATTTGCTCTAAAAGATCTTTTGGACTATCAGCAATAATCTCAATTTGTATCATAATGGTTTACTCTGTTTAATTTATTACTAATAATATTTATCAAAAGTATATTGTAAAATTAATCTTTTTATTCCTTAAAAAATTATTAAAAAACAAATGCATTAAAACAATCAATTAATTAATTTCAAATCTAGTTTATCAATTATTATAAGATTAGAATATATTTATTAATATCAATGGTTTCTTTTGGTTGATTTTTTTAAAAATTTTGTAAAAAAAAAAGCATCCAATTTTGGATGCTTTTTAATTTATTTAGAATTTTATTAGTCTTGTTTTTCAACAACAACTTCAACTTCTTTTTTAGTTTCTTTTCCTGTTTTTTTAATATCAACAGAAATTATATCTCCATATTCTTTAGCTTTCATTTCAATTTCTTCTAAAGAACCTTCAATTTTTTTTGTTTCAGTAACTACTTTTCCGTCAACAGTTTTAGATATTGTAATTGTAGCAACAGCCATCTCATCATTATTACTGTTTACTTCAATTTTTACTTCTTTTTTGATTTCAGTTTTTGCATGATTATCATCAGAAGTATGACCACCTAAAATTGGTGCAACTACTAAACCAATTAAACAAGTTAATTTAATTAAAATGTTCATTGATGGACCAGAAGTGTCTTTAAATGGATCACCAACAGTATCACCAGTTACAGCAGCTTTATGAGCATCTGAACCTTTATAAGTCATTTCACCATTAATTTCTACTCCAGCTTCAAAAGATTTTTTAGCATTATCCCAAGCACCACCAGCATTGTTTTGAAAGATTGCCCATAATACACCAGAAACAGTAACACCAGCCATATAACCACCTAACATTTCTGCGATTGCTAACTTATCCATACCAAAAGCTAAAGGAGCAAATGCTATGATTAATGGAAAACCAATAGTTAATAAACCTGGTAACATCATCTCTTTTAAAGATGCTTGTGTAGAAATTGCAACACATTTATCATACTCAGGTTTCCCTGTTCCTTCCATAATTCCAGGAATATCTCTAAACTGTCTTCTTACTTCTTGTACCATTTCCATAGCTGCTTTTCCTACTGCATTCATTGCTAAAGCAGAGAAAACTACAGGTACCATTCCTCCAACAAATAACATTGCTAAAACAGGAGCTTTAAAGATGTTAATTCCGTCAATTCCTGTAAATGTTACATAAGCAGCAAATAAAGCTAAAGATGTTAAAGCAGCAGAAGCAATAGCAAAACCTTTACCAGTTGCAGCTGTTGTATTACCTACAGAATCTAAAATATCTGTTCTTTCTCTAACGATTGGATCTTGTTCAGACATTTCTGCAATACCACCTGCATTATCAGAAATTGGTCCAAAAGCATCAATTGCTAATTGCATAGCTGTTGTTGCCATCATTGCAGAAGCAGCTAAAGCAACACCATAAAAACCTGCAAAAGCATAAGAAGCCCAAATAGCACCAGCAAATAATAAAACTGATGGAAATGTAGATATCATACCAGTAGCTAAACCAGCAATAATGTTTGTTCCTGCTCCAGTAGAAGATTGCTGTACTATTTTTAATATTGGTGATTTACCTAAACCTGTATAAAATTCAGTTACAGATGATATTACTGCACCTACTACTAAACCAACAAGAGTTGCATAAAATACTCTCATAGAAGAAATTTCTTGTAAACCTTCACCAAAAAACTCCATTTGCATAGTTTCTGGTAACATCCAAGTAACTAAACCAAAACAAGAAAGACCAACTAAGATAATTGATGTCCAGTTTCCTTTATTTAAGGCACCCATTACTTGTGCTTCTTTAGCATCATTACTATTAATTTTTACTAACATTGTTCCTATAATAGAAATAATGATACCTGCACCAGCAATTGCCATTGGTAATAATATTGGTCCTATACCTCCAAAAAGATCGTCTATAGCACCACCCATATCTTTAATTACATAATTTCCTAAAACCATTGCAGCTAAAACTGTAGCAACATAAGAACCAAATAAATCTGCTCCCATACCTGCAACATCACCAACATTATCACCTACGTTATCTGCAATTGTAGCAGGGTTTCTTGGATCATCTTCTGGGATACCAGCCTCTACTTTACCAACTAAATCTGCACCAACATCTGCTGCTTTAGTGTAGATTCCTCCACCAACTCTAGCAAATAAAGCAATAGATTCTGCACCTAAAGAAAAACCTGCTAATGTTTCTAAAACAATAGTCATATCCAATGTATTTGTCCATGTACCATTCATAAAGAAATGGAAAAAGAAAATAAAGAATGTAGTAAGACCTAAAACAGCTAAGCCAGCAACACCTAATCCCATAACTGTACCACCACCAAAAGATATTTTTAGTGCATTTGGTAAACTAGTTCTAGCAGCTTGAGTTGTTCTAACATTAGTTTTAGTAGCAATTTTCATACCTATATTTCCAGCAAATGCAGAAAAAACAGCTCCAAAAATAAAAGCGACAACAATTAAAATATGAGTTGTTGGTACAATAAATGAAACAACTGCTAAAGCTGCACTTACGATAACAACAAAAATAGTAAGCAACTTATATTCTGCACTTAAAAAAGCTAAAGCACCTTCATAGATATAGTCTGAAATTTCTTTCATCTTACCATCTCCTGCATCTTGCTTCATTACCCAAGACTGTTTAACCCACATATAGATTAAACCTAAAACTGCCAAAGCAATTGGCATGTAAATCATTAATGATTCCATATAATTTTATTTATTATGATTAGTTTAAAACGGACGCAAAAGTAAGAAAATGAGTGGAAATAAAAAACCTCTTAAAGTGTTTAATTTTAAGAGGTTGATAATTTTAATAGAATTATTTTATTATATTTTAAATTTATCGGTCTTTTTGTATTCACTTTCTTGATATCTCTTTACAGAGTTATGATAAATATTAATAGCTTCAGAAGCATCTCCCCAACCACCAACATCAACTTTTTTCTTTTCTAAATCTTTATAAACTTGAAAAAAGTGTTCTATTTCTTTTAAACGATGTGGATTTAAATCAAAAATATCTTTTCTTCTATTCCAAATAGGATCAGAAACTGGTACACAAATAATTTTTTCATCTGGACCTTTTTCATCAGCCATATGGAAAACACCTATTGGTTTTACTTCACTAACACACATAGGAAAAGTAGGTTCGTGCCCTAAAACTAAAACGTCTAAAGGGTCACCATCTAAAGCTAAAGTTTCTGGAATAAAACCATAATCTGCTGGGTACATCATTGAAGAAAACAACATTCTGTCAAATCGAATTTTTTTTAATTCAAAATCATACTCATATTTATTTCTACTTCCTTTAGGTATTTCTATTAATACATCAAAAGTCAATTCATCTTTACCAATCATAGTTGTTATTTTAATTCATTACAAAAATAGTTAATATGTGAGGTTTTTTAAAGGGTTACTTATATATTTTACGCAATTGTTTTCGAAAAAAAAATCCTGTTTCTAAATAAGAAACAGGATTTTTAAATTCTTAATATTGAAATATTTTACAAGTACATAACTTCTTTAACTGCTCTAACTACATCATTAGAATTAGGAATCCATTTTTCTAATAGAACAGGAGAATAAGGAGCAGGTGTATCTGCAGTTGTAATTCTTTTAACAGGTGCATCTAAATAATCGAATGCTTCATCTTGAATTCTATAAGTAATTTCTGTAGCTACACTTCCAAATGGCCATGCTTCTTCTAAAACTACTAACCTGTTAGTTTTCTTAACAGATTTTATAATTGCTGCATGATCCATTGGTCTTACAGTTCTTAAGTCTATAATTTCTACAGATATGTTTTCTTTTGCTAATTCATCAGCAGCTTTATAAGCTTCTTTAATTATTTTTCCAAAAGAAACTATAGTTACATCACTACCTTCTCTTTTAATATCTGCAACTCCTATAGGTATTATGTATTCTCCTTCAGGAATTTCCATTTTATCACCATACATCTGCTCAGATTCCATAAAAATTACTGGATCATCATCTCTTATAGATGCTTTTAATAAACCTTTTGCATCATATGGATTAGATGGTACAACAACTTTTAAACCAGGTGTATTTGCAAACCAATTTTCAAATGCCTGTGAGTGAGTTGCTCCTAACTGACCAGCAGAAGCAGTTGGTCCTCTAAAAACAATAGGGCAGTTAAACTGGCCACCAGACATTTGCCTAATTTTTGCAGCGTTATTTATAATTTGATCAATACCAACCAAAGAGAAGTTAAAAGTCATATATTCTACTATAGGTCTGTTACCATTCATTGCAGATCCAATAGCTACACCAGCAAAACCTAATTCTGCAATAGGTGTATCTATTACTCTTTTTGGACCAAATTCATCTAACATACCCTTACTAGCTTTGTAAGCGCCATTGTATTCTGCAACTTCTTCACCCATTAAATAAATGCTTTCATCTCTGCGCATTTCTTCGCTCATGGCTTCACATATTGCTTCTCTAAACTGAACTGTTTTCATTATTTTATTTGAATTATAAAATTTGCTACGCGCAAAAATAAGGAAATATTTGTCAAATTTTCTTAATGCAATTTACAATCTGCACCTAATTTTTAACTTTAATTACTTAATCGATTTCGATAAATGTTAAAATCTTGAAAATTTATTATGCATGCATAGTATTTTTTAAAAAAAAGGCGTAATTTCGTAGGCGAAAAAAATAAGTTTAAAATTATAGTTTATGAAAATATTGGTATGTATTAGTCATGTGCCTGATACCACATCAAAAATTAATTTTGCAGACGATAATACAAAGTTTGACACAAATGGTGTTCAGTTTGTAATTAACCCTTATGACGAATTTTGTTTAACAAGGGCTATGTGGTTTAAGGAAAAACAAGGAGCATCAGTTACTGTTGTAAATGTGGGAGAATCAACTACAGAACCAACATTAAGAAAAGCTTTAGCAATTGGAGCAGATAATGCAATTAGAATAAATGCAAATCCTGTTGATGGATTACAAGTAGCTAAAGAATTAGCAGAAATTGTTAAAGAAGGTGAGTATGATTTAATTCTTGCAGGTAAAGAATCTGCAGATTATAATGGTCAAATGGTTCCAGGTATGTTAGCTGCATTAACAGACTTTAATTTTGTTAATGGTTGTGTTGGTTTAGAAATTGATGGAACAAATGTAACTGCAGTTAGAGAAATAGATGGTGGTAATGAAACTTTATCAACTACTTTACCTTTAGTTGTTGGAGGTCAAAAAGGTATTGTTGAAGAAAAAGACTTAAGGATACCAAATATGAGAGGTATTATGATGGCTCGTAAAAAACCTCTTAATGTTGTAGATGCAAAAAACGTAGCAACTGTAACTACTGTTGAAACTTTTGAGAAACCAGCTCCAAAAGGTGCTGTAAAATTAGTTGATGCAGATAATGTAGATGAGTTAATCAATTTACTTCATAACGAAGCTAAAGTAATTTAAAATATAAAAGTATGTCAGTTTTAGTATATGCAGATTCAACTGAAGGAAAGTTCAAAAAAAGTGCTTTTGAGGTTGTTTCTTATGGAAATAAAGTTGCAGAACAATTAGGGACTAGCGTAGTTGTAGCTACTATAAATGCAGCAGATGTAAGTGAGTTATATAAATATGGTGCAGAAAAAGTGGTAGCAGTTTCAAATGATGCATTAAACACTTTTAATGCAAATAAATATGCTTCAACTTTACAACAAGTAGCAGATGCAGAAAATGCTTCTGTAGTTATTGTAGATTCTAGTATAGATGGTTTATACTTAGCACCTTTATTAGCTGTTAAGATGGATGCAGGTTATGCTTCTAATGTAGTTGCATTGCCAACAAATACATCACCATTTACAGTAAAAAGAAAAGCTTTTTCAAATAAAGCTTTTTCTAATACAATAATTTCTTCAGATAAAAAAGTTATTGGTTTAGCCAAAAATTCTTTTGGAGTTCATGAAATTGCTGTTTCTGGTTCATCTATAGATTTTGATGTAAATGTTGCTGAATCTAATGTGAAATCAGAAAAAGTAGATAGAGTTACAGGTAAAGTAACGATTGCAGACGCAGAAGTTGTGGTTTCTGCAGGAAGAGGTTTAAAAGGTCCTGAAAATTGGGGGATGGTAGAAGAACTTGCAGATGTTCTTGGAGCAGCAACAGCTTGTTCTAAACCAGTTTCTGATTTAGGTTGGAGACCTCATGCAGAACATGTTGGTCAAACAGGTAAGCCAGTAGCTTCTAATTTATATATAGCTATTGGTATTTCTGGAGCTATTCAGCATTTGGCTGGTATTAATGCGTCTAAAGTAAAAGTTGTTATTAATACTGACCCAGAAGCACCATTTTTTAAAGCAGCTGACTATGGTATTGTTGGTGATGCTTTTGAAGTTGTTCCAAAATTAATCGAAAAATTAAAAGCTTTCAAAGCAGCTTAAATATTTTTAAATTTAAATCAAACATTAAACCACCAGATTATTTTGGTGGTTTTTTATTGATAAAAACTCTTAAAATAAAAGATGACAGTCTATTATTTTTATTAAATTGTGCCCTCTTAAAAAGACATTAATATATAAACAATTAATGTTTTTGTATGATAAAATATGAGTTTAATACAACTAACGATAAAAGGAATTTCTTACAGTCAAACACAAAGTGGAGCTTATGCTTTGGTGTTAAGTGAAATAGAAGGTTCTAGAACTTTACCAATAATAATTGGTGCTTTTGAGGCGCAATCTATTGCTATTGCTTTAGAAACTGAAATAAGACCTCCAAGACCTTTAACACACGATTTGTTTAAAACTTTTTCAGATACTTTTAAAATAAATATCAAAGAAGTAATCATACATAAATTAGTAGATGGTGTTTTCTTTTCTAGTTTGGTATGTGAAAGAGAAGGGGTAGAAGAGGTTATAGACACAAGAACTTCTGATGCTATTGCAATTGCAGTTCGCTTTAATGCTCCTATTTACACTTATGAAAATATTTTAGATAAAGCTGGTATTTATTTAAAAGTAGAAGAAGAATTAGCTATTGAGCAAAAAACAGATCCAGAAAATATTTCTCTTGAGTTCGAGGAAGTAGACAAACAAAAAAAGTCTGATTTTTCTAGCCTATCTTTAAAAGAATTAAACGAACAATTAAACAAAGCAGTTGTTGATGAAAATTATGAGCTGGCTGCAAAAATAAGAGACGAAATTAGTAAGCGCTCATAAATTTCTATATACATGAAAAAATTATTTACTTTTTTATTTGTAATTACTTCATTTGTTACCTTTTCACAAGAGTTAAATAAAGATTGGAGTTTTACTTCTGTAAAAAATGGTGCAGGAGTAGAGTTGTTTTCTATAGACAAAACAGATTTATTTTCTATAGATGGTGATAAATTTTCGTATTCTTTATTAGATAAAGATAGTTTAAAAGCATCAGGAAGTTTTATAAAGCAAAATAACCTTTTAATATTTAAATACAATCAGCCTAAAGATACATTTAGGTATTACAATATTATTTCTTTAACCGAAGATGATTTAGTAATTTCAGAAAATGATGTTATTTATTCTTTTTCTTCAGCTAACAATCAAAATACAACAACTATTGTTGAAAAAGACGAAGCTAAAAAAGATGAATTTATTTATATAAAACCAAGTGAAGGGTTTTCTGTAAATACTTTATGGAGAGGAGTATTAGGAATGTTTGTTTTAATTTTTATTGCTTTTTTATTCAGTAAAAACAGAAAAGCAATAGATTGGAAAAGAGCTTTTTTAGGTTTATCGCTTCAATTATTAATTGCTGTTGGTGTTCTTAAAGTTCCATTTATACAAAGTATTTTTAACTTTATAGGTAAAATATTCATTGAAATTTTAAACTATACAAAAGCAGGTAGTGAGTTTTTATTTGCTGGTATGGTTGGTGATATGAATACCTTTGGTTACATTTTTGCTTTTCAAGTATTACCAACAATTATTTTCTTTTCAGCATTAACTTCTTTATTATTCTATTTAGGAGTTATTCAAAAAATAGTAAAGATCTTAGCCATTTTGTTATCTAAGTTATTAGGTATTTCTGGTATGGAAAGCTTATCTGTTGCTGGAAATATTTTTTTAGGTCAAACAGAAGCACCACTTTTAATAAAAGCTTATTTAGATAAAATGAATAGATCTGAAATGCTTTTAGTTATGATTGGAGGTATGGCTACAGTTGCAGGAGCTGTTTTAGCTGCATATATAGGTTTTTTAGGAGGGGGTAATAAAACTTTAGAGTTGGTTTTTGCTAAACATTTATTAGCAGCATCAGTTATGGCTGCTCCAGGTGCTATTGTTATTTCTAAAATTCTTTATCCACAAACAGCGAAAGTAAATACTGATGTAAAAGTATCACAAGAAAAAATAGGGTCTAACATTTTAGATGCTATTGCAAATGGTACAACAGAAGGATTAAAACTTGCAGTAAATGTAGGTGCAATGTTATTAGTATTTGTTGCTGTTATTGCAATGTTAAATGGTATTTTAAGTGCCTTTGGTAGCTTTGAAGGTATTGAATATTTAGGTTGGTCTTTTATGTCTTTAAATGATATTATAGCAAGTACAACCTCTTATAATGAGTTATCTATTGAGTTTATTTTAGGTACAATTTTTTCTCCATTAATGTGGTTAATAGGTGTTCCTTCATCAGATACAACAATGATGGGTCAATTACTAGGTATTAAATTAGCAGCAAGTGAATTTATTGGTTACATACAATTAGCAGAACTTAAAAATGCAGCTAATGCAATTCATCTTAATTACAATAAATCTGTAATTATGGCTACATATATGTTATGTGGTTTTGCAAACTTTGCTTCTATTGGAATACAAATTGGAGGAATTGGTTCTTTAGCTCCAAGTCAAAGAAAAACCTTATCAGAATTTGGAATGAAAGCTTTAATTGGTGGTACAATTGCATCATTAATGTCAGCTACTATTGCAGGAATGATTATTGGTTAATAACTTCTTAATATTATTTTTAAAAGCATCATTTAAACAAAGTGATGCTTTTTTATTTTTACACAAAACAGAGAAAAGAATATGAAGCAATATCACGATTTAGTAAAACACGTTTTAGCTAACGGAAATGAAAAAGGAGATAGAACTGGTACAGGAACAAAAAGTGTTTTTGGCTATCAAATGCGATTTGATTTAAGTGAAGGTTTTCCTATGGTTACCACTAAAAAGTTACACTTAAAATCTATTATTTATGAATTACTTTGGTTTATTAAAGGTGATACTAATATCAAATATTTACAAGAAAATGGAGTAAGAATCTGGAATGAGTGGGCAGATGATAATGGAGATTTAGGTCCTGTTTATGGTCATCAATGGCGTAATTGGAATAGTGATGAGGTAGATCAATTAAAAGAAGTAATAGAAACTTTAAAGAAAAATCCGAATTCTAGAAGAATGTTAGTCTCTGCTTGGAATCCTTCTGTACTGCCAAATACTAGTGTCTCATTTTCAGAAAACGTAGCAAATGGCAAAGCAGCTTTACCACCTTGTCACGCTTTTTTTCAGTTTTATGTAGCTGATGGTAAACTATCTTGTCAATTATATCAAAGAAGTGCAGATATTTTTTTAGGAGTACCTTTTAATATTGCCTCATATGCTTTATTTACAATGATGGTTGCACAAGTTTGTGGCTTTGAAGCAGGTGAATTTATACACACTTTTGGTGATGCTCATATTTACAATAATCATTTAGAACAACTAGAGCTTCAATTATCTAGAGATATAAGACCCTTGCCAACAATGAAATTAAATAAAGAAGTAAAACATATAGAAGACTTTACTTTTGAAGATTTTGAGCTGTTAAATTATAATCCACATCCACACATAAAAGGAGTAGTTGCAGTTTAAATAAAAAAGAGCTTTCAAAATAAATTTGAAAGCTCTTTTTACATCTTCATAGCATTTATTTACTATACACTTAAAACACTGTTTTCTGCACCAGCGAAATCGCTCCAAGCAAAACTATCTGCTTCTTGCTCATTTATATATTCACCATCTACAATATATCTAAATTCATAAGAACTACCTGCGTCTAAATCAACAGTTCCTTTAAAAGATCCGTTTTTTAATTTTTTAAGTGGAGTTGCTTTATCATTCCATTCATTAAAAGTTCCTACTACTGCAACATTTTTTGCTTCTTCAGCTGGTACAGTAAAAGTTACTTTACAAACTGGTTTACTTTTTAAAAATTGTTTTTTAATTGCCATAATTATTAAATTAAATTACGTTGTAAATGTATACAAGAACTTATTTCACACAAACTAAATCAATTAATAATATTGAAGAATTATTAGTTTATTAAAAATGGACTATATATTATTCATTTTTATAAAAATTTAATGATATAAATTGCTAGATGTTTAAAAATATTAATAATTCTTTGTAGTTGATTTTCAGTATTTTCTGTGCGAAAACGTATTCGTTTTTCAAAAAAATCATCAATAAATATGAGTTTTCGTCAAATCTCTTCTCATTTCAATTATTTTTGCTAAAATTTTTTATAGATGATTACAATTATTGCTGCAATTGCAAAAAATAATGCATTAGGAAAAGACAATGATTTAATTTGGCATTTGCCTGAAGATTTAAAACGTTTTAAAAAACTAACTAGTGGTCATCATATTTTAATGGGTAGAAATACTTTTGAATCTATAGGTAAGCCATTACCAAATAGAACTTCTGTAATTATTACAAGAAATAAGCATTATTATAAAGATGGTTGTTTAATAGCTCATAGTCTAGAAGAAGCTTTAGAATTAGCTTCTAAAGATGAAGAAATCTTTATTATAGGAGGAGCTCAAATTTATGATTATGCTTTACAAAAAGATGTAGCAGATGCTTTAGAAATAACTTTGGTGCATAAAGAATTTGATGCAGATGCTTTTTTCCCAGAAATTGACTTATCTGTTTGGAAAGAGGTCAACAGAGAAGATTTTAAAGCCGACGAAAAAAACAAGCTAGACTATAGCTTTGTTAGATTTGAAAAGAGAGTTTAATTAATTCTACCAGTTCTAAAGCCCCCACCCAAACTCATATTGTATTTTCTTTGAGCAAATAGAAAGTAATTAAATAAAAGATAGTTTACTTCATAACCATAATCTATATTTTGCTGATAATTAATAATGTTCTCGTAAATATTAGGATTAAATCTTAGTGGATTCTGAGCTCTTTGATTCCAAGTAATCACCCAAGGTCTATTTCTACCTTCTAAGTATTCTTGTGAATAAAATCCTCTTGGTTGTGCTATAGAATTTAAATAATTATTAAATCCTATATCTATAATTGTAATCTCATACTCTAAACTATCATTAGCAATAACAACAGGCTCTTCTTTTATATTATCCTTTTGTTGATTTATTGGTGAAGATCCGCAAGCATATGCAAGAAAACAAATAATTATAATTGCTATAATATTATTTAAATATTTCATAATAAAGGATTTATATTTTGATACTAAGATAATAACCGTTTACAATATAAAAAATTACAATTGAGTAAAACTAGTTCTTTGATGAGTAAACAAACTCAAAACCATAAATTTATTTTAATTAACATAGGAAATTAGTTGTTTTAACATTAATTTTAAAGTTCTAAATACCTTATTATGTTTAAAAGAATTGTACTTGTTACACTATTAGTTTTTGTTTTTTCATGTTCAGATAAAGAGTTTGTAGATAAACAGGGCTATGAAATACTTCCAGAAATTGAAAGAGCAAAAGTAAAAGATGAACTTTTAGAAGATAGATTTACAAACTTATTACCAGAGTTAATGGATAAAACTGGTTTAGATATGTGGCTTCTTATTTCTAGAGAATATAATGAAGATCCAATATTAAAAACCATGTTACCAGCAACTTGGTTAAATGCTAGAAGAAGAACCATTATTGTTTTTTATAGAGATAAAACAAAAGATACTTTAGAAAGATTGGCAGTAGCAAGATATGATATAGGGAAAAGCATAAAATCGGCTTGGAATAAAGAAGAGGAACCTAATCAATGGAAAGCGTTAGAAAAGATAATAGCTGAAAGAAATCCAGAAAAAATAGGATTAAATTATTCAACACATTTTGCATTAGCAGATGGTTTAGTAAAAACAGATTTTGATGAATTAAAAGCAAATATGCCAGAAAGTATAACATCAAAATTTGTATCTGCAGAAAAATTAGGAATTGCATGGATAGAAACAAGAACTGAAAAAGAAATGGAGTTGTTTAGAAAACTTGTAAAAATTACACACGATATTATTGATGAAGCTTTCTCTGCAAAAATAATAACTCCAGGAAAAACATCTACAGAAGATGTGGTTTGGTTTCTAAGACAAAAAGTTACAGATTTAGGTTTAGAAACTTGGTTTCATCCAACTATTGATATTCAAAGGAGTAATGAAGCATTAAAATCACACATAGAATCTTTTTCAAAAAGTAAACCTACTGAAATCATTCAAAAAGGAGATTTATTGCATTGCGATTTTGGCATTACTTATATTGGTTTAAATACAGATTGCCAACAACATGCCTATGTTTTAAATGATGATGAAACCGAAGTTCCTCAATTTTTAAAAGAAGCATTTAAAAAAGGAAATAGAGTGCAAGATATTTTAACAGAGAATATGAAAGCTGGTAAAACAGGTAATGAAATACTTTTAACTTCTTTAGCACAAGGTAAGAATGAAGGGTTAAGACCATCAATTTATACACATCCTTTAGGTAAATATGGGCATAGTGCAGGTACCACAATTGGTATGTGGGATTCTCAAGAAGGTGTGCCTTTTAATGGCGATTATCCTTTGCAAAAAAACACAGCTTATGCAATTGAATTAAATACGACTGTTACTTTAAATGAATGGAATAAAGACATAAGAATTATGTTAGAAGAAGCTGGTTATTTTGGAGATGGCACTTTCGAATATGTAAATGAAAGACAAACAGCAATAAAACCAATTAAAGTAAACTAAATGAAACATCGTTGTTTTTGGGTTACAGATAGCAAATTGTACCAAGACTATCATGATTATGAATGGGGAGAACCTGTTTATGATGATGCAACATTGTTTGAGTTTTTATTGTTAGAAACTTTTCAAGCAGGTTTAAGTTGGATTACCATTTTAAACAAAAGAGAAAACTTTAGAAAAGCTTTTGATGATTTTAATTATCAAAAAATTGCAGAATATCCTGAATCTAAGTACCAATCTTTGTTACAAGATGCAGGTATTATAAGAAATAAACTAAAAATTAGAAGTGCAATTACCAATGCTCAGTTGTTTATAGAAGTACAAAAAGAATATGGTTCTTTTTCTAAGTTTATTTGGAGTTATGTTAATGGTAAACCTATAGTAAATAAATTTCATAAAAGAGAAGATGTTCCTGCAACTACAACTTTATCAGATAAAATATCAAAAGATTTAAAAAAACGTGGTTTCAAATTTGTTGGTTCTACAGTAATGTATGCTTTTATGCAAGCTGTTGGTATGGTAAATGATCATACAACAGATTGTTTTAAATATCCTAGTTAATGAAGATTTTAAAAGTTCCAAAAAACGATTTAAAAAAACTAGGGTATATTTTTTTACGTAAACCAGGTATTTTTATTGGGTTTATTTTTATACTTTTTTTTGATGGAACTTTTTTTGCAGAAAACTATACAAGCTCACAATTTCCAATAAATATTCTAGCTTTATTAAGCTTTTTTTGGATGTTTAAAAGAGCAACTCCAAGAGTTAGAAAATTAATGATATATGCTGTTTTTTTAGGTTTATTAGGAGAATATTTTTTCTCAGTCTATTTAGGCATGTATACTTACAGATTAGAAAATGTGCCTTGGTATGTTCCTTTAGGTCATGCAGCTTTATATGGTAGAGTTTTCATTTTTAGTAAGGATACTTTAGTTAAAAAATACCATAAAGCAATAGAGCAATTATTTACAATCATTATTACTGTTTTTGCATTAGTTTATTTGGTTTTCTTCACAGATGTTTTCGGATTTGTTATGACAATAGCAGTTTTTGTGATACTTTATTTTAGACCAAAAGATAGATTGTATTTTTACACCATGTATATTATAGTTGTACTTTTAGAAATAGGAGGTACAGCTTTTGGCACCTGGAAATGGCCTCCAATTGCATTTGGTGTTTTTGAGTTTTTACCTAGTAACAATCCACCAAGTGGCATTAGCCTTTTTTACTTTTTATTAGATGTTAGTTGTTTATTCGTTTATATTTTGTTTCATCAAAAACAGTGGAAAAGATTTAAAAAAATAAATTTAAATTCAAATAATATAAATTAGTAATCATAAAAAAGAAGATTTGGTAAGAAAAACAAAAGACCCTGGTTTTGGTTACAATTCTAATAAAAACGCACAAAGTGTTCTAAAAGATGATGGTTCTAGTAATGTAAAACACATTAATAGAAGAAGAAATTTAGGAGATTTATATACTTTTTTTATAGATATAAAATGGTGGCAATTTTTCTTACTAATTATTTTAGTTTATACTTTATTAAATATTGTTTTTGGGTTACTTTATGTTGCAATTGGTATAGAACAGATTACGAAACCAAAAGGTACTTTTTTTGAGGATTTTTTAAATGGTTTTTTCTTTAGTGCACAAACACTTACTACAGTAGGTTATGGAGGTATAGCTCCTAAAGGTATTACAGCAAATTTTATAGCAGCTTTTGAGGCAATGATTGGGTTGTTAAGTTTTTCTTTTATAACTGGTATGTTGTATGGACGCTTTTCGAAACCAAAAGCCATAATAGAGTTTAGTAAGAATTTTATAATAAGAGATTTTAAAGAAGGAAAAGCATTAATGTTCCGTTTAATGAATAGCCGAAAAACAGTAATGATAGAACCAGAAATTTCGGTTACTTTATCTATAACAAAAGAAGAAAAAAACGGAGAGTTTAAGCGAAATTTTTATCAACTTAAATTAGAACGTAGTAAAATCATGTATTTACCTACAGTTTGGACAATAGTGCATCAAATAAATGAAGATAGCCCATTGTTTAAATATTCTAATGAAGAGATAAAAAAACTAAATGCTAATATTTATATTTTAATGAGTTATCATGAAGAGTTTTTTGCTCAAAAAGTATATCAGATAAATTCTTATTCTTTTAAAGATATTGAATGTGATGTAAAGTTTACTTCAGCATCAAGTTTTGATGGTTTAGGCTTTACAGTTTTAGATCATGATCTATTAAGTGAAGTAGAAAAATTAGATTAATTCCCAAAAAGTATACGAATTGCTATAAAAATGGCAATAATTATTCCTCCGTAAATTAAAACGTTTTTACCTGCATTCTTGTAATATCGTTCATGATTTTTAATATCTTTTCTGTAGCTCCAAACAATCAAAGTTGTAAAAGCGATAACAAAAAAGATGATAAAAATAATTCTACCTGTAGAAAAAAAAGCATTTAAAAACATTGTATAAATTCTTAATAAGTTTTGGACTATATCTTACTTAGAAACGCTTACAGAATGAAGAGAATCTTTATATTGCTGATTGCAAAATTACAAATAAATACATTTAAAAAGTAAGATAATGAAAGATAAAATAGCTGCTGTTCATGCATTTCATAAAGCGTTTAAATTAAATATTCAAAATAAACCAACAGTAAATATTTCTGAAGATAGAAAACAGTTGCGTTTTGAGTTAATGAAAGAAGAAAATGAAGAGTATTTAGAAGCAGCAAAAAATAATGATTTAGTTGAGGTAGCAGATGCTTTAGGAGACATGCTTTATATTTTGTGTGGCACAATTATAGAACATGGAATGCAAGATAAAATAGAGGAGGTTTTTAATGAAATTCAGAATTCTAATATGAGTAAATTAGGTGAGGATGGCAAGCCAATTTACAGAGAAGATGGTAAAGTATTAAAAGGTCCAAATTATTTTAAACCTAATATTGCTAAAATTCTAAACAATTAAACTCAAATTTATTTAATACTTTTATTTATTAATTACAAAATATAAACGATTGTAAATTAAATTGTTATTCAGTAAATAATGTTTATATTGCATTGTACAACAACTAAACAAACAATACCTATGAAAACAAAAAGTATTTTTAAAAACGGCATTTTTATCTTATTTCTATTTTTATTTTTAAATGGTTATTCTCAAATAACACATAGAATTACATTAAATGTAGATACAGGTCAAATTACAAAACAGACGACTAATCAATATTCAAACTTTGGGCAACCTCAAAATATTTCAAACAAAGATTATACTATAGAAGTAAATGTTGGAGATTATGTTGAGTGGGTTGGTGTTTCAACTACATCAGAAGATGATTATGTTGATATTGAATCTATAAATCATGAGGGTGGAGCTAGAGTTTTTGGAAAAAATGTTCTTAATGGATCTGATGGAGTGGTTATTGCAAAAGTAACTGAAGGTAGAGCTGGAGATTCTGAAAAATACACTATTAAATTTAGAGTTTATGTTGATGGTGAAGCTAAACCAGGAATATTTATGATAGATCCTAAAATTGTTATAAAGAGATAATAAGTGATACAAATCTTATTTTTTAAGATGGTAAGAATTACTAATATTTTTATAAGTAAAGCCCAGGCTATTTGTGTGGGCTTTTTTTTTATTTCACTTACAATTTTCGCTCAACAATTACCTTCATCAATAGATAAACTAGAGATCTTATATGAAAGTAAAAAGTTTATAGATACTAATGAGCTAATAATTTTAAATACTCTTTCTAGAGATAGTAACGATCCTCAAAAAAAATTAAAATACAGTCAACTTTTAATAGAACTTGCCACCCAAAAAGATTCTACACATTATCTTTTTGATGCATTTATGCAAAAAGGAAATGCACATAGATTAAAAAGTGATTTATCTCTTGCATTAAAAAGTTTTTTAAAAGCATCAGAGCTAGCAAAAGGTAATTCAGAAAGTGAAGAAATGTTAGCTTTATCTAGCATCACTATAGCAGACGTTTATTCAGTAATGGGTAATCATGAAAACTCTGTAAATTATTATAAACAGGGTATAGCAAAACTTAGAGAAATAAAATCTGATTCCTTTAAATTGGCTTCAGCTTTACTAAATGCTGGAGACGAATTTTTTAGCGCAGACAAGTATGATAAAGCAATGACTTACTTCTATGAATCTAGCTTAATTAGTAATAAAATAGGATTTAAACTAGGTAAGGCTTATAATCTAGGAAATATAGGGATGGTTTATGCTAAACAAGGTAGGCATAAGTTAGCCAGAGCTAATATAGACGAAGCTATAAAGATATTAGAGTTAGAAAAAGATTATTATCCAATTGCAGTTTATTTAGAATTTATAGCTGATATATATTTAGATCAAAACAAACCTGTTCTTTCTAAAATTTATGCAGAAAGAAGTTTAGAGCTTTCAAAAAAGTATCAATTAAAAGAACAAATAAGTACAGCAAGTTTAAAATTATCTAAAATTTATGATTTGCTGGAACAACCCAAAAAATCATTATTTCATTTAAAAGAATATATTGTATACCAAGACAGTGTTACTAATATCCAAACTGTTCAAAAATTAGCCAATTTAAGAACAGAATTTGAAATTGAGAAAAAGCAAAGTCAACTTGATGCTTCTATTCAAAATCAACAATCTCAAAAATATATTATCTTAAGTATTTGTATTGTTATTGTTCTTTTACTTTTACTGGCTTTTGGTTTATTTAGAAGAAATAATTACATCAAAAAGACATCTATTATAATAGAACAAGAAAAAAAGAGATCAGATAATTTATTATTAAATTTATTACCAGAAGAATCTGCTAAGGAATTAAAAGTAAATGGTTATGTAACTTCTAAAAAGTTTGAGTCTGTTACTGTGCTTTTTACAGATTTTAAAGATTTTACAAAATTTGCAGAAACATTACCTCCAGAAAAATTAGTAGAATCTTTAGATTTTTACTTTTCTAAGTTCGATGAAATTTGTGAGAAATATAATTTAGAAAAAATAAAAACAATAGGTGATGCATATATGTGTGTGGGTGGTTTACCAACACCTAATTTTGAGCATGCAGAAAATGTAGCAAAAGCAGCATTAGAAATTTTAGATTTTGTAAAATTAAGCAAACTAAAACACGATGTAGGTAAAGTAAGATTTGATGTTAGAATAGGTGTACATACAGGCCCTGTTGTAGCTGGTGTAGTAGGTAAAAATAAATTTGCTTATGATGTTTGGGGAGATACTGTAAATATAGCTTCAAGAGTAGAATCTACTTGTGAAGTTGGTAAAATTAATATTTCAGAAAGTACTTATTCTTTAATTCAAGATAGATTTAAATTTGAACCAAGAGGAGAAATCAAAATTAAAAATAGATCTGCATTAAACATGTATTATTTATTAGAAAAAGCATAAAAAATGTCACACGATACAAATGATTATTGGGAACAATTAGAAAGATTAGAAAAGTTAATAAGAGCTTCTGAATTTAAGGCAGGTGTTATTTTTTCTTTTCACAGTTTAATTTTAAGTTTTTTTGTAGATAGGTTCGAAAATTTTGAATTTTTTTTAAAAGAAAGTTTCCTTTTTTTAATATTAATTGGGTTCTGGTTACTTTCTGTTATTCTATCATTATACTTCTGTTTTAGATGTTTTAGACCACATATGGAGTTAAGCTATAAAAGAAATGTATTTTTCTTTAAAGACGCTGCAAACAAATATGAATCTGTAGAAGATTTTTCTAAAGAGTTAATAAAAACATGTACCTCAAAAGACGAAATTGTGAAAAGTTTAAGTGAACAAATTCACGCTGAAAGTCTTATTATAGAAAAGAAGTTTTCTCACGTAAAAAGAGCTACCAAATTTTTTATTATTAGTTTCTTAATTTTAATTGTAGCTATTTCTTATCAAGTATACTTTTCAAACTTTTAGCAATTTTTAAAATTACTAATAGATTGATATTTTATTATTAAACATATAATTTTGTTACTTACGTACTGAGTAAATTTTATTGGTAATTTTCCATTTACCTTTTATTTTTTGTATTGATAAAATATCAATATATGTGATTGTATCTACTTTCATACTAATTTTTGCACTTGCTATTTTGTTATCAACAATATCAACAGAAAAAATTTTTAAAGCACAATTTTGTAATACTTCTGGAGATAGTTTTTTTCTATTACCCCATTTTAGAACTAAATCTTTAAAATAGAGATTGTTAAAACCAATTACTTTTTCATCTTTTAAGATTGGTACTTTCATTGTACCATTTTCTAAATCAAAAGCTTTATTTAGTTTGTTTATATTTCTGTCTATATAACCATCATAATAATTTTGAATAGTAGATTTTACGGCTTTTGTTTCATCTTGACAAAACATTGTAAATGCACTTAAAAACATAATAATTGTAATTGCTTTTCTCATTTTATTCTCTAATTGATGTAATTTGTATTGATCCAGATTTTAAACCTTTGCCTTTTACTTTTAATGTAATATTACCTGTTTCTTTAGTAGATTGAACTAAGACTACAAGCTTTCCACTAAAAAGTTTCATGGTTGGTTTATGAAATAATTCTAAAGAAGTAGCATCACCATTACAAACTGCTCTAAAATTGCCTTTTCCAGTAACATCAAATTTTAATTGATTTGTGGCAGTTGGACAAAGCACCCCATTTTTATCAACAACAGAAACTGTAACAAAAGAAATATCTTTTCCATCTGCATTTACTGTTTTTCTATCTGCATCTAAAACTATTTGATAAGGTTTGCCTGCTGTTTTTATTTCTTTGCTGGCAACAGCTTTACCATCAGCATTAAAAGCAATCACTTTTAATGTTCCTGGTTCGTAAATAACATCATTCCACATTAAACGATATCTGTGTTGTGGAGTTTTGTCTTTGGTCTTTTTTTGGACTCCCATACTTTTTCCGTTCACAAATAATTCTGCACTATCGTAATTGGTATATACAAAAACGGGCGTCTTTTTTCCTTCACGTCCTTTCCAGTTCCAATGAGGTAAAATGTGTAAGGTTTCCTCTTTAGTGTTCCACCTACTTCTGTATAAATAATACCTGTCTTTTGGAATACCTGCCAAATCTATCATACCAAAATAAGAGCTTCTAGAAGGCCATTGTTCGTCATAAGGTGTAGGTTCTCCAAGATAATCAAAACCTGTCCAAACAAATTCACCTAAAACCCAAGATTTGTCATCTTGTAAAATAAAATCATCTTCAGGTAAATTAGACCAACTACAAAACTCTAAATCGTAAGAGGAACTTTGAAAATCATCATATTTTTTCATGATTCCTTGTGCTACAGGAAACTTGTAAATGCCTCTAGAACTTACAGTTGATGCAGTTTCAGAACCTAAAATGTATCCTTGAGGAAATTTTTCATTAGCTTCTTCATATAAATGTACTCTGTAATTTAAACCAGGAATATCCATAATAGCACCAAAACCAGAAGCCATTACTGCTTTTACTTGATCCATACCAACAGTAACAGGTCTTGTTGGGTCTTCTTTATGAAAAATATCTTGTAACCATTTTGCACGTTTTACACCTTCTGATCCCCATTGATCAGGCACTTCATTTCCAGAACTCCACATCACTATACAAGGATGATTTCTAGTAGCTCTCACTAAATTTTCAACATCTTTTTTTGCATATTCATCAAAAAATCGATTGTATCCATTTTTAACCTTTGGTTTTTTCCATTCATCAAAACTTTCTGCCAAAAATAAAAATCCCATTTCATCACATAACTCTAATTGCTCTAAAGAAGGCATATTGTGCGAACTTCTTATAGCATTTACACCCATATCTTTTAAAATAGTGAGTTGTCTTTTTAAGGCAGATCTATTAATGGCTGTTCCTAAAGGTCCTAAATCATGATGCAAGCAAACTCCTTTAAATTTTGTCAATGAATCGTTTAAGAAAAATCCTTTTTTGGGAATAAACTCAATTTTTCTAACCCCAAATTTTGTTGTTATTTCATCTTTTAATTTATTGTCAATAAATAAGGAAGTCTTTGTTGTGTATAAATAAGGATTTTCAGGACTCCATAAATTTGGATTATTTATTTTTATATTTTGTTCAAATTCGTTCCCAAAAGCTTCTGAACTTTCTTGCTCAGCAATTAACTTCCCTAAATGATCGTATATTTTTGTGACTAATTTACCATGAGTTGATGATACTTTTGTTTTAATTGAAACTTTAGCAAACGCCTTTGTTACTATGGGTGTTGTTATAAAAGTACCCCAATGTTTTATACTTTCTTTTTCTTTAAATGTTAGTGTTACTTTTCTATACAAACCAGCTCCTGGATACCAACGTGAAGCAAATTCTTTATTGGTTAGTTTTACTGCTAAAAGATTGTTTCCTACTAAAACATTTTCAGAAATATCAAAATAGAAATAGCTGTAACCATATTTCCATTCACCAATTTTTTTACCATTTAAAAAGACTTCTGGTTCACTCATAGCTCCATCAAACTGAAGTATAATTTTTTTATTGATATCATTTTCATGGATGTTAAAACTTTTACGATACCAAGCAGAACCAATATGTGGTAAAGAGCCTGTTCTACCTGTTTTTTCTGTAGGAATTTTTTCTCCATTCTGTGTGATCGCAATAATCTGTTTGTCTATTTCTTTATCAAAAGGACCATAAATTGCCCAATCATGAGGAACAGTTACATTTTGCCAATTTGTGTCATTAAACTCTATTTGAGAAGCGTTTTCTGGATTTCCTTTTTGAAATTTCCAGCCTTCAGAAAGTTCTATTACTTTTCTATTTTGACTGAAACATAATATAATATTAAAAAGTAAAAATAGAGATAGATAGTTTTTTTTGAGCATCTTATATTGATGTTTATAGTTCGAAATTTTGTCCTTCTTCAGCAAAACGAAATCCTAGTTTATTTAGTGCTATTCTTTCTTTACTGTTACTTTGAAGTGTTGGATTTGTATGATTAAAATGTATAAAAATTACTTTGTTTTTTGTTTCCATAGATTCATTTTTAAACAATTCTACTGTTTCTATAACAAATGGATGAGGTACTTCTGTCATGGCTCTTTTTACTTCATTCTGATTTAAAAAAGCTGCATCTAAAAAAGCATAATCTACTTGTTTTACTTCTGCTATAATGTCTTTTTCCCATTTATGCCACTTATCAATATCAGGAATAAATAAAGCTGATTTATTTTTACCTTCAATTTTATAACCCACAGTTTCTGAAAATTCATCTCTATGAGGCACTAAAAAAGGAGTTACTTTTATATTGTTGTTAAGTTTTATAATAGAATCGTTTTGCAAACTTTTTAGTTCAATGTTTTGTAATGTTACGAGTTGATTCCAAGGACCATTATTTTCTAAAAAAGCTTTCATTTTTGGCATTGCATATACAGGGATATCTTTCTTGCCTAAAGCTTCTCTACCAAAATACATAAGGCCTGTATAATGACCAATATGTGCATGTGTTAAAAAAACTCCATCAATAATAGTTGAAGTTTTTAAATGATTATTCTCAATCTCAGCTAATTGTGTATGCATATCTGGTGTAGCTTCAAACAACCATTTTTGTTTTTCTTTTGTATCAATTAACCCTAATGAAACTACACTTTTTCTATTATTTTTTCCATTGTAATAATTTGCACAGCATTCTTTTTGACAACCAATATGTGGGTAACCTCCATCTTGTGCTATTCCTAACACTGTTATGTATTGCTTAAAATTATCTTCCTTTTTTTCTGATTCATTTTTACAAGAAATAAATACAATAAGCAAAAAAGAGAAAAAGAATATGTTTTTCATGACTAAATTTTACTTTCTAAAGATAAAAATTACAAACTACTTATAAATAAAAAAGCCATCTGAAAATCAGATGGCTTTATAATAACTTTTTATATTACTATTCTGCGTCTTGTTCTAATAAATCAAAGAATTGATTTAATTTAGGCATAATAATAATTTTTGTTCTTCTGTTTTTTGCTTTATTTTCAGCAGTATCATTAGGTGCTAAAGGAACATATTGACTTCTTCCAGCAGCAATTAATCTTTCTGGTTTAACACCATATTTATATTGTAAAATTCTAGTAATAGAAGTTGCTCTTAAAGCAGATAAATCCCAGTTATCTTGAATTAAATCTCTTTTTATAGGAGTTGTATCTGTATGACCCTCTATCATTACTTCCATTTTAGGTTGGTCATTAATTACCTTAGCAATTTTTTCTAATACAGTATAAGCTTTATCAGTTACATTGTAACTACCGCTTTTAAATAATAATTTATCAGATATAGAGATAAAAACAACAGTTTTTTCAACATTAACTTCGATGTCTTTGTCTTGTATTCCGTCAGTTAAATTTTTAGTTAAATGATATTTAATAGCTAGATTTAAAGAATCTTTTTGAGTCATAGCTTTTCTAACACCATTAATGTATTTGTCTTTCTCACTTAGTTGAGAAATTACATTTTTAATGTTATCTGAAGAAGACTGAGTTAAAACAGTAAGGTTTTCTACTTGTTTTAAAGCAGTTTTTTTATCTTCTTTTAAATATTTTACTTGCTCACCTAGAGCAAAAGCTTTAGTTTCTTGTTTTTCTTTTTCTATCAAACATTTTTGAAGATTGGTTTCTACTGCTAAAAGTTGGTCTTTAGTTTGTGTATATTTTGCTTCTAAAGCAGCATATTCCTTATTAGATTTACAAGACGCAAGCGTAATCGTTAATACAAGTAGTGTGATAATTTTTTTCATTGAAACTAACATTTTGTTTATTGGGCAAATTTAACAAAATCGTTAAATAAAAAGTTATTTTACAAGCTTTTTATGAAAAATTTATAGAGTATTTTTGTAAAAATTAACTTTTTTATGAAAAAAATAAAATTCAACTTCCTTTTTGTTGTTTTATTCATTTTTACTGCATGTAAAAATGAAATTGTAAAAAAAGATTTTACCCTAAAAGGGATGGTTTTTGGAACAACTTATAAAATCACTTATTTAAATGCAGAAGAAAATTATCAAAAAGCACTAGATAGTTTGTTTTTAGATTTTAATAATTCTTTATCAACTTATATTCCTAATTCTGATATTTCAAGAATAAACAATGGTGATACTACTATTGAAGTAGATAATAATTTTATAGAAGTGTTTAATAAATCAAAAAAGATATATAAACTAACCAATGGTTTTTTTGACCCAACTGTTGGTAATTTGGTTAATGCTTATGGATTTGGTCCAAAAAACAAAAAAAATGAATTAAGCCAAGAACAAATTGCTTTAGAAATGAATTATGTTGGTTTAGATAAGGTGACATTAAAAGGTAAAAAGATCACAAAAGAATCTCCAGAAATTTATTTAGATTTTAATTCAATTGCAAAAGGTTTTGGTATTGATGTTGTTGCTCGATTTTTAGATTCAAAAAATATTGATAATTATCTGATTGAAATTGGAGGAGAAATTAGAGCAAAAGGATTAAAAAAGAATAAAGAACCTTGGTTAATTAAATTAGTAGATCCAGCAAATGCTGATGTTAATGGAGGGTATAAAACCATTAATTTGTCTAATAAATCTATGGCAACCTCTGGTAATTATAGAAAGTTTTGGGTAAATGATTCTGGAAAAAAGTTTGTGCATACAATTAATCCAAAAACTGGTTTGGCACAAGAAAGTAATTTATTAAGTGTATCTGTTATTACTAATTTAGATTGTGCAGATGCAGATGCTTATGCAACAGCTTTTATGGCTATGGGATTAGAAGAAACCAAGAAAATTATCGAAAAGAATAAAGACTTAAAAGTTATTTTACTATATTTTGATACTGAAGATAAAATTACAGAATATTCTAATTATCAGTAGCTTTAAGGCTTTTTATATCTTTTTAAAAAAAACCTTTTTTAGTATCTTTACTAAATTGAAAAAGAAAATACTATGAAGAAAAAGTTTCTGCTTATCCTATGTTTGTTTACTTTTTTAACAAATTATGCTCAATTTGAAAAAGCAATAGCTAATACTTATATTAAAAGAGCTAATAATGCTATAGCAAATGGAATAAATTACGAATTAGCTGCTAATTACTTCGAAAAAGCAATGGCTAGGTTAGATTCTATCACAGATAAAAAAACTGCTATTTTAGGATCTAGAATTTATTTTGAAATTCATCACAAACAAGAAACTTTACAACAAAGATTAGAATATTTAAAAAAATCTCAATCTTACTTTAAGCATTATAATTTACTCACTACAAATAAAACAACAGAAGAGTATCAATTAAATATTGATGAATTGTATGTGCCAATTATAGAAAGTATAGAAAAAGTTGAAGAAGAGATAAAAATTGAGAAAGAATTAAATAGAATAAAAAAACTTGAAAAAAAGAAAATAGATTCTTTAACAGAGGCTTGGGAAAATAAATACAATACCTTAAAAATAAAAGTAGATACTATTTTTAGTTTTAATAAAGATAATATTGCTCTATATAAAATTGATAATAATTACGGATTAATTAATGATGTAGGAGAAATTATTTTAGAAGCTAATGAATATAAAGATGTACTATATTTTGAAGGTTTTTTTATTTTTAAAAACATTAAAAACAATCCAACTAAATTATTAAGTTTCAATTCAACTTCTAAAAATAGTTTTGAAATACCAACAATATCTGAATTTTATAATTTATCTACTCATTTTGGTCAAGTTATGTTACCTAGAGCAAATGGTAAGTTAGTAACCTATCCTAATAATGTAGCAAAACCTTTTGTATTTGATTTAAATGAGAAAAAAATAATTGAGATTACTAACGAAAAAGAGATTTTAAAAAACTTAGACAAAGCTGATGTTATTACTAAGTATAATAATGATGGAGAAGTAAAAATTAATAAAGAGTGGTATAGATTTGGAGGTGATTTGGGTGGTGGTTTACATCCTTTATATGCAGAAGAAAGCTATGATTTGTTAGGTTTTTTATGTGCTATGGAAGGTAAATTTTTAAGTGCTAAAGATGACTTTGAATTTATAGGACCTTTTTACAATAATAGATTTGAAGCTAAAAAAGGAAATAGTAGATTTTGGATTGACCAAAAAGGTGTTGAATTAAATGATACTGAAATAGAAGATGATTCTTATTTAGGAGAATCAATTATCGAAAAATTAGACGATGGAAGCTATCAAATTAAAAGAAACGGTTTTATTATTCTAAAGGATAAAAAGCTAGAAAAATTATCTGATTTTATTAATAATAATTTAAAGTAATTACTTGTAACAAATAGGTAATATTTCACCTTTCATTAAACAAAATCGTTCTATTTGTTTTGAATCTATTTTTTTTGTGTAATCTACTTCATCAACCTTAAACCCTACAGAACGTAACTTGTTAAAGTAATCTTTACCATAAACACGAACATGATCATATTGTCCAAAAATTTTGGCACGTTCATCTTTATCAGTTATGCTATTGTCTTCAAAAGTTACATCTCTTGATAAGTCTTGTGGTATTTGAAAAACTCCAAAACCACCTTTTTTCATTACTCTATAAAGCTCTTGCATTGCTTTAGTATCATCTGGAATATGTTCTAATACATGGTTGCAAAAAACAACATCAAACTCATTTTCTTTAAAAGGTAAATCACAAATATCTGCTTTTACATCTGCAATAGGGCTTTCTAAATCAGAGGTGATATATTCTAAGTTTTTTTGTTTTTTAAAGAGGTCTAAAAAACATTGCTCAGGGGCAATATGTAATACTTTCAATTTTTTTGTTGAGGTGAAAAAATTGGTTTCATCTTTTAAAAAAAGCCACATTAATCTGTGTCTTTCTAAAGATAAAGTAGAGGGTGATAAAGCATTTTTTCTTTGATTTCCATATCCATAAGGCAAAAATTTACGAAAAGATTTGCCATCTATGGGATCTGTGTAAGTATTACCTTTTAAATAAAGAGCAATAATTGGACGTACAATGTAACTAGCTTTAATTAGCCATGGTCTAGGTACTGTATTTAAAATAACTTTAAATAAAGACATAGTTAAACAACCAAAGGTTCTGTTCTAAATTCGTCTTCCTCATTAGTTTCTATACCAAGAGCTTTATTGATATATTTAAAAGTTGAAAGTAACTCAGGTTTTCCATTAACAATAGCTACATCATGCTCAAAATGAGCTGATGGTTTGTTATCTAGAGTAGTAATTGTCCAACCATCTGCATGTTGTCTAATTTTATGAGTACCCATATTTGTCATAGGTTCAATAGCTACAACCATTCCTTCTACAAACTTTTTTCCTCTTCCTCTTTTACCATAGTTTGGCATTTCTGGATCTTCGTGCATTTTACGTCCTAAACCATGACCTACCAATTCTCTAACCACTCCATAACCATGTTTTTCTGTAAAATTCTGAATAGCAAAACCAACATCACCAACTCTGTTGCCAGCTTTAAATTCACGAATACCAACATATAAACTTTGTTTAGTGATTTCTAATAATTTTTTAGTTTCTTCGTCAACTTCACCAATGGCAAAAGTGTAAGCATGATCTCCATAAAAATCATTTTTTAAAGCACCACAATCTATAGAAATAATATCTCCTTCTTTTAAAGGAGTTTTATTTGGGATACCATGTACAACTTGTGAGTTTGGACTCATACAAAGTGTATTTGGGAAATCGTATAATCCTAAAAAACCAGGTATTGCACCTTGTTCTCTTATAAATTCTTCTGCAAGTTTATCTAAATACAAAGTAGAAACACCGGGTTTAACTTCTTTAGCAAGCATACCTAATGTTTTAGAAACTACTAATGCACTTTCGCGCATAATTTCTATTTCTTCTCTGGTTTTAATTTTAATCATCTTTCAAAAAATTGAAAGGCAAAGTTACTATATTTCTATAGATTTTTTCTTAAGATTACCTAAAAGGCTTACTTAGATTTATCGTAAGAATGTTTATAAGGTTGTTGCGTAACAATTTTTAAGATATCAGCTTCCATAGTTTCTCTTGGATACTCTACAAAACGTCCAACTTCTTTACCATCTTTATAAAAAATAAAAGTTGGTACTCTTATTAAATTGAATCCTTTTTGTAAGCTATCTGGAGTTGTTTTTGTTCTATCTACACAGATTAGTTCGAGTTTATTTTCATCAAAACCAGTTTCTTCTAGAATCTTGTAAAAACGAGGAACTTCTCTTTTACTATCTCCACACCAAGTTCCCATAAATCCTTTTATTTCATATTTATTAATTTCTAGTGATAGCTTAGCAATCATTAAAGGGTCTGTTTCATACTCTTTATATCGCATTTTAAACCATCTATTAAAAATAGAATCATTTGTTAGAGAAGCTTTATTGGCAATACCTACTAAATAACCATTCTTGTCTTTTTTGGCTGTAATTTTTTGTTGAGCATTACAAGAAATAAATACGAAGAAAGTAATTAGTATATAAATTAAATTTTTCATCAGTGTTTTAGTAAAGATTTTTGAGTCATTTCTTTGGGTTGATTAACACCCATTAGCTCTAAAATAGTTGGGGCGACATCACCTAAAATACCACTATTAACTTCGATTTTATCATTGTCAATTAAGATAAAAGGAACTGGGTTTGTTGTATGTGCAGTATGTGGTGAACCATCAGGATTCATCATTGTTTCACAGTTACCATGATCTGCAATTAGTAATGTAGAATAACCATTTTTTAGACCAGTTTCTATAACATCTTTAACACAAATATCTACAGCTTCACAAGCTTTAATAGCTGCTTCCATAACTCCTGTATGACCAACCATGTCTCCATTTGCAAAATTTAAACAAACAAAATCAGCTTCTCCTTTGTTTAAGTCATCACATAGGGCGTCTCTTAATTCATAAGCAGACATTTCTGGTTTTAAATCGTAAGTTGCTACTTTTGGAGAGTTTCTTAATATTCTTTTTTCTCCACTAAATGGTTCTTCTTGTCCACCAGAGAAAAAGAAAGTAACATGAGGATACTTTTCAGTTTCAGCAATTCTAATTTGTTTTTTATTGGCATTTGCTAAAACTTCACCCAAGGTATTTTTTATATTATCGTTATTGTAAATAACATTAATGTTTTTAAATGATTCATCATATAAAGTCATAGTTGTAAAATACAAGTCTAACTTTTTCATATCATAATCAGGAAAATCTTGTTGAGATAATGCATTAGTTAATTCTCTTCCTCTGTCTGTTCTATAATTAAAGAAAATAACTACATCACCTTCTTTAATTTGTGTTTTTGGTTTTTCAGCATCGTCAGTAATAATAATAGGTTTATGAAATTCATCTGTAATATTATTATCGTAATTAGAATTCATAGTTGCAATTGGTTCTGTAGTTTTTACACCTTCCGCTTTTACAACTGCATCATAGGCCTCTTTAACTCTTTCCCATCTGTTGTCTCTATCCATTGCATAATAACGCCCAGTAATTGTTGCTAATTCACCAGTAGTTTTTTGCATGTATTCTTGAATATCTTTTATGAAATATGTTCCAGATTTTGGATCACAATCTCTACCATCTGTAAAAGCATGTAAAAAAACATTATCTACTTTATTTTCATTGGCAACATCTAAAATTCCTTTTAAATGATTAATGTGAGCATGAATACCACCATTAGAAACTAACCCTAATAAATGAACATTTTTATTATTTTCTTTGGCATAGTTAAATGTATCTAACAACACTTTTTCTTGGCCAAGTGTTTTTTCTTTAACAGCTTTATTAATTCTAGCTAAATTTTGATATACAATTCTTCCAGCACCTAAATTCATATGGCCAACTTCAGAATTACCCATTTGTCCTTCAGGCAAACCTACATGTTCTCCATCTGTTCTTAATTCTGCATTCGGATATTTCTCATATAAAGAATTAATAAATGGCGTCTTCGCATTATAAATTGCAGAAACTTTTGGGTCTTGTGTAATTCCCCAACCATCTAAAATCATTAAGATAACTTTCTTGTCCATTTTTCTTGTTTGAATTGTAAAAATAAGAAAGATTTTAGGCTTTCGTTTAAAATTTTACGAAACCGATAGCGTAAATTAATATTAGCATTGCAATTGTAAAAATTATAATATTTTTTCTAAGTCTGTACTTGTTTTCTTGTTGAATTTTATCTCTAATCTTTTTTAATTGATATTTAGAGACTTTTTTATCAAAATAAACTTCAATATTTTTTCCTTCTTTAAAATCTTTCATTTTTTTAAAGGCAGAAACTCGTTCTCTTTTATTGTGCTTAAGACTGGCAATCATGTGGGCTGTAAAACTCATAGCAATATTTTATATATATGATGAAAAATATGATGAAATGTTACAATTGATGATTTGTTAATTAAAATACTGATTAGTTTTGATATTAATTTTTAACAAGCTATAAAGCGCATTTTAATTACAAAATTCGTAATTTTACCTTATAATATTTATGGTTTAATAAATGGAATCTCACTTTGAATTAAATGATGTAACAAAGAAGTTACCTAAACATTTACATAAGTTTATTGTTAGGCAACCATATGAAGAATATACTCCTCAAAATCAAGCAGTTTGGAGGTATGTGATGCGTATGAATATCGATTATTTAAGCAAGGTTGCTCACAAATCTTACATACCTGGTTTAGATAAAACAGGTATTTCTTCTGAAAGTATTCCAAAAATGGAAGGTATGAATAGAATCCTAAAAGAAATTGGCTGGGCAGCTGTTTCTGTAGATGGTTTTATTCCTCCAAATGCATTTATGGAATTTCAAGCTTACAATGTTTTAGTGATAGCTTCTGATATGAGAACTATAAATCATATTGAATATACTCCTGCACCAGATATTATTCATGAAGCTGCAGGTCATGCCCCAATAATTGCAAACCCTGAATATGCTGAATATTTAAGACGTTTTGGAGAAATAGGGAGTAAAGCTATATCATCTGCTAAAGATTATGAAATGTATGAAGCTATTCGTTTACTTTCAATTTTAAAAGAAAATCCAAACTCTACTCAAAAAGAAATTGATGAAGCTCAAGAAAAAGTTGAATGGTTGCAAGAAAATATGGGTGAGCTTTCTGAAATGGCTATGATAAGAAACTTGCATTGGTGGACAGTTGAGTATGGATTAATTGGAAGTTTAGAAAGCCCAAAAATTTATGGAGCAGGATTACTTTCATCTATAGGTGAAAGTGCATGGTGCATGCAAGAAAAAGTAAAAAAGTTACCTTATTCTCTTGAAGCAGCAGCAGTTAATTTTGATATTACAAAACCACAACCTCAATTATTTGTGACACCAGATTTTGCATATTTAAGCTTAGTTTTAGATGAATTTGCAAATACAATGGCTTTAAGAACTGGAGGTTTAAAAGGTGTTGAAAAATTAATTGATTCTCAAAATTTGGGAACTATAGAGTTAACCACAGGTGTACAAATTTCAGGAGTTTTTGATAGAGTTATCAAATATAAAAATAACAAAGTTGCATATTTTCAAACCATAGGTTCAACAGCAATTGCAAACAGAGACAAAGAATTAATTGGTCATGGAATAAATGTTCATAAAAACGGATTTGGTAGCCCTATTGGAAAATTAAAAGGGATTAATTTACCTATTGAAGATATGAGCCCAAGAGATTTAAAAGCTTACGGAATTTATGAAGGTGAATTTATGACATTAGAGTTTGAGAGTGGTATAATTTTAAAAGGAAAAGCTGTTACTGGCACAAGAGATTTAAGGGGTAAGATTTTAATGATCACTTTTGATGAGTGTACTGTAACTTATTTTAATGAAGTATTATTTAAACCTGAATGGGGTTTATATGATATGGCTGTTGGTAAAGAAGTCGTTTCTGCGTATGCAGGTCCTGCAGATGTTGAATCTTTTTTAGATATTGGAAAAGTATCTGAAACAAAAACTCATAAGATTAAATACTCAGAAAGCGAAAAAATACTTTATGGTTTATACAGTAAAGTTAGAAAGATGAGAGAAGAAAATTCAATTTCAGAAGCTGAAGTTGAAGAAATTTTTAACCAATTAAAAAGTGATTTTTCTAAAGATTGGTTGTTACATTTAGAACTTTATGAATTAGCTTTGCAAAATAATTATTCAATTCAGAAAGAAATTTTAAAACATTTAGAAGTTTTAATGAAAAATGAAACTTATAAAAATTTAATTTCTAATGGATTAAACTTATTAAAAGTCAAAGAACATCAACTATAAAATAAAGAAAAGATATGGGTTTGTTTGGTTTATTTAGTCAAAAAGATACAACTAACGAGATTAAAGAATATTTAGATAAAGACGCAATTATTTTAGATGTTAGAACTCAAATGGAGTGGGATGAAGGGCATAGTGAACCTGCTAAACATATTGTGTTAAATTTAATTCCGCTTAAAATTGATGAGATAAAATCTTGGAATAAACCTATAATTGCTGTTTGTAAAAGTGGTGGAAGAAGTGGACAAGCTACTCAGTTTTTAAAACAAAATGGAGTGGATGTAATTAATGGTGGTCCTTGGCAAAATGTAGATCAGTATTTAGATTAGTGCTATGAATATAAGAATAGCCTTATATTTTTTACTTTTATTTTCATTAACTACTTTTGGTCAAGAAAAATTTTCTTACGGAGTTCAAACAGGTTTAAACTATTCTTCTTTAAGGTTTAGTAATGAAAATATTTCTGAACATAATTCAGAATTCGGATATACTTTAGGAATATCTACCCATTATAAAATTAAAAACAATTTATTTTTTGATGCTGAATTAAATTATGATAGAAAAATTGTTAGTGTAGATGTTCCAAGAACAGTTATAAATAATATGGTTATCGTTGCAAACGATTTTACAAATTATGACACTTATGAATTTATATCTATTCCACTTTCAGTCAGATATAATTTTAGCAAGAACTCAAAGTATTATTTAAGAGGAGGTATTTTTTTAAATTATTTTTTTAGAGCTAGAGAAAGAATAAATCAAGATAAACCATCTGATGATTTATCTAGATATTTTGAGAATTTTGATTTTGGTTTAATTTTAGGTTTAGGAAGAATTTTCAAATTAGATAGTAATAACGAAATATTTATTGAATTAAGAAATAGTTTAGGATTAATTGACATTGATAAGTTATCTGATCCAGAAACTACTAAAACAAATTCTTTAAATTTATTTATTGGTTATAGATTTAAACTGTAATTTAAATTAAATTTCTTTTCTGAGCTTTCATAACAGCTTCCATTTTACTGTGCACTTGAAGTTTCTTGTAGATATTTTCAATGTGCTTTCTAACAGTTGATGGAGATATAATTAGGTTTTCTGAAATTGCATTGTAATTTAAGCCTTTACTTAATTGTACTAATATTTCTGTTTCTCTTTTGGTTAATTTAATTTCTTCTAAATCTTCTTTTTTATCTAAATTAAAATTAGGTTTTCTTAATAAATTTAAAGTTTTTAATGCAATACTAGGTGTCATTGGTGCTCCACCTTCTGTAACTTCTATAATGCTCTTATATAATTTTTCTGCATCAATTTCTTTTAATAAATAACCATTGGCACCAGCTTGTATAGATTTAAAAACACACTCATCATCATCTACAACAGTTAACATGATTACTTTAATGTGTGGATATCTGTTTTTTACCAATTCAGTTGCTTTTATACCATCCATTACTGGCATTTGAATGTCCATTAAAATTACATCTATATGATGATTTTCTTCAAGTTTACCTATTAATTCTGCACCATTATTTGCATGAAATTTAATAGAAACATCATCAAAAAAAGATATCTTTTCTTCTATAGCTTTATATAAGAAATAGTTATCTTCTGCAATAGCAATTCTTAAACTCATAGTTTAGGTAGTATTTTATAAAAGTAAATATTTTAAAGATTATATTTTATACGTCATTCATCGTATTTTCAAGTTGAACTTCAAGTTGAATAGTAGTTCCCTTTTTTTCTTCTGATGTTATTTTTATGGTACCACCAATTTCACTCATTCTTTTTTCCATATTCGACAAACCATTTCCGAGCTCTACTGAATTAATAGCAAAACCTTTACCAAAATCTGTAACAGTAGCAACGAAGTTGTTTTTTTTATTCTTAAGTGTTATTTCGATGGTGTTAGATTCAGAATACTTTATGGCATTATTTATTGCTTCTTGTAACGTTCTAAAAATGTTCATTCCAATTAGAGAAGAAAAGCTTTTGTTTTTATCAATATCATAATTTACGTCTATCTTAACTTCTGGAACTGCAATTTTAGCTTTCTCTATATATGATAATATTCTGCTATGTAAATCTTCAATAGAAATTTCACTTTTATTCATTGCCCAGATCGTATCTCTTAGTTGATGAATTGTATCGCCTGTAAAAGAACTAATAGTTGCTAATTTGCTTTTTAATTTTTCGTTTGCATCCTTAGAAATAAATTTTAGATTGTCTATAGAAGAAATTATAAAAGTTAGTTGAGAACCAATATTATCGTGTAAATCTCGAGAAATTCTAAGACGTTGTTCTTGCAACCTATTTTGAGTTTTTATAATTGCTAAAGCATCTTTAAGATCTATTTCTTTTTGTAACTGATTTCTTTTGAATTGATTTCGTTTATAGATAGCAAAGAAAATAATACCTAAAATTAATAGAATTGAAGTAATTATTATTGCATATAAATTTCTGTTTTTTATAGCTAACTCTTGTTCTAAGAGCTGTTCTTTTTGTTGTGCAATTTCTTTTTCTTTTTTTTCGGTTTCGTATTTTACTTCATATCTAGATATTTTTTCTTTTATTTCATTAGAAGTTAATGTTTCATCAATTTCATTTTTCTTACGCAAATATTCAAAAGCTTTTTTATAATTTCCTTTATTTTCCTCAACTATATAAAGGTTTTCATAAAGTTGTTTTTTTTGGGTAATTGATCCAGATTTCTCAACAAAATCTTTTGATTGTTTAAGGTAGAATTCAGCTTTTTTATGATTTTTTAAATCATTTTCTATGTATGCTAAACTTAAGTTTGCCATATTTAGATAAGGTTTGTTTTTGGTTGCTTTTGCAACTTCTAAAACCTTATTAAAATATTCTTTACTCTTTATAAAGTTCTTTTTATTTAATTCTATTTTTCCTAAACCTTCCCAACCTACAAGTTTACCATTTCCAAAGTTTTTTTCTTGAGCTATTTCTAAAGCTTTTTCATAATTTTTTTCAGCTTTAACTAATAAAGTAGAATCATTTTCTAATTCTCCAATATGAAGTTGTCTGTTTGCAACATTAAAATAAGCATTTACAATTTGTACAAAAGTGCCATGTTTTAGTTTAATTTCTAAAGATTTTTTATATAAATCCAAAGATTTTTCTTGCTCATTCATGTCCTCATAAATATTGGCAATATTGTTAAAAAGTAGTCCAATATGTACACTGTCTTTTTCTAGTTCTGCAGATTTTAAAGCTTTAAAATAGATATCTAAGGCTTCGTTATTTTTACCAGTTTTAGACAATACTAATGCAGAGTTATTACTATATCTTATAATATCTTCAATATTTTTTTCTTTAATAGCCAAGTCTAATGCTTTTTCAAACCTTTTTCCAGAATTTAGATAATCTCCTTTATAATAATCTAGAATACCTCTATCTCCATAATAAGAAGTTAGAGCATTATAAAAGTCTATATCATTAATTAAATACTTTGCTTTATCAAAATAAACTTCAGAAGAATCTAATTGCCCAGTCTTAATAAATGTTGTGCCAATATTGCTATATGCTTGAAATAAGTGTCTTTGTAACTTATTTTTTTTAGCCATTTTTTCTGCAATACGTAAATAAAAAATGGCACTATCTGTATTAAGACTGTTGTAAATTTTACCAATATTATTGTAGGTGTTTGTTATTTGTTTAGAATCTTTAGTAGTTTTTAAAATTATTTTAAGACTATCAAGTATTTTATTTTGTGCATTATATTGTACTGTTAGGCATAACATTATAGCCGTTAAAATTGTTTTTAATTTCATTTAATAATCATTTAAAAGTTTAGAAATAAAAAATTTCCTTTATTGAAAAATTTAGATTAAATATATCAATTTTAATTATTAATATTTTTTTATTTATATCATTTGTAGTATTTAAAATACTTTCAGACTTAGTTTCTAAACATATTTTTCTATTTTTTTCTGCTTCTAAATCTAAAAACAATACACTCAATTTTTCAGATTCTTTTAGTTTAAACTTTTTAAAATCATAATAACACCAAAACCCTAAAACAAAGAGAATTGGTGTTAAAATAAATAAATAAAATTGGAGGATACCTATTGTCATTTGTTATTATTTCTTAAACTGACCATAAAAAGTATTGCTTAAAGAAAGTAAATTAACCTCATTAAGGTCTCCTGTTTGATTCGTAGAAACTGCATAGGCTAAGTTATCTCTACAATCATCTTTATAAACAACTTCACTAGCTGATGTTTGAATCGGATTTTTAAGCGTAATACAAGCTTCACCTTCAATTTCTACAGTTAGTTCATTATTTGCTACTGTAAAAGTAGCTTTAGTACCATCTGCTATTGGTGATGCAGTATTGAATGAAGAAAAGGTGGTTTCATGAGTTCCATTTAAAGAAGTTGCAACTGTACCAGCAGTTTCATTAGCAGCAATAGTGTAAGAACAAGTTTCACAACCTAAAGTATTAGCATCATTTGAACTACAAGACACAATAAAAAATGATATGCTTATTATAAAGATTACTTTGTTTAAATTTTTCATAAGAATTGTTTTTAAGTTAATAACTCAAATGTCTCATAATTAAGGTTAAAAAAAAATACGACAGATGCCGTATTTTTCCTTTTTCTTCTTCATTATTTTTTAATTTTTTGGAGCAGAAAATTTACCTTCTGTAACCATTTTTGAAGAGTTATTGTCATTAGAATTTAATCCAGTAAATGTAAAAGTGCCAGAAATTGTGGTGGATGTATCTTCAGTAATTTCTATTGTTCCATTTCCAATATCAAAAGTAGAAATCCATGCAGCTATAGGGTTTACAGTACCATATTGAATGGAGTTTACATTGGTTAATGCATCACCAGTTTTATAAGTACCTACACCAGTATAATTCATAATATTAACTCTAATATATTCTCCACCTGCATTAGAACCTTGTATAGCTGCAACACCATTTGTAACAGTGGCTCCAACAGTTGCCTTTAAAGAAGCAAAATCTGTACCATCAACTTTTGCAGTAAACGTGCCTTCACCAGACAAACCTAAGTCTTCGTCTGTAGCATCTGAACAAGAACATAGTAAAGTTACAAATGCTAATAAAAATAGATTTTTTAAATTTTTCATATATTTTTTTATTTTAATTATAATCCAAAATTGAAATAATAACTTGTTTTATGAAATAAGGCATTTGACGTATTTTTATACTTTTTTATAAAACTGATTTACTAATTTTTCTGCTTCACTAATTTTATTATGAGGTATAAGCACTCTAAATTCATCATTTGTAGGTCCTTTTCTAGTTATCCATTGTATATCAATTTCTAAAAGTTGCAAGTTGTTTTTTGCTTTAATTATTTTTAGACCTTTAATTCTTTTTTTTGTTGATGAAACTTCAATTTTATGATTGTTAATAAGAATATAATTTTCATAAATTTTCACAAAAGGTTTTTTCACATTGTATTTTAAATGCTTATAACTAAACCTCATCCTTAAATAAGGAATTAGAATCGAAAAAGGAATAGCGAATGTTAATGCAGTAAGAAAAGAAGTATTTCTAAAAATCATTAAACCGATTGTAGAAAGAACAAGAATTCCAATACCAAAATAGATGTTGTCTTCTTTTTTATTTGCTTTTTCAATAGTTACAAACTCATTCCATTCTCCTTCAGAATAATGCCATTCAGCCAAAGCATCAAATTCAAATTTTGAAAGCATTATTCGAAAGGAATTACTTTTAGAGTCTCGAAAGTATTATTACAAACATGAAAATCTACAGGTTTTTTATTAAAAACTGAATCTGATATTTGTTTGGCAAACATTTTAAAAATTGTCTGATAACTTTCGCTATTTGCAGCTTTTTCTGTGGTAACCATTCTAAATTGATAATTACCAGATTCTTCATTTTTAGATAATTGAACAGACTTTTCGTTTTCACCTGCAAAACCAGAACTCACTAAAAATTCTCCTAGTTTTTCAGCTTCAGATTTTTTTACATTAGATGTATAATACACTTCTGTTTTGTTGTATTCTAATTTTTTGCCATAACCAGAACAAGCTACAATAGTTAAACTAAAACAAATAAGTATTATTTTTTTTGATATTCTCATTTTTATAATTTTTAAATGTATCCAAAATTATTGAAAACGAGATCACTAAGAAATAAGTCAAATGACGTATATTTTATAAAAGTTATTCAGTAAACATCATTAATTGCTTTTTAATTTCCTCTTTACTTGCTTTTTCGTTTGCTAGTTTTTCTGATAAAATTTCTAACATTTCAGCATTTTCTTTGATTGATTCAAGTACCAAATCAACCAATAATCTAAAGAGTATTAAAAGTATAGCAGCAATAACACCAACATTACCAAAAACAATAAAGAAAAAAGCAATAATCACTACAAATTGTTGTATAAAAATACGCACATAAGGTTTAAACATTATTTCTTGTGCAGTAAATTTTAAATATTTCTTTTTTTGGATAAAATCGGTAACGAATTTTCCTAGATAAGTAAAAATAATAGCTGGTAATGCATATTTAATTCCTTCTAAATTTAAAATAGTAGTATAGTTTTCTAATAAATTAAATGGTTCTTTTATAAAAACAGTATCCTCTATACTAAACATAGAAAAACCAAAAATAGATTGAATAGCTATAAAAAAACCATAATGAAAAAGAAAGAAAAATATGAGTGCATAACCTGTAGATTTTCCAAAACGAATACTCCAAAACATTTTTAAAGCATTAAAAATTCCGATAATAATTGTTTCTAAAAAATAAGCAAACAAAATAGTTATAGCATCAGCTTTACCAATATATAAAAGAAATAAAAGATATATTGAGCTTAGCCAAATAAATGCATTTTGAGGAGTTGGGTAAAAAATATCTTTAAGCATATTTCAATTTTTAAAGATGTAAAATACTAACAAATTTGATACACAAAAAATACGACAAATGCCTTATTTTAAAAATTTATAAATGAGTATTCACTTATAATTTTTAATTTTTTTTGTTCTAAATTTTCTAAAAATTGTAAATGCTTTTCTGAATTTGGGTTAAAAGCTTTGTGTAACATTCCTTTTTGTATCACATCAATCTCTTTCATTGTAGCGTTTACTGATGCATCAAACCAAGTATTTATAAACTTTTCCCAAATATATTTTATGGCAGTTTTATTTGGATGAATCATATCTTCAGCATAAAAACGATAATCTCTTAATTCGTCCATCATAATTTCATAAGAAGGAAAATAAAAGCTGTTTTTTCTTCTATTAATTACTTGATGTATAGCAGAAATAAGATGACTTTTACTTTGTAGATTTTCTATAAAACCATCTTTTAAATGTCTTACAGGAGAAACTGTAAATAATATACTTGCGTTTTTATTTATCGATTTTATTAATGAAATAATAGCCTCTAAACTTTCTGAAACTGTATCAACAGATAAAATTTCTTTTAAGAATTTTTTCTGAGGTATTTTATGACAATTTGCTACAATTTGATCACTTTCAATATATCTATACACCCAAGAAGTACCAAGTGTTATAATGATATGACTAGCTTCTTCTAAATTATTTTTAGTATTTTTTATAGATGAGTTAATATAATCTAAAAAGGATGTTTTGTCAACGGCACTCAAACTAGAATGAGCATCAAAAGAATGGTATTGCTCATTATGAAAAAACACATCATTTTCTGTATACTTTTTTTCGTTGATTGCATTTGTAATTAGATTTTCAATCGCTATTGGATGAAACAAAATACCAAAAGGATTTTGTGTTGTTTGAAACTTAAAATAATCTAATTGATTACCAATATTTTCTGAAAAACAAGAGCCTAATAAAACAATTTTAGAATTATAATTAATTAAGTTTCTAGATTCTTTTATTAACGGAATTTGGGTTTGAAGCTTCATGATAACAATTATCATGTAAAATTAAACAAATTTAATACTTCAGCAATTTTTTAGTTTTTGAAATTCCTCTGGTTTGGTAATGCACAAAATAACTTCCTTTAGGTAGATTAGAAATATCTATTTTTAGTTGATGTTCAGTAGAAGCAAAGTTAGTATTTGCAATATTTTTTACAACTGCACCTAAACTATTAAACAACGTTATTTTTGTGTTTTCATTATTACCAAAAAATCTAATATTTATAAAATCTGATGTTGGGTTAGGATATAAGCTAATTTCAGTTGTATTTAATAGTGCATCATCTGTAGATAATGCTGCAGAACATCCATTTTTAAAAATAGGAATAGTTTCAAAATCCTTAAATAATACTGTATTTGATTCCTGTTTTGTAGCTCCTAACCAATCAGTTAAAATTGTACTATAGACACTTCTAAAATCATATTGCATTGCTACACCTTCATTATCATCTACTTGAGTATCTATTTCTGGGGTGTCACCTAATATTTGATTTTTAGCACAACCTCCAAAAACAAATAATGGAGCTGCTGTTCCATGATCTGTACCTAAAGCACCATTAGAACGTATTCTTCTTCCAAATTCAGAATAGGTCATTCCAATAACTTTATCTTCTATATTCAACAATTTTAAATCATCTTGAAAAGCAGCCATTGCATCAGACAATTCTTGCAATAATTCAGCATGTTTTCCAGTTTTTGTATCGCCTTCAACTACTTGATTGTCATGATTGTCAAATCCTCCAATTTGAACCACGTAAATTTTAGTCTGTAAACCTCCAGCAATTAATTTGGCAACATTTTTTAATTTTTCTGATAAATCTGAGCCTGTATATTTTGTAGATAAATTATTACCAGCACTAGAAGCATTAGAAATTACTTCTGCATATGCATTGGTTTGGCTAATGGTATCATTTACAAAAGTCAACATTTCTCCATAACAATTTCCAGGTACAGAAGTAGTGTTAGATACTAAAGCTGTTCCAGGATTATCTGTATCTTCAACTGCCATAGAAAAATTAGTATTTATACCTTGGCAAGTTTCAGAAACCACTCTTCCAATTGTTAATGCAAAAGGATGAGGATTGTTGTCATTTGGATAGTTTTCTGGAAAAGAGGAATGGTTAATATCAAAAAAACGACCAATCCAACCAGATGAAATAAATTGGTCTGCTTCTGAAGCACTATTCCAAATATCTGTAGACCTAAAGTGAGATCTGTTTTGATTTGGGTAACCAACATTTTGTATTACAGAAAGTTTTTCTTGTTCCCAAATTTCTTTTATTCCACCCATTGCTGGATGAAAACAAGTAGCGCTATTAATATTTAGCAGTTCATTTTCTGGAATAATGATGTTAGAACGTACGCTTTGTAGATTATCATATTGATTTAAATCAAAAATGGTATTTAAACCATCATTACCACCTTGTAATTGTATAAGTACTAAAACATTATCATTCTCATTAGAAAAGCTATATCCTTTAGGTTTTTGTTGAGAAAAAATAGGAAAACCACTCAGTACAATTGGTAAAGAAGCAGAAGCAATTGAGCTTAGTTTTATAAAATCTCTTCTATTTAATGTTTTTCCTTTCTTCATAAATTACATGATTTGAAATTCTGACATTTGCACCATAACTGCTATGACATCTCTTAATTTTTTATCTACTGAAAATGCTAAAGCTGTATTTGTTGGGTCTGCTAAATAATCACTATACTCCACTGTCCACTCAAAATCTGGTAAACCAGGTATTAAAATTTCTTTTAATGCACTTACTTGTTCTGCAGTAATTGCATAATTAAACATTTCTTCTGCAAGCGAATTTATAAGAATGTTTGGGTCTGTTGCATTTGGTATTTCTGAAGCTATTTTTAAAACAGGAACTAAAGGTGGTACAGTGTATTTTCTACTATCAATAACTAAATCTCCACCTATTACTAAAATTCTACAAAAGTCTAATCTTTTTGGTAGTAAGTAGCTATTTATCCAACTTTTATAAAATAAAGGTTCTTGGTAATATGCTTTCCAACCTGCAACATCTGGGTGATGAAATATGGATTGATTTAAATCTGTTGCAGCTAAATATAAAACTAAAGCATAATCATATTCTTCTTTAATACTGCTATTAGGTAAATCAACTAAAAGAGATTGTGTAACAGAAAACATTAAATCAATAGGACTTTTAATCATACAAAACGTATTTTCAAAGAAATGATCTGAAGCAAATAATACTTTTAAAGCTGGTACAATATCGTAATTATTATTTCTAATAATTGTTGCTAAAGGAACAATAATATTTGTTTCTATATCATCAGTAATTTCTGAATTTACAAACCAAATATAAAGTTGCCTCATAATAAATCTAGAGCATTCATCTTGCTCAAAAATTTTATCTATTAAATCTTTATATTCATCTTCTCCATTTTCTGATATAATTGCATTGCTAAATCTATGAGATAAAGTTTTATCACCTTTTGTATGATTAAAATTAGAAAAGAAAGGTGTTAATGCATCTACGTTATTTAGTCCTCTTACTTTCCAACCAGTAAGCACTTTTGCCATTTGTACAACATCATCTTCTGTGTAATTAGTGTAATCTCCATTGCCAACAGCAGCTCCTTTACCAATAGTAAATAACTCTAAAAGTTCTCTTGAATAATTTTCGTTTGGAGCAGAATCTTTATTTTGAGCACCACTTAAATACAAAAGCATATTTGGGTCTATGGTAATTTGTTTTACCAGTTCTTTAAAATTACCTAAAGCATTTTGCCTTATTGTATTTATGTAATAGTATTCTCTATGAGGATTTGTATTAACAGAAACAAAGTGATTATGCCAAAACAAAGTTAATTTCTCTCGAATATGTATTCCAGAGTTTTGCATTTCTAAAAAAGACCAAGCATATAGAGATCTATTTCTTGCTCTTATTGCCTTATTTACTTCTTGATTTGTTGGTAAATTAGGAATAGGAGGTGCATTAACCCAAGTTTCACCATAATTAACGTCTGGATCAATTACTTCGGTTCTTGAAGTGCCATCTAACTCGTATTTTAGAGGAGGATTTGGTAAAGGTTTTACTTCAAATAGCTTATCTATTGTGCCTTGTAAACCTAAAGAAACACTTTCTTTTACTAAATCTGGAGTAATACCAAAAGAGCAACGTTTTAATAAATGCCTAGCATTTTTTGCATTCCAATCTCCAGTAAAAGTATCTAAGTAAGGCATAGGCTAAAGGTAATGATTTCCTAAATAAAATTTAGTTTCAAAACTTTAGACCCAACTTTTAGTAAAAAGTTTAATTAATTAATATAATCTTTTGCTTTTTCTAAAACTTTTGGAATACCTCCAGGATTTCTACCACCAGCAGAAGCAAAGAAAGGTTGTCCACCTCCACCACCATGAATTAATTTGCCTAATTCTCTAACAACTTGACCTGCATTATAATTACGAGAAGCAACCAAATCTTTTGATATATAGCAAGTTAGTAAAGCTTTTTCTTTACTAGGTGCTGATGCAAATAATACAAATAAGTTTTGGTATTTGTTACCTAAACTAAAAGCTAAATCTTTAATACCACCAGCATCTAAATCTACTTTTGTTGCTAAAAAATGAACTCCGTTAATTTCTTGAATTTCATTTTCTATATCTTTAGATAAATTAGACGCTTTTTCTTTAAGAAGTTGCTCTACTTGTTTTTTTAATGATGCATTTTCTTCTTGTAAACTTTGAACAGCTTTAACAGGATTTTTTGTATTATTTAATAAATCTTTTACCTCATAAAGAGTTCTGTTATTATCAAAATAAAAATCTTTAACAGCATCATTAGTAATGGCTTCAATTCTTCTAATACCAGCTGCAACTGCACTTTCAGATTTTATTTTAAAGTGCCAAATGTCTGCAGTGTTTTCTACATGAGTTCCTCCACAAAGTTCTATAGATTTACCAAACTTTATAGCTCTCACAGTATCTCCATATTTTTCGCCAAATAAAGCCATTGCACCTTCCTCTATGGCTTGTTGCATTGGTATATTTCTTTTTTCTTCTAAAGGAAGTTTGCCAGCAATTCTTGCGTTTACAAAATTTTCTACATCTCTTAACTCTTCAACAGTAAGTTTAGAAAAATGAGAAAAATCGAAACGTAAATATTTAGAGTGTACTGCAGAACCTTTTTGCTCTACATGAGTTCCTAAAACTTCTCTTAATGCTTGATGAAGTAAATGTGTTGCTGTATGATTACACTCTGTTCTAAATCGTTGTTTTTCATCTACTACAGCTTTAAAAGTTTCATTTAGATGATTTGGTAAATTTTTGGTGAAATGAATAATTACATTATTTTCTTTTTTGGTGTCTATAATGTAATTTACATCTCCATTTTTATCTTCTAAATAACCTTTATCTCCGACTTGACCTCCACCTTCTGGATAAAAAGGCGTTAAATTAAAAACGAGTTGATACATTTCTCCATCTTTTTTAGAAGTAACTTTTCTGTACTTAGTAATTTTTATGTTTGCTTCTAAATTATCATAACCAATAAACTCTTCTTCTTCATCATTTAAAAGAATTGTCCAATCTTCTGTTGATGTTTCACTAGCAGCTCTAGATCTATTTTTTTGTTTTTGTAATTCTTCTTCAAATCCTTTTTCATCTAAAGTAAATCCTTTTTCAGATAAAATTAATGCAGTTAAATCTATAGGAAAACCATAAGTATCATATAATTCAAATGCTTTTTTACCTGAGATTTCTTTAGTTTTAGAAGCATCTATGATGCCATCTAACAATAGTAATCCTTGTTCTAAAGTTCTTAAAAAAGAAGTTTCCTCTTCTTTAATTACATTTTCTATAAGTTGCTTTTGAGCTTTTAGCTCTGGGAAAGCTTGTCCCATTTTTTTACTTAAAATATCAACTAATCTAAAAATAAAGGGTTCTTTTTTATTAAGAAAAGTAAATCCATATCTTACTGCTCTTCTTAAAATTCTACGAATAACATAACCAGCACCAGTATTACTTGGTAATTGTCCATCTGCAATAGAAAAAGCAACAGCTCTAACATGGTCTGAAATTACACGAATAGCAATATCTTGCTTTTCCTCTACTCTGTATTTAGTATTAGTAATGGTTTCAATTTCTCTAATAATTGGTGTAAAAACATCTGTATCATAGTTAGATTTTACATCTTGTAACACCATACAAAGACGTTCAAAACCCATTCCTGTATCTATGTGTTTATTTGGTAAATTTTCTAAGGTACCATTTGCTTTTCTATTGTACTGCATAAAAACCAAATTCCAAATTTCAACAACTTGAGGATGATCTTCATTTACAAGAGTTTTACCATCAACTTTTGCTTTTTCTTCAGGAGTTCTTATATCTACATGAATTTCAGAACAAGGTCCACAAGGTCCTTGATCTCCCATTTCCCAAAAATTATCTTTTTTATTTCCTTTTAAAATTCTGTCTTCAGCAATATATTGTTTCCAAATATCATAGGCTTCAGTGTCCATTTCTAGATTGTCACCATCATTACTACCTTCAAAAACAGTAACATATAAAATGTCTTTATCTATTTTATAAACTTCTGTCAATAATTCCCAAGCCCAAGCAATGGCTTCTTTTTTAAAATAATCTCCAAAAGACCAGTTGCCTAACATCTCAAATAAAGTGTGATGATAAGTGTCATAACCAACTTCTTCTAAATCATTATGTTTACCAGAAACACGCAAACATTTTTGAGTATCTGCAATTCTACTCTTTTTAGGAGTTCCATTACCTAAAAAATATTCTTTAAAAGGAGCCATTCCAGAATTTACAAATAGTAATGTAGGATCATCTTTTGTAACCATAGATGCAGAAGGCACAATTAAATGTTGTTTGCTTTTAAAAAACTCTAAAAAAGTTGCTCTAATTTCTTGAGATTTCATATAAATAACCTAATTATAAAGGTGATAAATTGTTAAATTATTTTTAAAATAACCCTTAAAAAATAGGGTTATAAAACATTTTGTAACTTTGTCTGTTCTAAACAATATAATAATACTATGCTTGCTTTTAAACAAGCACAAAAGTAGTACATTTAAAAATATGGCAAAAGTAAAATATTATTACGATGAAGAAACACTTTCTTACAGGAAGATTACTGTAAATAAAAGTGATTACTACAGACGTATACTATTTAGTTTTTTGGGGGTATTATTAATTGCTTTTTTTGGTTTTATTGGTTTTAGTCAAATTATAACATCACCCTCAGAAAGAGCTCAAAAAAGAGAACTAGAAAATTTAAAGTTTAACTACAAACTTTTAACAAAAAGGTTAGAAGAGAGTGCAGTTATCTTAGATGAAATTCAAGAAAGAGATAATAATATTTATAGAAGTTATTTTGAAGCAAATCCAATACCAGAAGAACAGCGTAAAGCTGGTTTTGGTGGGGTTAATAGATATAAGAATTTAGAAGGTTTTGATAATTCTGAAATGATTAAAAAACTAACTAAAGAAGTAGATATTTTATCTAAACAATTGGTTGTACAATCAAAATCTTTGGATGAAATTGTTTCTTTAGCAAAGAAAAAAGAAGACATGTTGGCTTCTATACCTGCATTATTACCAGTAAAAAAAGGAGATTTTTATGTAGCTTCTGGTTATAAAATGAGAATGCATCCTATTTTGAAAATTAATAAATTTCATAAGGGAATGGATTTTACTGCGCCTAAAGGAACACCAGTTTATGCATCTGGAAATGGAGTTGTTAACTTAGCACAAAGAAGTAGTACCTTTGGTAAAGTAATTTTTGTAGACCATGGATATGGTTATAGAACCATTTATGCACATTTAAGTAAAATGGTTGTTAGAAGAGGTGCTCAAGTTAAAAGAGGTGATTTAATTGGTTATGTAGGTAATACAGGTTTATCTGTGGCACCCCATTTACATTATGAAGTTCATAAAAATGGAATAGCACTTAACCCTATTAATTTTTATTATGGAGATTTATCTCTAGATGAATTTGCAGCCTTACAAAAAGACGCAGAAGAGAGTCAATCTTACGATTAAATATGCATGTAAATTTACCAGATAAACGTTATTATAAAATAGGAGAGGTTGCAAAAGCCTTTAACCTAAATACTTCACATATTCGTTTTTGGGAGAAAGAGTTTGATATCATTAAACCTAAGAAAAATGCTAAAGGCAATAGGTTATTTACTAAAGAAGATATCAATAATTTTAAACTAATTTATAATCTTGTAAAAGAAAGAGGGTTTACATTAGAAGGTGCCAAAAATAAGCTTAAGAAAAATCCTGATGATATTTTTAATAACCATGAAATCATTACTCGATTAGAAGGTGTAAAAGCAGAATTGCTAAAAATCAAAAACTCTTTATAGTTTTATTTTAAAAAATTCTTACAGTTTTAGATATTGAATCAACTCACCTTGATATATATATTATGCATGCATAGTATTTTTTAGTATATTTGATGAGATAAGAATGTTTAAAAAACAACTTATCAAACATCAAAAATCACTTAAAAATTTAATATATGTCAAAAAAGTATGTAGACTTAGAAACATTGAAATACATACTTTATGATATTCATAAATTAGAAAACTTATTATCTAGAGAAAGATTTCAAGAGCACGATTTGGAGTCTTTAGATATGTTTATAGATTCAGTTAAAGAGTTTTCTGATAGAGAATTGTATCCTTATTTTCAAGAAATGGATGCTACTCCTGCATATCATAAAGATGGAACAGTAATTGTTCATGAGCAAGTACAAAAGGTAATGCATCAATCAGGTGAAATGGGAATAATTGCTGCCTGTTTTGATTACGAAGATGGAGGTTTACAAATGCCTATTTCTGCATTTCAAGCTGCAGTATATATTATGGATGCAGCAAATAATCATTTACCTGGTTACCCAAGTTTAACTTTAGGGGCTGCAGAATTAATTATTGAGTTCGGAAACCAAAATTTAAAAGATGCTTATGTTCCTAATATGCTCTCTGGAGTTTGGGGAGGTACTATGTGTTTAACAGAGCCACAAGCAGGTAGTTCATTATCTGATATTGTAACAAAAGCTACCCCAACAAATAAGGGATATTATAAAATTACGGGTCAGAAAATATTTATTTCTGGGGGTGATTATAAAGACGCTAAAAACATAGTGCATCTAGTTTTAGCTAGAATTGAAGGTGCACCAAAAGGGACTAAAGGAATTTCTCTTTTTGTAGTGCCTAAAAATAGAATTACTGAAGATGGATCTTTAGAGTATAATGATGTAATGACAGTAGCAGATTTCCAAAAAATGGGACAAAGAGGTTATTGTACAACACATTTAGGTTTTGGAGATAAAGATGATTGTAGAGGTTGGTTAGTAGGAGAAGAGCACAAAGGCTTAGCTCAAATGTTTTTAATGATGAATGGAGCTAGAATTGCAGTAGGTAGAGGAGCAGCAGCAATAGCTATGGCTGCTTACAGAACTTCTTTACAGTATGCAAATGAAAGACCTCAAGGACGAAAATTATCTTCTGATGGTAAGAAAAATCCTTCTGAAAAACAGAGTCTAATCATAGAACATCCAGATGTAAGAAGAATGTTGTTATTGCAAAAAGCTATTGTTGAAGGGTCTTTAAGTTTGGTGTTTTTAGCTTCAAAATATCAAGATATTTTAACAACTGCTAATTCAGCAGAAGAGAAAGAGAAATACCATTTATTATTAGAAATGATTATTCCTATTGTAAAGACATATCCTTCAGAAGCAGGAGCTGAATCTGTAGATAATGGATTACAAGTATTAGGAGGCTATGGATTTTGTACAGATTTTACACTACAACAATATTATAGAGATATTCGAATTTCTGCCTTGTATGAAGGTACAACTGGTATACAATCTCAAGATTTATTAGGAAGAAAAGTACCTATGCAAAATGGAAAAGCATTAGAATTATTATCTGCTGAGATTGTAAAAACAATTATTGCAGCAACCAATGATGATAATTTAAAACCATATGCTACTGCTTTAGGTGAAAAATTAGAGTTGGCTAAAAAAGTAATTGGAAAATTAATGCCTTTTGCCATGAAAGGTAATTATGAGCGTTATTTGGCAGATGCAAATCTGTTTATGGAATATATGAGTATTGTTGTTTTAGGTTGGTTATGGTTAGAAATGGCTGTTGATGCAACAAACAAATTAGAAGACAAAAACAGAAGATATTCTACAACTTTCTATGAAAGTAAAATTCATACAATGAAATTTTATTTTAAATATGAAATTCCTAAAACAAATGCATTAGCAGAATCTTTAATGAGTGATGAAGAGGTTACAATAAAAACAGATAAAGAATATATTTTATAATGAATGTAAAAGAACAATTTAATCTTAAAGGTAAGGTTGCTATAATTACAGGTTCAAGCAAAGGCATTGGAAAAGCAATAGCAAAAGCTCTTGCAGAACAAGAAGCACAAGTTGTCATTTCTAGCAGAAGTCAAGAAGCTTGTGATGAAGTAGCAGCAGCTTTTACAGCTGAAGGATTAAAAGCAGTAGGAATTGCTTGTCATATTGGAAAAGAAGATCAACGTAAAAATTTGGTCAACAGAACTATTGAAGCTTTTGGACGAATTGATATTTTGGTTAATAATGCTGCAATCAATCCTGTTTTTGGTCCAATTGAAGATGTAGACCCAGAAATTTTTGATAAAATTATGGATGTAAATGTAAAAGCTCCTTGGTCTTTATCAAATTTAGTTTTACCACATTTTCAAGCAAATAAAAAAGGGAGTATTATAAATATTGCCTCTGTAGAAGCATTAACTCCTGGTTTTGGTTTAGGATTATATAGTACTAGTAAAGCAGCTATTTTAATGCTGACAAAAAATCAAGCCAAAGAGTGGGGAAGATATGGTGTAAATGCCAATGCAATTTGTCCTGGTTTAATTAAAACGAAGTTTAGTGCAGCTCTTTGGACAAACGAAAAGATGCTAAATAAATTAGAAAAATCAATTCCAAGTGGACGAATGGGAATGCCAGAAGAAATGGTTGGTTTAGCTTGTTTACTAGCTTCAGATGCTGGTAATTATATGACAGGAGGTGTTTATACAGCTGATGGTGGATATATGATAGCAGGATAAAAAAAACTATTAAAATTGGAAGATAATAACCATCTTGAAGATTATTTAAAAAAACATTATATACACAGAAGTAACTGGTTAAGAGCTGCTGTACTTGGTGCTAATGATGGTATATTATCAACTGCTAGTTTAGCTATTGGAGTTGCTGCAGCAAGTAGTACAAGAGAGCCTATCATTTTAGCAACTTTTGCTGGCCTAGTTGCAGGTGCATTATCAATGGCAGCAGGTGAATATGTTTCTGTTAGTTCGCAAACAGATATTGAAAAAGCAGATATTGAAAGAGAAAGAAAAGAATTAGAAAATACACCAGAATTAGAATTAAAAATTTTGACAAAAATCTATGAAGATAGAGGTCTAAAAAAAGAAACTGCTAAACAGGTAGCAAAAGAACTAACAGATTTCGATGCTTTAGGTGCACATACAAGAGATGAATTGGGTATTAATGAAGTATCAAAAGCAAACCCAATACAAGCAGCATTAGCTTCTGGTGCATCTTTTGTTTTTGGAGGTATTTTACCATTAGCAGTAGTGTATATTTTTCCTTTAAAAACAATTGAATTATACATTTATATTTCTTCGATTTTATTTTTAATTATTTTAGGAGCTTTTGCTGCAAAAACAGGAGGAGCAAAAATTATGAATTCAATTGTAAGAATTACTTTTTGGGGAACAATTACAATGGGAATTACAGCTTTATTAGGCTACATTTTTGGTGTTAATTTATAAACAAAATTATGGACTTCGAATACTCAAATAAATCAAAAGAATTACAACAAAAATTAACCCATTTTATTGAGAATCATATTGTACCAATTGAAGAGGAGTTTTTAGCTTTTCAAGCTGATAAGAATAATATGTGGAAACGATTTCCAAAAACAGAAATATTAAAACAAAAAGCTAAAGAAGCTGGGTTATGGAATTTATTTCTACCTAAAGATTATGGTGATTTAAGTCCTGGTTTAACCAATTTAGAATATGCACCATTAGCAGAAATTATGGGAAAAAAAATCTGGATTTCAGAAATTTTTAATTGTTCTGCTCCAGATACTGGAAATATGGAAGTTTTGGCAAAATATGGTAATGATGCCCAAAAAGAAGAATGGTTAAAACCTTTACTCAATGGAGAAATTAGATCTGCTTTTTTAATGACAGAACCTCAAGTAGCATCTTCAGACGCTACAAATATTGAGACTTCAATTGTTTTAGATGGTGATGAATATGTCATAAATGGAAAAAAATGGTGGAGTTCTGGAGCTATGGATCCACATTGTAAAGTAGCTATAGTTATGGGTAAAACAAACCCTGAAGCACATAGACATCAACAACAAAGTATGATTTTAGTACCTATAGATACTCCAGGATTAAAAATTTTACGCCCACTTTCTGTGTTAGGATTTTATGACTCACCTGAAGGTCATGCAGAAATTATTTTAGATAATGTTAGAGTGCCAAAAGGTAATTTAATTCTTGGTGAAGGTAGAGGTTTCGAAATAGCTCAAGGACGTTTAGGACCTGGTAGAATACATCATTGTATGCGATTAATAGGTATGGCTCAATATGCTTTAGAATTGATGTCTAAAAGAACCTTAGAAAGAGAAACTTTTGGTAAAAAGTTTTACGAGTATAGTAGTATTCGTCATGAAATTGCAAAATCAGCTTGTGAAATTGAGCAAGCAAGACTATTAACTTTATCAGCAGCAGATAAAATGGATAAGGCTGGTAATAAAGAAGCAAAAGACATTATAGCTATGATAAAAATAGTAGCACCAAATATGGCTCAAAAAGTTATTGATAGAGCTATGCAAATTTTAGGAGGAAAAGGTGTTGGGCCAGATACCTATTTAGCACATTATTTTGCAATTGCTAGAATGTTACGTTTAGCAGATGGTCCAGATGAAGTACATATGTATCAACTTGGTAAAAGTTGTATAAAAAAATATGGTCAATCATGAGCAATCAAAAAGTAAGAAAAGGAGAAGAATTACCAGAAATTCCTTTAAAAAAATATTTAAAAGAAATCAATTTAATTGAATCTATTGAAAGTGATTTATTTGTAAAACAATTTACGCATGGATATTCCAATTTAACGTATTTGTTACAAATAGAAAATAAAGAATATGTACTAAGAAAACCACCAAAAGGAGCCATCAAAAGAGGTCATGATATGAGTCGTGAGTTCAAAGTGCAAAGTGGTGTTGCTAAGGCCTTTTCTAAAGTACCTAAAATGTATGGATTCTCTAATGATGAAAATATTTTAGGAAGTGATTTCTATATCATGGAAAAAATGGAAGGGATTATTCTTAATTATGCAGCAGCGAAATCAAGAAATATAACTTCAAATAATTATGAAACTATCGCCAATTCATGGTTAAATACTTTAGTAGAATTACATAATGTCGATTATAAGTCTATAGGTTTAGGAGATTTAGGAAAACCTGAAGGCTATGTAGAAAGGCAAGTAACCAATTGGAGTAAACAATACGTAAAAGCAAAAACTGACGAATATCCAGAGGCAGATTTAGTGATGCAATGGATACAAGAAAATCAACCCAAAAAATACGATCATTGTTTAATACATAACGATTTCAAATATGATAATGTCGTTTTTAAAGATGATTCTTGGCAAGAAGTGAGCGCAGTTTTAGATTGGGAAATGGCTACTTTAGGAGATCCTTTAATGGATTTAGGAACCTCTTTAGGGTATTGGACAGTAGCCACAGACCATGATTTTGTAAAACAAGGGATACCTTCTCCTACCATTTTTGAAGGTAATCCAATAAGAAGTGAAATTGCTAAAATGTATGCTGAAAAGTCAGGAAGAAATTTAGATAATCTAGTCTTTTATTATGCATTCGGATTGTTTAAAATAGCAGTGATTGCGCAACAAATCTATTTTCGATATAATAAAGGATGGACAACAGACCCACGTTTTGCAAACTTAAATAAAGCTGCTGAGTTATGCTGTAAATTAGCCTTAAAAGCTATTAAAACAAAATCTATTGACTGATGGAAATTAATAATGATAGTTTAGAAGTTTTATCAAATTTCGATGAAAATACTCCAGTTTTTATGATGAACTATTTAAATTATAAGGAAGTAGTTTCATCAACAGGTAAAACAGGTAAAGAGACTTATAATGATTATATTAAAGCTGCTTTTCCTTTTTTTCAAAAGATTCAAGCAGAAATTATTTTCAAAGGAAAACCACAAGTAACAATTATAGGTCCATCTAATGAGAAATTATGGGATGAGGTTTTAATTGTAAAATATGCTAATAAAAATGAATTTTTTAAGTTGATGCAATTCAAAGAATATCCAAGAGCATTAAGAGCATCAGCATTATCAGATTCAAGATTAATATTTTGTAAATAATATGGACGTAAAAAATAAAGTAGTTATAGTTACAGGTGCAGGTTCTGGGATAGGTAAAGCAACAGCAATTCATTTTGCTAAACATGGTGCAAAAGTGGTAGTTTCTGATATTAATTTAGAAAGTGCACAAAAAGTTGTTGATGAAATTGTAACAAATTTCGGAGAAGCGCTACCTATAAAAGCAAACGTTGCTGTTTTTAAAGAGGTAGAAAATTTAGTACAGCATACAGTTGCCAATTTTGGTAAGTTAGATGTGATTGTAAATAATGCAGGAATTGGACCTCATTTACTAAGGACACATGAGTCAACTTTAAGAGATTGGGATAGAGTAATCTCTGTAAATCAAACAGGTGTATTTTATTGTATGAAAGTAGCATTACAACAATTTTTAGAACAAGGTTATGGTAATATTGTAAATATTGCTTCATTAGCAGGTTTAAAAGCATCACCAAATAATATTAGTTACAGTGCAAGTAAATTTGCAGTGGTTGGTATGACTAAGTCTGCAGCTATGGAATATGCTACAAAAAATATTAGAATAAATGCAGTTTGTCCTGGTTATACAGAATCTGCATTATTAACTCAATTAATAAATGCAAAACCAGAAATGGATGCTATTTTAAAAAGTGTAATACCTATGAAACGTTATGGAAAAGCAGAGGAAATTGCAGATGCTGTAGTTTGGTTAGCCTCAGAAAACACAAAGTTTATTACAGGACAAACTATAACTTTAGATGGTGGAACATCTCTTTAAATTTAAAGTGTGTAAATTTGACAATCAATAAAAATCAACATAAAAAATAAAATTTAGAAATTATGAAAAAATGGTTACCATTAATAATTATAGGTGTTATTGTCTATTTAATATTCAGTTGGGGTAAAGGCTTTAATAATGAGGCAGTTGTTTTACAAGAAGATGCAAAAACAAAATGGTCTAATGTAGAAAGTGCATATCAAAGAAGAAATGATTTAATTGGCAATTTGGTTAAAACAGTTCAAGGAGCAGCAGATTTTGAAAAAACAACATTAACAGAAGTAATTAATGCAAGAGCTAAAGCAACTTCTGTTAATATTGATGCAGGTAATTTAACTGCAGAAAATATGGCTCAATTTCAACAAGCACAATCAGGTTTAACAGGGGCTTTATCTAAATTATTAGTTTCTGTAGAACGTTATCCAGAATTAAAAGCTAACCAAAACTTTTTAGAGTTACAGAGTCAATTAGAAGGTACAGAAAATCGAATAAATGTAGCAAGAGATCGTTTTAACGAAGATGTAAATAAGTACAATAAACACATCAAGGTCTTTCCAAATTCTTTATTAGCTGGTATTTTTAATTTTGGTGAAATGTCAAGATATAAAGCAGATCCTGGTTCAGAAAAAGCCCCAGATGTAAACTTCGATTTTAATAAGAAAAAAGAATAAATGTCTTTAGTAGAAGAATTTTTAACCAAAGATGAAGAACAAGAAATTATTGAGGCTATACGAATAGCTGAAAAAAATACATCTGGTGAAATTCGAGTTCATATAGAAGCTACAACAGATAAAGATCATTTTGAACGTGCTTTAGAGGTTTTTCATTTGTTAAAAATGTTCAACACTAAAGATGAAAATGGAGTACTGATTTATGTAGCTGTAGAAGATCATAAATTTGTGATTTATGGTGATAAAGGCATTAATAATGTGGTCGATAAAGATTTTTGGGATTCCACTAAAAATATAATGCAAAATCATTTTAAGAATGCTGATTTTAAACAAGGTTTAGTTGATGGAATACTTAAAGCAGGAGAAGAGTTGAAGGCTCATTTTCCTTGGAGTATTGATGATGAAAACGAACTATCTAATGAGATTTCTAAAGGATAATGATAAACAAACACAAACCATATTTATTAGTTTTATTTGCGTTTTTATTTTCATTTTCGCTCTTTTCTCAGGGTTTTCAAATTCCAGAAAAACCTAATTTTCAGACCAGTGTTTATGATTATGTCAATCTTCTAAATGCAAATCAAAAATCAAATTTAGAGCAAAAATTAATTCGTTATTCAGACACGACTTCAACACAGATTGTTGTTGTTGTAATTTCATCAACAGAAGGAGAAAACATTAATTATTTGGCTGCTAATTGGGGTGAAAAATGGGGAATAGGTGATGCTGAAAAAGATAATGGGGTCATCCTATTATTAGCTAAAGATGATAAGGAAATTGCTATCCAAAATGGTAAAGGAGTAGAGTATTTACTTACTGACTTTCAATCAAAGAGAATTATAGAAAGAGTTATAATTCCTGAATTTAGAAAAGGTGATTTTTATGGAGGTCTAGATAAAGGTGTTGATTATATTTTTAAAACACTGCAAGGCGAGTTTACAGGCTCAAGAAAACAAAAATCAAAAGACTTTGATCCAGGGATTATTGTTTTTGTGATTATGATAATTATCTTCTTTATTTTAATTTCTAGAGGTAACAAAAACAATAGAGGAGGAGGTAGAAGATACAGAAGAGGTTCTGTTGCTGATGCTATTTTAGAAACCATCATATTATCTAACGCTGGTAGAGGTGGAGGAAGTTTTGGTGGTGGCTTTGGTGGTCGTTCTTCAGGAGGTGGTTCTTTTGGAGGAGGTGGTTTTGGTGGCGGATTTGGAGGAGGTTCTTTTGGAGGAGGAGGAGCTTCTGGTGGCTGGTAAATAAATTTTTACTTTTTAAAATACGTTTTATAATCTACTTTATGTTTATAAAAAAAATACTTTTTTTACTTACAATCTTTATCTTTTTTAGCTGTCAAAATTTTGGGCAACTAAAATTTATTGAAGATCTACCTAAGTTTCTAGATGAAGTTTCTGGTACAGAATACATACAAAGTTCAAATTTAGTTTGGATGTTAAATGATAGTAGAAATCAACCTAAATTATATGCATTTACTAAAGAAGGAAAATTCTTAAGAGAAGTATATGTAAAAACAAAAAATAACGATTGGGAGGATTTAACATCAGATGATTTAGGAAACTTATATATAGGGGATTTTGGAAATAATGATAATGATAGAAAGCATTTAAAGATCTATAAAGTAGCCAAAGAGTATTTGACAAAAAAAAATGCAGAAGTAGAAGAAATTGCTTTTGAATATGAAAATCAAAATAAATTTCCTCCTAAAAAGAAAGATCGTTTTTTTGATGCAGAAAGTTTCTTTTACTACAATAACCATTTTTACATTTTTACAAAAAGTAGAGTAAAAAAAGAGTATGGTAAAACTTTTTTATATAAGATTCCAGCTACAAAAGGAAAACATACTGCAAAACTTATTGGAGAGTTTGACAATGGTAAAAAAAATGATTCTTGGATAACCTCTGCTGATATTTCTGATGATGGAAAAAAAGTTATATTACTTTCTCAAAAAAATATTTTAGTGTTTTCAGAGTTTAAAGACGATCAATTTTTATCTGGTAAAGTAAAAGAAATAGATCTAAAACACTATTCTCAAAAAGAAGGCATTAGCTTTATAGATAATAATAATATACTTATTACAGATGAAAAGTCTGGTGGAGAAGGTGGTAACTTATATCAATTAAAAATTGATTAAAAATTGATATAATAATAAACCCCAACCCAATACTAAAAACAAACCTCCTAATGGAGTAATTGGTCCTAAAAACTTCATCTTTTTATGATTTGCTGCTGATAATACTAAACCGTAAATTGAAAAAGAAAATAGAAATACTCCTATAATAAAGCTGTAAATAATATATATATCAATACTTGAACTCTCTTTTAAATTATACCCTAAAACCAATAATGTAATTGCATGATACATTTGGTATTTAACTCCAGTTTCAAAACTCTGTAACTGATCTTGAGTTAATTTTTTCTTTAATAAATGAGCTCCAAAAGCCCCAAAAATAATTGATAACATTCCAAATAAGGAACCAAAAAATAATGCTATATCATTCATATTAAAAATCGAAACCTAAACTAAATTCTAATCGAGAACCGTCTATACTATTAAAATAACCTATACTACCAACAAACATATTTGCAGCATTAAAGAAAACACCACCACCCTTAGATGTGTGAAGTTTAGTAATATTATTAGGTGTTAATAATCTGTCATTAGGTGTCCCCCAAACTTTACCATAATCAAAACCACCATAAATACCAATACTTAAAGGTAATAATCCTGTTTTAAATCTACTCATATTCCATCTTAAATCAGTGGTGTGAACAAACGAATTTTTTCCATTAAAACGTTCATTTCTAAAACCCCTTAAACCTTCATTTGCTCCAATATTAGCTGCTTGATAGAACTCAAAATCGTTTCCAAAATTAAAATGTCCTTTTACTTTAGAAGCAAGTACTAATTTGCCATTAGGAATTACCTTATGATCTATAGCTAAAGAACTGATATTATACCCAAAATTTCTACTTTCGTTTAAGTTAGTTGTATACCCTAGTTTAGTTTCAAACTCTACACCTAATGTAGGGAAAGCTTCATTATCTGTATGTCTGTAATAATAGCCAGCTTCTAGATTAGCAAACTGTTGTGTAGAAAAAAGTCTATTGTTTTGGTTGAATTCAGTTTCTAAAAAACGACCAGGAGTTCTTTCTACATTAAAACTTTGATAATCTAATGCTACTTTAATTTTTGCTCCTAAATGACCTCTCCATTGTAAAAAAGAACCCACATTAAATCGTTCTATTCTAACTCTATTAAAATCTAAATTAGGATCTTCTTTTTGTGCTTCTGGATTTAAAGTGTTATTTCCAAGACCAAAATAGTTTCTAGCAAAGTTAGGGCTATTATAACCTGCTTGTAAACCTAAATTCCAATGCTTAAATACATTTGCAAATTCACCAGAATATTTAAGTTCATATCCTTGTGTAGCAAAGAAGTAAAAACCAGAGATTTCATGTTTAGATGTAAAAGGATTTCTATCAAAACCATTTACTAAAATAATATTCTTTAAACCTACTTTGATACCATCATCTGGGTTAAAACCTATTGCAGGTGAAATTGTGTTAGATGAACTTTTTAATTTTTTATATTCAAAAGTATTAGTATCATAATCATCTGTCAGTTTTTTAGATACATTAGGAGTTTTAAAAGTATTTTTTTTAGATTTTTGATCGTAAACTTTTATGTTTTTTGGAGCTTTAATATCATAAATGTCATTATTTAAACCACCAATAATTTTTAGTTTTATTGAATTTTTTCCATTGTATCCAGTAACGTTAAATACATCATCATCATCAAGGCCATAAATCCAAATTTCTTTGGTTATTTTTTTAGAAAACCTTCTTTCTATAACAATATCAGATTTTTTACCATCTTTAATTCTATAAATTGTAATTTTTGTATCTCCGTTTACAAAACGTTCAATATCAAACCAATCGTCTTTATTTGTACCAGTAATTACTTGAAATTCATTTAAGTAATTGTAATAGCGATCAGAAATCTTTTGAAGGTTACTTCTTCTACCTTTAAGTTTTCTTTTAATATCATTAACGGTTTCATCTTTTACTTCATCAGGAAATTTATTCATTGCATCTTCAATAACTTCATCTGTAATTTGTGATTGAATTCTTGTAACTTGCTTGTCCCAAATTTCTTTATTAGCATTTATAAGCAACATATCTAAAGGATATGCAGAATAACTAAACCATTTTGGTGCTTTTAAATCTTCATTATAAGAACGCATACCTCTTAAGCCTGGCATAGCATTCGTTAAAAATCTTAGTAAAAAACCATCACCAAAAACAGAAAAGGCTTGATCTCTATCTCTTGGTACTGGTCTGTATACAATTTTATCTCCTTCTTTAAATTCAGCCCATCTCCATTGATCTTGGTGTCTATCCCAATCTCCAATTAACATATCAAACAATCTAGCTCTTATATATGTTTCTTGGTCTAAAACATATTTTTCATCTTTTAATAGATTTTTTCTTAAATCATCTGTACTTATAAGATTGTTAGAAAAACCAAAATTTTTCTTATCTCCATGACCTTCATCAGTTCTTTCTTCAATCATATATAATTCATCACCATAATCAACATTAAATTCACCTAAACTTTTTTGCTTTGGCACGTAATATAATACTGGCTTTGTATGATAAATATCTATGGCTTCAGCTAATTTATCAATTGTAAATGGAGCATAAGGATGTGAGCCTGTAAATACATCCATTAACAAACTTTCTGTAAAAGTATCTTCGAACATACCTTCTACATATTGATCTTTAAATACAACTGCTTGTAAATATTGCACTGCATTTTTACGAAGAGCTCTCATTACATATTCTCTACCTTGTTTGTCTTTTAATCTTAATGATTTTGATTGATGACCTCCACCTCTTCTCATTGGTGTTAAGCCACCTAACAATGTGTCTAAACTAACTGTTGGAGCTAAAACTTTTTTACCAAAATATTTACGATAACGTTCTCCCCAAATAAAATTGTAAAAACCAGTTTTATTTACTTCATTATCTGAATAAACAGATGCTTTTTTTACTTTTAGTTTTGCGTTTGGGAAGTCTTTAAAATCATGTTTTCTATCTGCATTAAATACATTAGCTTCAAAAACTATTTTTTTATCTTTAGCTGTGTAAAAATGTACTGTAGAAGAACCATCTTTATAAACATCTAACCTAGCAAATCCTTGAGTACCATAACCAAAAACACCTCCATTTACATTTTTAACAGCAGTCATTTTAGAACCTGAGCCGCTTACAATTTGAGGCAAATTATCTCTTACAATATATTGTAAACTATGTTCGTGTCCAGAAACAAAAAGAATTTTTTCGTTTTCTTGAGCTATTGTTATTATTCTATTTCTTAATTCGTTGTACTTTTCGTTTTGTTGATCTGTATCTGTAACACCAGATGTTTTTCTTAAAATATTTAAAGCACTACCTAAAATTGGAGTGGGTTTCATGTGGCTTTTAAAAGAATAAAAACCTCCATGAGGACCATTAGTAAACATTGGGTGGTGTAATGCAACAATAGTAGTTTTTCCTTGAGATTTTTTTATTTCGCCTTCAAATTCTTCAAAAAATTTAGTTCTAGTTTTAATTTCACATTTGTCATTAATTCCAGGATGTTTGTTCCAGTTAGTTACATACCAATGAGAATCTACTACAATAATGTTGATATCTTTATTAACTTCAATTCTCTCTATTGGGCAACCATTATCTGGTTCAAAACTTTTCTTTTTTAATGCATCTTCAACTAGTTTTTCTTGTTTTTTTAAACCATCTAAACCACTATACCAATCATGATTTCCTGGGATAAACAAAGTTCTTCCTGGAAATTTTTTTGCAATATCTATTTGAACATCTAGCCTGTGTTTTGCAAGTTTATATAACTTGTCTTTTTTATTAGGTATACCTTTTGGGTAAACATTATCTCCAAGAAAAATTAAGGTAGAATTTTTCTTAGCTTTAGTAATTTCTTTTTCTAAAAGTACAAGTGCTGAATCTTTCTTAGATAACTCAGAATTACCTGCATCTCCAATTAAATAAAATGAATGTAATACCTCTGATTTTTTATTTGGTTTAAAGGTGTGACCTTCTTTTACCTGCATTTTAATTGTAGCACAAGAAATGAATATACTAGTGGTAAAAATATAAAAGAGTAATCTAGAAAATTTCATTGTATATTTTATTTGTTATAATCAATTAAATCTTTACGTGTATCTATATCTACTAGATTAGTTTTAAAAGACTCGAAAATAATACTTTTTGGTTTGTTTTTGAGTATTTCTCTTGCTCCTTTATCTCCTTTAATGATTTTTAATTCTTTAAAAAATGATTTAGGAAATAGAGCAGGTACACCAGCTTTTCCATCATAATTTGTTGCAATAATTTTTGTTTTGTGTTCATTAAACGTATTAATTATTGATGAAAAGTATTCATTTTCAATGGCAGGTTGATCTCCTAAAACAAATAAAACGCCATCATAATTAAGATTTTTTTTCTCAAAAAACTCTATACAAGTACTAATGCTAGAGCTCAATCCTTTTTCATAATTAAGATTATCAATTACTACTGTATTATTAAAATGAATTTCTTCTAAAATTAAATCTTTATTTGCACCTAAAACACAATAGGTGTCATCGGAAATAGATTCGATTTTATCTAATGTAATTTTTAATAAAGGTTCATTATTTATTTTTATGATCTGTTTTGCAAAACCCATTCTTTGAGATTTGCCTGCAGCCAAAATAACAATAGCAATTTTAGACATTTAAGAATTGTGAATTTTATCAGTTATATTTCTTAAATAAAAAGGCTCTTTGTTTCTAATAACAGACAGTATTTCTGCAATAATAGAAATAGCAATCTCTTCAGGAGTTTGTGCTCCAATATGTAAACCAGCAGGCGTGTAAATTTGATCTAAAAATTCTTCAGATATGTCAGGTACAAACTCAAAAAGTTCATTAAATAAACGTTCTCTTCTTTTAGGTGCCCCTAAAATTCCAATGTATTTTGGACGATATTTACTAAGTTTTGTAACGTATTTTAAGTCTTGTACGTAACTATGATTCATAATTACAATAGCTGTATTTTCTTCAATCCCTGAAAAAGATATAGTCTCAGGGCTTTCACCAACAACACTTTTTGCTCCAGGAAAATCATGTAATGTTTTGGGGTCTTTTACAGAAGTAATAACTTCAATCTCCCAACCTAAATTAGCTGCTATTTTACATAGCTTTACTGCATCATGTTCACCACCAATGATAATTAATCTAAATGCAGGTTTCAGTATTTGTTTAAAACAATCGAATTCATTTTTAGGATTAATTGTAGCATCTAAAAATTGATATTGCTTATTATTTTCAAATGTTACTACAGACCCAAAATCGCCAGAAGTTTCATCTTTTTTTATAAAGTAACTTTCTATTTTTAAAGATTCTCTTTTTGAGGTTGCTTTGGTAAAATCTTCTAAAAACTCTTTTTTAATAGTAAAAGGCTCTAGTAAAACATATAAGATACCTTCACAGCCAAGTCTGTATCTACCATCGTAAGTAATAATTTTAGCTGTATTGTTTTCAAAAACAGCTTTTGAACGATGAATTATTTCCTTTTCTACACAACCACCACTAACAGCACCTACAGAATTTAAATCTTCAGAAATTAACATTCTTACACCTGGCTTTCTGTAAGAAGAACCGTCTAAAAAAACAACAGAAGCCAAAACATTTTTTAATCCTTTTTCTTGATTAATGAATGCTTGATTTATTATTTCTTTTAGTTCGTGTATCATATAAGTTGTAGTAGATAACTAAATTACTTTTTTTATTTAAGAACTACAAGAAAGCATAGAACAACCTATTTTATTTCTAGCCCATTCAGGTCTTTTTGCAAACCATTTTTCATTTTCTGGTTGTTCTTTGTATGGTTTTTTTAGCAATTGGTATAATTCATCAATTAATTTGTAATCTCCCTTATTTGCATCATCTATTGCTAATTGTGCCATGTAATTTCTTAAAACATATTTAGGATTAATAGCATCCATTTTTTCTTTTCTTTCTAGATGAGTTAAATTTTCTTTTTCTAATCTGTTTTGATATTTTAAAAACCAATTATTCCAAGAGATTTTAATTTCTTCAGAAATATGATTAACATCATAAAAAGCATTTTCAATAAATTCAAGCGCAACATTTGCTCCTTTAAAATTACTTAAAACTCTAAAGAATATAGTCATATCTGTTTCTGTTAATTGTAAATTATCTTCTAAGGCATGAATCAGCTCAATGTCATTTTTATCATTATTAAAAAGTCCTAATTTAGACTTCATCATCTGTAATGATTTATTTTCAAAATCAATTTTATATTGGTTTAAAATATCTTCTAAAGGTTTTGCATCTTCAATTAATGGGTATAATGCATTTGCTAATTGATATAAATTCCATAAACCAATGTTAGGTTGATTACCATATCTATATCTTTTGTTTTGTCTGTCTGTGGTATTGGGTGTCCAACCAAAATCGAAACCTTCTAACCATCCATAAGGTCCATAATCTATAGTTAAACCTAAAATAGACATGTTGTCTGTATTCATAACTCCATGAACAAAACCAACTCTTTGCCAATGAATAATCATATCTAAAGTACGTTCAGAAACCTCCTTAAAAAAATTGACATATGTTTGTTTTGATGGATTCCCTAGATGAGAAAAATGATGTTTTATTGTATAATCAGTTAAGATTTTTAAATTTTTTACATCATTTCTAGCAGCAAAAATTTCAAAGTTTCCAAAACGTAAAAAAGATGGTGATATTCTAGAAACTATAGCTCCTTTTTCATAAGCTGGATTTCCATTATACATAACATCTCGTAAAACTTGATCGCCAGTTAAACTTAAAGACAACGATCTTGTTGTAGGTACACCCAAATGAAACATAGCTTCTGCACATAAATATTCTCTTATAGATGAGCGTAAAACAGCTAAACCATCTGCAGACCTAGAATAAGGAGTTTCACCTGCGCCTTTTAATTGTACTTTCCAGTTTTTGTTATTGTGTTCAACTTCAAATAAATTGATGGCTCTTCCATCACCTAATTGTCCTGCCCATTGACCAAATTGATGACCTGCATAACACATAGCATAGGGCTTTGTATTTGGATAAATTTTATTACCAGTAACAATATCTTTAAAGAATTCAGATTTTAAATCATCTGCAGAAAGACCTAATTCATTTGCCATCTCAATTGATGTATGAATAAATTTTGGATCTTTTGTTTTTTTTGGATTTACATAAGAAAAAACAGCTTCAGTAACTTGTCTTCTTGAGTTTTCAAGAATTGGATCTGAAGGTAATTCTTTTGTAAAATTGTCTTTGATGTTTAAAATCATGCTAGTTTATCTGAATGTAGCTTTCTTAACTTAGAAAGTTTTGGTTCTATAACGTAAGTACAATAACCATAACCAATATTGTTTTTATAAAAATCTTGATGTTCTTGTTCAGCTTCATAAAAAATAGGTAACTCACTTATTTCTGTAACAATTTTATCATTAAAATAAGGTTGTAATTGCGATAAAACCTCTTTTGCTATTCTATGTTGATTTTCATCATGATAAAAAATTACTGATCTGTATTGTGTACCTCTATCTGCACCTTGTCTGTTTAGTGTTGTAGGATCATGAGTAGTCATAAAAATGACTAAAATATCTTGATAAGAAATTACATCTGCATCAAATGTTATTTGAATAACTTCTGCATGACCAGTTAAACCAGAACAAATTTCTCTGTACGTAGGTTTGCCTGGTGCATTACCTCCTGCATAACCAGAAATTACTTTTTTAACTCCTTTAACTTCTTGAAACACAGCTTCTGTGCACCAAAAACAGCCTCCACCAACTGTAGCAACTTGTAGGTTATTCATCTGTCTTATCTAAAACCATTGATTCTGAATTAATACAATAACGCAAACCACTTGGTTCTGGTCCATCAGGAAAAACATGACCCAAATGAGCATCACAAGTATTACAAAGTACTTCAACTCTAACCATACCAAAAGAAATGTCTTTATGGTACTTTATAGCATTTTCTTTTATAGGTTGTGTAAAGCTAGGCCAGCCACTACTAGAATTAAATTTAATTGATGAATCGAATAATGGAGTATTACAACAAACACAATTATATTTACCTTCATCATAAATGCTACAAAGTGCTCCAGAATGTGGTCTTTCTGTTCCTTTTAGTCTTGTAATTCTAAACTGTTCTGGAGTTAAAATTTCTTTCCATTCTTGTTCAGTTTTTTCAACTTTTTTATCGGGTTTTAAGTTTCCTTTATTAGAGTAGCTTATAATATCTTTCCATGTAATCATAAAATATTCTTTTAGATTTTGTTTGTCTCAAAAATCACTATAAAATTACAACTAAAAATGCGCAATTAAAAGTTGATTAATTTCACTATTTTTGAATGTAAATTTTTTTGAGATGAGTGAATTAATTGAAAAGGCAGAACTTTATGTTTTAAATTTTTTAAACAAAAATTTAAATAAAAATTATATATATCATAATATTTCTCACACTCAAAGGGTGGTTGGTAAAACCAACGAAATTTGTGAAAGTATAGAAGTCTCAGAAGAAGATAAAAATAAAGTACTTATTGCAGCATGGTTTCATGACATAGGATTTATTCATAGTGCAGAAGACCATGAGGAAGAAAGTGTTAAAATTGCAACAAAATGGTTAAAAGAAAACAAAGTTTCTGATGAAGATATAGAAATAATATCTAACATTATTTTAGCTACCAAAATGGGAGCAACACCCAATTCTCTTTTAGAAAAAATTATAATTGATGCAGATTGTGCACATTTAGCTTCTAAGAAGTTTTTTGATTATGCTGCACTTTTAAGAAAAGAGTGGGAGTTAACTGGAGCAAAAAAATTTACTGATGAAGGTTGGATAAAAGAGAATATTCATTTCTTTACAGATACTCAAAAATTTCATACAGATTATGCGTTAAAAAACTGGAGTAAAGCCAAAGCTAAAAACTTGGCGAAGTTGATAAAAAATCAAAAAAGCTTAAAAAAAGATTTAAGAAAATTTAATCAAAAAGAAGCATCTCTTCAAATTAAAAAACACAAAGTAGAATCTCCAGAAAGAGGTATAGAAACTATGTTTAGAGTGGCTTTAAGAAATCATATTACTTTAAGTGATATTGCAGATACAAAAGCTAATATTTTACTGTCTGTAAATGCGATTATTATATCTATGTCTTTTTCAACATTAATTCCAAAATTAGATAATCCATCAAACGATTATTTATTAGTGCCTTCTGTTATATTTATCTTATTTACAGTTGCTTGTATGATACTTTCTATTATGGCTACAAGACCAAATGTTACTCAAGGAAAATTTACGAAAGAAGATGTTGCTAATAAAAAAGTGAACTTAATCTTCTTTGGAAACTTTCATAAAATGAAGTTAGATGAGTTTGAGTGGGGAATTTCTGAAATGATGAAAGACAGAGATTATTTATATGGCTCCTTAACCAAAGATTTATATTTCTTAGGGCTAGTTTTAAATAGAAAATATGGCTTATTAAGAATAACCTACACAGTTTTTATGATAGGTATAATAGTAAGTGTTATAGCATTTGCACTAGCTTTTAGAATGCAAGAAATTACGCCTGTTTAAGATTCGATTTGAGTTAAAAGCTCTTCTAAAGTTATACTTGTTTTACCATCAAAATCTTTTTGATAAATAACTTCTACACGTAAAGCTTTTAAACCAGAAACTCCTTGTAAATCTTCTAATTGTAAGTATTCTATATTACCCAGTAAATCTTTAGATTGTAAAAAGTTAATGTATTTAATATATTCTAAAGCATCTTTATCTTGAGAATAAACAATTGCAATTTTACCAGGTACAGTTAAGCGTTCTTCTGTGCCTTTTATAAATGCTTTGTCAATTCTTTTTTTAATAATTTCGTATCTAATATTGTAAGCACCATCTACATCAAATTGTTTTTCATCCATTCTAAATTTAATAGCCATAGGATTATTATGAATTAGAATTAAAGAAGCAACTCTTAATTCATGATTCATATTTTGTAGTTGGTTGTAAGCAATGTTTTCCATTTCGCAAATGGTTTGTAGTTGCCATAATCTTAAATTAAATAAATAGATGTCATCAAAACTATCTTCTTTAGTAATAGACTGACCTATATACATGTTAAATTCGACACCATCTGTAACATATCTCTCAAAATAATGAGGGTACATTTTTTGAGCTTCTTTTTGTTTTTTATCTATAAAACTTGCTAGTTTTTCATTTAAAAGAGTAACACTATCCTCATATTCTTTTCTCTTTTCGTAGACTACTTCTAAATCATCATCTAAACGATCCATATACACATCTACTTTTTCATGAAGTGATGGACTTAAAACTCTAATATGACCAAAAATTGGATATATTTCTCTTTTTAAGAAATCTAAAATATTTATTTCATCTCCAGCATTTAAACCACTTTTTACATCTTTTAGATAAGTAGAAACTCTAAACATTAACTCTTTGTAAATAGGTAAGTTTTCTTTTTCGCAAGCTTCTTTTAAAACATTTATAGCAAGGTTTAATTGTGTTGTTAAATCTTCTTGTATAGCATTATTTCTTGCATCAGAAGAGCCTTTAATATCACATTGTCCAAATAGTGGATAAACATCATCAAAAACAATTTCTTCTAATTTTGCATTTTCGTTAGATTGTAATTCTTCATAATACTTTTCTGCAGCTTCATAAAAACGCCATTTAACTGCACTATGAATAGAGGTGTAATTTTCTTGAATAGTTGCTTCTAAAATATTTAGTCTTTCTTCTGAAGATCTTTTTACAGCAGCTTCAAAAACAGGAATAATATCTTTTAATTTGTTAATATTAACAGAATTTAAGTCATAAGCTCTTGGAGAAGCAATCTCTAAAAGTGCTAAATCACCATTTACTGTAGCTTTTATAGGTATAATTATAATACTTTTTATTCCTGAGTTATATAGTGTTTTATAAAAACCATTTTCATTAGTAGCTTGCCCATATTCACCAACGTCAGAGATGATAAAAGTTTCATGTTCTACAAAAACTTTTTGCATGATACTATCACAAAAATAAGATGAAGAGCAATTTATTTCGTCATTATTATTTAAGATAATACTGTTTGTTCTTTTAATTTTATTTTGACAAATTTTATGGTTGATATTGTCAAAAATAGAATAGCCTAATAATAAATCTTTTATGCTATAAAAATCTCTTAAATTATTTTGAAGTCTGTAAATTAAATTGTCACCTCCAGATAATAAGTTGGCTTTTATGGTAGATACCATTTCTTCTGAAGTAACATCAAATAAACTGATTAATCCAAAACCTTTAAAAACATAGCTATTTGGAGGGAATTTCTCTTTCCAAATATCAATATTATCATAGTTGTTTAAGAGATGTCTAAAATCTTCTTGTGTTAATTTTGGTGCGTTTGCAGTGGGTGTAATTTCAGAAAAATCTGCGTTAAAAGTAGCTCTGTAATATTTCATTGTTCCAGTTGTTTTGTCTGGAATATCAAAATAAAAAGGTCTTTTAACATCTACCTTAAAATCATAAACAGTAGCAAGTATATAGGTACATGCCATAATATACATGCTGTCTTCTTCAAAGTTTCTTACTTTTAATTCATAATCGTCTCCAGCATTATTTAAAATGTTTTGAAAACGAGTTGTAAACTTAAATGAGGTGAAAGAAAAAGGAACAGTTGCTGCTTTAATTTCATTTAAAAGTAAAGGTTCTGGAAATAATGGATCTAGTACTAAATTTATTTCTTTACTATATTTTTCTAAAAGATTTTCATCTTTAAAACCTTCTTTTAAATCTTTATTATTAAAAAAGACATTAACCATTTTGTTTGCTGCTTCATAAAATGGATGATCAGAAAAATCCTCATGAGAGTATTTCTCAAACAAAGACAAAACCTTATTAAAAGAAATATGGAGTTCTAAAGGTAACTCCACATGAGAAACATTATTAGATATTTTTACATTCATGCAAACAAAATATTAAGTGCAAATTTACGTAATTGTAAGTTAACACCTATTTAGACGGTTTTAGTAAGACTTCGTTACAAGTTATTTTACTTTTGTCTAAAGTAAATTGTTATAGGTACTCCACTAAAATTATAAATTTCTCTTAACTTGTTCTCAACAAAACGTTTGTATGGATCTTTTACATATTGAGGTAAGTTACAGAAAAACGCAAATTGTGGAGTAGGAGTAGGTAATTGCATGCAATATTTAATTTTTACAAACTTACCTTTTATTGCTGGTGGTGGGTAGCTTTTTACAATTTCTAAAACAGTGTCATTTAGCTTACTTGTTGCAATTCTGTTTTTTCTGTTTTCAAAAACTTCCACAGCTGTTTCTATTGCTTTAAACAATCTTTGTTTGGTTAATGCAGAAATAAAAACGATTGGTACATCTGTAAAAGGTTCTATTTGTTTTCTAACTTTAGCTTCAAAATCGCGCATGGTATTGGTTTCTTTCTCAATTAAGTCCCATTTATTAATTAAGATTACAATACCCTTTCTGTTTTTTTCTGCCAACCAAAAAATCTTTTCATCTTGGCCTTCAAAACCACGAGTAGCATCAACAACTAAAATAATAACGTCAGAATATTCGATAGTTCTTACTGCACGCATAACAGAATAAAATTCTAAATCTTCTTTGACTTTAGATTTTTTACGTATTCCTGCAGTATCTACTAAATTAAAATCGAAACCAAATCTATTATACTTTGTGTCTATAGAATCTCTAGTTGTACCTGCAATATTGGTAACAATATTTCTGTCTTCACCAATTAAAGCATTTATAAATGATGATTTACCTGCATTTGGTCTACCAACAACAGCAAATCTTGGAAGCTCATCTTTTTCTAAATCTACTTCTTCTGGTTTAGCTAATTTTTCTGCTACAGCATCTAATAAATCTCCTGTACCACTACCATTTATTGATGATATTGTATGATAATCTCCTAAACCTAAGTTGTAAAATTCAACTGCATCTGCAGCTCTCATTGCATTATCAACTTTGTTTACGGCTATAAAAATTGGTTTTTTTACCTTTCTTAATAGGTTTGCAACTTCTGCATCCATAGGTGTTATACCATCTTCTACATCTACAACAAAAATAATAATGTCAGCTTCATCAATTGCTAAAGCAACTTGTTTTCTAATTTCTTCTTCAAAAATATCATCAGATCCAATAGTGTAACCCCCAGTATCTATTACAGAGAATTCTTTACCATTCCAATCCGATTTTCCATAATGCCTATCTCTAGTAACACCACTTACAGCGTCAACAATAGCCTCTCTTCTTTGTACAAGTCTGTTAAATAAAGTAGACTTTCCAACATTTGGTCTTCCAACAATGGCAACTATACTATTCATTTTAAGATGAAATTTTTTGCAAAGATACAATTAAACTAACTAAAACAGTTCTTTGCTTTAAAGGTTAAAAGCAAATATTTTAACTGCACATAATAAATTATTTAAAACACTTTTTTTAAAGAAAACTTGTAAAGTAAAAAAAAACATTAAATTTACTTGCTAGAAAAATTAAGCTTATTCTAAAAAATTGTTTATGAAATTTCTATTGTTTTTTTGTTTTTTCTGTTTGTTTACTTTTTCGAATACAGCTCAAAATGCAATTGTTTCTTCTGGAGGAAATATTACAAGTAATGGTAGTTTGTCATATACTATTGGTCAAATAGTAGTTCATTCTAATACAAATTCAGCTGCAAGTTTTCATTTAGGAGTTCAACAGCCTTTTGAACTAATTGCCTTAAATATAGAAGAAGTTAATTTGGGGCTATCTTTTAAGACATACCCTAACCCTACAACTGGTCTTTTTAACTTAGAATTAAAACAAGGAGTAGATTTTCCTTATCAATTAAAAATATTTGATATTAGAGGAAGACAAATATTAGACCAAACAATTACTAAAGAATTAACCAATGTAAATATTCAGCCATATTCTAAAGGCGTTTATTTATTACAATTGATAAAATCTGGAAAGCAAATTATTTCCTTTAAATTATTAAAAAACTGATTTATGAAAAATATTTTATTAGTTTCATTTTTATTATTTTCAACTACTTTTTTAGCTCAAACACCACAAGAATTTACTTACCAAGCAATTGTAAGAGATGCTTCTGGTAACTTGTTAACAAACCAAAGTGTTGGTGTGCAATTAAGTATTTTAAAAACATCAGCTTCTGGATCAGCAGTTTTTGTTGAGACACATTCTGTTACCACTAATATTAATGGTTTAATAACCTTAAATATTGGAACAGGCAACTCTATATCTGGTTCTATGGTTGGTATAAATTGGAGTTCTGATAGTTATTATATTAAATCTGAAATAGATATTACTGGTGGTACTAATTACACAATCTCTGGTACAAGTAAATTAGTGAGTGTTCCATATGCATTGCATGCAAAAACCTCAGGAACAATATATAAGATTGGTGATTTTGCTTATGGAGGTATTGTATTTTGGGTAGATGAATCAGGTAAACATGGCTTAGTAGTATCAAAATTTGATGTTACTTCAAGTGCTAGTTGGATGAATTCTAACGGATTTGGAAATACCCATGCAAAAGGTGATGGTTTATTTGCAGGTAAATCAAATACAAGTATTATCATAGCTTCTCAAAATGGTATTAGTTCTAGTACAAATAACTATGCTGCAAGATTAGTTAACGAATTTCAGGCAACTGAAGCTGGTGTAACTTATGGAGATTGGTATTTACCAAGTATATATGAATTAAATTTATTGTATTTAAATAAAAAAACAGTAAACAATTCAATTAATGCAAATAGTGGAGAATCTTTAGCAAATACTACCTATTGGTCATCTAATGAGGTGTCTAATACTTCATCAAGTGTTGTAGATCTTACTAACGGAAATGTTGCAACAGCAATTAAAAATGCTTCTAATTATGTAAGAGCTATTAGATCTTTCTAATTTCTTTTTAGTTATTTTATTGATTATTAGTTTTTTATTAAAATTTAATAAAGGTTAAAAATCTGATATACAGGTATTTATATTTTTTTTGTAAAAAAAATAAAAAAAAAATAAAAAAATGACATTATTACTATATATTTGTAAATCCTCCAACTAACACCTAACCAAAACATTACTTCCCTAAATTATGTTTTTGTCTTTTGAATTAAAGATGATAAAGACAGTGGTTAATTAATATTAATATTATTAAACCCAACATAATACGCCATGAAAAAAATTACTACTTTAATTGTATTTAGTTTTATTCTATTTTCAAATTTTGCATCTACTAATGATGAAAAATTGTTTTTCGAAAACGACATTTTTACAGTTGTTAAAAAGAATTTAGAAAATAATAATTCTTTAAACTATAATAGTGCAGTTTTAACTGAAAAAACATTAACAATTGTGCCTGGTGCACCAACTGTAGCTCCAGATTTAACAGCTAGTTCTGACACAGGACGTGTGGATTCTGATAATGTTACAAACAATAACACACCTACATTTACAATTAGTGGTTTTACTGCAGCTGCAGGTGATGTTATAAAAATTTATGCAGATGGTACTTCTGGTACCTTACTAGGCTCAAGTGCAATTTTAATTGGAGGTGAAACTTCTGTGGATATTACTTCTAATGTAATTTCTGATGGTACATATTCAATTACAGCAACTATCACAAATGGTTCTGAATCTTCAGAAAGCCCTGCATTATCAACCTTAGTTATTGATACAGTGAAACCTACAGTAAATTCTATTAGTAAAGTAGGTTTTAATACTGGCACATATCCAGTTAGAAACACAATGAGAGAAGTTAACGCTCAAAGATTTGGTCTTGATTTTTTTATTGAGTTCAGTGAAAATATGGACTATGAACCTATTAGTAATTGGCCAACTCTTTCATATAGCCCAGATGCATCAGTAGTGTTAGCTAATAGAAGTAATTCTTCTGGATTTACAGCAGGTTCTGTAGGACCTCATAGTCGTTTCAGATTATTACTTGATCCTCCTATAGATGATGATAATGAATATGAAGATATTGATATAACTATTTCTAATTCAGCTGATTTAGCTGGTAATGTAATGGATCCAACTACTTTAACTGATGTTTTCTCTATAGATATGATTGGTCCAACTAGTAATCCAAACACAGTGTTAGCAGCTAATAAAAATGTTGTTTCTGGCGCTACTATTACTTTAGATGCATCAGTTTCTGCAAATGAAACAGCTTGGTTAATACCTAATGGAGATATTACTAGCGCTATTTTCCAAAATTATACATTTAGTGCAAACGGATCAACTGTAACAACTTCTGCAATTGCAGGAAGTACAATAACAGCTCCAACAGCAGAAGGGGTTTATCAACTTTATATATTAGATGATGTTTATAATTTTACAACAACACCTGCAACAGCAACTATAACTGTAGACAATACAGCACCAACTCTTACGCCTAGTGTAGTAGCTAGTATAGACGAAGGTGAAACTGCTTTAGGTACTATATCAGCTAATGAAGATGTAACTTGGACAGATTCAAGTGCAGATGTTTCTGTTAATTCTTCAGGTGTTATCACTTTAAATGCTGGAGCTTCTTTAGCTAATAGCCCATATACCTTTACAATAACAGGTACAGATAATTCAAATAACGCAACAACAACAAGTCAGTTTTCTGTAACAGTTAATGATATAACTCCACCAGTGATATCAAATAGTGTAGTAGCTAATATAGACGAAGGTGAAACTGCTTTAGGTACTATATCAGCTAATGAAGATGTAACTTGGACAGATTCAAGTGCAGATGTTTCTGTTAATTCTTCAGGTGTTATCACTTTAAATGCTGGAGCTTCTTTAGCTAATAGCCCATATACCTTTACAATAACAGGTACAGATAATTCAAATAACGCAACAACAACAAGTCAGTTTTCTGTAACAGTTAATGATATAACTCCACCAGTGATATCAAATGTAACTATGCTTTCAAATAATAACTTAAATACAGGTTTTGCAAAAGAGGGAGATGTAATTACATTAAGTTTTGAATCTAATGAAACTATAAACACACCAACAGTTACCATTGCAACAGAAACTGCAAATGTTACTAATACTTCAGGTAATAATTGGACAGCTACATTAACAGTAGGAGCCAACACAACAGAAGGAACAGCAGCTTTTTTAATATCAAACATTGCTGATGATGATAATAATGGAATAGCAGATATATTAGCACTATCATCAGGAAATGCAGTTGCAATTGATAGAACAGCCCCAACTGGTTATGGCATTAATGCACTTACAAATCCAGTAAATCCAGCTATTGTAAATATATCTTCATTCGCAATTACAGGTTTAGAGGCAAATTCTTCATATAATTGGTCAATTTCAGATGGTAACAATCCTGCAGTAACAGGAAGTGGTACAACCGTTAGTGGAGGAACAGTAGCATTAACAGGTACAATAAACCTTTCAAGTTTAGATGATGGTACACTTACTTTAACAGTTTATTCAACTGATCAAGCAGGAAATCAAGGTGCAGATGTAACTGATACCACAACAAAAGATACACAAGGTCCAGTAATTGTTTTAACTGGAGATAATCCACAGACATTAGAATTGAACAATGTTTATATAGAGCAAGGAGTAACTTCTGTAAACGATAATATAGATGGTCCTTTAGATTTCACTAATGATGGAGGAACAATAGATACTTCAGCATTAGACAATACAACAGTTGGTAGATATAATATTGTATATTCTATAGTTGATTCTAGAGGTAATACAGGAACAGCAACAAGAGTTGTTCATGTTATGGATACAGTTCCTACAGCAGTAGATGATACGTTTACTGTAAATATGAATAGTGCTAATAATAATTTGAACATATTAGATAACGATTGCTTTGGTACTTTTGGACCAAATACATCACATTCATTAACACTAGTAAATGGTAAAATGTCTATTGTTACAGCAAATGGAGGTTCAATTGCAGTGAACAACAATGGTACAGCAACAAATTATTTAGATGATTATATTACCTACACACCAGAAGGAGATTATTCAGGACCAGATACGTTTACCTATACCATTACAGATACAAATGGTATTGCTGCAACAGCAACTGTAACAGTAACAGTAGATGCTGGAGTATCAGCAGAAGGTGCAGTAGATGACTCATTAAACGTTGCTGAGAACAGTACTAATAATATCATAGATGTTTTAGCTAATGATAATTTTGGAACAGTAGGTGTTGGAACAATGTTAATCAATAGTCCAAATCATTTAATAGGAACTACAACACAAGGAGGAACTTTAACATTAGATGATGGAGGAACTGCAGGAATAAACCAAGCAGATGATAAGATTTTGTATACACCACCAACAAACTTTGTAGGTATAGATACATTTGATTATACATTAACAGTAGGTTCCAATCAGTATCAAGGAACAGTAACAGTAACAGTAGGTACACCACCATCGACATTAACAACACCAACCGCAGTTGACGATACAGCAAGTGCAGT